>JACKMX010000003.1 GCA_024235175.1 Chromatiaceae bacterium | reverse complement strand
CCAGATATTCCCTCTCTCCGCCTCCTATCCGGTACTCCATGCCCTGGGTCGCTTCATTCCAGCGATCTTACAAGCCTGCTTTACATATCCGTAAGGAAACAGCTGGAACAGTACTCTCTTGGCATCTCTACCGTAGCCTGCATCGTCCGCCAGATGTTTTATGACGAACCTGGCATCTGCAGCGACCCGGTGTTCACCATAATAGCTGCGCATGAATCGAATGACCTGCCAGTGGTCATCCTCGAGTGCTATTTGCTCCGTTGCCGCAAGTTCGTGTGCTACCGACTCGTTCCAGTCGGTGGGATCGACCAAATAACCTTCATCATCCGTAAGAATCTGACTGCTTTCTGTTGATATCATCTTTAGTTGCTCCTTAACCCTACGGCCGGACCTGCAGATCCTTGGCACCGCAGAGGATTCAATCACATTTATTCACCTACAGCAGGACAGTGCAGAATATTCGATAAGCTTTGTGTTATCTAACGAAATAATTTGGCAGTTAATATCGAATTCTTCGATATAATTTCAGGTTGCCCATCTCTAAGGGATCCGAGATGCTCGAATCAATTTAATCGACCAGTGACAGGTTGGTTTGGTACCTTGCGCAGTTTATCTGACATTCATGGATATATTACTCGGCACCAGCATCGTTCAATCGCTGGCATTGGTGGCTTTTCTTCTGCTTCCCACCAATATCGGCTTGCTCAGTAACCGTCTGATAATGCTGACTGTAATTTGCTTCGCTAAGGAAACAGCCTACGCGCCTAGGCCGAATCAAGAATGGGAACGCTAAACGTTCATGGCGCCGCGGGGCCGTTTGCCGTCAGTATCTATGGCGACTGTTTCAACGGTGGCCTAGGTATCGTTCTGCTCGAACTGTTCTCACTGTGAGGCATGGATAACATCTACAAGATGAATGCGCTGAAGAACGGTTTGTCCTATGCGCTGTCGGCAATCTTTACGGCAGCCGAACTGGTCGATATAGCCGCATGCGATTCTGATGATAGCAGCCGTCACCGCCTGCGGTTATGCGGGCGCGACCCTAGCCCGGGCACTTCCAAAGTAAGTGTTGCGAGGCCTGATCGCTTTTATCTTTATCGGTTTTGGGATGAACACGATCTTCTTCTGGCGTATTCTCTGACACTGGGTAAATCGGAGACCATCTGGAGATTCGATGATTGACGTCTGTTGCACCGGCCATCTTCGATCAATATGAGAGCCGCTTGGCCGCAGCCACGCTGGTGGGTGATTTCCCGGAACGTCAATGGCTACGCTGCCGTTTACGTACGGCTGGTAACGTCAGCAGCAGTCGAAGCCCACCGAGTGGCGATGCGTCGAGTACAATCGACCCTCCGTAAAGCTGTACCAGATCACTGACAATCGCCAGCCCCAGGCCACTGCCCGGCATCCGTTCATCCGCCCGCACGCCCCGCGCCAGAACCGATTCACGACGTTCCGGTGAAAGACCCGGGCCATCGTCGTCAACCAGCACTGTGAGCCAGTCAGCGTCGTACTGGAACGAGATGTCAATACGGGTCGCAGCCCACTTCCAGGCATTGTCCAGCAGGTTGCCCAGCATCTCCTGCAGGTCCTGCCGTTCTCCGCGAAATACCGGAGCAGAGCGGGCATCGGAGACCGTGACGGCCAGGTTCCTGTCAGCGTGAAGGCGCTCCATTACATGGATGATCGATTGTACCAGTGGCGCTACCGGGCAATTCGCCCCCGGAACGGTAGTCGCGGCCGCGGCGCGTGACCGGGCGAGATGATAATCCACCCGATCCTGTGCCAGCGCGATCTGCTCCGATACTAGTCGAGGCAGTTGTGGATCCCGACACGCAGCGGCGTTCGCTAGAATCGCCAGCGGGGTCTTTACCGCGTGTGCCAGGTTTCCAGCCTGAGTGCGAGCGTGGTTCAGGATGCGGGCATTATGCGCCAATACTTCGTTGAAGTCGGAGACCAGCGGCTGAACCTCCAGTGGGAACGCACCTTCTATACTTTGGACCCGGCCTTCGTGTACCTCGACCAGCGCCCTGCGCAGATCACCGAGCGGACGCAGGCCGACGACAACCTGAACGACGGCAGCGACGACCAGCCCGAGACCCAGCATGCCCAACGACCAGATGAGCAGGCCGTTGAAGCGGTCGACTGGTTCGGTGAGCAGGCGCGCATCGGCTGCAACGATCAGACGCAGCGGCTGTTGGGGTCGTTCGGCAGGATAGACCATCCGCTCAATCATCTCCAGCGGAAGTGCACCGGGACCGGCTACTTGGTGCTGATGGATCTCGCCATCGGCAACCGTATCATCCGGCACCTGGAGCACGTAATCCCACAGGGATCTCGAGCGGAGCGCTCCAGGCGGTGTCACAGTCTGCGTACTGTCCAGTGGATCGATCTGCCAGTACAGACCGGAGTTGGGACGACTAAGGCGCGGATCGCTCAATGGTGCGGCAAGATAGACTTTCCCGGTCTGATCGATGGTCAGATTCGCGGTGAGCTGCTCGAGTTGACTCTCCAGGCCGACACGGAACTGTTCCGCCGCATGCTGGCGAAACAGGCCAGCCAGGACCCAGCCGGCGATGGCAATCGTCGCGACGATCCAGACCAGTGTCCCCGCCAACAAACGGATACGCAACGAACGGCCAGGGACAGCAGCGGGCTTCATTCCGGGCACATCAGGCGGTAACCAAGACCGCGGACGGTCTTGATCAATCCAGGTGGCAGTTTCTTGCGCAAGCGGGCGACGAATACCTCGATGGTATTCGAATCGCGGTCGAAATCCTGGGCATAGATGTGCTCAATCAGATCACTCCGGGAGACGACCTTCTCCCGGTGATGCATCAGGTAGGCAAGAACACGAAGCTCGAGACTGGTCAACGTCAACGTACGGCCATCCAGGGAAACTCGTCCACTTCGGGTATCTAGTATCACCTGTCCACACCGGATCTCGACACTGGCGTGCCCCGCCGCGCGCCGGATCAGCGCGCGCACGCGGGCAAGCAGTTCCTCCATGCGGAAGGGTTTGACGAGGTAATCATCCGCGCCGGCATCGATTCCGTCGACCTTTTCGTGCCAGGCGTTACGGGCTGTGAGGATCAGTACCGGCATGATGCGCCCGGCGGCGCGCCATTTCTTGAGTATCGTGATGCCGTCCATCTGCGGCAGGCCGAGATCGAGCACCACCACATCGTAGGTCTCGACTCCACCAAGATAATGTGCATCGACACCGCTTGACGCCGTTTCGACCACATAACCAGCAAGCACAAGTTCATCTGCCAGCTGTTTGGCCAGGACAGGGTCGTCTTCCACCACCAAGACCCGCATCAGCGCTGTCCTTCGGGCCTTGCAATCGGAGCGATATCGCGCCCCTTGACGGAAAGGAGCCGACCATCGCTGGCATCCAGTTCAATTTTGATAAGCACACCGTTGGCGCGCACCAGTTTGATCTCATAGATCCACAGACCATCGTCACGCTCCAGTTCCACCTCGAGGATCTGCCCCGGGTAAACCTGTTCCAACTGCGCAATGATCGTCTGCAGTGGTAGTATCTCACCCGACTCCAGCGCCACGCGCGCGCGGTCGTGGTCGCCATCGGCCAGGGATTGTGGCGACAGAGGGAACAACAGGATTATCGCTATAAACAGAGCGTTCAATTGAGCGCCTGTTGTCATGTCAGTCACCTCCAAAGTGTGTTCCATATCGGTTCGACAAGGCTTCCGTTGCGACTAGCCGCAACCATACCGGTTTCACCGGTGCCGATCGCTGACTGGTGTCGTGCACGCTTTATCCAAACCGGTAACCAACAACCTACCGTATTTTAGCAGTGCATTCCTGAACGGAAGATTAACGACACCTTCAGGGTATGTTAAGTGGACTTTGGGCAGACTGTGTCCACGATGGTCGCATTGATCACCATCACAACCCAACTGGAGAGAACTACTATGAAGACCTCACACACTGCACTCGCTATCGCTCTGACCGCCGCGACCCTGGTAGGGGTGTCGATCGCCGGTTCCATGAAAGAAGCTGGTTTCAAAAGCGCCGCGCCGGCAGATCAATGGCTGACGATCCCCGCGATCCACGAAAAGGTGGCCACTGCCGGTTATACCAACATCACCGAGATCGAGCGCGAGGACAACGGTTACGACGTCGAGGCGACCGGCCCGAACGGCAAACGTGTCGACCTCCGGGTCGATCCGGTCACGGGTGAGGTACTCGATGTACGCAGCGATGATTAGCGTGATCCGAACGGGACCTGTAAGGACAAGTCCCGGTTCATCTGTCCATCCCAGTAATACGTGGCGTCCCCGCACTTCTCCGGACGGAGAATGGCGGGGGGCGCTCCTGATATCGCTCGCCAGTTCACTGATAGTAAGTGGGTCCTGACATGAAGATACTAATCACCAGCTTTCTCACAATCATCGCGGTCGCCTGGGGCTGGGAGGTGCTCGCACCAGACCATGTCTCCGCCGGGTCGTTGCCGTGGGCAGTGCGACAGAACATCCTCTTCCTGACTGGACTGTTGTCCGTTTCACTGATGTCACTGGCAATGATACTGGCGACCCGCCCCATCTGGCTGGAAAAACCGCTGGGCGGCATGGACCGTATCTACCGGCTGCACAAATGTAGCGGTATCCTGACTGTCGGCTTTGCCGCCCTGCACTGGCTCGTCGAGATGTCGGACGACCTGATCAAGACGATAGTCGGGCGGGGTGGCCGCATCAGAAAGGACGATTTCTCTGCGTTTGCCGAACCGGTGCGCGATCTTGGCGAGAGTCTGGGCGAATGGGCCTTCTACATACTCCTGGGGTTGCTAGCCCTGACCCTGTGGAAGCGCTTTCCGTATCGGGCGTGGCGGCCGCTGCATCGGACCATGCCCGTGCTCTATCTTTTGCTAGCGTTCCACGCTGTGGTGCTCGCGCCCGCTGGCTACTGGGACAAACCCCTAGGTCTGCTGCTGGCGCTGTTGCTGATCGGCGGGATCCTAGCCAGCTTGCTGTCGCTCACCGGGCGGATCGGACGGGGAAAGCAGGTCAGCGGCAGCCTGCTCTCGATAGAAAAATCCAGCAGCGAAATCATCGAGGTGCGCTGCCGTCTGGATGAAGCGTGGCAGGGTCATCGCCCGGGACAATTTGCCTTCGTGACTTTTGACAGTAGCGAGGGCGCACACCCGTTCACCATTGCCAGCGCCGATCGGGGCGATCGAACCGTCACCTTCGCCATCAAGGCGCTCGGTGATTACACACGCAGCCTCTCTCGAGAGCTGGTCGTGGGAGACCATGTTTGTGTCGAGGGACCCTATGGCCGTTTCGAGTTGAGCCGCGCCGATCCCGGCGCCCTGCAGATCTGGATCGCCGGCGGTATTGGGATCACGCCGTTCCTCGCCTGGTTGGAATCTCTTCAGGGGGAGCACACTACAAGAGTCAGCGCGGATCTGCACTACTATGTACGTGATCGAGAAAGTGACCCTTTCGTACAGCGCCTGCAGGCGCTGTGCGCGGTACTCCCTGACGTACGCATGTATCTGCACGATCAACAGAACACGCCGGCGACCGTTGATAACCTGACTGCGATGACCGGAACGCCGAAACAGGCAGAGGTATGGTTCTGTGGCCCGCGTGGTCTCGGTGAGACGCTGCGTGTCGGTCTCTACCGGGTCTGGGGCAGCAGGCTGCGTTTTCACCAGGAGGCATTCGAGATTCGCTGAGCGTCTCGTTCCGATACAGGCTTTACGCCAGCCGGCCTGCCGTTGGAAGTTGGATGTGTTCCAGATGACACGAAGATTCCCCTTACACTGCCCCTGGAAAACCCATCCAAGGATAATACGCCGTATTGCGCAGTGACAGCGGTATAACAGATGCGTGTACGAAATCTTGGGTTCCACCGCACCCGATGTTTTCGCTATCAAGTGAGTGCACTTCCCGGGTAGTGCAGAAAATATGGTTAGGTTTACTAATTATGAAATTTGATCGTATCTCAGAACCATTTGATGTCCGCATCGCCGACGGCTTAACCCGGCTCGCTGCGGTGGCGCGCAAGCTTGAGCGGCAGCCGGCCTGTCCCCTGCCGGACATCCAGGCACATTGGACAAGTGAAGAGAAGTGACCACATCTGCCCAGCCGAAGCTTCTTTTGCATACTTTTGCATTGGTCGGAAAAAGCTGCATACTGGGTCCAGGTACACACATCAGGAGAGTGGTATGTTAATAGCATCTGGCAAAGCCATGCTGATGGTGGTGGATGTGCAGGAAAGACTAGTGCCGGCTATCGAACACAGCGAACGCCTCAATGCCCGGATCCAGTGGTTGGTCTCCGCCTGCCACCTCCTGGCTACTCCGATATTGTTTACCGAGCAGTATCCGCGAGGCCTGGGGCACACGCTGCCTGCCCTCACCAGTTTGCTGGAACAACCGGAAGTGGTGCAGAAAATGCATTTTTCGGCGGTAGCCGCCAACTGCCTGCCGGAACGCTGGCAGCAGCATCAACAGGTCATCGTGTGCGGCATGGAAGCCCATGTCTGCGTGCTGCAGACGGTGATGGGAATGCTGGCGACAGGCAAAGAGGTATTTGTGGTGGCCGATGCCGTGGGTAGCCGCACCGAACAAAACCGCCGTCTGGGGCTGGATCGCATGCGCGATGCGGGCGCACGGATCGTCAGCCGGGAAATGGTTATTTTCGAGCTGATGCACCAGGCCGGCACCGAACAGTTCAGAACGATCAGTAGACGGTTTCTGGTGGGGAAGCAGCCTTGAAAACAGGATCGGGGAGCAGCATTGTGCGCCGGTCTCGATCAAAAGACTCGGATCCGATGAGTCGATGGCCGGCATGCACCTCGCTCGTCAACTACGGCTATGGATTGGCGGAAGATTACCCAACCTACTTTGCCAGTCCGCAGTAAAATTTCGGATCCTGATCACGAATGCAGGTTAGGTAGAAGGCGGCTCGCCCGGAATCTCAATTCTCTTTTCATTCTCCATCGCTGCTGAAGCGATCTGGTTGTAAAGATGTGCCACGCGGGCGTAAAGCATCTGGAATTCCGGATGTGTATCGACAAATGACTTGTACTGCTGGGTATCGGTGAATACTTCCTCGAGGAATTCCATTTCGAACTCAGACAGTTTCTCGCCTCGATCAACCAGTTTCTTGATATCCAGGATTCTGGGAAGTCTCTGTTTTTCGAAGCGAAACATTACAGCCTCGAATACGCCTTTCTGCTCTAAAGATGAGTACAACCGGCAATCTCCTATGAATGTAATTGATGTATCCAAGTTAAAAATAACCGGCCGGCTGAATGCAAAAGTGTTTCTCTCTCTGGTAACGCTTTCCAATGAGTCGCTCAATAAAAGAACACGAGATAGGCGTACCAAGAATAGATCTGATCACGCTGATTTCAAGAATGAGAAGATTCACCTGCCGGTGCTAACTCATAACCGCTATTAACGACGGAAAACAATCCACATGCCCCCGGCATATTGATATCATCAGCAGCCACCCTCGTGGGCAGCGACGAGGAAAACTAATCTACTATTCCACAGCGGATCAGCATGTAAGCCGCGTCATCACCGATATGTTGGAGCTTGTCGCCGAACCCCACCCGCACGACGAGTAGCACCCGATTTTTTTCCATCCACTTTCTGCAATGGAAGATGGCAGGCTGGGTCAGCCGTTGACCGGACCCAATCCAACCTCAGGCCGTCACCGGCCTGGTAGCGCCGCCGACGCGCAAGGCGGTCAGAATCGCCAGCCCCTGCAGAGCGGCGATACCGATCAGTACCGCGGCGAAGCGCCTGCTATCCATCAGCCCGCCAAACAGCAGCGGTGCCAGCGCCAGACCGCTGTCGAGGCCCGAGTACACAAAGCCGTAAACGCGACCGTAGGCCGCCTGTCCGAAGCGCGATGTTGCAGCACGGCGTACCAGCAGGTCGCGTGATGGTCCGGCGATGCCCGTGCTGTAGCCAATGGCTGTCATCAGCGGCAGCAGGCTCCAGTGCGGCAGCGGCAGCACAACCAGCACAACGGCCAGCAAAGCGCCACCGCCGATGGCGAGTGCGATCACCCGCTCCTGCTCGCCTCTCTGCGTTAAAAAGCCGCCGGTCAGGATACCGCCAGCACCTCCGAGCAAGTAGGCCGAAAGCGCCGTTGCCCCGGCCGTCAACGACAATCCATAGAGGTTCTGCAGGATCGGTATCGCGAAGTTCTGGATGCCACCGAAAGCTGCGGTGATCAGCAGAAAGAACAGGAAACAGAGCCAAACCGCTGGCACGCGCAGAAATGCAAACATCGACACCGATGGCACGTCAACCGTGTCGGCTTCAGCTTCGGCTCCGGTGGACGGGTCGGCCAGCGTCCGCCGCCGCCAAACCACCAGCAGCAGCGCCGCCGCTGCGATGCCGCTGGCGGCCAGTGCCGCAACGCGCCAGCCGGCACTGGCTGCAATTCCAGTCATGAACACCGGTGCCAGTGCCCAACCGAGGTTACCCGAAAGACCGTGGACCGAAAATGCGTGTCCAAGCCGGTGCTGCGAAACATGTTGGTTGAGCACGGTGAAATCAGCCGGGTGAAAAATGCTGTTGCCAAGCCCCGCCAACACCGCAACCAGCGCCAGTCTGGCGAAGCCGTCGACCAGCGAGAGCAGCAGCGCGGCCGCCAGAAAAAAACTGATCCCCCCGGCGAGCACCTGCACCGGGCCTAGGCGATCGACCAGAAATCCTGCCACCACCTGCCCGATCGCGGAAACAACGAAGAAGATCGTCATCGTCACTCCGATGCTGCTAAAACTCAGCCCGAAATCGTCCATCAGCCAGGGGAACAGCGGCGGCAGCAGCAGGTGAAAGAAGTGGGAAACACCATGCACGAAGCCCACCAGCGAAATCACTTCGAGGTCCTGGTTTTTCTGCGGAAGCCATTCAATGGCCGAGGTCATAGGGTTGCTCCGGAGCGGGAATGGCGAAGTTTAGCATCGCCCCAGTCTACATAGCACCAAATCACCCGATTCATCGGGCAATAACCATTTTTCTCGCGCCGAATGATTGGATTCTATCAGAGTCGTTCTCCGCACTTGCAGCAGACAGCGACAGCGTAGGCCATAATTATCAATGTGTGATTAGCGACCGGATACGAAGGGAGATTTTTCAGCATTCTGGTGGTTGATGGCAACGTGGAACGAATCCATCTGCGTCTGGACTCCGCCGTGCGGGGATACTCTTATAACTCAGATAAAGAATAAGCGGAAACAGGACAACCAATTTTATAATAACCAGAATCTGCCGTGCGAACAGTCCCGGCTGATCGCCAATAGCTTGCAAGTCAATGGACATGCCTACCGTGACGAATAAAAGACTCAACTGTAAGTCCTTTTAGGGTTCGACAAATACTATTAACCCGGCCATTTAATAGATCGACTACGCCGCATATCGGATCATCTCGTGTTTAAAGTATTTCTTCACGCGAGCTGACTTGCGTTGCAACATCCGCATGTGACTGATCACCTTTTTCTTCAGCTGTTCTTTGGAACGTGCGGGTTTACCAGAATGTACGCCCGCCTTCAGATCACAGTTGAGGTATTCATCGGGATTCAGTTCCGGCGAATATGGCGGTAGATAAAATATTTCAATCTGCTCTTCCTTACCTACCAGCCAATCCTTGACCTTTTTCGCATGGTGTACGCGTAAGTTGTCCAGTATCAGAATGACTTTTCGATTGGCATCCTTCACCAGCCGTTTCAAAAAGTCGATCAGAATGGACGCGTTCATTCCACCTTCAAACATCTTGAACCGAACCTTCCCCTGATTGGTGATCGCCGAGATCATATTGATCGATTCTCGCTTGGCATTCAGCCGGATAACCGGTGTCTTTCCTTTCGGTGCGTAGCCACGTTCGTGCTGAGTGTCATTACGCAATCCCGTCTCATCTCCCCAATAGATTTCCGCCGCCTCTTCCTTGGCTTTTGCCTGAATCTCGGGATAGTCTTCTTCAAGCCATTTCTGTACATGCGCAGGCTGTTGTTCATAAGCTCGTTTCACCGGCTTTTGCACCGTCATGCCCCAGCGCTTGAGGTAATGCCCTACGGTTCGAATCGGCAAATCGATGCGCAGTTGATCTTTGATTAATTCCCGCACCGATTCACGGGTCCATAACGCATAGGGCATCTTCAGCTGATCCGGCGTTTTATCAATCAATAGCTTTTTAATCCTGCCCGCTTGTTCGTCGTTAAGTCTTCGGCAACTGCCTTCCCGGCGGCCTCGTGCCTTAGACATCAACGCCTTCGCTCCTTGCTCTTCGTAGGCTTTCAACCAACGGCCTACAGTGTCTGCGTGAACCCCAACAATCTCGCCTATCTGTGCTCGGGTCATTCCTTGTTTTCGAAGCTTGACTGATTGGCGCCGCTTTTCTTCTAATGCCGATGATGGCAATTTACGTGCATCTATCTTTTCCATGCACGCATTATATCAGTTCTATTTAATGGCCGGGTTAATAGCTAAACTAGCACTCGACAAAATCGACTAGTTTGATGGATATAGTGTTATCGTAGTAAGGGATGGCTACCTGAACAATCGTGATTCTATCGAATTCCACCAACAACGAAAGAATCTCTGGGTTCGTCTGCTTCTTCAGCAGACGAACCATCATATTGATGCTACAACCTATCCTAAGACATGTGCCGCCTGTCCAAAAAACATTGTGCCTTGTACTTGATTGCCGGTACAAGCATAACTACTAGAAAGAAGATTGCGATAAATACGACGCCGACCACACCCATCATAGAATACGCACTTCCAATCAAGTACAGAAAGGCTATAACCAGTGCGGCCCGAACCAGCGGATTGGTGGCTCCCCCTAGCCCGCTTCGCTCACCGTAAGAATGGAAAAAGGCTGTTTTTCATGGCATAACACTTGTGCGATCAAGATGTTATCAACCAAAAGAAAAACAGCCTTATGAGAACAGAGTGTAATCCCAATCAACTTGAATTTCACGCCCTCGGACGTCGTTCCGTGGTCGGTCGCTTCGACGGTGGACGGATCACTTCAGACGGTGGCGGTCTGCTGCTGCGGGAAGTCGATGCACGCATCGGACTGATGGAACGGCTGACCCAGTGCTTTGACGATCATCGCCGTCCAGAGCTGATCGAACATTCCGTTCGAACCCTGTTGGCGCAGCGCATTTACGGTTTGGCGCTTGGCTATGAAGATCTCAACGATCATGATGTGCTGCGTGCAGACAGTCTGCTGGCGATGTTGGTCGGCAAACAGGATCTGACCGGTCAGCAGCGCCTGCGTGATCGGGACAAAGGTTGTCCCCTGGCCGGATCCAGCACCCTCAACCGGCTGGAACTGAGTGAGCCGGCGCGTGCCGCTGGAAACCGTTATAAGCGCATCGCTGCCGACCCGCAGGCGATGGACAAATTGTTGGTCGATCTGTTCATCGAGTCGCACAAGAAAGCACCGCGTGAGATCTGGCTCGATCTGGATGCAACGGACGACCCCCTGCATGGCCATCAGGAGGGACGCTTCTTCCATGGCTACTACAAATGCTACTGCTATCTGCCATTGTACATTTTCAGTGGAGAACAGCTGTTATGTGCACGGTTGAGGGCATCGAATCAGGATGCATCAGCCGGCAGTGTGGAAGAATTGCAGTGGATCGTTGCGCAGATCAGAGCGCACTGGCCAAAGACCCGGATCATCATCCGCGGTGACTCCGGCTTCTGCCGTGAGTCGATCATGCGTTGGTGTGAGACGCATGATGTCAGTTATGTTCTCGGTCTTGCTCGCAATGCCCGGCTGGTGCGGGCCATTGGCGGTCAACTTCAGGAAGCCCATGACAAGTATCGGCGCAGTGGAAATCCTGCCCGCTGTTTCCGGGACTTTCACTACCGGACGCGCAAATCCTGGAGCTGCTCCCGACGGGTAATCGGAAAGGCCGAGCATCTCGCCAAAGGGAGTAATCCGCGCTTTGTGGTGACCAACCTGCCACCCCACCGGGCCGGAGCAAAGCGCCTCTATGAAAAGCTCTATTGCGCAAGAGGCGACATGGAGAATCGGATCAAGGAGCAGCAGTTGGATCTGTTCGCTGACCGCACCAGTACCGGCACCATGCGAGCCAACCAACTGCGTCTGTATTTCGCCTCCTTTGCCTATGTGTTGATGCAGGGTCTGCGGCGGCTGGGATTACAACGTACCAACCTGGCCCGTGCCCAAAGCGGTACGATCCGGTTAAAGCTGCTGAAGATCGGTGCCCGACTGAAAATCACGGTGCGCAAGGTCTGGTTGTCATTCTCCGAAACCTATCCCTATCAGAGTGAATTTGCGCAGATCTGCCGCAATCTCAGCTGTTATCCGCTCTGGGCATCGCCGGGATAATCTATTTCGCATTTGCCAGTCTGCCTGAATCACGAATCGGCAATCGCTGAGGGTTGTTATGCGTTGCAGACGGTAAATGGCCTGGAATTGCGCCAGGAAAAGTGGTGATGACCATACGCAAACAGCTCAAGTCACCTGAATTTCCATAGCGGGTCACCGTTTCACTGCCGTACAGGGTAAACACTACCCAAAAACAGCTCCACTTGGTTCATTTCTCAAAATCGGTGACTGAAGCGGGCTAGCACTTCCTGTCGGGCTCGTTCGATTTCGTGCTTCAGCATCACGGCCATCAACAAATCTTTAATATTTCTCTTTTTCTCCATGGGCTACCTCGCTATCGAATTTCTGTCCATCTGATGAAAAAGCGAGTAGATGTACTCCAGCTGTTCATTCAGATGCTGGTTGAAAGGCTTGTTCAGTTTATTTTTCTCCAATTTCCGCCACGCACTGGTTTTGCTGGACAAGGCATCATAGAGTTGCCATTTATGGTCGAATTTGCGACCGGAGAGCGCTTCAAGCGCTTCGATCTGGATCGTTGACAAAAATTCGGTGTCTATTTTTTCGATCTTTCGATACATATCTATCGACATCGGATAGATCTCAGCGGCATCCAGGATCTTCTCCTCCAACTCTCCCGGAAGGCGTGGCTGAACCTCCCGCACCGCATCGCGGAAAGGCATACCCCCGACAACTTCCCGGTCTTTGAGCGGCGTCAGTACAGATACGCTCACTCCCGATTTTTCCAGGTGCTCCAATACCGGTTCACTGAGTACGTAACGCACCTCGTGATAGACCACCTGATTGAACACGTTCTGCAGAAAAAACAGCATCACAAAACAGACGATCGATGCGATGATAGGCGTGGTAACCCAGCCGGAGGCAATATTTCCCAGCACGCCCCATTTTATCCCCTTGCCCCCTTTCAGCAGCCCTATCCCTATTACCGCACCCACCACCGCCTGCGAACTCGATACCGGAATCAGCGGGATGGTGGGCAGGCCGTTGCTGGCCAGAAAATGTTCCAGTGTTATGGAAGAAAAGAGAAAGAGCACGATCGAATGCGAAATAACCACCACCCATGCACCCACGGGCGTGAGCGGCAGAATACCGTCTCCCACCGTCATCATGACCCGCTTGGAGTAGGTAAAAACACCGACACCGATCGCTATGGCCCCCAGCAGAAACAGCTGTTGTATAGAAGTCATGGTGAACAAGCCGGCGATGGAAAAATCGGAAAACGGAGAAGAGGAGACGAACACCCCCATGACGTTGCCGATATTGTTCGCCCCCAGACTGTAGGAGCCGAACGCACCGGCCAGAATCAACCCCAGGCGGGTGTATCCATCCAGTCGTAGTAGATGAATCCGGGATTTGTTTAAGGTCACCATCACCAGTTTGTAGATCAGTGCTCCGAAGATTGCCCCCAGTATCGGACAGGCAACCCAAGTGCCGAGAATCTTGGTCAAAGCGGTTGTATCGGTGATGGACCCGCTAAATAGATTCCAGCCGATGATGGCACCTACAATCGCCTGGGTGGTGGAAACAGGAAGACCCATTTTGGTCATCCAGTAGACGGTCAAGGCAGCGGAAAACGCTGCCATGAATGCACCGGGAAGCGCATTGAGTTTTCCCAATGCCCCCAGGCCGTGAGCTGCTCCGGCACCGCTGATCACCGCACCCAATATCAGAAAAATCGAGCAGATAATGGCTGCGGTAGTGAACTGGATCATGCGACTGGCAACGGCGGTCCCGAACACATTTGCCGCATCGTTAGCACCCAGGGACCAGCCCAGAAACAAGCCGCTGGTGAGAAAAATCAGAACTGTTATTTCCATACGAATCTCTTCATTGAGGTGATTGAGCGCAATATTCCGTTACCCGGCCCGGGTAACACCGATATATACCGGAAGCTCAAAGAGAACGCTTGATCGAATAGATGGCCAGCCAGTCGCCGACATCCTCAGCTTCGTCAGCGAGACGATCTAGCTTGTCCACAAAATAACGTTTATGTAGTTTTCTTTGCAGGTCCTGATCGGAAGTAAAAATCTTCCTTTTAAGACGGACTGCGATCTGGTCGGCCTCCTCCTCATGAAATGAAACTTTGCCGAGATGATCGCGCACGGCGGTAATATTCCTGAAGAACGCCCTGGAAGCGAGCACTGCCGAATCGACCGCTTTCACAGCCGCTGTCGTAAGCAGTTTGAAGTCCGCCTTGAACTCGTCATCGATCGCCGGGCCCTCAACGGTGATGGCCAGAAAAACGTCCTCGGCCAGCCCGAGTAAATAATTGATATCCTCCAAAAGACTCAATACGTCTCCTCTGGAATCGGGTATTAGCATGTCCGTATAGAGATGACCTTCGATCTCCCGGCGTAACCGGTTGCCTTCCACCTCAAGATCGCGTATCTGGTGTGCCAGATCATCACACCGACCCTCCTCGACGCCATCCAGGTACGTATTGATACCCGTTTCAAATATCATTGCGCCGTTGGAGATGCAGTCCATAAGGTCATCTATCATTCTTTCGATATTCTTGGTTTTTCCAAAAAGGGCCAGATTCTCGACCTTTATATTCATTTAGTAGTTCTCATTGGTTTGTGGTTTGTAATTGAAAGCCGGATACCGGGCTCTCCGTATATCAGTGACGTGATAATTTGGTACGTACCATCGAATGCCTTGAAACCATGCCCAGGGTGACCACGGCGGATCCCAACACCGTCAGTTCCACACTCCCCAACCACAGTTCACCCACAATAATCAGCAATAGGCCGATAGCCAGAACCAGGTGATATGTAATTAAATTTTCTTTCACGTCATTCATAACAGGTTTCTCCAATCGTTCATCCGATATTCTGTATCAACAAACATGCCATCTCTCAGATCGATATAAATCTCAATAAAAACAGAGAGAATCTAAGTGCGAGCGTCTCTCACCGTCACTCGCGAAGGTGCAGCAGAATGTTGCGCAGTACCTGCGGAGCACCCCCGAATAGGCACTGACTTTCCATATCTATCAGAGAGTTAAGAGGTGGGTTCCAAAAAGGAACAATGCAGTAAATGCTGCACCCGTCAAAAGAGGATTATCGAGTGTTTTTGCTTTGAAAATTCCGCGCGCATTAGCCGTACGGTTTGATCTTCGAATATTGGCTTGCTTCCAGATTATCCACTGCAGTGATACTGCACTGTAGCTTTCTCTACACCATTCCGAACCATCTGATTCATAGAGAAGAGTCTGCCCTTTCACGAGCCCTTGGTATCTGTTTGGCAGAGTCCTAAGCAGACAGAACTGCATTATCTGATGAAAATAAGAAAACCGGTGATTCCAATCAGGAATTTGAGGATCCTGCCTTTGCCCATCCAATGGCAAAGAACACTAACGTAATCACTATGACTAAGGGCCACGGGCTCGAAGCTATCGCCTCAACGATAAGGATGCTCGTACCAACGAAGATCAGAAGTAGTCGTATGAGTTTTCCGATTTGCGTTGTGGGTGATGCCACTTCCCAGATCGGATGTGTCATCACAGTGCGCACAATGCGAAAAAATTTTCCTTGGTCCGCGATTATTTCCCTGCGGCCCAGGACACCGGTAAATTTTTCATGGTCGCGATGTGGTTCGCATTTACTTTTAGGCAAGATTAGCTCCTCGGTATTTTTTTGATTTGTGCATTGTGCAGGCCAGATCAAATGACTAGATATTCTGTTTGTCGTGACTAGGTCCTGTAATTGACGGCCATGGTTTGTTCCTCTCTCCAAGATTCATTGGAAAAGCCCACCATCAGCTACATCCAGCTAACTCGACGCAAGAGATGCTATCAATAAAGTCGTTAGACCAAGTCCGAGATAGATCCCCAGAACCTGCAATAGCCAACCTCCTGTAATCAAGTAATGGCTCGAGAAGATGAATCCGATGGCGACAATTGCGAGGGCAATGCGTCTGATTGGTGTAAATCTGAAAGTTAACATGGCAAGTGTTCCGTAGATCGAATGCATGACGAATTAATCCAGCTGTCTGTTTCCACAACCTTCTTGGAGGGATCCACTGGAAGTGGCCGCTTGCAATTAATAAGGCAGAAAAAATGCCAACCTTAAATAGTTAGATAAAGTCTCTTGATAACAGCATGTTAGGTTCAACCAGGCGACTGGATGAAGGAACTCTAGGCTGCAGCAGTATTTGCAGATCTAAGTGGGGGAAAAAAGTAATTTCTTATTTATCATGAAGATTGATAAATGTTGGAAACTAAACAGAGCAAAGAATGCTGCACCCCTCTCCTGTTTTTTTCCCTAAAGCATGCAACCTACACCGGGTTTTACAGTTCTGGTTACACCATTTACCCTACACCAGTAACCGATGCCTTTGAGGAGTGATCCTGTTCTATGGTCTTGACCATGCGCTCTGCAAAGTCGTACACATGTTTCAGTTTTTCGATAAGTTCCACCTCCACCGAGTAGACCGCTACCCGATCTGGCTCATCGGCAACCAGCCGCCTGGCTTCATGGAGTTCGGCCGATGTGACCTGCTCCTGAATTCGACTCTTCATGCCGATTACTTCCCGTGCCGCATCAATATCATTCGTGATGACTGCACGCACCGCCACTTCGACACTTCCAGCGACCGAGGTATGCAGATCCCTGAGAACCTTTTTCGTGACATCGCTCATGTGCAAGTGTTGGGCTGCACACTGTTCTGCCAGGTCCAGCGCATTGGTTTCAATCAGATCTCCGATGTTCTCCAGATCATTGATCACTATCAGAAGCTTGGAAAGCTCCTTAGCCTGGGATTCCGTCAACTCTTTTCTACCCACCTTACCCAAATAGGAGAGGATCTCTTCATACAGGATGTCTACTTTGTCGTCGATGGCGGAGATTTCCCTGATCTGTTCGAGCTTCCCATGCAGCAATGCAGGAATACTTTCTGCAAGCATACGGTTGACAAAAGCACCCATATGGCCAATCTCTAATCGAACCCGTTCAAGCGCCAGCGGGGGCGTATCAACCAGTGCCTCATCAAGATAACTGGGACGCACCAATACCTCCTCCGAAGAGAGTGGCTTGTCCGGCACGATCCATTCACAGAACCGGGCGAACTGGTTGGAGAATGGCAGGAATACCAGTGCAATACTGATATTGAAAAGTGTATGAGCATTAGCAATCTGGCGTGGAGTCTCCGCTGCCAGTCGGTCCATCCCCACCAAGGTTTCCACCGCAACTGGTGAGATATCGCGCACCAGGACAGTGAAATAGGGGATGAATGGTAGGACGAGAGCAACGCCAATGATCTTGAAGGTGACATGAGCCACCGCCACCCGTACCGCCTCTCGCGGCTTACCGATTGCGGCTAAGCCAGCAGTGGCGCAGGTGCCTATATTGGCGCCCAAGGCCAGGGCTATCCCGGCTTCCAAGGTGATCAGGCCTTGTAGGGCTAACGCGATAACTACACCCATGGTAGCCGAGGAAGACTGGATCAGGGAGGTGAAAATGGTCGCAACCAGGATACCAACGAGTGGATTGGATACATTCTGCATCAGCACAATGAAAGACTCGTAACTACGCAGCGGTCGCATCCCGTCACTCATGATGCCCATACCGAAAAAGATCATGCCCAGTCCCATGACCAGGTTTCCATACTGCTTGATTCGCTCGTTTCGCCCCATGAAAATCATGGCGAACCCCACCGCCACCAAAAATAATGCGTACTTGGTTACCTTGAATGCGACAATCTGAGCCGTGATGGTAGTGCCGATATCGGCCCCGAGGATCACACCAACTGCCTGTGTCAGCGACATAAGCCCAGCGGTGACAAAGCCCACCAACATGACTGTGGTGACCGATGATGACTGAATAATGGCGGTGACAAAGGCGCCGGTTATCAGCCCCATGAAACGGTTGCCCGTGAGACGCGCCAGGATCTGTTTCATACTGTCCCCGGCCACCTTCTTCAGCGCCTCGGCCATCTGCTCCATGCCGTACAGGAATATCGCCAGACCGCCCAGCAGGGTCATGGCCATCACTCCCCAATCGATCTCTTCCTCGCTGCCAGAGGTGGCAGCGAGCACAGGCATCACCAGCAAAAATACTGCAACTCCCAGAATCGGGGTCAAACCCGACCGCCGGCAGGCCCGCATACTGCCGATATCGGCACCAGAACTCACTGCAGATTCCCTACCCTTAACGATCTACTGCGCTTGGGTATTTTCATCTAGCTTGCAGTTTTACTGGTGGAATGGGAGCTGGTAAGTTGAGACCTATCGGATGCACTGCGCAGCCGCCTCTCCGCAGAATCCCTCGCCATGATGTGGAGTACAGGTACGAACAGAGCCACGAGGGAGAGAATCAAAGCAATCACCAACCCTATGACACCCCCCATCTCATAGGAAATAACGATAAGGCACATAAAAGTGACTGCCAGAGCAGCCCGGACCAGCACATTGGCGCTCCATCCGAACTGCTCATGTCGTATCCGGTCGATTTCGCGCATCACCAGGGCGGCCCGGATAATGCCCTTGGTTTTGTTCGTGAGAATCACAGTTGCCCCTCGTCTGCTAGGGGGGAACAACGCAACTACCGGACCAGATTCGAGCTGACCATGAATCTCCTTTTACAGCGAACAGTTAGAGTATCTCTGGGCCGGGATGATCTGCACCAGGGGGTGCAGCGAAACGCACCGCACCGTACCCGTCAACTCTAGCCGGCATGGATACTGATTTTTAAATCAAGGAGTTATAACCGAGCCAAGTTAATTGTAACAATTCGAAAAGCTACACCCACAACGCAGTGTTGCGCCGACACATTCTCAGGCAGTGTGAATACTCCACCGGCTAAAGCCGGTGGCTTCGAATTACGGCTAAAAGCCGGATCGATCGGCCATTCGGCCGATTTATCATCGCTGCAGGCACAACTCATTGGCGCTTAGTACCCCACTTCCTCGTCATTGCGTATATGGTCTCCTCCCGCTTTGCAAGTCTTTGTGTCATCGATGATAGGGACAGGATTGCTTCCGTATATCCGGCCTGTCGATGGAGGTGATTCCCTCCTGGCCTCGATGAAATGCGCGCGTATTGTCCTTTTCGGCGAAACGGCTTTTTCTTAGCCACCGCAATGAACAGGTTTTCAATACGCCGGTCTGACCTGTTGTGTCATCGTTTGCCACAAAGTCTTCGCAATCGTGGGTAGGTTACCTCCTGTTGCTCTCTCTCACTGACTGATTCAAAAAACCTCAAGCGGGCTGATACACGCTCTTATGCGCAAGGACCGCCCACCCAATACGTGCCATCTTGTTGGCCAGAGCAACCGTGGCTTTGTTGTACCCCCGTTGCGCCCTGACCTTGTTGATCCAGCGGCTCAAACGGTCCTTTTTGTTGACCGCCCGGATCACCACTGCACGGGCTCCGTGCACCAGCAGGCTGCGCAGATAGCGATCCCCGCGCTTACTGATACTCAGCAATACCTCTTTACCACCACTGCCGTGCTGCCTGGGTACCAGGCCCAGTGAAGCCGATACGTCCCGGCCGCATCGATAGGTCTCACCCGTTCCCACCTTACTATGGAACGCACTGGCTACGATGGGTCCATAGCCGGGTATCGTCTGTAATCTCTGACAGGCATCGTTCTGCCGGCTCTCGCGCATCATCTCCCGGGTGTAAAAGTCGATATGCTCATCCAGTTCCCGTAGCTGTTGGTAGCTCTGTGCCAACAGCCGGCGGAAAAGATCGCTCAGTCCGTTCTCTGCATCTTCCAACAGCTCAGGCAGTCGTTTGCGGACCACATGGACGCCTTTGGGAAGAACCAGGCCATACTCGGCCAGCAGTCCCCGCAGCTGATTACATAATGCGGTACGGTCCGCGATCCGCCGCTCCCGCAGGCGGTACAGTGCCTGGATATCTTGTTGTTCCGTTGTTTTAACCGCAGCAAAGCGCATCTCTGGATTGACTACGGCCTCCGCAATGGCCAATGCATCGTTATAGTCGTTCTTGTTGCCACGCACATAGGGTTTGACGTACTGCGGTGGAATCAGCTTTACCTGGTGCCCCAGGGTATTCAGCTCCCGGGCCCAGTAGTGGGCGCTGGCACAAGCTTCCATGCCCACCAGGCCGGCCGGCAGGTTGGCAAAATAGCTCAATACCTGAGATCGTTTCAGCATCTTTTTCCGGATGATCTTTCCGTTTTCATCGCAGCACACCGCATGAAACACATTTTTTGCCAAATCCAGGCCGATCGTCGTAATCTTGTTCATGGTCTTCTCCCGCTTCTTTGATAGTTGAAAACACCTCTATCATGGCGCATTGCGACGCCGATTAATGGAGTGGGAGGAGACCATCTCATCGGCGAAGGCCGCAATCCAGTCTAGCTGCTGTGACTATTTCTCTGGATGCCGGCCTGCGCCGGCATGACGATGCGCCGGCTAAAGCCGGGGGATTTACAGATCCCATATTTGCGACTTTAAAAAAGCCATACCCGAAAAGATACTGACTTTCCGCATCTATCAGAGAGTTAAGAGGTGGGCTCTAAAAAGGAACAATGCAGTGAATGCTGCATCCGTTAAAAGAAGGTTATCCTGTGCTGTTTTCTCCGAAAATTCCACGCGCATCACGCGTGCGTTTTGATCTTCGAATATTGGCTCGCTTCCGAATTACCCATTGCAGCAAATACTGCACTGTAACATTTTAGACGCCATTCCTAACCTGCTGATTCACTGAGAAGGGTCTGCCATTTCACAAGCCTATGTGGTCTGTTTGGCTGCACCCCCCAACAGATAAAGGAAAACAATCACAGTCCTGGTTTCCTTTTGTTTTCGTTACGATTTCCTCAAGCCGGCAAGTTGGCATTTTTATTGCCATAACTTAGGCAATCTGACTCGAGGTCGGGTGACCAATTTCTCTATTTTGATTAAAGCAACAGGCGTGAGAGTCCCGTGCGGGACTCTTACGTTTTGCAATGACCGGTGTACTGTCCAGGAACAAATGGCCCTTTATCCCCAGCAGATTCTGTTGCTGAGTAAAAAGAAATTTAATTGATTGTGTAAAGAGAACCGCAATTTCTACTGTGTTACGTAAACTCGTTTAGAGGGGAAAGTGTCCATGTTTAGCTGTTATAGGGGAGGTGCGTTGTGCGATGCAGGGCTACTCAGAAATAAGCGGATCCTGTATGTAACCATGATCTCTGTTTGGTTGGCTGGAATGGTGATATCCGGTCACGCCCAAGCTGCTGAAGAGGGTCAGCAGATTCAATGGTTCTTTCTGATCATTGAGTTGCTCGGTGGGCTTTCCCTGTTTCTGTTTGGTATGGAACAGATGGGTGAGGCCCTGAAAGAGGTGGCCGGGGAGAAGATGAAAGACATCCTCGGAAAACTTACCACAAACCCCTTTATGGGGTTGTTGACCGGCTTATTCGTCACCGCCATTATCCAATCCTCGTCCGTGACGACCGTAATGCTGGTGGGGTTTGTGCAGGCTGATCTGATGACTTTGTCCCAGGCCATCGGTGTAATTCTCGGTGCGGACGTTGGCACCACGGTGACCGCCCAGATCGTCGCATTCAAGGTAACCAAGTTCGCGTTGCTGCTGGTCACGATCGGATTCGTCATGCTGTTTGTCGGTCGCAATGACCGGATCAAGCAGTTCGGTGCATTGATCATGGGGTTGGGCCTGATCTTCTTTGGGATGGCGGTCATGAGCGATGCCATGAAGCCGCTTCGTACCTATGAGCCCTTCATTGAAATGATGCGGAACGTAGACAATCCGGCAGTGGGTATATTGCTGGGTGCATTGTTTACCGCGCTGATACAATCCTCTTCCGCCACCATGGGCGTAGTAGTTGCCCTGGCTTCTCAGGGACTGATCACGCTGGAGGGTGGCATCGCCCTGGCGCTGGGCGCCAATATCGGCACCTGCGCCACTGCTGGCCTGGCCGCTATCGGCAAGGCCCGGAAGGCTGTGCGAGTGGCGGTGGCACATATCACATTCAAGATTGTCGGCGTGGCGTTGGTCGCTTGGTTCATCCCCTATCTGGCGGAACTTACCCGGCTCATCTCACCGGCCGCTCCCGCCGCACTGGTCAATGCCCAGGACATCCTGGCAGCCGAGGTGCCCCGACAGGTAGCCAACGGCCACACACTGTTCAATGTCGGCCTCGCCATATTCTTCCTGCCACTGGTCAGCGTATTTCGCCGCCTGATCGATTGGATGGTGCCGGAACGGGAGGAGACCGCAGCAGAAATTGCCGTAGCCAGGTTTCAGCCCAAATACCTGGATGAAACCCTTCTCTTATCTCCCCCGATGGCGATCAGCATGGTGCGGCGTGAGGTCGCGCGAATCGGTGAAACACTGGAGGAAATGCTGAATGAGGTACCGAAGACGGTGTTCAGGGGTGATGTCGACCGAATGGCCGAAGTTCAGAAAATGGATGACCGGGTAGACAACCTCTACTCTGCCATCGCCAGTTATCTGGCCAGACTGGGTACCGCCAATCTGTCCAAGAACAGTGCCGGCGACGCCATGTCGGCCATGACGGTCACCACGGAACTGGAAAACGTAGGAGATATCATAGAGACCAATATGTCTCATCTGACCAGCATCTTCTCCTCGGCCAATCTGCAACTGGGGCCGCAGATATTGACCGAACTTACCGGTTATCATGACAAAATCGCCAAGGCGCTGAGGAGATCGATTGTGGCTTTCGAGCATGACAATCTAAGTGCTGCACAAGAGGTACTGGACATGGAAGAGAGTCTTATCGGGGGCATGGAAAAACTGCGGCGTGATCGACAAAATCAACTTCTGCAGGAAAATCATACCTCCCAGGAGATGGCCGCTTTTACTTTTGAGACCGACGTGATGGAAAACTTCAAGCGTATTTACCAGCACCTGCAACGGGTGGCGAGGCTGGTATTGCACAAAGAAGGATCCCGGAAGGACCTGGTCACACAATAACAAATCCCGGCCGGCCAACCCATTCCGCCCACTACGGGCGGAATGGGTCAGTTGGTAGACTTCCATCATCCCTGGGTTTCCGATCATGCCACCAGAGAAAACCGAACGAAGACTCTGGGCGCTTGTCGTTTGGGCTGTCGGACTACTGGCTGTTTATCTTGGCAGCGTAGCGCTACCATGGATTATTTTCATCTGGGGAGGACCATCCTTCGGGGTGGTGACTGCAGTGATTTCAGCTGCACCCTGGTTGGCCGTCGTACGTTGCAAACCGGCAGGGTTCAATCTGGCACCCTTCGCCTTGGGGATGCTGCTCAATATTCTCGCCATCTTCGTGAGCTGGTCTCTGCACTTGTTTTAAGTCTGAACAATGTACCATTATCAATACCTGAGGAAGTGGTAGAAGCGATCCGGGTCGCAGAGGAAACTCACGGGAGCCGCCTTCGTTCGTGCAGGGTTGCCAGTGGCTCTGACGGAGGGATACATGAAACGAGTAGCCGGGCTGAACGCCAGAGTTACCCACCTAAGCCGGAACACACAATGGCGGAATGAAAATATATTGGTTATTCGACTAAAACGAGCATATGAACTACCTGCCCGATCCGACGGTTGTCGGGTTCTTGTCGACAGGCTTTGGCCTCGTGGTGTATCTAAGGCCGAGCTGAGTATTCAGTCCTGGCCCAAACCGCTGGCGCCAAGTACGCTGCTGCGCAAATGGTTCAACCACAATCCTGCCAGATGGACCGAGTTCAAAGATCGTTATTTCCGAGAACTCGATGGCCGTGGGGATGTTGCTTCACTTCTGGAAGAGTTGGCGAACGAAGAGATCGTTACGTTGGTCTTTGCCGCCAGAGATGTGAAATATAATCATGCCAAAGCACTCAAGGAATATATTGAACGACACGTATAGATACCACCGTTTGATGAACGCGTTTACTGACTGCTCATGTTCTTCAAGCGCCGATTGAGTGACTGACGTGTTATGCCCAGCAGCGTGGCGGCCACTCCCTGATTACTGCTTGCTCTGCGCATAGCCTCCTCCACCAGATAAACATCCGCCTCTTTCAGCGTAGGAAATCTCCCGGTAATTGTTAGAAGAGACGCCTTCGAAAGTGACTCGGGAGTATGCTTTTCAACAACCAGGGTACCGCGTGTTTTCTGTATACTATCCCGAAAGCTCTGCATGGATAGAATGGGTCCTGAACGGTGTTGGGCAACCGCATTGTAGACCAGAGATCTTAACTCCCGGATGTTGCCGGGGAAATCATAGACCGACAACAACTTAAGCAACTCGTCCGATGGTGTAGGGGCGGACTTGCCCAGCGATTGAGATGCCTCCTCAATAAAATGTTGTAACAGCAACGGCAGGTCGTCCGGGCGGTTGCGCAGTGGGGGCATATCGATCGGATGACTGGAGAGTCTGAAAAAAAGATCTTGGCGAAATTTTCCACGTGCTATTCTGTCGCGAATATTCTGGTTGGTTGCTACAACGATTCGCACATCGGAGACTTGTGGAATATCGGAACCCAGGGGATAGAAAGTATACTCCTGCAGCAGGCGCAACAACTTAACCTGCGAGGGCATATTCAAATCACCAATCTCATCAAGAAACAAAGTACCGCCTGTGGCACTGGCGATCAAACCCTCTCTGTCCCTGTCGGCACCGGTAAAAGCCCCCTTGACATGTCCGAACAGTGTGTCTGAAAACATAGTGTCGTCCAGGCCCGCCACATTCAGACTGACCATCTTGCCGCTTCGTCCGCTTGCCTGATGCAATGCCCGGGCAATAAGCTCCTTGCCGGTACCGGTTTCCCCAGTGATCATTACTGGTTCTCTGCTGCCCGCGATCGCCTCGATATACTTGAAGTGTACAAGCATGTCTCGCTGGCAGGTAATAATGTGGGAAAAACACTCGGGGCACTTCATCCTGTCAGACATCAGGCTGTGTCGCAGCGAACCGATCTCCCGGCGAAGTTCCCTGACCTCCAGAGCACGCCGTATACTGGAGACAAACCGACTCTCCTCGACCGGCTTGACCAGGTAGTCAAAAGCACCTTCCTTCATGCAGGAGACGGCGGTCTCAACCTCCTGTGAGGCGGTCATGACAACTACTGGAACATGTGGATAATTTTGTACGATCTGCAGCAGAATCTCAGTGCCTGGAATGTGTGGCATGAAAAGATCCAGCACAATGACACCCGCCTCTTCCGATTGTAAAAAAGGCAACAGCCTTCGCTCGTCACTCAAAGCGGTCACGGATTGAATACCATGGCTGTTCAGTAGATAACTCGCTCCAAACAGAATTTCCTCTTCGTCGTCGACCAGGACGACAGGCAGCTCGCTCTCTTTTTTCGGCACTATCCTCTCCTATCGGTTTCCGTTGTATACCGGCAGCCGCATGATCACATCAGTACCCTCTCCAGGTCTCGAATTCAGCACCATTTTACCTTTGTGATTCTGGATAATACGGTAGGATATGGGCAATCCAAGCCCAGTGCCGCCCTGATCACTCTTCGTGGTGAAGAAAGGATCGAGAACTTGGCTGTGAATTTCCTCGGAAATTCCCGATCCCTGGTCACTGACAGTGACCTGGATAAACTCCCCTGCCTCTTCCTGTACAGCAAAGATTCGAATAGCGGCTGATCGATCGGGCAGTGACTGCAGCGCATTCAGAATCACATTAATGAATACCTGTTCCAATTGCTGCGCGTTACCCCGCACTGCTGAAAGCGGTTCTACAATATCCAACTTACAATCGTCGCACAGCTTGTGAATCTGGTTTTGCAGAATTGACAAAGCGTTACGCAAAACCTCTGCAACATCCACTTCGTGGTCGAGATCACCCTGGTCTGGTCGGGCCAGGTGTTTTAGGTTACTGACGATAACCCCTATCCTACGGGCGCTTTTTTCAATACCTTCGAGCAGACGAGGTGTACCTGTCAGGGCCTGCTCAAACGAAACACCACCCACGGTAAAATCGCCGTGTTCTGTTCGGAACAAAGCCAGTATTTTGATGATATCGCGCCAGCTTCTCGTCAGTATCGAGATATTGAACTGAATAGCGTTGTTGGGGTTGTTGATTTCGTGCGCTACACTCGCCGCCAACACACCCAGCGATGCGAGTCTGGCATTCCGTATAGTGTGTGCCTCCAACATCCGCTGCTCGGTGATGTCCTTTAGGATAACCATGGCAGAAGCTAGTTTATCCTGTATTCGTAACGGCACGACACGCACTTCCCACCAGCTAGGACCGTCTCCCGAAAACTGGATTTCACCAGCCTCTCCGGAGTGGAGAACTTTTTTCAGGATCGCTCTATAGTTATCTTGGAGCTTTGTCGGAAAAAAACCGGTTAAACCTTGAACATCTCCATTGTCACGCTTCCTGGGTAATGGACGATTGATCATCAGGCAGTTATCTTCCCCATCCACTGTCATGATGATATCGGGTGATTGATCGAACAGGACACGCAGTTTCTGCTCTGATTCGCGGAGTTCCCGTTCGATCTTCATTCTTTTCTTGATGCCAGTACGCATAGTGAAAACGAACAATGACATCGTTAGGGTCAGAACTCCGCCCCCTATCAGAATAATATTGGGTCCATTTGCAAATCCCTCCGCGCTGCGAAAATTGTCAACTGGCGAACTGGTAATTGACCAAATGCGATCGGCTACCGGAAATAGTTGGCGCACCCTCTGTGCCCCTTTAAGGCTCCACTCCGGGGCTTTTGTGTAATCGACATCGTCACGAGAATTTGAGTCCAGCCGACTGGCATAAAAATCCAGAAACTGCTGACCGGGCTCTGCTGACTCATCCAGTACCAGAAACTCCACACCACGCGGTTCCAGTCGGGAGATCGCGGCATTTGCAAGATCGGCGATTCGGAACAGACCCACAACAAACCCCAGCAGTGCTTTTTTGCGCTGTACCTCTGTTGTGATAGGCAGCCCGTTAATGTAAACCGGCTGGATGGCTATGAATCCAAACAGCGGACCGTTGTTCCGAACCAATCTGATACGACCACTGACCGTCAGTTGTCCGCTGCTCCAAGCATGTTCCAACAGCTTTCGGTACGACGGGTCCGAGCCATAATCGAAACCCAATGTCTGTCCATCCGACGGCAAGGGCTCAATGTAGGTTAAGGTGAACCGATCTTCATAGATAGCAGACTGATCGGAACCTTGCACCTTGCCAGGTTCGACTACCGGAGGAATAACGCGTTTGGTCAGTTCAATCCATTCTAGTGCATGGATACCCGAATGTCGTGCTAACAACGCCTGAGCAAAAAGACTGTACTCCGATTGCGTGACATATTCGGATGAACGAAACAGATCGCGGATCGTCTTGACCGATTCCAATCCGTCCTCAATTCCTTGTTGCAGGGCATTATTGCGGTTGTGCGCTTCCCAACTGAATTCAGTCTGGCGGTGACTGTCCAACTCACCTTTTATGGTGAAAAAGGCGCTCAGCGTCACAACTATTCCGGCCAGAAACAGAAATACTGGCAGCCAATGTTCTCTGATGCGTGTCTTATTCAGTGCAGGTGTGTGGTCTTCAAGTTAGATCAGACTTAGCAACGCCAAAAATAAAAACAATGCGATAACGAAAACTCCAGCCTCTATTAAAATGGAAGCCGGAGATCTCACGAACTCCTCATTATCTTCTAGCCGTGCTTTTTTGATTTCTTTCAGAAAACTACTTTCTGTATCAATCAGTCTGTTTGGATTGTGAGTCATTAAAATGAGCGCCTAGTAAATCGTATCCTTCAATCACATTATTCAATTTTTTCTTCAATTTCCTGCGGCTGTTTTTATTCTCCTCATTTTCAATTTTTCTTCGCAATTTTCGTTCTTCTGCCCTAAGTCGCCAGAAATAGTCATTCAAACTTTCCTGTCGTTTATCCTCTTCCCTGTCGATCAAAATAAGCAGATCATCAAGTTCATTTGTGAGCCTTTGGAACTTCATTACCACTCTCCCTCAACATGAGATTGTCTGATTAATTAATTCGACAACCTTTAAACAAGATTTTTCGTGGCTCCGGTGTTAATGCCGAGGTGAACATCTCTAAACTTCAATTACCAGGATCCGGCTAAAAACATATGATTGCCGTTACAATACCGAGCAGGATATCCCGAAGCCCTAATGACTTTTACGCAGGAACCAGGCCAATTAACAAAACCTGAGATTTCAGGCTATAAATCAGAAAGTTAGAATTGCATAAGTTGATAGGAAAACTACCTTAAGGGTGTAACATGATGAACACTCAGGAATGAATCGAATGATCAGATAAGCCTATTAATACACTCATAATCAATTAATTATCTGATCAACAAACCATGAGAATTCAGAATGCAAAAAGGTTAAGTTGTTACAACCCTACTACTGCATACACCACTGCATTCCGGTCGAAAATTGAGGCATATCTGAAGGAGAGGCAATCAAACGGACTGAATAAGAGCTGCTTTTCAAGAGGATTGGTTTTGCCTACCTAATGATCTCAGAAATTAACCGCTACACCCAGAACCGCACCTGGATAAAGCAACCCGAAAATCAGTGTCAGCAAACTACAATAGCTTTTCCGACGTGAACCATGACAGTCGTGTGTTAGGTATGTTGACGGAGAGGGATACCCTTCGCCTCACCTGGTAAGTTCTTCGTTAGTATTGCTTCCAAAGCTGACGACAAAAAAAGTCTATCAATCATCTTTGAGACGAAACAACGATCGGCGAGATCATGATTGCGGCACATCTACGACCAACGGCTAAGTAGAGTGGAGTCGGCGTTTGGTCATTTAATGGATACCATTCGGATGGGCATGTATAGAAAGCGGTTAGTGGCTTTATAGAACGCTATCTTCTACGGGTGTAACTAAACGGGTTGGTTACACCTCAGCGATAAACCTGTTCAAGGCTTTGAAGGTAAAGAATAAAACACACTCGGCTCTTACAAAGAAGAGTTTTCTTTTCATTTTGTTACACCCATTCTGTTTTCTATTGTGTATAGTTATATATCCTTAATTATTGATTTTACTTATGTTTTTAGCTTTTTCTAAATGGCCCAACATGTGCTTCTCTTTTCCATTACAGTGCCGATCTGTTCTTTATCTGTAGGAGGGAAACCCGAATATTGGGTTGCGCGTAGGGCGGCATGAATGCCTGCATCTGCCAAGGTTAGCAAAGCTTCCTTGAGAGGATTGAAGTATGAAACAACGTGGAATTGGGAAACAGATAAACGGAAATCTCGGCAATGTCTTTCGGCGAACCGCTCTGGGAATGCTGTTTCTCTATTTCGTATTTGCGTCTTATTATCTTTTGGGAATCGAAGCGGTTGTAGTCACTTCTTTTTTCTTCCTTCTGGCACAGTTTTCTCCCTTCTTTCTGCGAATGTACGACAAGCACAAAGGTTTACTGAAAGCGAAAAGAACGAAGCACTCCATCGAGCCCAATCCTGAGCGGTCGGAAAGTGAGGCAATGCCAATTCGCTTATCGGACAGGGCCGAGCAAGAGAGTATGTAAAAACCGCAATGAGGAGCAACTTTATGAGAAAAGCCACCATATGAAGCTGGCAGTGATTAATCTCGTCCTTACCAATCAGGCATAGATGGATAGACTGTTATGATCAAAAAAATATTTTTACCGACCATGCTGCTGGTGTTGGCGTATGGTTTCTGGATAAGTCCAGATTTTAAAGAGATCTCCGCGGGCGTAGCCATATTTTTATTCGGCATGCTCGCATTAGAGGAAGGATTCAAGGCATTTACCGGTGGTCTGCTGGAGCGACTGCTGCGCAAGACCACGGACAATATCTGGAAGAGCCTCAGCTTCGGCGTCGTCTCCACCACGCTGATGCAATCCAGTTCGCTGGTATCGGTCATCACCATATCGTTTCTGGGTGCAGGACTGATCACGCTGGCCGCCGGCGTCGGCATCATCTTCGGTGCCAACCTGGGCACCACCACCGGCGCCTGGCTGATCGCCGGCCTGGGCATGAAGGTGAAGATTTCCGCCTATGCGATGCCGATGCTGGTTTTTGGCATCATTCTGATCTTCCAGAAATCAAAATCGATGAACGGTATCGGTTATATCCTGGCCGGCCTCGGTTTTCTGTTTCTGGGTATCCACCACATGAAGGAGGGGTTCGAGGCGTTTCGGGATACCATCGATCTGACTAAATTCGCGGTGGATGGTTACAGTGGCGTACTGCTGTTCACACTGATCGGTGTGTTCGCGACCGTGATCATGCAGTCGAGTCATGCAACCCTGGTAATCATCATCACTGCACTGGCCGCCGGGCAGATCACCTATGAGAACGGACTCGGTCTGGCGATCGGCGCCAATATCGGCACCACCATCACCGCCATTCTCGGAGCGTTGAGCTCCAATGTGATGGGCAAACGTCTGGCGGGGGCGCATCTGATCTTCAACAGTGTCACCGCGGTGATCGCCATTGCGCTGATCTATCAGTTGATGGCGGGAGTGGATGTCATCGCGTCCGCGATCGGTATTGCCGCTGATGACTGGACCATGAAACTGGCGGTGTTTCACTCCATATTCAATACCATCGGTATCGCGGTGATGATGCCGTTCACCAATCAGCTGGTGAATTTCCTGATGCGCGTCATGCCGGACAAGAAGCTCACCACTGCGGAACCCAAGTACCTCAACGATTCGGTTATCGAACTGCCGGATACGGCACTCGAAGCGGTGCGCAAGGAGACTCTGCATCTGTACGACAACGCATTCACGATCATCGCTCACGGCTTGAGTCTGCATCGTCATGACATTCTGTCGGAAAAGGATCTGGAGGACGTTGTAAAGAAGGATAGCAAGGTGATGCCGATCGATATCGATGAGGAGTACAACCAGAACGTCAAGGGGTTATACAGTGCGATCGTCAACTTCATCAGCCGCGCCAACCTCAATATGACACCGGGGCAGACCGACGAGTTGTTCCGCCTACGTGCCGCCGGACGCGATATTGTCGAGGCGATCAAGGACACCAAGCACATGCACAAGAACCTGAAGGAGTACATCGTATCGGATAATGACGACATCCGTGCCGAGTACAACTCGATCAGGATACAGCTCGGCGAGGTGCTGCGCCGACTGGGAGAGGCGCGCAACGAGCCCGATGATCCGACTACTGTGCTGTCGCTGGATGCGATCAGGCTGCAGATGGAGGAGAGCGACAGTACCGCGAACGGCATTCTGGAGGTGCTGATCCGCGAGAACAGAATTACCCCGCAGATGGCGACTTCGCTGATGAACGACAGTGCTTATGCTTATGATGTGGCGAAGAATCTGGTACAGATGGGTGAAGTACTCTTCTCCAGTCACGATCCAGAGCAGCGTGATATAGATCACGAACTCGCACTCAGCGATGAAGAGACCGAGCAAATGGCGATAGATTCGATGGCAACCAAGAGGGCAGCTGAGCGCTGATTAATAACAGCCTCAACAAGACCTCTTTTCCATCTTCTTGATCTCTGCTTGGGGCTGGCTGTTGAAAGGCTGCCAGCCCCTCTTTTTTACCCCGTACAAATAATAAGACAAAATGGGACACTCATCAGCCGACTCCAGTCAATAGGGCAAGTAAAACTCTGACGAAGTCTTGCCCCAGCAATATCTGCAGATTACCGAAAGAGCACCTGTTTTTTCGTTCAATCGTGCTGTTTCTTCATGAAACACATCAGATACTCAGCAGAACCTAAGCCTGGTGGCACTGCTGCCAGACTCACACAATGATACCGCGGCAGGAAAACCCTCATTGATCATATATGCCCAGCTAGCTTGTAATTGTCAGCGTACAATTAACAATCGGGTACGAATAGCGAGTTTTTCAGCATAGTCTGCAAGATCATCGATCCAGTGAATAAGTTTGTACAAAAAGATTGTACATACCGGATCCATTGAGTTACGGCGAGCAAAAATGGTGTGAGTGATCTCGATGCCTAAACTATCTGCGTCTGTCTCTATAGCCACAGTCTCGTGAATCAATTCTTGTATACTTTCGGCATCAGATCCTTTAAATCTGGTTTCTGCTAACGATACAAATGTATTAACTATTTTTTCAGCCACGTTGGTAGCAGCCACACAACGTCCAACCAATTGCTGTATTGGTTGGCGCATCTCCTCAGGGACATCCATTGGTAAGTCCAACATCAGGTTAATGATATCCTGGGTTCGATCAACAATCGCTTCCTGTAGCTCCAATACGTCAAGCAAATCATGTCCATTTACGCTTAAAAACAGTGCCCTCGGAAGACGACGCTGTAGTTTCTCCAAAATCTCATCCGCTTCTTCTTCCAATTTATTAATGGTCTGGCGAATATCTTTCAAAGCGTCATTGTCTGCTCTAAAAAAGGCGTCAATGGCAGTAGGCATGAGCGCTACGCACTTGGTCGCATTTTTCATGTGCATATTTATGGGCCTGAATGGTTTTTTGTGAAACATTTTGCCGAAGTCTATCGATGTAGGCATCTCAGATTTCCTCCTCAAATCTACCTGTATCCGTTAAATCTAGAATTCAAAAATAATTCAAATAGTAATCAGCTTGCTTAGCCAGAATTACTTCGTTATGAGGTGTGGGTATCTGCAATGCTCCTGACAAAAGAATGCACATAACATTGACAACCTAATCATACAATTTGGCCTCAGAGATTGAACGTCATACACGGATACATACCTTTTTATTCCTCAAAGGCAAAAATAGCCGAAGGATAAAATGTATGTTTTCACGGGTACCGGGGTTATTTACCAACCTTTTCTTTTTGTGATTAGCGGCACTTAAAGGACAACGTCCTCAGCAGCACCATCAAGCAAGAGATTGATTTCGCTGAGGCTACTCCAATACCTCACAAGCAAGACGAAGCAAGAACGGACATACGACCTTGAATTATGATCGCTCTGAAGGACTGTTAATGATAGAGGTGCTTCAATATGACCGAATCAGAGATGCTACTTCTTAATTAAATCAATCGAGACCATAATCTCTATCTTCAATTTCCTAATCTATTTTTATTATGCTGGATGGTAATATTTCCGTAACAAATTTGTAACATTTCAAAGAAAATAAAACAACTACCATCTGCAACGTGGATGCTAGGAAAATCTCCTGAGAGACTACTGCTAAAGCCCTACCATTGATACCCATTCTTCCAAATACCTTAATGAAGAAAACGGGGTGTTTGATCATCGGTTCCACCGTATGTGGCCCCTACAAACCAGCAGGCTCTGGCTCCCGCTCCTTCAGTTTTTGTACTCATGATCTGCTCTCCGCTATTTTTCCTCTCAAGTTTGTAATACCTCCTCATCGATCTCGAACAGATCTGGTGTGGAGCGATGGACGCCAATACAGGGTTCCATCAGAAGCATGACAAGTTGCTCACCATTTATAAGAGCGATATCAGCAACTGGAAGAGTCATCCAGAAGCGTATGCCTCACACAAATCGCCTTCCGAAATTACCCGGGCGATTCGCCCTCAGTCACGCTTCAAGTGTCGTCAATGACGTGGGTAGATACATTGGCCACGTGCATTCAGGCAAACATCTTTACGTTCACAAGTTACGTGTACCGCGACACTTCGGATATTTGGCACAACCCCAGAATGTATTTCCGACGTTTGCCCCGCGCTGTGCAATGCGCTTCACCATTGGGCTATTACAGATGGGACATGGAGGAGGCTCCTTTGCGTCCGAGATTGATCTTTGCCGGTCTTGCTTGGGTTCCAAGTTTAAAGTGGGCTCCTCATTGCCAGCATGAAACTTTTTGGAATTGCGCGCATGGCCAAGCAAATCCTGCAGAGAGTCACTATCAACCAAGGTTATGTTTCGACCATCTGCAAATTGACGAGCTTCTGTTGTGAAAACTCCGGACGTGACTACGTATGCACCAGTCGCCCCAACAGCTGCCATAGCTCCAAACAGTTCACGAACAACCGTGACACCCACCTTTGTGGCGCGCCAATGTTTGCACTGAACCAGAAACAGCTCACCATCCTTACGCAATTCGAGATCGACTCCACCGTCGGCCCCGGCGGTTGTTTCTCTTACCGTGAAGCCCTGTTCTCGAAATGCTTCACCGACCAGCATCTCAAACTCCTGCCAGGTCATCGACTTGACGGCAGTGAGAGATGCCGATTCCACGGTCGTCGCCAAAAGCTTCTTCCGCTTCGCACGACCAACAGCGGAAACGGCCGCTCCAATCAACAATATGGTCGGTACGAGATACTGCCCAAACATTGCTAACGTACGATAAATTTGTGTTGTTAGCGCCTTACCCATCTCTGCCGTTGTTGTAGCTGTTGGTGCTGGCATCTCGGCAAACGGATGAATCACAAAATAGGCCACAATGGCAAGCAGAACGGCAGCCCACCAGGGCAGCAGCGCTGCCACTTCGATCAGCTCTTCAAATGTAGATTGTCTTCGCCTTGCCATTTGTGATCTTCCTTGAAATCAATACATACAAGAAAGGGTTGGACTGAGCTACCCCTATAGGGGCCAATAGATCCTGGTCAATGGAGTTCAGTTTGATCGTTTTCATTCTCATACTTCTGCCGGTTCGTCTTCATTCAGGTCAGCCGCAATCTCCCGAAACTGCTCCAACGCTGCCTCCAGGTCCTCGACGATTTCCGCCGCGATCAGTCCTGGCTCCGGCAGATTGTCTGACTCCTCCAGTGATTCGTCCTTGAGCCAGAAGATATCCAGACTAGCCTTGTCGCGGAAGGTCCTCACTACTTTTCGGATTTGGTCCGGGGTAACTACGTCGCGGTCGAGCTGTCTGGCCTCGTAGCTCAGATCTTCATCCAGCTGCTGCCAGCGCTTTTCGCGGGTCTCGCGGTCCTGCTGTTCGACGTAGTAGCCAGCCTCGACCTGGGAGCCGCCCTCGGTGATCTGGGTCTTGATGCGGTAGACGTCGTAGTTCATGTTGACGCCGTCCACCACTGCCTGTTCGTGGGGGTATTCCATCACCAGGTTCTGGTGGAAGAAGCCGAAGGTCTGCTTGTTGGGCGTGGCGGTCAGGCCGATCAGGTAGGCGTCGAAGTATTCGAGCACCTGCGCCCAGAGGTTGTAGATGGAGCGGTGACATTCGTCGGTGACGATGATGTCGAAGGTCTCTATCGGGATATTGGGGTTGTATTCGATGGGCGGCTGTTCCTTGAACAGGCTTTCCAGACCCTGCACTGAGGTCTCTTCGTCTTCCGGCGGCAGCTCCTTGCCCCGCAGCATGGAGTACATGCGCTGGATGGTGCAGATGCAGACCCGTGCCGTGGTGTCGAGGGTGTTGCTGCTCAGGCGCTGGACGATGTACTCCTCGCTGAACTTGAAGTTGTTGTAGGGCGAGACGTACTGCTGGAACTCCTTGAGGGTCTGGTCGCCCAGGTTGCCGCGGTCCACCAGGAACAGCACTCGGCGGGCGCCGGCGAACTTGATCAACCGGTAGATGAAGCTGATGGACGTGAAGGTCTTGCCGGAGCCGGTGGCCATCTGGATCAGTGCACGAGGACGGTTATCCCGTAGTGACTGGTCCAGGTTGTTGATGGCGTTGATCTGAGCAGGCCAGAGACCATCTTTGATCATGGGCGGCATGGCTTGCAAGCGGGAGAGAAGGCTTCCGGAAACGAAGAGAGGTCCCTCACCTGTCCTGGCTGGCTAACCAGGTGCTCTGCTAGCCGTTCAGGTTTGTGAAACGCGAAAACCGAACGGGCGCGGGGCCTTGGATCGAGACCGTTGGTGAAACGGGTCTCTGCCCCAGTGCTCTGGTAAGCGAACGGAAGCGGGCGGTTCCAGGCCGGTAAAGCTGCAGGCAGCCCCTGAGTGTACTTATCCTCCTGCGTCTCTACACCGCTTAGGGTATGTCCTTCTTTCTTGGCTTCGATGATGCCTGCGGCGGCACCGTCCACGTAAAGCAGGTAATCCGCAAACCCATAACCAGTTTGCAACGGGAACTCTCTGACGGCGACACCCCGTTGAGAGTGGATATTGGCCTCATTAGCGTCACACAGATACCAGCCGGCCTGCTCCAGCAACTGGTCTATCGTCGCACGCGCTTGTTGTTCTTTTTGGGGCATCCGATACCACCACTAGATTCCAGGTTTCACGAATCTACCAGACATTCAGCGACAGCGAAACGTTATCAACCAGAACGGGCAGATGAACTGCTAACTCAACGAAGGGGATGGTGAGCCTATTGCAAAGAGCACCCCCATGAGGAAAAACTGCGGCCTGTGCTTGCAGGTGAAATCAGGTTTCACCTATGCTTGGCCTGATAAAAGGAAACAGAACAATGAGATTTTTACAGCTACTGATCAAACTCGGCGGCGTTGCTATCGGTTTCGTATTTGCACTGCTTGGCACGGCTCGGGAGCTTTTTTCGTCAGCCGATACAAAACATGTTGACGACCGACAGCTCATCGATACCGATCTCATCGGTGAATTCAACCATCGCACTGGCCGATTGGATGCGGGAAATGACCCTTATGGTTGGTATAAAGAGGATTAGCCGCAGGTTTAATAACGCCGTATGCCTCGGCTAGCAGCCATTTTTCCAGCTGCCCCACCTTGGCGACCGGCATCGTCAGCGGGGCGTGTCAACGGAGCGGTGGCGTTGTTAATAGACCGACCTACATTAATTCCAGCCCATGCCATCATGCCGCTCCACAAAACCGGCAGCCCGAGATAAAGACTGGTCGTGATCATATTGAGCAGCATGCGTTTGATGTCGTGCTCACCGGGGTTGGCGAACAGTTGCAGGAAGACGTTCACGTCCGGATACATGGATTGGATGAGATTTTGGTCCACCCACATCGAGAGATACCAGAGCACACTCCAGAACTTCACGGTGAAGATAGCCATGGCCCCGATCACCATCATCGACAGCGAGTAGCGGGACAGCACGACCACCATGGGGAGCAAAACGTAGATACCCAGAAGCAGCAGTGCCTGGACCATGGGCAGTGCCTGCAGCACCGCTGTCATGGTGACCGAGAAGAACGCCGATGCAGTGATCACACCGCCTGCTGCCAGCCCACCTTTGACGATGTTCTCTGCGGTACCGAGCAGACCCGTGCTTCCGGTGTTGTTGGCTACAAGGTCATTGCTAGACCACACGGGTGGTGAGTTGGTGAGCACTGTGCGTACCACCGTATCCTTCTGTTGCTCGCCAGCCAGGGCCGGTGCGACCGCAACGACAAGTCCCGAGAAACCGGCAGACGTCGCATCGGCCTCATCGATCAGTTTCTGCCGCAGACCGATGGTGCCCTCCTCCCACCACTGCTTGCAGGTCGGTTTACCCCAGACAGGTGGCGAGGCTGGGTTGTACTCGGTATCGCGATCGGAGTCATACGCCCAACCCGGGATCTGCTTGGTTGGTCGTAAGGTATCGTAGAAACCAGCCGTATCCCGGTAGACGTGCGAGCCCATCCAGTCCGGATCATCCTCGCCGTAGGTGCTCAAAGTTGTAGTGACCGCAGTCGTCGCTAGTCGCTCCGCCTGGTACTTGGAGCGGGCGGGTACGTAGCACTCGCTGAAGAAGTCGCTCGCCTCCTGGCGCAGGCGTGGATCCTCGATGGTGGCCAACCGCGCCTGCTGTTCGAAAGTCCTCAGATCGTTGGCCGCAGGCAACCCCTCTACAACGGCATGGTTGAAGCCCGAGGTCATTGCAATCACGGCGTACCACCAGACCGGGATGTTCACCGTTGCCGGTGAACCGGTAAATCCGGTGGCGCCGAAAGTGCTTTGGGGTGCAGCTACGGTGGCCGTAGTGGGTATTGGGTTGTCCAGGGTCGGCGGCGGTGTATAGCTAAGAGTGCCGGCGTTGAGTGGTGTCAGCGCTGCGGGTTGACCAGCCAGTACGACCACCAACAGCGCGATGAAGAGTTCGATCTCCATGCGCCGCAGCGACAGACCGGTCACGGTGCCGAACTGACCGCCCTCGGCAGGCTCGCGCCAGTTGTCGATCAAGATGCCTAAAAACGGCAGATAGACGATACCGGTAGCCACCAGCACATCCCACAGCACGCCGTAGAAGGCCCAGCCAAACAGCGTCGTAAAGAGTTCGAGGTAGCTGTCCACGTTCATGCGATGGGCCCAGTGGTCACTGTGAACATTCGGCCCAACAGGTTCTGACCGAGCATCAGCTCGATCACCAGCAGCCATCCCACCACTCGCCAGCGCAGTGCCAGAAGGCTATCCCGCTTCTCCTGGTCTATCTGACCGAGACTGTGTGCGAGATAAACCAGCCTCGGCCAAAAGACACCCAGCAGGCCGATGAGTGCCAGTCTGATTCCACTGGCCATCGGTTTGAACTGCTCGATCTGATCGGAGATCTTCGACACGGAAGTGAGCTCAGTTGCCTGCCAAAGCAGGAGGCCGACACCTATCGTCAATCCGATCGCCAGCACCGATAAGCCAAAGAGTCTGCGCCTACGCACGGCGGCTTTATTGAACACGGCCATGGGTGAGCGGCCTTGGATCCACCGGAGAGACCTGGGGGACATTCAGCGATGACTGCCGCCGTGCCGCAGCTCGCTGTAGCAGCAGAGTGATTGTGTCTGAGACCACTTCGCGCCTTACCCGCGTCTCGAACAGTAGGTTATCGATCTCCTTGTCGAGTTCGGCGATGGAGGCATCCGCATGCTCGCGCGCCACTTCGGTGGCATAGACCTCCGGGACCTGGCGGCCGGTGAGCAGCAGGCGACGGGCGTAAAGCGCCTTTTCAACCGTACGTGCGGTACTGATTTCAGATACCAGCCGACTGATGATGAGACCCTGCTCGGTAGGCGGCATGTCGCGGATCGCCTCGATCACCTGGCGTGTGATGGCAATACCGGGTGCCGTGACATCGTCCAGATTGGTGAGCGTCAGTGGTGTCGTACCACTGACCAGGTTTTGCAGACCCGTCGTGACTGCTGCCGATTCCTGATGCAGCTTGGGCAACAGACCGGTGCCTGGGATGCTGTCCTTACGGCAGGTATCGCAGGTGGTGACGATGTTCTCGCCGACCACATCCACCACCCAGTTGCGTGCATCCGTTGGAGTGGACCAGATCTCGGAGAGCCGGGTCGAGTCTGACGCCGCTACCGGATCTGTGGCAGTGACCGGGCGATTCATGTTGATGTTGTAGCCGGCTTTGACGATGTCCCCGGTAAACTGCAGCACCGGCTGACCTGTACCACCGGCTTTACCACCGATCCAGGGCACACCGTTGTCGCCGTTGGCGGTCTCGACGGACTCCTTGGCGGTCACGACATCGTTACCGCCTATCCCCATCTGCACCTTCCAGTCGTTGCCTTTGGAGAGCGTAATCAGGTCGGCATAGGGATTCTTGCCCGCGGCAATCTCGGCCTCCATCTGCTCGCACGACTTGGTGGCCAACTGCAGGGTCGCTTCCGCTTTGAGCAGTGCGTTCTGAAACAGATCGTAGAGGCCTGGATTCGCCCGTTGCAGGATCAGTGCCGGCAGCGATGCAATGGCCGTACTTGCTGCGGCTGTCATCGCATTCATCATATTGTCGACGCCGGCTGCGATGTTGTTCAGCGTGTGGGTCACCGCCGCGACCGGGTCGAACTTACCGCAACTGAAACCCAGCCCCAGTTGCGCCGAGCCACCCAAGGTGACCGAAACCACCGACGGATTGGCCGGGGCAGATACGGGCTCAGCTCCACCGATCTCGTAGTACCAGAGACTGTCTTCTGTCGGTGCTTGCGCGGCGTCTACGGCATGATTTGCCAGCACGCAGGCAAGTAAGCCAACGACCAGCAACCGATGCCTGCCACGACGAAGTGAAAAGGAGCAATACTGTGCTTGTTGAGTGATCATGGCGGATAAGCGATCCAGTCGATGTCGAACAGAAACACCTGTCCTCGGCGTCTGCAGCATTTGTAAGGACGCCAGAGGTTCCAGGCATAGTCACCGGCACTGTCCACGCGACCCCCACCCCAACCTTTGCCACTCGCCAAATCGTTGATACCGAACACGTTGCAGGTCGACTCCGGCTTCGGCACGAGCATCTGCCAGGTTCCGGTGCGGTGGTCCTTCTCAACCAATGGACCTGGTGGCCAGACCTTCTGACCGGAGAAGGAGTGAGAGCGCCGGTTGACCAACATACCGGATCCGTCGTCGACCCAGTTGTCGATCTCGCGGATGACATCGTTGTGCATGTACGAATCACCCGACAGGGAGACATAGACGTGCGGCTGTGCAGTACGGGTGACGATGTCACCGGCCCGCTGGGCATTGATCGCGGCAGCCTTGGGTTCTTCCGCCTGAGTGGTCCAGCCGGTACGTGGATACACACTCCCCCAGGTCTGCAGAGGCCAGGTGCCAATCTCGCGCAGGCCAGGGATCCAGCTGGCCGGATAGAAGATCTCCGGCACCTCCTGACGCCAGGACAAGGCATCGAGTCCGGATAGAAAGTATGGAAAAAAGGGCGTTGTCTGCGACTGGCAGAGCAGACCCGTGCCTGAAACCACACCAGCCAGAGTGTTCATCGGATGGCCGATGGCATCGGTCTCGCGGAATAGCAGATTCTTGTGGTCGCTCTCGGAGATCCCTTCCGTACGGTTGCCTGCACTGTCGATAGGAACCGGTAGCAGCGATCCCAACAGCCCGATGGCTGCAGTTTTCTGATCAAGCCCCAGCGTCGCGCGAATCTCAGCCCAGGGGTTGCCGCCCAACTCGTTGTAGGTGCTGACCACCAGATCCGGGTTGTAGTGCCCAACCTTTAACGAGGTCCTGACCCGGCAACCAGACAAAGAACAGTAGAGCCAGAAGCACATTCCGACAGGCATCCAGCGCATGCAGGTCAAAGCACCGGCCGTGGTCTGAGCGATGATCTGAGGTGTTGTGATCGTTCCGGCCTGAGTCGTAGCGGATACATGGAGCACCAGAGTCAAAAGCAAACTTCCCAGACCATGGCGCATCATCGGGATCGCTCCCGTTTCCATCCTACGTAGAGATCGAACGCCTTGGATAGATCGGTCACGCCGTATATGACAATTTCTCCATTAAAAACAACCGCAGGATAGCGATTGACGTTATATTGAAAAGCCTTGGAAAGACCTATCGCAGCTTTCTTGACGGACGCCATGCGGGCATCATCAAGCTGCTGGATTCTGCGGAGCGATTCTCTCTTTGCCGCTTCCGGGTCAGCTGTAAGTCCTTCTGATAGACGCGATTCTAATCGATCGAAGCTATCGACGGTGTATGTCGAGACATTCGCTGCGCGGAGTTGATCGTAATCTGCGCCGACGGCTGGACGCTCGCTTGTGGTGAAGACCTCGACGCTGAATGATTCACCCGACCAGACGGGCAAACTAAACGCAAGGGGCCAGAAGAGCATAAGTCTAACCAGGGAATGGAAAATGGCGAGCATGTCAGTCTTGAATCGCAGCACAATGGAAGCCATCGTCGCTATAGAAGATAAACAAAGGAAGAGAAAACCGGGACCACTATCGTCGTGGTTTCATCTGTACTTGACGAAAGTAGCTTCAGCGTTTATTAAAACTTACAGTGGCATCTTGTACCTTTTATCTTGAACCTCCTCCGACCTACTCATCCGCAACCGTGCTACTATGAGCGGACAAACCCGAATCAAGCTGTCTCGATACCGTTATTCGGGATTCTCGCGCCAACATATCGATTGCGGTTTATCAACCAGCACGCACCCCTGACCCCATAGCTGCGGATTCCAATCCGTGCCTTTCGTTTTGCGATCTATACGGACAGCCTTGGAGTCCTGTCGATAATGGCATGCTGATACTGAGCGTGATTTTTAAACGTTTAGTTAAAGATGCCGGCACAAACCTCTTCGAGACAATTCAGGCAGTGACGAGATTGTGCAAGATTTGTTAAATTCACGGGAGAAGGTCAACCATCCGTGAGACTGTGGGAGAGGTGTTAATGATGACGTCATCTGAGAACAAGCGCGTTCAGTTGCTTGGCGTACACAAAAAACTCCAACTAGCCAATGCAAACGAAGCCGAAACTCGAAAAAAGCTAATCGACGAAATTTTGGAAGGTTTATTGGGATGGACACCCGATGATATGAGCTACGAGGAACGGATCTCTGAAGACGGTACAACTACCTACGCAGATTATATTCTGCGCACGGCAAATACACCTCTCTTGATCGAAGCAAAAAGGATGGGCAGAACCTTTGACACAGGACCATCAAAGCGTCGCCGTACGTTATCTGGCCCGATTCTCGACGGCGAGGTTGGTGATGCTATACGACAGGCTCGCGACTACTGCCGCAAGAAGAATATCCCTTACGCAGTAGTTACGAATGGTGGCCAATGGATCGTCTTCCCAGCTGTTAGAACCGATGAGGTTGATTTTCATGCCTCTTCCGCTCTTGTTTTCGACTCGCTTGAATCTACTTTGGGCGAGGACTTCGAATATTTTACTTCCCTGCTTTCGCGCGATGGGGTAATTGATGGAAATCTTGAGTTCGAGCTTATTGGCCGGAATGCGGACCAGCTCGAGGAAAGACGGCTCAATCGCTTTTTTGTGACGGGCCGAGGTGGAAAGGTAAACCCCATCTATCCCCTTATAGAGAACGAAATCATTACCGCTTTTTCAGAGTCCATATCTGAAAGCGATACTGAACTCCTCGATAAATGCTACGTGACGACACCAGACCGCACAAAGTTCGATAATCGAATTAAGATGCATATATCAAAACGGGCGCCGCTGTTCGATAAATCACCCGGAAAACCGATGGGGCATCGCAAGAGCAAAAGCGGTCGCTCTTTGGCGGACACTTTAGTCGCAGCGGAAGCTGCGGCACGGCCGCTCGCAATCTTGATCCTCGGACCTGTCGGAGTCGGCAAAACTACTTTTTTGCAATATACAAGGAAGATCACTGCTGCGAGCTTTTTTAAAGAACGCAAAGATCGAGAATATCCCCATTGGATCGACATTGACTTTCGAGAGTATGCACAGAACGAAGCGGCACTTAATTTTGTTATAAAAAAAATAAAGGAATACTTCTCGGAAGATGATTTTTTCGCCACATTTGACAGAGCGATACGGTCAGCTTATCGCGAAGAACTTGAAACCTTAAAGCGAGGCCCCTTGGCGCTTATAGCTAGCGATGAAAGTAGAATTAACGAAAAGTTCTCACAGATTATTGAAGACGAATTCAGGGAGGGTGCTCCTTATGTAGAGCGATTACTCAAATACGCCTCAAGTAAAGTTCCAGTTTTCCTAGTTATCGATAATGTAGATCAGTTTGAAGATGAGGCCGTCCAATCGAATATTTTCTCTGATGCCATAGCTTTCGCTAGGCGCAATGGTCTTAATCTTGTTCTCTCGATGCGCGAGAGCACGTTTGTGAAGCACCGACATTCTCCAAAGTTTGACGCGTTCGATTTCGATCCCCTGCAACTCGAGCCACCTCAGATTCGTCAGGTGCTGTCTAGACGTTTTTTTGTTGCAGAAAGACTACTGCAAGGTAAGAGTGGAGAATTCGTCGCTGGCAATGGTGCGCTTTTTCAAGTAAGTGACCTTTCTCAGTTCATTTCAATAGTTCGAAAGTCTGTATTAGGTACGGAAGTGGGCAAGACGATAGAAATGCTTGCAGTCGATGATACACGCCTATCATTGAAGATGACACGGGAGTTCTTAGAGCGCGGTTACACTGACCCAGACAAGGCAATTCGTTTCTATCAAGCAGGAAAAGATTACGTTCTACCCAAGCACGAGGCACTTAGATCAATTCTAGTCGGAAATCAACCTGTCTATTCCGAAGAGTATTCCGTTATCGGCAACGTTTTTGATGCCCGTTTGGACAAAACAGGGGCGGAGCTGCTACGAGTTTTTATTTTGGGCAATCTAGTAAAACTTAGCTCCGAAAGAAATTTCGATTACGAGTCGGGAGTCAACATCCGAGAAGCAAGTCGAAAGATCGGTTTTTCAGATGATCATATCTTGGCTGTTTTGTCTGATCTTTGCAAACTGAGATTTGTGCATACTGCATCACACGGACCGGCCGAGTTTTCTTCGAACTTTTATCCGACCAAACTGGGGGGTTATATCTTACGGGTCCTGATCGGTCAGTTTGCTTTCGTAGAAAACATGTTAATGGACACATTCATCGCAGATAGGAGTGTTTGGCGAGGCCTATACGATATTAGTCAAGCGATTAAAGAAGAAAGAGAGATCAGAGATCGCTTAGTACTTAGATCGAAACGTGCTAAACAGTTCTTCGACTATATGGTTAATTTGTATCAGCCAATAGTGGATGAAGCAAGACGGAGAGGCTTACCGGCAGAATGGTGTAGTAATCCATTGGAAGAGATGAAGCCCGAATTAGCTGAAGATTGCTCACGGGCGCTGCGATCAGCCAAAAATATTTATAGCTCAAAGTGACTCTTCTGACCTGTAATCATGACCTCAGTCCGCAGTTGGATTGACGTTTTGCCCAAAAACCATCCTAGAGCCGCTCCAGGGCGATTGCTGTTGCCCAAGGGAGGAAATTTCGTTCCAGTCGTCTCCGCACTACACTCCGAGAAGCCATCAACGGCTTCGGAACACTCGCAAGGGTGACCGGCTGCAGGTAGATAATTCGCTAGGTCCTATGGTGCGGACCACCAAAGCAACTCATTACGAAGGCTTTATCCGCCCCACTCGGTTGCTATACGCTCCGCCATAAAATATACCGCCTCCAACTCGCTGCACCCCTTCTCCTGCATGATCGCAGCCCGCTCCGCCTTTTCATGCTTCTCTGTCATAGCTAATGCGAGCGACAGTGGCGGCGGTACGTTGCGAAAAAGGGCTTCGAGATTATCTGAAAGGACCACACCCTCGACATACTTACCCGGTTCCTTTCTCGCGGAAAGCAGGAGGCTGCGTTGTTCAACCGAGAGATCCTTGAACCGGGCGATCTGCTCGATCTCCTCCTTCGGCATGACAAGGCACAGCCACCACTCCATCATATTGAGCATCTTGCGACTGGCATCCGGAAAGTCCTCCAGGTTCTGAGTGGCGATCCAGAACCAGGCGCCGAGCTTGCGCCACATCTTGGTGATCTTGACCACGTAACGGGCCAGTAACGGATTAGTCGTGATGATGTGGCCTTCATCCGTAACTACAAGCGTTGGACGGGCATCGCTCTGATGACGTTCGACCAGATCGTTGATGTGGCTCATCATCGAGAGATAGGCGACGGTGAGCTGATCCTCGTATCCCTCGCGCGCGAGTATGCCCATCTCCAGAATCGTGACATCCACTTCCGGCCAGCGCTTGCCAGGGCGATTGAAGAAGTACCCGGCGAGTCCTGAGCAGAACAGCGCCATGCCATCCCCCATTTCCAGCGCGCGGTTGCGGCGGTGTTCGGGCAGGCTGGCATCCCCGCCGATTGTGTGGAGCGCTGCGACCACGTCCTGGGTGAGCACCTGATCGCGGCCAGTTTCTTGGACCCTTTTCGCAGCGAGGAAAATAGCTTTGCGGATCAATAGTCGGTCGGCCCGGGTCATACGTGCATCCTCACGCTCGTCACCGCCGGTGATCATGATACGGGCAGCGATCTCCATCTCACCCAGAATGTCGCGACCTGTGCCCTCCTCGTCCGTGTCGTCCTCTTCGTCCTCCGCCAGTGCATCGGGATCCTCCACCATGCGCAGTCGCCTCTCCTTCTCCAGCAGTCTGAGGGCATCGGCAAACGGCGGCAGGCTCACATCGGCATTGGGGTTCAGCGTCACTTGATTGAGCGCCAGGCCATTGGCCTCAAAATGCTGGCCGAGCAGCGAGAATGAACCTCCTGCCTCAATGATGAAGATGCGTGGCCGGTAGACCGCCGCCATCTGCTGCAACAGGTAGACCAGCAGTGCCGATTTGCCTGCGCCGGTCGGACCGAGAATCAGCATGTGGGCATTCTTCTTGCGATCTTCCTGGTGCAATGGGTCGAACACCAGAGGCTCGGCACCCCTGTTGAAGAAGACCAGTCCCGGATGACCGGTACCACGAGATCGGCCGTAGAGCGGCAGCAGGTTTGCGGTGTGACGCGAGAAGACCAGACGTGAGCGGCGACTCAACTTGTTCAGATGCGGATCATAGGCCATCGGCAGATTGCGGATGTAAGCATCCAGTGCCAGCAGATCCGCTTCCTGGGTGATTGGCTGCAGTCCGTTCGGTAACAGCAGCGCATTCAAACGATTGACGTTACTGCGCAGTTCCTGCAAGTCTTTGCCACGCAGATAGAAAGCGATGCTCAACGGGTAGAGTTTATTACCCTGCGCCATTTCGCGCTCGACGGCATCGGCATCCTCCCGCGTGAGCATGACCTCCGCGGAATCCCCCACGGCTGAGCGTCGCACCTGATGGATATGGTTGCGGATTAGATCCTGTGGCCGCAGCGTCAGGGTCATGACCATGATCGCGTATTCAGGTAAGCGATCGAACAGTGCAAAGACGTGGTCACCGGAGGGGTGTTCACCGGTCATGTGGCCGATCTCCGGTGCTCGCCGCAGCCCCTGAACGCTGACCAGCGTGTGGGGCAATCCATCGAACCACCAGGTTGCTGTGTCGTTGTCCGAACGCGGCATGGCGAGTGTCAGACGCTCGGCGAAGTCGTAGCCGAACGGGAGGTTATCATCCCCAGGATAAGGAGCCACTTCGAGCAGTTTGTCCGGGTCGCCTCCCGCAACTTCCGGTTTGGGATTGAACCAAGGCAGGAGCCAGGTGTAGAGATCCTCGCCAGTGCCGCGTCGGGTCCTGATACCGGCACTGGCCAGTGCCGCCGTCCACTTGGTAGCGACATCATTCAGCGCCGCCTCGACCTCCAAGGCTGCTGGGGTCTTGCCCCTTGACCTAAGGCGCCGATAGAGCACCGCCCGAACCCGTCGGATCTGGCCACGCCAGCGCGTGCCGGTAACGGCCGCATCCTCGAACAGACCGCCCGGTCGGCTGATCTTCGCCAGATGCTCGGCGAAGGTCTGCTGATAATGGCGCGTGAAGTTCGAATCATGTGCACCGGGCTGGACATAGGCACCCACCTCACGCTGAAACCGGGTGAGACTCGGCTCATCCTGGACATAGACCTGCAGCACCCAGGGGGCATCATCGAACTCGGGGATCGCTTCGGTCAGCGCGGTCTGGATCGCATCACGCAGTTGAACCATAAAGCCTTCCGTGCGCGCCTCGGTACCCACCGGTTCCAGTTCGAACAAGGCGCCGACGCTGACCCCATCCTCCAGCAGGAAAGCACGACTCTCCGGAATGTACTCCACCCAGGGTAACAGATCGGTTAATGATGACGGGCGTCGATAGCCGCGCTTCACATCGGCAGTTCGCACGGGTGGGTTCGATGAGTGGTCGGATGACACGGTAATAACTACTTGCTTTGGTCAGTGACGTTTCTTTCGCTGTGGACAAACTTGTCACCGGAATGTCCAGAAGAGACCTCGCCGGGCAAGGCGTACTCGATCCGCTCGTACATCGGAAAGGTGGTGGCATAACCTGGCACCGGCACCCGTTCCTCGGTTGCGAGGTGTGGGAAAACATACATCACCAGGGTCGGATTCGGCAGACGGGGGAAGATCGTCTCGATCTCGTTAAAGGCATCCCGCGTGTAGCCCTCTAAGGATACAGAGCCAGTACCTAACTGCCGGCTACCGAGTTCTCCTCGAAGTGCCAGCGGGTCATGTGCCGTCATCTCCTCGAGATGCGCGTCGTAGATGGCCTGCATGGACGGTCCGTCCTGCGGCAAGACCGCCTCCTTGGTACTGGCGCAGCCGCCGACTAACAGGCTAATCGAGAGCAGTACGGTGACTTGCTTGATGCGTGGTTGCATGGGTCAATCTCCTGCCGATGGGATCGAGATCAATGGGAAGCTCGCGGTCCACGTGAATGGCCACCTTGGTGCCGGCCGCTACGAATACCGCGTCGAAACTCTGCGCCTGTCGTTCTAGCAGCCATTTCGCGATCTCGTTGCTGCCCCCTTCCACGGTTCTGCCGAGCACATAGGTGCCGGTATCACCGGTCACACTATTGGTCACACTGCCGGCGTCGCTGACCACCGCGGTGGTTTCCGCAGCAGCTGCTGCATGGGCCGCGGCCTGGATCGCCATCACGCCGATGCGTTGAGTGAGGAAAGCCGGAGCATTGGTCTTGCGCGCACCGCTGATACACGGGATACCCTGGGCATCAGAGATCCAACCAAGCGGTTTATCGGCACTACCACCCTGCCGGTCGTCGGAGGACAGGGTGCGGATGGTGCCGTCATCGAACACGAAGGTCACCGAGTCGAGTCGCCCGGTGACACAGGCGAGCGTCCAATCGCCGACCGCCGTGCCACTCCAGACCATGCCCTGCACGCCCGGTACAGTAAGGCCATTGGCAGCCAGGTTGTCCGCACCGGTGATAATCTTGAAGGGCATGGGATCACGCACCTGCCCCTGGACGGGTATGCGGCCGACCAGCGCGGTCATCGCGGTAGAGCCGATCAAGGTCGCGTTGCGCGGTACGGTATAGACAGGCAAGGTGCGCACTTGCTCGATTTTGTTTCCGACACCACGGGCAACCTCCCCTGTTTTCGTTGTCGCTGCATCCAGATAGCCACCGGTGGTCTGCTTCATTCGCTGCAGCACGCCCTTTCCCGCTACGGGACCTTCTGTTTGATCCAGGGGCTCTATCCAGAGGATCTCATTCACAGCGCCCTGCCCTATGCCGTCCAGTCCCAGACCCACGGGAATATCGTTTGCCGGGGTAAGGGGTCGTGTCTTCGACAGCGAATCGGCCAGCGCATCGACGCGCGCGGTCAATGACGAGAGCACACCGGCATCCATACGGGCACGATTCTCCTGGGTCTTCTCCCGGGCGATGAGCTCGCGCTTGACGCGTGTCGCAACGTTCTCCTCGATCTGGGTACGGCTCGCAATCAGCGCCTGGTTCTCCTTGCGCAGATGGGCGTTGTCCCGCCGTAGCGCTTCCACCTCAGTGGTCATGGCCGCCACGTTGGCGGTCAGTGTCTTGATCGTGTCGGCCGGTGTGTCGGCATCGGGTGAAGGTGCCACCGGGACTTTGTCGAGCAGCACCGAATCCGTGTCATCCGTGGAGCAGGATTTCAGACTCACGAACACCAGCATCAGCAACACGATGCCTGCGAGAAGAGGTAAGAGTCGATTACTGGTCGCGATGGCCATGGGTCTCAACTCACAGAGAAGTTTCAAAGGGACGTGCCGAGATCAGGTAGACGACCGTCGTGTCGGCTTCGTCGCCGTCCCCAAGCAGACGGTTGTGCTGAAAGGTTGCCGTCAGCCAGCTTCCGCGCAGTGTTCGTGGATCCAGCACCACAGCCCGGGATGTCGCATTCCTCAGCTTAACTGCAGTGAGGTAGAGATCGCCGGCGCGCCAGGCGACCAGGGGTTCGGCGAACACCTGTCCGCCATGGATCAACTGTACCGCTGCACGACGCACGGGTACACGCACCACACCGGGCAGATCGCGCAGCAGTCGTGCCGGCGCGTAGAGTTGCTGCGCGGCAAAACGGGTCAGTACGACATAGCCGTAGGTCGGATACGTCGGAGAGGGTTCGGTTGGATCCGAACTCAACTCAGACTTTTCCGGCTCCGGATCGAAGATCTGAATCGCGGCTCTTGGAGTGCTTTTGGTGTCAGCCGACAGATCCAGCAGATAGACAGCACCGCTCTCGATCGCCCGGACCATGACCCGGGTCGGCTCGAACGGCTGATGCGCCAGCAGATAGACTGTGCCGGCGATACTTTGCACGCGGAGTATCGGCTGCAGTGCTGCCGGCAAGCCGATCCTGACCGGTCCCGGGAAATCGACGCGCTGCTCTTTGCCGACGGACAGCTTCAGTTCGATCGGCGTCTTCTGCCACAGGATGCGTTCCAGTGGCATCTGCTCGCCGGGTATCGTCTCTGCCCAGCAGAGGACCGGTGCGAGAAGCAACAGCGCATAGAGATAATGTTTCGCTTTCTTACTCATCGATCGTATCCCCTCTCCTACCCCTGACTCTGCTGCTCGCTCTCTTCGGTGAGTTCCGCTTCACTCAGCCGCCTCGGTCCTTCGGCCGCGAAGCCGTCCAGTGCCAATCCCCAGGGGTTGGCCTCCAGATCGACCGCATGACGTACGACACGAAGCGGGTAGCGGATCGCGGTCTTCTTCACCGTCATACCCTTCATCGATTCGTACAGATCCAGGTCCAGCCACACCACCCAGACGTCTTGTTTCAACACATCGACCCGGCGCTCTTCGTAACCGTGTCCCGGGATCTCCTGCACACCGCGCACACGGTAGGTGAGTTCACCCTGCCGACCCTTGAGCTCCATGTCGGCGATCAGGTCGGTGCGGTACTTGGGTGTCAGATAGGGGGAGACCGAGAAGATCGCCCGGCCGTAGTCGCGCGCTCCGTCTTCCGGCCAGCGATTGAGCTGCTGAAAGATGTAGAAAGCGAAGGCATAGACATTGGCCGGCGGAACCTGGTCGATGGCCAATACCGAGCCGGAACGCAGGTCCGGCGGTACGTGCACGGTCATCTCCTTCGGCGCCTGACTCCAGCCGAACCAGAGCGCGAAGATGATCAGCACCTCCAGCCCGATGACAACCCACAGCGAGCGCAGGTGTGCACGGACATTATCGATCTCGTAACGGTAACGACGCATACCCACTCCTGCCGATATCCCAGCTGCCACTGCGGCGCACGAGCTTGGAGGATCTCAGCCCCTTGTCATGCAACCAGATGACAAAGCGCTGCTGATAGTAACCATCCGGGCGATTGCGCTTCAGACGCTGAAAGAGGGTTGCCGTGACCACTACCGTGGCCACGACACCTATGCCGGCCAAGCCAAAACCCATCGTGACCGCACCCATCAAGCCGGCCAGCAGCAGACTGACCGGCAGCCAGACCAGTGCAGCCACGCCGACGATGACGCCCAGTTCCGATGACGAGCAGCCCTTAAAGATGGCAGGCTCGGCATTGAGCCGGTCGGCCAGCACTTCCCTGGATGGCTGGGTCATCGGTCAGATGACGCCTGCCGCTTCGGTCAGCAGATAGCTGGCGAAGATCAGCACGATGGCACCGACGATGCCAAGCACACCTACCTCGGCCCACTCCGCCTTACCCTGGCGTGCCTCATTGAATTTGGCGAAGCCGAGATAGGCGATCCACAGGAATCCGAGCACGGCTATAGCAAGCCCCAGCACCAGTCCGCCATCCTTGATATAGCCCTTGATCAGGGCGATCCAGTCACCGGCTGCCGGTGCCGTACTTGGCGCTACCGGGGTCGGCAGTGCCGCCCACAGCGACTGAGCTGCCGTCATGCCAAACAGCCCCGTGGCCGCCATCTGTTTCTTGATTTTCTTTATGGTCATTACACTTTCTCCAGAGTCTTTGAGTCACCCGATGTACACAAACTGCCTGGGCAAAACCCAGGCGAATAAACACGACGAGCTTTCAATGGCCTCGTCCCAATCAATTCAGATAGAAACCCAGCACCATGAGCACGATGCTTGCGCGCAACGCTGCCCAGGTCAGGTCGAACACCTCGACCTGTCCGTCCTGCCAGGCGCGAAAGGTGCCGAGCGTCACCCAGATCACCCACACGAAGGAGAGCACCAGCACCACGCCGGCAATAGCGGTGAGCAGGGTTCCCGGCGTCATGCCGGACCCGGCCTGGAAGGCGGTACTTTGTGCGGAAGTCATCGCGACAGATCACCGGCGATAATCACCGCGCAGCGGCAGAAAGGTACGTGGTTCAGCCCGGGGGGCATCGATGTGCTCTTGAACACCGGCACGCACACGCGCCAGGTCTTGCCGAAGCCAGTCGTAACGGAAACGGATGCGGGCGTCCGGGTTCGCCTGGGATTCCGCGGAGCGAATCAGTGGTTCGAGCGTCCCGAGTTCATGAATGAAGCGAGCGAGGGATTCACGTTCTGCGTCAACGTCAGCCAAGGCTGGTGTTACCACAAAGGTTGTGGCAATGATTCCTGCGATAAGCACTTGAGTGATTCCCATCGGTCTCTTTCCGGTGTTGCACATGGTGCGCATGGTGAGGTACCGAGACCGATGGGGATAGGGAAAAGGCAGTCAGATGGGTGCGTGGTTTCTTACAGATAAGGAGTGGAAATATTATTGTCCACTAATCATGAAGACTCCTGGCTTTCTCGGGTTGCAGAATCCCCTGCATAGTTCCTCCCTACGCGGGCTATGGCTATAATCAGATAATTAGGAAACAAACGAGAAAAAGTGATGATTACCTTACACGAAGAGTACCTGGTCGACGAAGCAGGCAACCGAAAGGCTGTTGTCCTGCCGCTCACTGCATGGCAGCAGATCAAAGAAGAGCTGGAGGAGCTCGATGATATTCGCGCATATGACAAGGCTAAGGCTCAACCCTCGGAGCCGGTTCCATTTGAAGAGGCTGTGCGCGAGATCAATGAGGGAAAACTGGATTGACCTATGCACTTCTCATCGAAAGGCGTGCTCAACGTTCACTGTCACGTATCGCCGTACAGGATCGGGAGAGGATTTCTGATGCCATCCGCCGCCTTGCCGAAGAGCCCAGACCCCATGGCGTCAAAAAACTCAGCGGCAGAGATGCTTGGCGAATTCGCGTCGGTGATTATCGCATCCTCTATGAGATACACGACGAACGTCTCTTGATCCTGGTGATAGACGTTGGCCACCGGCGAGAGATCTACCGGTAAGGCAACACCACAGAGGCCGGTCTCGATATATTTTGGTTGCACCAGCGTTTAATTGATAATTCGACCTGTCCTACTTTATGCAGCGGCAATTCATCTTGCTGCTTTCCTCGCTATTCCGTGAGGTCTGATTTTTCGCTTCTATCCACTTATAGATTCGCCCTTTTGGCACAAAAAGCGCAAATCATCCAAATGCTGATTTGGATTGATATAACCGCGTACTCCAACTCCGTTCGGCGGAGGTGCCGGTACTTCTTATTTACGCATAATGGGCAATTAGCCAGGGTGGAACACTGGTGCGAATATGGTGTATATTCGCACCATAGTTGAACTATCGGAGAATACGCCATGCCAAGACAAAGTATCTCACTCACGCGACCAAATGATGCGTGGTTGAAATCGCTGGTTGACAGTGAGGAATACGCCAGTAAAAGCGAGGTCGTGAATGATCTCATCCGTAAGGCACGAGAAATCGAGACGATACGTGCTCGGCTGATTGCTGCCGAACAGAGCGGATTCATCGAGCAAAGCCGTTCTGAAATGCTTGCTGAAATCAAGGACAACGCATAGCTTAGTGGCGAACTATAGACTGACAAAAAACGCAAAAGAAGACTTGAAGCGTATCTATCGAGGGGGGCTTTTGCAGTTCGGAAAAGCTCAGGCCGACAAGTATCTCGACGCATTTTTTGAAAGATTCGAACAGATCGCTCAACAGCCACTTCTGTATCAGACCATTGACGATGTCCGCGAAGGTTACCGGCGAAGCGTTTGCAGAGTGGAAAGCATTTATTCTCGAATCGATGGCGAGTCAGTCGAAATCATGGCCATTATCGGCCAGCAGGATCTTGACGATTGGCTTTAGTTTTCATCCCAATAAAGTTCATTCGCGTGTGCGCGGTAGACCGGTTCACAGATATTTTTTAAACGTACTCGCCGTGACCGATACACTCAGAGCAAACAACACCGCAAACGGCAACACGATGAACGTGGGGTGCAGACTGAACGGCAGCGCGAGGTAGATCACCCAGCTGAGCACCAACAGAGGCAGCGCGGAACGCTTCGCCCAGTGATAGACAAACGAACTCTCCCTGCCCCCACCCCAGCGGCGCAGATCCCGTTTCACGAAACCGTCGACCAACGCCACGAGACTGAAGAGCACAAAAACCGGCGTGGCTAAAGTCAGAATAGCCAGGCGCACCGAAAAAACCTGGGTGACCTGCATAGCTGCAATCACGAACTCGGCAATGGGTTTAAAAAGAGCGTGGATCCAAAATTTAACACCACCTTCATCTGGTGCCGGCGGAGCCGACAACCAGGCGATCAAATCCACCAGCCCCGTTAACTCGAATAGAACGGTGTAGGTCTTGTCCGCAACGGTCTTGGCAAACTCGGCCGGGCTCGACGTCAAGACACTTTTCCGGAAATCCGAAACCAGATAGTCTATCTCTGCTTCCAACATGGAACGACTGTGCTGCAGGCCCTCTTCCGGCCACCACCACAGCATGCCGGCCCATTCGGTCAGTATCGAGAACAGCAGCGCCAGCAACAGCCACTGCACACCCTGAGCCAGGGTCGTCACTGATTTCGATAGCAACCCTTGCCGCACCTCACGGTGTCTGGGATCGGCGACCGTCTCAGCCATTGTTATCCTCTTGCCTGTTTGAGGGATTGGCTGGTGTGCCTTCAGACAGGTTGATATCAGAAACCGCATGCCACCAGGTTTCCCGCTGGCGCCACCACTGGTCGTTGGTGATGTAGGTCCGCTCCATTTCGTTGGCGATGGCTGCCAGGCTCTCCGGCATGACGGGATCCTTGCGGGTGTCCGGCAGTGGCATGCGTAGCTTCCACAACTGCCCTCCCTCGAGTAGCGCAAACGCCTGGCCTTTCGGTAGCGCCACCAGTTCCGCCGGTGTCAGCATCGGCACCTCGGAGACGCTGATCCGGTCTTCGTTACGTGACTTGAAGTCGACACCCGAAGCGGGATCCGAGGAGTCGTCGACGCCGGAGACGCTCATCAGTGTGAATACCTCGACCCTGGGTAACTGATCGGTCAGCATCTCGGCGGTAGCCAGCTCTTTTATGCGGAGCATGATCAGCGTATTGAAGTTGCCGGCGACCTGCCCCGCTTTGGCCCGGTTACCGATCCGTGCCTCGACATCCGACCAGGTCTGGGTGTAGGCCGTTACCTGGAATCCCGCACCGCCGGCCTTGTTTAGCAGCGGCACGAACTCATCCCCGATCAGCTCATTGAACTCATCGGCATGCAGCGAGATGGTCGGCATAATGGCTGCGCCATCTTTCTGACTCACGCTATTCGTTCCGTCAGGCTGTTCTGGGACACCATGCTTGTAAATATGTCCGGCGACCGAGACCAGATCCGCGAACATCGAGTTGCCGACGGCACTCGCCACCGTGGTATCGGTCAGTGCATCCAGTCCGACGTAGACGATCCCCTTTTTCCTGATCACCTCCAGCCATTCGAAGATCGGGCGGTTGTCATCCATGTTGAGGTAATCGGGCGAGATCAACTCGGCGATCTTGCCGGTGGTGAGTTTTTCCATCAGGGGACCGACCGAACTGACGATCTTATCGAAGTAGGTCTTGTCGTACTTGAAGGCAGAGACCAATCCATCGAGTACAGGATCGTAAAGATCCTGCTTCTGCAGGTAGTGCATCAGTGCGATCGCCTCGTGGTCCCGTCCCTTGAGTGCCGCAGAGAGATTGCGCTCGCTGATCTTCCCGGTGATCTCCTCGACCTCAGTCACCCAATTCTGCTGACCGGAACTTCTCAGGTGTTCCTTGGCATACTCCACAAACAAGGGCTCGATGTCGTTGATGTAGCGACGGACCTGCTGGTAGTCGGGACGCCGGCCCAACGCCACCAGGGCGCACGCGATGATATTGACGAAGCGCCAGGCAAACTCCTTGAAGGCCGCCGAGTTGCCTTCGCTCGGCAGTTGATTGACGATGCGTGTCGCGACTTCGGTGATGCGGGAGAAACTGCCGATGGCGTTGTATCTGGCGGACACTTCCGGAAAGCCCAGATGAAACAGGTAGAAGTGATCCGTCCTCCCTGCACGTTTGGCCTCGGCATAGATCCGGCGCAATAGATCCGCATCACCCTTCGGGTCGAACACGATCACCACATCGCCGCGGCGAATGTCCTGGGTAATCAAGATCTCGGCAAGCCTTGTCTTGCCGACCCGCGTGGTACCCAGCACCAGGGTGTGGCCGACCCGTTCCCCGATCTCCATCCAAACATCCTGCTCTTCTGGCTCTACTGCATGCAGCGCCGGCTTGCCGCCGACCGACGGTAGGGGTTTCAAGGGATTCCACCAGCCACGGATGCGCAATCCCGTCGCCAGCCATTTCAAAATCGGTGTCGCTTCCCAGGCCACTTCCTTGCGGCGCGCCCAGTGATAGAGCGGCCCGGGCTGAACATAGCGTTGAACTTCGGGTCGAATGGTGTCGCGCAGACGCTGGGTGTGCTTCTGGGTCCAGCGGAAGCCTCGCCCGAGGAAGAGTTTTCTTTGGCTGACCGGCACCTGATCCGCGCGCAGCCGGTAGGTCGGCAGTCGGCGCAGGTTACGCTGATAGGTCAGTACCCGCCAGGCCTGACGCCAGCGGACGATGCCGAGCAGAGCCAAGACGCTGGCGGCAGCATAGGCCACCCCCGGCGGCATCATCAACGCCCAAGGAGCCAACACGGCAATACCAGCGATCGCGAACGCCACCACCGCGGACCAGAGCTCGACCGGCGGACGCAGCAGCGCCTCGACAGGATGTCGACTCACTGTTCGATGCCATCTTTGGTGATCAATACCGGGTAGTACACCAGATCCAAGGCTTCGGCGATGTCACTGGCCGAGGCTGGCAGAATCGGCAGGCCCTTAGCGATCTCCGCAATAACTCGCAGATCATCAAGCGTCGCTGCTTCTACCAGCATACCGACCGCGCCGATCTCGATGAGTCGATCGCGGTGGATTGCAAGCCACTCCCTGGAGAAGGAATCAGAACCAATTAAAAAGAATGGCCGTGCGAAGGGCTGTTGTAGTGTCCGCGGTTCCACCTTTCCCGGTGTAAGACCCGGAGAGTGAATTGGCAACAGCCGCTCAAGTTCGGCCGCGCCCAGCGCTCGTGTCCTTTGTGGAGCCAGACTTATCTGTGGTCCTTTCTCTTGATTGTCCTCCTTGTCGAACACCTCAAGGAAGGGTGCCAGAGGTTGCGTCTTCCCGCTGTCGTAGATCACCGTCAATTCCGCAAATGCCAGGGACGAAGCCATCAGTATCGACAAATAGATACCATTGGTTACCACATGCCTGACTTTGGTTCGATGGATTGCCACACGCCTCTCCTCAACCGCGCCGGCTGACCCTCTGCCAGTGCTTGAACACCCGTGCTCGATACCGGTCCGCCCGATATGGATTGTTGGGCGCGTGGTAGCAGCCCACTGCCTCCCACCAGTCCTGGCGGCTTTGGTGGCAATCTTGAAGGATCTTCGCCGCCACCCGCAGATTGTGATAGGGATCGAGTGCGCGCTGCGGGCTTTCCAGATGTTGCCGGTGATAGCGCCAGTTGACCTGCATCAGGCCGATATCGATCGACTCGAAGCCGATATCCAGAAAGCTGTCGAGGGCCTGTTGCACCTGCGTTCTTGAAGCATAAAAAAAGCCCTTGCCCTGTACGTTCAAAGTCCAGGGCCAAGGGCGGACGGTGCCTGTACTGTCAACCTGGCGGGCGGATTCCGCCAGACCTACGGCGTACAGGACTTCGGCAGGAATACCATAGTGACCGGCCACGAGGCGGTAGCCAGTCGGGACCTCGGCATTGGCGATACTGGAAGTGGACAGCCAAGCGCCGAGCACGAGCACCAGCCGACGCAATCCAGTAGAGCACCTCATCGCAGTGCCGAGGCTGACAGCGGTTCGATATCCTCTCCGCTCCGGCGCATCAGCACCGGCAGCAGAGCCTGACCACCGGTGAGTCTCTCCAGTGCGCCCGCATCGAAATTGAGTGTCACCTTTCGACGCTTCACCCATTCGGGTCGAATACCTCGTTCGGATGCCCAGGCGCGCACGGCGTCCTCGTCCCCCGAATTCACATCGGAGAGATAGATATCGATGCCGGCGACCTCATCAATACGACTCAGCAAGCGAGCGAGCAGGCTGTCGCAGGGGGGACAGTCAGGGCGCGTGAAGAACAGCACCCGGTCTTCCAAGTTGAGATCCAGGGATTTCGGATTGTTCTGCGGCAACCGGTTGGGATCGATCAGTTGCTCGCCCGGAAAGAGGCGGTGACCGGCCTCGTCATAGGCATGCTGGAAAGCGAGGATGCGTGCTACGTCCTCGCGCATCATGCGTGCCCAGGTTTCCGCATAACGGTCGCGCTCCACCGCATCCTCTGCATGAATGCCCAGCACTTCGATCGGAGAGATGGTCGACGGACTGATACTGCCGCGGATTCCTTCCATCAAACTGCGATAACGGCGCCACTCGGTTTCGGAGAGTCCCCAGACCTCGGCACGGGCTTTTTCAATGGGTAGGAGTGGTGTCTTGACGTTGACAGTGTCTGTGATCTGCGACTGGGTGGTATTGGTCTCGAGGGACTCTTCTGCGTTGACCGACATCGCAACACCCAGTAACGATAGGATGCTCACCAATCCTACGACTCGGTTATTCATTGGGACACCTGCTTTCTGCTTTTCTGGTGGTGTCACTCGAAGACGGAATGGATGGCGAGCGCTTCGCAGTGAGATCGCGCTGCACCAACCGGCCGTTTGAGAGCCTGCACGGTTCTTGTACACGATTTTCTATAACGGGTTGTTCGGAGTGAACGATGTGTTTCCCTGACTGGCCCTCTTCGGAAGTCGAACTGTTCGAGCCAACGGCCAGGGCGCCAATCAGAATCAGTAACGCAATCACGATTTCCATTGATTCACCTCGCTTCAAAGTTCGATGGTGACGGCTGGCTGTTGTTGATCGGACCACAGCGTTCAAAACTCACCAGACGATATACCGGATCTTCCACCAATCGGTATGCAGGACCCGCCAAGGTCTCAAGGGCCGTCTGCAATGGCATGGGTCCCAAAGCCCGGTGTGGTTCCGGCAGCGGAAGGTTTAAAAGAGTTCTTCGAAAAGGATCTGCCGCACTCTCAGATGCAAGTCGATAACCACTCGGCTGCAACAGGTGCTCCACCGCCTGGCCCACGCTGACCACCGATGCGGGAAACTGAACCCTGACCATGGCGGATAGCAAGTTAGCTTGTTCCGGTGTCGGTACCGCGCGCATTGTTGCATAACGTCCGACCTGGACCTCATCTGCGCATGCAACGTTGAAGGTGATGAGCAAAGCCAGGACCAGCGCGATCTGCTGCCTTGGTAAACTGGGAAAAGTTGAATGGCGATGCTTATCCATGTCGATCCTCACACTGGTCGCCCACTTTATCGGCGACGACCCGTGCAGTGTCCTTCCCTGCGTTATTCGCCGGAAGTGAAAAGCCAAACGACTGACTGCGGGCTTTTCCAAAGTGCCGGTTGCAGCATCCTGCCTAGTTTACGTAAGCCTTATGGAAAGCTTTACATAAGGTCTATTTAGGATAGTTCGCGATTATGCGAAGTTGGCGAGCATAGTCCCAGAGTATCAGTCAGTTACCAACAAACCACTTTACATAATATTTCCGTTAAGTTGAGAAATGGCCATTTGGCCTGTAATCAACAACGGAGGATTATGTATGAACCCCAACATATCGAAAGCAAGAGAACTCTCACTGGATAAGCTGGTCTATGGCGCGCTGAGCCAACTTCAGGTTCTCCAGTACAACCCGCGTTCAATACGTCGCTATCAAACTGTCTGGCGGAAATTTCTCGTTTACGCCCAACAACGTAACCATAAAAGAAAACTGCAAAAACACTTGATAATCGACTTTCTGGCACATCACGAGATTGACCCGCAATTACCAGTTGAGGTGAATAAAGGCTGGAAACTGCATGCAGAGTTTGCGCTCACGTTATTGTGGCGTTACGCCCGAGACGGTTATTTCGAACGAGACAAGCAGTATGTAAAAAGACTCAATGTGCCTGCCGCCATGCAAAAAAGCCTGCAAGATTTCAAAACGCACTGTGAGGAGGAATGCTATCTCAGACCCATAACCATAGTGCAATACATGCGGGAAGTTGGCGCGTTTCTCGATTTTCTTTCTAAACGAAATGTCACGCGCTTTAGCCAAATAAGTCCGGAGGATCTCTCTGACTTTGTCTATTCCTTATCCCACTATCGCCGCAAAACCGTGGCCTCAAGAGTGTCAATCGCGCGTATCTATCTTCAGTTTCTATTTTACACGGGCAAGTTATCGCGCGATCTCAGTGATTGTCTGCCCGGCGTGAACTTCCCTGAGCATGCGTCGATTCCGTCAGTTTGGGATAAAGAATTGCTCGCACAGCTACTTGAGAAAGTTGATCGACGTTCACCAAGGGGCAAGCGCGATTATGCCCTCTTACTCTTGGCAGCTCGACTTGGTCTACGTACAACTGATATTAGAAAACTGACGCTCGATCAAATCGATTGGGCCGCTGAGACGATCACCATCAATCAATCCAAATCCGGAATGCCCCTGCAACTGCCATTGACTGATGAAGTGGGTAGCGCACTGATTGACTACTTGAAACATGTACGGCCGGCTACGCACTACCGCGAGGTTTTCCTGAAGCTCCAACCACCCATCAAACCATTCGCCGATACCAATAAGCTATATACCATCATCAGTCATTGGCGCGACCTTGCAGGCATCCGTTTTAGAAGTCCACAGAAAAATGGATTCCATTCTCTGCGACACACCCTGGCGACGGAACTGCTTGAGGATAATGTTCCGTTCTCACTCATCGCTGACATTCTGGGACACGCGTCGATGAGTTCCACCATGATCTATGCAAAGGCCAGTGTCGAGTCACTACGTGAGGTCGCATTGCGGATCCCGGAGGTGGAAAATGTCGAACAGGTATAAGCACATCAAATATGAAAGCCCGTTAGCCCCGTTTATGGAGCGCCTTGTTCGTGAGAAACGTGCCAATGGCTACAAGTACGAGACCCCGGCTGACGTTCTCAAGGATCTTGACTGCTTCTTGTGCGGTACGAATATAACGTCAGATGCGCTACCGAAGTCATTAGTCGACCAGTGGCTATCACTGAAACCCCACGAGCGCCCGTCCACGGTTCAGCGCAGAATCATTCTTGTACGGCAACTGGGTCGGCTGATGGCGCGCCTGGGCCATGCTGCCTACATTCCGCCCAAGGGTATCGGACCCCGTCGATCCTTCGCATTCTCGCCAAGGATACTGACGCGTGAAGAGGTAAAGAAGTTGATTCAGGCTATTGATGGCCTGCCCCGCAGCCGGAAAACACCGCATCGCCATCTGGTCCTGCCAGAGATCTTCCGATTGCTCTACGGCTGTGGTTTCCGGCTAGGAGAGGTGCTGGCCCTAAAGGTCCGTGACGTCGACCTTCAACAAGGTGTCATTACCGTGAAGCAAGGCAAGTTCGGTAAAGATCGTCTCGTGCCACCTGCTAAAGAGATGGTCCAACGCCTACGGCGCTATGCTGAAGCACTGGACAAGCTAACCTTGCCCAAGCGAACCGCCGAGTCCTACTTCTTCCCTTCAGCAAGCGATTCCAGCTGGCATAGCTCGGGAATCTACACAATATACCGGAAAGCCTTGTATCAGTGCGACATTCCTCACCGCGGTCGAGGTAAAGGGCCCAGGGTTCATGATCTGCGCCACACGTTTGCCGTCCATCGATTGCTGCAGTGGTATGAGGATGGCGCTGACCTGAATGCAAAATTACCGTTTCTGGTGGCCTATCTGGGACACAAGGATTTTACAGGCACTCAGAAGTACCTTCATCTAACCGCAGAGTTATTCCCCCATATAACAGCACGAATTAGCCACCAGTGTGGCGGCGTGATTCCGAAAGGGAGGTAATTATGAAGCCGCCTACAACACTCTCTGTACATGTTAGCCGCTTTCTGAGTCACTATCTCAGCGGACAGCGAGATCTAAGCCCGAATACGATTAAGGCTTACCGCGATGTATTCGTCTTACTGCTACGATTTTGTCGAGATGAGAAAGGGCACGTTATTGAACGCTTGGAACTTCAACACATTGATGCGAAGTTAATTGGCGACTTTCTGGACTATCTAAAAAATGAACGCCATTGCTCAACTCGTACGATCAATCAGCGGTTGGCGGTAGTGCATGCGTTCTTCCGTTACGTACAAGTCGAGGATCCTGAGTGGTTACTGCAATGCCAACGTATACTTGGCATTCGGCTGCGTCGTTATGTCCGCAAAGAAGTGGGCTACTTGTCTAAAGATTATCTTGCCGCGCTACTGAAACAGCCAGATACCAAGCGAGATAATGGACGACGAGACGCCGTACTCCTCAGCCTTCTTTATGATACCGGCGCGCGTGTTCAGGAAATCATTAATCTGACGGCAGGAGACATACGCCTGGAAACCCCAGCCCAGGTCAGAATCCTGGGTAAAGGGCGTAAAGTACGAGTGGTGCCGTTAATGGAGAATACCGTCTGCTTATTGCGGCAGTATATTGATGAAAACGGCTTGGCATTGCCTCAGCAGTACGACCTCCCACTGTTCAGCAACAGGCAGGGAAATCCGTTGACCCGTGCGGGCGTTAATTACATTCTGCAAAAGTATGTGAAGAAAGCGCAAGAGAGTCTCCCGGCCTTCAAACAGAAAGTCACTCCGCATACGTTGCGGCACTATGTAGCCTCCCGAACTATGTAGGGTGACGTGGACGGAGCTGTAGAATGCGTCGGAATTTACCGATCGGAAAGTGCACAGACGCGACCAGCCACGCTACATAGTTACCGGGTGCTATAAACTGTTGAGGAAGCTCATAAGCCGATCATCTGCTCGGAAGCGTGCTGGGCTTCCCTGCGGTGGTGTGGTCTTGGCAAGTGCTTGCTCTTTCATAGCGAGTGTGGCCTCCAGATAGATCTGCGTGGTCTCAACGCTTTCATGGCCTAACCAGAGCGCAATAACGGCGCGGTCCACGCCTGCTTGCAACATCTCCAGTGCCATGGTGTGCCGAAGCAGATGGACAGTGACGCGTTTCTCCTTAAGCGACGGACACACTTTGGTTGCGGTGGCAGTATGCTTGTTAAGCATGTATTTCACCCCGTGAACACTCAAACGCTCGCCCTTGACGTTCGGAAACAGCAGGCGCGCCTGGCCCTTTGAGGGCTCACGCAACCAACCCTTGAGTACGGCGACCGTCGGCTTCGCCAACGGCGTGCAGCGCTCCTTGCGGCCTTTGCCGATCACCCGAACATGCGCGCCCGTTCCGAGCATAAGGTCATCGCGTTTCACCCCGGTGATCTCGGACAGACGCAGACCGGTTTGCACCGCCATCATGATGAAGGCATGGTCGCGCCGCCCGAACCAGGTATGACGATCAGGCGCGTCGAGCAACGCATCGACTTCTGCACGTGTCAGGAAGCGCACCAAGGTGCGGGTGAAACGCTTACTGGGAATGGTAAGCACGCGCTGGATTTGGGCCGAATGAGTCGGGAGTTCGTAGGCGATGTAGCGAAAGAACGATCGAATCGCAGTGAGGCGTAGATTACGGCTGCGAACGCTCAGCCCGCGGTTCTTCTCCAAATGATCGAGAAACGCCACGATCAACGGCGCATCGATCTCCTCGAACAACAGCGCCGACGGCGGTTTGTGCAGACGCTGCTGCGTAAACTTCAGGAACAGACGAAAGGTGTCGCGGTAAGAGCAGATCGTGTGGGGGCTGACCTGGCGCTCCTGCATCAGCCGCTGCGTGAAGAAGCGCTCCAAAAGCGGAGCCAGGCTGATAGTGGCGGTCATGACCGCTGCTCCCAGTGTTGTTCGAGCCGCGCCATCGCCTCGCGCATCAGCTCCGGTGAGGCGCTCAAGTACCATTGTGTATCGGAAACATGCACATGGCCGAGAAATGCGCTCAAAAGGGGTAGTAAGCGCTCGGGCTCCTGATGGGATCGGTACCAATTGAGTAACGTGGTGGTAGCGAATCGATGCCTCAGATCATGGAGACGCGGTCCATGACTATCGGCAGCACCGCGTAAACCGATCTGTCGCGACACCGCATAGAAGGCCCGGTGAATCTGTCCGCTATCGAGCCGATTGCCCCAACTGGAGACGAACAAATACGAGGATACGGGTCGCCCTGCCCAATGACGCTGGCGTCGGACAAGATAGTCGGCGAGCACCGTGCAGGTCGAAGCATGCAATGGCACCAATCGGTCCTTCCCGAACTTGGCGCCGCGAATCGTTAATACCCCGGCCTTCAGATCGACATCTTCAACCCTGAGATTACGCGCTTCACTTAACCGTAACCCCGAGACGCTGAGCAGTCCGAATAGACAATAGTAGACCCACGGCAACAAGGCACAGCGCTTGCGGTGACGTGGCGAGAGTGGCCTGTCGAGCGTGGCACGCAGTAGCTGCTGAACCTCCTGCTCAGAGTATAGGTAGGGTCGCGCGCGCTTGGGCCGGAACGGCAACACCCCCGCAGGAGGAATCTGAGTCCGCGGGTCAGTGGCGCTTCGATAGCGCGCAAACAGGCGCACGAAGCTCAAACGCTGTGCCGCCCGCGTATCGGGTTGTCCGCCCGAGGGTTGTGTTGCCCAAGCAAGTGCCAATCGGAGCGTGATATAGGAGGCGCGGTGCTGCTCGAGGAAGCTAACGAAGTCAAGCAGCGCCGGCCCAGCGTGCTGTAGCTTGAAGCCGAGGCTACGTCGCATGGCAAGGTACTCCTGGACGGCTTGTCGTAGCGTATTCATCGCACACCTCCTGGCCACGGCAAGGCGAGTGTGCGCAGCGCATCGAGATCGACCTTGGTATAGATCTTCGTCGTCTCGGGGCTTTTGTGACCTAACAGTTCGCCGATCTGTGCGAGGGAGGCCCCTTGACGTAACATCTGCGTGGCCAGTGCATGGCGAAACTGGTGCGCCCCGGTAGTGGGCGCCTCGATCCCAGCACGCAGGATCGCATGTCGAACAATCGATCCGACCGCGCACTGGGTCAGAAAACCCCGAACGGGGGCTCTGGCGCGCAAGAATACCCGGCGACTGGTGGATTGCGGTCTTCCATCGCGCAGATAGGCCACGATCGCTTCGCCGACCTCCTTCGGCAAGGGAAGTTGGGTCCGACGACCGCTCTTGCCGTGTACGCTCAAACAGCCGGCTTTCCAGTCAATATCCTCGAGTTCCAGGAAGGCCACTTCCCCAGAACGCAACCCCAGCCGGGCGAGTAACAGCAGGATCGCATCGTCGCGCCGCCCAACTGCAGTGCGGCGATCGATTTGACTGAGCAGTCGGCGTACTTGATCGGTCGCAATCCCTCGGGGAATCGAGGGCATCGACCAGTTCGCCACGCACGGGACGACAGTGGCCAAATCCAATTGGATCGCTCCGCGGTAGCGTGCGTACTGCAAAAACGAGCGCAGCGCGGTCGTGAGGAGCTTCGCGCGCTTTAACTGCAGCTGAGGCGCCTGTCGTTGGACAAACCCGATAACATCCGTCGCACGCAGACTCGACAGCTTTACCGGCCCAGCGCCGAAACGGTCGTTGAGGAACCGGTCAATGAACGGCACGTAGTTGACGATCGTCGCCTCCGCCAGCACTCGCTCCTCGCGCAGATATTGCTTGTATTCCTGAGCGCACTGTTCCGCCGGCGTTGGTTGACGTATCGGTATCTTTTCAGCGGAAATCACCTTCTCACGACGGAGAAACTCGATGAAATGCCCGAGTGCGGCCCGATCCCCCTGGTTCGGTCGTCGCCGTCGATATCGACATCTTAAAAACCGCGTCGGATGTTCAGAGGCGATGCGGCGGGGTTGAACATCTGACTGTTTGATCCATCTGCTAAAGCACGCAGCGAGCATTACTTGCCGGTGAATGTAACGCTGGGCGTATCCCTGTTGACTCAATAACTCCGCAAATGGGTTCAGATAGGCCGCAAGAGGGCCTTCCGGCACTCGCGATAAAACCAAATGATCGTTGATTATGTACTTCACGGTGGACTCCTCCCCCTGTACGGGGTAAATGGAAGGAGCCAAGACTATGTCGCGTCCGTCGTCTGCGTTCAGCAGAAAAATAAGGTTCCAAAAGAAAATGCGCTACATAGTCCGGAAGACTACATAGTGCCTCCTATCTAGCCGGCTAGATAGACGGCATACCAAGGCTATGCACCTGGTCGAGTGTGGTGTCTCGTTAGATATTGTTCGTGACTTCTTGGGCCATGCGGATATAAAGACAACGGAGCTGTATGCCAGAGCAAACCTTGAGATGAAGCGCGCTGCGATCGAGAAAATTAGTCCAACGCCTGTCCCCGACATTCCTTCATGGAAGGAAAACAAAACACTACTGGAGTGGTTGCAGCGTCTATAGAGGACACCGAAATGAACAAACCAAACCGCGGACCACCAGTCCGGGCACAGAATATTATGTGAAGTATTTTATCCACAACAATCTGATTATGGTGCAGTTTGTATCGCAGCTTTACATAAACACATACTTGCCTAAATAGACCGAGACAATCTGAATGCGCCCGTGACCCAGCTCGTGAGTGATCGTAAGTCGTGCCTGTTGATCCAGCTGACGTTGCTCCGGACTCAACTGCCTTGAGGTCGGTCCCCCTGCAGCCGGTGACAGCCATCCGGTCAGCTCCTGATAGCGCTGCTGTGCGTAGGCGTGCCGCAGACCATGCATGCGGGACAGACCGGCGTTCGCCGTGAGACGTTCATAGATCCGAAGCTGCTGCACATAGCTGCGATCGGCGGGTATCAACGAGCCATTTCCAACCTGCTGTCTGATTCGATCGAGGAGTGCTTGCTGTTCTGAATTGCGTATCGGAACGGTTCGCTCTTTTCCCCCCTTGGTCCAGGAGGCCTTCAACAGGATATGATCGCCACGATCCGCGAACACGGGCCGAAACTTGATCGCCTCTTCACGGCGCAAGCCAAAGGTTTGTTGCAGCTCCAGGCTGAGACGGACAAAGGGATCGGGTATCTTTTCCAGGTCCGCTGCATGCAGCGCTTTGGCCTTCGAAATGTTGGTCACGAACTGCCGGTCGGGGATGCCGTAGTGGTCGTTCGATCGCGCCACGACGTTCTGCTTGTCCACTTTCTGCGCCCACCAGCGCAACACCGCCATCCGGTTCTTGATGGTGCCGGTGGAGAGTTCCTGCTCCTGCCACAGCTTTACCAGGGAGTCGACATGCTTCGGCTTCAGGGAACTGGCATTCATCCCTTGAAAACCCAATGCATGCAGCTGATCGGCGATCTGCATCAGATGGTGCGACCGTTTATTCTGGGTGCTGTAACTTCCGTCCCGGTTCTGACGGCAGAGTTGTTTGAGTTGGTAGTTCAGGTTTCTCATCGGTGTAAAAAAATTCAGCTAAGTGTTTGTGACCATTCAGCAGCCTCGGCTGACTGAATCCGCCTAAGCGGTACGGTCCTGGGACACCACTCCCTAGACCTGAACAGGCCTGGTCTCAGGCCACACGTGGCTTTCCCTGTGGGGTAAGAACACGTGCCGATCCAACATGCCCGATCAAGGGCTGATTTCGATGGTGAGTTCACCTCCTTTTCAAGTGAGCGGGATATGCCCGCGGGTTGTGGAAAATCAACCGGATCCGTTTTCGCTGTTTGCGATGCGCGGAGGGTTGGTCGAGTTGAGTGCAAGCGGGTGCTTGCAAGGTACGCAGATCGAACGATCTGCTGAGGTTGGAAGATGGATCAACAGTTGGAGACTGCCGCGCTTCAAGTGATCCGGTCAGCGCATTTGCCACTAGTACACGCAGTGGCCACGGATAAAATCATCGACTACTGTCGTTCTGAGGGCGCAGTGTAGGAACAGATCATCCCGCTGTCATCCGGAAAATCGGCCGAAAACCCGCGTCGTTTCTCGGATTGCCGCCCTCGTCACTACCCGCTGCGCTCGCTAGTGACGATGGCGGCATGATCAGATCACGCATGGGTTCCGAAAATCACACCGATTGAAAAACAGCACCCAGACCTGCGCGCAAGAGATGCCGAGTGCTAGGATGATTGCGGGCACTGTGTATCACTCGAGTCTCAACTTGCCGATCCTTTCTCATGACACAACCTGCAGATAGACAACGCTGGGTCGGACATGCCGATCTGGACGCCTTCTACGCCAGCGTCGAGGCGCGTGACCATCCCGAGTATCGCGACCGTCCGCTGGTGGTTGGTGCCCTGCCCGGCCACCGCGGTGTGGTGGCAGCGGCAAACTATGCCGCCCGCAAGTTCGGCATCCACTCGGCCATGCCCATTGCCGAAGCCTACCGCCGCTGCCCGGATGCAATCTATCTGCGTCCGGACATGGCCAGATATAGCCATGTGTCACGGGAGATATTTCAGATCCTGGAGACGATCACACCCATCGTCGAACCCGTCTCAATCGATGAGGCATATCTAGACCTGACCGGGCTGGAGAAACTGATCGGACCACCGGAGACCATCGGTCGGGAGATCAAACGGCGCATCCTCGAGGGTACCGGACTCACCTTATCGGTTGGAATCGGGCCAAACCGGCTGATCGCAAAGCTCGGGTCGGAATACCGAAAGCCCGATGGGCTGACGGTAGTCCACCCGGATCAAGTGCTGGAGTTCCTGGCGCCCATGCCGGTGTCGAGCCTGCGCGGTCTGGGCCACCAGACCCAGAAGATCTTCTCACGCCTGGGGATCGAAACCGTGGCGCAGCTATGCTCTCTTCCACTGAGTTATCTGGAGGAGCAGTTGGGGAAGCGGGCCGCGGCCAACTTTCACGCGCAGGCGCTTGGCATCGCTTCAGCCGAAGTGGTACCCGGCCGGGGCCGCAAAAGCATCTCCAAGGAGACCACGTTCGAGGAGGACGTGCTGGACCAGGAGACCCTACATGCGGTCCTGCGTGGATTAGCCGCTGAAGTCGCCGCAACAGCACGCAGGGAGCAACTCTCTGGTTCGGTCGTGACACTGAAGATCCGCTTCGCCGGCTTCGAGACCCACACACGCCAACACAAGCTCGCTGTTCCAACCCATGACGAGCGGGTGATCCTCAGAGAGGCGTGGAAGCTGTTTCTGCACGGCAAGCTGCCGAGCAAGCCGGTCCGGCTCATCGGTGTGGGTATCAGCGACTGGCAGCAGCGCGACTCCGAGCCAGCGCAGAAAGACCTTTTTGAGCCGCAGGAAAAAAGAGAAAAAGACGATCGCCTGCTGCAAACTCTCGACCGTGTTGCGGATCGATTCGGGAAGGGAAAGTTGCAGTTGGGGTGTGCTACGAAGAGCGACAAGCGCAAGCCGGGGTGAGGGTGCTGTCCCGCTGTTTGCAATCGGCGCTTGTAGCTCGATTGAGATTAAGCCCTATCCGAACCATTACCAAAATAAGTTGTTGTCTTTAGTCCCCGGAGTACACCATAGACAACCATCACGACCACTCCGACAAACAGGCAGACGAGACAGAATAAGTTCAATTGATCGATCGAGAACAGACCGAGAAAGGGATTGGCCTCGTAGAATGGCATCCAGGGTTTTGCATCTGCATGCATCATCGCGTCGAGAACGAAATGAGAGAAACCTCCTGAAATACCTCCAAGGCAGGCTGCAGTCCAAGAAATGCCCTCGGACACCCGCAGCCACCTGGACTGCGCCGGACTCAACTTTCGGTTCCACCAGTGTAATGCCCATTCGCAGACCGGTTTTCCAAGTACGATCGTAACAGCCAATACCGCTGTGGCGCCGAGTATCGTATTCGTGAAGCCATGCAGTGGGAAAGCGCCAAGCATCAGCCTCATTAACACTTCGAGATCCATCGTGATCTGGGTCAGCACAAACATGGTAAGACTCAGATGTCGACCCCCGACTAGCTTAATGAGGAGGCCTGGTCCAACGTGAAGTGGTGTAATCGGCATTTACCGCTTGCAGCCCAATAGCGGTATCTGGAATAGACGATTCCAATTGCCAATGAAATTACTTGGCACGTACATACAACACCTTCGTGTCTGAGTCGTTTATCTTCCTGTTTTCAATCTGAAACAGATCGGTTTTCGCTTTGACGAGTTCACTGAGTTTTTTGAACCCATATAGCCGTGCATCAAAGTCAGGCTGCAACTTCGTCAGATAGCTGCCGAAGGTTCCTAAATTCGCCCATCCGGTATCATCGCTCGCCTCTTCGAGCGCTTGCAGGATAAATTCACGGGGAAACACCTTGGTTGGTTGTTCTTTAGCGGCCGGGGCGTTAGCGGATGACGTGGTCGAGGTGGAATTTTTACTGGCGCCATTTTTGGCAACCTTTGTTTCCACGTTTTCTGAGGGAAGTGATCGAAGCAGTTCAGTGAATATGAATTTGTGACACGCATTGCGAAAAGCATCAGGGGTCTTCTGCTCACCAAATCCAATAACAGTAAGCCCTTCTTCACGGATGCGCAGCGCCAATCCTGTGAAATCACTGTCGCTGGAAACTAAGCAAAAACCATCGAAACGTCTCGTGTACAACAGATCCATCGCATCAATGATAAGCGTACTGTCCGTTGCATTCTTACCGGAGGTATACGCAAATTGTTGTACCGGCTTGATGGCATGTTTGTTAAGGACCTTTTTCCATTGAGCGCTCGCCTGCGAGGTAAAATCACCATATATCCGTTTGACTGTTGCTTCACCAAACCTGGCTACTTCCGCTAAAAGCCCCTCTATTACAGCTGCTTGGGCATTATCCGCATCGATGAGTACCGCAAAGCGAAGTGAAGGCTCTTCTGATTCAATTTTTGCTACAAGTCGGGGGCTTACCATGAGCTGATCTCCCTATTTCAGCAGTCGATTAACGAACCACGCAGCCCGTAATGTCGATATTTTTTACGTTCTGATTGTTCCAGAAAATTATTCTGTCATCGAGACATTGCTAAGCATTCAATTCAAGATGTCCTTCCATCTTACATTGCCGGACCGATTAAACACTGAGTGTCGCACACAGATAGATAGCGCCGGGTTCAACCGATCATTGAGGATACCGCACAAATTAGAACGCCACTTTAACCCAAGTCAGCTATAGAAAATTGTAAAGAGAGTTAAAGAGGGAACCCTCGAAAACGGAATTAGTACCTGCTGAACTAATCAGTAGGTGTTATGCCTGAACCGTGACATAGGAGGTATTCCCGTGAAAAAGCATAGATACAGCGCCAAGAATATCCGGCAAGTTGATTGGAAGCAGGTCGGTTCCCAGACGGTAGGCCAAAGGATTGTCTTCGGTGTCGATGTAGCCAAGGACATTTTTTTCGGAGTGTTGATGCAAGAGGACCTGACGGTAAACGCAACGCTTAAATGGATGCATCCGGAGCAAACACGTGCGCTGGGAGAGTATCTGCTCAAAGACGTGCAAGCAGAACGTTTGGAGGTAGTAATGGAGCCCAGTGGTACGTACGGAGATGCGTTGTACCACCATTTAACCGACCTCGGTCTGCCGGTATACCGGGTCAGTCCCAAACGGGTTCACGACGCCGCAGAGGTTTATGACGGTGTACCCAGTCTGCACGATGCCAAGTCTGCTTACATCATCGGCCGACTCCACCTCAATGGTGGCAGTCGTAGTTGGGAGGAGATACCTGCACGGCGGCGCAACCAACAAGCCCTGGTTGCCGAGCTCGACCTGTACCACGACCAACAGCAGCGCAACCTCAACCGGCTCGAAGCGTTGCTGAGCCGTCACTGGCCTGAAGTGGTCCGGCTCCTAGATTTGAAGTGTGTGAGCCTGCTAAGAATGGTGGCTGAATACGGAGATCCGCGTACCATCGCGACACAGCGTGAAGCAGCGCAAGAACTCTTGCGCCTTACCGGTAGAGGATTGCTCCGTGGCGAGACGATTCAGCAGGTTCTCGACAGTGCTCAAACAACCCTCGGTGTGCACTGTACCGAGGGAGAGCGCCATCTGCTCCAAGTGCTGGCAGAGGAATTACTGCGCACGCACAAGTAGCTAAAACAGCTCGATGCGCAGATCACGCGCGAGGTGCAGAACGATGCCGTTCTAACCCGCATGGCGACAATCAGCGGCAAGACCACCAGCCTGGTGCTGGAAGCCGCCTTGGGCAGCCCCCTGGACTATCCCAACCCCCGCAGCTATCTCAAGGCCATGGGCCTGAACCTCAAAGAGCATAGCAGTGGTAAACACCAGGGGAAATTGAGAATCACCAAACGGGGGCCGGGCATCGTCCGCAAATACCACTATTTCACCGCCTTGCGTTGGCTCTACCAGGATCCGATCATTGCCCTATGGTATCGCAACAAGGTACGACGAGATGGGCAGAAGCTTAAGGCCATTGTCGCGGTGATGCGCAAGCTGGCCCTGTCTCTGTGGCATGTCGCGCGTGGTGATAGCTTCGACAGTCGCAAGCTGTTTAACGTGAACTCATTGGGCTTGGCACGCTAAGCTACAGGGAGCAGCACCATCCGATCCAAACAAAAACCCAGAGCTTACAGAGAAAACAGCCCATAACTGAATATTTGCTTACAAGTGCAATTCGCGTTTTCCGTCAGGGTGACCTCCGCTGGCCGCTACAGTCCTCAAGAGAGGCTCCTCCCAAGTCCCGAGGCACCCTACCGGATGGCCCATGGATTAACTATCCGATGCAGCTGATTCAATGCCGTATACCGGACATTCCATGTGACAGCTTCGATCTACCCCTTGGGTGCGCATCCCGGAAAACAAAATTGCACGAACAAGCAAGCCTGACGCGAAGATTTAGATTGGTCTGATAAAAATAGTTTATCAGACCAACCTTACATTTTTCGCGCGAGACCGGGTCACTGAACCATTAAATAATTCTATTTGTAAAGGCTATGACAGTGGCCAGGGGAAGGAGCCAAGTATTTCTGGCTGTTTTCAGTCCTCCTGTAGTTGCAAGATAGTCATGACCGGACAACCATCATCACCAGGTCCAACGATGAGCTTCAAGGTCACCAACTCCGGCTTTGTAGAGAAACCGTCACGCGGCACCCGATAAAGCGAGAAGTTGAGCCGACCGCCTCCGTCTCTGTTAGTGCGGATGGCGTAGGCGCTCATAAACAAGACATCCCACAAGCGACCTGACTGGTCCTGGTAGACCTGTGCTTCGCTGTCAGCATCGGACCATGCGACACAATCGCTCCAGACAGCAGCGGTCAGTGCCACTGGCCACTTGAAACCGACCTCCTTGGCCATCGGACCCGCATCGATCAGCACGCCATCCTCGATGGCCTGTGCGCGAGTGTAAGTTGAAATGACTTCGCCGAAGAACGGATGTTCTACCGGCTTGATGGTTTGATTTGACATCGTGCTCTCCTTGTATGGAATAAGGCCAGGTCGCACCTCCACCCACCGGGAAAGAAGATGCTCTCCCGGCAGGGTGTTTAAACAACAGGACTTTCAGATACGTCCCGATTCGGCAAACGAGAACGTTTCACCGGCCGCGACCACGAAATGATCGAGGACGCGTACATCAACCAGTGCGAGTGCATCTTTTAGCCTTCGGGTAATCGCCTCGTCCGCGTGACTGGGTTCGGCGACTTGCGAAGGATGATTATGGAAAAAGACGACGGCGGCCGCGTTGACCTCCAACGCCCGTTGTACGACGATGCGCGGATGAACCGATGCGCCATCGATAGTGCCCTGAAACAGCTCGGCCACCTTGATGATGCGATGACGATTGGTCAGAAAAAGGCATCCAAACATCTCCGCCTTGCGATCGGCCAGCTTGAGCTGCAGATAGGCCCGGGTATCGTTCGGACTGCTGAGCACCCGGCCTGCACGATGGCGCTGTTTCAAAATATCCAGGGCCAAAGTCACCAAGGATTGCTTCTCCTCTGCACTGAGTAGCGAAGGTTTCAGATCGGCAAACCGGTCTTCGTGTTCGCAAACATCCGTTGAGTTCCGATAGGACATGACAAGTCTCCTTACAAAGATGGGGAGACCTGCCCCGTCGGGGAGTGGCTCCCCGATGGGTGGAAGTGAGACCGGATGAGTGGATCATCCGGTCTTGTGTGACATTAAGCAGCTTGCTCGGTGTAGAACGGTTGACCATCCACTTTCGCCCAACTGATGCGAAGCAGACGCGCCTTGAGACTGACACCGGTTTCGCCGGCCTTGTCGCCGCTCTTGAAGGTGAAGGGCTCAGCAAACAGATCGCTGAGCGTGAATCCCACGAGCACCTTGAGCCTGCCCTCGACGGCCGGCTTGAGCTGACGCATCAGTTTCTGCGCCTGCTGGCCGGACACGCGACACTCGACATGGGTGTAACGGACGTCGTCGACGCTGCCCCGAAGCGCAGCGATGGAGACGGCCAAAAAAGGTTTTCCCTCTTTTGGCGTCACCTCCCTGACCCGGTTCAGATAACCGAGACCGGTGGTGTGAAGATCATAGTATTTGACACTATCTGGATTGGACATGGCTTTCTCCTTCAACAAGTCAGACATCCGGAGAGAGCCAATCCCTGGCGGGAAGGCGTCCCCGGCAGGGTGAGTAAATCCGAGAGCAAACAGCCTCCCAGAAGATGGACCGACAACCGCAGTTACAGATGGTCGTTGCACCTGTTACACGGTCCGAAGGTGCCTGGTTTGCCACTGAGTCCGCAGTGACGACGGATAAAACCGATTCGATTTTTTTACAGTGTTCAGGCGCCATTTGGCGTCTCGCAGACATAGCGCAGGTACTTCAACATGCCGCGCGCATTGGCAAAGGCCGGGTGCTCTGCGACGACCTGGTTGGGAAACCAATCCCGTATCTGGGCAGCGAGTGCGACCGCACCACCCCCGACGAAGAGGATGCGCTCAAGTTCTGCGCCACGCCCCAGCTGGCGTTGGGTTTCGGCATGCAGACGCTCGACGAGCTGGCGCTGTGCACTCTGCACCAGGTCTGATACGTCGTAGTCTTTACCGAACAGCCGTACCGAGCCTTTCTGTATCGCTGCCTCGACGACGCGTTCGCTGACCCCTTCCAGGTCGAAGCGGGCCCGAATGCCCTCGGTCACTTCCCGTTTCATATCCAACAGTCCGCAACGCAACGAACCCGACGAACCGTGCTGTACTGCCTGGTCGGTCACCACGACGTAATCGGTCGTGCGACCGCCGATGTCGACCACCGCCACCGGCGCGTGGAGCCGTTCTGACTCCAGCTGAACACCGGTATCGGATTCGGTGATGACATGGTCATACCAGGCGGCAAGTGCTTCGGGGACGACGTCATGAAAAGCAATGGCTGCCGAAAGACGGCCATCGATCGGCTGCACGGTTTTCTTGAGACTGTCACGTTTTCTGGTCAGAATCTCTTCGCGCCGGCTGCCATCCTTGAGATAGAAGCTGCTCACCGGCAAGCCGGAGACCGCATGCACGGAATAACCACCGAGCCCCGCCTTCTGTAGCGCGTGCTGCACAATGGCGCGATTCAGACCCGAAAAGGGATAAGCGTCAAAATAGGTCGGCTCGCCGTCCACCTCGCCGACAGCGAAGCACTGCGCATCGGTTTCGTATTCGAAGATGCGCTGTTTGGCATCATCGATCCAGGTCACCTTGGCTCTCCCCAAGCGGGCGCGGGAAGGAATCGCAATCAGGCGACCATCCGGCAGCGCTAATTTGGTATAGGCATAGCCATCATCCAGACCGATACTCACGGGATTCATCTGTTCATCAGACACTTAGGTCTCCTCGGTTCAATCGGATCTGTTACCCCACCACTTTGCGCAGGTGCGCAAAGGGTTTGGCTGAGTTGATTTGCTGCACAAAACGCGGTGGATCCTCTTTTGAAACTTCGGCAGGAAAACTTGCTACCGGCTTCAGCTTTGCCGACCGTCCGGGCCAGTCGCGGAAGTCGAACCCCAATCCAGGTAATTGTTGCAACCGATTCGACACAACACGGGTTTGCGATGCCGCCCCTTTCAGCTGACGTATCAACCGGCTCTCAGACAGAAACCCCTGGACCATCAAAGACCGGATCCACTCCGGTTGCCGGCGCTTGGGTAACGATTGGAGGCGCTGCAGGATCAAATCCTCGACTAGCATGCCGGGATCCAGCTGCACACTGATGCGTCGTCCTGCAGAAAGAGTTTGGTTATCTGCCACCTTCGCTCCGGTCGTTCTTCGATGGCCTGATTCTGGAAACAGCGGCGGAAGAAAGCAGCAATAATCGAATGCCAATGGTGTTGTCGTTTTTTATGTCAGGGCGAATCAGCTTTCACAGGTTGCGATTACAGCTTCACGTGCTGCGTCAGTTTCGAGGCTGGAATAGAGCGTACAGGCGCATGCGGTGCACGCAATTCACCACTGAGGATCTCCGCAGGCACCTCCCCCATACTCGCCTGTGCCTGAGCTTGTTTGGCAGTTTCCTGCGACAATTCCGGGCGGGTTATACCGGTCAGGCGGTATCCCATCGGACTCAGGAAAGCATGGCGCAGTTGCCGGGCGCTTAAGGCGAGCAGACGTTCTGCATCGTTACGGACCATGACGCCGATGTGCTGGGCGGTCAGTACCGTACGGACCAGTCGATCGTATGCAGCGATCAGTTGAGCACCACGATAGGCGTAAGGATTGCTGAACCGCAGCAGCGTGCGCACGGGCCTTACGGATCTCCCCGGTGTGACACTGATCGCCTCGATGGCAGTGAGGCTGAACTCAACGGCTTCAAATTGCACTTGCATTGCCTGGTCAGCCTGATGAAGCGCCTCGTGCACTTTGACCAACCACCAATCCGCATAAGGGTCATCTACCCTTGCGCCATGCCAGATGGCCCGCAGCAGATTGGCGAACCCAATCAGACCGATGATGGCCGGCTTGTCCGGAGAACCCGGTCGCCCTTTTACCATGCGCTGTGCCTGGCGCGTCTCGAGTGTGAGGGTTACCACACCGCGCAACGCACCCGGCAGGTTTTCGACTTGGGTTTGATCAGACCGAACCGGGGTCTGCGCCAACCGTGATGGATCCAGTTCCTGTGTGCTCAACCTCGTTCCCCCCAATTGGCTTTACATGTCACCGTATTGGCGACAGACGACACTGTGCTTAAGTTCACAGCACCGATGGAAGGAGAAACAAAGCATGCTCCCTGCGTGCTTTATTTGGGTCAGAAATTGGCTTTCTGGGTGGGTATTTAGCAGGTGATAAGAAATTATTACAGTGTAATAATTTCTTATCACCTGCTAAATGGGTACTTTTACGCGATCAGGAATCGACCGTCGGAGGATTTTTTGCCGGGGGAAGGCCCAGCATCCGGCGCATTTCAGCCAGCGAGCTTTCACCACGGGCACTGCGTGACTGCTGCGTGGCTTCTCGACGGGCCTGTTGCTCTGCTTGTGCCTGCTGCCGGCGTTCTTCGGCTTCCTTGGTACGCCGAGTGCGTTCGCCCTGGACCTTGAGACTCAGGTTGGGGAGGAAACCACCGGAATTGACCTGAGCACAGAGCTGATGGAGATAGCGCAGTTCATCGTAGACCGGTTTGGCGCCTTGCTGTTCGGCCTGGAAGCGGCCTTCGAGTTCATCCAGCACCGACTGCCGTTGATCCGGCGGGACAACCGCCAGGTAGCGTGCCGCCATCGCTCGTTGATTGTCGTCCAGACGACGTGGGTAGACCAATGTCGCCAGTTGTGGGTCTTCGTTCGCTTCGCGCGCGGTTTTTTTCGAATCTTCTGTTTTTGTTGTTGTAGTTGTTTTTATATAACTACTACTACCTACCGACTTTGATTTTTGAGGGCTCAAATTTCGAAGTCGGTGATTCACCGGCTTTGATTTTTGGTTGCGGTCAACCTCTGCGACAACGGATCTTTGATTGCTCAGTCGAGTCATAACGCTCGCTGTGAAACTGAAATAGCGCTGTGGCTTCCCCTGCCGTAGCGCGTGCATTGCCAGGATCCGTCGTTCCGTGACATTCACCGGTGCCAATACATCCACACCCTCGCTGATATCCTCATCGATCGAGGACAGTATCGCGCGCGTGACTTTCCGCACACGGGCATGATGGTGCTGGCAGCCTGCCTTGATGAACGCCATGTACTCGGGGTCGAGATGCAGGGTATCGGCCAGCGGCAGGGGTTCATCATGCAGTGCGTAGACGTTTCCTTTGAAACGCCCGCCGCCGTCGCGAACCCGGGCGCACAAGGAGAGCCATCGGGTCGCGCGCAGTACGGCGATGGCCCGGGAGACCGTGGAAGTGGAGGCGATATTGGCCTGGCGGGCGATCTCGTTGTAGCTCGGAAATGCGGTGCCGGTTCCGGCCGCACGCCCCTGCTGACAGATCACCATCCAGACCACTTTATCGACCGGTTCCAGCACCGGATCCTGTACCAGCAAGGCCGGAAAGGAGTGATGCCAGTTGCCCATAAAGAGCATGGCATCCGCCGGTTTTTCGGTTACGGAACGCTGTAATCTGGAGATGGATTGACGGATCAGCGCATCGAGGGCGTAGGTTTCCGGCCGGATATCACGGATTTCCTGAAGCATGGACAATCACCGGCTGACCTGCCCTTGCTCAGGGAGTGCTACTCCCTTCTCACCTTCTGCTGATGGGTCACCATACTTATCCCATCGCTGGGTCAGGTTCCACACGGCGCGCATCGACGCACCGGTTTCCGCACAGAACGCGAAATAGTCTTCCGGCGTCAGGAGAACAGTCGGGTCCTGTTGCGTGCGCTCGGACCAGGCACGCCACAAGGCGTGCGAGGTCGCCTCATCCGGCTCCGGCGGTCTGCCGATGGTCGGAGCAGCAGTCAGCAGCCGGCGCAGCCTTGTATATTCCCGTGGCCCCATACCGAACAGGTTGTTCATCATCTCCAATGGCGCATCGGCCTGGATCAGGTCGCGTTGCACCGCTTCGTTCTCGCGCTCACGGCGCAGATGCGCCAGCATCGGCCAGTAGACGTTCCTGTTGAGGCGTATATGGAGGCAATGCGCCTGCAGAGTTCCTGCCCGGTACAGGTCGGCCAGGTTGATATCGCGTAACGCGGCAACCTCCTCCGGACCGAAGTGCATACCGCGCAGAGCATGATAGTCACCCTCGGCGAGGCATCGAATCGCATACAGCAAGACCGCCATGACCAGTTCCGACTCTTTGGTCCCGGCAGACGTGTTCATGACCAGAGCGGCTCACCGGAGGCCTTCGCTAAGTGATGCAAGCCGCGGTAGGTCTCCATCAAATCGATGAGGTCGCGCCAATCCCGCTCATCGAGCCGACGCCAGAGGCGATAACCCATGTGGCCCGGATCCAGGGTCCAGACACTGGAAAAGAGCAGGCCGGCATCCTGTTCATCGAGAGCTCGCCGCAATATCGATTCGTCATCGAGTCTTGGCAGCAGCAGTTCAACCGGTGCGACGGTCATCTCCGCTGCCGCGGCCAGATGCCACCAGACCATGGAGAGCTGCGCCAGCTTCTCCTCATCGAGCTGATCGACGAGGGCGGGATCGGGCACATCGCTCAGCAGAAAACCCAGTCCCTGACCGGACAGCGGCCGTATCAGATCGCTCAACCCATTGCGCTGGGCCAGACGGCTGGCCAAAGTCCAGGCCCGGGCGCGCAGTGACTTGCGATCGGCAGGCCTTGGCAAGATCGTCGCCTCGGGAATCCCGACACCAGAAGAGTCGGATTCCGAGGTGCCATCGATCGTTTCATCGGACCTGCGCTCCAATGGCTGATCGGCAGAAGGTTCACTCAGGATCTCCGGTGTAAAATCAGGATCAAAGGTTTCCGGATCATTACTGCTGAGGGGCCCAGGTTGGCTTGATGATGATCCAGCTAAACTGGATTCGAATTCGTGTGCCGCATCGAGGTTTTCCTGCAGAGCTTCCTCTTCTTCAAGAGTGAGCCAATCCGTGCCGGCCTCGGTACCGCGCCGGCCGGTCAGGTAACCTTCCAGTACCATGCTCACCGCTTGAATGTTCACTTCGGCACGTTCGGCGATCTCCGCCTCCAGGGCTCGTCTTAGGTTCCCGATATCCCACTCCGGACCGTCGTAACGGCGGCAGAGTGCGGAAAAAACCTGGTCGAACTCCTCTTCCGTATCCACAGACCGCTCCAGCCAGAGCGCACAGACAGCCCGTTCCAGTTGACGAATCCGTTCCACCTGAGGTCTTCCCAACCCACTGTTAAGCGCTGCGGGCAACACCGGAAAGAGCCGCTCGGTGCTGTACTCCATCTGTGAGATCAGGCCCTGACTCAAGGCGTAGCCACGCTCGCGCAATACATCAGCGAGCTCTGTCTGCGTGATGATTCCCGGTCCCTGCTCCTGTTGAAGCAAACGTTTCGCATCCCGCACCGCCAGAGCTTTGTCGATGAAACTGAGATCGCCGCGCAGATCGTTTTCCCGCAGATGAGCCAGCAACACATCGGTCTCCCGGGTCCATGGTCGATAGACACAGGTCACTGTGCGAAAACGCTCGGCACCGGTTTCCTGGTACAGCGCTTTGTAGATCCGCAACCGGGTGTTGCCACCGGCATGCAATGTATAGTCTGACTCGCCGGGTCGTTGGGTCACGATCAGTGGCTGGTCCATCCCCTCGGCAAGTATCGAGGCCTTGATACGGTCGTATTCGGGGTTCTCGCCGCGACGCGGGTTGTACGCGTAGGGTTTGATGTCAGCAACGTCGATGATCACAATGCGCTGGTTGACAAGGGTGTTGTCGGTATCCGTTAGCGAAGAGGACTCATTGGAAGCCGGCCTCTGTTTCATTTGCCCCTACACCTCAGGATTCATCTCGAGGAAAATCTCGGGATGTCGCACCAGGGATTCACGGGGAACAGCTTCCAATCGGCCGTCAGACCTGGCGGCCACTCTGCGCGTAAAGTGCTCGATGCGGATCGCCATCTGGGGACTCGCGCAACGATGTTTGCCGGCGATCTGATAGAGATAAGCCACCGAGTTGTTACAGACGCAGGCCACTTCTGCGCGTTCTCGTTTACTGGACATTTGCAGAAAGTGTTTCAGCTCCATGATGCTAAACTCTAGCAGCGGCAAAATGGGCTAACAAGCCAGTTTTTCTTGAAAATTCTTATCAGTCTGCTAAATTCTAACTGGGCAAACTACTTAGTCGTGTTTATGAAAAGACAACGTGAACAAATTCGTCTAAATAATCTTGAGATTCTGATCGCGGAAGCGGGCTCAGCAACCAAGGTGGCCCAGTTGGCAGGGACCAGTGAGTCCTATCTGAGCCAGGTACGGCGCAAGATGCTTACGCAAAGTGGCAATCCGAGGGGATTAGGAAACGAACTCACCGCCAAGCTGGAAAAGGGATTGGGCAAACCGGAAGGCTGGATGGATGAACCGCATGACATGGTGGTCACAGCAAGCGGCAAAGAGAAAGTCCGGTCGGGCAGGCACAGGGTGTATGCGGGCGAACAGACCGTAGCCGTTGATCTGTCGAGCTGGGATCTTTCTATCCAAGCAGAGGAACCTGCCGATGCTCAGAAACCCGTCTCTACAAACTCCAGAACAATTAACTCGTCTAAAGTCGTTACGCTCTGTCCGCTGGTCTCTTGGGCTCATGCCTCTGAAATTCCTGTAATTTCTAAACATTCTCAGAAACGGATTGCAGAAAACATTCTGCCCTGCCCCGTCTCCTGCAGCCCGGGCAGTTTCGTGTTGCGCGTCAAAGGGGCCAGCATGGAGCCCAAGTTCGGCAACGGGGACCTCATCTTCGTCGACCCCCAGGTCGAGGAGGAAAGCGGTAAATATGTCGTCGTCAAACTGGAAGATGCCAATGAAGCCACGTTCAAACAGTTGATCATTGAAGGTGGCCGAAAATACCTCAAGGCACTCAATCCAGATTGGCCTGAACGCATTATCGAGCTCGAAGAGCAGGCCAGAATCTGTGGTGTCGTGGTATTCAAGGGTGAAATGATGTGAATCCGACAATTTGTCTCTCACCAGAAAAAGAACAAGCCAGGCAGTTGATATCTGCTCGACTACTCTACTTGTGGCAATTAGAAATATTTCAGGCTTTACCACCCAATTACCGGAAATCACTGACTTTTATCTATTTGCTAAACATTCTTTCTTTGTCGAGCCGATTTTCACAGTGCTAATGTTTTCCATGTCACCCAATAGATACCTAAGAACTAATTTGTCGAAATCGGTTACGACGAATGAATTTGTCTCGATACTCAATACTCGATCGAAAAAACGCTTCCAAACTTTCAGATCTGTCACATGCTGTTTTTATTCGCTTGTCTCGCTCAGAAATCAGGCTAGAAGTCAGCCCCTGCCACTAATTGGTTTGAATAATGGCGGTCAACTGGCTAACCGTTCGAAAATTTGCCCAAGAGACGGGCTACTCGGAAGAAGCCGTACGCCACAAGATCAAAGACGGCGTCTGGCTGGAAGGCAGGGTATGGGTAAAAGCACCGGATAACAGGGTGCTGCTCAGTGTGGAGGGATATAACCAATGGGTAGAGAGTTCACTGGTGTCCGCATCGTCAGCGGTACGTCCATCGAGATCGCCTTCACGTACCGCGGTGTCCGATGCCGCGAAAGGCTCAAGCTTAAGCCCACGCCCGCTAACTTGAAGGCGGCCAGCCGTCATCGGGAAGCAATCCTCGACGCAATTGCGCACGGTACGTTCGATTACAAATACACCTTCCCCGACTCCCCTAGGGCAGCACAGTTCTCTCCCGAGCCCGGCGCCAGGATCAGTACAAAAGACTACCTGGACCGGTGGGTCACGCGTCTCGAACCAGAACTCAAAGCCAGCACCTATCTAACCTATTGTCGCATCGTTAAGAACCAACTGATCCCACAGTTTGGCGCCAAGGCCCTCACGGACATCAAGTGGCGCGATGTTCGCGATTGGATCCGCGAAAAGGACACCAACCCAAAGACCATCGGAAACATTTTGTCAGTGCTTCGTACGGCCCTGGACGACGCAGTCGAAGATGAACTGATCGAAAACAATCCCATCGCCGGTAAAAAGATTCGACGCAAAAGTGTCATACGGGAGGATGAAATCGACCCGTTTAGCAGCGAAGAGCGCGAGGCTATCATCAATGCCGCGACCGGCCAGGAGCGTAACCTAATTCAGTTCGCCTTCTGGACTGGCATGAGAATCTCTGAGCTTTGCGCCTTGGACTGGAACATTGTCGACTGGATCAAAGGGACCATACGAGTCAACAAGGCATTAACACAGCCAGCCAAAGAATCCGAAGCGCCCAAGACGAGCGCCGGGATTCGAGATGTGAAACTTCTCGCCCCTGCCCTAGCTGCCCTCCAGGACCAGAAAGCCCTAACGTACCTGAAAGGGGAAGAAGTCTTTCAGAATCCTCGTACGGAGGAGCGCTGGACAGGCGACATGGTCATCCGTAAAAGGATGTGGACTCGGATCCTAAAGAAAGCCAAGGTCAGGTACCGCTATCCATACCAGATGCGGCATACCTATGCCTCTATGATGCTTATGGCAGGAGAGTCTCCCCAGTGGGTGGCGACTCAGATGGGACACACTGATTGGACATTCACTGCTAGAACCTACAGCCGGTTCATACCTGACGATGCGCCAGACGCAGGGCAGAAAGCGGTCGAGCGGTGGGGCAATTCAGGTGTGGAGAATTCGATTCGGCCGGTGGTCCGGACGAAGTAGAAAGGAACAATCCGGCAGGACCGCGCCATTGAACCTCATCATAGGCCTGCTTCGTGCGACAGAGCAGGAGTTTTCCGTGAAGATAGATGGACAGTGGAAAATGCTGGCAAAAAGCTGTCATTTCGGACGCCAAACCATGCCAAAAGACGCCAAAAAAATGCCAACTTTAAGGATTTCTTATACTTCTTTATCTTTATTTTTCAGATAGTTATCTGAAATGAATTGGCGGAGAGGGAGGGATTCGAACCCTCGGTACGCTATTAACGTACACACACTTTCCAGGCGTGCTCCTTAAACCACTCGGACACCTCTCCGGATTTTGGAGGCGCAAGGGTATACCAGAAATCCCGTCGGCGCAATCGCATGGCTGCAGGACTCTTTCCCGATAAGCTGTTCTTCACCTGCCGGAGTGTTTTGCGTATATTCCCCGTGCGCGCTTGTCCCTGGTTGGAGATTTGAGATGTCCGGCAGTAGAAATTCAGCAGGAAAATCCGAAAAGAAGGATCAGGCTTCCCAAGCCGATCGGCACCGTCTGTACGAGCTGTCGGTGCAGTACGCGCCGTCTGAGATTGAGTTCGTTGATGATACATTCAAATCGTTGCGGGGGCGGCGCGCCAGGCTGCTGCGGGAGGATTTCTGCGGCACCGCCAATGTCTGCTGTGAATGGGTGCGCCGCCGCCGCGGTAATCGCGCCGTCGGCGTGGATATAGATCCCAATGTGCTGCAGTGGGGAGAGGAGCACAACCTCTCCAAACTCACGCCAGCCCAGCGCGAGCACATCGACCTGCGCTGCGAAAACGTGCTAAAGACCAATAGCGTTTCTCCCGACATCGTTTTGGCGATGAATTTCAGCTACTGGCTGTTCAAGGAGCGCAAGGAGTTGAGACGCTACTTCCGCAGGGTGCGTGAATCCCTCGCCGAGGGCGGTATCATGTTCCTTGACGCCTACGGCGGTTACGACTCCTTCAGGGAGATCGTCGAGGAGCGCAAAATCGAGGAGGAAGGCGGATTCACCTATGTCTGGGAGCAGGAGAAGTACGAGCCTGTCAGCGGCAGCCTGATCTGCCATATTCATTTCGATTTTGCGGACGGTTCACGCATGGAACGCGCTTTCAGCTACGACTGGCGCCTGTGGACCCTGCCCGAAATTCGCGAGCTGCTGGCGGAGGCGGGCTTCAGCAAGACCACCGTCTACTGGCAGGGGTGGGACGACAACGGCGAGGCCGATGGCGACTTCAAGCCGGTGACCGAAGGTGAATCGGATGCCGGATGGATCTGTTACATTTCGGCCGAGCAGTGATTCGGCTGCGCCAGTTCCAGCACCTCCGCAGCGCCATCTGCTATCCGCCAACGCAGGTCGAAGTCGTACAGGCGGATGCCGTAAACCCGTTGCTGTCGACCGTCCTTGATATAGGCGGGCCTGGGGTCCGTCTCGAGCAGCGCCCGGATCATCTCCCTGAGTGTTTTCCCGTCCGGACGGGCAGCCAGCTGATTTAAAGCTTTGCTTGAAAAATGCACCCTGAACAGCGGTCCCGGCGCTGCCACGGCGAATCCCGAAGAGGCACCGGGAATGCTGTCCACATAGGCAACATAGGGCTTAACGTCGAGCACCGGGGTGCCATCCACCAGGTCGAGCCCGGCTATCTCCAGCGTCACCTCGCCCCCCTCGGAGACAACACGCTCCAGCTGCACCACCGACAGGCCGATGGGATTGGGCCGGAAGGGCGAACGGCTGGCGAAGACACCGACCCGCCGGTTGCCGCCCAGACGCGGTGGTCTGACGGTCGGCTGCCATCGTTCGCACAGGGAGCGGTCGAATACGAACTGAAGCCAGATATGCGAGTAGCCCTCCAGTCCCGAGACAGCCTCAACACAATTGTAGGGCGGCAGCAGTTCCACCCGACCTTTTGCCTGAGGCACCAGTCCGGGCTGGCGCGGCACCCCGAACTTCTCCTTATATGGCGAACGGACAATGCCGATGGTTTCGAACTCTATTTTCATTTTTCCGGAGATTGCAACTGTTCGACTCCCTGTACTATAGCGATTGAATAAGGGAGTCAAAACCCTCCTCGCGCCGACCGCTTTCTGTTTACATCCCTCATCTTCCCCTTCTTTAACCTGATAACATAGCCGCGGACTCTCACTCTGTTTCATAAACGCAGCCGCACCCGATGACCTATTACTGGATCAGACAACTTCACATTGCCACGGTGGTCTTCAGTGTTGCGTTCTTCGCATTGCGCTATTATTGGATGCTGATCCACTCGCAACGTGAGAAGCAGCGCTGGGTGAGGATAATATCAGTCATCAACGACACCACCCTGCTCGGCGCCGGCATCTCGCTGGCGATCATAACCCAGCAGTATCCACTGGCTGCACCATGGCTCAGCGCCAAACTGGTGGGTCTGCTGGCCTATATCATACTGGGAACGCTGGCGCTGAAACGGGCCAAAACCCGCTCTGTCCGCATCTTCACAGGCCTGCTTGCCCTGCTCAGTGCAGGCTACATTATCAGCGTTGCCCTGACCCGCACCCCCACTCCCTGGATTAATCTAACCTGATAATTATTCTTGTTTTTTATTATCCGCTAATATAGATATATATGATCTGCGGCATACGTGGAGACAACCTCTTCAGATACAATTACCGGGTATTGAAGAAAACTGTTTCACCGCTTGCCGGAAAGTAACGAAAGATGGATGAAGCACTCAAACGGTTGTTGGAGGCAGAGGTCCGCGCTGAAACGATCGCGCGACAGGCGGACGAAGCGCGGGAACACCTGATCCAAAGTGCTCTGATGGAAGCGAGGGCCGAAGAGAACCGCTTCGAATTGAGAATCCCCGAACTGTATGCCGCGTTTCTGGAAAAAGCTGAAGCGCGCGCCAATCAGACCAACAGCGAGATGAAGCGGCGCTATGACGAGCGCCATACCCGGTTGAGGAACATGGCGGAAGCACGCGAGGAGGAGGCACTGGATGCGGCGTTCTCGCTGTTGATCGATCCTGATTCTGACGGCTGACGGCTCATCTGCGATGACGTCACCCACCTCCCATACCTACCTCAAGACGCGTGCGGCAGTCATGGCCAAACGTCTCTTTTCGCCGGAACGTCTGGAGCGGATGCTGCAATCCCCGCTTGAAACTCTGGGCCGGGAGTTCGAGCTGAACGGCATATTCGAGCATACAGTTTCCCAGGCAGCACTCAACCGCGCAGCAGAAAAGGCGCTTATTCACACACTGATGGAAGAGCTGGGTGTGTTGCTGCGGCCACTGGACGGCACTGCGCGCGATATCCTGATCCACTGGACCCGTAAATTTGAACTCTACAACCTTAAAGCATTGATCCGCGGCAAGCTGCAGAACCTCCCATTCGACCAGATCAGACCTTATCTCTATGAGCTGCCGTCGTTTATCAGCCTGCCCCACGATCGCCTGCTCAGGACGGAGAGCATACTGGAACTGCTGCGCAGCCTGGAACAGGGCCCCTTCGCCGATATCGCCCAGCAGGCTCGCCGGGTGTACGAAGAGAAGAACGAGCCTTTCTCACTGGATGCAGCGATTGACCGCAGCTACTACACTGGAATGTTCCGGCGCATCCGGCGGGTGGAAACCGGGGACCACGCACCTTTACAACGCTTGGTCGGAACCCTTATCGACCAGCAAAATCTGATCTGGTTGCTGCGCTACCGGTTCAGCTACCAGCTTTCGCCCTCCGAAACCTATTACCTGCTGATTCCGTTCGGCCGACGGCTGCATCGGGAGCGCCTGATGACACTGGTCAACCTGGATCAGTTCGAGCAGGTGATCGAGAGGCTTCCCGGGGGATTGCGTGAGTACCTGGCCGGTGTGGACGAACTGCTTGGCGCTGAGCGGCAACTGGAGGCAATGACTGTCGTGCAGGCGCGCAACTGCCTGCGTTTCAGTCAATCCGCGGTAACCCGCTCGCTGGCCTATCTGGTGCTGCGGGAGATGGATCTGAAAAAACTGTATGCGTTGGTGCAGGGCAAGGTGCTCAACCTGAGCGACCCGCTGATCCGCATCGCGGCGGGCATGGAGCAGCACGAGCGGGAAGAAGTTTACGACACGCAAGGCAAGCATGTTTAGCCCACAACCGATGAAACATGTACTGCTCCAGGTGCTGACCGGGGACCTACCCCAGGTATCGCTGATTCTTGCGGAGCTGGAGTTGTTCAGTCCAGACCACCGCCCGCTCTACGAAGAGCACTTCCCACTGGTGCCGGGGGAGCGTTTCCGTGACCTCTACACCCAGGCCAGCAGCCGTCTGCATAAAATATCCAGGCATATTCCGCTCAACCCACAGGTGCATCTTGGCGGTATCCACGTGATCAGCGAACAGGAGCTGGAGCAGACCAACCTTTGGCTTGGCGAAGTCTGGGAGCGCTGCTCCGCGTACGAAGAGAGCCTGCGCAGATTTGCCGACGAGAAGCAGATGATCTCTCAGCTGGAGCAGGCGCTGGAGAATTTCGGCGAGCTCAATATCGACCTTGGATTGCTCCAGGGTGAACGACTGTTTCTCGATATTCATATCGGCATGGTGCCGCGCGCCAACGTCACCCAGCTGAAAGAGGCGGTCACGCTGGCCGACTATCTGCTGTTCGATTACATGGAGCACGAAGGGAATGTCCATGTCATCGTCGTCGGTCCCAAGGGGGAACATGAAAAGGAGCTGCGTTCAGTGCTGGACACGGCCGGCTTTCGTGCCCTGCCCATCCCGCCTGAGCTGCAGCATGAACCGGAACGGGTACGCGCCGACCTCGCTCGGCGCAAGCTGGAGCTGGAGCGGCAGCTGCAGAACGAGAATGATGCGATCCACAGCTGCGCCAGCGAAAACAGGGAGCGGCTCGAACAGTCACGTAACACGCTGATCATGGCTGAGCCGTTTGTCAGAATCGACACCGCCGCACGCAGCGCCGGACACCTGTCGATCATCTCCGGTTGGATTCCGGCGCGTGAAATCCGGCGTATCCGTCAGGCACTGGAAGAGACATTAACCAATCCATTCCGGCTTGATACACGCAATCCGACCCCCGACGAGCGCCCGCTGGTGCCGAGCTACGTGCCCGACAACCGCCTGATGACACCATTCGCCACGCTGGTCAGGCAGTATGGTATTCCGCGCTACGGCGAAGTGGATCCGACCGCTATATTCGCTGTCACCTTTATCCTGATGTTCGGCATGATGTTTGGCGATATGGGGCACGGAGCAACTATCGCACTGATTGCCTGGCTGGCCCGCCGTAAGCTCAGGAGCTTCACGCTGTTTGCAGTCTCCATCGGCATCTCCGCCACCCTTTTCGGCCTGCTCTACGGCAGTATATTCGGCTACGAGGATCTGATCGATGCGTTTTGGATAGCTCCGCTGTCAGACCCGATCTATATGCTCTCGGTGGCACTCAAATGGGGCATTGCCTTCCTGCTCCTGATCAGCCTCATCTCGATCTACAACCGAATCATCCAGGGCGATCTTGGCCGCGCCCTGTTCGACAGCAATGGTTTGATCAGTACGCTGCTTTACATGAGCCTGCTGTATCTTGTTTACGATTACTATGCCGATGGCGGGTTCAGCCTTGTTGCGGCGGCCTCGACACTTTTGTCTCTGCTGGTTCTGCTCACCTATAAAGCAATCCAAACAAAAGCCTCTCCCGGAGAGCGAATGCTGGTGGCATTTATCGAAACTTTCGAGACCCTCACCGGCTATATCTCCAACACACTTTCATTTCTGCGCGTGGCTGCATTCAGCCTTAATCATGTGGCGCTGGCGATCGCGGTCTTCGCCCTGGCCGACATGATGGTCACCGTTCAGGCCCATATCCTCATGGTGATTTGCGGCAATCTCTTCATCCTGGTGCTGGAGGGGGCCATTGTCACCATTCAGGCGCTGCGCCTGGAGTACTACGAAGGCTTCTCCCGCTTCTACTCCGGAGACGGACTGGAGTTCCGGCCGCTGCGGTTGAATACCGGGGGCAAAGTATGAAACTGTGCACCGATCCGATCCGCATGGGAAAGATGTGGATTCCCCTTCCAACCTTACCAAGGAGCAGACCATGTATTGGCTTATCGGACTGATGTCTTTCGGCATCATTGGAATCATCGCAGCCGGTTTTTATTACCAGGCCCATCCCCATCGGAATACGAACGGTGCGTGCTGGTTCAGGCCCGCCGTACGCATCAACCTGACGCTGTTCGTCGCTGCCCAGGCCGTGCTGATCGTTCTGGGCGCCCGGGAGGTGATGGCAGCTGCCGAAGCGGCAGTCGGAAGCAGCGAAATCTCCATAGGGACGGGCCTTGCCATAATCGGCATCGGCATACCGACCGCGTTCAGTACAATTGCCGCAGGTATAGCAGTCGGGCCCATTGGTGCCGCATCGCTGGCGGTGCTGGCGGAAAAGCCGGAGATCTTCGGCCGTACCCTGATCTATCTCGGTCTGGCTGAAGGCATCGCCATCTACGGCCTGGTTATGAGCATTCTGCTGCTCGACAAGATATGAGAACGGACACCGAATCCGATACCCAGAGCAGCGGCAATACGCGCATGCTCTTCCTCGGGGATGCGGCGCTGACCAACGGTTTCCAACTGATCGGTTTCGAGACCTGGGCGGATCCCGCCGCCGAGGAGCTGGAGAGGGTGCTGGAGGAGCTGCTGAGCAGCAAACGCAACGCCTTCATCATCCTCGACACCAGGCTTGCCGAATCCGGCTCCCCGATGCTGGAACGGGTGCGCAGAGAGGGACGCCGAATCCTGATTACCGTGGTGCCGCCGCTTAACGATCCGGACGGATTCCGCTGTGACATCGACCATCAGGTCAACTCGATGATCAACAACGGCGACCTGCTGAACATAGGCTGAAATATGGACCAGGTAGAAGAACTGGAGCGAACCATTCTGGCGCAGGCCAACCGGCTGGCAAAAGAGTACCGGGAAGGCGCCGAACAGAGCCGCGACAATATACTGCGGGAAGCCCGCGAGCGCCTGCACCTGCGTGAAGAAAGGGAGGTGCTGCTGGCCAAAGCGAAAGCGGAGCGCGCCTACCGGCGCATGGTACAGGCCAACGAATTGCAGCTGCGCAAAGAGATGGATCATTTGCGCTGGAATCTGATTGAAGGGGTCAGGGAGCGGCTGGCGGAGCGCATGCAGGCATTGGTGTCGAATGAGCGGGATCGGTATCGGGCATTGTTGCAGGCACTGCTGGTTCAGGGAGCGGAAGCGATCGAGCGGGATCTACTGGTAGCTGAGGTGAACCAGCGGGATCTGGAATGGCTGCAGCCAATCTGGAGCGATTTGTGTGATGCGGTGGCAGCCAACGGCAAGAGGATTCAGCTTTCCACTCTGCCCATCGACACTTTGGGCGGCATTCTGATCCGCAGCGACGACAACCGTATCCGGGTCGACAACACTTTTGAGGGACGACTGGACCGGCTCGGACGCCGGTTGCATCAGACCATCATTGAACGTCTCCTGCCCGAGGGCGGATAAGCGATGAATGAGAATACCGGACGCGGGATAATCCGCGAGATCAACGGTCCCATAGTCACCATCCGCCTGCCGGGAGTCCGCAGCGGTGAGCAGGTCAGAATAGGTGAAATGGGACTGGTAGGAGAAGCCATTGCGCTGATTGGCGAAGATGCGGTAGTTCAGGTGTACGAGTCCACCGAAGGGGTCCGCCCCGGTGAACCGGTGGAACGCCTTGGCTGGCCGCTCTCGGTGGAACTCGGGCCAGGTCTGTTGGGCGGAATATTCGACGGCGTGCAACGACCGCTGGAAGAAATATATCTTAATTCAGGCGATCACATTCCCAGAGGAGTGGTGCTGCCTGCACTGAACCGTGAAAAAATCTGGCACTTCGTACCCAGCCCCGAATGCACATCCGGCAGTGAACTGGCGGCGGGTGCAGTGTTGGGCAGCGTACGGGAGACAGAGCGTATCGAGCACCGGATCCTGCTGCCGCCGGAGCGGCATGGAACGCTGCTGGAACTGGCGCCGGAAGGCGACTACCGGCTGGAGGACCCGATCGGCCGGATACGCGGCGCGGACGGGCGCAGCCACAAGCTCAAACTCTATCATCGCTGGCCGGTGCGCAATCCCCGCCCCTACCGGCGGCGGGACAACAGCATCGTGCCGTTGATCACCGGGCAGCGGATCATTGATACCTTCTTCCCGCTGATCAAGGGAGGCAAAGCCGCCGTACCCGGTCCGTTCGGCGCCGGCAAGACCGTGGTCCAACATCAGATCGCACGCTGGTCCAACGCGGATATTGTCATCTTCGTCGGTTGCGGCGAGCGTGGCAACGAACTGGCCGATGTGCTCGAAACTTTTCCACAGCTGCTGGATCCCCTCACAGGCCGGAGCCTGATGGAGCGTACTCTGCTGGTGGCCAACACCTCCAATATGCCGGTTGTGGCGCGCGAGGCTTCGATCTATGTCGGCCTCACCATGGCAGAGTACTACCGAGACCAGGGTTACGATGTCGTGATGCTGGCCGACTCCACCAGCCGCTGGGCGGAAGCGCTGCGCGAAGTCTCCGGCCGTCTCGGCCAGATGCCGGTGGAAGATGGCTACCCCGCCTATCTTGCATCGCGCCTGGCCGCCGTTTACGAACGGGCAGGCCGGGTCGAGACGCAGTCGGGCGATAAAGGATCAGTCACCCTGATCGGCACCGTCTCGCCCCCCGGCGGTGACTTTTCCGAACCGGTGACCGCCCACACGAAAGAGATCATCCAGACATACTGGGCGCTCTCCAAGGAGCTGGCTGACGCCCGCCACTACCCTGCCATCGACTGGGTCAGCAGCTTCTCAGGCCATATCGGTGTGGCGGCGGAATGGTGGCACGAAAAGGTGGGAAAAAAGTGGGAGCAGCGCCGCGCCAAAGCGCTGGCGCTGCTGTCACGGGATGCGGAGCTGTCACGCATTGTCAACCTGGTGGGCCCGGAAGCACTCTCCGGCGCACAGCGCTGGGAGTTGGAAGGGGCGGCGCTGATCAAGGAGGGCGTGCTGCAGCAGAGCGCTCTGGATCCGATCGATACCTTCTCCTCGCCGGAGAAGCAGTACCTGCTGCTGAAGATGATGCTGACCATCTATCAGAAGGGGGCGGATCTGATTGAACTTGGAGTCCCGGTTCAGGAGCTGAGGGAGCTGCCTATGCTGGATAAAGCGAAGCGGGCAAAACAGCTCTTCAATAGTGAACAGACTGAAAAGCTGATTGAGCTGAATGAGGAGTTCATCCAGGAGTTTGAGGATGTCAGGATAGAGTATGCCAAGTTTAAGGAGCACGGCAAATGAGCGCCAAAGAGTATCGTACCGCCCGCTCCGCCCGTGGTGGTCTGCTTGTGGTCGAGAAGGCCCCTGGCATTGCTTTCGGCGACCGGGTTCTCATCCGGGATCACCGCGGCCGCAAGCGTAACGGTCTGGTTATCCGCAGTGCCGGGAACAGCACCTTGATCCAGGTCTACGAAGGCACCGACGATCTTGATCTGGAGAGCACTTGGGTCCGCTTTCTCGACCAGCCGCTGGAGATCAGCCTGTCGCCCGAACTGCTGGGCAGGATATTCAACGGTATCGGCGATGCCCGCGATGGTCGGCCGCCCATCGTCTCCAGTATCCGGCGCAACATCAACGGTTCCGCCATCAACCCCGCCGCACGGACCTATCCCCGCAAATTCATACAAACCGGCATCTCCGCGATCGACGGACTCAACTCGCTTGTGCGCGGCCAGAAGCTGCCGCTCTTCTCCGGTTCCGGCCTGCCCCACAACCGGCTCACCGCCCAGATCGTCCGCCAGGCCAGGCTGGTGGATGAGGAGAGCAGTTTTTCCATTGTCTTTGCGGCTATGGGCGTATCCCATTCCGATGCCCGGTTTTTCGAAGAGGATTTCGCCTCTTCCGGGGTACTGGGCAATGTGGTGATGTTCATCAACCTGGCAGATGACCCGCCGGTGGAGCGGCTGGCGGTACCAAGGGTGGCTTTGACCGCCGCCGAGTATCTCGCCTTTGACCAGGATCGGCATGTTTTGGTGATACTCACCGATATGACTAACTATGCTGAGGCATTGCGCGAAGTGGCCACCGCCAAAGGCGATGTCCCTTCACGCAAGGGTTACCCGGGATACCTCTATTCGGATATGGCAGAGATTTATGAACGTTCCGGGCGGATCCGTGACCGTCATGGCTCCATAACCCTGTTGCCTGTGGTGAGCATGCCCTCGGACGATATTACCCACCCGATCCCGGATCTCACCGGTTATATCACCGAGGGGCAGATTGTACTGAGCCGCGAGCTGCACAACCAGGGCATCTACCCACCAGTACATATCTCACCCTCACTGTCGCGGCTGATGAAGGATGGTATCGGCAGGGACGATACCCGGTCAGATCATCCCAGTGTGGCCAGTCAGCTTTATGCGCTCTATGCACGTGCCCTGGAGACTCGCAATCTCGCTTCCATCGTCGGTGCGGATGAGCTGTCGGGGCAGGACCGCCGCTATCTCGAATTTGCTGAAAAGTTCGACCGGTATTTCGTCGGACAGGGCGAGGATGAGGACCGCTCGATCATCGAAACGCTCAACCTGGCCTGGGATCTGCTTAGCATGTTTCCCAAACAGGCATTGACCCGAATCAGCGAGACCGATATTGCCAAATATCACCACAGCGGCAAGGATTGAGGGGGCGACAAAGCCAACCCATGACCCGGCAGATCATCAAGGTTCCGCCAACCAAAAACACACTGCTCAGCCTGAAGCGGCAGGTTCGCTTCCTGGAGGATGGTCATGCGCTTCTGGAGCGTAAGCGCGAGCTGCTGACCAGGCTGGTCTACCAGCACATCAATGAGTACCGGGTACAACGCGGGAAAGCCCAGCAGGCGATCAGGAAAGCTTACCACTGGATGAGCATATCCTTCCTGAGAATGGGCAGCCGTTCGCTGCACCAGGCTGGGCTGGGGACTAAGCCGAGCATCGAGATCGACATCATTCCGAAACACAGCCTCGGCGTTGAGTTCCCTGCGATCCATGCGCGCGAGTTGCCTATGCAGCCGGTGGGGCTGCTGGGAACAGACGCCAGCTTCGACGAAACACGTAAGCAATTGACCGCTGCCGCACTCCAGCTGGCACGCCTGGGCGAGGCGGAGATTGCACTTGGCCGGCTGATGGCGGAACAGCGCAAAGCCAGGAAACGGGTCAATGCACTCAAGTACAACATCATACCCATGTACAGAAACACCATCCGCTACATTGAATCGACATTGGAGGAGGAGGAACGCAACATTCTGTTTCAGATCAAGCTGCTGCGGGAGAGGAATTCATCAGAACCTGACATTGGATCATCCTGACTCTTGGCTGAGCGGTGCAAGAACTATTCACCCATTTTAGTAATAGCTCGATGCGACAACAGGCTGTAATGGCTGGGGGCCAAAGGCCCTTGGCCCTCATTTCAAACTACCGATCTATCCTAAAGGGTTCACCATAGACCGGGCGAAAAAAAATTTTCACACCACATATCATTATTACTTGACTATTTTAGAATATTCTTATATTCTTTTTCTCAACCTGAGCAATACGGCTCACAAAACTTTCAAACTTAGACTTCCAGGAGATATGACCATGAACAAGATCCTCAAAATTGCAGCCGCTTCCGCATTGATCGCCGCTTCCGCCTCCGCTTCGGCCTGGTGGGGCAATCCGGTCTCCAGTTTCACCGATGAGTTCTTCGGTGACGGTGCGGCTGACGGAAACTTCAGTATGAGCATGAACGCCAGCGCCAATACCCGCGCATTTGGCCGCGGATATGGCTACGGACAAAACCGTTACTATGATGCGCCCTATGCTTACGCGCCTTATGCCTACGGCCCCAATGCATATCCTTATGGCCCGGCTGTACCCGCGGCGCCGGCAGCACAGGCTCCGGTAGCGCAGGCACCCGTCAGCAAGTAATCCATAAACGGCTCCAAAGTAGCTGAACCAACCGCCCCGGGACTGAGTTCCCGGGGCGGTTTTTGTTTTTGATACGCTGAAACGAACACCTCCGACAGCTCACAGGCAGCCATTTCCCATCTTTCGTACACATCAGACTTTCAACACCTGGCGGGGCCGTATATCCTTGTCCGGCAGTTTGTAAAATCAGAACAGAAAACCGCTGTCAGAATTTACAATAAAGATGTTAAAAAGAGATGAAATCAATTCTCCCAAAGGAGGGATTATGGCAAAAAATGCATTTGAACCTTCGGCACTGGACGATGGGGTTCCCAAAGCGATCGTCGAAAAAGTACTGACCTCAAGTAAAAAACGGCTCATTGGCCCGCATTATCCGTATGAAAAGAAACTGGACACAGTCGACTACGAGCGTCAGAAGGTCGACCTGCAGGTAGAGTTGCTGAAACTGCAGAAATGGGTTGGGGACACCGGTCAACGTATTGTCATGATCTTCGAAGGCCGGGATGCCGGAGGCAAGGGTGGAACCATCAAGCGATTTATGGAGCACATGAATCCGCGGCAGGCCCATGTGATCGCATTAACCGTACCCACTGCCAGGGAGCAGGGGCAGTGGTACTTCCAGCGCTACATCAGCACCCTCCCGTCAAAGGGGGAGATGGCGCTCTATGACCGCTCCTGGTACAACCGCGGTGTGGTTGAGCCGGTAATGGGATTCTGTACACCCGAGCAGCACAAGCTGTTCCTGAAACAGGCGCCGATATTCGAAAAAATGCTAACCGACGACGGTATCATTCTGTACAAGTTCTGGTTTTCAGTCAGCCGGGAAGAGCAGTTCCGCCGATTCAAGTCGCGCGAATTCGATACCCTCAAACAGTGGAAACTGAGCCCGGTCGATCAGGAAGGTTTAAAGCGGTGGGATGAATTCACCGATGCAAAAAACAAAATGTTCGACAAAACCGATAGCGACTGGGCACCCTGGACGGTTATCCGCTCCGACGGGAAGAAGCGGGCCCGCCTGAATTGCATGCGATTCGTTCTGAACAGTTTACCGTACGAAGGGAAGAACAAGGAGGTTGCGGTACCGCCGGATCCGAAGATTGTTGGCAGCGTCAAAGAAATGTACGACTACACTTGACCGGCTTTACGGAGAACACTTCCGATTCCAATCCAGGCGGCAGTGACAGACCGCCTGGGGACTATGGCAAGCGGTTTTCGCAAAGGGTTATCTCCGGCCGGTAGAGCCGGAGATAACCAAGTGGCAACAAGCTATTCCCTGCTCCGAACAGCATTGGCATCAGAGGCTGCTAACGATAGCAGATAATATTGCGTCGGCCGGTTGTTTAATCCAGGCAGGTTTTGAATTTCACTGCGCGTTTAGGGCACGATGCCTTCGTACCCTATATTGGCATCACAAAGAAAACAGAAAACCAAGGCACCGTCTTCAGGTGTATGAGCACCTGCATCTGGATAATTTTGTCCCGTCTCCGGTGTGAGTTGTCAAAAAAGCTCTGGTGTACGTTTTACTTTACGCTTTTTTCTTTCGTGATTCTGAGAGGATTCGTCATAATCGAAATGCCGGCGTTCAACACCACTCTTTCTCTGTGCGCGATTTCGGTGATGCAGAAATGGTTCCCACTCCTCCAGGTCATCATCGATCTCATGCTCTGACTTTCTGTTCAAGGCACTCCTCCTAAAAGCTCCTTTGCTATGAGTTAAATGCAATATTGGCAAAAAATCAAAAAAATTGAGTATTTTTCCTAATTTTTTGTGAGCCAGGAGTCATTTGGACTTGGACGACAGGCGCCTAGTCCCGTTCCTCGATCCACGCCTGCTGCACAGCTTCCAGAATCCGTTCTCCGCAGTGCGCTGGATCATCGTCAAATTCGGGCAGATCCATGATCCAATTACGCAGATCCACGAAATTGACAGTCATGGGATCGATGTCGGGTCTGCTCTCATCCAGCGCGATCGCAATATCCAGAACATCCGTCCATTTGAGGCTCATCTGTATACTCCCCTGTTCAGTGGTTCTCGGAAACCATATTAATGGTGTATTTGGGGATCTCAATGACCAGGCTGGCATCACCCACCAGTGCCTGACAGCTGAGGCGCGATTCGGGCTCCAGACCCCAGGCTTTATCCAGCAGATCCTCTTCGTCCTCCTCCGCCTCCTGCAGCGAATCAAATCCTTCCCTGATAATCACATGACAAGTGGTACAAGCGCAGGATTTCTCGCAGGCGTGCTCGATCTCGATTCCATGCGCCAGGGCTGCGTCGCAAATGCTGGTGCCGGGTTCGGCTTCGATTACCGCGCCTTCGGGACAAATCTCTTCATGGGGCAGAAAAATAATCTGTGTCATAACTGCTGTCTTGTTGTGTTATTCAAGGTCCGGTTCCGCTCACCGCCCGCCGGCCGATCTCCATCGTCTGCACTGCTATTCGAACTCGTCGACTCTGTGGCCAGACATAGCTTTGCGGACGCTGCTGTTCATACGCCGCTCGACGTAAAACTCACAATGCTTTTCAAGTGCTTCGATCTCCGACTTGATCGCCTTCGGATCATCCATCCGGGAGATCTCCGCCAACCTGGCGAGCGCGCGGTCAATGCCGGAGCGCTCTTGTGCATCCAGCAGTTCGCCGCCATCTGCCGCCAGCGCGGCGCTGAGCGCCTCTATGACGCGCTGAGCCTCCACCTGCTGTTCGCGCAGGCGACGCGCCACCAGATCTTCTCCGGCACTCTCCATCGAATCACGCAGCATCGCCGCAATCTCCTCGTCGGTAAGACCGTATGAGGGCTTTATCGCAACGCTGGCGGATACCCCCGTGCTCTGCTCCTGCGCCTCGACGCTCAACAGACCATCCGCATCAACCGCGAAGGTGACCCGGATACGCGCGGCACCCGCCACCATTGGCGGTATCCCACGCAGTTCAAATCGGGCCAGAGAACGACAATCGCTGACCAGCTCGCGCTCTCCCTGGAGCACGTGAACCGCCATGGCAGTCTGGCCATCCTTGAAGGTGGTGAACTCCTGGGCGCGTGCAACCGGAATGGTGGTATTGCGCGGAATAATCTTCTCCACCAGTCCCCCCATGGTCTCGATACCCAAAGAGAGCGGATTGACGTCCAGTAACAGCAGCTCGTCGTCCGGCTTGTTGCCAACCAGTATGTCTGCCTGCAGCGCCGCACCAATCGCAACAACCCGGTCCGGATCGATTTCGCCCAATGCGGGTGAATCGAAAAATCCTGAGACCAGCTCTCGTACCAGAGGTACACGGGTGGAACCACCGACCAGCACTACATCTTCGATTTCCGCAACAGTCAGACCCGCATCGCGCAGCGCGCGGCGACAGGTAACCAGGGTTTTCCGCAACAGCGGCTCTATCAATTGATTGAATTGCCGCCGGCTCAACTCTGCGCGCCAATATTCGCCGGTATCCAGCTCCAGTTCCAGGTTGGTCGCATCCGCCTCGCTCAATGCTTCCTTGGCTGCACAGGCATCGCGCATCAAACGGCGCTGCATGACATGATCGACATCATCTGGGATTCCGGCTTGCTGCATAATCCATTGTGCCAGTACCCGATCAAAATCGTCACCGCCAAGGGCTGAGTCACCGCCGGTGGAGAGCACTTCGAACACTCCCCGGTTCAGACGTAATATTGAGATATCGAAGGTGCCTCCCCCGAGATCGTAAATCGCATGAACCCCATCGGAACCGCTGTCCAGTCCATAGGCCACTGCCGCTGCGGTTGGCTCATTCAACAGCCGCAGAACATTCATACCTGCCAGTTTCGCAGCATCCTTTGTTGCCTGCCGCTGGGCATCATCAAAATAGGCCGGTACCGTGATCACCACACCCTCCAGCTGACCGCCTAGGGTCTCCTCGGCGCGCTTGGACAGGACCCTGAGAATCTCTGCCGACACCTCAACCGGACTGCGTTCCCCCACGACCGTCAGTATGCGGGGAACCGCAGTCTCCTGCTGGCTGAACCTATATGGAAGTGTGCTGCCGAGTGATGTCACCTCGCCGATGCTGTGGCCAAGCATGCGTTTGACCGAAACTATGGTGTTGAGCGGATCGCTGACAGCGGCAGCACGCGCCTCATAGCCAACAATAGGCCCCTCACTGGTATAGCGAACCACTGAGGGAAGCAGGTGTCTGCCTTGCGCATCGGGCAGTGTCTCCGCCCGTCCGCTGCGAACGCTGGCTACCAGAGAATTCGTCGTGCCGAGATCGATACCTGCCGCCAGCCGGTGCTGGTGAGGGGCTTGCGACTGTCCGGGTTCCGAAAGCTGCAGCAAAGCCATGAGTCAGAGCCTACTCCTGGAGGGCTTCGTCGAGCTCGGCTTCGAGCGACTCGGCATCATGACGAAGTTTTTGTAAAAACTGCATTTTACGCAGAATTTCCCGTGCTGCCTCCAACTGCTCCGGGGTGGGGGTTTCGAATTGAACCGCCATCTGTCCCACCATACTGGAGATGCGTTTGTTGATATCCGCGGTCAAGTCAGCAATGGCAGCATAGGGATCGGGTTTGTCGCGCGACGCTTCCAACTCCTCACGCAGCTCCAGCTGCTCCATCAGGAATGCGCTGTCCCGTGTTGTCTCCTCCCGGGCTTTCATCTCTATACCGTTCAGTGAGAGCATGTATCGGGCTCGCGCTATTGGATCGTTCAACGTATCGAAGGCTTCATTTATCCGGATCGCCCCCTGCATGGAGAGGCGTTTCTCCTGTTCGGAAGCATTGGCAAAACGGTCAGGATGGACCACACGCTGCAACTCGCGATAACGTTCCGCCAGCTGCGCCTTGTCGATGATATAACCGACCGGCAGACCAAATAGCTCAAAGTAGTTCTTCGAGAAGTCCAGCATGGGAACTACCGGTTTTGTGAAAAAGGAGCGCTCAGACGGTGAAGCTTTCGCCGCAACCGCAGGCATCCTTCACATTGGGATTATTGAACTTGAAGCCTTCATTCAGGCCCTCTTTGGTGTAATCCAGCTCGGTGCCATCCAGGTAAAGCAGGCTTTTCGAGTCGATCAGTACCTTGACGCCATGATCCTCGAACACCTGGTCTCCCTCATCCTGTTGGTCCGCGAACTCCAATACATAAGCCATACCGGAACAACCCGAAGTTTTAACGCCCAGTCTGATTCCCATGCCGGCGCCGCGGCTAGCGATGAAACTCTTGACACGCTTTGCTGCCGCTTCGGTTAATGTTATCGACATATTCATCTACTCCCACATGCACAGCCGGGAGTGCCGGCCGCACAGGTCAACAATAATCTGACTATTTGTTCTGCTTGGAGGCAAAATCCTCCACCGCCGCCCTTATGGCGTCTTCAGCCAACACCGAACAGTGAACCTTCACCGGGGGCAGCGCCAACTCCTCCGCGATGTCTGTATTCTTTATCTGCTGTGCCTGTTCCAGTGTTTTGCCCTTAACCCACTCGGTCAGCAGACTGCTCGATGCAATGGCAGAGCCGCAACCGTAGGTCTTGAACTTGGCATCCTCAATTATCCCGTTTTCGTTGACCTGTATCTGCAGCCGCATGACATCGCCACAAGCCGGCGCACCAACCATACCTGTACCCACGTTCTTGGACTCCTTGTCCAGCACCCCGACGTTACGCGGGTTCTCATAATGATCCAGGACCTTATCGCTGTATGCCATGATCTCGATTCTCCAACTTCAACGGGACCGGTTCGGTTTTACGCCGGCCAATAGTTTTAATCCAGTCAAGCGCCGGTGCCAGCATGTGGCAGCCACCGGGTGTTGTTCAATGCGCCGCCCACTTCACCGACTTCAGATCCACGCCCTCTTTGAACATATCCCACAGCGGCGAAAGCTCGCGCAGCCGCAGAACCTGTCTGCGCACCAGTTCAATCACGTAGTCAACCTCCTCCTCGGTGGTAAAGCGACCGATGGTGAAGCGTATAGAGCTGTGCGCCAGCTCATCCTCCCGGCCCAGCGCCCGCAGTACATAGCTCGGCTCAAGGCTGGAGGAGGTGCAAGCTGAACCAGAGGAGACCGCGACATCCTTCAGTGCCATGATCAGCGACTCTCCCTCAACAAACGCAAAGCTGACATTAAGGTTGCCTGGGGTGCGCTGTTCCAGATCACCGTTCAGGTAAACCTCTTCCATGTCGCACAAGCCCGCCCACAGCCGGTTGCGCAGTCCGAGAATGCGTGCGTTGTCTTCAGCCATCTCTTCCCGTGCGATACGGAAAGCTTCGCCCATACCGACAATCTGATGCGTGGCCAATGTGCCGGAACGCATACCGCGTTCGTGACCACCGCCGTGGATCTGCGCTTCCAGCCTGACCCTTGGCTTGCGCCGCACGTAGAGCGCACCTACTCCCTTTGGACCATAAATCTTGTGTGCCGAAAGCGACATCAGATCGATCTTCATCGTTTCCATATCTATCGGTGCTTTACCCGCGCTCTGCGCAGCATCCACATGCAGCAGGATTTTTCTCGAACGGGTCAGTTCACCAATAGCCTCAATATCTTGAATAACGCCGATCTCATTGTTGACATGCATGATGGAAACCAGAGTGGTGTCATCTCTAAGCGCCGCCTCAAGATTAGCCAGATCTATCAGACCGTCCGGTTTCGGATCCAGATAGGTCACCTCAAAACCTTCCCGCTCAAGCTGTCGGCAGGTATCGAGAACCGCTTTGTGCTCGGTCTTGCAGGTGACGATATGTTTGCCACGCTTGCTATAAAACCGGGCCGCACCCTTGATCGCCAGATTGTCCGATTCGGTGGCGCCCGAGGTCCAGACGACCTCTTTCGGATCCGCATTTATCAGGGCCGCGACCTGCTTTCGGGCCTCTTCCACCGCATCATCCGCATCCCAGCCAAATCGGTGGGAGCGGGATGCCGGGTTACCGAATTTTCCATCCGGGGTCAGGTAGCTGCACATCAGTTCGGCGACCCGGGGATCTACCGGCGTGGTTGCCGAGTAGTCCATGTAAATCGGTAGTTTCATCGTCACTCCAGCAATAACCTCTTTACTATTCAGTTTCCAAGCACAATGGCTCAGGCCTGTACCGATGATCCGATGGAATCCAGCTTCACATCGAGATTCTGCATTCCATCCTGCCGTTGGGCAACCTGTCTGACGCCGCGCTGCGACATCAGATCGTGCAGACTGATCTTAGTCAGGTATTCATGTATCCGGTCACTCAGATCGTGCCACAAATCATGGGTCAGGCAACGCTCGTTGCCCTGGCAGTTGTGGCCGCCTCCGCAGCGGGTGGTATCCACAGATTCGTCAACCGCGGAAATCACCTCCGCCACATGTATCTGCTCGACGCCTTTCGCCAACACATACCCTCCCCCGGGTCCACGCACACTCCGCACCAGCGTTTTTTTCCGAAGCCTGGAGAACAGCTGTTCAAGATAAGACAATGAAATACCCTGACGTTCGGCGATATCAGCTAACGTGATGGGGCCTTTCCCATCGTGTAGCGCAAGATCCAGCATGGCGGTCACCGCGTACCGGCCTTTAGTGGTCAGTCTCACCAGGGTTACTCCTAAGTTTTCCGTTGACGTACTATATAATACCCTACTAATATGGTCAAGTATTATTCAGTCGGCTCTCTTCGTTTTTTACACTCTGTTGACGGTCGCTGGAGTGGATACGCAACAGCTCTTCAGCTGTGGAAGCGATTTCACAGGAGTGCAGATCCGGAAGCTCCATATCTGGCTGCTCCTCGGACAACTTTCTAAGGCTGTTGCACATCTCTTCCATGCGCTTATCCATCACATGAATATGATCCAGCATGCAGTTGATGGCATGCGCCACCGGATCGGGAGCGTCACTGGTGACACCGTAGGCATCAAATCCCATCTTTTGCGCGATCTTTTCGCGATGAACCCCGTTAGTCCTGTCGGTCGGCTCTACCAGTCTGCCCGGCACGCCCACAACGGTCGTGCCCGGAGGCACCGCTTTGACCACCACGGCATTGGAGCCGATACGTGCGCCGGATCCAACTTCAATCGGTCCTAAAACTTTGGCGCCGGCACCCACGACCACGTCATTGCCTAGGGTCGGGTGCCTTTTACCCTTCTGCCAGCTGGTGCCGCCCAGTGTCACCCCATGATATAGCGTGCACCCATCGCCGATCACTGCGGTCTCTCCTATCACCACACCCATTCCATGATCGATAAAGAAGCGCCTGCCGATAGTCGCACCGGGATGAATCTCGATTCCGGTGATCCAGCGTCCGAAAGTCGATACAACCCGGGCCAGCCAGAGCATGCCGCTGTTCCACAACCAATGGCTGACACGGTGAATCAGTATTGCATGTAATCCGGGATAGGTCGTCAGAATCTCAAATGCGTTGCGTGCGGCCGGATCTCTTTCAAACACACAATCGATATCCTCTTTGAGACGTGCGAACATGCCTGCTTATGCTCCTGCCAGGGCCACCGGCCCGACTGACTGAATTTCAGAGTATTCTAATCGATTACTGACAAAACTTCCCCCTTCGGGAAGTGATGTTTCGTCTTGATCCCCACTGCCCGAGCCGGATACCTCCGACACACCGCAGTCAATTCCTGCGCATAGATTTTCGTCCCTGAGCGGCACTCAGAATACCGCGCAGAATGTTTATTTCGTCCCGATCCGGCCTGGCCCGCAGAAACAGACGCCGCAGGCGCCGCTGCAGCTTGTCCGATTGTCTGGGATTGGAAAAACCTATATCTTCCATTGTCTGTTGCAGATGTCTGAAAAAACTCTCCATGATATCCGCCGTAACCAGCCCCCCCGGTGTTACTTTGTCCTCTCCCACCGACGCCTGCTGCAGGGCCAGTTCGGCGATGTGCAGCTCATAGCCAAGAACCTGTACAGCCTGAGAGAGATTGAGTGAAGAGAATTCCGGATTGGCCGGAATGTGCACCAGATAGTGACAACGGTCCAGCTCCGCATTGGAGAGCCCCGAACTCTCCCGCCCGAACAGCAGTGCCACATCGGCACCCCCCCGGCACTCAGCCACCAGTTTTTCGGCACACGCCCTAGGCTCCAGCCGGGGCCACTCGACAGTGCGCAGGCGCGCGCTGGCTCCCACCACCAGCCTGCACCCCTCAATCGCCCTTTCGAGTGTCCCGCACACCAGTGCGTTTGCCAGCAGGTCGTCGGCTCCGGACGCCCTGGCTGTGGCTTCCGCACTGGGAAAGATCCTGGGACTAACCAGCACAAGCTGCTTCAGGCACATATTTTTCATGGCCCGGGCCACAGCTCCGATATTGCCGGGATGGGTGGTGCCGATCAGCACGATTCTAATATTGCTTAACATATGGACCTGTCTCTGACCGGCCACCCCGGTTCCGATGCTGTTGCCTGGCGCTCATAAACGAGGCATCGAGTTAAAAGATCGAAATTCTCCCGACATGCAAAGACGCCGCCGTTACAACCGGTTATACTTGCGTCCCGAAGATACCGATGCGGAAAAACCACGCTGATTGAAATATTCCGGTATCATCCCATCATTCGACTGAAGCTTCTATTCCATGCATCCAACCATCAACATCGCCATACGTGCCGCCCGCAGCGCCGGCAACCTGCTGCTGCGCTACTTCGACAGAATCGACACGCTCACTATCGATAGCAAGGGAAAGAACGACTTTGTCACTGAGGTGGACCGGGCCGCAGAACAGGTGATTGTTGAAGTTCTGCGCAAGACCTACCCGGATCACGCTATCCTGGCGGAAGAGAGTGGCTACCAAAGGGGCAGGAGTGACTACGAATGGATCATCGATCCCCTCGACGGTACCACCAACTACCTGCATGGTTTCCCCCAGTTCTCCATCTCGATTGCGTTGAAGCACAAAGGGGTGCTTGAGCAGGCACTGGTCTATGATCCGATGCGGGAGGAGATGTTCACCGCGAGCCGCGGCGAAGGGGCACAGTTGAATGACCGGCGCATCCGGGTCACCGCACGTAAAGGGCTGGAGGGTGCACTGTTGGGAACCGGCTTCCCTTACCGCGAGCAGGCACACCTGGATGCCTATCTTGGGATGTTCAAATCATTTGTCAGCGAGACTGCCGGGGTCCGGCGTCCAGGCTCGGCCGCGCTCGATCTGGCCTATGTCGCCGCTGGTCGCGTGGATGGATTCTGGGAGCTTGGACTTGCCCAATGGGATATAGCTGCCGGAGCGCTGCTGGTTAAGGAAGCGGGTGGTGTGATATCCGACTTCAGCGGCGGCGAACGCTATCTGGAGAGCGGCAATGTCATCGCCGGCGGAGTGAAAATGCATAATCTGATGCGCAGGATGATCGATCCCCATCTCAATGAGCATCTGCGCTTCTGATCACATTTCCGATATCCCCCACCTCAAGATTTTTACTGCCCGAACGCTAATTCGTCTGAAACCCGCTTGCAGCCTTGAGCGGGAAAGAGAACACAGGATCAGAGCAGATGGCAGATAATAATGAAAAAACACCAACCCGGGTGAGCGATCGTGCACTGGAGATGGTGATGCGTGATGTGCTGGACGGTATGTTGGAATTATCACTCGAAACGGCCTACTCTGCCAGCTGCGCAGAATTCGAGATCATTGAGATAATCCCGGAGAAAAGCAGCCGTCAGCTGCACCGAAAACTGGATTCAGCGCGGAAAACCCATCCCGATCAAGCCGATATTCTACCCTTTCCGCAGCTGCGGAAAGCCGCCTGTTGAAGCCGAATCAGACCTGGCTTCCGTCACTGGCAATATCCGCCCCCTCCTTCTTAACCGGCATCAGGTCGCTCTTGCTGACTCCAAGCATCAATGCCGCGGTACTCGCTACATAGATCGATGAATAGGTGCCTATAACAATACCTATGATCAGCGCGAGAGCAAATCCGTGGATGATCTCGCCACCGAATATGAGCAGTGCAGCCAACACCAGCAGCGTGGTGCCCGAGGTTACCAATGTACGCGACAAGGTCTGGTTTATCGAGGTGTTGATAACCTGCTCCGGCGTTCCTTTGCGTAACTTACGGAAATTCTCCCGGATTCTGTCAAATACCACGATCGTGTCATTCAGCGAATAACCGATCACGGCCAGTATTGCTGCCAGCACCGTCAGATCGAACTCGATCGCAAACAGAGAGAAGGCACCAATGGTGATGACAACGTCGTGAACCAGCGCTATTACCGAGCCCAGCGCAAAGCGATACTCGAAGCGCAGTGCGACGTAGATCAGAATACCGATCAGCACATAGAGCATCGCCAACCCTCCGTCCTCGGCAAGCTCATCGCCAACCTGCGGCCCGACAAACTCCACCCGGCGCAGTTCGGCCTCCCCCGCCGCAGCCTGACGTAACTCTGCAAACGCTCTACTGCTGAGTGCGGCACTGTCATCCTCACCGCCCGGGGCCAGCCGTACCAAAACATCTTTAGGCGTACCGAAATGCTGTACCGTGGTGCCTGCGAATCCGGCTTCCTCCAACACCGAACGAACCTTGGACAGCTCCACCGGCTGTTGGTACCCGACCTCCACCAGCGTGCCACCGGTAAAATCGATGCCAAGACTGAGCCCGCGCGCAAGAAGCGAGATCAGTGCGAAAGCAATAAGTGAGATGGAGAAAGCCATGGCCAGCTTTCGTTTAGCCATGAAGTTGATATTCAGTGAAGATTTAAATAGACGCATGACAGTTTCCGCACCATCTTATCCAGGTTAATTCGCTCATATCACCAGTTTCCCCAACCGGCGTCCGCCATAAACCCGGTTGATCACCGCACGCGTTCCCAGTATGGCGGTGAACATCGATGTGAGAATGCCGATAAACAGGGTTACCGCGAATCCTTTGATCGGCCCGGTTCCGAAAGAGAAAAGGACAACCGCTGCGATCAGCGTGGTTACGTTGGCATCGACAATGGTGGAGAGCGCCTTCTCGTAACCGGCATGGATACTCGCCTGCGGGGTGTTACCGATATCAATCTCCTCCCGGATACGTTCGAATATCAATACATTGGCATCGACCGCCATACCGACGGTGAGCACTATGCCGGCGATACCGGGCAGCGTCAGGGTTGCCTGCAGCATGGAGAGCACCGCCACAATAAGCACCAGATTCGTAATCAGCGCCAAATTCGCCACAAGCCCAAAAACCTTGTAGGAGAATGCCATGTATACCATCACCAGCAGCAGACCGATGAGTACCGAGCGAAAACCCTGATCGATATTATCCTGCCCCAGTGAAGGCCCTATGGTGCGCTCCTCCACAATTTCGATTGGTGCCGCCAGGGCGCCTGCACGCAGCAACAGCGCCAGATCGTGTGCTTCTGCGGGACTGTCCAGGCCGGTAGTCTGAAAACGGCGGCCGAACGGCTCCAGGATGTTGGCGACACTGATTACCTCCTGAACCGGGATCTTGCGCGTTACTTTTTTTCCGTCAACCACCCTGGACTCGGTTCGCGTCTCGATAAAGACCACCGCCATTGGCTTGCCCACATTATCCGTGGTCACATTACGCATACGCCGCGCACCCGGGCCATCCAGACTGACAAACACCGCCGGCTGATTCGAACGCTGATCGAATCCGGATGAGGCGTCCGTAATCTGATTGCCGGTGACAATCACCTGCTTCTTGAGCAGGATAGGACGACCGTCGCGGGTGTGATAAAGCTTTGAGCCGACCGGTACCTTACCGGCAACCGCGTCTTCCACATTGTGCTCTGTATCCTCAAGCCGATACTCCAGAGTGGCGGTGGCACCAAGCAGGTCCTTCAGTCTGGCGGGATCCTGGGCACCAGGCAGTTGCACTACGATTCGGCGATCCCCCTGCTGCTGGATGATCGGTTCGGACACGCCAAGCGCGTTTATCCGATTGCGCAGCGTAGTGATGTTCTGATCCAACGCGAATTTGCGGGTAGTCTGCTGCTCGTTGTTGGACATGCGCGCCTCGACCTGGAAAGCATCGTCCCCGTCCACCGATTCCAGCAACAGGTTTCGGAACTCATCTTCTATTTTGGCCAGCGCCTGTTCCCTGATTTCCGCCTCTTTGAAACTGATGACAACCGCATCCCCACGCTGGGAAACCGTGCTGTAACGCAATTTTTCATCGCGCAACAGTGTTCGTATATCGCCCGAATAGCGCTCCAACGCCTGATCCACCGCTGCATCCATGTCCACATCGATCAGCACATGAATGCCTCCACGCAGATCCAGGCCCAGGTACATGGGCAGAGCGCCCACCGACCGCAGCCAACCCGGCACATCGGAGGAGAGTGTCAGGGCCAGCGTGTAATCGCCGCCAAGCAATGTTTCCAGGGAATCTTTGGCGCGCAGTTGGGTTTCGGAATCCGAAAATCTGAGCAGCAGCTTGTTGCTGCCGGAATCCAATGATTTTATCTCTATCCCTGCCGCGCCAAGCGCATCCCGAACCCTCTGTTCCGTCGCTGGAGTCAATTCGGCGCGCCGACTCCCGGTTATTTCCAACGCCGGATCCTGGTCGAAAATATTGGGCAGAGCGTAAATCAGGCCGACCAGCACAACTATGCCGATCAGGATATTCTTCCATAATGGGTATCGATTCATTGGAGTATACGGCTTGGTGGATTCTTGAGCAGGTTGCTGGCGTTTTATAAAATATAGGAGAACCGGTGCATAGGTGTCCCGCCGCCGACGGTATCGGTCCCAGCTTCGTACTACTACAGTTCCTTGAGTGTTCCCTTGGGCATAACCGCAGAAACGGCACTACGGCGAAATTTCACCTGCGTTCCTTCCGCGATCTCCAGCTTGATGAAATTCTCATCCAGATCACTTATTTTGCCCATCATACCTCCCTCGGTCTGGACTTCGTCCCCCTTAGAGAGAGCATCGACCAGCTTCTTGTGCTCTTTTTGCCGCTTCATTTGCGGTCGAATCATCAGAAAGTAGAGCATTATGATCAGACCGACAGGGAGTATCAGTCCTTCCAGGCCGGGTCCGGAGGCCGCGCCGGAAGCCGCCTGGGCCATTGCGTCAGAAATAAAAAAACTCATGGTGATTCACCTGGTATTTAAGATTCAGTTGCGAAAAAAGAAGCACCGAGGAGCCGCCTCTTTCGGTTCAAGCGGTGCATTATGACACAGATATCCGGCTTTAAAAATTGCTACTCGCCGTTCCGATTGACTCGATATATCGATCCGCGACCTCAGCCACCGTCAGCATCCGGCGGCTGCTCCCTTAATCGATGAAAATCGGCGACGAAACTGGCAAATCTGCCGGCCTCGATAGCAGCCCTTATAGCGCGCATCAGGCTCTGATAGTAATGCAGGTTATGGATCGTGTTGAGGCGGGCGCCCAGTATCTCATTGCAACGCGATAGATGACGCAGATAGGCGCGACTGTAATTTTTGCAAGTGTAGCAGTCGCATAAGGGATCCAGAGGTGCAGTATCCGTGGCGTGAACAGAATTTCTGATTCGAACCACACCCTGATGAGTGAACAGATGGCCATTGCGTGCATTGCGCGTTGGCAGGACACAATCGAACATATCGATGCCGCGGGCGACCGCCGCCACAATATCCTCCGGTGTACCCACCCCCATCAGGTAGCGCGGCTGTTCTTCCGGCAGGCGGGTGGAGAGGAAATCCAGCAGGCACCAGCGCTCTTCCGGGGGCTCTCCCACTGACAGCCCGCCTACGGCATAACCGTCAAATCCAATCGATTTCAACCCGTCGAGCGACTGCGCACGCAGCCTCTCGAACACGCCGCCCTGAATGATACCGAACAGTGCTGCAGCATTATCGCCGTGCGCCACCTTGCTGCGTTCGGCCCAACGCAGGGAGAGCTCCATCGACTGCCGTGCCGCCGCCTCGGTCACCGGATAGGGAGTGCACTCATCAAATATCATGACAATATCGGAGCCAAGATCACGTTGCACAAGCATGGACTCCTCCGGTCCCATGAAGATACGGCTGCCGTCGATAGGTGAGCGGAAATGCACCCCCTGCTCTGTGATCTTGCGCATGGCACCGAGGCTGAAGACCTGAAATCCCCCGGAATCGGTCAATATCGGACCCTGCCAACGGGTAAAATCATGCAGATCGCCGTGCGCCTTGATCACCTGCGTGCCCGGCCGCAGCATGAGATGAAAGGTATTCCCCAGAATGATTTCGGCCCCCAACCCCTGCAACTCTTCCGGAGTCATCGCCTTGACCGTGCCATAGGTGCCCACCGGCATGAAAGCGGGAGTCTGCACATTGCCACGGGAAAAAATAAGGCGGCCGCGACGCGCTTGGCCATCATTTTTTATGGTTTCAAATCTCATTGCTCAGCACTTATTTTTAAAAACACAGTTGACAGCCAGGAAAGAATATAAGAAAATGCCCATGTACTAAATCTTTAGTACAAACTCCTCCATCCTCCTTTGGTGGATCTTTGCGCGGCTTCTTCAGCCGCGCTTTTTTTTGCCCGAAAATCAACACCGGGGCGTGAGAAACATGGCATCCCCGTAGCTGAAGAAGCGATAGCGCTCGGCAACTGCGTGCCGATAGGCAGCCATAATTTGCGGATGGCCGGAAAAAGCCGATACCAACATCAACAGCGTGGACTCCGGCAGATGAAAATTGGTAATCATGGCATCCACGCATCTGAACCTGTAGCCGGGCCGGATAAACAGCCGTGTATCCCCACTGAATGGCTGCAACTCCCCCGCCACCGCCGCGCTCTCCAGGCTGCGCACACTGGTGGTTCCCACCGCCACCACACGTCCACCCCGGGCGCGGGCATGCTGCACGCTGTCGCAGGTATCCCTGCTTACTTCCAGAAATTCGCTGTGCATGAGATGATCTTCCAGCCGCTCCGCCCTCACCGGTTGAAATGTGCCTGCTCCGACGTGCAGCGTGACATGTGTGCTCTCCACACCTTTTGCCGCCAGTCGATCCAGCATCGACTGGTCAAAGTGCAGTCCAGCCGTCGGCGCAGCCACCGCGCCGGGTCGCTCGGCATAGACAGTCTGGTAACGTTCCAGATCCTGCTCTTCATCTGCTCTGGTGATATACGGCGGTAACGGGATGTGTCCAGACTGATTCATCAATGAAATCAGGTCGATCTCAGTAGAACGCAGTTCGAACAAACTATCGCGACGGGCCGTAACTTCAAGTGTTCCGCCTCCATCCACCGCAATCAGCGATGCCGGCCGGGGGGACTTGCTTGCTTTGACATGCGCCAACGCACGCTGCGAATCGAGCAGACGCTCGATCAGGACCTCCACTCTGCCTCCGGTCGCCATTTTTCGGCCATACAGCCGGGCAGGAATGACCTTGGTGTCATTGAACACCAGAAGGTCCCCTGCATGGAGCAGCTCCGGCAGATCTTTGAAACAGCGATCCCGGATTCTTCCGCTGGCACCCTCCAGTACGAGCAAGCGGCTATCACCCCTCTGCGCCAGCGGAAACTGGGCGATAAGAGAGTCGGGAAGTTCGAAACTGAAATCGGAAAGTCGCATCGGTGCGCGATGGTACCATATCGTTTGCGCCTTCCGCTGAAAAGGCTATACTACGGCACCTTCGCACGGGGAATTGTAAACCCGCTTGATTCCGGAGCTAAAGCAACGGCCGATTGCGCTGGATACGCCCTTGTAACCGATCCCCTGCGTTGATGTGGTAGATGCATTCACTGGCTAGGTGGTGGAACTGGTATACACACAGCACTCAAAATGCTGCGCCCCCGGGCATGCGGGTTCGACTCCCGCCCTAGCTACCAGACGCGTTGCAACTCACCCGGAATCGATCCGCCTGCATATGATCCGGAGGTTGTGATACACGCCAGCTAGTTCTGCTTATTTTTGATGCCCCCGGAATAACGGGAGAAGATAGCCTTGAACTCCTTCCGGTTCTCCTTACCGGAAAACACCTCGAAGCAGCTGTGAAAATCCTTACGCGCCTCCTGCTGACGGCGCAGCAGCCCATCCACCAGCATTCCCATGGCCAGCAACGTGTCCGCCGGAACCTGAGCCTCTTTAACCATCTGGTGAGCAAATTCCCGCAACTTATTGGCCTGTACTTCGGTATCCTGAAACGCACCCAGATTATCCAGCAGCACTTTGAGCGCCTTGATCAGGGGCTGTATCTGCTCACTGGTGTAGAGACTCTGGAAAAATTCAATCAGGTACCTGAGCTTCTTGCAGCTTTTTCTAAGCTCATGAAATGCCGTTGCGGGTGAAGAGTCATTGATCTCTGCCCCCTCCCCCAACACGCGTTTGTAGATTCGATAGATTCTCTTGTCGGCAACCATCTTTACCGGCAACTCTGCGGCTGAGGCACCTTCGTGCCGCACCGGGGAGTTGTTCAGAAAACCACGCCATTCATCCAGAAATGAACGAAACTCTTTGGATTTAAGCTGAGTCGTCATGCTGCGGTAAGCACTTTTCCTGTGGGCGAGAAGAAACTCCTTCAGGGGGTCCAGATCCGCCTGAAACCGCTCTGGCAGACTCGATCGATAGAGGTCGTAGTCAAGCAGATAGACATCCATGTCCCGGCTGGGCCCGGTGATCTGCCCAATCCAGGAAAGGCGGGGATTATAGGCATTCACAGCTTCCTGGTTGAACACGCCCTTGATCTGGGTCAGTGCTGAGCGGGCGCGCCGCACTGCCACGCGCAAATCATGCAGAAATTCGGAATCCAGGTTGGCGCAGGTGCCTGGCAGATTTCGCTCCATTGTGTCCAGCAGATGCAGATGGATGCGCCTGGCAACCGACCCCGCCGAATCTTCGGGGGCAAACTGGAAATCCAGCTTCGATGAGTAATCGGCAGGTTTTCGGTCAATCGCCGTCAACGCCGCCTGCAGCAGTCCTTCCGCCAGGGGGCGCAGGCCCATCTGTTTTGTCAGAATCCTCGATACCCGTTTCGATATCGAGTTGTAACCCCTGACCGGCAGCAGAACTATACGCTGGTCGAGCTCCCGAAATTCCCCAACACCCGGCATTCGGCTCGCGTATGACTCTATGGAGAATCTGAGCACCGTCTTCTCCTCCCCGTCGAGCACTTTGAACTGCCGCACCCTGCCTTTTACCTCGACCTGCGGCAAAAGCGCACGCATCTCAATCAGCTGAGCCAGTTTGCCACGCAGCGGGCCCTGTGGCATGTCCCAGAAAAATTTTGGAACACCCTGGCTTACAGTGAGCGTCTCAGCAGCATCTTCGCTCCCATCCGGTACCCATACAAGCACCTTTTTTCGGCCATCCTTTTTGCTGTAGAGCACACTGCCGCTTAAATAGAGACGCCAGTCGAAACTGTCGTGATAAATCCTGCTAAGCGCTGTTTCCGCTTCGCTCCTTATTAGAAACTGATCCGACAAAGCAGTGAGCACTGCATCTGCGTTAGCGGCATCGCCCAGGCTGTACTGGTGGAGTGGGGTGAGCATGGCACCTCGCTTCTTATAGTAGATTTCGGGGTGGGATCGGATTGGGAATATTAATGCATGATGACAGAATAGTTAAGGGCACCCATAATTTTTCAATTCAGCTCTCAATACTCTTTGATCCGATCTCGTAAACGTCCCTTGAAACCGAGTCGGTCGCCAGTACACGCTGCAACTGCTCCCGCATCAGGTTTTGCCGCGACGGGTCAAAACGCCTCCAGCGGGTCATCAAGCGCAGCATGCGTGACGCCACCTGGGGGTTCAATCCATCCAGTTCCAGCACCCGGTCAGCGAGGAAACGGTACCCGGCACCGTCCGCCCGGTGAAAGCGTACGGGATTGGCGGAACAAAAGGCGCCCACCAGACTGCGCACCCTGTTTGGATTGGTTATGGAGAAATCCGGATGCCGGGTCAACTGCTCCACCTGTTCCAGTGTATCCTGACGTTTGGATACAGCCTGCACGGTAAACCACTTATCCAAAACCAGTTGATCCCCCTTCCATCGCTGGTAGAAATCGGCCAGCATTAGCCCCCTCTCTTCCGCTTCGCTATCCGCAATCAGACTCAGCGCAGCCATTACGTCGGTCATATTGTGCCCTTCGCGATACTGTTCGACGCAGAGGCCAAGAGACTCATCGTCCTGTAGTTGCACCAGATAGCCGAGACACATATTTTTCAGGCTTCGCCGGGCAATCGATGCCGGTTTGGTATCATAGCCTCCCTGCTCCCGGTTGGCATGAAAGACCGCCAGTAGCTCACTGCGCAGTTCATGTGCCAAATGCCGTTTCAGCTCCTCCCGGCCAAGATGGATGGCATCCACATCCACCTCTTCCATCTGATCCCCGAGATAGGACTCGGACGGCAGCGTCAACACCTCAGCCAGCAGCGCCTTATCCGTATCTGGGTCTGTCAACGCTCTGCCGAATGAGTCCAACAATCCATCAGGCAGCGCTTCCCGTGCATCCGATATTCTTCGCAGCAGAATGCGCTGCAGCAGCATTTGAGCGGCATCCCAGCGATTGAAGCCGTCGCTGTCATTTGCCATCAAAAATATCAAGTCTGCATCGGAGTATTCGAAACTCAGCTTCACAGGTGCGGAAAAGCCGCGCAGCAGAGAAGGTATAGGGCGCTCCGGAATATCAAGGAAGCGAAAGCTCTCACTGGCCTCGCGCAGTTCCAGCACCCTGGAAGTCTCACCGGCCGCACTCTCTCCCGCAAGTCGGAGGGGGATTTCCCGGCCCTCGCTGTTCAGCAAACCCAGAGTGAAAGGGATGTGCAGAGGCTGCTTTTCAGGCTGTCCCGGGGTGGGGGGAGTCGATTGTTTCACGGTAAGGAGATAGCTCCCGCCTGCGGCGTCGTACTCTCCGCTCACCCTCAGTTCGGGAGTCCCCGCCTGGCTGTACCAGCGTTTGAACTGGGTCAGATCGTGCCCACTGGCATGCTCCATACAGCGCACGAAATCGTCGGTGGTGACCGCCTCGCCATCGTGACGCTCAAAATAGAGATCGGTGGCCTTCCGATAGACAGCAGATCCCAGCAGAAGGGAGAGCATGCGCACCACCTCCGCACCCTTCTCGTACACGGTGACCGTGTAGAAATTATTGATTTCAATATATGAATCCGGTCTTACCGGGTGCGCCATAGGGCCGCTGTCCTCGGCGAACTGATGCGATCTCAGCAGGCGCACATCTTCGATTCGTTTAACCCCCCGCGAACCCATGTCCGCAGAAAACTCCTGATCGCGAAAGACCGTCAATCCCTCCTTCAGACTGAGCTGGAACCAGTCTCTGCAGGTAATACGGTTTCCTGTCCAGTTATGGAAATATTCGTGGGCGATAACGCCTTCGATACCCTGAAAATCCCGGTCGGTTGCACTCTCGGGACGCGCCAATACAAACTTGGAGTTGAAGATATTCAGTCCCTTGTTCTCCATAGCTCCCATGTTGAAATCACTGACTGCGACGATCATAAAAATGTCGAGATCGTACTCGCGGCCGTAGTTGCGCTCGTCCCATGCCATAGCCAGTTTCAGTGACTTCATAGCGTGATCGCACTTGGCAATATTCTCCGGCTCGACATAGATACGCAGCAGGACCTCTCTGCCGGAGGCTGTCTTATAGCTGTCTTCGATATACCTCAGGTTTCCGGCAACCAGCGCGAAAAGGTAGCTGGGTTTCGGATACGGATCGTCCCAGACGACTTGGTGCTTCCCCTCACCGATAATTTCGCTGGATAAAATATTTCCGTTACATAAAAGCGTGGGGTATTTCACCTGGTCGGCAACGATGGTAGTGGTAAACCGGGTCATCACATCGGGACGGTCGATGAACCAGGTGATTTTACGGAACCCCTCGGCTTCGCATTGAGTACAAAACATACTGCCCGATTTGTAGAGACCCTCCAGCATGGTGTTATCCTGGGGCTTGATGGACACCTCGCTCTCCAGCATAAAATGCCCGGGGACTCCGCTTATGCTCAGCCCTTCTGCCGTTACCACATACTCTTCCGTGGCCAGGGTCCGGCCATCAATTGAGAGTGAGTGTAACTGCAGCCCCTCACCATGCAGATAGAGCAGATCAGCGTTTGCGGTTGAAGCTGGATTGCGCCGGATTTCGAGACGGGCTGAAACCAGTGTCTGCTCCTCCTGCAGATCAAAGCGCAGATCCGCCTTATCAATCAGATACTCCGGCGGATTATAATCCTTCAGGTATATCGTCTTGGGCGCGTCGCGCAGCATGCTGTTTCCTCGATCTATAGCAAATACTGATATGATAATTTCAGAATCCAGCCCATCAGCTGGATTGAGCCTGATAGACCTGCTGATACAGGGGCTGTTAGGATAGGTCAAAATAACTTAAGAGGCCACCATAATGCCCAGGGTAGTCATGTACACGACGCGGATTTGCCCCTACTGTGTGCGCGCCAAAAACCTGCTCCGGAAAAAGGGCGTGGAGTTCGAAGAGCTGTATATAGATGGCAGTCGCCAGTTGATGCGTGAAATGCTCGAACGCAGCAAAAGGCGCACCGTACCTCAGATTTTTATCGACGACTATCATGTCGGTGGTTATGACGACCTGGCTGAACTCAACGCATTCGGAAAACTCGACCCTCTGCTGGGCCTGGCTCCGCACATGGAACCTGAAGTCTCTGAGGAGGAGGCCGACCCCACCTGATGTCCGAACCGGAGCGTATGCGACTCGACAAATGGCTGTGGGCCGCCCGTTTTTTCAAAACGAGATCCCTTGCGGTTGCGGCGATTACCGGCGGCAAGGTGCACCTCAACGGGATGCGTACCAAACCAGGCAAAGAGGTTTGTGCCGGATCCCGGCTGCGTATCCATAAAGATTCACTCGAATGGAGTGTCACGGTCATGCAGATACCGAGGCAGCGCCGACCTGCATCCGAAGCGGTGACATGCTACCAGGAGGATGAATCCAGCATCAGCAAGCGTGAGGAGATGATAGCCCAGGCTCGCCTGCTTCGCGCCTCCGCTCCCCACCCTGCACCCGGAAAACCGAGCAAGCGGGACAGGCGGATGATCCACCGTTTTACCGGGAAATAAGTGGACCAGGACGCCCTCCGCAAGTTTTATCGCGACATGAACGAGCGTTACTGCCTGTTTGAAAAGGGCGTGCTGTCGGGACAATGCAGCTGTTCACAGAGTGAAAAATTTTATCTTGCTGAGCGCGAAGGAGTGCACTGCCGATCCGCAAGGGGGCAACACCTTTGTGAAACGCTGTTGACACTGCTGAGGCAACAAGCCCGCTTTACCCTAAAGTATGCAAATCAGACCAGTGCACTACCTCACGCCAAGGCCATGCGTATCCAGATTGGTGGACTGCAGGGCCTGTTCATGCTGCTCAATGCGGGGGAGGAGTTGCCGGCAGTGGTGCAGGATGTCTATGCGCTGTTGGAGAGCGCGGTGAACACTTTCGAGAGCCTTGATCAACTGCCGTTCCAGGAGATTATAAAACAGGTTGCGGCTTACAAAGGGCGCAACAGGCGCTCGGGTAGTTGAAGCTGCATTGGCGTTGCGCTGTTTAACTCCAATTCGTTGGATAAAGGATAGTTGACCGGGGTCATAGCGCCCGGTGAGAAGTTCCATTGGGATAAAGGTTTCAGTCATAAGACGTTAAGGAGGAGAGCATGCCTGCATACACCACCCAGGATATTCGGAATATCGCCCTGGTGGGCCAGTCAGGCGCCGGTAAAACGACGCTGGCAGAAGCCCTTCTGTATCACGCTGGCGCGATACAGAACCAGGGCACCATTGAACGCGGAGATACAGTGTGCGATTTCGAATCTCAGGAGCAGAATTACAAGCACACCCTGAACTCATCGCTGGCCTGGTTCGAAAAAGACGGACGGCACATAAATCTGATTGACACCCCCGGCCTGGCCGATTTTTTCGGCCGGGCCTTTGGTGTATTGCAGGCGGTGGAAACCGCGGCAGTTGTAATCAACGCCGAAGCCGGCATTGAACCGGCTGCCCAGGCGATGATGGAGCATGCCAGGGAAGATGAGCTCTGCCGCATTATTATCATTAATAAAATTGATTCTACAGAGGCCAATCTGGAAAAACTCGTCGCCGATATCGGCGATATTTTCGGTAAACAGTGCCTGCCGCTGAATCTTCCCACAGCGAACGGCAAGGTGATCGACTGCTTCTTCAGACCCGACGGTGCGGAAACCCTTTTCTCATCGGTTGCCGAAGCGCACACAACCATCGTCGACCAGGTCGTCGAAATGGATGAGGAGTTGATGGAGATCTACCTGGAGCAGGGAGCGGATTTAAAACCCGAACAGCTTCATGATCCCTTTGAAAAGGCGCTGCGCGAAGGGCATCTTGTGCCAATCTGCTTTGTTTCAGCCACCACCGGTGCCGGCATAGATCAATTGATCGAGGTGATGGTGCGGCTGATGCCCGATCCTTTGGAAGGCAATCCACCCCATTTCATGAAGGGTGAGGGGGAAAAGGCAAAACAAGTCGAAATATCCATCGACGAGAACGCACACGCCATCGCTCATGTGTTCAAGATCACCAACGACCCGTTCCGGGGCAGGATGAGTATGTTCCGGGTTCATCAGGGCACCATTACGCCCAACTCCCAGCTGTACATCGGCGATGCCAGAAAGCCATTCAAGGTTACTCATCTGCTGCGCATTCAGGGGAAGGAGCAGAGTGAAATGGGGCAAGCGATACCGGGCGATATCTGCGCAGTCTCCAGAGTCGAAGAGATAGATCGGGATGCGGTATTGCACGACTCTCACGATGAAGACAACTTTCACCTGCAACCGGAGAGCTTCCCGATGCCACTGTTCGGGCTGGCGTTGATCCCGCAGAATCGCAGTGACGACCAGAAGCTCTCTGACGCGCTGCGCAAGCTGGAGTCTGAGGATCCCTGTCTAAGGACGGAGCATGACACACAGGCGAATGAGACAGTGATACGCGGCCTGGGAGATCTGCACCTGCGTGTCATCCTGGAACAACTGGAAAGCCGTTTTAACGTGCACGTCGATACCAAGCCGCCGAGCATTCCCTATCGCGAAACCATCAGCGCCGAAGCGGAGGGCCATCACCGGCATAAAAAACAGACGGGCGGTGCCGGGCAGTTCGGCGAGGTCTACCTGAAGGTGGCGCCCTTGCCCCGGGGCGAAGGCTTTGTGTTCGTGGACGAAGTGAAGGGAGGCGCCATTCCGGGCGCACTGATTCCAGCCGTGGAAAAGGGCGTGCAACAGGCGCTGGAAGACGGTGTGATAGCCGGTTACCCGATTCAGGATATCAGGGTCACTGTTTATGACGGCAAGTTTCACACGGTTGATTCAAAAGAGATCGCTTTTGTAACAGCTGGCCGCAAAGCTTTCGAGACGGCACTGGAAAATGCGAAACCGGTGATATTGGAACCGATTGTCAACATCCGCATTACGGTTATGGGGAATTCAGTTGGAGACATCACTGCTGATCTATCGACCCGTCGCGGCCGTGTCAGCACGACCGATACAGCATCCGGCGGACGCATGGTTATAATCGGCCTGGTACCCATGGCCGAACTCGACGACTACAGCTCGAGACTGAAATCGATAACGGGCGGTGAAGGCACTTATGAGATCAGCTTCAGCCACTATGATCCTGTGCCCTATGAGATCCAACAACGCTTGGCAGCTGCCTTCAAGGAGCAACAGAGCACAGAGGAGTGATGCTTGCTCCAGCCCTCAGTAACCGCTCCATGAGTTACTCTAACTCCTGCATCCTTGCAGTCGCCTCCCTCACGAGAGGGTGTCGCAAAAGCCCCCTCTCCCTCGTGAGGGAGAGGGTTGGGGTGAGGGTATCAGTGCCGGCTTGCCTCCCGCCTTCCCTCAGGGTCTCCCCAACAGCACTCTGATCTGAGCTGAAATCCCCTGCAGCACCGGCTCCAGTTTGCGCCGCATCAAACCGCCCGCAGCCGAACTCCCCTTGAGCTCCGGGCGCAATACACCATAACCGAGACCGGACAGTATATGCATCGCTTCGACTTCCTTCCGCAGTTGTGGAGCCTGGAGGAGAAGCGACCCCAGACTGGCCGTGTTTTTCACATAGGCAGCCGCCTCGTCGAACAACTGCTCTAGCGCCAGGTCTGGATCTCCAGCCGGCCTGAGCAGCGCAAAGTAGCCTCGCATTACATCCAAAGTGGTGGTGATCACATCCTGTGTTGGGGGTTTGCCAAGAATCCGCAGACAGGCATCCAGGAACAACTGGCCGCTCTCCGACAGGGATTTGTGCAGCAATCTGGAAACTGGTGATGCCTCCGCCGCCAACAGACCGCTGATCCCGGACAGATCCTTGCGCTGCGGCATTCGGTCCGGCAGATCATCTGGAGCCGCGGCGATAAATCCCGCCAGATAGGGTATTTTTCGCGCTGACTTCTTCCACAAGGCCTTGCGTTCGTCCTCCGGCAGCAAACCGGGGCGCATTGCCACCCGCACCGACTCGACCATGGTTTCTGTTTCCGTCTCAAACGGCAGAAACTCAACCAGGTAACGGGCCAGTTTTTTTCCGGTTATCCCTTCTGACACCGCCTTGGTCTGGAGCATGCGGCGTGCGTTTTCCGGCTCTTCCGATGCCCACCAGGCTCGCCTGGCCAGCTCGTCGGTCAGGCCTTCCGCACAGACCACCGCAAACACTGCCTCCGGATCGCCCAGTTTGAGCAATTCCTTCAGACTTTCGTCGCGCATTTTACCCATTCTGGTCCAGCGCTGAAGATATAGCGGATATCCGGCTGGATTACCCAATGCGCGTTCCGAAAGCAGCGAACGGACCTGCTTCAAATATTTGTCATCCGGACAATTTGGGTTGAGCTTGATGCTGGTTTCACTCTCTCCCAACAATCCGAAAAGTGTCATGCTGGATGCGTTTATACGAATCGCCTGCGGCTGGTTTGCAAGCAGTACATTGAGGCGCAGTGCATCCTCAGGGGAGAGATCGGCCGTGAGCATCACTCGATAAACTTGAGGCCTATGCCGTTTGGATCAACTCGGACAATTTCCATTTTAACAACCGGCCTTTCACCGTAATCATCCTGAACCTGGCCCTGAATAATCGTGCCCACCGGCGGCATTGACAGTTCACTGGTCACCAGAAATACACCACCCTGAGAGATATCGCGCGTCTTCACCAGAATTTCGCCAAAAGAGTCATGGGTGAGCAGGATCGTGGTGCGCAGGGGTGTGCGTACATATTGTCGTTTATCGCGGTTATCAGCCATCGAAATCCGCCATTGCATCACTCTTCTGTGGGAGGCGAGTAATTGGCATCCCTTGGGTTACTGAAGATAAAGCGAAAATCGCCTTTGTTCAACTCCACATAGTCCATTACCGCATCTTCCAGCAGAGGCACGGACTCAGGCACCATCACCACCTCCACTCCCTTCGTGACAAATCTGATATCCTCTTCTGCGGCTTCATCAAAGCCCATCAGATAGTCAATGCTGCCATCGTCCCGCACTCGTGCAGCAAGCCGCAGCACCATGCCGACGGTTCCTCCCTGTTGGGCTGCCAACCTGATCTGATTCGCCGCAGCTTCGGTAATCTCGAACATCATCTTACCCCTTGTTGCACTCGTTCAACGTGATCCAGGAAACGCCGCGTCCACTGATTACCGCCCACATCTCTGAGATGTGTATAGCTGGCGAGCAGATTCTTGTATACGATTCCATCTTTGCTCCCGTCAACACCGGTTCCCCGCAACACATCATACGCAAACCGGGTCCCCTCAGGCAGGCCTTCCAATGCAGAGTAGTGAAATTCATGAGCCGTGATGACCCGATCCTGATCCGGGAGCAGTCGCCAGGGGCTCTCCCCGGTTTCCCTCAAGAGCACATAACCCCGGCCTTGCGGCCTTGAATGCATCACCGCATCGGCGGGAATGACACCCGCCATTTTACAAGTTTTGCCGTTCCAGGTAAGGCTCCGGGACAGATACATCAATCCCCCGCACTCTGCGTAAGCAGGGCCGCCATTTTCGATGAATGCGCGGATTTCATTTCGCATGCTTTGGTTTGCTTCCAGCAGTTCCATGCTGGATTCGGGAAATCCTCCGCCGATGAAAAGTGCATCAACCTGCGGCAGATGTGCATCGCTTATACAGTCGAACGGAACAAGTCTGGCACCGGCTGCGGCCATCTTCTCCAGATCTCCCGGGTAGTAGAAACCAAATGCGCGGTCCTGCGGATAACCAATCGTGATATCACTGCCTATTTTCTTTGCCGTATCCGGCAGCGTCTTGTTTCCGGGCAGAATCAGCGAGGTATCCCCGGCTATTTCCAGAATCCGGTGAAGGTCTACCTGGGATGCCAGGCTACTCCCAAAGATTGCAATTTTTTCCCCGGTCCGCTCGGCTTCGTTGCTTGGCATAAGCCCAAGGTGGCGCTCATCAATGACCAGGTCTGAAGAGTAGTGCACCGCACCGACCACAGACACGTCGGTATAGTGCTCGATAACCTGTCTAAGTTTCTCTTCATGACGGCTGCCGCCAACCTTGTTAAGAATCACTCCGGCAATACGGATATCAGGATCGAACGACTGGTATCCGAGAATGAGTGGAGCTATACCCCGGGTCATGCCGCGTGCGTCTATTACCAGGATTACCGGAGCCTGCAGCATAGATGCGAGCGCAGCGTTACTGTTTCTTCCCTCCAGGTCCAATCCATCGTATAGGCCTTTATTGCCTTCGATTATTCCCAGATCCGAGTCCTGCATGAAGTGTGTGAAATTCTGCAGTATCTCCTCCCGCTGCATGGTGAAGAAATCGAGGTTTCTGCAGCTGCGCCCGCTGGCGGCGGAGAGCCACATGGGATCGATATAGTCCGGTCCCTTTTTGAATGTCTGCACCGACATTCCACGTGCCTGAAAAGCTGCCGTCAGTCCAATCGAAATAGTCGTTTTTCCGGACGACTTATGTGCTGCAGAGATGAAAAAATAAGGCATATGTTGGCAAGGATATCCAGGTGAATATAAGTTCCTGATTCAGTCATGCCAATCAGAAATTTTATGCAAAATTACCATTGTCCTATATGAAAAACCCACCGCCGGCGAGTGCGCCGGAGATGGGTTTCAAACCAGATTCAATTGGAAATCAGGCGGTACCCTCTTTCGGGTCCTCCAGGGTTTCAGGCAAAACCTTCAGCATGCGCGCACCCACCGCCACCAACGTCATGGCAATGGCAATACCTGCAAGGCCGAGCACACCTTCCGCAAGTGACGGTGTGTAAGCTGCAACGGCGCCATCGTAAAAGCTGCTTGACAGGATTTCCTTTCCGGGGAACAGGTTCATTGGATAGGCCTGGCCTCCTATAACAATGACATAGATTTGGATGAAACCACCGATCAGCACCATTATCGAAGCGATAGCGATAGCAAAGCGGTTTTCAGAGAACGCTGGGGAGTAAAGCATGAACAGTGGGATAATGCCGCCGATGGTAACCTGTCCCAGCCAGAACATCACCGTGTAGAGACCGCCATCAAGCAGAATAAAACGTTCAACACCATGGTGCTGGGTTACATATAGATTGGTCAGGTGGTAGACCAGGCTGAAATATAGAACTGCGCCGACAAAAACACCCAGCAGGTTCTTCAGTTTCTCCAGTCGATGGGAGCCCAGCTCCCGGCTTGCCCACCAATAGGCAGACATCAGGGTAATAATAAAAAACGCGAGTCCGTAGCTGAACGACATAATGATGAACATTGGCGCCATTATCGCAGCGTCATAGGCCTCCCGTGCCACCAGAAAACCGAAAATGGAACCGGTACCGGTAGTGAGTGCAAGACGCCAGAAGAACGCTGCGAAACCTGTCGGCTGGTAAAATTTCTGCGCCTTCCGGTCGATCATTGCCCAGAGGTAGATGCCCACAATGGTGAAAAAACCAGTATAGAGAATAATGTTCCAGGCAAATATGGACTTGAAGTTGTAGTGCGTCATGGCGACGATCAATCTTTCCGGCCGCCCCAGGTCGAGTAACAGCACCACCAGTCCACCCGCCAGCAGTCCAATGGCGAGCAGTCCGGAAAAACGGCCCAGCGGCTTGTACAAAGGCCCCCCGAAGACTGAACCGATGGAGGCCACATTCAACGCGCCGGACGCCGCGACAATAAGGAAGATTGCGAAAACATGGGGCAGTCCCCAGACCACCTGATTGCTCATGCCGGTAACCCAGTGTCCGCTATGCTCCATGTGGTATGCGGCGGCCATGCCCAACAGAATAATGAAGGTGAGGCCAGCCAGACCGCCCCAATACCTGGGAGAGCTGCACCAGAGTTCGGAATAGTGTAACTTTTTCATCTGCTTCTTCTCTCTCCGGTCACAGACTGGTGTAGCGGACGCCGGTATTCAATTCAAGATCAGCCCGAATCTGCCGGCTGCTCTTCTCTTTCAACGCCTTTGACAGCTGGCTCTCCGGATCCTTCAAGTCGCCGAACAGTATCGCTTTGTGCCCGTCTTTTTCACACGCATCCTGACAGGCCGTGGTAGTGGCGCCGGCATCGATGCGGTGAACACAAAGATTGCACGATTCGACACAGCCTTTGCCGCGCGGTGAACGCACCGTCTGCTTTTCAACATTCTTATGGATAAACGAGCGTGCCTTGTACGGACAGGCCATCATGCAGTAACGGCAACCGATGCAGATATGCCGGTCCACCATCACGATTCCGTCAGCCCGCTTGAAAGAGGCGCCGGTGGGACAGACGTCGACACAGGGCGGAAATTCACAATGCTGGCACATCATCGGCAGATTGGTGACTTCATCTGTCTGCCGGTCCCGCAGTTTGACTTTTCTGATCCACTGCGGACGCTGTGCATTCCACATCTCGTCGCCCTGCCCCTCAGGCCGCTGCAACAGATTGATGCCGTTCTCCCGTTCACAGGCGTCCACACAGGCAGTGCAGTTGTCCACGCACTTATTGCTGTCAATCAGCATACCCCATCGGATATCGCTGCTGGCACCTTCGCCTTCAGATTTTGCGTTTGCAACCGTCAGCAGAATACCCGGCGCCACACTGGCCGCCCCGGCAGCCAGAACCGTTCTGCCGATGAACTCCCGTCGTTTCATATCGTTAGGCTCATTTTTTCCGGTCACGATCACTCCTCCCGGGAGAGGGCATGCAGTTGCGCCATCTCTTCCGACGATAACGCGGGTGCCTCATTCAACTTGATCAGCAACCCAAGACGACCCCTTTGTCCGGCGTTTCGAATGCCGGAAAGGGATGCCGCATCCGAGTGCTTCCGATCCGGCTCTTTGCTGTGGCACTGGAAACAGGTCAGATTGACAGCGAGGTGTTCATGGCATCCGCTGCAGAACTGACCATCCGCGTTTATCGGGTGATACCCACCATTGCCATCTTTTTCTGCATGGCACTCCACACACCCGGCCAAGCTGTGCTTTACATCACGCACACCCTCATGTACGACCCTGTTGCGGTCATGCTTCAGATAGTCCATGTGGTTCCTGCGGATCTCCGCGGTTGGCGCCACGCAGGATTCCATTCCCGCCGCTCTCGAACCGGGAGTAACCGCCGTACCGCTATGAACCGGAGATGATAGCAGTGCAATACTTCCCGCCAGAATCAGCCCCAGAGTCCGCAAAATGCCGGTTGAACTATGCATTACAGCTCCTACTCGCCAAGTCCCATCTGTATATATCCGGTCGGGCAGACATCCGAACAGATGTGGCAACCTATACATCTAGTGTAATCGGTATCCACATAACGACCGGTGGTCGATGCATTCTTCTTGACTCGGAAAACAGCATCCTGAGGACAGAAAATCACACAGTTATCGCATTCAAAACACATACCGCAACTCATACAGCGTTTGGTCTCCGCCACCGCCTGCTCTTCAGCCAACGGATTGAGTCGCTCATGAAAGTGCCCGAGAACCTCTTCCGCGGTGGGTACGTCTTCGGTCCGCTCTATCCGGGGAACATACTGAAAATGGCCGAGAAACAGCTCACTGGAGCCGATAACTTCCTGCTCGGATCGATCCTCGTAGTTGTGAACTGCATACCTGGACTCGGAAGTGCCGCGCAAATCTCCGGAACTCGCGTCGAAACTTTCAGGATCGAGCCCCGCCTCATGCAGCTTACGCAGCAGATCAAAATGGTGTACGTCGACCTTTGGCCGCTTCTCCAGATGTTCGTGTTTCAGGTAATGGTCGATGCTTTCAGCGGCAATGGAGGCCTGGCCGATTGCGGTGGTCAACAGGTGGGGACGGACGATATCACCGGCAACAAAGTGACCTGGCTTGCCTGGCACCTGATAAAATTTATCCGCATCGATCAGATTCTTTTCGTTGGCCATCTCCTCGAGGCCTTCCATGTCACCACCCTGACCAATTGCGGATACGATCAGGTCTGCCTCGAGATAACGCTCGGTACCCTCGACCGGGATCGGCGTCATGCCATCCATGGTGCAGTTGCAGATTTTCAGCCCGGTGGCACGACCGTCCTCACCCTTGATCACTTCCAGTGGCATCACGCCATCCAGAATGGTGACTCCTTCCGTAAGAGCATCCGACACTTCATGCTCAGCAGCCATCATCTTGTCTGTGGTGAACAGCGAAGTCAGGGTAACATCCGAACCCTGAGCGGCGGCGGTAATCGCGGTGTCATGCGCCACATAGCCATCGCGCACCACCAGTTCGGGACGGTCGGTTGGATTCGCGTGCTTGACGTGACCCAGACGGCGGGCAACCGAAACAACGTCGATGGAAGTGTCACCGCCACCAATACAGATCACCTTGTCGGCCGTCACCTTCATGCGCCCTTCGTTGAAAGCCTTGAGGAACGCCACGCCGCTGACGCAGTTGGGAGTCCCCTCCCAGCCTTCCACAGGCAATCCACGACCGCTTTGACAGCCAAGCGCCCATAAGATCGAATCGAACTCTTTCTCGACTTGTTGTATGGAAACATCGCGGCCGACACGGGTCTTCATTTTAAGCTCGACCCCCATATCCACGATACGCTGAAGCTCCTGATTCAGCTTGTCGCGCGGGATCCGGTACTCCGGAATACCGTAGCGCATCATGCCGCCAAGCTCTGCATTCTCTTCAAACAGGGTGACCGCATGGCCTTTCCGCCGAAGCTGGTATGCTGCTGCCATGCCCGCGGGCCCACCGCCGATCACGGCAACTTTTTTTCCGGTCTCCTCACCCGCCTGGAATTTATAGCCTTTTACAATGGCGTTATCGCCGATAAACTGCTCCACCGCGTTGATGCCGACGAAATCGTCCACGTCGTTACGATTGCAACCGTCCTGGCAGGGCGCCGGGCAGACACGGCCCATCATGGCCGGAAACGGATTGGCGTCGGTGGAACGCCGGAACATATACTCCTGCCACTCAATACCCTCGGGCGGTTTCTCCTGACCTCGTCCGATAGCGAGCCAGCCACGAATATCCTCGCCCGATGGACAGCTGCCCTGACATGGCGGCGTCTTGTGGATATAGGTGGGACACTTGTGCGACGAGTCCTGGGAAAAAATCTTTTCGCCCCAATCGTCCCATTTGGTGTTGCCGTCTTCGTAACGACGGAAGTTGAGATTGGTTTTCACCTCTTCGGTAGGAGTCGCCATGCTGTTCAGTCTCCCTAAATTCCTAATATTGTAAGATCTTGTATTGGCCGTGGTGCAGCCGATAGCTGCCCGCGGATATTTATCTTTCGATAAGAGGCGGACGAATCACGCATCCGGATCATCATCTTCTTCGTCCCCTTCTTCGTCCTCTTCATCACCGCTGTTCTGACCGGTCAGAATAATGGCTTCACTTACCAGCTGATGAATACTGACGATTTGATTCATGTCCATGCCATAGTAAGGAAGCACTTTGGTAAACTGGCTCTTGCAGATTGCACAAATCGCCGCCATGTGGGTGACGCCCTCTTCCTCCATTACATTCTTCAGGGCGGTCATCCTCGGTAGCGCGCCTTTGACCCGAATTTCCATCAGATCGTCGGTCAACAGACCGCCGCCGCCGCCGCAGCAGAAGGTTTTTTCACCAATGGTGTCGTGATGCATATCCACGAAGTTGTTGCATACCGCCTTGATAACGTTACGCGGTATCTCCAGTTGCCCTCCGGGCTTATCACCCATACGGGTTGCCCGGGCAACATTGCAGGAGTCGTGAAAGGTCAAAACCTTGTCGTCGTTTGCAGACTTGTCCAGCTTGAGATTGCCCTTCTGAATCTGGTCCCAGGTAAATTCAAGAATATGCTGCGGCACAGGATATTTGGGATCCAGAAAATCAAAGGGACCCGCCAGTGTATTGAGAAAAGCATAGGCAACGCGCCATGCATGCCCGCATTCGCCGAATACAATCCGTTTAACGCCCAGATCGAGGGCCGCCTTCCTTATACGCAGGGAGACGCGGCGCATATTCTCATAGCTGCCGATGAACATACCGAAGTTGGCTGCTTCCGATGCATAGGAACTGATTGTCCAGCTGACGCCTGCCTCATGGAATACCTTGCCATAGCCGATCAACCCATCCACATGGGGTTCAGCAAAAAAATCCGCGGAGGGTGTTACCAGCAGGATATCGGCTCCCTTGACATCAAGTGGATACTTGACCGCCACCCCGGTTTCATCTTCAACATCCTCTTCCAGACCCTCCAGCGTATCAGCCAGTGCCGGACCGGGCAGCCCGAGGTTGTTACCGATCTTATTTACCTTTGCAATAATTTCATTGCAGTATTTCTGACCGTAGCCGATGCTGTCGAGAATCTCGCGCGCGGCCATGGAGATCTCTGCGGTATCTATTCCGTACGGACAGAACACCGAGCAACGGCGGCACTGGGAGCACTGGTGATAGTAGCTGTACCACTCATCCAACGTCTCCCGCGTCAAATCTTTCGCTCCCACCAGCTTGGGAAAGTATTTGCCGGCGAAGGTAAAGTAGCGACGATAGACTTTGCGCAGCAGATCCTGGCGGCCCACCGGCATATTCTTGGGATCTTTGGTGCCGAGAAAATAGTGGCATTTATCGGTACAGGATCCACATTTTACGCAGGAATCGAGATAGACCTGCAGTGATCGAAATCTTCCGCGAAGATCATCCAGCTTTGCTAACGCCTTGTCGTGCCAGTCCTCCACCAGTTCCCCCGGAAAATTGAGATCGGTGTTATGATCCGGCTTGGCCACAAATGGGCTGAGATGCACCATTGTGTCTTCGACAAGCTCCGGCACATCCACGTATTCCTGGAGTTCAGGGGTTTCAAAATCCGCCTTGGCCATGTAATACCCTCGTCGGCTCAGTGCTGGTCAATTCTGCTGCTCTTCCATCGCCTTCGCCCAAGGGGCGAGATGACGTCTTTCGCGCGGGTTGTCCACCTGGTTGCGGCCCGGGCTGAAAAAGATACCCGGGACATGCAGAAGCTTGCTGAACGGAAAGAGCAACATGAGCAGCGCAACCAACAGAAGATGGACAATCAACGGAAAATCGAGCGGTAGCGTTTCAAAGTGGAGCCCCATAAGGCCGGTGAAAAACTCCTTCACCATTACCACGTCGGTGTGGGCAACGAATTTCATCATCAAGCCGCTGAAGCCGATAATGATCAATATCGCCAGCCAGAGGAAATCGGACGGCGCAGAGATATAACGCACCCGGTCGATAAAAATTCTTCTCACCAGCAAACCGACCAGACCGATAACCATGGCAAAGCCCGCATAGACACCGAAGGGCTGAATCAGTTGAATGGGGAGCCAGACAGGATCAGTGAAATAGCGTAAATGGCGCAACAGCACCAGCAGCAGACCCAGGTGAAACATCCACCCAAACAACCAGGTCCACTTGGTGCTCTTGAACAGGCTCTCAAAGAAAACCACTTCTCGGAACAGTCGTAATACCACACCCGCCCTGGTCACCGGAGCCGGTGTAGTGGGAATCTTTAGCGGGGCAGGGGTTCTGGCATATTGAACTATTTTTCGTGCCAGGCCTATCACCATCACGAGGGCCGCAACGATAAACAGCAGTGAAAAGAATAACGACATGTTCCTGCCATCCTATTTCGGTTTAACGCAGCCGGGCGAAGGCGCAGGAAGCGCCCACCCCGGTCAATCGAATCGGCTCAGATACAGCCGGTCGGCTTCGGCAGACCAGCGAAGCGGCAAGCCTGCTTACCCGGGCCATATGGAAAAAGTGCATACAGATATTTACTATTGCCTTTCTCCTTGCCCATTTTTTTGCCAACAGCCTTGGTCAGCACGCGAACCGCAGGGGCAATCTGATACTCGTCGTAGTACTCGCGCAGAAAGTTGATGATATCCCAATGCTCGTCGGTCAGTTCAAGATCGTCTTCCTTTGCCATCGCATCCGCAACTGCTGGAACCCAATCTTTCAGATTAACAAGGTAACCCTCTTCGTCCGTTTCAAGTGTTTTACCTTCAATTTCGATAGCCATGATATTTCTCCAAAACAAAAGTTATTGACAAAACAGTGCCCGGTAATCAAACCCACGCAACCACCTTATCGTGCTCGGCGGCGAGGTCGACAAAACCTGCGTAATCGACAATTTCAATCCCATCGGTTACCCGCTCGTCTGACAAGCCGCGGGCTCTCAGATCGGGGCCCAAAGCATAGAATTTCACACCCTGGGCCATTTTCACCTTCCCTTCCGCCGCACTACCTTTGATTGCGGCATAGACACCGTCTTCATATAACAGAACGGCGCTGCCCTCGAGTGCATGTTCCATACAGGAGTCAAAGGAACTTTTCTCGAAAGGCGATTTATTAACAGTATGCAATTCACTCATGACAGCACTCTCCCCGTTAGAAGCTGAAGACAACGTCTTGCTGTTCTATGATCCTGGCCAATTCAGCTCGGCTGACAACACGGATCGAATCCTTTTCCGCCCAGTCTTCATCCTCATCTTCCCAGGTCAGGTGCATAAGATCGTCGATGCTCAGGCCACGTTCTTCAAGTGACTCCCGCTCCACATAGAGCTGGTTGACATCGTAATCACCAAGGGCCGAATAGGTGGGAGAAAAATTTTTCATCTCCACTCCCTTTGTATCCTGCCCTTTGACAATCTGAAATACACCATCATCCAGGAAAGCGAGACTCACCTTCTGGTCGAATGCCGCACCAATGAGAACCACTTCCAGCGACTCCCAGGCATAGATGGTGCCATAGGGTGCGCGACGGTTGAGGTACAGGAAATTCTTGATTTGTTCTGCCATTGTTAACTCCTGCAATCAATCGCCAAAGACCACCAGCCGATCGGACTGAACTGCAGCCTCGATCAACTGACCCAGCCCGGAGATACGGAATTTCGGATGGATATTGGTCGCGTCCTTACCATTACGCTCTGCCTCTCCATCGTCGACCATGCCACGGCGCTGAGCGGCAGCCACGCAAACCACCAGATCCAAATCGTGCTTTTCCGCGAGATCTGCCCAGCGGTTGACGATGTGCCTGTCATCCTGAGGCGGCGTGGTCAGACGGGTGCCGTTGCCGACACCATCGTGATAAAAGAAAACACGAAATATTTCGTGGCCTTTCTCCAGCGCCGCCCTGGTGAACAGATAGGCCGAATCAGTCGCCTGGTGCTGATAAGGCCCTTCATTTACTTGAATTGCAAACTTCATCGCTTTGCCTTGAACCTGTTCAGAAGCGGATATGCGCGGAAGCGTTTAGATTTGCGCGTCCACCCCGCCAGTTATCGATATGGTATTTGGTAAATGGCAGACCGGTCTTCTCGAAAAAGCGCGGCCAACCAATTCGCTCCGCCCACTCTCCAACACGCTCCCAGTCCTTTGCGTCTTCCTTGTAAGTACGGAGTATCTTGAGAACGATCTCGGAAACTTCCGGCCAGCGCGGAGGATTATTCGGAACCCCTGAGGCAACCAGTTTGTGAAAAGTCGGCTTGGAACGGGCATTGGAGTTCTTGCCACCAACCCAAATCGCAAACTTGGAATGCTCGGGATCGTTAATCTGCATCGGCGGGCAGGGGGGGAAGCATGCGCCGCAGCAGATGCACTTCTTCTCATCCACTTCCAGTGAAGGTTTACCATTGACCATGGCGGGACGGATCGCCGCCACCGGGCAGCGGGCAACGACCGATGGCCGTTCACATACATTGGCCACCTGTGTGTGGTCTATCTTGGGCGGCTTGGTGTGCTGAATGTTGATCGCAATGTCGCCCTGTCCACCGCAGTTGATCTGACAGCAGGAGGTGGTAAGGCGTACGCGGTTCGGCATCTCTTCCGTAGTGAATTCACTGTGCAGATCATCCATCAACGCTTTCACGGCACCGGAAGCATCGGTTCCGGGAATATCACAGTGCAGCCATCCCTGGGTGTGGGAGATCATCGATACCGAAGGGCCGGTACCGCCTATGGGAAAACCCTCTGCTGTAAGTTTATCGATCAGGGGCTGAACCTTGGACTCTTCAGAGACCATAAACTCAATATTGGAACGGATAGTAAACCGGACATAGCCTTCGGCGAATTCGTCGGCAATGTCCGCCAACTTCCGGATAGTGTAAACGTCCATCTGGCGTTGGGTGCCGGCACGCACAGTCCAGACACTGTCGCCGCTCTTGGCGACATGATGCAGTACTCCTGGGCGGGGGCGCTCATGCCAACTCCAGGCACCATAGTTCTTTTTCAATACCGGGTGCAGGTACTTGTCCATCTCCGGAACACCGCTTTCGATGGGCATGCGGGGTGCTTCAGCCATTGTTACCTCCAAAAACTCAAATATGACTCTATTTTATTGAGATGCGGCCCGCTCTGTGGGGCCGCGCCCCCGGACGGTTACCGGGCGGCTATCTGCTCTTCCCATTTTGCCGCTTCGCTGTCCCAGTCATCGGAGCGGAAGTAAGGATTCATGCGCGGCCGGCTGATCATATTGGGATCGATCTCAAGGCCAACACCCTCCAGGAAGTTGGTCAGGCCGATACGCTCGATCATCTCCCCGGTACGCTCGTGCTCCAGCGCATTCTCGGCAAAGAAATCCAGAATCTCGGTGGCCAGCTCCTCCAGCCATTCGAAATCCTCATCCGTCTCCAGCTTGTGAAACGGCACGATCACGGTGCCCATCAGATCGCCGATCTTCAGCGTGCGCTTGCCGCCGCACAGCAGCGTCACTCCCTTGTCGTCCCCTGGCGACAGCGCCTTGGTCATCACATTGATGCAGTGCATGCAGCGCACGCAGTTGCCGTTGTCCACCTCCAGCGTGTCGTCGTCATTCAGCGACAGCGCCTGTGTCGGACAGCGCGTGATCACATTGTCGATCACATACTTGCGCCCTTTGGCCGCGACGAACTTCACCACCTCTTCCTGATCCACCTTCATGTCGTCGCGCCAGGTGCCGATAGTCGCCAGGTCGGCGCGCTGCACCGAGTTCATGCAGTCGTTGGGGCAGCCGGATACCTTGTACTTGAATTTGTACGGCAACGCCGGGCGGTGCATGTCGTCCAGCGCATTGTTCACCAGCGTGCGCATGGTGCGCCCCTCGTCGACACAGGAGTGCTCGCAGCGCGCCGCACCAACGCAGGACATGCCGGTGCGCACCGCAGGCCCGGCACCGCCCAGATCAAAGCCCATCTCGTTGATCTCGTCGAACGCCGGCTGCACGTTCTTGGTGCTGCAGCCCTGGAACATGATGTCGCCCGACTGGCCGTGGAAGGCGATCAGGCCGGAGCCGTACTTCTCCCAGATGTCGCAGAACTTGCGCAGGGTGCCGGTATCGTAGTGCATGCCCGGGGGCGGCATCACGCGCAGCGTGTGAAACTCCGCAGCCGCCGGATAGAGCGGCTTGCCGTCATTGCCCTTGAGCTCGGTGAAGCGGGGAATGATGCCGCCGCCATAGCCGATAACGCCTACGGTCCCCCCTTTCCAGTATCCCTTGCGGGTTTCGTAGGAGGTCTCCAGCTGACCCAGCAGGTCGACCATCATGTCATTGTCTTTGGCCAGACGCTTGAGACCGGTCACAAAGCTCGGCCAGGGGCCGCTCTCCAGCTGGTCAAGCATCGGCGTAGGGTGCATCGGTTTTGCCATCATTCAATCTCCCGTTGGGTCTTAAATCATGGGCTTCCCTTTCAGCCAACGAATCGCTTCGTGTTTCAGTTTGAAGCGACGCCGGTGACGCTCAAGAGGTACCCTGTATCCGCAAGCCTTCACTTAATTTCAGATGGGCAGACTTACCCATCCGGCTCCAAAACATGAGCAGCATTTTAGGATTTCCTTATGCAGCAAAATATCCCGCTAATGGGGGGGATTTCTCAAAAGCCGACTATCCATAAAGAGATATATCAAAAATTGTTTATATATGAAAATAGCATTTATTTAATTTTAAATTCCAATTATATAACAATAAGTTGGAAAGTTTTTTCTGACCAGCCAGCTGATAATGCCTTGTAATTATTTGACGCATTGCAACATTAAACAGGTACGACTCATCTTGCCAATTGGATGTAAACTGGTGTTCAATAAACCAAATCTGAGTAGTTTACTAGGGTATTTTCCTGTCCTAACCCATGCAGAAAAGTGACAGCTATGCGCTCTTGATCGCCTGGATTTTCGGTCAGCGATTAGCGCCAAGGAAAAACCTCAGTTTTACGGGAGATGTGACATGCTCTATTTGAGCGAGGTGCTGATGCAACATCCTGAGGTCGAGAGCTTCGAAGCGCTTGTTGCTAAAGTCAAAGAACGGTCGAAAACGGAGATGTTCTTCCGGATCGACGTCAAACCCCAGTTTTCCGACACACCGGACAATTGGGAAGACCGCCTCGAAGCGGCTTTCACCTAAGGTGGATCCATTGAAATATCCCCAATCTAAAACCCACCTCGAAAGCAGCAAAGGGGCGGCGGATACGGTTTCTTCGGAAAAACTGACGGAGCTGCACATAGCCGAACTACAACAGCAGATCGATGCCTTACCCTCAGAGGCGCCCCTGGACGAGAAGCTGCACCTTACCCTCGACCGCGGCTATGCAATGCTTGAAGGTAATCTTTTCGATCAGGCATGGAACCTTGCCCGTCGGGTTCTGGATGAGGCAGTCACCAACCAGCTCTGGTTACGGGCGGTGGAAGCCTGCGACATCATGTTTCAGTGCGACCGGGAAGAGTCGATCAAAGCGCTCGCCCAGGGTATATGGTTGGGGGTCACATTTCCGATAGATCCTGATTTAAGCGTTGCCATGCTGCAACATCTTATAGATGAGTCTCCCGATCGCTCAGATGGTGCGGCGGTGGCGGCCGCCACCGCCGGTTACCTGGTGGAACTGCGTGCCCAGGGAAAGCAGAAGGAGGAGCTGCAGTTCTTCACCCGGCAGATGCTGGGGCAGGTGGCAAGGAATCACAGCCAGGTGGAAGAACAGGAGATATTCGATTTCTGGGTGGAGCGCCTGGAGTTGAACGATCCCGAAAAATTTCTGCCGCGCCTCAGTCTGGTTCTCGATATCTTGACCGATGGCGCCTGGTGGTTTGACAGGGATCAGCTGAGAAAGCACATTCCGGAGTAGTTATGTATTGGCAGGAAGAGGTTAACGAGCAGCAGTTTGTCGTACCTGACAGAGTGGTCGACCTGATGTTTCAGATCGACTGCCCCACGCTGCCCGTAGACCACGCATGGGAGCTTTCGCAGGAGATTCAGCGCGTATTGCGCTGGTTTGGCGAAGACCCGAACGAGGGAGTACACATCATCCACGGCGCCGATTCCGGCAATGGTTGGGAGAGACCCCAGGCATCGGACGACCTGCTCTATCTCTCACGCAGAGTGAAACTGGTATTGCGATTACCCAGAGAGAAAGTTGAACCTGCACAGGCGCTCACCGGGGAAATCCTGAATCTGGGCGGACACAGCATGTTGGTTGGGAAATCAAAACCACGAAACCTTGGCACCACGAACTTTCTCTATTCGCGCTATGTAACCGGTCCGCAGAACGCCGGCGAGGAGGAATTCCTTGAGTGGGCGGTACAGGAGCTGGCGGCACTGGGCGTTAATTTTAAAAAAATCCTGTGTGGTAAATCCTTTAACCTCAGTGCGGGTGAAAACAAGCTGGAAACCCGCAGCCTGCTGGTGGCAAATCTCACTTTTCAGGATGCCGTAACACTGCAGGAGTCAGGCATCGGACCGCATCGATCCATGGGTTGCGGCATTTTTGTTCCCCAGAAATCTTTTTAGGGGGATCTAAAAATCTCCTATGGCAGAAGAGTACTAATTTTGTTTTCCCCCCTTTAACATATTCTCGATCGGAAACTGAAATCCATGCCCGGCAATCGACCCGACAGCAATACCCATCGACCCTAGTGTTTTAAATCGAATAAGGAGAGGCCAAATATGTCATATGAAGTAACTTGTAACGGCTACCTGGTGAATCTGGAGGATTGGAACGAAGAAGTAGCCAAAGAGATCGCTGAGAAAGAGGGCGTCACCCTATCCGAAAAAGCATGGGACGTAATTCATTATCTGCGGGACGAATATTTCAACAACAATGGCAACCAGCCCAACGAACGGAATATGGTAAAGCATTTCAAAGATGTCTGGACCGATATGGGCACAGTCGACGCAAAGGCGCTCTACGCTCACTTCCCGATGGGACCTGCGAAGCAGGCCGGAAAAATTGCCGGGCTGCCTGAGACTAAGCGCAAAGGCGGTTATTGATACTCTGTGCAGTTGGATGAATTGAGCCGATAGCGGTATTTCCTCCACCTGTCATTTGTCGGCTCCTATACATCGCTCCACATACGCACCAGGTTGGAAAAGGATCTGTCCACCAGCCTGGTGCTCAGATCATCGGGCGCTGCGGAAAGCAGTGACTCCCGCGCCTGGTTTAGCTCGAACAACAACTCCCGCCTGGCCGGATCACGCACATGGCTCTGGATCCAGAACAGCGCCACCATCCGCTCTCCCGCGGTCACCTCGGCGACTCGGTGCAGGCTGGACGATGGGTAGATCACTGCATCTCCTGCTGCCAGTTTGACCTGGTTGGTGCCGAAAGGGGTCCGTATCAACAGTTCGCCTCCCTGATAACTCTCGGGATCACGCAGAAACAGCGTCATGGAGACATCGCTGCGCAGTCTGGGCCCGCTTCTTCCCATGATTGCATCGTCCACATGTTCACCGTACCGCATACCGGTCTGGTAGCGGGCAAATATCGGGTCCGACATGCGGTAGGGGAGCACAGCACTGTTGAAAGTCTGATTGTGAGCCAGACTGCTCATCAGAATCCGAATCAGCAGTTCCATGCTTCTCGGCTCCTTTTTCAGCTCTTCATTCTCCTTCACCTGGCGCGCAGCCATACCCGCACTGAGCTTTCCATCCACAAATTCCGATCCAGCAAGAATCTCATTCACCTTGACGAGCTGTGCTTCGTTTAGCACCCCGGTTATTTCCAACAACATCATTTACCCTCTTTGGCAATAGTTTCGAGCAGCGCCTCAAGGGATGACTCGTCAATCGGGTAGTCCAACGCCCCGTGCACTGTATATCTGGTTTTAACGCTATCCAGGCGGGATCGATGCATCCTGTCTATGAACACGACCACCTTCGCATCCGGCGCGAAACGCTGCAGACCAGCCATCAGAGACTCCAGATTACTCATCCGGTCACGCAGTTCGGGATCGAAATGAAACTCAGCGACCACCAGGTCAGGCCTGTTTCTTTTCAGCCAGGACTGGGCTTTACGCATCGAATGGACTTTTTCAGGCCGGTAACCTGCACGTCGATAGAGCGACGAGAAGTCGGGGTATCCCCCCATCTCCACAATCGACAGTAAAACCGGTGAATCCATTTGGCTTTTCATGCGTACCGATCCCGATTGTGCATCTCCTTCCTCCTGCACCCCGCCCGTAAGGGGTATTTTACCACTGCCTCTATTCGATAATAATGCGCGGATGTACAAACGGCATCTTTCTGCATCGGTATGGAACTCAACATAATCATCGATGACTACTCGATGGACCTGAACATTCCTGAGAGCTTTATCGCCTCTTCGGACGAGGCTTTCGACAGGCTCGATCAAAACATGGATCGTGGAATTCAGATCGGCCGACAGTGGATTGAACGACCCAGCCCTCGGCAGCGTTGCCAGGTGGCAGCGGACAAGCTGCTCACCGCGTTGGAAACCGACAATGAGAGCCTCGCACTATTGAGCGCAGCATATATCGTCAGCCGGATTCCGGGAGTACAGCGTGTCAGAATCGATAATTCGGGGGAGTTGCAGGGAACGGTATTCGAATAGCAATCTGGCCAATCAAAGCTCAGGCGCCACAATTTTCCACGTCTGGATTTAAAGCGGACTATTCTCAGCCAGTTTCGCAATGGAAGAGGCCGCATCCCGTCCCTTTTTGGCATGCAGCTCAAGCATCTCCCTGGCTACCGTTTTCCAATGATCCAGCCCCTCCTCGGTTACGCTTTTCAGCTGAGAGTTATCCGCATCCTCGACCCATCGATCATAGGCATGTCTTAACCCGGGATAGAGTGTCTTGCGCATCGCATTCAGATTGCCAACGAGGAAATGCAGCGAGGAGTTGCGTGCGGATTCGATCGTTTCGGGAAGAGTCACCCAGCAATCGGCTAAATGATCCCTGACGGCGCGCGCGGCCAGCTCTGCCGGGGTATGGGAGAGATCCGCCAGCATAAGGTTCCACTCTTCACCCAACCAGTCTCCTGCGAGGCACTCACCCTGCTCGTGCAGCAGCACCTGTCCCAGTTCGTCTTCCGTCATCCGATCCAGGGAACCTTCAAGGTCAAGATCGAACTCATAACAAGAGAAAGCTCTGCCCAAGGGGTTGTCCGGCCGATGCCAGCGCCAGCTCTCCAGCTTTTCCCAAAGCATCTGGCGCAAAGCTTCGCGCCGCAGGTATATCACGCGGTTACGGGTCATCGCCGGGGGAGCTGTAAGGTCGCGCGCAAGCTCGCGTCCGGAAACCATAAGAGAGTATCCGGGATAATCGACCCTGCGTTCCAATTCACCGAGAAAAAAATGAGGTCTGCCGAACCGCCCTATCCCACCACTGTAGACCAACCCATATGGGTTCAGAACGGCGTTGATCAGCTCACTGTTGAACGGATCGAATTCGTTGTCGTCCAACTTGATGGAGCCATACTCGCGATCCTCCAGCCCCTTCCATAAATTCTCCCGTTCGCTCAACCAATCGCCGACTTCGTCCTTATCAATAGCGCCTGTGTATCCCAACCCCCTCTCCCACCGGAAATACTCCCGCATTTTCATCAGATAGGTGCAAAGTCCATATTCGCTGCCGTAGCGGGCATCAGAGATATAGCAGTTCATTTGAACGCTGGCACAGATCTCTTCGATTGCCATCTTTTCCACTTTTGTTTACCGTTTCCTGCCGGGTTTAACGCCAGGCATTTTCTGAGTAAAATACTAAACTATTCGACACAGGTACTTTCAGTCAATATTCCTGTATATATATATGAAAGCTCCGTACAGAATCCAAACATATTGCACCGCCAAGAAAAACCGGAGTCAGCAGTGGCGATACGCATAAAGAGCCAGTGGTACAACGAAGATAGAGACCGGTCCCTGCAGGAGATCGCGGGCGCCCTTGCCTTCAATGCGTGGAAGTTGGCAATGGACAAGGCGATAACCCTGCACGGTGAGCATTTTATTTACGAATCGGACCGGCAGCGCCTGAATGTTATCGCAGAATACCTTGTATTCCAGGTCCAGATCGTGGACCGGATGGTGCATCAGAGTCTGGAACAGGAGGATCGGCAAATTTTGATCACCGCATTCGCCAGGCGCCTGGCAGAACATATGCAGGAAAACAGCTGCGAATTGCTTGGTGGCGGTGATCACGGCAATGACTTCATCGCACTATTAAACCGGCGATCCCAGGAGTATTCGGAACTGGGGTTCGGCGCAGATGGTCCCAGCTATCCCTTCATGCGGCATCTGGGGTACGAAATCCAGCAGATTATGGGAACCAGCCAGGAGAACCGATGGGTGATCGATCAGGTGATGGATATGGATGCACCTGAAATCCACAAACAGATGAAACGCACGCTGCGTAATCTGTTCAGTTAAGCCCTGCCCCAGGAGTAGCAATGCGTCCCGTTCAACTGCTGACCGTTCTTGATCTGGAATTCCTCAGTACCCGTCAGGGCCATCACACCCCGGTCATGCTGTGGGGACCGCCAGGGGTTGGCAAATCGCAGATGGTGGCACAGGTTGCCCGCAAGCATGAAGTGGCGGTGATCGACATCCGGCTGTCGCAGATGGAGCCGAGCGATCTGCGGGGCATCCCCTTCCGCAGCGGCAGTCAGGTGGAGTGGGCGGTACCCGCGCTGCTTCCCGACAGCGACCGGCATGGTGTTGAGGGAATACTCTTTCTGGACGAGATCACCTCTGCACCGCCGGCAGTATCCGCAGCAGCCTATCAGCTGATTCTGGACCGCCGGCTTGGAGAGTACAGAATTCCTGAGCACTGGGCCATCTTTGCCGCCGGAAACCGCCAGGGGGATCGAGGCGTTACCTACACCATGCCTGCACCCTTGGCCAACCGCTTTTCTCATTTCGAGGTTGAGACAAACCTGGACGACTGGGTGATATGGGCTTATCGCAACGCTATCGATGAACGGATTATCGCTTTTCTGCGTTTCCGACCGGAACTGCTGTTCGACTTCGACCCAGCACACAACCCGGTGGCCTTCCCTTCGCCGCGCTCCTGGGAATTTGCCCACCGTGGCCTGCAGAAATTCGATCATCATCCCCAATTGCTGCAGAGTGCCCTGCAGGCCTGTGTTGGTCCTGCCGCCGGCGTGGAACTGCACGCTTTCGTCAACAATCTTGAACAGATGCCGGACCTAGACGGAATCATCGCCGGCAGGGAGATAGCCGTCCCAACTGAAATCGACCTGCAGTATGCGGTTGCGGCTGCTCTGGTGGGGCGCGCTATACGCGCATCCGAACAGGGTGCTGCGCAGGAGACTGTTGGTAACATACTTCGTTATGCCGGGCGCTTTCCCCAGCGCGAAATGGGTGTCATGCTGGTCTCGGACATGCACCGCGCCATCGGTTCTGCCCTGTTCGAAGTGCCGGAATTTGCCGAATGGGCACAGCTGGTGTCGGATGTGATGCTGTTCGAGTGAGCAAAACCCTGATCTCTCTTTCAAAACGGCTTACCTGACCACAACGACCATGGATGCATCAAAAACAGGTATAAAACTGGCCGCAGCAAGAACCAGGCTTATCCTGGACAAGCCATTCCTGGGCGCTTTGGTGCTGCGTCTGCCGATGGTGGAGGTGACTGCAGAGTGGTGTCACACCACTGCAACCGACGCGCGCAAATTTTACTATAATCCAGCCTATATCGACGCTCTCTCACTGGACGAAACCCAGTTCATGCTGGCGCACGAAGCGCTGCACTGCGCGCTCTCCCACTTTGCCCGCCGCGAACACAGAATGAAGCATCGCTGGGACCTGGCCTGCGACTTCGCCATCAACCCGTTGCTGGTGGATGATGGGCTGTCCGCCCCACCCGGGAGCCTGCTTCTGGACAATTTCCGGGGCATGACCGCAGAGGAGATCTATCCGCTGCTGAACGAATTTGACGATCAGCAGACGCTGGACAATCACGCTTATGACAGCGATAACCAGAAGGGGGCATCAGGCAAGGACCAGCGCGACCTCCCACCATCGAAATCGCCATCCGATGCGGAGCACAATAAACCTTCCGGCAAGAGTGCTGCGGGGAATCGTACCGGTGATGGCAGCGGCCCTCCGGCGCCACAGCCACTGACCCCAGACGAGCAGGAGACGCTGTCGGTGCAGTGGCAGCAAAGGATGGCCGGAGCCGCCCAGCAGGCTATGCAGGCGGGAAAACTGGGCGGAGCGCTGGCACGTATGATCGATCACCTGCTGCAGCCGCGCCTGCCCTGGCGCATGCTACTGGCACGCTATCTGACCAGTAACGCACGCGACGACTACAGTTATATGCGACCCTCCCGGCGGGAAGGTGATTTCATTCTTCCCAGTCTGCGCAGCCAGCAGATTGAGCTGGTCATCGCGCTGGACACCAGCGGCTCGATAGAGGATGAAGATTGCAGGCAGTTTCTTGGCGAGATCAATGCATTGAAAGGGCAGTTGCGGGCACGGGTCACGTTGCTCGCCTGCGACGCGGTCCTGTCTGAACAGGGCCCCTGGATATTTGAACCCTGGGAGGAGTGTAAACTGCCTGAAAGTTTGCATGGTGGGGGTGGCACCAGTTTTCGTCCCGTATTCGAATGGGTTGAACGGCAGGGATTAATACCTGAGGCACTTGTCTATTTTACCGACGCCGAGGGGGAGTTTCCGGTTACTGAGCCGAGCTACCCCGTCATTTGGCTTGTGAAGGGAAAAGATCAGGTCCCCTGGGGACAACGCATCCAGCTGAATTGACGAAATCTCTGCGCAGGATTGAACTTACCCAACTCTACTTTGTCTCTATCCCCATGCGAAATTTTTCATTTTTCGATAGAAAACCAAGCGCCAGCCTGATCCGGCTGACGGCCATTCTGCTGCTCCACTCACTCATCGTCCCGTGGAGCCACGCCGACAGCTTTTCCCTGCCGGAGTTCGGCGACCCTTCCGGTAACCTGCTCACCGCTTCCGGGGAGAGGCGACTGGGGCAGGCATTTATGCGCCATGTGCGGGCAACCCAGCCGGTAGTCTCCGACCCATTGATGAACGCCTACATCCAGTCGATCGGAAACCGTCTCAGCGCGAGCAGTACTAGCCTTGACAGAACATTCCACTTTTTTCTTATTGACAGTCCGGAAGTGAATGCATTCGCCGGTCCGGCAGGTTATATCGGCGTCAATACCGGCTTGATAACCACCACGGAGAGCGAAAGCGAGCTCGCTTCGGTGTTGGGGCATGAAATCGCCCATGTCACTCAGAATCATCTCTTCAGAACCTTCGACGCAATGCAGCGCATGAGCCTGCCGGCTGCCGCTCTTGCGATTACTGCGCTGGTTATCGGGGCTGCCACAAAACAGACCGACGCAGGAGTGGCGATCGCCACGGGTGTGCAGGCCGGAATGGCCCAGAGTCAGATCAATTTCACCCGATCCCACGAGGAAGAGGCAGACAGAATCGGCATGGAGACATTGGTAAAAGCAGGATTCGATCCCCAGGCCATGCCTGCATTCTTCGACCGCATGGGAAAAGCAACCCGCTTGTACAGCAGCGGTGAACTACCCGAGTTCCTGCGCACCCATCCGGTCACAAGTGACCGTATTGCTGACGCCCACGGCCGCGCAGGTGCTTACCCCTATCGTCAGACGCCGGACAGCCTCGAATATCATCTGGTGCGCTCTGCTTTAAAAAGTGCCCAATTCAGCAAAACAAAAGATGCGGTGACTTATTTTCGCGAGTCCCTTAACAATCATCGTTATCGCAACGAAGAGAGCCAGCGATACGGCTATGTGCTTGCGCTTATTGCGGACCGCCAGTTCGTCCAGGCTCAAAAACAGCTTGATTCCCTGCTCCGTGCGCGGCCCGAACAGATAGCGTATATCGACGCTCAGGCGCTACTGCTGGAAAAGAGCGGCCGAGGTAAAGAGGCACAACGGATTATTCAGGATGGACTCGAGCTCTATCCGGGGAATCATGCTTTGAGTCTGCGCAATGCGGCATTGCTGTTGGACATTGGATCCCCGCAGCCGGCATTGACCCTGCTCGAGGCACAACTCCAGGGCCGACCTGACGACGAGCAGCTGTACAGACTACTGGCAAGGGCGGCCGGTGATGCTGGCCGAACCACCCTCGGTCACCAGTACATGGCTGAGTATTACTATCTGTCGGGTGAACTGGAATCGGCAGTTCGCCAGTTGCATATCGCTCTCAAAGACGACACCATTGACTACTATCTGAGCGCACGTATTGCTGCAAGATTGAAGTCATTTCAGGATGAGCTGAACGAATTGGAGAGCCGTGACCGGTAAGCAACAGCTCTCTGACAGCGACAGAAATTGGATGAGATAATGCGGACTTTGCCATATGACCCTCATCAGGTATGCTATCGGTTAAACAGTAAAGTATCCGAGATATCAGATTGTTCAGGCATTTCTGTTGATTCAAAGGATCGGGTATAAATTATAAAATTCCGGTGATTATCCAATTAACCCTGACTTGGGTGAAAACCACTCACAACTTCAACTTTTGACCTGTTTTCACCACTTCGGAGAGGAGGCAAGACGGAACAGATCCTCCCCTTTAAAATTTTACAGGAGATGAATAATGGAAACTGATCTGAAACGAAGAATCCTGCTGAAAGGCTCTCTCACCGCCAGCGCACTTGGTGTCGCTGTGGCCGCAGGTTTATTGACACCCCAAAGGGTTCTTGCCGCCTGGCCGGACAAAGCCTTTGCAGCGAAAACCCTGCCGGAAATGCTGCAGGAGCTTTTGGGTGACGGGAACACCGAAGAGAGCGGAGATATCAACATCAAAGCGCCCGATATTGCAGAGAATGGCGCTGTGGTACCGGTTACCATATCAACCAACATTGCAGGTGCCGAGTCAATTGCTGTCGTTGCAATCAACAATCCTGCGCCTCTGATCGCCAGCTACAATCTGGGTGAAGGCGCGGAGGGCTTTGTATCCACTCGAATCAAGATGGGAAAAAGCGGCGACGTGATCGCGGTGGTCAAATCCGGCGGTAAACTCTACAGCGCGAAAAAAGGTGTAAAGGTCACCATAGGCGGCTGCGGTGGGTGAGCCTGAAAAATCGGTCCAGTGGACCAATTTTTCAGGCGAACGCCAGGCACGGATGCCAGGCCGGATCGGTGCTACATGGACGTATTCATTTACTGAAGCCGAACCCGGGCCAGCACTTGAAACAAACAGGATCGATGTAATCCATCCCATTCAGGAAGCGACAGTTTAATCCGGCAAACAGAGTGCTGACCGACCAAATCCGACACAATATCGAATAGCGCTTAAACAGAATTTTTGAGGAAATGAGAAATGGCAGAAAACTCCATTAAAATTAGAGCTAAACTGCAGGAAGATGTAACTACGGTAAAAGCCCTGATGACACATCCCATGGAAACCGGCTCACGCAAAGACAAGGATGGCCAACTGATTCCGGCCCACTACATTCAGGAAATAACCTGTGAATCGGGTGGAAAAACGCTGCTGACCGCGTTCTGGAGCGGCGGCGTCTCCAAGAACCCCTACCTCTCTTTTAAATTCAAGGGTGGCAAAGCCGGTGACATGCTGAAGCTGTCATGGATGGACAACAAGGGTGAAAGCGCCTCAGAGGAGGTGGAGATCAGTTGATCAGCTGAATTTCCGGCTCTTGCCGGGATCGTTTATTCAGGTTTTACATTCAACGGCTCCACACTGACGCCTCAGTTCGGTGTGGAGCCGATCAGACTTATCCAGCCGATTTCTGCCGCTCACCCTGAGCTTCATGAAGCTGTCCGTTGTCCACAATGGTCTCCTCCAGATTCAAGTCCTCGTCATTTAACTCGACCAACTCATCGTCACCAAGATCGACCGCAAGGGTTTCATCGTTGAGCACTGCCAGCTCTTCCATTCCATTGATTACGACGGTCTCATCGCCCAGCATCTCCCCGATATCCATATCGGCGGCATCGTCAAAAAGCCCGGAATCCTCTTGATCCAGGCTTGCTTCAGCGGCCTCCTCTTTTTCGATGACCATATCATCAGCTGCAATAGCTTTGTCACCGCTGGAGTCTGGGCTGGCATTCTCAACCGCTGCATCTGATACGCGCTCTCCCTTCCGTTCATCGTTGCCGGAATTGCGGAAGGATTCCATCAGTTTTGCTTTATCCAGCTTTTCAGAAGAGCCGCCGCCATACATGGATGCATACTCCTTAAGCATCTTTCCCATGGTATCCATGGTAACTCCCAACTCGGTGGAGAGGCGTTCATTCTCCTCTTTCAGCATCTCCACTTCGGCTGCCAGGTCGCTCTCCACACTATCCTTTCCGGGATCAGGTTTTGGAATCTCAAGGGTGCGGTAGGGCTCAGTTACTCCTTCGCACTCCACATTGAGAACTTCCAGAAGGTTCAGATCCCGCCTGAGAAAGAGATTGATCAATGCCTGGTAGAGGTGGCTCTCTTCGCGTGAAATTCTATTGGTGATCGAGTCCAGCTCCTCTCCCTGGAACCCATAATTCTCCTGCATCAGAGTACGTGTCTCGGCCCGGCGGCGGGACTGATCCTGTTTGATGCGCCCGATAAGTCTGGCGACAGCCCGTCTTTCGTTTCTCTTTCTGACGATACCAACAAAGATCATTCCAAGAGAGGCCACGCAAGAGATCAGCAGCAGTTCGCCAAAAGCCAGCAGCGCAAGAGGGCTTATCTGTATCATCCTGCAACCCCCTTGGCTGCCAATGTCTCCTCATCGTCAAGGAGTTGAATCTGATCCCCGGCACTGTTACGTTTAACCAGCCAGAATGCACCTCCTGCAATAAGCAACAACAGCAGGTTACCCGCACCGAACAGCCCTGCCAGCATCAACCAATCCTGTTTCGTCTCTTCGCTTACAGGCTCTTCCTTCAGTCCCTGAGACGCCGCAGCCGCCGGTTCCGGCGGAGGCGGCGCCGCAAGCCCTTCAATCGACATTGGCTCCAGGTCAATCTCAAGCTGATTTCCGGAGAGGGTCTTTGCAGACAGGTGCAGCTCCAGCTTCCAGCTGCCGGAAAGTTGCTTACGATCGATCGCGCTTTCCCACCCGACACCATTGGTTGCCGGCAACATCATCACCGGCTGCGACTCTTTCTGCTCAGAACTGAGTTGACCCCCGATAGAGATGGAAGCCGGATCCAGCAGTTCCAAGTCAGGGGTCAATGTCACCTGAACGATTGATTCATCACCCCCCGCACCTTTGGCGACATCAACCTGGTAGGAGGGAACAATAGCAAAACTCTGTCTCTGTTCCCGCCGGAATGTCTTTCCCTCGACATCCAGCAGCAGCTCCACTCTGCCTGCCTTGGCCTGCTCGCCGACAACCATTGTAAAATTGCCGTCTCCCGCCTTCACATCACCCAGCTGACCATCATCGAACAGCGGCCTGGGTTCTCCCGGACCATCCACATCACTTTGCTCAACCTGAATACTGACCAGTTCCAGAAAACCGGGATCGGTGATTTTTTCACCTTTTTCGGAGAAATAGGCGACCAGGGGCAGCTGCTCACCCAAAGCGAGTTTATTAGGCAACTCGGTGGTGTGCAGCTTCAGATCGGTGACCACCATTACCCGATTGTCAGGATCGAGGGAAGCCTGGATCTGCCACTCCCCCGGTTCCGGGTTGCTTATGGTGAGGAGGTCATACCCCTCGTCCCGGTGCCAGTTGACATTTTCAGGTGCGTCTGTGGCGCCGAAGGTTAAACCCGACGGTGTGATCACATGGGTTGGCTGTGCCGTATCGTCACGAAAAACAAGCAACGTAGTCTCACTGATACTGGCATCGATATTGAATTTGTTCTCCTTCAACGGGACACTGTCGGGCCGTCCAACCTTTTCAAACAGCCGCAGAAAGACCCGTTGCAGTTGAGCGGCATCGTTCACCTGCTTATACCAGCCTCCTGTTTCATCGGAGAGAGTCTTCATCAGTGCATGATCCGCCCGATCCGAAAGCGCGATAGTGTGCACTCTCGCATCGTAACCCTTCAATCGGGGAAGTATCTGATCGAGAATACGTTGTCTTGAATCCGTGTTCTCTTCGGCTTTTTTGGAGATATCCACCATACCGTCGGTCAACAAAATCAGGTGTCTGCGGTGCTTTGTGGTCGCACCCTCCCAGTCGGCAATGGATCTGTTGAGCACATCTTCTATATTTGTGTATAGCCCCCGTGAATGAATTTTACCCGCGCCCTGCCGCGCCCTGATCTTCCACGCCTTATCCACTTTTCCCAGTGGCACCAGCATATTTACGTACTGCCCAAAGGTCCAGACGCCAGCCCTGGCCTCCTCCGGTAAAAGCCCTACCAAAAGGCGCAAAGCCGGGCGCCGAAGATTTGCCGGATCGTTCGTTTTCATGCTGCCGGAGATGTCGATCAAAATTCGAGTGTCTACCACCTCCTCGTCTTCAGACATTGCGAAAGCGGCTCCTGAAAATGCGAGCAGGCCTAACAGGAAAAGCGTGTTAACTAAGTGATTTCTCGGCACAGGGCAGACTCTCCGTTAATCAGGTTATCGAATCTGTTAGCGGCCGAAGAATAAAAAGACTTTAACCCGGGGAGAAAACGGAGCGTCTGAATCAGCTCTTATAAGGGGATCTGGCAGCATCCGGGCGAACCGAGAATCGCTGATAACTCCATTGATACTGTTGCGGGCAACGCAGAACGCAGGCTTCAACACCCTGATTGAGTGCGCTGGCCCCGACTGCCGGATCCGGATCATCGACGCCGTCCGGAGCAGGAAGAAAATGCATGCGATAGCCCAGGGCTTTGGGCAGGCGCTCCACATACGTGTATAAAACAACCGCACCGGTTCTCCTCGCCAGACGATTGACCAATACCATGGTTAATGCAGGAACATTGAAAAAAGGGGCGAATACACCAGCGCTTTTACCGGCATGACGCGGCTGTTGATCCGGCAGGATCGCCACCAGTTCGTTGCGGTGCAGCGCCTCGAACAGTGCCTTGACCCCGGCTGCGGTAGTCGGAACCAGGCGTGCCCCTCCTTTGCTCCTGCCGTCGATAATCATCTTTTCCATGATCGTTTCCCTTGGGGGACGATAGAGCACGGTCGCCGGCGCCAATCGGGCAAGATAGTGCACACCCACCTCCCAGGCTCCCAGGTGAGGCGCTGCGATAATGACACCTTTTTTCCGCTGCAGCGCAAGCTGCGGCAGATCGGCGCCATCCCCCAGTTCCATCTGCTCAACCATGCGAGCGGCATCACCCCTCCAGATACCCGGCATCTCCAGCAAGTTTTTGGCATTCTCGATCAGGCTTTGGCGCACGAGACGCTCTTTCAAAGGCGTACCGAGTTCCGGGAAACAGAGATTGATATTGATACGGGCCACATCTCTCTGTCTGTTCGGAATCCGGTATAAAAACCAGCCTGTGAGCGCCCCAAGGCGCTGGACGACCGGTGTGGGTAACAGCGAAAGTCCTATTGCCAGGTATATAATGAGCTTTGAGCGCATAAATCCAACTTATATATTCCATGACGAACGGCTATTATATTTAATTATTCAACGGTCACCAGTTGACGGCCTAACAGCTGTTTCCCGGGGTCTCGTCATCATGTGAATTCCTGGGTCCAGATAGTGCCCATATGACAGGAACCGTTCGAACAGAGGCTGAATCCACTGCTTCCACACTTGGACGTTGGGTTCTTATTCAGGCGTGAGTCAGAAGTATGGAGTATAGAGATGAGTAAAGGCGAACCAATCGCAATTTCACCGCAACAGGCGCTCAAGCTGATGGAGGAAGATCCACGCGCCGTATTGGTGGACATTCGTTCCAGCATGGAATTTCTCTTTGTCGGCCATCCGAAGGGGGCTGTGCATGTTCCCTGGATTGATGAACCCGATTGGACGGTCAATCCGGATTTTGTCACCGATATCCGCAAGCTGCTGCTTGGTGGTGCGGTCTGCACCATAGATGATGCCTGTGCTCCGGTAATATTGATCTGCCGCAGCGGAAAGCGCTCCCTGGAAGCCGGAAAACTACTCCTTGAGTCAGATTTCACCAGGGTCTTTCACGTCGACGAAGGGTTTGAGGGCGATCTGAACGAGAATCATCACCGGAGTTCTCACAACGGCTGGCGTTTTCGTGGACTCCCGTGGGAGCAGTGTTGACGTTTGGTTCGTGAATCGTGGATTACAACTTGAATCCGGCGTTGTGCGGTGTCACTCTTTGTCTGCGCTAAATTTGGAGTTAAGAGAGATCGATGAGCACGATTTTCCAGACCGCAGCAGATGCGGAAGACGCCTATTACGATGCAATTGAAGAGAATAATCTGCCCAAAATGATGTCGGTATGGGCAGATTCGCAGGATGTTGCCTGCCTGTTGCCAATGCATCCGATGCACCACGGCAGAGAGGCGATTCACGAGCTCTGGAGAAAAATGTTGGGTCAGCAGTTTAAAATCGATATCACGGTCACCCATCTGCAGTGGATCGAACAGGATAATATCGCCATCCATCTGTTGGAGGAACTGGTGATACCGATCGGCAGTACGCAGCGGCAGCCTCCGATTTACGCCAGCAATGTCTATCACCGCGATGAAACTGGTTGGCACCTGCTGCTGCACCTCAACTCCCCGGCACCGCCCCCCGCAGGTGTACTGCCGCCAATTCCCGGCGGCAGCTAGACATCATGTTTTGACCTGCCCATCTCAACACGCGTGGATTATGTTGAGATGGGAACACCTAAATACAGAGCCATAAACGAGAGGGCAGGTCATGAAAGAGTTTAACGTGGAAGAGATTCAGTTCGAAACAGCGTCGGCCCTGGATACGCCCAGGTGGTCATCAATAGAGCGCCGGTATCCGAGAGGTGGACCCCGGTAGTCGGACAGCCTGACTGGATCTAATCAGATTAAGTGTAATCACTAGATCCGAATAGCCCGCACCGGCGCTATTGATGGCAGAAAGCGCAAGCGCGGTATCCGGAAAACCGCTGCCGTAACTGTCAAATGCGCCCCACCCCTTCTGATCGTTGCGCCGCGCCAACAGATCGTCGATCAAGCCGAGTGCCACCGTGTCGATTCCGGCGGCTTCGAGGGCCGATATTTTGCGGGCCAGCGTATCGACATTGTCGGCGCGGGCATTGGCAAGCCAGGAGAGCGCGCGGGAGTAGAGAAAGCCCCTGTCGGCACCGGAGTTGCACAGCGCGGCCAGCGCTTCCGCTGTCGCCGCTACTTTGGATCCGCCGGCTCCCCAACTGCCATCGCCGTTCTGATGCAAAAAGAGCCAGGCGATGCCCTCGGCCCTGTCCTGCTCCATATCGGCCCAGGCTGCGGGCACCACTCCAATGAACATCAGCGTTACAAACAGGGCCGGAAGTTGTGTAATTTTGCGAAAGCTCATCGGTTTATCCATTCAATTCAATTTACGGTGCATTTGTTCCTCAAACACCTCTGGTCTGGCTAGTGCCCGACCAGAAACCCCCTCTCCCTTGAGGGAGAGGGCTGGGGTGAGGGAGATAAGCTAGTTAATATACCCCTCACCCTAACCCTCTCCCCTTCTTAGGGGAGAGGGAATACCCTTACTGGACGGGCACTAGCTATTTCAAATATCGGTAAATGTTGCGATCAGTCTCTTAATTCACTGGTTGGAAAATAGATGCGTCCCCTTTATGTCCTAATTCACTGATTGGAAAATAGATGCGTCCCCTTTTTCCTTCATCAATAACGCGAGGGTATCGGCATCCTTACCTGGCTCGGCAACAATATGGATATGATTCGTCATTAAGCACCAGGCATACAATTTGATGCCAAACGCCGTTTTCCACTCCTTCAGATTCTCCAAATAGAACTGATAGTCCTGATCTGCCAGAAATACCGCGTTCCGGTTATGCCCCCGCTGCACTATGTGGTGCGGACACTCTGGCACCAATACGCTTGCCTTCCTTGGCATCGTAATCTCCTTTTGCTATTTAAATAAATGCGTCCCTTTTTTTTACCTAAAGCCGCAAAACTTCGCCGTACCCGACAATACGAACCCCTTCTCGCATTTCAAACTTCATACCAGCGATGAGAATGGGCAGATCTTCGACAGCCCAGAAGGACAATCGAGCATTACCCGTATCGCCGGGAGCGAGTCCCTTCACATTTGAATCAGGAACCAGTTCAAGCTCGAAGCCGAAATCGACTTCGGAGTCCTCAAATCGAAGTAGACTGCGATACCCCGACATCAAAGGCCCAGATCTTCCGCCTTCGTTCGTTGGTATCAAATGCACCTTTGCGCTAATGGTCCTACGACTCATGGCAGCACCGAATGATTGTGAATTGATACCGGGCCAGCGGGAAGATCTGGTGTATCGAAGAAGTAACCGGGGCCTTCTCGCGCAGGATTAATCGCTTGGCCTCGACTCAGCTCCGAGGGAGACACCCTAACGGAGGTTGTAGTATACGGCTGGTCTCCCATCATCCTGGCAAAATTCGATGTCTGTTCAGGCGTTTCGAAGAAATATTTTCCCTCGGTTCCGCCTGCCGGTACACGATACTGCCCCTTCGCCTGAAGGTCAGCAAGTTCACCCGGTCCGACAGCACGATAGAGAGTTCTTCCACCACCACTTCCACTCCTTGTAACCTTCCCAAAAACAGCCCCAACAGCATTCCGAGTAATATTAGCAGCACCCTTGACTGCCCTGTACATCTTCGAAAACGGATTGAATGTATTAACGACACCCAATGCCGCAAACCCTGCGCTCTTCCAATAATCTCCGTTGTTGAAAGATTCTACTGCATTGTAAGCGCTCTCTGTGTCCGCAAAGATATTAACGACCGCATTTCTGGCAATCTGTTCAACGATTCCAGGCGAACTCGCTCCCGCATAAGCCGTTTGTTGCGAAGCACCCGCAGTCACCGCCGCCTGCCTCAACCCCAACGGATCGGTAAAATTCTGCGGCGAGTTGCTCACGTAGGTGTAGGGATTCAATCCCCCGGCCAGTCCAATCGGATCCCGCTGGGTAAAACGGCCCAGCGTGGGATCGTAATAGCGCGCCCGGAAATAGGTCAGCCCGGTGGCGTCCGGTTCGCGGCCGGTGAAGCCGAATTGCGGAATACCCCCGCCGCCGGGTAACAGATTTCCCCAGGAGTCGTAGCGGGCCGTCGCCTGGACGGCACCCAAAGTATCGGATACCGCCACCGCCGAACCCAGACCGTCGTTATGGTAGTAACGGGTATTCGCTGCGTCCGGCGTGCTGCGGATGATCGCTTCGTCCACCCCGGTGTAGTTGTAGTAGGCCAGCGCCTGGCTCCAGTCGGCGTTGAACTCGCTCCAGATGCTGATGCCGCTGTAGCTGTAGTTGGTCGTGCCGCCGCCGACCGTCTTCGCTATGCGGCGTCCATCCGGATCCTAGGCGTAGGTTTCCGTGCTTATATCGCTGCCGTCGACCTGCTGCAGGCGCTCCAGCGCATCGTAAGTGAAGGTGCGGGTAACGACGCTATTCTCGCTCTTCTGTTTGAGGTTGCCGTTGTCGTCGTATTGAAAGGCGGCAACCTCGTTGCCCGTATCCGAACCTGTTCTGATCGCGGTCAGCTGATGCGCATCGTCGTACTGGTGGAAATAGGCCGGCCCGCCAGCCGGTTCGCGTATGCGCCGGTTGTCGAACTGATCGTAGCCGTAATGCTCGACCAGTGTGGCGCCGCCGTCAAATATGAAATTGACGCGGTCGCCGTTGCTGGCCAGCATCGCGGTCAGCCGGCTGGCGGCGTCGCGGCAGAGGATTTGACTGCTATTACGCAACATCGGTCCAACCCGCGGATGCCGCGCCAACGAGCGTCAGCGTTACAAGCAGGGCCGGCAGTTGTATTATTTTGCGAAAGCTCATCGGTTAATCCGTTCAATTCAATTTACAGTGTATTTGTTCCTCAAACACCTCTGGTCTGGCTATTTCAAATATCGGTGAATATTGCTATCAGTCTCTTAATTCACTGATTGGGAAATAGATGCGTCCCCTTTTTTTCATTCCTTTTTTTCAGAAACTATACTGTATTTACAACCTTAACCACTTTCGCTGGATCAAAAGGAATATTTTTGCTATCACCAATCTTGATTATTTCCTCACCCCAACCAATAAAGACATCTTCAAAGATCTGTCCATTATCAAGTTCGACGGTGACTTTGTTTACACCATAGCTATACTCAGGCATATTTAAGATTTCGTCTTTTATCGCATCTGGTAGAGAATTCATAACTAGAAACCCTCGGGAAAAAGAACTTCTGGCACTCCTCCTTTACCACCAAACTCTCCTCCTGGAACGGTACCCCTCTTTATCGGAGTTGAAAATGGTGGTCTTAATTCTCGAAAATACTGGGGTGCGGAACCTGGTAAATCTCCCAAGTCTTTTATCTTTACGGGGTTCCTACCAATTGCATCGAAAGTAGTCTTTGGAAATGCAAAAGTACCAGGTAGTGTTCCTGTATTTCCATCTACAGTCATTTTGAGGTTTTTAGGTTGTGCACCAACCCTGATAAATACTTCACCCTCCGTTGTAAATGTCGTGGCCGCATCCCTCGCACCTTTTATAGTATTCCCCCAAAAACCATCAAATACTTTACTTCCGATTTTTCCAATCACAGCACTAACACCAATCGCAGCTACTGCATCATATCGACTATCAGTAATGCCACCAAACATATTCGCGGAAGCAATTTCAGACAATTGAGACGGAATGCTACTTACGGTATCTGATATCAGATTAGAAGTACCACTATCGTTGAAACCACCAAACATATTATTCGCAAAATAGTCTGCGGCTCCTTGCCAAAAACCTGCGCTATTAGATGAGCTATTCCCCGCAAAATTCGTAGCTTGGTTATCAAATGCACTCACCGCCGCCTTGATCAACCCCAACGGATCGGTAAAATTCTGTGGCGAGTTGCTCACGTAGGAGTAGGGATTCAATCCTCCGGCCAGCCCAATCGGATCCCGCTGGGTGAAGCGGCCAAGCGTCGGATCGTAGTAGCGTGCCCGGAAGTAGGTCAGCCCGGTGGCGTCCGGTTCGCGGCCGGTGAAGCCGAATTGCGGAATACCCCCGCCGCCGGGTAACAGATTTCCCCAGGAGTCGTAGCGGGCCGTCGCCCGGACCGCGCCCAGGGTATCGGATACCGCCACCGCCGATCCCAGGCCGTCGTTGTGGTAGTAGCGGGTCTCCGCTGCATCCGGCGTGCTGCGGATGATCGCTTCGTCCACCCCGGTGTAGTTGTAGTAGGCCAGCGCCTGGCTCCAGTCGGCGTTGAACTCGCTCCAGATGCTCGTGCCGCTGTAGCTGTAGTTGATCGTGCCGCCGCCGACCGTCTTCGCTATGCGGCGTCCATCCGGATCGTAGGCGTAGGTTTCCGTGCTTATATCGCTGCCGTCGACCTGCTGCAGGCGCTCCAGCGCATCGTAGGTGAAGGTGCGGGTAACGGCACTATTCTCGCTCGTCTGTTTGAGGTTGCCGTTGTCGTCGTATTGAAAAGCCGCAACCTCGTCACCCGTGTCCGAACCTGTTCTGATCCCGCTCAGCTGATGCGCATCGTCGTACTGGTGGAAATAGGCCGGCCCGCCTGCCGGTTCGCGTATGCGCCGGTTGTCGAACTGATCGTAGCCGTAGTGCTCGACCAGCGTGGCGCCGCCGTCCCGCCAGACGTCGATGATGCGGTCCAGGCTGTCGTAGTCATATCTGTAGTCGGTGACGGCGCCGTCGATTGCCTCCGTATACGTGTCGCGGCGTCCCACCGCGTCGTAGGTGTAGTCGTGCTGACTGACGATGCCCTGACTCGTTCTGTTTATCCGCTTCCTGAGATTGTCCCCGGCATCGTAGCTGTACTGCGCCTTGAGCCCGTCCGGGATACTGCTCTCGCGCAGCCTTCCGCCGGCATCGAATATGAAATTGACGCGGTCGCCGTTGCTGGCCAGCATCGCGGTCAGCCGGCCGGCGGTGTCGCGGCAGAGGATTTGACTGCTATTACGCAACATCGGTCCAAACCGCGGATGCCGCGCCAACGAGCGTCAGCGTTACAAGCAGGGCCGGAAGTTGTGTTATTTTGCGAAAGCTCATCAGTTAATCCGTTCAATTCAGTTTACGGTGCATTTGTTCCTCAAACACCTCTGGTCTGGCTATTTCAAATATCGGTAAATATTGCTATCAGTCTCTTAATTCACTTATTGGAAAATAGATGCGTCCCTTTTATGTCTTTGCCTCTTAATTCACTGGTTGGAAAATAGATGCGTCCCCTTTTTCACAAGCAGGGCCGGCAGTTGTGTTATTTTGTGAAAGCTCATCGGTTAATCCGTTCAATTCAATTTACGGTGCATTTGTTCCTCAAACACCTCTGGTCTGGCTGTTTCAAATATCGGTGAATATTGCCATCACTCTCTTAATTCACTGATTGGAAAATAGATGCGTCCCCTTTTCGCCTTTGCAACATCAGTTCAGTCCATGTTCTCGAAATAGATACTCTACGAGCACGCTCTCCAATGACGAATATTCTTCGCCGAATCTTTTCTGCCCATGATCAAGCCAATACAAAAAATACTTACCATCTTGTTGTTCTATGCAAAATCTGTCATGGGAAATCGCATCACATTGAGCCCGATTTAATACCTCAGTAAGTGCTAAAGGAGTAACTCCAATGTAATGATGAAGCTCCTCCCTGCTTACTGTAATGTATTTCCGGATATCCACTAACGTTGGATCGGCTATATATTTTGAAAGAAGAGACATAAAAGAACCATGAACCATTGCCTCCAATTGTTGCTCCCGGGGTATAAGGTTCATGATTCTACTTACCTGTCGGAATCCTTGAGATGGATTCCTCAATGAGTCGCAATGTGCCTCGCTGCCCCGGAGCAACCACTATTTCCGGCGCGCTGCCCCCTATCGACGTCCTAAATATTACAGGTGTGTCGCCTGATACTTCATAAATTGCACCCCGCTCAGCATTATTGAGCACCCCTGGAACGTTTAGTCCCTTACTGTTAATTGCATCCACCGCATTGTTCGGCAGAGAACCGGTAGGAGAATAACTTCCACCGTACGGACCAGAATACTTAGAGCCCGGTGTCCACCTCGAATCCCATACACGATTTATTAAATCGCCTTCTTTCAATATCCCAAGCGTTTCCTTTGTAACATTCAAAGAAACATTACGAGCCAAATTAGGTGCAATCCCCGCAAGTCCCACAAAAAACGCATCGATGGGTGAAGACGAACTTTGAAGACCCATTGGCTCATACCGACCACCACCAGGGATTTCATCAAAACGATCACGAGCCGTAACATCAACCCCAAAAGTAAAAGATGCTAAATTATTTAAACCATTTCTCAAATTTGGCGCATTACTTTGCCCTGTATGACACATCCCTGCAATTCCGGCACAGCCACTATTGTTCCCTCTATAAACCGATGCCAGTCCACTCCCCGCCGTCACCGCCGCCTGCCTCAACCCCAACGGATCGGTAAAATTCTGCGGCGAGTTGCTCACGTAGGAGTAGGGATTCAATCCTCCGGCCAGCCCAATCGGATCCCGCTGGGTGAAGCGGCCCAGCGTCGGATCGTAATAGCGCGTCCGGAAGTAGGTCAGCCCGGTGGCGTCCGGCTCGCGGCCGGTGAAGCCGAACCGGGGTATGCCGCCGCCGGCCAGCAGTGTGCCCCAGCTATCGTAGCGGGCCGTCGCTTGGACCGCGCCCAGGGTATCGGATACCGCCACCGCCGAACCCAGCCCGTCGTTGTGGTAGTAGCGGGTCTCCGCTGCATACGGCGTGCTGCGGATGATCGCTTCGTCCACCCCGGTGTAGTTGTAGTAGGCCAGCGCCTGGCTCCAGTCGGCGTTGAACTCGCTCCAGATGCTGATGCCGCTGTAGCTGTAGTTGGTCGTGCCGCCGCCGACCGTCTTCGCTATGCGGCGTCCATCCGGATCCTAGGCGTAGGTTTCCGTGCTTATGTCGCTGCCGTCGACCTGCTGCAGGCGCTCCAGCGCATCGTAGGTGAAGGTTCGGGTCACCCCGCCTCCGCTCTTCTGCGTCAGATTGCCGTTGTCGTCGTATTGAAAGGCGGCAACCTCGTTGCCCGCGTCCGAACCTGTTCTGATCCCAGTCAGCTGATGCGCATCGTCGTACTGGTGGAAATAGGCCGGCCCGCCAGCCGGTTCGCGTATGCGCCGGTTGTTGAACTGATCGTAGCCGTAGTGCTCGACCAGCGTGGCGCCGCCGTCAAATATGAAATTGACGCGGTCGCCGTTGCTGGCCAGCATCGCGGTCAGCCGGCTGGCGGCGTCGCGGCAGAGGATTTGACTGCTATTATTCAACATCGGTCCAGGCTGCGGATATCGCGCCAACGAGCGGCAACGTTCCAGGCAGGGTCGGCAGTTGTGTTATTTTGCGAAAGTTCATCGGTTAATCCGTTCAATTCAATTTACGGTGCATTTGTTCCTCAAACACCTCTTGTCTGGCAGTTTCAAATATCGGTAAATATTGCTATCAGTCTCTTAATTCACTTATTGGAAAATAGATGCGTCCCCTTTATGTCCTTTCTTTACTTCATAGCAACTTCAATTTCCCTAGCATCGCTCTTACACTGTTCAATGAGTGCTTCTAAATCCAATCCTTTGGATGAAACCCGATGCCCTGACTTATCTGTGCCAATCACCTCATAAACATTTGCTGAAATTTCGTCCAGTTCAAATTCCCATTTCGGCAACTCTGGATAGATTTTCTTCACTTGACGATCTCCTTCAGAAAGCCTTTTTCTATTAATTCGCCTAATTGTTTACTAGTGAGCATGATCACGATAATCGATGTGCTCATGTTCAAGCTATTTGATGGACCCATCCACGAAGCTGTATGAATGGATTGGAACCGGCCTCCCTGCCGGTTATGTTGTTGGTAAGGATTGTTTCTCAGAAGGATGGCAACTCATCATCGAAGTCTTCGAACAGATCCGGTTGGGGTAACTCGGTCGATTGATGGTGACGCTGCAGTTGATTGCGGTATTGGTTTTCAAATGCGTTGACGAGTTGGTAGAGGAAGTCGAGCATCTCGCTGGCGGTCTCATCGGCGAGTTCAGGTGGTTCGACGAGCATGAGTGAAGGCGTATCCATTGGGATCTCCTGTAAGGTTGATCAGACGGGTTTCCGAGGTTTGGATGCCGGCGCACCGAACACCTCAAGGTACAGTTTTTCGTCCAGCCGGGTGATCTCCTGCTGGGCAGCGGAGGCGAGCAGTTCAGCGGCTATGCTGGTCAGGACGCGGTGGTTTCCTACGGCGTGGTCGCAGAGGGTCTGCATCAACTCCGGGGTCATCAGGTTGGCGTTACCGGCGCTGGCCAGGAGATGCTTAAGGCACGCCAACAACTCCTTTCGATCGGCATACTCCATGGCCAGGCGGGTGCGCAGCCGACTGCCCAGGGGCAGCAACTCATCCCGCCGTAATTTGGCGCTCAGGCGGACATCGCCGGCCAGGACGACGGTGAGGAGGATTTGGGAGTCGAACTGGGTGCTGCTGAGCAGACGCAGCTCATTGAGGACGGCGGGGTGCATCTCCTGCGCTTCGTCGATCAACAGCACCGGTCGCAACAAGGTGCCTTCCAGGTGGGCCAGCCAGCGTTCGCGCAGAGCCTTGAAGCCGCCCCAGCGGTTGTGCGGTTTGAGTTCAACACCGAACAGATCCCCCATTTCGCGATAGAAGTCGGCCAGATTACTGCTGGGATGGGTGATGGCGCCGACAGCAATATCGCGCAGCTGCCTCAGGCGTTCGGCCAGTAAACGCAGGACCACGCTTTTGCCGGTGCCGGGATCCCCGGTGATCAGCGCGAAGCCCCCTTCCTGGATCAGTCCCTGTTCGATGCGCCAGTAAAAGTGCTCGATCCTGGGCGTGACATACAGTGCCTCGGTTGGCAGTTCCGGTGAGAAGGGGTTCCATTTGAGGCCATACAGGGCCAGGAGTTTTTTATTCATATGTCGGACTCCGGTGGGGGTTTGGGAAGATAGGCGGGGGGCCGGCCGGTGGCGGCATAGTCGGCCAGGAGTTTGCGCAGCAACGGCGGCAGTTCACCGCCAGTCGGTGACGATACTGCCGGCGGCTCTCCATCCGCCGTTTCCAAGGCGCGGCGCTGACCACTGGCGTTAGCCGTTTTATCCAGGGGATAGAGCGAACAGAGCACGGCCTGGGTATGGGGATCGATCAGATCGACCGAGCGGAGATCCCAGCGGGCATACCGTACCTGCGGTCGTTCCAGATGACGATACCGGCTGGGCAGTTCAAAGCGTTTGCCCGCCAGGCTGAGGGTGCCATCGCTACGTCGTTGACGACGAGTGACCGTACACCGGAAGGCGCGTTGTAAGCTGGCGCTGTCCGGACACGCCCGTCCGACATCAGCAGCCTCGAGATAGCGCTGCAGCGGTGGCATGCCGATCTCGGCGTGCCGGGTCTGATGATAGGATTGTTCCACCCAGACCTGGGTGATCTCATTGAGCCGGTCGAGGGTCAGATCGGCAACGTTTTCCAGCATCGCCATCAGACGGCCTTCCAGGGTGGCCCAGAAGGTCTCCTGCTTGGCGTTTTGATAGGGGGAATACGGGAGGGTAGTCTCGTGCAGAATGCCCAGCGTATGCAGACCGGCGCGGAACTCTTCGGCTTGCATCGCCGCACCATTATCGGTCATCAGCGCTCTGGGCAACCCTCGTTTCTGCAGCGCCTGGCAGAGCCCGTGCACCAGTGTCTCGGCCGTCTCGTCCAGATACCACTGCAGATGACAGACCAGCCGGGAGTGATCGTCAATAATGCCCAGCAGCACAGGTGTGACCCAGCGCCCATTCGCGGTCAATACACGGCGCGAGCCATGATGGAAGTCGGCATGCCACAGGCCATGTGTGTATTCGGCCTCATAACTGCGCACCTCGAGCTGCGCCAGGCGGCGCTCCGCTTGGCGGGTACCGGGCGTGTCTCGCCTGGGAAGTCGTTTACGGTGGTATCCCCGTGTCTTGAGATAACGCCGGACGGTGCCATAGGCTGGTATCTCGCCCAGGTCCGCATCCTCTTGTGCCAGGGCCAGCAGGTTGTCGTAGTGGAGTTGCGCCGTCCAGCCGGGATGCTGCTGGTACTGCGCCGAGAGCGCCTGGATGAGTGCGGCAGACAAACGGCGTGCCCGTCCGGCGTCGTTACGGCGCCGGCGGCGCAGCACCACGACCGGATCCCGGGCACCCTTTGCCAGATAGTACCAACGCTCCAACGTGGCATAGCTGAAGCGTATCATCGTGCCGTTTACCGGGTGTTTCCAACGGCTCCCGGCCAACGTCTGAAGCCGCTTGCACAATTCGCCTTGTTCGGGTGGCGCCGCCAATAGGGGGCCAATGATCGAAAAGCGTAACCTCGCCCAACGATCCGGATCGTGATCATGATTCATCCCTTCTCTCCGTTTTCAACCAGCCCCGGAGTCTACGGAGAACCTTGAACGGATTGCGATCACATCTTCTGCGGGTCGATTCTCACCCTCAAATAGCCTGACCATGAGGCCGTGGTGAGCGGGGCCAGCAACAGCAGCAACTGACACAGACGCTGGCGGAGGTCTATCCCACGGAGCCCCTTCAGCAATGCATCAGGTAATCGGTCAATTTTCACTGGTGGGATAAAGTTACCCTGCTGTGTCTGCCAGCAACGACTGGCCGGAAATGTTTCCCGCCACCAGGTGCGCCATCGGGAAAGGGTCTGTGGCCAGATATCGAGGGCCTCGATCAACCACTGCCGGCGCTTTGCCGGCAGACCCTGCTCCAGCGCGGTGATCAGGACCACGATCACACCCAAATACACCTTCCTGCCGAGGAAACGCACAGAGGGCGGTGTGCTGCGTCGTCGACAGCCATCGTTGGCGCAGCAGAAACTGAGACGGGTCGAATAGGATGCATCCAACGGAGAACGAAGTCCGCGGGGCTTACGTGGATAACGGGCACTATGAAGAGCACCGCCACATGGACATCCCTCGGTTCGAACCTGACGGGCAATATCCTGATCAAGTTCGAACAAAAAACGATAAAACCTGGAATCCGTAAGAAAGGCGTGGCACATTTGTTCTGTCTCTCTCTTTTCTTGGTCGAAAACAGGAGACAGCCCCCTCGGATGATTTTCAAGTTATTTGAGGGGGTTTTTCTTTATCCATCAGATAATGTGATCAGAAATCGGGGAAAACCCATCAGATATTTTGGTCACTCTGACTAGACCTAAATTGAGTACCTAAACCTATTTGATTAAACGCGGGGGCTACTTGTCCAGATTCAACACCTACTGGTTTCAATACTTCAAAAGTTCGTAAAGGCTGCTGAGCTGTTCCTGGGGGGAGCGCTCTCATTACCGCAGGCGTACCCGCGGGCGAAAAGAACCTAGAAATATCACTTCCGCCAAAACGATCTATAATTTGCCCTGGTTTTAAAGTTATCTTTGTCGTGGAACCTAAGAAGCCATTATTTTCTGGGAAATAGGTCGTTAGTTTCGTAGATGCGCCCTTTGCAACCTGGGAAATCCCCCCTAGCGATCTTACTGCACCAAAACTTGTACCAAAGCTTATATCTGTACCGGGAACACGTATGGCAGGTATCCCTGTAGCCACGTTGTTCAGTCCGAATTTTACACCTGTCGTCCAAGCATCAACCGCACCCCGTGTAGCAGAGCCAAGGTCGGCTAGTGCCGAGGGCCTCATCACACTGGTTCCTTGCTGATAACCTTCCATAAAGTTATCAACATATCCGCTGAAAGCTGAGCTCAGTCCACTCCGAGCAGTTTTTGCCTGTTTCACCAACCCCAACGGATCGGTAAAATTCTGCGGCGAGTTGCTCACGTAGGTGTAGGGATTCAATCCCCCGGCCAGTCCGATCGGATCCCGCTGGGTGAAGCGGCCAAGCGTCGGATCGTAATAGCGCGCCCGGAAGTAGGTCAGCCCGGTGGCGTCCGGCTCAACGGCAGATGGCTGACAAGATCGGTATCCATGTTTCCCAGTACAAGCGCTATGAAGCCGGGGCTTCTCAGCCCACTTTGGAGGTGTTTCGCAAGATTACGCTGGCACTCAATGTCAGTGCCGATAGTCTGCTATTTGACGATGAGGAACGCGGCCCTGGTGAAGACCAGAATCTACGCCTGCAATTTGAGGCGGTTTCTCAACTGGAACCTAAAGAGCGAGCCATTGTGATGGAGTTGATTGACGGTATGTTGCTTAAGCATGATGCCAAACGGTGGATGCAGGCTCGCAGCTAAAAGGGAGGGAATAAAACCTGTAAAAATAGAATGTTATTAAGGCGCTGACCTGAAGGGGTGCAACCCAAAATGACTAACCCAGATGATAAGTCAGGGGCACGGCTGACTAAAAGTAAAACCTGCCAGGAACGAAGCATTAAAGTGAACCAAATCCACTACATGCATAAGCCTAAGGATGATCTCTGCGGGGCCGGGCGGCCCGTGCCGTGGATTCAGCTTAAAGGCTATTGGCTGCAACAGGCGGGGTTTGAGATTAATACCCCGGTTAAGGTCAGGGTCATGGATGGGTGTTTGGTGTTAACCACTGAATAGCCGATAATTAGAGAAGGCCCAGTGAAGTCTGCCGGGCCTTTAAGTACGAACCCGAAGGAGGCTCAATCATGCCACAAGCTCATTCTGCAAAACAGGAAGCGTTAGACGCCATCCAACGATTGCCCGACACCGCTGATACCGAAGAGATTATGTACCGGCTTTATGTATTGGAGAATATCCGCCGTGGCCAACAAGATGCCGCCGACGGCAACACCGAATCCGCCGAAGAGGTGCTCAAGGATATTCAATCATGGTGAAGTGGACGGCCCACGCCAAAGCCCAACTTCGCCATATTCATGATTACATTGCCCAGGATTCCCCGCTCTACGCCCGGCGCGTCAGTGAAGAACTGGTGCGTAAAACCCTTGGCCTGGATGAACTGCCCCGCAAGGGGTTCAAGGTGCCGGAACTCAATGAAGATGCCGTCCGGGAACTGGGGCTTTACTCCTACCGGATCATTTACGAGATCAAAACCGACAACCTCATTGAGGTGCTGGCCGTAATTCATAAGCGGCGGCATTTGGAGGCGGAGGAGATTCCGAGAGAGCAATAATGAAAAAGCCCCGGCCAACCGGCGGGGACTTTTGATAATCAATTGGTAATTCGCCCAACTGCCAAAACTCTAAATCCACTGAGCAACTCTATAAGCTCTCCATCTCTCAACCATGCATCCGGAACAGGATCTTCCATTGTAAATTTACAAGTAGCCTTCCCCTGAAGAGTCTCTGGATCAAAACTAAACTCTATCCACTGAACATCTCTTGCACACGACAAAAATTCGTTTAAATATTTTTGCCAACGGATTGTTGTGCGCATACCTTCGTACGGGGGAGAATTATGACCACCAAGCGCACTAGGTATCCAAATATAATCAAACTGTAGTTTCATATTTAAATCACCAGCCTACTTCAACAGATGTAAGTCGTCGCACGAGACACAAAAGCCCGGCCCGGTATTATCTATATTTGGGTGTTTGTAACTCCGGTCATATACATCTTTAGGCACTTTTGTTTTAACAACTTCATCTAAGTCAGGATAATTCTTCTTGAACTTTTCAGCGCCTTCAAGCATTTCAGAAAACCACTTATCTTGCATCGATTGGCCATTGGGATTAGGCAGGAATCCATGAGCAGCAATATCATCAGCTTCCGCTTTTGATACAGCTCGATAACCATCTACAAAATTGTCTCCACTCTTTGAAACCTTCCCAAAAACAGCTCCAACCGCATTTCGAGTAATATTAGCAGCACCCTTGACTGCCCTGTACATCTTCGAAAACGGATTGAATGTATTAACAACACCCAATGCCGCAAACCCTGCGCTCTTCCAATAATCCCCGTTGTTGAAAGATTCTACTGCATTGTAAGCGCTCTCTGTGTCCGCAAAGATATTAACGACCGCATTTCTGGCAATCCGTTCAACGATTCCCGGCGAACTCGCTCCAGATGCTGATGCCGCTGTAGCTGTAGTTGGTCGTGCCGCCGCCGACCGTCTTCGCTATGCGGCGTCCATCCGGATCCTAGGCGTAGGTTTCCGTGCTTATATCGCTGCCGTCGACCTGCTGCAGGCGCTCCAGCGCATCGTAGGTGAAGGTGCGGGTCACCGCGCTCCCGCTCTTCTGCGTCAGATTGCCGTTGTCGTCGTATTGAAAGGCGGCAACCTCGTCACCCGTGTCCGAACCTGTTCTGATCCCGGTCAGCTGATGCGCATCGTCGTACTGGTGGAAATAAGCCGGCCCGCCAGCCGGTTCGCGTATGCGCCGGTTGTCGAACTGATCGTAGCCGCAGTGCTCGACCAGCGTGGCCTGGACCCAACGTTGTTTTTGGGTCATCAGCAACATCTTGCAACAGCTTCCTGTTTTGATCAGTATCAGGTAGATGCCCGTCTCGGTCACCAAAGATTTTCTTCGCTCGGCTGTCTTTGATTACATTCTTTGCAACATTGCCTAAGTCAGGAATTTTCTTTGTAATAGCAGCTGCCGCAATCAAGCCAACACTCTCTGCAGTGAGTGTCCCATCCTTATACCCCTGGTACACATCTATCGCTGCAGCCACGCCAATTCACTGACTGGAAAATAAATGCGTCCCCTTTTTCCGATTAATCTTCCAGCTGCCGCAACTCATCAGACAGCGGCAATCCGTCCAGCTCGACCTTTTCAATGCGGTCGAAGCGTGCGCTGATCTTGCGCGCCGACAGCTGCGCCTCCTCCACGTCCCGGTTAGCCTGCCGGATATGCTGTGAGAGTCGCTCCATGCGCTCCTGGAAACGGCCGAAATCGCGCGCCAGGAAATTCAGATGCTTCTGGATGAGGTCGATCTGCTCCCTGGTTGCTGCATCTTTCAGCGCCGCCCGGGCGGTGGTCAGTATCGCCATCATCGTGGTTGGCGAGGCAAGCCAGATATGGCGGCGCCAGGCCTCCTCCACCAGCTCCGGATGGTGCGCGTGAATCTCCGCGAATACCGACTCGGCAGGAATGAACATCATGGCACCGTCCGCGGTGTCTCCTGCGATGATGTACCTGTCGGCAATGGCAGCGATATGCCGGCGAATGTCGATGCGGAACCGTACTGCGGCGCGTTCGCGTTCAACGTCCGGAGCATCGATATCGGTCATGCGCCTGTAGTTTTCCAGTGGAAACTTGGAATCCACCACGATATTTCCGGTGGGCTCCGGCAGAAACAGTACACAATCCGCGCGGTTGCCGTTGCTCAGAGTGTGCTGCAGCGAAAAACTGCTCTCCGGCATAATATTGCGCACCAGCGAGTTGAGCTGCACTTCGCCAAATGCACCGCGCGAACGTTTGTCCGATAGTACCTCCTGCAGGCTGACCACATTGTTGGAAAGTTCGGTGATCCGCCGCTGCGCCTCGTCGATGCGGGTGAGATGTTCGAGCACCCTGCCGAAGGTTTCGTTGGTCCGGTCGAACCCTTCGCTCAATCGCTTCTCCACCTGACCGCTGATCTCGCGCAGGCGATGATCGGTAGAGTCGGCAAGGCGTTCCAACCGGGTGCCGACCTCCTTTGCGTTCGTTTCGAGGCCCGCCAGCATCTGCCGGCCTATCCCCTCCATGCCCCGCGTAATCCCTTCCTGTTGGGCTATCCGATTCTCCCCCAAATTCTTCTCCAGCGTCTGATGCAGGCGATCCAGCTGTTCGGCAAGATTCACCCGCAGGTTGCCTGAATCGTCGGACATATGCTTCTGCATCTCCCCGAAGCGCCTCTCCAACGACTGATACAGTCGGGATACCTGTACCAGCAACCGCCGCTGCAGCAGTTCCAACTCCTTATGATGATCGGCAGCTGCCTGAGTCAGCGCTCCAAGTACCGCTTTTTCCTGGCTGCGTTGCAGCTCCTGCACCCGGTCGAATCCGTTGGCGTTCCACTGACGCTCCTCCTCCAGATGGCGCAGCAACCTGGACTGGCGCAATAGCAAACCAGTTACACCCAGTAACAGCAGCGCCTGCAATGCAAATACCCAATAGAGCGGATTGGCGAAATATTCATTCATCAATGACCTCAACTCCCGGTAACTGTTTCCGATACCGACCAATAACAGAGTCGAGGCTCAATTGATGAGCCTCTTGCATTCATTCCCCGCTGCCGTAAACTCTGCCCGTTTTCACTGCAAGCATTTTTTAAGCGTTATGCGTGTTCATCTTAAAACCCTCGGTTGCCGCCTGAACGAAGCGGAACTGGAGAGCTGGTCGCGGGATTTTCAATCCCGTGGACATCGCATTACAGACACTCTCGCTGACGCTGAAATGGTGGTGATCAACACCTGCGCCGTCACCGGCGAGGCGGTGCGTAAGTCACGCAAACTGATGCGTGGCGTGCGGCGTCTCAATCCCACATCGAAGCTGGTTGTCAGCGGCTGCTTTGCCTCGCTCGACCCCACTCAGAACGCACAGTCGCTGGGAGTCGACCTGCTGGTCGGTAACCATGAAAAGGATCACCTGGTGGAGATCGCCAGCCGTGAACTCGACCTGCATTCCATGCCGGAGCTTGCCACCCTGCCGGGAGAGAACAGCCTGCTGGCCAGCGGCAGACAGCGTGCCTTCGTTAAAATTCAGGACGGCTGCCGTTACCAGTGCACCTTTTGTGTTGTCACTCTCGCCCGAGGAGAAGAAAAAAGCAGATCCGTTGGGGATATTATCAGCGAGATCAATACACTTCACCAGCAAGGCATTCAGGAAGCCGTGCTCAGCGGGGTGCATCTGGGCGGGTACGGCAGCGACCGTGGCAGCGATCTGGGAGAACTTGTCGCCAGCATACTTGCTGAGACAGATATGCCCAGATTGCGCTTGGGTGCGGTCGAGCCCTGGGATCTTCCCGTTGATTTCTGGTCCCTCTTTCGAAATCCGCGTTTGATGCCGCATCTTCATCTGCCGCTGCAGAGCGGCTCCGACCAGGTGTTGCGGCGTATGGCAAGGCGCTGCAAGCGCAGTGAGTTTCAGCGACTGGTGGATCAGGCCCGCCGTGAAGTGCCTGATTTCAATATAAGCACGGATATCATCGTCGGATTCCCCGGAGAAACAGATAACGAGTGGCGGCAGACACTGGATCTGGTTGAACAGGTCCGCTTCGGGCATCTGCATATCTTCGCCTACTCCCCGCGTCCGGGAACACGCGCAGCTGCCATGCCCAATCCTGTTCCGAGAGATGTGATCCGGGCACGCAGCCGTCAGCTCCACGAGATCGGGCAACGCATCAAAAAGGAAGTTCTTGAGGGCTACCTCGGTCGACGGTTTGCCGTGCTGATTGAGGGTGCGCACGCCACAGAGAGTGGATGTCTTGCCGGATATACACCCAATTTCCTGCGCATTTCCATCGAAAACCCGGGTGGAAATAACGAACTCGTCAACACTATCCGCGAAATCAACTGCTGTGAGGTTTCCGCCAGCGGAGACGGGCTGGTCGGTGAGCTGCCGCCCAGCATCCGTTAATCGGCGCCCCCGCTCCCGGACTGCTCCATTGCCTGCCGGGTGAGGATATAGGCGAGATGAAGCCCCATCTCACCGGTCCATCCCAACTCCACGTGCCATGCGCTCGCTGCGGGATTCCAGCTGAGCAGTGCTCTCCCCTCGCCGTGCTGGATCGCATTGATTTTTGCCGCCAGGCCTGTCGCCTGTGCGGGAAACCGGCTCTGCTCCTGCGGCAGACCGTACCGCTTCGTTAAAAGGTCACGCCACTCCCGGTAGCGGATGCTTGTCGATGGTTCAAATTTACGCAGCACCTTATAGATCCGGCCACGGTAGGCCATAACATAGTCTTTCTCCCGCCCCGCCGGATAGATCAGCGCAAAGCGTTCTCCCTCACGCTGCTGGTGGATAAACTCCGGCCTCTGACTGGCCAACTGCACGATATCCCCCCCCAGGCAATATTGATTGAATACCAGCAACTGGCAGGCCTGATCCGCCTGTGCACGCCCGATAAAGATCGACAGAAGCAACAACGGCAGCATCGAAAATGGAAACTTGAATATGTGCATGGCGATACAATCCAGGTGGATAAAGTGCTGCAAATAACCGGTACCTATCTGTGTGCTACATCTCCGGCATCCGCCGGATCAACGCTGTGCGGGGTTTCCGGAGCTCACGAAGTCAGGTGCTATAGATCGAACTCCGCCCATACGGGGCAGTGATCGGATGGCCGCTCCATAGCACGGATATCGTATGCGATACCCACGTCCCGACACAGTTTATTGAGATTCGAGGTGGCGAGAATCAGGTCGATACGCAATCCCCGTTTCGGCTCCCCCTCGAAACCCCGGCTACGGTAGTCAAACCAGCTGAAGCGGTCGTTCACATCCGGATGGAGTGTGCGAAAGGTATCCTCCAGGCCCCAGCTCGTCAGACGCGCCATCCACTCCCTCTCCTCAGGCAGAAAGCTGCATTTCCCGGTGCGCAGCCAACGCCTTGTGTTCTCCTCGCCGATCCCTATATCCAGATCAACGGGCGCAATATTCATATCGCCCATCACCAGCAGGTTCTTGTCCGGCGTGAATGAGCTATCCAGATAGTTCATAAGGTCATCGTAGAACTGCCGTTTTGCAGGAAACTTGATATCGTGGTCGCGGCTCTCGCCTTGGGGGAAATAGCCGTTAATGACCGTCAGCCGCTCTCCACTTTCGCTCTCATAGACCGCACTGATCAGACGCCGCTGGGCATCGGCCATATCCGTGGGGTAGCCCCTTTGAACAGACAAAGGTTCAAGTTTGGAGAGCAGTGCCACCCCATAATGGGTCTTCTGTCCGAAAAAGTGCGCCTTGTAACCCAGTGCCTCGACCATATCAACCGGAAAATCCTCATCCTGAACCTTGCTCTCCTGAATGCCGATAATATCGGGATCGTATTTTTGTTTCAGTGATTCGAGCTGGTGGGCGCGGACACGGATACCGTTGGTATTGAAAGAGACAACCTTCATTTCACACTTCCCCGGAATTTACGATAAGGAAACTGAATGGGCGCAGTGGTTACCCGGGACGAGCTTACCTGAGCTACACTCAACAGAAAACCTCTCAGTTGGAAACAGAATGATTCTAATCGACTCTCACTGTCACTTCGATGACATCCGTTTTGACGATGATCGAACGCAGGCCTACGAAAGAGCTCGGCAGGCGGGTGTGATTGCACTGATCGTTCCCGCGGTAACCCGGGATTCTTGGAGCAGGCTGACAAGTGTCTGCCAGAATTACCCCGGCTTACACCCAGCCTATGGGCTCCATCCAATGTTCACTCAACAACACAAGGAGAGCGATATCGAAGCGCTTGATCGCCAGCTCGCCGGGGAATATGCCGTGGCTGTGGGTGAATGCGGCCTCGATTTCTTTATCGACAACCCTGACCGTGATCGCCAGCTGATGTTGTTCGACGCGCAGTTGGAGCTGGCTGTGAAATACCGGCTGCCGGTTGTGATACATGCCCGCAAGGCAGTGGAGGAGGTGATCAACAGATTGCGCCGATTCGCCAACCTGCGCGGTGTGCTGCACAGCTATTCGGGCAGTGAACAGCAAGCTCAACGCCTGATAGAGATGGGTTTTATGTTGAGCTTTGGCGGCCCGCTCACATTCCCTGGTGCGCATCGCCTGCGGCATCTGGTAAGCCGGTTACCGCTGCATGCGATCATGCTGGAGAGTGACTCACCCGACCAGCCCGATGCCGCAAACCGCGGAGGCAGAAACGAACCTGCGCTGCTTGATAGAGTATTGAATGCGGTTGCGGAACTCAGGCAGGAGAGCACCGAAGAGATAGCGTTCCAGACAACAACAAATGCACTGGAGCTCTTCGGTATACAGATCTAAAGCGGCAGAAACCGTGGAATCAACATGCAGCCTTTCCGAACTGCTATTGAGGCTGAGGCTGACAAGCTCTACTATAGCAACCCCAAACAGCAAAGCTCATCCCACGCATGTTGATAGACAGTTACTATTCTGAAGATGCAAACGGCATCAACATTTCCCGGCAGCAGGCGAGTCGTTTCGCCAAGGGTATCGCCGACGATTTCAACCCATTGCACAATCCGGACGCCAAACTTTTCTGTGTTCCGGGCGATTTGTTGTTTGCATTGGTGCTTGCCAAATATGGAGTGAGCCAGCGGATGCGCTTCACCTTTTCCGGAATGGTCGATGACAGTCAACTGCTCCGTTTCTCAACGGTGGATGGTGACAGATTGAGTCTGGAGGATAGCGCGGAAAAAAGTTATCTGGAGGTGGATCGCAGCGGCACAAACAGCTGTGAAATCAACTTCGTGGAGAGCCTGACCCGCAGCTACGTGGAGTTCTCCGGCCACACCTTTCCGCATGTCCTGATACCCTTGATGTCACAGCATAAAGTGATGATTAACCCCGCCCGCCCGATCGTCATATACCAGAGCATGGAGATCGATCTGGAGCGGGTTGACATACCCGAAACAGAGCTCGAATTCAGCGGCGCTCAACTGGATGTGGAGGGGAAACGCGGCAGCGTTCGACTCGACTTCCTGTTGAAAACTTCAGGAAATACCATCGGCAGCGGAACCAAATATATGGCGATGCGTGGACTGCGACCCTTCGACCAACAGGTCGTCGATGAGATGATTTCGACCTATATGAACCATAAGCAATCGGGATACTGAAACGAGGCAACTTCCTGCCCTGCTGCGGTCAACGCGCTCCCAACCAACACCTGGCTTATCCGCCCAGCCTGCTGAGTTGCCTGATCAGATCCATCACCGCCGTGAAATAGTCATCATCCGGCTGCTCATCACAATAGATACGAATTCGCCGCAATGCACCATCCGGGTCCACGCCCTTCAGAACATCCGTACCTGTGGCCAGCGATAATCCGGTTACCAGTCCCGATAACCAGCCCCGGTAACGCAGATACTCCGCGATGCCACCCTCATCTCCAGACTCCCAGCCCTTAAAGGCAGCCAGAAAACGCCTGCACTCTTTTACTCCATAATCCCACACTTGTGGTCTGTCCTGGGCAACAACGCAGACCGACCACAGAGATAAAACCAGCATAATGGTTGGTACACGCATACCCCTCCTCCTTAAATTGAATACCATACGATATCAGTGTTTCGCTGCTGGCAATATGCAAACTCTACCTGCACTATCCGGTCATGGAAACGGTTCCGATCCACATCCAATCGGGATTATTCCCCCCACCCAAGCGTTCGCTGCAGGAGTGCAATTTTTTTGCGGTATCAGTACACAGGAGCACCGATAATTTGACCTGGATTAATAAAAAGGTTGATTATCACTGTAATGAACTGGCAATGCGACGGCTGGGATAATACATCGGACTCAACCTTATCCCATCATCGAGCGGTTTTTCTCACCCTCAGCCGCAAGGGTGCCGGCCGACAGACAGGCTGAACATCATGTCCAAAATTGTATTTATTATTTTCGTTGTCATCATCATTGTCAGTGCGATCTTTTATGAAAAATACCGGGGCGACGCGCTGTCGATAACATCCAAACGTCTGGGATATGACTTTCATCCCGGGCAACACCAGCTCCCCACTGAGCTGGATGATGCCGGTTTTGATCTATTCACCCAAGGCCCTCCAAATATAAGAAACCGAATGCAGGGAACCAGCGGCGACAGGGATGTCTCCATCTTCGAATTTACTTATAACGCCAGTTCCGCCGGAGAGGGTCAACGTCAGTATCCCGTGGCTGATGACTTCAACAGCGTGGAAACCCGCAGCCAGAGCGTAATCTGGATCAGGTCGCGGCAGTCTCTGCCGGACTTCGACCTCAGCCCCCGCAGGATACACCGCCGCAGCGTGGCAAAACGCTTCGGGTTGCAGCAAGTGACCTTCGACGACCGCGGCTCATTCAATCAACAGCACATGCTGCTGGCCCGCGACAGCCAGCGAATCCGGGCATTGTTTACAGATGAAGTGTTTGAGTTTATGGCAGATCACCCCGATCTGGTGATTGAATCACGCGGCCGGGATGCACTCTTGTACCGGTTTGAAAAGCTGCCAGATCCGGACTCCATACCCAGGTTTCTGGAGGATGCACTGGCGTTGCTGGATCTATTTCAGCGTCAATGATCCGCACTGGCTGGTTATTGCGCAAAGTAGTCCCGTAAAAACTGCTCAAACGGAACCTGCGATTCAGCTTCGATTTGAGACTGTCGCGCCAGGGAACTTTCAGCCTGTTCGCGAAAAAAGAGTTCTCTTTCGCTGCTCATGGAAATGCTGTTGAAATAGCTATGATGCTGGAGCGATAGCCGCTGTGCAAAATCAAAAAAACTCTCTCCGTTTTCCCGCATCTCCTCAAGCATGCGCGCGGAGGGTGTCCGGTCGGGATGCGCAATCTTTTCCAATTGCAGCTGCAGGGCACCTGAATAAGGTTTAGCGGGATCATGGCTGTCAAGCAGTTCACAGATTCCCGTCATCGCGCCGCACAGTTCACCCGCCCACTGTCGCAATTTGACCTCTCGACCCTGCCGCAGCAGATAGAGTGACGGATCCCGCCCTCTGTGAGCAACGCCCCCCTGGTTCTGATCTATCTCTCGCTGCTCCTGGAGACTGATAGGCGGACTGTCCTGAAACAGACAGAAGAGTAGAAATGCCTCCAGGAAGTCCAACTGCTCGGCGCTCACCCCAAGTGGATCGTATGCGTTCACATCCAGCGATCGCAGCTCGATATACTGCACGCCGCGGCGGGCAAGTGCCAACACTGGCTTCTCCAACCCCTGCAGCACCTGCTTGGGACGAACCGTGCTGTAGTACTCGTTCTCTATCTGTAAAATATTGGCATTAAGCTGTTGATAGCGGCCATCCACGACCACACCTATTTTTTCCCACAGGGGAGAGGGCGTTTCAATGGCCCTGGCGAGGCTGCCGATATAGTCATTAAGGCTGTTGTAATTCGCCTTGATACCCACCCCTTTTTCCCTGCTGTTGGTGTAGCCAAAGTCACCCAGCCGCAATGAGGTGGCGAAGGGCTCATAGGCGGTATTGGCATCGAATTCACTGAGACTGTTGGCTTTGCCGCCAAGAAACGATTTGCACACTGCGGGGGATGCACCAAAAAGATAGGGTACCAGCCAGCCATAACGCAACAGATTCCTGGTAAGGCTCATGTAACTGGCATCCGTGAACATGCGAAGTTCCCGCCGGTCCGATTCCAGCTTCCTGTAAACAGGCCAAAACGAGGGGTTCACCGAATAGTTGAAGTGAACCCCGGCGATGACCTGCATGGTGCGGCCATAGCGGTGTCCCAGTCCGCGCCGGTAGACCGTTTTCATAATTCCCTGATTGGAACTGCCATAGCGGGCAATGGGTATATTGTCACCACCGGCCAGTACACAGGGCATACTGGTCGCCCATAAAATCTCCTCAATCAACTGACTGCAAACGTACTTTTGGGTATCCCGCAGAAAGCCGAGTGCTTTACCGGAGTCATCGAAAGGTGGCGTGATCAGTTCGATCAGCGCCTCAGAATAGTCGGTGGTAATGTACGGATTGGTCAACGCAGAGCCGAGCGCGCTTGGATGACCTGTCTGTGATATCCCGCCGTCCGCCGCAACCCGGAGGCTCTCCTTCTCCAGACCCCTGAATCCACCCCTGACCAGGTCTGAGAGATCCTCTTCGATGATCCTATCTACGCGCTTTTCCGTCGAGTGATACAAAATCAGAGCCTGTCAACACTAATCGAGTTGTCGCTGTGCGTACCAGCTAAAGCCGTATAGTATACCGCCGATACCAGATTATGGCTTAATTTGCTTTAGGATATGTACTAGGGGAAAATTCCGGCAAATATCAGAGATGGGGATATACATGTTTAAGAAAACGCTGCTCACCTGTTTTCTGCTGCTTCCTATAACAATACCCACCAACACACATGCGGTTGAATCAGATCGCATGAGCAGGCAGTCGGCGGAACAGAAAAAACCTGAGAGAAGCTCCGGGATTAAACTGTGGCGTGCTTTGAACCCAAAAAAGCTGCAGCTGCAATCAACGGCGGCGCTTGTCGTCGACCGCTTCGGTAACGAACTCTATAGCAAGAACGCCGATCAGGCCCGGCCAATCGCCTCCATCACCAAGCTGATGACCGCTATGGTCATTTTGGACTCTCCCCTGCCTATGCGGCAGGAGCTGGTAATCACCGACGAAGACCGGGATCTGCTGCGTATGACGGGCTCCCGGCTCAAACCCGGAGCTACATTAACCAGAGAGCAGTTGATAAAACTTGCGCTGATGTCCTCCGAAAACAGGGCTGCCAGCGCATTGGCCCGCACTTTTCCAGCTGGCCGGAAAAGATTCATCTATCTCATGAATAAGAAGGCACTCTCACTGGGCATGAGAAATACAAAATTTACCGATCCCACCGGTCTGGATGTAGGCAACAGTTCGACGCCCCGGGATCTGCACAAACTGGTGCAGGCGGCCATGCGCTACCCTTTTATTCGTAAAGCCACAACGTCGCGCTCCGCTCAGGTATACCCGTATCTGAAGAAAGGCCAGCTCAGATTTGCCAACACCAACCGCCTTTTAAATAGTGAAAGCTGGGATATCTCACTAAGTAAAACCGGCTATATCAACGAGGCCGGACGCTGCCTTGTTATGCAGGCACAGGTTTCTGGTCAGGAGCTGACCATCATCCTGCTCAACTCATTCGGAAAAATGACGCCGTACGGAGACTCCAACCGGATACGCAAATGGGTTGAACAGGGCATCAACGTCAACAGCGGCAGTACCTGAAATTATCCGGGGAGAAACAAGAACCAAAATCGCCAGAGTCGCAGCCGCGCGTGATTATCAGATAGGTTCTAATTGACCATTACGGACTGACGTTGATCACTGATGAAGTCTGACAGAATCCTTGCAGCCTCATTGATCATGATCTTGTCAATTCCCTCCGGATCTTTCTGGTTGTCATCCTCGACGTCTTCAGCATCCTTGTTCTCATCATCCACCGGTGGAAGACCCAGCGCGATCCGGAATCGATTCTTGCCCGCTTTACGCTTGGCCTCGCGCTCCTCCCACTCACTCTTTCGCTTATTCTCCAGCAGTGAAACCACACTTCTCTCGCGCATTTTCTTCAGGTAGGCATTTTCTTCCGAGAGATATTTAAAACCGACATCATTGCTGATTCGCTTCTCGTGATTTTCACGATACTTGTCAATTGATGCCTGCCCCCGTGGTCGATAATCCGCAGCACCTATCTGCGCCCACGGAAGCGCATTATCGAGCTCCCGCTCACCGTACTTTTCAGTTGTTGAATCCAGTGGGTATATGATGTCCGGAACCACTCCACGGAACTGGGTACTGCCGCCATTCACCCGGAAGAACTGCGCCATGGTCAAGCGCAGGCGGCCAAGCTTGTCCCCGCCATCGCGAACGAAGCGCCCCAGATCCACCAGCGTCTGCACCGTTCCTTTGCCGAAGGTCGGTTCGCCGATTATGATACCGCGGCGATAATCCTGAATCGCTCCGGCAAAAATCTCAGACGCGGAGGCACTGTTTCTATCCACCAGCACTGCCAGCGGCCCTGCATATACGGTTTCAGGATCCGGATCTTTTTCTATTTCGACATCACCATTGGAGTCCTTTACCTGAACCACCGGGCCACTGGGAATAAACAAACCGGTCAACTCGGTTGCTTCGATCAGGGAGCCGCCTCCATTCTCACGCAGATCGATCACTATGCCGTCAACTTTCTCCTCCTGCAGCTCCTTCAAAAGTTTACGCACATCCCGCGTGGTGCTGCGGAAATTTTTGTCGCCATCGGACTGCCCTTTGAAATCACGATAGAACGCAGGCACATCGATAACCCCGATGCGCACAAGCCCGAGGTTGTCCAAGCCTTCGACAATCGATTTTTTTGCCGCCTGATCCTCCAGTTTGATCTCATTGCGAATCAACACCACCTCTTTATCCGGACCATCCACACCGGCATCTTCCGTCTGCAGTCTCAAGCGGACCACACTGCCTTTCGGACCGCGAATCAGATCAACCACGTCCTGCAGGCGCCAGCCAACGACATCCAGGATTTCCGCATCAGCCCCCTGACCGACACCGACGATACGGTCGCCCGCCTTTACCTTGCCGCTCAAAGCCGCCGGTCCGCCCGGGACGGTGCTCAATACCTCGGTATACTCGTTCTCACTGCGCAGCACCGCACCTATACCCTCCAGTGACAGCCGCATGCTGATATCGAAGTTTTCCGATACCCGCGGGGACATATAAGAGGTGTGGGGCTCAAGGCTCAGGGTATATGCATTGATAAAAGTCTGAAAAACATCATTCGATCCCAACTGCTGTGTACGCCGCTTCACTCCCTGGTAACGCCTGCTCAAGGTCTTCTTTATCTCATCCTGCGACTTGCCGCTCAGACGCAGTGTTATAATGTCGTTTTTAACGCGCTTGCGCCAAATTTCATCCAGTTCAATCCGGTCTGCCGGCCAGGCGGCTTTGGTGCGATCGAACTGGTAATCCTCATCGACTGAGAAATCGAATTTTCGTTCAAGCAGGTCCAGGGCGTAAGCGATGCGCTCATCCACCCGCTGCCTGTAAACCCGGAACATATCGAAAGCCGGCGTCAAATGCGCCTGCAGCAGGGCGTCGTCCAACTGGTTGCGATAAACGGCAAAACGCTCAATATCCCTGGATGTAAAGTAACTTCGGTTGGGATCGAGCGATTCGAGATAACGCTCAAAAATATGAGCGGATGCGTCGTCATTCAGCTGCAGGTGTTTGTAATGGTACTTATCTATTACACGAATAATAATAAGGGTTGCCTGGCGCTGCTCACGGGTCGGTTGCAACTCATCCAGCGGCACCACGGTGGCTGTCGCCTGTACCCTTGCAGTACAGCTGAAAAACAGTGCCGTCAGCACTGCGAAAAAAATCGTTTTGTTCATAACCGGTAAGTTCCTGCCACGCAAAGCTATTACTGATTGACCCCGGGAAATCCGCTTTAGTTTCAACACTGCATATATTGCTGACAAAACAGTCTAGCACGTCCAAAGCAAGCCAGAAGAACCGGGTAACTCTCCGTTTAAAAAAGGGAATATCGATCCTGCTCAGTTACCGCCCCAGTTATATACGGCCGTTTCTGCGAAGATTTTACAGAAGCACTGCCTGCGGTTTGCGGCTGATCATGATTTATCAGGGCAGCGAAGGGTGCAAACCATTGACCAGAAAGAGATAATCTTCATGTTCAGGGGAGATGTAGCCGTGGCGGATCAGAAAATCAATAATGACCAGATTGCAGTTCAACTTGAAACTCGCTCCTGCTTCAAGCGTTTCCATCACCCGCTCCACCGGCCATAGCTCAAACGCCTCCACTTCACCATCTGTACAGCGAGGCGTGAAATTCGGCGGAAGCTCCAGGTCATAACAGAAGAGTGTATCCGGCTTGAGGCCTCGAGCGCTCTCAGCGACATAAGTCACCGCTCCGACAGAAATGGCACGACCAGCAATCTCTGCAGGAATTCCGGCCTCCTCCCAGCACTCCTTGACCAGATTGTCGCGCAGGCTTACAGCGTAAGGCAAACCGCCTGCCACCAGATGATCCAGTTTACCTGGGAAATTACGGCGGTCGGCCGAGCGTTTACCGACCCACAGCTTCAAGCCGTCCGCAGCACGCACAAAACCATTGACATGTTGCCCGAAGGCCCGGATTCCAAAAAGCGGGGCAGCGGCTCTGTCGATCACGAATAGCGCCTGATCCCGTCCCGCCGGGGTTACCGGATATGGCTCACCGGTAAGATACTCCAAAGCACCCTGCGCCATCATCTCCTTCAGCATCTGATTCCAGGGGTGGCTGCGTTCACCGACATCATCTCCGCGTGCAATCAGCTCAACCTTACCGGGAGTGACTCTGAACAACGTCTCCCAGGCGCCCAACGTCCGGGCAAACGTACTCCTCAGATAACCTATCCTGTGCCGCTCAAAGGTCAATGGAATGAAATCCGCCAGATCGTGGCGGTTGCACTGATCAATATAATCCCGGTACTTCACTCTTTTCTCCTGTCACTCAACCGGGAACGCCCGCACGACACGGGCATCGAATTCACGCAACTGATCGCGGCTGTTCAGGCCACGAATGCCGCTCTCAAAATGCAGGCTCCTGCCGGGCCGAAGAATCCCCTTCAGTTTGTGCTCCCTGCCCCTATAGATGTTGCCCGACGCATCCCGTCTGCCAACCAGCACCACCGGATCTCTGACAGCCAGACCCGTGTTGTTGCTGATCCTGACCAGCAGGTTACCCGACCTGTCCACACCTAAATCAGTCTCCAGATAACGTCCGGGGTCGTTTGACAGCTGCAGCGAAGCCATCTCCCGGGATGCAGCCTTACCCGCAACCGAGTTGGATCCTGAGGCGACCTGGTAATGCGCCAGCGCCGTGCGCTGGTCACCTCCGATCTGGGCTATCCGCCCAAGATAGTAGTGGGCATCCGCCGTGGGCAGCAGCTGTAGACTTTTCTGCAGATCGCTGCGAGCGCCGGGTTCGTCGCCCTGCTGAGCTCTGACCACCCCGCGTGTCAGGTAGGGTCGGAAGAAGCCGGGGTTGAGGCGAATGGCCTGATCATACGCCGTACGCGCTTTGTTCAGCTCTTTCAAATTGTAATAGGCGTCGCCGCGCAGACCGTAAAACAGCCCCTCTCCCGATTCGATCGATATCGCCTTGTCGGCCAGCTTGAGTGCTTTTGCCGGCTGTTTATCCAGCGCTTTTACGCCTTCATCGTAGGCTTCATAGGCCGGCTTGCTCCGCTTGAGCTGCGCTATCATCCGCTGATATTCCGGCCGGCCCAGTTTACCGCCCCTATCCATCCCGGCCGCACTCTCCCGGTTCTTCTCGACCCTTTCCCGCGAGGGCGGATGACTGGCAAACAGACCGGCCAGCCAACTTTGATCCTTGTTCTCGGAAAGACGGACAAAGGTCTCCTGCAAGCCGATTGCCGCCTGCGGATCATATCCGGCGCGCTGCATATAGATCATGCCGAAATGATCAGACTCAAGTTCTGCTTCCCGCGAGTATCTCTGATTGACCAGGTTGGCGCCAAGGCCTGCCGCACCCACAGCCAGATCCCCGTACCCGGTATTTCGGGCCGCAACACCCACTGCCGCCAACACTCCCTGCAGCAGCATTCCCCGCTCCATGCCCTGGGCACTGTGGCGTGCCGCGGCATGCACTATCTCGTGACCCAGCACGGCCGCCAGCTCAGCCTCGCTGTCAAGCTCAACCAGAAGCCCCCGGTTTACTGCGATCTTGCCGCCCGGCAACGCCCAGGCATTTGGCGAAGAGTCGTTTACGATGACGAATTCATAAGGAAGCTTGCGGTCACTGACCGCCGCCAGCCGGTTTCCCACCGACTGAACGTACGCGCTCAGCTTGGGATCAGCGGTATAGTCGCCGCCCTGCATCTGACGGCTGGGGGCGTACTGTTTTCTTCCAATCTCCAGCTCTGATGTTTCCGACACAAGCGCCAGTTCGCTCTCTCCGGTGACCGGATTTGTAGCACAGGCGCCGAGCAGCGCGCTCATCAGGATGAGTATCAACAAGGACACCGCTTTCATCTCTGATCGACCTCCGTTTTAACCTTTTCCCAAATGACATCAAGCTGATCGGCCGACAGCCCGGTAACCGTGTCGCCCTGATTTTCGAGATGCGCTTCCAGGGCGTGGAATCTTTGTTCGAACTTGGCGTTTGCCAGGCGCAACGAGGATTCCGCGTCGACCCCGAGATGGCGCGCCAGATTAACGCAGCTGAACAGCAGATCGCCCATCTCGTCACGCAGCCTCTGCGGCTCCTTTTGATCGCCCAGCTCCGCCTCGATCTCCCTGATCTCTTCGCGTATTTTTGCCAGCGGTCCCGCGACAGACGGCCAGTCGAAACCCACCTTGGCGGCGCGCTTCTGCAGCTTCTCCGCCCTGATCAGTGCAGGCAGCGCCAACGCCACCCCATCCAGTTCACTTGGCGGCACCCCGGCATTGCGCAACTTGCGTTCGGCGGCCTTGTGACGCTCCCAGGCTTCGCTCTGCGCGGCAACACCTGCCACTTTTTCACTCCCGAACACATGGGGATGGCGGCGCACCATTTTTTCCGAAATCCCACTGACAATCTCATCAAAACCAAAGGCTCCGTTCTCGCTTGCCATCTGCGCATAGAAGACAATCTGGAACAGCAGATCCCCGAGCTCATCCCGGAGATCAGACATCTCACCCCGCTGAATAGCGTCAGCCACTTCGTAGGCCTCCTCTATCGTGTGGGGCAGAATGGTTGCAAACGTCTGCTCCAGATCCCAAGGGCATCCCCGCTCCGGATCCCGCAGGCGGGCCATTATTTCGAGCAGTTGCTGCATCATTCGACCTGAGTGGATCTGATATTGGACAAGTCAGGCGCTGTGCATGCCAAATCGAATGGCAGCCAACTCGGCCCCGCGACGGAAGTCAAACACTCAGCTTCCGGTTTTTTCGGAATGGAAAGGCAATCCGCCATATCGTCTGTTTTCATGCCCAGGAACCGGGATCAAGCCGGAGGGTTCTTGTCACTGCGGGCTGATATTGCCGGAACAGCACTACTCCTCTCTTTCGAGGTAAGCGACCAGATTATAAAACCGTATCTGGTCAGGAGACTCAAACACAGGGTCGTCGTGTTTTGGCATGTTGGTGGTGATAACATCCCAGTCATCCTGAGTCAATTCCGCATCCAGCAAAGGGAACACCTCACGATCCTCCAGTGCGAGATGCAGATGCTGCAGCGCCACATACTCTCTGCCCTGGGTTTCGAGCTCCGCACGACTCATTACGGCTTCGTGCAAAACCCCTTCCAGAGAATGTCTGAATGTCCGGGTGAGCGCTGCCAGGTCCAGGTGCTGTCTGGCAAGGCGTTCGAACAACTCATCATGTCCCCGGATTCGTTTCCGTGCGACCTGATAGAGCAGATTCTCCTGTGGATGATGCCCCTGATCGGCAAATGCCTCCAAATACTCCATCAATTCAATTATAAGATCGAAATTTGACTCCTTTCCGGCAAAGAAATTATCCAGCTGGGTTGTCAGCAAGGCCAGGATCTTCTCCAGGTTTCGATGGTCCCTTGACAGCTTCTCGAGTAATTTGTGCATATTGTAATCATCTCCTCCGGTTCTGCTTCGTACCCTGTACTGGATACGGCATTATCCGGCCATTGTAAACCGAAATGACGGCGCTGATTTGGGGCCGGCCAACAGACATTGGCATCCGGAAACCGTTGCAGTTTGAACAACGACCGCGGGAACCCCTATCCCAAACGGGCTTTGACCGGAGCATCCGTTCATCTCTCCGCTTTCATGCTTTTGCCTGTGAACAATTTCCAGATCCATCCCTGAGGTTTGGCCTCTCCGGTGAGAACATAATCCAGTGCATGATGGTTCTGCAGGGTCCAGCGCATTCGGTCCGCCGCGTTGAGCTTTCCGCAGAAAAGCAATCGATCATCTGCCTTGATATGCGTGTCATCCGCAGGCAACACCATGGATGTACCGTGACGGTTCAGCAATAACGGAATACAATGCAGCTCTCTTTCCCTGTCACCCGGATCTCTGATCAGATCGACCAGGCGGACTACCCGGCCACGGTGCAGAGCACCGGACACCGCCAGCGCGGATGCTTCATCGATATTCAGTTCCCACACCTCAGGCAACTGGGAATCCAGGAGCAGTGCTATTTTTTTCACCAGATTGCAAGCCCAATCCTCATCTTCATACATAGCAAGTCCCATGAATTCGTGCAGCAGAGGTGTGCCCAGCAGCACCCGGATCTTGTTGGCGATAATTGAGCTCGGGTGCATGACGATATCGGCACCCACCGCGTCGAAAATATGCTTATTGTCCTGATTGCTCTGCCTGGCAACGACAAACAGATTGGATGAGAGTTCCCGGGCCGTCATTATTATGGAGAGATTGTTCGAGTCATCATCGGTTCCCGCAACCAGACCCACAGCCTTCCTGATACCAGCCTCCTCCAGGGTAATAGCTTCGGTGCCCCTTCCTTCGATATAGAGCCCCTCGGGAATACCTGTCAATCCGGACCTGGCTTCCACCACCACTGGATCTATGCCCTCATCTTTCAGCCGACGGTACACGGCCCGGCCAAAACGGCCATACCCGCAAACAATCCAGTGACCTGACTTGGGCGGGTAGACAGGCTCTCGCAACGGATTCTGGCGGTTCCCCCCCAACCACTCCTGCAGCACATACAGACCCGGTGCCTGCAGTGCCGTGGCAAGGTGCAGCGCAAAGGTATCGAATGGGTTTATGATGTAATTGGTACCGAAAGAGCGCATGTTTGCTTCTATGTCATGGGAGTCCGCACGGCAGATCACCTTGATGTGCGGATGCAAAAGCTTACTCGCGATGGCCACTTTCAGATTCACTTTATTGTGGTTGGTCAGCGCCACCACCCCCTTGCACAAAGGGTGCTGCAAGCCCGCTTCGACCAGATGCCGCGGCCGCCGCGCGTCGCCGCAGAAAGCCGGAACATACAAGCGCATATTTTCCAGCTCCAGTGCATCTATGCGTTGCTGATTGGTATCTATTGTCACCACATGCTGATGCCGGTCGGTAAGGCTGCGCACCAGTGCACCGCCGGTTTCGCCACAGCCGCAGATAATGTAGAAGGGAGACTGTTGACGGCGGACACGGCGGGCAAATTTACGCTCGATGAGCGCCTGACTGAAAGCCCGGTCCTGAACCAACGACAGCAGGTTGCCGATGGCATAAAACCAGACCACTACCGAAGCATAGAGCGAGAAGGTGACCCAAAGCCGCTGTCCGTCTGTAAACTCGTAGGGAATCTCACCGAAGCCAATGGTGGTGGACATGAAGCTCACAAAATAGAAGGCATGAAAAAAATCCATGTACCAGATATTGCCGCTGGCGTCCTGACCTGGTATCAGTGTCAATCCAAGCGTCGCCAAAGCATGGGTCAATATCAGCAGAATAAGCGGTTGACGCATGCGCCGGAACGCAAGAAAGAAGATATTCTCCATGTTTGTTTACTGTCCTGACCTGTGTAGGACACTCACCGCCGCAGCATTACCGTTTCGATTACCAGCAACACAACCGAAACCACATTGGCGAGCATTGCCCCTCCCGAGAGAGAGACGATGCTGGCTGTCACCGCCGGAGTAAGGCCGCTTCCCGATATATGAACCGCAACTGCCCACACGATAACCGCGGTCAACAGCTGCAGAACGGCCACCAGACTGGTCGCGAGCAGAACCGCGCCCATCTGTGTCCGGTCGCCAAACTTGAGAACCGTGGCAACGAGATTCACTATCACAACGGCAAAAAGCTCGTAGACATGATGGTGTTCCGGATTATCCATCTCGCCGACGAAAAACCCGAAATTCAGTGTAAGCGCCAATACGATGAAAAAACCGAAAACGACCTTCTCCGGATTCATGGTTCACTCCTCTGGCGAAGCAAATGCTGTTCTGCGAATGGAACTGGCCTGACCAGGCCCCAGTGCCGCAAATCATACGCTATCCCCCGGCCGCCCGGAAACCTGATCTGAAACCGGTACTCCCGCATCTTTCTCCCCGTTCCACCCGGAGGCGGCGACAGAAAACAGAGTCCGGACAAGCACCGGTCACAGCCGACAACTGCCTTGATCTATCAGTTTATTACTAATTTAACGTACAGCCTCTTGTTCCTTTTGGTAACAAATAACTGTTACCCGTTGGATCAAAACGCTACCAATGGTAACGCCATTCCCGCCTGAACTCAGAACAAAAAGCGGTAATTAATCAAACTTATCAAGCGACTGTATTTGTTGGCTTGGTTCATGCTATATAAGTTGCGGATGCTTCGAAAAATTTAAAGATAATTTTCAGGGTTTCTATAAGCATTACACGGTGTTTACTCTCTTGCTGCTCGCAACATGGCAGCTTGATTGATATCCACCGGGAGTGGTTAAGGCATTCATCAATCATAATTCAAACTAATGGAGAGGGCAGTTTATGAGCACACCTCAAGCGACGTCGGGGGAGGCCTACTGGAAGGCCAATCTCCGTATCATCACCATTCACTTGGTGATATGGGCATTCGTGTCCTATTTCTGTGGCATTATTCTGCGGCCTTTATTGGCTGGCATTCCGGTCGGCGGTAGTGACCTTGGGTTCTGGTTCGCCCAGCAGGGTTCCATGTTTGTGTTCATCGCGCAGATTTTCATTTACGCCGCGCAAATTGGCAAACTGGACCGTCAGTTCGACGTTCACGAAGACTGAGCGAGGAGTCTAAAATTTTATGGAACTTCAAACATTAACATTTATTGTAGTCGGACTAACGTTCGCGCTATACATTGGTATCGCCATCTGGGCCAAAGCCGGAAGCACGGGCGAGTTCTATGCCGCGGGCCGTGGTGTTCACCCGGTCGCCAACGGTATGGCTACAGCGGCAGACTGGATGTCCGCAGCATCGTTTATCTCGATGGCCGGCCTGATCGCCTTCATGGGGTACGACGCCTCGTTGTTCCTGATGGGCTGGACCGGCGGTTACGTGCTGCTGGCTATGCTGCTGGCACCCTACCTGCGCAAGTTCGGCAAGTTCACGGTGCCGGAGTTCATCGGCGACCGTTACTACTCGCAGACCGCGCGCATGGTGGCGGTGCTCTGCCTGATCGTCGCCTCGCTGACCTATGTAATCGGTCAGATGAAGGGTATAGGTGTCGCCTTCTCCCGCTTCCTGGAGCTGGACTACGAGACCGGGTTGTTCATCGGTATGGGTATAGTGTTCGTCTACGCGGTGCTTGGCGGCATGAAGGGCATCACCTACACCCAGATTGCTCAGTACTGTGTGCTGATCATGGCCTACACCATTCCGGCAATCTTCATCTCGCTGCAGCTGACGAATAACCCGATCCCGCAAATGGGTCTGTTCGGCAGCCTCTCGGATGGCACCCCGCTGCTGGCCAGATTGGACGAGACGCTGATCGATCTGGGCTTCCCGCAATACACGGCGCAGAAGACCACTACGTTGAACATGGTCTTTTACACCTTCTCGCTGATGATCGGTACCGCCGGTCTGCCACACGTCATCATCCGCTTCTTCACCGTGCCCAAGGTACGTGACGCGCGGCTGTCTGCAGGTTGGGCGCTGGTGTTCATCGGCATTCTCTACACCACCGCTCCGGCTGTGGGCTCCATGGCCTTCTACAACCTGGCCAAGACGGTGCAGCCCGGACCGGTATCCGCCGTTGACGGCGCCATGGCCTACGAGGCCCGTCCGCAGTGGTTCAAGAACTGGGAGACCACCGGTCTGCTCAAGTTCGAGGACAAGAACGGTGACGGCCGCGTACAGTACCGCAAAGGCGGTGACAACGAGCTGAAGGTGGACCGCGACATCATGGTGCTGGCCAATCCGGAAATCGCCAAACTGCCTAACTGGGTTATCGCTGTGGTAGCTGCCGGTGGCCTGGCCGCTGCGCTCTCCACCGCTGCGGGCCTGCTGCTGGCGATGTCCACCGCGATATCGCACGACCTGTTGAAGGGTATGTTTGCCAAAAACATTTCGGAGAAAGGCGAGTTGATGGCAGCCCGTATCTCGATGGCCGGCGTGATCGCGATTGCCGGATGGTTCGGTCTGCACCCGCCGGGATTCGCCGCACAGGTGGTGGCCCTCGCCTTCGGTCTGGCAGCCTCGTCGATCTTCCCGGCGCTGATGATGGGCATCTTCAACAAGCGCGTCAACAACACCGGTGCGGTGTTGGGCATGTTGGCAGGTCTGCTCTCCACCCTGATCTACATCTTCTGGTTCAAAGGTTGGTTCTTCGTCCCTGGTACAGAGATGCTTCCCAACAAACCCGAAAACTGGTTCCTCGGCATTCAGCCGGAAGCCTTCGGTACCATCGGCGCCGCGATCAACTTCGCTGTTGCCATATTGGTGTCCAAGGTCACCAAGGCACCGCCGGAGCATATCCAGCATCTGGTGGAAGATATCCGCACACCGCGTGGAGCTGGTGCGGCCACCGATCACTAAGCCGCATATAACAATAAGATGTGTTGTAGAATGGACCCCGCCCAGTGCGGGGTCTTTTTTTTGGGGCATTGCCCCTCAATGACGCTTTGAATCAGCGCTCGCTATAGTTGTCTATTTTGGTCAATCAATAAATAGCTATCGGGAATATAACTATCAGGCTCTCTATAAGTGAGCCATATGTGACAGTTACCATTCGGACAGACACAGTGGATATCGAGTTACTAGAGATCAGAGATTTTCTTGCCGCAAACCACCCGTTTGACCAGCTGCCCGAAGATGCACTGGCCGAACTTCCCACCATGCTTCAGGTGCGTTATTTCCGGCGCGATACGATAATTTCCGAAACCAACAGTCTGGAGAGCTATCTTTACCTGATCCGTACCGGAGCGGTGGAGGTGTTCAATATTGAAAACGAAATCCTGGCCCGACTGGGGGAAGGTGACGTATTCGGTTATCGTGCATCCCACCGCCCGAATCAGATCGAACACCACTGCACCGCACTGGAAGATACGCTGATCTACCAGTTGTCTGCACAGGACGTTGACAAGCTGTGCGAACACCATACCCAGTTTGCCTATTTTTTCAGCAGTGTTGTGGGCGACCGGCTGCGCGACGCCATCAACCAGGCGACACAGGTTACCAGCAGTCAGGTCAATCTTATAACCACCCCGATCAGGGAGTTGATCCAACGGAAACCGGTCACTATCTCCCCATCCGCATCCATTTACGAAACCGCGCGCAAGATGTCCAAAGAGCGCGTCTCCTCCATCCTGGTCTGCGCCAAGGGGCAGCTTGCAGGCATAGTTACCGACCGCGATCTGCGCAACCGGGTCGTCGCCGAGGCGTTGGACGTCAATCTGCCGATCACCGAGATCATGACTTTTAATCCATCCTCCCTGAAAGACGATACCTTTGCTTTTCAGGCACAACTTCATATGGCCCGGCACAACATTCATCATCTGCCGATTACCCATGATGACGGCATTGCCGGCATGGTTACCGCCACCGACCTGACCAAACATCAGACAACATCCGTCGTCTACATGGTCAGCGACATCTACAAGCAAAACAAAATCGAACGCATGCAGGAGGTGGCCAACAAGATCCCCGATCTGCTGGTCAATATGGCCGTTGCGGAGGCGAGCGCAGACAGTGTCGGTCATTTGATTACGTCGATTACCGATGCCATCACCTCTAGGCTGTTGCAGTTGGCGGAGGAGAGGTTGGGACCACCTCCTGTCCGCTATGTCTGGGTCGCAGCGGGTTCCCAGGCGCGCAATGAACAAACGGCAAAGTCAGATCAGGACAACTGCATGATCATTGACGACGCCTACGATCCCCGGATTCATGCCGACTACTTCAGGGAGTTGGCGAAATTCGTGTGTGATGGGTTGAATGCCTGCGGTTACATCTACTGCCCCGGTGAAATGATGGCGATCACCGACAAATGGCGCCAGCCTCTCACCGTCTGGAAGGGATATTTCGAGAAGTGGATCGATCAGCCCGAACCGATGTCGCTCATGCTGACCTCGGTATTTTTCGACATGCGCCGTGTTTACGGCTCACGCAACTTATTCAGAGAGATCGCCGAATATGCATTGGAAAAAACACGTGGGAACAGGATTTTTCTCGCGTTTATGGCGGGCAACGCCCTGTCACACCAGCCACCCATCGGTTTTTTCCGCAATTTTGTTTTGATCAAGGGAGGAGAGCACAACCAGACTTTCGACGTAAAACACAACGGTATCGTCCCGATCGTGGATCTGGCCCGTGTCTACAGCCTGGCTGCGGGCAGCAAGGCGGTCAACACCCTTGACCGGCTGGATGTGGTTGCCGAGGGCGGCGAAGTCACCAGTGAAGGCGCGCATGATTTAAAGGACGCGCTGGAATTCATATGTTATCTGCGCATCCAACACCAGGCGCGTTTGATCAAGGCAGGCGAGCCGGCAGATAACTTCATGTCTCCCGATCATCTGTCGCACTTTGAACGCAATCACCTGAAGGATGCATTTTCGGTGGTGCGCACCATGCAGAACACACTTAGCCAGCGGTACAAAATGTAGATGTCGATCTGGAAATTTCTGTTCAACCTCGACGAACGCCGCTACTGGTATCTGCGTAAAATGCCCGCAGGCCCGCTGAGGGAGTATTATGAATCCACCTTCCCCACTCCCGATACGGACTGGCGCCAGGTGGAATACCTGGCGCTGGATTTCGAAACGACCGGCCTCGACAAAGACAAAGACGAAATCCTGAGTATCGGTTACGTGCCTATTCGCGGGCAAAGTCTGCGCCTGGGCGAGGCGGACCACTTTCTCTCCCGCCCGGTCAGAGCCATTCCCGAATCATCGGCGGTGATTCACGGCATCATGGACGACACCGCATCCAGTGCCAGACCGCTGGAAGAGGCGCTGCCGAGGCTGCTGAAATCACTGGAATCCAGAGTGCTTGTGGCCCATCATGCGGCGGTCGAGTACGAGTTTCTCAGCAAAGCGTGCAAACGCATCTACGGTTACCCCTTCATTGCGCCCGTAGTGGATACACTGGCGCTCGAAGTTCGCATATTCCGCAGCATGGACAAGCCAATCCGTTCGGGGGATCTACGCCTCGACAAGGCGCGGGTTCGCTACAATCTGCCCCGCTACCCGGCGCACAACGCTTTGATTGATGCGATTGCGGCAGGGGAGTTGTTTCTCGCCCAGAGTACTTACAGAAAAAGGAGAAAACGCGCGTTGCGGCTGAAGGATATGACGGTAATAACCTGATACGATGCAGAGCAGGCCTGATAACAGTCCCTAAATTATGCGCCTTCCGCCTGATCCTTCGTCCTCTCTCTTATCCACGCCAAGCGCCACGCCAAGCAGATTATCCACCAGGCGGACTCCGACCCGGCGTGCCATGATCAGCAGAAATATGAACTGTGCGCCGTATATGAATACATAGGCACCTGCAATATTGAAAGGTATGCTCCGGTTAAGCGGCCATACCACCAGAAACACCAGCAAAAACAGCAGTGCTATCAGATAAAAATCCCGCTGCATCATCCACTGGCCATAGGTGCTGAGAACGACAGGATGCTGCTCGTGCTTCGGATAAAGCCGCATCCAGGTTTCCAGCTGCACCTTATGACTGAACCCGGAATCCTTCACTGCCGGAAACGCGGACAATAATTCGCTCGAGTCAAAAGGCTGTTTTCTGGTCGTCAGAAATGCATCATAAGCCGGATGTGCGTACTGCCCGCGCCAATAGAGCAGCCGGTTCTTCCAATTTTCGTCGAGTCGTTTGGCCATAACCACCCCGGAAATCGCGGTTAATGCACCCAATAATGCGGCTATCTCTATAACCGGGGACAACTTGTTCCAGTACGCCAAACTGAGCAGGAAGGCTTCCGATCCAAATGGCAGATGCAGTAGAAACATATACAGAATGATGCCATTCATCAGCGCGAAAAGGATTATCAGCGGGGTATGCAATTTCATTAGCGGTTTAATGTCTCCGGAAAATGCAGGCCATGAAACAAGCCCATCTTTTACTCCAGTAATTCCACATTATTCAGGACTGAATTACAAAATTGTTCCGCGTCACTGTTGGAACCACCCGAATTTTCTCATCCGCCACCAGGCCGGAACAGTGCTTCACTCTACAACACCGGCTCGGGTGGGTACCTCGTGCAATATCATCGGCACAGGCAGATTATGCCTGGAAAAACTTGGAAAGTCGGGGTTTTCCCAGCCAATCCGAGCCAACTTTTCTTTCGGAGGACGGAGTCTCGACACATAGTCCATCACTGCCGATACCTCACGCCCTGTAAAACGTTGAATCTGCCTGACCATCTTCTCATCGGCATTACGCCGTTTTCCGAAACGGATCCAGTCAAACTGGCGTTTCAGATAACTGTAGTGCTGTCCCATGATCAAAGGGGCATGATCCTTCGCATCACCCTGCCCACTATCACCATGACATTCGGCGCACTCTTTCTGGTAGATCCGTTTACCGAGCTCCAGATCATGTCCCGGTCCTGTATCGTTAACCGGCGACATGGGCAGTGCGGCGATATAGGCAGCTACATCCGCCATCTCCTGCGCACCGCCCAGTACACTTGGCATGGAAAAGGGGAACATCGTCGGGTTATCCCGATTACGCGCACGGATATCGGCAAGCTGCTTAATGATGACACCCGTCAGTTGCCCCGCCACCTGCGGATAGTAGCCATTACTGGAACCCCAACCCTCCGGCCCGTGACACACGACACAAATATTGTAGAGTTCGCGCCCTCTGTCCGGATTGGGTGTCAGGCCAATCGCACGCTTCGCCTCTTCCATGGCTGCCTGCGGTCCATATTGACGCTGTGCCAGCAGGGGTTCCCCGCAGAAAATTATCCACAAAATAACCGCAAACTTGCCAAATTTATAATACATTCTCTCCTCCACTCACGGTGAATCGACTGTTCTGTTCTGCTGGATGAAGACTCGGATTCACCGGTTATCATTGGTCATATAAAAAAAACAGGTTTATTTTTATTGATCCATTTGCGACTAACCATTTTTGGATTTTCGATACTAGATAAATTGGATCCTGCTGGCAATTCTCCGTTTGCAAACACGCTGTAACACAAGTTGCAGCCTTGCTCTATACTGAACTCACAGCATTTGGAAAGTGAGAGGAGTCGTGTTCGTGCGCCAATCCAAGATGATGAGGCAACGATTGGTTGCCATTTTCCTGATCGGCTTGCTGCTCCTGTTCTCACCCGTTATTGCGCTGCCGGACCGGCCACGGCTGCTGTTCGGGTTGCCGCTTCTGTTTCTCTATCTGTTTGGCGTCTGGAGTCTGCTGATTGCGGCCATGGCCTGGGTCGTACGGGGTGGTGGGACAAATGAATAGCTTGGGGACGCTCCGAATCTTCACAGCTGAATTATCCGGACCAACAGCGTGCTGAGCGGGCCGCTGGTCGTTGTCACCTCATTTCTCTACCTGGGTTTGTTGTTCGCCATCGCCTATTGGGCAGACCGGCGTGCCGACACTGGCCGCTCGGTTATATCAAATCCCACGGTATATGCGCTCTCTCTCGCGGTTTACTGCACCGCCTGGACCTATTACGGCAGTGTCGGCAGGGCTGCAGCAACCGGCTACGGTTTCCTCCCGATCTATCTGGGCCCGACCCTGGCTGCCACTCTCTGGGTTTTCCTGCTGCTTAAAATGGTGCGGATAAGCAAGTCCCAGCGCATCACATCCATTGCCGACTTCATCTCCTCCCGTTACGGTAAAAGCCATCTGCTGGGCGGCCTGGTCACGGTTATTGCCGTGGTCGGTGTGCTGCCTTATATCGCACTGCAGCTCAAAGCCATCTCCAGTTCCTTCAGTATTTTGATCCATTATCCCGATGTAATGCTGCCGGGCGGTGCGCACACCCTGCCTGTCTGGAGGGATACCGCGTTTTATATAGCCCTGATTCTGGCGGTATTCACCATTCTTTTGGGTACCAGGCATCTGGATGCCAGTGAACGGCACGAGGGAATGGTGGCGGCCATCGCCTTCGAATCGATAGTGAAACTGTTCGCGCTTACCGCGGTGGGCGTTTTTATCACATTCGGACTCTACGACGGTTTCGGTGATGTCGTGCATCAGGCGCTTCAGGCAGGACATTTGAAAACCCGGCTGATCCCCGAGGGGGGTGCAAACTTCTGGTTCTCCTTATCCCTGCTATCGGCGCTGGCAGTGCTGATGCTTCCGCGCCAGTTTCAGGTGGCTGTGGTCGAGAACAGCGGCGAGAATCAACTGCGCCGTGCAATCTGGCTGTTTCCGCTCTATCTGCTGTTGATCAATATCTTTGTGCTGCCTATTGCACTGGCCGGCCAACTTGAGTTCGCCGGCATGGGCGTGGACGCCGACACCTATGTATTGACCCTGCCGATCGCTCATAAGCAGCAGTGGCTGGCGCTCTTCTCCTATCTCGGCGGCCTCTCCGCCGCCACCGGCATGGTGATCGTCGAAACCATCGCCCTCTCCACCATGGTCTGCAACGATCTGGTCATGCCGGGACTGCTGCGGCGCTGGCGCTACCGGGCGCCGTCCATGGATTTGAGTGTTATCCTGCTGCTGGTGCGGCGCGGTGCCATCTTTGTCGTGCTGATGCTTGGTTACTCCTATTTCAGACTGGCCGGTGAAGCCTATGCGCTGGTCGCTATCGGGTTGATCAGCTTTGCTGCCGTGGCCCAGTTTGCACCGGCCATGATCGGCGGCATGTACTGGCGCGGTGGTACCCGCGGCGGCGCACTGGCCGGACTGAGCGCGGGATTTCTGGTATGGATCTACACGCTGTTACTACCCTCCTTCGCCAAATCGGGCTGGCTGGCGCGGGATTTTCTTGATCTGGGCCCCTTTGGCATTGCGCTGTTGAAACCCCAGGCACTGTTTGGATTGGAGGGATTCGACGAGATAACCCACTGCCTCTTCTGGAGCCTTACGCTGAACATTGGTGCCTACCTTATCGTCTCCTCGATACGTGCACCGAATGCCGAGGAGACCACCCAGGCGACCCGGTTCGTGGATGCAATGAGCATCAACCGTCCGATAGCGGAGGGCCTCTGGCGCGGCAGGGCGGAAGTGGACGACCTGATCAGCCTGACCGGACGCTTCCTGGGTGAAGACCGGGCAAGGGAGAGTTTCGCAGAGTACTATGCCAAAGAACGAAATATTGAAGATGACGCCGAGCTTCCGGCCGATGGAGAGACCGTCCATTTCGCGGAGACGCTGCTGGCCGGTGCCATCGGCAGCGCCTCGGCCCGAGCCATGATAGCCTCTGTTGTGCAGGAGGAGCCGCTCGGACTTGATGAAGTCATGGATATTCTGGACGAAGCGTCTCAGATACGGGCCTACAGCCATGAACTGGAGCAGAAGTCGCGTGAGCTGGAAGCCGCCACCGCCGAACTGAAGGCGGCCAATGTCAAGCTGCTTGAACTTGACCACCTGAAAGATGACTTCATGTCGTCGGTTACCCATGAATTGCGCACCCCCCTGACCTCGATCCGGGCATTCTCCGAAATCCTCTGGGAAGATCCCAAAATCGATCTGGAGGAGCGCAAACGGTTTCTCGGAATTATCGTCAGCGAGACCGAGCGTCTGACCAGGCTGGTCAATCAGGTGCTGGATCTGGCCAAGATCGAGTCAGGGCACGCTGTATGGACCAGCAGTGAAGTCGATCTTGGCGACATTATCCGCCAGTCTATCGATGCCTCTGAGCAGTTGATCATCGACCGTGGCGGCAGGCTTAAGCTGGATCTTCCGGACGCTCCAGCCAAGGTGATGGCGGATCAGGACCGGCTGATGCAGGTGATGCTCAATCTATTGTCAAACGCCGCCAAGTTTATGGCGAAAGAGTCCGGCAGGGTTGAGGTTCACCTGAAACGCCAGCAGAACATGTACAAGGTTATGGTCAGCGACAATGGCAGCGGTGTCCCGGTGAAACTGCAGCCGGTCATATTTGAAAAATTCCGGCAGGGCGTTGAAGGCAGCGCCAATCCATTGGGCACCGGATTGGGCCTGCCGATCAGCCGGGAAATCATTGAACACTTTGGCGGCCGGCTGTCAGTGAAAAGCACTCCGGAAAAAGGTGCTATATTTTCCTTCGTACTTCCCTGCATCAACCGCGGGGGCGCCGCACCCTCAAACAACCCAGGTCAAGAGGCAGAAGCATGACAAAAAAGGTTCTCATCGTTGACGACGAACAGAATATCGCCATATCGGTCGAGTACCTGATGCGCAGAGAGGGCTTTGATGTTTCGGTGGCAAAAGACGGTGAAGAGGGACTCGCCATGATCCGTTCAACCAAGCCGGATCTTGTTCTGCTGGACGTGATGATGCCGAAAATGGATGGATTTCAGGTATGCAGCGAGGTGCGTGCCGATGCATCACTCGCCGGTGTCCGCATCATCATGCTGACCGCAAAAGGCCGCGAAGCAGAGATCGAGAAAGGATTATCCCTGGGCGCTGATGCTTATATTCCAAAACCCTTCTCCACCAGTGATCTGGTAAGCCGGGTCAAGGCTTTACTGGAGCCGAAAGAGTGAATTTCAGCGGATCAGGCACGCAGCGGGAAGCCGGCATCGGCCTAAGCGCAGCAGGGGTAGAGCATGCCGGATAACTACTCACGCCCCCATGGGCAGTCTATTCCGGAAAACGCTGTAAATACGTCCCTGTACGCTCGACTCTGGCATCCATACCAAAGACGTTTCCTTCATAGACAGCCCATGAGCGCTACCAACAGCCGGGAGAGCGGTTACCATGCCGGATAATTCACCAGGAAAATCGGTAAGCTCCGGCAGCAACACCAACTACGCCTACTTTGGTTCATCAGAGGGGCCCATGCGTCTGCTGCCCAGGCGGCAGCCGATTATCGTTCCCCCAGACACCAGTGTGCGTAATGCGATGCTGCAGATGAACCAGCTGGGAAACGACTCGGTGGTGGTGGTGGACGAAGCAAGTAAGCTGCCGCTCGGCATAGTCACTCAGAGCGACCTGATTCACGCAATCGCGTTTCGCGGAGAAGACCTGGAACAGCCGGTTGTGGCACTGATGACAGCCGCGCCTTTCACCCTGCCTGCCGATGCGCCGGCGCACCGCGCCACGGTTTTGATGATCCAGCGAAAAGTCTCCCATGTGCTGCTGGAGGAGGCTGACGGCACGCTGTGCAACGTGGTATCGCGCGGCGACCTGTTCGGGCTGCGCGGCGGCGGCGCGGAAACCTTGGCCGAGACGGTTACCGCGGCGGCTGATGTGGACAGCATGGCGAAAGCGGCCAAGTCGATTCGCACACGCGGTGCGGAGCTGTTTCGTTCCGGTATGGGCGCGGAAGCGCTGAGCCAATGGATGTCCGCGCTGAACGATCTGGTGGTCATGCGCATAATTGAACTGATCGAGGATGAATTTGACCTGCCTGCGGTGCCCTGGTGCTGGTTGATCTTCGGCTCCGAGGGGCGGCTGGAACAGACCTTCTCCACCGATCAGGACAACGGATTGATATTCCTGCCCGGCGATGAGGCCGATACAAAGCGGTTGAGAGAGTCATTCCTGCTCTTCGGCAAGGCCGTCAACACAGGATTGGATGCCTGTGGATTTGATCTTTGCAAGGGCAATATCATGGCCGGCAATCCAGCCTGGTGCCTGAGCCTGGATGAGTGGAAGCGGAAATATACCTCCTGGATGGAGACACCTGAGCCGGAAGCCGTTCTGAACAGCACCATCTTTTTCGATTTCCGCCCGCTCTACGGAAACTACGGGCTGGTGGACGGTCTGCGTAAATGGTTGCTTCCGCTTCCGGCCCAATATCCGCTGTTTTTGCGAACCATGGCGGAAGAGGCATTAACCTGCACCCCGTCACTCGGGTGGACAGGCGGGTTCGTCTACGATGGCGGGAGAAAGCACCCGCATACCATCGACCTGAAACTTCATGGTGCACGCCCCTTCGTTGATGCCGCGCGAATCTGGAGTCTCACCCACGGGACCTGGGAGACCAACACGGGCGACAGGCTGCGCGCCATAGCGAAAGCCATGGATCTGCCCCCCGAAGAGACCGCCGCGGAAATTGAAGCCTTTTTCCTTGTGCAGCGCTTCCGCTTTCAGCAGCAGCTCTCCACCGACGATCGGGAAAAAGCCAATCGCCTGAATCCGGCGAATCTGAATGAATTGAATCGGCTGATGCTGAAAGAGGCGTTCAAACAGGCAAAGAAGCTGCAACTGAGGTTGAAACTGGAATACGGATTTTAACCTGGATAGTACCTGGTCATAGGATTGTAGGGTGCGTCGGATGAGTGATAGCTCAATGCGACAACAGCAGGGCTGAAGGCCTAGGAAAAACCGATCGCACGCAGCTCCTCTTGATCCTTGGCCCTCATTGGAAACTACCGATCTACCCAAATGGGCTCAATATGGCCGGGCGGGTAGTTACCCACAGTGATTTACCGAACCGCATGGTTGTTACCATTAGTAACAGCTGCTAGTCTTAGCCAATGCCCAAGATGACTGACCCCGGCCGGCAGTATGAACAGACCATACTGTTGCTGCTTTTCATGCTTTTTCTGTTTGCCTCACCCTTTACCAGCTGGTGGGCAACCGGCCAATACGCCTGGTTTTTACCCTACATCTTCTGGCTTATGGTCATTTTAATCGCCGCCTGGCTGCACTTCCGCTTCCGCAACCATGACCTATGAGCTGGAAATCCTGTTCGGAGCCAGTCTGCTCTACCTGCTGATTCTGTTTTTCATTGCCTATGTCACGGACAGCGGACTGGTGCCGGAGAGCTGGACCAGCAACCCCTTTGTCTACATTCTCTCGCTTGGTGTGTATGCCACTTCATGGAGCTATTACGGCAGTGTCGGTTTTGCCGAGCGGGAAGGTTATATGTTTCTCACGGTATATCTTGGCGTCACCATCGCTTTTCTGCTCTCCCCACTGCTGTTGCGCCCAATCCTCAGGCTGACGCGTGTCTATCAACTCACTTCCCTTGCGGACCTGCTGGCATTCCGCTATCGCAGCCAGCTGGCCGGGATTCTGGTGACGCTGTTCATGCTGATCGGGTCGCTGCCCTATATCGCACTTCAGATACGCGCCATCACCACATCGTTGATCGTATTGACCCGGGAGGTTCCACCACAGCAGCTGGCACTCGGCTTCTGCGGCATGCTGATTCTTTTCGCCATCATGTTCGGTGCACGCAACATATCGGCACGGGAAAAACACAGGGGTCTGGTCGCGGCCATCGCTTTCGAGTCCCTGGTGAAACTGACGGCGCTGCTGGTGGTGGGCCTGTTCGCACTTTTTCATGTCTTCTCCGGGCCTGTCGATCTCTCCAACTGGCTGGCCGCCCACCCCGAAGCCACGCAAGCACTTTATGCTCCGATGCGCGAGGGTCCCTGGCTGACCCTTATATTTCTCTCTTTCTGTGCTGCTTTTCTGCTGCCCAGACAGTTCCACATGATGTTTACCGAAAACCTATCCATCCGATCATTTGCCGCCTCGAGCTGGGCTTTCCCACTGTTTCTTTTGCTGCTCAACCTGGCTATACCGCCGATTCTGTGGGCAGGCAACCACCTGAATCTGGAGATGGATGCGGACTACTATGTCCTTGGCATCACCCTGGTCAACGCGCCGGAATGGCTGCCGGTGCTGGCCTATATCGGTGGTTTCTCGGCTGCCAGCGCCATGGTGATCGTTACCACACTGGCGCTCTCCTCAATGTGCATGACCCATCTGCTGCTTCCGGCCAGCTATCCCGATCCACTGCTCAACATCTACCTCTGGCTGCTGTGGGGAAGGCGCCTGTTGATCGCCATAATCATCATGGCCGGATTCGGCTTTTACCATCTGATTGAGCAGAATCAGGGGCTGGTGCAGCTCGGCCTCATCTCTTTTGTCGCCGTTGCCCAGTTTCTGCCCGGCGTCATCGGCCTTCTCTATTGGCCCCAGGCCACCCGCCAGGGATTCCTGGTCGGACTGCTGGGCGGGATCGCTGTCTGGGGGTTTGCATTGCTGTTGCCGCTGCTGGAGCGGTCCGGTTTTATCTATACCGGCCTCAGCCTTCCATCGCTGCACCACTCGCTGGGAATGGAGCAGTGGCGGTTTGCCACCTTCTGGTCGCTGGCCTGCAACGGACTGCTGTTCGTGGGCGTCTCCCTGATCACCCGCCAGTCATCCGAGGAGCGGGACGCCGCACGCGCCTGCTACAGCGACGTTTCGCTGCTGTCGGCACTGAAAGGGGTGGTTGCCGCCGGCAACACCCGCCAGTTCACACAGGGACTGGCGGAAATTATCGGGCAGGATACCGCGGAGCAGGAGGTTAAACAGGCGCTTGAGGATCTGGGCATGGAAGCCGATGAAATCCGTCCCGGAGAATTGCGCCGGTTACGCGAGCAGATAGAACGCAATCTCTCCGGGCTGCTTGGCCCGCAGATGGCTCACATCATAATCAACCGCCAACTGGCCATGGACAGCGAGGCAAAAACCGCGCTGGCCGATTCCATTCGTTATATTGAAGAACAACTGGAGTCGTCGCGCACCGAACTCAAGGGCCTTAACGCGGATATGGACACACTGCGCCGCTTTCACCGGCAGATTCTGCTGGATCTTCCACTTGGTGTATGCGCGGTGACACCAGACCACCAAATAGTTGTATGGAACCTGGCAATGGAGGTGTTGAGCGGCATTCCCAGCCGGCACGTTGTAGGGTACCAGCTTAACACGCTGCCTGCCCCTTGGGGCAATCTGCTGGCAGGCTTTGCGGTGACTCAGGACCGGCATATCCCGCATATGGAAGTGACTATTGAGAACCGCCCCCACTGGTTCAACCTGCATAAGGCAACCATCCCGGATCCACAGTTGGGTGCCCGGGATTCCAAATCCCGGACGGGACTGGTGATGCTGCTGGAGGATTTGACCGATCTGGAGACCCTGGAGGCGGAACTGGCGCATAGCGACCGGCTCGCTTCAATCGGTAGACTGGCGGCCAGCGTAGCCCACGAAATTGGCAATCCGGTCACCGGAATCGCCTCACTGGCACAGAATCTGCGGGATGAGAAAGAGCCGGAAATAATCGAGGAGAGCATCGCCAGCATCCTGCACCAGACCAAGCGTATATCCAGCATCATCGGTTCGCTGATGAATTTCAGCCGCAGCGGCAGCATCGGCAGAGATTACCAGACCTTCAGGCTCAAACAGACCATTGACGATGCCGTCAACCTGGTTAAGCTTGCCCGCTCCGGAAAACAGGTTGAATACAATGTCAGTTGCCGCAAGAAACTGCGGCTGGTGGGAGACCGCCAACGCATCTCCCAGGTACTGGTCAATCTGTTGACCAACGCCTGTGATGCATCCAAACCCGGAGACCGGATTGAGATTATCGCTTTTCAGGATGAGGAGTACATTCAACTGGAGTTGATGGACCAGGGCCAGGGTATTCCGGAGCAGGATCAGGATGTGATATTCGAACCTTTTTTCACTACCAAAAAACCGGGAGAGGGAACCGGCCTCGGGCTCTCCATGGTTCATAAAATCATTCAGGAACATCAGGGCCGGATAAAGATTGACTCGGTGCCAGGAACGGGAACCCGCGTCGTTGTCAGACTTCCACAGCATCGGGATCAACAGATACATGAAACAGATATTGATCATTGAAGACGAGAGTGTGATCCGCCAGGCACTGAAGCGCCTGCTCGAACGCCACGGCTATCGGGTGGATGAAGCCGAATCGGTCGAGGAGGCTGGCGAAAAGTACAACCTTCAGAGTTTCAACCTGATTCTCAGCGACCTGCGGCTGCCGGGTCAGCCGGGTACGGAGATCATCAATCGCGCGGACGGTGTTCCGGTGCTGATCATGACCAGCTATGCCAGTGTCCGTTCAGCGGTTGACTCCATCAAGCAGGGGGCGGTCGACTATATTTCAAAACCGTTCGATCATGAGGAGCTGCTGCATCTGGTCAAGCGCACCCTCAGTCAGGCACAAACCGAGCGTAAAAACGAAGTTCTGAAAGCGGACATTGACAAAGCGTACCCGGTCGACGGCATGGTTGGAAGCTGTCCGGCAATGAAGGAGGTATTTCGCCAGGTTGCCAAGGTGGCACCAACCGATACAACCGTATTGATTCTCGGCGAATCCGGCACCGGCAAGGAGCTGGTGGCGCGGGCGCTGCATGAACAGAGCCAGCGTTGCAAGGCGCCGATCGTCACGGTCAACTGCGCGGCAATCCCGGAGACGCTGATCGAGTCCGAACTGTTCGGGCACGAGAAAGGTGCGTTCACCGGCGCGGTCACAAGCCGCACCGGAATGGTCGAATCAGCCAATAACGGCACCCTGTTTCTGGACGAAATCGGGGAACTTCCACTCACTGCCCAGGCACGCCTGCTGCGGGTATTGCAGAACGGTGAGATCCGGCGGCTCGGATCCGAACGCCCGATCCATGTCGACGTCCGTCTGCTGTCGGCAACCCACCGGGATCTCAAGCAACTTGTACAGGATGGAAAATTTCGGGGGGATCTCTATTTCCGGCTGCGCGTGGTCGAACTGTCGCTGCCGCCGCTGCGTGATCGCGGCGGCGATCTCATCGATCTCGCCAACTATCTGCTCGACAAGACACGCAAGCAGCTCAACCGTCCCGCCATGGTGTTGACCGCAGAAGCGATTGAGAGCATCCGGCGGTATGACTGGCCAGGTAATGTCAGGGAGCTGGAGAACGCGCTGGAACGCGCTGTAATACTAAGCGACGGCAACCAGATAACCGCGGATCTGCTGGCGATCGATAGTGTCGATGAGAGTCGCAAAGGGGCAACGGCTGGCGGCGAAACCAACCTCTCCCTGGAGGAGTACTTTCGTCAGTTTGTACTGGAAAACCAGGACCAGACCACGGAAACCGATCTGGCGCGGAAACTGGGAATCAGCCGCAAGGCGTTATGGGAACGGCGTCAGCGCTTTGGTATACCCCGCCCAAAAGGAACCGCAAGCGGCAAACCCAATTAATGGGGCCGGCGCATACCATCGACGTTACCTTTTAACACGCCCCTGCTACCTTTTGTAACGTCCGCGGTAACACGCGAGTAGAGCTTGCTCACAACAACTTGAAACTAATAATTATTATCCATGGCATTATTATTGCTTAATTTTCTTCAAAAAAAACCAACGTCGACAGTGCGGAATTCCTGTTCCGGGCTAGTCATGGCCGCTTTCTTTAACCGTTACGTCTGAGGAAACTACAATCGATGGACCCGAAAGTAGTCTGGTTGTTTGTCTTCGTCGCACTGTACTGGACCTATTGCATCTTCTGGGGAATCAAAGGAGCGCTTTCGGCCAGGACAGCGAGTGACTACTTTGTCGCCGGCCGCCAAATCTCGGTTTGGGTCTTCATTCTCGCCGCGACCGCCACCTCTTTTTCCGGCTGGACCTTCATGGGGCACCCCGGTCTTATCTATCGGGATGGATTTCAGTACGCCTACGCATCGTTCTACGCAATCACCATCCCATTCACCGGTGTACTGTTTCTAAAACGCCAATGGATGCTGGGAAAACGCTTCGGTTTTATAACGCCGGGAGAGATGATGGCCTACTATTTCAGGTCGGACGCCATTCGAATTCTGGTGGTGCTTGTGGCGCTCATTTTTTCCATCCCCTATCTTGGCATACAGTTGCGCGCCTCCGGATTTCTGTTCAACGTGCTGACCGATGGCATGCTTGGAGTGGAAGTGGGCATGTGGCTGCTTTCAATGGTGGTCATTATCTATGTTGCTTCGGGCGGGATGCGTGCCGTTGCTTATGTGGATTCGGTCCAGGCGGTCCTGCTTGGAGGGGGCATAGTGGTAATCGGGTTGATCGCATTGATCCAGGTCGGTGGCTTCGATCGCCTGATAGAAGGCATAGCTGCACTCTCGTCTATCGACCCGGCAACCGGCAAGGCGGTGTTCGGACAAACAACGGCTGAGGGTTACAGCGCCTACATTGCGATCCCCGGAGTAATTCAGTTCGGAATGGGACTGGGCACCGACTCCGCCCCCACAGGCGGCATGTGGACCGGCGTGATGATCTTGACCCACATGTTTGGATTGATGGGCATTCAGTCCGCGCCTGCGTTTTCAATGTGGGCTTTCGGGAACAAGAGCCCTGAACCTTTTGCACCCCAACAGGTGTGGGCATCCTCCTTCGTGATTGGTTTTATTCTTGTATTCTTTACCGCCATTCAGGGTATCGGCGCTCACTTTCTGGGTGCGGATACCGCATTTCTGGAAAAACATCCCGAGCTGGTAAATCCTGTCATGCAGGCGGGGCTGGGTGGTATCGACCTGATGTATTCGGTAGGCAGGGGTGACATGCTGGTACCCCAGCTGGTTTATCTGTTGTCCGATACCGCCCCCTGGCTGGTGGGACTTCTTTCTGTTTGTGCGCTCGCGGCCATGCAATCCACAGGAGCAGCATACATGTCGACCGCCGGAGGCATGTTGACCCGCGATCTGTTAAAAAGATTCGTAATGCCCAACGCTTCACATCTGCAACAGAAACTTTTTGGCCGCCTGGGCGTATTCGCCATTGTGCTCGCCGCACTTGTGGTGGCAACCACAGCCACGGATTACCTGGTACTTCTGGGAGGACTGGCGGTAGCCTACGGATTTCAGATGTGGCCAGCCCTTATCGCTGTCTGCTGGTGGCCGTATCTCACTCGTCAGGGTGTGGTGGCAGGACTGATTGCCGGGCTGATTGCAGTCACGCTGACCGAAAGCATCGGTGCCCAGTTCATGCCCTGGGGGCGCTGGCCCATGACGCTGCACTCCGCCTTCTGGGGCATCCTCTTCAACCTGGCTTTTGCTGTGGGAGTCTCGGCGGTGACCCAGGACGAGAAGGAGATGGAGCACCGTATGACATTTCACAAGTTCCTGCGTGAGCACGCCAGTCTTTCACCCTCCAGGAAGGGACTGGTCCCCATCGCCTGGATTGTCACACTTTGCTGGTTTTTCTTCGGGATCGGGCCGGGGGCGGTTATCGGCAATTGGATATTCGGTGATCCCAATAACGCTGAAAGCTGGATATTCGGTATACCTTCAATATGGGCCTGGCAGATACTCTGGTGGGCACTCGGCGTCTGCATGATGTGGTTTCTCGCCTACCGCATGGAAATGGCCAAAATTCCTCATAAAGAGGTGGAGGCTTTGCACGAAGATATCGGCGACATTGATTTCAGCCCGGACCAGCCGAGCTGATGTAAAGAATCCGGCTGACGTGAGCTAAGGGATGGGATTCTATATAGCGGTCTTCGTACTTGCGCTCCTGCTGTTTTTTCCGGTCACAAAAGTGATCTGGGTACTCAGTGTCAGGCGGACCGAGCGCAGGCTGGGAAAGAAACTTTCCGGCGAAGAGGCCAACGGACAACTGGCACGCGCCCGTTTCATCGCGCTACTCCTGGTGTCGGTTTTTTCCTGGCTGTTCAATCTGCAACTCTACAGCAGGCTCTATGGATGAAATTCGCTACAGACTGTTGATCCGACTCGCGATAGCGTTAACCGTTGCCTGGATTGCTTGGACACTGATCGATTCGGGCCTCATTAAATGGGATCCGGGAGCGTACGAACTGGAAGCAGCCCGCAAAAATCTTGAAGACGGCCGCTACGATGAGGCACTGGCGCAATATAAAGCCGCGTTGGATGCTGATTCCGGAAATCTTGGCGCCTTGCGGGGAATGGCTCAGGCCCTGATGCAGCTGGGCGTGAAGGCGGAAAAATCGGAGCAGCACGACTCGAAAGGCGGAGCAGACGGGAGAGCCCAGGCACTGACTTACTATACTCAGGCGATAACGCTTTACGATGAAGCTATAATGCGCGAGGAAGCGCGGGAGGCAACCCCTATCAAACGGCGTATCCTTGGAGTCGCCTATGCGAACAGAGGCATTTTACGGGACCGGATGGGCGATTATCCCGGTGCTCTCAGTGATTACGGCAAATCTCTTGACCTGGAGCCCAAAGTGGCCGACGGACCAGGCTTTTTGATACGCTTCCTGAGAAATCAGACGGAGAAACCACCAACCATCGCGGACCGCGCCGGCTATCTGAGGCTGGAGCTCTCAAAACCCGAAGGTGAACGATTGCTGCGGATGCCAGCCCTGGATGCCCGCCAGCGAGCCTATACCATGGACTGAGGATTCTTTCTGTCGTGGCAAGCTCCGGTCAAATCAACTTGAATATGTCAACTATCAAAACCCGTATAAAAAAGAGCAGCGCAATGGCGCCGAACAGCATATGACCGACATCATTTTCCCCATCTTCGTTGCGATGAGTCAGCGCGTGATATGCGATAAAACCGGTTATCAGCAGAAATATCCAGTCGATCACCGTTTGCGTCTCTGGTTTATGGGTGGTTCTGTACTGCCCTGTTACGGATCTCCTTCTTTTCACCTTACTACGCCGCTGCAGGCGTTCTGATCCTACGCATTGATTATGAGCCAGAACGAGTCCATCGCCAATATTACGGTCCGCGAAATACTCTGCGGCACCAGGACATTCAAAGATGTATCACCCGAAACCGTCGATGTTCTGATCGAGAAATCAAGGCAACTTGTACTCCCGGCCGGACAAACCCTGTTCCATGCAGGAGAAAGTTATCGTGAAGTGGTCTATACGCTGATCGAAGGTGATCTCCTGATTCACAAGCCGAACGGCCAGCATGAATCGATCCAGCCCGGGGATTTCATCGGCCTGGCGAACTACATCGATCACCACGATTACCTCTCATCGGTACATGCCACGAGCCGGTCACTGCTGCTTGTTACCGATGCCGGCATCATGCACCGGCTGGAACATGTCCGCCGCGATTTTTTCGATGTTGTGAACCGCGTCATTTCCACCAGGCTGCGTGAACGCAACCCTGACCGAAGCATCTCTGCGGGCTTGTTGGCACAGCCGGTCACTCGTGTCATGAAGTCTCCGGTGGCCTATTGTGGTCCCGAAACCAATCTGCGCGAGGCGTTCGTGACAATGAAAGAGCGCAGAATCGGCAGTATGGTGGTCAAGGACAAGCGGGAAAATCTGCTCGGACTGATCACCTATGCCGGACTGGCCGAAGCGACGATATTGGAAAACTCCAGGCCGGACGACAGCATCATGACCGTGGCATGCGAAGTCCCGCAAGTGGTGGAGCCCGATACCCCTCTGTGGGAAGCGGAGGATTTGATGGAGCGGGAGATTGCCAAGTACGCCATCGTCTGCGAGGGAAACTCACCGATTGGAATTGTCTCCAAGACGGACATCCTGCAGCTCCTGGTGGCGCGTCCGAGTATGCTGAGCAAGCGCATCCGCGCCGCCCAGACTATTCCCGACCTGGCCACACTTGGTGGCAAACTGGTAGACGCAGCAGCGGATGCCAGCGAAACCAACCGCCGCCCCAGCGCCGCAGTCAGACTGTTGAGCGAAACCCATCTGATGCTGCAGCGCAGGGTGGTGGAATTGACTCTGGAGTGGATGAAGAACAAGGGGCATGGACAGCCACCGGCCGACTATACGGTTTTGATTATGGGATCCGGCGGACGCCGGGAGATGCTGCTGAATCCCGACCAGGACAACGGCATTATCATCGGGCATGCAGCTGATGATCAGATAAAACATGTAGGCGAGTGGTTCGAACGCTTCGGCAAACGCCTGAACCGAAATCTCGACAAGGTGGGCTACGCGCTCTGTCCTGGCGAGATCATGCTGCGAAACCCGATGTATCGGCAATCACTCTCCGAATGGAAAAAGCAGATAAGTCAAATTACCAGCAAACCAACGGTGCAGGATGCCCGTTGGGCTAATGTGGTTCTTGACTTCGATACCCTCTACGGCAACGACGCATTGACCACCGATTTGCGCAGACACCTGATCTCGGAGCTCCGAAGAAAACCAGGGCTGCTTAAATTGATGGCGGAAGACGATGCCGAAGGAAAACCCGCACTGGGAATCTTCAACCAGCTGGTTACCACCAGGGACGAGAAGGGCGAACATATAGACATTAAACGCAACGGTTTGCGGATAATCGCCGATGCCGCCCGCATTTTTGCTTTTCAAAACGGCATCCCGCTGCAAAACACCAGCGACCGTTTGAACGCACTGGTGAGAGTCGGAAAACTGTCGGACGATTTCAAGAATTCGATTCAGGAAGCCTACGAAGAGATGCTGGACCTGCTGCTTCACCATCAGATCAACCAAGTGGCCGCGAGCAAAGAACCGACCAAAAAAATCAAGATCGAGAAACTCAGCCCCAAGAACCGCAGCACACTGCGCATGGCAATGCGGGCGGTGAAACGTTTTCAGGATCAGTTGCAGGATGAATTCACCGGCGAGGTATTTTAAGGGCCCTCAGCATTATCAAGGCAGATAATCACCGAAGAGTTGAGAATGGTTACCTCAAAATATTCATGGTTGGAAGCCTCCAAGCAAATTGTTCTACAATTCAGCCGAATCGGCAAAAGGATAAGAATACAAACCGGTAAAAATTACAGGTAGTCGGAAATTGCGGTAACTGGTAGTGTTACCGATGCATAAAAAACCGGGTGTGGATCCGCATCAGTCCGGTTGCAACAACAAACAAGTCGAATAATTAGAGAGAAGAGGATTCGCACCATACAGACAGTTGTCCGTGGGTGCTGCAGACAAGGGTTGGGACAGATCCCATCCACCATTCCAAAACAGAGGAGAATCAACATGTCCGAAGAGAAGGTCCACCCGGTCCCGGCTGATCTGGCCGCCAGTGCACATATTAATGCGGCGAAATATGAGGAGATGTATCGGCGCTCCGTTGACGATCCCGACGGCTTCTGGGCAGATGCCGCCGAAGAGTTTGTAAGCTGGTCAAAAAAATGGGACAAGGTTACGGAATGGGACTTCAATACCGCAGACATCAAGTGGTTCCTCGGCGGCAAACTGAACGTCTCCTATAACTGTCTCGACCGGCACCTGGCTACACGCGGTGACCAGACCGCCATCATCTGGGAGAGTGACGATCCCAATGTCGATAAAAAAATCAGCTATCGCCAACTGCATACCGATGTCTGTAAATTCGCCAATGTGTTGAAAAGCCGCGGCGTGAAGAAGGGCGACCGGGTCTGCATCTACCTGCCGATGGTACCGGAAGCTGCGGTCGCAATGCTTGCCTGCACCCGCATCGGCGCAGTGCATTCGATCGTATTCGGCGGCTTCTCACCCGATGCGCTCTCCAGCCGTATTCTGGACTCCGACTGCCAAACCCTGATCACCTCGGATGAATCGGTGCGGGGCGGCAAGAATGTGCCGTTAAAAACCAACGCCGACACCGCACTCAAGGATTGCCCCAATGTGCACACCTGCGTGGTGGTAAGACGCACCGGCGGCAAGGTCAACTGGACCGACGGTCGTGACATCTACTACGACGAAGCCATGGCTTCCGCCTCGGCCGAGTGCGTACCTGAAGAGATGGACGCCGAGGATCCGCTGTTCATTCTCTACACCTCCGGTTCCACAGGAAAACCCAAGGGCGTGCTGCACACTACCGGCGGCTATCTGGTATTTGCCGCCATGACACACAAATACACCTTCAACTATAAAGACGGCGACATCTACTGGTGCACCGCAGACGTGGGCTGGGTCACAGGACACACTTACATCGTCTATGGCCCGCTGGCCAACGGTGCGATCAGCCTGATGTTTGAAGGCATCCCCACCTACCCCGACGCCGGCCGTTTCTGGGCAGTGTGCGAAAAACACAAGGTCAAGACCTTCTATACCGCCCCGACCGCTATCCGTGCGCTGATGCGCCTGGGTGACGAGCCGGTGCAGAAACACGACCTGTCCAGCCTGCAGCTGTTGGGCACGGTGGGCGAGCCGATCAATCCGGAGGCCTGGGAGTGGTACTACCGCTTAGTCGGTGGCGAGCGCTGTCCGATCGTCGATACCTGGTGGCAGACCGAAACCGGCGGACACCTGATCACCCCGCTGCCGGGCGCCACCGATCTGAAACCGGGCTCAGCTTCCAAGCCCTTCTTCGGCGTGGTGCCGAGGATCGTCGACGCGACCACCGGTGAAGTACTGGAAGGCGCCTGCGAAGGCGCGCTCATCATCACCCGACCCTGGCCGGCAATGATGCGCAGCGTGTACGGGGACCACGAGCGTTTCCGCGACACCTACTTCACCCAGTATCCGGGCAACTATTTCACCGGCGACGGCGCGCGCCGTGATGAGGATGGTTACTACTGGATCACCGGACGCATCGACGACGTGCTCAATGTTTCAGGTCACCGTCTGGGTACCGCCGAGATCGAATCCGCCTTGGTGCTGCACGAAAAAGTGGCCGAGGCTGCTGTGGTTGGTTACCCCCACGAGATCACGGGTCAGGGTATATACGCCTACGTCACCCCGATGGCCGGCGTGCAACCGACCGATGAACTAAAGGCGGAACTGATCAAGCTGGTACGGGACGAAATCGGTCCGATCGCCAAGATCAACATCATCCAGTGGGCCCCGGGCCTTCCCAAGACCCGTTCTGGCAAGATCATGCGGCGTATTCTGCGCAAGGTCGCCTGTAACGAAACCGACGCCCTTGGAGATACCTCTACGCTGGCGGATCCTTCGGTTGTCGACGACCTTGTGAACAACCGCGCGAATAAGTAAAGAGAAAAATCGGGGTCAGGGTCAATTTCACTCACATGAGTGAAATTGACCCTGACCCCGATTTTATTTAGCCCTCCAGCAACCGCATACGGTAGTTTCGCTGATCTTCACTGTTGCGGTCGATTGTGCCGCTGCGTAACACAAAGTTTCCACTTGCCTGATCCTGAAAATAGAAATTGAGTGTTTCGCGCACCACCTGAAATGCCAGATCTTCCCAAGGCATCTCATCCCTGGCAAAAAGAGCAACCTCAAGGCTCTCCTCCCCGGGCGCAAAATCGAGATCCACAAGTTGTCCGCGATATAACATGTAAACCTGATTTATATGGGTCAGATTAAACAAGGTATAAAGTCCGATAATATCAATGCGGGCATTGGCCTCTTCCATCGCTTCACGTGCAGCTCCTTCATGAGATGACTCGCCGTTTTCCATGAAACCCGCGGGTAAAGTCCACAACCCCTGACGAGGCTCAATGGCGCGACGACACAGCAGTACTCTCCCTTCCCATTCAGGTATAACGCCTGTGACTATTTTGGGATTTTGATAGTGAATGAACCCACAGCTGCCGCAGACGTGCCGTGGACGGTTATCTCCATCTGGCACCAGTAGCGTCAACGCAGCGCCGCACTGCATACAGAATTTCATCAGCTGCCTCCGATTTTATTCTCCGCCTATTTTACCAGTCTTGAAGGTATCGGACGCTGCCACCTCCGGCTAATCAGAATTCATGGATTTCAGAAAAAACCATGCAGGAACCAGCGCCGTGCGCCGTGCAGTTCACGATAGATCCAGAGTTGCTCTCCGCCCGGCGCCCTGGCGATGAAATAATCCCGTGAGACAGCCTTACCGTCCCACCAGCCGCTTTCGATGCGCTCCCGCTCCGGCTCCAGATGCAAGCGTCCCCGCCACCAGGGCCAGCCACCTTTTTCCATCAGGGGCTCAGGTTCAGGCAATAACCACAAGGGGCGCTGAGTAAAAAGGGGGTCGGAGTCGATTTTTCCGTGGCACGGAAAAAATCGACTCCGACCTCTTTTTTACACCATGCGTGTTCAGGCCGATGATCCGCTACCTGCTGAATGGCGGAGAGGGAGTCCTCACCCAGCCTTACCTGCAACCGTTGCAAAAGAAGCGGCGTCACGCCGGAAACCCGAGGAGGCTCGAACAGGGTGAGTGGATGCCCTGGCAGGGGCTCAACCTCCGCCACCAGCAGGCCAATCTCCCGCACCGGAGCCGGCAGAGCCAACCGCTCCAGCCGTTCGCGCAACAGCTCCTGCAGATGCCCGGGTTCCCGTTCCGGCAGCATCAGCCTGAGTTGGAAACGGCTCTCCCTCCCATTGCCATGGAAGAGTATCCACTCCAGGCACTGAGTACCGGCCTGCCTTGCTCCGAGAAAACCGGCCAGTTCCAAAATCAGCCGCCTGGCAGCGAACAGCAGGGCCGATGTACTTCCGACCTCGGCCGGCAGTTCCAGTCGGTGCTGGAATAGCTCGGGTGGCTGAAACTGCGGGCGGGGGTCCGGCGATCTTCCCAGCAGGCGTTCCAGGTAAGTAATGAACTCCGGCCCCAGACGGCGCTCCAGTCCCGCTTCCGGCAGCTGCAAAAGATCCCCCAGCGTCTCCAGCCCCATACTCTGCAGCGCCTCCCGCCCGGCGCGCTCCAACGGCAGCCATTGCAGGGAAACGCCGGCAAGCACCTGACGCAGCATCCTCCGGTCAGGCACCAACCTCTCCCCGCCCGCTCTGGCCAGCAGCATGGCCCCCGCGGGTGTTGGCGCCAGACAGGCCTGGGTGCTGTATCCCAACTCCTTCAGTCCGCTCCCTATCTTCGACAGCAGCGGATCAACACCGCCGAACAGGCGCAGACTGCCCGCCAGCTCCAGTAAAATACCCCAGGGGGGATCCAACGAGACTTGTGAGGTGAAACAGCCGGACCAGTCGGCCACTGCCGTCAGTGCAGCCAGTTCCCTGCGCTCGTCACGCGGCAGAACACACAGCCTGGAAGAGAGTGCGCGGGCAGCCCCGGGCCGCATGCCTGCGGCAATGCCCAGCCCCGCCGCGCTCTTGTTGCACATCAGAATCCGCTGCCGCGAACCCCGCATTTCGGCGATGGCCAGCGGCTGCTCCGACGCATCGGCAGCGAGCGACTCCAGCGCCAGAAAGGGAAAGTGAATGGCCAGCCAGCGCATGTTGTTCTGCTTCCACGGGCCGGGTTTTGGAACTAATACTACAGGGCACCCAGCTCTATCCCCTCCACCGGCCAGCCGCCACGGCGTTTGAGGATATCGACCCTATTGCCCGCCGCTGCAACCCGCAGGCGCAGCGCAGCGGGGGAGGAGTCCCGCTCCCAGTGCGACCGGCGCAACAGAAAACCGCAGCCGCCCCCTCTCTCGGCGGCCAATTGCAGACGCCGTAATGCCATTCCGCTCAATCGTTGCGGCCATGACAGAGCGGCGGCACAGCCAGCATCGAGAACCTGCTCCAGCACCCACAAACACTCCTTTTCATTCCGCCCCTTCACCAACAACAGCCTGGTGAGATCCACCCCATTGATGGAAAACCCCGGCGCATAAGGAACATAAGGCGGCGCAACCAGAATAATCTCCTTCGCCTCCCGGCTTAGGGTCGCCAGCGCGGGCATCAACAACGCCATCGCGCCGCCAGGGCGATCGGATAAAATCTCGATAATGGCCCGCCGCGGCCAGCCGCACCCGGCCAAGTGCCGGTCCAGCGAGGAAAAACCGGTCGCGATACCTGGATCAGAGTCCGGATAAAACTCCCCGCCGCGCCAGAGACACGAACCCTGCCGCAGCAGATTTTCAACGCCCATTTTTTACTCCGCGCAACAGGCCGACGCCTATGCCCTCGATCACCAGTTCCTGGGAGCGCAGATCCACTTCAATCGGCGAATAATCGGGATTTTCCGGCAACAGCCGCACAAGGTGCGGCCTCCCGGCATCAAACTGCAGCCGCTTTACCGTTACCTCATCCCCCAGCCTGGCCACTACGATGCGGCCATTTTCAGCCTCCCGGCAACTGTGCACCGCCAGCAGATCGGCATCCAGAATACCGGCCCCCATCATGCTCATACCCTGCACCCGCAGCAGATAATCCGCGCGCGGATGAAACAGCCGTGAATCCACGCTATAACGCTCCTCTATATGCTCCTCCGCCAGAATCGGACTACCGGCGGCCACCCGGCCGATAACCGGCAGGCTATCCCCCTGCTGTTGCTGCAGCAGCCGAATACCGCGGGAAGTGCCCTTTAGCAGCTCTATCGCTCCCTTGCGCGCAAGTGCACGCAGGTGCTCTTCCGCCGCATTGGCCGAACGAAAGCCGAATGCGGCAGCGATCTCCGCCCGAGTCGGAGGAGAACCGGTAGCCTCGCTATGCGTGCGGATCAGGTCGAGTATCTGGCGCTGACGCGGTGTCAGTTTCATCTGTTTTTCCTGCCGAACACTGGAATGGAAAAATTATACTGTTTTTATATACAGTAGTCCATATAACACATCCATACAGGTATTCAGTTAAACTTGACTGAATTTAAATCCAATCCCCGTGACTCCACGCGACATGAACCATCCAATACCCCTCAATCCAACCAACTTGCGTGCGATGTTTTGTTTTCTGTTACTTCTGTCATTCCAGAATGCTGCCGCCATCGAGAGCCTGGTTGGACGACCCGCCCGCATCATCAGCGGAAATGAACTGGTTTTGTTGAGCAGCGACGGCTCCATACACCGGATCAGACTGAACGGCATAGATACACAACCACCGAATCGGCCCTGGGGAGCCGCTGCCAGAAGGCATCTCCAGAGCCTGGTTATGGGTCGATCCGTAAGGTTTATTTACCAAAGGGATGGTCTGATGGACCAGATCAGCGGCCGGTTGACGCACGGTGGTGCGGATATCAACATACGCCTGCTCAGCGCCGGACTGGCCCGATTCAATCCCTCAGAGCTCTCTCCCGCGGATGCCGAAAAATATGCCCAAGCGGAACGCCAGGCCCGTGCCGCAGGATTGGGTATCTGGAGCAGTGCCGGGCATGAACCGCAATCTCACTCCAGGACACTGCCGGGCGGACCGCTTTTCCGGATTCAGCAATAGCGCAACGGGACTCTCTCTGATTTTCTCCGTCTGTCTGAAACCGCACTGGTGCCGGTCAATTTCTGCCGGTCTTGAACACTGGCAACTACTCATACCTGACTCTCCGCATCCCCATCGACGCCCTCCTCCGCAGATATCCCCCCGACCTGAATCCTCTCAGGATAGAGATCCTGCGGCTCGGAACCCTGCCCGATCAGCTTCGCCAACCTGCCGATCAGCAGAGCTTCCAGCTCCCTGTAGGCCTTGATCTGGGCCTCCTGATAGCAACTCGCAGCCCCACCCCTTAACAGCGAAAGCCTGGCATCCAAATAGGCAATATCCGCCTCCAGCCTGCTCCTGTTCGGGCTACTCCACTTGTCACAATCATTAGGCAAATGTCGTGTACCTTAATCTCTTATTTTGCCTGCAATGCAATTGGATGATTTCGCAGATACCCGCATCGGCAACCTGGAAACCCCATTCATGGCACTGTTGTCAGGCGCAATCCTCAAATTGGATAATTTTTATGGACAAGCGTACTAAATATAAAAAAATGCCTTTAAAAAGCCTTGCCCTATGCTAACATCCCATCTCCCGATCATAATTTCTTCCACTTTCATACGATCGTCCTAATATACAAATGAGCGCACTTCTCGATCTGCTACGAAAAACATCGGCATTGTCAGGTGGAAATGCCGCCTTCATCGAAGATATTTATGAGCGCTATCTGCTCGATCCTGCCAGCATCGATCCCGCCTGGCGCAAACAGTTCGAGAGGATGCTGCAATCTTCCGCCAATGAAGCCCCGGACATCGCACATGGCCCGGTAATCAATAACTTCGCCCGCCTGGCAAGGGAAAACCGTGCCAGCACGCGTCAATCCACCGAGCGCATGGCTCCTGCCGCAGCCGCAAAACAGGGTTCGGTGCTGCGCCTGATCAATGCCTGGAGAGTGCGTGGCCATCAACATGCAACACTCGACCCGTTGAATATGCGTGTGCTCGAGGAGGTCCCGGATCTGGATCCCGATTTTCACCGCCTGAGTGAGGCGGACATGGACGTAGTATTCAATACCGGCTCCCTGTTCGCCCCTGACCGCATGCCGTTGCGCGAGATCATCACCCTTCTTAAACAGGTATATGGCGGCAATGTGGGTGCTGAGTACATGCATATCACCGACACCCGTGAGAAACGCTGGATCCAGAAACGGGTGGAAGGCTATCGGGTAACGCCAGACCTTTCGGATAACGATCGCCGCTGGCTGCTCGGCCTGCTGACCGCAGCCGAAGGCCTGGAAAAATATCTCCACACCCGTTATGTCGGCCAGAAACGCTTTTCGCTTGAGGGAGGAGACTCCTTTATTCCATTGATGGATGAACTGATTCAGCGCGCGGGGGCAAACGGTCTAAAAGATGTGGTCATCGGCATGGCTCACCGTGGCCGTCTCAATCTGCTCACCAACATCATGGGCAAACCGCCTTCGGAACTGTTTGACGAGTTTGAGGGGAGAAAAACTCCCGACAAATTCAAAAGCTCCGGTGATGTCAAATATCACATGGGATTCTCGATCGATATCGAAACTCCCGGTGGATTTACCCATGTGGTTCTCGGCTTCAACCCATCCCACCTGGAGATTATCAGTCCGGTTGTCGAAGGTTCGGTAAGGGCGCGGCAGGACCGCAGGGGAGACCACACCCGCGATCATGTGATGCCCATTCTGGTTCACGGGGATTCCGCGTTTTCCGGCCAGGGCGTTGTACTGGAGACGCTGCAGATGTCCCAGGCCAGGGGATACGCGACCGGCGGTTCGATTCATGTCGTGATCAATAACCAGATCGGATTCACCACTTCGAATCCGCACGACACCCGATCCACGCTGTACTGCACAGACGTGGGCAAAATGGTTCAGACACCCATCTTCCACGTCAATGGCGATGACCCGGAAGCGGTGATCTTTGTTACCCGATTGGCACTGGACTACCGCATGCGTTTTCACAAGGACGTCATCATCGATCTGGTCTGCTATCGCCGCCACGGGCACAACGAAGCCGACGAGCCGGCGGTGACCCAGCCTCAGATGTATCAAAAGATCCGGCGCATGCCGACCACCCGCAGTGTTTATGCTGACAGGCTGATATCCCAGGGAATAGTCACACCTGAGCAGGTTCGCGATATGGTGGAGAACTACCGTACATCTCTGGAACAGGGCTCGGTGGTGGCGCGTCCCACTCTGGTCGATCTGGACTATCCGTACCATACCGATTTCAAATCCTTCGAGAACATTCATTGGGAACAACCGGCAGAGACCAGGATTCCGGAAGATCGGCTGCGGCGGACAGCAAACAAACTGCTGGAGCTGCCTGCAGGATTTGAGCCCCATGCCCGGATTGCAAAGATTCTCGGCGAACGGCGCAAGATGGCCAGCGGCGACCAGCTGATCGACTGGGGTTTTGGCGAGACGCTCGCCTACGCAACACTGGTCGACGACGGATATCCTGTCCGGCTGTCCGGTCAGGACTGCGGACGCGGCACCTTTTTCCATCGCCATGCCGTACTGCACAACCAGTTGGAGAACAGCACCTACACTCCGCTCGAACATTTGCGCGAGTATCAGGCAGACTTTACCGTCATCGATTCCCTGCTGTCAGAGGAGGCGGTTCTGGGTTTCGAATACGGCTACTCGACCACGGATCTGAAGACCCTGACAATATGGGAGGCGCAGTTCGGTGATTTCGCCAACGGCGCCCAAGTGGTGATCGACCAGTTCATCACCTCCGGCGGCGCCAAATGGGGCATCTACTGCGGTCTGGTGATGTTTCTGCCACACGGCTACGAGGGACAGGGAGCGGAGCACTCATCCGCCAGACTGGAGCGCTATCTCCAGCTCTGTGCCGAACACAACATCCAAGTCTGCATGCCTACCACGCCGGCCCAGGTATTTCATATGCTGCGCCGGCAGATGATCCGGCCAATGCGTAAACCGCTGGTGGTGATGACGCCGAAAAGCCTGCTCAGGCACCGCCTTGCCGTATCTGCGATAGATGAATTCACCATGGGTCAATTCAAGCCGGTGATCGGCGAGATCGACGATCTCGATCCCGACGCGATCGATCACATCATCGTCTGCTCGGGCAAGGTCTATTACGAGCTGCTGGAAGCACGCCGCGCACGTGCTCTGCACAATGTCGCGATCATCCGCATCGAGCAGCTCTACCCCTTCCCGCGCGAGCAGTTCGACACCGTCATAGACCATTACCCCAAGGTCAAGCGCCTCATCTGGTGTCAGGAAGAGCCCCAGAACCAGGGCGCCTGGGATCAGATCAAACACCGTTTCCACACCCAGTTCGAGAAAGGGAGACAACTGTTCTACGTTGGCAGGCCCACCTCCGCCGCACCGGCTGTAGGCTACTACCCGGTTCACGTAAAACAGCAGGAGACCCTGATCGATGAAGCGCTGACCTGCCGTATCAATCCGTCAATGAACCGAAGGACCACGCAAGTATGAGTAAAAATGTCACTGTCCCAGCACTGCCCGAATCCGTCGCCGACGCCACGGTACTCACCTGGCACAAGAAACCCGGCGATCCGGTCAGGCAGGATGAAAATCTCGTAGACCTGGAAACCGACAAGGTGGTTCTGGAAGTGCCATCCACCGTCGATGGCGTTCTCGGACAGGTATCCGCTGCGGAAGGGGATACAGTGGTTGCCGGCGATCTTCTGTGTGTCATCGAATCCGGTAAAAGCACAGCCACGGCCGCACCCGAAAAACCATCTGCCCAAGCGGCTGCCGGTGCGGACGAGCCGGTGCTCACTCCCGCCGTTCGCCGCCTGATCAAGGAGATGAACCTCGACCCCAACAAGATCAAAGGCACCGGCAAGGATGGGCGTATCCTGAAAACAGATGTTACAGCCTATCTCGACTCGCTCGATGCTGATACCGGGCAGGAGAAGGGGGCTGTGGCAACGGTATTGCAGGAGAGTGATATCACGCAGACCGTAATGGTTGGCGAACGACCGGAGCAGCGCGTCCCCATGACCCGGCTGCGGGCGCGTATTGCGGAGCGCCTGCTGGAAGCACAGCAAAACGCTGCCATTCTGACCACCTTCAACGAAGTCAATCTGCAGGCGGTAAATGAGTTGCGCGAGCGCTATAAGGAGAAGTTTGAAAAGGAGCACGAGGTCCGGCTTGGATTCATGTCGTTTTTTATCAAGGCGGCGGTCGAGGCGCTTAAAACCTTTCCGCTTGTCAATGCGTCGGTCGACGGCAAGGATATCGTCTACCACGGCTATTATGACATTGGTATAGCGGTGGGCTCACCGCGCGGACTGGTCGTCCCCATTCTCAGGGATGCGGACCAGCTGGGCTTTGCCGAGCTGGAGAAAGCGGTCCGGGAGTTTGGCAGAAAGGCAAGTGATGGCAGCCTCAGTTATGAAGATCTGACCGGCGGCACATTCACCATCTCCAACGGCGGTGTATATGGGTCCATGCTCTCCACGCCTATTCTGAATCCGCCCCAAAGTGCCATTCTCGGTATGCACAATATTCAGCAGCGGCCGGTCGTGGTGAACGGTGAAATCGTCATAAGGCCCATGATGTACCTTGCCCTCTCCTATGATCATCGCATTATCGACGGCCGCGAGGCGGTAAGTTTCCTGGTAACCATCAAGAACATGCTGGAAGACCCGACCCGTCTGCTGCTGCAGATTTAAATATACGGAAATACCCATGACAACAATCAAACAAGACGACTTCATACAAAGCATCGCCGATGCACTGCAGTTTATCTCCTACTACCATCCGGATGACTTCGTCAAGGCGATGGCCGAAGCCTGGCGGAGCGAGCAGTCGCCAGCGGCCAAGGATGCGATTGCCCAGATTCTGGTCAACTCGCGTATGTGCGCCGAGGGGCATCGTCCGATCTGTCAGGACACAGGTATGGTAGTGGCTTTTGTCGATATCGGTATGAATCTGCTCTGGCAGGCGGATATGAGCGTTGAGGAGATGGTTAACGAGGGGGTGCGCCGCGCCTATAGCGACCCGGAGAATGTATTGCGCGCCTCGATGGTCGCCGACCCGGCCGGCGCACGCAAGAACACCGGAGACAATACACCGGCGGTGGTCCACACCCGGATGGTGACCGGAGACGGGCTTTCCGTTCGCATTGCCGCCAAAGGCGGCGGCTCCGAGAACAAGTCTAAGTTTACCGTGCTCAATCCGTCCAACAGCCTTGTGGATTGGATTCTCAACGTTGTTCCCGCTATGGGCGCAGGCTGGTGTCCACCCGGAATGTTGGGCATAGGCATAGGTGGTTCGGGAGAAAAAGCGATGCTGCTGGCGAAAGAGGCGCTGATGGAGCACATCGACATCAACGAACTGAAAGCTCGCGGCGCGCGGACCACAGTCGAAAAGCTGCGTCTGGAGCTGTTCGAGAAGGTGAATGCGCTGGGTATTGGTGCACAGGGCCTTGGCGGCTTGACTACCGTGCTGGATATCAAGATCAACGACTTCCCCACCCATGCCGCCTCTCTCCCGGTAGCGGTTATCCCCAACTGCGCCGCCACCCGCCATGTGGAGTTCACCCTTGACGGCAGCGGGCCGGCGCAGTTCACCCCGCCAAAACTGGAGAGCTGGCCTGATATCCCGCTCGGGGACGGTGCCGGTGCCAGGCGTGTCAATCTTGATGGTCTGACCAAGGAGGATATTGCGCAATGGCGGCCCGGTGAGAGAGTGCTTCTGTCAGGCAAGCTGCTGACCGGCAGAGATGCGGCGCACAAGCGGATTCAGGATCTGCTGGCAAACGGGAAGCCACTTCCGGATGGCGTCGATTTTCACAATCGTTTTATCTACTACGTCGGCCCGGTCGACCCGGTGGGGGATGAGGTTGTCGGTCCCGCGGGTCCCACCACCTCCACTCGCATGGACAAGTTCACCGAAATGATGCTGGCCGAGACCGGACTGATCGGAATGGTCGGGAAAGCCGAAAGAGGCCCGGCCGCGCTGGAATCTATCAAAAAGCATGGCGCCGTCTACCTGATGGCAGTGGGCGGTGCCGCTTATCTGGTATCAAAAGCTATCCGCTCGGCCCGGATTGTTGCGTTCGGGGATCTGGGCATGGAGGCGATCAGAGAGTTCGAGGTCGAGGATATGCCGGTGACCGTAGCCGTGGACAGTACCGGCCAATCGGTTCACCTCTCCGGACCGGCTGAGTGGCGGGTAAAAATAGACGCCCTAAGACGACCGAATTAAGAGGTTGACTTTAATTCCTAGGAATTATACGATTATTTCGTCGCCGGAAAAGGATGCAAAGGATTGCATTTCAAGACAGGGATGTGCTCCAGGGAAGGGACTCCTTTTTAGCGCAATAGCGGTGACAAGCGGAAACCCAGGCGACATGGAGGTTGCCTGGGTTTTCTTTTTGCCTGCAAGATTTCAGTCTCGGCACAGGTGGCCTGCGCCGTTTGGCCGACAATTTCTTTAAAAACAGTCCCATCCGCCGCCTCTTGCAACAAGCTGCGGCTGCACAATCAAATAACGAATCCCCCTAAAGCTCTAAAGCAAAAAGCCGATATTTTCAATTGAAGCTGCATTATTTACACGCTGAACAATCTGGCTCGGATAACGAGTGCATCGATTCGACGGATATATTTTTTTCTTACGATCTGACTGTCCATAAATTTGTGGCGACTTCAGTGCCTGCACGATCCTAACAACCAATAACTAAGGAACAGTATCAATGACCATTAAAAACAAACTCATTCTCATAGCGGCGAGCATCATTGTTGCGATGGCCTCATTGACGGTACTTATGAAGTACTCACTGTTTCAGATCGAACAGATGCGCCAGGCCGATGCATTGGCCACCGAGATTGAGGTAAACATGCTCAATCTGCGACGCCAAGAGAAGGATTTCCTGGCACGCGCTTCATTGAAATACCGCGATGCCTTCACCGAGCTGGCTGCAGGCATGCAGAACAATCTGACTGAGCTGGAGGAGCAGGCAAAATATTTGGGCATCAATGTCAGCAGCATTACCGCGTTAACCGGGAGCCTTACCGAGTATAATGAGCAATTCGGCGCCGTCGCCGCGATTGAGGAGTCGATTGGGCTCGACGAGCAAAGCGGCTGGAGAGGAAGCCTGCGGAAATCCGTACACGAGGCGGAGCAGCTTATCAAGGAGGTGGGTGACTATCATCTGCTGGCCGACATGCTGATGCTGCGGCGTAACGAGAAAGATTTTCTACTGCGCCAGGATATTAAATATCGGGCGCAATTCGATGAGAACTTCAAAACCTTGTTGAGCACGCTGGCAGCGGCGTCACTCTCCGAAGAGAAGGAGCAAAAAATACTGGAGCGCATGCATCAATACAAAGCTGACTTTCATGCGCTGATCGACGCCTCCGTGGACAAGGGATTGACACCGAAAGAGGGTCGGCTCGGCAAGATGCGCGATGCGGTGCACGAGGCCGAGAAGCATTTGGATGAACTAGGGAATACACTCCACACTGAAATAGCAGCCACCCGGGACGCATTGATCTTTACTGAAATCTCATCCTCCGTGACACTCGCGCTGGTTCTTGTGCTGGGACTTGTTGCGGTAATGCGTTCGGTCGTACGGCGCCTGAATCTGTTAAACGCCCGCATGCGGGATATCGCGGAGGGAGAGGGTGATCTCACCAAAACACTGGACAGCAGCGGCAACGATGAGATTGCGCGAATTGGCGAGAGCTTCAACCGTTTTGTGGCAAAAATCCACGATGTCATCAGCAACTTGCGTTCGGCCAGCACGAGACTGGCTGTTGCCTGTGAGCAGATGACCCGCAGCAGCGGTCAGAGCCTTACCAGCATGCAGAATTTAAAGGGTGAAACCGAGCAGGTGGCGACAGCCATGACCGAGATGACGGCAACTGTCCGGGATGTGGCCCACAATGTGGAGAGTGCAGCTGAAGCCGCAAGGGTCTCCGATACAGAGGCTCACAAGGGTTATGAGGTTGTAGCCGGAACCACAAAGTCGATCAACAACCTGGCCCTGGAAGTTAAGAAAGCAACCGATGTCATCCAGAAACTTGCTGCGGATTCGCAGAACATCGGCGGTATTCTGGATGTCATCCGGGAGATTGCGGATCAAACCAACCTACTGGCACTGAATGCCGCTATCGAAGCTGCACGTGCGGGCGACCAGGGCCGGGGTTTTGCCGTGGTGGCGGATGAGGTACGCACACTGGCACAGCGGACCCAGGAGTCAACCGAGGAGATTCAACGCATGATCGAGCATGTCCAGACCGGAGCCAGCAACGCGGTGGCGGTCATGGAGAATGGACGTGGGCTCGCGGAGAGGAGCGTACAGGAGGTAGGGGCAGCCGGAAATTCACTGGAATCAATTACTACGGCCGCCCGCACAATCAGTGACCTCAATACCCAAATTGCAAGCGCAGCCGAAGAGCAGACCAGCGTCAGCGCGGAGATAGACCGCAATATCCACAATATCAGTGAAGCCGCGGGTGAAACGACGCAGTATGCGCATGAAGTTGCGTCTGCCAGCAGCGAACTGGCTCAACTTACGGCTGATTTGAATAGTCTGGTAAAGCAGTTCCGCATTGCAGAGAAAGGCTGAAAAACCTCCATTCCATGGCCAGCTGATGACCGCGACCGGATTGTCGCAATTCAACCCGGCGCAAAGGAATGCGCCCACCCTGGCCGGCTGCAGCACTTTGCAGCTGCCTGCTAAAAGGCTACCATAGCCACCCGATAGGAGCCTGTCTCAAGGATTTTTCCATCGATCGGTCCGGCCCCCGTAGCTCAGCAGGATAGAGCGCACCCCTCCTAAGGGTGAGGTCACACGTTCGAATCGTGTCGGGGGCACCATTTTAGGTGTCTGTCAATGCAACCCCTTCTGGAAGTGCGCCAATTGGTCAAACAGTACCGCGATGTCAGAGCGGTCGATGGGATCAGTTTTGGCATTGAGCCGGGCACCTGCGTCGGTCTGTTGGGCCCCAACGGCGCTGGAAAAACCACAACTGTTGAAATGCTGGAAGGGATTATCCCTGCCACCAGCGGTGAAATACTGTTCAGGGGGAGGCCGATCGACGATGAGTTCCGTCAGTCCGCCGGCATCATGTTCCAGAATACCGCGCTGCAGGACTATATAACGGTTCAGGAGACGCTCAACCTGTTCCGCAGTTTTTACCAACACACGCGACCGCTCGATGATCTGATTGAAAGTTGCGCTCTGGGCGATTTTCTCAACCGCGACGTGCAGAAACTATCCGGAGGTCAGCGCCAGCGGCTGTTGCTGGCGGTCGCCCTGCTCAATGATCCCGAAATTCTGTTCCTGGATGAACCCACGACCGGCCTGGATCCTCAGGCCAGACGCAATTTCTGGCAGCTTATTCACAACATCAAATCCGAGCAGAAAACCGTCGCGCTGACCACGCACTATATGGATGAGGCGTATCAGCTGTGCGATGTGATCGCGATCATGGACCGGGGCCGCATCATCGCCCAGGGGTCGCCGGAACAGCTGCTGAAATCCCATTTCGAAAACTCGGTGATTTCACTTCCGTTCGATCATGTTCCCGCAGCACTGAAAGAGAGCTGCCACCTCAGCCTGCACCGGCGCAATTCGCAGGTGGAGATCCACAGCAACGACCTGAACTCAAGTATTCGCAGCCTGCTCGAACAGGGTGTTTCTCTGGAGCAGATGCAGGTGCGCTCCCCTACGCTCGAAGATCTGTTTCTCGAATTGACCGGTCACGAACTCCGAGCCTGAGGCTCCACAGGATTAAGTTGACGTTTATGAATACACGCCGTTTTGTTGCCACCCTGGCGGCACGCAACCGTGAGTTCCTGCGCGACCGGATGGCGCTCTCCTGGAATATCCTGCTGCCGGTGCTGATCGTGATGGGATTCGCGTTCGCCTTCACATCGGACAATCAGGAGTTGTTTAAAGTGGGCGTCAAAGGGAAGCCGCCGGAGGAGATCGGTTTTCTCACCATACAACACATCAAGTTCATTCCGGTTGGCGACCTGGAGAGCAGCATCCCCAAGGTGGAACGCCACCAGCTGGATATGCTGCTCGATCTGGAGCTGCGGCGATACTGGATCAACCGGACCTCGGCCAAGGGGTACATTCTCGAACAGTTGTTAACGGCCAGCGGCAGTGCGCTCAACAAACAGACGGTGAGCGGGAAAGAGATCCGCTATGTGGACTGGTTGATTCCCGGTGTGCTGGGAATGAATGTCATGTTCAGCTCACTTTTCGGCGTTGGTTACGTGATCGTCCGATACCGCAAGAACGGCGTGTTGAAACGCCTCAAGGCAACTCCGCTGACACCGTTTGAGTTTCTCTCCGCCCAGGTGGTGTCGCGCCTGTGGCTCATCATCATGGTAACCAGTCTGGTCTATGCCGGAACCGACATTTTCGTCGGTTTCCGCATGCACGGCTCCTACCTGACCCTGCTGCTGGTATTGGCGCTCGGCACGCTCAGTATGATCAGCCTGGGTCTGATCGTCGCCGCACGCATGGCCAATGAGGAGGCCGCGAACGGATTGTTGAACATGCTGAGCTGGCCGATGATGCTGCTCTCCGGTGTCTGGTTCTCACTGGAAGGATCTCCGCCGGTGGTACAGCAGCTGGCGCTGTTACTGCCGCTCACTCATCTTACGGACGCGGCAAGGAAGGTGATGATTGACGGCGCCGGACTTTGGGAGATCCGCTGGCATCTCGCGGTGCTTACGGTAATGACCGCTCTTTTCATGGCCATAGGTGCGCGCACTTTCCGCTGGGAGTGAAGCGGCGCTCTATTTTGCCGGATGTACCAGGCCGGCCAGACCCATATCGTTAAACGCGCCCTGCATCAGCAGTTTTACCTGGGACACATCCTCCATGCGCAGCGCCGCCTGCAACAGCTGGCGCGCGCGCGATCTGCTGAAACTGCGGATCACCCACTTGATCTTGAGCAGACTGCCGGCACTCATACTGAGGCCCTCTATTCCCATTCCCAGCAACAGCACCGCCGCCATCGGATTACCCGCCATCTCCCCGCAGACGCTGACCGGACAGTTGAGCTTGTCCGCTCCTTCGACCACCATAACCAGCGCTTTCAGAACCGCGGGATGGAGTTCATCGTAAAGCCCCCCCACATGGGGATTGTTACGGTCCACAGCCAACAGGTACTGAGTCAGATCGTTGGTGCCAATGGAGATAAAATCGACCCGGCGCGCCAGCGCGGACACCTGGAAGACTGCCGCAGGCACCTCCACCATGACCCCCACTTTCGGCAGTGTCACCGGAGCTCCCTCCTCCAGCAGTTCGTCGTGGGCGCGCTGAATCAACAACAAAAGCTCATCCAGCTCGTTTACCGAAGTGATCATCGGCAGCATGATCCGCAGATTGTCCAGCCCGATGGCGGATCTCAGCATTGCCCGTATCTGGGTCAGAAATATCTCCGGGTGATCCAGCGAAACACGAACCCCACGCCATCCAAGGAATGGATTGGACTCCTGGAAGGGAAAATAGGAGAGTGGTTTGTCTCCTCCTATATCGAGCGTTCTGAGGGTCACCGGACGCGGCGCAAATGTCTCCAGCACATAACGGTAATTGGCGATCTGCGCATTCTCCCCCGGAAACCTGTCGCTGGCCATGAACGGCAGCTCGGTGCGGTAAAGGCCAACGCCACCGGCCTCGCTGGTTCCGAGGGAATGCATTTCGGATACCAACCCTGTGTTCAGGTAGAGCGACACTTCAATACCATCGGTGGTCTCGGCCTTCAACCCCCGCAGAGCTTCCAGCTCCCGGGAGAGCTGACGCTCCTCCTCTAGCAGGCGTGTATACTCGTCGAGCACCGCCGCTGTAGGAGAGACGTAGACCCGGCCGCGATAGCCGTCAACAACCACCTCCCGGTCCTCCATACGGATCACCGGCAGGTCGGTTACTCCCATCACCGCGGGCACCCCCATGGCACGCGCGATAATCGCCACATGCGAAGCGCTGGACCCCCGCGCGGAAACCACACCGGCAAGCCGATCGGGTGGCACCTCCATCAGTTCCACACCGCTCACATCCTCACCGACCAGGATGGTACGCGCAGGATATTGCACCTCGCGCTGTGTATCGCTCTGCAGGCACATCAGAATACGCCGACCAAGATCGCGAATATCGGAGGCACGCTCGCGCAGATAGACATCCTCCATCTTGTCGAATACCCGGGCGTGCTCCTCAATGGTATGGTGCAGAGCACTCTGTACCCACTCCCCCCCGGTTATACGTTCGATCGTCTGTGTCACCAGGCTGTCACTGCCCAGCATCAGCAACAGCGCATCGAACAGCGCCTGCTCCTCCAGGGGCAGTACCTCACCCAAGCGCGACTTCAGTCTACGCAGGCTATCCTCCACCCGCGAGACGGCATCCCTGAACTGGGCAATTTCCAGTTCGGGATCTTCCGACCGGCGATCGGGTATCACATCCAGATCATCCAACCGATAGGCCACCACCACTTTGCCTACCGCCACACCGGAGGCACTGGGACGGCCTTCCAGATAGCGCATATGCACAGTGTCGGATCCTGCAACACCGTTCAGTTCCCCCTGCGCCTGAGCGTGAGTAATGGCGCCGGCCAGCTGAGCAGCCAGGGTGAACAAAAAGGTTACCTCTTGATCCTCGAACTTTCGTGGCTTGCGCTGACGCACCACCAGCACGCCGAGCACCTTGCGGTTCTGAATGATGGGAACCCCCAGAAAGCCATGATAGGGAACTTCACCCGTGTCGGTAACGAACAGGTAACGTGGGTGGCTGGGTGCGTCATCCAGATTGATAGGCTCGGCACGCTCGCAAACCAGACCGATGAGGCCGCGGTGCATTGGCAGGCTGACTTTCCCCACCGCCTCCTGGCGCAGGCCATGAGTGGCGCTCAATACGTGCTTTCGGGCCTCGTAATCGGTGAGGTAGACCGAACAGACATCTGCGTTTACCGCTCGTTTGACTTCCCGCACGATAACCTGAAGCGCACTGGTCAGATCAGGCGCACTGTTCACTTCCTGCACGATGCGATGAAGAATGTTAAGCATCACTGCCCCTGTTGCGGCCGGATATTCTCGCAACCGTCCAGCCATCAAAGAGCATGATCAACGGCGTCTGTTGCGCAGGTAGTTGTTATGCGATCGTCCGGGCGGACCTTCGGGAAAAAGAAGCGGCGCCAACTCCTCCAGCGCACGCGAGTAGACTCTGCGTTTAAAATAGATCACCTCCCGCAGAGGTTGCCAGTATTTCACCCAGCGCCAACCGTCAAATTCAGGTTTGGCCGAGTGATCCAGGCAGAAATCTGTCTCCTCGCACAGTACCTTAAGCAGAAACCAGCGCTGTTTCTGGCCAATACAGAGCGGCTCGCAATGACGGCGGACAAACCGCTGCGGAAGTTGATAGTGCAGCCAATCGTCAGTCACTCCCAGTAATTCGACCTGATGAGGCCTCAGTCCGACCTCCTCTTCCAGCTCCCGGAACATCGCCTGCTCCGGCGTCTCATCGGGATTTATCCCTCCCTGGGGGAACTGCCAAGAGTTCTGGCCAACCCGGCGCCCCCAGAACAACTGACGCCGATAATTACACAGGATAATACCGACATTGGGTCTGTAACCTTCTGAATCAATCAAAGGAAAACCCTATCGTAAGTTCTTTATATATTACATGATTGTTCCACAATACAACCGATATGGGCAACCATGATCTATGAATTGGAGTAAAATAAAACGCCTTGGTTCACAAACTTCAGGAGAACCTCCCTTGGCGCTGGCTATCTTCGACCTGGACAATACCCTTCTTGCGGGAGATTCAGACTATTTGTGGGGTAAGTTCCTGGCCGGGACGGGCGCCGTGGATGGCGAGAGGTATGAACGGGAAAATTTACGCTTTTATCGACAGTACCAGGCCGGTGATCTTGATATTCATGAATTCCTCCGTTTCTCACTGCGGCCATTAAGAGAGCATAGCGTGGAACAGCTTCACCGCTGGCGGAACGAGTTCCTGACGAGGGAGATTGATCCCATCATCACCCTGGCGTCGAGGGAACTGATTGACCGTCACAGGAGGGCGGGCGACACGCTGATGATCATCACCGCCACCAACAGTTTTGTCACCGCACCCATCGCGGAGCGGCTCGGTATCGATCATTTGATCGCAACCATTCCGGAAATCAAGCATGGACGTTACACCGGTGAGGTCGAGGGCATTCCCAGTTTCCGCGAAGGCAAGGTCAAACGATTGCAGATCTGGCTGGATGAACATGCACAGGACCTGGGGGAAAGCAGCTTTTACAGCGATTCACATAATGACATTCCGTTACTCGAACTGGTCGATAACCCGGTTGCGGTGGATCCGGACGAGGAGCTTGCCGCCCAGGCAGTCGCAAGAAACTGGCCGGTTATCAGTCTGCGCAGCCCGCTGGCTCATGGAATGGCTCCAGCCTGACAACATTTTGCCACTGCTCTATAATCGAACCTGGAAGTCAACAGATCATATCCGCCTGATAAGAATTGGGGCGGGAACAGTGAAACTACCGTTAACCTGCTGCAAATGAGAATCAAACCATTCTTCCCCGTTTTCATCGTACTGGTGGGTGTTATCGTGTATGCCTACTACGCACCTGAGGATCGACCCGAGAAAGGGCTCACAACCACGCCAAAAGAGTACATGGAAATGGTTGAGAAAAGCCGCGCTGAACGCTTGAAGAGAGAGCAAAAGCAGGAGCAGGAGCAGGCTAAAGTTTCCCGGTGAACCGGCCGGAATACCGCTCGGGTGCCGAGCAGTCAGCCTCTTGCCCGAAAAGCCAGCACGATCTGGTTGCGCAGCGCCTTCATCAGATTGAGCTGCTTTCCGCTCAGGTTCATCCCCTTTGCCCGCGGGTGATCTGCGTAAATGATGCCAATCGCTCTCTGCCCCATTGTCAGAGGCAGTAGAATGAAAGAGCCGGCGCTTGCGAACTTCCAATACCATTCCGGAATATTGTCCCGGATCTTGCCGGCCTTGCTATCCTCAATGTAAAGATCCACACCGTTTTTCAACGCCGCATGAAATACGGTCGGACTATAGCGTGATGAAAAAACGAATCCACGCATGAACTCCTCTATATCCTCGCCAAAGCCCAGGCGTGCAATATATTGCGCTTGTTTCATATCCTGCAGGCAGAGTACAACGTGTTGAAATGCCATCGCCCGATAGATGGTCTCAAGCACCACGTTGAAAATCTGGCTAAGGTTGCTGCGCTCCTCCAGCAGCATTGAGGTGACTTCCTGCAGACCCTCTGTCATTATCAGCTCCGCATCCGGAGATGGGCGTCCGGCACCGATATCCGGCGGTGCCAGTTCCGTCTGCTGCTCCTCCTCAGGCTCCAACAGACAGGTTTCGGTGAGTTCATCCCCCTGCCCCTTCGGCGCATCATCACTCCTCACTTCCGCCTTAGCGATCAGCTTGCGTATGAACGGCGTCGTCATCCGGCCTCCTGCAACCAGACCTCCGCTCAACTCCTGAAACTCTTCACGCGCCTTCTCCACCAGTTTATCGAACTGCCGATCGCTGATCGCCAGGCTCATACGGTAGCGTTTCAGTACATCTCGACAAGGCATATCGTCGTCAGGTCCAGCTTCACCAATAGCGGTCGCCGCTTCATTGGCAAAGCTTGAAATCAGCCTGATTTTCACATCAGGCTGTTTCAGATTGCCCGGAGACTTGGGGTCAACTTTTACCATTCCGCGGGTAATGTCATCAGGGAAGTTCCACTGTTTGGCGATAGCAATTCCTATCTGTTCGAAGGACATGCCCAGCACCCTCTTCTGCGCAGCTTCTGGCGCCAAGCCCTGCTGTTTAATCAGGCGCTCCACCTCTTCGCTTTCGTCGGTGAGATAGTAGGCCACCAGAATTCGCCCGAGATTATGTAACATGCCGCACAGAAAGCTGCCTTCGACATCCCCCAACCTGGCATCGACAGCCGTCTCCTTGGCCAGAGTGGCGCTGAACACGGCGCTGCAGATCTCTTCCTTCAGGCGGGATGCCTGGGATCGATTGTGCAGATGCTCAAAGAAAATCAGCGACGCGGCGATCGAGCGGATGGTTTTTATGCCCAGAACCACGATAGCCCGGCTGACGCTTCCGATCTTTCCGGCGAAGCGGCTGTAATAGGCTGAATTAACCACCTTCAGGATCTTATTGGTCAGCGCGAAATCTCTGATGATCACACTGGCGAGATGGCTGATATCCTCCTCTTCAGAGCGAGTCAGCCGATTAAGCGAGCGTATCGATTCCGAGAGTACCGGAAAATCGCTTTTATGCTGCATTCGCCGCATCAAAAACTCTATGGTGCCCTTGGTTGAGGAGCCGCCGCCTGTGTCGTTCACAGAGAGTTCGCGGTACGCCAGCAGAGCCGACAACATTTCACCGGCATTCAGAAAGCGGGCGGCCGGCTCCTTTTCCAGTGCTTTCAACACAATGGCGTCCAGGCCTTCATCAACACCAGGATTGTATTCGGATGGCGCCGCCACTTCCTGTTTTTGAATATTGGCCAACAGTGCCTGCCGGGTGGTGCCATCGAATGCTTTTCTGTGCGTCAGCATTTCGAACAGAATCGCCCCCAGCGCAAATACATCCGCGCGGGCATCAATGGAGCCATTGGCGATATACTCGGGTGCCATGTAGCGCGGCGTCCCGATAAGCTGCTCGCTCTTTGCCTTTTGCGATGAAAGCATCCTGGAGATGCCGAAATCCATGATTTTGGGATGGCCGTCCTTACCGATAATCACATTAGACGGCTTGAGATCCCTGTGGACAATACCCCGTTGATGAACCTGGTCGACTCCGGACAACATGGCAACGAAGGTATCCAGCATCCGCTGTATATCCCGCTCCCGGCTCTCCAGGCGCTGCGACAGCAACTCCCCTTCCACATACTCGAACACCAGAAACGGGCGGCCCTGCTGTTTCCCGACATCGAAGATGGAGACGATATTCGGATGCTGAATCTGACTGATGGCACGGGCCTCGCGCAGAAACCCCTGCTCTTCGCCCGCCGCGGACTGGTTCAATACCTTTATCGCAACCCGACGCTGCAGCTCCGGATCCAGACAGAGGTAAACCGTCCCCTGGCCTCCGGCACCCAGCTTTCTGCCAACCCTGAATCTTCCGATACTCTGCATAGTCAGCATATCGTCCGGTTCAAGAAAAACTTTCCTATCTGGTTAGCATCCAGAAACACCTATCCATGGATTGTTTCTGGCACGAAACCGGAAAATGTGATTTCCCGGTTTCTTCATTTTCAATGACTTATCGTCACTGAAAATGTCGGCACATCCTTGTGCCAGGCTAGTGTCCGCCGTTTCCGGACGGACACTATCTACTCCCTTCAGCCCACCGTGCCGGCTTTTGCGAACGTCAGACTATCTCCGGCCGCATCTACCCTGATCAGATCGCCTATGGCAAAGCGACCGGACAGAATCTGCTGGGCCAGCGGATTTTCCAGCTGCTGCTGGATTGCACGCTTCAACGGCCGCGCACCGTATACCGGATCGAATCCTGCCTCGCCCAGCCGGTCCAGCGCGGCCTCGGTAATCTCCAGGCCCATCTCCCTCTCGGCCAGCCGCTTGCGCAGATAATCGATCTGTATAACCGTGATGGCGCGGATCTGCCCCCGGTCGAGCGGATGGAACACCACGCTCTCATCCACCCGGTTGAGAAACTCCGGGCGAAAATGTTGTGCCACAATCTCCATCACCGCTGCTTTCATACGCTGGTAGTCGTTGTCATTGGCCATCTCCTGGATCATCTGAGAGCCGAGATTGGAGGTCATCACTATGACCGTGTTGCGAAAATCCACCGTGCGGCCATGACCGTCGGTGAGCCGACCATCGTCCAGCACCTGCAACAGTATATTGAAAACATCGGGATGCGCCTTCTCTATCTCGTCCATCAGAATCACACTGTATGGGCGTCTGCGCACCAGTTCGGTCAGATAGCCCCCCTCCTCGTAGCCGACATAACCGGGAGGAGCTCCTATCAGCCTGGCGACCGAGTGTTTCTCCATGAATTCCGACATGTCTATCCGCACCATGGCCTCTTCGGTATCGAACAGAAATTCTGCCAGAGTCTTGCACAACTCGGTCTTGCCCACACCGGTGGGACCCAGAAACAGGAAGGAACCGTTGGGCCGGTTGGGATCCGCGAGACCTGCTCGCGAACGGCGTATTGCATTGGCAACGGCGCTCAGCGCCTCCTCCTGACCGATCACACGACGGCCCAGCGCCTGCTCCATCTGCAACAGTTTTTCCCGCTCTCCCTCCAGCATCTTGGAAACCGGAATACCGGTCCACTTGGATACCACGTCCGCGATCTCTTCATCGGTCACCTTGTTGCGCAACAGCGTCATCTCCCGGGATTCCGCCAGGGCTGCATTCGCCAGCTGTTTTTCCAGCTCAGGGATGCGCCCGTATTGAAGCTCAGACATACGCTGCAGATCACTGGCTCGGCGGGCGGTCTCCATCTCCAGGCGTGCGCGTTCCAGCTCCTCCTTGACGTGAGCTGCTCCCTGCAAAGCCGCTTTTTCAGATTTCCACACCTCCTCCAGATCGGAGAATTCACGTTCGTAGATACCGATGTGGGACTCCAGGTCTGAAAGACGCTTTTTCGAAGCCTCGTCAGTCTCCTTCTTGAGCGCTTCGCGTTCTATTTTCAGCTGTATCAGACGCCGCGAGAGGCGGTCCATCTCCTCCGGCAGGGAGTCTATCTCCATCCGGATCAGGGAGGCGGACTCGTCGATCAGATCAATCGCCTTGTCCGGCAGTTGACGATCGGTAATGTATCTGTGCGAAAGTGTGGCCGCAGCGACGATTGCCGGATCTGTGATATCGACGCCGTGGTGCACCTCGTAGCGCTCCTTCAGCCCGCGCAGAATTGCGATGGTGTCCTCCACCGTAGGCTCCTGCACCAGCACCTTCTGGAAGCGCCGCTCAAGCGCAGCATCCTTTTCGACATACTGGCGGTATTCATCCAGCGTGGTGGCACCGACACAGTGCAGTTCACCGCGGGCCAGCGCCGGTTTGAGCATATTCCCCGCATCCATCGATCCTTCGGCCTTGCCTGCTCCCACCATGGTATGCAGTTCGTCAATGAACAGAATGATCTGGCCCTCCTGCTTGGCCAGGTCATTGAGCACTGCCTTCAGCCGCTCCTCGAATTCACCACGAAACTTGGCGCCTGCAATCAGCGCCCCCATATCCAGCGAGAGCAGCCGCTTGCTCTTCAAACCCTCGGGAACCTCACCGTTGATGATACGCTGGGCCAGGCCTTCGACGATTGCGGTTTTACCCACACCGGGCTCCCCGATCAGCACCGGGTTATTTTTGGTACGGCGCTGCAGCACCTGAATGGTGCGCCGTATCTCATCGTCACGCCCGATCACCGGGTCAAGTTTCCCCTGTTCGGCGCGCTCCGTCAGATCGATGGTATATTTCTCCAGGGCCTGCCGCTGTTCCTCCGCATTGGGATCGTCCACCTGCTGGCCGCCACGCAGGCTCTCCACCGCCTGTTCGATGGGACCCTTGGCGGCACCGGCCTTGCGCATCAGGTTACCGAGCTCACCCGTATCGCTTACCGCCGCCAATACGAAAAGTTCGCTGGATATGTACTTGTCTTTACGCTGCTGCGCCAGCTTGTCGGTCTGGTTCAGCAGCCGGCCAAGTTCATTGGAGAGATGCACGTCACCACTCCCCCCCTCCACGCTGGGCAGCCGTTCGAGCGCCTCTCCGAGGCTGGATCTGAGTTGATTGATATTGACGCCAGACTTGCCCAGCAGGTGGCGCACGCTGCCGCCCTCCTGATCCAGCAGCGCCAGCATCAGGTGCAGCGGCTCGATAAACTGGTGATCGCGCCCCACCGCCAGACTCTGGGCATCCGCCAGCGCCATCTGGAATTTACTGGTCAATTTATCCATTCGCATGGGAATACTCCGAATAACTTAAGGTTATCTCTGAAGTGGGGAAAATTAAGCGATTTTCAAGTAATGCAGGTATCCCCCGGCCTTGCCAAAACTAAAGTTGACGCCCCGACGCCCGCTAATCGTTCAAGAAATAGAATCTTGCGGCATACAGGTTAAGCAGCGACAATCCGGAAGTTCAGGCAAACCCTGGAACTACCTCTGCTCACGGCCGCCAATTGGCAACGGCATTGTCAGGATCGACAGATATCATGCATAAACAACATTTCCGGGAGCGGCTGTTCTCAGGGAACCTTTTCAGAGAGTGGGTCGCTGCGCTGCCGGAACAGTGGCAGCACCTGCCGCTCTATCTCCGGCTCTATGCGGTGCTTCTCATTGGCGGCGGCCTGCTTTTTCAACTGAGCTATCCAATCACCCTGCTTGACTCGGACATGTGGTATCACCTGGATGGGGGACGCTGGTTCTGGCAGCAGGGATCCGTTCCAAATCACTCCTTTTTCTCCTTCATTGAACCGGAAAGAGTGTTTGTCAACTATTACTGGGGTTTTCAGGCGCTGATCGCCGGGATATACGAGTTCGGCGGCTATTATGGGCTGCTGGTGCTTCGCGCCCTGATATTTACACTCACCACAGTGCTCGCCTACCGCTATATTATCGAAGAGCGCAGCCGCCATTTCCCGGTTCTGCTTTTCTTTCTACTGTTCATAACCTATTTCACCTTCATTGAGGGAAGGGCCGCCGGTCTCAGGCCTCATCTGTTTTCACATCTGTTCATCCTGCTGTTTATCTATATTCTGGAGCGAAGGCCTCGCTGGGCGCCAATCCTGCCGCTGATTACCGCTGCATGGGTGAATCTGCACGGCATCGTCTACCTGGTGCCGGTGCTGATAGGAGGGGCATATTTTATTGAGATCCTCTACCGGCTGATAAAAAAAGAGCAAAAGCGCGACAGAGGCTGGACAGAGGCGCTCTCGCTACTGGCCTGCATACCGGCGCTGCTCGCCACGCCTCATGGGCTGGAACTGTTGGAGTCACCCTTCACGATCTCCAATTTTGTAAGCATGTATATCACTGAGATGAAGCCAATCGACCCGCGTGCTTTGTATACGGTGGCAATCACCGGGGACAACCTCCAAATCGACAACATCTTTCCGTTTGCGTTTCTAATCAGCACTTTCGCTCTGCTGCGCAGCCTGCTGGACGGATCGCTGCGTATCAGTCACGGCATCATGGCCGTGGGAGCCTACCTGCTTCTCTCCAGAGGAACACGATTTCTTTGGGAGTGGGCGCTTCTCGTGCTGCCCCTGATAACCCACTTCGCAGGAAGCCTGAAGGAGATTCAAGGCGAGAGGAAATATCTATCGATCATGCATCTGTTCTTGGCGGCACTGATGGTGCTTCCATTCGTCAGCATGATAAAGCGTCTTCCGCTGCATACCGACTATCCGTTCGACAGGGAGAGCGCACCGATTGGCATAACGCGGTTTCTAAAACATGTTCCGGGCGGCGGCAAGCTTCTGTCGCCACCCTCTGCTGCCGGATTCCTGCACTGGGAACTCTTTCCGGAATACCGTATCTATGCCGACCTGCAGATGTCCCTGTTCAATGATTTGGACATTTATCAACTTTTCAGCTTTTACCGGAACGAAAACAGCACGGCAAGAACCATTGCACAATACCAACCGGAGTATATTTCTGCGAAAGTGGCCGGTAAAGCTTTCAAAGAGATCCTGGAGGGCAGGAAGGAGTATGTGCCGGTGTTTGCCGGGGATCATCAGGTACTCTACGTCAACAAAGATCTGCGTCCTGAAGTTGCGGAAAATTTTCAGTTAAAACTGGTAGACCCGTTCAACATATCGATCGTCAAAGATGGTGTTGAACTGGATGATCATATTGAAGAGCTGAAAAAAATGTTGGCCATTTATCCTGAAAGCGACCGTATCAATCATGCGATTGCCCGCCTGCTGTTCGATGCAAAGCGCTTCAACGAGGCACTCCCCTGGGCCGAACGATTTGTACACTATCAGCCGGAAAATCCAAACAGCCATTACCTGCTCGGGATCATTCAGGAAAACTCCGAAAACTGCGATCTGGCGATTGATCATTTTAAGGAATCAATGCGCTATTCGGATGTGGCATTCAGAAAAATTCTACATATTCGCATTGGATCCTGCAGCTACATCAAACAGGATTTTGTGGCAGCCTACCATCACCTCAAGGAAGGACTGAATCCATATGCCAAACAGACACAGGAGGCAGATATCTATCAACTGGCATTTTCTGCTTTCATTGTCGGTGAAACAGAAGAGTCCCTACAGTTACTGAAGATGCTGTTGCACACAGCACCTGCGGAGAAAGATGAAATATCGCGGGAAGCCGAGAAGTTGCTGGAGACATTAAGGCAGCATGAAGATGCCACGCCTTCGTTTATCGGCTGGTTGCTGCAGATGGGAAAACAGCTGTTCAACAAAGATCGAACAGCCGCAGACCACAGTACTCAACGGGATTCGTGATATTCGCTCTCCGTATTCACATTCCATATATTCTCTTTGGTATTAACGCCCTTAACGATATTATCCACTGCCGCCATGGCGGTCAGCATGGAATGGTCCTGATTGTTATAGCGATGCATACCGTTCCTGCCTATCAGATACAGGTTTTCAACGGCGTCTGTATACTCACGAATACGGTTGAACATTGGGTAGGACTCACCAAAATAACCTGGGTATGCTTTGGGCATTCTGATCACCGTGGAATCGACCAGATCATCTGCGCTGATAAACCCGATACGCTCCATCTCCCCGGTGGCAAAAGCGACCAGCTCTTCATCTGCCATACTCCAGAGATCGTCCCCCTGATTGCAGAAATACTCCAGACCGATCCAGACGGTATCCGGATCCTTCACCATGAAAGGGCTCCAGTTGTTGAAGATCTGTACGCGGCCAACCCGGACATCCCGTTCCTGGATATAGATCCAATTGTCCGGCAGCATGCCGGTTTTCTCCGCCCCCCCCCCATCCGTCACCCGCAGTTTTCGCAGCAGCATTCCGACCGTTATAAAATCCCGGTATTGCAAACCAGTGGCAATCTCCCTCACTTCCATTGGAACCACATCGCCCATAGCCGCAATCAACTCCCGTACAGGCATGGTTGAAAAAACATAATCCGCCGCTACCCGCCGCTCCTCTTTGCTCCCGGCACGGGCAAATATAACCGCTTTTACACAACCATGATCGACTTCAATGCGGGTGGCTTCCCAACCGAGATTCACCTCTCCGCCCGCGGAGACAACCCGATCTGCGACCGCCTCCCACATCTGACCCGGACCATATTTCGGGTAAAGAAAGCGCTCGATCAACGAAGTTTCGGTACCCTTTTGCGAGACATCTCCAGTGGTGCCCGCGAGACTTTTCAGTGCGTGCCACAGTGCGCTGGTGATGGAGAGCCCCTTGATTCGCTGAGCACCCCAGTCTGCGCCGATTTCGGTGCAAGCCACCCCCCAAACCTTCTCCGTGTACTCCTTGAAAAAGGTCAGATAGAGTTCACGACCGAAGCGATTAATAAAAAAATCTTCCAGCGTCCGTTCTTCCCTGATTGGAAAAACAAGTGCGCGCATATAACTGAAGCCAATGCGGATCATTCGCATCAGTCCGAGATTTTTTACCGTAGTGAACCCGAGTGAAAGCGGATAATCGAAAAAGCGGCGCAGATAGAAAATGCGGGAGAGTCGGTCCCGAACCAGAAATATCAGGTCAAATTCAGCAGGGTTCCTGGAGACTTTGCTCAACTCCACTCTCCGCTCCTTGCCCTGGTAATGAATCTGAATATTCCCACCATGCCGATCATGTGCTTCCACCGGCATGATCTCGGTCCACCACTGCATGACCCGGTCCGATTTGGAAAAAAAGCGGTGGCCGCCTATATCGATGCGGTTGCCCTTATACTTTACTGTTTTGGATATACCCCCTATCTCCAAAGTTTTTTCGAACACCAGAGGGCACACCTTGGTACGTCGTTGAAGCTCGAAGGCCGCGGTCAGGCCAGCCGGCCCCGCACCGATGATAACAGCGATCTTTTGATTCATGTTTTCACCGAAACAGAAGCAATTTGCGGACACCAAAGTTCCACATAAACACCAGAGCAGTGACCAGAATCTTGGAGACCATGAAATGAAACATCATCTTTTCGGTCAGCAAATACATTCCAAGTTCATTGATTCCCAGTCCTCCAATCCCGATCATTGAAAAAATAAAAACCTCATGGTGCGTTTTTTTCAGCCTGCGTTTTGAGAAGACCCAGCGGACGCTGACGATATAAATAGTGGTAAGTCCGAGGATAAAGCCGATCGCGGCTGACATCAGGTAGTGCACCTCTACAAACCGGGTAAGCAGGTAAAGCGTTCCGGCATCGACCAGAAATGCGAATCCACTGGCAATAAAATACCTTGCCAGTTCACTGCTGATTAAAGAGGTTGCGGCGACTGAGTCTGTTTCCGTTCTTTTGTTCACTGAAATCGTCATCCTTTAACCGCTTGGGTTTCCGCCGCTTGAGTTCCACTCTCCTTCACGCTTTCCGTCTCATGAAAATCACCTCTTTTCACTTAAGGCATATAACGTCAGCTGTCCGGTTAAATTCAGCCAGGATTGAAACTTCATCGAAACTGGATGGTACAACAGACAACACCTATTCGGTTAACCAGACAAGCGATGCCATGCGTCCGGTGATACCGTCACGCCGATAGGAGAAAAATCGGTCGGATTCACTGTGGGTGCAGTATTCGCCGCCACCGACAAAAGCCACCCCGGGAAGGGCCAGGCGTCTTCGCGCAAGCAGGTAGAGATCCGCCATCCAGTGCCCCGCCCGGCCTGGCATGAATCCGGTTTCCGCCTGGGGGTCATCCGATAAAAATGCATCCCTGACCTCTTTGCCCACCTCAAAGGCAGTCGGACCGATTGCAGGCCCCAGCCAGACCAACAGTTCATCCTCCTTCCCGAACCGCTCCAGCGTTGCCTCTATTACACCCGATACCAGCCCCCGCCAACCCGCATGAACTGCCGCAACCCTGGTACCACTGCGATTACAGATCAGCAGCGGAAGACAGTCTGCAGTCAGTACCGCACATACCCTTCCGGGCACAAACGTTGTCGCTGCATCCGCCTCAACCGGAGGCAATTCCTCGCCAAACTGTGCCACTCCGCATCCGTGAACCTGCTGCAGCCAAAGCGGATCCGCAGGAAGATCTGCAAACTCCTTCAGCAGCGCACGATTCCGGGCTACCCGTGCGGGTTCATCCCCTACATGGCTGCCAAGATTGAAACTGTCGTAGGGCGCCCCGCTTACACCACCCCGGCGTGTTGTGACGACCGCTTTGACATTAGGCGGTGCCGGCCAGTCTGGAAAAATCAGGTCAATCATCGTTCAGATCCTCCCGTAGCAGCCGCAGCAGCTGCTGCATATCAGGCGGCAGCTCGGACTGCCACTCCATTGGTTCTCCGGTTTGCGGATGTTCTATGCCCAGTCGCTTCGCATGCAGCGCCTGCCGCTTGAACGAGTGTAGAAAATCCTGAAGTTCCTGATTGATGCCGGCTGGAACTCTTAACCTGCCGGCATAGGCCGGATCACCCACCAGCGGATGTCGAATGTGGGCCATGTGTACACGAATCTGGTGGGTTCTGCCGGTTTCCAGGTTTACCTGGAGCAAACTGTTTGCGCGAAATCGCTCAAGGACCCGGTAGTTTGTCGCCGCAGATTTACCGGTTGGGACAACCGCCATTCGCGTGCGATGGATCGGGTGCCGTCCAATCGGCTCATCCACACGACCACCTGCAGTCGGAATACCGCTGACCACCGCCAGATACTCGCGCTTGACCTTGCGCGCCTGCAGCTGTTGAACCAGGGATTTGTGCGCAGCTAGGGTGCGGGCCACAACCAACAGACCGGAGGTGTCCTTATCGAGCCGGTGTACTATTCCGGCTCTGGGGAGTTGAATCAGTTCAGGGTCGTGATGGAGCAGTGCGTTCTGCAGCGTTCCATCAGGATTACCCGCCGCCGGATGCACCACCAATCCGGCAGGCTTGTCCACCACCAGAATCGCCTCGTCCTGAAACAGAATGGTCAGAGGAATCGCCTGCGGCCGGCTCTCAACCTGGTCATCCAGCTTTGCTTCGAGGGCAATGGATTCGCCGCCAAACAGCTTTTCCCGGGGCCGGCATACCACCTGCCCGTCCCGACTGACTCTCCCCTCCCTGATCCAGCTCTGCAGCCGGGTGCGAGAAAATTCGGGGAATAGTGCCGGAAGCGCCTGATCAAGCCTGCTGCCTGCCAGCTCGATCCCGACCAACGCTGTATAGTTTTTTATCCTGTCACCCATATCCTGCCACTGCTTCTGTCCGGACCTTCCCGCGAGGCAACGGGATAACCACCGACAAATTGCGATCATTGGCCCCTTGACGCTCTATTCGGGTATAATTCCGCCTTCGATCAATCAGGATACCCGGACAGAATGAACATACTCCGAAACCTTGGCATACTGCCGGTGTTGCTGCTGCTCTCGGCCTGTTCGCTGCTACCCGAACAGATAGATGAAACCAAAGACTGGAGCGCCCAGAAATTCTATAAAGAAGCGTCGGCTGCCATGGCGGAAGGGGATTACGAACAGGCAGTCAAGTATTACGAAACGCTTGAGTCCCGCTATCCTTTCGGACAATACGCCATTCAGTCGCAACTCGATGTAGCCTACGCCTTCTACAAGGACGGCAAACCCGAAGCGGCCATTGCCGCAGCCAACCGATTCATCAAACTTCATCCGCGCAATGCTCATGTCGACTACGCTTATTATCTCAAGGGCCTGGTCAACTTCAACCGCAACCTGGGATTCATCCAGCGCTTCATCCCGACCGACACATCCCAACGGGATCCGGTCGCCACATTGAATTCGTTCAACGATTTTGCCGAGCTGGCAAGACGTTTTCCGGAAAGCGAGTATTCAACAGATGCGCGCCAGCGCATGGTATACCTTCGCAACAACCTGGCAATGAATGAAATCCATGTCGCCCGCTACTACATGAAACGTGAAGCCTATCTGGCGGCGGCCAATCGATGCGTTACCGTGATAGAAAAATATCAGCGTACACCATCGGTTAAAGACGCCCTGGAGATACTGACAGTCGCCTATGAGAAACTGGGCATGAACGATCTTTCAGCAGACGCCAGGCGCGTTCTGGCGGATAATCAGGCGAAAGGAACGCTGGAAATACCGGAAGTCGAAGTGGAAGACTCTTTTGGCAGGAGAGTCTGGGATTATCTGGAACTGGACAAAAACTGAGCACCTCACCCCCCCCTTTGAAATGGACAGAGGGGTGGGAAATGGCAGTGACCCTGCCTCTAGTACTCGCACCTCTTGCTAAGGGTGCAGCCATTAGCAGTGAGGCGCGCCTTGCCCCGAACGCTGACAGGCTCACTGAATCCGCAATTATCATAAGGAGTACTAAATCGCAGCCGCATCCTCTTCACCGGTCCGGATTCTCACCACCTTTTCAACGGTGGATACAAATATCTTTCCATCCCCGATCTTTCCGGTCCGCGCTGCATTGGTGATGGCTTCGATACATTCATCCAGCTGTCCCTCGTTGATCACCACCTCTATCTTTACCTTGGGCAGAAAATCGACGACGTACTCAGCACCCCGGTAAAGCTCTGTGTGCCCTTTCTGACGTCCAAAACCTTTGACTTCGCTGGCCGTCATACCGGTAATGCCCACAGCCGACAGCGCCTCCCGGACATCGTCCAGCTTGAAGGGCTTGATGATTGCGTCAACCTTCTTCATCTTGATTATTCCCCTGTTAGCTCTGGTTCAGTAAGACTCGTAAAATTAACATAAGCCAAAAAATAATTCAGGCAATTTGATCGGAAAAGCCAATATCACTGGTTATTTTGTGTCCGTCCGGAAACGGCGGGCACAAGCTTGGCACATGAATGTGCCAACATTTTCAAAGACGATGAGTCTTTGAAAATGAAGAAACCGGGAAATCGCATATTCCGGTTTCGTTCCAGAAACATCCCATGGATGGGTGTTTCTGGACGCTAACTATATACAAACTCACCTGCGTGGTGGTTTGCAGTGCAAGGCGGACAGAGAGGCAATCCCAACTGGGAAAACCGCCCACAGGTCAATGTCATTTTTTGACAACTTATCTTAAATTATTTGATATACAGTGAGTTAGGCTATATACCCCAGGTATCCCGAATACCCTTGCCAGACTAATCCGCGAACCGTTATGCTTCTTTTTCCTCAAGTCGAGGTCATCCGGTGCCGCTAACAATCCAAAGAACAGGAGAGGCCGTCCGAGCGGAATTCGCTCATGGGATAAAACCTTCCTTTATCAGGACACGGAATATTGTCAGCCAACGTAAAAACTGATTTTGCCCCAGAGCAGGAAACCGATACCTACATCATTGTCGCCGCCTACAATGAAGAATGTACTATTTTTCAAATTATCAACAAGTTAAGGAGTTACTACTCCAATGTTGTGGTAGTGGATGATGGCTTAGGTGACGAAGTCTAGCAAGCTGTTACAGTAGATGAGTACCGTCAAGGTGGCAACGGTATTTCACGAACAGACTCGTTCCTCTAATCGCTGAGATTCAATTTTCTGACATATTCCGATGAAGCTGATCGTACAAATTCCCTGTTTTAACGAAGAGACAACGCTAGCGCGGGTAATTGCTGATATACCAAGAAACATCGATGGTATAGATTTGGTTGAATTGCTTGTAATAGACGACGGAAGCTTTGATCAGACAGTAAGGGTGGCGCGTGAGAATGGAGTAGAACATATCCTTGTAAATAAAAAAAATATCGGCTTGGCACGCTCTTTTCAGAAAGGAATGGTTGCTGCACTTAAAGCTGAGGCAGATATCATTGTCAATACCGATGGTGATAATCAATATGCTGGATCTGATATAGCGAAACTGGTGCAGCCAATCATCAAGGGAGAGGCGGATATTGTCGTAGGGGACCGCAGAACATCGGAAGTAAAGCATTTCTCAAGGACAAAAAAAATTCTACAGCGTATTGGAAGTGCGCTGGTCAGAAAATTGTCCGGTATTTCAATTCCTGACGCAGTCAGTGGATTCAGAGCTCTGTCAAGGGAAGCAGCAATACGGATAAACATTGTTTCGTCCTTCAGCTATACGATAGAAATGTTGATACAAGCGGGCAAGCGCGGGATGTGTGTGGTAAGCGTCCCGGTCAAAGTCAATGATGCAACAAGGGAGTCCAGGCTTTTTCAGAGTGTCCCGGAATTCCTGATACGCTCAGCGGGCACAATGGTGCGTGTATACAGCATGTATAAACCATTGAAAGTTTTTTTTCTTATTGGAACTTTCTTTACCCTGGTTGGTTTTCTACCTATCGTTAGATTCCTATTTCTCTACTTTTCAGACGATGGAGCCGGACATATCCAGTCCCTGGTTTTAGGTGGTGCATTTCTATTAATGGGATTTGTTGCTTATATGATCGGACTGGTGACCGATCTAATTGCATCAAACCGGGTCTTGCTTGAAATGACGCTGGAAAGGGTCAAGCGGCTTGAGCTCTCAGAATCCCGGACACTGAACGAAAACGACATGGACAAATAGTTTCGCTGACTATGGGTTGCGGAAGAGTTCTGTGTGTAACATCTAATTTTCCTCGTTGGCAAGGGGATAGCACAACTCCATTTGTTCTCAACCTTGTAAAGGATCTTTCTGCTCTTGGCTGGGAGGTGGATGTACTTGCTCCTCATGCTGCCGGTGCGGCAGAAATAGAGAATCTGGAAGGTATCCGGGTTTGTCGTTTCCACTATGCTTGGCCAGAGCGAGCGGAAACCCTCTGTTACCAAGGCGGAGCGTTGGTAAATCTACGAAAAAATCCTATTAACCGGATAAAGATACCATTCCTGGTTTTCGGCCAGCTTTTCTCGATGATGTATCTACTCTCTGGCAGAAAATATGATTTGATCCATTCGCACTGGATTCTTCCCCAGGGATTTAATGCCGCGTTAATGCGAGGTCTGTTTTCTATACCGCATATTCTGACTGTTCATGGTGGTGATATTTTCGGTCTGCAGGGACGTTTAATGCTACCTTTCAAGAAGAGCGCTTTAAACGGAACCGACAGAATCACGGTGAACAGCTCATTTACCGAGAAATCAGTGCAAAGGATCTTGCAAAAGGATAAACATCTGGTGCGCATTCCTATGGGCGTCAATACAGAGCCTCTTGAAGAAAAGGAACTGTCACAGGCTGAGGGTATTCGTATCAGATATAAAAAAAATGAAGGTCCTTTGGTCATATTCGCAGGTAGGCTGGTTGAAGAAAAGGGAGTGAGGGATTTAATTCATGCCATTGGAATTCTAAAACCAAAACTGAAAGACATTAATTTGTTGGTAGTTGGTGATGGACAGGACAAAGGGCAGTTTCAGGATTTGAGCAAATCTCTGGGACTGGAGGAAAGAGTACACTTCACAGGCTGGGTTGAGCAAAAGGATATCAAGTCATACATAAAAGCTGGTGATGTATTTGTCGGACCTTCCAAGACCGCGATTGATGGCTGGGTTGAAGCGCAAGGCCTCACTTTTATCGAAGCTATGGCCATCGGAGTTCCTGTCATTGCGACAACAAACGGTGGAATCCCCGATGCGGTAAGAGATGGTGTAACCGGCCTGCTGGTGCCGGAAAACTGCCCTGGATCGATAGCTGAGGCAATAATGAAGTTGCATGACGACCCGGCGCTTCAGTTAAGCTTGTCCATGAAGGGTATAGATGTAGCGAGATCGGAGTATTCACGGGAAACATGTGCTGCAAGATTTGCCGAGTTATTCGACGAAGTCAGGTTTCATACGAGAGGAGGTAACACCTGAACAATCAGCCTTCCGATTCATCGGCTTGTCATGATACTCAACCTTATTGGTCATAAACACATGAGTTCCATATTGCGCGCCAATACGATAATCACAATTTCAGCTGCGAATACAGTTTCAATTGATGGTTAGTTTGCGACATAAAATTACCCGTATCAGAAATCATCCTGAGATTCGTCGTTACATCGCGAATACTTCATGGCTGATGGTTGAAAAAATAGTGCGTATGTTCGTCGGTTTGTTTGTGGGGATCTGGGTCGCGCGTTATCTTGGTCCGGGAAAATTTGGCCTACTCAGTTATGCGCAAAGCTTTGTGATTCTGTTTACCGCCATTTCCACACTCGGTTTAGACAGTATCGTTGTACGTGAGCTGGTTAAAGGGGAGCTGCAGAATGACTTTTTGCTGGGTACGGCTTTCGGCCTGAAATTCATTGGTGCGATCCTAATCCTGCCACTGCTATGGCTCGCCGTCCAATTCACGAGCAACGATCAGTACACCAACCTCTTAATTTTTATTATCGCTTCTGCAGCCATATTTCAAAGCTTTAATGTTATCGATCTGTTCTATCAATCCAAGGTCCTGTCAAAGTATGTTTCGTTCGCAAATGGCATTACTCTTTTCCTTTCTAGCACAATCAAAATAGCCCTCATCCTGTGCAAGGCTCCGCTCACTCTGTTTGCCATGATGGCCTTGTTTGATTCAATTGTTCTGGCTATCGCACTGATTTTCTTCTGCCACATAAACAAACATCTTGCACTGTTTGACTGGAAATTTGAATGGCGTACCGCAAAAGAGCTTTTAAAAGATTCATGGCCTCTCATTCTTTCCGGATTGGTTATATCGGTATACATGAAAATCGATCAGATTATGATCAAGGAAATGCTGAGTACAGATGCTGTAGGACAGTATGCAGCGGCTGTACGCATAAGTGAGACCTGGTATTTTATTCCGGTGATCATCGCCAGCTCTGTATTCCCCGCAATTGTGGAAGCAAAAAAAAACAGTGAGCAGCTGTACTTTTCACACTTACAGAATCTTTATACGCTTATGGTCTGGATGGCGATTTTTGTCGCCCTGCCGGTAAGCATGATCAGTCCTTGGCTGATAGGATTTCTTTTCGGAAATGACTACCTGGAGGCAGCCAGCGTACTGATCGTGCACATTTGGGCTGGAGTGTTTGTATTCCTTGGTGTGGCTTTCGGTAAGTTTCTTGCAGCCGAAAACTTCACAAAAAAAGCGTTCTATAGAACTCTGTCCGGTGCGGTTATCAACATAACAATCAATCTTTTTCTGATCCCCTCTTACGGAATTCTCGGGGCTGCAGTTGCAACCTTGATCAGTCAGATATCGGCCAATTACCTTTACGACTGGTTCGACGGTCAGTTACGACATCTTATTGTTTTAAAGCACAGGGCATTTTTTCCGATTTATCTTGTTAAAGAAAACCAGTTTGAGAGTTCGTAGTGGAGCATGCACCGATCGCCCTGTTCGTTTACAACAGGCCCACCCATACACGTGAGACCATCGAAGCACTTAAGAACAACTTGGGTGCAGCCGAGAGCGATCTGGTTATTTTCTCTGATGCTCCAAAAAACAGTGATGCCGTGGCGGGGGTTATTGCAGTAAGGGACTATATTAAGTCCGTCGACGGATTCAGGTCAGTGAAAATCATTGAGCGAGATCAAAATTGGGGTCTTGCCAGGTCGATTATTCACGGCGTAACAGAAGTGGTCAGACAACATGGCCGACTTATAGTTCTTGAAGATGACATAGTTACCAGTTCAGCCTTTTTAACCTTCATGAATCTGGCTTTGGATTTTTATCAGGACAAACAGAAAGTCTGGCATATCAGTGGCTGGAACTATCCAATCAAAACTGAAAAATTAAATGATGTTTTTCTGTGGCGGGTAATGAACTGTTGGGGTTGGGCCACCTGGGCGGACAGATGGAAAAAATTTGATAAAAATCCGGTAAGGTTAATAAACGAATTTTCCGAAGCGCAGCAGTATCACTTCGATCTCGATGGCTCTGGAATCTTTTGGACACAGATTATTGAGAATGCCGAAAAGAAAATTGATACCTGGGCGATATTCTGGTATGCCACAATCTATCAAAATCACGGCCTATGCCTGAACCCTTCTTTAACCTATGCAGATAACATTGGTATTGATGGCAGCGGGACACACAGTGGTAACTCTTATTCGATTGAACGGCGCAAGCTCAATCATGCCATTGAAGTAAATCTGGATGTAAAGATACAGGAATCCAGTTATGCGGTTGAAGAGATTAGGGTCTACTACAAATCGAAAGAAAGACCAGTTTTAGCCAGATTCATTAATCGGCTTTCTCGTGTGATTCTGAAAAAAAACATTCTTTAATGAAGATTTTAATCGTAAATTCTTTTGATATTAAAGGTGGCGCTGCACGTGCTGCATACAGATTGCATCGAGCGCTGTTAGCAGAGGGCTTAGAAAGCCAAATGTTGGTACAGACGAAGCTCAGCGACGATTACACAGTAATAGGAGCCGGAACTAAGTTTCAAAAAGCAGTGAGCGTATTACGCCCTATTTTAGACGACTTACCCGTCCTTTTGTACAGGCAACGCACCGCAACCCTGTTCAGCCCTGGCTGGGTTCCGCTGAGTAACATTGTGGACCGCATCAATAACCTTAAACCGGATCTAGTGCATCTACATTGGATTGCCGGAGGTATGCTAAGAATTGAAGATATTCAAAACATTAAGGTGCCGATGGTGTGGAGTCTCCATGATATGTGGCCTTTTACGGGCGGTTGCCACTATGATGAACAATGCGGTAGATTCAAACAGCACTGTGGTATCTGTAAAGTTTTACGATCTGAAAAAAAGAAAGATCTAAGCGCGAAAATCCACTCCAGAAAACAGAAGGCGTACTCAGCCTTTGATAATATATACATCGTCGGATTAAGCAAATGGCTTGCTCAATCGGCAAGGGAGAGTTTTCTATTCAGAAATCTTCCGGTACTCAATATACCCAACCCTTTGGACACATCTGTTTTTGCACCTCATGACAAATCTGTGGCACGAGACCTACTGAAATTGCCGAAGCATAGAAAACTAGTATTATTCGGCGCATTAGCGGGAACTGACGACACCAGAAAAGGATTTAGAGAGTTATCTTCTGCATTGGAATGTGTTGATACTGATAACACTGAATTGGTGGTGTTCGGCAGCAGTCAACCGCAAACTCCGTACAAGTTCAAACAAAAGGCCCATTACCTGGGACACCTACATGACGATGTAAGTCTGCGCCTATTGTATAATGCGGCAGACGTGATGGTCGTGCCGAGTTTACAGGAAAACCTTGTTCAAACAGCAATTGAATCCATGGCATGTGGTACACCCGTTGTGGCTTTTGGTACAACTGGCCTACTTGACATTGTCGATCACAAAGAGAATGGATACCTGGCTAAACCTTTTATAACAACTGATTTGGCTGCCGGCATAAACTGGGTGTTGAACAGCGCAGACAATGTTCAGCTTGCTAAAAATGCTCGTGAAAAAGCCGTTAGTACCTTTGACAGCAGACTGGTTGCTCAACAATACATCCAGCTTTACAAAAGCATTTTAAATAAATGAATACAACAATCATTAAGCGCTGATTTGTTTCAGGCAATCGTTGAGTTCAGTCGGGTTATATATTATTGGCAAAACAACTGCCATGGCCATATCTAAAGCAAGACCAAAAAAACTGAAGATTGTATTGGTATGTAAACGGCTCTACACGAATAAAGATCTATTTGATGATCAGTTCGGACGCCTTTTCCATATTCCCGTTCAACTGGCAAAACTGGAGCATGAAGTAACTGTCATCGCGCTGGATTATAAATCTGGTCGACCACAGCAGGTAGTTGAGTTGCAGGCTGTCCGATTTATTTCCTTTCCGGTTGCATCCGTTTCCGGGGTAACATTCATGGTCTACAGACTGTACAGGGAACTTCGGCGAATCTCTCCGCAGGTGTTGATTGCCAGTGGTGACACCTACATTGGTGGGCTGACGGCACTCATGGCTTACTTACTGGATCGGCCTTGGATATTTGATGTATATGACGACTACCGTTGCTTTGCATCTGCACGTATTCCAGGAATGAAAAGCCTTTTCCAGAAACTCATTTTCAGTGCTGACCATGTACTTGTGGCGAGTAAGCCTCTGAAAAAACTTTTGGGCAGTTCAAGCAGCAGCTTAACTGTTATCGAAAACGGGGTTGACCTATCGCTTTTCCGTCCACTGGAGAGGGCTGTTTGCAGGAAGCGGCTGAACATACCGACCACTGACGTGGTGGTTGGTTTTTTTGGTTCGATCGAAGATAAACGTGGCACAAGGATACTTTTAGAGGCAGTCCAATCTATCTTGCCGAAATATCCCACTCTTCGTGTGCTGCTGGCCGGCAAGAACAATCTGTCGTTGGAATTGAAAGGCGCACATATTGACTACCGAGGAATGCAGCCCCAGACTTTCCTGCCAACGATGATTAATGCATGCGATGTCGTGACTATTCCCTATGAATTGGACCCTCAGGTCGAAATGTCAAATCCCTGCAAGGTAGCGGAGTATCTGGCTTGCCATATCCCAGTTGTTGTTACCAAAGTCTCAAACATGTCGGAAATTTTTGCATCGACCCCTGAAGTTCTCGCCCAGCCCGGCAGCGTTGAATCCCTTGCGGAGGCACTCCTCCGACAACTGAAAGAACCAACTTTTACACCCCTACCCGATGGCCTTTCCTGGTTCGACCTTGCTCAACTTGTAGAACAAGTTCTGTATCATGCATCGACAAGCAGATCCTAGAAATGCCCGACCGATAATCAGCGTCGTGGTCGCCGACTTCAATGGTTGGGATCAGACACGGCACTGCCTTGCAGCGCTACAGAATAGCAATTTTAAAGAATTTGAGGTCATCCTTGTCGATCATGGGACCACTGACGAAACCCGTCAGGGGCTGCTTCTGGAGTTTCCGAGAACAATCCGGGTTGCGGGAGGTCAGGATCTTTGGTGGGCTGGTGCAACCAACCTGGGCATTCGTACCGCCTTGGAGGGAAATGCTCAGTTCATCATGCTGCTTAATAACGACTGCAATGTAAAACCTGATACCATTGGTATTTTGCTGGGATTCTCGAGAAAACTACCCAACGCAATAGTTGCTCCTGTTCAGAGGGAATTGTCGTCGGGTCGCTATCTGTGTATTACACCTCGTGACCTATTACTGCTTGGATTCCCATCCTGGCCAGGCGGTCCCAAAAACATAACGCAGGAAATGCGCGCACAAGGAGTCCTGCCTACACGCCTGATCAGTGGCGGGCGCGGGGTGTTGATCCCCCGAAGCGTGTTCGGGACTGCTGGACTGCTGGATGAGGAAAATTTGCCACACTATTGCGCGGACCACGATTTTTTTTTCCGCTGCCGGACAATGAACATTCCACTGTATGTAGCCGTTAATGCCGAAGTCTATATCGATGATCATAGAACCTCTTCAGCAAACCATATTGAGAGATTAAGTTGGCGGGAATTTTTCCAGACCCTCAAAGACACCCGCTCTCACAGAAACATCACCCATCTTCGTGTCTTGTTTAAGAAGCACTATCCGGTACGCTTCTTTTATCCTGTCGGCTTATGGCTCTCCATTCTCCGTTATTTCACTGTCTATATAGTCAAGCGCCTGCAAAGATAGAATTCTGACGGGTACCCTTCCGGTCACATTTTGTTCTTATCATACGACCGCAGATAACGCTTCAGTATACAGTCAGAAAGTAGATTGCAAGCAATACTGAAACAGGCAGTGAAGCTAATATAAACAAAGCTGTCTGCTCTTTAAGCGAAATAGTCTGAACTTCCGATAAGCTCGGCGCACTACTTGTCCTTAATACATATATCTGAACAATTTCAAAAATGAGCAGAATCGAGATTGATAGGATCAGAAATATTACCGAGGACAAATGAGTGTAATAAGCGCCCAATAGAAGTAATGCCGTAAAGACCGGTGTGCTCCAGGATCGTTTGCCTCTATAGCGCAGCCAATAGCCCATCGTTATGCAATACACCAGGGAACCAAATAAAAAATTATAAAAACCGAAATACGTAATGTAATTATAGACCAGTGGAAATGAGAGAAGCGCAACAACTCCCCCTTTATAGTTGTAGCTGGTAGTCATGTACCAGACTGACATGGGAAGACCAACCACGAATAAACTTAATAACAGTTTTTCAGCTACGAACGGCGGAAAAACCATCATAAGACAATATAATAGAAAGTAGACCAGCATGTTTGGGCTGTTGATCGAAGACTTTTCAAAAAATTCCCTGTAGATTGCATAGCCTTCATTTTCATAGTTCAACCAGATGTGCGTCAATGCAACGTGAGCAGGCCCATCCACTGAGGGAAAGTAGTCCAGCAACCAAAGTGGATACAGATTGGCAATGGAAAAGAGTACAAGTAGTACATACAAATTTGATTTGCTAAGCGTCATTGTTGAGTCCAATTAATGAGTATCGATAGCCTCTACTCTGCCGCTCCCCGGAAAGAGGAATCCGGTACTGCCGTCAAATCAAGTTTTGTTCGGTTTCTGAAAAGATGCATAAAGCCAAGCGGGGAGGATACACTGATAAGGTCAAAGTCTTTTTCCAAATCTGAAATAAGCCGGTTCAAAGGTGCTTTCAGCTTCTCGTATCTCATTGCTTCCTGAAGATTGCCCCAGATTAATACATAGTCGAGGGGTTTCTCTGAAATACTGGCAAATGTCCCGAAGTCCACTTGCGGAACCAAATCGATGATCTCTGTATCCCTTATCCAGTGTCTGTACGGATTCTTCGACTTTCTGTAAACAACCGGGACCACTTTTGTATTTGCCTGAAAAAGTTTCACATCGACAGAATCCCGCAGAACTGCATAGTAACTGCCTCCCTGAAGCAATTTGTGCAGCAAGTGGCTTCCCACTTTGTCGGGCATCGGACTTGCGACCCGGATAGCCAGAATCGTAGAGTTTTTTTCGACTCGATCGAGTCCGGACATATACTCCGCGAGATATTCATTGACCTTCAGATGGTTGTTCGAATGGTGATAGGTGCTATAGGCAATAAGCATAATAGCGGGGAAAATGATTAATAAACCTGGATCAAACCTGTACCGGTAAGATTCGCTTGATGCAAGCACGGAAATAGCCAGCAGAAGCGACAAAAAAAGATAGATCGTTGTTCTTTCCGGGACCCATCGCACCTGTACTTGAAAAGGTATGAACAAGTAAAGTAATAGTATTGAAAGGGAGAGAAAAACAAAGGAAGCGGATCTGCGATCCCATCTGCATGCAATAAAAACCACTATAAGAAATAAGAGAAAAACTGAAAGAGCAGTTCCGATGTATTGAGTCGCATCCGACAGCCCGGAAAACACTTTACCGGAAAAGAGCATTCCAAGGCGGTTACCAGCAAACGCTGCGAGTGATTCTATATTCATGCCATCAACCACTGCCAATGCTAGGGATCCTATCCACCTTTAAGTGGACTCCCAAAAGAGCAAGTTGATGATAGAGACAATCATACATAATGATTTGCTTTGATCTGTTTAACCACTAATCCAAGCCACTTTCAGTAAAGTTGTTTCCTTCATTTTTCAGAATCCGTTGGTCAGAGGATAGCGTCTATCCCGGCCAAATGCGCGCTGCGTGATTTTCACTCCTGGAGGCGCCTGCCGTCTTTTGTATTCATTGCAGTCAACCAGTTTGGTCACTCGCTTGACCACCTCGCGGTCGAAGCCGGCAGCAATGATCTCTTCCACGCCCTGGTCACGCTCGACATAACGCAGCAGAATATCATCCAGCACATCGTAGGGGGGCAGACTGTCAGAATCTTTCTGATCGGGAGCCAATTCGGCTGAGGGTGGCCGTGTAATCACCCGCTGGGGAATCACCTCTTTAATCCGGTTGCGGTATTGGGCCAATCGATAGACCATAGTTTTCGGGACATCCTTTATCGGTGCGAACCCGCCTGCCATATCCCCATAGAGGGTTGCGTAACCCACCGACATTTCGCTCTTATTGCCGGTGGTCAATAGAATTTTCCCCTTCTTGTTACTTATCGCCATCAGGATAATTCCACGGCAACGTGCCTGAATGTTCTCTTCTGTGGCATCCACACTGGTTCCGGCAAATTCAGTCTTCAGCATATCCAGGAAAGTCTCAAAAGCCGGTTCAATGGGAATGACTCTATAGGATACACCCAGTGCTTCCGCCTCTTTTCGCGCATCTTCATTGCTCATATCCGCGGTGTAGCGGGAGGGCATCATCACCACTTCCACCTGCTCCGGACCGAGCGCATCCACCGCAATGGCCAACGTAAGCGCAGAGTCGATGCCGCCGGAGAGCCCCAACACCGCACCTCTAAAACCATTCTTGAATACATAATCGCGCACACCCATCACCAGGGCCTTATATATCCCCTCCTCGTCCGCTGGCCGTGCAGAGATCACAGAGGGGACCGGCGTTGTTACACCCCCCAGAGTGTCGAACTCGACCAGGCCAAGCGCACCCTCGAAATAGGGAAGGCGTTGCGTCAATTTTCCGGTTTGATCGACCACAAAGGAGCCACCATCGAAAACCAGTTCGTCCTGACCGCCTATCAGGTTGAGATAAACAATAGCCAGATTCGTTTCGACTGCCCGTTTTTCCAAAAGCTTTTCCCTCTCCGGTGCCTTGCCCTGATGAAACGGAGAGGCGTTCAGATTGAGCAGAATTCGGGCACCCTGCTCGGCAGCACGGGCTGCCGGCATTTTGTACCAAATATCCTCACAAATGGTGATACCGACAGGCACACCATTAATCTCCAGAACACAGGGATCCCCACCCGGTTCAAAATAACGTTTCTCATCGAATACGCTGTAGTTTGGCAGCAACGCCTTGTGATACTCCGCAATAAGGTGGCCGTCGCGAATCACGCCCGCCGCATTGTACAGAAGACCATCCCTGCGAATGGGATAACCGAGGATGAGGTCTATACCTGTTACCCTGTCACACAATAGCCGCAGGGAGTGCTCCACCCGGTGGACCAGCTCCTGCCGTAACAGCAGATCTTCCGGAGGATAGCCGGTCAATGCCAGTTCCGGAAAAAGTATCACATGCGCCTGCTGCTCATCTCTCGCCCGCAGGGCTTCATCTATGATCTGCTGGGTGTTGCCGGCTATATCACCCACCAAAAGGTTTATCTGTGCCAGCGATATCTTCAGACCCAAGGTATGATCCCCCGGAAAAATAAAGAGTCCAGAGAGCGACCGTCCACTCTTATTAAGGATATCGTTGCTCTCAAGAAGGTGATGGATGGCGCAAAGGTATAATCTGATCCCCTTTTTCGCGTGTGGGGCCAATTAAAAACCGCCACCGAAGGATTCCGGTGGCGGTTTCAATGGAGCAAAGCCGAGTAGGTGCCCCGGATAATTGGGAGCCAATCCCGCAGCGTACAGGTGAGCTAAATTCAGGCCATCAATTCCGCCATCTTGGCACCAATATCGGCAGGTGAACGTACTGTTGCGACACCGGCAGCCTCAAGTGCTGCAAACTTGCCATCCGCGGTACCCTTACCACCGCTGACAATGGCTCCTGCATGTCCCATACGCTTGCCGGAAGGAGCGGTAACTCCGGCGATATAGGCCACCACCGGTTTGGTCACATGCGCCTGAATGTATTCTGCCGCATCCTCTTCAGCGGACCCGCCGATCTCACCCACCATCACTATACCTTCAGTCTTGGGATCCTGCTGAAACAGCTCCAGACAGTCGATAAAATTCATGCCATTAATTGGATCACCACCGATGCCGATGCAGGTACTCTGGCCAAGCCCGGTGAGGGTAGTCTGATGCACTGCCTCGTAAGTCAGCGTACCGGAACGAGAAACTATGCCCACCCTACCTGCCTTATGGATCATGCCCGGCATGATGCCGATCTTGCACTCACCCGGAGTAATGACGCCCGGGCAGTTGGGGCCGATAAGGCGACAGTCATACTGGCCGAGCGCAGCCTTGACCTTGAGCATGTCCAGTACCGGAATACCCTCGGTGATGCAGGCGATCACCTTGATGCCGGCATCGGCCGCCTCAAGGATGGCGTCTGCGGCAAAAGCCGCCGGCACATAAATCATCGTGGCATCCGCACCTGTGGCGGCCACTGCATCATGCACGGTGTTGAATACCGGCAGGCCGAGGTGTTTCTGCCCGCCTTTACCCGGAGTTATTCCACCAACCACCTTGGTGCCATAGGCGATCGCCTGCTCGGTATGGAAGGTGCCCTGCTGCCCGGTAAAACCCTGGCAGATAACCTTTGTGTCTTTGTTTATTAGAACACTCACAATAAGATCCCTGAATTCAGTAACGTTAACAAGTGTGCGCGGATCGTAATTCGACGGCCCGGGCCCGACTAACCTGCTGCTGCCGCAACAACCTGCTTGGCCGCCTGGCCAAGATCTGCAGCGGTGGTGATCGCCAGGCCGCTGTGTGCGAGCTTGTCCAAACCATCAGCAGCGTTGGTGCCCTCCAGCCGAACCACTACGGGCACGTTCACACCCACCTCCTTGACTGCCTGGATGATGCCGTCAGCGATCAGATCACAACGTACGATGCCGCCGAATATATTGACCAGCACCGCCCGCACCTTGTCGTCCGACAAAATCAATTTGAACGCCTCGGCAACCCGAGCCGCCGTGGTGCCCCCCCCCACGTCAAGAAAGTTGGCCGGGGTGCCGCCATGAAGCTGCACCAAATCCATGGTGGCCATAGCCAGACCCGCCCCGTTGACCATGCACCCGATGTTTCCATCCAGTGTAATGTAGTTGAGATCATGCTCCTTGGCTGCCGCTTCACGCGCGTCTTCCTGGCTGACATCCCGCATGGCGACCAGTTCCGCCTGGCGGAAGAAGGCGTTGTTGTCCAGGTTGATCTTGGCGTCCAGCGCGATAAGGTCGCCGTTTTTGGTTACAACCAGCGGATTGATCTCGACCAGGCTGGCATCGCTTTCAATAAACAGATTATAGAGACGCTGCATGAAACTCTGAAACTGCCGGATCTGGCCGCCCTCCAGATCCAGACCAAAGGCCAGTCTGCGACACTGGTAAGCCTGCAGTCCCGCTGCCGGATCGACCGTAGTCGTCATTATTTTCTCGGGAGTTTTGGCAGCGACCTCTTCGATGTTCATTCCGCCGGCGCTGGATGCCATAAACAAAATGCGTCTGCTCTCCCGGTCCACCAATACGCTCAGATAGAGTTCACGGGCGATATCGGTTGGCTCCTCGACCAGTACGATGTTGATCGGCAGTCCGGGTTCGCCGGTCTGTTTGGTGACCAGTTTGCTGCCGAGCAGGCGTCTCGTCTCCTCTTCGACCCTGTCCAGACTGTCAACCAATACGACGCCGCCCGCTTTACCTCGTCCGCCGGCGTGCACCTGGGCCTTGACCACCCAGCGATTTCCCTGGAGTGACTGGGCCGCTGCCCGCGCCTCTGCCACCGTGGATGCGGGATTACCCTTTGACACAGGGATTCCGTACTTCGCGAACAACTGCTTGGATTGGTACTCGTGTAGATTCATTCTTTATCAGCCCGTCCGGTTGGAAAAATTGCTATTCTGGTCGAAACGAGGCGAATAATCAAAAAAATCAGGTGCGGAATTCGATATTTTTATGGGATTACCGATCCGCTACAATTTTTTCGGTTCTCAGGACGTAAAAAACAGGGTTCAAAACAAAATTTTGTAACAAAATCGTCATATTAGAGGAGCTGTCAATATGAGCCTTGTATGCCTGCACTGCCTGTCATACCCGCCCGCCGGTGGTATCCAGTCTACAGAGAAGCGAATATGATCGGTCAGGAAGACACAAACATCTGGTGGAAGACACCACCGACTGTTGTCAAGGGCAATGCCTGGGTTATCCCCCGCTTCTTTTTAATCTATCGGTTTTTCGTGGCTACGCTGCTCACCACCGCATTCTTCGGCAATTGGGGACCGGTCTTTCTCGGCCAGCAAAGACCTGGTCTGTATGCTTTGACCTGTACCGCCTACCTGAGCCTGTTAGTGGCCAACGGGGTGATGCTCTATTGGCGCCGCCCGTCAAGCACGACACAATCCGTCATCATGGTGGTCACCGACATTCTCTGTATCACGCTGCTGCTGCACGCAAGCGGTGGTGTACAGACGGGTCTGGGTACACTGATAGCCGTATCCATCGCCACCGGCAGTCTGATCATGCCGGGACGGGTGGCACTGCTTTTCGCGGCACTTGCGACTCTCTCGGTCCTGACTCAGCAAACCGTGGCAACCATCAGCGGAACTTCCGCATCGAGCGGCTATCCCCAGGCAGGCATGCTCGGTGTGGCCTTCTTCGCCATCGCAACCCTGGCGCTGGTATTATCCCAGAGAGCATCGAAAAGCGAACAACTGGTCACTCAGCAGGAGCTGGATCTGGCAAACCTGGAGCAGCTGAACGATTACATCATTCAGCATATGCAGACCGGTATCCTTGTGGTTGACAATGAAAGCAGAATCCGACTGATCAACGACGCCGCCTGGTATCTGCTTGGCACGCCTGATGTTAAAACAGGAAAACACCTGAAGCATGTCTGTCAGCCGCTCGATGAGCAAATGCAGCGCTGGCGGAATAATCGGGAAACAGAGCCGGATATCTTCCGACCGACACCGGGCGGGAGAGAGCTCAAGCCCGGGTTTTCACCGCTGGGAGAGACAGGAAGCAACGGCACGGTGGCGTTCATCGAGGATGAGGCTTCTGTAACCCAGCAGGCGCAGCAGATGAAGCTGGCGTCGCTGGGCCGCCTGACTGCCAGTATCGCACATGAAATACGCAATCCGCTGGGAGCTATCGGTCATGCAGAACAGCTGCTTCAGGAATCGACCCAACTGGCCAAGGGTGACCAACGCCTGCTGCAGATCATCGGCACCAACACCAGGCGGGTAAACGACATAATCGAAAACGTACTGCAGCTTTCGCGTCGCAACCAGTTCCGCCCGAAAGAGTTTATGCTCAAAGCGTGGCTCGATCAGTTCGTACGGGAGTGTCTGACCTATCACAATCTCCCTCACTCCTGTTTCGTGGTGGATATAGATCCTCCGGACACGCTGATTTTTGCGGATTCCAGCCAGTTGCGTCAGATATTGAGCAATCTGTGCGAAAACTCGATCCGCCATTTTCACGCCGAAAAAGAGGCTATACTCATCAGCTTTAAAGGCGGCATAACCCAGGCATCCGGCGGCCCCTTCCTCGACGTTATCGACAATGGGCCGGGAATCCCGCCCGAGGTTGCGCGCCAGATCTTCGAGCCCTTCTTTACCACCAACAACCGGGGCACCGGCCTCGGGCTATACATCGCGAAAGAGCTGAGTGAGTCCAACCGTATGCGGCTCGAGTATCTGCCGGTGGAAGGGAGTGGCAGTTGCTTCCGCATGAATTTTCCGGGTACCAGAACCCGCAGGAGGCAGGGATGAGCAGACCCCAGGCACTCATTGTTGACGACGAGCCCGATATTCTCGAGCTGCTCGACATCACCCTGGCGCGTATGGAGATAGATACACACAAGGCCGCTGATCTGGCTCAGGCACGCGCACTGCTATCTCGCCAGGCGTTCGATCTCTGCCTTACCGACATGCGGCTGCCGGATGGCAACGGCATCGACCTGGTAAAGCTGATCAGTAAAAACCATCCGCAGTTGCCGGTGGCGGTGATCACTGCACACGGCAACATGGAGTCCGCAATCCAGGCACTGAAGGCAGGTGCGTTCGATTTCGCCTCCAAGCCGATCGATCTGCGAATGCTGCGCCAGCTGGTCCGGTCGGCATTAAAGCTGGATCACCGGCATACGACAGATGCGACGGATGCAGGCCATGCGAAAACCCAGTTGCTGGGAAGATCGAAAGCTATAGAAAGTATCCGCACGATGATACTCAAACTGGCCCGCAGCCAGGCGCCTGTCTATATCAGTGGTGAATCGGGTACCGGCAAGGAGCTGGCGGCAAGGCTGATCCACGAACAGGGCCCGCGCGCGGACGCCGAGTTCACCGCGGTAAACTGCGGCGCCATACCCCAGGAGCTGATGGAGAGCGAGTTTTTCGGACACGCCAAAGGCAGCTTCACAGGTGCGGTCGCCGATAAACAGGGGCTTTTCCAGCAGGCGGAGGGGGGAACCCTGTTTCTGGATGAGGTGGCTGATCTGCCCATTCAGATGCAGGTGAAGCTGCTGCGCGCAATCCAGGAGAAAAAGGTGCGGCCGGTGGGATTGCAGAAGGAGCAGCCCGTGGATGTGCGCATCATCAGCGCCACGCATAAGAATCTGGTCGATCTGGTGGCGCTCGGCGAATTTCGCCAGGATCTTTTTTACCGCATCAACGTGATCGAACTGCACATCCCATCGCTGCGCGAGAGGCGGGAGGATATCGCACTGCTGGCGGAGCATATGCTTGAGAATATCGCCCGCCAGAATAGCCTGGAAAAAGTCTCAATTGATAAACAGGCACTGGAAAATCTGAGCCGGTATGACTTTCCCGGAAATGTACGCGAACTGGAGAATATTCTGGAGCGCGCCTTGACCCTGTGCGAAGGCTGCCGTATCCGCAGCGAGGATATTCAATTGCCGGAGAACTCAGAAGAATCACCGGCTCAGGAACAGGAGTTGCCGCTGGATAACTATCTGGAACGGGTGGAGAGAGAGGCAATCATCCGCGCATTGGACGAAACCCGCTGGAACCGCACCGCCGCCGCCAAAAAACTTGGGATCAGTTTCCGTCAGTTGCGTTACCGTCTCGATAAGCTGGGTATAGATTGAATTTATTTGCTGCACATCCCACGGGTATACGGGAGGTGGCGCGGCTCAATGCCTGACTGATTGACAAATTTTGTCACCTTATGACAATCAACGTCCTTCTGATCCAAATTTGAACTTCTCCGCAAAGAGTCGCGACAGTTCTGAAGAAATCATCTTATACGGGCATAACCGACTGAAAAACAGAGCAATTACAGAATTCTCAGAATTACCGGGCAGATATTTCAATATCTCCGGCATGGATAGTGCATCAGCATGAATCGAACACAAACCACCGGGCAAAAACTTTTTAAAGGTCCGAATCAGTCGGCCGAAACCATGTTAAACACCAGCTTTAACCAACAACGGAGATAGTCATGAAGAGAGCACAGTCAGGTTTTACCCTTATCGAACTTATGATCGTGGTTGCGATCATCGCCATTCTCGCCGCCATCGCCATCCCGGCCTACAATCAGTACATCAAGGAAGCACAGATGTCCAAGGTGACCAACCACTACGATGAAGCTTACCGGGCGGTAAAAGCCGAAATGGCCAAAATTGTCGCCATGCAGGCTCGCGGCGCTCCGGACACCGATTACATCGACATCAACGATGCTGACGAATGGATTACTCAAATTGTGAACCCTGAAGACCGCAAGGCACCCTTGGGTGGCGTGAAAGCATACGTAGACTCACAAACCCCTTCCGCCGACAACGGCCAGATCGGTATCACCGCAGGTGGCGGTGTGGTTAGAATTTACCAACCCGCATTTCTGGGTGCGATGAATTCGGCCAATGTCGAAGTGGATTTCAACAAGCTGTAGAGATCGACCCGATGCAGCGGACAGTAATTCACTGTCCGCTGCCTGAACTTCACTGACACAGGCTATGTCAATGCTCCACCAAACCAAAGGATTCACCCTGATTGAACTGATGATCGCCATCGCGATTCTGACGGTGGTCGTCGGCATAGCCATACCAGCCTATAACGGTTTCGTCAGGGAGTCGCGCATCAATGCTGCCACGGCCAATATCGAACCCCTGCGCATTGCGCTGGAGGATTACTGGCTGGATGATCATGGCGACGGCTACGGCGTGCGCAACCCGGAGGTGTGGATTCCCGGCGGCGTCAACACGCTCACAACCGGTAGCCTGGCCTGGCAGCCGGATCCCGGCGACAAGAATATGTTCAGCTACAGCGTAACCTCCACCGCCAACTCCTACTCCATATCGGTCACCCACATACTGGAGCCCGACGCCACTCAGGTTTTCAACAAAGTATTGCCCTGACCCCCCTCTGTTCCTCTCAATTCCGACCTCGATTAATCGCTGCTATTGAGCAGCAACAACCTCTAAGGTATCGTTCGCCTTCTATATTGCATGCCTGACAGACTATAATTCCCAGGCGGGCTACAGTTTCAGTGCATTCTGCCGACAGAAGAGTATGAATTTCTGTCGACGGAACTCATATTCCGGGTCAATCAAATAATCGTATTATTCGGATGGTTACAACCAAACCCACGATCAAATTAAGCGGTCTCGCCCATCGCTTGGTTCGCGACGGTCTGCTCAGTGAGGAACAGGCCCAGCATGCGTACGACACTGCGCTGAAGAAGCGCATCTCGTTCGTCACCTACCTGGTTGAAAACGAAATACTCGACAGTCTTGAAATCGCCCATGCGGCTTCACAGGAGTTTGGCGTCCCGCTGTTTGACCTTGACGTACTGGACATGGGATTCCTGCCCACCAAACTGGTTGAAGAGAAACTGATCCGGACACACCGTGCACTTCCCTTGTTCAAGCGCGGCAAACGCCTCTTCCTGGGTGTCTCCGATCCGACCAATCTGCACGGGCTCGACGAGATCAAATTCCACACCGGACTGGCTACCGAAGCAGTCGTGGTCGAGGAGAAAAAGCTTACTCAGAGCATCGAACAGGCGATGCAGGCCTCCGATACCAGTATGTCCGATCTGTTGGATACAGATCTGGACAGTCTCGACATCACCATCGATGACGGGGAGGAGAGGCCGGATGACGGGGACATGGATATCGACGAGGCGCCGGTGGTGCGCTTCGTCAACAAGGTACTGCTCGATGCCATCAACAGCGGTGCTTCGGACATCCATTTCGAGCCGTATGAGAAAAATTTCCGGGTGCGCTTCAGGCAGGACGGCATGCTGCGGGAGATCGCCTCTCCGCCGGTCAACCTGGCCAGCCGCCTGGTCGCCCGCATTAAGGTGATGTCGCGCATGAACATCGCCGAGAAGCGGGTACCTCAGGACGGACGGATCAAGATGGTGCTTTCGCGCAACCGCTCCATCGATTTCCGCGTCAATACCTGCCCGACCCTGTATGGCGAGAAGGTGGTGCTGCGTATCCTGGATCCCACCAGCGCTCAAGTCGGAATCGAAGCGCTGGGATTCGAAAAGGAGCAGCAGGAGGCGTTTCTGGCAGCGCTGGCCAAACCCTACGGCATGGTGCTGGTGACCGGACCGACCGGCAGCGGAAAGACCGTCTCGCTCTACACCGGCCTGAATCTTCTCAACCAGCCGGACGTAAATATCTCGACGGTTGAAGACCCCGTCGAGATTCAGGTGGCAGGCATCAACCAAGTCAACCAGAACACCAAGACAGGTCTTACTTTCGCCTCAGCACTGCGGGCCTTTCTGCGCCAGGATCCGGACATTATCATGGTGGGTGAGATCCGCGACCTGGAGACCGCCGAAATAGCGGTAAAAGCCGCGCAGACCGGACATCTGGTGCTCTCCACGCTGCATACCAACGATGCGCCGCAGACGCTGACACGCCTGGCCAATATGGGCATACCTGCTTTCAATATCGCGTCGTCGGTGCTTCTGATCATGGCGCAGCGTCTGGCCCGGCGCCTATGCCCCCACTGCAAAACCCCGGATGAACTGCCCAGAGAGGCACTGCTTGAAGAGGGTTTTGCAGAGCGGGATTTAAAAGGTTTGACCGTCTATAGACCGGTGGGATGCGACCGCTGTAACAAAGGTTACAAGGGGCGTGTCGGCATTTTTCAGGTAATGCCGGTTTCTGAAGAGATGGGCCGCATCATCATGGAGGGAGGCAACTCGCTGCAGCTGGCGGAACAGTCCAGAAAGGAAGGAGTGGCAACATTGCGTGAATCGGGATTGAAAAAGGTTCGGGACGGCGTCACAAGTCTGGAAGAGATCAACCGGGTAACCAAGGATTAAGATTATGGCTGTAGCTGCACCAAAGGCCGAAAAGGCAAATGTGTTCGCATGGGAGGGTTCGGACAGGAGGGGCAAGCGTATCAAAGGCGAAACCCGGGCCGCGAGTATGGCACTGGTCCGCGCCGACCTCCGGCGGCAGGGAATCAACCCGATCAAGGTCACAAAAAAATCCACGCTCTTTAAAAGCAGGAAGAAAAAAATCCGGCCTGGAGATATCGCTGTTTTCAGCCGGCAGCTGGCCACCATGATGAGTTCTGGCGTACCCCTGGTGCAGGCCTTCGATATCGTTGGCCGGGGACACGACAACCCGTCGATGCAGGATCTGATTCTCTCTATCAAGGCTGACGTCGAAGGGGGAACCGCACTGGCAGAGGCGCTTAAAAAGCATCCGCTCTATTTTGACGATCTGTTCTGCAATCTGGTTCACGCCGGTGAGCAGGCCGGCGTGCTGGAAGAGTTGTTGCACAAAATTGCCACTTACAAGGAGAAGACCGAATCGCTGAAGGGAAAGATCAAGAAGGCGATGTTCTACCCGGCCGCGGTGATCATCGTTGCGGTGCTGGTCACTTCTATTATCATGATATTTGTCATTCCCCAGTTTCAGGAGCTGTTCTCCAGCTTCGGCTCAGATCTGCCGGCGTTCACCCAGCTCGTGGTGGCCATTTCGGAGTGGATGCAACAGTGGTGGTGGCTGTTGCTGTTCATTGTCCTGGGAACCGTCTACGTTTTCGGCTACATATGGAAGAGATCGCGCAAATTCCGCCACACTGTTGATAAAATTCTGCTCAAAACACCTATTCTCGGCGTTATCGTCAATAAGGCGGCACTCGCCCGTTTTGCCCGCACACTTTCCACCATGTTCTCTGCTGGCGTGCCCCTGGTGGAGGCGCTTGAATCGGTCTCAGGCGCCACCGGTAACGTAGTCTATAGTGAAGCTGTACTGCGTATGCGCGAAGATGTCGCCACCGGCCAGTCACTGCAGCTGGCGATGAAACAGCAGAACCTGTTTCCACACATGGTGATCCAGATGGTCGCCATCGGCGAGGAGTCGGGATCAATCGACGGCATGCTGTCCAAGGTCGCGGATTTCTATGAAGAGGAGGTGGATAACGCCGTCGATGCGTTGAGCAGCCTGCTTGAGCCGCTGATCATGGTGATTCTGGGCACCCTTATCGGTGGGCTGGTTATCGCGATGTACCTGCCGATCTTCCAGATGGGTTCCGCGGTGATGGGAAAATAGCAGTAGAAGGGCCGAGGATCCAGGGCCAAGGGCTGAGGAAAAGAAGATAGCTGCTCCAGATCCCCGGCCCTCAGTCCTGGACCCTCAGCCCTTAGTTGAGATACCTTGAGCATGAGCCTGGTCAACTATCTACAGCTTAATCCAATCGTTTTTCTTATTTTCTGCACACTGATTGGGCTGGCGGTCGGCAGCTTTCTCAATGTGGTGGTGTACCGCCTGCCGCTGATGCTGGACCGGGAGTGGAAGTCCCAGTGCCGGGAATTGCTTGAGCTGAGCTCACCGACGGCTGAGGAAACGGTGCTGAACCTCTCTCGTCCGCCCTCCCGATGTCCCAAATGCGGACACCAAATTCGTGTCCGGGAAAATATTCCGGTTCTCAGTTTTTTGCTGCTGCGAGGGCGCTGCTCCGCCTGTAATCAACCTATATCCCTGCGCTATCCTATCGTGGAGGCGGCAACCGGCCTGCTCTCCCTGACGGTGGCATGGCATTTCGGGGTCAGCTGGGAAGCCGCCGCCGCACTGTTTCTCACCTGGGTGCTCATTGCCTTGAGTCTGATCGACTTCGATCACCATATCCTGCCCGACTCAATCGTCCTTCCCACGCTCTGGCTTGGGCTCATTCTGAGTCTCTTTGGGATATTCTCTGATGCGCCGTCGGCCATTATCGGCGCTGCGGCGGGCTATCTCTCGCTGTGGAGCGTATTCCAGCTCTTCAGGCTTATTACCGGCAAGCAGGGCATGGGTTATGGAGACTTTAAGCTCCTGGCACTGTTCGGCGCGTGGCTTGGCTGGCACTCTCTGTTTCAGATCGTTCTTATATCTTCACTGGTAGGAGCTGTGGTCGGGGTATCGCTGATCCTGTTCATGGGACGCGACAGGTCCATCCCCATTCCCTTCGGCCCCTACCTGGCAACCGCCGGATGGATCAGCCTGCTATGGGGAGAGCAGATCAACCGCCTCTATTTCATCTGGGCCGGCATCTGATGCACCACTCCGACGACTTTTCGGTACGCCGTGCACGCTTGATCACGTACCTGCTGTCTGAACATGCGGCAATTGATGAGGAAGTGCACCAATGCTGGTAGTCGGACTCACCGGCGGTATCGGCTGCGGCAAGTCCGCGGTGACCGATCTGTTCGAACGACTGGGGGTTCCGGTGATCGACGCAGACAAAGTTGCGCGTGAGCTGGTTTGGCCTGGGCAGCCCGCATTAGCTCAGATCGTACGTAGATTTGGCAACCATGTACTGGCAGCGGACGGCAGCCTGGATCGTGCGCAGCTGCGTGAAATTGTTTTTAACGATGCGCAGGCCAGAGAGGATCTCGAATCCATACTACACCCACTTATCAGGCGGACGATGCGTCAACGGCTTGAGGTTATACATGCCCCCTATGCCATTCTCTCCATTCCGCTGCTGCAGGAGACCGGTCAGACAGCTGGCGTAGATCGCGTGCTGGTCGTGGACTGCAAGGAAGAGGTACAGATAGAGCGTGTCAGTCGGCGCGACCGGACCGGACCGGAAAGAGTCCGCGCAATTCTGGCAGCCCAGAGCAGTCGGGAGAGCAAGCTTCAGATCGCCGATGATGTGATCGAAAACTCCGGTCCACTGGAGGCACTCGAACCCCAGGTGGAGGCATTGCACCATCGTTACCTGGCACAATCCGGCCTTTGCCAGCAAAAAAATTAATACTGATTTCTGCTTCCTCCATTCCAGTTCTTCCCGATCTCAGGGTGAAGCTATTTACCTCAGAGGGGTAAATATTAGAGAATAACCCCCTGTCACCGCCATTTACCTAATCGTTTTAACTGGAGAATCATGTCATCCGCCACGCCGGACAAGATTACTTTTGAGCATCCGTTGAACGAAAAAATGCGGACGCTGCTGCGGCTGGAACACCTGTTTCATGAAGCCAATCATTACCTGCCTAATTCAGACACCTGGAGCAGCCGATCCGCTATAGATGCGTTACTGAATATGGTCAATATCTTCTCAAGGGCGGATATCAAGGCGGACCTGATAAAGGAGTTGGATCGCCAGCGTGAGAAGCTGGCCAGTATCCGGCGGAAACCCGGAGTCGATACCGAGCGTCTGGATATCATTCTCGATGAGCTGGCAAATGCAACAGATGGAATTTTTTCCATCGATGGCCAGATCGGGCATGCAATGCGCAACAACGAGTTCCTGAAAAGCATCCTGCAGCGCAGCAGCATTCCGGGAGGAAGTTGTGCATTCGATCTGCCCCACTATCACTTCTGGTTGGAGCAGCCGGTCGAATTCAGGCAAGCCGAGACCAAAGCCTGGCTGTATACATTGCAACCAATCGAGTTGGCCGTGGAATTGCTGCTTTCACTGATAAGGAGCAGCACCAGTCCAACCGAAGAGCTGGCCAGTGGGGGATTTTTCCAGAGCAATATCGATCCGCAGGCACCTGCACAACTGGTGCGTGTAAGCCTGTCCAGGGAGACACAGCTGTTCGCAGAGATTAGTGGAGGCAAACACCGCTTCACCGTACGATTTCTGGAACCGACCGAAGAAGAACGGCCCAGCCAGACCCGTATGGACGTACCCTTCTCCTTGAATACCTGTATTCTTTAGACAGCCCGGATGTTTCATGAGTTTGTGACGAATTCGCGCAGTGTTTTGGTTTCACAAGGAAATTTCGGAAGGAGCGACGTATCGGTGATTACGGCCGACTGAGGATATATTCTTTATCGTTTAATTGACATGAAATTCATCAAACTGCGGTCCCTTCTCCCTCAGGGAGAAGGACAGGATGAGGGGATATATAAAAACAGTAACTTACCTTTATTAGATTCCCTCACCCCAGCCCTCTCCCAGAGGGAGAGGGAGTTTGTGGGACAGCAGTGATCCAGGTTAGAGATGAAGCAACGTCAAACGAAGGCCAGATGCCCCACCTGCAAAATCAGCTTTTCCTGGACTCAGGACTCTCCATGGAGGCCCTTCTGCAGCGAGCGCTGCAGGCTGATCGATCTCGGCGAGTGGCTGAACGAGGGTCACCGCATCCACGGAGAACCTGAGCAGGCCGAACCATTCCGCCAGCCTGAAGAGTGACAGGCTGCTAACGCCAGAGCCCATGAATAGCCGCAATACCCTGCCCGCCATATTCACGGGCCTGCCCGATCATTTGGGGCAGCAAACCTCCCAATGCATAAACAGGAATATTCACCTGCTCAACCAAATCCATAAAACGCTGCCATCCAAGTGGTTCTGCCTCAGGATGTGAGGCTGTGGCAAGCACAGGGGAGAGCACGGCAAAATCGACACCGATCTCTTGCGCATGTCGCAGCTCGATTAGGTTATGGCAGGATGCGGCAACCCACTGCCCGGCAGAAAGGGGACGCCTGTCCAGCGACATGAGCCGCCGGCTGGTCAGGTGGACGCCGTCAGCGCCGCATACAGTTGTCAGCTCTGGTGTAGCGTTGAGTAACAGCCTGGCGCCCTCCGCTCTACACAGATCCACGAGCTCTTCAGCCATTTTCAGAAAAGCGTGAGGTTCCATACCAGGTGCACGAAACTGGATCAGGCGCAGACCCTCTGCCAGTCTCTCGCGAAAGCGCTCTACAAAAGCCTGTTTATCAGAAAAATCACGGCCGGTGATCAGATAGCTGTCCGGCAGCCGCAGTGCGGTCACAATTGGCAGGTCCGCGGCAGGCATTGGATATGCATGCATCGACTCCGGATCCACCCAAACGAGTGGCTGCCCCTCTCTACCTGAAGGAACACCGCTGAATGCGGTAACTCGGTGCACATCCAGCAACACCCTGCGGTCCGGATAACTGTGATTGATGCGGATCAAGGGAGAGTGGGCGTGCACATCGATCCCCAACTCCTCCCGGATTTCCCGTTTGAGAGCATGCTGCAGCGTCTCCTGGGGATCCAGTTTTCCGCCGGGAAACTCCCATAACCCGCCCTGGTGAGCATGATCCGCTCGCCGGCTAAGCAGTATCCGTCCGTTCTCGTCCTGGATTACCGCCACTGCGACGTGAACACTTCTCAGGAGCGATACTCCGCGTTTATTCTCACGTATTCATTGGAGAGATCGCAGGTATAAACAGTTGCGAAAGCCACACCTCTTCCCAGCACCACCCGGATGAGGATCTCCTGCTTATCCATGACTGCCTGTCCGGCAGCTTCGGTATATCCATCAGCCCGTCCACCGCCGCTGACAACACAGACATCTCCCAGCCACAACTCCACACGGTCGATCTCAAGATCAGGTACACCCGCACGGCCGATTGCGGCGAGGATGCGGCCCCAGTTGGGATCGGAGGCGAAGAGTGCCGTTTTCACCAAAGGCGAGTGTGCAATAGTAAAAGCAACCGTGCGCGCTTCGGCACTGCTCAATGCATCCTCAACCCTGACGCTTACCAGTTTGGTGGCACCCTCGCCATCCCTGACAATGGCAAGTGCAAGGTCCATGCATACAGACTCCACCGCATCGCAAAACAACCCGTAAACTTCACTTTGCGGATCCCGCACCGGTTCACACCCGGATTTACCCGTGGCCACCAGTACGCAGGCATCGTTGGTCGATGTATCCCCATCCACGGTGATCGAATTGAATGATGGCTCAACGGCCTGTTGCAGAGACTGGTCTAACAGCCTGCTGTCCAGCGCCAGATCGGTTGCTACATAGGCAAGCATGGTCGCCATATCCGGCCGGATCATGCCGGATCCTTTGGCCATGCCGGTGACGGTGAAGCACCCATCCTGAAATTCAATCCGACGCGAGAACAGCTTGGGAACCGTATCTGTGGTCATGATGGCGCGGGACGCATGCAACCAGCCGTTTTCGTCAAGTGAACCGAGCGCATCGGGGAGAGCTGCCACCAGCCGTTCCAGCGGAAGCGCCTCTCCGATCACACCGGTGGAGAAGGGAAGAACCCGATCCTCGGAACAGCCGCATAGTGCTGCCAGCGAACGGCAGGACTCTATCGCACTCTGCATGCCTTCTTTCCCGGTGCCCGCATTGGCATTTCCCGAATTGATCAGCAAATAGCTCGGCTGCTGCCTGCTCAGGTGGTCGCGCGCCACCACCACCGGTGCAGCACAGAACTGGTTGCGGGTAAATACGGCCGCACAGGTTGATCCGGCAGCCAACTCTATGACAACCAGATCTCTTCTGTCCCGGTACCTGATTCCCGCCGCCGTGGTTCCCAGCCTGATACCAGCCACAGGAACAAACGGGGGAGATTGGTCAATCATCGATGGATTTCCGGAAAAAACAGTTCAGGTCGGGAAAGCGCCTCAGCTACTGCAAACTGCCATGGCACTGTTTGTACTTTTTACCCGAGCCACATGGACAAGGTTCATTGCGGCCAATCTTTCGCTCAGGCCGAACGAAAGGCTGCTGAGGTCCGGCTTCACCGCTCGCGGGGGTTTGTCCTGAGAGATCGGCCTCTTCGTCCCCAAAACCGGAAAACTCCTCATGTTGAAACTGAAACTCCTCCTGTGACCGGGCCTGCCTTGTCGCCTGTATCGACTCTGGAGACTGAACCTGGACCTTGGTCAGAACCGAAACAACTTCCTTTTTGATTTCATTCAGCATCGCCGAGAACATCTCGAACGCTTCCCGCTTGTACTCCTGCTTTGGATTTTTCTGGGCATAGCCGCGTAGATGTATGCCCTGTCGCAGATAGTCCATGGCGGCAAGATGCTCCTTCCAGTGAGCATCGAGAATCTGCAACATTACCGCCTTTTCGTAGAGCCTGAGATTTTCACTGCCAACCAGCACCTCCTTGGCCTCATAGGCACTCTTCATCTCACCTATGATACGTTGCCGCAATGTCTCCTCATGCAGAGTGTCGTCCTCATCCAGCCACTGCTGCAGCGGGTAGTTGAGGCTGTATTCCTTCTCCAGCGCCTCGGTCAGGCCGGCAACATCCCACTGCTCATCCAGGCTCTCCGGCGGTATATATTGATCGATCAATGCGTTGACCACCTCCTGATGCAGCGCAGTGATGGAAGTGGATATATCATCCGTATTCATCAGTTCGTTGCGCTGCTCGTACACCACTTTGCGTTGATCGTTGGCCACATCGTCATATTCGAGAAGCTGCTTGCGAATATCGAAGTTGCGCCCTTCCACCTTACGCTGTGCATTGGCTATGGCCTTGGTCACCCAGGGATGTTCGATCGCCTCGCCCTCTTCCATGCCAAGCTTCTGCATGATGGAGGCAACTCTGTCGGAGGCGAATATGCGCATCAGATTGTCTTCCAGCGAGAGATAGAAGCGGGTCGAGCCCGGATCTCCCTGGCGCCCGGAACGACCGCGCAGCTGGTTGTCGATACGACGCGATTCATGCCTTTCGGTACCCACCACATGCAGACCGCCGGCATCCAGCACCTGCTGATGGCGCTCCCTCCATTGCTGACGAATCTTCTCAACAGCTGCCCGATCCGATTCGTTCCCCAACGCCTCGATCTCCATCTCGGGATTTCCACCCAGTACAATGTCGGTGCCCCGGCCCGCCATATTGGTGGCAATGGTGACCGCGCCCGGGCGGCCAGCTTCGGCAATAATGGTTGCCTCTCTGGCATGGTGTTTTGCATTTAACACCTGGTGCTCGATTTTCTGCTTGTTCAGCAGCCCGGAGATCAGCTCGGAGGTTTCAATCGAAGCGGTTCCCACCAATACCGGCTGGCCACGTTTCACACAGTCGCGGATATCCTCGATTATCGCACTGTATTTTTCTGTCGACGTGAGATAGACCAGGTCACCCTTGTCATCCCGGATCATCGGTTCGTTGGTCGGGATTACGACCACTTCCAGGCGGTAGATCTGTAAAAATTCAGGTGCTTCTGTATCCGCTGTACCGGTCATACCGGAGAGCTTTTCGTAGAGGCGAAAGTAGTTCTGAAAAGTGATGGAGGCCAGCGTCTGGTTTTCGTTCTGGATACGCACCTTCTCCTTTGCTTCCACCGCCTGATGCAACCCCTCAGACCAACGCCGTCCCGGCATGGTCCTGCCGGTGAACTCGTCGACGATGACAATCTCGCCGTCGCGCACAATATATTCCACATTACGGTGAAACAGTACGTGCGCCCGCAGCGCGGCATTGACATGATGAATCAGGTTGATGTTCGCCGCGTCGTAAAGGCTGGATTGATTCTCCAGCAAACCCATATCCACCAGCATCTCCTCTACCTTTTGGTGACCTTCCTCACTCAGGTAGACTTGCCGGCCTTTCTCATCAACGGAATAATCGCCTGGGCCGAAATCAGGCTTGCCGTCTTCGCCTTCGATCGGATCCTGCCTGGTCAGGCTCGGAATTATCCCATTAATTTTGGTGTACAGCTCTGAGCTGTCCTCAGCCGGACCGGATATGATCAGCGGCGTTCGCGCCTCATCGATGAGGATGGAGTCGACCTCGTCCACCACTGCAAAATATTTTTCTCGCTGCACCCTCTGGTCCGCGCTGAACGCCATGTTGTCGCGCAGGTAGTCGAAACCGAACTCGTTATTGGTGCCGTAGGTGATGTCACAATCATAGGCCTGCCTGCGCGAAACCAGGCGCAGATGCGGTGTGCCGCTCTCCTTCCCCCCCTCGGCCGGGTCATACTGAAACGACGACGAATCCGGGCCCAATCCCCCGGAAGAGTTGATCACCCCAACCGTCATCCCCAGAAAGTGGTAGATTTTTCCCATCCATGCGGCGTCGCGTCTGGCGAGATAGTCGTTAACTGTCACCACATGAACGCCCTTTCCCGGCAGCGCATTGAGGTACACCGCCAATGTGGCAACCAGTGTCTTGCCTTCACCGGTGCGCATTTCGGCGATTTTCCCCTGGTTGAGTACCATGCCACCGATCAGCTGGACATCGAAATGGCGCATGTTCATCGTGCGCCGCCCGGCCTCGCGCACCACTGCAAATGCTTCAATCAGGATATCGTCCAGACTTGTCCCGCCTTTCAGGCGCTCCCTGAACTCCATGGTCCTGTCCCGCAGCTGCTCATCCGAAAGGGCCTGCAGCCCCTCTTCCAGTGCATTGACTTGCATAACAGACTTCGACATACGCTTTATAAGCCGCTGATTGCGGCTGCCGAAGACCTTGCTGAGAATATCGCTAAGCATTAACCTGGGATTTCCATCGTTAGTGGCAAAAAGATAGAGGATGATACCTCAATTTCAATGACTATTGTTCAATTTCCAAGCCGGACTCATCTTTGCAAGGGAGCTGGCACCGCGCAGGAAATAAGAGCATTCTCAGGGAGTGATTTTTACTCGAGGTATTTTGCCGGATTGACACTTTTGCCGTTGTGGGTGATCTCGAAATGAACGTGGGGACCGGTCGAACGACCGCTTGACCCGACCAGGCCGATAATATCTCCTTTCTCTACCAGGTCTCCCGGCTCAACAAATATCGCGCTGTTGTGAGCATACTTTGTAACCAGTCCATCGGCATGATTTATCTCTATGTGATACCCGTAACCCGATTTTCGTCTGGCTTCCATAACCACTCCTGAAGCCACCGCATGTACAGGTGACCCCCGCTTGCTGGCGATATCCACACCCCGGTGAAAAGTCTTTTTCCCGTTAAACGGATCCTTGCGGTAGCCATAATTGGATGAGATCCAGCCCTTCTCGACCGGCCGGCCGTCCGGCTGCAGATTCTCCTGGATTTTACCGTCGACGATCATCCCCTGCATCAGCTCCAGCTTATGGGTACGATCGGCAATGTTGCGCGACAAGAGATCCATTTCGGTAAACAGTTCGGGCAGTTCCACGGAAATTGCATCTTCCGAAGATTCCAATCCTCCCTGCGGGGGAGGCTCATCGAAATTGAACTCACTGGGATCCAGCTCACCTATCTTCACCAGCTGCTCGCCCAACGCCTCCATGCGCAAAAGCTTCGCCTGCATAACCCCCAGCCGCAGTGCCATCGCATCCAGATGGGCACGGGCCTGTTGACGAGCTTGTTCCAATTCTCTGTGCTGCCTGCCGGTCTCCTGCTGCAAACCGAAGGCCGCCATTTGTCCGTTTGAATCCGGAGCACCGGCCTCAATCCCCAGCTGGTATCCCGCCCACAGGGCTCCGCCAGTCAACAGTGCCGCCAGAGGTAGAGCCATGAGCAACAGATGGGTAAAATCGTTGCCGTTGGAAAATTTACGCGAACTTTTCGGGGAGTTGACCTTCATTTAATCTGCTCTGCCAGCTTGATATGAAATCATCAAGAAATTTTGGGTCAGATCGCGGATAGTATAGAAATTCTCTTTTTAAATCAAAAAAACTAAGTGATATGCCCAGAATACCCCGAGCCCTAGGAGATATCCTGACCCATTCGGGCAGCGCAGCCGCACTCGTTGCCCAGATTCGTGAACAGTCGGCTCTGCTTGCATTGGTGAAACGGGAACTTGAAGCATCGGTCAGTGCGCATCTTTTGGCTGCATTGATTCGAAAAAAACAGCTTGTTCTCTACACCGATTCGTCGGCCTGGGCTAGCAGGCTGCGGTTTGGCTCCCGTGCGCTTCGCGACCGTCTTATCGATAGGGGAGTGAAGATCGAAAAACTCACGGTCCGCATCACACTTCCTTCTGGAAACAGAGGAACCAACAGGCATGCTGCACGGCAGCTGAGCCTTGAAAACAGCATCCTTATCGAAAAAACCGCGAAAACCATCGACGACTCCGGCTTAAGGCAAGCACTCGAGCGGTTATCTCGCCATGGCCGCTGAGTTGCCGGAGTACGAATTTAGTCAGAATTCCCGCATGAAAAAGCCCGGGATCAGATCGGAAATTGGCGCTATCCCCTCATCCGGCATGTATCGGCTTCATGTAGGATATCGGCACCCGGTCGCCCTCCTCAAATGTCACCTCCTCCCAGGCTGACTTCTTTGCTACCAGCGCTTTGAGCAGACGATTGTTAAGGGCATGGCCGGATTTATATCCGTTAAATGCTCCGATCAGGCTGTGGCCAAGCAGGTACAGGTCGCCTATCGCATCCAGGATTTTGTGTTTAACGAATTCGTCTTCGTAACGCAGGCCGTCCTCATTGAGGATCCGAAAGTCATCGACGACGATGGCATTGTCCATACTTCCACCCAACGCCAGTTCATTTTCGCGCAACATCTCGATCTCCTGCAGAAAACCGAATGTTCTGGCCCGGCTCACCTCTTTCACGAAAGAGGTTGAGGAGAAATCGATCGACGAGAACTGAGTGCGCTCGGTGAATGCCGGGTGGTCAAAATTTATGGCAAAAGCAACCTTGAATCCATCGAAAGGTTCAAACGCCGCACTCTTATCACCGTCCACGACAGAGACCTTCTCTTTAATTCGGATAAAGCGTTTGGCTGCGTTCTGCTCCTCAACACCTGCAGACTGGATCAGAAACACAAAAGGTCCTGCACTGCCGTCCATGATGGGTACTTCCGGTGCGCTGACATCCACATAAGCGTTGTCTATTCCAAGACCCGCAAACGCGGATAACAGGTGTTCAACCGTAGAGACCTTTACACCGCCGCTTTGAAGCGTGGTTGACAGTCGTGTATCCCCGACATTTTCCGGACATGCCTTTATCTCCACAGGTGAGTCCAGATCGACCCGTCTGAAGACGATACCAGAGTTGACCGCAGCCGGCCTAAGGGTAAGAAAAACCTTCTCTCCGGTATGCAGCCCGACACCTGTCGCACGGATAACATTTTTCAGTGTTCGCTGGCGTATCATATTGATTTCACTATTCCTTCGGCGAAACTTCAGATTTGAAGCTCACACCATAGATTACCCGCCTCTTCCAACAAGACCGTAAGCTTGAAGAGACATATCCCAGAAATTGATGGCTTTGTCTATCCCCTGAATAGCCCCCTACCCCTAAACAGCATTAGGGTAATCCCGGATAAATACCAGTTTACCTAGTTGTTTGCAAGTTTATTACAAACTGGATTTAATCTGCCTGCCGCCGGAGAAAAGCCGGAATATCGAGATAGTCCATCTCTTTTTGCTGTGCAGAAGTCACATACGACTTGGCTGCCTGCCGGTCCGCCAACCGGTCCCGCCGGATGATGGTTGGGCTCTCCATATCACGGTAATCGACGGCTCCCGACTCAACCAAACCGGAATTTGCCGCAATCCGCACGGGCGGCGCCTCCTGTAAAACCGGTGTCTGGCGCTTGGCACCACCCATCTCTCCCAGTCCTGTGGCCACCACCGTCACCCGCAGATCATCCGACATCTCGGGATCGATAACTGTGCCCACGACAACCGTGGCATCATCACAGGCAAACTCCTTGACCGTACTGCCCACTTCGTCAAACTCGCCGATGGAAAGATCAAGACCGGCCGTAATATTTACCAGAATGCCTTTGGCCCCGGAAAGATTGACATCTTCCAGTAATGGGCTGCGAATCGCCTCTTCTGCAGCGTTCCGCGCGCGGTTCTCACCACGTGCCGAACCGGACCCCATCATGGCGACACCCATCTCCGCCATCACCGTCTTGACGTCCGCAAAATCAACGTTGATCAGACCTGGCCTGGTTATCAATTCGGCGATCCCCTGCACAGCACCCAGAAGAACATCGTTGGCGGCTTTGAAGGCATTCAGCAGACTCATCTCCTTGCCAAGCACCGCAAGCAGTTTCTCGTTGGGGATAGTAATCAGTGAATCCACATATTTACTGAGCTGTGCTATTCCCTGATTTGCCACTTCCATCCGTTTGGCTCCCTCAAACGGAAAAGGCTTTGTAACAACCGCAACGGTCAATATTCCCAGCTCCTTGGCCACTTCCGCCACCACCGGCGCCCCGCCGGTTCCGGTGCCTCCGCCCATACCTGCGGTTATAAAAACCATATCGGAGCCCTGCAAGGCTTCCTGGATACGCTCCCGGTCCTCCATGGCCGCTTCCCGGCCCACCTGTGGATTGGCACCTGCTCCGAGTCCTTTGGTGATATTGGAGCCCAACTGCAGCACCGTTCTGACCTCGCTGTTGTTCAGCGCCTGGGCATCGGTATTTGCGCAGATAAACTCCACGCCTTCGATATTGGCGCCCAACATGTGATTGACGGCATTTCCGCCGCCGCCACCAACACCCACAACTTTGATTACCGCACTCTGACTGTACGAATCCATCAATTCAAACATTTCCTCTCTCCTCAATACTTGCCGGCCCCAGACCACCGACGAATTAATTAATCAATCAAACCGAACCCGATACCCCGGATTAATCAGAAGTTTCCATGAAACCAACTCTTCATACGTTCCCAAACCGTTCGGAATCCCCCTCCGACGGGGGACTCTCGCAACCGGCTAGCCCGGTTGTGTTGCCCGAACAACAGCAACCCCACCCCTGTGGCATAAATCGGATTGGAAACCACATCCACCAATCCAGTGACATAACGCGGTACACCCAGGCGCACCGGCATGTGAAAAATCTCCTCCGCCAACTCTATTAACCCCTCCATTTTTGAACTGCCGCCGGTGAGCACCACACCACCGGCTATCAAATCCTCGAAGCCGCTGCGTCTCAGCTCCGCCTGAATCAGAACCAATAACTCTTCGTAACGCGGTTCAACCACCTCTGCCAATGTCTGCCGCGACAATCGTCTGGCCGGTCTGTCTCCGATACTGGGAACCTCGATGGTCTCCTCTCCGGCAGCCAGCTGGGTAAGTGCACAGGCGTATTTGATCTTAATCTCCTCTGCGTACTGGGTTGGTGTACGCATGGCCACGGCAATATCATTGGTGACCTGGTCCCCGGCAATCGGTATGACCGCTGTATGCCGGATAGAACCCTCGGTGAACACGGCAATGTCGGTGGTGCCACCTCCTATGTCCACCAGACAGACGCCCAGCTCTTTCTCATCTTCGCTCAGCACCGCATAACTCGAACTGAGCTGCTCCAGAATCAGATCATCAACATCCAGACCACAGCGCCGGACGCACTTGACAATATTCTGTGCCGCGCTGACTGCGCCGGTAACCATATGCACCCGCGCTTCCAGACGTACACCCGACATGCCCACCGGCTCCTTGATCCCCTCCTGCTCATCGATGATGAACTCCTGCGGGAGAATATGGAGAATTTTCTGGTCTGCGGGAATTGCAACCGCTCTCGCGGCATCAATCACCCGTTCCATGTCCCCGTGAGTCACTTCCCGGTCCTTGATTGCAACTATTCCGTGCGAGTTGAGACTTCTGATATGGCTTCCGGCAATACCCGCGTGGACTGAGTGGATTTCACACGCTGCCATCAATTCCGCCTCCTCCACCGCCCGCTGAATTGACTGCACAGTGGATTCAATATTTACCACCACGCCTTTTTTCAATCCGCGGGAAGGGTGCGATCCGATGCCGATAATCTCAATCTCACCGTCGGGCTTCACTTCGCCCACAATCGCCACCACTTTAGAAGTGCCGATGTCCAATCCGACAATGAGGTTTTTTTCCGCCTTCTTGGTCATCTACACCCGCCCTGATTGCATGTCGGTTGCCGGCCCGCGATTGTCAGAATCCGGCGTTTTCTGATTCTGTTCCCTGCGGACCGTGAATCCATTGGAATAGCGCAGGTCGACATCCAGCAACTTCCCTTCAATTTCGGTACCACTCTGGATTCGCGGAAAAATGGAGATGAATCGCCGCAACCTTGCGTCAATCTCTTTACTTCCCAGATACAGGTGCATTCCGCCTGCGAAAGAGAGCTTCCAGGAGCGCCTTGCATCCACGCTGAAGCGATCCAGTTCAAGTCCCAAAAGCGCCATCTTTGGTTTCAGATCGAGGTACTGCGCCGCCATCTCATGCGAACTTCCGACAGGTCCATCCAAATACGGCAGGTTTTCGGGTATTTCATCTGGCGACGGGCTGAAGATATCTCCCTGCATGTTGACCAGTTGATTCTTACCCCAACGAGCCATGGGAACCTGTTCAACTATCCTGATAACCAGCGTCTGCGGCCAAACCCGCCGCACGCTGACCTGATGGATCCATGGCAGATTCCGCGCCGCACGATGCACTCGTTCCACATCGACGGTAAAAAAGTTCCCCCTGATCTCGCTGCCCACGGTTTTCTCGATCTGTAATCGATCCAGATAACGAAACTGACCGTCTATCTGCACCACTTTAAACGGAAGGACCCTGGGATCCTGCAGCCTCTTCGCTACCCACACAGCACCGCTTCCTATGGCCCCAAACAGCAATAGAGCCAACCCCCAGCGCCCGGCTTTCGACCAATCCAGTCGCCGCAAAAACGGTGTAATTCCAGCCTTGTTGGCCATGTTTCCTGCCGATGTCATCACTGCTCCGGTATACTCTGCTCAAGAATCCGCCACACCAGCTGGTCAAAGGCGATATCCTTTGCCCGTGCAGCCATAGGCACCAGGCTGTGGCTGGTCATTCCCGGCACGGTATTGACCTCAATAAGAAACAGCTCCCCCTGCTGATTCATCATCATGTCCACCCTGCCCCAGCCACTGGCACCGACAGTCTGGAACGCGGCGAGTGCAAGCGCCCTGATCTGCTTTTCCTGAACATCCGGCACTCCCGCAGGGCAGTGGTAACTGGTGGTATCCGCGTGATATTTTGCGTCGTAGTCGTAAAACTGGTGCGGCGTCTCCAGCCGGATCGCCGGCAACGCCTCTCCACCCAGAATCGCGACGGTAAACTCTTTGCCGGTAATCCACTTCTCCGCCATCACATCGTGGTCATAGCCGGCCGCCGCCCGCCATGCCGAGAGTAATCCTGCTGCGTCCTCGACTTTGGCCATGCCGATACTGGAGCCTTCATGCACCGGCTTGATCATCAATGGAAATCCAAGCGCTTCCGCGGCACCCAGATCCTGCTCGCTTCTGATCATTGCAAACGGAGGCGTCGGCAGACCCAGCCCACGCCATAACAGTTTGCAGCGATACTTATCCATACCCAGTGCAGAACCCGCAACGCCGCTGCCGGTATAGGGCAAACCGATGGTCTCCAGCGCGCCCTGTATCACGCCATCCTCACCGCCGCGCCCATGCAGCAGAATGAAAACCCGATCAAATCTGCCAGCTTGTAACTGAGTTACCACATCTTCGCCCGCATCGATGCCGACCGCATTCACGCCGCTGCGCAGCAGTGATTCCAGCACGGCTCTGCCGCCATCGAGGGAGACTGCCCGCTCTGCCGACTGACCACCCATGAGCACCGCCACCCTGCCAAATTCGGATGCGTTTTCGATCATTGTTCCGGTTTCCTCTCACCCACCATATGCACCTCCGGCTGCAGGCGAACTCCGCTCGCCGCCTCCACCCGATCCCGTACCAGATTGATCAGAGCCTCAATGTCGCTGGCAGTGGCATCACCTGTATTGATAATGAAATTGGCGTGCTTACCCGACACAACAGCCCCTCCGATGCGCGCGCCTTTCAAACCCGAGGCTTCGATCATACGTGCAGCAAAGTCGCCCTCAGGATTTCGAAAGACTGAACCACAACTCGGTAAACCGATGGGCTGGGTTTCGGAACGCCGTGCCAACAATTGCTTGATTTTCTGCTGGCCTGCAGCCACGTCTCCGGATTGAGTCCGTAAACCGGCGGCGAGAAACCACTCCCCTTCAACACCTTTTACTTGCCGATAGCCAACTTCGAACTGGGAGGGATCACGCCGCCGTACACAGCCCTGCCTATCCACGGTATCCACCCAGGCCACCACTCGCCAGGTCTCTCCGCCGAAGGCGCCGGCATTCATGGCCAACGCACCACCCATGGTTCCTGGAATGCCGGCCAGAAACTCGATGCCCACTCTTCCCTGTCGGGCAGCGAAGCGTGCTATCTTGGCGCAGGAAACTCCAGCCTCGGCGAACAGCACTCCATCCGGAAGGAACTCCAACCTCTCGAGACATCCCTGGGTAGCGATAATGGTGCCTTTAATACCCCCATCCCGGACCAACAGATTCGAGCCAAGTCCGAGCCATAACAGCGGCTCATCAACTTTCAACTGCTGCAGAAAATTGACCAGATCGGAGCTGTCCGCCGGACGATACAGGTGCTCTGCCGGCCCTCCAACACGCCAACTCGTGTAGTTTGCGAGCGGTATGTCATGCAACAACTCTCCCCGCAGAGGCTGTTGTTTCATCATTGCCATCACTTGCGTTTTCTCTGTCTGTCTGAGTCTGCCGGAAAGTTCATCCGGGGCTTTGCATCATTACGCCTTTCCGCCGCAAGCGATGCCGCTCGCCTGCCAAGTAATGGAGCCAGGGATTCACCGCAACCCATATGCAACCTCTTTTGCGACAGCGGGTTCACAGCGCCTCTCCGGTTTTTTTAAGCTGCTGCGGCAACTCCGTTGCCATGGTGCCGATATCTCCAGCGCCCATGACGACGACAATGTCGTTCGCCTGGACCAACCCTGAAACAACAACCGGAAGTTCAGAAATCGGATCGACGAAAATCGGGTCCACCTGCCCTCTTGCCCGTATCGCCCTGCTCAGTGCGCGACCGTCGGCTCCCGATATGGGGGACTCGCCCGCCGCATAGACTTCACTCAACAACAACATATCGGGACGCGAAAGCACCTGCACGAAATCCTCGAACAACTCCTGCGTGCGCGTAAACCTGTGCGGTTGGAACGCGAGCACCAGCCGCCGGCCGGGCCAACCTTCCTGCACTGCAGCCAGAGTCGCTTCTATCTCTCTGGGATGATGTCCATAATCGTCCACCAGCATAATGCCGCCGCCATCCGGCAACTCGCATTCGACTGTCTGAAAACGGCGGCCGATGCCTTGAAAATCGGCCAACGCCCGCTGAATCGAGGTAATCTCACAGCCAAGTTCCAACGCAACGGAAATTGCCGCAAGCGCATTTAAAACATTGTGCCGCCCCGGCATGCTGAGCTTCACATCGAACGGCGTTGTCAACGAGCTTTCGACCCGGAAAAAGGTACTCAGCCCCTTTTGTTTAATGTCAACAGCCCGCACATCCGCATCGGGCGATAAACCATAACTCGTAACCCGTCTGGTTACCTGGTCCAGCAATCCCCGAACCTCGGCATCATCGATACAGAGCACTGCCAGACCATAAAAAGGGAGATGGTGCAGAAACTCGACGAACGTCTGGCGCAGGCGATTGAAATCGCCGCCGTAAGTGGTCATATGGTCTGCATCAACATTGGTTACCACTGCCAGCATCGGCTGCAGATAGAGGAAGGAGGCATCACTCTCATCCGCCTCAGCTACCAGATACTCACCAGCGCCTAACTTAGCGTGGGTTCCCGCTGAATTGAGTCGTCCGCCTATAACGAATGTCGGATCGAGCCCCGACTCTGCGAGGAGACTGGCAACCAGGCTGGTGGTGGTCGTCTTGCCATGCGTACCGGCCACGGCTATGCCGTAATGAAAACGCATCAATTCGGCCAGCATCTCAGCCCTGGGCACCACAGGTATGCGTTGTTGACGGGCCGCCGCCACCTCTGGGTTGCTCTCTTTCACAGCACTGGAGATGATGACCGCGTCACTGCCTTCGATATGGGATGCGGCATGTCCGGTATAGATCACCGCGCCCTGCTCAGCCAGGCTTTGGGTGGCCGCATTCGCTTTCAGATCTGAGCCGGACACACGGTAACCCAGATTAAGCATTACCTGAGCGATGCCGTTCATGCCTGAACCGCCTATACCCACAAAATGGAGCTGGCGTATGCGCCCCATCGATTCCGCTGCACGCTTGTGCGTTATGCCTTGCTGTTGCATCACTGAGCCACCTCTTCGCATAAATCCGCTACTTTGAGGGTTGCCTCCGGCAGTGCCAGACTGCGCGCCGCAACGGCCATCTCCAGCGTTTTTTCACGACTTCCAGCCAAGGGTTCGAGCAGACGCGCGAGATTCTGCGCACTCATCTCTGATTCGGGCAGCAGCAGCGCCGCACCTGCATCCACCAGATAACCGGCGTTTTTAGTCTGGTGGTCATCAACTGCATATGGATATGGGATAAGAATCGACGCCACACCGGCGGCGGCAATCTCGGCTATGGTGAGCGCGCCGGCACGGCAGACCACCAGATCCGCCCATGCGTACGCTGCGGCCATATCCTTTATGAACGGCATAACTTCCGCTTTCACACCAGCCTTCCGGTACGCACTTACGGTCGTGTCCACTTTATCCCTGCCCGACTGGTGTTGCGTCGAAGGTCGGATTTCCGGCTGCAGCAGCGCCAGCGCTGCTGGCAATGTCTCATTCAATGCCCGGGCACCCTGAGAACCGCCCAGTACAAGCAGGTGAACCGGTCCGGAGCGGCCGGACATCCGCACCGCCGGTGCTTCCAGTCCGGCGATCTCCGGCCGCACAGGATTACCTGTCAGGCTGGCCCGCAGGGAAGCATCAAAACTGCCCGGGAAGGCTTCCGCCACCCGGCTGGCCCAGCGTGCCAGCCAGCGGTTGGTCATGCCCGGCACCGCATTCTGTTCGTGTATTACCAGAGGAATCCCCATCACCTTGGCCATCAGGCCGCCCGGACCGGATACGAATCCCCCCATTCCCAGCGCGATCCGGGGGCGCTTTCGGAGCAGGATGATCATTACCTGGAATAGCGCAATACTCAGTCTGAACGGCGCCGCCAGCCAGCGCAGGATTCCGTTTCCGCGCAATCCATGGATACTGACCCGTTCCATTGAAAACCCATGCTCCGGAACCACCCGGGCCTCAAAACCGTCCGGGTTGCCAAGCCAGAACACCTCCATATTCCGGGCACGCAATTCCTCAGCCACCGCCAGAGCGGGAAAAACATGTCCGCCGGTACCACCTGCCATCACCATTACTCTTACACCCATTTCATACCCCGTTTTCCAACGGGTAGCCGGTACGGTTCTCATAGTCTATCCGCAGCAACATCGCGACGATGATGCAGGCGACGATAATGCTGTTGCCGCCGTAACTCATCAGCGGCAGCGTCAAACCCTTGGTGGGTAATAGACCCACGTTGACCCCGATGTTTATAAACGCCTGCATACCCAACCAGAGTCCCAGTCCCTGGGCAACGTAGGAAGCAAAACGGGATCCGCTGCGCTCTGCTTGTGCAGCCATCGAAAATGCTCTGGTAACGATAAATACAAACAGCAGAATAACCGCCAGGGTGCCCGCCAGACCCAACTCCTCGCCGATTACGGCCATTAGAAAATCGGTATGCGCCTCGGGCAGATAAAACTGTTTCTGGATACCGCTGCCGAGACCGACCCCAAACCATTCGCCGCGACCGAATGCAATCAATGCCTGAGCCAGCTGATAGCCGCTGCCCTGAACGTCGGCCCAGGGATCCAGGAACGTCGCCACACGCTGCAACCGGTACGGTGAGTGATACACCAGTCCCACCATGACCGAACCCGCCAGAATCACCAGTACACCGAACTGCCAGAGCGGAACACCGCCGAGAAAAAGCATACCCATGGCAGTAACCATCAGTACGGCCGTAGTGCCAAAATCCGGCTGCCACATGATCAGACCGGACGCCAGCACCAGCAGTATCATGGGCTTCATAAACCCCCAGACACTGGAGGCCACCTCCTCCTGCCGCCGCACCAGATAGCCAGCCAGATAGACCACCAGAAACAGCTTCATGAACTCGGAACTCTGCAGATTGAATGGGCCAATCGGAATCCAGCGGGTAGCGCCGTTTGCCTCGCGCCCCAAACCCGGGACAAGCAGAAGAAGCAGTAACACAAGCCCCAGGACGAACAGAAAGGCACCGGATTTCTGCCAGTATCTGACTGGTATAAAAAAGACGGACACCGCACAGATGACGCCAAGAAGCAGTGAGATCAGATGCCTATTGAAGTAGTGGAACGGTGCATCTCCAATGCGATGCAGGGTGGCGGAGGCGACCATCACCAGGCCCAGACCGAGCAAAGCGGTTGCAGCGAATATTATCCAATAGTCCACAGGTGGCAGTAGTTGCCCCCCTCTACCGGATGTAGCCTGGCTGCGTGGCTGGACGTTCACTCTTCAAGCCTCCGCACCAGATCGATGAACATCTCGCCGCGTTGCTCATAGTTGCGGAACATATCGAAGCTGGCACAGGCCGGTGACAAGAGTACACTGTCGCCGTTCAGCGCCTTTTCCGCGGCCAGGGTTACAGCGCTGGAAAGGTCCTGTGTCTGCAGCACCGGCACTGCCCGATCCAGCGCCTGCTCGATAATATGTGCATCACGCCCAAACAGAATGACACAGCGTGCGGTTTCATTGACCACCGGCGCCAGTACTGTGAAATCAGCGCCTTTTCCCTCGCCGCCGGCGATCAGTACGATGCGGGAATCGCCCCCCTTCGAACCCAATCCCTGAAGTGCGGCAACACAGGCGCCCGGATTTGTGCCTTTGGAGTCGTTGTACCAACGCACGCCCCTGCGCTCTCTGACGAACTGGGTGCGATGAGGCAGCCCCCGATAGCGCTTTAAAGTACTCAGCATTCCCTCCATCGTGAAATCAAGCGCTGTTCCCAACGCAAGTGCCGCCAGTGCATTTGCCTGGTTGTGGCGCCCCTGAATCAGCAGATCGGAAACCGGAAGCAGCGGTTGATCGCCCAAAGCAAGCCAACTTTCACCTTGATAAGCGCGCAGGCCGAATTCATTTTTCTGCGGTTCGCCAAGGGTGAAAAACAGGCTCTTATTGTTCTCATCCTGCATACCCATCACACCGGCATCATCCCGGTTGAACACAGCTGTTCCTGCTTTTGCGTAAATTTTGCGCTTGGCTTCAACGTAGGAGTGATAGTCCGGATAACGATCGAGATGATCGGGAACCAGGTTGAGCACCGTCGCAGCTTTTGGTTTCAACGAACGGGTGGTTTCCAGTTGAAAACTGGAGAGTTCAAGCACATAGAGCTCCACGCCCTCCTCCAGCAGATCCAGTGCCGGCTCCCCTATGTTGCCTCCCACTTTTACCCGTATATTTTGGGCTGCCGCCATCTCTCCGAGCAGGCTGGTCACAGTGCTCTTGCCGTTTGATCCGGTTATCGCAACATAGGGGGCATTTGCCACCTGGCAGAAAAGCTCTATATCCCCCAGCACCGATACGCCCTGGGCCAACGCCTGCTGTATCAATGGTTCACGCAACGATACGCCCGGCGAGATAATCAACCGCTCTGCGGCAACAAACGCATCCGCATTGAAACCACCCAGAAAAAGCGCCGCGTCGGGCAGCTCCTCACGCAGTCTTTCCAGTGCGGGTGGATGATTGCGGCTGTCGGTCACAGCCAGGGGAACACCGCGGGAGGAGAGAAAACGGGCGCAGGAGAGACCGGTCTTGCCAAGACCCACTATCAATGTCTTGCGCCGCCTCTCCGCCATGCCCGCCCCCGGCTTGTTCATATTTTGATATCCCGCCTGTTTCATCTGATTTTCAGACTTGCAAGCCCGATGAGTACCAGAATCACGGTTACGATCCAGAACCGTACGATCACCCTCGGCTCCGGCCAACCTTTCAGTTCAAAATGGTGGTGCAAAGGAGCCATACGAAATATTCTCCTGCCGGTGAGCTTGAACGAAACCACCTGCAAAATGACAGAGACTGTCTCCATCACAAAAACACCACCCATAATCAACAGCACCAACTCCTGACGGACGATAACCGCCACCACTCCCAGCGCTGCACCCAGTGCCAGGGCACCCACATCGCCCATAAAGACCTGGGCGGGATAGGCATTGAACCAGAGAAATCCAAGACCGGCACCGGCCAGCGCTCCGCAGAATACAGCCAGCTCGCCTACCCCTTTTATCTGGGGAATCAACAGATAGTTGGCGATCTGGGCATGTCCGGACGCATAGGCAAAAATTGCCAGCGCACCTGCAACCAGCACGGTTGGCATGATGGCAAGTCCGTCGAGTCCGTCGGTGAGATTGACCGCATTGCTCGAACCGACGATGACGAAATAGGCCAACACCATGAACCAGGGCCCCAGGTCAATCACCACACTTTTAACGAAGGGAATAATCAACTGGGTCTCGCTGATGGAGCTTGCGGTGCTGTATAGAAATATCGCGGCACAGACTCCCACCAGCGATTGCCACAGATATTTGTAACGGCTGGCGAGCCCTTTGGGATCGTTCAGGACCAGTTTTCTGTAGTCGTCAACGAAGCCGATCACACCAAACATCAACGTGACAATAATCACCACCCAGACGTACCGGCTTCCGAGGTCTGCCCACAGCAAAGAGCTGATGGTCACAGCAACCAGCAGCAAAGCACCCCCCATGGTCGGGGTGCCTGCTTTGGAGAGATGGGACTGCGGGCCGTCGATACGTACTGTCTGTCCGATCTGGTGAAAGGTCAGCCGTCGAATCATGAAGGGACCGATCATGAAGGAGATGAGGAGCGCAGTCAGTACACCGAAAATGGTGCGCAGGGTCAGATATTGAATGACATTGAAGCCGGTGTGAAACTGGGAAAGATAGTCGGCAAGATAGAGCAGCATCTCAGTGTCCTCCCCCGGCTCCCAGCGCCGCCACCACCCGTTCCATGGCGGCTACGCGCGATCCCTTTACCAGCACGCGGTCTCCCGGCTGCAGTTCCGCTCCAAGTCTGTCGATCAGCTGTGGGAGAGAAGTGAATCTCTCCCCTTTATGCCCAAGCATGGCAACGGCCTCAACCGCAGCATTCAGCGTGTATACCTTGTCTATACCCGAGTTGTTGGCGTAGTTTCCGATCTCCCGGTAGAAAGAGGCCGCGTCTGCACCCATCTCCGCCAGTTCACCGAGCACCAGATAACGCCGGCCTGGCGCAGACGCGAGAAGATCAATGGCCGCTTTTACCGAATCCGGGTTCGCGTTATAGCTGTCGTTTATCAGACCAGCTCCGTTTCGGCCCGGCAGAGGCTGCAAACGGCCAGGCACAGGCTCAAGCGCGGCCAGACCGGCCGCTATATCTTCCCACTCGGCGCCAGCCGCCTGAGCTGCAGCAATTGCAGCCAGTGCATTCATCCGATTGTGGTTTCCCGCAAGTCGAAGCCGGATCTCGCCACCGCCGTTCGGTGTGGAAACCGGAAAACGGCAGACAAATCCGGACTCGTTCCACTGCAGCTTCAGGGCACTTTTTGGACTGGTGACATCGGCCGGGTTGTCCATGCCGAAGGTTTTCACACGCCGCGTTCCGACCCGTTGCCGCCAGAGATCAGCCCAGGGGTCATCTGCGTTAAGAATGAAGCAGCCGCCGGGCTTAAGTCCGTCCAGTATCTCGGACTTTGCCCGGGCGACACCTTCAAGAGTTCCGAATCCTTCCAGATGTGCGCGGCCGGCATTGGTGATCAGCGCAATATCCGGAGTTGCAATACTGCTGAGGTACGCAATCTCCCCGGGATTATTGGCACCCATCTCCACCACCGCAAAATCCTCGTCCTGGAGGCGCAGCAGCGTCAGTGGCAGACCCACGTCATTGTTATAGTTACCCCTGGTGGCCAGCACCCTGCCCCGGCGACAGAGAATTGCCGCGATCATCTCCTTGACCGTGGTCTTTCCATTGGATCCGGTGACTCCAATCAACTGCACATGGCCCAGCTCACGCCAGAGCTTCGCCAATCGGCCAAGCCCGACGCGGGTATCCCTCACCATCAGACCGGCAACTCCCACTGGTGCAGGATTACTGACCATCACCGCCGCCGCACCGCTATCCACAGCCTTTTGAACGTAGTCATGGCCATCGAATTTCGGTCCCTTCAGGGCGACAAACAGATCTCCCGGGGCAATGCTGCGGGTATCGGTGCTGACCGAGCTGAATGCCCGGTCTTCACCGAACAGTTCGGCCTCCAGCTGCAGACATAACTGTGATAAGCGGAGGGAGATCATCCTGCCTTCTCCGCCAGAGCCAGACGCACCTGAACCCGGTCGTCGAACGGATAACGGGTTTCGCCCACCTGCTGGTAGTTCTCATGCCCCTTGCCCGCCACCAGCACCACATCACCGGCCACCGCCTCCCGAACCGCCAGCCGAATGGCATTGGCCCGATCCCGCTCCACCCGTATCCGCCGGGGTTCTTTCATGCCCCCGAGAATACCTGCAATGATGCTGTCCCCATCCTCGCTCCTCGGATTATCATCGGTGACGATGACATGGTCGGCCAGAGTTTCGGAAATTGCCGCCATCTCAGGGCGTTTTCCGGTATCCCGGTCGCCACCGCAGCCGAATACGCAGATCAGCCTGCCTTCGGTATGGGCACGGCTGGCAGCCAGAACATGCTCCAGCGCATCCGGGGTATGCGCATAATCGACAATCACCAGGGGCTGGCCATTTCCACCGAAACGCTCCATCCTCCCGGGAACCGTTGCCAGATGCGTCATCCGCTCCAGTACAGTGGCAAGCGGTATCTGCTGCTGCAGCAGAACGGCTGCAACGGCGAGCAGATTACTGACATTGAAACGGCCAAGCAGCCGTGTGTTTATCTGACCCGCTCCCCAGCTGGTTTCCAGATCAATACGCATACCGGAATCATCCGACTGCACCGCGTTCGCCCAGACTGTATCCGTTACCCGCTTGCAGTAACTGCGGTCGGCACCCTGTCCGTAGCCGATGGTTGTTACACCTTCGGGAACATCACTTAGCAGAGCCTGACCAAATGCATCATCCAGATTGACAACCCAGGTCTTGACTCCGGGCATCTGAAACAGCCGTTTCTTCGCTTCGCCATATGCGCTGAAACTGCCGTGATAATCCAGATGGTCTCTGCTGAGATTGGTGAATACCGCCACATCGAAACCAACTGCAGCCACCCTTCCCTGGTCCAGCGCGTGCGAGGAAACCTCCATGGCAACCGCATCCGCACCGGCACGCTTGAAATCTGCCAGTGCAGACTGCAGTGCCACCGGATCCGGCGTGGTGTGTGTGCCTTCCTGCAGCGCATCGGGAAAGCCTATACCCAGAGTACCGACGGTGCCGCAGCGTCTGGTGGGTGCCATTGCGCGCGCTATATACTGCGTGCAACTGGTTTTACCGTTGGTTCCTGTGATTCCGATCAGCAACATATCCTGACCTGGATTCCCGTAAAACCTGCCTGCAATCCGGCTTGCATTTGCTCTCAGTTCCGCTACCGGCAACATTGTCACTGATGCGGGTATCGAGAATCTTCGAAGAGAATCAACCGTCCAGTTTGCGTCAGGCTCCCACGCCACAGCCGCAGCACCGTTTTGCAACGCTTGGGAAAGAAACGCCAGACCGTGCCGACTCTGTCCAGCACACGCCAGAAACAGTCCGCCCTTGCCAACCTTGCGGCTGTCGAGCGCAACCGAAGTCACCTTGCGGTCGTTTTCGGAAACGACATCCGCCAGGCCTTCAAGCAGCAGAGCCAGGCGCACTGACGGCACTCGCTCGGCTTCTGTCATCCCTGATTCCTCGCAGCAGCGAGACGGACACCGTCCCCTTTCATATCATCAGGTGCGATATTGAGCAGCCGCAACGCACCTGACATCACTTTCGCGAACACCGGAGCTGCAACCAGTCCACCGTAATAATTTTCACCACGCGGATCATCGATCATGACCACCATCACCAGCCGCGGATCACTGACCGGTGCGACACCCGCGAATAACGACAAGTAATGATCTTCAGAGTACCCGCCCGAAACACTCTTTTTCCCTGTCCCCGTTTTACCGGCCATCCGGTATCCCGCGACCGCTGCCTGCTGTGCTGTGCCATCCCGACTCACAACCGATTCCATCATCTCCAACACTGCGTGAGCGGTTTCCTTGCTGATGACACGTCTGCCTTTGACAGGGCGTTCCACCCGTAACAGAGAAACCGGTCGCTTCACCCCACCACTCGCAAGAATGGCGTAGGCCCGGGCAAGCTGCAGGCTGGTCACTGAAATACCATATCCAAATGCCAGGGTAGCCTGATCGATCCTTGCCCAGCTCGTGTAGGGCGTTAACTGTCCACCTGCTTCTCCTGGATAGCCCACACCGGTGGATTCACCAAAGCCCATTCCGGAATAGAGTCCCCAGAGCTGCTTGCCGGTAAGATCCAATGCGATTCTGCTGATCCCAACATTGCTCGACTTACGGATGATGGTGGAAATATCTATAACGCCAAGATTATGGTGATCCCGGACCCGATTCTTCCCCACCTGCAGATAACCCGGTGTGGTATCAATCATAGAGGAGGGGTGGTAACGACCAGTCTCCAGCGCTGCGGCAGCGGTAAACGGCTTCATTGTCGAGCCAGGCTCGAATACATCGGTGACAGCCCGGTTGCGAAAGCGGCCCGGCCGACCGGCTTTACTGCCGTTGGGGTTGTATGCCGGTTGATTAACCATCGCCAACACTTCACCGCTGCGCACATCCAGTATCACGACGGAGCCTGATTCCGCCTTATGCTGCTTTACCGCGATCTTCAGCTCGCGATAGGCGAGATACTGCAACCGGCGATCGAGACTCAGTACAAGGTCTTTGCCCTCCTCAGGAGCCTGAATGCTCTCAACATCGCGAACCACCGTGGAATGCCCATCCCTAAGCACAAGCTTTTTACCCGGAGTGCTCCGCAACCAATCTTCGTATGCCAGCTCTGCGCCCTCCTGGCCAACATCGTCCATGTCGGTAAATCCCACAACATGCGCAAACACCTCACCGCCGGGGTAATAGCGTCTGTATCCCCGCTCCAGCCCGACACCTTTTATCTTTCTTTCTTTCACAAGTTTGTTGATCGCAGCTGCAGTGTCCGGAGTAATGCGGCGTTTGAGGTAGACAAATGAGCGATCGCTCCGCCTTGCCAGAATTTGCCGGAGATCATCCGGTTTCATCTGCAAAGCCTTTGCCAAAGGCTCCAGCCCTCTCCGGTCCGGGGAGAGAACACGTGGGTTTGCCCAGACCGAATCCACGGGTGTACTGATGGCCAGGGGCTCTCCCTCACGGTCGGTGATCATGCCCCGATGAGCGGGCATCTCCACCACGCGCAAATGCCGCCGCTCACCCTCTTCCTGGAGAAAATCCGTTTCGAAGATCTGCTGGTCCACAGCACGCCAGACCAGCACCAAAGCGGCAATCGCCAGTATGCCGACCAGACTCCAACGTCGGGCGCGGTAGCTTGGCAGACTGACAGGTTTGCGTCCGGCGGCTTTCATAGCGCGCTTTCTGCTCTTGGCTGTGCCGCTATTATTCAAGGTCTGATCACCATCACCTCTTCGGCAGAGGGTATACGCATTTTCAATTTCCCCCGGGCTATTCTTTCCACTCTATGCTCAGTAGCCCAGGTACTCTGTTCCAGCTGCAACCGACCCCATTCGACATCCAACTCATCCTGCTGCAAGCGCAATTTCTGCAGTTCAACGAAATACTTGCGCGAACTGTATTTGGCGTGCACCACACCGATTGAAGTCAACAGCACTGCAAAACCCAGAGTGGCAATCACCAGCAGCTCCTTCAGATTCACGCCAATCGCTCCGCAACCCGCATTACCGCACTCCTGGAACGTGGGTTCAGCTCCAGCTCCAGCTGTGATGGCCGTATAGCTTTGCCAACCATTTTCAGGCGCGGATGCATCTGCGCCTCCGTAACCGGCACACCCGGAGGAAAGTTGTCACCCCGGACCTGATCACGTATAAAGCGTTTGACGATCCGATCCTCAAGTGAGTGGAAGCTGATCACCACCAACCGCCCTCCCGGAGCCAGCACCGAAAGCGTCTGAACAAGGCACTGTTTCAGATCTTCCAGTTCTGAATTGATAAATATCCGAATCGCCTGAAAACTCCGGGTTGCCGGGTGCTTATGCTTTTCCCTAACCGGAACCGCAGCTGAAACGATCTCAGCCAGCCGTCCGGTAGTGGTAATGGGAGCAACCTTTCTGGCTTCAACAATTTCTGATGCAATCCTTTTGCAGAAGCGCTCTTCGCCATATCTCTTCAGCACATTCGCAATTTCCGCAGCCTCAGCCGATGCCAACCAGGTGGAAGCCGCCATACCCCTGGTATTGTCCATCCGCATATCCAGTGGGCCGTTCGCCAGAAAGCTGAATCCTCGTGCAGGCAGATCAAGCTGTGGCGAAGAGACACCAAGATCCAGCAGAATGCCATCAACTTTTCCAATCCAACCCAGCTGTTCAGCCAGTTCCCGCAACCCGGCAAAGGAGCGATGCTCCAGTATCAGCCGCCTTTCCCCCGGAAAACTCTTCTTTCCATGCGTTATCGCATCAGGATCCTTGTCTATAGCCAGTAGGGACCCGGCAGAATTCAACTGCTCCAGAATCGCCCGGCTGTGTCCCCCGCGCCCAAACGTCCCATCCACATAGCGCCCGTTGGATTTTATATCCAGGGCTCCCAGTGCCTCCTTGAAGAGCACAGGCTGATGGGCGCCGGAGGGGACCATACTCAGATTACGAGCGTTCCCAGCTCAGGAGACTTCAGTTGCTCCAAGTCGACTTTTTCCAGCCAGGCCTCCTGTTTCGCAGTCCAGCGCACTTCATCCCAAAGCTCGAATCTGGCTCCCTGGCCTATCATTACCGTCTGTTTCTCGAGCCTTGCAAACTCGCGCAAGGGCGTGGGCAGCAACACACGCCCCTGTCCATCCATTTCAACTTCAGTGGCATGTCCCACCAGAAGACGCTGCAGAATCCTGGCCGACTCATCGAAGGTCGGCAATTTCATCAGCCTCTGCTCTATTTCGTTCCAGTCCGGCAGCGGATAGATCAACAGGCAACGGTCGGGGTCGACAGTCACCACCAGTTCAGAAGCGCAATACTCCTGAAGCCGCTCCCGATAACGGGTCGGAATCGCAAGACGCCCCTTAGCGTCCAGATTGATTCTGTTGATGCCGCGAAACAAAAGACTCCCTCAGGTTTTTCCCAGATTTTCCCACTTTTCACCACTAATACCCATAATAGTAACCACTTTTGCCACTTGTCAAGGTGATCAGGGGTAAAAAACAGAGAAAAGTTCCTTTAAACACAGAGGCTTACGTGCACAATCCAGAAATGACGAGCGGGGGTAAAATACGCTAAAACAGTGCGCTAAATTGCGCACTTAAAGTAGATTCTTCAATTTGGGGAGAAATGATGGGAATTACATTACCAAATTCAGTGGTGGGAGCCAGCCTGTAAGCCGGGTTCTGTCTTGAATAGTCATTCATCTGGGATCAGTGTCACCACAGATCTCTAGCGACCTACCCGGGAACCGTGCGGACCACACGTTGCGGCCAAAGCCAACTGTCCCCCTATTTGGTCTTGCTCTGGATGGGGTTTACCCTGCCACCGATGTTGCCAACGGCGCGGTGTGCTCTTACCACACCATTTCACCCTTACCCGAAATAAATTTCGGGCGGTATATTTTCTGTGGCACTTTCCGTAGGCTCGCGCCTCCCAGGCGTTACCTGGCATCCTGTCCTTTAGAGCCCGGACTTTCCTCTACCATTTCGCCAGCAAGCGGCGCGGCAGCGACTATCCGGCCGACTCCCACGTATCAAGATAAGCGTTGTTCCCGCATGAAACAAGTATGATGTCAACGGCGGCCAGTCAGGTCGGTTTGCATCACATATAAAACCAGGATAACATTCAGGATTTTCGCATACAAATATCCCAGTAAAATCCGCAAGGTGGCCCCGGCAAACCAGAAAGCAGGGCCGCCTTTTGTTTTTCAAGGAGCCAGAACATGCCAGGCACATTGATGACCACCTACAAACGGTTGCCGGTCAGCTTTTATCGTGGTGAAGGTGTGTGGCTTTGGGATACAAAGGAGAAACGATATCTGGATGCCCTTTCCGGGATAGCGGTTTGTGGACTGGGCCATGCCCATCCAGCGGTTAAAGAGGCACTTTGCCAACAGGCGGGAAAAGTGCTGCATACATCCAACCTGTATGAAATTCCGCTGCAGGAACAGCTGGGAGAAGCGTTGACGCGTGTTTCAGGCATGGAACGTGTCTTCTTTTGCAACTCCGGAGCAGAGGCCAATGAGGCTGCGATCAAGCTGGCTAGGCTATACGGACACCGTAAAGGCATCGCGAATCCCGCCATCCTGGTCATGGAACAGAGCTTCCACGGGCGCACCCTTGCCACCCTTTCCGCTACAGGAAATCGCAAGGCTCAGGCGGGCTTCGAGCCACTGGTGCAAGGCTTCGTCCGCGTTCCCTTCGGCGATGTGAAAAGTCTGAAGTTGGTGGCAGAAAACAGCCCAAATGTGGTGGCTGTGATGATGGAACCCATCCAGGGAGAGGGTGGCATCAATATTCCACCGGAGGATTACCTGAACAAGGTGCGCCATCTCTGTGACCAACAGAACTGGTTACTGATACTGGATGAGATCCAAACAGGAATGGGACGAAGCGGCCGCATGTTCTCCTGTCAGCACAACGGGATATTGCCGGATGTGATGACACTGGCCAAAGGGTTGGCCAATGGCGTTCCAATCGGCGCCTGTCTGGCACGGGGAGCGGCTGCCGAGCTGTTTGCCCCGGGCAATCACGGCTCAACTTTCGGCGGTAATCCTCTCGCGTGCGCCGCAGCACTGGCGGTGATCCGTGCGCTTGAGGACGACAAGCTGGTGGATCGTGCCGCAAAACTGGGCGCCAGATTATTAGCAGGATTCGCCGATAAACTGCAGGGGGTTTCCGGCATTGAGGAGATTCGCGGTCAGGGTCTGCTGATTGGCATTGAACTGGACAGGCCCTGCAGCGAGCTGGTGAGCATGGCGTTGGCTCAAGGCCTTCTGATAAACGTCACTGCGGAATGTGTTGTAAGGCTCCTGCCCCCTTTGATATTGAGCGATCCAGAGGCAGATGAGCTTATCGACCGGACATCCAGGCTGTTAAAAAATTTCCTGAACCAGGAGTAGCACAAAGTTTAGAACGAAAAGCCGGAGAATCAATACAATGAATCAAAGCAAGATGCCCAGGCATTTTCTCTCCCTGCTCGATCTTTCGGCCGAAGAGCTCAGGGAGCTTATCGAGCGGGCCAGCGAACTTAAAACCGCGCTGCATGCCGGCCGTCATCAGGCTACACTTAAAGGCCGAACGTTGGCGATGATCTTCGAAAAATCATCCACTCGCACCCGGGTCTCATTCGAGGCAGGTATGACCCAACTCGGCGGCCATGCACTGTTTCTCTCTTCACGTGATACTCAGCTGGGTCGCGGAGAGCCAATCGAAGATAGTGCCCGCGTGCTGTCGCGCATGGTCGACTGCATTATGATCCGCACTTTCGAACATGAAAAACTGGAACGCTTTGCCGCCCATTCCCGGGTACCGGTCATTAACGCCCTGACCGACCTGTTGCATCCATGCCAACTTTTAGCCGATATGCAGACTTTCTTCGAGCACCGGGGTGATATCACCGGCAAACAGGTAACATGGATCGGAGACGGCAACAACATGTGCCACTCCTACATCAACGCTGCCCGTTTACTCGATTTCAATTTAAATATCGCATGCCCCGAAGGATATGAACCTGAGGATAAGGTGCTGCATCCCGGCTTGGATCGTTGTCGCATTGTTTCCGATCCAGCCGCCGCCGCCATCGGGGCCGATCTGATTGTAACCGACGTCTGGGCAAGTATGGGACAGGAGGAGGAGCAGCAGAAACGAGCCCAGGATTTCGCGAAATATCAGGTCAATGAGCAACTGATGGCGTTGGCAAAGCCCGATGCTCTGTTTATGCACTGTCTGCCGGCCCACCGTGGCGAAGAGGTCAGCGCGGCGGTCATTGACGGGCAGCAGAGCGTCGTGTGGGAAGAAGCGGAAAACCGCCTGCATGCGCAGAAGGCTCTGCTAGAAATGCTGCTCCTGCATTGATCTGACTGCTAACAGTACCCGGCGTGGCATAAAGCATTTTTTATACCCACATTAAATTATTTAAACCAATAACTTAACATTCCAATAGGGGCATAAAACCATAACTCTTGCATCTAATTCGTGAAAAGGTCAGGATAAACTCAAGCGGAAAAAATACCGTGAATTATAGGGGGCCCGTTTCTCAACTGAAGCGGGGTATCTTGGCTCAGGTCTGAAAGAGACCACTCAAATAGTAGTTATCTAAGCATGAACCCAAAAGATCTGGATCCAGTTCGGGAGCATATAGCCTCCTATGTCATCGGACAGCAGCGGCTTATCGACAGTATGCTGGTCTGCTTACTCAGTAATGGACACCTGCTGGTGGAGGGAATGCCCGGTCTGGCCAAGACCACTGCTGTAAAAGCGTTGTCCGAAGCCATAGAGGGAGACTACCACCGTGTTCAGTTCACTCCGGATCTGTTGCCATCGGATCTCATCGGGACCGATATCTACCGACACGAAAAAGGTGAATTCGAATTCCGTCAGGGACCCCTGTTCCACAACATTCTGCTGGCTGACGAGGTGAACCGGGCACCAGCCAAAGTGCAATCGGCGCTGCTGGAAGCGATGGGGGAGTATCAGATTACAGTGGGTCAGCGTACCTATCCGCTGCCGGATCTTTTTATGGTGCTGGCAACGCAGAATCCCATCGAACAGGAGGGCACTTACCATCTGCCCGAAGCGCAACTCGACCGTTTTCTGATGCAGGTATGGGTCGATTATCCATCACGCAGCGAGGAGTTGGCGATTCTGGATCTGGACAGCAGGAAACAGACGGATAAGCCAAAACCGCCCGCAAATCCGCTTTCTCAGGCGAGCCTGTTTGCAATGCGGCGTGACGTTGCCAAGGTCTTTCTGGACCCGAAACTCAATAACTATATTGTGGATCTGGTCCAGGCCACCCGCAACCCGAGCGCTTACGATGACACCCTCGCGCGCTGGTGCCGATTCGGCGCATCCCCTCGCGCTTCAATTGCACTTGCGCGTTGTGCCCGCGCCCGTGCCTGGCTGGATGGAGAGGTGTATGTTTCACCCGGACATATACAACAGATAGCCCCGGAGATACTCCGCCACAGAGTACTTCTGACCTTCGAAGCGGAAGCCGAAGGCATTACCAACAACGACTTCGTCTCCCGACTTCTGGATATGGTCGCCATTCCCTAAGCCAATGGCGCTTTATCCCCGATTGGACGATCTGCTGGAACTACGCCACCAGGCAAGAACGCTGGGGCTGGCATCCCATCATTTGGTAAATTCAAGTTTCAGTGGTCTCTACGCCTCCGTATTTCGAGGCACTGGTCTCGATTTTGAAGAGGTCAGGGAGTACCACGAAGGGGACGACATCCGCAACATGGATTGGAAAGTCACTGCCCGCACCAACAGTCCCCATCTGAAAACATTTCGTGAGGAACGGGAACGCAGTGTAGTGTTGTGCGTCGACCAGGGGCCGCATATGGGTTTCGGCACACGCGGAACCTTCAAATCGATCCAGGCGGCACGCTCCGCAGCACTGCTTGGCTGGGCGGCCAACAGCCTGAATGACAGGGTGGGCGGGCTTCTGTTCGGTGACAGCAGCAGCACTTCCCACCACTTTCGCCCAACCAAAGATCGCCGTGCCCTATGGCGCCTGCTAAAGGCGTTGTCTCGGTCCAGCGTGGGGCCTGAACCTGTCAAGGATCCGCTTTTGAATGCGCTACAGCGGGCCGAGCGCGGTACAGCTACAGGCAGCCTGATTTTCGTAATAGCAGATCTGAATCGTGAAATCACCAGTCTGGAAACCACTATCGGGAGACTCAGTCAACGCCACTCCCTGGTGCTTATACCCGTTGATGACAAGGCCGATCATGATCTGCCCGATCTGGGACGCGCGCTGTTTACCGATCCTGAGGGTAATCTGCTCGAAATTGAAACCGGCGACGAGGCCGGAAGAGCAGCTTACCGACGCGCTTGGGAGCAGAACCGGCAGCTTCTGGCGGGCGTCGCCAATCGCCTGCGCATCCCTCTGATCCCGGTGACCACAGATGAGGATGTGCACCAGGCGCTGATGCGGGGCATGCGCCAGACCAGGAGGCTGCAGTGATGCCCGGTCAACTCATGGAGATTCACGGGCTCGACCCCATCTCCTGGTGGCCGCCGGCGCCCGGCTGGTGGATTGGCGTGCTTTTGATTTTGCTGACAGCAACCGCTCTTTTTCTGCTGATCCGCCACTTCATCCGTTACCCGCCAGGAAGTTGGCGATGGGAAGCGCAGGCCGCTTTACGCGAGCTGTGGCGGCAGCGCAACCAGCAATCGGAGAAAGAGAGCGCTGCTCAGCTATCCGAGTTGCTGCGCCGCATAGCCATTGCCCGCTTTGGCCGTGAAAAGACAGCCAGCAGAACAGGCCATGAGTGGCTGCTATGGCTGCAGCAATCAGACCCCAACGGTTTTGATTGGGCTGGACGCGGCGGTGTCCTGCTGAATCTGCCCTACGCCCCGGACACCTGGCAGGCAGAGCCGGGCGTGTTGGATGAACTGATTCTTGCCGCCATGAAACTGGCAGCCCATAATCGGGAGGATATGGGTCGTTGGTTGGAAAAAGTCAGGAAGTACGCTCATGTTTGAGTTTCTCTGGCCTTTCATGGCGCTCCTTCTGCCACTGCCGCTGCTTGCTCGCCTGTTCTGGCCACGTTTCATCCGTCCGGGCCAGGAGGTTCCCACCGAGGGACACAGAACCACGCTGCTGCATCCGGCCCTGGTCAGGCTGGAAACCAGTTTTAAAACCCACCGGCCGCGAACGGCTATCGCCGGAAAACTTCAAGCACTGCTGCTTACCCTGTTTTGGATTGCCCTGACGCTGACGGCTATGCGCCCGCAACTGCTTGAACCATATACAGAGATTAAAAGCGAAGGCTACGACCTGATGCTTTCCATCGACACTTCTCGTTCTATGACCGCGCTGGATTTCAGCAGCGAGGGTCGTCCTGTCAGCCGCATGGCAGTGGTGAAAGGCGTAATGGGTAAGTTTATCGAGAACCGCGCCGGCGACAGGGTGGGATTGGTTATTTTCGGCAATCAGGCATTTGTTCAGGCTCCGCTGACTTTGGATCTGCGGGCAGCCAGACAGATACTTGATCAAATCGAACCCGGTATGGCGGGCAACGCAACAGCGATGGGTGATGCGATTGGCCTGAGCGTTAAAAAGCTGCGTGAAAGACCGGAGGGGTCCAGAGTTCTATTGCTGGTAACTGACGGCGAGAATACTGCCGGACTGATACCGCCCATGGACGCCGCCCGCTTGGCCAGGAGGGAGGGGGTCAGGATCTATGCCATCGGTGTTGGCAGCAACCAGAAGGAAGTTTTGATCCGCGGCAGTGATGGTCAATATCATTCGGAATCGGACATCGGCCTTAACGAAGCGATGCTGCGTCATATCGCCGAATCCACCGGAGGCAGTTATTTCCGCGCGACCAACACCAGCGCGCTGGAGGAGATCTCGGAACGTATCAACGCACTGGAAAAGACTGAAGCCGACAGCCATACCGTGTTGATTCCGCATCCACTCTATCGTTGGCCGCTTGCCGTGGCACTCCTGCTGCTGCTGCTGCTCGGCCTGTTTCCGGAAGGTCGTATGCGACTCCCCGAAAGTGGTTGGGGCACCAAATCTCGTGCCTGATACCGGCTTTCATTTCGCTTCTCCCTGGTGGCTGCTCGGCCTGCTGCTGATTCTCCCTGTCGGCGCCTGGCTCAGACGCAGCCAGGTGTATGGCCACATCGCCCGCATCAATCGTTACGCAGACGCACACCTGCTGCCGCATCTTACCGGCAGCAGGGAGCTGGATTCGGGTGAGAGATGGAAAAAATTCAGACGATGGGCTCTGTTGTGGACGGTGTTGGTTTTTGCGATGGCCGGACCACGCTGGGATTTCACCGAAATCCAGCTGTTCACGCCTGGTGCAGATCTGGTTATTCTGCTGGATATCTCGCGCTCCATGGAGGTAGCGGATGTACAGCCTTCGCGTATGGCCCGCGCCCGGCAGGAGATTGAAGACCTGATCAATAATAATCGGGGAGTAAGACTGGGTTTGGTCGCATTTGCCTCTGTGGCGCATGTGATCACACCCATAACCGAGGACGGACAGACCATACGCAGCATACTCCCATCCATTTCCAGCGATCTGGTTCGCCTGCAGGGCAGTCGGTTGCGGCAGGCGCTGGAACGCGCCGGCACCTTGCTGGCCGGACAGCCGAAAGAGAGTCAGCACAGCATCCTGCTCATATCGGACGGAGATTTCATCGAGCCTGATCTGGATCGCGCAGTTCAATCGCTAAGCGCTGACGGAGTTCGGCTGCACGTACTGGGCATAGGCACGCCCGGAGGCGGACCTGTTCCCGGGCATGGCGGCCGTTTTATATTGGACGGCAGTCGGCGACCGGTGGAATCGAAACTAGACGAAGCAGGCCTCAAACATCTTGCCCAGCTTGGTAAAGGCACCTATTTAACTGCAGATTTTCGAGACGATGATACACTCCGCATACTGCAGCTCGCAGCGGAGAGCGGCCAGGCAAAGGCTGTCAACGACGAGCGGGCCCGGGTTTGGAACGAACGCTTCCACTGGCTGCTGCTGCCCGCAATGCTGGCCATGCTCCCTGCATTCAGACGCTACCGGACAGTGACACCGGGAGAGCGCGGATGAAGCTTCCGGCAGGCCTGATTCTGGTTCTATTGCTCAGTGTTCAACCGGTGCTGGCCAATTGGTTCGAGAACAGTGAACAGACGGGAAAGCGTCTGTTTGAAACAGGGGAATTCAGACAATCAGCTGATGCATTCAAAGATGAGTACCGCCGCGGTGTTGCTCTCTATATGGCTGGGGAGTACAAGGCTGCCGAGAGTGAGTTCGAAAAAGTCAAGCGTGAAGGGGTACGGCAGGATGCCCGCTACAATTTGGGCAACGCCCGCTTTCGACAGGATAACTTTGAAGGGGCAATACGTGCTTATGATGAGGTGTTAGCAGAAGAGCCGGGACACTCTGAGGCACGTCACAACCAGGGATTGGCAAAGGCGATGCTGGCAAAAACAGACCCCGAGGCACTGGCCCGCCTGGAGAAGGAAAAGAAGGAAGAACAGCAGAAGAAGGAAAAACAGGAAGAACAGGAGAAGCAGGAGCAGGAGTCACAGTCGGGCGAGCAGAAGCAGGAGCAGGAGTCACAGTCGGGCGAACAGAAACAGGAGCAGGAGTCGCAGTCGGGCGAGCAGAAGCAGGAGCAGGAGTCGCAGTCGGGCGAGCAGAAGCAGGAGCAGGAGTCACAGTCGGGCGAGCAAAAGCAGGAGCAGGAGTCGCAGTCGGGCGAGCAGAAGCAGGAGCAGGAGTCGCAGTCGGGCGATCAAAAGCAGGAGCAGGAGTCGCAGTCGGGCGAGCAGAAACAGGAGCAGGAGTCACAGTCGGGCGAGCAGAAGCAGGAGCAGGAGTCACAGTCGGGCGAGCAGAAGCAGGAGCAGGAGTCACAGTCGGGCGAGCAAAAGCAGGAGCAGGAGTCACAGTCGGGCGAACAGAAGCAGGAGCAGGAGTCACAGTCGGGAGGAGAGGATTCAAAGAAACAGGAGGCAAAGAGCAGCAAGGGAGAGGAAGGCGAAAAGTCCGGCGCAGAAAAAGATGAAAAAGCCAGCGACGGAGAATCCGGCGAAGTACAGAATAACGACAATAAGAGTCAGGGCGGAGAAGAGAAGAAAGAGACTGAACCCGGCGATCAGGGTGATGAGGATAAAACCAAAGACTCGAGCGGTGGCGACCTTGAACGAAAGCCGGAACAAAAAGGCGGAATGGAAAAGGACTCTGAATCGGGGGAAGGCGATACATCGGAACTCGAAAAGGGAAAACGCGGAGAAGAGAAGGAGAGCGAACAGAAGGCGGGCGATGGTACAGAGGCTCCGGAGAAATCCCTGTCCGGCGATGAGGGGGAGAAGGAATCAGGAAGAGGCGATAAGGAGCCTCAGTCGGATATGACCGGCAAGCGGCAGCAGGGTAATTTACCCCTTCCCGATCAGACACCTGATGAACAATCGGCTGCCGGAATCGAGGGGGTTGAAAAATTCGAACAGCTTGGTGAATCCCGGGATCAAGAGTCGCAGGGAATATCGGAAGAGACCACGGCCGAAGGTGAAGGCACTGCCGCCAATGCCGCCTCCCTGTTGATGGAGCAATGGCTGCATCAGATAGAGGGAAACCCAGCCTATCTGCTGCGCCAGCAGTTTGGGCAGGAGGAGCAACGCATGATGAGGCAGCAGCGCGGTCCGGTAAACGAACCCCGCCCCTGGTAGGATAGAAGAGATATGAGCTATGCACCCAACAGAGCCTGTTACCCACTACGTTGGTTGACATCGCTATGGTTGATATTTCTCTCGCAGACACCGGTCACGGCTCAGCAAAACTACCCCAGCCATCCGGGATACCGGATGCCGTTTCCCTATAATCAGCCTGGCCAGCAGCAGCCCTATCCGACACCGGGCCAGACGTTTCCGCAGCCATCCCAACAGCGGCAGCCGACGGTACCCTCTTATTACGGCAACCAGCCACCCTGGCAGCAGCAGATCCCCTCCTATTCCCAAAACATGCCGCGAACAACTTTCTCGCCATCACCTCCCAGGGTGGAAGCTCATCTTTCGGAAAACCGGGTTTATGCCCAGCAAACTCTGGTGCTGACGATAGAGTTGATCAGCGGCAACAACCTGATCAGTGTTGATACCAGGCTTCCCTCATCCGGATCAATGGTGCTCACAAACCTGGAAGGTCCAACAACCCATGCCCGGGACACCAACGGCATGCACGAGTTTGTCAATCTGTTTCGATATGCTGTAACACCTCTCAAGTCGGGTATGCTCAGAATACCCTCTATCGAATTCGAAGGGGTTTTGGCAGATGCAAACAAGACCGAATTCAAAATCCAGTCGCGCGCGGACCTGGTTATCGATGTGCTGCCAATTAATCCTGCCGTTCAGCCCTGGCTGCCGTTGCACGGTCTGAGCATTCAATCCTTTCTTCAGGGAGCGGACAAACCCGCGACGGGAAAGCCGCTTAGCCTCATCATCGATATCTCAGCGGTCGGTGCAACTGGGGGGCAACTCCCTTCCTTTGAGGCATTTCTACAGAAAAACGGTGCTTTCAATCTCTATCGGGAAAAATCTGAAACAGAAGGATCCGTATCCAACGATGGCCGCTTCCTGTTGGGACGCCGGACAGAAGCCTTTACGCTGGTGCCTCAACAGGGAGGAAAACTGCTGATTCCCGAACTGAAGGTTGTTTGGTGGAACGTGGACACCGCACAGGTCGAAACCGAGACGGTCCCGATTCGTCAGCTGATTATAAAAGGCGAAGCTGGAACAAACGGCGGAGAGATCCCCGATCTGTTCCCAGGCGCATCCTCGCTGCTGTTATGGATTCCCCTGATCGGACTGTTCAGCCTGACCATCGGTTTCTGGATTCTCTCATGGCTGCGCAAGAAACGCTTCGCACAGGTGGTTGAGGAGGAGATCATCGCAGTTTCCGGCTTTGGCATCCGCCAGTTTAGAACTTTTCTTACGTGGCTCGCGCCAATCAGGCGATTACAGAAAGTGCGACAGATCTTTGTGCGCTCGCTGCCGCGCTCCTTCAGGCTCTGGTTCTGCGTTAAGGTGGTTGAGGGAGAGGAGGACCCTGAGGTATGGAGCTATATGCTCAAGTTCCTCTCCAACAAGCATCTGCGGATTCCGCCCCAGCTGCCTCTGAAGGAGCTGGGTGAACGCCTCTCCGGGGTTCACACCGGATCAGACAGGATGCAGATGGAGGCACTTATGGGGGAGCTGGAGAAGCGTCTGTATGCCGGTGGACAGGTCGATTTTACGGACTGGAAGAGACGCTTCCGGGCACAGCTGCGACCTGCCTTATTTCCGTTTTTCAGAAAACAGCCGAATAAAATCCATAAGTCCGGAAGATTGCCCCGACTTAACCCCGAATTCTGAATTCAGATCAATCAAGCCTGAAACCGACCTTCAACACCACCTGCCAGTGGGCGATCCTACCCTCCACCACATGGCCGCGCGTCTCCATCACCTCAAACCAATCGATATTTCTGATACTTTCCTTTGCTTTGGCAAGCGCGTTTTCCACCGCCTTATCGGAGCTCTCGGTCGACGAGCCGACCAACTCGATTTTCTTGTATGTATGTGCACTCATCACTTCTCATCCCCGTTAACTGGCTGTTCATGCGGGCGATAATCTCCCGCATCCGGATTCCGCCCATGATAAACGAGTCACCTTTAGTTGGCATTACAGAATTCACCTTCTCCTTAATACATTTCGGTAACATCCCCATTCGACCTGCACCCAAATCCCACCTCGCATACCGGTACACATCCAGCCCAGGAGGCTGGTCTATATTTAATCTTGGACCAATTTCACAGAAGGAGAGCAGTGATGGACATCCAACTTGCAGACGTTACCCTGCATATCGATCAGAGCCTGAACACGGAGGAGCTTGAGAAACTTGAGATTGCCATCCGCAAAAAAGAGGGCGTGATTTCGGTGCATATCGATACAAAGAAAAACCATTTGGTAGTAGTGGAGTACAATCCTGAAATGGTGCACTCCGGAGAGCTATTGGAAATTCTGCACTATCAGGGTCTAAGCGGTAAACTGATAGGGCTTTGACCAACCTTCCCATACATGGCAGAGTTTCCGGTTTGTGGGGGCCAATTCAACAGCCCATGTCCCTGTACGGGAGAGATATGAAACTAAAGTTCCGAGACGAGGGGCAGGAGATAACCTGCATAGAAACACACTTTCAAAGGCCGGGCCTGGCAAGTTGTTATTTGATCCAGAGTGCTGGAGAGGCGGCGCTGATCGACACAGGTACCGCACGTACCACCGACAATATCATGCAGCTTATCGAGCTGTTTGGCCTTGCACCGGGCCAGGTGAGATATGTCATCCCCACACACGTTCATCTGGATCATGCCGGCGGTGCGGGACAGTTGATGCAGCGGCTTCCCGACGCTGAGCTGGTAATGCACCATTTCGGCGCCCGGCATATGATCGATCCCAGCAAAATCGCCTTGGGATCCAGCGAAGTCTACGGCGAAGAGGAGTTTTCCAAACAGTTTGTTGAGTTGCTGCCCATCGACGAGAAGCGCGTTATTCAGGCAACCGACGGTATGCGAATAACCTTGGGCGAAAGAGAGTTGACCTGCATCGACACGCCGGGACATGCACGCCATCATATCTGCATCTGGGACCAACAAAGCCGTGGGATATTTAGCGGCGACACGTTCGGATTAGCCTACCCCGAACTTACCACGGAACAAGGTCCATTCATGGTGTTGCCTTCAACACCGACTCAGTTCGACCCTGAAAGCTGGCATCGGACGATCGACAGGCTGATGGCGCTGCAACCATCACGTATGTACCTGACCCACTATGGCGCGATTGATAATCCACAACCACTATCAACCGTTCTACACGAAGAGATCGACGTTTACGCGGCCATTGCACTGTCTTATGCAGATGCACAAAACCCGGTTGGCGAGCTGGAGGCAGTACTTTGGGAGCACTTCCGGAAGCGTCTGCACGCGCACGGAAATCAGCAGAGTTTGCGGGAGCAGGAGAGGCTACTGGCAATGGATGTGCGGCTTTGTGCCCAGGGATTGCAGGTTTGGCTGGATCGCTCCCGGGGTAAGCGGGCAAGTTAACTAACAACGGCAGATCGTGCGTGGCCTGAACCGCTCAGATCCCAGCCGAAAGTGCAGTCCAGCTCCGCCAAAACCATGACCAGACCCTGCTCTCCTTCATTCATTAAGACCGATAGGGGTGTCCTGCCGAAGCGCCGATGCTTTAACCGCAACCACCTCCCCCCCATATTGGGATTGGTTGGATAAGAAGTTCTCAGTGCGCCGGCTATGCGTATTACATAATCCGCCCGCCGTGCAACTTCAGGATCGTCGGGAAATACGTCATGGCTGCGGAATTTCTGGAAGCTACGTGCACGAATATTCTCGGGAAGACCCAGAATTGTACGCATCTCCTCCGATCCCAGCTTCCACGAATCCAGAATATGCATTGTCGCCCTGGTCATTAGTACCTGCCCCTCGGGCGTTAAATCGCTCATACTATCCCCCCAATAACCATTACGACTGAATTACCTACTTTTATACTAAGATATTAACACAAAAGAAGCTGCTTTAATAAGTGCTGGAGTGGGCATACTGCGATACCAGAAAGGCGCGTCTGCGAGAGCAAACCCGGGTTAACCGAATATCTTGCGCCACCAACGTTTTCTGCCCGCAGGCTGCATCGATGAAGGCAGATCAACCGGTTTCAGCCTGCTTAAAATCCAGCCCGGCAACGGTGGATTATCGCTATAGCCGCAGGAGACACCTAGATTATTAGGATCAAAAATTTTGATAAACCCAGGCCGGACCAGATCGTCTGCGTAAACAATGCCGCAATAGTCCTCGTCATGTTCGCGCCGAAGCAGAGCCTCGATTTCCTGCAGGAACCTGATCAGCTGCTTTTCACTGGATTGAGATTCCGGTGGCGGCTCACCTACCGCGTAGACATACCAACCGCTGGGATTCTGACGCAACAACTCCCAAAGCGCCTCAAACTGGTGCCAACGCAGCGTGGAAGTGAAACTGCCACGGAAAGCAGGCAGAAACCTTTCCCGCCCATCACTAAACTGCTCAGCTGTTCGGTCGTTCAATTTTAATCGATAACCGCTGATTTCATTCACATGAATGCGTCTATCCAACACTATCGCGACAGATCGCAACTCTATTCCGGTTTGTCAACGCTCAGGTCTTGTGCAACATATCATCAATAAGTTTTTCGCACTCCAGCCAGTCCTCCTGTTCCCAACCTGGCTCGAAACCTCTCTTTTCCGCGCGAAAATAAGCCATTTTTGCGATCATCTCATACCGGTCACGCTGACTGAACATAGTCTGTCCGGTATTGGTTGCCGCTCTCACGGCGGCTCTTTTTTTGGTTACTGTTTTCTTCGCGACCTTTTTCTTTGCCACAGTCTTAGTTGGTGCGATCTTCTTCTTTGCAACCGTTTTCTTCGCTGCGACCTTTTTCTTTACAACCACTGTTTTTTCGTCATTTTTTAATTCAGCCACTCTGCTCTCTCCCTTACTGATCACCGCCCATCCAAATCCAACTCTCCACTGTACCGCCATTTACCAAACGGCTGACCGCGCACGCTACTATACCATCGGATTATTTAACAAATACTACTGATATCTGCGGCTGAATCAAACAAATGTAATAAGGTATAATTTCAACCTTTGGTTAAACTAAACAGGCCAACCATGTCCGAGAACAGTGCACTCTATGAGTCGAGCATTCCCCACCTGAAACTGTCGAACCGGGGAAAAGTCCGAGATATTTATCAGGTCGACGATGAGCATATGCTCATAGTGGCCAGCGATCGGCTCTCCGCTTTTGATGTGGTGCTGCCGCAACCTATTCCGGGTAAAGGGGAGGTGCTGACACGAGTGGCAAATTTCTGGTTTAACCGGACCAGAGAGATAATTCCAAATCATCTCTCAAACAAACCACTGCAGGAGGTGGTACCCGATCCGGATGAGCGAGCCCAGCTCGGCGCGCGCGCAAGTGTTGTGCGCAAGTTAAAACCGCTGCCAGTGGAAGCTATCGTACGAGGTTACCTGATCGGATCAGGCTGGAAAGATTATCAAAACAGCGGTGCCGTCTGTGGGATACAGCTGCCCACCGGCTTGCGCCAGGCGGACAAGCTGCCGGAAGCAATATATACACCCTCCACCAAAGCCGAGATCGGTTCCCACGACATGAATATCAGTTTTGATCAGACAGTCGATCTGTTGGGGAAGGCGCTGGCGGAACAGGTTCGAGATGCCAGTATCAGGATCTACACAGAGTGTGCAGCCTATGCGCTTGCAAAAGGGATCATCATAGCTGATACCAAATTTGAATTTGGCCAGGATAGCAAGGGCCGGCTTTATCTGATCGATGAAGTACTGACGCCGGACTCTTCCAGATTCTGGCCCGCAGACCAATACCGTCCCGGTATCAGCCCACCGAGCTTCGACAAACAGTTCGTGCGTGACTACCTGGAAACGCTTGACTGGAACAAAGCCCCCCCGGCACCGTATTTGCCACGGGAGATCATCGATAGAACTGCGGAAAAGTACAGAGAGGCAGAGACTAGGCTCACTGCATCCACGTGAATAGAGGGGAACAGGGCATCTCTGATACCGGTACACCTTACGCCGACCTCTCTCCCGATACTGTTCTCTGCGCGCTCGAATCGGCAGGCTTCAGTCCAGACGGGAGTATGCTGGCTCTCAACAGCTATGAAAACCGCGTTTATCAGATTGGCATCGAAGATAACCCTCCCCTTGTCGCGAAATTCTACCGTCCACTGCGCTGGAGCGACGCGGCGATTTTGGAAGAGCATGCTTTCAGTCTCAGCCTGGCGAAGGAGGAGATACCAGTGGTTGCCCCGCTGGTCTCATCAACCGGTGAAACGCTGCACAGGTACCAAGGCTATCGTTTCAGTCTGTTCCCACGTCAGGGTGGACGCTGGCCTGAACTCGACAACCTGGACAATCTGACTTGGATAGGCCGTTTTCTCGGCCGTATCCATCTGTTGGGAACAACCCGGAAATTTGCCCACCGGCCCAGCATGAACCCGAAAGAGATCTGCCGCGAATCGTCCGCTTTTCTTTTACAGAACGGTTTCATCCCTCTGGAATTGGAAACCAGCTACCGTCAGCTGTCCATGGAACTGCAGATGATGATAGAGAGCGCGTTTGACCAGGTTCCCAGCTGCCGCTGGATTTGTCTGCACGGGGATTGCCACCCAGGTAATATACTATGGACCGATCTTGGTCCCCATTTCGTGGATATTGATGATTGTCGTATGGGCCCGGCGATCCAGGACCTGTGGATGCTTCTGTCCGGTGATCATAGGGATATGGCTCTGCAATTTAGTTACTTACGGGACGGCTATGAAATGTTTTGTGAGCTGGACCTGAGAGAAGTTGCCTTGATTGAGCCGTTGCGCACCTTACGTATGATTCACTACGCAGCCTGGATTGCACGCCGCTGGAACGACCCCGCTTTTCCTGCTGCCTTCCCCTGGTTCAACAGCATCCAATACTGGCAGGAACATCTGTCGCAACTGGAGCAACAAAAGTCAGTTCTGCAGCAATCACCACTGCCTGTCTACTGATCACACTGTCGCTCCCGAGCAAAATCTGCAACTGCCGGGGAACATGCAGGTAATGACAGGTGTATAAATCGAAAAAAGGGGGCATATACAGCCCCCCTTTCCTGTATCCCGTTGTCTACGTCAGCTGATTTTCGGATCCAGTTCACCAGCTGCATACATCATGAACATACTCTCCAGAGATTTGGCTTTAATTTTGGATGCGTGGCCTGCACAACCAAATGCTTCGTAGCGAGCCTTGCAGATCTCTTTCATGCCCTTGGTCGACTCCTTCAGGAACTTGCGCGGATCGAAATTGGCGGTATTTTCATGCAGATGCCGGCGTATGGAGCCTGTGGAGGCCATGCGCAGATCTGTATCTATATTGACCTTGCGCACGCCGTGTTTGATACCCTCGACAATCTCTTCCACCGGCACACCGTAGGTCTGACCCATGTCGCCACCATAGCTGTTGATTATCTTGAGCCACTCCTGCGGCACAGAGGAGGAGCCATGCATCACCAAGTGCGTATTGGGGATACGCGCATGAATCTCTTTAACCCTGTCAATGCGCAGAATATCGCCAGTCGGCTCCTTGGTAAATTTATAGGCACCATGGGATGTGCCGATGGCTATGGCCAGTGCATCCACCTTGGTCTGTTTGGCAAAATCCGCTGCCTCATCCGGATCAGTCAGCATCTGGTCCATACCCAGCTTGCCTTCGGCACCGACACCATCCTCTTCGCCTGCCTCTCCTGTTTCAAGAGAACCAAGACAGCCCAGCTCACCCTCCACGGATACGCCACCAGCATGCGCCATTTCCACTACTCTTCGAGTAACTTCGACATTGTACTCATAAGACGCTGGTGTTTTGGCATCCTCCAAAAGCGAACCGTCCATCATGACCGAAGAGAAGCCAGACTGAATGGAGCGCAAACAGACCGCAGGAGAGGAACCATGATCCTGGTGCATTACGATCGGTATATGAGGATACACCTCAAGAGCTGCCAGGATCAGATGGCGCAGGAACGGCTCTCCGGCATAGGAACGGGCACCGGCAGAACCCTGCATAATGACCGGGCTGTCAGTTTCTTCGGCCGCCTGCATGATGGCGTGAACCTGCTCCATATTATTTACGTTGAATGCCGGCATCCCGAAACTGTTCTCTGCTGCATAATCCAGCAGTTGACGCATTGAAATCAAAGCCATGTGAATTACCTCCGCTAAACCTTAAAAATTCTCTGTTGGAATTTGTTCTTTTATATTGGATGTTGCGCAAATAGGGGACAGACCGTGGTTTTCATGGCACGTAGCTTTTCGCAACAGAAAACCGGGGGCTGTCCCCTAAGTCAGCGCTATTTGTTCCGACGCCAGCTGGAAATCACTCGGCGGCCCGAGCCTCCAGCATCGCCACTGCAGGAAGCACCTTGCCTTCCAGATATTCAAGAAATGCACCGCCCGCAGTCGAAATGTAAGATATCTTCTCGTAGATATCGTATTTCTGGATCGCAGCAATGGTATCGCCCCCGCCAGCCAGCGAGAAACCATCGGCATTGGCGATAGCCAGAGAGATGGTCTTGGTGCCCTCCCCAAACTGATCAAACTCAAATACCCCAACCGGACCGTTCCAGACAATGGTTCCGGCTTTGCTGATAATCTCCGCCAACTCCCTTGCGCTGTTGGGACCGATATCAAAAATCATGTCATCATCCGACACATCACTGGCCGCCTTGAGCACCGCCGGTTCATCTTCGGCAAAGTTTTTGCCGCACACCACATCGGTGGCAATAGGAATACTGGCGCCACGGGCCTGCATCTTTTCTATCAGGGCATTGGCTGTTTGTACCAGATCATCTTCGCACAGCGACTTGCCGACATTGTGCCCAGTCGCTTTAAGAAATGTATTGGCGATACCCCCACCGACAACCAGCTGATCCACTTTTTCAGAGAGGGCCTCCAGCACAGTCAGTTTGGTTGAGACTTTGGACCCGCCGACAATGGCAACCATCGGCCGTGCGGGATTGGCCAATGCTCTCGAAAGATTATCCAGTTCATCTGACAGCAGTAGACCGGCACAGGCGATCGGGGCAAACTTTGCCACACCGTGAGTGGATGCCTGGGCCCTGTGAGCCGTACCGAAGGCGTCCATCACAAACACATCGCAGAGATTCGCGTAGCGCTTTGCCAGATCCTCATTGTCCTTCTTTTCGCCCGAGTTGAAACGTACATTTTCCAGCAGAACAACGTCTCCTTCTCCGATCTGCGGCTCACTCTCCAGGTAATCCTTTACCAACGAAACCTTTTTGCCCAATTTTCCCGACATGTCATCGGCAATAGGCTGCATTGAGTTCTCCTCGTCCACCGTGCCCTCTTCCGGACGACCGCGGTGGGAAAAAACCATCACCTTTGCACCTGCTTTCATACAGTGCTCAATGGTCGGCATTGAAGCTGAAATACGGGCATCTGAGGTTACCTTGCCGTCTTTGACAGGTACATTGAGATCAGCTCGAATGAGTACACGCTTACCTGCAAGGTCAAGATCAGTGAGCTTAATGAAGGACATCGGAAGGCTCCTATAAATTAGGTACTAGGTACTAGGTACTAGGTACTAGGTACTAGGTACTAGGATCGGGAAATTGTTTTTCCCCAGAACCTGGTACCTCGAACCTAGTACCTGTTTTTTCATGCTACGTGTTCAACCAGGCGCAGCATGTTGCAGGTGTAACCGTACTCATTGTCGTACCAGGAGACCACTTTGATAAAGGTACCGTCGAGGGCGATACCAGCACCGGCATCAAAAACAGATGGTGTCTTACAGCCACGGAAATCTGTGGAAACCACTTTTTCCTCGGTATAAGCAAGCACGCCGGCAAGATCACCGGATTCCGAAGCAGCCTTCATCGCAGCGCAAATCTCGTCATAGCTGGCGTCCTTATTCAGCTCAACCGTCAGATCGACAACAGAGACGTCCGAAGTAGGTACACGGAAAGCCATACCGGTCAGTTTACCGTTCAGCTCCGGCAGTACCTTGCCCACAGCCTTGGCGGCACCCGTGGAAGAGGGAATGATGTTCTCCAGAATGCCGCGGCCGCCGCGCCAATCTTTCATGGAGGGTCCGTCAACGGTCTTCTGGGTTGCGGTGGCTGCATGCACCGTAGTCATCAAACCGCGTTTGATACCCCACTTATCGTTCAATACCTTGGCCACAGGCGCCAGACAGTTGGTGGTACAGGAGGCACCGGAAATGATGGCCTGTCCGTTGTATGTTTTATGGTTAACACCGTAAACGAACATCGGGGTTGCATCCTTGGAGGGCGCACTCTGAACAACTTTCTTGGCGCCGGCATCGATATGTTTCTGACAGGTCTCTTCAGTCAGGAAAAAACCTGTGCACTCGATCACCAGGTCGGCACCGATATCGCCCCATTTCAGGTTTGACGGATCGCGCTCGGCGGTCAGGCGAATATCCTTGCCATTGACAATCATGCTGTTGCCTTCGACTGCAATCTTGCCGGGGAAGTTACCATGCACCGAGTCATATTTCAGCATGTAGGCCAGGTAGTCAGGCTCCAGCAAGTCATTGATACCAACTACTTCAATGTTCGGAAAATCCTTGGAAATAGCTCTAAATACCATGCGGCCAATACGACCAAACCCATTAATGCCTACTTTGATAGTCATGTGTTTCTCCTGGTGATTAATCTGTTACAAAAAAATCCGGTGGGCTCGAGGCCCACCGTCTGTATCCCGCTTAGATCAGTTCCTCGACCGCTTTTTCGACACTCTCTGCGGTAATTCCGAAATGCTTGTAGACTTCAGGAGCCGGTGCCGATTCGCCAAACGTGTCCAAGCCGATTACTTTACCGGAGAGGCCGACATACTTGCCCCAGAATCCGGTAACACCCGCCTCCACCGCGACGCGTGCGGAAACGGATGCCGGCAGCACGGATTCCTTGTAGCCAGCATCCTGGGCATCAAAGGTGTCAGTGGAAGGCATGGAAACCACACGAACTCTTCGCCCCTTCTGTGTCAGAGACTTGGCGGCATTCATGGCGAGTTCAACTTCAGAACCGGTAGCTATAATAATCGCTTCCGGAGTTCCTTCACAGTCGGAGAGTACATAACCCCCTTTACAGATTCGTGACATCTGCTCCTGGGTGCGCTCCATATGGGGCAAATTCTGACGTGAAAGGATAAGACTGGTAGGGCCGCCTTTGCGCTCCAGGGCGATTTTCCAGGAGACTGCAGTCTCCACCGCATCACTGGGGCGCCACACAGACATGCGCGGAATCATTCGGAGTGTGGCAGTCTGCTCCACCGGCTGGTGGGTCGGCCCATCCTCCCCCAGCCCGATAGAGTCATGGGTATAGACATGGATCGGGCTCAGTTTCATCAATGCCGCCATACGCAATGCGTTACGGGCATACTCGGAGAACATCAGAAAAGTGGCGCCATAACTCTTGAAGCCGCCGTGCAGCTCAATTCCGTTCATAATCGCTGACATGCCGAATTCACGTACACCGTAGTGAATATAATTTCCGGAGGCATCATCCGGCGTCAGCGCCTTGGAACCCGACCAGATGGTCAGATTGGAGCCCGCCAGATCGGCGGAGCCTCCCATATACTCCGGAATAAACGGGCCGTATCCTTCAATGGCATTCTGGGACGCCTTTCTGGTGGCAAGCTTTTCACCCTTCTTATTCACGGCCTCGATGAAAGCCGTTGCATTCTCTTCCCAATTGGGCGGCATCTCTCCGGCCATGCGTCGCTTGAACTCCACAGCCAGTTCTGGGTGGACCTTGGCATAGGCGGCCATCTGTGTTTCCCACTCGGCTTCCGCGTTTGCGCCGCGCTCCTTTGCGTTCCATCCTGCGTAAACATCTGGCGGTACGTCAAACGGGGCGTGATCCCACCCCAACGCCTTCCTGGTGAGCGCGATCTCGTCACCACCAAGGGGGGCTCCGTGGCACTCTTCCTTACCCTGTTTGTTCGGAGAGCCATATCCGATCAATGTCTGACAGCAGATCAATGTGGGTCTGTCCTTTACCCCGCGAGCTTCCTCTATGGCTGCCTTGACTGCTTCTGCATCATGCCCATCGACCTTGGGGATCACATGCCAGCCATAGGCTTCAAACCGCATTGGCGTGTTATCGGTAAACCAGGCTGCACCATGCTCCCCTCCACGAACTTCTCCGTCGATCGAGATGTTGTTGTCGTCATAGAAGGCGATCAACTTACCCAGTTTCAGTGTGCCTGCAAGGGAGCAGGCTTCGTGAGAAATGCCCTCCATCAGACAACCGTCGCCAAGAAAAGTATAGGTGTAGTGATCGACAATGTTGTGACCGTCACGGTTGAACTGTGCGGCCAGACTCTTTTCGGCAATCGCCATACCAACAGCGTTGGTAATGCCCTGACCCAGAGGACCGGTCGTAGTCTCCACGCCCGGTGCATAGCCGTATTCAGGATGCCCGGGAGTCTTGGAATGGAGCTGCCGAAACTGTTTCAGATCATCAATAGTGAGATCGTAGCCGGTCAGGTGTAGCAGTGAATAGATAAGCATCGATCCATGACCGTTGGAGAGCACAAACCGGTCGCGGTCCGCCCATTTGGGATTGGCCGGATTGTGCTTCATGTAGTCGTTCCAGAGCACCTCGGCAATATCTGCCATACCCATGGGGGCACCAGGGTGGCCTGAATTGGCTTTTTGTACCGCGTCCATGCTCAAAGCGCGGATCGCATTGGCGAGATTTCTACGTGAGGACATCAATCGTTCCTTATTCAGTCTTGTTGAAAAAAATAACCCGAAGCGGATACCCGAAGTCTGGAAATAATGGAAGCCAACATATTCCCACCTCCTGTCGTCCATATACTCAGGCAGATTCCGTCAGGATCTCGGCGAGTTGTAAAAAAACAGATTGCTGTCGGCACTATAACCAGATGAAGTTATGAAGAATATTAAAAGTTTCTGATTGAGGTCATAAGTAAAACGTTATACTTAAAAGCAAATGGTAAAATCGCCCCCCACCATCTCTACCCTGGCTTCGCCAGATGAGAATCTCACTCTTTCAATTCAGAGAGATACACCGGGTAAAGTTTTGAGATGCCACAGTAAAATCCCTACCCTGATCAGCAGCTCTATAAAAAAACACAGGGCAGCAAATTATATGCTATTTAACCTATTGGTACTCCCCAGGCAATTCAACTCTGCTTATACAAGCACAAACAAAATCTCTTTCGTATCAATATATTGCGACGTACATCGGAAAATCGGGAAAGCCGCTTCTATTCGCGCCATTTGATCGAACAGCCCATGCTGGGGATCTGTTCACTCGGGCCTGTTCCGCTTTCCGCCACCTGCCTCATCGCCTCATACAGATCGCGTCGGACGTTCGCAGGAGCCGCCTCTTTACGACTCTCATCCAGTCTGCCCCGGTACTGAAGTTCCAGATCAGCGTTGTAGCCAAAAAAATCGGGAGTGCATACCGCGCCATAAGCCTTTGCGACCTCCTGTGACTCATCGTACAGATAAGGAAAAGGGAAGTTCGCGGAAGTCGCCATCCGGATCATATTCTCAAATGAATCCTCAGGGTAGTCGGCGGGATCATTGGACATAATGGCGACACTGTTAATGCCGTGTGTTTTCAGTTCTGCCGTATCCCGTATTATCCTGTCCAGCACAGCCTTCACATAGGGGCAGTGGTTACAGATAAACATGACCAGCAACCCTTTTTCACCACGGCACCGGTCCAGTGTCCAAACAGAGCCATCCACCCCCGGCAGACTGAAATCGACCGCTGGCAGACCAAATTCACACACAGGTGTCTCTAAAGAAACCATGAACTGTACCTCCTCTACTCCTCAAACCACCAGATTATAACGTTTGGCGTACTCCTTAACGAAGAGGCTGTTGCCTCTGTAATGGATCATTATACTCCTGTTAAACGGTGCTAAAGAATCATCAATCCTTGCCGCCAGTCTGTTGACAATCTACCCGAATAACGCGTATGTTTGCGAGCCAGCGCCGATTTGAGTCAGATTGCGGGCGCTATATAAATTCGGCTAAAGCGAGAAACTCACCGTTTTTTCAAACCCGCTTAAGCCCACCAGCTAGCGGGTTTTTTATTTTAAGGATAGAAAATATTATGAGTGGCTACATATTCACTTCTGAATCAGTTTCTGAGGGACACCCGGACAAAGTTGCCGATCAGATATCCGACGCAGTGGTGGACGCATTAATCGCGGAAGACAAAGGATCGCGGGTAGCTTGTGAGACCATGGTTAAAACCGGGATGGTCATCATTGCCGGTGAAATATCCACAACTGCCTGGGTCGATATGGAGGCGCTGGTGCGCCAGGTGGTCGACAACATCGGATACAACCATTGCGATGTTGGATTCGACGCCAATACCTGCGCGGTAATTACAGCTATTGGCAAGCAGTCCGGCGACATTGCGATGGGTGTGGATGAGTCCGAAAACCACGAACAGGGAGCCGGTGACCAGGGATTGATGTTCGGCTATGCCTGTAACGATACCGATGTGCTGATGCCGGCTCCGATCACCTACGCTCACCGTCTGGTCGAACGTCAGGCCGAGGTGCGCAAATCCGGTGTCCTGCCCTGGCTTCGGCCGGATGCGAAAAGCCAATTAACCTTCCGCTATGAGAATCACAAACCGGTGGGAATTGAGGCAGTTGTGCTCTCCACTCAGCACGACCCGGATATCTCGGACAGAGCATTACATGAAGCGGTGATGGATGAGATTATCAAACCGGTGCTGCCGGCGGCATGGCTCGACCAATGCAAACGGGAGCATATCCACATCAACCCGACAGGCCGGTTTGTTATCGGTGGCCCGGTCGGTGACTGCGGCGTTACCGGTCGCAAGATCATTGTCGACACCTACGGCGGCATGGCCCGCCATGGGGGTGGCGCCTTCTCCGGCAAGGATCCCTCCAAGGTGGATCGCTCAGCCGCCTACGCCAGTCGATATGTTGCCAAAAATATCGTTGCGGCCGGTCTTGCAGACCGCTGCGAAATCCAGGTCTCTTATGCGATAGGCGTAGCCGAACCCACCTCAATCAGTGTCGATACTTTCGGCACCGGAAAACTGGACGACAACAAACTGGTAGCCCTCATCCGGGAACATTTCGATCTGCGCCCCAAGGGCTTGATTAACATGCTGGACCTGCTCAGGCCAATCTATCTGAAAACCGCCGCCTACGGCCACTTCGGTCGTACAGAAGGGAGTTTCAGCTGGGAAAAAACCGACAAGGCCGAACTGTTGCGGGATGCCGCCCGCGTTTAAACCTGGAGACTCACTGAGCAACCCGACATATCGTGGAGTTTGATATAAGTGTCTCCAGTTGATCAGTGAGCAGTACAACCAGACCATCAACCGCTTGAGGAGCGTTGCAACAGGGATCTGCCCTGCCAGGCTCGAGCGGAAACTTCAAACAACCGCGCTCAGTTTTTTCGGAGACTGAACACTATGAATGCAAACTTCAGCGACTTTCATGTTGCCGACCTGTCACTGGCCGAATGGGGCCGCAAAGAGCTCGCCATCGCGGAAACCGAAATGCCCGGGCTGATGGCCCTTAGAGAAAAATATGGCAAGGAAAAACCGCTCACCGGAGCTCGCATCGCCGGCAGCCTGCACATGACCATTCAGACCGCGGCATTGATTGAGACTTTGACCGACCTGGGTGCAGAAGTACGCTGGGCATCCTGCAATATCTTCTCAACTCAGGACCATGCCGCAGCGGCAATAGCAGCAAAAGGCATCCCGGTTTACGCATTCAAGGGCGAAAGCCTTGAGGAGTACTGGAATTTCACCCATAAGATTTTTGAGTGGGCCGACGGCGGCACGCCCAACATGATCCTCGACGACGGTGGCGACGCCACCCTGCTGATCCATCTTGGATCAAAAGCAGAACAAAACCCCTCCGTATTGGATCATCCCACCAGCCAGGAAGAGCGTGTATTGTATGCGGCCATCAAGGCGCGTATCTCAGCCCAGCCCGGCTGGTACTCCAACATTCTCGGCAACATCCGCGGAGTCACCGAAGAGACTACCACTGGCGTACACCGCCTCTACCAGATGCAGGAGCAGAACGATCTGCCCTTCCCCGCCATCAACGTAAATGACTCGGTTACCAAATCGAAATTTGACAACCTGTACGGTTGCCGTGAATCCCTGGTGGACGGAATAAAACGGGCGACCGATGTCATGATCGCCGGCAAGATCGCCGTAGTCCTGGGCTACGGCGACGTGGGCAAGGGCTGTGCGCAGTCACTGAAAGGACTGGGCGCGACCGTATGGGTAACCGAAATAGATCCTATCTGTGCGCTGCAGGCGGCAATGGAGGGCTATCGAGTTGTCGATATGGACGATGCCTGCAGTCAGGCCAATATCTTCGTAACCGCGACGGGAAACTACCATGTGATCACCCACGACCACATGTCTCGAATGATGGATCAGGCGATCGTCTGCAATATCGGGCATTTCGACAATGAGATAGACTGCGCCAGCCTCAGTGAATACCAGTGGGAGAATATCAAGCCCCAAGTGGATCATGTCATCTTTCCCGATGGTAAGCGCATCATTCTGCTGGCTGAGGGGAGATTGGTGAATCTGGGCTGTGCCACAGGCCATCCCAGCTTCGTCATGTCCAACTCCTTTACCAATCAGACGCTTGCCCAGATGGAACTCTGGAATAACAACAACAGGTACGAAAAGAGGGTTTATACACTGCCGAAAAAGCTGGACGAAGAGGTGGCACGTCTGCACCTGGAGAAGATCGGAGTCAAACTGTCCAAACTGAGCAGGAGTCAGGCTGACTATATCGGCGTGCCCATGGACGGACCTTACAAACCGGAGCACTACCGCTACTAAACAGAGATAAGTGGGGGCAACGGAACTGAACATCGCATCAGTTCCGCTGCTCCGTCGCTCCCTCTATTTTCCGAAAGCAGATATGAAATCCCAGCAAAAGTACCAGAAAACTTTCAGTTTCGAGCTGTTTCCGCCCAAAACCGATGCCGGTATGGAGAAGCTCAAAGCGTGCGTAAACAGACTGCAAAGGCTCCGTCCGCTCTATTTTTCGGTCACCTACGGCGCCGGAGGATCCACCCAGGAGCGCACTTTCGAAACCGTAGACTGGTTGCGCCAACAGGGGATAGGTACTGCTCCCCATCTTTCCTGTGTCGGTTCCTCAAAAGATCAGATCAGGAGTATTCTTTCCCACTACATGGATAAGGGGATCGACCGCATAGTGGCGCTGCGCGGCGATATGCCGTCGGGTATGGGGGCAGCCGGGGATTTTCCCCATGCCAATGATCTGGTCGAGTTCATTCGAGCAGAAACGGGAGATCATTTTTGTATTACGGTCGCCGCTTATCCGGAATTCCATCCCCAGGCTCCAGACGCTCTGACAGACCTGAAGAACTTCAGGCGTAAAGTGAAGGCGGGCGCAAACGAGGCGATAACCCAATATTTTTACTCCGCCGATGCTTATTTCCATTTTGTCGCCAACTGCGAAGCAATGGGCATGGATCTTCCTATTGTTCCCGGCATCATGCCGATTTTGAACTTTGCCCAGCTGGCCCGTTTTTCCGACGCCTGCGGCGCCGAAATACCACGATGGATTCGGCGCAGAATGCAGGGATTCGGAGACGACACAACGAGCATCAGAGCTTTCGGGGTCGAGGTGGTAACCGAATTGTGCCAACGCCTGCTGGATCAGGGAGCACCGGGTCTCCACTTCTATACGATGAATCAATCCTCTGCGGTTGAGCAGATCTGGGCCAATCTGAAGCTTTCGGAATCCTTGCTATAAGAAAACCGGCCTGAGCCACTAAATGCGAATACCGCGGATTTACACCCATCATCCACTGCGAACAGGCCGGGAATTGAGCCTCGACAGGGAATCGGCCCGCCACCTTGTGCAGGTGCTGCGCATGCGACCCGGCACCACACTCACCCTGTTCAACGGTGACGGCCGGAATTATCAAGGGCAGCTGCTTGAATGCACCAGAAACTCCGCGCTCGTAACAATTACCGGCAGCTCACACGAGGAGCGGCTTCCTGCCCTTAAGATCAACCTCGGATTGGGTTTGTCTAAAGGGGAAAGAATGGATTTCGCGATACAAAAATCGGTTGAACTCGGCGTATCCAGCATCACCCCGCTTACCACCGAACACGCTATGGTTAAAATATCGGCGGAACGAATGGAGAATCGGCAGCAGCATTGGAAACGGGTCGTAATAGCCGCATGTGAACAGTCCGGAAGATGCCGTCTGCCGGATCTCTGCGACACCTGCTCATTGGACCAATGGCTGTTATCCGGAAAAGCGTTCAGCGGCATCGGCATCCTGCTGGATCACCGCTCCGAAACCACATTGGAACGGCTTACCTGCACCGACGCAACCGTCAATCTTCTGATTGGCCCGGAAGGCGGTCTCTCCGACGGAGAGCGTAGTCAGGCGCAGACAGCCGGCTTCGAAAGTGTCCGCCTCGGCCCCCGCGTGATGCGCACAGAAACCGCTCCGCTTGCCGCTATTTCGGCGATTCAGATGTTATGGGGGGATTTTCGGGAAAACCCGGGGCAGGATAGTGGCTCTTCCGCCGGCAAAGCAGATTACCACTAAATCCGCCAGCTATTTAACCGAGAATTGTCACCAATGATTGCTCCAGCGCATCCAGGTCCGGTATCCATGCCTCCTGATCATTGATCTTCACGTGATGGGCGACAAGGGGGATCTTGTCATTGTCGTCCGCTATCGCTGTTATCGACTTTTCCGTCACGCTAACCAGTCGGGGAATAGATTGCAGCAGAAACGCGGTGTAGGGCCGTTTGGACGCCTCACTGATTGTCTTGCACAAAGCTATTCTGGCCCTGTGCCCCACCTCTTGTTCCGGTGCTCCCAGCAGCACATCGAAAGAGACCACGGGGACCGGAAAATGCCGCCATACCACGACACCGAGCAACCAGTCGGGTACTCCCCTCGGGATTTCATCCGGTTCACGGTAGCCAATGACCTCTGGCATCAGCATATTTGGAATGAGCAGCTGCCCTGAACGCAACGGCAGAAGTACACCCCGCACTTCTGTTTTTTTCTTCTTTCCGCTCATGGGCTCACCTCAGCCAATACCGAGTAGATGTTATCCAGCAATTCCGTCTCCTGATACGGTTTTCCGAGATAGCGCTTGACCCCCAGATCCATGGCCAGCTGCCTGTGCTTATCACCTGTTCGGGAGGTGATCATAATAATAGGGATGGACTTCAGCTCTTCAGTATTCCGCATGTGCCGGGCCAATTCATAGCCATCCATGCGCGGCATTTCAATATCCAGCAGCATGACGTCCGGCAGCTGTTCCTGGAGTTTGGCAACAGCATCTACACCGTCCTTGGCGGTTATAACCTTCATGCCGTTACGCTCCAGCACCCGCCCCGTAACCTTTCGTACTGTAATGGAGTCGTCCACCACCATGACGACATTTTGCGGAGCAGCATGAACGGCTGGCGACATCTCCAGTTGCGACGGAACGGTATGTGCAGCATCCATGCGCACCAGTGCGGTCATATCCAGGATCAGTGCCACCCGGCCGTCCCCGAGTATGGTACCGCCGGATATCCAACGCACCGAACTGATCTGTGGACCGACCGGTTTAACCACGATTTGCCGATTGCCGAGCAAACCATCCACTTGCAACGCTATCCGGTGTTCTCCCGCTCGTACCAGCAACAGCGGGTACCACTTTCGCTGCTCTGACAGATTGACCTGCCCGGTATTCAGCAGCGCACCAAGATAACGCACGTGATAGTCGTGATCAGCATAGTTGAAGGAACCCGAACGGCCGTCATAAGAGTTAAGCAATTCAGTCTTGCTGACCCGCACAACGCCCTCAATACTGACATGCGGAACTGCATAAATCTCGTCATCAAGTTCCACCAGAAGCGCATCGCTGATCGCCAGAGTCAACGGTAGACGAATGCTAAAGCAGGTTCCCTCTCCCCGGGTCGAATCTATATCGAGCGAGCCGCCAAGATTCCTGACCTCCTTGATGACCACATCGAGCCCGACACCACGGCCGGAAATCTGAGTAACTTCACTTTTGGTGCTGAAGCCGTGTTCCAACACGAACTGAATGACAACACTGTCGGGCACCTCTGCGGCCGCATCCAGCAGCCCGGAATCAATAGCCTGCCGGCGGATTGCCTCGGTGTCTAGGCCGGCCCCGTCGTCGGTTATACTTACAACAATATCGTTTCCCTCCCGGACCAGATTGAGGGAAATTGACCCGGTAGCCTTTTTCCCAAGCTCCTTTCGTTGATCCGGGCTCTCAATTCCGTGTGAAACCGCATTTCTCAGCACATGCTCCAGTGGACCAATCATGCGGTCGAGTATACCTCTGTCCAGTTCTCCCTCTCCGCCCCTGACGTACAGCTCGGCCTGCTTGCCCAGTGAGGCTGCGGTCTGACGAACAACCCTTTGCAGTCGTGGAACCTGCTGGGAAAATGGAACCATGCGTGTGTGCAAAAGGGCATCCTGCAAATCGGTCGCAACCCTGGCCTGCTGCAACAGCAGGGTTTCCGTCTCTTTATTCAGATCCTCCAGATATCCATTAATATTGGTAAGGTCGTTGACTGTCTCCAACAGACTGCGCGACAACTGCTGAATAGTGGAGAAGCGATCCAGCTCAAGCGGATCAAATGAAGTCTCCGGCAGTTCCCTCTCCTCTTTTTCCCGCTCATAACGAAACAGAATCTGCGCCTCAGTTTCGATGTCCAGACTACGTAACTGGGCACGCAACCGATCCACCGTCTGTTCCAGTTCGTTCAGGTTGAAACCAAGCGTGTTGTTCTGCTGTTCGAGGCGGGAACGATAGATACTCACCTCTCCAGCGTTATTGACCAGCTTGTCCAGCACATCCGCCTGAACCCTGATGTGCTCGCGCCTGCCGCGCGGCGTCTTCGACTCCGGAGCAGACTTGTCGGTGCTGGTGCTGACAACAGCCTGCTGTTTCCGGGTTTCAGGCTCCTCCTGCTCATCCTCGGCCTGAAAAATCTCCGTAGTCGACTCGGCTGGCAACTCGGGTTCCTGCTCTTCGGCCTGGGCACCGCCGGACATCCGTTCCAGGCGCCGGATGAGATCGTCGCTGCGACGTACCCGCAGGCCGATTCCGATATCCTCAATCTGCTCTGCCAATCTGTCGGAGACCAGCTGCGACAGCTCTATGACATCTGCCAGATTCCCGGTCTGCAGCGGATCCACCTCCGAAAGCAGTGTTTCAAACGCATGACTCAGATCTCCCATGGCCATCACGCCGGAAAGACGGGCACCTCCCTTCAAGGTATGAAGCGTGCGCTGAAGATCGCTTAACGGTGCCGGATTCCCGGGATTGGCACGCCACTCCTGAAGCGATTGCTCCACCGACTCCACCAACTCCCGCGCCTCTTCGCTGAATATTTCAATGAGATCCTCATCACCCTTGATCTCGTCGTACTCAATTCCCCCTGGAGATATCGCCGATACCTTCTCCTTTCTGGATACCGGCAATTCGGACATCTCTCCCTCTCCATCCCATTCGGAGAGTGGCGCAGAGAGCGAGGACTCCTCTTCCGGAGCTTCCATCTGGTCTATTGTCGGCGCTGCAGCCGGCATTTCAGCTGCCGCTGTTAAATACTGCGCCTGTTGCTCATCTATTCTGTCCAGCAGGGCCTGCCAATCAGGGAGCGTGGACGCCGGATTATTGATGGCATCCAGCAACGATGAGAAACAGTTGGAGCACTCTTCGATGAGTGAAAGAACCGATTCATCGGCCAGCCTGTTGTCGGACGCAATCAAATTCTTTATGTGCCACTCCAATGCAGCGCTGAGTGCGGCAATCGCATCGACGCCGGCCATCTCGGCGCTGCCGTGCAGTGTGTGCAGCGCACGTGAAATATTGGCTCCATTCAGATCGCATTTTTCCGGATCCTGGCGACAGGCACTGATAAATCCGTTCAACTCATCTATATGGCCCCGGGTTTCAGGCAGGTAGATATCCGCCAACTCCGCATCCATCTCCAGCAGATCACCGCCGTACGCATCTGCCTCCTCCCACTCTGTTTCCTCCCCGGCAACTTCCAATCTCTCAGTTGGCGGTGCAATCTCCGCTGTATCCCTTCCGTCGGACTCGGCAACCACCACCGGTAGAGGCTTCCCACCGCCGGCCAAGTCAAAAGCACGGGCCATAAGTTGCTCTATTCCATCCTCAATGGGTGCGTCCGAGCGTTGGTTCTCTATCAGTCCAGGCAACACCTTCAGAGCGTCCTGCATCAGTGCAATCAACTCCGAAGAGACATCCACGGTTTTTTCAATGACCCGGTTTAACAGGTTTTCTATGGACCAGGCAAACTCACCAATTTCGGTGGCACCAACAAGCCGGCCGCTTCCTTTAAGCGTATGGAAGGATCGACGGGTGGTTGCCAGCGCCTCGCTGTCTCCCCTATCGCTGCACCAGCGCGGCAGATAGGTCTTGATATTTTCGAGCTCCTCCGTCGCTTCATCTATGAATATTTCCAGAATCTCCGGGTCTATAGCATCCCTGACGGCTTCCCCAGCCGGGATCTCAGGCTGCTCTACCCCGGCCTCTTGCGCCTCCGGTTCCATCTGTTCCCGCTCCACATCCGAGGCAGCTTCATCCTCTCCCATCGTAAAGGTCTGGGACAGACTCTGTTCGGTTGACGCCTCTTCTTCTGCCGTTGTTTCAGGCCCCTCGAGAACACCCAGTGCGACCAACGCTCTCTCGGCAATCTGCAGTATTTCCGGTTGCGCTCCGCGCCCCTCCGTCACTCCTTCCATGAAATACTCAACCGAGGTCAAGGCATCGGCAAAGAGATTCAGATATTCGGAGGACGGCAGCTCACCTCCCGGCAGCAGCGCCGTTTCCACGAAACGGGACAAACCATGAAGTAATTTCGATGCCTTCTCCTGATTCAGGATGCTGAAGGCTCCAGCGACGGACTTAAACCTGGCCGACACATCCTCCAGCAGTTCAGGTGCCTGAGGATTTGCAATGTAGTTGACGATGGCGTCACGGTTTTTCGCCATGTCCACCTCGGCTTCATGCATAACCGAGTCGGTGAGCTTTTCAAATTCTCCTGCAGGGAGCTGAGGCGAGGTGCCGGCCTCTGCCGCACTGGGGAGGCCCGCTGTCTGCCTGAAGGAGCCGAGGTTTTCCAGCGAAGTCTCGATGAAAAGGATATCCCCGGCCATCGACATGAGCATCTGTTCATCGATCATCGGCTCCGGAGCATCCAGCGATTTTAACCAGTCAGCCTGACGCTTAAGACGTTCCCTGAGTGCCCCCTGGCCGATCATGCCCAGCGTGTCTGCCACTTTTCGCACCGGCACTTCCAGCTCCCGCAGACGCGTCACATCACTTTCGGCACTGCGAATATACAAGTCCAGTCCATCCTTGATTGACGTGAGATCAGCTCCGATGGCGATGCGCAACGAACCCAACAGATCCTGGTCAAACGATTGCAGCGATTGCCGCTCCCGGTCAATCTCCTCCCTGCTGAAAAAACCCTGCTTCAGACCAAACGACTGACGAATCTCCTCAATCAACGCGTTATCGGAGCTTGAACTTGCCACATAGTAGAGAAAGTTTTTTAGTAATTCGTTGGTTGGCGCCTCCGCAGCCAGCGCTTCGCCGACGTCGATGATTCGTTTGAGCTCCCTGTCTAGTTTGCCGAAAAGCTCCTTAAACGCGAACCCGGGTTTACTCCCCCCCTCCTCTCGCAGACCTTCGGTAACAGCCCATCCTGCTTTAAACAGGCGGCTGACCTTGTCTGTCCCGGCATGCTGCGACAGTTCTGATAGCACCGAGCCGATGGTTTTTAGCCCGTCATCGACATCCATATTGCGGTACCACTTGATCAGTCCCTGGTGATACTTAAGCCGCAGCCGCCGTGCCAGCTCCTGCAGTTCCGGATTCGCATCGCCGACGATCTGATCGGATCCCAGAATCTGCTCTAGCTCGGGTGCAAATAGCGCAACTTCGGACAGCAGCGATGCATCCCGTGCAGCACGCAGTTCGTTGAGCATGGGCAGCACCAGCAGCGGTATATCACGCGCACCGCCTTCGAGTTTTTCAAGGTAGGAAGGAAGGTGGACGAGACCAAGCATCAATGTCTCTATGGCGGCATTCTGCTGACTGACCTGATCATCCCGGATGGCAATGGCAAGCAGCTCCATCTCCTCTGCCAACATGGCAGCTCCATAGAGTTGCATCAGTTGTAGAGTTCCGCGCACCTGATGTAAATGATCAATACAACTGCCGATCAGCTCTTTCCCACCAATGCCCTCGGCATAATCCTCTAAAGCGCGGCTGGACTGGCTGAGCAGCAGGTCGAGCTCAGACCTGATCCATTTCAGCTTGCTATGATCGTGGGCATCCCTCATCGCGGCTCTTCAACTCCTAAACAGTGACAATAGGCTGAACGTCGTTGCAGCCGGTCTGCGTACCGATCCCACATCATTTGGGCAGGCGGAATCCGGATACCGAGTGCTGAAGCTCTTCGGCGAGGTCGGCCAGAACCCCAATGGAGGCGGCCGTTTGACTGGTACTGTCCGAAGTTTGAGTGGTAATCTCCCTGATTACCCCCATTGTCTGATCGATCCGGCCTGCCGAGTGGGACTGTTTCTGGGCAGAAGCCGCGACGGCGCTGATACGCTCTGAGATATGCTGGGATACGTTCTCAATCTCTTTCAGGGCTTCACCGGCATCTTCCGACAACTTGGCGCCGTAAACCACGTCCCGAGTGGTATTCTCCATCGAACTCACCGCTTCATTGGTGTCCGCCCGAATAGTTTTAACCAGCGCTTCGATCTGTTTGGTGGCATTACTTGAACGTTCTGCAAGTCGCTGTACTTCGTCCGCCACCACTGCAAAACCTCGTCCGGCCTCACCCGCCATAGCCGCCTGCATCGCCGCGTTAAGCGCCAGAATATTGGTCTGATCCGCGATATCATCAATCAATTCAACGATATCCCCGATCTCCTGGGAGCTCTCACCCAGCCTTTTGATACGCTTTGACGTCTCCTGGATCTGCTCGCGAATGGTATCCATTCCCTGAATTGCATGACGCACGGTGCTCGCACCCTTCGCGGCGATTTCCACAGAGCGCTGGGCGATTTCCGAGGACTCGGTGGCATCAGCCGCCATTTGGTCCATTGCCAGAGTCATCTCTTTAATTGAGTAGGTGGTGGATACCAGTTGTTCCGCCTGGTGGTCACTGGCTTCAGCCAAATGCATCGCCGTTGCACGGCTCTCCTGGGCAGAGCTGGAAACTTTGGTCGCAGTCTGGTTGATGGTCGTTACCAGCGAGCGCAACGCCTCAATGGCATAATTGATCGAATCTGCAATCGCCCCGGTCACATCTTCGGTCACCGTTGCGGTAACCGTCAGATCACCATCCGCAAGGTCGCCCATCTCATCGAGCAGTCTCAGAATCGCCTGCTGATTTCGTTCGTTCTGTTGTTTACTGTCCGCTTCCCTGCGTTTCGAACTGTTGATCTGAAGGATCATTATCAGCAGTAGCAGCAGCGCACCGAGAATACTGACTGCAGCAACCATCAGCGGCCCGGCAGCTAAACCGCCGAATCTGATTCTACCCGGACCCTTGCCAAAAGCATCTATCAGATCGGAAGCAGCTTTGTTGACGCCGTCTGCGCTGTCACTGATCTGGCCAACCGCTTTCAGCGCCGGCAGCAGTGCGGGAACGGTTTCGATGAGCTGTGATGCGCTATTGTCCACTGTCAGATATACGTCATTTAATTCAGCCAGTTTCCGCTGCACCTTTGTATTCTGCAGTGCCTCGGCACTGAGTGATGAACTGCCGTTTTTAACGCTATCAAGCAATTGCCCAAAACGCTGTTTGTCTTGGCTGATCTGGGCGACGGCCGCCTCCATGTCGCCTCCTCCCTGGAACAACTTCGCGAGACTCTTATCCATGCGTTCAGCCAACATCAGCTGCTCGGACGCAAGCGCCACCAGATCTGCCCCCGCACCACCGCTGACAAGATCCGCAACCAGTTCGCTGGAGTGATCCTGCAGCCTGGGAATGGAACCGGTAATCCTGCCGGCAAATTCACGTACTGCAACAACCGACTGCTGATTGGAGAGTACATCATCCGCATTCGTTCTGAGCCGTTGCCAGGCACTATCCATCGCTTCCATCTCGTTGACAACTTCCATTGGCGATGCGGGCAATCCAAGCGCAGGCACGCCTGCTTTCAACTCGTTGATCAGCCGCTCGAACTCATCGCGCGCGGCTTGCAGCTGCGGATAACTCTCCGAATTTCCTGCTATTGCAGCCAATGCACTTTTTTCAATTCTTTGCGAGACCAGCCGCTGTTCCGCTGCGCGTTGCTGGTATTGCTCCTCATAACCTGACTGTCTCGCAATATGCACGATCAGTGCTGCCAGCAGTCCGATTGACAGCAGCAGGCCGAGGGATAAAACGACAATGGGCGTTTTGGAGGCGGTTTTGCTGCCAGCTCCTTGTGCAGACGGTCTTTTCATTTCAAATCTTCTCCCCAGAGGGCTTTGTATCGTGTTGCATCATTTGTGTGTTGCTTGAGGAATCAGGTGGATACTTAAACGCATTCAGACCGAAGCCATCTGGAACTCCGGGTCTTCCGCCAATAACCGCACATCGAATACCGGCCAGCGCTCTTTGGCTACCATATAAGCCTCTTTGGAATATTTAGCCAAGGCTCCGGATATTGCATGATCAGAGACCCGCTGATCCGGCTTGAAATGGATAATTCCCTGAACCCCGCCCACCAGCAACCCCATGCGTGCTTCGTCATGCTCTATCACCAAAACCCGGCTACGCTTGCCAATGGCAATGGGTTTACCACCCAGATACACCTGTAGATCGGTTATCGGCAGAAGGTTGCCGCGAATATTCGCAATACCCACCATCCAACTGCGGGTGCCGGGTACGTGGGTAATCGATGAGGGCAGATTGATTATCTCCCTGATATCGCTCAGCTGCGCGACCACGGGTATGGACATCAGATTGAAAACGATGCCGTCCCAAAGTGTATAAGACTCATCCTGCTGCGGAAGATTTTCCCGCCTGACACTACTACGCCGCTCCATGTCCTTGAGAAGCAAAATCAGATCCCGGGGCGAAATCAAACTCTGCTCAGACATTCAACACCACACTGATCTTGTCTAACAGCTCGTCCGGTGAAACCGGCTTGACGACATAGTCCCTGGCGCCTTGACGCATACCCCATGCCCGGTCGGTCTCCTGCCCTTTGGTCGATACCATAATGATCGGAATATCTGCTGTTTCCGGTGTCTGACTCAACTGTCTGGTTGCCTGGAACCCGTTGAGTCCGGGCATTACCACATCCATCAGAATAAGGTTTGGAATTGTTTCCATAGCGGCACTGACACCGCGTTCCCCGTTATCTGCGGTGATGACCCGATAACCCCCACGCTCCAGAATGCCTTTTAAAATGTGAGTTTCGGTAGGGGAGTCGTCCACAATCAATATAGTCACCGGCGTTCCATCCACCTGCAGCACCGCATTCTGTACCTGAGATTCAGGCTTGTTACGTTTGAAAAATCTTCTCATTTACTGACCGTTTGATTATCTCTGCTGAAACATCCGAGGCCGCCTGTGTTGATCAGGCCACCTTCAACGCATGTTTTCTTATTGCTCCCAATAACTCATCCTTGGTAAAAGGCTTGGTCAGGTACTGCTCGGATCCCACGATTCGCCCGCGCGCTCGATCAAACAGACCGTCTTTAGAGGAGAGCATAATCACCGGCGTGTGTTTGAACTCTTCGCTGTTCTTTATCAGGGCACAGGTCTGGTAGCCATCGAGTCTGGGCATCATGATATCCACAAAAATGACATCCGGGCGACCATCTGCAATAAGCGCCAACGCTTCGAATCCGTCGGTTGCCGTCATAACGCTGCATCCGGCTTTTTTTAGCAAAAGCTCCGCCGTTCGCCGGATTGTCTTGCTGTCGTCGATAACCATAATTTTCAGGTCAGCGACATCTCTATCGAGATCGTTGTCCACTCTCTATTTCCTCTGTTTATCCACGACACTCCGTATCGCCCGCACAACCACTTCAGGGGAGATAAAAAACCGTCTGCGCAATCGTCCCGGGATTACTGTGACTGGCGCCCGAACCTAACCCGGATTTGCGGGTAAGGTATCGGCCTGGGATCGTTTTTCTTTAAGGACGATAGCAAGCGAAGGAATAGACCGCAACAAGGAACATCTTTTCCAACCACACCGACAAATCCTGCGTCCTCAGGTAAACTATCCAGATGAAAATTTCCCTTGGCGTCGTGATGGACCCGATAGAGTCCATAAACATAAAAAAAGACAGCACTTTTGCGATGCTGCTTGAATCTCAGAGACGTGGTTGGGAGATCTGGTACATGCAGCAGAAAGATCTGTTTTTATCCGAAAATCAAGCATCCGCAAGGATGCAGAACCTTTCCGTCGAAGACAATCCCGGCAACTGGTTCAGCCTTGGCCAAGTACGCACTGTACCGTTGGGTACATTGGATGTCATCCTCATGCGTAAGGATCCGCCGTTCGACATGGAGTACGTATATACAACATACCTTCTTGAAAATGCAGAAAAAAATGGTTGTCTGGTTATAAACAGTCCGTCCAGCCTAAGGGACTGTAACGAGAAATTGTTTACCAGCTGGTTTCCCCAATGCTGTCCAGAGACACTGGTCAGCCGGAATCATGAACAGGTTCTCAGTTTCGTCAATAAGTACCATGAGGCAATAATCAAACCACTCGGCGGCATGGGTGGCGCATCCATATTCCGTGCTCACGAAGGCGATCCCAATCTGAATGTCATCATTGAAACCCTTACCGGGAACGGTAGCAGATATACAATGGCACAGCGTTTTATTCCGGAGATCCGTGACGGCGACAAGCGCATATTGATGGTGGATGGAGAGCCCGTGCCTTACGCACTGGCACGCATTCCCAAGCCGGGAGAAAACCGCGGCAACCTTGCCGTTGGCGGTAAGGGCGTTGGAATACCCCTGTCGGAGCGAGACCGCTGGATCGCTTCACAGGTAGCGCCCGTTCTGAGGCAAAAGTCGATTCTTTTCGCCGGTCTGGATGTGATCGGCGATTATCTTACAGAGATCAACGTCACCAGTCCCACCTGCATTCGGGAACTTGATGCACAGTTCAACCTGAACATCAGTGCGCTGCTGCTCGACAGCATATTGGAAAAACTCCAGAAATGAGCAGGCCGGCCGTGCGGGTGCGAGGGTTGATGACAATGCTGCTGCTCGGGCTGTGGCTCCTGATAGGCTGCTCGTCAAAACAGTCCAGATTCGATACCCGCTTTCTTGCTTTCGGCACGCTGATGGACCTGACCATCGTCGGCATCCCACCCGATCGGGCGGAGCAGGCGGCAAAAGTGATTGAAGCCGATTTCGCACAAATGCACAAAAACTGGCATGCATGGGATCCTGGTCCGTTGGGGCATGTCAACAAAATGCTGGAGAGTGGAGAAACATTTTCCGCACCGCCATCGGTACTGCCGCTAATCCAACTTGGAAAGTCCCTGTCGATCCAGAGCGAAGGATTGTTCAACCCTGCCATCGGACGCCTGATAGACACCTGGGGCTTCCACCGCAATGATCCCAGTGGCAGCAGGCCACCTCCCCCGGAAACCATTGACCGCCTGTTGCAACAGAATCCAAGTATGCTCGACATCGAGATCGACGGCCTTTTGCTGCGCGGAAAAAATCCGGCTGTAAAATTGGATTTCGGCGCTTTTGGTAAAGGATACGGCATCGATCTTGCGGTGGAGCATCTGAAAAAGATGGGCATTGAAAACGCCATAGTCAATGCCGGCGGTGATCTGCGCGCCATTGGCCGGCGGGAAACCGGAGATCCCTGGAAGATTGCCATACGCCATCCGGACGGCAATGGCATTGTCGGCGGCCTGGAGATTTCCGGGGATGAAAGTGTGTTCACATCCGGAAACTATGAAAGAAACTTTACCTGGGAAGGGAGGAGCTACCACCACATTATTGATCCAAGAACCGGTTATCCGGCACAGGGCTCGGCCTCGGTGACAGTGATTCACAATGACTCAACAACCGCCGATGCGGCTGCCACAGCCCTGTTCGTGGCTGGACCCGGGGATTGGTACCGAATCGCCAGGAAAATGGGCATTCGCTATGTGTTGCTTATTGCTGAAAATGGTGATTTGCATATGAACCCGGCCATGCAGTCCAGACTCAAACTGGTAGATGGAGCCGGTCAGAAAATCATTCTGAGCCCGCCGTTGGATCAGGATCCCGGGCGCCAGTGAACAGAACTCCGGAATATCTGATGCGCAAGGGGGACGAGGTATCCGCCACGGATCGGTTCGGCCTGACCCTGTTCGTGGCTCTGGTACTGCATGCCATGGTCATCCTCGGTGTGAGCTTCAATTTTGAAAAACCCACAAAGCAGCCATCACCGGACCGTACCCTGGAGATTATGGTGGTGCGCAATCCGGCCGCACCAGAAAAACCTGAACAAGCCGATTTTTTAGCCCAAGTCAGTCAACAGGGCGGTGGCAGCGAGGAGGAGATATCAAAACCAAGCACTCAGATAAATCCCCCCGCACCAAGGAAAGCCGAACAGGTTTCCCCCCTGATCCAACCATCCCAGGCACCCGATGAACCGGCCGCGCCTGTTCCCCGTGAGGTGCTGAATCGGCCTACCCCGGCGAAAAAGAGCGTGGTGATCGCGGAACGCAAAAAGCCGGTTGAGATAACTCCAAAAAAGGTAACAGCCGCACAACTGCTGGCCAGCACCAGCAGGGAGATAGACCGACTGACCGCGGAACTGGATCGCAAGAACCTGGCCCGCTCGAAATGGCAAAGACATAAAAAACTCACTGCGAGCACGCGTGAGTACAAATACGCAAGCTATCTGGACGCCTGGGTCAAGAAGGTTGAAAGAATCGGTAATCTTAATTATCCAGATGAAGCAAGACGTAACAAACTGTTTGGCAACCTGATTCTACACGTGGCCCTGCTGGCGGACGGATCGGTCAAGGAGATCAACGTCAAAAAATCATCCGGCTACAAACTGCTGGACGATGCCGCGGTTAGAATTGTCCGCCTGTCAGCACCGTTTGCGCCATTTCCCTCGAATATCAGAGAGGAGACTGATGTTATCGATATCATTCGAACCTGGCAGTTTCGCAATAACAACCAACTCTCATCGAAATAAAATGCTGTTGTAGTTAGAATAGCAGCATGAACAGCGGCACCAACCTGACCAATCACTTTCTGATAGCCATGCCTGCCCTGCAGGACAGCAACTTTTTCCATACTGTTACCTACATCTGCGAGCACAGCGACGACGGCGCCATGGGCATTGTGCTGAACCGCCCCTCGGATCTGCAGTTACTGGATCTGCTTGCCCAGTTGGAAATCGATAAAAGCTTTCCCGAAAGTTGTCAACAGCCGATCTATATCGGCGGTCCGGTTCAAATCGACCGGGGATTTGTGCTCCATAGTCAGGAAAAGAGGTGGGAGTCCACTGTCGCGATCAGTGAGCAGATAGGTATCACCACTTCGCGCGACATACTTCAATCGATCGCCACCGGTGAAGGACCGGAAAAGAGTCTTATTGCATTGGGCTATGCGGGATGGGCTGCAGGCCAGCTGGAAGCCGAACTGAAAGCCAACGCCTGGCTGAACGGACCAGGGGATCTGTATGCCCTGCTTGATCTGCCGGCAGAGCGGCGCTGGGACGCTGCTGCCAGGCTGTTGGGAGTGGATCTGAACCTGCTCTGCGGAGATTCGGGGCATGCCTGACGTTACCCGGCGGCAGACACCGCCTGCCTGTTCCGCCACGTTGAAACAGCCATGCATAGCGAACGGCTGGGGACGGAAACAGACAAGTGGCGACCCTGCTTGGTTTTGACTACGGCACAGCCAAGATCGGGATTGCGGTAGGCCAGAGCATTACCGGAACAGCAACCCCGCTGATCACGCTGCGTGCGGTACGGCAGCACCCCGACTGGCAGCGAATTGGGGATCTGATCCTATCCTGGCAACCGTCAGCCCTGGTAGTGGGCCTGCCCTGCGACATTGACGGCAGTGAAACCGAACTATCCGGTTCTGCAAAACGCTTTGCGCGCCGGTTGGAGGGCCGCTATCACCTGCCGGTACATATGATCGATGAACGACTGACCTCGATGGAGGCACGCCAGCGGTTGCGGCGGCAACCGAAAAACTTTGAGGAGCTGGATGCGATTGCCGCCAGCATTATTCTGGAAACCTGGTTTGCTGTCTGCTGACACAAGTCAACCCTGGTTTTTTTATCATCCAGAGAAGCTTTTTTAAAATGACCAACCGATCCCATCGCGGCACAATCTATCCCGAACAGGCGGAAATCCTCTCGCACCAGGCTTGTGCAGGCGAACAATACATACTCCGTGTACAGGCTCCGAATTGTGCGGCGAATGCACTTCCCGGGAGTTTTGCGCATATTCAGGTGGCGGCTTCACAACCGCTGCGCAGGCCCATCTCCATCATGCGCACCTCAACGCAGGAAGGGTGGGTGGAGTTTTTATATAAAGCCGTGGGAGCAGGAACCAGATTACTGGCGCTGCGAAAACCGGGCGAAGCACTGGATATGCTTGGACCGATAGGAACGCCTTTCAGCTTCAATCGCAAACGTTCCCTTCCCCTTCTGATCGGCGGCGGCGTGGGCATGCCTCCGATGATTTTTGCCGCGCAGATATTACGTCTGGACGACCAATTCAAACCCTTCGCCATCCTCGGTTCCGAAGTGCCCTTCCCGTTCATCCCTCGTCCATCCCGGATACTGACGCCTGAAATGCCAGCCGGCGTTATTGCCTGCATGCCATTGCTTGATGACTGGGGAGTACCAAGCCGCCTGACCAGCAAGAGGGATTTTGCGGGTTGTTATCAGGGCTTGGTCACAGACCTGGCACGGCATTGGCTGAACTCACTTGATCGCGAGCAGCTCAGCCAAGTGGAAATTTTCGCCTGTGGGCCACACCCGATGCTGGCAGCGGTAAGTACGCTCGCCTTCGAATTTGACCTGCCTTGTCAGATTTCCCTGGAGGAGTTTATGGCCTGCGGCGTCGGAGGTTGCGCCGGCTGTGTCGTACCGGTACTGGCAGGTGAGGCTGAGCAGGTCATGAAGCGGGTGTGCGTGGACGGACCGGTATTCGATGCACGACAGATCTTTTTCTGATACCTGATATACCGCAGCAACGGCTATATCAGGCTTACCGCCTCGCGCCATGAGCCAAAATCGCCACAGTCGCGGCGGTGGAGAATCAAAAGACGGGCTCTAAAAATCCACATCGTCATCCACCAGCGAAACCGAACCAAGGCTGGTGCTGAATTTGCTGCCCTCACCTTCACCTAACTTGATCATCAGCCTCACTTCATTGGCCGAGTCCGCATGCAAAATGGCATCCTCATAGCTGATCTCCCCTTCCTGGTAGAGCTGATAAAGCGCCTGGTCGAAGGTCATCATTCCCTGCTCCGTCGAACGCTTCATAAGATCCTTAAGCTTATACACTTCACCTTTTCTGATCAGGTCAGCAGCCAACGGCGTGTTGATCAGAATCTCCACCACCGGCCGCCGGCTTTTGCCATCCGGTCTGCGCACCAGTTGCTGTGCCACGATCGCCTTCAGATTAAGAGACAGATCCATAAACAACTGACTGCGCCTGTCTTCAGGAAAGAAATTGATAATCCGGTCCAGTGCCTGATTGGCGTTGCTGGCGTGCAGTGTGGATAGACACAGGTGCCCGGTTTCGGCAAAAGCTATGGCATGATTCATGGTTTCCCTGGTCCGAATCTCACCGATCAGAATCACATCAGGCGCCTGCCGCAGCGTGTTCTTCAATGCAACTTCATAAGATTCAGTATCAATGCCCACCTCTCGTTGAGTAACGATACAACCGGCATGATTGTGGGCAAACTCAATCGGATCCTCTATGGTGATGATGTGTCCGCTGCTGTTACGGTTGCGGTATCCCAGCATCGCTGCAAGTGAAGTCGACTTGCCGGTACCCGTAGCGCCGACAAATATGACCAGCCCACGCTTGGTCATGGCCAAGTCCCTGATGATCGGTGGCAACAATAGCTGATCGATGTTGGGTATTTTGCTTTCGATGCGGCGCAGCACCATGCCGGCGGCATTGCGCTGAATGAACGCACTGACCCGAAAACGACCCACCCCCTCGGCGCTGATGGCGAAGTTACACTCCTTGGTTCGTACAAACTCCTCGCGCTGGTCCGGCGACATCAGGCTGACCACCAGTTCGTGTGCTCCCGGAAGCGTGATCTTCTCCTTCGACACCGGTACTATCCTTCCGTTAACCTTGATGCAGGGCGCCATGCCAACGGTAATGAACAGGTCTGATGCGCTCTTTTCGGACATCAGTTTCAGCAGTGAATCAAATTCCATGAATCCTCTCTCGCTTCACTCTGTCAATCTCAATCTAATGAGTATTGACGATTCAAACTCAAATTCCCCGGAGCTGCCTGAGTTACCGGTCGCCATGTGAATACTATTCATCTGATCAATGTCAGTATAATGCCCAAACCGGGGCTTCAGGTGGTAAACAGCGCCTTGTTGACTGCTTTCGACTGCGCATCCAGCCGACTGATTTTACCGCGCTTGACCAGATCCTGCAGGTGCTGATCGAGTGTCTGCATACCGTGTGCCTGACCCGTCTGGATTGCGGAATACATCTGCGCCACCTTATCCTCCCGAATCAAATTTCGTATGGCTGGCGTACCCACCATAATCTCCCAGGCTGCGGTGCGCCCACCACCGATTTTTTTCATCAGGCTCTGTGCAATGACCGAACGCAGCGACTCAGACAGCATGGAGCGCACCATCCCCTTCTCTCCGGCCGGAAATACGTCGATTATGCGGTCAATGGTCTTGGCTGCCGAACTGGTGTGCAGGGTGCCAAATACCAGATGCCCGGTCTCGGCTGCGGTCAAGGCAAGCCGAATGGTCTCGAGGTCACGCAGCTCTCCCACCAGAATGATATCCGGGTCCTCGCGTAGCGCCGAGCGCAGCGCCTCGGCAAAACCCAGGGTATCGCGGTGTACTTCACGCTGGTTGATCAAACACTTCTTGCTTGTGTGGACAAACTCTATGGGGTCTTCAATTGTTAAAATGTGGGCATATTCGCTATCGTTCTTATAATCCATCATTGCAGCCAGCGTGGTGGATTTTCCGGAACCGGTAGGACCCGTTACCAAAACCAGGCCGCGCGGCACATTAACTATATCCTTAAAGGTATCTGGGCAGCCCAGATCCTCCAATGTGAGCACCTTCGAGGGGATGTTACGAAACACCGCGCCGGCGCCCCGCTCCTGATTGAATGCATTGACGCGAAATCGGGCGAGCCCGGGAATCTCAAACGAGAAATCCGTTTCCAGAAACTCTTCGTAATCCTTGCGCTGCTTATCGTTCATGATGTCATAGACCAGACCGTGAACGACCTTATGCTCCAGTGCAGGTACATTGATCCGCCGGATATCCCCATCCACACGAATCATAGGCGGCAATCCGGCAGAAAGATGCAGATCTGAAGCCTCGTGCTTGACGCTGAATGCGAGAAGCTCTGCTATATCCATCTAATTAATCCCCGTATTTCTGAAAAAGGCTCCAAATAACACGGCAGAAACCGTAACTCGCTGTACGGTGGCTGTCAGCCAGGTTATTTTACCGATTGTCAGCCGCAGCGACATATTGGCCGCAGCAGACTTTAATCATAACGGCTCAAGTGACATTTTGCTTTAATTTCCCGTTTAGCTGAAACTACGGGTTCAGTTTGAAATAAATCAATTATTTATGGAATAGTTCCATGAGTTCCATTGCAATCCGCCTGGCGGAAGTAGACAGCCGGATCAGATCGGCCGAGCAGCACTATAATCGCCCGCCGGGATCGGTCCAGCTGCTTGCAGTCAGCAAAACCCGTCCTGCAGCGGATATTCGTGAAGCGCTGGCAGCGGGTCAGCACAGATTTGGCGAAAGTTACCTGCAGGAGGCACTGGAGAAGATCGGGCAACTTCGTGATTTGCAAATAGAGTGGCATTTCATTGGCCGGATCCAGAGTAACAAAACCCGGGATATCGCTGAAAACTTCCAGTGGGTTCACAGTCTGGAGAGTCACAAGCACGCCAGGCGACTCAATGAGCAGCGCCCCCGTAAACTGGCACCACTGAATATCTGTCTGCAGATTCAGGTGGACACAGAGGATACCAAGGGGGGTATAACTCCTGATCAGGCTCGGAATCTCATTGCTGAGTTCAAGGAGCTTCCCCGTCTCCGGCTGTGCGGACTAATGACTCTGCCGGCACCGGTCCAGGGAGTGGAAAACCAGCGTATCGCCTTTCACAGGCTGCGCCTTCTCAGGGATCAACTGAAATCGCCCGAATCCAGCCTGGAGACCCTGTCAATGGGAATGACCGGCGACCTGGAGGCGGCAGTCGCAGAAGGGGCCACGATTGTACGGGTGGGAACAGCGATATTCGGCCCCAGAAACCCAAAGGGTGAGCACGGAAGATGAATAAGCGGCCAAGAAAATATAAAGTATCCGAGTATCTCAATTGACGGCAAGGCAATCATGAATCAAAAAAGTGCAGGTAAACTTCCGGACATGAGCACCAGAACCATCGCTTTTATCGGTGGCGGCAACATGGCCGGCAGCCTGATCGGCGGACTGGTGGCAGACGGCTACAGCGCCGCCAAAATTTATGCCAGCGACACCGATGGCGAAAAACTCGCTTCCTTGTCCGCTCGATTTGGCATCCGTTCCGCCAGCGATAACTTGGACGCCGTCAAGCAAGCAGATGTAGTGGTACTGGCAGTCAAACCTCAGGCCATGGAGAAAGTGGCGAAAGATCTGGCGGAGGCAGTTCAGCAGTACCGCCCACTGGTGATTTCGATCGCGGCAGGTGTCAGGGAGGCGCATCTGCAGAAGTGGTTGGGCAATAATGTTGCATTGATCCGCACCATGCCCAACACTCCGGCGATGCTGCAGGCCGGCGCAACCGTGCTGCATGCAGCTGCGGGAGTCACAAAGCAACAACGGAGCATTGCGGAGACCATCTTGCGCTCCGTTGGATTGACCTGTTGGGTGAAAGAGGAGGATTTAATGGATGCTGTCACGGCTCTCTCCGGCAGCGGACCGGCCTACTTTTTCCTGGTCATGGAAGCGATTGAGCAGGCCGGCGCGGAACTTGGCCTGCCGGCCGACATCGCTCGTCTGCTGACACTTCAAACAGCTCTTGGAGCAGCCCGCATGGCCATGGAGAGCAGTGAGGGGCCCGCCACACTGCGCAGCTATGTCACATCACCCGGAGGCACGACGGAGAGTGCGCTGAAAACACTTGAAGCCGGCGGTGTCCGGAATCTTTTCAGGCAGGCCCTGAGGGATGCCAAGGAGCGCTCCGAAGAGATCTCCGCAATGCTGGGGAACAACTAATGGGAATCAGTTACCTCTCCAATCCGCTGGTTTTCCTGATACAGTTTCTGTTTGGGCTCTACATTCTGCTGGTGATGCTGCGTTTTCTGTTGCAACTAACCCACGCCGATTTTTACAATCCGATATCGCAATTCATCGTCAAAATGACAGCTCCATTGCTGAATCCGTTACGGCGAGTGATACCCGGCATGGCCGGAATTGATCTGGGGGCAATCGTGTTGATGTGGCTGCTGCAAAGCCTTGAACTGGCCCTGATCGTGATAGTTTCCGGCATGGGGACCCATTTGGCAGCCACCTTTGCCTGGTCCTTACCCGAGCTGATCAATCTGGCACTCAACGTTTTTCTCTTCGCGATTCTTATTCAGGTGATAGTAAGCTGGATCAATCCAGGTACCTATAATCCGGTACTAAGCCTTATACACAGCCTTACCGAACCGCTGCTGCGACCCGCCCGCAGGATAGTACCGACGCTATCCGGCATGGATCTTTCACCTATGTTTGTAATGGTGGGCCTGACCCTTCTCAAAATGCTGTTGCTGCCCCCATTGCAAATGCTGACCGGCACCCCATTCAGATGAGAAACGATGCGACATCCTGGTATCGTTGGGAGCAGCGGGATCTGCTTTTGTATCTGCGGGTACAGCCTCGCGCCAGCCAGGATGAATTCGTAGCACCCCAGGGTGACTACTTTAAAGTACGTATAACCGCCCCTCCACTGGAGGGCAAGGGCAATGCGCATCTGTTGCGATTTCTGGCGAAGTCCTTCGGTGTGAGCCGCAGCAAGGTGATTCTGGAAAGCGGCGCCAACAGCCGCACCAAGGGAGTGCGTATACAGGACCCCAAAAAAATACCGGTTCCCGTGGTGGACACCTGATCGATAACTCCAGGCAGAAGTCAACTCTGATATCCCAACCATTATTTTACCTGCCGAAATGGAAAGCACTTATACTTAACGGTAAAAAGGGAGGCATCAATCCCAATGTACCCGGCGCACATTACTGAGCGGAAGACAAATTTGAAATTTTCAGGGGAGATTCGATGAATACTGCACTATCGGCAATCGTTTCGGCATCACTTTTACTTCTGACGCCATTGCTGGCTACCGCTGAAAACAGTACCAGGCAAGCGGGCTACACTGTCCATCACAACGCCTTCCCGACTGCTATTCTGACACCGGACATTGCAGGTAGCTATCAGATCATCCGCAGTAAATTCCGGGGGTTGCTTAATGTCAGCGTAATCAAGGATGAGGAAGGCACCACCGGTGTACCGGTCAGCGCTCAGATCCATGCCCAGTCAACCAATCTGATAGGCCAGATCCAGAATATACCCCTGCGTGAGATTCGGGAAGGAGCGGCCATCTACTATATTGGGGACTTTCCCATCGTCGACAACGAGACACTCAGTTTCTCCCTGGATGTGCTACCGGCCGGTGCCGAAAAGCATATAAAGACCACACTGCAGCAGCAATTCTTCATTGATTAGGCTGCGCATTGCTCCACTTTCCCGCAGATGGTATGAACGACAATCCCAGTATAGAAGAATCAGATCGGCTTAAGGCCCTAGGTCTGGCAGTCATTAAAAACGAAGCAGCCGCTGTGCTCGGCCTGAGCAGCCGGATAACGGACGAATTCGTCCGTGCCTGCCGGTTCATGCTCGCCTGCAAAGGCCGCATCGTGGTGACCGGTATGGGAAAGTCGGGGCATATCTGCGGTAAAATTGCGGCGACCCTCGCCAGTACCGGAAGTCCGGCATTTTTTGTCCACCCCGGCGAAGCCAGCCATGGAGACTTGGGCATGATTACGGACAAAGACGTGGTACTGGCCTTATCCAATTCGGGCGAGACACGAGAGCTGCTGACCATCATTCCAATAATAAAGCGGCTCGGCATCCCGCTGATCGCTCTGACTGGTGATTCTGCTTCGAATCTGGCCCTGGAAGCTGATGTGCACATCGATGTGGGCGTAGCGCAGGAGGCCTGCCCCCTCAATCTGGCACCAACTTCCAGTACCACTGCCGCGCTCGCTATGGGTGATGCGCTGGCTATTGCCCTGTTGGAAGCTAGAGGATTCACCGAACAGGATTTTGCGCGCTCCCACCCCGGTGGCAGCCTCGGGCGCCGTCTTCTCTTGCATATTTCGGATATCATGCATTCAGGAGCGGAAATACCGGCGGTGGCTGCCGAGGCTCACTTGAAGGATGCGTTGGTGGAGATGACAAAAAAGGGATTGGGTATGACCGCGATCGTTGACGGCGACAATCATCTGGCAGGAATCTACACCGATGGAGACCTCAGACGCACACTCGACCAGGAGATCGATCTCAATCGAAGCCTGGTACGGGACTTTATGACGAGAGATTGTAAAACGGCTACTTCCAATCTGCTGGCAGCAGAGGCATTGCAGATCATGCAGCAGAATAAAATCAATGCCTTGCTGATTGTCAACCAGGAGCATCAACTGATCGGCGCTATCAATATGCATGATCTGCTGCGTGCCGGAGTTGTGTAAATGGACTATTTAAATGAAGGAAACACTTGAAAAGGCAGCCGCTATAAAACTGGTGGTTTTTGACGTGGACGGTGTACTCACCGATGGCACTCTGTTTCTCGGGGATGACGGTCTGGAGTACAAAGCATTTAACTCGAAAGATGGCCTCGGCATGAAAATGCTGCAGAGATCGGGCGTTGAAATCGGCATCATCACCGCACGCAATTCGCATGTGGTCGCGCTACGTATGGAGAGCCTGGGTATCAAGCATGTTTATCAGGGACAGGAGAATAAACTCCCCGCACTCAAGGAGCTGCAACAAAAGCTGGGGCTCAAATCGGAGCAGATCGCCTACGTTGGCGATGACGTGGTCGATTTGCCGATAATGCGTTACGTCGGGCTGTCGATTGCTGTACAGGATGCTCACAGGCAAGCCATTTCGCATGCCCATTGGATAACTTCGGCCCGTGGAGGCCGTGGTGCAGCCCGGGAAGTGTGTGACCTGTTGCTGGAAGCACAGGGTAATCTTTCGACCGCTCTGGAAAGATATCTGTGATTTCCGGCAGCAAGAATCTGTTGATCGGAGGCATACTTCTGCTGCTTATATTGGGCAGTGGCTGGGTGATTCGAAAAATGGAGAAAAGTATCGAATACCAACCGGCGGCCGAGCACAGCCCGGATTACTATTTGAACCACTTTACTGCGGTTACCATGGGTGACAACGGTAAACCCGATAAGCGCCTTTCGGCAGACAAAATGGTTCATTTCCCGGATGATGACACCACCGAGTTAAGCAAGCCCAAAATGACGATCTATGACGAAAACAGGCCTCCCTGGGAGGTGCGCTCAGAGACCGGTTGGGTATCGGGAGACAAGGAGTTGGTACTGTTGCAGGGAAAGGTTAAGATCGACCGCCCCGCGGCACCTGGTATTCGCCCATTGCAAATCATCACCAGCGATTTGCGGGTTCAGCCGAAAAACAACTATGCCGAAACTGACGCCGACGCACATGCCAAAAGCCGGGACGACTGGGTCGAGTCGACCGGAATGCAGATCTGGTTTGCACAGCCTATTCGCGTAAAATTACTTGCCAAAGTTAGAGGACGATATGAAATCGAATAGACCCCAAATCGGTTACTGGACCCGGCAACTGACCTGCATCCCTCTGCTGATCCTCCCGCTCCTCTGTGGTGCACTGGAATCCGACCGGGAACAACCGCTCTATGTCGAAGCGGACGGCGCCGATTTAAACGATAAAACAGGGGTGAGCGTCTATACCGGCAACGTGGTTATCACCCAGGGGAGCATCAAACTTAGCGCCCACAAAGTTACCCTCACCCAAAAAGGCGAAAAATCGGACCATATTCTGGCGGAAGGAAATCCGGTCAAATTTGAACAGCAGACAGGAGGCAGCAAGGGGTTGATCAAAGGTCAAGCTAAAACAGCGGATTACCATCTGGACAGCGAGACTATCTTCATGGTGGGTGACGCCATAATAACCCAGGGAAAAGACACCTTCCGCAGCGACCGAATTACCTACGACAGAGTCAAGGGAGAGGTAAAAGCCGGGGCCAGCGCCAAGGGCAAACAGCGGGTCCGCATTGCAATTCAGCCGCAAAAGAAAGCAGAATAATGAGCCTGCTCAGCGCCCGAAATCTGGCAAAAAAATATCGCCACCGTGTGGTAGTAGACAATGTATCGCTGGATGTGGCGAGTGGCGAAGTGGTGGGTCTGTTGGGACCCAATGGTGCCGGCAAGACCACCTGTTTCTATATGATCGCCGGATTGATTCCAACCGAGGGCGGTTCTATCAGTATCAACGGTAATGATATCAGCAACCTGCCGATGCATGCCCGGGCACGGCTGGGACTTGGCTATCTGGCACAGGAGCCCTCGGTGTTCCGCAAGCTGAGCGTGGGGGATAATATTCTCGCCATGTTGGAGGCGCGCGCTGAATTGCCCCGCCATGAACAGATCGCTATCTGCAATAGCCTGTTGTTGGATTTCGGACTGAATCACCTGCGCGGCAATTTGGCTATGTCACTGTCCGGCGGTGAAAGGCGCCGGTTGGAAATTGCCCGGGCATTGGCAACAGAGCCCAGATTCATCCTGCTGGATGAGCCATTTGCGGGAATCGATCCGATCTCGGTAAAGGACATTCAAAATATTATCCATGAGCTCTGCTCCAGGAAGATCGGGGTTCTGATCACTGATCACAACGTGCGGGAAACTCTCGGTATCTGTGACAAAGCTTATATTCTATATGAGGGAAAGGTCATAACCGAAGGTGAACCGGATAGCATTCTCACCGACGAGCAAGTTCGTTCCGTCTATTTGGGCAGCGAATTCACAATGTAACGAGGGGAACAAATTCATTTCCTCTATCCGATAGTTCCTGTTCAGTTTATTATTAAAATAATCAAGTTGTTACATGAACATCACGCTGCCATCAAAGAAGCGCGCAAAATTGCCGAAACAGAGTATGAGGCGCTGATTGACGCAGCGCAAATAAACTGTAAAGAAGCATTTGTATCTGGCCTCCAAATATCGGCTAGAATTGAAGGTGCAATGAACCATACAAATAACGTACCAGGATTGGCCTGAATCTTTATGAAGCAGACTATTCAGCTTCGCCTCGGGCAGCATCTGACCATGACTCCACAGCTGCAGCAGGCTATACGCCTGCTGCAGCTCTCCACGCTGGACCTGAAACAGGAGATTCAGGAAGCTCTCGAATCCAACCCTATGCTGGAAACCGTGGAAGAGGGCTCAACCCGGGAAGAGCTGAATCAGCCGGGAAATGGAAAAGCCGAAAATTCCAAACTCAACGCTGGCGACAACGACAGCAACAACGAAAAGGAGATCAACGCCGAAGCTGGCAATTTACCGGATGAACTACCGGTTGACAGCGCTTGGGATGACATATATGACAGCGCCATGCCACCTTCCTCCGGTACGGCCGGCCGCGATAACAACGACTCCAGCGACTACCTGAACCAACGCCGCAGCGCCCGCACGCTGCACGATTATCTGCTCTGGCAGCTCAACCTCACACCCTTCTCCGACATTGACCGCGCCATTGCCCTGGCAATTATCGACGGTGTCAACGAGGATGGATATCTTATTTCCGAGCTGGAGGAGATTCTATCCGGCCTGGATGAAGAGGGTATCGAGATTGATGAAGTGGAAGCCGTACTTCATCGGTTGCAGCAGTTCGACCCACCCGGCGTCGTGGCCCGTGGTCTTCAGGAATCCCTGCTTATCCAACTTCGGCAGCGCCCAGCAGGTGAGCCTTATCTGGACAAGGCAATTACGCTCATCGCAGAGCATTTCGATCTGTTGGCGCAGCAGGACCATAATCAGCTGAAACGCAAGCTGAAAATCTCTGAAGAGGATTTGCTCGAGATCACCCAGCTGATTCAATCACTGACCCCTCGACCCGGAACCCTGGTTGCCGACACAGAAACTCAATATGTGGTTCCAGACGTCTTCGTCAGCAGGCAGGACGGAGTCTGGCATGTGGAATTGAATAGCGAGGCGACACCCAAACTGAGGGTAAATCCAGAATACGCCAAGCTGATAAGGCGGGCTGACAACAGCGATGACAACAACTACCTGAAGAACCATATGCAGGAAGCCCGCTGGTTCATTAAAAGTCTGATGAGCCGTAATGAAACTCTGCTCAAGGTGGCCACTAAAATCGTTGAGTTTCAACGTGGTTTCTTCGAGCACGGAGCGGAAGCGATGCGGCCACTGGTACTGCGTGACATTGCCGAATCCCTGGAAATGCACGAATCCACCATATCGAGGGTGACTACACAAAAGTACATGCACACGCCGCAGGGCACACTGGAGTTCAAATATTTCTTCTCCAGCCATGTCAACACGGCTGCGGGAGGAGAGTGCTCCGCCACCGCCATTCGAGCCCTTATCAAGAAACTGATTACCGCTGAGCTACCCAAAAAGCCTCTCAGTGATAATAAAATAGCAAGTATTCTTGCAGAAGAGGGAATCAATGTGGCAAGGCGGACCGTAGCAAAGTATCGTGAATCGATGGCAATCCCACCATCGAATGAGCGAAAACGCCTCATATAGAGGCTAACTTTTCTCAAGGAGCAAACCATGCAACTAAGCGTTACAGGTCACCATGTAGACATCACAGAAGCCATGAGCAATTATGTGAATTCCAAATTTGAGCGCCTCGAGCGTCATTTTGATCATGTGACCAATGTCCACGTAATTATGAGTGTGGAGAAACTGAGGCAGAAGGCGGAGGCCAAGATGCATGTTAATGGCGCCGATATCTTCGCCGACTGTGAAGAAGAGGATATGTACACTGCCATAGATGGTCTGGTGGATAAACTTGACCGGCAGCTTAAGAAGCATAAGGAAAAACAGACAAACCACCGGAAAGGTCCTGTTCCCAAGACAGCGGAACCGACTGATGCCTGAGCGGCAGCTAAGTTAACCCAGGCTGGAATATACCCATGTTTCCCGAGAACTTTCTCACGTTAGACCGAATCAGCCCGAACAGTGGGGCAGGCAGTAAAAAACGTATACTTGAAGAGGTCGGAGCACTGCTCGCTTCTGCCTCACCAGGACTGACTTCGGAACAGGTTTTCGACAAACTGCTGGAAAGGGAGCGCTTGGGCAGTACCGGGCTGGGGCAAGGCATAGCCCTGCCTCATGCCCGTATCGAAGGCGTGGAAAACGCGTGCGGAGCCTTGGTTCGACTGCAGTCCGGTGTTGATTTCGATGCTATCGATAATCGTAAAGTTGATATCGTTTTCGGGCTGATGGTACCGCAGCAGGCAACCGAAGAGCACCTGCAGCTGCTGGCTCAGCTAGCCACCTTGTTCAGCAATGAAAAATTCTGCTCCCGCTTAAGAGAAGCCGGACAAAGTCAGAACATCCTTGAACTTATTAACCAATTTGAAGGATTGGCACAAAGCGCGTGACATTCCCGGTCACCTCACGCGACCTTTACAATGCCCTCAAAAACAGACTGGGGCTCGAATGGATAGCGGGCCATATTGGCTCCGAGCGAAATCTGAGAGGCGATTTTCCCGGCGCGGCAAGTCAGGGATTGGCCGGACCGCTGAACTATATCCATCCCAATCGAATTCAGATCATAGGTCGGGCAGAGTTATCCTACTTTAGCGGGCTGGACAGAAATCTGTTCCTCGACGTAATGGAGAAGTTGTTCTTTGCCCAACCTGCAGCGGTACTGTTGGCAGATGGTGTTGCGGTCGACGCACAATTTATCAGCAGCGCTGAAAAAAGCGGCACCCCATTATGGCACTCATCGATACCGGACAAGCTGTTGACCGATGAACTGCAGTACTTTCTGACTCATGCCCTGGCCGAACGCACTACGCAACACGGCGTGTTTATGGAAGTATTGGGAACCGGCGTGCTGCTGACCGGTAATGCCGCGACCGGAAAAAGCGAACTGGCACTGGAACTGATAGCACGCGGCCACCGCCTGATAGCAGATGATGCCCCGGTTTTTTCCCGTATCGCACCGGACATCATCAGCGGCAGTTGCCCGGCTTTGCTACAGGACTTTCTGGAAGTGCGGGGATTGGGCGTTATCAATATACGCACCATGTTTGGCGACAGTGCGATCAAACAGGAGAAATATCTGCGCCTTATTATTCGTCTGCAGCCAATGAATGAATTGGATCTGAAAAAGGTGGATAGACTGCGCGGAAGCTACTCCTTTACGGATGTACTGGGTATCCCAATTTCAGAGGTTGCACTTCCGGTAGCGCCAGGCAGAGAAATGTCTATTCTGGTAGAGGTGGCGGTACGTCAATTTATACTGCAAAAAAAAGGTTACGACGCCACTGAGGAGTTCATCAGCCGGCAGCAGCAGGCTATAGACAGACAGCAGGAATCCAAATGAAGCTGGTTATAGTGACGGGGCTGTCGGGTTCGGGTAAAAGTATCGCACTTAAAACTCTGGAGGATCTGGGTTATTACTGTATCGACAACCTCCCTCTGTTTCTGCTCGCCAGATTTATCAAGGAGATGGCCACAAAGAACGATCCATTATTCGAAGTGGTTGCAATCGGTATTGACGCCCGCAGCCGATCTATTGACCTCGGCAGCGTGCAGCCACTGTTGCACAAGTTGAGCAGAAAGGGAATTGAGCGGCAACTGATATACCTCGAGGCACAAAACGATACCCTGATAAGGCGCTACAGCGAGTCCCGCCGTCGGCATCCCCTTTCGGATGAACACCATCCCCTGGCGGAGGCGATACAGCTCGAACGGCAACTGCTCTCCCCTTTTGCTGATTCGGCAGACCTGTGTATAGATACCACACGAACCAACATTCACCAGTTGCGTGACATGATTCGCACACATGTCATCGACAGAAGCGCACCGACTCTCTCCCTGCTATTCCAGTCTTTCGGCTTCAAACATGGCGTCCCGAATGACGCGGACTTCGTCTACGATGCACGATGTCTGCCGAATCCGCATTGGCAGGCTGGATTGCGTTCCCTGTCCGGAATGGATCGGGAAGTGGCCGATTTTCTCGAACAGGACGGAAATGTATTGAACTTCAAAAATGACATCATTCAGTTTCTGGATAAATGGATTCCCTGTTTTCAGGCGGATGGCCGCAGTTATCTGACCGTTGCCATAGGGTGTACCGGCGGACAGCACCGCTCGGTATACCTGACAGAACAAATTTCCGCTTACTTTAAAACCTCTAAACTACCGGTAATCACCCGGCATCGGGAGTTGACATGATCAGCCGAGAAATCAAGATCATCAACAAGCTTGGCCTGCACGCCAGGGCAGCTGCCAAGTTCGTTACAATGGCTTCCCAGTACAGTAGTAATGTACATCTGGTGCACAAGGGGCAGCAGGTAAATGGAAAGAGTATCATGGGTGTAATGATGCTGGCCGCAAGCCAGGGTACGGAATTGACGCTGACCACTGATGGTGAAGATGAGTTGGGCGCTATGGAAGCACTCGATGAGTTGATCAGGAACCGCTTCGGAGAAGAGGAGTGACCTTCTCCTGCTCAGGTATCGGCGTAACCCCCGGTATAGCTATCGGAAATGCCCACCTGTTGCAGCGGGGGTTGATCGAGGTATCCCCCAGATTTGTGCCATTCAATCAGATAGCGAACGAAATCGATCGTTATCGTCAGGCTGTGGCCAGCGCCCGTCGCTCACTAAGCACAGTGGAAAAAAAGATTCCCAGATCGACCTGGTCTGAGATCGCCTCCTTTATCGACACCCATCTCCTGATGCTCGCCGATGCCGCACTGTCCGAAGTTCCCATCGATTTCATCCGTGAACAGAATTGCGCTGCCGAGTGGGCGTTGCAGTTACAACGGGACGCGTTGGTCAAAGTGTTCGATGCCATGGATGATCCTTACCTGCGCTCCCGGAAGGACGATGTGGATCACGTCATAACTCATATACAGAAGTTCCTGCTACAGAAAAAAAAGGGGGAGGATTCAGCAGACTTGCAGGGTCGCATCATTATCGCACAGGACCTGGCGCCCGCGGATACAATTCTGCTGAAACATCAGGGTGTCGCCGGTTTTGTTACCGAGGGAGGCGGCCCCATGTCCCATACCGCTATTCTGGCGCGCGGTCTCGGTATTCCGGCCCTGGTGGGTGTGCATCATGCCACCCAGATCCTGCGTCAGGGCGAACGCCTTATAGTGGATGGAAAACAGGGCACATTGCTGGCGACCGATGAGAAATCCATTCTGGACCATTATCGCAACCTGATCCGCAAATCCGAGCAACGTGCCACATCGCTGTTGATGCTGATCAAGAAACCGGCAATCACCCTGGATGGTGAAACAGCGCAGTTAATGGCCAATATTGAGCTGCCCGAAGATATCGAGGCAACCCGCTCACTCTCCGCCGACGGCGTCGGTCTCTACCGCACCGAGTATCTGTTCATGAACCGCTCCGGCACGCCCGATGAAGAGGAGCAGTTTACCGCTTACAGCCAGGCGGTTGAGGGGCTGAACGGACTTCCAATCACCATCAGAACGCTTGATCTTGGGGCCGACAAACGGCTGGACAACTGTTCGCAGGAATCGACCACCTGTAATCCGGCACTGGGTCTACGCGCCATTCGGCTCTGCCTGAAGGAGCCGAAGCTTTTCCGTCCGCATCTTCGCGCCATTCTGCGGGCAACCGCACTGGGTCCGGTAAAAATCATGATACCCATGCTCTCCAATCTACAGGAGGTGTACCAGATCAAAGCGATGCTGCAGGAGACCAAGGAGTCGCTGACCCGGGATGGCTTGGATTACGCCGACAATATTTGTGTCGGCGGCATGATTGAAGTGCCGGCAGCAGCATTGGCAGCGGATGCGTTCGCACGGGAATTGGATTTTCTCTCCATCGGCACAAACGACCTTGTGCAATATACCCTGGCAATCGACCGGATCGATGATGAAGTCAATTATTTGTATGACCCGTTGCATCCATCTGTTCTAAGACTGATACAAATGGTCATTGACGCGGGCAAACGTCACAATATCCCAATATCGATGTGTGGAGAGATGGCTGGGGATCCGCGCTATATTCCGCTCTTGCTCGGCATGGGTTTGAGGGAATTCAGTATGCAGCCCGGCTCACTGCTTGAAGTAAAAAGAGTCGTCCGCTCACTCGATGCCGCTTCCCTGGCAAAACAGGTTGGCAGAATGATGAGAAATATCGACAAGCCGAACGCTCTTGATGCGCTGTCACTGATCTGCAATCAATACTAATGAGCGAACACAACCCTCCTTTTCTTTTTCCCTGACTGTGTCACTGAACTGAACCATCAAGACGCAGGAAAGCGGTGAAATATACGGGTTGAACGGGTTTGCGAACAGCCTGTTCGATATATGTTTCAGTGAAGATGGCAGCCAGTAAACGCGCTGCCGCCGGGACCGGAATCCCGGCGGCAGGGTGGCGACTGAAACGTTTATTGCTGCTTAAATCATATATTGACCACCGTTGATATCGAGGGTGGAGCCAGTGATATACCCGGCATCATCAGATGCAAGAAAAACCACACCGCGGGCTATCTCAGAGGGTTCTCCCAGACGTCTTACAGGAATGGCATTTACGATATTGGTCATGACTTTCTCCGGAATGGAGAGCACCATCTCGGTGGCAACAAAACCCGGGGTAATAACGTTTACCGTTATCCCTTTGCCCGCATCCTCTCTGGCCACAGCCTTGGAGAAGCCGATCATACCAGCCTTGGCAGCAGAATAGTTGGCCTGTCCAAATCCCCCCAATTCACCATTCATGGAACTGATATTGATAATGCGTCCGAATGAACGCTCGCGCATGCCCTCAATGACTATGCGGCACATGTTGAAACAGGAGGTAAGATCGGTCTGTATAACCTCGCTCCACTGTTCTGGAGTCATTTTATGCAGGGTGGCATCGCGTGTTATGCCCGCATTGTTGACCAGAATCTCCACAGGTCCCAGCTCAGATTCAATGTTGGCAACTCCGGATTGACATTGAGCAAAATTGGAAACATCAAACTTATAGGTATTTATCCCTGTTTGATCCGAAAATTCCTTGGCTTTTTCATCGTTGCCGGCATAGACGGCAGCGACGGTGTAACCAGCGTCTTTCAGGGCAATGGAAATCGCTTCACCAATTCCCCGTGTTCCTCCGGTTACCAATGCTACTCGGCCCATAGCAGTTCTCCTCTTGGTTGGTTACAAAAATTATTGTCAAATTACGGAAATAATCAGTCCCGGTATTATTGGAGTGCCAGGTAGATTTCACGCCTGACTACGCCAAGGGCACATAGCATAAACTATCCAACTCAAAAAAATTTTTACTGTTTTATGTCGCTGTAATATAGGTCGATTGCGGACCCATGACGTTTAAGCAACCGGTTTGAACCCGATATCCGGGATTAATAGCTCTGCTGCAGTATCCGGTTTGATCCACTTGCAAAAACGACTGGTTCTCCTGTAACTTGCAGAGCCGATGCAACCATTGATCAGAATGACAGGCATAACCCGTTTCTTCGGGCAGTTCTGCGCGGTCAGGAATATCAGCCTGGAGTTGTTTCAAGGTGAGGTCGTTGGACTGCTCGGACCTAACGGGGCAGGAAAATCGACCACAATGCGTATCCTCAGCGGTTGCCTTGGGGCGAGTCTGGGAACGGTCCAGTTGGATGGTGCAGACCTGTTGAAAGAACCGAAGCTGGTAAAGCGGGCCATTGGTTACCTGCCGGAAACCCCCCCGCTTTACCATGAATTAACGGTCGATGAATACCTGAAATTCTGTGCACGCCTCAAGGCAGTGAAAGGATCCAGCATAAAGGCGTCTTTGGATCGGGTGAAATCGCTGTGCGGTCTCGACAGGGAGGGCAGCAGGCTGATCCGGAATCTCTCCAAAGGTTTCCAACAAAGGGTAGGCATTGCCCAGGCAATCATCCACAATCCGCAGCTGATCATCCTGGACGAACCAACCAATGGATTGGATCCGAATCAGATTATTGAGATACGCAAGCTGATCCGAACACTTGGAAGCAGTCACGGCGTCATTCTCTCCACACATATTCTGCCGGAAGTACAGTCAGTGTGTGACCGTGTGCTGATTATGAACAATGGCCGGCTGGTATACACAGAATCACTGGCGCAGATGAACAGCAGTAAAAGCGACATGCTGAATATCCGGCTTGCCCGCCCGCCAGGAGAGCCGGCCTTGGCGCAACTGAAGGGAGTTGTGAACGTGACGACTTTGGGTGAAAACCGTTTCTACCTTCAGCTGAGCAGCACTTGCCTTGTTGAAACCGTGGCAGAACGGATTATCCAGCGCGGCTGGGGATTGATGGAGCTGGTTCCACAGCAGCAGAATCTGGAGCAGATTTTTTACCGGCTCACCACAACCGGGGAGAACGACCGCTGATGTTCGCCATTTTCGGCAAGGAGCTGCGATCATTGTTTCTCTCACCTCTGGCCTGGAGTCTTCTGATTGCAATGCAACTGGTTCTGGCCTGGATATTTCTGGTGCAGCTGGAACAGTTCCTTCAGCTTCAACCCAAGTTGGCAGGGCTGGAAAGCGCACCAGGCATCAGCACGCTGGTGATTGCCCCACTGCTGGATTCAGCCGCCATGACACTTATGTTGCTGGTACCCCTGTTGACCATGGGGATGTTCAGTCGCGATTCAGGCAGCGGCACACTGGATCTCCTGTTCTCCTCACCGGTCTCGTTGACCGCGATTGTCATGGGTAAGTATTTTGCCGTGTTGACCTTCCTGGCGATCACACTCGTGCTGATTGCGCTGATGCCGCTTTCACTTCTTCTGGGAACCCGACCGGACATGGGATCTCTGGCTGCCGCGCTGTTAGCACTGACCCTGGCCGGCACCGCTTATGCCGCAGTTGGTATCTGGATTTCCAGCATGACGAAACAACCCGCTGTCGCAGCTGTATTGACTTATGCGGTATTGCTGCTGCTCTGGATCATTAACCTCACTGACAACGAAGGGACAGACTCGCTGCTGCAGCAACTCTCTCTCTCCAGTCACTTCCAGCGTATGTTGAGCGGATTGGTGACAAGCTCTGACATCATCTATTTCCTGTTACTGATCCTCATCGGCCTGATTCTTTGCATTCACCGTCTTGAGCGTCTCCGCATTGAGGGATAAAGGATGCGGTCAGCGTCAGGCTTCAAACAGCGTCTGCAGATCATTCTGTTCTACCTGTTACTGACCGCCGCTGCAGCCATGCTGAGCTGGCTCAGTCAACGCCATGTCCTGATCTGGGACTGGTCGGACAATGCCCGCAACAGCCTCAGCGATACCAGCAAAACACTGCTCGATCGACTGGACTCGACCCTTAAAATCACCTGCTTTGCTCCGCACAACTCGCAATTGCGACTACAGATAAGCGAGTTTATCAACCGTTACCAAAGACACAGCTCCAACATCGATCTGGAGTTTATCGACCCGGCGCAACACCCGGCTCTGATCCGCGAACTGGGTATCCGGGTTACCGGTGAACTGCGTCTGGAATATGCCGGCAGAAGTGAAAACCTGAGCACTATTGACGAACAAAGTATCAGCAACGCCATCCAGCGCCTGTTGCAACAGGGCGAACGTTGGATTCTGGTCGTTGAGGGGCACGGCGAGCGACGACTCGACCGCCAGGCAAACCATGACCTGGGACTGTTCGGATCTGAATTGATGCAGAAGGGATATAGAATTCAACCGGTCGATCTGGGACTGCAAAAAGGAATCGCAGACAATACCAGCTTACTGATACTGGCCGGTCCGCAGACCGGCTATCTCCCCAGGGAGACCGAGTTGATCGTGCAATATGTCGAACGGGGCGGAAATCTGCTCTGGTTGCTTGAACCTGATGCAATGCCGGAAACCCTTCAACCACTAGCCGGACTGTTCCGACTCAAACTTTTTCCGGGAACCATTGTAGATGCGAGCGGTGCCGGCCTGGGTCTTGACGACCCCGCTCTGGCCCTGGTGGCCGGATACCCGGATCACCCGGTGACCCGGCAAATGGAGAGCCTGACCCTTTATCCCCATGCCGCTGCCTTGGCGTCTGAAGCTTCGGCCGGCTGGCAAATAACCCCGCTGTTGCAGACTCAGGCACAAAGCTGGAACGAAATCGGTCCGATCAGCGGAGAGATCAAACGCGATCCCGAGTCAGGAGAGAAACCAGGGCCGCTCGACATCGGGCTGGCATTCAGTCGGCAACTGCAGCAGCGGGAGCAGCGTGTGGCGATAATCGGAGATGGAGATTTTCTTTCCAACACCTATCTGGGCAATGGCGGCAATCTAAATCTGGGGCTCAGCCTGATCCGATGGTTGACCCGGGATGACAGTCTGATCGATATCCCGGCGCGCTCCGCTGGCGACACCCAATTAAATCTGACGCCGGTTACCGGGATTTTGATCGCATTGACCTTTCTGGTACTGCTGCCTCTGCTGTTCGCAGTGACGGGTCTGGTGATCTGGTGGCACCGCAGAAAGCTGTGAACAGAAACCGGATCAACGCCATTCTGCTTCTGCTGGTTACACTCCTCGGCACCTTGACCTGGTGGTCCGGACGCGAATCACCCCCAGCTCCGTCAGTACTCTTGACGCAGCTGCTGCCGGACCGGATCCACTCTGTCAGTATCAGCAATAAGAGCGGACCAACCATCATCATGCAGCGTGATGACAACGGCTGGCACATGAACAAGCCCTTTTCGATCGAAGCCAACCGTGCACGTATACAGCAACTTCTGGAAATCCTGGTTATCCCGGTGCGGGCACAATTTGGAACCGAGCAAAACAACCTGAGCGAATTCGGTCTGGCGCCGCCGTTGGCGCTGTTGCAGCTGGACCAGTTGGAAATCCGTGTTGGCAACACCGATCCGATCAACCACTACCGTTACCTTGGCATAGGCAACAATCTCTATCTGATCAAGGATCTGTTCCCCCATCTGCTGCTGGCTCCGGCAGAAGCCTTCGTCTCACCAAACATTCTGCCGCAGGGTAAGGAGTTGGATCTCATCGAAACCCCGCAGTGGCGGCTTGAACGCCAGCCGGATAGAGTGCAGACATGGCGGTTGACCCCCGCTCTCCCCGGCATCTCCACAGACCGTTTGACTGAGAAGGTGGATGCATGGAAAAACGCCCAGGCGCTGAAGGTGGTCAAGGCACCTGCTGTTCCGGCAGACTTCCAGATTGAAATCGGTCTTAACGGCAGTGACACCACACTCGTTTTCGGCATCCTGAGACAGCAGCAGGGCACTCTTTTGCTACGTAAGGATCTGGGCCTGGCCTACGACCTGCCAGGCACAGACGCGTTGTTGGTGGCGCCGACTGAGTCGGCCAGGGTGCCTTGAGTGCCTGAGCTTCCCGAAGTGGAAACCACCTGCCGGGGAATCGCTCCCCACATCCTGAACCAGTGCCTGCACAAGCTGGTTCTGCGCCAACCCAGATTGCGCTGGCCGGTTGCGGTGGAGTTGTCCCGGCAGCTGCCTGGCCAGGTCGTGCTTGGAGTGGAGCGCCGCGCCAAGTATCTGCTGCTGCGGATGACCAAAGGCACTTTGCTGATCCATCTGGGCATGTCAGGAAGTCTTCGAATAGTATCCGCAACGGTTGCGCCGGGGAGGCACGATCATTTCGATCTGGATTTCGGCAGTTGCTGTTTGAGATTCCGCGATCCACGGCGCTTCGGTGCGCTGTTATGGACTACGGCACCCATTGAGCAACACCCGCTGTTAGCTCATCTGGGGCCTGAGCCGCTGTCCGATTTTTTCAACGGCAAGCATCTGCATGACCACTCCCGGGCGCGCCGGACAGCAGTAAAAAATTTTATTATGGATGGCAGAGTTGTTGTCGGAGTCGGCAACATCTACGCCAACGAATCGCTCTTTGTGAGCGGCATCCATCCGCTTCGATCCGCTGGACACATCTCTATGATGCGCTATGCCCGCTTGGCAGCAACCATAAAAGAGGTGCTGCGCAGTGCCATCGAGCAAGGCGGAACCACGCTGCGCGATTTCCACAACCAGGATGGCAATCCCGGTTACTTTGCTCAACAACTTCTGGTTTATGGAAAAGCCGGTCAACCTTGCCCGAATTGTGGTTCTTCTATCAGGCAACAGACTATCGGGCAGCGTTCCAGCTTTTTCTGCATCCGCTGCCAACATTGAGTTCATCCAGGATTACTAACCAATGGTAATACCTGCTCCAAAGCCTCCGCCAGACTGCTCCAACAACTCTTTACGCGCTTTCTTTGCGGCTTTTTCTCCGACAAAAGCAGTGAACTCCTCAATATTCTCGTAGCCCATATCGAGCACATATTTCACCAATGAACCGACCAGTTCGCTGGTTTCGGCAATCTCCTGCTGGCTGCGGCCGCAACCGTCGCAGTGCGTACCCTCGCGGGTACAGAAGTCACCGCCACGACAAGGAGTGAATCTCATCTCTTCTTCCTCCAGGCTCCAGTGCTGTCCAATCTATTCAACTGGCAACTCTCTGCAGAGTTTACGTTGCAATGCAGAATCTACCACCTGATCCCGCAGCTACACCATCGTCAACTGTCGTCAAATTGAAAAGCCCCGGCGAAAGGGGTCTTTCCATGTAACGCTCCCGCACCCCGAACCGGAAAAAAGCTACTCGACCTGGAGTTTCTCGTATTTGGCCATCAACTCTTCCTCGTTCTCCTCGTGGTCGGGATCCTTTGGAATACAATCAACCGGGCATACCTCGACACATTGCGGTTCGTCGTAATGACCGACGCATTCGGTGCAGAGATCCGGATTGATTTCATAGATCTCGTCGCCCTGGTAGATGGCGCCATTGGGGCATTCCGGTTCGCACACATCACAGTTGATGCATTCGTCGGTAATCATTAATGCCATTTTTTACTCCTGATTTTTAATACTGAACCTATTCATCTGCGAGCATGCCGGAACCAATCAAAACCCTCTATTCCGAATCATCGTCCGCTCCTAGTTTCCACTTTTCAACGCCGCCAGAACACAAGGATGTACGAACTCCGCAACGTCGCCGCCAAGCGCTGAAATCTCCTTGACCAGGGTCGAAGAGACGTAGGTGAACTGCTCGGCCGGAGTGAGAAACAGGGTCTCAACATCGGGGGAGAGCCGGCGGTTCATCCCGGCCAGCTGAAATTCGTACTCGAAATCCGAAACAGCCCGCAGTCCGCGCAGAATAACTTTAGCACCAACCTGGCGTGCAAAATCCACTGTCAACTTATCGAATTCCATGATCTCCACACACTTGTTTCCTGAAAGCACTTCCCTCGCCAGCTCAACCCGCTGGTTAAGGTTGAACCTCGGCTGCTTTCCCGGACTGGACGCAATCGCGACAATAATTCTGTCGAATATTGTTGAGGCACGCGCAATCAAGTCACTGTGGCCATTGGTAATGGGGTCGAAGGTTCCTGGATATACAGCTATTGTCATTGGTCTGTCCGGGCGCTCCACTGCTGGCGATAATAGTATCGTGCGCAGCCGTGTCAAATGATAATTCTCACTTCGGCTGCGAGACGGCTGGACTTAGCGCTCCTTCAAGGTGATTACTATCGGTTCTGCAATTCTCACCTTGAACGAGTGCCAGTACCAGTTTCCGGTCAGCTGGGAGTTACACTATTCGGTAAGGCTGGAGACTGGCGCAAAAAGAGATAATAACAGACTTGACCTGCCTTTTTACGCCGCAGCTGCAGCCAGTTCTGCGGTAGATCGGGCAACTCCTTTCCCAGGTCCGTTTCAAGGTATATTCTGGAGTTCGGCCCGAGCCAGCCACCCTGATCCAGCAAGCGGCAACTCTGCTGCAGCAGATCATCCGTAAACGGTGGATCCAGAAAAACAATGTCGAATCGACTGGAGCGTCCGGTCAGCCACTGCAGCGCATCACAACACTCTACTTTGACCCCTTCAACACCCAGCCTCGAGATATTCCCGGCTATCTGCGCCGCCGCTTCTGCAGACTTCTCCAGCATCAGCACGGGACGTGCGCCGCGGGACGCGGCTTCCAGGCCAAGCGCCCCACTGCCTGCAAACAGATCCAGGCAGCTGGCACCGGGAAGAATGGGCTGCAGCCAGTTGAACAGGGTCTCGCGTACGCGGTCACCGGTTGGTCTCAAACCCTCTATCGAAGGAAAGCCAAGCTTGCGCCCGCGATATTCGCCCGCGATGATCCGGATATGATTTTTCAGCAGATTGGGTGCGGTGCTACCCTTCCGGTTGCTTGATTTCGCCATTTCCGACCACTATCGTGACGAAACGATCCAGGCTCAGGCGGCGCTGAAATGCATCCTGGATCTGTTCCCGGGTGACTGCATTGACACGGTCCACAAAAAGATCGAGGTAATCCAGCGGAAGCCTGTAGAAGCCCATCATAGCCAGATACTCCACGATCTTGGCGTTGCTCGCGATCCGCAGCGGAAATCCGCCGGTGATATCCTGCTTTGCTGCAGTCAACTCCTCCTCGCTGGGTCCCTGCTCAATAAAATGGCGCAGGGTGGAGAGCATCACCTCGATGGTCTCCTTCGCCTTGGTATTTTTTGTCTGGGCGCTCACGAGAAAAGGTCCGCTGCGCCGCATCGGGGCAAAATAGCTGTACACGCTGTAGGAGAGACCCCGTTTCTCCCGCACCTCTTCGCTCAGCTGTGAAACCAGCCCACTACCCCCCAATATATGGTTGCCTACGTAGAGCGCGAAATAGTCCGGATCGCCACGGTACATACCGGGCTGTCCCATCAGGATATGACTCTGGCTGGAGGGGAACTGCAGATTCTCCTGTTGAATCCGTTGTAACGCTGCCACCTGTGGCAGTTCGGGCGCGGGCTCGCCCTTCTCAAGCCCATGCGTTAACCGATCAGCCAGTATTTCAGCCTGTGCCCGGGTGACCGCACCAACAATAGCGATTAATGCATTTCCTGCAACATAGTAACGCTTGTGGAAGTTTACTATCTGATCTCTGGTGATAGTCGCAAGTGAAGCCTGGGTTCCATCGCTGGGTATGGCGTAAGGGTGCTCACCAAACACTGCGCGGTAGAAGGCCTTCTGCGCAACTGTACCCGGCTTCTGCTCGCCAAGCCTGAGTGCGGTCTTCATCGCATTGCGCACACGCTCAAGATCATCGGTTTCGAAGTTTGGATGTGCCAGAATCGCGGCAAGTGTTTCAATCGATGTTTCGAATGCATGTTTCTCGGTCAGGGTCCTGATCGAGACCCATGCCATATCTCGTTCCGATCCTATGCCCAACTGCGCCCCCACATCCTCCATACGTTCGGCAATCTGATCGGCATCCCAGGGACCGGCACCATCATTGAGCAGACTGTTCGTTATCTCCGCAAGTCCCGGTGAATCTCCATCACGCGCACTGCCGGCATCGAATACCACCCGGACATCCAGCATCGGCAGGGAAGGTGCCGCCACGAACAGCACGCGGGAACCATTTGTAGTGGTCCAGCTTTGGATTTCCGGGCCTGCGACAGCGGCCTGGTTGATAAAAACGGTGCATAACAGAACACCGGGCATCCATCCGCAGAGTTTGTTAATGACGCCCATATCCGACTCCTTTAGTTGTGCTGGCGGCTGATTCACCCAGCGGAAGCGGATCCAGCACTGCCAGCGTCATATTGTCGATATTGAGATATTTACGCGCCACTGCCCGCACCTGTTCAGGTGTCACCTGTTTGATTCTATCCACATATTCATCCGCCAGTCTCCAGTTCATGTCCATGGCTTCAAGCCGGCCAATCTGCATCGCCTGCGAGAAAACCGAATCGAGCTCATAAACCTTTTCGGCAACCACCTGGTTGGCGATTCTCTGCAGTTCGCTCTCACTAACAAGATCACTCTTTACTTTGGCAATCTCATCGAGCAGCGCCGCTTCTAGTGCCGAAATATCTTTTCCCCGGGCCGGCGTGCCGTCTACCAGAAACATACCTGAAAAGCGCGCAAAAGCGCTGTAGCCGGCACCAGCTGAAACTGCAATCTCCCGCCCCCTCACCAGATTCCGGCTGAAGCGGGCGCTGCCGCCTCCATCCAGCACGGAGGCCAGCATCTCCAGTGCATAGGGTTCCCAAACCTCATCGCTGGTCCCGACCACCGGCGTTTTGAAACCGAAAATCAAATAGGGTTCTCTTGCCGGCGCCCGAACAGTCACCCTTGTGACACCGCGCTGACGCGGCTCGCTGCGCGCTTTCTGTTGCGGAATCGTTTCAGGTTGAAGGGGACCGAAGTGACGCTTGGCGAGCTCCAGCACCTTATCCGGCTGTACATCACCGACAACCACCAGAACCGCGTTGTTGGGTGCGTACCAGAGCCTGTACCAGCTCACCAGGTCCTCCACCTTCATATTTTCCAGATCGGCCATCCAGCCGATAACGGGATTGGCATAGGGCAGACTGCGATACGCCACTGCCGAAAACTGCTCGTAAGTCAATGCGGTAGGCTGGTCTTCTGTACGCAGACGACGCTCCTCTTTGACCACCTCAATCTCCTTGGCAAACTCCTCCGCAGAGAGCGTCAGATTACGCATCCTGTCTGCTTCAAGCCTGAATGCCACCTCCAGCCGGTCTGCGGAGAGCGTCTGGTGGTAGGCAGTGTAGTCTCGGCTGGTAAAGGCATTCTCTTCACCTCCGTTGGCGGCGATAATGCGTGAAAATTCTCCCGGTGCCAGGGATTTGGTCCCTTTGAACATCATATGTTCCAGTGCATGGGATACGCCGGTAACACCGCCAGGTTCATGGGAGGCACCAACTTTGTACCAGACCTGCGACACTACTATAGGCGCACGATGGTCTTCCTTGACAATCACCTCAAGTCCGTTGTCAAGCCGGTACTCATGCACTTCGGCAGCAACTGCCGCCGGAATCAGCAGAAGCAGCACAACTGTTGTCAAAACACTTCTCATTTCCAGTTCCTTGAATCTCTACGGGATAGGTTGAACCCGAACAAAATGTTAGCATTTCATTCACAATAGATGAGCCGCAGGCCAATGATTCTCTCAGTCCGCCCCGGCGATGTCCAAGATGATTCAGAATTTAGAGACAAGAAAGCGCTTTAAGGGTTCCAGGGCGCCGGGGAAAAGTATCGATGTTTGGCTTTGGAAGACATAAAGAGAAGAGCGAACCGGCTGTTGCCGGGCAGAAACGGGAAGAGGGGATGTTCTCCCGCCTCAAGCAGCGTCTTGCCAAAACCCGTCACAACCTTACCGACGGTCTGGGAGATCTGCTGCTCGGAAAGAAAGTCATCGATGCGGATCTGCTGGAAGAGCTGGAAGAGCTGTTGATACTTGCGGATGTAGGCATGGAAGCAACCGGCCGCATCATTGAAGACCTGACCGGTCGGTTAAAGCGCAAGGAGTTGTCCAACCCGGAAACGCTCCTGCAGATACTCAAACAGCAGTTGCGGGATATTCTGGACAAGGCTGAGAAACCGGTCAGGCAGGCACAGGCAGGCAGACCTCAGGTGATCCTGATGGTAGGAGTCAACGGAGCCGGAAAAACCACCACAATAGGCAAGCTTGCAAAACGGCTGCAGCAGGAGGGGCAGAGCGTGATGCTGGCTGCAGGCGACACATTCCGCGCAGCAGCCGTGGAGCAGCTCCAAAGCTGGGGCGAACGCAACCGGATTCCGGTGATTTCCCAGCATTCCGGCGCCGATGCGGCTTCGGTAATCTTTGATGCGCTGCAGGCTGCCAGCGCACGTAACATGGATGTTTTGATTGCCGACACTGCTGGGCGCCTGCATACCAAGGGCAATCTTATGGCTGAGCTGGCTAAAATCGCCAGAGTGTTAAAGAAACTGGACCCGGAAGCCCCCCATGAAGTAATGCTCGTGATAGATGCCGGTACGGGCCAGAATGCTTTGAACCAGGCTATCCAATTCAACCAGACCCTGGGGCTTACCGGCATCACCTTGACCAAGCTCGATGGCACCGCAAAGGGCGGCATCCTGTTCGCTATCGTGGATAAACTACAGATCCCAATCCGTTTTATCGGAGTGGGTGAGACTATCGAGGACCTGCGCCATTTCGACCCCGGCGAGTTTATCGAAGCGCTATTTTCCAGATAAAGGGTCAACAGCTGAATTCAGTGAAGTGTCCTGGCTTCACCTTGTCCAGGCTCCGGCCCCGGACTTTCGAGAAATACGGCATTCCCAGGAACAGATGCTGGATCGATGAATGATATCATTTGACAATGTCAGTAAACGCTACCCGGGTGGACACGAAGGGATCAGCAACATCACGCTGCAAATCGACCCCGGAGAAATGGTATTCCTGACGGGACACTCCGGTGCGGGAAAAAGCACCATGCTGCGGTTGATTGCCTTACTGGAGCGAAGCACACGCGGTCAGTTGCGGGTATGCGGGCGCAATCTGACCCGATTGAGACGCGGTCAGATACCCTACCACCGGCGCGAAGTCGGTATGATTTTTCAGGACCATCGGCTGCTGCACGACCGGACCGTTTTCGATAATGTTGCCATGCCCTTGATCGTGGCCGGCTTGGGCCACAATGAAGTGAGCCGCAGGGTTCGTGCAGCGTTGGACAAAGTAGGTCTGCTGAAACGGGAGCGGGCCTATCCAGTCACACTCTCCGGCGGCGAGCAGCAACGGGTTGGCATTGCCAGGGCAGTGGTCAGCAAACCGCCGATAGTTCTGGCCGACGAGCCGACCGGTAATCTGGACGCCGATTTGTCTCACGAAATAATGGCTCTGTTTGAAAGCTTCAATCAGGTGGGCGTAACCCTGCTGATCGCCACCCATGACCTCGAACTCGTGCGCCGTCTTGGAAGACGAACGCTGGTATTACACAGTGGTAAGTTAGTGCAGGACTATTAAAAAATTTTACGAATGCCTGAAGTTAACTCCAGAAAAAGCTCGGCCAGACTCAGCAGCCGGCGGCAGATCAATCCCAGAATATGGCTGATACGGCATCTCCAGGTCGCTTTATCGAGTTTGGGACGGCTGGCACGTGCGCCTTTTGCCTCACTTATGACCATGTCGGTAATAGGTATAGCACTCGCGCTGCCCAGCGGCCTCCTGCTTGTACTGGGCAACGTCCAGGCCCTCGGTAAAAGTTGGGATGGCGCGGCTACCATATCCCTCTATATGAAACCTCTTGTAACCGATGAGGAGACAGCGGAACTGGCGCAAAAACTGAGATTGTACGACGGAGTTTCCGAGGTGAGCGTGATCGTTCGGCGCCAGGCATTGGAAGAGTTCCGCCAATTGAGCGGATTCTCCGAGGTTCTGAACGCACTGGACGAGAATCCCCTGCCTGCAGTGGTTGTGGTCAAGCCTGATGAGAGCCACAGCAATCCGCAACAAGCTCAGACTCTGGCCGACAAACTGGGCTCAGCGGACGGTGTCGAGCTTGCCCAATTGGACCTGCAATGGGTCACGCGTTTTCACGCCATTACCAAAATAGCAGACCGCATCGTCTGGGTCGTCGCTTCACTGCTTGGACTGGCGGTTATCCTGGTCATCGTCAATACCATACGCCTGGAAATTCAGAGCCGTCATGCGGAGATAGAGATCAGTAAGCTGATTGGCGCCACCGACAGCTTCATCCGACGACCATTCCTCTACAGCGGCGCCTGGTATGGACTGTTCGGCGGCCTCATCAGCTGGCTGTTGGTAACTCTCTCCCTGTGGTTGCTGGATGCACCTGTAGCCCATTTGGCCGGACTCTACCAGAGTGAATTCGAGCTGTCGGGTATGGATATCTCCACTTTTTTCATATTGCTCTCATGCGGAACACTGCTTGGCCTGGCCGGCTCATGGGTTGCGGTTGGGCGCCATCTGAATAGCATTGAACCCGACTGAATGCGTCAGCCAGAGCCTGTCGGACTGAATAAAACCTTTTTTCTGCACTGGTAGCTGCCAAATTTGGGGCTAAATCTTTCGCAGTGAATCCAATCTCCTGGCAGCAATCCAATCAGGAACTTTTCAGCCTGCTGGCACTCTCACTAGGCAACTGCCAAAAGCGTTGGCACTCCAAGTTTGCGAGTGCTAAAATATTCATAAAGAAAGTTAATGGGGTTTCCAAATGAGTAAGGATCTGGCCATTCAGACAATTGTACCGACTGGCAATTTCGACAACTATATCAGCGCTGCCTATCAGCTGCCGATGTTGAGCGCCGAAGAGGAGCATCGACTGGCGGTAAATCTGCGCGACAATAATGATCTTGAGGCGGCACGCGTTTTGGTAATGTCGCATCTGCGTTTCGTGATTAAAATCGCGCGCGGTTATTCTGGCTATGGGCTCGCGCTTCCGGACTTGGTTCAGGAGGGTACCGTAGGGCTTATGAAGGCGGTAAAGCGGTTCGATCCCGATATGGGTGTTCGCCTCGTCTCGTTCGCTGTGCACTGGATCAAAGCGGAAATCCATGAGTTTGTGTTGCGCAACTGGCGTATCGTCAAAGTCGCAACCACCAAGGCCCAACGCAAACTTTTCTTCAATCTGCGCAGTTCCAAAAAACGTTTGGGCTGGTTCTCCCGGGACGAGGTCGAAGATGTCGCCGAACAACTGGGTGTCAAACCGGAAACCGTGCTGCAGATGGAAGCGCGAATGAGCAGTCACGACCTGGCCTTCGATGCCGGCGGGGATGACGATCAGGCTGCCGCTGCGCTATCACCTGCCGCTTATCTGCCCGATTTACGCATGGAACCTTCCCTGCAGCTGGAACGTTCAGATAGTGAGGAGGATGAGCGGAGCCGTCTCTACGCCGCGCTGGAAGATCTGGATGAGAGAAGCCGGTCAATTCTCGAAGCGCGCTGGCTCTCAACCCGGAAGGCAACCCTGCACCAACTGGCCGACCGTTATGGGGTCTCCGCCGAACGTATCCGCCAGATCGAAAAGAGTGCGATGCAGAAACTCAAGAGCTATATACAGGCATAATCCGCAGGACAGCAACCGGCACATCGTATCTCGACGGTGTGCCGGTTTTTTCATGTCTTAACCGTTGCAAACAGAATAAACCCCTCTATCAACAACAATAAACAATTTGATGGTCAGCGGTATCCATGTTAAGAATGCCGCTATTATGACTGAGCAGCAGAGGTTGTCGGAAACCATCGGCCGGTGGATGGAGCAGCAGGACCGCTTCGCCCGTCTGCTGGGAATCAAGCTGCAGAAGGTGGCTCCGGGTTACTGTCAGGTCAGTCTCGAAGTTACCCGTGATATGCTCAATGCCGTTGGCATTACCCATGGTGGCGTAACATTCGCATTAGCCGACTTTGCTTTTGCCGTTGCATCCAACTCTCACGGCAAGACCGCTGTTGCGATTACCGCGCAGATCAACTATCCAAGCGCCAGCCACGCCGGAGACCGGTTGGTCGCAGAGGCAAGGGAAGCAAGTAAAACGGGCCGCACCGGCCTCTACAATATCGAAGTCCGCACCGCCGAAAATGAGCTGATCGCCATGTTTACAGGTACTGTATACAGGCGCTCGGACGATGTAACGACCTGGATTAAAGGGGAGACATTATGATCTTACATACGGATGTCGAGACACTACCGCGGGAGGAACTTGAAGCGCTACAGCTGAGAAGACTTCGAGCCACCGTGGAACGCTGTTATCACACAGTCGCCTTTTACCGTGACGCAATGGATGATCTCGGGGTCAAACCGCAGCATATAAAATCACTTTCTGATGTACGGCTGCTTCCCTATACGAAAAAAGAGCATCTACGGGACAACTATCCGTTCGGACTTTTTGCGGTTCCCACCGAACAGGTGGTAAGAGTACACGCCTCTTCCGGTACCACAGGGAAACCCACGGTAGTCGGCTACACCCGGCGGGACATACGTACCTGGGCTCAGCTGGTTGCGCGCTGCCTGGCGGCCTCCGGCATGTGCCCGGGCGACCGGCTGCACAATGCTTATGGATACGGCCTCTTCACCGGCGGACTCGGCCTGCACTACGGCGGCGAGGAGCTTGGAGTGATGGTCACGCCAATTTCTGGAGGCCAAACCCAGAAACAGCTGATGTTGTTGCAGGATTTCGCTCCCACGGCAATCAGCTGCACGCCTTCATACGCCTTGAATCTGGCCGAAGCTGCTGACGAGATGGGGTTGAACATTCGTAAACTGCCGTTGAAGCTGGGTATCCACGGGGCGGAACCATGGACCGAGGAGATGCGCTACGAGCTTGAGTCTAGAATGGGTATAGATTGCGTGGATATCTATGGACTGTCCGAAGTCCTGGGGCCAGGAGTAGGTAACGAATGTATAGAAGCCAAGAGAGGTCTGCACATCTGGGAGGACCACTTTCTGGTTGAGTGTGTTGATGTCGACAGCGGTAAACCCTTGCCCTACGGAGAGGAGGGGGAGATCGTGTTCACCTCACTTACCAAGGAAGCCTTTCCAATAATCCGCTATCGTACCCGCGACATTTCGGTACTTGATCCTTCCCCGTGCAAATGCGGCCGCACACATGTCAGGATGCAGCGAATCACAGGCCGCAGCGACGATATGCTGATTATCCGCGGAGTGAATGTATTCCCCTCGCAGGTCGAATCGGTATTGATGCAGACGGAAACGCTCTCCCCCTTTTATCAGATTGAAGTATTTCGCCAAGGCAGTCTGGACAATATGGTGGTCAATGTGGAAGCGAGTCCACCCTTGATGGAGCAATCTCAGGAGAGCCGGGATAAGATTGCCGCCAAAGTGGTGCGCGATATCAAGGATTTTATAGGTGTCAGTTGCAAGGTTTCCATCAAGGACCTGGGTGTCATACCGCGCTCCGAAGGCAAAGCGGTCCGCGTAATCGATCACCGCAAGAAGTGAACCTGGCACGACTCCGCAATCAAATACATGAAAAGGTTAGGGATTTACGTTCCCTGGAGAGCTGATTTTCATTCAATTTGTGGCAGAAAGTTTGTATCCTTAGCAGTTTGTTTGGGCATCTGAACTCCATCTTGCGGCGCTTCACAGCGCCCAGGTTTTGAATCATATTTAAACTTTAGGGTGACAACATTGAATGCGGTGAACCCACTGCCATCAGGCGAACGGCTCTTTATATCTGGCAACGAAGCAGTGGCACGCGCCGCATGGGGGGCCGGGTGCAAGGTAATGGCAGCCTATCCGGGCACACCCGCAACCGAAATCCTTGAATACGCTTCCCGGCTGCCGGAGATGTACTCTGAGTGGTCGGTCAACGAGAAAGTCTCTCTGGAGGTCTGTATCGGTGCATCGCTGGCAGGCAGCCGCGCTCTCTGCGCCATGAAGCATGTCGGATTGAACGTTGCCTCGGATGCCTTGATGACCCAGACCCTGATCGGCGTCGGTGGCGGACTGGTTATCGCAGTTGCCGACGATGTCGGCCTCTCCTCATCCCAGAATGAGCAGGACTCGCGATTCTGGGGCCGTTTTGCCCACGTTCCGGTGCTGGAACCGTCGGATGCACAGGAGGCTTACGATCTAACCCGCTTCGCGTTTGACCTTTCCGAGCAGTTTGACACCCCTGTTATCCTGCGTATGACTACACGGATATGTCATGTAAAGGGTGTAGTCGGCACCTCCCAACGGCGACCTTTCAACAGCGGTGTGGGCTTCAAGAAGGATCCGGCAAGGCTGGTAATGATCCCCACCAATGCCAAGCACCGTATCCCGTTGATGTACCGGCGGGAGGAGCGGTTGCAACAGTACAGCGAGGAGAGCAATCTGAACTTGCTCAAAGAGGGCAATGATAAACGGATAGGATTTGTCACTTCGGGGCCGGTGTTCATGCACATACAGGAGGCTTTTCCCGAGTCGCCGATACTCAAGCTGGGAATGAGTTACCCGATGCCGACGGGAAAGATCCGGGAACTCGCTTCCCAGGTTGAACAGCTTGTCGTTGCCGAGGAGGTGGAACCCATTCTGGAGGGTGAGATCAAGGCTGCCGGAATCCAGGTATTGGGCAAGGAGATTCTGCCGCGCATCGGAGAACTGGCGCCCCAGGTGCTGAGACCGGCTATCGCTAAGCTGCTCGGGGATGCAAGGGCTGAAGAAACGGCTCCACCGCGCACCCTGGCTGATCTGCCTGAAGTCAAGGTGTCCATGCCACCGCCTGGCAGCAGCCTCTTCCCGCGGCCGCCAACCATGTGCGTTGCCTGTCCGCATCTTGGCATCTACTACTGTTTATCCAAGATCAGGAACAAAGCAATTTCCGGCGATATTGGCTGCTACACGCTCGGAGCAGGCCACCCCTGGAATGCACTGGACACCACCATATGCATGGGTGCTTCGATGGGCGTCGCGCACGGACTGGACAAAGGACGCACAGATGTGGACGGGGATCAGAAGATTATCGCCGTTATCGGCGACTCCACCTTCATGCATATGGGTATGCAGGGTCTTCTCGACATCACCTATAACAGGGGCAATGTAACCATTCTGCTGCTGGATAATCGTGCGGTGGGTATGACCGGCGGCCAGGACAATCCCGGAAGCGGAAGAGATATTCATGGAGAGGAGAGCCCCAGGGTTGATTTTGCCAAACTCTGCGAAGCGCTGGGCGTCAAGCCGGAGCGCATACATGAGGTGAACCCATATGAACTCCCCACTCTGTTCAAGGCATTGCGCGAAGAGGTAAAAATTGATGACACCTCGGTGATTATCACCAATCAGCCTTGCGTACTGGTGGATTTCTATGCTGCCAAACCGCCGCTCCGGGTGGAAGACGACAAATGCACCGGGTGCAAGAACTGCCTGGATGTAGGCTGTCCTGCGATCCACGTCACCCGGCGTGAGACGGTGGTAAAACCCAATGGCACAACGAAAGAGCTGGCCTTTGTCCGTATCGAGAGCAGTGCATGCACCGGCTGCAACCTTTGTCCCTCCACTTGCGGTCCGGATGCGATAGTTCCGGTAGAGAATTTTATCCGCCAGTGAGACCGATTAACCCGCTTTTTTCGTCTTAGAGGATCACAATAGTGAGCGATAACAGCATCACCAATATTCTAGTGGCGGGCATCGGCGGACAGGGCGTCATGACTGCGGCTGAGATTCTTGCCCAGACCGCACTGGCTCAGGGCTATGACGTTAAAAAGACTGAAGTGGCCGGCATGGCGCAGCGCGGTGGAGTGGTCACATCTCATGTCCGGTTTGGTGACAAAGTACTCTCCCCCGCAATACCACCGGGAGAGGTGGATATTCTTGTCGGATTCGAGCCGGCTGAGTCGCTGCGCTGGTGCAGCCACCTGCGTAAAAATGGTGTCGCCATGGTAAGCACCACCCGGCAGGAACCTCCGGTGGTCAGCCTGGGACTGTTCGATTACCCGGAGGATCCCGTGGCGCAGATGCGTGCGGCGAATATTCGCATGCACGCCTTCGATGCCGGCGCCATAGCTGTGGGTTTGGGTAATTTCAGGCTGGTAAATACGGTTATGCTCGGGGCAATCTCCGAGTATCTGCCATTTTCGCCGGAAATCCTAAAGAACGTTATCCTTGAACGATTTCGCAAGCATAAGCCAAAACTTGTTGAGATCAATGAGCAGGCTTTTGAGGCGGGGCGCGCCGCACAAGCCGCACACTGAGTACGCCGTTGATCAGTTTAAATGATTGGGAGCCAGCCTCCTGGCAACGAAAGCCTGCGGAGCAGCAGGCGAATTACCCCTCTGCGGAAGCCCTCGCACAGGCTTTGACTCAGTTGGCCAGTCTGCCGCCTCTGGTCACCTCCTGGGAGATAGAGGCGCTTAAGAAACAACTTGCGTCGGCCGAACGGGGCGAAGCGTTTTTACTGCAGGGAGGAGACTGCGCGGAAAATTTCAGCGACTGCTCCTCACAAATCATCACCAACAAGCTGAAGATACTGCTACAGATGAGCCTGCTGCTGATTCACGGCCTGAACCGCCGGGTGATCAGAGTAGGACGCATCGCCGGCCAATACGCCAAACCCAGATCCGCCGACAGCGAAACACAAAATGGTGTAACTCTACCCAGTTACCGAGGTGATCTGATAAATGGACAGGAGTTCAGTGCGGAATCCCGCACTCCGGACCCGGTACGGCTGCTTCGAGGATATGGCAGAGCCGCAATGACGCTGAACTTTATACGCGCCTTATCGGATTGCGGTTTTGCCGATCTGCATCACCCTGAGAACTGGAACCTGGATTTTGTCCAACACTCCCCCCAGGCGGCTGAGTACCAGCGGGTGGTGGCGCAACTCTCCGGCTCACTGAGGTTCATGGAAACGCTGATAGGCGTCGACAACAGCGAGATGAAACGGGTTCAATTCTACACCAGCCACGAAGGGCTGCACCTGCACTATGAGCAGGCGCTGACCCGCAGAGTCCCCAACCGAAGTGGCTACTATAATCTCTCCACGCACCTGCCATGGATAGGCTTCAGAACGTCTGGATTGAGCGGCGCACATATCGAGTATTTCCGGGGTATCAACAATCCTGTAGGCGTCAAGATTGGTGCCGGGATGAAGCCAGAATACATTCGGGAACTGGCGGAACGCCTGAATCCTGAAAATGAATCAGGCAAGCTGGTACTGATCCACCGGTTCGGCGCCGACAATATTGCCCGTGAACTGCCTCCACTAATCGAAAGCCTGCACCACAGCGGCATAAAAGCCCTCTGGATCTGCGACCCCATGCATGGCAACACCGAGACGACTGCCAGCGGCTACAAGACCAGGCGGTTTGACAGGATTCTCTCGGAACTGGAGCAGTCTTTTGACATTCACCAGCAGCAGGGGAGCCTACTGGGTGGTGTTCACTTTGAACTGACCGGAGATGACGTGACCGAATGCACCGGTGGCGCCCGAGGTCTGGACGAAACGGGTCTTGAACGAGCTTACAAGACCCAAGTCGACCCTCGCCTCAACTATGAACAGGCACTGGAGATGGCCCTGGCTGTTGTACGCCATGCTGCGCAGTGAACAAAAAGAGTGAGATTGATAAATCTCAATGCCGGCGCAACCTCTGGCGTGGTGGAATTGGCCCATCAGTCGAAGCGCCACCCGCTTGAGGTGACGAATTCAAACTGATACTCCTCCTTTGGTTTTTCGGCCGCACTTTTGGTGCGGCCATTTTTTACGCTCCACTGCCAATTTTTCAGTCCGTTCCGACTGTTCCGGTCCGACCAGGCAGCACGCCTCTCAATTTTTCTGCCAAAGCCCGCAAGGTAGTTTCGGTCGTCTCCCAACCAATACATCCGTCGGTTACCGAAACACCATACTGCAACTGGCTGAGGTCTTTTGGGATTGACTGACTCCCCTCGCGCAAATTGCTCTCCAGCATAATGCCAATGATCGATCTGTTGCCAGCCACCAGCTGGCCCGCAACGTTCTCCACCACCAGTGGCTGCAGTTGGGGCTGCTTGTTCGAATTACCGTGGCTGCAATCAATGATGATGCTTTCCGGCAGGCCGCTCTCACGCAAATCCTTCTCACAGAGTGACACATGCACTGAATCGTAATTCGGCTGTCCATCGCCCCCACGCAGTATGATGTGGCCACAAAGATTACCCTTGGTTTGTACTACGGTTACCTGCCCTCTCTGGTTTATACCAAGAAAGCTGTGGGGTTGAGACATGGATTTCAGTGCATTGATCGCGACAGTCAGACTGCCGTCGGTGCCATTCTTTATGCCGACCGGCATGGAAAGGCCGGATGCCATCTCGCGATGGGTCTGGGATTCAGCAGTGCGCGCACCGATGGCCGCCCAGGAGAACAGGTCTGCGAGGTACTGGGGACTGATCGGATCCAGCGCCTCGGTCGCTACCGGCAGACCCAGGTTGGCAAGCCATAGCAACAGTTCCCGCGCTTTGTGCAGACCCTCTTCGATATGGAATGAGTCGTCCATACGCGGATCGTTGATCAGCCCTTTCCAGCCGACCGTGGTACGCGGTTTTTCGAAGTATATCCGCATTACAATATACAGCGTGTCACCCAACTCGTCGTGCAGCGCCTTCAATTTCAGCGCATACTCTCTGGCAGCATCCAGATCGTGAATCGAACAGGGGCCGGTAATTACAAGCAGGCGGTGATCCTTTCGTTTCAAGATATCCCGGATCACGCCCCTTCCCCGCCAGACCGACTCTTCACCCTCCTCAGAATTGGGCAGGTGGCGTTTCAGGTCCGCCGGCGCGATGAGAACCCGCTCGGAGGCAACGTTGGTATTGTATAAAGGTTGTTTGATCATAATTTCTGAAGAGATCCGTAGGAATCGGGAAGTACGGTGGAAAAGGTTGAACGGCAGCGGCTTTTGATCGATGCGCACCTGGAGGTGCGCTTTTAGGATAGAGAATTAGCCGGTAGATTTCCAGCCTGCCCTCGGGTGCGCTTCACACCAAGGCCATCAGACACGGGCAGCCGGAGTTGTTCTGCCACTTTTCGCGGGTGGATCTGATTCAGATAAGGCACTACGCCCAACAGGGGTATCTTTAATCTCTGCTGCAACGTCAGCAGGTTACCCTCAATCTCCTGCATCTTCGGATCAACGCTATTGGCTACCCAGCCGACCAGCCTGCATCCCGAGGCCTTGATGGCATCCCTGGTCAGCAGGCTGTGATTGATGCAGCCAAGGCGCATGCCAACCACCATGATTACCGGCAGCCCCAATGCCACCGCAAGATCCGCAAGCAAGCAATTATCTGAGAGCGGCACATGCCATCCTCCCACACCCTCCACCAAAACCATGTCCACTGCCTGCGAAAGCCTGATGTAGCTCTCTTTGATCAACCGGATATCAATCTCCTGCCCGCTTTTCTGTGCCGCAAGATGAGGCGCGATAGCCGGGGCAAAAGTGTATGGATTGACCCACCCGTATTCAGGCTGGATGGAGCTCTGTGATAATAGCTGCATCGCATCGCCGTTTCTGAGTCCTGTGGATGTCCACTCCGAGCCGGAAGCAACCGGCTTCATGCCGGCAACAGACAACCCTTCGGCCTGCAAAAGCTGCATCAATCCCAGTGTGACAACCGTTTTGCCGCAGTCGGTATCCGTTCCCGTTATAAAGTAGCCGGTTACCCTGTCTGTCATATTGGATCTCTTCCAAACTGCTCCAATGGAACCCGCACAACACCCTGCTGCCGGCGCTGCAAGGGCGCCCATGCATGACCATAGACCACCTCATAGCTGGCGGGAAGCTGGCCGTTACTGCGAAAATGCTCATAGGCGCGCTTCATTGCCAGCAATCTCCCTTTCCCGGTCAGCGAGCGCTGTCGACCGTCGGTGACATTGTGTGCACCCAGAATCTTCAGTTCGCGCATCAGATCCTCGACCGCATCATAGGTAAGCGTGATGCGGTCCACATCCATTACCGGATCGGCAAATTCCGCTCCCAGCAAGGCATCTCCAACATCATGCATATCCAGAAACCTGCTCACATGCGCGTAACCGTCCGCCTCCGACCAGGCCGCCCGCAGCTCCTTGAGCGTATCCGGACCAAAAGTGGTAAACATCAGCAACCCTCCCGGTTTCAGCACCCGCTGCAGTTCGGCAAAAACCATATTTAAATCGTTGCACCACTGGAAAGCAGCATTGGAGTAGAGTAAATCCACACTGGCATCCGCCAGGGGCAGCTGCTCAAGATCGGCACAGAGACAACAGGGTTTGCGGAAGAAGCTGCCACGCCGGCGGATCTCCTGTAGCATCGGAAAAGCGAAATCCAGCGCAACCACACGCGCCCCGGGATAACGTTTTTCCAGCGCGACGGTCGCGACCCCGGTACCTGCACCGAGATCCACGACGGTTCCCGGCTTCAGGCTTACCAGGTTCAGCCGTTCCAACATGCGTTGACCTATCTCTCGTTGCAGCGCAGCCACTTCGTCATAACGGCTGGCTGCTCTTGAAAAAGCGCGGCGCACTCCTCCTTTATCCAGCAGATCACTCATTCGTCGTTCCGAAAAACCGATTAACCAACTCAAGGCTCTGAGCCGGATGGGATATGAAAGGCGCATGCGCACACCCCTTCAGGCATCTAAACCCGGCCTCGGGTATATGCAGATTTATCAGATCCTGCTCCACCGATCCGGGTACCAGGGCATCCTTGCCGCCGAGCAACCAAAATGATGGGCACTTCAGACAATTAAGCTGCTCTCTCAGATCGACCGTCAATAAGAGTTCCAGTCCATGTTCCAGTGCCAGCGGATCGGGTGCCGGATGCTGCGCGACCTCATGCCGCAACAACCGCAGGGCTTCACGGGCCAGCTCATCGCCCTGCACCTGGAGAGATAAAAATCTCGCCAATGTCTGTTGGGGGTCTCTTTTCAGCGCACCGGCAAACTGGTGCAGAGTATTTTCCAGCATGGCATGCGGCCAATCATAGGCGCGAATAAAACGCGGGCTGCTGCATACCAGCATCAGCCTGGCGAAACGGTCGGGAGCCACCAGCGCAGCCCGCAACGCAATCTGCCCTCCCAGCGACCAGCCCATCCAATTCGCCCGCTCCGGCGCGATTTCGAGACAGGCGTTTACCCAGGCATCCAACCCGCCCCGATCACTCTCATATGAGCTGCCACCATGTCCGGGCAATTCAATCAGCGTCACCCGGTAGCTCTGGGTCAGGCTGGGCAGGATACGGGACCAAACGGAGTTATTCATGCCCCAGCCGTGCACCAGAACCAGATCAGCACCGGAGCCTGCAGTAACCGCGTGCAGGTTCATTCCGGACAGTCGCACTTCAGGCCGGCAAGCGCTTCCAGGAGACGGTCCAGATGGCCGTCGCTGTGCGCTGCTGACAGCGTTATGCGCAGACGCGCACCACCTTCCGGTACCGTTGGGGGTCTTATCGCACTCACCAGTATACCCTGCTGTTCCAATCTTCCGCTCCACGCCAGAGCCTGTTCCGAAGTGCCTGCCAGAATCGGCTGAATCGGCGTGGGAGAATCCATCAGGGGAAGTCCCATCTGCGTGACCGCAGTTCGGAACCGGTCGATAAGCTGCCCTAATCTTTCGCGTCGCCAGCTCTCACTTTTAACCAAACGCAGGCTTGCCCGGGTTGCCTCTGCCACGGCCGGCGGCAGCGCTGTGGTATAGACATAGCTGCGGGAACACTGAATCAGCGTCTCAATCAGCTCCTCGGAACCTGCCACAAAAGCGCCAAAAGTCCCCAGCGCCTTACCCAGGGTCCCCATCAGCAACGGCACGCACTGCGTATCCAGATTAAAATGCTCCAATGTGCCGGCGCCGGATTTCCCAAGCACGCCAAAACCGTGGGCATCGTCAACCATCAGCCATGCAGTGTGCTCCTGGCAAAGTGCAGACATGGTATCCAGCGGTGCCAGATCCCCGTCCATACTAAACACCCCATCACTCACCACCATTGCCTCTCCCTGCCTATGCCCCACCAGCTGCCGCTGCAGCGCGTCCATATCGGCGTGCGGGAAGCGCTTGAAGCTGGCACGGGAGAGAATCCCTGCATCGATCAGTGAGGCATGGTTCAACCGATCCTGGTAGATGCTGTCCCCTTTTCCCAACAATGCGGTTACAGCCCCCTGATTGGCCATGTAACCCGTGGAGAAAAGCAGTGCACGCGCCCTGCCAGTGAAATCCGCCAACTCCTCTTCCAACGCATGGTGGGCATAGCTGTGACCTGAGATCAGATGGGCGGCACCGCTGCCCACGCCATAGGTATCAGCTCCCTTGTGCAATGCCGCAACCACTTCAGGGTGACCTGCCAGACCGAGATAGTCATTACTGCAGAAGAGCAGCTTGGGACGCCCATCCACCAGCAGCTCTGGCCCCTGAACACCGGAGGTTGTGCGCCGACGCCGATAGAGATGTTGCTGGCGGCGCCTTTCCAACTCCTTCTGCAGAGATCTCATCGGTCGCTGACAGCTGCAGTTCGATAACCGCAGCCATGTGCGTTCGCCGTGCGCCAGTTCACCACCAGAACTCTGTGCAAACTCCGTTCAGTTGCTTGCTGCAGCACCGGAGTGCTGTTCGACCTGTTCCGACTTGTGCCTGCCGCACCCGGCTTCCGTCGCCTGCAGTTCCGAGTGCTGCTCAAACTTCAGGCCCAGGCGCTGAAACAGCCTGAGGTCCGCATCTGCACCGGGATTGTCGGTAGTCAACAGCCGGTCACCATAGAAAATGGAGTTGGCACCTGCCAGGAAGCAGAGCGCCTGCATCTCATCTGACATCTGATTGCGGCCGGCGGAGAGACGTACATAAGATTCCGGCATAATAATCCTCGCCACCGCAATAGTGCGGACAAATTCAAATGGATCCAGTTCGTCCACTCCGAACATCGGAGTACCTTCAATCTGAACCAGCATGTTTATTGGAACAGATTCAGGATGCTTCGGAAGATTCGCCAGCTCCCGCAGCATGGATGACCGGTCAGCGCGCGACTCGCCCATGCCGAGAATACCGCCGCTGCAGACATTAATCCCCTGTGCACGGACATGCTCCAGCGTGTCCAGGCGATCCTGAAACGTGCGGGTGGAAATAACATTGCCGTAAAATTCAGGAGAGGTGTCGAGATTGTGGTTGTAGTAATCCAGGCCTGCATCTTTCAGTTGCAACGCCTGGTCTGCGGTCAGCATACCCAAGGTGACACAAGTCTCCATTCCCAGATCATGAACCCCCCGGATCATTTCGATCACGCGGGACAGATTTTTATCCGTGGGATTTCGCCAGGCGGCACCCATACAGAAGCGGGAAGCACCCTTCTCTTTTGCTGATCTGGCCGCTTTGAGCACCTCTTCCAGCGGCAGCAGTTTCTCCCGCTCCAGTTCCGTGTTGTATTTGGCGCTCTGCGAGCAGTAGCCGCAATCCTCAGCGCAGGCACCTGTCTTGATACTGAGAAGCGTGCTAACCTGGATCCTGTTGGGATCGAACTGACTGCGGTGGATCGATTGGGCGCGGAATATCAGGTCCGTGAACGGTAAAGCCAGTAGATTTTCAATCTCCTGCTGGCTCCAATCGTGGCGTGGAGTCATGTCGGTCATGGCAAACGGTTCCCTCTGGCCTGGCAACGGATGCCCTGATGCTCGTTACAGGGCAGTTTGGAAGTGGAAGTCAGCACATACTAAAGACAAATTATCTTCTGTCAACCTGAAAGGGATTTCAATGGTTAACAAGTGGATTAATACTGCGCAATCACTACTCTACCCATCCACCTGCATCCTGTGCGGCGCCCCGGGGAGTAATGACCTGGATATATGCTCCCCTTGCCGTCAGGAGCTGCCCGTCAATACAAACTGCTGCAGACTTTGCGCGGCGCCCATCACTGCAATTGCCGACTGCAACAAAATATGTGGCAAATGCATGGTGAGTCCACCAGTATTCGACCAGTGCATCGCGCCTTTTCTCTATCTCGAACCCGTCGATCAGCTGATCAGTGGTTTCAAATTCCGTCAGAAACTGGGAAGCGGAAAACTACTGAGTTTGCTTCTGTTGGATTTTCTGAGGCGAATACAGGGGGATAAACCAGATGTAATCATGCCAGTGCCACTGCACCGGAAAAGATTGACAGAGCGGGGATATAACCAGGCGGTGGAGCTTGCACGCCCCATCGGCAAACATTTCAAACTGCCGCTGGACCTCTCCAGCTGTGTGCGCAGACACCTTACCCTCCCACAGATGAGCCTGAAAAAACAGAGCCGGTTACGGAATATAAAAGGCGCCTTCGAAATCCGCAAAGAGATCAGGTTTCGGCACCTGGTGCTGATTGATGATGTGGTAACCACCGGCGCCACTGTATCGGAACTGGCAGCACTGCTGAAAAAATGTGGTGCGGCACGAGTGGACGTCTGGGCGCTGGCGCGAACCCCCTGAACCATCCAGGTTGAGCAAGGCTTTGCGAGATTGCTCAGGAGAGGGTAAAGTTTCTCCGGAAAACGGCAGTCAGCCAATACACAGCCAGTAGAAACCATAAGACACCGCGATCTTGCCCGATGACTTTCATACTCCAGTAAAAAAACAGGAAAACGATGCCACAATTGAAGCTTGGGATCCCGAAGGGAAGCCTTGAAAATGCCACTATTTCACTGTTTCAGCAGGCGGGATGGAATATTTCACCCCATTCTCGGAACTATTTCCCTTCTATCGATGACCCTGACATCAGGTGCGCCCTGGTCCGTTCCCAGGAGATGGCGCCCTACGTCTCCAATGGCACTCTGGATCTCGGACTGACCGGACACGACTGGATTCTGGAGACTGAGGCGGACATCGTCGAGATATGTGAACTGGTCTACTCGAAGAGTTCTGATCAGCCCTGCCGCTGGGTATTGGTGGTGCCAAAAGAGTCCCCGATTCAATCTATCGAGGATCTCCAGGGAAAAAGAATAGCCACTGAACTGACCGGCTTTACCAAAAGATATCTGGCGGAGCGGGGCGTTGACGCCAGCGTTGAGTTCTCCTGGGGCGCCACCGAAGCAAAGGTTGTGGAGGGACTGGTGGACGCAGTAGTGGAAATTACCGAAACCGGAAGCACCATCAAGGCTCACGGATTGCGCATCGTGTGTGATCTGTTGCATACGGAAACCCGCTTGATCAGCAATCGTGCTGCGCTCACGGATCCCTGGAAAAAAGAGAAAATCGATCAGATCGCCACGCTGCTGAAAGCCTCTTTAAAAGCACGTCAGAAAGTGGCGTTAAAGATGAATGTCCCTTCCAAATGCCTGGAAGAGGTGGTCGGCATGCTTCCCAGTCTGCATGCCCCGACCGTTAACCACCTTTTCGACAAGGAGTGGATGGCAGTGGAGACGGTTGTGGACAGCCGTGAAGTGAGAAATCTTATTCCGCGCCTGAAAAACGCCGGTGCTGAAGGCATACTCGAATACGAATTGAGAAAGATGGTCTAGACATGCTCACGCAACCACCGGCCAATTGCCGGTGGAATGGTTTTTTGCGCCTTACCGCTCACATATATACCGATATGACCACCGGGAAAAACCACTTCGGAATAGTCGCTGGTTCCGGTAAGCCCTTTCAGTGCACGCGATGCATCGGGCGGAACCAGATGATCCTGCTCTGCGTACACATTTAACACCGGACAGGTGATATTGTTCAAATCAACCAACCGCTCCCCCAGCCGGATACCGCCGTTAATGAATCCGTTTTTCTGAAAGAACTCCTTTATAAATTGGCGAAAGCTCTCGCCTGCCTGATCGGGACTGTCGAATATCCACTTTTCCATCCGCAGAAAGTTTTTCAACCTGGTTTCATCTTCGAGCAAATCCACCATGTTTACATACTTCTGCCCGGTCAGGCTGAAGGGCTTCAGGGAGAGAAATGTCCAGTTCAACAGTTCACCCGGAACATTACCCAGCGTATTCACCAGAAGATCGATATCGATACTCTGCACCCAGGCACTGAGCAGATTGTCAGGCGTCTGGAAATCGACCGGAGTAACCATGGTGATCAGATTTTTCACTTTCCCCTGGTTCAGAGCAGTGTAGCAGAGGCTGAATGCGCCACCCTGGCAAATTCCCAGAATATTGATTTTCTCCTGATCACACTGCTTGCGAACAACATCAACGCAACGATCGATATAACCGTTGATGTAATCATCCAGGGTCAGACTGCTGTCCGATCCATCCGGGTAGCCCCAATCTATCAGAAACACGTCCTGCCCCTCGTTCAACAGGTTACGTATGGTGGAGCGGTCCTCCTGTATATCGGCCATATAGGGTCTGTTGACCAGCGCATATACTATCAGCGTCGGCACCGGATTCTGCGTGACGCCATCCGCTCCCTGATAGCGATAAAGCGTCAACTTGTCCTCACGGTAGATCGCCTGCCTCGGCGTGACGCCAGTATCGATTTCGGTCGTATTAAGAAGATTTTCGAGACCCTTGCCCAGTTTGCGGCTATAGTCAGCCATCTCTTCAGCCAGCTTCTCGGGCCGGATATCAATTGGTTCCATCGGAATTACTTCCTACGATTCCACGCTGCACTTTTTTCTGGACACAATTTTACGCTTTGTAGTTGCCGCTTTTCGTCCAGTGCCGGTCTGAATCGCTGGCGGGTCGGCAGCCTGTCCCTTGAGCAGTTCGAGCTCTGCCCGCAGACGCCTGCATTCCCGCCGATCTTCCTGCATGCGGGCCTGCAAAGTCCGCAACTCTCGGCGTGTAGGCATATTCAACGCACCCAGGTTCGCATCGACCATGACGCCAACCTGATGCTTGACACCCATGAATGTATTGACAAGTTGTCCGTTGATGCGAATGTACTCGGTGGTTCTGACCCGCTCGCCATAAACCTCTTCGCAACTCTCCACACAGGTGTCGTACAGTGCTCTGGCAGACTTGATCAGTTCACCTTTATGCGATTTCTGTTCCAGCTTCTCGGCCAGGCGCTTGACTGTTTCGCTTCCGATATCGGTAAAAAACTGGCTGTACTCCTGCAACGCCCGCTTGTAATCAGAAAGCAGCTTAAACAGTTTCTGCTGTTGAGCCAGCTCCTCCCGTGTATAACCCAACCCAGAGGTCGGGAACAGACTATCCATATCCGCCTGCCAACCCACTTGCCGCATATTTCTGAACGGGTCTCCCTGCAGCAGCGACAGTGTCAGTGCCATATGTTGCCAGTTGTCAAACGGTAATTCCCAAAAACCCATAAGTCCGTGCAGTCGATGCTTGGCGTTGGCACTTGAGTCCACGCCGCCCGCAGATCGAAATTCATCGGACAACCGGTTGAGGAGATCCCGCCAGTCTGTTGCCTGCCCATCCGACTCTGCTTTTCCCGAAAAAAGCGCTGCCATTCGGAAAAACTGCTTGCCCTGGTCCATCATTCGGGTCATAAAATCCCTGGCCATCTCTGGCGCAGCCGGGGAAACCGCCTCCCACCAATGTTCCAATGCCATCTCCCATGGACTCCTGGGGGAGGCTCCCTCAACCACTGATGCCTTGCCGCTTATCTCATTCCAGCTTTCCCAGTACTTTTTCTGGATTTCCAGCAGGTTATCATTCCAAAAACCTCGTTCGCTCATTGCAGGGTTCTCTAATGCTTAGGACAAAGCGCTTGCGTAAAGAATACTCGGTGTAGTTTTCGACACTGAAATTACAGTGCATCAGATTAAAGTCTATACAATGTTTGATAATTTGAGGTGAGCAGCAATCCAAAAAGCCAACTCTGTTTTTTTGCACAAGTCGGCGCTTCAGGATAGCAGGCTGTCAGAAAATCATCGCCGATTCGGGATCGACAGCAGTCAGAACATTCACGGATTCAATGCTGATTTCGGAAACCGTCTCATCAATAATATCTGAAGACAGGCCGGTGGTACGCCATGCGAACGGAACAATCTGACGAGCGGCATCATGTTCACCTTCGTGCATTTTCCAGCTGGGTTCGACACAATTTGCCACTGCAGTTGCAATATGGGCTATCGAAGCCGCCATCGCATACTCCCCCGCAAGATTGGGCTCATGGTGAAATTCCACCACCTGCTGAATCAACATGGGCAGCTGCCATCGTGACAACAACTCCCGCCCAACCGCGGCGTGGGTAACTCCAATCACCTCCTGCTCCATTCGGTAGCGATACGACTCCTGTTCACCCGCTCTTCGCAGTACCTCCATCGCCAGATCCGGTGTCACCTGGTAGATGACAAGCTGCCCGATGTCGTGCATCAATCCCGCATCAAAAAAACGCTGGGGCGCCTCCAATCCAACTCTTCGGGCCAAAGACTCACAAGCCAGTGCACAGCAGACGCTGTGGTGCCAATAGTTGTCCATATCGACGATATCCGTCGCCACATTGGCAAAAACATTGGTGGCAGTGGTCGAAGCCATGATGCCGCGCAACCGTCCCGCTCCAACTCTTGATATCGCCTCGGCAACATTTTCGACCCGCTGATCAAACAACCGGGGGTCGTTGGCCATGCCAAAAAGCTTTGCTGACAGCACAGAATCGTAGCCGATCAACTCCGCCAGTTCGTCGTCTGTGCATTCATCATCGAGCAGCCGACCGAGTTGCCTGCACACTTCAGGCAGTGAAAACAACCCTTCCACTTTATCAACGAATGTTTTCGCATCCATCTGGCGGTCCATACTCACTAGACTAAACTACTGCGAAAGAGATAGGCGCCCTGGAAATAAGGGCGCCTCAATAAAGACCATCACATGCGCCGTTGGCCACCCCGCCAAATACCAACCATAGCTGATAAAAATGGTATTAAAGTGACCCGGCCTACCCGGTCAATACATATGCTGACCACCGTTGATCGAGATGGTCGATCCAGTTATGTAACCGTTTTTGTCCGCTATAAGGAACAGTACGGCGCGGGCAATATCGTCGGCATGGCCCAGCCTTCCCACCGGGATCTGTTTGATGATCTTGGCCAGTATCTCTTCCGGCACCGCTTTTACCATCTCCGTGTCCACATAGCCGGGAGCGACACAGTTCACGGTGATGCCGTAGCGCGCCGTCTCCAATGCCAACGCCTTGGTAAACCCATGGATGCCGGACTTGGCGGAGGCGTAGTTGACCTGGCCGTACTGCCCGGCCTGACCGTTCATGGAGCCGATATTGACGATACGTCCGAAATTACGCTCGCGCATTCCCTCAACCACCGCCTTGCAGCAATTGAAACACGAGCTCAGGTTGGTCTGAATCACTTGGTTCCAGCGTTCGAATGACATCTTGAGCATCACACCGTCGCGCGTGATACCCGCATTGTTGACCAGAACTCCAATCGTGCCTACTTCAGCTTCAATCTTCTTGACCCCTTCCTGTACCGCTTCGAAATCACTGACGTCGAACTTGTAAGCAGGGATGCCGGTTTTCTCGGTGAACGCCTTGGCCGCCTCGTCATTGCCGCCGTAGTTGGCCACTACGTCGTAGCCCGCTTCCTTCAGACCGATGCTGACTCCTTCGCCAATTCCTCTGGTGCCGCCGGTTATCAATGCAACTCTTCCCATTTATAACTCCTCTAAGATTTGGATGTTTAACCTTATAAAATTTCTGGCTTTTTACCGCCACATGCGCTTCTGTTGGGCACTGGCAGACAGGCGGTCGGGACACTTGTAACACAAAGGGATTTCAAATTGCCAGCCCTCGCGGTTAAACTGATGTATCGACAGCCACAACGCAGGGGAGCCTTGAGCTCTATGTCCGGCACCAGAGTTATAAAGAAATACCCGAATCGCAGGCTCTACGATACTGAGCAGAGCCGTTATATTACCTTGAGCGACATTCGCAAGCTGGTGATGCGGGGCAGCGATTTCCAGGTCGTCGACTCAAACAGCAGCGAAGATCTGACCCGCTCCATTTTATTGCAGATCATGTTGGAGGAGGAGTCCGGCGGCCAACCTTTGTTCAGCGCTAAAATGCTTGCCCAGATCATTCGTTTCTATGGCGGAACAATGCAGGGCATGTTCGCCCGTTATCTTGAACAAAGCCTCTCTCTGTTTACCCAGCGACAGAGTCAATTCCCTAATCTGCTGTCGAAAGATCCGATGCATCCGATGACTGAACTGGCACAGCACAATATTAAAATCTGGGCTGATGTGCAGCAGAGCTTTCTGCGCGCAGCGGGTTTTACGGAGTCTAAATCCAAAGACGAGTGAAGTGCGCTGATCGCACACTTTAAGTGATCTGAACTGGCGTCAACAAGTTTGAGCCGTTGGGATCAATAAAAGCCTGCCTAAATTAATTTCCAGAGTACGACACACTGTTTTTTCTGAAAAAGGGTTGACACCTCCCCCGAAAAAATAATATGCTGCACTGCAACAATGGTGCAGTGCGCAACCTGGATATTTCGCTGTGTTCCGATGCCACAATGGTATCCGAGCTTGGTATAGCAGACGCGGCGTGGATGTGTTGTCAATACTTTATTTTGAAGAGTATCAATCATTTATCCGTCAATCCAGCAAAATGGATTTTATAGGGGGATCAAGAACATGACAAGAACAAACCGTCTCGCAGTCGTGACTGGTGGAATCGGCGGTATCGGCAGTGCGATATGTGTCCGTTTGGCAGAAGATGGCCACAAGGTCGTCGCCACCTATCACCCATCGGAAGAAGAGAAAGCACAGGAGTGGTTGGCCGAAATTAAAAATAGAGGCCTGGACATTGGAATCGCAGGCGGAGATGTCTCTTCCGCAGAAGATGCCGCGGCGATGATGGCCAAAATCCAGGAGGATTTCGGCAATGTGGATATCCTGGTCAACTGCGCTGGAATCACCCGCGACGCTATGATGAAGCGGATGGATGTGGCTAAGTGGGACGCAGTGATCTCCACCAATCTGAGCAGCGCTTTCTATGTTACCAAACCAGTATGGGATGGAATGGTCGAGCGCGGCTATGGACGCATCATCAATGTCTCCTCCATGAATGGCCAGCGTGGTCAAGCCGGCCAGGCTAACTATGCGTCGGCAAAAGCTGGCATGCATGGCTTCACCATGACGCTGGCCCAGGAAGGGGCGGCAAAAGGGATTACCGCGAACACGCTTGCACCCGGGTATGTAAAAACCCCGATGACCGATGCCATCCGTGAAGATATCCGGGAGGCCATAATTGCCACAATCCCGATGAAACGCTTTGCCCTTCCCGAAGAGATCGCCTCTGGTGTCTCCTTTCTTGCAGCAGAGCAACAAGCCTACATCAGCGGCGCAATTATCCCTATTAACGGCGCATTCTTTATGCACTGATTTTTCCAAGAATACTTGGTAAGTATCTGAATCCTCCTCTCTCTAAGCTTAATTAGAGAGTTTTCAGCCCGGCTCTCCGCCGGGCTTTTTTTATACATATACCCCAAAAACCTAGTGTGTTTCTGGGTATTTTATCGGATATAGTATGTATGGTGATATCAGTCGAACTCTGATATTCCAAAGAGAATTCAGGAAATCACAATAAAATCAAGGAGCTCCGCAGAGCTTCACGGCACTGTTCAGAAATAGTGGAGGGAGAAAATGGCAAAACCGATGCACCCTACGCCGATGCTTGACCAGCTGGAGAGCGGCCCCTGGCCGAGCTTTGTGACCGGTCTCAAGCGTCTGGCCAAAGACAATGACATGATGGTCGACCTGCTGGGTCAGCTGGAGACCTCCTACGAAACCCGCAAGGGATACTGGAAAGGGGGGACCGTAGGCGTTATCGGCTATGGCGGCGGCATCATTCCCCGCTTCACCGAGCTCAAGGGCAATGACGGCAAGCCGCTCTATCCGGCGGCTGCGGAGTTTCACACGCTGCGCGTGATGCCGCCCCCGGGCATGCACTACGATACCGGCACCCTGCGCAAGTTCTGCGACATCTGGGAGAAGTACGGCTCCGGCCTGATCGCCTTCCACGGCCAGTCGGGCGACATCATGTTCCAGGGCTGCAGCACCAAGAACGTGCAGCCGGCGTTCGACGAGATCAACGAGATGGGCTTTGATCTGGGCGGTGCCGGGCCTGCGGTGCGCACCGGCATGTCCTGCGTTGGTGCGGCGCGCTGCGAGCACTCCTGTGTCGACGAGGGGCGCACCATGCGCACGCTGGTGAACAATGCGCTGGACGACATGCACCGCCCGGCGTTGCCGTACAAATTCAAGTACAAGGTATCCGGCTGCCCCAACGACTGCATGAACTCGGTGCAGCGCGCCGACCTGGCGACTATCGGCACCTGGCGCGACGACATGAAGGTGGATCAGGAAGAGGTGGTGAAGTTCGTCGCGGCCAAAGGGCGCAAGTATGTGATCGACAATGTGATCACGCGCTGTCCGACACAGGCGCTGTCGCTGAATGACGACGACACGCTGGAGGTGGACAACGGCAACTGCGTGCGCTGCATGCACTGCATCAATGTGATGACCAAGGCGCTGTCGCCAGGGGACGACAAGGGAGTGACGCTGCTGTGCGGCGGCAAGCGCACGCTGAAGATCGGCGATCTGATGGGCACCGTGATCGTGCCGTTTCACAAGCTGGAGACGGATGAGGATTTCGAATGGCTGGAGGAGCTGGCCACCGAGATTCTGGATTTCTTTGCCGAGAATGCGCTGGAGCACGAGCGTACCGGGGAGATGATCGAGCGTATCGGCCTGACCAACTTCCTGGAGGGTGTTGGCCTTGAGATCGATCCCAATATGATCAGCCGGCCGCGCATGAATCCTTACTTCCGCTCCGATGACTGGGACAGCGAAGCGGCAAAATGGGAAGAGCAGAAGGCTTCCGCGTCCTGAACTTGCCCCTACACACAAAATCAGCCCCCGGGGATTGCTCCGCCCCGGGGGCTTTCTGTTTACTACCTGCGATTACTCTCTCAGCGCAACAGCCCTGATCGGTAGTTGATAAGCCGGCTCAACCCTTCTCAGTCACCCCGCCTCCGGTCGTTCCCAACAAATCCTCCGCGTACCTCTCCCTGATACTCAGTATCGAAGGAAGCACCTTGTGGAACAAGGTTACCAGCTTCGGATCAAAGTGTTGTCCACGCTGATCATCGATATACCCAACAGCGTCCTCCACCTTCCAGGCTGCTTTGTACGGACGTGCGGTGGTAAGCGCGTCGAAGACATCGGCAATTGCGACAATACGCGCTGCAATATTGATCACTTCCCCCTTGTGGCCCTGCGGATAGCCGGTTCCGTCCCATTTTTCATGATGACTCAACGCAATTTCCCGGGACAGCATCATCAGTTCAGAGCGGTGCTCCCCAATGATCTCTGCGCCATAAAGCGGATGGCGCGACATGATTTTCCACTCCTTATCGTCCAGCTTTCCCGGCTTCAGAAGAATATAATCAGGAATACCAATCTTCCCTATATCGTGCATCGGAGCTGCATTGAACAGCAGCTCCAACCAGGCCTCTGAAGCACCCATCGCCTTGGCAATCAGCCGGGAATAGTGACTCATCCTGATCACATGCAGACCGGTCTCGTTATCCTTGAACTCCGCTGCCCGACCCAGCCGTCGTATAATCTGCAGCCTGGTGGATGCGAGCTCTTCGGTACGCTCCCTCACCTTGCGTTCAAGCTCTCTGTTCTGGTCGTAGAGAGCCAGATGGGTTTGTACCCTTGCGATTACAATGGCTGGACTTATCGGTTTAACGATGTAGTCAACCGCACCCAACTCCAATCCCAGCCGCTCATCCTCCACTTCAGACTTGGCTGTAACGAAAATCACGGGTATGGCGCTGGTACGCGGATCCGCCTTCAGTCGACGACAGATTTCGTATCCATCCATTCCCGGCATCATGATGTCGAGAAGAATCAAATCCGGCTGGGGATCACTGCGGGCGATTGCAAGGGCGCGCCGTCCATTCAGTGCAGCTTTTACGCGGTATTTCGTACGCAATATGCCGCTCAGGACATCTATGTTTTCCGGGATATCATCCACCACCAGGATGACCGCCCGCAGCTCGGCTGCGTTCACTGCTCTTTCCCGGATGCCAGCTTGATATCGAGCGATACGGCAAGCCCTTTCAGTACATCCACGGCTGACCCATAATCATACTCCCTCACCAGTTTGGAGAGCTGCTCGAATCTGGCAAGCGAGAGATCATCCGACAGATTCGCGCGCAGTGGGACAAGCAGATCAGTGGCGCTGGTGTCGTCATCCAGTAACAGTCTGTGCAGATCCTCGAACAGCGCAACCAGCAGCTGTGGATCGGTGCGTCTCGGCCCGGGTGCTGCCGTTTCCGTCCAGTCGCAGCGATTCAGCGATTCGATCAGCCGGCTCAACAGTCGCCCCACCTTGTCCAGACTTACACATACCGCAGCTTCATCTCCATGCTCCCGGCAGATACGCTCCAGTGAAAGTGCTGCGAAGCGCAGATCCTTGGCACCGATATTACCGGCAACACCTTTCATGTCATGCACCAGATGCAATGCCTCCTGTCTATCCTTCAACTTCCAGGCGGCACTGAAGCGCTCGACAAATTTTGCTGTGGAATCACGAAATTTCACCAGAGCGCGAAAGTACCTGGACCTGTCGTTTTGAAACCTTGCCAATCCTTCACTCACATCCAGGCCGTCGATTTCAATAAGCTGCGATGATGCGTTGTCGGCTGCGGGGTGGGATACAGATCCCAAATTTCCCGACCGATCTGATCCTATCCAGCGTTGCAGCACCTCAAACATCAGATCGATATCGATCGGTTTGGCAATATAGTCATTCATGCCGACCGCCAGACACCGATTTCGATCCTCTGGCTTGGCGTTTGCGGTCATTGCAATGATCGGCAGATCGACCCATCTCGCCTGCTGGCGCAACGCCTGAGTCGTCGCATAGCCATCCATGTTGGGCATTTGAATATCCATTAGCACAGCATCAAAGTTCTCTTTTTCAAGCGCGCCAAGCGCCCCTTCTCCGTCGCTCGCCACGACTGACGCTATTCCGGCCCCATGCAATAGCTCCAGCACCAGCTCCCGATTGATCTCGTTGTCCTCAACCAGCAGCACACGCGCTCCATTCAAAACAGCCTTGGTAGTGCCAGCCTCATTTTCCCGAACCGGTTTCGGAGAAGGTGCGGCATCAACCTGCCCCAGGCCGCTCTGCAAACCGAACCAGGCCGTGAACTGAAACCTGCTGCCGATGTTGAGCTGGCTTTCAACGCCAATCTCTCCGCCAAGCACCTCCACCAGGCGTTTACTGATAGCCAAGCCCAGACCCGTCCCACCATACTTTCTGGTAATGCTGCTGTCCCCTTGCGAAAACGATCTGAACAGACGTGCCTGTTGTTCGGGTGTCATACCAATACCGCTGTCTTGCACAACAAAGCCCAGTTTAACCCGCCCGCCTTTCCGTTCCAGCAAACGTGTAGAGACCCGGATCTCTCCCTGCGAGGTGAATTTAACCGCATTGTTGCCCAGATTGATCAATACCTGGCCCAGGCGCAACGGATCTCCGATCAGCGCACCGGGAACCTCCGGCTCTCTCTCATAGATTAACTTAAGCCCCTTTTCACGTGCCCTGACCCCGATATGGGTCGACAGATTATCCAGCACATCCTGCAATTGGAACGGGATCGATTCCAGCTCCAGTCTACCCGCCTCTATTTTCGAAAAATCGAGAATATCGCTGATGATCCCCAATAGCGATTGGGCGGAACTGTAGACCTTTTCCATATAGTTCCGCTGCTTCGGCAACAGCTCCGTTGCAAGCGCCAGATGGGACATACCGATGATAGCGTTCATCGGTGTCCGTATTTCATGGCTCATATTGGCAAGAAACTCGCTCTTGGCCCGGTTTGCCTCATCCGCCAGATCACGAGCCCGGCGAATCGCCTCGTCCGCCGCCTTGCGGCTGGTGATATCGACAACCGATACCCTCAGCTCCTCCCCCCTGCCCTCACCGTCACTTACATGCGAGGCAGATACGCTGCCAAGTACCCATTCTCCCCCTTTTTTTTTAAGCCTGATTTCCCGCTCCTGCACCTCCTCTCCTGACCTTGCGGCAGCCAGCAGAGCATCCGCCTCTTCTGCGCAAAGATCAGACAGGCGCAGTCGCGAAAAATCCGTACGTTCGTATTCCAGCAAATGGGCAAAAGCCCTGTTGTGTTTGAGAATTGAACCATCCATGGTATCCAATGAGAAATAGGCTACGGGCGCATTGTCGTACAGATCCCACAGCCGCTCCTCGCTTCGGGCCAGATCCATCGTCCGCTCCTGTACGCGTATCTCAAGATCACTGCGGCTCTTTGCCAACGCGCGGCTTGCCCGCTGATTAATCAAAAAAATGGATAAAATCAGCGCAAGGGAAAAAATTGCCGCTACGGCAGAGAACGCCAGAAAAACCAGCTTTGTCTTGCTGAATGAGGCCCGCGAATCATCGATATTGATTTCGACAGCCAATCCATAGATGGTTGCAACCGCCGCCAGGATGAGAAGCACGACCAACAGGAGAAGGCCGATTCTCTTCGCCGCAGAGTTATCCATGAACACTCAGCAGGTAGTCCAGCACCAGTCCGATAAAGATGATCATGCCGAAACCATTGTTATCGAGAAATGCCTCAAAACATCTTTTCGGTTCCCGCTTTCGGATCATAATCTGCTGCCGCAGGAACATGCCACCTCCGATGGCCACACCCAACTGATAATATAAACCCAGCTCCAATTTGCTCCCCACCATGATGAGCAACGCCAGCATGGTCAGCTGCAACAGACCGATCATCAGCCGGTCGTACTCGCCAAAAAGAATCGCAGTTGATTTCACGCCGATTTTTATATCGTCTTCGCGGTCGACCATCGCATATTCCGTATCGTAGATGAGCGCCCAGATGATGGCCGCCAGATAGAGCAACCACCCGGCATCGGATACCCCGCCGGTCAATGCCATAAATGCCATGGGAACCGCCCATCCAAATGCCATACCCAACACCAACTGGGGCAGATGCGTGAACCGCTTCATAAACGGGTAAAGCGCTGCCAGGGCGACCGCCGCGAAAGACATCGAGATCGTCTTCCAGTCAAGCAGGAGTACCAGGCCGAAGGCGACAAGACTCAGCAGCGCGAACACGGCGATAGCCTCTTTGGGGCTAATCAGTCCAACTGCCAGCGGGCGGTGCCGGGTGCGGGCAACCCTGCCGTCGATGTTTCTATCCGCGTAATCGTTGATGGCACAGCCGGCCGATCGCATCAACGCAACCCCGAGAATGAAAATCAGCACCACTTCCCAGCGCGGCTGCCCGTTACCGGCGATCCAGAGCGCCCACAGAGCGGGCCAGAGCAGAAGCAGGATACCGATGGGGCGATTCAGCCGAACAAGTACGGCGTAAGCGAACAGTCGCTCCCGCAGTGACAAGGGTTCCAGATTCAATCTCAGCTTGATTTCAGGCCTTATCATCTTGGACTCTTGGGTATATCAGGTAGAAATATTTCGTTTACCAACAATGGCTTACTTGAGAGACGAAACAGCGAGCGACGCCCCCAGATTTCAGCTGGCGGATCTTCCAGTTCAGCAACAGCTGCCACAAACAAACGGTGACGCGGCAGCAGGCGGGCCACTTGCGTTACACCGCGTCTGGCTCGCTGATCGGAAAACAGCACCTCTCCCAAGGGTCTGTTTCCCAAATGAGCCAGCCGCCTGGCTGGACCACACAGACTGCTCGCCGGAATCAAGGTGCGTGCGAACACCCAGGGCTTCCCGCTGCAGAGAAGTTCCACCTCCCGCACAATGGCAATCTCCCCATGCCGCATACCAAGCAACGACTCCTCACTATAGAGTGGCTTTCCCCAGCCTTGCCGTACTACACGAACACGGAACGCACCACATCGGCAGGCGCTCTTTATCCTTGCCGTCAACGAAGCTCTGTCATACAACCAGGAATAGACACCTTTGGGAACCTGTGCGTGTCTTAAACGCTCCCATCCTATCCAGTTGGGTTCCAGTTGGGTATTCAGAGAATCCATCTGATTCACTACTGCTTCTCTTGGCCCGGAACGCTCCGGCCTCAGTTCGACTAGAACTCGGCATTATCGCAGAGATCAAGCGTCTATGTACTGTTCACGGATCCCGATCCACCGCTGCACCAGAGGTGCCACCCTATCCGGATATCGCTCCAGTATTACAGCGGCTGCCTGCCTCACCTCGTCGAGCAGGGCCTGATCACGCACCAGATCCGCTATACGAAACTGCATCTCTCCGGTCTGACGGGTACCCAGCACCTCTCCCGCACCGCGCAGTTCCAGATCTTTCCGCGCAATAAAGAAACCGTCGTTGCTCTCCCTCATCACCGCCAGACGCTGACGCGCATTGGCAGAGAGAGGTGTTTGATACATCAGTACACAGTGGCTTTCCACAGCGCCCCGGCCAACCCTGCCGCGCAGTTGATGCAGCTGGGCCAATCCCAGCCGTTCCGGATTCTCAATAATCATCAGACTGGCGTTAGGAACATCCACACCCACTTCGATAACGGTGGTTGCGACCAGAAGATCCAGTTCCCGCTGTTGAAAGGCCAGCATCACCGACTCTTTTTCAGATGCCTTGAGACGGCCGTGAACCAGCCCGATGCGCAGTTCCGGCAACATCTCGCCGAGCTGCACTGCAGTCGCCTCAGCCGCTTCACACTCCAATGCTTCCGACTCTTCTATCAGCGTGCATACCCAATAGGCCTGGCGTTGCAGTGCACAAGCGGCACGCACCCGTTCAATCACATCCATACGCCGGCTGGCAGGTAACACCACTGTGGTAACCGGTGTTCTGCCAGGCGGCAGTTCATCGATCACAGAAAGATCAAGATCAGCGTAAGCGGTCATCGCCAGCGTTCGGGGAATAGGCGTTGCCGTCATGATCAACTGATGAGGAACCTTGCCTCCATCACTCCCTTTTTCGCGCAGTGCCATGCGTTGGTGTACGCCAAATCTATGTTGCTCGTCAATTATCACCAGTCCCAACTTCCGGAACACAACATCATCCTGAAACAGGGCCTGTGTACCAACTACCAGTCCTGCCTCTCCACTCTCCAACCGGGCGAGAAGAAGCTCCCGTGCTTTGCCTTTTTGCCGACTGGTCAGCCATAAGATATCTACCCCCAGCGGTAGTAACCAGGTACGGAAGCTACGCAGATGCTGCTCCGACAGCAGCTCGGTCGGTGCCATCAACGCCACTTGATAACCTGCCTCCACTGCCTGCAGAGCGGCCAGAGCCGCAACTACGGTTTTGCCCGATCCCACATCACCCTGGAGCAAACGCATCATAGGGCGGTTTTGTTTCAAGTCCCCGGCTATCTCTTCGATCGCAAATTGTTGAGAGCCGGTCAGTGAAAAAGGGAGGCTCTTCAGGAACCGTTGCCGTAATGGCTTTTTCCCGTTCAGTGCGGGTGCTGCGACCAGCCGTCTACGCTGACGCAACTGGCTCAGGCTCAGTTGATGCGCCACCAGCTCTTCAAACACCAGCCGCCTTTGTGCCGGGTGCACCCCTTCAAGCAGCTTCGCCTGCAACGCCCCTGCCGGAGGCCTATGCAGATAGCGAACCGCCGCAGAGAGATCCGGCAGCCGGTATACACGCCTCAAATGCTCAGGCAGCCATTCAGGCAAGCTCTGAGGCCGCTCTTCCAACAGCGCCAACGCCTTATCTGTCATGGCGCGCCATGTCAGTTGATGCATGCCCTCCGTGGTGGGATAAATTGGTGTGAGGCTCTCTTCTGTAGCCGGGAGTTCGTGCCCATCGATCCTGCTGTATTCAGGGTGGATCATCTCAAAACCGGTTGGTCCGTTGCGAACTTCTCCGAAGCAGCGCAATCTGACACCGACAGTGAGCGCAGCTTTCTGCGCCGCTGAAAAATGAAAAAAACGCAGTACCAAAAGCCCGCTTCCATCAGATACCCGCACCAACAACGAACGGCGTCGGCCCAAATGAATGTCGGTGCTCTCCACGACCACCTCCACCACTGCCTGATCCCCCAGGCACAGTGATCTGACAGGTACAATTCGGGTCCGGTCCTGATATCTGAAGGGCAGATGAAAGAGGAGATCCTGCACCGTGCTTACCCCGATTCTGGCCAGCCGTTCCGCGTTGCGCGGGCCCACGCCCTTTAACGCAGTGATGGGCGTGACATCCAGTCCCAGGTCTGATTGCGCTGATTTCAACACCTCCCCCGATTTCCCTCTTTATTTCTCAGCCTTGTCCTAAACGGTATTGAGCATATCCGGAAAGCGGCAAATTAACATACAACCAATGTGCAGGGTTCAAAAACCAGGCTCAACCACTCTTTTTGAAATGTTTTCCAGCCAAGAATGCCAGAAGGAAAGATAGGGTAGAAAGGACTGATTATCGGCATAGGTTGCCGAATTGTGTAGGATTAGCATAGGTTGGAGCTTACACAACAACAGGAGTGGTTTATGTCCGTACTTCTCGAATTCAGTATGTTTCCCACCGATAAAGGAGAGAGTGTCAGCGATCAGGTCAGTCTGGTCATTGCCGAGATAAGGGGAAGTGGTCTGCCCTACCGGTTGACACCCATGGGAACCATCGTCGAAACAGATCAGCTCGGGCAGGCACTGGAGTTGGTTGAGCGTTGCTACCAGGTGCTCGATAAGGCCGGTTGCCAACGCGTGTACGCCTCGCTGAAACTGGATATCCGCAAAGGGCGCAGCAACGGCATGCAGACTAAACTCGACTCGATTCGGAAAAAAATCGGCGAAATTACAAGTTGAAGCTCAGCCGACGGGGAAAGCTATGGTCTACCAGAAAAACTTTTTCTTTGAAACACGGGGGCGGGGCACTTATGAGATCACCAGAGAGATCAACCAGGTGATTCTCGAAGCAGGTGTGGAGAGAGGGATCTGCCAAGTATTCATCCATCATAGCAGTGCCTCATTGACCTTGTGTGAAAATGCAGATGCCAGCGTACGCGGGGATCTGGAGCGCTTTATGGCCAGACTGGTACCTGACGGCGACCCGATGTTCAGCCACACGTTAGAAGGACCGGATGACATGGCAGCACATGTTCGTGCGATTCTCACCAAAATGGATCTCAGTATCCCGGTTACGAATGGCAGAGGCGCCCTTGGCACCTGGCAGGGTATCTACCTTTGGGAGCACCGCACTCGGCCCCACCGGCGTCAGCTCAGCGTAACCGTGATAGGGGATTAGATCTGTTCGGCTGAGAGACCCTGGATTGCAGGGCGGCACATCAACTTCCGAGCTCCATCACAGCATCCATTTCAACTGTCGCGCCCCGCGGCAGTTGAGCTACACCTATGGCAGCCCTGGCAGGATAGGGTTCGGAGAAGTATTCCGCCATCACCTTATTCACGATCGGAAAATGGATCAGGTCGGTTAGAAAGACATTCAGTTTGACAATATCCGGTAAGTTGCCACCGGCCGCCCTGGCCACGGCCTGCAGATTATCGAATACCTGCCTTATCTGGGACTCAACCTCCCCCTCCACCAACTCCATGGTTTCGGGCACCAATGGAATCTGTCCCGACAGGTAGACCCTGGTTCCCACCCTGACCGCCTGAGAATAAGTACCTATAGCCTGGGGCGCCTGTTCAGTTCGAATAATTTCGCGTGTCATAGTCTTAATACTCCCCATCGTCACCCTCAGCACAAAGTGCGATTGATACGCAACACATGCGCAAGGGAACGTACCCTGCGTATGATACCTGCCAGATGCCGGCGATCTTCCACCGACATGGTGAATTTCAAAACGGAGGTCAAGCCATCCTGCTCCTCCATACTGACGTTTTCGATATTCGATCCCATCTCCGAGATCGCAGAAGCAACCGTGGCCAGTACACCGCGCCTGTTATCAGTTTCAACCTTTATTTCCGTACTGAAGGTTTTCAACTGTTTGGCTTCCCACTGAACATATAGCCAATGACTGTCCTGTTTACGGAACTCGCCGATATTTCGGCACTCCTCACGGTGAACCACAATACCCTTGCCAGGGCTGAAACTGGCGATAGCCTTATCTCCAGGAATCGGTCTGCAGCACTTCGCGAATTTCACCACCATGCCTTCAGTGCCGGTAATAACCAACGGACGACTTATCTTCCCCTCTCGCGATTTTCCTGATCGTTTTCTACCGTTTTTACCCTCTTCCAGAGAGCCCTCTCCCTCATCTCCCGTATCTCCGATCAGACGGCGGGCCACCAGAAGGGGCATTCGATTACCAAGTCCTATCTCCCTGAACAGCGAATTCCTGTCGGAGAGACCTATGTCCACCAGCAATCGTTCGATTTTTTTCTCGGGGATTTTATTAATTGACTCTCCCAACACTGAGAGCTCTTTCTCGAGCAGCCTCTCGCCCAGAGTGATGGCCTCCTGCTGCCGCAAATTCTTCAGATAGCTGCGAATATTGACTCGTGCCTTGCCGGTCACCACAAAATTCAGCCAGGCCGGATTGGGAGAAGCTGTTTCCGAACAGATAATCTCCACTGTCTGCCCACTGAAGAGTTGGGTGCGCAATGGCACCAGACGCCTGTCGATGCGGGCCGCCACACAGCTGTTGCCAACATCCGTATGCACGGCGTATGCAAAATCGATTACCGTCGCCCCTTTGGCAAGAACCAATATTTTCCCTCTGGGAGTAAATACATAGACTTCATCTGGAAACAGATCCACTTTAACGTGGTCGAGAAACTCGACCGAATCACCCGCGCCCTGCTGCAGCTCAAGCAGATGCTTCAACCAGTCGGAAACCGCGGCACGTGAGAGATTGTCATCTTCACCGACCGCCTTGTACAACCAGTGAGCCGCGATCCCCGATTCCGCCAGCCTATGCATATCCTGTGTGCGAATCTGGATTTCAATGGGTATTCCATGGGGACCGAACAGTACGGTATGCAACGACTGGTAACCATTGGATTTGGGAATGGCAATGTAGTCCTTAAATCTTCCCGGAACCGGCTTGAAGAGATTGTGGACTGCACCCAACACACGATAGCAGGTGTCCAGTTGATCCACGATGATACGAAACGCATAGACGTCCGCCACTTCAGAAAAAGAGAGCTTCTTCGTCAGCATCTTTTTGTAGATGCTGTAAGTGTGCTTCTCCCTGCCTTTGACCTCGGCAATAAATCCATCCTCAGCCAGCCGTGCACTTATTGCGGCCTCAATACTACCCAGCACCCGCTTGCGATTGCCGCGCGCCTGTCTTACCGCATTGCGCAAAATCCGATAACGCATCGGCCAATAAGCAGCAAATCCCAGCTCCTCAAGCTCTGTACGTACGCTGTTGATGCCCAGCCGATTGGCGATGGGGACATAGATGTCGAGTGTCTCCCGGGCGATCCGCCGCCTTTTTGCCGGACGCATGATGCCGAGAGTCCGCATATTGTGCAGGCGGTCTGCAAGCTTAATCAGTATGACCCGGATATCACGAGTCATCGCCAGAAGCATTTTGCGGAAGTTTGCCGCCTGGGCCTCTGCCCGGGAGCGAAAATCGATCTGTGTGAGTTTACTGACGCCGTCTACCAGCTGTGCAATCTCATCATCGAAGGCCTCGGCAATCTGCGCCTTACCAACCGGCGTATCCTCGATGACATCGTGCAGGATCGCCGCCATCAGACACTTGTGATCCATCTGGATGTTGGCAAGAATCCGGGCAACGGCCAATGGATGGTAGATGTAAGGTTCGCCGGTCATGCGCTGCTGGCCTTCATGCGCTTCAGCGCTGAAGACGTAGGCCCGGTAAACCTCCTGGATCTGACTTGGCGTCAGATAAGACTCCAGTGCTACACAGAGGTCGCTGATCAGAAAGCGAGGCTTGCCCGAGTGTGAATGGGCCGTCAACAACTCTGCGGTTACTGGCGTCATGACCCTGAACTTTTCATAGCTCGTCCACGAGTGAAGGGCGCTCCCTGATTGCCCCTCGGATCCCCTGTAAAACGTCCCCGGTTATTAACTGCGCAAGAACATTCCAGGATCAGTCCATCAATCGGCGGAGGGCGGCAGTTCAGCCACCGATTCTGAAATTTCGGATTCCACTCCATTCGGAATAACCTCCACTTCATGCTCCTGACTCTGATGCTCAACCACAACCGAATTATCCACCAGACCTGCCGCTATTTCGCGCAATGCCACCACGGTGGGCTTATCGTTTTCCCAAGGCAGCAGCGGGTCCACACCATTCCCAAGCTGGCGGGCACGCTTGGCAGCCAGGAGTACCAGATCAAAGCGATTATTTACATGCTCAAGACAATCTTCAACTGTGACGCGTGCCATTTGACTAACTCCAGGACAATCCCTGATTAAATATCGGGAAAGTTATAAAAATGGGAGTCCTGACCGCACGCCAGGACCGGAATTCTTTAACCCGCTTTGGCGGAAGAACTGGTAAATATAAACCAATAGACCGACAGGATCCAGATATTGAAACTCAGGCTAATAGATCCTCCAGCTGCCCGGCAAGCCGTTGCGACTGAACAGACTCCCTCAGTCTGTGACTCAGAATGAGCGCCTGCAGTTCCGCCAATGCCTGCTCAAACCGATCATTGACAACCAGAAAGTCGTATTCGGTAAAGTGTTCCATCTCGCTGCGTGCCTCCAGCATCCGGCGTTCAATCACTTCACCGCTGTCCTGGCCGCGGGCATTCAGTCGCTGCCGCAATGCTTCTCTACTTGGAGGTAATATGAATACCGAAATTGCTTCCGGAAAACGCTTGCGCACCTGCCGCGCACCCTGCCAATCGATCTCCAATACCACATCGACACCGGTTTGAAGCAGTTCCCGGACAGCGTTTTCTGAGGTGCCATAGAGATTACCAAACACCTGTGCGTGCTCTATAAAAGCGCCTTCCCCGACCATGCGCCTGAATTCAGGCTCACCGACAAACCAGTAATCCACTCCATTCCGCTCACCTGGCCGCATTGCTCTGGTGGTGTGTGAAACGGAGACCAGGATGCTCTGCTCCTTTTCGATGAGCGCCTTAAGCAGGCTGGTCTTTCCCGCACCCGAAGGAGCGGAAATTATATAAAGCGTTCCTTGTGCCATTTCCGGGAAACCTACTCAATATTCTGAATCTGTTCGCGCATCTGCTCGATCAGCACTTTCATCTCCACCCCGATACGGGTGGTCTCCACATCATTGGACTTGGATGCCAGAGTATTTGCTTCCCGATTGAGCTCCTGCATCAAAAAATCCAGGCGCCGACCGACAGGTCCGCTGCACTTCAGTACCGACTCAACCTCATCGATGTGGGTTGCGAGTCGGTCCATCTCTTCAGCAACATCCAGTTTCTGTGCGAACAGTGCTATCTCCTGCTCCAGCCGGGCCGCGTCCAGCTCTGCGCTCAATTCACTTAACCTGCCACGCAGCCGTTCGCGTACGCTTTCCAGAATAGCCGGCATCATCTGAGTGACTTTCGACACCTCCAGGCGCAACGACGAACAGCGCTGGGCGACCAATTCCGCCAACCTGGCCCCCTCCCTCTCCCGCGCTTCGACCAAACCGTCAATTGCCCGTTCAAGGCAATCTGTTGCCCGTTTTTGCAACGGGGTCAGATCCCTCTCTTCGGTTTCCATCACTCCCGGCCAGCTCAGTATATCCATCGCACGCAGCGGGCTGGAATCATGCAGCAGCTTGTTCACTTCACCGGCACAATCTATGATCTGGCGTGCTATCCGAGTGTTCACCTTCACCTCTGCAACGGCACCGTCGGCAGGCTTATAACGCAGTGAACAATCAACTTTTCCGCGTCCCAGCCTTTTTGACAAATATTCTCGCACAATGGGATCCAGCCCGCGTAACTCTTCTGGCAGACGCACCAAGGTTTCGAGAAAGCGATGGTTGACCGAGCGGATCTCCCAAGTAAGCTCGCCGTCGTTATCGACATCTTGAACACGCGCAAAAGCCGTCATACTGGAAGTCATTTCTGATAGCACCTGTTATTTCTGCGGAGCCGGTTGCAAAGCAGTGCCCCAAACTGTGTATCATAATGCGCTCGATGCAACCTTGCACCCATGCTGGGCACTTATTCGCGTATGCAGGAAACCCGAGAAAGTCTGCTGCCGGGCACCACTGTCGACTGTTACTCCATTATCAAGCGGGTCGGAAGCGGTGGTTTCAGTCTGATCTATCTGGCAGAAGATGAGGATTCGCAGGAACGTGTAATCCTCAAAGAGTACCTGCCCAGAAAGCTGGCACAACGGCTCGGCTCCACACGCGTGGAGATTGCCCCAACCGCCAGCCCGGATCAGTTCGAACGGGGCCGCAAGCTGTTCTTTCAGGAGGCAAAAGCGCTTAGCCAACTAAGCCATCCGAACATTGTCAACGTGCGGACATTTTTTCTTGCCAACAACACAGCCTACCTGGTGATGGACTACGAACAGGGCAGGAATCTGGCCACCTACATCAAACGCCACAACGGAAAACTGAGTACAGCCCTGCTGCTGACTGTTTTCCCGGCGATACTCGACGCGCTCAGCCTCGTCCATTCAGCAAATCAGATCCACCTGGACATCAAGCCCAGTAATATTCATCTGCGCTCCGGCGGCAGACCGTTACTGCTCGATTTTGGCGCGATTCATCAATTGGCAACCACCAGGAGTGGCATGGCATCCCAGGTTATCACGCCGGGTTTTTCACCCGTGGAGCAGTACTATTCGTCAGGTTATGTCGGCCCCTGGAGCGATATCTATGCAATAGGGGCGACCATGCGTGCGTGTATTGAGGGAAAAGCACCCCCATCGGCCATAGAACGGCACGCAAAAGATAGAATGCAACCTGCAGTAAAACTGTTCAAACGGCACTATCCGAAATATTTGCTGGAGATCATCGATTGGGCTATGGAGGTTGACCCGCTACTGCGTCCCCAGGGAGCTGAGGAGTTGAGCAGGGCGTTACTTCTGGAGGAAGGACGCCCAGAAGTCTCTGGTGTGGCTCCGGACTTTCTGCAACGATGAGCATGTATCGTGCTATAAAGGCACCAGAACCGACTGGTTACCGAAAAAACCACGTAACTATTCAGCTCGGTGCCAAATGCCATTGAGAACCGATATTTCTTCCTGAAAACGCCGTGAATACATCCTTGTAGGCTCGACGACGGCGTCCCTGCCGTCGACGTTTCCTGCAGAAACAACGGATCTCAACGGCACCAAAGGTTGTTTGGCCATCAAGCTGAATAGTTACAAAACCACTATGAAAAACGAATCAGAACAGGAGAGAAAATGAGACCCAGCGGCCGCAATCCGGACCAGATGCGAGATATCCAGTTTACCCGCAACTACACCATGCATGCAGAAGGTTCGGTGCTGGTGATCTGTGGCAACACCAAGGTGATCTGTACCGCCAGCGTGGAAGAACGGGTACCTCGTTTTTTAAAGGGAAAGGGTTGTGGCTGGGTTACCGCCGAATACGGCATGCTGCCCCGCTCAACAGGCTCGCGTATGGACCGCGAGGCAAGTCGTGGAAAACAGAGCGGTCGTACCCTTGAGATTCAACGGCTTATCGGGCGCTCACTGCGAGCTGCCGTCGACCTGGAAGCGCTGGGAGAGCGCACAATCACTCTGGACTGCGACGTCATACAGGCAGATGGCGGTACCCGCACAGCATCCATTTCCGGGTCCTACGTTGCGCTCTCCGATGCGGTGAACCGGCTGTTGCATAACGGCAGCATCGAACAAAACCCGATCCACGGCCAGCTCGCTTCGGTGTCGGTAGGCATCTACCAAGGCACGCCGGTACTTGATCTGGACTACGCCGAAGACTCCAACGCGGAAACCGATATGAATATTGTAATGAATGAGGCAGGCGCTTTCATCGAAGTACAGGGTACCGCCGAAGGCCACGCTTTTCACATGCATGAACTGCAACAGATGCTGGCGCTGGGGGAGAAGGGTATCAGGGAGATTATGGCCCGTCAGCACGAAGCGATGGAAAACCGAGATTGCCGATAACTCTTGTAAGCAGCCAAATTCAAGGTACGACCTGGTCGATCAGGATATCCACGACCCTGCCCGACCCTACATCAACCGGCGCAACCTCACCTTTGAAGTCACCGCTTTGTGCTATCGCACCACCTGAGCGGGAGATGCGCGCGCCCACCAGGACCTGATCGAAATTAGATATTTTCATGGCAGGCAGCATCGCACCGGAGTCGTCCAGGGAGATTGTCAGCGGTAGATCCTTGACGCTTCTGCGCTCCGCAGCCAGCGGCATTTTCGGACCCTGCAGCGCTTTGGCATAGATAAACAGCGCATCTTCCGGATTAACCTTGCCTTTGAGCTCAGGTGACAGGCTCACCCTGAGGGAAACACTCTTATCCCCCACCTGGGGAGAATTCCCTGCATCGGACGGTTCCGGAGCAGCGGCAGCTGTCTGCACGATTGCACCAGATTTTTCCCTGGCCCTGGATATCAGAGAAGCAATACGCGTGCTGGCCTGAGGGTCATCCTGGATCTGTGGGGCCAATCGTTCCCAGTAAGCGATTGCCAACTCCGCATTTCCCTCCTGCTCCTCAACCATACCAGCGAGCCAGAGCGCTGTGGTATCGTCAGGTGCCAGATTAACCGCTTTTCGGATCAACTCCGCGGGCTTGCCGCGCATATCTCCCTGTGCATTCATGGCCAGTGCATCTGCCCAGGCCAACAGCACCGAGGGCTCATCTCCCACCAGCTGGTGCACACGCTCAAATGCCGTGGCCGCTCCGGTATAATCCTTCAGCGCCATATTGGTGCGCCCGAGCAGATACCAGCCCTGGGTATCCTCAGGATTCTGTTCAAGGCGCCCGATCAATGCGCCCACCATCTGCTCCACAGAGGGCAGCCCCCCTCCGGGTGTATGAGCTTCAGCCAACGCTGGATTTTTTGGTTCCACCAGCTCCGGCGTACCCAGGTAGGAGTAGAGACCCAGCGTAAACACCGGCACGAACACGGCGACTATTCCCAGCGCCAGACGTCCGCCGCCACTCGCCCCGGAATCGACAATCTCTTCGCTGTCCTGTTCCAGATCCAGATCCTGCAACAGTGACTGCTCGAGCTCGCTTTTCGCTTTCTCGAACTGAGGTTGATCAAGATTGCCCAGATCCCGCTCCGATTCCAGTTCCGCCAGCCGTTCGCGGGCAATCACCACATTTTGTTTATCCCGTTCGCGTGAATCCGACTGTCGTTTGCGCAGCAGGGCCGGCGCAAGCAGTAACAGGGCAGCCACAATCATGGCTGCCGTAATTGTCCAGAAAAGCATCATGTCTTTTGATCGTCGAGAAGTTGTCTGGCGCGTGCATGCTCTTCGGCTGTCAGGGAGGCAGCCTGCTCTTTTGTACGGCGCCTGATAATCGTCAGCAGCACCAGTACCGCTGCACCAAGGATAACGAAAGGACCCACCCAAAGCATTACCGTGGATGTCTGAAACGGAGGTCGATAAAGCACGAACTCACCATAACGCTGCACCATAAAGGTGATTACCTGCTCGTCTGATTCCCCGCGACTGATCATCTCGTAGGTGATGCGCCGCATATCCTCCGCAAGTTCCGCATTGGAATCAGCCAGGTTCTGATTCTGGCAGACCAGACAGCGCAACTCTTCGATCAGCCGTTTGTATCGTGCCTCCTTCGCCGGATCGTCGAACTGATAAACCTCCACCCTGGCCATCACAACCAACGGGATGAGTAGTGCCAATATCCAGCCCAGGCGCTTCATTAACCCTTCTCCAGCTCGTCTATCAGAGGTTTGAACTCTTCGCGCCAAACCTGCAGCGTCATCGCCCCCTTGTGCTTCTTGCGGATGACTCCCTGCTTGTCAATCAGAAAAGTTTCAGGGGCACCGTATACTCCGAGATCCATGATTGCGTTGCTCTCCGGATCCACACCGACCGCGATGAACGGATTACCCTTCTCCCGCAGGAACTCCTTTGCCTCGGCGTCATTGTCCCGCCAGTCGATTCCGACGATGGGCACCTTCTCCTGCTCTGCCAGATATATCAGAAATTCGTGCTCGCGCCAGCACTCCGGACACCAGGTACCCCATACATTGAGCAGCCACACTCTTCCCTTCATGGAGGCCGAATCGACCCTTTTGCTTGGGTCGAAAAGGTCGGGCAGTGAGAACTCAGAGGCCTTCTTGTCGATCAGCACCGATGGAACATCGCGCGGATCGAGGGTCAAACCGACGCCCAGCAGAACAACCAGCGCCAGAAACAGACCTAACGGTATCAAAAAACGTGCTTTCATGCGGCGCCTGCCATTGCCTGATTGGCTGCCACCATGCGTGCCTTGCGTGCAAGCTGAAAATAACGTCGATCGGTAGCTGCCAGGATGCCGCCTATCGCCATAAAAATGAATCCCAGCCAGATCCAGCGGATGAACGGTTTGTGGTAGATGCGCAGACTCCAGGCACCCTGACTACCCAGGGGCTCTCCCAGTGCGACGAACAGATCACGCGTCAGTCCTGCATCTATCCCTGCCTCGGTCATGGGCATGCCGCTACTGTAGTTGCGCTTCTGCGGATGCAGGAGAGTCACAGGATTGCCATCACGGCTGACCTCCACTTCGGCCTGATACGCGGTGTAGTTGGGACCTTTGACCGGCTCAGCACCTTTAAACAGAAAATCGTAACCGCCCAGGCTGTAACTCTGACCGCGCTCCAGGCGGATATCCTTCTCGGTGCTGTAGATCGAGGTCAGCGTGATACCTACTATAAAAATCGCCACTCCAATATGTCCAAACATCATTCCCCAGCCGCCGCGCGGTGTGGTCACCAATACCTGCCAGAAGCGGTGGCGCCCCCCGGCCCTATCGATCAGCCAGAGGAGCGTGGTGAGAGCGACCCAGATGGCCAGTACCAGACCGAATGCGGCACCCCAGCTGAAATGCGATGCCAACAGTAGTGTCAGGCCGAAACCTGCGGACAGACTCACTACCAGCGTAACGATCAGTTTTCTGAGCAGCCGTTCAGCAGAGTCCTGCTTCCAGCGTACCAGCGGACCAATACCGATCAGTATTGCCAAAGGTATGGTCAATGGAATAAAGACGCTGTTGAAGTAGGGGGGGCCCACCGAAATCTTACCGGCACCCAGCGCATCCAGCACCAATGGATAAAGCGTACCCAGCAGCACGCTGGCACAGGCAACCACCAGAAACACATTGTTCATCAGCAGTCCGGTCTCGCGCGATACCAGGCTGAATTTGACACTGCTGCGGATCTGCGAGGCCCGCCAGGAGTAAAGCAGCAGCGAACCGCCGATGACCACGCCCAGGAACAGCAGAATGAATATGCCGCGTCCCGGATCGGTGGCAAATGCATGCACCGAGGTCAGTACGCCGGAACGAACCAGAAAAGTGCCCAACAGACTGAGCGAGAATGCAAATATCGCCAGTAGCACGGTCCAGGCCTTGAATGCGCCCCGCTTCTCGGTCACAGCGAGGGAATGAATCAGAGCGGTACCGACCAACCAGGGCATGAACGAAGCATTCTCAACCGGATCCCAGAACCACCAGCCGCCCCAGCCGAGTTCATAATAAGCCCACCAGCTGCCGAGCATGATACCCAGCGACAGGAAGACCCAGGCTATATTAGTCCAAGGTCGAGACCAGCGTGCCCAAGCCGCGTCCAGACGGCCACCGAGCATGGCCGCAATGGCGAAGGCGAAGGCTACCGAGAATCCGACATAACCCATGTACAGCATAGGCGGATGGATCGCCAGCCCCGGGTCCTGCAGCAGCGGATTGAGATCCCTGCCTTCCGCCGGTGCATTGACAAGCCGGTCGAACGGATTGGACGTAAGCAGCATAAATAGAATAAAACCAATACTCACCATACCCATCACGCCAACCACGCGAGCCAGCATCACAGCTGGAACACTGCGGCTGAACAGGGTAACCGCCCCGGTCCACAGGGAGAGAATCAAAGCCCACAACAGCAGGGAACCTTCGTGAGCGCCCCAGACACCGGAGATCAAATAGAGTGTAGGCAATGCCGTATTGGAATTGGTCGCTACGTAGAGCACCGAAAAGTCATTGGTGAGAAACGCATAGGTAAGACAACCGTAGGCGACCAGCATGAACAGCAGCTGGGTGCGGGCAACGGGTTTGGCCAGCGCAACCCAGGTGGCGATCCCACGGTGCGCTCCGACCACCGGAAAGACCGCCTGTACAATTGCCATACCAAGTGCCAGTATCAGCGCCACATGTCCGATTTCCGGGATCATAGTTTCTGCATCTCCGCGACACCTTTGTTGTGCGATTTCTCGAGCGCCTCGGCCACCTCCGGCGGCATATAGTTCTCATCATGCTTCGCCAGCACTTCGTCGGCCACAAAAATACCATTCGGCCCCATGCGGCCCTGGGCAATCACACCCTGCCCCTCCTGGAACAGGTCGGGCAGAATCCCTGTGTACTCGACATTCACCCGGTTTGCGTTGTCGGTGACCACGAAACGGACCGTCAACTCCTGTCCCCGTTGCAGGCTGCCGCCCTCCACCAGGCCGCCCAGCCGGTAGACGTGATCCCTGGGCGCTTTGTTCTGGGCCACTTCGGTTGGTGAAAAGAAGTAGGACAGATTGCTGTCCAACGCACTGAGCAGCAGCCATGCCGCCAACCCCAGACCCGCCAGTCCAACCAACAGGAATCCAAAGCGTTTGTGTCTAGCTTTCATCTCTAACCTCTGTATTGAGTCGGACTATGCGCGAAATTCGTTGCAGCGTGGCTTTACGGCGGTTCCTGAGCAGAATCGGTTCAACCACCATGAGCAGTGCAGAAACCCCGAATGAGCCCCATACATAGAGGCCGTAGCCACCCATATGAAAAAACTCTGCAGCGCTCATCTTACCTGCATCTCCGGCAGCTGACTGACCCATGTGGTATCCCGGTCGCGCTCGAGAATTATGGAACGCACGCGCATCAGCGCCACCGCGATGGAATACGCCCAGAACCCTAATGCCATGATTAACATGGTGATCAGCATTACCTCGCCCATACTGGAACCCTTGCTGATGGATACCGAGGCACCCTGATGCAGGGTATTCCACCATTTGACCGAATAGTAGATGATCGGAATATTCACGACCCCCACCAACGCGAGAATGGCGCCTGCCCTGTCGGCCCGGCGTTTATCGTCTATCGCCCCCTGCAGCGCAATGAAACCTATATAGAGAAACAACAGGATCAGTTCCGATGTCAGGCGCGCATCCCAAACCCACCAGGCGCCCCACATTGGCTTGCCCCAGAAAGCACCGGTCCACAGCGCAAGGAAGGTAAACATGGCCCCGGTCGGTGCCAACGCCTGAGCCATCATGGCCGACAGACGGGTGTTGAAGACCAGCCCTATACCCGACCAGAGCGCCATGATCACGTAAATGAACATGGACATCCAGGCTGCGGGAACATGAACAAAAATAATGCGGTATCCCTCGCCCTGCTTATAGTCTGTCGGCGCAACGAAAAAACTCATATAGAGGCCAACACCGATCAAAACCACGGCGATAACAGTGAACCAAGGCACCATCCTGCCAGCCAGGTCATAGAAAGCAGGGGGTGATGAGAATTTGAACCAGTTAATTAATCGGGAGCTCATCAGCTGAGACTTCCAAGCTGCCGCCGATGGCAGCCACTCTTTCCGTAAAACAGAATGGCGCAGGGTAACCGGAGATTTCTAATTTTCAAGTGTTAAATCCCCATGATCAAAATCACCCGGACAGCATCCGACGGTACTGGTAATTTTTACTCCAACTTGGGTTTCGAGTCTGAATCCAGCCATTTGTTCCCCTTAATCACAAAATCATCATGCCATTATATAAGAAATGCCTTGAATGCACTCTACTCCGCCGAAACCCGCAATGCAGCAGCGGTTGCCAAAGGTGCAAGCAGCAGCGAAAGTACCAGCAGCGCACCGAGCATAAAAATGTGGCCCTGCTCCCCCAGCCCGGATACATTGGCCTCCACCGCGCCCGCACCGAATATAAGAATCGGAATGCAGAGCGGCAGCACCAGCAACGAAACCAGCACTCCCCCGCCACGCAAACCAATGGTAAGCGCCGCACCGATCGCACCGATAAGGCTCAGCGCAGGCGTGCCCAGCAACAGGGAATAGAGCAGTATCCTGAGGGCATCGGCAGAGAGGTCGTATTGTAGGCCCAGCAGTGGCGCCATCAGCACCAGCGGCAGGCCAGTTGCCAACCAGTGTGCCGCCACTTTGCCCAATACCAGGATAAAAAGCGGCTGAGGTGCCAGCAGCATCTGCTCCAGAGTGCCGTCATCGTAGTCCGCTGCAAACAGTCGTTCCAGCGCCAGCATGGAGGCAAGGAGTGCCGCCACCCAGACCACGCCGGGAGCGATCAGGCGCAGCGTGTTCATCTCCGGACCGATACCAAGCGGAAATAGACTGACCACTATGACAAAAAAGAAGAGCGTGGAAAAAACGTCGGTTTTCCGGCGCATTGCGAGCACCAGATCACGGACCATAACAGCGAGGAAGGCATCAAACATCGCCTTCCTCCTTCCACCCCAGCCGCAACTGACGCACCTGCCCCCTGGTCAGACGCACCTCCTGGTGGGTGGTCAGAATAACCATGCCACCCTGCTCAACGTGCAGGCTGATGATCGATTGGAGAAATTCGACAGCGGCCATGTCCAGTGCGGTGAAAGGCTCGTCGAGTATCCACAGCGGCGCTTTACTGAGCAGCAGCCTGGCCAGTGTTACCCGCCGTTTCTGCCCCTGGGAAAGGACCCGAACCGGAAGGTCTTCATGTCCCCGCAATCCCATCCTCTCCAGCACCTCCCAGGCAGTCTTACGAACAATGGGCATGCCGGCCAGGCGGCAACTGAGCTGCAGGTTCTCTATACCGTTCAGGTCATCCTTGATGCCGTTCTTATGGCCGATATAAGTCAGCTCGCGGGTGAACTCCTCTCCCAGCTTTCTGCTGCTTTCTCCATTCCACAGGATTTCACCGCCACTCTGCTGGATGAGCCCGCAGATGGTCCGCATCAGTGTCGTCTTGCCACTGCCGTTATGGCCATGCAGATGCATCAGTTCGCCCTGCCGCAGGCTGAAGCTGAGCCCGGAGATCAAACGTCGATCTCCGCGCACACACTCCAGTTTCACCACTTCCAGCATCTGCCACTCCGTCAGGTTGACCGGCCAAAAAGGGGGTAATTGTACACAGGTGCAAGGGTGTTTTTGAATTACCAAGAGCAAATGGATCAGATATAGGACTGGATCCCGTGTCTGTATAATACCTTCCATCTCCTCCGCGCGGGTTTCTGCCCATCGGACGCAACACTATGGAATCAGGAAAATGGCCCAAAAACACCAGGGTGAACGCATTGTACTTGCCAGTAATAATGCCGGTAAGGTACGTGAAATCAATCAGTTACTATCTCAACAGAAGATCGAGGTAATTGCACAAAAAAGCTTCGATATTCCGGAAGCTGAAGAGACCGGACTGACATTCGTTGAAAATGCCATACTCAAAGCGCGCAACGCAGCCCGCTACAGCGGATTGCCGGCGATCGCCGACGACTCAGGTATCGAGGTCGATTTTCTCAACGGCGCCCCAGGCATACATTCGGCCCGTTTCGCCGGAGAGGCCTGCGATGACAGGGAAAACAACCGGAAACTGCTGGCAGCGCTGGACGGGGTTTCCGAACAGGACAGGACGGCTCGCTTCCAGTGTCTGATGGTTTACCTGCGCCATGCTGAAGACCCCACGCCCATTATTTGTCAGGGAACCTGGGAGGGGCGCATCCTGACCGCACCGCAAGGGGAGAACGGATTTGGTTACGATCCCCTTTTCTGGGTACCGGATGCAGGGTGCAGTTCAGCACAACTCGAACCCGGGGAGAAAAATCGACTCAGCCACAGAGGCAAGGCCCTGCGGCAACTGCTGTCGGCGCTTTCAGCCTGAATATCTGTTTTGCCGTAAATTCCGGAGCTTCATCGGGACAACTACAAGCGCAATTTCCGGCAGTTATTCACCGCCACACATGCGACCCATACAAATTCACCCGGGTTGAAGCAGCCTGGACATCAAGCCTTTACGTTGAATCACCGGTCCGGCAATCATTAGACATAAAAAATTCATATACATGACATAAATTTGCAATGATTCGACTCTACTCTCACCGGAGAATACTAGAGTCAGATAATCAGGTATAAAATAATGACGGTAGATACCCGCTATCAACCACGGGTCGATCTCGGCATCGAAGTGCAGATCGTCCACCGCAGCCGTTCAATTCGTGCGCTCTCCCAAAATCTATCCCGGGGAGGCATTTTCCTGAACACCACGGCCATCAAAATTCCCACAGGTACATTTGTCGGACTGGAATTTGCAATTGATGATACGACCTGGCAGATCGATGGACTCGTGGTCCGACAGGACAAGGCGGGAATAGGCGCCATCTTCCGAGTGCCGCAACCGGAACTTTTCAAAATTGCCGCCAATTACAAAAAGGCTTCTGCGGGCAAGCCTCCTCACAAACTGCCGGCAACCTCAAAAATCTCTGATGCGACTCGCCGGAAAACTCCTGCGCCAAGCTCAAACGCTGATTATTAACGGCTCCCCTGACAGAAGAACAGCCTACCTGCTTGCCATACCCGGGAGAGTGGCGGAAACCGCCGAATGGATGCCCAATTTCACACTCTTTGCCCGGTCAATGCCACTGCCGGCACGCCATTTTCAATCTGAGTCCAACCATTCGCAACACCTCCTTCCGAAACCCTAATAAACCGGTTCGAGGCAATATTCCAACCACTCAGACCAGAATCCAGCAAACCGTTCTACACTTTTATTCACAATTACCCAGTTAACAAATATGTTAGAGTGTAAGCGTGAACATGGATGATAACTACGTAGAAAAAGGAGTATTGTCAATTGGTGAGGGACCATGGCAAAAACATTTGTAACTGATTCAACTGACGGCACAAAGGTTCCTTTTCTCCGGGGGATACTTACGCGCTCCCTGGTTGATTCGGGTGTAGGCTTCGACGAAGCTTACAAGCTTGCCTCCACTGTGCGCCAGAAGCTGTCAGATGTGGACGAGGTCACAACCAACAAGCTGAAGGAAATCACCATAGAGCTTCTGGAACAGTCGTTCGACCGCAAGGTTGTCGAAGATTATCTGTCACAGGGGCAAATCCGCGATCCGATACATGTAATCGACCGGGAGGGCCAGGCAACCGCTTTCTCGAGAGTCCAGCACACTCACTGCCTGGAGTCGTGCGGGCTCTCATCTAGCGAGGCCAAACTTGCCAGCAAACAGATTTATCACTACCTGCTGGAAAAAGAGATAGCAGAGATCAGTTCTTCAGAACTGGGCCGTCTCACCTATATTTGTCTGCGCGCAAACCTCGGAAGGGAAGTGGCAAAGCGATATATGGTATGGGTGGAATTCACCCATAGCGGCCGCCCCCTGATACTGCTGATCGGTGGCACTACCGGTTGCGGAAAAAGCACAATCGCCACAGAGGTGGCTCACCGTCTGGGTGTGGTGCGCACTCAGTCGACGGACATGTTGCGTGAAGTAATGCGAATGATGATTCCCAAGCGCCTCTCTCCGGTGCTGCACACATCCTCATTCGATGCATGGCGCTCGCTTCCGGACAAATTTGCAAATCAGGCAGACGCGGATGAACGTATCGCGGATGGTTACCGCGCCCAGATGGAACTGCTCTCGGTACCCTGCGAAGCGGTCATTCAGCGTGCACTCAAAGAGCGGGTGGCGCTGATCCTGGAAGGCATTCACGTGCACCCGGCGCTGTTGAATTATATCGACAGACGCGAGGATGCCATCATCATACCGATCATGCTGGCTGTATTGAAACAGGACAATTTACAGAAGCGCCTGCGCGGTCGAGGTCAAATCGCACCCGAAAGGGATAGTAAAAAGCACCTCTCCAATTTCGACCGCATCTGGGCGCTGCAGTCTTTTCTGCTTTCTGAAGCCGACCGAAACCGCATCCCCATTATCGCCAACGACGACAAGGAGAAGGCAACATCTCAGATCATGAAGGCCATCATCGATTCCATGGAGGAGAAATTCACCGGCTGGCCCAGTCAGGTTTTCGGTCGTGGCAGGTAAACTCAAAGGTTTGATGGTGATACTGGATGGCCTGGGCGATGCAGGCATCAGCCAGTTTGGGGGCAAAACCCCTCTGGAAGCGGCCCATACACCCAATATGGACGCCTTGATCAGCGCCGGAATGGCCGCCTTAATCGATCCGCTTTATCAGGGTGTCCCGGTCGGCACGCATACTGGAACCGGAGTCCTGCTGGGAATATCCCCCTGCGAGGCAGCCAAGCTTACTCGTGGACCGGTTGAGGCGGCTGGAATCGGCCTGACCAGCGAGTGGGGGGATATACTCATCCGCTGCAATTTTGCAACGGTGGAGAAAAGCGGCGAATCGTTGCGCATTATCGACCGCCGCGCGGGCCGCATCTCAGAGGGCGCGCACGAACTGGCGCGCGAACTGGTGGATATGGATCTGGGGGATGGCATCAGCGCGACACTGAGCCCGGCCACTCATCATCGCGCAGTGCTGAAGCTCAGCGGGGAGGAGCTCTCCTCTGCCATATCGGACACGGATCCCGGCAGTGCCTTACAGGGCATGGGAGTCCTCCGCTCGGCGCCACAGGAGCCTGGTGCAGCGGCCGCCCGAACCGCGCATGCACTCAACCGGTTCATGTATATGGCCCACGATCACCTTGAACAGCATCCACTGAACCGGATGCGAACGGATGCGGGCCTGCTGCCTGCAAACGGCATTCTCTGTCGAAGCGCCGGAAAAAACACACAGTTCATCAGCCTGGTTAAACAGCTCGGTCTCAAGGGGAGCGTGATAGCCGGGGAGAGCACGGTCGTCGGCCTCGCAAAAATGCTCAAATATCAGGTGGTGTCCGAGCCCGGTTTTACCTCATTGCCAAATACCGATCTGAATGCAAAAGTTGCCGCCGCCGGCGCCGCGCTCAAAGAGAACGATATTGTATTTCTGCATATCAAAGGCCCTGACATCTGCGCCCACGACCATAATCCGGAAGGAAAGCGGGCACTGTTGGAGGCATTTGACAAGACCCTGGCTGTTTTACACAAAGAGGATCTGGTAATCGCAGTGACCGGAGATCATTCAACCGACAGCAACACAGGTGACCACACGGGCGATCCGGTACCCTCACTCTTGTATTCACCGCGGGGACGACGTGATCTGTGCAGTCAGTTTGGCGAATGCTACTGTGCCGGGGGTGGCCTTGGTCGGGTCTCCGCAACCGGTTTTCTCTGCAGCATGCTGGACGCTATGGGCTTCATGCACAAGTTCAAACCCGGGGAGGCCCGCCTGTTTTCCCATCTCAGCTGACGGATAAGTCCCTGGGGCCCCTGCCAACCTGAATAATCGGCTTGCCAATGGGAGACTGGAAGAGTGCCCCTTCTATTGGAAATTTTCTTTCCCTCCAAAACCTGCGGACTTAATCCACAGCACGGCCGCAATGTAATAAATATGTAACACTTGGTCACTAAACTGTAATTTTTCTGCAATCAATCAACACAGAGATAATTCACCATCTATCTCTAATTATTACGGATTTTTGAATTTTAAAGTGACCGGGATCATGGTCACAGATTCGTAATACAATAATATTATCCAGGAAATAGTTTTTGATTTAACCATATTGGCAGCCCGGCAAAAGCTGCGGTCTGGAGTGAGAATAAGACTAAGGCATTGATTGAATATATCAACTGTTCACACATGAAGCCTTGAATCAGCAAGCCCCGCCACAGGGATTTTTGCAGATGTGGTTACGGACCGTCCCGGACGGCAATGACAGAACAGCGCAGCCTTTACAGTCGCGATTTCCTCCACTCTATTTTTTGTCACAAACCCAGACGGAGGAACCGATGCGAACCACCAATCCCATTGCTGCCCTGCTAGGCAGCTCACCATTCAAGCCGATGCAGGCACACATGCGAATCGTCAAGGAGTGCGTGTCAGAGGTGCCAGGCATGTTCGACGCGCTCATCGCGGGAAACAAGGATGAACTCAAGGCTCACACCGACCGGATTTTCGAAAGAGAACAGGCGGCAGACAACCTTAAGAATGATCTTAGGGCACATCTGCCGAAGAGTCTTTTTATGCCAGTCGACCGTCGCGATCTGCTTGAAATCCTGGAGTTGCAGGACACTGTCGCCAACACCGCACAGGATATTGCCGGCCTGTTGATGGAACGTGACATGACGGTACCCAAGGAGATGGCCGAGCCGCTCAGCGCCCTTGTCAAACGCTGTGTCGATACCAACGACCTTGCGGCAAAGATCATCGAAGAGCTGGATGAACTGGTCGAAATGGGGTTCCGGGGGAAAGAGGCCAGCGGGGTGGAGGATATGACTCTGCAGCTGAATGCGCTGGAAGAGGAGACCGATAAAATGGGCATAGCGCTGACACGCATGCTGTTTGCCAAAGAGGACGATATGAAGCCGGTCTCCGTGATGTTCTGGTATCAGCTGATTCAATGGATCGGGGATCTGGCGGATTATGCGGAGAAGGTGGGCGACCGTATGCGCCTGCTGATAGCCAGATAAGGTTTTCCAAAAATTAATATCTCGGTGCTGATTATATGGGTTTGCCGAACAGACCTTCCGGCATCTGAGTATTTCATACACTGTAATTTAGATTAAGGATCCATCATGGAAATCATTGCTGAATGGGGAACAGTTTTCCTTGTATTGGCCATTATCTTTGGCTTCTATATGACGTGGGGCATTGGCGCAAACGATGTGGCCAATGCCATGGGGACCTCGGTGGGCTCAGGCGCCATCACGGTCAAGCAGGCGATCATTGTCGCGGCTATCTTCGAATTTGCCGGTGCATTCATCGCGGGCGGCCAGGTTACCGCTACCATCCGTAAGGGGATCATCGACCCCGCCGCGATAACCGGCCAACCGGAACTGCTGGTTTACGGCATGCTGGCAGCGCTTCTGGCGGCGGCAATCTGGCTGATGGTCGCCACAAGCCGCGGCTGGCCGGTATCGACCACCCACTCTATTGTCGGTGCCATCGTCGGTTTCGCGGTTGCCGGCATCGGCATGGAGGCGGTCAAGTGGGGTAAAATCGGCAGTATCGTCGCCAGCTGGGTGGTCTCCCCGCTGATCGGCGGCACCATCGCGCTGCTGTTGATGATCAGTGTCCGCAAATTGATTCTCAATGCCGACAATCCTTTCGAGCGCGCCAAAACCTATGGGCCGGTTTACGTCTTCCTGGTCGGCTGGATCGTTGCGCTGGTTACCATGTTCAAGGGTCTCAAGCATCTTAATCTGCATTTGACCATGGGGGAGAGTTTCATAACAGCCACCGTGATCGGCATAATCGTTGCCGTTATTGGCAAGATGCTGATCAACAAAGTGAAGATTGATACAACCGCGGATAGGGATTTTCACTATGCGAGTGTGGAAAAGGTCTTCACCCCGATGATGGTATTCACCGCCTGTGCAATGGCTTTTGCTCATGGATCGAACGATGTGGCAAACGGTATCGGCCCGATGGCGGCTGTCGTCTCCATCATCGACAGTGGCGGCCAGGTTGGGCAGAAAGCTTCTCTCCCATTGTGGATACTGCTGATGGGCGGTGTGGGTATTGTTATCGGTCTCGCCACCATGGGTTACAAAGTGATGCAGACAATCGGCACCAAGATCACCGAACTGACGCCTACCCGGGGCTTCTGTGCCACACTGGCAGCGGCGACCACCGTTGTGCTGGCCTCGAAGACCGGCCTTCCGGTCTCCACCACCCACATCGCGGTAGGTTGCGTGATGGGTGTGGGCCTGGCGCGCGGCGTAGGTGCACTCGATATGAGGGTGATCGGCAATATCGTCGTCTCCTGGGTTGTCACGCTTCCCGCCGGCGGTATACTGGCAGCGCTGTTTTTCTTCCTTTTCAAAGGGATATTTGGATAACTGCATTGCAGTAACTTAACTATTGGCCCCCCTTGTTCAAGGGGGGCTTTTTATTTTTCAGGCTGGTAGTATCATCACCCAGCCGATGGCGAAAATAGACGGGATACAGTTGGGTTTTCGTACCGTACCGATTACTGAGTTACAAACCATCAAAGGTGTCTCCTTCCCTGCGCACGTCAGATTCCGGCAGTTGTTGATAACGGGTCCGCCGGGAGCTGGGAAAAGCACACTGATCAGAAGGCTTGGCGGCTGGTCTGAAGAGGGTTACGTCGACCTTTCGCTGAACAGGTGGTGGTCGGCGCAGGCGCTCGCCGTGCGACCGCGCGAGATTCACCTGGGATTTCCCTGCGAGGGATTCAAGGATGCGCTGGCGGTATTCGACGAGGGGTGGAACCGGTCACTCACACCTCCGGAACTGGATCTGGAGCGAATAAAGGTGCCGCCGGCCAAGCGATATTTTTTTTCGGTAAACTGGCGCGCCAGATACTCTTTTGAGTTTCTGATACCCCCGCCTGAGATACTGTTCAGACAGCGGGAGAAGAGGGCAAGACAGGGAACGCACCATGTTGACGACGCGGTTACGCTTGAAAAGGTGAGAGACCAGGTGACTATTTATCGATTAGCGGCACAATACCTCTATCAACAGGGTCTAACTGTTTATATACGCGAAGGCACCGAGGGAGACCTGCTGCGATTTACCGAAGCGGAGTGTGACTGAATGTACCTCACCACCCAAGTTGCATTTTTTAAAACCCGCCTGCACGAAGGGGGGTACTAAGTGGTGTCCTCCGATTCCAGCGTAAAAAAAAGCCTGATCAAATTCTTCCGGGATACCTTCTCGGATCTCAGTGCCTGCGAGGTGGTCGATGTCAAGGAGTCCTACCGGCTCCCCTCCAGTAAGGTGAAAGTAAACATCACCGATCATCCGTTCCAGCTCAACCTCTTCCCAGATGCCAAGACGCTGCATCTCTACCCGGAAAGAACTCTCGACGAGAGTGAAGAGAGCACCGGCCCAAGTAGTTTTGTTCTGTTTGATCCGGACAGCTATTACAACAACAGGGTCAGTGGATTCTTCCGCCTGAAAGACCAGGATGAAATCATCCTCGGTGGAAAAGACTCTCAACAGCGCGCATTCCTCAATATCTCCAAGAATACACCGGCACGCAAACTGCGTATTGTCAACGATGCAGGCGAACTGATATTCAAAAGCCTGGTGAATAGTCCCCAGTCCTGCATCGCGCCGCTGTTAAAGGATAAAAAGGTCAATCAGCTCTTTAACTGGCGGCAAAAAAAGCTGGGGAGAATAAGAAAGATCTTCGGAGGACCAATTTCCCTGCTGCCACCTGAGGAGGCGCTGACCCTCATTCGTGATGTTAACCTCATCCTGGAGGATGAAGCGCTCCGTCCGAAGGATACACAAGGCAGACCCGGTGGTGTCATCCACCTGCCGGACGATTCGACAGTGATCATGCTGGGCGACCTGCACGCAAAACCCGACAATCTGCTGACAATGTTGAGCCACAACAGCTATCTTGAGGCCCTGGAGGAGGGAACCGCGACTCTCCTGCTGCTGGGGGATGCGGTCCATCCTGAAGGTGATGTAGCACTGGACGAGATGGAGAGTTCAATGCTCATGATGGATCTCATCCTGAAACTGAAGGTGCGTTTTCCGCGGCAGGTTTTTTATCTGCGTGGCAATCATGACAGTTTTTCCGAAGAGATTGCCAAAGGCGGAATTCCCCAGGGGCTGCTGTGGGAGCAGGAACTGATCAACTCGCGTGGAAACGAGTACCGGGATGAAATGGCGCGGCTCTATAACCAGCTACCCTATCTCGTTTATTCGAAACATTTTGTCAGCTGCCACGCTGCGGCACCTACCACCAGCATCGAGCTCGACAACCTCATTAACATCATGCAGCAGCCGAAACTGATAAACGAGCTTATCAACAACCGGTTGCAGCGCCCCAACCGGCCCGCCGGGTACACCAAGGGCGATGTCAAGCGGCTTAAAAAGTGCCTGGGCGTCAATCAGAGCGCCCCATTCATCGTCGGACACACTCCTCTGTCGAACGACGATACGATCTGGGAGAACGTCGATGACATTAAAAATCATCACATTCTCTATTCAAGTGATACTCAATGGGTGGGTGTAATGGCTCAGATCGGGGATAAAATTTATCCATTCCGGTATCCCGTCGAAAAAGTTTCAAACACAATAAATTCGACTTCTGATTAGCTGGTATCGCTCTGGATTTGGATCCATTGTCAAAATCCAATCATCCCGAATGGGCTTTATAATGAGAGCCTAATGAGATATCGGGGTCAATCTGTGCCGGGTATGACAAAATTTAGTGCAGCTCGATAGCGAACAATTATAAAATCCTCTTATAACGTGTATCCTGTCAAGTTGACATAAAAAATCAATATCTCATTTTCTGACTGAATACGAAGAGAAAAATCCAATGGATCTCGCATTTTGGCTGGAACTGGTACTTTTTATTTTTCTGATGCTGTTGTCAGGCTTTTTTTCAAGCTCCGAAACATCCATGTTCTCTTTGAACAGCGTTCAGCTGGAGCAGATGCGGCAGAGCGGAAATACCAAGCTCGAGCTCATTGAACGCATGTTGAGCGAACCCCGCCGATTGATTGTCACAATTCTGATTGGCAATGAATTCGTCAATGTGGCCGCATCGGTCATTTCGGCCACCATGGTGATCCATCTGGCCGGGGAAGATAACAAGATTTTCAATCTCTTCATCATGGTGCCTATCCTACTGATATTCGGTGAAATAACGCCAAAAACATTGGCAATTCGCAACAACGTTGCTTTCGCCAGCGCCGAAGCCGGTCCCATCAGTTTTTTCGCCCGGCTCATTACGCCGATCCGCTGGGCGGTGAGAACGGTATCGGACTGGATCACCACCTTCATCGTGGGCAAGGAGCGCTCACCCGGCAATATCATTACCGAGGATATGGTAAGAACTCTGGCTCACGAAGCTGTTGGCGAAGGCGTGCTGCACTCAACAGAAGCTCAGTTTATCGATCAGATATTCGAGTTGGGCAGCAAATCGCTGGAGGATATTCTGACACCGAGAGCAGAGATCAACTTCCTGTCAATCGATATTGCCATTCCCGAGCTGTTATCGGTAATCAATGAAACACGGCAGTCCCGATTTCCTGTTTATGAAAATCACCGGGATAATGTTCTGGGCATTCTTCACGCCCGGGATCTGCTTGATGTCAATCTGGATGATCTGAAGGAGAACCGGGAGAAGTTTATCAAGCTGCTGAGAAAACCCTATTTCGTACCCGAATCCAAGCCGGCGCTTGAGTTGCTGGATAGTTTTCGCGAGTCAAGGCGCTCCTTTACCCTGACCGTTGATGAGTATGGGGGTGTCACCGGCCTGGTCACCATGGAAGATCTGCTGGAGTGCATCTTCGGCGACATTCCCAGTCCGTCGGATCAGGTTGATAATTTTGCATTGGAGACGGTTGGAGAGAACCAGTATCTGGTCGATGGCGGCATGCCGCTCGATCAGTTCAACGAACATATCGGGTTTAGCTTGAGCGGTGAGGAGATTGAGACGATCGGAGGACTGGTGCTGCACGCCTTTGGAGAACTGCCACAGGAGGGAGCCTCGATAACGTTGCATGATATCACCTTTACCGCACAGACAGTGGCTCAAAACAGAATCGTTCAATTACGGGTCGACCCGTCACCTCCCTTTAAGGACGACAACGAAACTGCAACCCTCACCGATATCCGTGACGGGATATCGGAAGGAGGGAGTAATTAAATGGATATCTTTACCACCGTTCTGATCATGATGCTCTGCCTGCTGCTGGAGGGCTTTTTTTCCGGATCTGAAATCGGGGTCGTCAGTGCCGATCAGATGAAGCTGCGTCATAAAGCAGCTAAGGGATCAAAGGGCGCCAAACTCGCGTTGAAGATGCTGGAAAAGCCAGAATGGCTGCTCTCCACCACGCTGGTCGGGACCAATATCGCGGTTGTCACCAACACCACTATGGCAACCGCGCTGATGCTCCATCTGTTCGGCGATAACGGGAGCTGGCTGGCAGTGGTCCTGGTTGCACCTCTTATATGGATTTTTGGTGAAATTGTCCCGAAAAGTGTTTTTCAACAACGGGCGGATGCACTGACCCCTGTCGTGATTTTTGTTCTCAGATTCTTTTCGATGCTGTTCTTTCCGATACTCGTGGTCTTCAGCTTTCTGACCAATCTACTGACCAAAATTGCCGGCGGTGATGCCAAAAACCCCTTCACGCTGCGTGAACAGATTGTCACCATGCTGCAGATGCCGGCCTCATCCGGCGGTGACATCCATCCGGTTGAGAAAAACATGATCAAAAGAATGTTCAACTTCAACGAAACCACGGTAAACGACGTGATGCTGCCGCTGATCGAAGTGACTGCCGTGGAGCAGGGAATAACCTGCGGAGAGGCCCGCAAGATATCTTCGAGCAAAGCGCATGTGAGGCTTCCCGTATACAGCCAGCGAATCGACCGGATCATCGGCATTCTGCATACACTGGACCTGCTCGGCATGGAACCGGACGCACCGATTACCGACCATATCCGCCCGGCGGTATACGTACCCGGCGGAAAAAGCATCAAAGAGCTGATGATCGAATTGCGGCGTGAGGGCACCGTAGTCGCCATTGTAGTTGATGAATTTGGCGGTGCGGAAGGTATAGTCACCATAGAAGACATCATGGAGGAGGTGGTCGAAAACCTGGAAGACGAGTACGACCTGGGCACAAAACAGCGGCACAACCTCATCCAGCGGATCGCGGAAAATGAATATCTTGTCAGCGCCCGGATAGAGATTGACGATCTGTGCAATACGCTGGACATCTATCTGCCCAAAGGAAACTATGCAACGCTATCCGGACTGATTCTTTCGAGACTCCACTCCATCCCGGCCGAAGGCACCGTAATCAAGGAAGACGATATAACCCTGACAATACACCGGAGCACGGAACAGGTTATACAGGAGGTAAACATAAAACGGTGAGGCTTTCTGCACTAACAGAAGTGGTGAATTCTTCAGCTTACCTGATTCCCGATAACCTTCAGTCGTTTTTGGGAATCGATATGGTATCGATGGTATAGGTGGAGCAACTAACAGCAACCAATCGATTGTAGCCCGGTTGCTGCAGAGCTGTTTCCCTTTTTTCCGTCATCTTAGGAGATGGCTGATGGCGGATCCCCTGTCGGAATCCGTCCTGTTCGGGCTGTTTCAGGTTAGCATAAAGCCACCCGCTACCCTGCCAATGCAGCTGCCCAGCAACTCCACAACAGGAGCCGCTGAGCAGCTTCTCATCAACAGAATCTTAGCTGTTGATCGTTGCCAGCGCGGTACCACCCTCCTGCCTCAGTACCAGCTTGCTGATGCGCTTGCTGTGCTCATAGATACGTTTCAGGTTCTCCATGATATCGGTCTGCAGGGTAAACGCTGCCATCTCCTGTGATGAATGCTCCTCCTGCAGAAATTTCCGCTGACGTTTCTTGACCAGATCATCCATACCGACAACAATCTCTTCCTCCATATCGAGCACAATCTGCGCGGCCGCCCGGCGATCCTGCTCAACCGCCGACAGCGCCGAACCGAACGCTTTCTGAACCTTGCCATGGAAAAACTTCAGGGAATTGAGATCCTCTTCATTGAAGGTTACATGGTTCATGGAGCACATGGTGGCCAGATGTGACATGTGAATCTCGATGATGTCTCCGATATTCTCTATCTCTGTCGTGGTCGTTGTCAGCAGCATCGCCTCATTGGAGGTACTCTCAAGGAGATCCCTCCTGGTCACCTTGGTAAGGTAGCTGTTTATCGCCGCGTAAAGCGCGTCAACCTGGTCATCCTGATCGCGTATTACGGCCATTTTATCCAGATCACCGGTAAACACCGTGGCCGGAACAGCGGCCAGCATCTCCTCAACGACCTCACCCATGCGGCGGGTCTCTCTGCGCACCATGCTCAACGCCAGCGGAGGGGTGTCCAGCATGCCTTCATCGAGATAACGCGGCATGAACTTTGCCACCGCCTTCTCCTCGATAGTGAGCTCCTTGACCGGCACCAGTTTCTCCACCAGCTTTGCTAACAGCCCGGCAAACGGCAGGAAGAGAATGGTATTGGCCACATTGAACACCGTGTGGGCATTGGCTATCTGGCGCGGCGCCTCGGCCGCCAGTTTCGCCTGTCCGGTAAGGCTGGCATCCGCTGCGGGCGACAACCAGGTAACGAAGTCCGCGAGGTAGGGAATAAAAAAGAACCAGATAATCACACCGAAAACATTGAACAGCAGATGCGCCATGGCCGCCTGCACTGCCCTGCGCGGTTTGCCGATGGCGGCCAGTATGGCCGTGACGCAGGTGCCGATATTGGCGCCAAATGCCAGTGCGATACCGGCCGGCAGCGTGACCAGCCCCTCGGTCGCCATGACGATGACTATGCCCGTTGTCGCGGAGGAGGATTGGACCAGGCCGGTGAACGCCGCGGCGATAAGAATGCCCACCAGCGGGTTTTCCATGGTGGCCATCATGTCAAGGAACGGCTGAAAGGTGCGCAGCGGCTTCATCGCGTCGCTCATCACGCTCATGCCGAAGAACACCAGGCCCAGACCCATCAGCATCATACCCCAATGCTTGATCTTCTCGTTGCGGCCCATCATCAGCATGCCGAAGCCGCCCGCCACCATAATCAGCGCATACTTCGTGATCTTGAAGGCGACGATCTGCGCGGTGATGGTGGTGCCGATATTCGCCCCGAAGATAACGCCTATTGCCTGCGACAGGCTCATCAGCCCGGCGGTCACAAAACCGACCACAATAACCGTGGTAACCGAGGAGGATTGGACCACGGCTGTCACCCCCGCACCGGTCAACACACCTGCAATCCGGTTGCCTGTCAACTTCTCCAGGATCACCTTCATCCGGTCGCCGGCCAACACCTTCAGTGAATCGGTCATTAACTCCATTCCGTAGAGGAAAATGGCCAGTCCGCCGAGCAGTGTCATGCTCATATCGAACCAGTCGATGGGTTTGCCGGAGCTGGCCGCCAGCGCCGGCTCTATAATCAATAAGCCGACCGCAAGACCCATTACCCATGGCAACAGGTTTTGCTTACTCACACCCATTTTTGGAATCATTGTTAATTTCCCCGTATAAAACTAAAATTACCCCTGCAGGAAGTTGCGCAGTGCTGCTTTCGCCCCCATATGCTCACTGCCTATTTCGTCGGTGCACCCTTACAAAGAGCCGCCTGAATGTATAATTTTTTTGCAAGGGTTTATTCTTATCTGCCTACGTTTACTTACATTTGTCACTGAGCTCTTCACGACGGGCAGCACCCTTCTTGCGCTGCACGGCGATGATTTTTAACTCAGTATTCAGCCGCTTTTTCTTAACTTCATCGGTCTCGGTTTCTATCTTCTTCTGCAGCTTCTCCTCTTTTTCCGCGAGTTTGGCCAGCAACTCATCGATACGGTCACAGTGCGCCTTTTTCTTCTTTTCCCCTTTATCGAGATAATCCTTCAGATTATCCAGCAATTTCTCTATACCCATTATCCGAGCTCCTATTGGTTTGGATTACATTGAAAGCCATTTAAAAATACAAGTTAACAAGCCCTAAGCCGCCATCTCCGGGTCTTCGCCCAAAGTGAAAACAGATTTTGCCATTCGTTTGGCAAAGTAGTAGATCCGCTTCTGTTTTTCGATAATGTCTATCTCAATGGTGTAAGCCGGTATCCTGTTCGGCTCTTCGGCCACCAACCGTGCTGCCTGATGTGTGGCTGCGGAGTCCGCCAGTTTTGATATCTCCTCTTTCATGTCGATCACGAGCTTTGCCGCTTCCTGGTTGCCCTGAGACACCGCCTGGATTGCGGTATCCAGTGCCCGCTCGATCACCAGATGAAAATCGCTCAACACCTTGCGGGTCGGCTTGCTGATGGAAACGCCGGCCTCGATCCGCTCGTTGCCCAACACCACCAGATTGGTTTCGATGGTGTCCCCAATATTCTCAAGCGCCGTGACAGCCTCCATCAACCCCATAAATTCATTGGTTTGCTGCTCGGTCAATGTGCGCTTACTGATCCGCCCCATGTAGTCGATAATCTGCGCATACAGCAGATCGACCAAATCATCCTTGTCCCTGATCTCTTTCAATGTTTCACGATTGCCGCTCAGAATTGCCGGCATGATCTCTTTCAGCATCTCCTGAACGGTCTCGCCCATGTGCAGCACTTCCAGCCGGACCCTGTCAATAGCCAGTGAGGGGGTGCTTAAAAGTTCTATGTCGAGATATTTTGCGCTGACTCCGGTAACCTCATCTTCGAGTTCGCGATCCGGTATCATGCGTTCAACGATGCGCGCCACCTGTGTGGTAAAGCCGATGAAGATGATGGTATTGGCAACATTAAAAATAGTATGAGCATTCGCGATCTGGCGCGGCGTCTCCGCTCCCAGTCGATCAACCCCGGTCAACTCCGGATGAGACGGCGACATCCAGGCCACCAGTTCAGCCAGTTGCGGAATGAAAAAGAACCAGATGATGACACCTGCCACATTGAACAGCACATGCACGGCAGCCGCCCGTACTGCCTCCCTGGGCTTGCCGATGGAGGCCAGCATGGCGGTGACGCAGGTCCCGATATTCGCCCCGAAGGCCAGCGCAATACCTGCCGGCAGCGTAATGAAGCCCTGACTGGCCATGACGATAACGATACCGGTCGTTGCGGAGGAGGACTGAATCAACCCGGTAAAGCCTGCCGCGATCAAAATGCCGACCAACGGATTTTCCATCTGAATCATCAGGTCGAGAAACGGCTGATAGCTGCGCAGCGGTTTCATCGCATCGCTCATCACGCTCATACCAAAGAAGACCAGCCCCAGGCCCATCAGCATGGTGCCGTACTGCTTTACACGCTCGTTTCTGGAAGCGAACAGCATGGTAAAACCGACACCAACCATCAGCAGAGCGGCTTTGGTGATCTTGAAGGCTACTATCTGCGCGGTTATCGTGGTGCCGATATTGGCGCCCATAATGATCCCCACCGATTGCGACAGCGACATCAGTCCGGCGGTGATGAATCCAACCACCAGCACGGTGGTCACCGAAGATGACTGAATAATGGCGGTTACAAACGCCCCCGTGGCTGCCCCCATGAAGCGGTTGGAAGTCAGCCTGGCAAGGATGGTTTTCATCCTCTCTCCTGCAACGGCCTTCAGCGACTCGGACATCTGCTCCATACCAAACAGGAACAATGCCAGGCCCCCGAACAGCTGCATGCCCATGGTTCCCCAGGCCATCTTCTGCTCAGCGCTTGCAGCAGCAAGAACAGGGAAGGCCGCGACAACCACTGCAGCGGCTATAATCAACATAATCAGCATTCTGTTTCTCAGATTGCCTGCCGGTAGCAGGTATGATGTAGCCATACCATTCTCCTTGAATTAATTAGCTATTTTGCTTTAGAGCAAAGTTATTTATTAATTCACAAAGGCTCGTTTGCAATATTAAGCCCAGCGTCGGCCGCTTCATCCGAACAACGAATAAAGCCACTTTATCACTGCAAATCGGTGGAGTTCAGATTGCCTCATGCATGCCGTTTAACGATGGTTACCGGCAACGGACAGAGCCGGACAACCTGTTCCGCCTTTGAGCCAAGCAGGATATGCTCAAGTCCGGTGCGGCCCTGGCTTCCCATGATTACCATCGCCACATCCTTTTTTTGCGCCACCTCCAATATTCTGGTGACCGGCAATCCAACTACCAATACTTTCTCGACGTTCTCCAGCCGCTTGATTTTGGGATATTTTTTCTTGAGTGAATCGATAAATTCATCGAGCATCTCCTGGGCAATATCCTCAATTCTCACCAACTGCTTCTTCTTCGTGGTCCTTTTGTAATACCCCTGCATATCTCCAGGATCATGCACCACGTGAAGCACCAGAATCGGCGACTTCATGCATGCAGCCAGTTCGCAGGCCTTGAGCAGCGCGGCCTCTGAGTGGGGGGAAAAATCCACAGGAACCAAAAGGGGCTTATCCTTCGTACTATCCACCATATCAGGTCTCCAGAGATCGAAGCTTAAAAAGGCTTAAAAACACCTATTATCAAATAACCCTTATCTGCCAGCGCTGGCCCCGGTGGCCGGTCTCGACCATCCCAATGTCTGCTTCAGCCATGACTGCGCCAACCTTCCAATCAGGCGCCTTTAGCCCAGATCCTGTGCTAAGATCGTAGACATATTACAAAAAGATTACCTTAGCATGATAGCCTTTGATTCGAATCAATAAAAATTTTTAATCAATGAGTATTGTTTTCCTGTCCAACGAAGAGGACTATTCTGAATTCAAGCATTAAGCATAAAGTGCAGAATTGATTTTGTGATTTCTCCGGACGAATTGACAAGCGGATCGTTGAAGAGCTTTATGGAGGCAGCCCAGGGTGCGTGAAGATAGTACCTGATTGCGCCTCCAGATTTTTGACACAACGCGGAAAATCCATTTTCGTCCCGCCATTATTACCGGTTGATTGATTTCCGCCTCAGCAACAGGGTAACGGAAGAAATGGGAGGAGCAAGATGTATAATATTCAGGTGGATGGGAGAGATATCCAGCTAAACGATGAGGGCTACCTGGTAAATTTTGAAGACTGGGACAGAAGTGTTGCAGAGACACTGGCTGCAGTGGATAAGTTGACACTGACCGAATGCCATTGGGTGGCAATTGACTTCATGCGGGATTTCTACCGGCAGTATGAGATACCGCCCTCTTCCCGTGCGCTGCTCAAAGCGGTTGGCAATAAAATTTACGAAAATGGCTGTAGCAGGAGAGATCTGGAAAAAATGTTTCCAAAAGGCGGCTGTGACCATGCCTGCCGCCTGGCGGGTCTTCCGGAGGCGTATTGCCATGCTTGTTAAAGAGTCACCGGTATAGCTCTTTATTCTGAACCAACATCTGTTGCAGGCAGTCGGTGTTTTAAACTTATCCGGCAGGAAGGTGCAGGATAGCCCCCACTACCTGGCCGCCTCAGAGGGGCCACCGGGTTTAAAAGGATCGATTTCGGTTTTAACTGGACCGGTGAGGAGAGGCTTGTGCCTGAAGAACAATTAATTTTTAGCGTGCCCGAAAATCTAACCCTGCAAGACCTGAAAAACTGGCTGCTCGACAAAAGGCTCGTTGAGGAGGGGGAACCGGTCGAAATCCAGCGGGTTTTTTTCGATACCTTCGATTGGCGCCTGCTCAACTCCGGTAACGTTCTGGAGATATCTTCACAACAACCTGGTTATCTCCTCACCTGGCGTGAACTGGGAGGAGGAAAACTTCTGGCCCAGACATCCATCCGACAAATTCCCCGTTTTGCCAGCGAATTCGTTGCACCCGGGTTGCGCATGCGTCTGACTGAGATACTGGGCAGGCGAAGCTTGATGCCAAAGGTTTCGGTCAACAGCAGTGCCAGGGATCTGCGTGTGATCAACGGCGATCATAAGACATTGATGCGCATCGAGCTGCGGCAGGATCGTGTTGTTGTACCGCAAACCGCAAAATTCTTCAAACTGCCTGATACCATTTACCTCTTTCCGCTCAGAGGATTTGACAAAGTCTGCGAAAAAACCATCAACCTGATCACCCGGAAAGGCAGATTGCAGCCTATCACCGAAGATCCGCTTGTCAGCGCTCTCAATTGTCTGGGAATAGATGCCAACGGCTATACCAACAGTCCGGTATTTCATTTTGATCCGAAGCAACCGGCATATGAGGCGCTGTGTGATGTTCTGAATCGCTACCGGCTTATAATGGAACAGAATCTCGCTGGTGCATGCGAAGACAAAGACCCGGAATTTCTGCATGATTTTCTGCACGCCGCACGGCGCACCCAGTGCCTGCTTCACCACTACTTCAGTGTCTTTCCGTCCAAGATCATCAACCTTATCCGGCAGGATTTCGACTGGCTGGAAAAGATTACCGCACCGGTACGCAGCCTTGATATCTACCTGGGGCTGTTCGACGAGTTCGTAACCCGGGTCGATGCGGATCACCGGGTTGCACTGGAACCACTCAGGCACTTTCTGGAGGCGGAGAAGCTGAAAGAGCACCAGTTGATGCGTGTCCCACTGGAGAGTCCCCGCTACCGGCGCACCATGAATGCATGGGAGAAGATACTAAACGAAAAAACACGACCTGACGGAATGCCCCTGGATGCCGAAAAATCCATACTCGAGGTTGCCTCGAAGGGCATATACAGCATCTACAGGGAGTTGATAGAGAAAGGCAAAGAGATCACCGGAACGGATGACCCGGATGCAATGCTTGAATTACAGGTCATTGAAAAACGCCTCGGATACGAGATGGAGACCTTCCGCAACCTCTATCCAAAGGAACAGATTGAGCCGGCCCTGGATGCATTGCGCGAGTTGCAGCAAAACCTGAACACGTTTCAGAATCTTCACCTGCAGCATGGATCCCTGCTCGATTACAGCAAAAAAATGCAGCAGCAGGAGCGAACCATGCCGGTATGGCTGGAAGCAATCCGCTTGCTGGCTGAGGACCGGGAACGGGAGGAGCAGAAAATGCGGGATGAGTTCCGTGCCCGTTATGATCAGCTTGCGCGGAAAAAAATGCAGAAAACCTTTCGTGCCCTTTTTTCCCATTAATTGAGACTAAAAAGTTGTAATCAATGAAAATAATAGCGACCTACAATCTCAAAGGCGGAGTTGGCAAGACCTCCACTGCGGTTAACCTGTCCTATCTTGCCGCCAAAGACGGTTACAGGACCTTGCTTTGGGACCTTGATCCACAGGGAGCGGCCAGCTTCTGTTTTCGGGTAAAACCCAAGCTCAAGGGTGGCATAGACGCGCTCAGGTCCCAAAGAAGGTCTTTGGACGATGTGGTAAAAGCAACAGATTTTACCGGTCTGGATCTGATCCCGGCGGATTTCTCATTCAGAAATTTTGATCAGGTATTCAGCGATACCAAAAAACCTTCAAAGCAGCTCATGAAGCTTCTCTTTCCGATCTCCAGAGAGTACGACCTGTTGTTTATCGATTGCGCTCCCAGTATATCGCTGGCTTCAGAAAATATTTTCTACGCGGCGGATGCACTGCTGATACCGCTGATACCCACCACTTTTTCGGTACGCACATTCAATCAACTGTTGACCTATTTCAACAAGGCGCCCGCAAGACATCTCAAGCTGCTCCCATTTTTCTCTATGTATGACAAGCGCAGGCTGCTGCATCGCCAGATCATGACGTCCCTCCCCAAAGAGTTCAAAGGCATGCTCAACACGCCGATCCCCTACTCCAAGAGTGTCGAACTCATGGGTATCCAACGGGCGCCTGTGGGCAGCTTCGCACCCTACAGCAATCCGGCTCATGCCTATATCAAGCTCTGGCGGGAGGTGCAGGCAAAGATGTTGGCCGATTCCGGAATCTAGGAGGGTCCTGTTAACACCCATCAAGTCGTCACTATCGGATTTACTTGTTCCCGGTCAATCGTGCGGCCAGTGTTTTCACCATGGAGCCCAGCTCCCGCTGCTGCAGTGCACTCGCCGCTTTCTCGGGAGAAACCCAGCTGCGCCCACGATGACTCTCCTCCCACTCCTCTTCAGGCAGGACCCTCGTCACTTCCATCGGGTAGACATCAACAGTGCAAAGCCCACCCCACTTCTCGTATCTGTATCGACCCAGGGGTTCGGCAGAAACAATCCCCTCAACACCTGCCTCTTCCCGCGCCTCCTTCGCGGCCGACTGCCGAGGTGTCAGTCCCGGCTCATTGATGCCTTTGGGCACTATGAGATGCTTTTTCTTTCTTGAAGAAATGACCAGGATTTCCGGCTTACCCGCCTGCAGACGATATGGAATAACGGATGACTGGTTATAGTAGTAGGCTGGCCGCTCTCTCGATTCGCCTTCCCCTGAAGCGGAAAGCAGAAGTTCCTCGGGCAGGGATCCGGGCCGCGTAATTGAGTCCAGCCGCGCGCAGCCGGCGCTGGCTTTGCCCCACTCACAATCCAGAAAGAGCCTGGCCAAGGTTGCGGTCGGCAACAACTTGCCATCCTCCGGAGTTTCGATATCCTCCCTGACCAAATAACTCAGAAGCTGCTCCAGACCGGGATTGTGCCCTACCAGCATCAAGCGATTCGTCACTGCCGGTGTGGCGCGAACAACATCCATCAAACTTCCGATACCAGCGGCATAGATACGCTCATCGCCGATGATCGAAGCGGTTTCCAGGCTCATAGCCTTGACTGCCACCTCAGCCGTGGTAATTGCACGTTCGGCCGGCGAGCTGACAACCCGATCAGGCAGCAGGTTATGCTGCAACAACCAGATTCCCAACTTCCGGGCACCGCGTACTCCCCGCTCCTGAAGTGGCCGGTGATAATCATCCACATCCACATCCACATCCCAATCCGACTTACCGTGGCGCAAGATCAGCAGTTCACGAGACATTGAGACTCTCCCGGGTATTAACCCATCAGATTATTCAGATACCGCCAAAAACCTATCGCATAGACAAGTACCCTTGAGACCAACTGCGGACGATAGCTTTTTTGCAGTATCATTGCAGTCCTTCGAAGCGATCTCAACCGGAAGCGGCTGTAGTTGAACACTATCGTGACGATACAGTGTTTGTAACCGGCTGAATCGGGTTTGCCGACAGACGCATATGGATGCCGCGGCAGCTCGAATTGGCGTGTATTGTTCAAAAAAGTTATATGACCACCCTGTGCTGTCCCATTAACATTTGGAGGCTTTGTACAAGTCCTTGAATTCTGTATATGAAACCACCGCCAATCGTTTCATTGACATGAAAATCATCAAATTGCGGTCCCTTCTCCCCGAGGGAGAAGGACAGGATGAGGGGATATACAAAAACAGTAACTTAGCAATATTAGATTCCCTCACCCCAACCCTCTCCCGGAGGGAGAGGGAGTTTGTGGGACAGCACTAATGACCACCAATCAACACGTGATAAAAATGTAGTGTTTGTCAGACATGCAGCCCATACAAGTCATCCGAAACATAAAACTGCCAGACCTACTGCGCATTGGCCGCTATCAGAAGGCACCGGAGCTGGGACCCAGCATACTCTTCTTCAGCGGTGGCTCGGCACTAAGGCAGGTGAGCCGTGTGCTCAAGAGTTATACCCACAACTCGATTCATCTGGTCACGCCATTCGACTCAGGCGGCAGTTCGGCGAAACTGCGTAAGGCCTTTGATATGCCGGCGATCGGGGATCTGCGCAGCCGCTTGATGACGCTGGCCGACGAAACGGTAACCGGTAACCCGGAAGTGTACAGGCTGTTTACCTACCGCTTTCCCAAAGACTCATCGGATTCCGTATTGATCAACCGGCTCAATCAGCTGGTAGCAGGAAGAGACCCAATGATAAAGGATGTTCCCAATCCGATGCGTCGGCTCATCCGTACTCAGCTGGGTTACTTTCAGGAGGCCATGCCACAAAATTTTGAACTTCAGGGCGCCAGCATCGGCAATCTCATTCTAACCGGCGGTTACCTGAACAACCACAAACACCTCGATCCGATTATCTTCCTCTTTTCCAAACTCGTTGGCGTGCTTGGTACGGTGCGTGCGGTGGTCAATGACAACCTGCATCTCGGGGCTGAGCTTCGGGATGGAACCCAAATAATCGGACAACACCTGTTGACCGGGAAAGAGGTGGCACCGCTCACCTCTCCCATCGAGCGGCTTTATCTGGTGGATAAAGCTAAAACGACATCACCCGTGTATTCCGAGTTGCGTAAGAAAAACCGCAAGCTCATCGAACATGCCGAACTTATCTGCTACCCGCCGGGAAGTTTTTACTCAAGTTTGATAGCAAATTTTCTGCCGAAGGGAGTCGGTTCGGCGGTGGCTGCCAACACCAGTCCTAAAATTTACATACCCAATCTCGGCAGGGATCCCGAACAGATCGGGATGACGATGGATCAATCCATTCTTTGTCTGCTCACTCATCTGCGCCTGGATGCCGGCAGCAAGTGCCCCGAAGAGAAACTGCTTAACTTTGTCATGCTGGACAGCAAACGGGGCGGTTACAACTCACTGCCGAATCCCGCTTTGATGAACGAGCTGAAGGTACGTATCATCGATACCGAACTGATCACAAATAGCAGTGCACCCTACTATGACCCGAACCTGCTGGCAGCGGCACTGCTCTCACTTTGTTGAGGAGCAATTTGCATAAAACCTCCTTTTATACCCTCTCCTCCAAAGGAGGGTGCCGTAAAAGCCGGGGGATCTACAGATCCCGGTTTTGAGACTTCAAAGAATCCTCTCGACCCGCACCTTGACCACAGAGCGCGCATCAGATTCGAGCACATTAATGCGATAGCCCTGCTCTTCAACCGAGTCTCCCTGCCTGGCAATACGGCGCAGGCGGCTGACGATAAAACCGCCGATGGTATGTGCCTCGGTCACCGGGAACTCGACATGGAGGGTATCGTTTACCTCAGAGATCGGCATACGCCCGCTCATGATGTGAGAGTTTTCACTCTCGTGTTCGATGTAGATCCGGCGCTTGGGCTGATACTCGTCAAAGTCATAGCCGACGTCGATCTCGCCCACCACCTCTTCGAACACATCCTCCATGGTAAGGATACCGATGGCTGAACCGAACTCATCCACCACAACGGCCATGTGGTCCTCGCGTGCCTGCAGCTGGGGCAATGCACGGTCGATGGTCTGCTTCGGCGACAGATACAGGGCTGGTTTGATGAAGTGCTCCAGTGACTGCTCCTCCAGGTCGGGCATCATAAGATCCCAGGTACTCAGGGTCAGAACCCCTTTTACGTTCGTGATGTTGCCCTGGTAGACCGGCAGCCGGTTGTAGCCGTAGCTCATAACAATGCGGATCGCCTCTTTCATATCACGCGACTGATTGAATCCAATCACATCGGCGAGCGGTATCATCGCCTCCCCCACGGTGGTGTCGCCAAAACGGATAATCCTGCGAATTCGCTTTTTGTCGATTTTCTGGGTATGGGATGTCGACTCCGAAATATCCAGAAGTACCCGCAACTCCTCCCGGGTGATAAACATATTCTGCGGAATCGAACCGCCGCCAACGATGCGTGCCACAAAGCGCGCCACCCGGCTGAAGATGAATATCACCGGATAGAACAGATAAGAGAAAAATCGCAGGCCATAGATAATGCGGCTTACCAGCGTATCCGCTTTCTGCTGATAAATACTCTTGGGAACCACCTCACCCAGAATCAGCAGCACCGGCGTCAGTACCAGCACCGATATGAAATCGCCGCTTTTCCCGAGCAGATCTATGAACAGCAGCGCGCCCAAAGTGGAGATGGTAACCGTGGCGATATTGGTTCCCACCAGCGTGGTGCCCAATATGACATCGGGCTTTTTGAACATCTTCAGCACCAGCCCGGCGCCCTGGTTTCCCTTCTTCGCCTGGTGCCTCAACTTGAGCTTGTCCGAGTTTACCATTGCAATTTCGGAGCCGGAGAAGAACCCTTTCAGCAACAGAAATATCACCATGAGCAGCAGCTCAAACCCCAGGTTGATATCCATTACTCCACCCTCCGATCTTTGTCAGGCTGTTGCGCGGGCAGCTCCTCAACCTGTTCGCTGACCGCTGATTCATTCCCGATTTCACCCCCCGTTCCTGTCTCCTGTTCCACCGGGCCCTCTGTCTTTTGCTGTGTGGCGGATTCGATTTCCTCAGGCGTCTCCTGCTCCACTATCGGCGCTTCGCTGATTAACGCCTGCTCCCCCTGCTTGTGTTGATCTCTTAACGCAATTTTACTTACCTGTATCTTGCTGATGCGCAGACCCTTAACCTCCTGGGCAATGAACTGGTAACCATCGTGAGTCACCATATCGCCAACCTTGGGCAGGCTGTCAAACAGACGGAAGGCAACACCGCCTATCGTCGTCATGACCTTATCACCGATATCGAAATTGGTCAGGTTGTAGAAGTCTGTAAGCCGCATCTCACCCGGAACGATGTAGCTGTTCTCATCCTGTACGTTGTAATACTCCTGCCCCACCATGCGCCCGGATATTTCGCCGAAGATAAATTTGACGACATCCTTCATGGTGACTATGCCGAGTACCTCACCGTACTCTCCCAGAATGATCGCCACCCGGGTATTGTTGCGCTGGAAATAGTCAAACATCTCGTCGACCTTTTTCGTCGGCGGGACAAAATGGGCGGGCTTGATAATAGAGTCCAGCGTGGCGCTCGCGAGATCCCCGCCTCCCCTGGTCCCCCGGGTCAATCGCAGCATATCCTCGGAGTGCAGGAAGCCGATGACATTATCCCAATGACCCTGGAAAACAGGGATTCTGGGATGCCGGTACTGGCGAAACTGATCCAGCAGTTCGGGAACCGGCAGGCTTGCGTCGAGAAAATTGATGCGCGGACTGGGCGTCATGATGCGGGAGATGTCGGTCTCCGATGCCTCCAGCACATTGTCGATGAGAACCCTCTCCGTGGCATCGATGACGCCGGTCTCCTCACTCTCTTCCAGTAGTGTCTTCAGCTCGTCCGCGTGCAGGATGTTCTCCCGGTTGACCGCATCGCCGACGATGAAGGTGGTAATGCGGTCTGCCAATACACGCACAATCTCACGCAGCGGGGTGATCAGCATGATCCAGCGGGGAAGAATACGGGCACTGAGTCCGGTGCTGAATTTGACCGGAAAACTGACCGCGATGGTTTTCGGCGTCACCTCACCAATCAACAGCAGCAACGGAACCATGACAGCGATGTTGATCCAGGTTATATCCTGGTCGCCGAACAGCATGAGCAGAATGCCTGTCATATTGACCGCGGAGGCGATATTGACCAGTTCGTTGCCGCACAGAATGGAGATGATCAGGCGGCGCGGCTCGTCCAGCATCTCGTGAATGCTCTCAGAATACTTATTCCGCGATTGCCGCATCTTCTGCAGGTCTATACGGCTGAGGGAAAAGAGGGCGGTTTCCGACCCGGAAAAAACGGCGGATGAGGCGAGCAGCATTACCTGAACGATAATACGAACGGCCAGCTCCCAATTAATGGCACCGAGTGCCATCGTTTCGTAGAGCGATGTCAAGTACTCCATCACCCATCTCCATAAGTTGGGGCAAGGACGTAATTGGGCAAAACGTCCCTGCAAATAATAAAGCCTGCGCAAATACCAAAAAAACCGATTGAGTATACCAGCTTAAGTTTTCCAGTCCAAAGAGTCAGTCACTCATTCATTGCTTTTTTTTGATCCTGGATTCGCTGGACGAGAGAGCCCCCCGGAAGTGCGTAACAAGCACGTCACATTGGGCAGCTATAGTGTACCTGCAACCAAATTGACACGTAAATGAAACGAACAACCAACCATATTTCACGAGGAGTCCCAAATGAGTATCAACCGTCTGCTCGGCACCGCAATCGCAGCTTCTGTAGTACTGGCCAGCCAGAGCATCTACGCCGAAGATCGTACCGTCATCCAGAACAAGGGTTCCGACACGCTGCTGACCGTGGCCCAGGCCTGGGCCGAAGCCTACCCGGAGGTCAATCCTAAGGTTTCGGTGGCAATATCAGGCGGTGGGTCGGGAACCGGTATCGCTGCGATGATCAACGGCACCGTGGATATTGCCAATGCGAGCCGTGCGATGAAGGATAAGGAGATCGAAAAAGCCAAGAGCATGGGCCATGAACCGGTCGAGCATGTCGTCGGCTACGATGCGCTTGCCGTTTTCATACACAAGGACAACCCGGCGAACACACTCAGTCTCGAGCAGCTGGCGCAGATTTTCGGTCGTGGCGGCAAGATCACCAAATGGTCCGATCTCAGGGTCAAGGTCCCTGGCTGCGACAGCGATGAAATGGTGGTCGTGAGCCGCCAGAACAACTCAGGCACCTACGCCTACTTCAAGGAGGCGGTGCTTGAACCATCCGCGGAAAAGAAGCTGATCGTCAAGGGATCTTTCCGCCAGGGCACGCTGGATATGCACGGCTCCAAGGACGTCGTGGATCTGATTGAAAAGACCCCTTGCGCGATTGGATATAGTGGACTTGCCTACGCCACGGACCACGTCAGCCTGGTTTGTGTCGCCGCAGAGATGGGCGGCGGCTGCGTCAACCCCAGTGTCGCCACCGCCAGCGACCGCACCTATCCCATCGCCCGTCCGCTGTTCATGTATACCAGCGGTGCGCCCAAAGGTGAAATCAAGAGCTACATGGATTGGATCCTGAGCGATGCCGGCCAGTGCATTCTGCTCGGCAAGGGCTACGCACCTGTACGCAGCGTCAGCTGCGGCTGATTACCCTGCAGAGCCGGGGGCCGGGCCGACCGGCCCCCGGCTCAGTTGTTGTGCCCTTATCCAAAAGCGCCATTTTAACAACGATAAAGAGGTTCCGATGTCCCACCTAGAACAACGCCTGAATAATGATCTGGAAAACATCCGCGCAAAAGTGGCGGCGCAGGCGGTTCTGGTCGAAACCGCGCTGCGCAATGCCGTGCAGGCTTTCCAGACCGGCAATCACACGCTTGCCCACACGACAGTGCTCAACGACCACCCGATCAACCGCAATATGCGTGCAATAGACCGGTTGTGCCACAGCTTCATCGCGGTGCACCTGCCGAGCGCCGGGCATCTGCGCCTGATATCAGCGGTAATCCGGGTCAACATCGAACTGGAGCGCATCGGGGACTACGCCGTTACCATCGCCCGTGAAGCCATTCAACTCACTTCACCGCCAACGGGGGAGATAGGAAGGGAACTGGAGCGGCTGTCGGGCGAGACCTTCATGATGCTCAAGCAGTCGATCAAGGCGTTCAACGAACTTAACCCTGAGATTGCCAGAAGCACCATGCTGATCGCCGACCAGATGGAACACAACCTGGATATGGTGTACGCCCAGATGATGTCCAGCGACCAGCACCATGTGGTGAAGGATACCTTTGCCACATTTGTGGTCTTCACCCAGCTCAAGCGTTCGGCCGACCAGGCCAAGAACCTGTGTGAGGAGACCGTGTTCGCGGCGACCGGCGATCAGAAGGCGCCCAAGGTCTACAAAATCCTGTTCGTCGATGAAAGCAACAGCGTCGCCAGTCAAATGGCCGAGGCGATTGCCAGAAACAACTATCCGAAAAGCGCACTTTACACCAGCGCCGGTAAAAATCCGGCAGCCGACATTAATCCTGGATTGCGCCAGTTCCTGGAGATGCGGCTGGCCCGGTTCGAGGGAAGCACCACCTCTATCGCGCAGATCTCGCCCAACAAACTGGCCGACCAGACACTGGTGGTCAGTCTGCAGGGTCCGGTAAGCGACTATTTCCCCAAACTTCCGTTCCATACCGCCGCGCTTGAATGGAATATCCCCAACATCGGCTCAGCTCCACTTGAAGATAACGACATGGAATCCCTCTACCGCGAGATCGCACTGCGCATCAGCGACTTGATGAACATTATGCACGGCGAAGAGGCGAGCTGATATGGCAAACGGGCAGACACTGGTATCCCATACGGTAGCTGAGTTCGATCGGCGCGACAGAGATTGGTATATCGATAAAGGGGTTCAGGCGCTGGTCTTTCTCGGTGGCATCTCCGCCATCGTATTTATCATCGGGATCTTCGTCTTCGTCACTCTGCAGGGCTTCGGCTTCCTGCTGGAGGATTTCAGTTTTTCCGAGTTTTTTCTCTCTCCCTGGTGGGAACCGACAGACGATGAACCCACCTACGGCATTCTCGCGCTGATGGCCGGCACTGCCAGTGTCACCGGACTGGCGATGCTGGTCGCCATCCCCTTCTCGCTCGGCGCCTCGATTTACATCGCTGAGTTTGCCACCGGACGCAAACGTGAATTTCTCAAGGTACTGGTGGAGCTGCTCGCTGCAATACCTTCGGTGGTGTGGGGCTTTATCGGACTATCGATCATGAACCCGCTGATTATTGAACTGTTCAATGTACCGGTTGGTCTGAACGTGCTTAACGCCGGCGTTATTCTGGGACTGATGGCGGCGCCGATCATGACCTCTATCGCTGAGGACGCACTGAAGGCGGTGCCCGACCGATACCGGGAAGCAGCGGAGGCACTGGGTGCCACCCGTTGGCAGGTGATCTTTAAAACCGTCCTGCCCGCGGCAAAGAACGGCCTGTTAGGCGCGGTACTGCTCGGTGTGGGACGAGGTTTTGGCGAAACCATGGCGGTGCTGATGGCGACCGGTCACGCCATCAATATTCCGGGGAGCATATTCGATTCGGTGCGCGCGCTGACCGCCACCATCGCCGCGGAACTGGGTGAGACCGCCGTGGGTGACCCCCACTATCAGGCACTGTTCACCATTGGCATCTTCCTGTTCCTGATCACCTTCCTGATCAACCTTACGGCTGACCTGGTGGTTCGCGGTGTACGCAATCAGTAGCCGGAAAATAATATAAAAGAGACTTTATCGATGGAAATGTTCCTCCAGTCCCCTTTAAACGCAAAAAACAAACGGGTGGAAGCGCTGTTTCGCACCCTGTTCATGTTGATGACACTGTTGCTGATTCTGCCGGTGCTGATCATTCTCGGCACGCTTATCATCAAGGGCAGCCCGGTCATCTCAATCGACTTTCTGTTTACCAACCCGACGGACGGCATGACTGCCGGCGGTATATTTCCGGCGCTGCTCGGTACCATATGGCTGGTCACGGTAGCACTGCTGATCTCTGTGCCACTGGGCATCGCAGCAGCCATCTATCTGAGTGAATATGCGAAGGAAAACTGGTTCACCCGCACCATCAACCTGGCCATCATCAATCTGGCTGGCGTGCCTTCAATCGTGCACGCGCTGTTCGGCGTGGGCGCGTTCGTTATCTTCTTCGGTTTCGGCACCAGCATTCTGTCCGCAAGCCTGACACTGGCGATCATGACACTGCCGGTGGTTATCGTCTCCACCCGGGAGTCACTGCAGGCGGTGCCGGAGGCATTTCGCGAAGCCTGCTGGAATATGGGAGCAACCCGCTGGCAGACAATTCGCCGTGTGGTGCTTCCCAACGCGGTCAGCGGTATCCTGACCGGTGTCATTCTCGAGGTCTCCAGAACCACCGGCGAGACGGCTCCGATCATGTTCACAGGTGCGGTCTTTTTCCTGCCGTTTCTGCCGCAGGGTATTTTCGATCAAACCATGGCGCTCTCGCTGCATCTGTTCGTCGTTGCGACCCAGGTACCCAATGTTCCGGAAGCACTGCCGTACGGCGTTGCACTGGTTCTGATTGCCATGGTGCTGCTTATGAACAGTATCTCTATCGCATTCCGCATGTATCTGAGAGGTAAGAAAAAATGGTAAGTAAGACCGCCAAGATCGGCAGCCAGGCCCTGGTGCAGGGAATGGATAAGGAGTCGATCCCCGCACAGGTCGAGTCGGCACCAAAACTCAAGGTCTCCGGCCTCTCCATCAGTTACGGGAACAGCTGCGTGCTGGAGGATGTAAACCTGCAGGTGATGCCCAACGAGATCCTCGGCATTATCGGGCCCGCCAACGCCGGGAAGACTTCATTCTTAAAGGTGTTGAACCGGATGGACACCTTCAATCCCAACATGACCTTTAAGGGCGATGTCGAATTTAACGGACTGAACACGCGCAATCTGCGCAACTACTATGCGCTGCGAAGCCGCATCGGCGTGGTATTCCCGCTGCCTGTCGGTCTGCCATTAACCATCTACGAAAACGTAGCCTTATCACCACGCCTGAGAGGAATCACATCCAAAGCAGAGCTGGACGTCATCGTCGAACGTTGCCTGATGCGCGCTGCACTCTGGGATGAGGTAAAGGATCGTCTGAACTCACTCGGCAGTCTGTTGTCCGGCGGCCAGCAGCAGCGTCTGACAATTGCCCGGGCGCTGTCGCAGGAACCGGAACTGCTGATGCTGGATGAGTTTTCCATCGCTGTCGACCCGGTAACCACCATGCGCATAGAGGATGTGCTCAAGGAGCTGAAACAGGAGATGACCATTATCCTGGTCACCAACCTGGTGCAGCAGGCGCGCCGGCTGGCTGCGCGTACCGCATTTTTTCTGGATGGCAAGTGCATCGAAGTCGGCGAAACCGAAGATATGTTCAACGGCAAGGTCGAAAACCGGAAAACCATGGACTATATCGAGGGCCGGTTTGGGTGAGCAACGACCGAAAGTCCAGTGGACTTTCGCAGCGTTGCGAACGCCCGACAAGGATGTCGGGCCGGACAGTCGCCACATGGACGTGTGAGTACGAAACTGCGAAACAGGAAGAAAAAACTCTCTCTCTTTCGCAGCGTTGCGAACGCATAACAGAGATCATGTCACGCCCATTCGCATAATTTGATCAGAATACTATTTCGACGCCATACAACTTAAAAGAAAATTCAGATGAGCACGGCAACCGCAAAAAAAATTGAGGCCACAACCCCGGAATTTGCAATCCAGACGAATAAACTGGATCTTTGGTACGGAACCTTTCAAGCCCTTTTCAAGGTCGACCTCTCGATCAAAAGTGGAATCATTACCTCCCTGATCGGTCCCTCCGGCTGCGGCAAGTCCACGCTACTGCGCAGCGTGAATCGTATTAACGAACGACTCGGCTATGTCCGCATCGCAGGCACGGTCAATGTATTCGACAAGAATATATACGATGAGGACGTGGAGCTGGTCCAGCTGCGCAAACAGGTCGGTATGGTATTTCAGCGTCCGAACCCACTGCCAACCAGTATTCGGGAGAATATCCTCTATGGCCATAAGCTGCATCACACCGGGAAACGTGTTCCACGCAGTGAACAGGACGATATCGTGGAGGATGCACTGAAACAGGTATTGTTGTGGGATAAGGTAAAAGACCGTTTGAACCAGAAAGCCACCCAGCTTTCGCTGGAAGAGCAGCAGAAACTCTGCATTGCCCGTCTACTGCCGGTCCAACCCCAGATTCTGCTTATGGATGAGCCCTGCTCTGCACTGGATCCAAAGGGCACCGCGGCGGTGGAGGAGTTGATCTGGGAACTGGCCGGTAAATATACCATTCTGATTGTCACCCACAACATGGCGCAGGCGCGCCGCGCCAGCGAAGAGTGCATTTTCATGCTGATGGGCAAGGTGGTGGAGCATACGGCGACCGAAAAACTGTTCGTTACCCCAAAGGCAAAAGAGACATCGGATTACATTGAAGGGCGTTACGGCTAAATAGGGTCTGTCGCACAATTACAATAATGCAGAGGAGCGAGAATGGTGGACTCCCGCTCTGTTGCGAAACTGTTCGCTCAATGCACGGCAAGACGCCGCGGCCTCTCCGGTTCAATTCGACACACCCTGTACGCAGGAAAGGTGCAAGTGAACATGCTCCCCCGGCCCGGCTCGCTTTCGATATCCAGCACGCTGCCATGGCGGGTCAATACATGTTTGACGATAGCCAGACCAAGGCCGGTTCCGCCGCTCTGGCGTGAACGCCCGATATCCACCCGGTAGAATCGTTCGGTCAATCGCGGTATGTGCTCCGGTTCGATGCCGATACCGTTGTCCTTTATCGAGAAACAGGCTTTATCACCATTGGCGTACCAGTGCATGGCAACAGAGCCGCCCGCCGGCGTGTAACGCACTGCATTGAAAGCCAGGTTGGAAAAAGCACTCTCCAGCTCGTTCTCTATGCCATACAGCCTGAGACCGGCATCTGTGTTCAGGTAAATTCTGTGCTCGCCGCCGCTCAGGTTTTTCGCCTCTTCGCTGATCGATTCAAGCAGCTCTGCGACATCCACCTCTTCCTGGCCGACCGTCTGCTCCTGAGACTCCAGGCGGGAAAGCAACAGCAGGTCTGCGACAATGCGTTGCATTCGGTCCGTCTGCTGCCGCATCTGGGAGACCACATGTTGCCACTCACCCAGAGGCGCCTCATCGCCGCTTTCGGAGATAGCCTCAAGATAGCCGCGGATCACGGTCAGCGGTGTGCGCATTTCGTGGGAAACATTGGCAACGAAATCCCGCCGCACCGTCTCCAGTTGCTGCAGCCGGGTAATGTCTCTCGCCTGCAACAGGCGTTTCCCTTTTCCATAAGGGACGATGCGAATTTCCAGACTGGTGTTGTCGTCCAGTGGTGCCGGTATCTGCTGTGGGTGATGATAATCACCCCCGAGTAGATAGTCGTTAAATATCGAATCCGGTACTATCTCGGCAATAGTTCGGTTTCGGTCCCTTTTCGTATCCAGACCCAGTAAATTCTTCGCCGCATCATTCCACCACTCAATCCGCCCTTTCTCATCCAGAATGACCGTTGCATCGGGTAAGGCGTTGCTGGATTCACGAAAGCCCGCAAGCATCCTGCTAAGCTTGCGTTTACGCTTGCGCGCGCGTTCACGCTGCGCTTTCGCCAAGTTGGTGATCGAAGCCCATATGCCTACAGAGTACGGAGGACGAGCGCTTTTGGGCGCTCTTTGCCATGCGTTGAAAATATGAATCTGCAACAACTGCCAGCAAAGATAAGCTATGAGCAGAAACAGCAGGGTGGAAGTGAGGCGATCGATCCATAAGCCAACCAACACCCCGGCCACGCTGATCGGCAGAACAATCAGCATCTCCCGGTGCCAGTTTTGGATCATGATCAGGTGGTGGCCAGCTCAGAGAAGCGATAGCCGGCACCGCGCACAGTCTGGATCATTCCATCGACACCATGCGGCTCCAAAGCTTTACGCAGGCGCCTGATGTGAACATCCACAGTCCGCTCTTCTATGAAGACATTGGTTCCCCAGACCAGATCCAGCAGACGCGATCTGCTGAAGACCTTCTCCTGATGGGTGAGAAAAAAATGCAGCAGTCGGAATTCAGTGGGGCCGAGATCAACCGCATCCTCATCCACGGTTACACGGTGTGTGGATGGATCCAGTGTCAGCATGCCCGCAACGACCGTCTCCTCGGAGACATGGGGCGATATACGCCGCAGTATCACTTTGATACGCGCAACCAGTTCCCTAGGAGAAAAAGGCTTGGTGATATAGTCTTCGGCACCACACTCCAAACCGCGGACCTTATCATCCTCCTCACCTCTGGCAGTGAGCAGAACGACCGGTATATCCCTGGTGAGACGATCCTGTTTCAGCTCCCTGGTCAGATCAACCCCACTGGTACCCGGCAGCATCCAGTCCATCAGAATTATATCGGGAGGATTGGCTGCCACATTTTTGCGTGCTTCCGCTGCGTCCACTGCCTGCTGCACCTGAAATTCGGTCTGTGTCAGTACAAACACGATCATATCGCGGACCGCAGGCTCGTCCTCCACTACGAGAATTTTTGCTGTCATAATCTAAAAGAAGGTCAGTAAAGATAATCCTGCTTATTACACCGTACGCATGATTACTGTTTGATGACATACGATCCCCACCTTTATCCGGAAGCTGAAGTCACTACCAGCGAAACAGCACCCATTGGGGGACGGCTATATCATCCGGTCCGTCGCGGCGTACATCCATCACCCCATCGCCATCGAGATCCAGCAAGTAGTAGGGAGGGAAATTTCCCACCGGTACGATTTTCACCATGTATACATGCCCATTGACACTATACTGATGCACCGTTTTGTCCTCCTGCTCGATAATGGTGACTTCAGGCTCCACCACCTCGCCGCTCTCCACTTCAGGTGCGGAGATTTCAGGCGGCTTTTCCTTCTCCTGCTCTTGCGCCTGAAGTTGGGACACGGCCAGCAACAGGATAAAAAAGAAAGTGCGAGAATTCATCTGAATTTCCTGTTTTCTATCGAAACCAAATCCCTGGAAAAAAATCCCTCTCCCAATTAAATAGGGCATTTTTGGAATATTACCAGTAAGTATCCACCGGAACTTCATCCCTGCCGCCATACCATATTCCGCTCAGAGCTCAAGGAGCTTCTCCCGCTCCTCACTGGATGGCTCAAACCCTCTGGACTCGTAATGAGCGAATATCGCGTCAACGATCTCCTGGGGTTCGTCGCATACCTGGATGAGATCGAGATCCTCCGGACTTATGGTACCCGCCTTGCACAGCGTATTGCGGAACCAATCCAGCAATCCCCGCCAAAATTCGCTGTTCATCAATATTATGGGGATTGCGCGGGACTTGCCAGTCTGCACCAACGTCAACATCTCCGCCAGTTCATCCAATGTACCGAAACCACCCGGCAATACCACATACGCCGAGGCGTATTTTACAAACATCACTTTACGCGAAAAGAAGTGCTTGAAATGTAGAGAAATATCCTGGTAATCATTCGATTTCTGTTCATTTGGGAGCTGAATATTGAGCCCGATACTGGGAGATCGTCCCAGATACCCGCCCTTGTTCGCCGCCTCCATGATACCCGGCCCGCCGCCACTGACCACAGCAAAACCGCTGTCAGAGAGCAGCCGTGCCACCTGCTCTGCTTTCAGATAGTTGGGATCGTCTCGTGGGGTTCGTGCAGAACCGAATATGCTCACCGAGGGTTTTATCGGTGCCAGCCGTTCAAACCCCTCCACGAACTCTGACATGATTTGAAAGACTTTCCAGGCTTCCCGGTCCAGATGCCCATCCTCAACCGAGCGGCCATATCTTTCCGGCTGAAAGCGATTTTTCATTTTTCTCCGCAAATACATGCAATCCTTGATCCTGTTCGGTCATAATATCAGGAAACACCGCAGATATCGGTTATCAACCCCGCTGAAAAGTTAAGCTCCCCCATGTCTGATCTGAATCGCCCCCAGAGGGAGGCTGTGCGCTATATCGAAGGTCCACTGCTGGTTTTGGCTGGTGCGGGATCGGGAAAAACAAGGGTCATCACCCGCAAAATTGTTCATCTCATCGAAAACACCGGTTTGGAGCCACGCCATATCGCCGCGGTAACCTTCACCAACAAAGCGGCACGCGAAATGAAGGCACGGGTGGGGGGTCTGCTGCGCGGAAGGAACAGCCGCGGGCTCAACATCTCCACTTTCCACACACTGGGTTTGAACATACTGCGCAGGAATTTTGCCGAGCTTGGTTACAAGCCTGGCTTCAGTCTGTTCGACGACCAGGACAGCGGCAATCTGGTTAAAGAGCTGTTGCAGAGCGATGCATCGGCGGACAATGCCGCACAGGCCATCAGCTGGCGTATCTCCGACTGGAAGAATGCGATGCAGACGCCGCAGCAGGCCGAGGCAAGCGCACAGGATGAGCAGGAAGCCCGGGCCGCACGCCTCTACGCCCGATACCAGAGATCATTGCGCGCCTATAACGCAGTGGATTTCGACGATCTCATCCTTCTTCCTGTACAGCTTTTCGAGCGCTTCCCTGCAACCCTGCAGAAGTGGCAAAACCGTATACGTCACTTGCTGGTGGATGAATACCAGGATACCAATCTAAGCCAGTATCAGCTGGTGAAACAGCTGGTGGGTATCAGGCAGGCGCTGACCGTGGTGGGGGACGATGACCAGTCGATCTATAGCTGGCGCGGCGCCAGACCGGAAAATCTGGCACAACTCAAAATCGATTTTCCACGGCTGAAGGTGATCAAACTGGAGCAGAACTACCGCTCTACCGGACGCATTCTTAAAACGGCAAACCAACTCATCGGAAACAACACCCACCTGTTCGAGAAGCGTCTGTGGAGCGATCTCGGCCCAGGCGACAAAATCAGGGTTATGCACTGCAGGAATGAACTGCACGAAGCCGAAAAGGTGGTATCGGAGATTATTCATCACCGTTTTGCAAGCGGCGCCGCCAACGGAAATTACGCTATCCTGTACAGGGGCAACCATCAGGCAAAACTTTTTGAAACCGCGCTGCGCCAGCAGGGCATCCCCTACTTTCTCAGCGGCGGCAGTTCGTTCTTCAGCCGCAGCGAGGTAAAAGATGTGGTGGCTTATCTGCGCCTGTTGGTAAATCCAGACGATGACGCCGCCTTTCTGCGCATTATCAATGCGCCGCGAAGGGAGATAGGTCCGGCAACACTGGAGAAACTGGGAAACTACGCAACCAACCGGGGAGTTTCACTGCTCGCCGCGTGCGGTGAGATCGGGCTCGAACAATCGCTCGGCGGACGCCATCTGCAACGGCTGCAGACATTCAGCAACTGGGCTGTCAATTACAAGGAGCGGCTGGAGAGCACGCAGCCAATCGCCGCCATTCGGGAGCTGCTCATGGATCTCGACTATGAGGGCTGGCTTTATCAGCAGTGCGGCAGCGAGAACAGAGCAGAGAAGTGCTGGGCAAATGTCTCGGAACTCATCGAATGGCTGGAGCGCCTGCACCAACAGGCAGGAAGCGACTGCAGGCTGGCTGACATGATCGGTAAACTTACACTACAGGACATACTGGATCGTCAGGATAACGAGAGCGGTGGTGACCAGGTGCATCTGATGACGCTTCACTCCGCCAAGGGCCTGGAGTTCCCCTATGTTTTCATGGTCGGCATGGAAGAGGAGATTCTGCCGCACCGTTCCAGCATAGAGGGCGGGTCTATCGAGGAGGAGCGGCGGCTGGCTTACGTGGGAATCACCCGGGCCCAGCGGATGCTTACCCTCAGTTACGCCATCAAGCGGAAAAAATTCGGTGAGCTGATAAGCTGCGAACCCAGCCGGTTTCTGGAGGAGCTGCCTGAGGAGGATGTGCTGTGGGAAGGCCGTGGTGGAGGCAAGCTTTCCAGTGAGGAGAAGAAGCAGCGTGGCAACGCCCACCTGGCCAACATGCGATCGCTGCTGAGTTGAGGCTCTCCCGCTATTTCCAGCCGATTACATCATAACCACGCTCGCGTAGACAGCGCTCGACATATCTTCTGAAAATCGGACTTTGCTCCGTGGAATCGATCGCACCCTTGGCTGCACCGGTTGCGCCACCGGCCACCGCGCCAGCCAGAAGATTCTCACCGCCGCCCCCACGAACCAGACTCCAGGCTCCTGCTGCGATACCTCCCAGCAGTGCACCCGAGGCCGCTTTCCTGCCCACCTCTCCATCCCGGTTTTCCGCAACACCCGCCTGCCTGGCCAAAGCCATGCACTGATCGGTGTCCCAATCCGACTGCACCTTACTGACCGGTTGTTCGTGGCTGCTGAAGTAAAACAGCGGCCGCTTGGGGCCACTCGCGCAACCTGCCAGTGACAGCGGCAGGAGCAACAATAGAAGAAGAGAGGGGAAATTTATCCGGCTAATCACAGAAACCATGATTCCAAGCTCCTCTGGCGTACCTGGGAAAAGGATAGCAGGCAGACCGGCACAGTGCTGAAGAGGAGCAGCAATGTGCCGGTTACAACAGAAGCAGCGTGGAGAATCCGAAGGGGGTTCAGAGTGTGCTCAACCAGTCAGCAATCGTTTTGATCTCATCTTCGGATACACCCGCCATGATGCCTTTCATCAGCATTGTCTGGCCATGGTTGCGTGCTCCCGACTTAATGTCCTTCATCTGCTGTGCAAGGTACTGCGCGTTTTGCCCTGCCAGTCTCGGATATATAGGCATGATTGGCGAATTGGCATCTGCACCGTGGCAGGAAGAGCAGGCTTTTGCAACAAACAGTCCGGCACCATCGTTGGCGGGTTGCGCAACGGCTGCCGGGGTGGGCTCAGGTTGCGCCGCTGGTGCCTGCTCCTCCTTTACCATTGCAGCCGGTTCGGCCGCCGGTGCCGGAGCGGGCTGGTTCTCAGCCATCGGCTTGGCTTCAGCAACCGCAGCGGGCTGTGCCGAAATCTCCCGCCCCTCCACCTGAACCTTTCCCACAGGGGCGATGCGTTCCAGTACTTCTGCACGCGTCTGTGCCAGAACCTGACTGCTGGCGATCAGTGCGGTCATACCAACGACCGCCACCTTGAAAAAATAAACTGCCACCTGGCTCACTATGGGCCCCTCCATATATCAGCATATGATAATGTTAAACGGCAGAAGTATAACGACAAACCTGAAAAAGATCGACACCGCACATGGACTCGATTTTAAGTGCGGGGTACTATACGCGGTCTTTACTGCCCACTGGCGATACGAGTGGGCTCCGGGGAGCCGCAAGTGGGTTGAATACCTGCCACACCCTGAGCTCCAAAAGAGCACGCGGTGAAGCGCACACCCGGACAAAAGTTGGAAAAATATGCGCCCGTAGCTCAGTGGATTAGAGTACCGCCCTCCGAAGGCGGTGGTCACAGGTTCGAGTCCTGTCGGGCGCGCCAATAAAATCAGGGTGCTTACCGGTCACAACATCCCATCGCTAACCCGTAATTGGAGTCTGCAAGATGTTTCGTAAAGAGCTGAAGGTTCTGGATTGCACTATCCGCGACGGAGGTCTGATCAACAATTATCAGTTCTCACTCGATTTCGTAAAAAAGGTGTGGCGGGCAACCTGCGACGCCGGTGTGGATATCGTGGAACTGGGAAAGAAGTTGACCGAAAGCGACGAGTACACACGGGATAAATACGGCACCTGGAACTTCTGCGACGACGACGATCTGCGGCGGGTTATCGACTCCTACGAATGCGAGAATCGACCGCTGGTGGCGGTCATGTTCGATGTCGGACGCGTGGATATGCGCCAACTGCAGCCCCGGGAGCAAAGCCCCGTCGATATGATCCGCATTGCCTGCTACGTGCATCAGATCGATGCCGGCCTGGATCTGGTGAAACGCTGCAAGGATCTGGGCTATCTCACCACCATGAATGTCATGGCCGCATCCGCCGCCATAGAAACCGAATTGGTGGAGGGGCTGCAGGAGATCGACAAGACCAGTGAGTTGGACTACCTGTACCTGGTGGACAGTTTTGGCGCCTTCTATTCCGAGCAGGTGACCTACTATCTGAAGCTGTACCAGAAATACGCACCGAGTAAAGAGCTGGGCTTTCACGCACACAACAACCAGCAGCTGGCCTTTTCCAACACCCAGCAGGCGATCATTGACGGAGTCAATCTGCTCGATGCCACCATCAACGGCCTTGGCCGTGGTGCCGGCAACTGCAACCTAGAGCTGCTGTTGAACTTCCTGAAGAACCCAAAGTTCGACGTGCGCCCCATCTATAAGGTGATTCAGGAGGAGTTCGTGCCCCTACGTGAACAGATTGAGTGGGGCTTCAATGACATATACGGCATCAGCGGCCATCTCAACCAGCACCCTCGTGATGGTATGAAGGTACGCAGGAATCCGGAATTGAAAGATAAATGCTATGACTTCTACCTCGAATCCCTACAGCTGGATTCGGGAATATAAGAAACACGCTTTAGGGTGAGCAAGGGTGATCGGCCGCTTCCGGCCGATCCAGCCCAATACAGCATATCTACCCTTGCCGTCCGCTATTACTGCAACTAATCCGCCAGACATTGTGGATTCTGGGATTGCGCCGGAAGTCGATGGGCAGCATTGCGCGGCTGATCTCCTCCACCTCCAAATCTCTCAGGCTCTCACGGTCCATGCGGAAGCGGCGCAGATTATTGGAGAAGATCAGCACTCCTTCAGGCGCCAGAAGTGAGGCGCTGCTCCGAATCAACTCGACGTGATCGCGCTGCAGGTCGAGTATCGCCTCCATGCGTTTGGATGTGGAGAAGCTGGGAGGGTCCAGAAAGATGAGCCCGTATCTGTCGCCATCTCCGCCCTGCTTCAACCATTCGATACAATCGGCCCGGATGAAACGGTGTTCGGCACCGGTAAAACCGTTCAGGACCATATTCCTCCGGGCCCAGTCCAGATAGGTGTTGGACATATCGATCGAGGTGGTGGCCAGCGCTCCCCCCCTCGCAGCGTACACCGAAGCTGTCCCGGTATAGGCGAAGAGGTTCAGGAAGCTTCTGCCCGGGGCCAGATCAGCCAGCAGTTGACGGGTCAGGCGGTGATCCAGAAACAGACCGGTATCCAGATAGTCTTCAAAGTTCACCAGAAAGCGGCTCTGCCCTTCGCTCACTTCATAAAACTTTCCGCTGCTTGCCAGCTTCCCGTATTGAGCGCTTCCCTTCTGCTGCCGGCGCACTTTGAAATAGAGATGATCCTCATCCACCTGCAGCGTATCGAGGATTACACCCAAGGCCTCGCGCAGCCGCAGCCGTGCTTTGCGCGGATCTACTGTGGCGGGGGCCTGATACTCCTGCACTTGCACCCGACGCGGCGCCATTCCGTAAACATCCACCGCCAGTGCATATTCGGGAAGATCGGCGTCATACAGACGAAAACAGGAGATCCCATCCCGTTTCAGCCAGCGGCTCAGCTGTTTCAGATTCTTCTGCATCCGGTTGGCGAATGCCTGCGCCCCATCACTGCGGGATTCCGCAGGCAGCGGGGTTGGAAATCTTCGATCGTTGACAAACCACTGCGGCTCGATATCAAAGAGGAGCAGCTTGCATTCGATTGCGCCGTTGAATAGGCTGTAGATCTTTCTGGCACGCAGGCCGATGCTCTTTCCAAGTTCCGGACTGGCCGTCAAAACCGCCGCCTGCCAGCCGGTGAACCCACTCTTTAGGATATCGCCCAGTTGACGGTAGAGTCCGGGCAGGTCGGAGTCGCTTCCGAGGCGCTCGCCATAAGGGGGATTTGCCACCAACAGTCCGCTCTCTTTGCCGTGCCGGGGAGCCGCCCGGGAGAGCTCCCTGAGTTCAATTCGCACCTTGCCGGCCAGCCCGGCCCGCTCCACATTATCCTGTGCGACACGCACCGCCTTTGGGCTGAAGTCGTAACCGGTGATAGCGGGCAGATGTGAGAAACCGCTTTCACGCCGCTCCCGCGCCTCGGCAAGCAATCTGTTCCACAACGCCTCATCATGCTGCCTCCAGCGCAGGAAACCCCAATGACTGCGCAGCAGACCGGGAGCGATATCGGCGGCAATCAATGCTGCCTCGATGAGCAGCGTGCCGGAGCCGCACATGGGATCGAGCAGGGCACCGCCTTGCGCTGCAATTGTGGGCCAGCCCGCCCGCAGCAGAATGGCCGCAGCCAGATTCTCCTTCAGCGGCGCCGCCAGTCCCTGCTCACGGTACCCGCGCCGATGCAGCGACTCTCCGGACAGGTCCAGGCTCAGGGTTGCATGGTCCTGCAACAGGTAGGCGTTGATCCGGATATCCGGCTGCGCGGTCTCCACAGATGGCCTGTCCCCCTGCAGTTCGCGGAACTGGTCGACGATCGCATCCTTAACCTTGAGCGCACCGAAATGGCTGTGGCTGATCTGCGATCTTGAGGCGTTGAACTCAACTGCAAAGCTGTCGGTTACACTGAAATGTTCCGACCAGGGGATGCGCCTCACACCGTCGTACAGCGCTTCCGGCGTCGGTGCGGAAAAATCGGCCAGCGGCAGCAGGATCCGATTGGCTATGCGCGACCAGAGACAGGCCCGGTACGCTGTCTCCAGGGTACCTGTGAACGAAGCACCGACGCGTGTCTCAGAGACATCCTCAGCACCCAGATGCCGCAACTCGCCGGCAAGCAGCTGCTCCATGCGCATGGGGGCGGTGGCTGTGTAACTCTGGAGCTTCATGGCTAAATCAAATGGGGTCAGAGTCAAATGGCATTTAAATAGGAAATTAATTCTCGTCATCCCGGCGAATGCCGGGATCCATAATTGCCAAATGGCGGCCGATTTCCTGGATTCCGGCCTACGCCGGAATGACGAATTAATTGGTTTTTCTCATTGCTGTCCCACAAACAGTTGGGTGTTCGGTATAAGCCCATGAATTCTTTATGTGAAACTACTGCCAATCGTTTCATTGACTTAAAATTCATCAAACTGCGGTCCCTTCTCCCTCAGGGAGAAGGACAGGATGAGGGGATGTATAAAAACAGTAACTTACCTTTATTAGATTCCCTCACCCCAGCCCTCTCCCAGAGGGAGAGGGAGTTTATGGGACATATATGGACCCATCCCGTTTTGCAAGGCAAATCTCCTGTGAAGAGAAGAACAGGTTGCAGACATATATTCGACCTTTAATTGGTGTCTTGGTGACACCTGGCCCTGATGGTTTCTGCCCTCTTTCGATCTCAACAGCAGTGCGGCTTCATTCGAGCCTTGTCCCATACCAGTATTCGAAAGAGTCGGTATTACCTGTTTTACCATCACACTGAATTTACCCACGCAAACTTATGATAGGTCTTCTTGTTTCCGTTCAAGCAAGAGTGATATCTCAAGCCGCTTTTTGATATGGTTCGCCTGTCACCAATAAGGCCCAGGCAACGCGAGCATTCTTGTTGGCCAGTGCTACGCACGCCTTATTCATTCCGACGCGTTGCTTGAGTTGGATAACCCATCGGCTTCGAGCATCGACCTTTCCCTCCGCACGTGAGACCACGGACCGGGCTCCATGAATCAGCAAGGTACGTAAATAGCGATCTCCTCGCTTGCTGATTCCTAGCAGCACCGTTTTACCACCCGTCGAATTCTGCTTCGGCACAAGCCCCAGCCAAGCTGACATTTGTCGACCTTTTCGAAACACTTGGGGGTCACCTACCGATGCCACCAACGCAGTGGCGGTAATCGGACCAATGCCTTCAACCTCAGCTAAACGCTGGCACTTGTCACTCTCTTTGAAAACCCGATGAATCTGCTCATCGCTTGAACGAATCCGCTCATCTAAATGCAGCAACTCCCGATATAATCCGGCAAACAGCTCTCGACTGAAGTCCGTTAGTCCATTTTCACCGTCTTCCAGAATCTCCGGTAACCGACGACGAAGCTGCCCAACCTGCTTTCCAACCACAAGCCCATACTCAGCCAAAAGCCCACGTGTCTGGTTCACAACCCGAGTACGAGCTTGCATGAATCCACTGCGAATCCGATGCAGGCTCTGTATATCCTGCTGAGCCACATCTTTAATGCCTACAAACCGCATATTCGGCCGGGATACCGCTTCACAAATCGCCTCCGCATCATTGTAGTCATTCTTGTTGGTCTTGACGTAAGGCTTCACATATTGCGGTGGCATCAACTTTACCTCGTGTCCCTGTTCACGAAACACTCGGGCCCAATAATGTGCACCACCGCATGCCTCCATCCCTATCAGACAAGATGGTAAATTTGCCATGAATTCTACTAGGTTCTTGCGGTTCAGACGCTTCTTCAAGAGTCGCTTACCGCGTGCATCGACACCATATAAATGAAATAGGTTCTTTGCCAAATCAATACCCAGTGTTTTAATCTTCATACCGGACCCTCCCACTTTGTTGATGGTTATCTCAATTCCCATCTTGGCCCATTGCGAGGCCGCTTAAAAGTGGGATGGGTCCATACCATTAGCAGTGGGTTTTTCTGGAAATTTCAGCTTAAGTAAGTGCCATTGGACTCTGACCCCATTTGATTTAATTTCGGTTAAGCTCAGGAGACGAGCTTCCTGGCCTGCTCCACCCACTGCTCCCGCTTGATGCGTCCGGAGAAACGGATAATCCGCTCTTCCAGGTCGGCGACATCCGCATCGCTCAGCTCCGCAATCTGCTTGATGGTTGTGATGCCGCCGGCTTTGAGCTTCTTTTCCAGACCCGGACCTATGCCTGAGATCTGCTTGAGATCGTCGCCGGATTGCGCCGAGTCATCAGTACCCGCCTGGGATTTAGCTGCCCTTTTCGCTTTTGGCTTGTCCGCTGCAGGCGCTGCCGCCTTTTGCGGTGCTTCCCCCCCGGCACCTGATCCACCAATATCGTTAAACCACTGACCCCAGATCTGCTGCTGGGTTTCTATGGTTTTCTGCATCGACTTGTTGATCTGATCTGAGAGATTGCCTATCTCTTTTATTGAAAGCTTTTTAAAGTCGGCCATATCCAGCCAATCGTTTAACAGGGTCATCTGCAGCTGCATCGAATCCTGCACTCTCTTTTCCCACTCTGCGAAATCGGGCCGCGCCGCAGGTACAGTTCCGTTCAGGACCTGGAGCCACTGCTCCAACAGTTTGTTCTGATTGTCCAGCCAGTGCTGAGTCGAATCCCGGGCTTCGGCGCTGAGCTCGGCAAACGTTTTTGGTTTGATCTTCTTACCGCCGGCCCGCTCCGACCACTGTTCCAGCCATTTCTGCTGAAGTTCCAGCGATTGGTTGATGGCCTGCTCTACCATACTGTTCAGGCTTTCAAAGGTCTGTTTCTGCAGGTCGTTCATATTGTTCTGAAACGAAGTTCCCGGAAAAACGGCCGTGGAGTCCCTCCAAAGCTGTTCCTGTGCATTGCGCAGATTTTTAAAAATCTCCTTGTAGTCTTTAAACATATTGATGGCTCCGGTTTTATTATCTGATCAATTGGTGGATAAGGATTCCATGATCTATCGGGTACGAACACCAGGGTATTGTAGTTCGATATTTCAAGGGATCGATTGGTAAAACCTGCGAAGAGTTATTGTTAAAACGCGGATTGTCAAGAAAAATTTAGACTTGAGGCCAGCTCTAGGAGCCTGTCGGATTTAGGTGATCGTAGCGAGCATGGTGGGAGAGTGAGATCAAATTTTCACAATTTTGAGGCGCATAGTGGGACTACGTAACGAAAAATCGGGGAAATTTGAGCCGCTCTCCCATCAGCGAAGTAGATTAATCCTAAGTCTGACAGGCTCCCAGACGGCGCTCATCCCGAATCCGTCTGCAGCTTTTCTTCGGTTTCTTCTCACCCCAACAGCAGCGCTGCCACACTGGCCATGACACACCAGGCGACGATGATCAGCGGCGACAGCCGCCAGGCTATCAGCAGCATCAGTGCGACAATGCCTATTGCAATATCGACCGGCCCCCTTACCGCACTGATAAAGATGGGGTCGTAGAGCGCCGCTCCCAGCAGCCCCACCACGGCGGCATTGACTCCGGCGATTGCCCGTGCCGCAGTCACCCCGCCCGAAACCCGCCGCCATAGTGGAAGTACGCCGGCAACCAGCAGAAAACCCGGCAGGAATATGCCCAGCAAAGCGATGGATGCGCCCAGCAGTCCGCCCTGGTCACCGGGCAGAACCATCCCCAGGTAAGCCGCGAAAGAGAACATGGGGCCCGGCACTGCCTGGGCCGCACCGTATCCCGCCAGGAACCGGTCTTGCGGGATCCAACCGCTTGTGACCACGGACTCTTCAAGCAACGGCAATACCACATGCCCTCCGCCGAACACCAGCGCCCCCGCCCGGTAGAAGGCGTCGCCAACCTCAAGCAGCCCTGGCTTGGCTGTTACCAACAAGGGCAGACCGAAAAGCAGCAGAAAAAAAATCGCCAGCAGGATCCAGCCGAAGCGCGAACCATAGTTCAGCTTCAGGTCATCCTCCGCGTTGGGCATCAGATTGCGGCAGAGCAACACCCCGGCGACCGCGCCTCCCGCCACCACCAGCAGCTGCATCACAGCTGAACCCACCACCAGCAGAATCACAGCAGCAAATGCCGCAATGGTTACGCGCTGGGCATCCGGGCACAACTGCCGCAACATGCCCAGGACACCCTGCGTCACCACCGCCAGCGCCACCAGCTTCAATCCATGGATCGAAGCACTCCCAATCTCCCCTGAAAGGTATGGCAGGAAGGCTGCAAACACGATCAACAGCAGTGCAGAAGGTGCGGTGAATGCAAGAAAAGCCGCCAGGGCACCCGTCCAACCAGCGCGCAGCAGCCCCAGGCTGAATCCCAGCTGGCTGCTCGCCGGACCGGGCAGGAACTGGCATATGGCGAGCAATTGGCTGAACTGACTTTCACTCACCCATCTGCGCTTTTCCACAAGTTCGAGTCTGAAGTAACCCAAATGTGCTATCGGCCCGCCAAAAGAGGTTAAACCGAGCTTGAGAAAAGTGACGAAGACCTCCAATGGGGTGCCGGCGAAAATCGATCTGTCTGAGTCTGATTTCATCATTTAATTTATCAACGGTGTGGCGGCTGCAGGATAAACTCATTCTATTCTGATTTTGCACGCTTATACCAACTTGTGACGGTGGCCGTAAATCTGTAAAGAAATCCAAAAATGAAGTGCAAGGACCGGGTATTCTCAGCAGCTCATCGCATGCTGCGGATCCACTGCACGGCAATCAGGCGAAGGGGCGAATCGCCTCTGTTCCTGAGCAGGCGGGATGGGAGAGGCGCTTTGCGATAGAGCTCATTCACGTCGGCGGGCATTGCGCCCAAACCCTGATCGATCAGCAGCAGAAGCAGCATTTGGTGCTGAATCCCCCGCAGGGTGTAACGCCACTTGCGGCGTAGATAGGTTCTGTAATCAGCCGGGCGCCAGGGTGACAGGGATCTGAATGAAAATTCAGCTCTATTGTGAAAAATACAACGTGCCCCCTCGTCGGACGGCACCTTGCCGCGCCAGAGGTCGCTCGCAACCAACCAGGAAACAAAGAAGTCCTCTCCGATCAGGCCGACCGGCATCCTGACCTCCCTCTCCCGCAGAGCCTTAACGAAACTGCCGCGCAGTGCGTAGCAATTGCCCGCCAGCATCCCATTCTCGACCATCCTCCGCCGCCATGCGTCCCGGTCCCTGCCGGTTGCAGGCATAGCGCCGGCAGCCTCGGCGCTGGGAACCTGATCCAGCGCAGACGCCAGAAGCGGAAGGGTGTCTGGTGTCAGGGTGACGTCCCCATCCATAAAAAAGCAGGTTTCAAACTCCTTAATACGTTCCATCGGGAAGATATCGTGGACAAAGAGGTTCCAGGCATTCGCCTTGTCCGCAATATTAATCTCCACCAGCCAGAGATTGGGGAGCAGGGCGGCGCTGGCGCGCACCTGCTCTGCCGTGGAGTCGGTGCAGCCGTTAGCCAGCACGTAGACCTGGATCTCTTTCCCACCAACGGTCGCGGCAATACTCTGCAGCGCCATGCGGATACCCTTGGCTTCGTTATGCGCAAAAACCGCGATGGACCAGGCTGGATTTCGCAACCCGCTGGAAAGTTGTGACACCCGAAAATCAAGATTCATCGAAACTGCTTCCTGAATGGCTCAACCACCCGCCAACCATAGTAACAATAACAGGGGCAAACAAGGCTATAATCGAAGCCTATGCTTGAGAATACCGCTTCGAATTCGACTGACAGCGCCCCGTCCTCCCGCCCCACCCCGAGCGTTGGCCTGCCGGTGTACAATGGTCAAAAATGGATCGAAGAGGCTATCGGGTCCATCCTTAAACAGAGCTTCACTGATTTTGAGTTGATCATTGCCGACAATGCCTCCACCGACATCACCGGGGCAATCCGCAGTAGTGCCGCCGCATTACGCCATCAGGTTTATCGCAGGTTGATGCGAAGCATGCGGTCCCCAGATGAATGCCCGTTTCTGCAGACAAGAAAAGAAGCAGATTTGCCGGAGTAATTCGATTGATTAAGCACCTGACGGCTGACTTCCGAATGTGCGATAAAGGATCTTGTGGGTGGCACAGGTGAGCAGGGGTCCTGATTGGACTTTTAAGGGAAGCTCGGTCCTGGTGACCGGCGCCAGCGGTTTCATTGGAACTCATCTGTGTCGAAGTCTCAGTCGGCTGGGAGCGCGGGTTAGCGGGACCTATCTGCACGATATCCCCGCTGGGGATCACGCAGAGTGGATCCGCCTCGACCTGACAGATCTGAATATGGTTCGTACCGCATTTCAAAGCATCCGGCCAGCCTTTGTCTTCCATCTGGCAGGCAGCGTCTTGGGTAATCGCGGGCTCGATGCTGTGTTGCCGACCTTCCAGAACAACCTGGCAGGCTCCATCAGCGTCATGATCGCCGCGCATGAGTCAGGGTGCTGCGAACGTCTGATTATCACAAATTCAATGGAAGAACCGGAGAGGGGAGATCCGAATCCAGTGCCCTCATCACCCTATGCTGCGTCGAAATTCGCGTCCAGTGCTTATGCCAGAATGTTCCACGCGCTCTACGGCCTGCCCATCGTGATAGCACGTGTTTTTATGGTCTACGGGCCCGGACAGAAAGATCACCGCAAACTTGTTCCGTACACCATTCTCCAGGCTCTGGACGGAAATACACCCGAGTTGTCCAGTGGCGTGCGTATGATCGACTGGATCCATGTGAACGATGTGGTCGATGGGTTGCTGCAGATGGGCTGCAAAGCCGGACTTGAAGGCGAGACAGTCGACCTGGGTTCCGGCCATCCACATTCGATCAAAGAGATTGTGGAAAAAATCCTGGGATCGATAGATCCTGAAATCAAGGGGCAATTCGGAGCGGAGGCCGATCGCCCAATGGAGCAGCAGCGCATCGCTGACACCCGTGCAACAAAAGACAAATTGGGCTGGCAGGCCCGGATCGAACTGGACCAGGGTCTGGCCAAAACCATCGCGTGGTACCGCGAATATCGAGACATCTGGCGTCAAGATCACCGGGATCGCGACCACGGGGATGATTAGGAGAGGTGCTGACCAACTGCTGGCTCCTGTCGGGCGCACCGTGATATCTTCTGCCGGAATACCCGTGTATATATGCCAAACCTGGAAACCAGGAATATGTCGGCTTCCATCCGATCTTGCGAAACAACTCAAGAGATGAAACTGCCAGGCCCGATTACCGGGGAACCCCGGTTACACCAGCATTTCTTATTCGGCGTTTGCTTCACCTGTAGCAGTGCCAGATGAGCAGTGGTTTGCCTGATTTCGAAGTTGATGAACAGGTGCTTGGCAAGCAGCTGTTCGACTGCATAACCGACCTGTTCCCAATCTGCCGCAGCATCACCGGTGACGGTGTACGCGAAACCTTGGCTCGTCTCGCGAGAGTCGTACCGTTAACCACCCATGAAGTGCCGAGCGGTACCCCGGTGTTTGACTGGACGGTGCCGGATGAGTGGAACATTCGGGATGCCTACGTGAAAAATGCGCGAGGGGAACGCGTCATCGATTTTCGGCGCTCAAATCTTCATGTGGTCAACTATAGCGTGCCTTTCCGCGGCCGTATGTCGCTGGAGGAACTCAGACCCCATCTCTTCACACTGCCGGAGCAACCTGACCGGGTCCCTTACCGAACCTCCTACTACCAGAGGAACTGGGGCTTTTGCCTGAGCCAGAATCAACTCGATGCACTTGCTGAGGGTGAGTATGAAGTCTGCATCGACTCCTCCCTGCAGCCGGGCTGCCTGACTTACGGTGAGCTCACTATCCCGGGCGGTTCAACGGAGGAGGTACTCGTCTCTGCTCATATCTGCCATCCGTCGCTGGCCAACGACAACCTCTCCGGAGCGGTGATTGCAGCCCATGCAGCGCGGCGGCTTCAGTCGCTGTCGCTGCGTTTGTCGTACCGGTTCCTGTTTATTCCCGCGACGATTGGTTCGATTGCATGGCTATCCGCCAATGAAGCCCGTGTACCGGGAATCCGGTACGGTCTGGTTCTCGCCTGTCTCGGCGACCCGGGCCCGCTCACCTACAAGCGCAGCCGCCGTAGTGACGCGAAAATAGACCAGGCGGCGATCCACGTGCTGCAGCAGCTTGGTGAGCATGAGGTGCTGGAGTTCTCGCCCTACGGCTATGACGAGCGCCAGTTCTGCTCTCCGGGATTCGATCTGCCCGTCGGCAGGTTGTCGCGGACACCGCACGGCCGCTTCCCCGAGTATCACACATCCGCAGACAATCTGGAGTTCATCCAGCCTGCGCAACTTGCAAAGTCACTGAGCGCCTGTCTGGAAATATTCGAAGTTATCGAGAAAGATCGAATCTGCCTCAACAGAAAGCCCAATTGCGAACCGCAGCTTTCGAAGTACGGCCTGTATGATCCTATTGGAGGAGTTGCCGAATCGCCAGAATTCCGGATGGCTATACTCTGGGTTCTGAATCTTTCCGATGGCCGGCACAGTCTGCTGGACATCGCTGAACGCTCAGGGCTGCGTTTCAGACAGATTGCACTGGCTGCAGACGCGCTGAGTGAGCATGGACTTTTGGAGAACGTACAGTGAAGGTTGTACTCTTTTGTGGTGGACTCGGAACACGCCTGCGGGAACATACAGAGATGGTTCCAAAGCCGATGGTGAATATCGGTCAGCGGCCGATTCTCTGGCACCTGATGATGTACTATGCACATTTCGGCCACCGCGAGTTTATTCTCTGCCTCGGATACATGGGCGAATCGATCAAGCAGTATTTCATCAACTACGCAGAGTGGATTTCAAATGATTTCCGGCTCTCCGGGCCGGGTAACGAGATCCATCTTTTCAACCGCGATATTGCAGAGTGGAAAATCACCTTCGCGGACACTGGACGTAACGCCAACATAGGCCAGCGCCTCAGGGCCGTTCAGCCCTACCTCGGTGAAGATTCCACTTTTCTCGCCAACTACAGCGACGGGCTCTCCGATCTTCCACTCGGGGATTACCTCGACAGCTTTGCGAAAAAAGATAAGATCGCAAGCTTCGTCAGCGTACACCCCCACCACAGTTTTCACACGGTAACTGCGGGAGCAGACCATCTCGTGCAGAAGCTCACTCCCGCAAACAGATCGGATCTCCGCATCAATGGGGGATTTTTCGCCTTCAAGCGGGAGATCTTCGACTACCTGCGCGCGGGCGAAGATCTCGTCGAAGAGCCGTTTCAGCGCCTTCTCGCCGACCAGCAGCTGCTGGCATACCCGCACGATGGATTCTGGGCCTGCATGGACACTTTCAAGGACAAGAAGGGGTTCGACGAGATGTATATGCGGGACGAAATGCCCTGGCAACTCTGGCGCCCCCGAAGTTAGCGCCTGCGCCTATACAGCCGCGGCTTACCAAATCATCTTCCGCGCGTAAAACGCCTCGGCAAAGCCGCTGCTGCACTCGACGCCGCGAATACGCATCAGTGCAAGGAGCGCATCTTCAGTGAACCAGTGGCGCGACCTCTGGGAGGGAAAAGCGTCAAGTGCCTGTCTCACCTTGCGCCTGCACAGCAATTCATCCAACGCGACATACAGATTCGGACGCCCCAGGTCGCCGTCCCATTTGAGAATCTCATACTCGAGAATCTGCTGGTCCCGCCAGGTGTTCCAGGTCAACTGCGAGAGCAAGCGGTGATCCTGGTGGCGATCATCGTCACAGTGGGTGAGGATCAGGTCCGGCACGAAATCCCGCTTGAGAGTTTCAAACAGGTTCTTTACCGGCTCGCCCTGCCAGGGAAGGAATGCATCCCTGAACCCATGCACCTCAACCTGAACCTGGCCTGCACCGTCTGTAAATATGGCGGCTGAAGCGCGTGCCTCCTCGGCTCGCACAGGGTCGGAACCGCAAAACACAACCCAGCGAATCCGAAGACCGGGATTCTGCTCGATAAGGCGCATTACCGTGCCGCCTGCCCCAAGTTCGATATCGTCGGGGTGCGCGCCCAGACAAAGCAGACGTTTGACCCGGTGCATATCAACCAGCGAATTCATCTCTGCCTTACCTCCTATAGCCTCATCCGAAGAAACCGGCATGGAAACTACTCTTACCCCCTTGGGTAGTCTGTGGAGGAAGCGTCTTTGGCAGGCGACCCACAGGGATGTGGGAAGGTAGAGCAATGCAGGAGCAATTGCCGAGATGCCAAAATCGAACCTACACCGCACATGGACATACAATTGCCGCGTAAGGCAGGAGCCGACAGCGGCCAGAGACGTATAGAAGGCGTCTTCCGGAACAGACCGCCCAAGGGGGTTCCCACCTGCCAGGTGAGCAGTTACCCGTCGTGATCATTTTCCGCACGCCCCCGCGTATATCTGCCGGAATAGGCTTGCCGGTCGAAGTCGGGGTAACAGCGATCCCGTTCCGCAATGCACTCAACCGGCAGCGGCCAGGGGATAGCAAATGCAGGATCGTCGAAGCGCACGCCATCCGCAAGCTCGGGCCGGTAATAGTCGGACATCATGTAGACGACGTCGCTGTCCGCCTCCAAAGCCTGGAATCCATGCGCGAAACCGGGGGGCACGTAGAGTGCGTTTCGTTTCCCGCCGTCCAGTTCAAATGCGGCATGCCGGGTGAAGGTCGCCGAACCGGGCCGCAGATCCACTATAACGTCGTACACCCTGCCACGTTCACAGCGCACCAGTTTGGCCTCATGCGAAGGAGGCCACTGAAAATGCAGGCCGCGCAGCGTTCCGCAAAGGGTGGTATGGGAGAGGCTCACCTGCACGACTTCCATCGCTATGCCCTGTGCAGCAAATTCGCGGCGGCACCAGAGTCGGGAGAAGAAGCCACGCTCATCCTCAATCGGCTCTATATCGATCATATAGGCCCCCTGAAGTCCGGTTGGGATGAAATTCAACGCGCACTCCAGTAGAGGTTCCCGTCGAGCTGACCGGTCCGCTGCAGCCAGTTCAACTGCTTCAGCCGGGTGAATGCCCGGAATTCATACATAGGGCGGGACATCTCGATGCGCTCAAATAGCCGCCTCAACTCCATGGCCCCCGCTTCCGCCGTCCAGCGCGCCCTGAATCCGGGCAGGCGGGTTGCGATTTTCTCAAACGACACCCGATAGCTGCGATTGTCTCCACCCGGCGGCCCCATCGTCACTTCGCAGCCCGGAAAAACAGAGGCGACAATCCGCGCAATATCGCGTATCCGATAGTTCTCACTGGTACTGCCCACATTGAATATTTCACCGTTCACGGCAGAACCCGGCGCTTCCAGTGCGCAGCGTATGGCTTCGCAAATATCCTCAATGTGTACGACGGGGCGCCAAGGCGTCCCGTCGCTGATCATTGCGATCCTCTTCTGCGTCCAGGCCAGCGCACACAGGTCGTTCAAGACAATATCGAAACGCATTCTCGGAGAGGGTCCGTACGCGGTCGCGTTGCGCAGAAAGACGATGCTGAAACTCTCGTCGGCCATACCCTTCAAATCCCGCTCAACCAGCGTTTTACACTGCGCATAGGCGGTTTGGGGATTGACCGGTGAGCTCTCATCAACCTGATCGGAGAGCGCTGCACCATAGACGCTGCAGGAGGAGGCGTACACAAACCGCCTCACTCCGGCTGCACGCGCAGCCTGCGCGATGCGTACAGAACCCTCATGATTGATTGCAAACGTCACTTCCGGCCGGCGTTCGCCCAGAGGATCGTTCGACAACTCGGCAAGGTGCACTACGGCTTCGAACCCCTCGAAATCAGACGCTGTCAGGGTGCGCAGGTCTTTGTAAATCGTGTGTGGCAATTCCGGCATCCCGATCGGATCCAGATACAGGGTGCCGTCGCGGTAGTAGCCCGAATCGACCCCCTTGACCTTATGGCCGAGCGCGATCAACCAGCAGGCAAGCCGCATGCCTATGTAACCTTCGGTGCCCGTAATCAGAACATTCATGTACCGGCCTCCCCTGTCAGCCTGATTCGCTGCATTGCCTGCATCTCGCGAACATCCCCATCATAAAACTCGAACCTCTGGGATCGGCACCACGAAACGGCCACCCCATTCACGAATTGCGGACATCTGCTGTGAAATCTCCTCCGCTAGGTTCCAGGGCAGTATCAGCACGTAGTCGGGGCGGGTATGGAAGATCCGGTCCGGATGCAGAATGGGAATATGCGTGCCAGGCGTGAATTGGCCCTGTTTATACTGACTTCGATCGACCGTGTAGTCGAGAAAGTCGGAGCGAATTCCGCAATAATTCAACAGGGTATTACCTTTCCCGGGCGCTCCGTAGCCCACGATCCGTTTGCCTGCCCGTTTGGCACCGATCAGAAAATCGAGCAGTTTCCGCTTTGTCTCGCTCACCTTCTCCTGGAACAGCGCATAGGTCTTCAGCTGGTCGAAGCCTAGCGTCAACTCCAGCGCTCGCAGCCGGTGTACGGATTCAGAAACCGAAAGAGCCGTGTATTCCGAATGGCGTGCATAGATCCTCAGAGAGCCACCGTGCGTCGACAACTCCTCCACATCGAACAGCGTCAGACCGTGGCGGGCAAACGCCCCTTCGACAACAAAAAAAGAGAAGTAGGAGAAATGCTCGTGGTATATGGTGTCGAACTGATTCTCCTGCATGAGCCGCAGCAGATGGGGGAACTCCATTGTGATGACGCCGTCGGGCTTCAGCAACGTTTTCATGCCGGCGATGAAATCGTTCAGATCCGGGACATGTGCGAGAACATTGTTGCCGATGAGCAGGTTCGGCCTGCCGGGATGATGAATCAGCTCGCGGGCTGCTGCATCCCCAAAAAAACGGACTGCTGTGGGTATGCCACGCCCAACCGCAACCTTGGCGACATTCGCCGCAGGCTCAACACCGAAACAGGGAATCCGACGGTCGACAAAGTGCTGCAGCAGATAGCCATCGTTGCTGGCTATCTCTATCACCAGCGAGTCGGACCCCAGTTTGAAGCGCTCGGCCATCGCTGCACAATAGCGCCGGGCGTGCTCATTCCAGCTGTCTGAGTAGGAGGAGAAGTATGCATACTCGCTGAAGATCTGCGCAGGGCTCACGTATTGCAGCAGCTGCACCAGGTAGCACTGTTCGCATATATAGGCGTGCAGTGGGTAGAAAACTTCGGGCTGATTGAGCCGATCTTCCCGGATATAGCTTTCGCACAATGGCGACATGCCCAGATCCACGAAGGTACGAACCAGCGGGGCTCCGCAATTCCGGCAGGATTGGTCGGTCACTGGGAAAAATGCCGTCCTGTCAGAAAATTTCCCCGAACAGCGCCTGCATCGACTTCCAGGACGCCTCATCGGCAGCCTTATCGTATTTCAGGTTCTCGATGCCAAAGCTGCCGGCATCAGGGTTGGTAAACGCGTGGCGGGCGCCATTGTGTCCGTTGAATGTGTATGCCACCCCGGCCTCATTCAGCGCAGCCCTGAAGGCATCCACTCGTTCCAGCGGTATGAATGCATCGGAATTGCCGTGCTCGATAAGCACTCTGCCTTTGATCCTTCTTGCTTCATCACCCTGAGGCAATGGAAGTGCCCCGTGAAAACTCACCACACCTTTTATCTCCTCTCCGGCATAGGCGAGCTGCATCACGGTCGAGCCCCCGAAGCAGTAGCCTATTGCGGCAATTCTGTCGCTATCGGTCAACTCGCTCGCGCGCAGGCGTTCGAGGCCCAATCGGGCACGCTGCCGCCAGGCTTCAACATCGGCCGTGGCGGCTTTTGACCACTCCTCTGCCTTTGCCGGGTGGGTGGTTACCTTGTTGTCGCCGTACATATCGAGAGCGAAGGCCACATAGCCCATCTCCGCGAGCATTGACGCCCGTTTCCTGGCGTAATCATTGAGTCCCCACCATTCATGCACGACCAAAACACCCGGGCGCTTTCCCTCTATCGAATCATCCCAGAACAGCTGCCCGGTCAGCGCCGTCTCGCCGTCCTTATAGGAGACAGGCATGGATTTCACCGCAGCGAAAGCGCCTGAACTGCACAGTATAAATCCGATCGCAACTGCAAACATGCCCGTTGGTTTTATCATTGAATGCGCTCCAGAGTTTTGACGATCAGTCGATCATAACTCATCGCGGTCAGCCAGAGAATCTCCCTTCGCCGGCTACAAAAACCCATGGCTGCGCATGCTCTGCTGCTCCTGGCTCTTGTACTGCATGAACCGGGGCAGGAATTTTTCCCAATCGATGATATGCGCATCGAGCTCGGGGCCATCGATACAGGCGTGCTTGCGCACCATCTTGCCGTCCAGCGTCACCGGCACCATACAGGCGCCGCACATGCCGGTCGCATCCACCATGATGGAGTTTAGGCTGGCAATGGTACGGACCCCGTAAGGCTTGGTCAGGTTGCTCACAGCGCTCATCATGATCGGCGGACCGATCGCCACCACCTCTCCAATGATGCGTCCGCTCCCGGCCTTGGCCTTTTCCAGCATCTCGCGCAATGGATCGGTGACAAATCCCTTGATGCCGAAGCTGCCGTCATTGGAGGTATAAACGACATCGAGCTGGTCGGGATATTCGGCCTGCAGCAGCCCGATGCGCTGATCCTTCTCCGACCAGAAGAGGTACTCCGCTCCGCGGAAGCCGGCGATCAGCGTGACGTGGTTGCCCATCCTGAGATGTTCCCGCATGATCGGATACACCGGCGGCAGCCCCACCCCGCCGGCGGTAAAGACCACCGTCCCGCCATCTTCATATCGATGCAGCTTGCTGGGCATCCCGAGCGGCCCTGCAATCCCACTGAAAGCTTCACCGACCTCCATCCTGTTCATGTAGACGGAGCTGCTGCCAAGTCCCTGCACAACCATGGTGATAGTGCCTTTTTCAACATCCCAGTCGGCCAGCGTCATCGGTACGAATTCACCCTTCTCCCAGGCCAGCACACGAACGAACTGCCCCGCCTGTGACGCTTTTGCGATATGGGGGGAGTAGACGACCAGTTCGACAATCTCTTTCGCCAGATTTTTCTTTTCGAGGATGGTCTGCGGCGCCTGCGCCATTTTGGTGTAGCCTTCGGCGTTTCTCACCAGCGACTTGATCTCATCCGGCGTAAACGGAATCTGCCCCATAATTTCACGCGCCGCCTCCTTGCCATCCCCCGCCGCCTTGATTGCGGTGGAACCGCCGCGTGCGGCATCGCCGCCGGTGTAGACGTCATCGATCGAGGTTTCCTGGGTGCCGCTCCTGATCTCGATGGTTCCCCATTTCGATGTCTTCAGATTGGGCTCGGAATCCTTGATGATCGGATTGGAGGCGTTACCCAGCGCCATGATGACCAGATCCACCGGCATCGGTTCCTTTCTGCCGGTGGTGACCGGACGCCGCCTTCCGGACTGGTCGGGTTCACCCAGCTCCATCACGTCCAGCTGAGCGCTGGTCACAAAATGGGTCTTATCGTTACCGATGAATTCACAGGGCGCCCGCAGAACCTTGAGCTGAATCCCCTCCTCCAAAGCATGGTGAAGCTCTTCCACCCTCACCGGCATCTCGGCCTGGGTTCGACGGTAGACAATTGTGACGTTGCCGCCCAGACGCCTCGCGGTACGGGCTGCATCCATGGCGGTATTGCCGCCGCCGATCACCATCACCTCCTTACCCTTGGTCGGCGGCAGCGGTGTCTCGTACTCCTCCTTGTGTGCCTGCATCAGATTGACGCGGGTGAGGTACTCGTTGGCGGAGAGTATCCCCAGCAGATGCTCACCGGGAATGTTCATAAAACGCGGCAGACCGGCGCCGGTACCGACGAAAATCTTCCAGAATCCCGCCCGCTTTATCTCCGCAAGCGTCGCAGTCTTGCCGACCAGGAAGTTGGTGACGAACTGTCCGCCCATCAGCCTGATCTTCTGCACCACGTCATCGATCAGGGTGTTGGGCAGGCGAAACTCGGGAATGCCGTAGCGCAGCACACCGCCAAGGGTGTGAAAGGCTTCGAAAACCGTAACCGGAAAACCCGCTTTGGTCAGCAGATAGGCATTGATCAGGCCGGCCGGCCCCGAACCCACCACCGCGATTGGGGGTTTGTCGGCGACAGCCCAGGGGCTGATCGCCGCCTTGCCCTGCTCGAACAGCGCGTAAGGGTTCAGCAACCGCTCGCTCTCCGGCAGGTACCACTCCAGCTGCCCTATCTCTATCGGCCTTTCGTTGTGGGTACAGACCCCCTGGCACTGTATCTCCTGGGGACAGACGCGCCCGGTCACGTTGGGCAGTGGGTTGGCCTCCTTGATCAGCTGAAACGCCTGCCTGAACTTCCCTTCGCCCATCAGATGCAACAACTCCGGGATATGAATCTTGACCGGGCAGCCCCCTTCGTTCTCTCCGCCATCCATCTTTGGCAGCCCCAGCTCACAGGGACGGTCGTCGCACTGCTTGTCGCGCAGCACCTCCAGCCAGACGAACATCTCGACTTCGCGGAAGCTGTAACCCAAACCCATATAACCGAGGTACCCCTGATTGACCAGGTCGAAGTCCTGTGAACGCTCCTCGGGGGGGCGGATATAGGGCGGGATGTTGTTCGCGCCCGGCCAGCCTTCCGAGAGGCCTTTGAACATCGGGTAGCGGTCGGTCAGATGCCTTTCGATGGCGCGGATGAACTTGCGTTTGAATTTGAGTGGGATGTTCCAGACGAAGCGCAGCAGCACCGTGCTCATGTCATCCCCTCTGAGCAGGAGATTCCAGAACGTTTTGGTGAAACCGGCGCTCAGCTCCTCCTGCTGGAACTCCCAGGCAATCGCATTTGTGCCTTCGTCGATGAACACCTGTTGAAAAAAGCCCGGATTGCTGACCAGGCGCTTCTGCAGCAGCGCGATCTGCTTTTGAAACAGTTCGACCGCATCGCTGTGTTCAAGCTGTTCAAGTTCCCGGTTGACATCTTCCATTCGATGCCTGGTGGAGGCGATCTCCTGGTTCGCCCGGTAGTAGCGGTTCAGGTCTTCCTTGTTATACGGACAATTCTCTGAGGATGCGTTCTTCAACGCCCCCTGCCGGACGTTGCTCTCTCTCTGTTCTAGCATGGCGCCACCTTCGGGTGCTTTGGGTTCCTAACTCGTAAGTGTCCGGATTCATCCATCCATGGGATGTTTCCGGCATATCCTTGTGCCGAGCCAGTGCCCACCGTTTCCGGACGGGCACTAACCCGGCTGGTTGAACTGGATAATTTCCGCATCGCAGTCATCTGCAATGCGCGATGCCTTGGCGATCAATTCGGGCGTCAGCTCAGTCTTCGCCAGTGAACCGGGGATGACCCGGCTCACCTCCATGGCTCTCCCTTCAACTACGATCGTCGTCTTCTCGAACAGTTCACTCAGATCCTGGTAACAGGTCTTGCAATTGGTGCATTTGGCCATATCGTTTTCGGCAATGCTCACCAGCGGCTGCTGGCCGGCGCCGGCTGCACCCATCTTCGCAGTTTCCGTACCCTGCCTTGACGGGCGCGGCATCGGCAGCGGGGTCTCGGTCATGCCCGCACCGGACCCCAGCGGGGCGGCTGAAGCCGTGGCAAGCTCCGACATACCTCTGGCGATCGCGTCGATCGAACTCTCGCGCTCCTGATTCGATTGCTGGTATTTCTCGCGCCATTCGCTGACCTCTTTCAGGTGCTCCTCGTTCAGCCTGTCGATATGCAGTCCGCTCAGATACTCCAGCATCCGCCAGTTTCTGCGCCGCTCCTCGGTCAGATCCACGATGGCCGGTGAGACCGCCAACTGAACCAGCCGCATCTCTTCGTCGGTGGACCAAACGAAAGGTAGTATGCCGTAGCGCTCCTCCCTGCTGAGTTCAATGTATTCGGCTATGGGAAGGCTTTTCGACGCTCCGTTGAGCGGGCTGTAGTGTTTTTTGAAGCGCCCCTCATGAAGCGCAAAATCCGCCGGAGTAAAGGGGATCTCCTTCAACTGGGTGCTGCCATCCTCGTCGACATACTGGATGGTGGCCATGGTCCAGTCCTTGCCAATATCGGGATTGCCATCCAGGGAGAAGCGTGCCGCCAGAGTCGCACCTTTGCGTGGATCGTGCACAAACAACGGGTACATACGACTCTCCACCGCAAGCCGCGCCCTGCGGTTACCGGCATCGTCCGCGATGCCGTGCTCGGACATGCAGCTGGTATAGGTGTCGAGCAGTGCCGGAGACGCATTGTAGTTCAGGAACTCCATCAGGTTTTTCATGAAATGGCCCTGAAACGCCGCAGCCGTCTGCACCACCAGCACGTTGGGGTGAAAAGCGGCGATCAGCCCCAGCTCCTTGCGGTCCTCCTGCTTCCCTATATGCGCCACACCGAAGCGCGTGAGGTCGGAATCCTGGGCGGTAAAGCTGGAAGTCGAGGCCTGTCCGCCGGTGTTGGAGTAGGCGCCGGTGTTGAGCACAACCACCTTGATCGGTGTGTTGGTGATCAGCAGACGGGACAAGGCGCCGAAGCCGATATCGTAAGTTGCACCATCTCCACCCATACTGACGATTGCCGGCATCAGCGCCAGCTCCTCTTCAGAGAACTGGCTCCAGTGGAAGTATTTGAAAAATTTGTCGTGCACATCCGGATTGTAGTGATCTTCCAGATCCAGCCTGGCGCAGCGGATTGCCCGGAAATCCTCCACCGCATCGGCGCTGATGCCTTCGAATATTCCTTTCGCCACTGGGGCCGAGTCCTGGAACAGACTGTTGACCCAGGGATCCGAAAACGCATTGAACGGGAAGGTGGATGCATACACACTGCTGCAACCTGTGGCATTGGCAAAAGTGGCGCTGGAGGGTCCGCGGCCGGTGGGACCGCTCTCAAGGTTGTAGAGCCGTTTTTCGATGATCTTCACCGCCTCAGCCATGCGGTTCAGACGCGCCGGGTCACGGTCGTCGTGTTCCAGGGTTTTCATCTTGGCTGTCAGCTTTTCGATCAGGCCCTCCAACTCATGGATGTGCTGCTTGTTCCGATCGCGATGGATTGCCCGATTGGTTGCGGTGAGCAGGCGGATCGCCGTTACCTCGCCGCAGCCACGGCAGCCACCGTGCCCTCCGGTCATGCTGTAGTAGTTGTCATGGTCCAGAATCAACCGTTTGGTTTCGCCTCCCGGCCGGGCTGCGTTACTGAAGAAACGGGGCGCCGTATTGGGCAGAGTGCTGAGGAAAGTGAACGCCTGCTGCAGCGATGCCAGCACCTTGCTGTCCTGTTTCTGCTCCTCCAGGGCGCCGGGACCGCACACATCGACGCACTCCAGACAGCCGCTGCATTTCCAGGGATCTATGGTTGCGGAATAGAGACCACCATTGCCCGGAGTCGCCTTCTCCATGACATCGAAGAATGGCCTGGTTCTGGCAACGGAAAATCCGGAGAGCTGGTCGATCATCCCGTTGAAGGCACGCTCCAGGGTCGGATTGTCCAGCGCCATCTCCGCCAGAGTCTCGGCCACAATTTCATGAAAGGCTTTTGGATCCTTGCCCGGCAGATTCCGATAACGGTCGCGAATTGATTTGGTCATCGGAAAAACCTGACTGGACATCATCGACTTCATCTGGTCGGTGGCATCCACCCGCGTTATCGCGCTCAACAGCAGATCGTGGATCTCGTGCACGGTATTGGGTATGGCCGCATCCGGGCAGACCAGTGCGCACTCCATGCAGCCGGTACAGAGGCTGGCCACATACTTTGGAACCGAAAGCCGGAACAGACCCTTGTCTTTCCATGCCGCACTACCCACCGGCATGAACAGGCCTGCGCCGGGAATCACCGGCGCTTCACTGATCGTGCCGTCCCTGAAACGGTCCAGCACCACCTCCTGGAAATAGTCCTGATCAAACAGACCCGTACTCTGGGACCCGCCGGCTATGCGCTGCATGGATGCCGAGATGGCGATGCCTGAATCTTTGCTGGCGGCAGGCAGACTCTCGGCTTCAAGGAACGCGGATTCACTGTAATTCACCCTCTGTGTCGATTCGAGTCCGTCCCTGATCACCGCCATGTTGCTGTCGACCACCTCGGTGCCTTTGGCACCGAACTTCTTGCGGATCAGCTGCTGAATCTTGGCCAGCACCGCCTCCTCCGAGGTGCCGGAGATCACCTTGTCCACGTGCCCGCAGACGGCGCCGATAAAGGCAATGCCCATCATTCGAATCTCGAGATCCGGTGTCGGCGCGTGCTTGCGGGCCACACCGAACCCATCGATGATGTAAAAGTGGACTCTCTTTTCGCGTATGGTTTTCCTGGCGTGGGCCGGCAGCTCCCGCCACACCTCCAACGGAGTGTGGTGCGACTGCATGATAAAGGTGCCGTCCTCCGCCATACCACGCAGCGGATTGGTGTGACTGAAGACCATATGGTCGGGCGAAACCACGATCTCGACCTCTTCCAGCTCGGCATTGGTGATCTTGATCGGCTCGGGGCTCAGCGTGATGAAAAAGTTGGTTGGGGCGCCGCTCTTCTCCGAGCCGTATTTGGGCGCGGATTTGGAGTGTACCTCCAACACGCCGGCGAGAATGTCGGTAAGCAGTTTGCCGGTGGCGATGGTGCCGTATCCACCGACCGAGTGAAAGCGTATGCGGAAGGCGCCCGGCGGCAGCAGATGGGGATTACTCTCCGTCTCCAGCGCCATAAACTCGGTTTCGGGGTAAGCGGCTCTAAGCCTCTCCTGCAGCGCCGCAATCCTGGGTGAAGGATTGCTGGAGAAAAACTGCGATCCCAGATAGAAGAGCGGGATATTGGTTGCGCTCTCCATGTTTCTGAAAGCCGCAATCAGGTGCCGCGACTGAAGATCATGGGCGCCCAACCCAAACACACCGGTACTGATTTTCGGCAGGCTCTCTATGGACGGGATTCCAAGATGCCTTATCAGGCCGTTGTTCTCCAGCGCCTTGAACAGCGCCTGAGTCACCAGGCCGGTCAGCGCCGTCACATCGCAGCGCTCCAGCACAGTCACCGCTTTTTTGCCCTTAAGTACGCGCACCAAGTCGGCTTCCGGGAAGGGAGAGAGCAGCTTGATGGAGACCACTCCGACCTTTTTCCCCTGCCGCCGCAGATAACTGACCACCGCTTCGGCATCGTCGGTCACCGAACCCATGGCCACGATAACATGCTCCGCATCATCGGCCATGTAGCTCATGACAGGGGTGTAAACACGGCCGGTAAGCTCACCATACTCCTGCATCGCCTGGGTGACGAAACGCGGCACATCTCTGGCAAAATGGGTGTGATGATCGACCGCGCCGGCCTGGAAATCCGGCTGGTTCTGAACACCGCCGGTAAGTCCCGGGTTGTTGACATCCACCAGTGCCGGAACAAGCTGACGGGTGCCTTTCTCGTATGCGTTGAGCCACTGCCGCCGCCACTGTGCGCGAAGTTCGTCGGGCAGCCACGGCAGCGTATGCTCGATCTGCTCTCCGCTGTTGTCGCTCTCCACCTGATCTGCACGCTCCTCCAGATATCGCCGCAGCTGATCGAGATCCGCTGCGCGTATGTCCTGCTGGTGCCGTTGCAGAAACTGCTGCAGTTGATGCACTCTGCCCTTGGCACCGAACAGCAGCTCCTGCGCCAGGGTAGGCGCCTTTATCCTGCTCTCCGGGTCTCCCAGAAACTCCTTGAGCAGTTCCGGTTCAGGCATAAGCGCTTCACTCTGCATATGGCTGGTTGCGAAACCGTCCATCGCATTGGCCACCGGGATCAGCGAAAGCGCGCTGACCTTGTAGCTGATGGCCGCAAGGTCGGCGGCTTCCTGCGGATTGCTCCCGAACAGGATGGTGTAACCCGAAGGCAGCAAAGCGTACACATCGTCATGCCCGGCCATCACATTAAGCGAATGCCTGGAGACGACCCGCGCCGCAACCTGCAGTACAAACCCTCCCACCCGCTTGCCCACGGTCACATAATGTGATTCGAGGCCATAAAGAATTCCCTGGCTGGAGGAGGCGTTGGAGATGTATTTACCGCCGGTCAGGGCTGCACCAAGAGCGCCGCTCTGCGCCGAATGCTCACCCTCCGGTTCGAAGAAAAAGGGGTGCTTGCCCCAGACGTTGCAGCCGCCCTGGGCGCGAAACGATTCGAAGATCTCCGATATTTCCGTTGACGGAGTAATCGGATAACCGATGACGCCACCGCACACTTGGCCCATCACGTGGGCAATAGCGCCATTGCCATGAATGACCACAGGCATGCCGGGATACTTGATCCGTTTTTCAGCCGACTTTTGTGTTCCGTTGTTGATCCGATCCTCTAACTCATTCAGCATTAACGTGCTCCTGGCCTGTCACCGATTATTTGGAGAATACCGCAATCCGGTTGCACCTCTCCGCTACCGCACGCTGAAAAAATCCAGAAATATCATGGGTGAGCGTTTTCCAAATATCTTAATAGTTATCCGTTCGGGATCGTATTGGAGAATTGTGACAGTTTGATTTATGTCGGTATCCTGAAGCTTGTTCTGCCAGTTAGCTGACGAGAATCAATTTGATAATTATTAAATTATTCAATTGCAATATCTCAGGGATCGGAAACAATCGTCTCGGACAGCAGTTCACCGGCAATACCATGATAAAATTGGTTTTTTTCATTCAGAACATAATATTCAGGCTCAGACCTGAATGGCACATACTTAACTATAATCGTGGAGTAGTTGACTAGCCGACACAGATCATTTCTTCCGGAAAACGCCGTAAATACGTCCATGGCCGCTAACGGCTCCTGCCTTACGCGGCACTTGCACATCCATGTGCGGCGTAGGCTCGACAGTGGCATCCCTGCCACTGGCGTTTCCTCCAGAAACAACCCGTATCGGCTTAAACTAGGTGCCATTCGGCTCAGACCTGCAATTTCCCCTGCAGCTTAAATCTTTCAAAGCAGCGATTGATGAACCCTCGACCAAGCTGAGGTTCCGCGCATACCTGTCAGGCGCCTCTTCGTAACACTGGACTTGCTCAAGCTTATATGGTGTCCTTTCCGATCAAATCATCTAGTAACGCGGTCGATCCACGACTGCCAGACAAAAAAGGATGGAAGCAACGCGATGGCAAACGAAGAGGCGCTGAATTTATTACGCGGCGGACAGATAGACGAATTCAACAAATGGGTGAAACTAAGAAGAAAAGAGACAGAGAAGGGCGTCAACCTGAAACACCAGGACCTCAGCAACCTTAAACTGAATTTTGCGGACCTGCGTAATGCCCGGCTTGATGGCGCCAACCTGAGCGGTACCGAGCTTGAAGGTGCGGATTTGCGTAAGGCCCGTTTACGCGGGGCCAACCTGGAAGGGGCTAACCTGCACAACGCGCGCCTACGCCGGTCCGATCTGCGCAATGCAAACCTGAGCATGGCCAACCTCGAGCAGGCCAAGCTCAAGAAGGCAAAATGCAAAGGCGCGAACTTGGAAGGAGCCAACCTTACGGGAGTCAACCTTACAGATGTCGAGGCTTTGTGAGCGAAAACAGCTGTACAACAGACGTGGCCGGACGCTGATCCGTCATTTCAAAGCTGCCACTCAGTGGCGGGGTGCTGCAGCAGCGCCTGGTTGCTGATCCGGCGCGATTGAGAAAGGTACAGACTGCTCACTCCGCAACCGGGCACCCGATAAACCAGCCCGGTTGCAGCCAAACAGCACTCAATTCAACAACCTCTTAGAGCGCAGAGAAATGAGCCTCCATCCGCAGGCGCATGGCTCTGTCGGGAAGCAGGCCATAACCCGCTGCCATATTATCAAGCATATGACTCGTCTTCGACGTGGCGGGAATCGCGCAGGTAACCGCTGGGTGGGATACCGCATATTTCAGAAAAAACTGACCCCAGCTTTGGCATCCGATCTCCTGCACCCATGACGGCAGGGGCTTGCCTTTCGTCTTATGGAACAGACTGCCGCGCGCGAAGGGACGATTGACGATCACGGCGACGCCTCTCTCCAACGCCAGCGGCAGGAGCACCCGTTCCGCCTCCCGGTTTTCGATGTTGTAGCTGAGCTGAACAAAATCGAAGGGGTGCTGTTGGAGAACGGATTCAAGCTCGGCATGGCTGCGACCATGCGAGGTGGTGATTCCAAGATAGCGAATACGCCCCTGCCTCTTCATCTCCTTCAACGTCTCCAGATGTACCTGCCAATCGCGCAGATTGTGAATCTGCATCAGATCAAACCGGTCTATGCCCCATAGCTGCCGCGAACGCTCCATCTGCTGTATCCCGCTCTCCTTTCCATGAGTCCACACCTTGGTGGCCGCAAACAAAGTGTTCTGCCGCTTTACGCTCTGCAGCAGTTGTCCGATCACCTGCTCGGCTGAACCATACATCGGAGAAGAGTCAATAAGCGTGCCTCCATGCCGAAAAAACAGCTCCAGCACGTCACCGAGGCTTGTTATTGCCTCGCTGTCGTCCGGAACATCAAATGTACGCGAAGTACCCATACCGATCACCGGAACCAGCTCACCTGTCGAGGGTATGCGCTTTCTTATCAGCGTGCCGCCTGCAGCGCGCAAACTGACCGGCGGGAACCAGCAGATCCCAGCCACCATTGCGACGAATTTGAGAAAATACCTGCGATCACTGCAGTAACCGTTTTGTCCATTCATCTGCCTACTCCTCTCTGTTCAATTGGTCGGATTTCCCCAGCACGGCCTGCTGCCGCCCGAGACGCAGCGCGATCCAGGCCCAAACCAGCGATAAGGGCAGAGCAATCCAGGCAATGGCCGACAGCGTGAGACCGAAACCACGCATGCCGGTATATACCCAGGAGCTGATGGCGTCACCGCCACGGTAAACCACCGTATCGATGAAGTTCTTTGCCTTGTACTTCTCCTCGCGTCTGACCACAACATAAAGCATCTCCCGCGCAGGGCGCATAATGGCGTAGTTTCCTGCGCGCCGGATCACCTGAACCGCTATAAGCACCGGCAGCACCGGCTGCATTGCCAGCATCAGAAAGCCGACGCCGAGCAGAATCGGAATCAGCGCCAGCGTCATGGCCAGCCCCAGCCACTTCACCAGACGCCCGGTAAAAAACGCCTGAATTACCAGCGTCAGCACATTGACCGCGAAATCCATGCTTGCAAAAACAGCGGTTCGTGTTGCGGAGTCATCGAACGCATCCCTGACGATCTGTGCCTGCTGCAGATAAAGAAAAGTGGAAAGCGATGCGTACAACACGATCAGCGCGCAGATGCCCAGCAGATAGGGAGATCGCAGAACCAGAAAAAAACCGTTCAGAACCCCACCGCCCAGAGGTTGTTCTCTTTCCATCATACAGCTGCCGCTGATCTCCCCTGCGGCGGTAATTCTCTCCTGCCAGGCAATCAGGCGACGAATACAGATCAGGGTCATACCGAGCAGCACCGCCGATAGTAAGAGCATACGGCCGGTTCCCAACTGCTGCACCAACAGCGCGGTCATCGCCGGACCGGTTATTGCTCCGGCCGTCCCCCCGGTTGCGATAAAACCGAACAGGCGCTTTGCCTGCTCGTTGCGGAACAGGTCCGCCATGAAACTCCAGAATACAGATACAACGAAGAGGTTGAATACACCCATTCATTGCATAAATTCTGACGAAAACGGAATCAAGCTACTTGTTTGAGCACATCCAAATAATGCAACAACTCGGATTTGACAGCTGGATTAACGCTCATCGTCAAAGTCAAGGTCCCTTGAGGCCTGGTCAGCCGTCCGGCTCGCTGAATCAGTTGACGCCGCAGAGTGCCGAGCCGTGTAAAGTGCCACAGCGGTGCACGTCGTTCAGTGGTAGCGCATTGCTGTTCGTTGGTGAGCATCTGCATTTCCCGGTTGAGGTTATGCACCAACATCGCTGCCAGTACAAACACCTGATTCCCCGCTTGTCTTCGGGTCGGAACATAGTCCATCTGGGTCTGCGACTTCAACTCAGCGAAAATACCCTCCTGGGCACCGCGGCCGTTGTGATAGCGCAACACTTTTCTGGCACTGAGACGCTTATTGGTGATGATCTGTGAAGTCGTGGCCGTATTCATGGGGATGAACAGATCCAGTTGAATCGGTTCCTTATACTGTTTCCGGTTTCCGGTACGGATAAGAGAAAACGCTGTTTTGTGTGCCATTTTTAGGTTTCAGCGGTGCTCGAAAAATCACATCGATCACCCAAGCGATGCCAGCGTTTCCGCCGTTCTATCATGCCCTTGAGTTCGGTGAAACGCTCAAAGGGCACACTGATGCTGAATTCAACGCCTTCGGCATTGAGCATGCCGATGATGGCATCCGAGAAGAAGGCGCTATCCATCCGTACTTCAATTTTGGCCCTGGGCAGAACAGCGCGTATTTCCTGGACACATTCCAGGATGAATGCCTGGGCGCCGTTGAGTCATGCACATTACCGGGACGATGCCAAACATCGAATACTTGGCCGGTCTGCGCCAATGTGCAGAACAGCGGATAGTAGCTGCGTTGCCCTTCTTCTTGCGGTTGAAACCCACCGCCGTGCCTTCGGCGAAACGACCGGTGGCGAATACCGAGCCGTCGAAATCCAAGGTAATCCGTGCCAGGCCAAGATCATCAAGGCGTTGCAGAACCTGTTGCCTGTTGAGTCGGCGCAGCTTGTCCACGCTGCGGCTGTCCATCCCCGCCAGCGTACGGCTGACCGTCGCGACATCCGGCAGACGAGCGATTCCCAACAGACGGCGCACCATGGGGTCATCCTTGTAGTAACGCATATCCTGAAGTCGCCGGTATCCCAGCAGAAGATGGACGATCAGCAGCAGTACGGTGAGACCATGACCAAAGATTGGGCTGACCTTCAGATGCCGGAAACAGCCCGTGAGTTGTTCTTTCAATCCGAGCCGATTGAACAACGCTTGAAACAGGACCAGACCGGCAAAGAGCTCAGGCGTTGGTCTTCGAATCGAATCTCGGGAATGCGATGTGTTTTGCGATGAACGCTGGCTTTGCTACACTTCATCCAAACGGTCTCCGTTGGTTCATTGGTTTGGTGTGGTGCCTCCAATTTTACCAACTCAGGGACCGTTTTTTTATTGCTGAACGCCATTTTGTCGCATCATTTTTTGGTATTTTCTGGATCGCACTATTGGTGAACTCCAGCTACAAGCGTATGACGTCCAGCACAGCGCGTAGATAAATGGGTTCGCGTAGTTTTTGACGCATTTTTTATGCAACTAACGGGTACACTGAGCCAGACAAAAAAAAGCGCGGCAACAGGCTTGATTTCAATTTCGGATTCAAACAGCAGGTAAAACAGCAGAATATTAATGATGAAAAAACCGTAGACAGCCGGGAGAAACTGCCGTCGCCGGTAACGGGAGGTTATCCAGCCAAAAAAAGGCACCACCACCAACATCGCGATAAAAGTACCGGTGAACAACCACTGCATCCGGTCCACGCCCGTTGTGACGCCCATCTCATCGCGGACGGGACGCAAAATGTAATAGCTGCCGAGCAGGAAGAAAAAATAGAGAAACGACCAGAAAACCGCCCACCCTTCGCCGCGCCTCACCTCTATCACGCGCCACGGAATTCGCTGTCTATCTGTCATCAGAGAATTGCAACCTATCCCATAATCCCCCGCGAACCGAGTTGTTGTCTGGATCGGATGCCTGCAAAGCGGGCAATCAGCTGTGCAACCAGTATAGGCCGGCAACGGATACAATTCATCGTTTGCACGCAGGGGAGATTTCAACCGCGGCAAGCGGCTATTGTCCCAAACGGATATCTTTTTACGCTATCATTCAACCGCAAATGAAGCTTTTCTTAACGCCAGCGTTGCCCATAAACTCCCCTACCGCGTCCGCTCCGGAGCAATCAACATGAGGGTTTTGCCGGCCTATTTGTTGAAATCCCTGCTGTTGAAGATCATGCAGGTACCGAGCCTCTGGCTGGAGCGGGTTCAGCAAAACTACACAAGACAATCCAGCTCCTCGATGCGGGTGGGCGCCTTGTGGTGGGGGTACTTCCCGGTGTTCGTGGTGGCAATGCTGGGCATTACCAATACGATCTATTTTTACAGGCAGGTTTCCAATTGGGAGAGGCAGCAGGTAGCTACCGCATTCGAGCAGGCTTCCAATGACCGTGTGCTGGTGGTGCGCCGCGAAATGGAGTACGCGCTTGCCACGGTAAGAGACATCGCCACCTACTTCGAAGCATCGTCCGAGGTGAGACGGCGGGAGTTCCGCAAGTTCGTCGAACCCGCGATCAAACGGCAGCAGGGCATTGAGGCGCTGGAATGGGTACCCTATGTGACGCATCAGGAGAGAGAAGCGTTCGAGCAGGAAGCGCGTAAAAGCTTCCCCCCCTACTCGATCAGGGAGAGAGCCGATACAGGCGAACTTGTCGAGGCGGCCAACCGCGATGAATACCTGCCGGTGCTCTACGTTCAGCCTTACCGGCATAACAGGGAACTGCTTGGCCTGGACCTGACCACTCAGAGGAAAACCCTGGCCCTGCTGAACCTGAGTCGGGAATCCAAAGAGCTCAAAGTATCCGAACGCATTGTCCTGAAGGATGCACAGGGCCAGCGCAACGGATTCATGGTATCGGTGCCCGTATACCAACCGACGGAAGACGCAGCGGATGGCGAGGAGGAGCAGCTTCAGGCTTCACCTGCCATCATCCGGGGATTTGCGGTTGGTATCTACAATGCAGCGGATATCATTGAGCTGGCCCTGGCAAGCCTCAGTCCGGCCGGCATAGATATCCGCTTTTTCGACCAATCGGATGCCTTGGGGGACGTTCTCTTTTACGTTCACAGATCACGCCAGTGGGAGGAACTCAGTGGCGCCGGAGCACCGAGGTCCGGTGCCAGACTCAACTACCAGAGAACGCTCTCCATCGGCGGCAGAGAATGGCTGATCGTCTGCACGCCTGTTCCCGGAAGTTATTTCCCAGACGCCTGGAGCGGCTGGATCGTCGTGGTGGGGGGACTTGCGTTCACCGCACTGCTCACAGTTTACGTATCCACCCTGGTGGGACGCGCCAGGAAGATCAGGCAGCTGGTGGACCAGCGTACCGCCGAGCTGCTCGATGCGAACGATGCGCTGAACAGCGAGATCAGGGAGAGAAGGGCGGCGGAAAGGGAGTTGATGGAGCTGAACGACGACCTCGAATACCGGGTGGCGGTACGCAGTTCCGAGGCCGAACGCCGTGCCCGCGACCTGGAGCAGTTCGCCTACGTCGCCTCCCACGACCTGAAGGCGCCATTGCGGGCAATCGGCAACCTTACGGATTGGATCAGCGAGGACCTGGCGGACAAGCTCAACGCGGAGTCGGCGGAACAGCTCGCCCTGCTGCAGGACCGCGTCCAGCGCATGAACGCGCTTATCGAAGGGCTGCTTGAGTATTCGCGGGTGGGGCGGACCGAAGGTTCGAATGCACTGGTGGATACACGCAAGCTGCTGGAAGAGATAATTGACTCCCTATCCCCACCCAAAGGTTTTTCGATCAAGCTTGGGAAGGAGCTGCCTGAGTTTCAAACCGACCGGCTGCTGCTGGGACAGGTGTTTTCCAATCTCATAAGCAACAGCCTGAAACACCACGGTGGGAAAAGGGGCCGTATCTGGATCGATTGCAGGAAGATACGGCGTTTCTACGAATTCTCGGTAGCCGACAACGGCGTGGGGATTTCCCCCGAATATCACAAAAAGGTCTTTATGATTTTCCAGACACTGCAGGCCAAAGACTATGGCAGCAATACCGGTATCGGCCTTGCGCTGGTCAAAAAAATCGTGGAGGAGCAGGGAGGCTGGATCGTTCTGGAGTCAGAACCGGGAAAAGGTGCACTGTTCCGTTTCACCTGGCCAGCCAATCCCCCTAAGCCGGCTGAGAAGGAGTGAGCCACCGCCTGTTTCAACAATGGGGCTTCACAACTGCTGCTTTTTGGTGGATAGTTTCGAAATAGGACAATAACTTAGATTAAATCTCGTTTGGCAGTTAGAATGCTCATCTGAATTAAGCCCCAGTGGGCTGGACGAACCGCAATGCTGGACAGTGACGTAGGAATTCTGCTTATCGAAGACGACCGGGTCGATATCATGACCGTCCAGCGCGCGTTCAAAAAAAATAAAGTGACAAATCCACTCTACATTGCACGCACCGGAGTGGACGCACTTTGCATGCTGAAAGGAGACGGGTGCGATAAGATCAACCCCCCTCCCGGTCTGATTCTGCTCGATCTCAATCTGCCGCGAATGAGCGGTATCGAATTTCTGGAAAAAATGCGCAAAGACCCGGAACTGCGCAAGATTCGCATCATTGTGCTCACCTCATCCAACGAACCGCGCGACAGGGAGGCTGCATTCAAATATGAAGTGGATGACTATATCGTCAAACCCCACTCATTCGAAGAGTTCAATCAGGCCATAGCCACAGTTCTCGCTTTCTGGGATTCCGATTAAAGCTTCGGGCAGTTGGAACAGGATAGTCCTACTCAAACCCGATGCCGCCGGGACCAGGCAGCAGGCGATCGGCGAAAATCTCCACCTCCGCAGGCATACCGTCAATGGCGCTCTGTCTGATCCAGGCAAGAATTTCCGGTGACAGGGCTCCAGGCTGCGCCAGCCCGGGAAGTGTCATTCGCAGATACTCCCCATCGAGGTTAAACTGTATCCTGTGCCCCCGGCCGCCTGCCAACGGCTGAATTTCCAGGTAATTCCAATCTATCCGGTGCCCTGCCTCCACGGCATCACGCAACCCTGCCACCAGCCCTCTTATCTCGGCCGCAAAATCCTCGCTGATTTGCTCTTTTGCTTTACGTCCGGATATCCCGGAAAAGGTGAAAATCAGGCCATCGGCCGTTTCATAACTCGCCTTGCCAAAGTTTTTCAAGGTCCAGACCCCGCCGCTGCCAGCGCTGACTGCAGATGACCGGTCGGCTTTTCCAGAAAGTTCGCCGCAGTCATAGAGTGCACAATAGATGTCGGTAATACGCTTCTCCATCAGCATGGAGCTGCCAATCTCCGGACCGCTGATCACCACCGGCCTGCCGTCGATAACGATAACCGGCGGACCCGCCTCCCCTGCCTGGATCTGAAGCTCGACTGAACCTGGCAGCCTCTCCAGCAGTGCATGCAGCTCCGAAATATACCTCTGAGTACCGCTACGCCAGCTGATCAGTTTGTCACGGGCCCGCTTCTCTTTCAGTACTTCGCTTCCACTGCTCTGGTACACTTTTTCATAGGCTGCCGCCAACTCGGAGAGGGCTATCCAGCTAAAATCCTGCTGCGCATTTTCGTCAGATGCGATGACCAGCTGGACCAGCCGGGAGAGGCTGTTTTCATCCTGACCTGAGGAGCTCTCACCTTGAGCCGTGGAGGATGGCAGCAGAAGCGCAGGCACCAACAGCAACAGGAACCACCCCGCGCCGCTGCGGGGAGCGCTGTGACGTTTGACCGATGGCCTGATCATTGGATACGCACCCAAGCGCTGTAATCCATGGTCTCGCCGAAAATGGCTTGAATACTCAACGCCCACTCCTGATAATCCGGGGAACAAAGCGGTATCTCCGGGATTGGAACTCCTGTTCGCCCTGGAGCTCCATTGCTACACTAGGAGCCTGTTAACGGTGCGCTGATATCCGACACCGGGCATACGCATAGCGTTAACCGGCCTTAATATAAACGATCCCGGCGTAGGAATCGCCGAGACTCAGGAAACCGGATCCAGCAACACCAGATGACCATTCGCAGGTTCTTGCCCCTTTTTCTGGTTATTTTGTTCCTGAGTGCCATTCTATACGTGGTCTATTTCAAGCCGGAGGCGAAAAAGCACGGCGGAGAGCCGGCATCACTCATATCGGTGGAGACACTGACAGTCGGTGAAACTGATTACCAGGTCACGATCAGCTCCTTTGGCCGGGTCCAGCCGCATACCCAGGGACAACTGGTATCCCAGGTCTCAGGCCAGATTACCTCGGTTAGCCCAAACTTTCGCGATGGCGGTTTTTTTCAGAAAAATGAGGTCCTGGTCGGGATAGATCCCAGAGACTATCTGATTCAGGTGGAAATTGCCGCGGCTGAGCTTGCCGACGCCAGGGTCACTCACGCCGAAGAGCAGGTGCTCGCTAAACAGGCGGCCGAGGACCGCAGGAGCGTACGCAATAAGGAAGCTGTTTCCGACTTCGCGCTGCACATCCCACAGCTAGCCGCTGCAAAATCCCGGATTGCCGCGGCCAATGCCAAGCTTGACCAGGCAAAACTCAATGTGGAGAGAACCCGGATCCGGGCACCCTACTCCGGCCGCATCCTCTCTAAAAACGTGGATATCGGCGAAGTCATCACTCCCAACACTGCTTTGGCCATGATCTATGCGGTCGATTCGGTGGAAATCAGGCTGCCGATTAAAAACAGTGAACTGGGCTTCATCAATCTCCCGGAGCAATACCTCTCCGGGGAGTCGGATACGAGCGGGCTGCCTTCGGTGAAGATCGGCAACCGCCTGGGTGAGGATATCCAGTACTGGCCCGCCACACTTGTAAGCACTGCCGGTGCGATCGATGAGCAGAGTCAACAGTTGCATGTCACGGCTCGAATTGAACACCCCTATGAGAGAGACGACGGCAACCGCCGCCCGCTCAAAATCGGCCAGTACGTCAGCGCGGAGATTGAGGGTAAAACCATCCGCAGCGCTCTGGTGATTCCGAATGCATCGGTCTACCAGGGCAGTTATGTCTATCTGTATCGGGATGGCGTGCTGCAGCGCAGGGAGATTGAGATCGCCTGGCAGAACAACACCGAAGCACTGGTCCGCAATGGCCTGACCGCAGGCGACCGGTTGGTACTGACACCCCTTGGCCAGGTGAGCAGTGGCACCCGGGTAAAACTGCTGGAGGAAGGAGGGGAAAAAGCCTTGTCCGGTTCCGGGGCCGGGCATCCGGACGCCCCCGGCAGGCAGGCTGATGATGGAAGAAAAGCAGGATGATAGACTGGTTCGCGCGGAATCATGTCGCCGCCAACCTGTTGATGGCGACCCTGCTGATTTTGGGACTCCTCTCGCTCTCCAAGCGCATCCCCCTGGAGGTGTTTCCGACCCTTGATCCACAGAAGGTCAATATCTCCATATCGCTGCGGGGTGCGACTCCTGAAGACGTGGAGCAGAGCATCGCAATTCTGGTCGAAGAGGCAATACAGGATCTCGAAGGAATTGATCAGATTACCAGCCGTTCCGCGGAAGGCAGCGCCAGCATCGGCATTGAGGTGGACTCCGCTTACGATCCCAGGGAGCTGCTGGCCGATATCAAAAGCCGCGTGGATGCCATTAACAACTTTCCGGCGGATGCCGAGAAACCGGTGATCAGTCTGGAGACCAGACGCCGTGAGGTCATTTCGATCGCCATAGCAGGTCCCTATGCTGAAAAAGAGATACGCCAGCTGGCTGAGCAGGTGCGTGATGACCTGTTGCGGACGCTGGGCATCACCCAGGTGGAATTGGATTCCGTACGTCCCTATGAGATAGCCATCGAGGTGCCGGAGGAGAGACTGCGCCAATATGGCATCACCCTGGCCCGGGTGGCAGAAACCATCTCGAAAAACGCACAGGACCTGTCGGCGGGAAATATCAAGGCGGAGGGCGGCGAGATCCTCATCCGCTCCAAGGGGAAAGCCTACAGCAGGGACCAGTTCGAGCAGATTGTGCTGCTGACCCGCGCCGACGGAAGCCGGGTACAGGTCAGAGATCTGGCAAGGGTAACGGACGGTTTTGAAGAGAATCCACTGCGCAGCCGTTTCAATGGCATGATGGCGGCGTTCGTCGACGTCTACAGAGTAGGCGACCAGAGCGCAATCGACGTGGCCGACAAAGTCATCGCCTATGTGGAAGGTCGACAGCGGAATCTTCCCGACGGGGTGACCGTAACCACCTGGCGCGACCGCTCCAGAATCGTGAAAAAACGGCTGCAGACCCTGACCTACAATGCATTGCAGGGCGGTGCTCTGGTACTGTTGCTGCTGACGCTGTTTTTACGGCCTTCGATCGCTTTTTGGGTATTTATCGGTATCCCGGTCAGTTTCATGGGCGCCTTCTTCGCGATGCCTTTTTTCGGCGTCACCCTCAACATATTCAGTCTCTTCGCCTTCCTGCTGGTGCTGGGCATAGTGGTGGATGACGCCATCGTCACCGGCGAGAATGTGTACAACCATCTGCGCCACGCCGAAAGCGGTCTTCAGGCAGCTATCAACGGCACCCGGGAAGTCGCGGTGCCGGTCACATTCGGCGTCTTCACGACCATCGCCGCCTTCCTCCCGCTCGCCTTCATTGAAGGCACCAGAGGTCTGCTTTTCGCGCAGATTCCAATCGTGGTCATTCCCATCCTGCTGTTTTCTCTGATCGAGTCCAAGTTCGTGCTGCCGGCGCATCTCAAGCATATACGCCTGCGCGACGGGCAGCGTGGAAAATGGTGGCTGGAGAGATTCCAGGAAAAATTCGCAGATGGCTTTGAGAACCTGATTCTCAAATACTACCGGCCGCTGCTCCGGGTTGCACTGGACAATAAACTGGCCACTCTGGTCTTTTTCACCGGTATATTGATCCTGATGCTGACCCTGATACTCAGCGGATGGACCCGCTTCACCTTCTTCCCCCGGGTTCAGAGCGAGCTGGCAAGGGCGACATTGAGCATGCCCGCAGGTACCAACTTCGAAGTGACGGACCGCTATATCCGGCAGATTACCGATGCCGCCTTCAGATTGAAGCAAAAATACAGCGAACATGATGGACCCGAGGTTATTCTCAACATACAGTCCACAACCGGGTCAGGGGGCCGCTCCTCGGGCTCCCATACCGGGATGGTATTGTTTGAGATCGTACCGCCCGAAGAGCGCCAGTCCCGGGTGACCAGCTCTGAACTGGTACGCGAATGGAGAAAGATGATCGGCACTGTGCCGGGCGCGGAGTCCCTCACTTTCAGGGCAGAGATAGGCCGCGTCTCCGATCCCATCGATGTCCAGTTTTCCGGCAACGATTTCTCCACTTTGTCCGAAGTGGCGGATAAATTAAAAGCGCAGCTGCGGCGTTACCCCACGGTGTTCGATATCGAAGACAGCCTCTCTGATGGCAAAGAGGAGCTTCAGGTCGAGCTGAAACAGGAGGCTCATGCGCTCGGATTTACCCGCAGCGATGTTGTAAACCAGATACGCCATGCGTTCTATGGCTTTCAGGTTCAACGTATTCAGCGCGGTCGCGATGATGTCAGAGTGATGGTCCGATATCCGATATCCGAAAGAACATCCATATCGAATCTTGCCGATCAGAGGATCAGCAACGCTTCCGGCCAGAGCGTCCCATTGAGCCAGATCGTTGAGCTCAGACCGGGTAAAAGTCCGACATCGATTATCCGCATCGACAGATACCGAACCGTCAAAGTCACCGCCGATATAGATAAAACAAAGGCCAACATGACCTTGATCCAGTCCGAGCTCAGTGAATTTCTGGAACAGCTGCTGCAGCAGTATCCGGGTATCGACTACGAGTTCGGCGGCGAGGTGAAAGAGCAGCGGGAATCGTTCGGCTCCATGGGTATAGGACTGCTCATCATGCTGTTCGTTATCTATGCGCTGCTGGCCATTCCTTTCAAATCCTACGCACAACCGCTAATCGTAATGTCGATCATCCCTTTTGGTGCGATTGGTGCACTCTGCGGTCACTGGCTGATGAACATGGATCTTACCATGTTGAGCATGCTGGGCATGATGGCACTGGTCGGGGTGGTGGTTAACGACAGCCTGGTGCTGGTGGATTTCATCAATAAAAACCAGCTGGGCATGGGGCTGAGAGAGGCGATACTCCAGGCCGGCGTCGCCCGCTTCAGACCGATCATGCTTACTTCACTTACGACCTTCACAGGGATAATGCCGCTGCTGTTCGAGCAGTCGACTCAGGCTCAGTTCCTGATACCCATGGCAGTCTCGCTTGGCTTCGGCGTACTTTTCGCCACCTTTATCACACTGCTGCTGGTACCGGTAAACTATATGCTGGTGGAAAGCGCCAGAATCGCGTACCGCCGCTTCGTTCACGGAAGCATCAGCCCACAATAACGGCAAAAGGATCAACCCAAAATGAAAAACGCGTACGTTATCGGGCAAATTTCGATAAAGGATGAAACAAAATGGATGGAGTACCGCAACAAAGTTCCGGCCACGTTAGTGCCTTGGGAAGGGGAGATAGTATTCAGGGGCAGGCTATCCTCCGTTCTGTCGGGTGAGCACAGGCACACTGATACCGTAGTCATCAGGTTTCCGAGTTTGAAGGCATTGAACAGTTGGCACTCATCGCCACAATATCAGTCGATCGTACCGCTCAGACAAGCGGCGGCAAACGTGGATCTGCTTTCGTATGAGGAGTAACGGGCCAAACAGATTCCACAGATCGTTGGTAATGATGGTAAGGAAAGTGCGTGCGGCTGGTGCAAGGATAAATGGGGGGTGTCGTGGCAAATAACACCGGTAGTGCTGACGAAGGCCATCGCCAACCCCGACCCGGCTGTGGCTAAACGTGCATTCGATGCAATGATGAAAATGACAAGAATTGACGTCAGTGCAATTGAAGCGGCGCTTCGGGGCTGAATGGCGATTAATAATAGCTAGCAGCCGACCGCCAAGCACGGCGGCTGAGCGCTAGGTTTTTTTGAGTCTAAATCTATGAGAAAGGGTTATTGGATTGTCAGAGCTGATGTAACTGACCAAGAAAAATTCGCCGAGTATATAAAGAGAACTCCTGCCGCATTACAAAAATATGATGCAAAATTTTTGGTACGTGCGGGAGCGTATGAGTGTGTTGAGGGTTCTACCCGCTCCAGAAACACAATTATTGAATTCCCATCTTTTAAGTCTGCTTTGGAGTGCTGGAACTCTACTGAATATCAAGAAGCAAAAGCGCTTAGGTTGGGTGCAGTAGATATAGATATTGTCATAATAGAAGGCAGTTCATAAATCGGGCGTCTGTAAAAACCGGGTCTACGCGGGCCAATTTACTTCTTGGATCAGTTATACGACAGTTCAACCACAGGCCATGAATTTCTCAGTAAGCAATTGTTCCACTTCGTAAGGAGAAGATGACATGCCGGTAAAATCCATTCCTGAACACTACCACAGTGTGACGCCTTACTTGAGCATTAAAGGGGCAAACGAAGCTATTGAGTTTTACAAGCGGGCGTTTGACGCCGTTGAACAATTTCGGATGCCCACCCCCGGGGGTGAGATTGGGCACGCCGAGTTACAAATCGGTGACTCCCGTATCATGATGTCGGACCCATGCGGAGAAAGTCCGATACCAAGTCCCGACACACTCGGCGGCTCGTCGATCGGACTCCATTTGTATGTGGAGGATGTTGACAAGATTTTTGCACAGGCAGTTAACGCGGGCGCAACCGAGTTAAAACCCGTGGAGAACCAATTCTATGGTGACCGTATGGGCACGCTGAAAGACCCGTTTGGACACATTTGGTTTCTCTCCACACATGTGGAAGACCTCACACCGGAGGAGATCGGCAGACGGGCCGAGGCGCTGTTCAACCCGGATAACGGCTGACTGGGTAAATGCAGTGAACCCTGTAACGCATCCCAATCTCCATGAGTAATATCCAAAACACAGGACGACAGGAACTTGAACACAACAATTGTGGGTACCGACGGCAAATCGCGATGCAGCTGGTGCGGGGCCGCACCGGAGTTTCTGGCTTACCATGACACCGAGTGGGGCTTTCCGGTCAGCGATGATCACCGCCTGTTTGAGAAGCTGTGTCTGGAGGGATTTCAATCCGGACTGAGCTGGCGCACTATCCTCGCCAAACGGGAGAATTTCCGCGTTGCCTTTCATAATTTCGATTTCGACAGGATAGCGCGCTTCACCCAGCGCGACCTCGATCGATTGTTAAAAAATGAAGGAATCGTCCGTCATCGCGGAAAGATTGAAGCCGTCATGAATAACGCCCGGCGCGCCCAGGATCTGGTCAAACGGGAAGGCTCTCTGGCGGCTTTCTTCTGGCGCTACGAGCCGAACGTAAATCAACTTGCAGAGCCGCAGACCGTCTCTTTCTCAACCGAGTCGCAAGCCTTGTCAAAGGAGCTGAAAAAGCAGGGTTGGAAATTCGTCGGCCCCACCACCGCATATGCTTTCATGCAGGCGATGGGGCTGATAAACGATCATGTCGGAAATTGTGTGGTCAGAGCCGAAGTTGAATCTGCGCGCAAACGTTTCAGGCGGCCGATGAACTGACAACCCATTACCACAGCTATAAACTGGTAGGTAAACAGATCAAACCCAAATATCCTCCACCGGAAGCCAAACACAGACTACACTTGGTTGAGAAGAATAAATCCGGATGGCGGACTGGCCGCAGACCGGCGCGGGTACATATCTGAATTATACCTGAACGTTTATGGAGCCTTTGAATGACTCAGCAGACAAGCCTGGTCGATCGATTTGGGCGGCGTGTCGACTACATCCGTATATCGGTCACCGATCGCTGCGATCTTCGTTGCGTCTACTGCATGTCCGAGGATGTTCGATTCGTACCCCGTTCCCAGCTGTTGACCCTGGAGGAGATAGTACGCATCGGTGCGGCTTTTGTGGCGCTTGGGGTAAGGAAGATACGTATAACCGGCGGCGAGCCGCTTACACGTAAAAATGTCATTCAGGTATTCGAACAGCTGGGCCGGATCGATCAACTCAGGGAGCTGACCCTCACCACCAACGGCACCCAGCTGCCCCACTACGCCGGTGCACTGCGCAGCGCCGGTGTGAAGCGGATCAACATCAGCATCGACTCACTGCAACCCACACGTTTTCGAGCCATTACCCGCAATGGGGATATAACCAAAACCCTCGCCGGAATCGACGCTGCGATAGCAGCCGGCTTTGAGCCTATCAAACTCAACGCTGTGATCCTGAAAAACCGCAACCACGACGAGGTGCTGGATCTGGTCGGCTTTGCCTTGGCAAATGGGCTCGACATCAGTTTTATCGAAGAGATGCCCCTTGGAATCATCGGGGAGCACGACCGCGCCGACGCCTACTACTCCAGTGACCGAATACTGTCTGATCTTCGTGAACGGTATGAAATGATCCCTACTACCGAAACAACGGGAGGACCCTCCCGCTACTATCGCATTGCCGGACAGCAGACCCGGGTGGGCTTCATATCCCCCCACAGCCACAACTTCTGCGATCAATGCAATCGGGTCCGGCTGACCGCGGAAGGGCGGCTGCTGCTCTGTCTCGGGCAGGAGCATTCGGTGGATCTGCGGCGTGTGGTGCGGGCGAACCCCACTGATGACCATGCTTTGCATGATGCAATTATTGCGGCCATGCAAATCAAGCCGAAGGGGCATGATTTCGACTTGGAGGCGCAACCCGTCATTTTCCGCCATATGAATACCACCGGCGGATAGAAAAACGAGATCATCGACCGATGATGACATACGCCAGCGCCAACTCGATCCAGCTGCCCGAAATGTCCGATGCCGCTCTTGAAGCCGCCACGGCGGTCACCGCCGTTGACGAATTCGGGCAGCGGCGGGACGGATACATTGCCGCCGAAAGAGCGCTCACCATCTACCTGGACAAGCTGGAGATTGTCACACTGATGACTCTGGGTACCCAGCCTGAACTGTTGATACTGGGCTGGCTGCGTAATCAGCGTCTGGTGACCACAATCGACCAGGTGAAAGCAATACAGGTGGACTGGGAGACAGATTCGGCGGCGGTCACGACTTACGGGGGGATCGAGGGCCTGGAGCAACGTCTGAGCCGGAAAACCATTACCACAGGTTGTGGTCAGGGTACGGTATTCGGCGGTCTGATGGAGGACCTGGAACGTATTGAGCTGCCAAGAGTCCAGCTGAGTCAGGCACGGATTTATGCTCTGCTGCATGCTCTGAATGAACACAACCAGGTTTACCGCCAGGCAGGCGCCGTGCATGGCTGTGCACTCTGCCGGGATAACCATATTCTGCGTTTCGTGGAAGATGTCGGACGGCACAACGCGGTCGATGCCATCGCCGGCTACATGTGGCTCAACGGTATCGGCGGAAGCGACAAGCTGTTTTATACGACCGGTCGTCTCACCTCTGAGATGGTGATCAAAGTGGCGCAAATGGGCGTACCGGTACTCCTCTCGAGGTCGGGCATCACCCAGATGGGGCTGGACCTGGCCCAGAAGGTGGGGGTCACCCTGATCGCCCGGGCCAAAGGACACCATTTTCTGGTCTACAACGGAGCTGAACAGATAAGGTTTGATGCGGCGCCGAAGTAGCGGTCGTGAATTAAATGGGCTCGGACAGCGGCATTCATATCCCTGGTCTGCCTGGAAGAGCGAAAAAAAGGAGTATGAACTGAAATGAAGCAGACGTTGTTACGAATCATCACTCTTCTCGGAATAATGGCGTTTTCCGCATGGGCGCAGGCCGAAACCCCGGTCATCCGACTGGCCACCACCACCAGCACGGAAAATTCAGGGCTGCTCGCTGTGCTGCTGCCTGAATTCGAAAAAAGCTCTGGGATGAAGGTTCATGTGATTGCGGTAGGTACCGGCAAGGCGCTGCGCATGGGACGCGACGGAGACGTTGATCTGGTTCTGGTGCATGCACCCGCGGCGGAGAGCGCATTCGTCGAGGGCGGATTTGGCATTGACCGGCGCGATGTCATGTATAACGATTTTGTTCTGGTGGGCCCGACATCCGACCCTGCCGCCATAGCAACCACCGGGGACGCCGGTTTGGCGCTTGAGCGTATCGCGGCAAAACAGGCGCTGTTCATCTCCCGGGGGGACGACTCAGGCACCCATAAAAAAGAGCTCAGTCTGTGGCAGGCCGCCGGGATCACACCCGTGGATGAATGGTACCGGGAAGCGGGTCAGGGCATGGGCAAAGTACTGCAGATTGCCGGCGAGCTCGACGCCTACACCCTTACCGACCGGGGCACCTGGCTTGCCTACCGTGAAAAATCGCCGTTGAAGGTGCTGCTCGAAGGGGACCCTCGCCTGTTCAATCCCTACGGCATTATCGCAGTGAATCCTGAGCGCTATCCCGACATCAACTATCAGGGGGCGAGCAAGCTGATAGAGTGGATCACATCGGAAACAGGGCAACGGATGATCGGTGATTTCAGGATAGCCGGTACGCGCCTGTTTACACCTTCTGCCAATACCAGCAGTATCGCCCGATACTAAGGAGCCATTAGCGCCATGCCGGTCAACAGCAGTCAGATCACCGCGGTTATCCTCGCCGGCGGCAGGGGACGGCGCATGGGTAATAAAGACAAGGGGCTGCTGGAACTGAATGGGCGCCCGCTGATAAAGCATGTGCTTGCACTTATCGCGCCTCAGGTCGAGGCTGTCATGATCAACGCCAACCGGAATCTGGATCGTTATGCCGGTTTCGGTTATCCGGTGGTGCGCGACGATCTGGAGGATTTTCAGGGACCGCTGGCCGGCTTTGCGGCAGCGATGGCCGATGCAACCACCCCTTACATCATCACCATGCCCTGCGACGGCCCGCTGCTGCCCGCCGGCTATGTACAGACAATGATCGATGCATTGGAAAACGAAGGGGCTGAGCTGGCGGTGGCACATAACGGAGAACGGCTGCAACCGGTCCACGCGCTGCTGCCCTGTTCGCTCAGACCAAGCCTGCTGGACTACCTTGAAAAAGGCGATCGAAAAATCGACCTCTGGTACCAAACCCGTCGCATGGCAGTGGCGGATTTCTCGCACTGTCCGGAAGCGTTTCACAATATCAATACACCGGATGACCGTGACCGGTTGCTGCGGGGATCAGGGCATCCCGGGTAGCCCGACAAACACGCATCATCCCTGGGTAGCTCCACCTCCTCTTTTTTCCAGCGCAATGGACGAGATCAGCTGCTGTTTCTCCTGCCGTGACAGGCGCTTGATCTCGGCTTCCCGCCGCAGTGCATCTCCGCGGCTGCCGACAACTTCCCGGTAAACCAGCGCCAGCGGCAAACGTGAGCGGGTGTATTTCGATCCCTTGCCCGAATTATGCTGACGCAGCCTTGTATCGGGATCCAGTGCAATTCCGGTGTAAAGGGTGCTGTCGGAGCACTCCAGAATATAGACCTGCCACCCTGTCCACTCATCGTCCATCGACGCTCACTTCCTGCTGCGCATCTGCTGCAACAGATCCAGCAGGGCGGCGGCCTTGTGGTAGGTTTCCTGATACTCCTCTTCCGGATCCGAGTCGGCAACGATTCCGCCGCCAGCCCAGAGGTGCATCATACCCCGGGAGCATTGCAGCGTTCTAATTGCGATATTGGTGTCCATAGCGCCATCAAAACCTATGTAACCAATGGCACCGCAATAGACGCCACGGCGGTGCGGCTCAAGCTCTTCAATGATCTGCATGGCGCGCAATTTGGGAGCACCGGTAATCGAGCCGCCCGGAAAACAGGCTCGCAACAGCGTCACAGGGGTTTGATCCGCAGCCAGCCTGCCCCGGATCGTGCTTACCAGATGGTGCACACGGATAAAGCTCTCCAACTTGAACAGTTCGGGGACTTCGATGCTCCCCGGCACGCACACTTTTCCCAGGTCATTGCGCATCAGGTCGACGATCATCAGGTTCTCGGCCCGGTCCTTCTCGCTGTTTTGCAGCACCCCGGCAAGCCTGAGGTCCTGCACGGGATTCAGGCCACGTGGACAGGTCCCCTTGATAGGACGGGTTTCGACCATGCCGGCGTGGCTGTGCAGAAACCGTTCCGGTGAGGAGCTCAACACCTGGCATCCCGGTGTGTTCAGATAAGCGCCGTAGGGAGCCGGATTGAGCTGGCGCAGCCTCCGGTAAGCGATCCAGGGATCGCCCTGCGACTCAACCGAAAAGCGGCGGGCAAAATTCACCTGATAGCAATCCCCTTCATGAATGTAGCGCTGAATGCGCTTAATCCCCGCAATGTGGCGAGGATGGCTTATATTGCACAGGATGGGCCCGGAAGTATGAAATGAGTTGACTTCTATCGGTGCTGTGGCTCTGTGCGGAAGAAGCTGCTCCATCCTGGCCTGCAACTGCACCTTATCCTCCCCCGCCAGCCAGCTGCGATGGTGCAGATGATCGACCACCAGCGCCCAATCATAGACGGCAACCGCCATCTCGGGGAGACCGGTGTCGTCCTTCGCCACCTGGGGAAGTCGCTCCAGCCGGCGCGCCAGATCATAGCCAAAATAGCCGATGGCGCCGCCGCTGAAGGGAATCTCCTCCAGGCCTTCCCTTTCCGGACCCAGCGCCTCCTGCAATAATGCGAACGGATCCTCTCTGGAGAGGCGCAGAGATTCGCCGTCGCGTATGCCGGTAACTCTCCCCCGGGTTACCAGCGTCTTGCGCGGCGCTGCTGTCAAAATATCGTAGCGCCCCTGTTCGCCCTGAGGCTGGCCGCTGTCAAGAAATACACTCCAGGGCCGATCGGCAAGCAATTCAAACAGCCTGACGCTGTCGCTCTGATAGGGAAACTCCAATACAGCGGGTTTCATCTGTTGCGGCATTCCGGAAACTGGATTTTGGATAAACTTACCGATGAGGCTTGCTAACTCTTGTATCTTACTACACAAGAATTAATTGGGGTCAGAGTCCGTTTAATTACAGCTGCATGCTTGACCCCGACCTTTGTAGTTTGCCGGGAAAGACGTACGACGCCACTACCAGCTATTGCTGAAACTGACCTATAGTGGCTGATACCAGTGCGACACAAAAGGAGAACAGGTTTGTCATCAGCATCTCAACAGGAGGGCCGCCGGCGCAGGGGAAAACCCAAGGGACGCAGCCCCAAGCCTGAGGCACTGCAACAGATTCGTAATCTGCTCGGGGAACGCCCGCGCACGCCAGACCTGTTGATCGAACATCTGCATCTGATCCAGGACCGCTATGGCCATATTCATGCTGATCATATGGTGGCCCTGGCATTAGAGATGCGACTCTCCACCGTGGAAGTGTACGAAGTCGCAAGCTTCTACCATCATTTCGAGTTGGTCCTGGAGGGGCATCCACCCTCTCCCCGTCTGACGGTCCGGGTCTGTGATTCAATCTCCTGCGCGCTTGCGGGTGCGGACAATCTGCTGGCTGAATTACAGTCGGCGCTGGCCGATGGGATAAAAGTTCAACGGGTACCCTGTGTCGGCCGCTGCCAGGACGCTCCAGTAGCCATGGTCGGTAACAACCCGGTAGCTGAGGCCAATATTGAAAAAATAATGCATTTGGTGGAGACCGGAGCCACCGATGCGCCTCTCCCAAAGTGTCGCAACTATTGCGAATACCGTACAGAAGGTGGCTATGAGTTGCTGAAAAAGCTCGACGCGGGATCGCAGGCGGAGAAAGATGATGTCATTCGAATCCTGGAAGCCTCTCAGCTGCGCGGACTTGGTGGCGCCGGCTTCCCGGCGGGGCGTAAATGGCGCATCCTGCGGGATCAACCGGAACCCAGGATGTTTGCGGTCAATATCGACGAGGGTGAGCCGGGCACGTTCAAGGATCGTCATTTTCTGGAGCGGGATCCACACCGTTTTCTGGAAGGTATGCTGATCGCCGCCAAGGTCGTCGGCATTGCTGAAGTCTATATCTACCTGCGGGATGAATATGCCGGAATCCGCGCTATGCTGGAACGGGAGCTGGGGGAGTTGCTCGTCGACCCGCCGTGCCGGCTGCCGCCTATCCACCTGCGTCGTGGAGCCGGCGCCTATATCTGCGGTGAAGAGTCCGCCATGATCGAATCCATCGAAGGCAAACGCGGTATGCCCCGCCTGCGCCCCCCTTATGTGGCCGAGAGCGGACTGTTCGGCCGGCCCACGCTGGAACACAATATGGAGACACTTTATTGGGTGCGGGATCTGCTGGAGAAAGGTCCGGCCTGGTTCGCCGAGCAGGGGCGGCATGGCTGTAGCGGACTGCGGGCATTCTCGGTCAGCGGGCGGGTGCGGCTGCCCGGAGTCCACCTGGCCCCCGCCGGCATCACTCTGCATGAACTGATCGATGAACATTGCGGTGGGATGGCTGAAGGTCATGAGCTCTACGCCTATTTCCCTGGGGGCGCCTCTGGCGGCATACTGCCCGCCTCTCTGGCGGATGTTCCGCTTGATTTCGATACGCTGCAGCCGTACGGCTGCTTCATCGGCTCAGCTGCGATAATCGTACTGTCGCAACAGGACAGTGCGCGTGAAGCTGCACTCAACGCCATGCGTTTTTTCGCTTACGAATCCTGCGGTAAGTGCACACCCTGCCGGGTGGGTACCGCTCAGGCGGCCTTGTTGATGCAGACGTCAAAATGGAACCAGCCGCTGCTGCGGGAACTGGCGGAGGTGATGGTTGATGCATCCATCTGCGGTCTGGGTCAGGCTGCCTCCAATCCAATGCGATCGGTGATGAACTATTTTGCCCACGAACTTGAAACCGATTAGAGGTCATATCCAATGACACGGGATTCCGGTTTTGCCTCCATCGATTTCACTCTGAACGGTAAATCAGTTAGCGCCAACCCCGGCGAGACCCTGCTGCAAACCGCCCTGCGGTTCGGAGTAGAGATCCCCCATCTCTGCAGTAAGGAGGGCCTCAGAGCGGACGGCAACTGCCGTGCCTGCCTGGTGGAAATAGAGGGGGAGCGTACACTCGCCCCCGCCTGCTGCAGAAAACCCTACAAAGGCATGCTGGTCAGCAGCAGCAGTGAGCGTGCACTCAAGGCGCAGAGGATGGTGCTGGAGCTGCTCAATTCCGATGTGCATGAACAGGTTTACACGCCCACCAGTGAACTGGCCGAATGGTCGGCCAGACTTGGGTTGGGGAATACCCGCTTCCCCAAACGCGCGCAACCTGCACCAGACCTCTCCCATCCGGGCATAGCTGTCAAGCTTGATGCCTGCATCCAGTGCACCCGCTGCCTGCGCGCCTGCCGCGAAGTTCAGGCAAACAATGTGATCGGTTATGCGGGCCGCAGCGCTGGTTCCCGCATAGTGTTCGATATCGACGACCCCATGGGAGAGAGCAGCTGCGTCGGGTGCGGCGAATGTGTGCAGGCCTGCCCCACCGGCGCGCTGATGCCGGCCGACGGGGCCGGACTTAAACCCATCGAGAGGACGATTGATTCTCTCTGTCCCTATTGCGGTGTGGGGTGTCAACTCACCTACCACATCGGGCATGAGCGCATCCACTACATCAGCGGAAAAAACGGACCCGCCAACCAGGGCAGGCTCTGCGTCAAGGGGCGCTACGGATTTGATTACGTACACCATCGCGAACGCCTCAGCGTCCCGTTGATCCGCCGGGCGGATGCGCCTAAGCAGGCTGACCTGGCTTTTGACCCTGACAATCCGTTCACCGATTTCCGCGAAGCCGATTGGGAAGAGGCGCTTACATTCGCCGCTTCCGGATTGAAGCGTATCCGCGACAGCCGGGGTCCTTCTGCGCTGGCCGGATTAGGGTCCGCCAAAGGCTCCAATGAAGAGGCCTATCTGTTTCAGAAACTGGTGCGCACCGGGTTTGGCTGCAACAATGTGGACCATTGCACCCGTCTCTGCCACGCTTCATCTGTGGCTGCACTGCTGGAGACGATAGGCTCTGGCGCGGTATCCAACCCAATGGAGGATATGTGCCTGGCAGATGTCATTGTCGTTATCGGCTCCAACACCACCGAAAACCATCCGGTGGCGGCTACCTTCATCAAAAACGAGGTGAGGCGCGGCAAGACGCTGATCGTGATTGATCCGCGCCGCACCGAAATCGCCAGTCACGCGACACACTTCCTGCAGTTCAAGCCCGATACCGATGTTGCCCTGCTCAACGCCATCATGCATGCGGTAATCGAACAGGGCTTGACCGACGACGCCTTCATCGAACGACGTACCATCGGATACCCTGAACTGGCAGAGCACCTGAGAGCTTTCACGCCGGAGGCGATGCAGCATATCTGCGGTATAGAGGCTGCGACAATAAGAGAGGTGGCAACAAAATATGCTTCCGCAAATGCGGCGATTATCTTCTGGGGTATGGGAGTCTCCCAGCATGTGCACGGTACCGACAATGCCCGTGCACTGATCTCTCTGGCGCTATTGACCGGGCAGATCGGGCGCCCCGGCACCGGTCTGCACCCGCTCCGTGGGCAGAACAACGTGCAGGGCGCCTCAGATGCCGGACTGATTCCGATTGTCTACCCGGACTATCAGCGGGTAGACAATGCTGAGGCGCGAAGCCGCTTCGAGCAGCTCTGGGGAGTGCCACTCGACCCCAAACCCGGACTCACGGTGGTAGAGATCATGCATGCCATAACCAACGGCATTGTCGACGGCCTCTATGTAATGGGAGAAAACCCGGCCATGTCGGACCCCAACCTGAATCATGCCCGCCAGGCACTGGCCAGTCTGAAGCATCTGGTAGTGCAGGATATTTTCATGACAGAAACCGCCCGCTATGCGGATGTGATCCTGCCCGCATCGGCCTTCCCCGAGAAGACCGGCAGCTTCACCAACACCGACCGCCGGGTGCAAATCGGCAGGCAGGCGCTTGCACCACCGGGCGAAGCGAGACAGGACCTGGAGATCATTCAGCAGCTGGCGCTCCGGCTCGGGTTGGATTGGGACTACCACCACCCCCGGGATGTATTCGCCGAGATGCGTCGGGCGATGCCCAGCATTGCCGGCATCACCTGGGAGCGGCTCGAGGCGGCCGGCTCGGTAACTCATCCCTGCCTTGATGAGGAGGACCCGGGGCAGCCTGTCATCTTCACCGATTGTTTTCCCACGTCGACCGGCAAGGCTCTATTCGTCCCCGCACCTTTCAGCAATGCCGACGAGCTGCCGGACGCAAGCTACCCCTGGATACTTATCACCGGCCGCCTGCTGGAACATTGGCACACCGGCTCGATGACCCGCCGCGCCGGAGTGCTCGATCAATTGGAGCCGGTACCTGTGGCCAGTCTGCATCCCGGAGATCTGGCCAAAATCGGCATCGAACCCGGAGCACCGTTACACCTGCGATCGCGCCGCGGAGAGCTGACTGCTTACGCGCGCGCAGACAGGGGGCTGCAGCCGGGACAGGTTTTTCTGCCATTCTGCTACCGGGAGGCTGCGGCTAACCTGCTGACCAACGAAGCGCTGGACCCGACGGCAAAAATCCCGGAGTTCAAGTTTTGCGCCGTTCAGGTTGAAGCGGGAAAGGGTAACCGGAGCCAAAACCGTAATTGAATCAGCGCATTCTCGCAGTGAACGGAATGGCGCCCAGATTGAAGAACGCCAAAACAAGAAAGAGCTCCGGCACGGTAAAATCGAGCACGAGCAGCAGCGCGCTGGCAACGGCGGATATCACCATAAACAGGGCATTCATAATATTGACCGTGGCAATATTACGGGCGCGGTGCGCCTGTTCGCTGCGTGCCTGAATCGCGGCATTCAACGGTACGACATAGATACCACCTGACGCGGCTATCAGGAACATATCCAAAACTACTCTCCAACCGGACCAATCGGAGAGAAACTGAGTTGCCCCAACGGCGCTGCCGGCCTGAACGGGCTGGCTTCCGGTAACAGCAAAGTAGAGTTCCAAAGCAAACAATGAAATCCCCAATGCGCCAAAGGGCACATAGGTGAGTTGAATCTCACCTCGCAGCAGGCGATTGCACAGCAGGGATCCTGCGCCGATTCCAACCGAAAACACCATCAACAGCAGCGTAACCACACCTTCGTCGCCGCCCAGAGATATCTTGCCGAAAGTCGGTAACTGAGCCAGAAAGGCGGCACCCACCAGCCAGAACCAGGAGACCGCGAGCATTGGCAGTAAAATCCCCCTGTGCCTGATGCTGTAGGCGATAAGTGACCAGGTTTCAGCCATAAAATTGATCCTGATTCTCAACTCAGGTGCTGCGCAGCCGGTCGCGGGAATGGCACGGCTGGCGAGCCATCCAGTAATCGCCAGCGATACCACTAAAAAAGAGATGATCATTGTGCCGCCCCTGGCCAGAATAAAAAGTCCACCAACCAGTGTGCCCAGCAGAATTGCAAGAAATGTGGCAGCCTGGATCAGGCCATTGCCGCTTATCAGTTCGTCCCTGGCCAGGTGGTCAGGCAGAATGGCATATTTAAGCGGGCCAAAAAAAGCAGACTGGGCGCCCATCAAAAAGAGAATGCAGAGCAGAAAGTTGGCGCTCTGCAAGTAAAAACCTGCCGCCGCACCAAGCATGAGTACAATCTCTATCAGCTTAACCAATCGAATGACCCGTGCCTTGTCGTAACGGTCGGCAAGCTGTCCCGCTGTGGCGGAGAAAAGAAAAAACGGAAGAATAAAAATACCCGCAGCAGCGGTAACCATCAGCTTTGGATCACTGCCCGACCTGGCGGCAAGCTCGAATGTGATCAGTATGACCAGCGCATTTTTAAATACATTGTCGTTGAATGCGCCCAGCAACTGGGTGATGAACAGCGGAAGGAAGCGCCGCTTGCGCAGGAGTGCGAGCTGGCTGTGGAGCATCTTATCCCTGTTCCCGCTGGGAACCGGAATGGGCGAGCGAAAGCCTGGACATTGCAAGTTCGAGATCCCTGCTGGAAATCAATTCGAAATTTTCCGGACAGCTGGTAATGAACCCACCTGCCATCTCGTACCAGGCAAAACCCTCCGACCAGTCTGAGGAGGGGTAGGTTCCCTGCTTCAGGCGTGGTATGCAGTAACTCCGGCCCGGTAGATGTATCAGGTTATAACTGCATTTCATGCGGTGAAGCTCATTGATGAAATACCAGCTGTCGATCTCCGAGTCAAAACGGCTGCACGCTATGGGGTAGTCATACTCCCCGCCGTTATGGCGCCACCGTGAATCGCTCACCGCAAGTGGTTTTTCCCGATAGAACAGCTGAAAATGCAGATGATTGATTGAGGCGAGTGCGCCATAGCTGTTATATCCGAAGCCGATGCCGGGGAGATTTTCAGATAAGGTTTCACCAAGGCGCCAAAGATAGTCATGATCACCTCTGCGTAAATATTGCGGATGACCACAGTGCGGCTCAGGCACCAGAATGCTGTGCATCGGTACAAAAGGGAATTTGTTGAAAAATATCGATGCTTTGCGTCCTGCCACTCTTCCCTGCCAGAAAATCTCTCTGCGCAAAAACGGAGCAGAAAAATTAAAGGCGGTATGATCGAAGGGTACTTTGATTTCATCCGCCACTTCACCTGCCATACGCGTGGGGCGAAGGGAGCGTATCTGGTTGAACTGAAGCTCCCAGGGACCTATCGACCGAAACTGAGCGGGCTGCAATCCCTCGAAATCCAGATCCATCATACGACGAAAAACCTGCAGGTCATCCTCTGCATCGTCCAGGAATGAGCCCTGGTCATTCCCCTTTCGCAACTCCGCGGAAATTCGCTTGAAGCGTTTCGCCAGCGGCCGTGACAAGCTTTTTCGCAGCACCGAATCGAACCCGGCATGCGCTATCACCAGAATATAAACACCCAGTTCATGGCAGCCCGACAGCAGTTCGCTTAACCCACCGTTGAATGCGGCATGGAATGCCTCAAACGAGGAGAAAGGTGTATTTTTCAAGGGCGTCGCAAAATACTGTTCATGGAAGTCATCGGACAGGCGGAGTCACAAAACCGTTAAAGCATCCCGAAACCCCTGTGATCAATGCTTTTGATCCTGCCCGGCGTTGATATCAGGTACCGGATCATAACCACCCTGGTGAAACGGATGACAGCGGGAAATCCGTTTCACACCCATCCAGAGCCCCTTCCAGGCACCAAACCGGGTAATCGCCTCCTGAGTGTAGGCGGAGCAGCTGGGCATATAACGGCAGTTATTTCCCAGAAACGGACTGATCAGGTAGGCATAACCCTGGATCAGCATTATCAGTACCCTCTTCATAAACAGATCCTGACTCCTCCCGAGCAAGCGGCTCGCTCATGGTTCATTATAACCTTATACTGATTTGATGTTTCAAAGCGGTTGCAAATGCTGTCCCGGATACAGAGCTGATGTATGGCGGATCCCCTGTCGGGATCCGACCTACTCGGTCGCGTTAATGTTTCACAGCAAGCGCCAAAAGCTGTTCCAGGTGCGGATTCTCCCATTCCGCTCTATTGAAATATTATCGGGCCGAAGACAACTCCTGCTAAATGGTGGACAGGCATGACCAATGGAAAGCTGGTGCTGCAGGCGCCTCACGATCGGATTCCGGTTAATCAGCAAGCACTGGTTGCCCATCTGGCCGGGTTTGGATTGATTGGATCGAGTTACGGAGAGACGCCGGGAGTCTATCTGGTCGGGCCGAAGTTTCTTCAACTGATCACTTTTCTGGGCTGCTCTCCACATTTGCAGCTTGAACCCCGGCATGAATCCAATGAGGAATTCAGTCACATCCGTTTGCTTGGCCCTTTTGAGAAACCGCGGTTGCTCTGCGCCGGCAATACCAGGCCTCCACGCTGCCCTGGATGTGGCAAGGGGTTAACTCAATGGCGTGAATTGGCAGCGGCGTGGATGGAGGGCATGTACGACCTGGAAATAACTTGCCGGGAATGCGGACAAAGATCCTCCCCACTCCTCCTTAACTGGCGGCGAAAGGCGGGATTCGGGCGCTATTTTATAGAAATTTTTGGAATTTTCCCGGAAGAGGCTTTGCCTCTGCCGGAGCTTATGGAGTGCCTGCGCCGCGACGGACCCGAATGGAGCTATTTCTATCTCAACGACTGGTAACTGCCTTTCTGTCTGTAAACAGATCAGGCGGCAAGATCCAGCTCCTTGGGAATCAGCACATCGATGCCGATGGGCAGGTGGTCCGACATGGGATAGTCCAGAACCCGTGCGTTCTCCACCAGCAATGAATCAGACACCAGAATATGGTCGATTCTGCGCATGGGACGCCAGCTTGGAAATGTTCCACTACCACATCCCGATTGCCGCAGATTGGTGTTTTTCACCAATAACTGCATCTCATCCGACTCACAGCTGCAGTTCATGTCACCCATCACAATCGCATGCCGCTGATCGGAAATCAGCTCGCTGACAAACTGAACCTGGCGCAAACGTGCGCGGCGCCCCAGTGCCAGGTGCATGATGCATATACTGAGACCCTCGCTGCCTCCGTAACGGCACATGATCACACCCCTTCCGGGTAAACCAGGTAGCTTGTACTCATTTACCTGAGTGGGCTTCATTCTGCTCAGGAGTCCGTTGCTGTGCTGGGCAAGTTTCCCTATTTTACGATTGGTCTGCTCGAACCAGAACGGAAACTGGGCGCAATGGGCAAGATATGCCGTCTGATCCAGGAAACCGCTGCGCAGACTGCCGGAATCGACCTCCTGCAGGCCCACAATATCGAACGGTCTGATCATGTTGGCGATAAGGTCCAGATTTACCTGTCGTTCCCGGTGCGGAAGTACGTGCTTCCAACCCTGGGTCAAATAATGGTGGTACTTTTTCGTATCGACCCCTGCCTGAATGTTGTAGCTCAACAACCGCAGCCGCTGGTAATCTTTCTGTTCCACCAATCTATTTCCCCTACCGCAACAAGACAATACAACCTATTTGGTGACAGCACCCCGTTCAACCTTAACCTTGTCGATCAAAAAATCCGTCAACCTCATCGTCGCGTCCCCAGAGAGACCAGAGGCACGGTACTTGCCGTCCACGATGATAGAGGGAACAGAACGAACATCGTAACGCTCAGCCAATATGCTCGCTCTGCGGGCTTGGGTCTGAACCGCGAAAGATTTCATCGCCTTCCGGTAGGCGTCCAGATCCACGCCATTTTTTGCGAGAAATTCCTCTATCTGCTGCTGGTTATCGAGCGACTCCCCCTCTTCATGAATCGCTGAAAAAATCTTCTGATGGAGCTGTTCCGCTACTCCCATCAGGCGCAGAGCATAGAACATGGTGCCCTGTATCCGTGTCGACTCCCGGTTGAACATCCCGGGTACCCGGTCAAAATCGACGTTCTCCGGCTTGCGCTTGAGCCACGCCTCGATATGAGGTTCCAGGTTAAAACAATGAGGACAAGTATAGAGAAAAAATTCGGTAATTTGGACACGTTCCCCCTCACCGCCTGGCTGCGCCGGGATGATCGAGAAGTAGTGGAGGTCCTCTTCAAATTTCTGCTCGGCGAAGACCGCGCCGCTCAACGACAGCGCCATCAGTGCAAGAAAAGATAAAATCAAGCGTATTTTCATCATGTCTCCTTTAGGAAATCGATGTCGGCGAGACGCTCCGGAACTTGAATTACGCCAGTGGCGGAATCCATCCCGGTGTATCCCTATATCCGACCCGATGTGTGCCTGAGGGTTCATTGGGGAATTCCGGTTTTTTGACTTTTCCCCGGCCATAAATCAAAGAAGGGCAGCCGAATGGCCACCCTTCGAGCGGGAGCAATTCCTCAAACCCCTGGATCAGCGAAGGCCCTGCACGTATTGTGCAACTGCCGTGATCTCCGCATCCGTCATATTGGCAGCGACACCACGCATCATCTTGTTGGGGTCGTTATCCCGGCTGCCTTCACGAAAATCCTTGAGTGTCTTCTCCACATACGCAGCATGCTGACCACTGATGCGGGGGAATTTGGCTGGTGCGTTGCCGGCTCCACTGGGCCCGTGGCATGCCATGCAGGCTGCCACCTTGGTATTCGGATTACCTGCCCGGTAGATCTTTTCACCCACAGTAACTTTGTCCGCTGCGGCGGTACCGCCATTCTGTGTCTGCCCTGAAAAATAAGCCGCAAGATCCGCCATGTCCTGGTCGCTGAGAGGAGCAGCCATGGGCGACATCAAATCATTTTTCCTGCTCCCCTCTTTGAAATGCCGCAGTTGAGCGAGTATGTAGCTGGTGTGTTGACCGGCCAGCTTGGGCCAGATTGGATTGGGGCTGTTACCGTCCGCGCCATGACAGGCCATACAAACAGCAGACTTGGTCTTGCCGGCTGCCGCATCTCCCGCGGCCTGAACTCCCGCTGTCCCCAGCGCCAATAAAATTGAAAAAGAAACTAGCCACTTATTCATTCTGAAAACCCACTCGTTCTATAAAAACCGTCTGGAAACCCTGTTCAGCACCCGATTTCCAACCTTGGAGCGCGCCCTGTCCAGACCAGTGCTCCGCACTCCCGGATGTGTGACGCATAAAGCCTTGCATGTATACCAGAATCGCCTTTATCGGGTCAAATCAGCCTGTTTTATAGGCGGTTAGGGAATACTCCTGCAAGAGGGTCAGCACCTCCTTCGAATCTTTGAAACCTGGAAAGAATGGGGAACAAGCTGGTCAGTTTCGGATAAACTACCGCACTTCAACGCCATTGTGTTAGCAGGCCCCAGGACGTCCAGGTGGAAGATAAAATTCCGCAAAAGATTAATATCGGTCCGGAAAAAGATGGTTTCTTACCATCCACTCTTTCCGGGCAGAGACCAAGCAAGGCATTGCGTTGGTTTCTTGCCATCCGGCCAAAGACTCTGGGGATTTCGCTTGCACCTGTCATAGCAGGCAATGTGCTGGCATGGCACGAAACGTCTGAAGGATTATGGTCAACTTTTTTCATCACGCTTTTTGCCGCGCTGATGATTCAGGTTGGCACCAACCTGTACAACGATGCGGTTGACTTCGAACGGGGTACAGATACAAGGGGTCGCCTGGGTCCCCGGCGTGCAACAGCCGAAGGCTGGTTTAGCAGCTTTGATGTGAAGCGAGCCGCATATATCAGTTTCGCACTCGCTTTTATGGGAGGCATTCCATTGAGCTGGATCGGAGGCTGGCCTATCGTTGTCATCGGATTGTTATCTCTGGTAGCGGGATACGCTTACACCGGCGGTCCCAGGCCAATTGCCTACAGCACCACCGGGGAGATTTTCGTATTCATTTTTTTTGGTTTGTTCGCCGTTATGGGAAGCTACTATCTGCAGGCCGGCGTCCTCTCCCTCAATTCGCTCTCGGTTTCTGTTGCGATCGGATTGCTGGCTGCGGCAGTGCTTCTGGTAAACAACTATCGCGATCTGGATACCGATATCCTCGCCAACAAGCTGACGATCGCCTACGTTATCGGCCGCAGACAATCCCGGCGTTTGTACGCCATCCTGCTGCTCTGCCCATTCTGTTTGCCCCTACTGCTGGATGACCCATCCACAGGTAGCTGGCTGGTCCTGGCTGCGTTGCCCCTGGCGCTGCTGCTGATCCATCGCTTTATTTACAGATCGCCCGGACCGGAATTCAACGAAATTCTTGCCCGCACCGCACAACTGCAGTTGATCTTTACGCTGCTGCTTAGCATCGGCCTGCTGACTTTCAATTGATTTGTATCAATGTTATCAGTCTCTTAAGGTAGTGATATGCTCCAAGCTGTTCAAATAGCAGGATTTCCAGTTCCCAACACAACCAGAAGTTCCTGAAATGACCTCATACACCCTTATTCCATTTAGCCGAATTCTGGCAACTCTTTTAATGACGATCGCGCTATCCGGCCAAGTGGTTGCCCGAGAGTACGATCCGGAAAACGGCGAGGAGATCAACGAAGTCTGCGCTGGCTGTCACGGGGAATTCGGCCAGGGTGGTAAAGAAGGGGAGTACCCGCGACTGGCGGGGATGCCGGTTGAGTTCATCGCCCGGCAATTGCACCTGTTTCGTGACCGTCTGCGCCCCAATATGGCTATGATCGAATACGTCGACGAGCGGCAAATGCCGGATGCCGACATCCATGATATTGCGGTTTTTCTGTCCGGTATAGTACTGAAAACCAAGCTACCGCCGGTAAACGAGAGCGACCCGGGATTTGATGCCTATGCGCGCCTGCTGGAATCGAAGCGGGTGATGCAGATCCCCAAAGCGGAAGGGGACCCGGAGAACGGCAGGAACATTTATCGCAAAGAGTGCGCCTCCTGTCACGGCAAGCTCGGTGAGGGAGATCAGGAAAAAGCCGTGCCCATGCTGACCGGCCAGTACACCAGCTATCTTTGGCGGCAGGTGGAAAAATACCGCAAAAAAATCCGGATACACGATCCCGATGCTCCGGAAGAGCAGCTGCTGACAGAGTTTTCGGATGCCCAGTTGCAGGATGTGTTCGCCTACCTTTCAATAATGGATGACTGAACCTGACTCTCGCTCCACTGCCCTTCCAGCCAGTGCTGACAACAGCTCATCTTCTGATAGGATAAAGAGACTTAACCCAAGCCTCTCCTCGCCGAACCAGCCATGCGCATCTATATGCAGACCAAGTACTCGCCTGAGCAGCCGCTGCGGTTTTATCACCTGCATCTGCAACCGGACCTGCTGGGCGGCTGGACATTGGTTCGCGAAACAGGTCTGCAGGGGAGCAGAGGCAAGATAACCAGGGAGTACTTTGCGCAACGTGAAGCAGCCGAGGAGAAATTGATCCAACGCCGCGACTCTCAGTTAAACCGCGGCTACCGGATCGTGTTCAGAGAGGGCGCCCTGAAGGGGACCGATTAGTCATCACGAGCCCACTGCCGAACGGATTCGGCCTGTCATAACCAAAACCGTATCATTTAGCGGTTACGCATAATCCGGCATAGAAAAAAGCCGCGCATGGCAGCGTCGGGCAGCACCCGAACCGCATGGCGAAGTTGTTCGGCATAAGCGCGTTTGCCCCATTTTAAGAGACCAGGCTGCAGGTTACTCAATGGCAATGCTATTGGTAACACCGCGACAGCATCACCATGGCGCCGAATCTGGGAATCAACCACCTGCTCGTTCTCTTCGGGCGAGAAGGAGCAGGTACAGTAAACCAGAGTGCCGCCAGGTTTCAGGCTGCGGATGGCCGAATCGAGCAGGCGCTTCTGCTTGCGCGCGGACTCCTGAACTTTCTTTAGGCTCCAGTGTGTCAAGCTTTTCGGATCATTAAGGTTGAATCTCGCCTCCGAGGAACAGGGCGCATCCAACAACACCCGGTCGAAGCGCGCTGGAACTTGCGCCCCCACCGCCCGGCCATCCTTCAGATAGGTCCTTACCATGGTCGCACCTCCCCTCTCCAGATTCGCTTTCAGCCGGAAATAGCGACTCTTTACCGACTCAACTGCCGACAATTCCCCCAGATTTTCCATCATCGCCGCCATCTGCAGGGTTTTTCCACCCGGTGCCGCGGCCAGATCCAGGATACGCTCACCGGGTTGTGGATCGAGCACCATCGGCGCCAGCACCGAGGAGAGATCCTGAATATAGATCATGCCTTCGTTGAAGAATCGGGTATCGGTCAGCGCCCGGCGCTGTTCGGGTGGTACACAATAGGTACCGGAGCGCCAGTCGACACGGCTCAGCAGAAAACCATCCGCCCGCAGTCCGCTGATAACTTCGGGGTCGGCGGCTTTAAGTGTATTGACCCGAAAGCTGGTCGCGCGTGGATGTGTGAAGCTCTGCAGACAGTCATGCAGACGCTGCTGAGGCAAAATCTCCTGCAGGCGTTTTACAAAGAGATCCGGCAGCGAAGTCTCAGCTGGCGGCAATTCAACAGGCCGCATTATCGATTGTCAGCCAATGTGGCGGGGACCAACCCCACGGCGCCCGTCAATGGTTCATCTTGCCATGCCCCGCACCACCTATATCCTGCTTCATCATCATCTGCAGCATGCGTACCGGGACAAGAATTCTGCTGCTGCTGCCATCCTCAAATGTCAGTGTCAGCGACAACTCATCTCCCGGCTTCAGATCCTGCGTCAACCCGATCAGCATAACATGCAATCCACCGGGCTCCAGCTTGGTCGTACCATTGGCCGGGATCTCAATTTTTTCCACCTGGCGCATCTTCATCATTCCTTCCGACATGGTGTGTGTGTGCAGTTCCGTGACTCTGGATACCGAACTTTGCGCCGCAACCACCGCATGGCCGGCTGCCGAACCGTTCGACAGCAACATGAAGGATGCGCTATTGGGCTGGCCCGGTGGCACCGCCCGGGCATAGGCATCGCTGACGGTCACCTCGTCAGCGGCGCTGCCGGCCAGGGCAAAGCCGTTAACCAGGACGATGGAGGCGGTAAGCAGAGAAAAAAACACTTTTTTCATTGGTCGATCTCCTTACTGGTATTAAATGCCATAAAACAACTGCCGGAGGCGCCTGGAACCGGCTGTTTACTCTTTGTTCAACAATTTCCTTATCTCGGCCAGCACATCCGCCGGCGCAGTGCCATGGGGAAGTACCGTCCTGAGTTTTCCCTGGCGGTCGATAAGATAGGTATCCGCGGAGTGGTCGACGATATATCCCATCTGCGAATTGGATTGCGTCACCTGGTATGCCGCACCGTACTTCTTTACGACATCGTCGATCTCATCGACGGATCCTGTGATGCCAAGAATCGCAGGGTGGAAATACTCGCCGTAATCCTTCAGCCGCTGTAGCGAATCCCGCTTCGGATCCACGCTGACAAAGAGCCCCTGAAACTCTGCAAGCTCCCCGGGTGAAAGCTGGCTCAACGCCAGACTGAGATAGCCGAGACTGGTTGGGCAGATATCAGGACACTGTGTGTAGCCGAAATAGAGGGCCACCACTTTGCCTCGCAGTTGCTTGAGTGAGATCGGGCCCTTATAGGATGTCAGTTCGAAATCCCCTCCTTTGGGCGCACTCGCTATATTCAACGCCTGATGCACCCGCTCCCTGCTCGCCGGATTCCAGTAAAAAGTCACCCAGATCAGCAGCCCCGCCAACAGAAGCGTTATCGCTGCAATGCCTGCATTTCGCATGGATCCGCTCATTTTTCAGGCAACTCGGCACCTGGTTTAACGGTGATGAAACGAAATGGTGCGGCGACTATTCCATCGTCGGTGTAGACCAGAACCTTCGCCTCCCACTCCATCGCATCGCTGATGCAGACCGGAATCATACCGTTACCGGTAAATCTGCCCTCTCCACGGGCAGCCAGCTTGGGCCTGTTGAAACCCATGTTCATTCCTATCCCCTGAAAATCCACCTCAACACCGGAGGCGTTTATCTGCTCCAGGTTTACCTCGAACTCAAGCGGTGTTACCACGGGAATAGTCTCCGGCTTTATGCCAAAGGATATGCGGCCACCTCCGGAGAGCACTCCCACGCAGGGGCCGGCGCGCAAATCACAATCCGGATCGAGCGGAGCAACCCTAACCGTCTCCGGATAGAGCAGCGGAAGCACCTTATAAGCCGCCACTCCGGCCAGCGCGAGGAACATCAAGGCGGCAACAATCCACAATCGGTTCACACATCACCTCTTTTAAACAGCAGACATACTAGCCATAACCATCGGTTGCGCATTGATTTAAATTCAGGGAGGACGCCAACTGAACAGGAATTCAAGGAAATGTTCGAAAGAGAGGATATTTGCCTTATCGATTGCGTGATATCACACGGTTTGGCGCTGTAAATCCGGTCAGGGAAGATCGGTTCGCCGAAAAATCATATAACCGATTCCGGCGCAAACGGTTCCCAGCACTACAGGATAGACCAAGGCATACAGGATATATCCGGTCTGACCGAAACTGTCCAGAATCACGTAGGCGGAGGGTCCAAGCAGCACCAGCTGAGGATCAAACAGCATCATGCTGGCGGTACGGAACACCTGCATCGGGTTGGCCAGTGCTATGGCTACCGCGGACTCTGGCGGCAGCTGCTCCCGGATCATGATTCCGAGCAGTATCAGGTCCAGAAAAAGCAACAAGGTAAGCCAGACGACGAAGGCCGCCCCCTGAGCTACATCGGAAGAGCGCGCGATGGTGGAGATAAGCATGCCAATACCGAGAAAACACCAGGCGAGCACCATCAACAGCCCGCTGTAGTAAAGCAGCATGGTCCAGGGCAGATCGGCGCCTTTTACAACACCCCAGATTATGGCACCGATCATCGCCAGAAAAACCGGCATGAAGACCATCAGAAAACGGCCCAACATCTTGCCCCAATACCAGGCAGAGAGACTGATTGGCAACGACAGCAGGTACTCGAATACACCCGCCTCCCTATCCCCCGCCACCGAGCGGACCGTGGTTATCAGCACAAACACCGGCAGTATTGCCATGGTCAACTGGATGTAGGTCAGTAGCAGCCTGGAAAGACCGGTAAACCCCATGATGCGCGATTCTGCCAGCCCATAGGCGAACAGCAGAATCACCAGCCCGCCAAAGACCGCAGTGTAAACCAGAAACCAGCGCGCCCGAAGGGATTCCACGATATCGGCATAGGCATTGAGCCATAGATGTTTCATTTTCGGTATCTCAACGTTCTGGCTCTGATTTCCGCCTGGTCTCGCGTTTTTCCTGCTGCGCTTTCAGCTTATCCAGCAGCTGCACCCCGTGAATACTAAACCGCTTCTCCACCTCCGCCACATGCACTTTGGCCTGCTCGAAATCGAGCGCGCCCGGGGCGGGATCGCTCTGTGCGCCCAGTGCGTACTCCATCGGCGTCAACTTATCTTTTATATAACTTGCGGCGCGGGCATCGATCCACTCTCCGGTGCGGTGGTCAGCCACCCAGAACTGGGTCGTTGGATCATCCTTCCAGGGCTTGTCCTGCAACCAGAGAGCAGCACAACCAAAATCATCGAACTGGACCACTTTACTGCGTCTCTTCCCCTCAGGGAGATAGCGCACCTGAGCGGCAAAATGGCGGTCGCTGAGTACCATGCGGCAACGCTCGCAGGCGGTTCTGTCCCATTTGACTTCCGCGGGACCGGTGCCGGGATCAGCGGAGCAGGCGCACAGCAGAATCAACGCCTGCAGCATGATAACCGGCCGCAGACAATCAGCCATTGGCCGCAGCTCCGCGATCAGTCTCCGTCTCAGCCTCATGCATGCTGATGCCCGCCAGCAAGGCTGCATAACGCGCCAATACGCCAAGAAAACGCAGACGATCCGGCCCAGCCACATAGCCCTCCCATACCAGGCCGTTTTCCGTTCCCTTGAATTTCCACTCACCGATGGTTTTGGCGAAGGCCTCCTCAGGCTGGTTCAGGCTTATCCGGCAGCGCAGGCGCGAGGATAGATCCACCAGATCCGCCACCCGGTCGTCCAGCACCACATTACCCTGGTCCATCTCCACCACCCGATTAACCAGCGAGGCAACCTCGTCCAGACGGTGGCTTGAGATCAGCATGGCCGCGGTATCCTTTTTCTCAGCCAGCAGCTGGAAAAAAATATGCCGTGCTTCCGGGTCCAGGTTGGCCGCCGGCTCATCCAGCACCAACAGTTCGCTGTCCCGGCCAAGCGCTATGGCAATCAGCAGCTTCTGTTTCTGCCCGCCGGAGAGTTTGACGAACGGCTGACCGTGAAAGCTCTCCACATCCAGCCCGAGACGTCCGGCCACCGCCTCCATACGCAGTGGATCGGCACCGCACAGGCTGGCGGCAAACCGCACCAACTGCCGAACCGGCATTTTCAATGGAGGAGGGAGTTGGGGTACAAAACCCACCTTGGAGAGCACTTTCCGGCGATGTACGCGCGGATCAAGGTCGTCCACCTTGACCCTTCCCTCACAGGTATATTCGCCCAGCAGGCAACGGATCAGCGTTGTCTTGCCAGCCCCATTGGACCCCACCAGCGCCACCCGGTCGCCCCGTTCTATGGAGAGGTCAACCCCCTGCAACACCTGATTTCGCCGAAAACGCTTAACGACGCCCTCAAATTGAATCATCTATCAACCTCAACCCTTTGCACCATAGCCCGGCAACAACGGGCGAGCAGGAAACGGCAGCGACGTTACTGCTGTCCCATAAACAGTTGGGTGCTCGATATAAGCCCATGAATTCTTCATGTGAAACTACCGCCAATCGTTTCATTGACTTGAAATTCATCATTCTGCGGTCCCTTCTCCCTCAGGAGGGTGTCGCAAAAGCCCCCTCTCCCTCGTGAGGGAGAGGGTTGGGGTGAGGGTGCAGAAGATAAGTCCCTGATTTTAATCACCCTCATCCTGGCCTTCTCCCTCGAAGGGAGAAGGGATAAAACCTTTTGCGACACCCCCCTCAGGGAGAAGGACAGGATGAGGGGATATATAAAAACAGTAACTTACCTTTTTTAGATTCCCTCACCCCAGCCCTCGGTAACCGCTCCATGCGTTACTCTACCTCCTGCATCCCTGCAGTCGTCTCCCAGAGGGAGAGGGAGTTTATAGAACAGTGCAGCGACGTATATTATTTGTTCGATTTTTTTGCATACCCCAACACAAAATCCAGGGAGTCAGTGGGACAGATGTCCACGCACATACCGCAACGGGTACAGTCTGCGCCTATATCCATGTCGTGATTGGAGGCGCGCCCCTTGATGGTCATGCTCAACACGTGCGGCACCAGGCAGACCTTGCGGCAATCACCCTCATGGTGACAATTTTTAACATTGTACTTAACCCGCACCGGCGATACTGTCCCCACCAGCCCGTAGGTCATGCCAATCGGACAGACGTAACGGCACCAGGCGCGGCGAGAGTAAAAGATCTCGAACAGCAGCACAAGCCCGACCCAGACCAAGGCAATTCCGGGACCGTAAATCAGTGCCCGGCTGAGAATACCGGTGGGGGAGATCGTTTCAAAAACCGTATATCCGGTGATCAATGCAAGCAACGCGAACACCAGATAGAAGAGAGAGCGCACACGGCGGTCGAAGCTGTGGTCCCTGACCAGTTTTTTGCCTGCCAACAACAGATGCAGCTTTTCGGCCAGCTCGGAAAGCAGATGATAGGGACAGACCCACGAACAGAAGGTACGGCCACCGAGCAGCACCCACATGATGAAAATCGTCACGGTGCCAATCACCAGATTGAGCACCAGGTGTTTATAGGCAAGCATCACCTGCAACGCAGAATTCAGATCCGCCATATGAAAGCCGACAAAACGGGAGGCTGTGAGTGCACCTTCTAGGATCTGTACGTCGAAGTAATAGGAGACCACAAAAAGCAGGTTGACCAGAATCAACGTTGCCCAGCGGCGGTTACGCCACTTGGTTCTACCCGTTCCGTGCTCAGCATAAATCGCCTCAAATTCCGCTTTGGAAAACGGGTTCTGTTTTTTGTGATGATGTACCTCTTGTGCCCGGGAAGTAATCTTTTCTTTGGCCGGCCGGGTCGGTTCGGCACCAGCCAGCTGCCGCAGCGATTCGACGATGTAACCCATCAATGCCCCCACTTCGTAAACATTCGATATTCTAATATTGCCATCGGGTAACCGGAAAACAGCCCACACACAGCGACGAAACGATCTATTCCGTTTATCTCAGGTGAAATCGGTAATCTTATGGATATCTATCACGATCGCCGGCGGTTCGGGCGGACAGATCATTTCGCACACGCCACAACCTACGCAACCCTCTTTGATTACGGGCGACATGCGCATCTCACCGTTCGGCATGGCCACCCTCTCCAGAGCGATAGCATGCACCGGAGGGCATTCGTTTCCGACCTGTTCGGCTACCCGCGCGACTCTCTCTCCGCTTGCCTGCTCCTTTTTCTCCGCACACTGGGTTATGCGAATCTCGATCGGGCACTGGCGCACACAGAGATCGCACAGCTCCAGATCGTAGGGGTGGTCTGCCACCGGTATCGGATTCCAACGGTCGATCTCGTCGTAACGCAGCTGGCCATCAAAGTCCGGACCCCTCGCCTGTCCCTTGAAGCCCTTGCCCTGGATTGCCAGACAGGCGTTCGGGCGGGAGAGTTTCGCAAAACCCATGCGCGTATCTGCGGGAAAATTCAATGCATGATTCAACGAACCTGTCGGACAGGCGAGAACGCACTGAAGGCCGTCACAGGAAAAATCGCATGCCTGCTCACGGGCTTCGATATAGGGCGTACCTATACCGAACCCTTCATCGATATCAGCCAGCTTTATCGCCTCCACCGGGCAGACCTGGACGCATTGTCCGCACTTGATGCAGGAAGAGAGAAATTCCTTTTCATTTTCGGTTGTCTTTAACGCACCGGGAGGACGCAGCCGCAGTGACGCTCCCTGAACCAGGGGGAGAAAGCCCAAAAGTGAACATCCGACTACGCCGGCAGCCATTATTGAAGTACGCAGAAACTCTCTTCGCGCCTCTGCCCTGCGCTTGCCAGATAGGGCCGGCCTGCCCCTGCTCTTCATGTTGGTCGTGGTCGAACTGTCGCTCATCACCTTTTACCTCATTTCACTTACTGCGCCAGGGAGTTGCGCAACAACTGCAATGCATCGAAACTCTGGCCAGTGGCGGTACTCTCGCCGGAATCGTAAGTTTGCTCTTCCTTAAGGTTCGTTTCCCGCTGCGCCAACTCCGCAGTCATCATCGGCCGGGCGTCCTTCAGTACCATTGCCGGATCGCTGAACGGCGCCAGCCGCTCCAGGAAATCGAGCACCTCCAGCACCGGCGATCCTTTGAAAAAGCGGGCGGGGGGGACATCCATCCAGATCCTGTCAGCATAACTGAAATATTCGTACGGGCCATCGCCCACGCCGTCCCTGTCGAGATCGAAACCTTCGTAATCGTCCCAATAGTTCCCAAGCCACTGATTCCGCCTGGCGGTTCGGGCACCGCTCACCGCCACCTGAGTGATATTGCCTTTTAGCTTGTTTCCCCGAATGTCATTGCCTTTCCAGTCATTCAGAAACAGTATTCCGATGCCACTGTAAGCTATCAGATTATCGTGGATCCGATTGGTGGTGTCAGGTTGATATGGGGATACATCCAGATACAGACCCGTGGCGCAGTAAAGAATCCGGTTAGCGGTTACATCCACATCGGAGGTCTCTTTAAAGCCTATTCCCATGCCGGTGGCCCCGGTGGCATGAGAGATCGTATTACCCTTTACAGTCACGCTGTCGCTGTACATCAGAAAGATCCCGACCGAGTTGTCCTGGAAGTAGTTGTCCACCACCTCGTTGAACTGGGAGTACATGAAGTGCAGAGAATAGCGCCCACCGCGGGCATCGTTTCTGGCAATCAGATTGTCTCTCGAATACCAAACCACCATATCCCTTGAATTGCGGATAATGTTGTCAGTGATCTTATTGTTGAAACTGTACCAGAGGCGAATGGCGTCCCCCCGGACACCCAGTTCAACATCCTTCGAACTGATCCTGTTGCCGCGTACGATATTATTTTCCGCTTTAGAAAGATCTATGCCGAACAGCGTATCTTCGATCACATTATTCCTGATGACGTTGAAATTACCTTTCACCAGCACACCCGAATCAACGTCATTGTGTGATTCGCCCGAGTTGATAAGGCGCATATTCTTGATCGTCGCGCCATCGGTCTCGAGGGAGATTACCGAGCCTCTTCCGCCGGCGTCGATCGTCACCTCGCCGCGTCCGTCAATAACAACAGGATCGGTGATTACAACCGGTCCGGCATAAGTGCCCGCGGGTGGACTGAGAACTGCCCCGGGTGCGGCAGCATCAACCAGTTTCTGAAATGACGGATAACCAGTTGCCCCTTCCGCAGAAAAGCAGAGCGGCAGCAACAGTGCTATCAACAGAATGCGAAACGCAACCGGCATAGGTTTCCGAAACACAGACAAGTTCAGGGATGAAACAGATTTCCAACAGACACCCCCTGCCACGAACAATGGAACCGGTGGCACTCCCGGATTGGCACAGTGAACGGAGTTTGCGCCTTCTGCAGCCCTATCTGTCTGCCTTGAACTGCTTCCTGCGGATCAGTGCAGCCAGCGCCAGTACCACCGAAAAAATCATCATCAAACCAAAGCCGGCAGCCGGATAGGAGTGGGTTGCGAACTGGGCAACCTTACCCTGCCCGAATACCGTGGGCATGAACGGTTTGACCGTAAATGCGCCCATATCGTTCAACGTATGTCCGTACCACCAGAGCCAGGCTGAATAGTCGATGACAAAAAACAGCGGAAGCGCGAGCGGTACCAGCACCAGCAACCAGTAGAGCAAGCCTGAGTTCTTGCGCGCGCCGAAGATCAACAGCATCATGGCGCCGATGAGCCCGGCAAAGACAATGTTGATCGCCAGCTTCAGCTTCTCCACCATCGGTACTATCTCCGCCTGGTTGTTGAAATAACGCCCAAGGCTTTTCGCATAGTGCCAGGTCATGACCTGAAAACTGCTGCCGTTCCAGGGCTCTGCAACCCGGCCCCTCTCGAAATCCTTTTCATAGTTGGTGCGCAACTGCTCGATCAGCTGCTCTTTGCCCGTGCTTTCACCAATGCTTTTTCCCCGCTCACTTGGCAGTACCACCCGGACACCCGAATCTTCCAACGACTTGCGCAGTGAGCCGACGATGCCGCCGATCACGATTTCACCCGTGGATTCGCCGGTCGCCTCCTGATCAAGTGAGGTCAGCAACGCCTCCACATAGCCGCTGTTTTGCATGTTGAATCCGTTCTCGCTATAGACGGAGAGATAGATCCAGACCGCAATCACGGCAAAACCTATGCCCAGAATGGCCATGCGGATTTTTGCTTTAACACAGATGAAACCCAACAGCATGACACCCAGAAAAACCATCAAAAACTGGCCGAAGCCACGTTCCACCGGACCGCCTGCGGCAATGGGATACATACCTACGTAGTGATTGATCGTATCCATCTCATGCACGCAGTCCAGTGCGATCTCTTCAGTAATCTCCTTGCTTTCGATCTTGGAGCAGCCGTTGAACACGCCGTTCATATGGAAATGAATTTTCACGCCATCCGGAAATGACTCTTCCGGATAGTTGGGTGCGGTCAGTGAAACCCACCAGATCGGGGAGTAGAAAATAACCGCCAGGAGTCCCAGCGCCACCAGTGTGAGCAATCCGACCTGAATCGTCTGCTTGGATTGAGATGCTGCATTCATGATTGGTACTTTAAGGTTAACTGTGACTTATCAAGTCCTGTTGCGTTATGGAGGTGTTGGCTGCGGACGGTCAGACGGGGCCTGACGATGCCCTTTGCGGTCGCCCTCAGAGGGACGACCGCAAAGTGAGTCAGGGGTGCGGAATCAATCGTAATCCGGATTCCGGTAGTCTTTGGAGGGCGCCAACAATTCAGCACGTGGCATATGGCGTGAGGTGTAGTTGATCACCATCTTCATGTCATCATCGCTGAACTCCTTGATCTGTTTGACCATGTCCGGGTTGGCGTTGCGCCGCTTGCCATCGCGGATCCACTCGAACTGGCGCAGCATATAGTTATAGTGCTGCCCCTGAATACGCGGATAAAACTTTTCGTTGTCGCCCTCTCCATCGTCACCATGGCACCGGGTGCAGTTATCCGCGTAGAGCTGCTTACCTTTCTCAAATTCCGGTGTGCCTTTCTCCCAGGGTCCTCTTCCGGGTTCCGGGTTCATCGGCAGTTTGGAGATATAGTCGGTCACATCCGCCACCAGCTGGGCGGGATTGATCTCGCCCTCGTGATAACCTGCAACCGCCATGATCTGTTCATCCAGAGCGAATGGATACATGGTCGGATTATCACGGTTCTGCGCACGAATGTCCGTCAGCTGCTTGATCAACACGTTTCGATGCTGACCCGCCAGTTGGGGAAAAGTGCCGTCGTCAAGCCCCCAGCCTTCCAGCAGATGGCAGGCGGAGCAGACCTCATAGACCGCTATACCCCGTTCCCGGTCAGGCTCCAACAGCATCGCCTCGCTCTTTTCGCCGCCCTCCTTATTCCAATCCTTGACATCCGTTACCTGAGCGTCATCCTTCCCTGCAAAGCTGCTGCTGCAAATTGCCAGCCCGACGAAAGCGGCAAGCGTTTTGATTAAGGGTTTAATACTCATCTGATGCATCTCCTGTCCCTGCATCAGCAGGAACCAATTATTCAAAGAACCGTCTCTTCAAAACCGGTGTAGTGGATCCGGTTGCATATTAGCTGGCGCATTCTCTCACAGGGTATCTGGCTGCTCTTTGACATGTATCAACAGCATATTCCACATCCCACTCAATGTGTTAGCGCAGTGGGCAGAGTCGGAAAAGCTGACAACTCATTTCGGCAGGGAGCCCAACCAATCTGCTATTGCTTTCATTTCATCTTCGGAAACAAGCCCCATCACCCCCTTCATGGCTGCCGTCTGTCCATTATTGCGGGCACCTGACTTGATGTCCTTCATCTGGTTGAAGGCATATTCGGCACTCTGTCCCGCGAGCTTTGGATACATAGGCATAAGTAGGGTTTTGGCATCCTTACCATGGCATGACCAGCACGTCTTGGTCTTGAACAGTTCGGCTCCGTCTGCGGCCGCAACTCCGCTCGCAAAGCCCAGGCCAAGCATTGCGCACACGGCGGTTAACGTAATGGTTTTCAACTTCAACATTTGCTTTTCCTCAGTTCGGTTGGAATGTGCACCATATTAAACCAAAATCACCTCTTGTCGGTTATCAGTCTCTCAGTCGACCACAATCATTGCATTGAGAAACATCAATGATAAGCCCAATAAAAACCGCGACTTATCTCTGGTCTTTTTAACATGGTTAAAAATAGAAAGGGGGCCGAGCCGGCCCCCTTCCGCTGCTTCAAGAGAAGGTGCTTAGCGCAATCTTACTTGACTTTCGTCGCACCATGCTCTTCCAGGAAGGTCTTGGCACGCAGACCGAGATCTGCGGTTTTGACCTGATACTGCCAGTGTTGACCGGCCCAGAGCGTTGCGTTCTGGAAGTCCTCCTTGGCTGCAAACTCCTCGGCCTTCTTCTTGGCTTCATCGGCAAAACCAAGCTGATCGGTTGCATCTTCCACCAGCGCCACGACTTCCGGAAAATCCTTATAGTTGTGACTGGTGATGAAGGCGACAACAGAGTCGATAACCGCCTGGGTGTCGACATTGGTCTTCACCTGCTTCTCATAGTCAGCCTTGGTGTAAGCCTGTCCTTCCTGCATGCCGGTCGCCTTGGCCTGATAGCCTTTCGGCTTGACCAGCAGGTAACCCTGCATCTCCAGATGCAGCGCAGAGCAGAACTCGGTGCAGTAGTAAGGATAGACACCGGCTTTTTCGGCTGTGAAGGTAGCGGATACCGTCTTGCCCGGTTCAACCGAGAGATTCACGTTCTGACTGTAGAGTGCAAAACCGTGGGTTTCATCCTCGGCACGCTCAAGATTGGTGAAGTGCAGTGAAACGGTATCCCCCTCTTCCACCTCAATGATCTCAGGTGTGATGTGAGAGCGGATCAACGTCCCATAGACATGCACCGTATCGCCGACACGCTCAACCTTCTCGCGCCCCGCACGGGTCCTGAACTCGGAACGCTGGTCGCTGCGGCTGTCCCAGCCGGACTGGTAGCGAACAGCTGGCTTCAGCTTGTCGGCCTTGATCGCGACCACGTAGTGGGGTTCACCCAGTGGCAATGGCATGTCGTACAACAGCTGCATCTTATCCCCGCTGATGTCGATCAACTGGTGATTCTGCGGATGAAGCGGACCCACCGGATTAAATCGGTCAATGGCAAGCTTGTTCAGGGAGACCAGGTATTTGCCGTCTGGTGAAACGGAGTCACCCTCCATCGCAACCAGATGCCCGATGTTGTAGTGGATATTCAGCTGATCCAGCACCTTGCCTTCGCAGTAGTCCCATTTGGTCACCATGGAGTCCACATAAATGGAGGTGTAGACAACGCACTTTTTGGCGTCATATTGGGTGTGCAACGGTCCCAGACCGACCTGCACCTGCTTGTGCAGTGCGTCCTTGAGGGAGATGATCGGAATACCATAGGGGTCTGTACCCTCGAACTTTTTATTCGCTATGGCATCCTGGATCTTCGCCCAGCTGTATACCCATGCGTGGCTGTCGAGTTTGCCGGAGACGATGATGTGGGTTCCATCCGGGTTGACATCCACGCCGTGCGGACTCTTCGGTTCCGGCACCAGATAGACCAGGCCTTCGGCCACTGCCTGTTCCATCGGAATCAGGTAAGAGCCGTTGACCTTGCTGACCTTGCCGGCGGCAACCAGTTCAGATGCCTTCTTCCAGTTGGTGATATGCAGGAAGTCGGTGTCTTTCTGCGAGCAGCCCGCCTCGAACGGAGGACGTCCGCGCTCGATGCCGCCCACATAGCGCTCGGAACAGAAGGAGTTGGTGAAACCCCAACCCATGGAGGCGCCTTTACCGGCGTCCGAAAGGTCCTGGCTATAGGGTGGCAGTTCGAACGTAAATGATTGCGATGGATCAAGCCGTCCGATCTTGTCATCGAACTTCCAGTAGGTGACACCGCCACGGTATTGCTCGTTGAACTCTTCCAATGGCACGAAATCCGTTCCATAAGGAGCGGCATACTGGGCCGCCTCCATTACATATTCGGTGTTCGGCGTAACAAACGCGCCACCGTGCTCGTTCTTGAAGAACGGATTGACCACAATCTGCTTGGTCTCAAAGTCATGCAGATCGATCACCGCCATGCGCGGATTGGCCTTGTCATTTATAAAAAGGTAACGGCCGTTATACTCCCCCCCGGTCTCAGAGAACGCGGGATGGTGGGTATCACCAAATTTGATGTCCCTGCCCTGGATGCGTCCCTGGGCAAGCACCGCTTTGGATTCATCGTCAAAACCATAACCCTGCCAGGGCTCGGGTGTAAACACGCCGATATATTTGAGAATGCGCATGGAAGGGATTCCATACACAATGACCTGACCACTCTGACCACCGGAGCTGAAGGCAATATATTCATCGCGGCCACCGGTCGGTGTATAGGTCTTGGCCGCCGCAAGCAGATCCTTTTCGGTCAGCCCGCGTGCTTTCATCACATCCTGCAGCGACTCCTGTGAATAGGCACTGGACGCAGCACCCAGGCCGATTGTCAGGCCTATGAGCAGCGGCAGCGTACGCTTTTTATTCAATTTCATAAGACTCGTCTCCCTCTGGACTGTCCGACTGTATCTTCTTGGAAAAAACCACATTAGCGTTCCAAATACTGCTACCAACGGATCGGTGCAGCATTGATATGCGTCAATTAGGCAAGGCAAATGACGGGGAAAATAGGGCATATGCCCTGTTTTTATACCTTCGGATTTAAAACCCTGATTTATATTAGTTTATAACCGGCGGTATCGCATCCCCAGTTCTTACAACCGCATGCGTTGAAGAGGAGAAGGAAAGGTGGAAATACCGGAACCCGGGCGCCGGCTCGGTCGCCAGCGGGCTCCGGCCTGACTCAGACCTAAAGCGCCTGATTTAAAGGGTGGAGAGCCACTCAGCAATTGCTTTCATTTCATCTTCTGAGACGGCGGCGACTATACCTTTCATAACAACAGTCTGGCCGTTGTTACGTTTCCCTTCCTTGATGTCCTTCAGTTGCTGCAAAGTATATAAAGCGCTCTGACCAGCCAGTTTGGGATACATCGGTTGAAATGGGGTTTTAGCATCAACACCATGGCACGTACCACAAGCCTTTGCTTTATAAAGCTCGGCACCGTCAGCGGCAACCGCTGCACTGGTGACACCCAGGGCCATCAGGGAAGCCCCTGCAATCATAGCTACTGCATTAATCTTCATAAGAATCCTCTCTGTATCAACAAAAGACCCGGCGGCATCAGGCGGACCGGATTAAGCAAATTGGGATATTCGATAATACCATCTGCCCCCAAATTGTGGCCACTGGTATTTCTGCGCCCGCAATTTTATTTGACCCTCATTGCGGACAGAAGATCCCGATAATCCGTTTAGCCTTTCATACCCATTTCTTATATCCTGTGATTACTCCATCGGCTGAAGCCGGTGGCTCCTGTTGAGAGCAACCCACTCCTTCAATGTGACTCCCGGCTCGGGCATTTCAGGATTACAGATCGATGGTTGATGAACAGTTCATTCCCGGTCAGCGCTGGATCAGCGACATGGAGCCGGGGCTGGGCCTGGGCACCATACTCCGCAGCGATGATCGCCGGGTCACACTGGATTTCCCGGCCAGCTCGGAACAGCGCACTTACGCGATAGGAAACACACCCCTGACACGGGTCCGGTTTGCTGCGGGAGACCAGGTGGAGAACCAGGCGGGAGGCACATTAAGCATCAGCTCGGTACTGGAGCAAAAGGGGCTTATTCTCTATCGGGGACGGCTCGACGATGGCACTGAGGCCAGTCTGCCAGAATCGGAGTTGAATAATTCACTGCAGTTCCACCGGCCGCAAGACCGGTTGTTCTCGGGTCAGCAGGACAGTCCGCACTGGTTTGACCTGCGTTACACCACACTGGCTCAGCGCCAGCATCTGGAATACTCTCCGCTCAAAGGTTTGGGAGGAGCCCGCACCGAGCTGCTGCCCTATCAGCTCTATATTGCCCACGAAGTCAGCCGCCGCCCGGTTCCCCGCGTGCTGCTGGCGGACGAAGTGGGGCTGGGTAAAACCATCGAGGCCTGCCTGATTCTGCACCGGCAGCTGTTGACTGGCCAGGCTTCGCGTGTGCTCATTCTGGTGCCGCAAGCACTGCTCAATCAATGGCTTGTGGAACTGCTGCGCCGGTTCAATCTTCGCTTCAGCCTGTTCGATGAGGAGCGCTGTCTGGCAATCGAAGCGTCAGAGCCGGGGGACAACCCATTCCAGGCTGAACAGCTGGTGCTCTGCAGTGCGGATCTGTTTCTTGGCCAGGAGCTGCGCTGGCAGCAAGTGACAACCGCTGGGTGGGACATGCTCATCGTTGATGAAGCGCATCATCTTCAATGGAGTGAACATCTGGTCAGCGATGAGTACCGCCTGGTGGAAACCCTGGCGCGGCTGACCCCTGGTGTATTGCTGCTGACCGCCACGCCGGAGCAGCTGGGCCGCAGTGGACACTTTGCCCGCCTGAGATTGCTCGACCCGGTCCGGTTTCACAACCTGGCTTCGTTCATGGAGGAGGAGCGCCGCTTTGCGCCAATCGCCGATTTGTCGGAAAAACTGCTGCAAGACAGGCCGCTGTCCGCTGAAACCAGGGCACGGATAAGAGAGACACTTGGCGCTTCCGAGGCGGCCCAGCCGCTGGCTGAAGAGTCGAGTGATTGCGGGGCGGTGCGCAGCGGCGCCAGAGTCGCGCTGATCGATCGCCTCCTGGATCGGCACGGAACCGGACGCGTACTGTTCCGCAACAGCCGGGCCCGGATCCGGGGATTCCCAAAACGAGAATTGCACCACTACCCGCTGCCGTTACCGGCACAGTACCGGACTGCCCTGCAATCCTCCGATACTCCTATTGCAAACCGCCTTACACCGGAGGCCACCGACCGCGGGCGGGAAGCGCAGCCCTGGTGGCAGTTCGATCCCCGGCTGGAGTGGCTGATACAGAAACTTCACCAACTGCGTGGCGACAAACTGTTGCTTATCTGCGCCCGATCCGAAACCGCGCGCGATATCGAAATGGCGCTGCGCACACGCGAGGGAATCCCCGCCGCTCTTTTTCATGAGGAGACAAGCATCGTCGAAAGGGACCGGGCCGCCGCCTGGTTTGCCGATCGGGATGACGGCGCACAACTGCTTATCTGCTCCGAAATCGGCAGCGAGGGGCGTAATTTCCAGTTTGCCCACCACCTGGTGCTGTTCGACCTGCCACTCGATCCCGACCTGCTGGAACAACGAATTGGCCGCCTCGACCGCATTGGGCAGCTTGAGAAGATCCACATTCACGTGCCCTACTTCGAACTGGGTGCACAAGCCGTAATGATGCGTTGGTACGATCAGGGCCTGAATGCATTCAGGCAAACATGTCCGGCCGGCCACAGCATATTCAGTCAACTGTTGCCGGCGCTGCTGGAGTGCCTGGAGGAGCCTGATTCCAGCGACGGATCATGCGACGTTCTGATCTGCACCGCCCGGCAGCTGCTTGACAAGGCCGCCGAAACCCTGTGTAAGGGGCGTGATCATCTGCTGGAACTTAACTCCTGCCGGGAGCCTCTGGCCAGCGACCTGAAACGGTCCATCGAGCATGAAGAGGCATCCAGCGAACTGGCACGATACATGGAAGAGATTCTGGCCGGTTTCGGCGTGGAGAGCGAGGATCACTCCCCAGGCTGCCTGATTTTACGCCCGGGAGCGCAGATGCTGGATGAGAATTTCCCCGGATTGTTGCCCGACGGCATGACCTGCACCTTCGATCGCAGGATTGCGCTAATCCATGAAGATCGTCATTTTCTAACCTGGGAACACCCGATGGTCACGGGCGCAATGGAGATGATCACCGAGGGTACCCACGGCAACAGCTGCTGTAGTGCTGTGCGTCATCCCGAAATCAGAAGCGGTAGTATGCTGCTGGAACTGCTGTTCCTGATCGAATGTCCCGCGCCAAAACAGCTGCAGGCCGGGCGCTTTCTGCCTCCGACACTGATTCGTCTGCTGCTGGATCAGCAATTGATTGATTGCAGTGCCAGGTTTCCACGCGACGTTTTGCAATCCGCACGGATCGCACTGGAACCGGCTGCGGCAAAAAAGCTCGCGCTGAACCTGCGCCGTCCGGTTCAGTCCATGCTGAAGCAGGGAGAACTGATGGCAAAAGCAGCGCTGCCGGAGACCCTGGCCGAGGCAAAGTCCGCGATGCATAAACACTACGCCGATGAACTGGAGCGGTTGGAAGCACTCGCCAGAGTCAACCCGAGTGTTCCGGCCGAGGAGATATCAGCTTTGAAAAATCAATCGGCTGATTTGGCGGAACACCTGTTGTCGACACACCTAAGACTGGATGCGATCCACCTTATCGTGGGGATCTGATTCGACAGAATCTCCTGCAGTTACACCGCATGATAGAAAACCAAACAGCATTCAGTTTGATCTTACCGGAATGGGCATGATCAGTGGTTCCCCATGTGCCAGGATAGTTGTGGCAAGCCCCATTTATTGGCAATTGCACGTAAGCAACCTCTTGACTATCAAGCTAAACAGTGCTGGCATTATATGCTGATTTTACGGACATACGGTTAAACGATAGCCATAACTAAAGGGAGATGTGAGATAGGTGCTATCCCGCCCACCCATCATCAAAGGGAGGGTTTCTCAATTTGGAAATCATGAAAAAAAACAATTTGCTTGTAGGCGCATTAATGACATTAGTATCAGCATGTGTAATTGCTGAATCCACTCATGTCCCGGACTGTGTGGGAAAGGCACTGGAGTCATGCGAAGTAATACTGAAAGATGCACATTTACGCCTTGGGAAAGTAAAAATAATCGCTAGTAACCAATTAAAGGATCCGACTGCAGAGCCTGGCAACGTATATGGAATGATCCCTAAGGCAGGAACAACAATTGAATTGGGGAAATACGTCCATTTAAAAGTTGTCGAAAAAGCAACTATTGAGAAAACTCAACCATTGCCTGATATGCAAGCGATTGCGGAAAATTGTTTTGGGGAAACCTTGCACCAATGTTCATCTTACTTGAACGCGTACTTTGAGAAAGGTTTTTGCAACCCCTGGGAAACAATAGGGATACCAGACTATAAATCCAAGTACCCATATGGGAAGGTATCGAATGTAGAGAAAGCAAGAGGGGGCAACTGCTACAAAATCCATATCGCAAGGGAGTTTGTGCCAAGTAATTTTTGTACCGGCCTAACCCCGGAAGCATGTTTAGCTTTGTTACATAACGAAGAAAATTCATTAAGATTTGGAAAGGTTGAATTCGCAAAGGAGATTATTGAGTATTCTGAGAATATTGAAGAAGGGAAAATTATTGTCACATCAGATAAAAGGATGTGTCGCTACGATACGACGAATCCCCTCAATAATTGCATTTACGTCAAAATTTCTGGAAGACCTTAGATATAAACGCATAATTGTGCGGCGTTCCGCATCAACACAAAGTCATTGCCATATCACCTGATCTCAAATACCTCGCATCATGAGATCGTCACTCGAAAAGCCGGATAAGGGGGGCCTCATAGCGCCACCCCTCCGACACACGAGTTATAGTCAAATCTGGTGTTCAAGGAATGAATCATGCGGCGACCTGATCGACTTCAGTTACCTCGATTCCATCTTTGAATTTGATCCCGGTTACGACTTTTGCCAGGTATTCAAATCCACGTAGCTTTCTCCACTTCTTCTCGGCACATTGACCGAGTTTGAACATCATGTGCAGCATACCATCACGCGACAGGCAACCCTTCGATCGCTTGGTTCGGTGGCGAATCGTTCCAAATGTGGATTCGATCGGATTGCACGTCCGGATACTCTGCCAGTGCTGTGCCGGAAAATCGTAAAACGCCATCAATTCTTCCCGGTCCTTTTGTAGACATAGCGTCACCTTCGGATACTTCGCTTCATAGGTCATCAGGAACAGATCAAAGGCTTTGTCAGCCTCTTCTTTCGTCTCAGCCTGCCAGATTTCATGTAGGGCCTGTTTCGCTTTGGCCTGGCCCGATTTCGGTAAGCAATTGAGTACGTTCATTGTCTTGTGCATCCAGCACCGTTGTTGCCTGGTCTCGCCGTAGATCTCCTCCTGCGCTGCCCAGAATCCCAGGGCCCCATCTCCAATCGCCAAGTCCGGACCGTTCATCCCGCGAGACTTGAGATTCAGCAATACCTCGCGCCAACTTTGTGTCGACTCCCGTACACCATCCTCAATCGCCAGAAAATGCTTCTCGCCACGTTCATTGACCCCAATGATCACCAAGGCACACAATTTCGCCTGCTCCGCTCTCAGGCCACTGTAGACGCCGTCCGCCCAGATATAGACCCAACGGTCCTTGTCCAGTCGTTTGTCACACCAATTGCGGTATTCCTGTGCCCACACCTGCTTCAGCCGCGATACCGTACTGGCTGACAAGCCCTTTGCCTCCGGACCTACCAATACCTTCAGCGCCTCTCCCATCTCACCACTGGAGACACCCTTCAAGTACAACCAGGGTAGCGCTGCCTCCAAGGATCGGGTCTTCCTCACATACGGCGGCACCAAAGCCGAACGGAAGGTCACTGGCTTTCCCGTTTTCGCGCGGACCTTGGGGATCCGGACCGTGACCGGACCCACTCCTGTCTGGAGCTTCCTCTCCGGTAAATAACCACTGCGGACTACACCTGCTCGACCATCTTCTGTTCGGCGTGTGGCATGTCGCTCCAGCAGCTCCTGCAGCTCAGCCTCTACCGCCTGCCTGATCAATTCTTGAGCACCCTTTTTCAATAACTCGGTCACGGCATCTGCAGCGGTGGCTCGACCCGCAATATCAACAACGGTATCCTTCTTCATGGTGGCGTATCTCCTCAGGTTGTTTGTCAGTCTCGCAACTACAAATCAACCAGATACGCCGCCTCTTTTCAATTCTCCCAAACACCAGATTCAGTTATAACTCCCGACACACTGGCATACGGGTTAATACTGACCATGGCGTTGCGGTATAGTTTAGTGCTCGCGTGCACTGCCGCCCCATGTGCCAGGATAGTTGTCGCATCATTTAATTCTTAGTTTGAACAGAGGGGCAGAGAGAGATGCGCAGATGCAACGTTATTCGGAAGAGTTTAAAGAAGCCACAGTCCAAAAGATGATGCCACCCAATCCAGTCCCGGTTTCGCAGTTGGTTGAAGAAACCGGTGTGTCGGATGTTACGCTGTACAAATGGCGTAAGCAGTACAGAGAAAGGGGGTTTGCCGTGCCGGCTGATGATACCAATCCAGACAACTGGAAACCGGAAGATAAGCTTGCTGTCGTGATAGAGACAGCGGCCATGAATGAAGTGGAATTGGGAGAATATTGCCGTTCCAAGGGGCTATATCCAGAGCAGGTTCAACGCTGGAAGAGATCTGCCTTAATGGGTTATCAACGGACTGACCAGGTTGATCAGACTGTATCCAGAAATCGCAAGGAAGATAAACAGGAGATCAAAAGGTTAAAGTCGCAACTGCGACGGAAAGAGAAGGCGCTCGCTGAAACAGCAGCGCTTCTGGTGCTGTCAAAAAAGTCCCGTGCCATCTGGGGGGAGCCCGAGGAAGATTGATCTCTTCGGAGGACCGTCAGATGGCGATATCACTGATTGATGAAGCAGTGTCCCAGGGAGCAAGGCAGGTCCCGGCGTGCAGCATATTGGGTATCTCTGTAAGGACACTGCAGCGATGGAACAACTCAGATCTCGAAGACAAACGAAAAACCGTGGATAGAACACCAGGAAACAGCCTGACTGAAGAGGAGAAACAGCAGATTCTGGAGACCTGTAACAGTGAGAAATACCGGAGTCAGTCACCTAAGCAAATTGTGCCCGCCCTTGCTGATGATGGCGTCTATTTGGCTTCTGAATCAACCTTCTACCGCATTCTTCGCGAGAAGGACCAGGTACACTCAAGAGGCCGGATGGCGAAGCCAGTGCAGCACAGGAAGCCCGAAGAACTCATTGCCGATCGGCCTAACCAGGTGTGGTCTTGGGATATCACTTATCTGGCAGCTGGAATCCGTGGAACCTTTTTCTACCTGTATCTGTTTATGGATATTTATAGCCGAAAGATTACCGGATGGGAGGTTTACGAATACGAATCCGCTGAGTTGGCCGCCGATCTGTTACGCAAGTCCCGGCTGTCAGAGAACATTCCGGTCGGACAAGAGTTGATTGTACATTCAGATAACGGTGGGCCGATGAAAGGTGCCAGCATGTTGGCGACAATGCAGAAACTGGGTGTTGTGCCATCATTCAGCCGACCAGCTGTAAGCAACGACAATTCCTTCTCTGAGTCACTGTTCAGGACGATGAAGTACACACCAGCTTATCCTGATCGTCCTTTCGAGAGCATCACCGTAGCGCGGGAGTGGGTCAAGATATTTGTGCGCTGGTACAACGGTACCCATCGTCACAGCGGATTGAAATACGTAACGCCGGAGCAACGCCACAGGGGGCAGGATACTGCTTTACTTGAGGCAAGGTCCCGGCTTTATCTGAAAGCCAGGGAGAGACACCCGGAGAGGTGGTCAGGTGACATCAGAAACTGGAAACCAGTCGCGACCGTCACCCTCAATCCATCGGCAACGGAGACCAAAAAGGAGGTGATTAAGAAAGCAGCATGAACTACTTTGATGCGACAATTTACTTGACACCTACCGGCCGTTGGCTACCCCAATATTGGATCTGTAATGTAGAGTGATTAGTTATGAAAATACTAAAAATATGCCTTGTTTTGTATACGAGTCTTTTCGGTATGTCGATAGCAAAAGGTGACGCAGGCGACGTGTGGGATGCATTGGAATTCATGGGATTAGCGCATCCGAAGTCCAATACATCCAGTTCTGCAAATAGAATCAGATCATCCGGGTTTTCGATATGTAATGAAAGCAAGAAAGACTATCAGATCGCTTTGGTCCACAGGACTGGTTTTTCTGTTGCTGCTGGAATTTTAGGTTCTCTTCTACAAAGTAACACCGTCGGAAAAGCTAATTGGGATGCCGATGGCTATTTTGGTGTTCCATCAGGAAAATGTAAATCTATTTGGGATAATTTCAATAGTGCGGGTGAAATATATATAAGCGTTTCTTATAAGAGTGGAGGATTCTTGGGTTTTTTTGAAAAAACAACGTATCGAAAATTCAGCAGTGGAGAGTTTTCTAGTTCCAATAAATCAGCATCCATTGTAAGTACGAGTTTTTGCACGTACAAAGATGGAGAGGCTTTTAGCAGAAGAAATCGATCATTGGAAACATTACAATATTGCAGAGATGATTATCATAAAGAGCTCTATGACCTTCACATGGAGTTTTTTGCAGGTAACGATGCAATAGTATTGCGAATAAATTAAGGGCACCTCGAAAAATTAGCCGATTGTGAGACGTAAGGAAAGTGGAACAGAGATTCCTCTCAAGAATCGCTTCATGGAGAAACGATTCATGAGAGAAATCTGATGAAGGTGGGGCACGGCTGCACCGGTGTCACTGCTCTATATCATCCAGGTTCCAGACTTTGACCTCATAATGTGTTGAGAAAAACTGACGGTTGTCCGCAGAGAGCCACGGACCACGAATTCTCATATTTTTTTCATGAATATAAGTGCGCAGCAACTGACCAGTAGCAGGACTCCAAACCCTTATACTGCTGTCGTCGCTGGCGGATAGCACGTAACGCCCGTCGGAAGTATAGGCAACACCTACGACACCCTGGGAATGACCCTCAAACTTTCTGACCTCACGCCCCAATGCAACATCCCAGAGTCTCAATGTACTATCACCGCTGCCTGAAACGATCTGTGTATTATCGGGTGAAAATGCGACACTGGATACACTGCCCGAATGACCGGAAAACTGGCGAATCAATTCACCTGAATTAAGGTCCCAGATTTTCACGCCAGAAAAGCCGTCACCGCTGGCAACCATACTGGCATCTGAATTGAAGGCTATAGTCGATCTTCTTGAGCCACCATCAAAGCGCCTTAGCAGTTTACCGGACTGGACATCGTACACCTCCAAATGTGCATTACGGTAGGTTATGAACCTCTTTCCGTCCGGTAGGAAACTCAGACTGCCGGAGTCGTCCAAGGGATAACCCCTCACTGCCCTTCCTTCAACCAGATCCCAAAGTCTGATATTGCCGTCGTCGTGCCCAGACAAAGCGAATCTTGCATCGGGAGACCAACTGATATGTCTGACAAAGCCTCCATAATCGATCAACGTGCGAACGCGTTCTCCGGTTTCTATATTCCAAAGGGAGAGTTCGTTTTCAAGCCCAAGCAGCGCCAGGCGTCCGCTGTCCGACACAGCAAATGACCAAATTTGGCCATCGGGACCAAATGTTTTATTCGGCTCAGTGATTATTTCAGGCGTCAGCGCCGCTTGCTGCTTTGTGCCTTGCAGGATCAGATCGTCAATCGAGCCGCTCATCGAGGGCGTCACGACCTCAGCCTGCGATACTCCGGAAGCAATCGGGGCTTCGGATAACTGAAAAACAGTGGTATCGAAATGGGCCACTAGATTCTGCGGGCTTGCGTCTACCATTTCACCGATATCGGTGTTCAATTTGTTAAGGAACCAGATCTCCTGAAAATTGGCGAAGATACGAACATGGGGGATATTACCGCTGTTTGGTACAGTCTCTACGCGGTCGATAGCTATATCAACAGTAGCGGCAAGCTTTTCGCTCGGTACGCGCCCTAACTCTCTAAATACAGGCAACTGGTCAATAATCAGAACACTGCTGAAATCTGCCTGAGAATCTATCCTTAGTTCTTCAACCAGGCTGTCACGACCTTGCGGATCGCATGCCTCCGGATACTTCGTTGAAGGCGGATTGGATGGATCCAGTAATACAGGTGCTTCACGTGATGGTCCCCTAACGGTTCCCGCCTCCAGCGCATCATTAAAACTCTTCTTCCAGCTAAGATAACCCTGTTTTCCGCTCATGTACCCGTTAAGAGAGGGCTCATGCTGCTGCACCAGATGGACATGGTGGCAACGCCGTTCTTCGACTACCCAGCGCCCGCGCCAATGAATGGTGAAAAGCTCAGGCAGGCTATCCGCACGCTTGCGCAGCCATTTCTCAAAATCGCTGCGTTGACGTTCGAATGTGAGATTGGTGGGTTTAACGTTGCCTTTGAAAAAGTGTTCCGGCACGGAAGTTCCGATCTGTTGTTCAAACATCCAACGATCGGCAAAAAGCTGGCGCAGCATCGGTTCAGAAAGCGGGCCGGGAGTGGCACGCACAGCCATTAGTTCGACGATGTCCGGGTTGAGCACGGGACGGTCCGTCCATGCCGGTAAATTATCCTCAATCACCCCAGGTTCAGCCGCCATAGCCGTATCAGAAAGATAGTGGAGCAGAATGAATGCACTGCGCTCACCATTCTCGTACCCACTAGCCAGAACATAGAGTTCCTCTATGTCCACTCCAAGGCGGCCCTCTGGCCTTTCGCCATACTGCAACTTGAAGTCTCCCGCAATCGGCCGAACACGCGCGCGAATCTCATATTTACGATCACTGACCAGTGCAGTGGCGCGCTCGGCCTGTTCCGCTTGGGCTTTCAGCCGTGAGAAAGCACCTAGGTTCTCTATGGTTAGTTTAATTTCACCGATATAGGTATCGATGTTGTTACGTGCAGCGCTGAGCTCCAGTTTTTCGACCTCAAATTGGCCTTCATCCATCAGGTACCTTCCAAGTGCAACTTTCCCACCGAGCCAGAATGTCTCAGCACTGGGGCGTATCGCATGGATCTTGTTACGCTCAGTGACAAGAAGTTCATCTCGCTTAAACTCACTGGCACTCCGGTAGATACCTCCCGTCTTGACGTACCCATCGACGAAAGCAACATTTGGCACATAATCGTCAACGATTGGTGCAAGTGATGCATCGCTTTCGATTGGTATTGCATGCACTTTGTCATGTTCGGCTCGATCCAATTCGGCCTGATGCGCAACAGGATCGAATTTCCGCATGAAATCTTTGTAATTATACTCTTCAATGAGTCCATCGAGTTTCATATCCCGTTCCAGAGATATTTTTGAATAGAGTGCCATACGGTCAATTTGTGAGGTAAACTGCGGGCTTAATTTGGAAAAGGATCTAATGCTATTCGGGTCGTAATCACCTTTTGGTGGTTGATTCAATTTTGTTGTTAGGCCGGTCAACTTACCGAAAACAGCGAGGTAGGCTACCCTGTCTCGAAACCCATGTTTTTCAAGTGAATTCCAGAAATCCTTTGCATTGTCTGGTGCAATCTGAATGTACTGTGGCAGCTTATCCAGCCCTGCATCTGCTACTGCTTGCGCGCCGTTTTTCGGGATACCGAAAAAACCACCGTCCTGACGCGAATAGGTGATCGGAAATCTTTTTGTATCAAAATCGTATTGACCAATTTCGACTTTTGATATGGAGACCAGTGGCAATGGGAATGCCGGGCTCGTGGTTGCCAAACGATTGGCATAGATTTCCGCAAACCGCCTTTTCGCCTCTTGTTTTTCGAAATTATCTAACATGTTGAAATAGTAACGGTGTTCCTTTGCAACGGATGGGCTGATCGCCGCAAAGAACTCCCTATATTCATCTTGCGAAAAATGTTCTAGTAAAAAATAATCTGCAGTGCCTTCATTATCGATAAACCCTGGGCGCTCACTTAAAATAAGCTGATCCAATAATCGTCGCCATAGTTTGTCAAATATTTTGACATCATGTTGTTTAAATACAGCTGATGTGTATTCTCCTTGCAGCGGATATAATAGATTTACAACGTAATCTCCTATCATCGGCAGGCCGAGTGAATTTACCGCCATCTTGGATGGTCCCACGTCTTCGGCTGTTTTTGCCTTGTTCGGAACCGTGGAAGACTGAGGGATGCCGACTCTAGTGCTCTTTCTGCGAAGTACGAAATCTGGTTCCTGTTGGTCCTTGGTATCCTGATTTTTTTGAACCGATTCCCGTCTGTCGGTAACCCTGCTGTGGTTTTCTGTGGAAGCTAACCGACCTGTTGCTTTTCTCAATTGTTCCAACAGGTAAACAGATGGCCTTCCATCAACCTGGAGTCCGTTGTCTATTTGATATTGCCTTATCGCCGCTCTTGTCCTGCTACCCGGCTGACCATCTATCGGGCCCGGACTGTATCCTTGGTCGGCCAGGCGCTGCTGAATCTCCTGATGGTCTCTTCTTGATAAGGTTGATGAATACTCAGTCGATGGCGGTGAAGGCAATGGAGTGCTCTTGCTGCTCTCTGTTCTTTGCCGGTTCTCCCGGGGTACATTTCCCTGTATGTATTCATCCACTCTCCTTGTCGCATCATCCAAGGATTTCCCCAAACCTTCGAAAAAACCGGCCACCCTCAGATAGCCCCCGGTTCCGGGATTTACAGCATCGTACTGTTGTTCAAACCCCTCTGTGCGAGCAATTGAAACTGTTGAAACGATAGAAAACGAGAGTGCAGCCGCAACAGGAATATTTCGGAATAACATTTCCTTTCTCCGCTATTTTTCTTTTTCCATACGACCCAAGCGCGCGACAATCCCAAGCACCTCAGGTCAAACGAAGTTTATAACCAAACCACTCAATTCACCGGAAATTCACTGCGATGGTAACAGCATTTCCATGCCATTTTAATAATTGATAATTTGACAGGCCATGGCGATTTGCAGCCCAACCAGGGGATTTCGCTGGATAATTCCGGCAACCAGATTTCTACTATAAGTTCTCTGGTGGATATCGGGATAAGCCGCACGCCCCAGCTTTGCCAGACATTCGCATTTCACGCTGGAATGGACGGGGGTACAGGATTCAATGAATGGCCCCACCCCACCATCCTTCCCTTTTTCACTGGAACGAACAGATTTAAGTATTTCTTGAGTGATGTTTCCAGCGACCGCGCAATCCATCGACTGCCCAGCCAGAATACCGGCTGCTACCTTTCTATTTACCGAAATCTGGCTGTTCCACGCCTCACTCAGATTGGGATTGCTGTAGTCGGTGCCGGTAGTGGCCATGTCGATTCCTGACTTCACAAAAGCACCCAACTCTAATCGATCGGCTACACTCTCCGGTACGTTGCACCTTTTCATTAATGCCGATGCGATGCCGGCCATGAAGGGCAGATTGGTACTGTTGAGTTGGAAAGGTCTGCCAGCATTGAGATCCGACATGACCGGTTTATACTCGTCCGGCACACCAATATCGGCTTGCTTGGATTGACTGCTTTTCCTATCTTTCTTCAACCTTGCCAGTAGCTTTTTAGCCTCCTCATCTCCTGCTTCTGCGGCTTTGCGTATCAACCCCATTCCTTTTTCCCTGTCTTGAGTAGTTCCTTTGCCCTGACGATACATCATTCCCAGGTTATACAATGAGACAGCATGCCCCTGATCTGCTGCCTTGTGGAACCAGCGCATCGCTTCAGCATAGTTCTGTGAAACGCCTTCGCCGCGGTAGTACATTATTCCAAGACTGTACTGCGAATCCGCATCACCCTGTTCCGCAGCCTTGCGAAACCAATGCACCGCTTCAGCATAGACTTGTGAAACGCCTTCTCCGTCGTAGTACATTTCTCCAAGACGGTACTGGGCATTGGCATTGCCCTGCTCCGCAGCCTCGCGATACCAACCCGCCGCTTTAATATCGTCATGTGAAACACCCTGGCCGTTGTCGTACATTACTCCGAGATTGTACTGGGCTTTGACATAACCCTGCTCCGCAGCCTTGCGAAACCAGCCCGCCGCCTCAGTATAGTCTTGTGAAACACCCTGGCCATTGCTGTACATTAATCCGAGATTGTATTGGGCGCCGGAATTGCCCTGCTCGGCTGCTTTTCTAAACCAACCCGCCGCCTCTGCATCGTCTTGTGAAACACCCCGGCCGTTGTGGTACATTAATCTGAGATTGTGTTGGGCGCTGGCAACACCCTGCTCAGCAGCCTTGCGATACCATCCCGCCGCCTCTGCATCGTCTTGTGAAACACCCAGGCCGTTGTCGTACATAAATCCGAGATTGTATTGGGCGCTGGCGTTACCCTGCTCGGCTGCTTTTCTAAACCAACCCGCCGCCTCTGCATCATCTTCTGAAACACCCCGGCCGTTGTCGTACATTAATCCGAGATTGTATTGGGCGCTGGCATTACCCTGCTCGGCTGCTTTTCTAAACCAACCCACCGCCTCTGCATGATCTTGTGAAACACCCAGGCCGCTGCGGTACATTAATCCAAGATTGTTTTGGGTGATGGCATTTCCCTGCTCGGCTGCTTTTCTAAACCAACCCGCTGCCTCTGCATTGTCTTGTGAGACGCCTTTTCCATCGTGGTACATTACTCCGAGACGGTACTTGGCATCGGCATTGCCCTGCTCCGCAGCCTTGCGATACCAACGCATCGCTTCCGTATAGTTTTGTTGAACACCTTCACCAAGGTAGTATGCGTCACCACGTATCAATGCATCATATGCACCAATTGAGGCTTCATATGCCTCAATGCTTGCTTCAGATGTTTCAATCCTTGCTTTAATTGCCAGTCCCTCTTTTTCTAAAGAATCCAATTCTTTCTCAAGCGCTTCTCCTTTTTGCTCTAGCTCTTCCATTACTTCTCCAGTAACTTCCATTATTTCCAGATACTCTTCGAGTGACATTTTGCTTTCAGTCAATGCTTTTAGTGCTTTACCGGCAGGTAGATGTCCTTGTTCATCGGCTTTACGATACCAGCGTTCCGCCTCTGCAATATTCTTCGGAACACCCAGACCTCTTTCGTACATCATTCCGAGATTGCTCTGGGCGTCGGCGTTACCCTGCTCGGCTGCTTTTCTATACCAGCCCGCCGCCTCTGCATAGTCTTGTGAAACACCTTGGCCGTTGTCGTACATTACTCCGAGATTGTACTGGGCGTTGACATAATCCTGCTCAGCCGCCTTACAGTACCAATCCATTGCTTCCGACAGGTCCTGCCCAACACCGACTCCAGTTTGATACATCCAGCCGACATTGGTTTGGGCCCATGCATAACCCTGCTCAGCGGCTTTGCGGTACCAATTCAGTGCCTCGGACACGTCTTGCTCGACGCCGCTTCCGTTCTGATACATTACGCCGAGCCCGGTTTGAGCTGGTGCATATCCTTGCTTTGCCGCTCTACGAAACCAGTTGACAGCTTTCGCAGCGTCCTTAGTCACGCCCTGCCCTTCCAATATCGCCAAGCCAAGAAGGAATTGCCCCGGTGCATACCCCGACTTTGCCGACAGCTCCATAAACGGAATGGCTTCAGTGAATCTCTTAGCCTGATACAGGGCGCGCCCAAGTCTGAAGTTTATAGTGGGTGAATTCTGTTGTAGTTTTATAGCATCGCGACAAGCAGCTATCGCCGCTTCAATATTTTCAGTTTTCCGAATCTCTTCCAACCCATGCCCCTCGTTGCCAGGCTCCCAAGGACTGCCTGCCAATTCATTGCACTTCTGACTGTAATTATTACCAAGAACTAACGTTGGAGCACTGAAGAATAGGAATGCAATCGATATAATAAAGTTTTTTGATATACACATTTTCAATTTTCATCTCCCTGGCTCACGGCCACCGGCTGATCTCAATGTGTAGAGTTGCAGCCGTTCGCTTATTGACGATTTTTGAGTATTAAGTACCTTATGCTAACCCCACCACCTTAAACAATCCGCCAATGAAAGCGATCCAAGATTCGCTTCCTGTGCTACAGTTCAATTCTATTGATCTACGTGCTCTAAAGCCTGTTAAACACTCTGTAACTTATTGAGTATGCGACGGTTTGCACTGGTACCACGAACATGAGTAGTCAGTCCCATGGTTCACCAGGTTACCGGTGCATTGACTTTGATTGGCAAGTTATACGTGAGCGGTACATCTTCTTTCATCTCCACCATGGCCACTTGGTCTTACCAGCAAATCCACGTTAAAAATCGCATTGCTATAAAATATGGTCGCATTAACCCGAAATGATTCGTCGGCATTTCGGCTGGTTATTGTTGACGGTTTTAGGTGCTTTTCTAATAGTGCGTTTGTTGTTGCATCGACGCTTTTAGGGATAAATGCATCTTCCGGGCTTTCTGCCAGCAGGAATGGGCCATCTTCCCCTCGAATAAAAAAGCAAAAGAACCACGTATATTCCAAAACGTTTTTGCTCGTCAATGTAAGCGGGTAGTTGTTGTTAACATCATGGATTGGAGGGGAAGTACCATTTAACCAATAAAACCTCTCATGCTCATCTACCAGATAGTAGATGGAAAAACTATGCGGGTTTCTTTCATCGCTTTGAACGCGAACGAGACGGATATTGGTGTACCAAGGGAGTAAACTCACATCGATTCGCATTCTGCTTTTATCAAGATCGCATGTGCTATCTAATGGCACCTGGTAATCGATTTTCGCTTTTATGTTCTGCGGTGCGGGTTGCCATTCATAAGAAGACAAACCTCTTCCACCTCCAGAAGAAGAATTGCCCGCTTGGATGTCTGAGCTCCCCCATAAAAACTTATCCGGAATATTTTTACATTTGAATATTGGATTCCTAAGCTCTTCAAAAGCGTCGGGTGCGAGTATCGAACTCGAGTGGGTGGGTAGTCCACTATTGGAACCTGGAGAACTAATTGAATAGGAGGCAGACGTATATAGAGCGGCAACACATAAAATGATTGCAGTTGGAACAATGAGCTTGAACACGGACACTTCCCTTTTCTTTTTGTTGTTATTTTCCATTCTGCCACCCAAAATATTTCAAATGGTCGATATTTAGTCAACCTGCTGAGGTAGAACATAAAAAAGTTTTCGTCACAACTCAAGATACTCTCTTGAACCTGAACGTAACCTGAACGGGGAAGATGTTAGGTTGGCGATTTAGTGATACCGCAGCTTGGGCGGGTACATTCCACTGTGTGCCACAAATCGATGAGTATCCGTTGGATGCTAACATTAGATATTTCCGGCTAATGTGAAGCAGGAACCAGCCGTTTTTCCGGCGGGAGGCCAAGTAATTGGCATTGAAAACTCATTATTTATCGACCGGGCAGTGAGATGCCGGTTACCTTTTTATATAGTGACACCGCATAGGAGTCGGTCATTCCCGCAACAAAATCGGTCAGCGACAGCAGTCGCGGGTAGAGTCCTTCGACGATACCGGCACGGCCACCCTTGAACTGCTGTGGAACCAGATGACTCAACATTTTGCTCCTGGGTGTGGCGCCATCCCCATGCTCAGCCAAATCATCCAGGGCCTCGATGAAGCGCTCCAGCAGATCGCCGATCACCTGGAATCCGGCAGCCTGTATCTCCACCACCTCCGGTGCACAATAGATGTGCCTGCTTGCAACTTCGACCAGTCTTTCCATGGATTCCCTGGCGGGAATCATGCTCATCAACGGCTCTTCCTGAAGACCCTGCAGCATACGCGCTTCATTATCCAGAAAGCAGCTGACCGCCTGGCTGACCACGGCATTGATCACTTTGGCACGGAGAAACTCGACCCTGCCCTTATCATCGCTCAGTCTCCTCAGCCGTTCTTTCAGCAGATCATCATCCCCCACCACATCAAGAAACAGCCCCTCAACTTCTGGCAGGCTCAGGTAGCCGAGCCGGAATCCATCTTCGATATCTATTACCCGGTAGCTGATATCATCCGCCGCCTCCACCAGAAACGCCAGCGGATGGCGGCACCAGATGGCATGCTGGGTATCGCGCCGGATCAGCCCGACGGTATCGGCCACCTGCTCGAACAGATCCCGGTCTTCCGCGACGAAACCGAACTTTTTGGCGCTGACGCCCGCAAACCGGCTGCCGCCCAACCAGGACTCTCTTGGGTATTTGGTAAAGGCCGCCAGGGTGGCGCAGGTGAGTTGCAAACCACCCCGGTTATCCGGATTCTGCAGCCGGGTAATAATCCTGAAGCCCTGGGCATTGCCCTCAAAAGCGAGAAAATCCTCCCGCTCACTGCCACGCAGCACCTCCACCCGGCGGCGCCCGTACGCACCTTGCTGTGCCCAGTGCCGGAAAGCGTCCTCCCCGGAATGCCCAAACGGGGGATTGCCGATATCGTGGGCCAGACAGGCAGCAGCCACTATATCCCCAAAATCGGACGCCTCGAAACCCTGCAGCCGGTGGCGCGCGATCACCTGCTCCCCCACCAGGGTTCCCAGCGACCGGCCGATGCTCGAAGCTTCCAGACTATGGGTCAAGCGGGTGCGGACATAATCGACCCGGGAAAGTGGGAATACCTGCGTCTTATCCTGTAGCCGGCGAAAGGCGGAGCTGAACACGATACGGTCCAGATCGCGCTGAAAATCGGTGCGCAGCGTGGCTTCGGCGGGGGGCTGCCCGCTGCCGAGACGTTTACGCGAAAGGAGCTGAGACCAGTGCATCATCCTAGAACCCTCAGTTGGACGTGGTGCAGGGTGCGTTTTCCGGGGTGCAGGGCAAGGCGTAACGACGAGGAATAGTTATTCTATTCCGAGGAGTTACAACACAGCCATGCGCCGCGGAAAGCGTGCACTGCACCGCGTAGCGTGATTCACCATATGAGTGAGGAACTGAGTTGATTACTACCCTTTTCATATCAGCCTCTTACTAGCAAATTGGAGTGGCCGACTGAGGATTCTAGGATCATTAAAACGGGACTATGATCGGGATCGCCTGCCGCCGCAGTATACATGATGCATAACTTCTCATACCCTTTAGTATGCGTCGGATGAGTGACAGTACAAAGCGACAACAGAATGTAAGGGCCAAGGGCTGAGGGCCGAGGATCAAGAGAAGCTGCGATCACTTTACCTTAGGCCCTCGGCCCTATACTAACGATCTATGCAAATGGTCTCTCCATGGACCGGACGAGGAGTTAACATTATGCTTTAACCCCAAGTAGTCCTGCTGCCAGGCTTTTACTGGCACCATTTGCGGATGCTACACTTGAGCTGGCAGTGCTGCCGCCCGAATTTAACCCTGAACAGAGCTAAACCCCATGATGACAACCGACAGCCTCGAACATGCCCGTTTCAATATGGTGCAACAGCAGATTCGCCCCTGGGAGGTGATTGATCAACGAGTGCTTGAAACACTTGGAACACTTCCGCGGGAGGCCTTTGTGCCGGATGCGTACAAAGGGCTTGCCTACGCCGACATAGAGATCCCGCTGGTACAGGGACAGAAAATGATGTTCCCCAAGATCGAAGGCCGGCTGTTGCAGGCGTTGAATATCCAGCAGGGGGATAGCATTCTCGAAATTGGTACCGGCAGCGGCTACCTCACAGCATGTCTTGCGCATCTTGGCGGCAAGGTCATCAGTCTCGACATTCGTCAGGAGTTTATCGACAGCGCAAAAGCCGCACTGGCCGGGCAGGGTTTCGATAATGTGGAACTGCGCTGCGCCGACGCACTGGCAGGGGGGATAGCCGGCGCGCCGTTCGATGTGATTGCGGTGACCGGCTCGCTTTCCGAGGTGCCGGACTCCTGGAAGCAGATGCTCAGCATCGGCGGCCGGATGTTCATTGTCTGCGACGAGGCACCAGCCATGGAGGCGACGCTGATTACCCGCACCGGCGATAACGGCTGGCGCAGTGAAGGACTCTTCGAAACAGGGCTGTCAGCTCTTGAGAACGCCCCAGCCCGGGACCGGTTCGAGTTCTGATCGACCCTAGGTAAATAGCGGACAGGTATAGAGCCGGCCGATCAGGCAGTCGGCGGCAGCTGTTTCTCGATCAGGGCAAAAAGCCTGTTCAGTGCGCCCCGATTTTCGGCCACCAGTTGCCTGCCCCTCTCACCTGCCTCGGTACGGACACTGGCATCGCCCAACCAGCCGATAACCCCGGACGCCAACTGTTCACTGGTCTCCACCTGAATAGCGGCCCCGCTTTCCAGCATCATCTGACTGATCAATAAAAAATTGAACATGTGGGGGCCGAACAGAATCGGCACCCCCAGCGCCGCCGGTTCCAGAATATTGTGGCCGCCCACGGGGACCATGCTGCCGCCGACGAAGGCCACATCGGCCGCCCCGATGAACAGCGTCAACTCACCCATGGTGTCACCGAGAAACACCGAAGTTGACTGAGTTGCCTGCTCTCCTGCGGAGCGTCTTGCCAGGTTGAAACCCTCCTTCCGGCAGAGCGAAGCCACACGCTCGAACCGTTCGGGATGGCGCGGCACCAGCACCAGCAGTGCATTAGCGTGAACGCGCAGAATCCGGCGATGCGCCGCAAGCACCAACTCATCCTCCCCTTCATGGGTGCTCGCCGCCAGCCAAACGAGACGGCCGCTCCAGTTACGGCGCACCACAGCGGCCTGCTCCAACAGACTGGCTGGCAGGCGGATGTCAAACTTGATACTGCCGGTTACCCGCACTGCGTCCGGGTCAACACCGAGATCGATAAAACGCTTCGCATCGGCCTGAGTCTGGGCGGCAAGCACCGTAATAAGAGAGAAAGTTTCCCGTGAGAAGGCTCCCAGCCGAGCATACCCTTTCGCCGAGCCTTCTGACATGCGTCCGTTGGCCAGAATCGTGGGAATGTCTCTGTCTTTGCAGATTGCCAGCAGATTCGGCCAGACTTCGGTTTCGACCATTACCAGCAGACGCGGGCGTACCCGCCGCAGGAAACCATCGATGGCAAAGGGTATATCGTAGGGAAAATAGAGATGTATCAGGTTATCCTGAAACAGCTTTCGAACACGCTCGGAGCCGGTAGGGGTAGTGGTGGTGACAACCAGAGGCAGCGCGGGATGCCTGTCCAAAAGTCGCCTGATCAAGGGTTCCGCTGCCTGGACCTCTCCCACGGAAACCGCATGTATCCATAGGCTGGCTTCGATATCCGGCGCCGGAAAACGCCCAAAGCGCTCAGCCCAGCGGCGGCGATATCCCGGCGACTTGATGCTGCGCCAGAGGAGGCGAAACAGAACGATGGGGAGGGAGAGATACAGTAGGATTGTATAAACTTGTCTCATAGGGACTATTGCGATACTTCACACGTTCAGGTCGGTCTCAGCATGAGGATAAAACCACCAACAACCTTATTCCAGGATCAAGCCCACAAACAGAGGATATTAGCTGCGATGCTCCAGACGCGGCACACACAGCATTGGTGAAAGCAGATGTTTCGCTGAGCCTTATGGATGACTAGCAATGACGCGTCTCAGTAAAGGGCTTATTGCTAAAAAACCATAACCATTACCTTTGGTACCAGCACAGGAATATTTTGAATTTATCATCTAACACTCTGCAATTCCGAACATTTTCCTTACTCGGCGTCGGAAAAAAAGTTAAACTTATAACCACATAGTCATTCACATCCAGAATGTGTCTGCCATCTGATTCAAAACGCACTTAACAGTTATATGTCGGACCAGATATCCCCCCTAAGCTCTAGTAGTCAAGACGAAGTCAGCCTGATTGACATTTGGTTAACTATGGTAAAGCACCAAAAGATTTTCTGGTGGTTATCTGCGCTTACCATATTCTGCGGTTTTCTCTTTTCGGTGTTACGGCCCACCCTTTACACTGTCAGTTCCATGATCAAGATCGGAAGCCTGATTCAGGATGGTGTTTATTCTCACATCGAGAATCCTGCAACGGTCAAGGCCAAGCTTGAACAGGCATTGGGCCCCAGCATCCTTGCAGAAATCAAACCGAATCAATCGCAGATAGAATTCTCCTTTTCCGTTCCGAAGAACAGCAATCTGGTATTTATCCAGAGTCAGGTGAGAAACGAAGACGTTAGTGCCGCCATATCCTTGCAGAAAGATCTGATCGCCAGATTGATCAAAGACCATGATCAAATACTGAATGTACACCGTTTAAAAATTGAAGCTCAATCGGTGAATGCGGTAGAGCAATTGCGTCTGTTAAACGACGAAAGATTGCAACTACCGGCGAAAACAGCACTCCAAGCTGATATTCAGAATGCCAAGTCGGAATTGAATCGATTGACAGATCCGGTCATTCTGGCTCAGAAGAAGAAAGATATGGATATCCAACACGAAATAGAGAAACAAAAGCTGGACTCACTTAAGGGGGAGGAGATTAAACTTGGACAGATATCAGCAACTGTGGAAGTAGCCAAAAATCTGCTGGTGCGTCAGATCGCAGAGTTGAAAAACCAGATTGAACAGAGCGCCGAACTGTCGGGAACTATCGCCAAAACAGACAGCGGCAACCCACAGACACTCATGCTTCTGCTGATTACCAACAACGAATTGGGGCAAAACCGCAATCGTCTGGCCGCGTTGGAAGAGCGCCTGTTGGTAACACTGGAAAATGATAAGCTCGAACTACAGAATGCGATGGAAATTAACAGACGGATGCAGTCTCACCAAGCCAACATCATCACACGAATGGAATACACGGTTAAAGTGGATGAGATCGAGAACCGCCTGAAAAAAGCAGGGCAAGTCATCGAAGTCGCCAAAGCGGAAGCGCGCCTGTCAGAACTGGAAGCGCTCCACGAGCAAAAGTTGGCGGATATTCAACTGGAGATATCGGGGTATCAAGCCAAATTTAAAGATATGGTCAGTACACAGGCGATAACCCCACCGCTGAGATCGCAAACACCGACCAGTTTGTCGATGACCGGTACAATGATGATTTCGGCATTGCTTGGCGTTTGCCTCGGTATTGTAGGTATCTTCTCCCAAGCTTTCATCGAAAATGCGCGTACCGCTCGGACATCCGGTGCGTAAGTCACTCCATACCGCTCCAATGAAGCTTATTACATAAGTTCCTTCCAGAAATGCATTACAGAAATATCAAATAATTGCCGAATACTCGAAGTGTACATTTGGCATGACACAAACTTTAGGAGAGATTAAGCCAAAACTCCAATCCACACCAAATATGTAGAGACAGCTGGAAGGCACTCAAATCCTCAGTTATTTAAATAGACAACATTGTCCACTTGTTTTCCGCTTTTTGAAATATGCGCGTTTTGATCGTGTTCTGGAACAAGTGTTCGCAGCAGATGCTGAAGTGACTTGACGTCCACCAATTCACAGGCAACGGCTATATCTTCCATTACGCGGTTGAGAACCTCCCACTCGACTTTGCGATGACGCGCAAGAAGAACCTTCTCATGGGTCGTCGTCTCCAGTTGCTCCTTCTCATGGAACAACTCTTCGTAAAGTTTTTCACCAGGCCGCAGCCCGATATATTCTATGTTTATATCATTTCCGGGGATTTTTCCTGATAATAGGATCATCTGCTCTGCCAGATAACTGATTTTTACCGGCTCGCCCATATCAAGAACGAAAATCTCACCCCCTTTTCCCAAAATTGCTGTCTGCATAATGAGCTGGCTTGCTTCCGGGATTGTCATGAAATAGCGTTCCATTCGGGGGTCGGTGACAGTAACCGGGCCACCCTCAGATATCTGTTTTCGAAAAAGTGGAATCACGCTGCCCGCCGAGCCCAACACATTGCCGAAGCGCACTGTAATAAACCGGGTTTTCGAATGCGCATCCAAATTCTGACAGAAGATCTCTGCCACGCGCTTACTGGCCCCCATAATATTGGCCGGATTTACCGCCTTGTCCGTGGAAACCAGTACAAACTCACTGGTTCCAAACTTGTCGGCAGCCTCCGCAACATTGCGCGTACCTAATATGTTATTGCGCATTGCCTGGCGAATCTGCGCTTCGAGCATTGGAACATGCTTATAAGCCGCCGCATGAAAAACCACATCCGGATGGTGGCGCTGAAATATCTCAATTACTCCCGGACGGTCCGTCACGTCCCCAAGGTGACACTGCATTTCCAGCTCTGGGTGCGCTTCCAACAACTCCATCTCAATTCGGTAGAGGTTGAATTCACTGTTATCGAGAATAACCAGGCGACTTGGTCTCAATCGAGCCAGCTGCCGGCAAAGCTCAGACCCGATTGATCCTCCGCCTCCGGTCACCAGAATTGTCTTATCAGCGAGTTTTCTTCGGATTCCCGACCAATCGAGCGCTATTGGCTCTCTGCCTAGTAAGTCCTCGATTGACACTTCCCGTAACTCGTTGATCTGTACTCTGCCTGACATCAGATCCCCCAGCTGGGGTACCGAGCGAAATGGGACACCCGACTTTTCACAGATTTCAACCACCCGCCGTGTCTCAGACGAAGTGGCTGATGGCATCGCCAGCATTATGATATCAATGTCTAATTTACGCGTTAGCGCCGGAATATCATTGCTGTTCCCGGAAACGGGAATACCCTGAATATCACGCCCAAGCCGACGTGAATTATCATCCACAAATGCGATCAGTTGATAATTCTTGCGTTGATTGCGCAAGATATCCCGAGCCAACATCTCTCCAGCTTTTCCCGCGCCGACAATAAGCACCCGCTGTCCCGGGGAAATATACATATGATGGTCTTTAAGCCAACGGTATATCATACGGGGCCCGCTCAGCAGCAAAATAAGCAGGAGTACGTAAATGACAGGCACAGAGCGCGGAATTCCTGCGGCCCGGGTAAACATAAACAGCAGCACCATGGAAACAACCGCGCCCATCGCTACTGCCTTGAGTACCCGCAATAGATCGGGCAGCGACGCATAGCGCCAAACGCCCCGATAAAGGCCAAACACAACAAATGCCATCAATTGGACGGGAATAATAATCCAAAGCGAATAGACACCGCTGTTATAGAAATCGGGAGGGAGCCAACCGAGATTAAATCTTAGCCAGAACGCCAGAGTCCAGGCTATTGGCACCATCAGAGTATCGTGAATAAGCGCGATACCCTGGGAACGAAACCTTGATGGTAGAGTGAATTTGTTCAATTTCAGCCGTTTCAGTTGCTGGGACTTTAACTATTATTCTAACATTGCGGTTTGAAATTACATCAGTGAACAAAAGGGGAAGTTAAGGGATTTACCACTGTCAGGTAATGCTCAGCGCACAATTTCGAAAAATAGCAGAAAACACCAGAACCGACGGTAACTCAAGTCTCAACTTGACCGTTTCAGTTCAGTAAAAGGCGAGACATATCATGGGTACCGATTTTGTGGATGTTACAGAGATTGCCGGCGACCGGGTTTCCCGGGAGCAGGTTGAGCGCTTGTGTCATCGTTATTATTGGGCCGGAGAATACTGCCGGGACAGGAATGTACTTGAAGTCGCCTGCGGCACTGGCCAGGGTTTAGGTTATCTCCAAAGTCTGAGCCACTCCCTCTCAGCAGGGGACTACTCACAGAGAATTGTCGACATGGCCCAAGCTCACTACGGCGACAGGATAAGGGTGGAGCGTTTTGATGCCCAAAATATGCCGTATGCAAACGACAGTTTTGATGTAGTGATTATATTTGAAGCCCTCTACTATATCCCTGACGCCAGCCGCTTTATTTTCGAGTGTGCCAGAGTACTGCGTCCATCAGGCAAATTGCTCATCGCCACTGCTAACAAAGACTTGTTCGATTTTAATCCCAGCCCACACAGCTTCCAATATTATGGCGTGGTGGAGCTGGCGCAGTCTCTGGCCGAAGCGGATTTCAAATGTAGATTTTTTGGCTATGTACCCGTCGACAAACTCTCCTGGCGACAAAAACTGCTGCGACCCATTAAAAAGATGGTTGTAGATTCCGGTCTCATGCCGAAAACCATGGCCGGAAAAAAGCTGTTGAAACGAATCGTATTTGGAAGCCTGATCGATATGCCGGCCGAAATCAGAGGGAGCATGTTTCCTTATAAATCTCCGGCAGAAATTCCAGAGAACCTGCCTGACACACGGCATAAAGTGATTTACTGCGAAGCCAGCCGCCCGGACTAGCACCTGCCTCATAGTTCCCCTCGACCCCTGTTGCTTTCCGGGCCGAGCTTAAAAGGGTTCGTTTCGGGAAGGTGCAACTTTCTCATGGATAGTCTCCCGTCACAGCTATTTCTTTCGATACCTTAGACTCATTTGGAGATATAATGCCGCATCTGGCTGCCGGTTAGCCTAAGGGTTAACAATAAGATTCCGTGCCTATTGTCCAAACCACAGGAACGTTTAATGGTTATTTCTCGCGAGGTACCCTTTTTCAACTATCCGGCTCTGTTCAAAGAAAAAGAATCAGAATATATGGGCGTACTCAGAGATGTGCTTTCCAGAGGCGCCTACATCCTTCAGCAGGAGCTGACAGAGTTCGAAAAACACACTGCAGAATTTCTTGGCGTAAAACATGTTCTGGGAGTAGCTGACGGCACTAATGCGTTGATGCTGGCACTGCGCGCCATCGATATACGCCCGGGGGATGAGGTGATATTGCCTTCGCACACCTATGTTGCCACCGCCTCGGCTGTCCACTATACCGGCGGTATTCCCATCCTGGTGGATTGTGGTCCAGACCATATGATTGACCCGGATTCGATCCGAAAATCTGTTAGTGAAAAAACCCGGGCTATCATGCCTGTGCAACTCAACGGACGCACCGCAGACATGGACCCGATAATGGAGATTGCAAAGGAGCACAATCTGGAAATCATTGAAGATGCTGCTCAAGCGCTGGGCTCCCGCTTCAAGGACCAGCCGGCCGGCTCCTTTGGTATCGCCGGAAGCTTCAGCTTTTATCCGGCTAAGCTGCTCGGTTGTTTCGGGGATGGTGGAGCCATCATCACCAACGATGACGAAATATATGAAAAGCTGTTTCTTCTGCGTGATCACGGCCGCAACAGGGATGGAGAATTGGTAGGCTGGGGAACCAACTGCCGCCTGGATAACCTACAGGCTGCGATTTTGGATTTCAAACTGCAAACCTATAACGAGAATATTCTGCGCCGCCGTGAAGTTGCAGCCATGTACCAGGCTGGTCTGGGCGACCTCGAAGAACTGCTGCTACCGCCTCCACCCGTAGAACATGGAAAACACTTCGATGTCTACCAAAACTATGAAATTGAAGCGGAGGAGCGTGATAAGCTGAAGGTATTTCTACGCGAAAGGGGAGTCGGTACCATAATTCAGTTCGGGGCGAAAGCTCTGCATCAGTACCCACTCGGTCTTGATCATTTTGATCTCCCTTATACCGAAAGGGTCTACCAACGTGCACTGCTCTTGCCGATGCATGTTGCTCTGGACAATGACGATGTCGAATATGTCATCGAAACCATTCGTGCTTTTTACGGACGATAAAGGGGGCGCTGGTGTATCCGGAATATTCAGTCAAAGAGTTGGGTTTCCTGTCCGACCCCAGCTTCCATAATTCGCCTATCGATATCCGTGGTTGTGATGCTGATACACTTCAACATCAGCTTCGCATGATGCTCATAATTCGCGTTGCGGAAGAGAAAATCGCTCAATTGGTTATCGAATCACTGGCCCGCTGCCCTTGTCATCTAGGAATTGGACAGGAAGCCATCGCCACTGGAATTTCCTCTTTTCTACGCGCCACCGACCGGGTGTTCGGCGCCCACCGCTCCCATTCACATTATCTGGCGCTTGGCGGCAGTATCACAGAACTGATGGATGAGATTCTTGGTAAAGCGAGCGGATGCTCCAAGGGAATGGGTGGATCCATGCACCTCTACGGAAAGGAGGTCGGATTTGCTGGTTCGGTTCCCATAGTGGCGGGCACTATTCCGTTGGCGGTCGGCGCGGCACTTGCGGCCAAGAAAGATGGTAATGGAGATATTGCCGTTTCCTATTTTGGAGACGGCGCCAGTGAAGAAGGCAGCTTTCACGAGTCTCTCAATCTTGCCTCCAGTTATAAATTGCCCGTGCTTTTCGTATGCGAAAATAATTTTTATGCCAGTCATCTGGATATCAGCTACCGGCAGCCCAGCGACCGCATCTCCCGATTCGCCGATGCTCACAATATCCCCGTCGAATTGGTTGATGGCAATGATGTCGTCGCTGTAGCCAATGCAGCACGCAGATTGACTACAGCCATGCGGGAGGGTCAGGGACCCGGATTTCTTGAGGCGGTAACCTATCGCTGGCGTGGCCATGTTGGTCCGGATGAAAATATCGATGTCGGTGTACGTCGCAAGGTGGAGGATATAGATGCCTGGAAAAAGCGTGATCCGATTCGCCGGCTTGCTGATGCAATGGTTGCTGCCGGGATAATGGATAACAATGCCTTCAAGGCGGTCCAGACAGATGTTGAGACTGAAATTTCGATTGCCGTCGAGAATGCGCGCACAGCACCCTATCCCGGAAACAATGCTCTCACGGACTATGTTTTCGCCAGCTTGGAGCGGCCGCTATGAGTGTTTCCGGGTTAAAACGCTCCACCTATGGAGAGGCTATTCTGGAAGGTTTCACCTATCTTTTAGAAAATCATGAAGAGGTTTTCGTAATCGGCCAGGGGTTGTGGAGCCCATGGTACGTAGGCAGTTCCATGACCGATCTTGATAAAAAATTTGGTATCGAGCGGGTAATGGACAGCCCAGTGTCTGAGCTTGCCTGTACCGGTGCTGCAGTTGGTGCTTCGCTTTTTGGTTACCGACCGATCGTTGTGCACCCTCGGATGGATTTTATGCTTTACGCTATGGATCCTATTGTCAATCAAGCAGCTAAATGGTCACACATGCTGGGAGGGCAGGCCCATCCAGCGGTAACCATTCGCGGCATCATAAATCGGGGAGGCGAACAAGGCGCTCAACACTCCCAGGCACTTCATTCCTGGTTTGCTCACATTCCCGGCTTGAGAGTTGTAATGCCTGCAACTGTGGAGGATGCCCGTGATCTGCTGATTGCCGGCACACTCTGTGACGATCCGGTAATTTATATCGACGATCGATGGCTGTACCACATCGAAGAGGATCTTTCCCCACCCCGAATCCATGATCTCGCTTCACTGGGCAATATTGTGCGAAGAGAGGGGAAAGATATCACTTTGGCGGCTTCCAGTTACTCTTTCCATCAGTGCCAACAGGCGGCAGACGAGCTCGCCAAAGAAGGCATAGATTGCGAACTTGTCGATTTACGTATTTTGAATCCACTGGATATTGACCCGGTCATTGAGTCGGTACAGAAAACGGGAAATCTGATTGTTGTCGACGGAGGCTGGCAAACCTGCGGTTTAGCCAGCGAAGTTGTCGCCGGCACATGCGTCGCTGTAGATCCTTCCGTATGGAGTAATCCTCCCGTCCGGATCAACCTGCCCGCCACACCTGCCCCAACCAGCAAACCACTGGAAGAGCTCTATTACATTAATACCGAAGAAATTATCACTGCGGTTCGCACCATGCTCGAGAAGTGACAACGATTGACATGAAAAGGCTTTTCGATTTTTTTATTTCTCTGTTCGGACTTCTGATTGCCAGCCCGATTCTGCTTGCAATCATGTTGCTGGTATGGTTGCAGGATTTTCATTCACCATTTTATATCGCGCCACGCGTAGGCAGAAACGAGCGCATATTCCGAATGGTCAAGATGCGCTCAATGATCATAAACGCTGACAAGACCGGCGTTGATTCAACTTCCAGCGATGACATGCGCATTACCAGGGTGGGTCATTTCATACGCAGATTCAAAATCGACGAGTTGGTGCAGCTGTGGAATGTTTTTATAGGCGACATGAGTCTCGTTGGGCCTCGGCCGAATGTGAAGCGTGAAACTGATCTCTATACCGCGGAAGAAAAACGCCTTCTTGGCGTACGCCCCGGAATCACCGATTACGCCTCGATCGTGTTCTCCGATGAAGGAGACATATTGGAGGGACGCAGCGATCCCGATCTCGCATACAATCAGCTTATTCGTCCATGGAAAAGCCGTCTGGGCCTCATTTACGTTGACAACAACAGTATAGGCCTCGATCTGAAATTAATCCTGTTCACCGTTATTGCCGTGGTAAACCGTCCTCTGGCGCTTAATCTGGTCTGCCGAGAACTTGAAACCAATGGCGCGCCGGACAACGTGATCCGGATAGCACACCGTGAAAAAGAGTTGGTGCCCTATCCGCCGCCGGGCAGCGATGAAGTCGTGGTCAGACGCTGACCCTGTTTTTAATCATAGAGATCTCAATGTGCAGCTCTACCGGCCAGGCGCACAGGTAGTATTTATATGCTTTCGATATTTTCAGAGTTGTTTGACGATTTACATGATCAGGAGATCAGATATTGTCATTTTAAAAGTAATGATCACCTTGAAGACGGTCTGTGCGGGAACACCGATCTGGATATTCTCGTACATAAAGATGATGCATCTAAGACTGTCCGGATATTGCTGCAAAACGGCTTTAAAAGAACTGTCGCGGGTTTCGGCGTCAGAAACCATGCAAGAGAGGGGTACCTGGGATTTGACCATCATTCAGGAAAATTGGTCTATATCGATCTTCACTTTACGATAATCATCGGCAAAAACAGAATAAGAGAGTACGCCCTTGATCATTGGTCACATCATTTTTTGGCGCACCGGATAAAAGATGAAAATACTGGTGTGTTCATTGTTTCACCGAATCATGAGTTCCTTCTGCTGTTGACACGAGCAGCCATCAAAATCCGTTTAAGAGATACCATTCGGCATTACTTGGGTATCGAGTATTTTAACAGTGATTGGAAAAAGCAGTATGATTGGCTTCAACAGAGATACGACAAAAATAATAATCTGGAATGTTTACAAGATTTTTTTTTCCAGTCCGTGTCTGAAAAGTTCCTTGAACTATACAGCAAATACCCTAGCTTTGATCAGTTGAGATATTTAAGAAAAAAGTTCAGAAGAAGCCATTTTGGTTCACTGAAGTACGGACGCCTCTCTTCATTTGTTGGGATGTTTTTTAAAGAAGCGAATGGCGCACTCTGCTTTCTGAATAGGAAATATCTGAATTATTATCTGCCGTTATCCCGGAGAACCCTGGCAACGGGCGGTAGATTCATTGCACTTATAGGCGTTGATGGGGCGGGCAAATCAACACAGATAAAACTCTTGTCTGACTTCCTGTCCTGGAAACTCGATGTTTCGGAATTTTACCTGGGAGCCGGAGATGGCAGTGCCAGCTGGCACAGGAGATGCCTGAAATTTGCCAGAAGACTTTTTGAGAAACAAGCGAAGGCCGGTTCCCATACACAACATATGCAGAACACAGATAATAGGCAGGGAACCATAAAAAGCATAGCGAAAATATTATGGGGTATCTCCCTCTGCATTGAGAAAAACAGAAAGCTCAGGTCATCCCATCGTCAGGCCAAACGTGACGTGATAGTCATATCTGACAGATATCCTCAGCACAATGTTATCGGCTTCAATGATGGACCTCTGCTGAACAAATATCTTGGTTCTGATTTTTATCCGCTAAAATTATTTTCAAAATGGGAGAGCAAAATATACTCGGGAGAGATTTACGGCTCACCGGACTTGGTCATTAAGCTGGTTGTGCCTCCGGATGTTTCCATTGCAAGGGGGCAATCAGAATCTCTCGAGTATCTTGACAGGCGAATTAAGGCCGTTAATTCAATTTGTTTTTCCAACTTTTGCAAGACCGTTACCATCGATGCTTCAAGTCCTATTGACGAGGTGGCGATTAACATCAGAAGGCATGTCTGGGAACATCTGTAGTGCATCGATGGACTCAGGTTCATGCATGAAAACAATTAGCCGGGCGAGATTTCCGGGTATGTTTGTAATCGAAATAGTAGGACCAACTTCGTCCGGTAAAACCGCTCTCGCCAACGACATTGCCGGGAAACTGAGGTCTGCCGGTAAAAGAGTCTGTTTCCCTTTCGAGATCGTGCCGATAAAGCACCTCCTGAGACGTTTGAAGAGCGAGGGGCTGCGCAATCTTTGCCTGGAGATATTTTTCTTAATTCGATACTTTCTGCCAATAACGAGGCATTACCGATCCCACCGCGCCTTAGCTGCTTCCGGTTTTAACTTCTCCGATAAAATCAAGCTCCATAGAAGTCTGTTTCGTAAACTCGGATATGATCTTCTCTCTAACACCGCAGCCTCTACAGAGGGGATAATGATTCTCGATGAAGGCTACTACCAGATATTGCAGAATTTAATTACTCCTGATGGAAATACCATAGATGTGAACAGCTTCATCGACCGGCCATTTTACCCGGACTTACTTATTGTCGTCACAGCAAATGTTGAAACGCTTATCTCTCGATCCACCACTCGCCGGGATTTGACATCAAGGTATAAATATCTGGAAACACAAAACCTCAAAAAAGTACTGGAGCAAAGTAAAATGGTTTATGAAACATTTGCGGATACATATAGTGGTTTGATGGGAAATACGCCTTTCAGGTTAAACAGGTTGGAAGGGCTGTCTGTTGATAAACTGGAGACCTCCGGGTTAATCGTGTTCACCAACGACTGACTCTGTCATGTGTATGGATTTTGCTTCTATAGTCTGTCCGGGGTGCCTGATCTTATGTTTCACATCCCGGTAATAGCATTAGTATCAGCAGCCGGATTGTTATCAGTCGGGTGTCTGATTGTCTAAGAAGGCTTAGCAGAACATACATGGTTTCTTGAATAACCTCTTTACGCCAGGTACAACTCTCCACCACACGGATGTTTCGGAAAAAGAGGTCTGACTTACCACCATCTTTTTGTATTGTCGTTTCCGCTCTCAATGAAGATATTAATACTTGGCAATAATTCAGACGATTTCGTAGGAATCCGGGGAGAACTTCTGAAGGCTATGGCCGATCACGGACATCAATTGGTATTGTCCGGTCCTGCTCCGCTTTTGCCCGGCACTTTGGAGAAAACCAGAACATTAAGCGCTGAGTTCCATCAGATCCCGCTTAATCCTTTGTCGTTTAATCCGGTAAAAGAGATATCCACGTTTCTATATATTCTCGACCGAATCAGGCATATCGGGCCGGAGATGGTTCTTTTGTTAACAATCAAGCCGATCATGTATGGATCTATCGCTGCTCGTATAGCCGGAGTAAGGAAAATCTATTCGCTTAACTCAGGTATAGGGAGAATATTCTCACTCGGCACGACTAAAGAAAAACTCCTATTTATGTTCATACGGCCTCTATTGAAACTGGCTTTCAAATTCAATACCAGGGCTTTTTTTCAGAACCATGACGATATCGATCTTTATGTCGAAAAAGATATAATCGAGCCGGAGAAAGCAGTTCGTGTGAATGGAACTGGAATAGATCTGGAACGATTCAAATATCGTAAAAACATAATTAACGGGGAAATCAGGGTAATTATGATTTCCCGTCTACTTAAAGAGAAAGGAGTTGATTTTTACTGCCAGGCCGCAAAAAAGATAACCACCGATTACAAAGGAAAAGTGAGTTTTTCGCTGGTTGGCAACTTTGAATACTCGAAGGATGCGATAACCCGGCAGGAGCTATGCAAGATGGTCGGTGAACATGTAGATTACCTTGGCAGCACAAATGATGTCCGGCCATATTTGATCGAACACAATATCTTTGTTTTACCCTCTTTTTACAGAGAGGGCGTTCCCAGGGTCATAATGGAGGCAATGGCTACCGGCATGCCGGTCATTACAACGGATTCTGTAGGCTGTAGAGATACAATCAACGGAAAGAATGGGGTGTTGGTTCCTGTAAAGGATGTTGACTCCCTGTATCGGGCAATAGAGTTCTTTATCAAAAACACCGATAAGGTCGAAACCATGTCTGCCGAAGGACGAAAATTTGTAGAATCAAAATTTGACATCAACCAGGTGAATCAAATAATGCTATCTGTTATGAACCTGGTATAGGTCAATATCAGTATTCTTCAATACGTATAGTGGGGTTACAAACTATGGAGGAGCGAAAAATCAAGGAAAGGGATTTCCATAACAAGATACGGGTCGTCACTGATGATTCTGGGGTGGCCGAAACCCGTTGGTCAGAAGAGTTGGAGTCGACTATTAAAAATAACCCTCTATGGGTGAATATGAAGTATTACTCCATAGAGAGAGAAAGTAGAGATTTTGTTTTGGATTTTTTCAGGAAGCATACCAAAGACAAAGTCGTACTTGATTATTGTGCAGGCAACGGTGAGGACGGAGTGTTGATCGCCTCAGGTTACGCGTTAAAAGTTTATGGTATCGACATTTCCGATGTCTCGATCAGCAATTGTCGTATTCTTGCCGAAAAAAAAGGGGTTTCCGCAAAAACAGAATACAAGGTGGGTGATGCTGAGAATACCGGTTATGATAACGATACTTTCGATGTCATTACCGAATACGGAGCGCTGCATCACTTGGATCAGGACAGCGCTTTCAGAGAGCTGGCAAGGATTCTCAAGAAAGACGGAAAAGTAATCTGTAACGAGGCATTGGCGCATAACCTTTTGATTCATGCATATAGAAAGTTGACACCTCACTTAAGGACCGAATGGGAGGTCGAACATATCATGAAGAAAAAGGACATACTAAAGGCGTTGAATTATTTTAATGACGTTGAAATTCACTTGTTTCACCTGTCAACGCTCCTCTCTGTCCCTTTCAGAAATACATTCATATTCCGTCCGATGTTATCGATGCTCGAGAAGCTTGATAAGCTTCTTTTGAAGATACCGGTATTGAAATGGCAGGCATGGCAAGCCGTATTTATACTTTCAAATCCAAAAAAGGAAACGTCTGTATGAAACTTCTACGCTTAAATATGACCAGCATTCGGCATCCATGCATTCCGGCACAGTTCCTCAACCTTTTCTAAAGAAGATAAAACTATACACAAATTAGCGTAATGAGTGACTTTAAGGAAACAACTGGCGCTTCAGTCTAACTGCCTCGCTTCCTTTTTGTAGTTCTGTTACAATAGACCAGTTACTCCACCTATTTTAACAAGAAACAGTTCATGCTTTCCTACTGATGAAAGAACCCCTGCTTTTATATAGATAATAAACCACTGTTAACGCAATCATCACCATGACTATTGCGGCAGATTCCACAACGAAATACCTTTTAACCAAACTTGCAAAATCCGTTCTAAAAAACCTCGCAATTACCATAATATTCAAATAATAAAAAACACCTATCCTGATAGAATTCATCATAAACAGATATATTCCAAACAGCAGGCCGACCAAAAATATCCCAATATAGCCAAAATTGATGATAGCTTCGGCAATCGGTGAAAAACCAAAATGTCCTTTGCTGGAAGGGGCGTATATCTCCTTGAACTGAACTGCCAGTGTTGGAACATCCGACTTATTGAACATTGAGGGTATTGCGGTATTGAGTGTGGTTATGATATAGGTTGCTCCATACTGTTTTTCCATATGTATATCATCAACGACAGCTCTTATAACCTCGAAAGGACTCAGCGCCTCAATCCTGGAAAATCCAGCGTCGATCTGAGAATAGCTTTCGAGAATGCTCACCGGCTCCTTATCTGCAAGTGAGGAAACGACAAAATTATAGGTGGGCTTGAAATACACAAAAAACAGCACCGCCATGACCATGAAAACCAGTGAGTCCACTCTCCTGACCACGGGTTTGTGCACCAATACCGCGATAATAATCACTATAAACAGTGTCGACCTGTCACCTGTATAAAGCGACATCAGGATAACTGCGGAAAGTGAGACTAGAGAAGATCTCTTTTCCTTCCCGAGGATAATGATGAGCGTATTGAAAGTAACGAATATATTCGACGAAAAGGAGAATAGTCTGTATATCGGTTCATGATGTAACCCGAGCTGTGTTCGCACCTGCTTCAAGGATGAAGCCAGATCCAGGTGCCCGGACAACATCTCTATATCAAAGTAAATGTATAACGCCAACAGTCCGACATTAAGCAGGACCAACGATCTGGAGCTTGGAATAAATTGCCTTGAATAGACCACACCTTTCTCGTGCGGCTTTAGAACATCTCTAAAATAGTGCTGTTTTACAAACCGAAGAACGAAATAGGCTGCGCTGACAGAAACAAAAAAGAAGTAATAGAGTATGACGACAAAAATTATATCGTAGGTAATATCCGGATTTGCTGGATCATAATTGAGACTTGGAAAGCTTTCGTGTTCTCTTATTCTCAACCCTAACAGGTGGTCCAAGGGAACAAGCACTGCGTATATGGTAGTAAAGAAAATAAAAATTTCGTAAGCGTTAAAATTTAATCTTGTATTTCTGAAATAAAGAAACGCGGAAGCAGTCAGAAAAGGCAATATCAAAACGGCAAGCAGGAATCTTTCCATATCTGTTTTTTGCCATGGCAGAGATATCAATCTCTTTTCAAGGCTTTTCCGGATCTACCCTGTACCTTCTATACCACCTGTTGTTGAATATAATCATGGGCCAAAGAAGAAGCGAATACCAAAAAAGTTTCTTATCATAGAACCATGCACTGTCGTAACTTATCTTCTCCATGCCACGCTGTTTAAACCCTTCATTGCCACTCATTTCATGCATTAACGGTTTGTGTTTGCTATAGCCTGTTAGCGTATTTCCAACAAATTCGCTGACTACAAGTGAAAACTCATCCCGTTTAAAAATGGTATCTTCGTAAAATACTGTCAGTACGGGAATATCCCTGCGTTTAAAAAAATTGATATTTGAGTAATTTTTATACAACCAGTAAACCGCATCTGTAATAACCAACGACCGGATACCTTTTCGCTTCCACTTTTTGTGATACTTCTGGTATGAGTTGATTTGACCATAGCAATGACGAATCAGATTGACACAAGCCAGATTTATATTTCCTTCGCTTAACTCTTTTAAATAATACTCTTCCAGTCTTTTCGTTGTTTTTGAAGTATCTATAATCAACGCATTTCCGTATAACTCGTTCGCTTTCTGCAAAACGCTGCGAAACTTATCCTTATCATTCCGGAACGAGTCATTGTTTATCAGCCCGCTCCAAAAGGAACAGTTCTCAGGTAACTCTCCGCATGTGCATTTCCGGTTCTCCGAACGATATCTGCCAAGCTCTTTTTCCTCACTGTATATCTCTATATTCTTGATGGACTCTCCGATCGACACCGCATGCAACTCTTCGGAAAGCATTTTAGACAAATAAGTAGTACCGGACCGGGAAAGTCCGACTATATACAAAACATTCAACTTACCCATTACTGCCGCTACCCTTCGTTTCGGGTTTAGTTACGATCAGGAATTCCTGTAACCTTCCGGGGAACCGCTAATTTGATATCCGACCGGATATCATCCCATTAAAACAGAGCACGCCATCCTGGCAAGGGCCAGGATCCAGAGAATTCAACACCTCAGGGACGGCATCCTTATCTCAGTAATCAGTACATCCATGTACCACTGCTCCGGCATCCGCCGGAATGACACTGTGCTGAATTCCTGGACGCACGCTAAGTAAAATGGATGGCGGCAACAATAGTATTCCCCCTCTCCTCGCTCTGCAATTTTGTGCTACAGGCCAATTGGATAAAAGCGCCGGAGCGCATACACTTTTCTATCCGAATTTAATTTCATGAACAGGAAAGAAATTGTGGCAAAATTCGGAATCCGGACGATCCACATCAGATTTTGATCAAAATGATTATAGAAAAACAGACTAAAGTCCTCAGGATTCTTTTTTCGGTTTCCGAGTTAAGTGGTCCGTATAATCAGTTTTCACTGCCTTTTTCAAACAGCCAGTCCATCTTATTGGAACTGCTATCAGCTCCTAAAATTGATATCCCCGAAACGATAAAAATCGATCACGCAGATAACAACTGGTTCAAGTTCATTTCCAACATAGTAAAAGCCAGTCTGATTCATTACAGATTTATCCATATTCATCATGCAAATATAGCAATTCTTGCCCCCCTGATCCGTCTGATAACGTTCGGGAAAAACCGGACTGTTATTTTTACTCTTGGTACCTGTTTCAATAATCTGAAACTCAGGCACAAAATATTCCTGACGCTGTCCATTCCTTTCTTCACACACTTCGTATGCTGTAGCAGGGCTGTCCGTGAATCCCTGCCCTCCTGGTTCAGCACAATTGGAGGAGACCGGGTTGAAACAATACAGCATGGCATCAATCTGGACAGAATACCTCCTGAATCTCACAAGAAAAAGCAGCTTGTTATCGCAACACGACTGATAAAGGAGAAAAACGTCGATCTGGTTATCTCTTCTCTGGTTAATCTTCACCCGGATTACAAGCTATTGATCGCGGGTGATGGCAAAGAGAAAGCCAGCCTTATACGGCTAAAAGATCAATTAGGCCTGGAGAAAAAAGTTGAGTTTCTGGGAATTATTCCAAGAGATTCGGCTTTGGCATTGATGTCTGAATCCGAGTTTTACATTTCCGCCTCCAACAGTGATGGAATGCCGATTGCGGTTCTGGAGGCAGCTGCGGCTGGTTGCATTCCCATTCTCGTTGACAGCACGCCTCACAAAGAGATTGGCAACATCGGAATAAAGACCTACCTTTTCGAGTCAAATCCTGAAAGTATCGCAAAAGCTTTGAAAGACGCCATTTCCATGAGTCAGGAGGAGCGCCGGAAGGTTTTGTATAATAACTTGCAGATTATCAAAAATAAGTGTGGAACTGACACGATGATGGCCAAGTATCTTGAGCTGACCGAAAACAAGGTGTAACTAGGGCCTGGTAAAGATGTGCGGATTTACAGGGGTATACGGTGCTTTTGATAAAGATATGTTTGACAAGCATATTCAGGGAATCAGGGAGGAAATTTCCAGAAGAGGCCCGGACCAGCTAAATCGTGTTAACCACAGATTTTTCTCTGCCTTTCACGCCCGTCTCGTTATCCAGGGTGATGAAAGGGATGGCGTCCAGCCGTTTGAATACCGTAACTCCACATTGCTTTACAATGGAAATCTTTACAACAAAGATGATATTAAAAAGAGACTCCGGCAGAGACATCACGAACTATCAGGCGTTTCAGATACGCAGGTAGTGGCGGCAGCACTGCAAGAGTGGGGTTCATCTGCGCTCGAATACTTTAACGGTTTTTTTGCCATAGCTTTTTTCGATCATTCTGATAATACACTCCTACTGGCTCGTGACAAACTGGGGCAGAAACCGCTTTATTTCCATCAAAACAGAAGCAATCTGTTTTTCGGATCCACAACCAATCTTCTGCCCGTTGAGAGTATCAATGAAATCAGAAATGAGTCCTTTACAGACTTCGTAACATATGGCTTTGTACCTGCTCCCTATACGATGTACAAAGATGTCTATGCTGTTGAACCTGGGTCCTACCTCAAATTTGGATATGGCAATAACCGTGTATCCCCTATTCAACGCTCCCGCTACTGGAAGCCCACACTGATCAATGACATTACCACTCCCAATGATGCTGTGGATCTCATTTCGGAGAACCTCGATAAAATTGTCAGGGAGGGGCTCGTCTCCAGTGCAAAAGTTGGCTGTTTGTTCAGTGGCGGCATTGACTCCAGCCTGTTGTTTACGGCGGCCAGAAAAGTCGATCCGGAGCTGCTCGCCATTACCGCAGATTTCGGTGCAGGTGATGATGCTGCGAGTCGTGCTTTGCCCATATCACAATTTTACAACCACCAGGCTCACCTACTGAAATTCATTAATGCCGAGGATGTTGAAGATTCCCTCAAATGCCTCAATCTTATTTGCGATCAACCGTTTGACGATACATCGATAATCCCCAGCAATATCGTTTTTTCCAATGCAAGAGCTGAAAATTGCCCGGTCGTAATAACGGGTGATGGAGCAGACGAGCTGTTTTCAGGCTACCCCTCCTTCTCAAAGCTGAAATCTTTAACACCCCTGCTTCATCGAAGATGGGATTTTATACGATATTTATTCAGAAAAACCTCATCGATAATACCGGTGAGCGGCCATTTCAGTAACATTCATCGTCTTGGACTATCCGAGAATCAACTGCTTCTCGATTTATCGTCCAATGGTTTCAAATTGCACGAAAGATCAGGTGTAATTGATTCAGAATATGACCCCTCTCACCATGTGTTGAAAATTATCGATGAGTATAAGGACCTGGATCCATTGTCAAAGTTCAGAATACTGAACCTTGTGTTCAAACTGCCAAATCAGATGCTATATAAGGTGGACAGGGCATCGATGTATAATTCAGTCGAAGCCCGGGCACTGTTTTTGAATGACTCCATGGTAGAGGCTGCTCTTAGAATCGACTCAAGCGTTATGCTGCGCGAAGGACCTAAAAGCATCCTTCGATCTCTGTGTAAATCGAGACTCCCCACTAAAGACTGGGAACGACCCAAAACCGGGTTCGGCTGGAAAACAACCGATTACCAAAATCTATTCACAAAAACCGATAACGAATATCTTCGCAAGAAAACCGGCATCGATGGAATGAAGCTACTGAGCAAAAAGGGGTCTAATTTGAAAAGAGCCTATTTTTTACTCCATTCACTGGCATCCTGGCTCCAGCTGAGAGAGCCGTCTGGCAAATAACTTTTCCACCTCGTCCCGGTCTCTATAAAAATCCGGGAATAAATATAGAACGATCCCCTGTTTCATTTCTCCTTCTGTATATTTTCAAGACGGCAGCAAGCAAACCCATATCAAGCAGAAGAATAAAGGGTATAACAAGGGATTCCGAAAATTGAGCACCAAAAAGAAGAACTGCTTTATTAACAAAATAAAAAATCACGCCCAGCAGCAGATATTCAATCATTCTGGTACTGGTTGGTCTGAAATCGGCGCCAATTGAATCGAACGATATCTTCACAGACAACACAAATGACAAAAAAAGCGCGGCCAAAAAGCCCACGCATGCCCAGATAAGATCGAACATGGCGCCTGCGGTTACGCATGCAACTATAACGACCAAATAAAACATCTGTCTAAAAACCAAAGTTTTCTGGCTGACTGTAATTTTCAGTAGCGGCTCCGTTGCATTGTGGATTATCAGGAATATACCAGCCATAGACATTATTGCGAGTACACTCCCGGTGTCCTTCCACTCACTGGTGAATAGAAGATCTATCAGATTTTGTGATATGGATGCCAATATAAAAAATACTATCGATGAATAGAAAGCGATTGTACGTATCGAAAAACAGAACATTTCAGTAATCGTTGCCATTTCTTTCTCACGGCCATAGATAGGAAACATGATTTTATTAATGATGCCCCCAATCTGCCTGACAGGTGCGCTCATAATTTTGTAAGCAAGCGCATATACACCTACAGCCTCCACACTGAGTAACGCAGCAATTAGAAGATAGTCGATATTTCGAGACATATATCCTAGCAAATGAGAGATATACAACCCCGCAGAGTTCCGGAACTCGTTCAGATACTGATTCAGTTGATTGAGGCCTGCTTTGCTCTTCTGCCAATCCAAGCCGGTTCTGAAAGTAAGTAATCTGATAATTTCTCCGGCGGTCAACCCAATCAATAAGCCCCATTTATCTCTATAGAGCGCAGTCAATCCGATAGTTGTCACAAAGGTAATCGAATAGGAGAGACTTCTAACGATGGCAACCCGTTTAAAGCGCAGATCCTTGCGGTATACATTTGTCAAGAAGTTGTTTACAGCCAGCAGAGGAATCAAAATACCAAATGTTTGCGCGTACAGAATGCTGCCCAGCGCCAATTGATACCGATCCCAGAAAAATGAAACTGTCAATTCATACAGCAATAAAATCAGGCAGGCTGAAATCAGGAGCAGTATATAGACCACATAGATTTTTTCTTCTGTGTACTGCTGTCTGATGATTATGTTTTTAAAACCAAAATCGGTAATTTCAGAAAGAAATACGACGACAACAAAAAGTGTTGTGTACGTTCCATACATCCCCGCATCGATGTATCGGGCTACAATTAAAATCAGGAGAAAGTTGAGCGCGAAATAATAAACCGACTCCAACGCCTGCCAGGTTATTCCTTGTTTTATTGTTTTTGAATTATTCAAAAAACAAATCCCGGTCGGTCATGACCAATCCCATATTTGACTCGTCAGTAAAATTTGAAGGTTGCTTTCGTGACAGATAGAGCTCAAGACGTACGCTATGGAGAAATTTCAGCCGCATGGTAAGTCCTGAATCCATATGCTTTTCTGGTGGTCCGTTCCGCTTTATTGTTGAAGCCCCCGCAACGCCGCTGGAAAACCGCATTTTTGCCAGAAACCAGCTCAGCTACAATGGCCGAGTTTTTTTAAACGGCACGCGATTTATCCATCGGTTTACTCTTCGAGCGCATTTTTTCGTACACTGTCTGTCCAGAAACTGCCCCGCCAAATGATGCGATTTATACAATAATAACCAGAAAAAGGGGACGCATCTATTTAACCAGCCCAACAGGAGAATACGATGCCAAGGAAGGCAAGAGTATTGGTACCGAACTGTCCGCACCATATTGTGCAGAGAGGACATAACCGGAATGCGGTGTTCCTGACAGACCGGGATTACCGGTTCTATCTGGAAAACCTGAAGGAGTGGAAAACGGCGCTTGGCATCAAGCTCTATGCATGGTGTTTGATGACGAACCATATCCATATCGTCGCTGAACCGGGCAGGGACGCGAAGACGCTCTCGTTACTTATGAAGAGAGTCAACGGCCGGCAATCCGCTTATGTCAATAAATTGGAGGGAAGAAGCGGTTCGCTGTGGGAGGGGCGCTACAAAGCAAGCCCGATACAGAGAGACGATTACTTGCTCTGTTGCTGCCGCTATGTGGAGTTGAACCCCGTCAGAGCGGGTATGGTAACGAGCGCGGAGGCGTACCTCTGGTCCAGTTACCGGGAAAGAGTACTGGATCGTGGCTTGGGGATGCTCGATCGGGACGCCTGCTATATCGGACTGGCGGACACGAACAGTGAACGAAGGCTTCGATATAGGACGTATCTGGAAGCCGGCACCCCGCTATCGGAAAAACAGTTTTTGGATGAATCGGTCAACAGGAATCAACTAACCGGAAATCAGTGTTTCATCGATGAGATAGAGCGGAGAGTCGGTGCAAGAATTGAGAGGCGGGGACGGGGGAGGCCCGCTGAACCGGAATAATAGATGCGTCCCCTTTACTGCAGTACAATTGATCAATTTCTCCACCAGAAAAACCCAAGGAATCCCCCAATGCAATTCATCGACCTCAAAGCGCAATATGCGCGTATCGAGGATCAGGTCAATGACCGGATTCGGAGTGTGTTGAATCATGGTCAATATATATTGGGACCCGAGATTCAGGAGCTCGAGGCGCGGCTGTCCCAATTCGTCGGAGTGAAACACTGCATCGGCGTCTCCTCGGGCACAGATGCCCTTTTAATGGCGATGATGGCATTGGAAATCGGCAGGGATGACGAAGTCATCACCACGCCATTCACCTTTATTGCCACCGGTGAGATGATCGCTCTGCTCGGTGCCAGGCCTGTTTTCGTGGACATCGAGGCCACCACCTACAACATCGACCCGACAAAGATCGAGGCGGCAATCACTTCAAGAACGAAAGCGATCATGCCGGTCAGCCTCTATGGCCAATGCGCTGATTTCGACGCCATTAACGCAATTGCGGCCAGGCACGCTCTGCCCGTCATTGAAGATGGTGCACAAAGCCTCGGCGCCACCTATAAGGGACGCCAGTCCTGTGGACTTTCCACAATCGGCTGCACAAGCTTTTTCCCTTCCAAGCCACTGGGCGGTTATGGTGACAGCGGCGCCTGTTTCACCAACGATGACGAACTCGCCAAGGCGATGAGAGAGATTCGAAATCATGGCCAGGACCGGCGTTATCACCATCCCAGAATTGGCCTGAATGCCCGCATCGACACTCTGCAGGCAGCGGTCCTGCTGGCCAAACTGGATATTTTTCCAGAAGAGGTTGATGCACGCCGGAAAATCGGTGCGCGCTACAGCAAGTTGATCAACCAGCTGGGAACAGGTCTCACCACACCGGTAATTGCGCAGGGAAACACCAGTGTCTATGCGCAGTACACGCTGCTATCCGACCACAGAGATCAAATGTTGAAAAAACTGCAGGCGGCGGAAATCCCTACAGCGGTTCACTACCCTGTTCCACTCAATAAGCAGCCGGCCTTGCAAACGAACCAGACCGATCTTGCTGTGGCCGAGTATCTGTCAGAGACGGTTTTCAGTATTCCCATGCATCCTTATCTGTCGGAGAAGGATCAGGATCGCATCGTATCCGCCCTGGTTGGGTAGACCTCAACCCAATGCATCGACATACCAATCCATCGCCGCATCCAGCCCCTCACCGATGCGGTGGCTGGGCGCATACCCCAACAGCCGTTGGGCCTTGCCTATATCCGCTTGCGAGTGGCGTACGTCGCCGGCTCTGAACTCCCGGTAGATCGGCTCCACTTTGGCGAGCCCCGGCTTGCGCTCGATCAGCCGCTGTTGGATCATCTCGAATAACTTCGTGAGGCTGGTGCGGTCGTTCAGCGCAACATTGTAGATCTGATCCACCGCTTCCGGTTCTTCCGTCAAAGCGGCAAGCAGATTCATCTGCACCGTATTTTCTATATAGCAGAAATCCCGGCTGGTCTTTCCGTCGCCGTTGATATACACCGCTTCTCCGGCAATCAGGCCGGCAACCCATTTTGGAATCACCGCCGCGTAGGCGCCGTTGGGGTCCTGGCGCTTGCCAAAGATATTGAAATAACGCAAACCTATTGTCCTGAACCCATAGCTGCGCGCGAACACACTGGCATACAGTTCGTTGACCACCTTTGTCACCGCATAGGGGCTGAGCGGGCTTCCTATCCTCTCCTCCACCTTCGGCAGATCCGGATGGTCGCCATAGGTGGAACTGGAAGCGGCGTAGACAAATCTGCGAACCTTGGCGTCCCTGGCTGCGACCAGCATATTCAGAAAACCGTCGATGTTCGCCCGGTTGGTTCGTACCGGATCCTCGATAGAACGGGGAACCGAGCCCAGTGCAGCCTGATGCAGTACATAGTCAACGCCGGAACAGGCCATGCGGCAGCTCTCCTGATCACAGATATCTCCCTCTATGAAACGGAAATCCACATCTCCCGGCTGGCGACCGGCATCAGCCAGCGCCTGATCCAGGTTGCGCTGGTATCCTGTGGCAAAGTTATCCAGTCCGATAATCTTCTGATTTAAGCGCAGCAGGGATTCCAGAAGGTTGGAGCCTATGAATCCGGCGACACCCGTTATCAGCCAGGTGTACTGATTGGCGCTCAGATGTTGCTTTAGCTCGTCGTATCTGGTCATGGATTCCATCCAGGCGGCAACCTCAACTGCCATCGGCAACCCAATGGAAGAAGAGAGGGATACCGGTTTCAGCCACCGTTACGCCCGATGGCATAATAGGTAAACCCTCTGCCTTTCAGATATTTGGGGTCGTAGATATTGCGACCATCAAATATAACCGGGGCGGAAAGCGCTTCGGCTATCGCATCGAAATTTGGACTGCGGAACAGCTTCCACTCTGTTGCGACTGCAAGTGCATCTGCATTCTTCAGCGCTGCTTCGGGGGAGTCGCACAGCAGCAGATCGTCGCGCGAAGGATATAGACGCGCCGCTTCGTCCATCGCTTCCGGGTCATAAGCCTGCACACGGGCTCCTGCCTCCCATAATGCCTCCATCAGCACCCGGCTTGGCGCTTCGCGCATATCATCGGTATTGGGCTTGAATGCCAGTCCCCAGAGCGCTATCACCTTTCCCCGGAGGTCATCGCCAAAATGGCTCTTGATCTTATGGAACAGCACCTCCTTCTGCCGGTAGTTGACCTGTTCCACCGCCTCCAGAATCTGGGCATGATAGCCCAAGCTTCTGGCAGAGCGCTCCAGTGCCTGAACATCCTTGGGGAAGCAGGAACCGCCGTAACCTATGCCCGGGTAGATGAAGTCGTAACCAATGCGGGGATCCGAGCCAATTCCCACACGCACATGTTCGATATCCGCGCCGACACGTTCGGCGATATTGGCCAGCTCGTTCATAAAGCTGATTTTGGTGGCCAGCATCGCATTGGCCGCATACTTGGTCAGCTCGGCGGAGCGGACATCCATCGCTATCACCCGTTCATGGTTGCGGTTAAACGGTGCATAAAGGGCTCGCAACAACTCGCTGGTGCGTGGATTGTCGGTACCGACTATGATCCGGTCCGGCTTCATGAAGTCGTCAATCGCATCCCCCTCTTTCAGAAATTCGGGATTGGAGACGACATCGAATTCAATACCAGATTGACTGCGTGCTTTAAGCACTTCCTCGATACGCGCACGCACCTTGTCAGCGGTGCCGACCGGCACGGTCGACTTGTCGATGATTACCTTGTAGCTGTTCATATGCTGGCCAATACCGGCCGCCACGGCAAGCACATACTGGAGATCGGCGGAACCATCCTCATCTGGAGGAGTACCAACCGCGATAAACTGGAAAAGTCCATGCTCCACCCCTTCTGCCACATCGGTGGTAAAGGAGAGACGTCCGGCTTGCTGATTGCTGTGTATGAGCTGGTCCAGACCAGGTTCGTAGATGGGCACTTCACCGCGCTTGAGCAGTTCGATTTTATCGCTGTCAATGTCAACGCACACCACCTCGTTGCCCACATCAGCAAGGCATGCACCGGAGACCAGCCCCACATACCCGGATCCAAATATTGTTACCTTCATAGCCTGTCCAGAGTGAATATCGCGATATTGAGCCGCAGTAACAGCGGCAAGAGGGTCCGAATTTTAACACAGTTTCCCAGGCGCTCCGTATAACAGCGGCCAACGCCAGCCTGGAGCCACGATCGGGCAAATACTTGGCCCACGAAGCTGCCGGGGTAACTGCTCTCCCGGCCGTTGGTAGCCCTCATGGGCATGATTAGTTAGGGTACTGGATTATTTGGCAGAACAGGAAGAGTAAGGGGATGCCGCTCTCAACTCACTCCTGGGCTTTGACGCCAAACTGGTGCCTGCAGAGTTCGGTGTATTCGCCTTCAAGCCTGATCAGCTCCTCATGACTGCCCTGCTCAACGATCCTGCCCTCTTTCAGCACCAGAATCCTGTCAGCGTGCTTGACCGTGGAGAGGCGGTGGGCAATGACCAGGGTGGTTCTGTTTGCGGTCAGACGACCCAGCGCCTCCTGCACCATGCGTTCAGATTCGGTATCCAGCGCCGATGTCGCCTCATCGAGCAGCAGCACCGGCGCGTCCTTTATCAGCGCTCTGGCTATCGCCAGACGCTGGCGTTGTCCGCCGGAAAGGCGTACGCCATCCTCCCCGATCTGGCTTTCGAATCCGCCGGGCAAGCGTTGAATGAACTCCAATGCGTGGGCATCACGCGCCGCCTGCTCTATCGCTTCCTGCGTCACCTGGCGACCGGCGCCGTATGCGATATTGGCCGCCACCGTGTCGTCGAACAGCACCGACTCCTGCCCGACATAAGATAGATTCGCACGCAGCGAATGAAGGGTAAGCTCCTCTATGTCTGTCCCATCCAGTAAAATGGTGCCGCTGCCAGGACTGTAGAACCGGGGTATCAGCGCAGCGACCGTGGTCTTGCCGCCGCCGGATCGTCCCACCAGCGCGATGGTCTCGCCCGGCGCCGCTTCAAAGCTGACCTCCTTCAGCGCATCCCGTTTCGCCGAGGGATAACGGAATCCGACATTGCAGAATGTCAGCCGACCCTTCACGTCGCTCAGTTGCCGCTCGCCCGCATCCCTCTCCGCCTCCTGATCGATCAGTTCGAACACATTCTCGGCTGCGGCAAGCCCCTTCTGCAGCGCTTCATTGATGCTGGTAAGCCGCTTGATCGGACTGAAAATAAGACCGACTGCCGCCATCAGGGAGACAAATCCACCTACGGTCAGTTCACCTGCAACCGTTTCATGAGTGCCCACATAGATCAGGACGGCCATCATCAGGGCGGCAGCCAGTTCCACTGCCGGTTCATGTGCCATGCCCGCCACTTTGGTTTTCATATTGTAGCGCCGCACCCAGTTTGCCAGCTTATCGAAGCGGCGCTCCTCGTAATCCTTTCCGGCAAATACTTTGATCACCTTGTGCCCGCGAACGCCCTCTTCCAGCACATGTGTCATATCGCCCATCGCCTGCTGCAGACTGCGGCTGATCCGGCGCAGCCGCTTTGCCAGCAATCTGACGATCAGTGCAATCATCGGCAGGAGCACAAACATGATCAGCGTCAGCAGCCAGTTGAGATAGAACATATATCCAAGCAGGCCGATAACGATAATGCTGTCTTTCACCAGCACCGTGAGAACCTTGGTCGAAGCGTTGGTTACCTGGTTGACGTTAAAAGTGACGCGGGCGATAAGATTGCCGGTTGAGTTGGCATCGAAGTAGGCGGTAGGCAAGGTCATGATACGCTCGAACATCTGTCTGCGCAGATCCAGCACCACTTTTCCGGCCACCCACTCAAAGGCGACACCGTTGAGAAAACTCATGCTGCCACGAATCAAAAACAAACCGATTAGAATCACCGGTGTCCAGCGGATCACATCCGGATCCTTATCGACAAAAGTCCCATCCAGCATAGGTTTCAGCAGTGCCGGTATCGCCGGTTCGGTAGCGGCGAGCAATATCATGGCAAAGAGCGCGACGCCGAACTGTCGCCAATAGGGCTTGACGTAGGTAAGCAGGCGCAGATAGAGATCACGTCCCGTCACTGGGTCTCCCGTTCTCTCCGGATACTCTCAAGAATGCGGCTGGTGGAGCGGCCGTCCAGGTAGGAAAGAACCCGCGCCTCTCCGCCATTGGCAGTGACACAATCGTAACCGGCTATCTGTTCGGGCCGGTAGTCGCCTCCCTTTACCAGCAGATCGGGTTTGACATCACAGATAAGCCGTTCGGGCGTATCTTCGGAGAACGCCACCACCCAATCCACCGAAGCCAGCCCCGCCAGTACCGCCATGCGCTGCTGCAATGTATTGATCGGACGCCCCTCCCCCTTCAGGCGGCGCACAGAATCATCATCATTGACGGCCACCAGCAAACGGTCGCCCAGTTTACGCGCCTGCTGCAGATAGGTGACATGTCCTTCGTGCAGAATATCGAAACAACCGTTGGTCATTACTATGCGCTCACCCGCGTTCCGTGCCTCCTCCAGCAGCAGTTTCAGCTGTTGCCGATCCACCACCGGACCCCAGTTCTCCTGCTGGCGCAGCGCACTGCGCAGTTCGGTAAGCGTGACGCTGCCGGCGCCCAGTTTTGCCACCACCATGCCGGCCGCCATATTTGCCACTCCCGCAGCATCCGTCAGCTTCATCCCCGATGCGATTCCCGCAGCCAACAGTGCGATGACCGTGTCACCTGCCCCAGTGACATCAAACACTTCGCGAGCGCGCGTGGGAAGGTGCAACGCCTCCCCGCCGCTGGGCAGGAGCAGCATGCCCCGCTCGCCGAGTGTGATGAGCAGCGCCTCAAGCTGCAACCTGCTGCGCAACTGTTCGCCGCGCTCCACTAATACCCGATCGGAGCCGCAGTGACCAACCACTGACTCGAATTCGGACAAATTGGGGGTCAACAGGGTTGCACCGGAGTAACGCTCGAAATCCACCCCTTTGGGATCTACCAGAACGGGGATCCGCGCACTACGGGCGGCCTCGATCAACTCCTGTGGGCGCTGCAGTGTCCCTTTGGCGTAATCCGACAGCACCAGCGCATCGCAGCCTGCAATCGCCTGCAGGCAGTGGGCCTGCATCTCCGAAATATCGACAGTGCCCAGACTTTGCTCAAAGTCCAGCCGTATCAACTGCTGGTGACGACTGATGACCCGAAGCTTGGTGATGGTTGGAATCGACGCCGCATGCTGCAATTGACACTCCACCCCAGTCGCACGCAGGCATTTCTCCAGGACAACGCCCGCATCATCTTCGCCCACGACACCGGCAAGATGCACCTGTACACCCAGGCTGCGTAAGTTGAGCGCCACATTGGCCGCACCACCAGGCCGCTCCTCGATCTGATCGATGCGCACCACCGGAACCGGCGCCTCAGGCGAAATTCTGGCGGCGGGCCCCTGCCAATAACGATCCAGCATCAGATCGCCGACGACCAGCACTCGCCCTTTGGAGAAATCCGGGAGTTGGATGTGCATAGGAATTTAGTAGGCCACCCGACTTGTCAAACGGCATATAATAGGTTTTTCCCCGGCCCGGGGACAACCCATAACTTTGCCGCAGCGACTCTATCCGGATGGCCGACAGCCCTGCACCCAACCTCTACGCACCCCGCTATTGGCCCACCTGGATCGGCATGGGCGTGCTGTGGCTGGTCGCCAAAATGGCCACCTATCCGGTTGCTCTCGGCATAGGCCGGAGCCTTGGACGCATCGCCCACCAACTGGCAGCGGAGCGCCGGCATATAACCGAGGTGAATCTCTCCCTCTGTTTTCCTGGGCTCTCTGACCAACAACGGCAGGCACTGGTGCGGGAGCATTTCGAGGCACTGGGCATAACCATTATAATGACTGGCTTCAGCTGGTGGGGCAGCGACGAAAAGCTCAGACGCCTGAGTCATATCAATGGCCTGGAGAATTTCGAACAGCTACTGCAGCAGGGCAAAGGCATACTTCTGGTCGGCATGCATTTTGTCGATCTCGATCTGATCGGCCGCCTGCTGGGATTGCGCCATCCGTTTGGCGTGGTCTATCGCCAACACGAAAACCCGGTGATCGAACGGGCGTTCAGCCGCTACCGGAAGGAGCGCTTTTCAGCGGCGATAGGCCGCAGCGATGTACGCTCGGTCCTGCGTGCCCTGAACAACAACCAGGTCGTCTGGATCGCTCCCGATCAGGCGATGAAGGGCAAGCACACGGTGCTGGCTCCATTCTTCGGCATACCCGCCTCCACCACGACCATCGTCTCCAGAATCGCCCGCATCAGCGGCGCGCCGGTCGTCTTCACTTATGGCTACCGCCTGCCCGGTGAACAAGGTTACGTGATCGAGATCGGATCACAGATAGATGATTTTCCCGGTGACTCGGTGGAAAGCGACACGCAGAAAATTAACATGATGATCGAGCGGGCTGCACGCATAGCCCCCGCTCAATATCTCTGGTCCCACCGCCGCTTCAAAAAACGCAAGGTAGTGCCGGATCCCTATTGAGCAGACTTCGATAGAGCGCCAGATTCCCCGCCACCATGCCTTGCACAGAGAACTCCTCCCGCATCAGTCTGATCCCTGCCGCCCCCATGCGTCGGGCCAGTTCGGCATCATCCAACAGTCGCCGGATGGAATGAACAAGCGCCGGACTGTCCCCAGGCGGCACCAATAAACCATTGAAACCATCCCGCACCGCTTCCGGAATACCGCCGGTGTCACTGGCAACGATCGGCACACCGGCACTGGCTGCCTGCAGCAGCGTCACTCCCAATCCCTCGATCAGTGCAGGGTGGACGAGGAGATCGAGACATGGAAAGATCCGTGATAAATCATTCCGGAATCCGGCCAGAGTAACTTTCCGATCCAGGCCCAGGGAGCCAATCTGAGCACGTATTTCCGATTCGGATGCCCCTTTCCCAAACAATAACAGATGCAGCCCGGGATAAAGCCTGGTCAGTTTCGACATTGCATCGAGAACATACCTGTGCCCCTTACGGGGTATCAACTGCGCCACGACCGCTATCACCCGGGCACTTTGTGGCAACCCGAACTCATCGAGAAACCAGTTTCTGTCGCACTTTCCCTGGTATCGGTCAGCATCCACCGCACTGCGCACACAAGCCACTTTTGCGGCAGGAACACCCTGACTAAGTAATACTTGACGAATACCCTCGGAAATTGTGATCACCCGGTCAAAGAGCCGGTACTTCAGGTTGATCAGTAGCCGTGGCTCCGGATTATCCACCCTGCGAGTCAGAACCGCTGGTATCCCCGTCAACCTGGCAGCCAATCCACCCAGAATATCCGCTCCTCTACGGCTATGCAGATGAACCAGATCAGGCTGTTCCTGCATAATGATCCTCTTGAGCCGAGGTATCACTCCCAGATCCAGATCTCCCGCCATGCGGATTGCACGAACATCCGCGGTCGCAGAATCGACCCGCACACCCAATTCACTGCCTGTTGGAACCACCAGCAGGTTCTGCACCCCGCTGTTCGCCAATCCTTCCAGCAGATAGAGCACCTGTCGGGCACCCCCGTACAGATGCATCCCCGCTTCCACATGTAGTACTTTCATTTTCAATCTGAATTATGAGTCTTGTCGAATAACTGTAGAGATGCCTCTGCACAAAGCTCGGAAGTAGATACCGGCCGCACCGGGTTTGCAAGTTGCGTCCAACCCGATTATTCAAGAAAGGATGCTGTTTGTTATCATTCCAGCGCCCCAATACGATCTTTCCGGATTTCATCTTGAATGGTAGTGCAATGAGCAGGGATACAGAACTCCCCGATATCGCCGTACTGGCCTCTTTCTCCGGTGAAGGCGGTGTGGAGCGAATGCTGCTCAACCTGCTGAACGCCTTTGCGGAGCGGGGTCTCCTGGTCGACCTGGTACTGATCAGATCGAACAGTCGGCACCTTGATGAAATCCATCCCAATGTGCGCCGCATAGATCTTGGCAGCCGCCATACGGGCACCAGCCTCCTCCCTTTGGTGCGTTATTTGAAGCAACACCGTCCATCGAGGATGCTGGTGGCCAAAGACAGAGCCGGCCGTCTGGCTGTGAGGGCGCGGGAACTGGCGGGAACAGATACCCGTCTGGTACTGAGACTGGGCACCAATCTTTCGGAAGCTCTCAGCAATAAACCTGCGCTGTTAAGATGGTTGCGACTGCGGCCCATTCGCAGGCTCTATCCTAAAATAGACCAGATTATCGCCGTCTCCAAAGGCGTGGCTGAAGACACCCAAAAGATATCGGGCGTGGCCCCCGAAAAAATCAGCGTGGTGCGAAACCCGGTGATCACTTCCAGGCTTATTAAGTTGGCCGCAGAAGTACCCCCCCACCTCTGGCTGAAAGAGAAGAGATTTCCGGTAATCCTCGGCGCCGGCCGGCTCACGCTGCAGAAGGATTTCGTCACGCTGATCAGCGCTTTTGCCGAATTGAGTAAAAGAGTGCAGGCACGTCTAATTATTCTGGGTGAGGGCGACCGGCGAAAAGAGTTGCTGCAACTGGTGGAGCGGCTTCGATTGCACGACTGTGTGGACCTTCCGGGCTTCATCCAAAATCCCTATGCTTACATGGCGGCTGCGGATCTGTTCGTACTCTCGAGCAGATGGGAGGGTTCGCCCAATGTGTTGACCGAAGCGATGGCGCTGGATACTCCCGTGGTCTCCACCGACTGCCCGAGCGGCCCCGGGGAGATTCTGGAAGGCGGCCGGATAGCACCATTGGTACCTGTGGGTAAGCACGAAATGCTCGCTGCTGCAATGGCGGGGGTACTTCTGAATCCGCCACAACCCGGATCGATGAAGGCTGCCGTCAAAGAGTACGAGGCGCAGCGCAGCGCATCCAGATATCTGGAGATACTCGGACTCCCCCAATTGGAGGATCAACCTCGCTGATGCTTTTCGACTATCTGCGGATCAAACGCCGTTACGGATTGTGGACCACCGAAATGGATCCAACCCGTATCGTTTATCGCCGGCGTAAGGATGAGTGGCCTGCATATGTTAAACACTGGCCATTTCTGGCATGCCCAGGCGCATGGGATCTGTCCGATAATGAATATGCTCCGTTTCGGCTGCGGCAGATGCAGGAGCTGTTCGAAGAGAACCTCCCCTATCAGGAAACGGCATTCTATCGTCGCATGGTGGATGAGCTGGAGCGCAACGGCGTCACTCATGCGCCGAAACTGGCGTCGCGCACCGCGGTGGATGCCTATTTTTCCCGTCTGGAAAACTTGTACAAGAGTATGCGCGATCATGGATTTCAGGCTCGCCCCCCACAACAGCTGCGGCAGGAACGGGAGATCACCGTACGGATCGGGCGCGACGGCACAGCAATCAAATCCGGTGAGGGCACACATCGCCTGGCATTGGCACTTTTACTGGGTTTCGAAAAGGTGCCGGTAGTGGTCGATCTGGTGCATACCCAATGGGTCAAGGCTTGTATCCGGCGATTTGGGGAGGCGCCGTTGCGCTCGGTCCGGCTGGAACTGGAATCCTATTTAACCGACCGTGAGTAGCCGAAAAACGGGTCGAGATCCTGCAGCACTTCGTCAATGTATACCAGGTCATCGGCTTGCAGGTGTTTCCCATAACCGCCAACCACGCCGCTGCGGACTTTGAAACTCTCGGGATCTGCGGCATTGCCGGGTGAGAGGAATCCCTTTCCCAGACCCCCTCTGTTCTCCAGATTACGCATATTCTCGAATTTACTGAAATCTATTGCCTGCTGCACATAATCCTGAATGGGTTCAAAGCCAAGCAGCCGGGCAGCATCACCCAAAAGCTGCTGAGGTCGGGCGTGCAAGTCGGCGTAGCCAATCCACAACACATCTGGTTTACCGGACAGACGCTGGCGCCAGGCATTCATAACAGCAACCATGGCGGCCGCTCCCCGATCCCGATCCCGCACCAGATCCGAAACAGTTCCCTGGAATTTTCTCCTGGAACGTTTACGTGCATGAAAATAGAGCGATACAAGCACATCGCGTGGATCACGATGAACAACCATTACCGGCTTGTCCAGCAGGGCGGATTCGGGACAAATATAGAAACCCAACAGGCGACGGCGGATACTGGAGGTCATCCGGTGACTCCAGATCTCATGGCTGTAGAGAATATTCGGGACAACTGTCGAGGATTCGGCGTAGCCCCCGATATCAAGCTCCTCTCCAAAATGCAGGGAAAGATACTTGCTGAGCATGACTCTGAACCAGGTGCGTCCGCTTTTGGGTACGGACAGTACCAGCGCGCTGGCCTGCCTGTAACGGGCCCCCTTGCGGGAGAGATTCCAGGTTACCGAAGGAGTGTAGACTTTCATGAATCGGATAGGTACGCGATGAAGAACGATAAAATGGAGAGTTTACCAGATCGGGACCTTTCGGTTGATATAACCCTGCTGCAACCAGAGAGTATCTGGTATAGACTGCCGGGACCAGCTGCCATACCACTCTTCGCTTCCGACGCTCGCCGTGACTCGCCCGCTATTCTCCATCTTTATCCCAACATACAACCGAGCGGATACACTCCCAAGAGCCTTGGAGAGCGTTGCCGGCCAGCAGTTCAGGGATTTCGAACTGATTATCGTCGACGATGGCTCTGAAGATAAAACAGGGGAGTTGATTAACCGGTGGAAGCGGCAATTCAGTGGCAGGCTGAGATATTTTCGGCAAAAGAATCAGGGCAAGCATGTCGCGTACAATCTGGCGGCTCGTGAAGCAGAGGGCGAATTGCTGGTCCTGTTGGACTCCGACGATGTCATGCTTCCGCACGCGCTCGGCACCCTGGAACAGTGCTGGCACTCGATTCCCGCATCGGAACGGGAGCACTTTGCCGGAGTCGAAGGACTTTGCCGGGAAAGCAGTGGAAAGCTTCATGGAACACCATTCCCACAGAATGGCATGGATTCGGATTACCTGGAAATCACCCGTAAATATGGCGTCACCGGGGAAAAGCGCCATGCAATCCGCGTGGATATCCTACGCCGGTTCCCATATCCGGTGGTCGCGGGGGAACGCCATATCAGACCCAGTTTTGTCTGGAAACAAATAGCGCATCACTTCCGTTTTCGCTACATTAACACCGTGTTGCAGATTGTGGATTTTCGGCCGGACGGATTGACCCGCAATGCCTCTTTTCGACGTCTGCGCAATCCGGGGGGAATGTATTTATACTGGCGGGACGATCTCCTGAATCATCAACAATACCAGAACCGGCATCAGCGGCAATATTCGACTGTTCAGTACATTCGATATGCTCTTTTAAGTGGTCACGGCCTCAAAGTTCAATGGGACGAGATGCCTGATAAACGCCAATGGCTGCTGGCATTGCCAAAAGGTGTTGGCAACTACCTGGTGGACAGACTGAAAAAAATATCTCGCCGCTGATTCACGGCTTTGCTGAGCAGTAGTCTTATCACATGAAAATCGATTCAGGCGCAAATACATCTCTCAGATTCAGCGACGCCAGAAGGCGGAATCTGGCCAGCTGGGCAGGAACTCTAGGACTCGCGAGCGTCGCGCTGGGGCTTGGCGCCTCCAGCGCTGCAGTCAATATCGGATTTGTGCTGCTGCTTCTGGGCTCCGCGCTGGTACTCGACGATATCGTAAAATCCATGAGAATCACCGACCCCCTTCTGGCTCTGCTGCTGACCGCATTTTTGCTCTTTGTCACGCTCTGGGCCACTCTGCATTCAGGGGTGGATTCGAAAGCGGCCTGGGGGGATTTCCGCATCCTGGTGAAGATTGCGGGTCTGCCCTCCCTCGCTGCGGGATGGTGGTTATTACACGGGCATCTGAAATACCACCAGCTGCTGATCCTGCTTGCGCTGGGCATCCTTATCGGATGTTTTAACGCTATCAACATCGAAATGCTGCTGCAAACCCCTTTTGCAGGCAAGGCAGTCATCACTGATCTGAACCCCAATGAACTGGGATTTCTCGCCGCAATCCTGTTCATAGTCAGCAGTGTATCTCTGTTGTTGGACAAGCGCTCAAAAACTTCATTTCCCGGTTCCAGCTGGCACTGGAACCTGCTTTTTATCATAACAGCCAGTCTGTCTGGATATCTGGCGATCACATCCCAATCCAAGTCGATAATCATTGGCATTTGCACGGCAATGGTATCCGTATTCTTTGTCCGGATCATGACGACGGGGCATAAGACCGCGCAGCAAAGGCGCAGATATGGTCTAGTCGCAATTTCGACGCTGGTTATTTGTGGATTGATTGCACTCAGCCCATTGGGTGGAACTTTAGTTAAACGCTTCGAAGGCTTCAGCAAAAGTCTGTATATGCTGCCAACCATATACATGAAACAGCATGATGGTGTTCGGGATGGCGATCGGTTCAAATTCCCACATGATAGTAATTCACCATCCGCCGATACATCATTGGTTGGATATGAGCGATTTATGATGTGGGAGGAAAGTATTTTTCTGTTAAACGAAGCGCCATTGATAGGTCATGGACCAGGAACAACGCCCGGATTGCTGGCAAAGTCATCCTACACAGAGATCAGACGCTACAAACACTTCCATAGTCTCTGGTTCCAACTGCTGGTTGTTCTAGGCACTATTGGTACTTTCGGATTCGCTGCACTGTTTATTGGTTTTGCAACCAGAAGTGGTCGGGATGCCGCCAAGCTTGACAGGCACATAAGCTGGTCAGCATTGGGATTATGGATCTATTTTTTCGTGACGACTCTGGCTCAGCTGCGCATCAACCACCCATCAGGACAGGCGTTTGTCATCCTTGTGGGAGGAATGAGTTACTACTGTGCATTCGACAGATTTCAGAATCGTGTAACAGGATGAGCTGCCTTGTTGCCAATGGTAGACCCAGCCTGGCAAGAATTTTCCTGGTTGGTTGTTCTCGCTCGGGTACCACAGTGGTACAGCGTACCCTGACGGAACACTACCGGCTCTACACATTACCGGAGACCGATTTTTTTGGCCTGTTGGTCGGTGGAGGGCTGGGCGCACTGGCCTGCAATCTTGGCATATCCCGCTCCAGAAGAATCCACCGTCGAGCCTTCGACCGACTGACACGACTGCTTCAGCCCGATACCGCTCCTGAGCCGGAATCGTGGAGCTGGCGGTTGCGACCGTTGATCGATCGATTCGTTGAGACACTGGATCGGAAGGCACGCGATGCAGAAGAGTCCGGATGGCTGGAGAAAACGCCAAAACACTTTCGCCACACCTCCCTCATACACCGCTACATTCCCGGAGCGCAGATCATTCATGTCGTACGCCGGGGATCTGACGTGACTGCATCCATACGTGACAGGGCCAACCGCTTTCCTGAGCAGTTCGGCAGGCAACAGAATCCTGAATACGCGGTAAAACTCTGGAACCGCAGTGTCAGAACTGCGTTAAAAGACGCAAAGCGTGGACGTGCGCTGGTGATAATGTATGAAGATTTCGTCGCCGATCATGAAAGGATGGTTCGCATGATCGGCGCACAGCTTCATCTGAAAGAACGCCAGCAGAAAACGGAAACAGCTACGAGAATAATCGGTGAGACCGAGCGGTGGAAGAGCAACTCCTCGGAAGAGATCCGACTGGCCACATCGAAGTTCACAGAAGTATTCGACCCGGACACCAGAGCCCTCATTTTAAGGAAGCTGGACATGCGGGCTTATAACGCGCTGGGTCCACTTGCATTGTCTGTCCCCCGACAATCCGATTGCTGAAAAAAACATTTAAACTTCGCCGGCATTACGATCTGTGCCTTCAGGTGGAATTATTTGTTTTGCGGCGCCCGCCACCTCTTCGACACTGATTGCCGCCATACAGTCGAATCTGCCTTGGCAGGTGGGCGAACGCCTGCAAGGTGAACAGTTCAATTTATGATACAACACCAGCGCATTGTCCCGTGTGGTTTTCAGATAGGGGCAGGTGGAACCGAAAAGTGCAATAGTGGGTGTTGAAAAGGCTATCCCCATATGGGTTAACCCGGTATCCACACCGACCAACAGCTGTGCCTGCCGGATCAGTGCAGCGGCTTCTGCCAAATCGGTCCTTCCGGTCAGATTGACAACTCCTTCACCCGATGCCGAGCAGATCCGTGCAGAGGCTTCCCTGTCGCCGGGACCACCCAACATTACCAGCGGAAGCCCAAATTCCTTATTCAGGCGTGCAATAAGCGCGCTCCATCGCGCCTCAAACCAGTGCTTCTGGGGCCTGGTGGTAAACGGGCAGACTACCAGGTAACCGGATGCCACTCCCTCAGTTTCAAGCAGCTGTGATACGGACCGTTCCTCGGATTCACCCAGCACCAGCTGCATTTCGAACTTGCCGGTAGACAATCCAAGTTGTTGTCCGAGGAAGAGGTACTCAGAGCCGATACGATCAGGGTCACCTGCGCGTTTAATGACCCTGGACATCAGCCACTTGCTGCCTTCCCGTGAACCCAGACCGATTCTCTCGTGTGCGCCTGAAAGCCATGCAAGAATGCCGCTCTTCAAAAGACCCTGCAGATCCAGCACCGTATCGTAACGCCCCTTCTGCAGCTCCAATCGGAATCTGCGCACTTCTTGCCAGAGAGCTGAAAAACGTTTTTTTTCCCAAAGCCTCTTCCATTCAGACTTTGGCCAGATGATCACCTCGTCGAGATCGGGATTGTGTTTCAGCAACGGAGCGGCCGCCGGCTCTACCAGCCAACCGACTCTGCTTTCCGGGAAGCTGCGCTTCAGCGCGGCGATTACCGGCGAGGCAAAAACAACATCGCCGATGGCGCTGAGGCGGATAATCAGGATGTTGCTGCCGTTTTTCATTGCAATAACCCAGGCGTCGCAAAGAGAGCCGTTTCCAAGCCAAACTGCCGATGCCTCATGGATGGTTGGTGCCAAATAAGGCATTTATTGTAACCCGACCGCCGAATCTCTATCATGGCCGGCAGCCAATAAATCAGTCAAAAAACCTGGTGTTTACGCTTGCCGCGCAGATGCTGCGTGGAAACAGTGCATCAGACAGAGTTCTCAAGCTAACTCACACAAAGCAGACTTCCATGCTTCTATCCCGAAAATACAACTTCCTTTTCGTGCACATCGCCAAAACCGGCGGCACCAGTGTACGCGCCGCACTACAGCCGCTGCGCTGGCGCGATCCATGGTACTATGCCCAGTTCATCTGTTCCCGGCTAAGCCATGTCAGCGGCCACCGCATCGGCAGCAAATTTCCTCGCCATGCACGAATCATCGCCGCGCAGGAGATGCTGCCCGAGGAGTTTTTCGGTCAACTGTTCAAGTTTGCTTTCGTGCGCAATCCCTGGGATCTCCAGGTAAGCTCCTACCATCATATCCGCAGGGAACGCCCCCACCTGATAGCTCATCTGCAGGACTTTGAACAGTTTGTTCGCTGGAAACTGGATCCGGAACGCCCTTACCAGTACCACATTGACACTTCAATCCAGTCGCAATTGGACTATCTTGTCGACCTGCGTGGCAATTTACTGGTTGATTATATCGGCCGCTATGAGAACCTGAATGACGACTTCAGGCACATCTGCGAAGTGCTGGGGCTTGAGCAATTAAAGCTGCCTCACAAAAGGGAGGCCAGGGACCGGAAAAAGGATTACCGCAGCTACTATTCGGATGGCCTTGCAGAACTGGTCGAACACCATTTCAAGCGCGATGTTTCGGCTCTGGATTATCGATTCGAGCCATAGCCACCGGGAAGTCAGGCTCCACTGGGAGGGAGCCCCATCCCATTTCAAGCCTTGCGCCTGTTCACTCCTTCAGTTGATATTCGGCGCCGCAGTAAGGGCAGCTGATCCGTTCACCGCTTTTTTTTAACGGAATGAATACCCTGGGGTGAAGTGCGGCCGGATTGGTCCCGGCATTGGGACAGCTCAACGGAAGCTGCTTGCGGCTTATTTCGATAACCTGAGGGGCCGACGCGGTCGCTGTTGCTTTTGTCATATCTCTCTCCGGCTCGTCAAACATGGGTCAACCATTCGGGGTGCTCTTTACGGCGCCCCTGGACCTGGTCGAAATATAGGGTCTGCAATCTCTCGGTGATCGGACCGCGGGCACCATTGCCAATGGTGCGGTTATCCAGTTCACGAATGGGCGTCACTTCCGCGGCTGAACCCGTGAAAAATGCTTCATCCGCGATATAGATCTCGTCCCGTGTGATGCGTTTTTCCACAACATTGATCCCCAGTTCCTCTTTCGCCAGCGTGATAATGGTCTTGCGTGTGATGCCGTCCAGCGCAGAGGTCAGATCCGGCGTAAAAATTGCGCCGTCGCGAACAATGAAGATGTTCTCTCCAGACCCCTCCATCACATAGCCACTGGGATCCAGCAGCAGCGCCTCGTCATATCCGTCGATGAGTGCCTCCTGAAGTGCCAGCATGGAGTTGGTGTAGTTGCCGGTGGACTTGGCGCGGCACATGGTGACATTGACATGATGCCGGGTAAAAGAGGAGGTGCGAATGCGGATCCCCTTTTTCAGATTCTCCTCACCCAGATAGGCGCCCCACTCCCAGGTGGCTATGGACGTATGCACCTTCAGATTGTCTGCCCGCAGGCCCATCCCCTCAGACCCGAGAAAACAGAATGGTCGGATATAGGCCGACGACAGCTTGTTGATGCGCACCGCCTCCACCTGCGCCGCATTCAATGTCGCGGCATCATAGGGCACCTTCATACCGAGAATACGGGCTGAATCCAACAGTCTGCGCGTGTGATCCTCGAGGCGGAATATTGCCGGACCCAGATCGGTCGCATAAGCCCGGACACCTTCGATCACGCCCATCCCATAATGCAGGGTATGGGTCAGTACGTGTATCTTTGCATCGCGCCAGGGTACCATCTTGCCATCAAGCCAGATCCACCCATCACGATCTGCGAAATTCGACATCTCTCTTCTCCAAACGCCAGAAACACCGGCCTCTTTGCAAGCCCGGACATCATAAGGAGCACCCGACAGGCAATGCAACCGTCCGGGATAATCTCCTGCTTAATTGTATACCTGAAAAGCTGACGGAAAAGACGCTGACCTTATTCGCATCAGCGAACAGCACCCTCGGTCTCAGGTTGCTCAAATCCCGCCGGTCAACATTACTGCCTGCCACTGCTGCCTTACCAGGTGCCGTTCATCCAGCAGCTCTTCGTCACCGACCAGCCCGGGCAACTCGCCCAGTGCGTTACGATGATATACGGCACGCAGGTTCCTGTAGGCATCCGACAGTCTCTCTGCAACACCCTCCCCAAGCAGCTGGTGTACGGCCAGGGACTCGATCAGACGGATGTTATCCGTCCACTTCAGCAGATCAGGATATTTGAAAGCCCAGCGAAGGACTGAGTATTGAACCATAAATTCAATATCCGCGATACCGCCGATCCCCTGTTTGATGTCGAACCCCCGGCTGCTGCTCTTATCCAGTGCCACACGCATTTTTTCACGCATCTCACACACATCGGCACGCAGCTTTTCTGCATCTCGTTCACGTCCAAGAACATCCCGCCTGACCTGCTGAAAGCGCTCGCCCACTCTATCATCCCCTGCCACGAAACGCGCGCGCAGCAACGCCTGGTGCTCCCATGTCCATGCGTCCTCTTTTTGATAGCGCTCAAAAGCATCGAGCGAGCTGACCAACATACCCGAATTACCATTGGGACGTAGTCGCATGTCGATTTCGTAGAGCAATCCGGAAGAAGTACGGGTAGTAAGCATATGGATCATTCGTTGGCCCAGTCTGACATAGAATACATCGTTGGAAACCGGGCGCTCTCCGGAGGTAACCGCATTTGTACGCCTGCTTCCGTGCAGAAAAACCAGATCCAGATCAGATCCGTAACCCAGTTCTATACCTCCCAGTTTACCGTATCCGATAACTGCAAAACCCTTGTCGCCCTCCCCCAGATCTGCGGGAATTCCATGTTTCAGAGTAAGGTCGTTCCAGGTTTGCTCCAGCACTTTCTGAAGCAGGGTCTCTGCAATATCCGTCAGATAGTCGCTCACCACCATAAGTGGGATAATGCCGGTGATATCGGCTGCCGCAACGCGCAGCTTGTTGCTGTTGGCAAACTGGCGCATACGATCCAATTGCTGTTCCCGATCGTCGGGATCGGCTGCTGACAACAGCACATCCAACTCCAGCCGAAGATCTTCACTGTTCAATGGAGAGTAGAGCCGTCGAGGGTCCAGCATTTCGTCCAGCAAAAGAGGAAACTGTGTTATCAGCTGAGCGATCCACGGGCTGATCGCTGCAAGGCGCACTAACTGGGAGAGCGCAATCGGACTCTCCAGCAGAAGTGCCAGATAAGCGGTTCTCCGGGTAATCGCCTCCAGCAGATTGAGCAACCGCTCCAGCGTCACATTTGCGTTCTCAGAGGTACTCACCGCTGCCAGCAGCAGCGGCATCAACTGCTCCATTCGTTCCCGCCCTCGCACACCCAGTCCACGGTACGCATGGGAACCCCGGAAGGCCTCCAGCCGGCTCAGCGCCTGACTCCCGTCCTTGAAACCTGCGTGCTGCAGAAATTCAATGGCCTGGTCGCCCTCCACCTGGCACTCCCAGACCGCCTGCAGGCGCTGTTCAGACTGATCCTCTTCGGTATGGGGAGAGGCAAAGACTTTGTCGAAATTCTCCTGAACCCGCTTTCTGTGCCGATTCAATTGATTGAAAAAAGAGTCCCAGTCGGGGTAGTTCATGGCGCGGGCAAGCCGAAGCCGTCCCAAATCCTCCTCGGGCAGCAGGTGAGTCTGGCGATCCTGCCAAGCCTGCAACCGGTTCTCCGTCAGGCGTAAAAATTCATAGGCTTCGGTCAGCTCCCTGACGTCTGAAGCGGGAAGCAGCTTACGCTCAGCCAGCATCGCCAGAACCGATAGTATGGGTCGCAGCTGCAGCTCAGGGTCATGCCCCCCGCGAATCAGTTGATAAGCCTGACCGATAAACTCAATCTCCCGGATTCCACCCGGCCCCAGCTTGATATTGTCAGCGATGCCCTTCCGCAGCAGCTCCCTGCCGATCAGGCGCTTCATTTTACGGATCGACTCAAAGGCGCCAAAATCCAGGTAGCGGCGGTAGACAAATGGTTTGAGCATCGCCAACAACTGCGCCCCCATCTCCGCTTCCCCTGCCACCACGCGCGCCTTTATCATTGCGTAGCGCTCCCAGGAACGAGCGTGGGTTGCGTAGTAGTCCTCCATTGCTTCGAAGCAGATGGCCAGTGGACCTGCATCACCGAACGGGCGCAGCCTGGCATCCACCCGGAACACAAATCCATCCGCCGTTTGTACACTCAACGCCTTGATCAGCTGCTGACAGAGACGGATGAAAAACTGTTCATTGGAAAGATTACGCGGTCCCTCAACCTCTCCCTGTTCCGGATAGGCGAATATCAGATCTATATCCGAGGAGAGATTGAGCTCACGTGCGCCCAACTTCCCCATTCCCAGAATCAGTAGATACTGCTGCTCCCCGGACATACCCAGCGGCACGCCCATAGTTTGCACCGCCCAGCCGTAGAGCAGATCCAGCGTCTGCTGCACCACGGCATCCGCCAGTGCCGACAGATCTTCCAGAGTTTCGGTCAGAGCGGCGGAGCGCACCAGGTCCCGCCAGATGATACGCACCATCTCCCGCCGCCGAATCTGTCTCAATCGTTGATGCAGATCGGGCTCAAGCGACACACCCGCCAGCTTCTCCCGAAGCCGCCCGGCCAACTCCCCAGCCCGGTATTTGCGCTGCAAATCGCCACTGTCGGCAAGTTCCACCAGCAGGCCCGGGTCCCGGATACAGCTCTGAGCGACGAAGTCGCTACCCTCCCAAACCCGGCCAAGCTCGCCAATAAAAGTGCTGTCCGGTTCGAATTGAAGCCCAGCCTCAGCGGCCGTCTGCCGCCACGCGCGCCAGCGCTCCTCGCCCTCCTTCTGCAATTTTTCTGTCAGATCCACGCTTTTTGCTGTTCCGGATAATTGACCAAGACCGACTCCCCGCAATTCTACAGGCATTTGGTCCTTAATGGTGGATACACTCCCCTCCACGAAAAAAGCCCCGCCAAGGCGGGGCTTTCTCAGATTGGACTGGTGTTGCCGGGGTGGCAGTTACATCATACCGCCCATGCCACCCATGCCGCCCATACCGCCCATGTCCGGCATACCGCCGGCAGCTTCTTCTTTCGGTGCTTCGGCTATCATCGCTTCGGTGGTGATCATCAATCCAGCCACGGACGCTGCATTCTGCAGTGCAGTGCGGGTCACTTTGGTGGGGTCGAGTATACCCATGGCCACCATGTCGCCGTATTCGCCGTTGGCGGCGTTGAAACCGAAGTTGCCTTCGCCAGCCTTGACTTTATTTACCACTACCGAGGCTTCACCACCGGCATTGGAAACAATCTGACGCATCGGCTCTTCCAATGACCGGGAGGCGATACTTATACCCACATCCTGGTCATGATTTTCGCCTTTCAGATCCTTCAGAGATGGAAGAGCACGGATCAACGCAACACCACCGCCGGGTACAATGCCCTCCTCAACCGCAGCGCGGGTCGCGTGCAGAGCATCTTCAACGCGTGCTTTCTTCTCCTTCATCTCCACTTCAGTGGCGGCTCCCACCTTGATCACCGCCACGCCACCGGCCAGCTTGGCCACGCGTTCCTGCAACTTCTCGCGGTCATAGTCCGAACTGGTCTCTTCGATCTGGGCGCGAACCTGTGCGACCCGTGCCTTGATGTCGCTTTCAGAACCGGCACCGTCGATAACTGTGGTCTCTTCCTTCGTGACCTGAACCTTTTTGGCGGTACCCAGCTCATTCAGGGTAGCCTTTTCCAGGGTCAGTCCCACCTCTTCTGCAATCACGGTACCACCGGTGAGGATGGCAAGATCCTGCAGCATGGCTTTGCGGCGGTCACCGAAGCCGGGGGCCTTGACAGCGCAAACCTTGACGATGCCGCGGATGGTGTTGACCACCAGCGTAGCCAGCGCCTCTCCCTCCACATCCTCTGCTACGATCAGAAGCGGCTTGCCGGATTTGGCAACACCTTCCAGTACCGGCAGCAGATCGCGGATATTGGATATTTTTTTGTCGTGCAGCAGAATGTAGGGATCTTCCAGATCGACCGACATGCTCTGCTGATTGTTGACGAAGTATGGTGAGAGATAGCCACGGTCGAACTGCATTCCCTCGACCACGTCCAGCTCATTGTTCAGCGCAGTACCCTCTTCGACGGTGATGACGCCCTCCTTGCCGACCTTCTCCATTGCCTCGGCAATGATATCGCCGATGCTGCTGTCTGAGTTGGCGGAGATGGCGCCTACCTGGGCAATCTCCTTGTTGTCGGCGCAGGGCTTGGACATTTCCTGCATGCTGTTGACCGCAACCTCAACCGCCTTGTCGATACCGCGCTTTAGATCCATCGGGTTCATGCCCGCAGCGACGGCCTTCAAACCTTCGCGCACCATTGCCTGGGCCAGCACGGTGGCGGTGGTGGTGCCGTCGCCCGCGACATCGGAGGTGTGAGAGGCAACCTCTTTCACCATCTGCGCACCCATGTTCTCGAACTTGTCGGAAAGCTCAATCTCCTTTGCCACGGATACGCCATCCTTGGTGATGGTGGGAGCGCCGAAGCTCTTCTCCAGTACCACGTTGCGCCCCTTGGGGCCCAGGGTGACTTTCACTGCGTTGGCCAGAACATTTACACCGGCCAGCATTTTCTGACGGGCGTCGTCACCAAATCTCACATCTTTTGCACTCATATCAATCTGTTCCTTAAGAATTCAGTTGTAGAAAATGTTGACTGTGGAAATCAGCCTTCAATGACACCCATGATGTCATCTTCGCGCATCACCAGCAGCTCCTTGTCGCCGATCTTCACTTCGGTACCGGAGTATTTGCCGAACAGCACGCGGTCGCCGACCTTCACGTCCAGCGGGCGGGATTCGCCACTATCGAGAATCTTGCCATTTCCCACGGCCACCACCTCGCCCTGAATAGGCTTTTCAGTAGCGCTGTCAGGCAGAACAATGCCACCGGCGCTGGTGCGCTCCTCTTCCATACGACGAATGACAACACGATCTTGCAGTGGACGAATATTCATCTACCGATTTCTCCTGATTCAACTGGTTAATATTTCGATCAATCCGATTCCCGGGATGCTTTTTTGTTAGCACTCATCCCGACTGAGTGCCAATATTAGGGCTGCATCCAGGATAGTCAAGGGAGAGGGGGAAATTTTCCAAAAAAAAAGCCCGTTGTCAGCGAAACCCAGGCAGGAAAAATCAATCCTCTGTGAACCGCGTGGGATTGTTAGACAGGTGCCGCAAAAACATATCGCCGGGTCACAGCAGATGGTCGTTATAGCGCTCCAACAGATAACAGAGGCAGTCCTGGCGCACAATCCTGTGATCCCGGGTAAGCATTGAGGGCATAACAGGAACCCGCAGTTTTAACTCCTCGCCCTCCACGGAAAAGTAGCGCTGCGAAACATCCTCGCCCTGCTCATCGCTCACCGCAAGCCCACCATTGCTTCCAGGCCTGATCCAGCCTAATCGCGTGCCGCGGGCCAGTTCCCGAAAATTAAGGTAATCCAGATCATCTTCAAAACGGATATCCACCTCCTCCTCCCCAAACCCAAAGGTGGTATGCTCCGGCACCTTTACGGTTGCGACGGTATGAAACAGATCAATATCCTGAGGCGGGATGGGATGCTCGGGGTGCTGAGCAAGATGCAGACATGAATTCAGATAGTCCCTGGCATGTTCAACACCATAGAGCTGACCAGGCTTGCCGCACTCAAGCGTTACAGAGGGACAGATTCTGGACATCGCCAGCGACTGCACACCGCAAGGCCGGATAAAGTAGACAACGGTGCGCCCAAACATGGTTGCCAGATGCAGAAAGCGGTTATCGATGACATTGACGCAGGCGTAATGGGGGTTCAGTCCGGTATTGTTGTGAACATCGATACTGGCAAACACATGACGCGCCCTCATTGTTTCCATCACTTCACGCATGAGCACATGTTCTGCAGTACCGCTATCTTCGCACCCCGGCCAGACCCGGTTGTAATCAGGTTGCCCATCCAGCCGGCGCAAACCCAATGCCGCAGCTGCGACGTTGCTGATAAACAGACTCAAGGCACGCGGCAGCTCTTCCTCGCCCGACGCGTAGGGGCGCAACAGGATACGCACCGCCTCCCAGCCGGTGGTCTCATTTCCATGCATGAGCACAGTGACCAGAAGCGGCTCCTGACGTCGCCCCTCCAGGTGGATCAATGTCGGTCCACCCAGCGCAGCCTGCAGTTGGGTTGCTTCCAGGTCAAGCAGACCAGGGGGAATGTGATCGAGTTGTTTTAACATTGGTACCGCATTCAGCGAGGGGAAAGAACAAAAAAAACAGGAACAGGCTCCAGGTCATAACGTCCATTCGTGGACAGGACGCAGTGATTCCTGATGTTCCAGATAGGACTCCATCAACATAACCATATCCGCACCATGACGCTGTACCCAGGCGCGTTGCCAAGCCGCACCATTTTGACCGGTATTAACCCGTTCAGCAATAATTCCCAGCCAATGCCTCGACTCTTCCCGGTCGATCCCGAGATTATCCAGGCCTGTTTCGGCCAATCCAAGCATCTCTTTGCGAATCAACTCCCGCAATTTGCCGCTGCGACCATCGAGCCAGTGTATCTCTGCTTCCAGTCCATGACGCGCCGCCTGATAAAAATTTTTCCTGGCGTGAGAGTAAGACAGGCGCCTCTCCGGAGCCAGAGGCTGATTTGCCAGCGCACAAACCAACCCGACGAAAAAGGCAGCATTGGCGACAGAATCGGCCACAGTGGGGCCCGCCGGTACGACCCGGTGCTCGATGCGGATATGCGGTTGCCGCAAACGATTAAAACCGATCAGAGGCCGGTTCCAGCGCCATATCGTGCCATTATGCAGGCGCAGATGCGGCAACTGCTGCTCTGGCTCATCCATCTGCTGAGGCAGCAGCACGGGGTAATTCTGTAAATTAGCCAGAAAGCATTCCATTATCGAATCGACATATCCGGTTCCCAGAGTGACCCGTTTCACGCGCTCACCACCAATCACCGGAACCGACTGTTCGAACAGCGGGATACGGGTCTCCTGCCAGAGATCGGCACCAAACAGGTAGGGGGAATTGGCGCTGACTGCAACCATCGCAGCAGAAACCAATTTGGCGGCATTGTAAAATCGGCCCGCCCTGTCCGCATCCACTTTGAGATGTATCTGAAACGATGTCGTTCCCGCTTCCAGCATCACATCTGTGTGGGAAAAACGGAGGCGATCGCGACCACTTATATCAACTTGTACCGGCTTGCCGCCCCGCTGAAATTTCAGCTGCTCGTCAAGTGCAAAATAACGCAGCATGGAGGACATATTGGCAGGATTCAGATCACTCTCCGCCACCGTCGGCAGAATACCGATCATCGCCAGCCGTGCTTTCCACTCCCCGGCAAGCCGGTTGCAACGTCCCCAGGTTTGTTTCAGCTCATCGGCCAGCAGCCGGAATGCAACGCCGGCCAGGCGTTGCGGTGTACCGTTGAACTCCAGATTGAACCGGGCCAGTTCGGGCACAACAAGTGGATCGCCAAGCCGCTCAATCAGTTCCTGATTTATCGGTGCCGGACGCGCCCTCTCATCCACCAGCCAGGCTTCCAATTCAAAGCCAACGACATGCTCCCCTCTGGAGAACGTACCATCGTTAAACCATTGTTGAAGCAGCTGGGTCTCACGTTGCAAACGCAGCCGGAAGGCTTCAAAATCCTCCGCCCGGAAATGGCTTTCGGAGATCTCCTGTCCCATGCACCCCCCTGTTTCAGCGACCCCGGAGCAGCTCGTCCAACGCTCTCAGTCGCTCCGGTGTTCCCACATCTATCCAACGCCCGGGATAAAATTTGCCGCTCACGCCACCGCTTGTGGTGGTGCGCCTTAACAACGGGCCCAGCGGAAAGGAACCGCCACCGCATCCAGCAAACAGCGCGTGCCGGTAAACGCCGATTCCACTGAACGTCAAACGCCCCTCCCCGGTTTCGGATATCTGCCCATTGACCAGGGAAAAATCACCTTCGGCATGGTGGGGCGGATTTCCCACGAGTACTAGATGCGCCAGACTGTTTCCGGGAATATCGATGTGAGCATAGTCGAAATCCGTCCAGACATCGCCATTGATTACCAGGAATGGATCTCCACCGAGCAGCGGCAATGCCTTGTAGATACCTCCGCCGGTCCCTAAGGCGGGAGTCGGCTCCGGCGAATAGGCAATGGAAAGCCCCCAGCGACTGCCGTCACCCAGAGCAGCTTCCAGCATATGTCCCAGATAAGAGTGGTTGATCACCACACGACGAAAGCCGCTTCGCGTCAGAGTCGCCAGCTGGTGGTGAATAAGCGGCTCTCCTCCCGCCTTCAACAGGGGTTTTGGAGTATGATCGGTCAGCGGGCGCATACGCTCACCCCGACCAGCGGCCAGAATCATTGCTACTGTGGGTTTGTCCCGATCATCCATTTTCCGCCGTCTTGACGGTCAGCGTTTCATTGAATCGAAAAACTCTTTGTTGGTTTTGGTGGTTTTGAGTTTATCGTAAAGAAATTCCATTGCGGCCAGTTCATCCATCGGGTGCAGTATCTTCCTCAGGATCCACATTTTCTGCAGCTCCGCCGGATCCATCAACAGATCTTCGCGGCGGGTGCCCGAGCGGTTGATATTAATTGCAGGAAAGATACGTTTTTCGGCAATGCGCCGGTCCAGATGAATCTCCATGTTGCCCGTGCCCTTGAACTCCTCGTAAATAACATCGTCCATGCGCGAGCCGGTCTCCACCAGGGCAGTGGCTATAATGGTCAGACTACCCCCCTCCTCGACATTGCGCGCCGCACCAAAGAAGCGCTTGGGCCGATGCAGTGCATTGGCGTCCACACCACCAGTCAGCACTTTACCGGAAGAGGGAATAACCGTGTTATAGGCGCGGGCCAGCCTGGTGATCGAGTCAAGCAAAATCACCACATCCAGCTTATGCTCCACCAGGCGTTTGGCCTTTTCGATAACCATCTCAGCCACCTGAACATGGCGTGCCGCCGGTTCGTCGAAAGTGGATGAGATCACTTCGCCCCTGACCGAGCGCTTCATCTCCGTCACCTCTTCCGGCCGCTCATCGATCAGCAGCACGATCAGGTAACTCTCGGGATGATTGAGACCGATGGACTGGGCAATGTTCTGCATCAACATGGTTTTGCCGGCCTTCGGCGGTGACACAATCAAACCTCGCTGTCCCTTGCCAATGGGTGCACACAGCTCAATGGTCCGCGCTGTAATATCCTCAGTACTGCCGTTCCCAACCTCCAGCGTGAACTTACTGTTCGCGAAGAGCGGTGTAAAATTCTCGAACAGGATTTTGCTCTTTGCGTCCTCCGGTTTGTCGAAATTAATCTCTGCCACTTTGAGCAGTGCAAAATAACGCTCACTCTCTTTAGGTGGTCGGATTTTACCGGATATGGTGTCTCCGGTACGCAGACTGAACCTTCGAATCTGGCTTGGCGAGACATAAATATCGTCGGGTCCCGCAAGATAGGAGCTGTCGGCAGCGCGCAGAAAGCCAAACCCATCCTGAAGTATCTCCAACACACCATCTCCGTAGATATCCTCTCCCTGCTTGGCATGGGATTTCAGAATAGCGAATATCAGATCCTGCTTGCGGGATCTCGCCATGCCTTCGATCTGCATGGTTCTGGCCAGTTCTACCAGTTCAGTGACCGGCATCTTTTTCAGTTCTGTGAGATTCATGAGTTTTTTTCGTTCAAAAAAGGGATTTGGAACAGGCAGGGAACGCCCGTTGGAGTGGGTAACAGGTTAATGAAGATGGTGTATTTATGAAACGGTCTGCTATTGCCTCAGGTTACAGCGCCAGCTTTTGGGCAAGTGCTCCCTGCCGTTCCCTCAACAGCTACACTTGTATAACAGCTTAAAGGTTACTGTCAATGAATGCGGTCAACTGGGATTTCGATACCGCGCCCACCTTGGTCGCCTCAACTTCGCCATCCTTGAATATCATCAAGGTGGGAATACCCCTGATGCCGTAACGCGGCGGAGTATTCGGATTCTCATCAATGTTCAATTTTGCCAACTTAACCTTGCCCGCATATTCCACCGCTATTTCATCAAGTACCGGGGCGATCATTTTGCAAGGCCCACACCATTCGGCCCAGTAGTCAACCAGCACCGGCAAACTCGATTGCAGTACTTCGGTCTCAAAAGAGTCATCACTAAGATGAACAATCTGCTCACTCACTAGAGCTTCTCCAGTTCACTAAAGTATTTACGAAAGTTCGCCGGAAAGAGCGGATTTACCCCGACGCTTCTTATGTGGTTAATGTAGTTTATTAAGTCTTAAGGAATCACTCAACGGAGGTTTCACCCCGGATATTCGACCAGCACCGGGCTATTTCATCGTAATCACTCGATTTTTGCAAGTCCGGCGGATGGAATTAAGGTATCCTACCACTCTATGACAAAAAAGCATCTTACAAATATCAGATTCGATAGCTTTGGACTTCTTCCAGAGATATTGAAAGGCGTTAAAGAGGCGAAATTCGAATTCTGCACTCCAATCCAGGCGGAAACGCTTCCGATTGCACTGGACAACCAGGACGTGGCGGGGCAGGCACAGACAGGAACAGGAAAAACCGCAGCTTTTCTTCTGGCAATCTTTCAGCGTCTGCTGCTGCAGCCCAGGGAGGATAATCATAAGCCCAACCAACCCCGCGCGCTTGTGATGGCTCCAACCCGGGAACTGGCCGTGCAGATTCATAAAGATGCAGAAATACTGGGGCGCTATACCGGGCTCAAGCTCGGACTGGTATTCGGAGGAACCGGTTATGATCAGCAGCGGCGCACTCTGGAAGAGGGTGTGGATATTCTGATCGGCACCCCCGGCAGGCTGATCGACTACCTGAAGCAGCGCGTGTACGACCTGAACGCGATTCAGGTGGTGGTACTGGACGAAGCCGACCGCATGTTTGACCTCGGCTTCATCAAGGATATCCGATTCATGCTCAGGCGCTGCCCTCCACCGTCGAAACGGCTTGGCCTGCTGTTCTCCGCCACTCTCTCATTCCGCGTCAAAGAGCTTGCCTATGAGCACATGAACAACCCGGAATCGGTCACCATCGAAGGCGATAAGATAACCGCTGACAATGTCAAACAGACCTGCTACATGACCGCCAATGAAGAGAAAATCCCGCTTCTCATTGGTCTGCTGCAAAGCATGGATGCCTACCGTGCCATCGTTTTCGTGAATACAAAACGCGGAGCTGACCAGGTCTGGGGCTTTCTTGAAGGAAACGGCATCAAGGCAGCCGTGCTTTCCGGCGATGTACCCCAGAAAAAACGACTCGCTCTGTTGAACAGTTTCCAGCAAGGGGAACTGCCCGTTCTGGTCGCTACAGACGTGGCAGCCCGAGGGCTGCATATTCCCAGCGTCACCCACGTTTTTAATTTTGACCTTCCGGATGATCCGGAAGACTACGTTCACCGTATCGGACGTACAGCACGCGCCGGAGAGAGCGGCACAGCGATCAGCTTTGCCTGTGAAACCCACGCTTTCTCGCTCCCGGAGATTGAGGCTTATATCGGCCATAAACTGCCGATGGAACGGATGACTGTTGAACTGTTGGCCAAAATCGATCCCAACAGCAGAGTCAGGGTAAGTCGCCCGAGAATGGAAGACCGGAGAGGGGGCAGAGTGGGTGGCGGAAGAGGACGCTCCAATGGCCCAAGAAAGCGCAGCCGGCGCACGTCACATTAACCTCGGTCAGTCTCCCGGCCGGTGCCAGATATGCTCACAATAAACAACAAATGCAGCCTCTGTTCCGGCTCCAGGTGCTGCACCTACATTACCGAGGCACTGGGAGCGGCCCCGCGCTCAAAAAGAGATTTCGAACATCTGTTGTGGCAGGTTTCACACCGGGGAATCAGCATCTACAAGGACAGTGACGGCTGGTTCCTGCTGGTCGAGGCTGACTGCTCCCATCTGCAGGCGAATGGTGGCTGTGGTATCTACCAAAGCCGTCCCCAGATTTGTCGTGATTACGATAATGACTGGTGTGAATACGACGAACCAGCGGAAAAAGGTTTCCAGTTACACTTCCGCAACTATGAAGAGCTGCTGAGCTATTGCAAGAAACGATTTAAAACCTGGGGTCGGTAATGTCAGCCTCTGCCTGATGGGAGCAGTTCAGAGAAATCGTGAATCGCCGGAAAACCTCCGGCTTCCCTGGCAGGCGACCTGGTGTCGGGTTTCAATACGCGTAACAGCCAGCGAATACCATACTCCCTGGCGGAGGCGAGCACAGATGGGCTGTCGTCTACAAACAGTGTCCGCTGCGGATTGAAAGGCTCCACCTGCTGCAACTTTTCCCAAAACAGCGGTACCTCCTTCGGCAATCCGAGATCATGTGCACAAACAACGCCGTCGAGATACCCACCCAGCCGGGTACGCTTAAGTTTCAAAGCGAGCGATTTCTGATGAGCATTGGTGACCAGAACCCTGCGCCTGCCCTGTTCACCCATCGCCCTGAGAAAATCAACCACATAGGGGTGCACCGATATCAACTGTTCCACCTCTGCTTTAAGTAATGCAATATCAAGCCCCAGTTCCTCACTCCAATGGTCGATGCAGTACCATTGGAGCGTACCCTCCATGCGTTGATAACGGGCAAATAACTGCGCCCGAGCATCCTGCCTGGAAAGACCATACGCCTCTGCGTAGCGCATAGGTACGTGTTCAAGCCAGAAATGGTTGTCGAAATGCAGGTCAAGCAGAGTACCATCCATATCCAGCAACAGCAGTTCTATTTGGTTCCAGTCGATCATCAGTTTAAGGTGAGTAGCCATGAATATACTGGGTTAGATCTATAATAACGGACAAAAGCCAAAGCGCCGGCCCGGGAAAATCATTAAGCTTTTTGTCGGCACCAACACTCAAGCAGCAGATTAGACATCCATTATGCCAAACAAACCCGTCATCCGTTCCCGCCGGCTCATCAACGACACCGGAATATTCCGCATCGAAGAGATGGACCTGGAGTTCGCAAATGGCGCAACCAGAGTCTACCAACGCCTGTTGGGCTCATCCCGGGGGGCGGTGATGGTCGTTCCCCTGTTGGACGAAAAAACAGTGCTATTGATCCGCGAATACACCGCAGGCATGGAGCGTTACGAGCTCAGCTTCGTCAAGGGACGCGTTGAGGACGGCGAAAATCTGCTCGACGCAGCCAACCGGGAGTTACAGGAAGAGGTGGGCTATGCCGCCGGACGTCTGGATCTGATCAGGTCGGTAACCATGGCACCGGGCTATCTTTTGCACAATACTCATATTGTTCTGGCAAGGAATCTCTACCCGAAGCGATTACCCGGAGATGAACCCGAACCCATTGAAGTCGTACCCTGGAAACTTGATGATCTGGACGCACTTCTGCTGCGGGATGATTTTACAGAATCGCGTTCGATCACAGCGTTTTATCTGGCCAAAGAGCTGTTGGCACGTGAAAAAAACCACGGGTAACAAACATCCTGTTCAACTGGGATGCCCTTACTTGCGGCGCATCCTGTTCTGGATCGTCACAGGAACCGTCTGCTTATTGGTCCAGGCCACCACGTTCGCCGGGCAGCAAGAGCCTGACACCGCCTTCGAGTTCGAAGACCGCCCGCTGCAGGAGCCGATGGAGCACCCCGGATGGTTCAAGCAGAGTTTTCTTGATCTTCAGGAGGATCTTAAAGAAGCTCTGGCAGCCGACAAAATGGGAATTATCGTCTACTTCGGTCAGCGGCGTTGTGCCTACTGCAAGCTATTGATGACAGTAAATTTCGGCCAGCACGATATATCGACCTACACCCAGCGCAATTTCGACGTTATCCCAATAGACATCTGGGGAGTGGACGAGGTTGTCGACATGAACGGAGTTACCTTGACCGAGCGTGAATTTGCCTTGCGCGAAAAGACCAATTTTACGCCGTCACTGATCTTCTACGACAGGACCGGAGCTGAGGCTCTCCGTCTGCGCGGCTATTATCCGCCTTACAAATTCCGTGCGGCATTGGAATATGTCGCCGACGGACACTTTCGCAAAGAGTCCTTCGTTGATTTCCTGGAACGTGGATCCGATGCCCTGGCATTCGAGCCGGGTGAGCTGAACGACGAGACTTTTTTCTCCCCTCCACCCTTCGCGCTGGATCGCCGCAGATTCCCGGCAGAACGCCCTCTGGCCGTTTTTTTCGAACAGGGTGACTGCCATGCCTGCAATGTGCTCCATTCACAGCCGCTTGGTGAAGCTGCGATCAGCGATCTTTTCAGGCAATTTGAAAACGTGCAGCTGGACATAAATGCAGATACGCCGGTGATCACACCTGATGGTGAAATGACCAGTGCCCGGAAGTGGGCGCGCAAACTTGGGCTTTTCTACACCCCGTCAATCCTCTTTTTTGATCAGCATGGAAAAGAGATCATTCGAGTCGATTCGGTTGTGCAGTTTTACCGCCTGCGCAACGTACTGCTCTATGTGGCTGGTGGTGGTTATATGTACCAGTCCAACTATCAGCTGTGGCGACTCGACAGCGGATTCTGACCTTCTCACCGCACTCCCCGGCCTGGGCATATAAATTAGTGTCCGACCGGAAACGGCGGGCACTAGCCCGGCACATGAATGTGCCAACATTTTCAAAGATGATAAGTCTTTGAAAATGAAAAAACCGGGAAACAGCATTTTCCGGTTTCGTTCCAGAAACATCCCATGGATGGGTGTTTCTGGACGCTAACTGGATCAGGGAAGCGGCTCCTTACAGAAAAGCGCAATATACTCTTCCTGCTCCAGGCGCTGATAGCGCAACTCCTCTCCGCGGGCGGGTTTATACCCGTGCATCAATTCACGCTCAATTCTCGCCACTTTTTTACGGGCCTTCCAACAGCGTTGTTTCTGAGCACGATCACCTCCTCTGCGGGGGCGTGATGCCTCAGGCTTTGGCTGCCTGTTCCGCTCATTGCTGGATTTGGTCTTAAACTTTGAGACCACCTTCTCCAGGTTGACCCAGCCTACATCCGGATTTTTCACCACCAGAGATTCGCTGATACCGCGCTTACAACCAGTCTGACTAAAAGTGATCTGCCCTGATGCACCGGTACATTTGAACACTCGGCTTTCTGGGTATACCGGCTTCACTCCGGCAGTCATCAGAAAAAAAATCACTCCGCAAACCATGATCATGCGCTGATTTCGCGCAAACAGAAGTACTCTCATAAAAACCTCCATGTTCTCATTTCAGCACCCCTCCCTGGGTGTTTTACACTGAGGAATTAAAGCCCCTCCAGCTTTGGCCGATATCCAGCTTATGCCTGGCTCATCACTCGAAAATCAATTTCAAAGCCCGCACTCCGAAAACAGATGGCTGCGGCAAAAACTGCTCGAGCTGACGGAGGAAGCCAGATTAAGTGAGGAGACCTTCAAGCGCTGCCATGAGCGTGAAATCGCGCTGCTTGGCGCAGAAGATCTGCCACAACTGCTTAAAGCCCTTACCTCGGGCCTGCAGCACTCCTTTCGCCTCGAGGCTATCAGCCTCGTTCTACCGGATCCAAACCACGAACTGCGACATCTGCTGACCATTTCCGGCAGCTCCCGCGACCTCGGTAACAATCTGTTTTTCGTTGACAGACTGACGGATTTCTCGCCCGCCTATGCCAATCTCCAAAATACGCGGTTGGGACCCTTCCTCGGCGCAGAACACCGCAGACTCTTTCCCGGCAGGGATTTGATCTGCAGCATCGCCATGCTGCCGATGATCCGCCGCAATCAGTTGGTTGGCGTGCTTAATCTGGGTAGTCAGAATCCAACCCGATTCACGCGCCACCACGCAACGGACTTCCTCGACCGCCTGGCTTCGATTGGCGCCGTCTGCCTGGAGAATGCCACCAACCGTGAACATATGGTCATCAGCGGACTTACCGATGCATTGACCGGTATGCATAACCGCCGCTATCTGCAGAAACGGTTAAATGAGGAGGTTGCCCGAAGTCGGCGTTATGGGCATCCACTGAGCTGCCTGTTCATCGATGCCGACCACTTCAAGCGCGTCAATGATCTCCATGGCCACAGCGCAGGTGACCTTGTGCTTCAGGAGATCTCACTCAGGATCTGTGATTGTCTGCGTGTGTCAGATGTAGCCACCCGCTTCGGCGGTGAGGAGTTTGCACTCTTATTGCCACAGACAGATTCCGAAGAAGCATTCAAAATTGCCGAACGGATCCGCCTCCGTATCGCGAAAGACCCGGTTACCCTGAATCAGGGCACAAAACTGCAGATCACCGCCTCCATCGGCATCAGTGAACTATCTAAGGGAGACCTGGAAGATCCCGGTAAAGCACTTCTTGACGACGCAGATGTGGCGCTTTATGCAGCCAAACGACTCGGAAGAAACCGAACCGTCAGGCCAAACCGAAGCGCCGACTGAAAGATCCCCTCATGTGCTTCGGAATAATGGGGGTGGTATCGCCATCAGGATGCGTTTCAATCTGTCGGGTATCGGTGCTGATCGCCTGCAGTTTCGGGAGTGTGTCCATCAGCTGTTGACTGACGAACAACAATTTCCCGTAGCGCGCGATCAGCGAACGCTCCACTGTCCCCTTGGGCTTACCCAGCGCTGCCACATGGGTGTTGATTTTTCCAATCTCCTCCATGAGTTGAAATCTGAGTACTTCCTTATAGTGGTTCTCCATAACACCTTCCTCAAGATTGAATGTTAGGTTTTCTGCAATACTCCTTGACCTAAAGAAAGCCTAGCCCTTTTTTGCTGTTGCCGCTAGTGTTTTTAGCCGAAGGATTTGGGCGAAATAGCCCATAATATCAAAGTATTAACAGACGACTGTCCAAAAATCGTACAGCGGATATACTCGGAATAATCTGGAAACAGTCTGTCATTATTTGATTTCTATGAACTTTTACGACTGGCGACCAATACTACTCGATTTGAATGAGAGGCAGGAGTCAATATACCCCCGCTTGAGTTGCCAATGTGAAAAAATGTGACGTAGATTCACCCCTTGAGTCAAAATAAAATAGTCTCGCGAAGAGCCGTTTCTGCGTAAGCCATAACGATTGCGTTTTAAAGCATGGTCGATGAATGGAATGGCGACATTTCCCGGTCATCTACTCAAATTTAATCCGGAGATTGATAGAGTGATGCGATATCTTGCCTTCTTCCTGTTCTTGGCCACATTTTTTCAACAACCTTCGCAGGCTGCCCCAGAATCCCGACTCTGGCCGGCCTGGTTGGAATCGGCCGATACAGAGACGCTGAAACCGGACCATGACTACTGGCAGCAATTCCTTGCCAGGCACCTAAGCAGCAGCAGTGACGGTCTCAATCTGCTGGACTACGCCAGTGCTGCAAAGGAACTCCAGGCGCTGAATCAGTATATGGTCAACCTGCAAGCTATCCCGGTATCGAAACTGACCCGCCCCCAGCAGTTGGCGTTCTGGATCAATTTATACAACGCAGCCACTGTGGCGACCATTCTTGAGCACTATCCGGTGCAAACCATTCGCGACATAGATACTTCGCCCGGACTTTTTGCAGACGGCCCCTGGGGTGACAAAATACTCAGTATTGAGGGGCTCGAGTTGAGTCTGGATGATATCGAGCATCGAATACTCAGACCCATCTGGAAGGATAACAGACTCCATTATGCGCTCAATTGCGCCTCTGTGGGCTGCCCAAACCTGCAACCACAAGCCTTCACTGAAGCCAACACGGAAGAGTTGCTTGAATCCGCTGCAAGCGATTACATAAACCACCCACGCGGAGCAAAAGTCCTTGATGGAAAACTTCGGGTATCCAGCATCTACAAATGGTTCCAGATGGACTTCGAAAATAGCGAAAATGGCGTTATTGCACACCTGAAACGCTATGCAAAGCCACCTTTGTCAAACAAACTTGACGGCATAGATGGTATCGACGATTACGCGTACGACTGGTCCCTGAATGATCGCAACATGGTCAATACGCACTAAGCTTGACGATATACATCGAGGCTAGTCAGTCAATTGTTTATGAGTTCCATCACAAAGCGGCGGGGTTTTCGTCATTTTGCACTGGCAAAAAAAATAGCTGCCCTCTTTTTCGACCTTGAATCGGACAGGCTCAAAATCCGTAACCCTGTGTGAGCCGTCACAGAAAGGTTGATCCTTCGATCTGCCGCAACTGCACCACCAGACCTCATCTCCAGCGGCGAGATGCACTGACTTCGGACTGGTCGCCGGTACTTCTGGTTTGGACATGTCGCTATTCCTTGATTAATTCCAGGCTTTACATGCCTGGCCCTCCGCCAAGAAGAAGGTCTCCAGAGGGAAGGACCAGGCAATCGGTTTTGCTGAGGCCTGCAGGCCTCTCGATCGCAGACTAACCGTTATTATCAGGCGCTCTGCTCTTTTACCGCGGCACCTGCAGCGTCGCTCTTGAGTTCCGCGATCGCACTGTTTCGGTCAGCTTCAGTGGCGAACATCATGCTGGTCCCGACAACCTGCCCATTGGAAGCTTTGACGTTAAAATATAATTTTCCGTTTTTCGACTCCTTCATCTCATACCGGCCATCATTGAGGCAATTTTTCTTAACCGACTCAATACCGCTGAGCGCGCTTTTTTTCGCTTTGTAGTTTTCACTTTTTACAACCGACTGACCTTCGGCATTTATAAAAGCGAAACTGAATGGTTCCTGAGCCTGGCTCTCCTTTAAGACCACTTGCATTTTTCTTCCTCCTGACAATGTCTTAGGTTATTTAGTGTCCGTCCGGAAACGGCGGGCACTAGCTTGGCACATGGATGTGCCAACATTTTCAAAGATGATAAGTCTTTGAAAATGAAGAAACCGGGAAATCGCATTTTCCGGTTTCGTTCCAGAAACATGCCATGGATGGGTGTTTCTGGACGCCAACTATCCAGTGGACGTGATCTTCAGTCTTGATCCGGGAAATTGGCATGAGAATAACCGGATCCCTTGTCCACGGCAATCAATGATAAATCAAAACCGAATCTGCCGGGACGATGATCCGAGTACTGTTCAAATAAGTTTACATTTGGCAACAGGAAAGAGTGCATAATTGGAGAGAAGGCGGGTTGGAAACTAAGCTTCTTGACTGAATAGCAACTGGAGGGGAAACAGATGGAATCGGCACAACCCTATGCCCGTGAGCCGAAACGACTGGGCTGGCCGCAAATACTTGCCATTGTTCTCCTTGCCATGGTCCTAACTGCAGGTATAACACTGTGGCTGGTTAAGTTATATCTGTTCCCATCGGAATTCACTCCGGTCGCCCTTAATGAACGGGAGATGTCGGTACTGTCCGCCAAACTGGAGAGTCTGGACTCCCCGCACACCACAGCCAACAGAGGCGGACCCGGTACCGGCGACGCGCTTAAACCGGAAGCCTACAGCGAGGCCGGGGCATCCAGGGACATCCACTTCAGCGAACGTGAATTAAACTCACTGTTGGCTAAAAATACCGATCTGGCGAAGCGTGTGGCAATCGACCTTTCGGATAACCTGATCAGCGCCAGGATATTAATACCGATGGATGAGGACTTTCCAATCTTTGGCGGCAAGACGCTGCGCGCCCGTACCGGCGTCGAGTTTTCCTACGAAGGCGGGCGGCCGGTGGTAAAGCTCAGGGGTGTCACACTCATGGGAGTGCCCATCCCCAATGCCTGGCTGGGAGGTCTTAAAAATATCGATCTGGTTGGGGAGTTTGGCAATGATGAGGGCTTTTGGAAAACGTTTTCGGACGGGGTGGCTGCGGTAAAGGTGGAGGAAGGCAGCTTGAAGCTCAGGTTAAAAGAGTAAAGGCAGGATAATCACACAACCGACATTCCTCAGGAGCAGCGGCAGTGGAGGAGCAAAAGGAGTCGAACCAGCCCAATTTCAAATTGGTACTATCAGTCGGTGGAACCTTTGTAGTAGTGCTCATCCTGATCATTTCACAGGTTACAGCCACCTCAATTGGTGAACGCACCGAGAACCTTATCAAGACCGGCCAGCTCGAGCTCGAAGCTATCCTGGATCAATACAGCAGTCAGGTTTCAAATATTGTGCTTGGCAGCGAACCAAGGCCGGATTCGCTGGTTGATATGATACGCAACAATTTCGTTGCACCGCCTGAGATGGAAAGCGACCAGGATCTCTTTCAGTGGATGAAGGAGCATGATATCGCCATGTCCGATCTGCGTGATGAAAAGATCCGGCAGCTGATCACCTCCGGACGGGACGCTTATCAGAAGAAACGGCTGGCTCTGCGTGAGATGGAGCACGCTTATCACCAGGCAATTGACTCTCTCTATTCGGGCTTCTGGCTCAGTATTAATGGTTACCCCAAACTCACACTGAATAATCGGCCCACCCAATAACGCGCTCACTCTCCACCTCACTGCCGGCCTGCCCCGGCAATTCTGCCTTGCGCCATACGAGAGGCAAGAATGGCATCCCAAAACAACTGCAGAAAATGAAAAAGTATACAAGCCACAATAGCTAATCCGGCAGGGTGATCCATGGCCGTAAGAACACCGATGGCCACCGGCAGGGTCTTTTGGGAAGCGGTAAAAAGCAGCGCAATCGACTCAGCCCGATCGACCTTGTACAACCGCCTGGATCCCCAGCAAAGTAATTGCAGGAGGCCATGAACAGCTCCGGCACAAAGCAGGATAAGAGACAGCAGGCCCACGCTGATCTCTCTCAAGGTATCTGTGGATGAGGAGATCGACATCCAGACGGTTGCAACCACACACAGAGATGGTAAATATTTGACCACCTGCGGATTGGCCTGCAGCTTTTCAGATCGTCGCAATAGCATACCAAGCACAAAAGGCATCAGGACAATCTGAATCAATTGCAACAACATGTCCAAGGGTGAAAGTTCCACAATCCCTGCGCTGCCCAGCGTTGCCTGCATCGTCAATGGCAGAATAAAAACACCGATCAGGTTCAGCATTATTGTCAATGCCAGTGCCTTGACACCATCGCCACCCGCGAGCTGGGTCATGACAATACCGGAAGAGAGTGTGGCGGGTACAGAGGACATAACCACCAGTCCAAGTGCCGCACCATCGGGCAATTCGAATTGGGTGACCAGATGGAGACCGACAAACGGGCTCAACAGGAGATTGATCGCTACAGCCAACAATGCCGTTACGATCAGGCTCTTCTCCTTGGGGATCCGATGCACTCTTGTCTGGTATCCATTGACAAGAAATATGATCACAACCATCCACGGAATCAGTCCCAACTCTCCAAGTACCCGGCCCGGCCACGGCACCAGCCAGGCGACAATAAACGCCAGCGTAAGACCCAGCGGAAGAAAATAGCTTTTCATGTTTTACAGAAAGTCATGGGAACATCCAGGCTCGCCGGATCTACCGATATTGGTGGCTGGCTATACATAGTCTGTGTTAACCATTGTAGTTTTTTGGAAACCATTGGGGTATTGGGCTTGACATGGTTGTATAATTCTCTATTTAAAGCCTTTGACCAACAGTTGAGAGAAACATGAATGGCAACGGTAACGATAGATCCGAAAGAGTACGCTCTGCGCCTGAAAGAGGCGGCGGGTGAAGCGGGAATCTACTCCGCCAGGGAATTGGCCAGGCTGCTGGACGTTCAGGAGCAGACCGTCAAGCAATGGTACAGCGGTAACTCCAGGCCAAACGGAAAAAACCTGACCAATTTGCTCGCCATTCTACGCGTGGACAATAACTGGTTGCAGCACGGCAGAAGGGCCAACGATACACTGATTACACCCGTACACTGCGTCAATCCTGTTGAAGATTTTCGCGCAGCGTTAGCGGTCATCAGCGGCATGGGCGAACTTCTTTCCGAAAAAACCATGGACATCACACGCAGCGATGCCAACAAGATAGGTCGCGCGATAAACAAGGCAGCCAATAATGCGGACCGTGCCTTTCAGGCGCTGGCCGATCTCTATTCCGAGCAAAGCAAGTAGAATGAAACCGACTTATCGCCTCATCCTCGATTGTCCTGACAGGGTGGGTATAGTCACCTGCGCCGCGGAATTTATCACCCGCCACAATGGCTGGATCCTTGAGGCATCCCATCATTCCGAGGAGGAGACCAACTGGTTCTTCTCAAGAATCGTGGTTGATGCAAATACATTGCCATTCGGTCTCGACGGGTTTCGCCGGGAATTCGCCACCATTGCCAGGGAGTTTAAAATGAACTGGCGCATTGTCGATAAAAACGTCCCGAAACGGGTCATTCTGCTGGTCAGCAAAGAGTCCCATTGTCTGTCGGATCTGCTCGATCGCTGGCGCAGCAAGGACATAGATTGTGAAATACCTTGCGTCATCTCCAACCATGAAGAGCTGCGCGGGCTGGTGGAGTGGTACGGTATACCCTTTCACCATGTGCCTGTAACCAGGGAGAATAAAACAGAGGCATTCGAGCAGGTGGTTGAATTGATTGAGCAGAACAATGGCGACACCATAGTGCTGGCTCGCTATATGCAGATTCTGCCCAAATCCGTCTGCGATCGCTATCCCAACCGTATTCTCAATATCCACCACAGTTTTCTGCCGTCGTTTATCGGTGCCCGCCCCTACCACCAGGCTTCAGCAAGGGGTGTGAAACTGATCGGTGCGACCTGTCATTACGTAACAGCCAACCTGGACGAGGGACCGATTATCGACCAGGATGTTGTGCGCGTCAGTCACAGTGACAACGTTCAGGACCTGGTTCGCCTGGGCAAGGATGTTGAAAAAGTGGTGCTGGCAAGAGGGCTGCGCGATCATGTCGAGGATCGAGTGATGGTGCACGGTAATAAAACGATAGTTTTCAAATAATTACCTGATCCATCAGATAAAATTCAGAAGTAAGGATGCAGGACTCAGGCAGGTTGGGACCCCGCCCTTTCGTCTATCGCGTGATAGAGAGCCTGAAACTCCCCTGTCAGTTTATGCCGGGGATCGAAATGCACCATCGGCTGTGCATTCTGATGGGACTCCCGTATGCGAATGGACGGTGAGAGAAATGCATTGAGAATCGGCAGTCCCTCGCCAATAAGATCGTCAACCAGCTCCCTGGGCAGGCGTGCGCGGGACTGAAACTGGTTGACCACGATCCCTTCGACAATAAGCTGGGCATTGTGGTCCTGCTGGATCTCGCGGACATTATCCAACAGGGCATAGAGCGCCTGACGTGAAAAATCGTCACAATCAAACGGGATCAGGCAGGCATTCGCCGCGATTAATGCGGAGCGGGTAAAAAAGTTGAGAGCTGGCGGGGTGTCAATATAGATCTCGTCATACCCCTCCAGTTCCAGCAGTGCATCGCGTAACTTGAACATCTTGTAGCGTGATTCCAATTTACTCTGCTGTTCGTCCAACTCACGGTGGGCCGGCATCAATGACAGGTTCTCGAACGGCGTCTGATGGATATAGCCTGAAGCCCCCTTACTATGGAAACTGTAAGTCAGGATCTCTTTGAAGAAACCCACCAGCGTCTCTTTCGGATCGACGGGATTATCCCCTAAAAGATAGCGAGTGGAATTTCCCTGTGGATCCAGATCTATAACCAGTGTTCTTTTCCCCATGGCGGCACTGATCGCGGCAAGATTACAGGTAATCGTGGATTTGCCCACGCCCCCTTTCTGATTGAACACCACTCGGCGCATAATCTCCGCTCCTTTTTTCACGGACCTCTGAAACCCGGTGCAGTTTAACCCTGATCATGGAGCGTCGCAATTCACTCTCCCCGGGTTTGGATTTACGGATACCCGCCCCTCGTCCAGGGGCAATAGGGTTGAGGCGGGATGCACCAAAAGCATACAATCTGCCCTACCAAGTAACCGAATGAATTAATTGCATTCCACCATGCTGGAAGACCCAATCGATAAAGCCACAACCGGGCTGGCCATAATCATCCCGGCCATTCTGCTGCTGCGTTGGTTCCTGACAAAAAAAACCGGATCACCCGAGGAGTGGCTGGAAGCGCAGATCAATGAGCTGGAACGCAGGTTTGCGGCGGGGGAAATTGATGAAGAGACCTACAACCGGCGCCTTCGGGAGATGCGCGACACCTGAGAAATCTGAAAGCTGCCCCCTGATCTCCTTCGTCCGCAAAGGGTTACAGAGCAGGTGCCAGAGGAGTTTTCAGTCCACACCCCTGAATGCGTAACTCATCTTTGTGCTCCCGGAGCATATCAAGCGCATTTTGTACATACTCGACGGAATCGATCTCATCTTTTAAATAGGTCTGCAACAATTTTAACCACTTCATGTGAATCGCGCAGTGGTGTACAGAGTCACCGGAGCCCAGCGGGCAGTCGTTACAGCGCCTCTCCGCAGCCTGGTGGGGCAACACTTTTTTTTGCCACTCACGCCGGTAGCTTTCCGCGTGCTGCTCTATCCACTGCATCGCCCGCGGCTGCTTCTCCTCAGCAGGATACCTGTCGACATAGGCTTGCAGCGTGGCCAGTTGACGCTGAACGAACTCCTCATCCGTCGTGTGCTCTTTACGATCCTCGCTCACCACGAACCGGACGATCAGCGCCAACAGGGGATCTTCGGTTATTGTCACTTCCCACTCATTGCAATAGACAGCCTGACACTAAAACCGAATGCTAACACTATCGGATTTCGGATCAAAATAATCCTTCCGGGCTCTGAGAGCGCTTGCTTTACACGGAAAACATCAGGCGGCGGGCAGTACCAGAATGGAGGCAACCTTGGCCGCCATTGCCTCACCCAGCAGCAGATGCTGATCTGCATCGAGATGAATGCCGTCCACCCGGCTTGCCGCCGTGATCGATCCGGCGTTCAGGAAGTGGCATCCGAGTTCTTCAGCCAGAGCATGATAGGCCTCTGCAAGCCCCAGACATCTCTTTTCAGCTCCCGCGAACTTGGGGGCAATGGGTCCTTTGGGCGAATCTATGGGTGGTGGAGCGACTACCAGAACCGGGGGCACCGGCATTCCCGGCTCGACCGGCGCCTGACGTACTGCTGAGACAAGTGCAGTCATTCCCTGGCTTGAATGCCAGGCGTTATGCGTGTGCATCGATTGAAAATCATTAGTACCCAGCATCAGTATAGCCAGTGACAGCGGTGAGTGGATCTCGATGCACTGGGCCAGTCCTGTCAACCCGTTTCTACCCGGTTTGAAGGGGTCTTCCCACACGGTACGCCTACCGTTGAGACAATTTTCTATCACCCGGACGACAGGCCTCTGCTGATTCAGCCTGTTCTCCATCACTCCCGGCCATCGTGCATCGAAACTGAGACGCTGACGTGTACCGGGAATAATTCCCCAGGTCAGCGAATCTGAATAGACAAAAACTTGAAGCATATCCTCTCTCCCGCAATGCCGAACCCATATAGCGAGACAAGTTTACCGGTAACCGTCCGAAGTGGATGCCAAATTATGATATTTTTACAACCTGCAGCGGATATCGGAGGATGTATGAACAGCGACCATGACCTTATGAATCAGGTCGACGCCTGCGTGGCGCGTATCTGTGATCTGGGTTGCGCAATGGTATACCGGACGATCGAGAGGATGGAAGCCGGCGAGGAGGTCGCCGAAGTTGCCGCTGTTGACGATGCGACGCGCCAGGAGGTGCTGCTTGAATTGAAGGCGGTGATGTCTGTATATGATGCCCGCGATGGAGGTGCGGCGTGCAGAGTGGAGTGAACCACGCAAGTGTTAACCGGACCGGACGGCATCGCTGCAGGGGCGCCCGAAGATTATGCCTTCCGGGCGGACTGGTCTGAAATGTGCTGTCACATTAGAATTCCACCCCAATCCGCACCAGGAAGAAGCAATCAGAGCGAGCGCAAGTGAATCCGAAAATAGAAAACGACCGGCGTGAGTATACTCATGGCGGCCTATGCCGACGCGACCTCGACATAGACCCGATCGTACAGTTCGATAACTGGCTGCAGGCGGCAATGTCTGCGGATCTGCGTGATGCAACGGCCATGAGCCTGGCCACTGTCTCCGTCGACGGGCAGCCCAGCCTGCGCACGGTACTGCTCAAGTATTATGACGCCGGAGGCTTTGTGTTCTACACCAATCTGGAGAGCAGGAAAGCGAAAGAGATGGCCCAAAACCCGAAAGTGGCACTGCTGTTTCACTGGCGCGAGTTCGATCGACAGGTGATTATCACCGGAAGCGCAGTGAAAGTTCCGGCCAGCGACTCACTGAAGTACTTTCTTACCCGGCCAAGAGACAGCCGCGTTGGCGCCTGGGTTTCCGCACAGAGCAGCGTTATCTCTTCACGCTCGGTGCTGGAGCAGAAATTCGAAGAGATGAAGCGGAAATTTTCCGACGGGGAGATCCCGCTGCCCTCTTTCTGGGGCGGATACCGTGTCACGCCGGCCACCATCGAATTCTGGCAGGGACGCGTCAACCGGCTGCACGACCGTTTTATGTACTTTCGGCAAGCGGACGAATCATGGCTCATAGAGCGGCTGGCGCCATAAAGTGTCAAGGGACTTCTGGTTCATTCTGGCTGAGCGGATATGTGATTCAAAAACGCCAAATGCAAGCCGCAAATTGCGCGAGATGGAAGGATTGTTACCAAAACTTGCAACACGGCGGTTGGTGATTTTGGCCTCGCGGAGACCGATCACGAATTGATCTGAGATTCATTAAGGCATCAGGGCTTTGACCTGATCCTCAAAATCAACCCCAACCGGCTTGGTAATAACGCTGTCGCAGCCTGAGCGTATGGCCTTCTCGCTATCCTCACGCATGGCCGATGCGGTCACTGCCACAATCTGGCCTTTATAACCTCTCTCCCGCAGCGACTTTGATGCCTGGTACCCATCCATGACCGGCATCTGCATATCCATCAGAATCAGGTCGTAACTGCCCATCATCGCCATATCCAGCGCCTCCTTGCCATTGACTGCGGAATCGACCTCGTGCCCCAGACGCCGCAGGCGCAGACTGATCATGCGTTGCATGAACTCATCATCTTCCACCAGTAGTATGCGAATCATCCCGCCCCTCCGGATATTCCTGAGACTCCCTGCCTACAGCACTTCACAGCAGATGAATATCAGCGCACCGGCATGCTCAATGCCATTCATTCCACGATCGCGCCATCCTGCGCAATCAGAACACGATCGCGGCCTCTTACCTTCGCCTGGTAAAGTGCTTTTTCCGCGGCATTGATCAACTGCCCCTCCTGGGGAAAAAACTGCGAACAGGCAATACCCGCGCTGAAGCTGCAGGTGAAATTCCGGCCATCGTGCTGATACCTGATCGCGGCAAAACGTGAAGCAATACCCTGGATGATTCGGAGCGCAGCGGCACTGTCCGTTTCCGGCAGAATGACACCGAACTCCTCGCCGCTGTAGCGGCCGATCAGATCTGTCAGGCGCAATCGCTCCTGCAGCAACCGTGCCAGTGATTTGAGCACCCGGTCTCCGGCACTGTGCCCGAAACTGCCGTTCACCAGCTTGAAACGGTCGATATCGAGCATGACAAAGCTGAGGGGTTCTCCCTGCCGGCGACTGCGGGCCAGCTCCGCCTCCAACCGAAGTTTCAGCGTAATCTGGTTGAGCAGGCCGGTGAGACTGTCGTGATACATCAAACGCCAGAGTGCCCGGGCGCGCTTGATACGCGAGTCAACCGCGCTCACCAGATACTCCTCGAGTACCGGTTTCTTAAGGAAGTCGTCACCTTGTTGCAGGGTCCTGATCTGAACGTCCTGATCCCATTCAATGGAAAGAAAGACGATCGGTGTACCGAAATAGGCCTGATGCTGCCGAATCACCTGAGCTGCCTCCATACCACTCAACCCGGGTAAATAGAGATCCATAAGCACCAGTTCGGGTTTGAAACTCTCCATTTTTTCAAGAATTTCCGATGGATCTGACAGTGTCTCGCACTGCATACCAGCCTGACGCAGCACAAGCGCGTAGTATTGGGCGAGGTCTACGGCATCATCCACAACCAGAACCCGATTCGGTTCATACTGTTCGCGCGGAATAATGCGGTCCAGCATGTCGACCAGCTCCTGCATATCCAGGGGCTTTACCAGAAATCCCACAGCGCCTGCCCGAACAGCCGCAAGCCGGCACTCCCAGACTCCCAGATTGGCCAGGAAGACAAGCGGCGCAATAGTATCCAGCTGCCGGCCGATGGATGTGATCAGCTCTACGGCCGCGTCAACCTCCTCCGGCAGTTCCAGATCAATGATCACGGCCCTGGGCGTGCGCCGTAATATTCCCGTTCTGACTGAGTCCATATCTGCAAACGAAACCACCCGGAATCCGTTGTGCTTCAATTGCAGACTCACTCCCTGCTGCCACCCACCACCCGCCACCAGATAAAGTAGGCGCTCTTTGCTCTGGGCAGAAACCAACGGTATTGAAGGGCGTTCGCGCGGTTCCGACTTCTCCTGTGATAGCCCGGCCAATTTCTGCAGTTCCGACCGAAGGTGGTCGATGAACTTCACGTCCGGCAATTCACCGGTATTCAGCATCGGCTTAAGTATCAACTCCAGCTGCCTGGCCTGATCGCTGAGACGATGAAAACCAAATGTGCCCGCGGAACCTGCCAGCGTGTGTATTTCCCGGAATACCGGTTCGAATTCAATTCCTGTATCGGCAGCACCGGCCAAATGGTCGACGGCGGCAACGATCTGATCGATGCGCGAAGTGAGACTGGCTCTGAACTCCTCGCGGAGCTTGGCCAGTTGCTGCTTGAAATTCTCTTCTTCAGACACTCAGCGGCCTCCCGAACAGCAGCTGGAATTATACCTCATACCTGTACCTCTAACCCTTTGTTGGCAAAGATCTAAATAGCACTATACTCTAAGCTCAGGAGGAAGCCGGGTGAACGTCCCGCCAGGGGAAGGTGGTTATAGTGTCCAATGCTCACATCCTCATTATTGAAGATGAACCGCTTGAAGCGGAATACCTGAAACTGCATCTTCGAAAAGCGGGATACCGGATCGCCGACATAGTCACTTCCGGTAACGCGGCGATCGAGAAAGCCGGAAACGAACAGATCGACCTGGTACTGGCAGATATTGTATTGCCTGGAGAGATAGACGGCATCGAAGCAGTACGGCGTATCCAAAACAGCAAGAATATCCCCACGATCTTTATCACCTCCCATATGAGTGACAATCTGCTGCTGCGCGCCGAGCAGGTACGCCCTTTCGGTTACTTGCAGAAACCATACCGTCAGACCGAATTGGAGTTCATGATCAGGATGGCACTGGCCCGGGCCCGGGTAGAGCAAGAGCTGACGCGGAAAAAGCAGCTTGCGGAAGTGGGGCTGCGCCAGGCTCAGGCGATCATTGAGCACACCAACGAAGGTATCATGTTGACGGATACCAAATCGGTCATAGTTTCAATCAATCCTGCCTTTACCAGCATCACCGGCTATTCCGAGCAGGAAGCCATAGGAAGTAAGGCGTCGATCCTGAGCTCCGGCCGGCACGGAAAAGAGTTCTACAAAAAATTATGGAAAGACATTCAACACACCGGATACTGGCAGGGTGAGATCTGGAACCGGCGAAAAAACGGGGAAATCTACCCTGAAAGGCTATCCATCAACCCAATCTTCGACAGCAGCGGAACTGTCACCCATTATGTAGGCGTTTTCTCCGATTTCAGCTGCATCAAACGGACCGAAAATGCATTGCGGGAGAGCCGTAGCGTGTTGGCTCGTGCCCAGCAGATCGCCCATCTCGGAAACTGGTCATACCACGTTGTTGACAGACACATCGAATGGTCAGATGAGCTATACCGGATTTTTGGACGCGAACCCCAGGCCATGCAGATAACCCCGGAGCTGCTGCGTTCCTGGGTGCATCCAGATGACCAAAAAGCACATGACAGGTATCAGGAGCAACTGCTTGCGCTGAAACCGGGCTGGAATATCTCACCCGTGGAGTATCGCTTGCTCAAACCAGGTGGAGAGCAGCGCTGGATACAGGTGGACAGCGCCGCTGACTTCGGCCCGGATGGCCGCCCGTTCAAATTCGTAGGCACGGTACTGGATGTAACCGAAAGAAAAAAATCTGAGTCTGAACGCGACCGCCTCAACCGCGAACTCCAACAGGCGCATAAAATGGATGCGATTGGACAACTCACGGGCGGTATAGCCCACGACTTCAACAATCAGCTGGGTATTATTCTGGGCTTTCTCGATCTGGCCGGGTTTACCGGCATAGATGCGGACAAAAGCAACCAATATCTGGATCAGGCCAAAAAGGCGGGGGAGAGAGCGAAAAAACTGGTTTCTCAGCTGCTCACTTTCAGCCGTGCCGACAGGATTGAGTCCAAACCACTGCAACTCTACCCGCTGGTCAAGGAAGACCTGAAAATGCTGCGCTCAACCCTTCCATCGACCATTGAGCTCAAGGTTGAACTGGAAGAGAGTCTACCCGAAGTGATGATGGACCCAATTCAGTTTCATCAACTTCTGATGAACCTGAGCATCAACGCACGCGACGCGATGGATGGTTTCGGTGAACTCCGGGTCAAGTTGAAAAAAACGGTAATCCCGGGTAGTGAGTGCGCCGCCTGTTTCAGGCGGGTGGAGGGGGAGTGGATTGAGCTTTCGGTATCGGATAACGGCGAAGGCATTGACAAAGCGCTGCTCCCGCGAATATTCGAGCCCTTTTTTACCACCAAAGGCCAAGGCAAGGGAACCGGCATGGGTCTCGCTGTGATAAGCAGTATCATCCAGAATCATGGAGGGCACATTTTGGTTGATACCCAAGAAGGCATTGGCTCCAAATTTCAGCTGTTATTTCCTCCATTGCAAATGCCGCAGCAACTGACACCGGCTCCCGAAACCATGCGCAAAGCGCTGCGCCAGGGTCATGGTGAACAACTTTTGGTGGTGGACGACGAACCTAAACTGGGCCTCTATCTGGGCGAGTTGCTGGAACTCTACAATTACCGGTCAAAGATTTTCTCCGACAGCCTGAAAGCGCTGAATGAGTTCCAGGAGAACAGTGGGAGTTTCTCGCTGCTGTTGACCGACCAGACCATGCCAGGGCTCTCCGGAATGGACCTTATCGGTCTGGTACGTGAAAAAGAGCCCGGGCTGCCGGTCATTCTCTGTACTGGATACAGTGAAAAGATCGACAGCGAAAGCGCGGAAAAGCAAAGCATCCACTATCTCAGCAAACCCATAGATTCAGAAAAACTGCTTACACTGCTTCACGAGATCCTCTCTCCTTCCCACAGCTGAAAATCGAATATTAAAAACACAAAGGTTTTCATTTAAGCATACCCCCGGAGAAGCGTCAGATCGGCGTCTGTTTTGATCCCGGACCTCTTTTTCAGACAATACAGTAGAAAAGAATCAAATACTGAATATAATTGAACTTACCCGGTTAATAGCTGGGTAATACAAAACTCGATAAGAGGGAATATTGACGAGGGAGGTATTAAATGAAAAAACTTGCGACAATCGCCGGCGCTTTCATGCTCGGCTCTTTTGCACTTCTTTCAACTCCGGCCAACGCCTGGTGGGGTAGTGGGTGGGGCCCCTGGGGCGGTGGTCCCTGGTACGGCGGCGGCTACCCCTATTGGGGTGGGTATGGCTATCCGTACTATGGTGGTTACGGCTATGGCTATGGCTACCCCTATGGTGGTGGTTGGGGCTATCCGTACGGCGGCGGCTGGGGGGGCTATCCGTACGGCGGCTGGGGATATCCCGGTTGGGGAGTTCCCGCGGTAGTGCAGCCCCAGGCACCATCCAGCAAAGAGAAATAGCATTGGCTAAATAGTGGATAAACGGGGGTCAGAGTAAAATTAAATGCCAAGTAACTATTCAGCTCGGCGCCAAATGCCATTGAGAACCGATATTTCTTCCGGAGAACGCCGTGAATACATCCTTGTAGGCTCGACGACGGCATCCTTGCCGTCGACGTTTCCTCCAAAAACAACGGTTCTCAACGGCACCAAAGGTTGTTTGGCCATCAAGCTGAATAGTTACAATGCCAATTTAATTTTACTCTGACCCCCGATTATCGGGGATGTGGAACCCGTACTTATCACCTTGAAGGAGTACGAGCCCGCATCTATCACCGGGATGCGGAATTTTGGGACAAGCTGGCGAAGCAGGTTGATCGATCATCCGCAAAAGCATAGCAGTAGCTATGGTGTAAGGAGGATCGGTCAAGATGCAAAGCCAGATTGGTCCAAAAACCGGATAAGACAGAGTGTAATGTGGACTGTACAAGCATTTTAATGATAAGTCGTTAATCAAAAATTACTATTCATGCATTCAGGGTCAGACCGATGATGGATGCGGGCTAGCCCGCATCCATCACCAGGCGAACCGAAGATATGTCAAATAATATATATAAAACAGCAAATTACGTTCATTTTACTCGTGCTGGTGAATTTACACACTGTTCTATCCGGTTTTTGGAACGATTTGGCTGCGCATCTTGAGCGATCTTCCTTAAACCATAGCTACGGCTATGGTTTGGCGGACGATCGCTCAACCTGCTTTGCCAAATCGCCCCAAAATTCCGGATCCTGGTGACGGATGCGGGCTAGTAGGGCACCGGCGTCGGATACTCCCTGAACAGTAAAGATGTATTGATCCCAGGCGGCCGCAGCATGATCTCCTCCCGGTACCAGACGGCGGCGGGCATCTCTTGCCGTTGGTACGCAGTAAGCGCCGTTTGAGCCCGCTGATAGATCCCGTCTCCAGCCCAAATCATCGCTTGCAGTACCTGGTTCTGCAACTCGGCTGCTTGCTCGAAATTGCCGATGGCGGCAGCGACCAGAGCCTGCAGTTCCACGTGAGGCGGAATAAACGCCTCCTGCACCAACTCGTTTATCAGCAGGCGGGCGCGTTCCAAATCGCGTTCACCTGGGGTATCGCTCAAAGCGAGCAGACGAATCAAAACATAGCGCAAAATCTGCTGTTCAGGATGCGCTGCCGATAACTCCTGCAACTGCCTGCTTATCTGGGAATCGGGGGCTCCCGACAGCTTTAAGGCGAGCAGCAGATAAAGGCGGGCTGGCGGGATATCCGGGTTTGCCAGTAAAGCCAGGCGATAGTGCACCGCCGCTTTCGCAAAATCCGCCGCATTGAAAAGTAATGTGGCGAGACAAAAATGGGCGCCGTAATGGTTTGGCTCCTGTTTGAGCACCGCCTCGAATTGCGTTGCAGCCATTTCCGGATTATTCGCGTCCGCCGACAGAACACCTGATAGAAAGCGGGCAAGAGTGTGTCCGGAATCCTCTGAAATCACCTTATCCAACTGCCGCGCCGCCAGATCCGGCTTACCGGAGAGATAAAGCGCTCGCGCCAGACTCACTCGTGCATCGTTATTTTCCGGTTCAATCTCCAGACCGCGCTCGAAATCAGCTGCGGCGGCGGTAAAATCCTGCGTGTGGCTCGCCCTCAATCCCTGAGAGAAAAAGCGCCGTGCGCCCTGATTCAGACTCTGCAGCTCCTCTATCATCGGATCATTCACTACTGGCAGCCTGTTGCCCCTCGCTGCCATGTGTTTCACGGACTGCTCGATATCATTTTTCGCCCTCCACGCCCGTGCCAGCGGATAGTGGGCCTGATCCGCTTCCGGATCCAGCCGGAGCAGTTCCTCGAGTTTTTCTATTGCCTGATCGTAATGGTGCTGAAGAAGGTCGATCTGCGCCAGATGGTAGAGCGCCCTCGCGCGCAGGCCGGATTCCTTTGCGGCAGCCAGCAATACATCTGCCGCTTCGCCTAGCAGGCTAAGCTCAAGCAGGCTTTCACCCAGCCGCAATCCAACGGCTGGATAATCAGGATTCAGAAGCGCTGCTTTCCGGAAGAGCCTGATCGCCTCCTCATGCTGGCCTGACTTACCGGCATGGTAACCCGCGTAGTATACCCAGCGAAAATTCTCGGGATCCAACTCCATTGCATTGCGAAAAGCGGTCTCCGCCGAAGATGCGAGATCATAAACCTGATAAAGGGCGCCCAGACGGCCATAACCCCCTGCAAGCTCCCTGGTGCCTGTCTGATCATCTGACAAGAGGTGGTCGAGTTCGGCCCGGGACTCCCGGATGGACTCACGGGCGTAGGACTCTGCACCGGTCATATCCACCTCGGGCAGTTGCTGCAGACGATTTTTCCAAAGCTCCGGCAGTTGTGAAAGCGCATCCCCGCGGGCACTCGCAGCGATAAACCCGGCAAACAGAGCTATCAATAACCCGTATGTCGCCCGACGTACGCCATGGCAATGTGAATTCAGCCTCATCGCTCGTCTCTCATGAGCTTCTTCTGATTTCAAGCAGTTGATCTATCCGCGGAAACAACACCTCCTGGCGAGTGGAGTCCGGCCAGATGATTGTTAACCTGTCCACGGAATCCACGCGCCCCAGTCCGAAAGTCACCACCATCTCCACCTGGGACATGAAACTGCGCGTGGGCATAACAACCCTGTGCTGTGTTACTCCTGCGGCAGTAAGTTCTATACGCGCACCGATCGCATCCAGATTCTGGTCCGTGTTGCTGATCAACTTCAGTCGCAACCAATGGTTGCCGCTCTGCTGGTCGTTGCGAAACAGCCGGGCTTCGCTGCCATTCTGGGTGACCACCAGATCCAGATCCCCATCGGCATCGATATCAGCATAGGCGGCACCGCGCGCCACCATCGGTTTTGAAAGGTCGCCTGACGCTTCGACCAAATGAAACAGATTGCTGCACTCCTCTCCACAATTCCAGAAAAGCTGCGCCGGCTGAGCGTAGTGCTGACTGGGTTGGACCTTGTTGATCTCATGTTCAAGATGGCCGTTAACCTGAAGCAGATCCAGACGCCCGTCCAGATCTGCATCGAAGAAGAGAAGCCCGAAGGTCAGTGCCAACCGGGTATCAGGACCCAGACCAACCAGCGCGGACTCATCCGCAAATGGTGGGCGCCCCTCTGCGGTAACGAAAAGCGAGGTCATCTCATTTGCAAAGTTTCCTATTCCTATGCCCAGATCAGAACTGTTTCGGAAGTAGGCGCTATCTATACCCATCGCCCCGGTCGCCTTGCCGTCACGGTCATAAGCTATTCCCTCCAGGGTGCCGATCTCCTCGAAACTGCCATCCCCCCGGTTATGGTAGAGAAAATTACGCACGGTATCGTTGGCAACGATCAAATCGACCCAGCCGTCCCGGTCATAGTCCACCGGAGAGACTCCCAATCCTTTACCCACCGGTTTTTCGTTGGCCTCGTCGATCACCTGAATCCCCGCAATGCGCGACACATCGGTAAAACGCCCGTCTCCCTCGTTTCGGTAAAGTCGGTTGTGCGTGCCGATAAAGTGATTGGGCGCCCCGTAAGCCCTGCCCAAGCCGGTCAGTCTGAAGTCAATCTCCAGATCGTCCTTGCGCGACCACTTCACATAATTGGCAACAAACAGATCCAGGTCGCCGTCCCGGTCATAATCCAGGAACGCTGCACTGGTGCTCCACTCATTATCTCCGCCCGCAACTCCGGCGTGATCCGTGGTCTCCCGGAAACGTCCGCCTTCGTTATGCAGAAGCCGGTTTCTGCCCAGGCTGGTAAGATAGAGATCCTGACGTCCGTCTCCATCATAGTCGCCAACGGCAACACCCATGCCGTAGTCACTGAAATCCATTCCGGACTGAACTGTTACATCCCGGAAATGACCCGATCCATCGTTGGCATAAAGTGCGTGACGCGGACGCTCACGCCCCTCGTGGCCGGGCCAGTAATTGAAATTGACAAAAAACAGATCCTGGTCTCCGTCTCCATCATAGTCGAGAAACGCAACGCCGCTGCCGATGGTTTCGGGCATCAGACGTTCTCCGTATGCCCCGTTGACGTGAACAAAACCGATACCGGCCTCGTGGGTGATGTCTCTGAACGGAATTACCACCTTGGGATCTTCCCTATCCGCACGCTCTGCCACCGGCGCACGGACTTCCGCCTCATGAATTGGTTGAATCTGATTTTTGGACGACCGGTACCATAGGGCGCCGCTCCAGACGATCAGCGCGACGACGACAAACGTGAGTGCAGATCCTATCAGGGCATTGCGGATCTTCCTCTCCCCACCGGTCAACAGACGCTTGCTTTTCACAACCTTTTTCCTATGGCCTGATTCAGATCATAAGCGTCGCGACGCTGAAGATCATACAGTGCAGTCTCCTCGGCAGCATGATTCGCAGCTGCATTTTGGCGCCTGTGAGCACTGACCGCCCGCTCCACTGCCAGGTCGTCGGGCCGATATTTTTCGTGCAGCGCTCGATGCCTGTCTCGAGCCCGAGGCTCATCAAGTTCGCTGAAAACCAGCGCAAGGTTGTGATGTGCAGCCGCATTTTCCGGATCGATCTCCAGCGCTTTCTCCAGCCACTTCCGGGAACGCTGCAGAAAGCTTTTCCTGTCGGAAGCATGGGACTCTCCCCGCGCCTGACGTGCCCGCTCAAACAGCGTCCGGCCCAACCGTACAAGAAGATTGTAATCTTTGGAAAAATCGAATCCGCGCAGCCTTGCCTCGTTGAAGCGAGTATCAACCAGCGCCTCCAGATTCTTTATGGCCGCATCGAGATCACCAAACTCAGTCTCGACAAGAGCCGAGAACCACGCCAGGGTCCATGGATAAGCGCCGGCATCTGCGGCGCGCTCCAGCGCAGCAGCCGCTTCATCAAGGCGCCCCTCTGTGTACAGCACCCGTGCCAGATTGGCAGCCCCATGATCGGGCCGCATCGCTTCGACCTGCCGGAACGCCTGCTCCGCCTGGCGCAGCTGCCGTTTTCCCTTACGCAACAGACCAATCCCATAATCGTTCCAACGCTCCCAAACGTCGACTTTACTGGCGCGTTCGGGAGCCGCTTCAATACCACCTAAAACCGGCATCTCCACCTTGTCTGCGGCAAGTGTGGCAATAGGTAGATCGTTAGTTTGAAATCCCTTGCCCACGACATGCCGCACAAAACGTGTGTCGAATTTGCGATACCTCAGCCTGGCTTCCACCGAAATCGGGCCGGCTGCATTCTCTGGCACCTGCAATGCGTAATGGACCGTGGCGGCGGCACCCGGCGGTATCTGGTGATCATAGAGCGCAACAAAGATATTTTGCGCATCACGCCGCTCGATGCGGCTGCCTTCCCTGTCCAGCAGATAGCTGTTGATAAAATAGGACCAGGGATCCACCTCTCCCTGCTTCCCCAGCGCTCCGCTGCGACCGATGATACGGTCGCCGTCCCGGACCGTGACTTCAAGCCAGAGTTCGTTTGAGTCACTGGTTCCCTGGGTGAGCTGGTGGCCAATACCCAAAGTACGCACGACAAGCTCGATCAGATATCGGTTTCCCGGCGTCAGTGACGGCAGCTGCGGCCCGAGAGGTGCAATCAGCTCCCCGTCAATATCCCCCTCTTCACGAATGCCGAAAATATCGATACGCGCCGCACGCTGCATAAAGTTGTGACGTAATTCGTTGGCCTGAGAAGAGTGCTTCAGGAGATGTGGAACGCCGGTATTGGCCGCGGCAAACAGATGAGCATGAACACTTGGAACACCCTTCGCATCCGCAACCCGCGCGGCGGGATCCCTGGAGGCTTGCAATGGCATATGACAATGGGCACAGTTGGGAGTGGCCTGTTCCGGGTAGTAGAAACTGTCCACCCGGTGGCCGGACACACCGCTCAAGAGAAAGCTGTCATAGTGGTTCTGACCACGCAGCCACTTGTAATGATTGAGTTCGTAAGGCAGATGCACCTTATGACAAGCCGAACAGAAAAGCGCCGACTTATGTACCGGTTTGAGGAAGCTGGTTTTGTGGAAGGCCGGTTTCGCTTTAATCAACTGCCGGTTTACAGCCCGCAGAAAACCATTCTCACTGAACGCGAAGGGATAGCCGGGCGGATCCTCGAAGTCGTAGGCACCGTTACCTCTGGGGCTGTTGACGGCTGTGATTGAGTGACAGCCGATGCAGGTGATTCCGGCTTGAGCACCCGGGTCTTTGTCCGGGTCATAGTCCGGATCATCGAATCGGCCTGAAAACAACGGAACCTGGTCGTGGCAGGAAGCGCAGAGTCTAGCGGCATCCAGTTTTTTATCCCGTTTAAACAATACCGATCTCGCCTCCTCGACACTGAATCGGTAGGCCGGATTATTGAACGAGCTGAACTTATGCATGCTCATGGCCGACTGGCGGGCGATATCACCATGACATTCGGCGCAGACTTCGTCCTGCATTATGTGACTTTCGGGTATATGGGATGTGCTGCCGAGCAGTCTCACCTGAGCCGGTGAAAAGGGTGTCTCACCATTGGCTGATCCAGCCTCTTGATTCCGCATCTGCACAAGTGTCAATACAAATGCGCAGAGCACCACTGCCATACCCCAGTTTCCACCCATTCGCCAGTTTATGGGCCTGCCCGCCATCCGGTGTACGACAAAAAGCCAGAGCGCAAGCAGGGGGGTGCCGACATGAACCCAGTAAGCGAAGTCACGTATCTGGGGGTCATTTATCTCCAGAAACCCGAATCGGGTGAGCACAACACCTGAAACCAGCAGCGCCAGCCCGGTGAAGAACAGCAGAAATCCTGCACTTATTGCATACCGGTTGGGCCTGAGCCGTGCCCGGGACTGGTGCAGAATACCGAAAACAGTGAAAAATGGGATCAGAAGCAGACCGATCAACAGGTGCAACAGAAACATCAGGAGATAGAAATAGTCCTGATAACTGGTACCGGTCAGTTCCTCCAGCAGCGTAACAGCGCCCAAGTAGAGTGAATTGAGTGCCAGCAGGATAAAAAGTGCAAAAACCACCCCCAGCAGTTTGCGAAGTTTCCCTCCGACCACCGGAACAACTGCCTGGATTGCGCTTCCTGCTGCCACCATCACCCTTACTCAGACGGGCAGATTACCGGCCCGATCCCAAGCTCAATTGCCATGGGTTTATAAAGGTTATAATAATCCCATTCGGCCCGGAAGATGAAGAGGTTAAAATAGAGCTGCCGGCAGCGCCCGGGCCTCTGTTGCTTTATCATGTATTTAGATAGTTTCGAACGGAGTAAACGCCAGAATGAAATCAATGTTCAAGGTTCTGCAACCCCCGCGGATTGTCGCTGGATTAATATCTCTCCTCATGTCGATGATGGTATGTTCCGCCAATGCCGAGGAGATTCTCCTGAAGGTACAGCATTTTCTGGGCGAGGACTCCATCCCTCATAATGCGCTGGTAAAACCCTGGGCACAGAGAGTCGAGGCTGACTCGAAAGGCCGTATCCGGGTGGAGATCTATCCGGCGATGACGCTGGGTGGCAAAGCCGACGAGCTGGTGGATCAGGTGCACAAAGGGGTGGTGGACATCGTCTGGACCGCCGCAGCCTACACACCGGGGCGTTTTCCCCGTACCGAACTCTTCTCCCTCCCCCTGGTGCACAGAGGGGATCCGGCAGCCACCAATCTGGCTATCATGGAGCTCATGCAAACTGAGCTCAAACAGGATTTTTCCGGCCTCCATCCGCTGTTGGTGCACGTGCACCAGGGACATGCGTTTCATCTGTCGGGCAGGCCAGTTGCCAGTCTGGAGGGGTTTCGCGGGTTGACGCTGCGCCCGCCCGGACAGGGAATAGGCAGCTGGACTATCGAGGCTCTGGGCGCGGAAACCACGAAAAAACGGCATCCAAAACTGCCGAAAGCGATGGCCCGGGGAGATCTCGACGGCGCGCTGATGTCGTTTAATCTGGCGCAATCCATGGGAGTGATTGAGGCCTCAAAATCACACACGCTGTTAGGCGAAGGGGAGTTTTTCGGTACCAGCCTGTTTCTGTTTCTGATGAACGAGGCGCGCTATCGTTCGCTTCCGGCCGACCTGCGGCAGGTGATTGACGATAATTCGGGTGCGGCGTTTGCGCGTGAGATGGGTGAAATCTGGCTTAACGCGGGAAATGCGGGAATCGATGCGGCAAAAATGAGAGGGAACAGCATCCACCTGTTGCAGGGAGAGGCGCGCGACAAAGCACGGATACGGCTGGAGCGCGTAACCGATCGCTGGCTGAATGAACAAAAGGCACGGGGCATAGACGATGGTGCCCGGTTGATCGAGCAGGCGCGCCAGGCAATAGCAAGACACAGCGGAGGCTGACCCCGGCTGATTTATCTCAGAAAAGCAAACTCGTCATTCTCTTGCGGTATTGCTCCACCAGCGGATCCTCGCCTAGCACAGCAAACAGTTTCAGCAGGGTTTTTCGGCCCAGTTCATCTTCGTAACCGCGATCCTTTTGAATAATGAGAAGCAGTTTTTCCATGGCTTCGGTGAAGTCACTCTGTGAAATATGCAACAGAGCCAGTTGATAGAGCGATGCAAGGTCGCCGGCTTTTGCGCCTGCCTCCAGCGTCGCCTGATCCGGCAGGCCAGCAGCCTCGCGGGCAAACTCAAGGGTCGCCAGCAAACCTGCTGCTTCACCACTGCTGCGTTCATAGTCTGGGAGCTCGTTCAAAATCTCTTCTGCCCGGGCCGGGTCGCCGCTTCCGGCAAGAACCGAGGCCAGATCAATGGTGATCCGGCTTTTCCCCGGTTCCATTGCGTGAGCCTTCTCCAGCAGATCAACCGCGGTTTCCGGGTCATTCTGCCGGTAAGCCTGCATGGCCGCAGCATGGAGCTTGTCCGATTCATGCGCTATGTGGCGCTCGATAAATGCACGCACGGCACTCTCCGGCAGAGCCCCCATGAACTCGTCTACCGGTACGCCGTTTTTGAATAGCTTGACGGTAGGCAGGCTGCGCACTCCAAACTGTGCGGATAAAGCCTGATTCTCATCCGAGTTGACTTTGGCAAGTATGAATTCGCCCCGGTACTCCTCTGCCAATCCTGCCAGCAAAGGCATCAATGATCTGCAGGGAGCACACCACTCGGCCCAGAAATCCACCAAAACCGGCTGTCGCTGCGATGCAGAGATCACCACCGATTCAAAGTTGCTGTCATCAGCTTCAAATATATATTGGGAGTCACTCATATCTTTCCTCAGTCCGTAAAGTTGCCGGAATATTGGAATTATATGGGGACTTTATGGCCTGTTTCACCGGTACAAATGACAAAGAAAACGCGATGGGCAAAGCGGGTCAGATCAGAAAGGTGATTTGGATATTTGAGATGTTGCGCCCCGCTGGGTTGCAACGGGGCATTATCTACAGCGTATCAGCGTGCCGGCACAGTTCTTCTGTTGTTGGATTGTCCCGCCGAAATCCACTTCTGTTCAGAATCCGCAGTATGGGTGATCCGTCTTTTCCGGATGTTTCTGCGTGGCGGCTCCTCTTCCGTAATGCGGGACTGCTTCCTTACACGTTGATTGTGGGGTCTTTTTGAATATTCAGATTCGATGTCATCACCATCGTAATCATAGTCTAGCCATTTGGGCACTCGTTTCTCCTGTAGTTAATAAGCCCTTGGTAAAGGCCGCAATGTGTAACCCAGGTCAATCAAGAAGAAAACCAATATATTTTTATTGTCGATCCAAAAAATTATTATCGTAACAGTGGTCATACCGTTGCTTTTCCGTGAACCACCGGTACGACATCAACACCAAATCGGTGTTCGCCCTGTGCTCCGGCCGGTGCGCAAAAGTGGATTCAGACCTTGGTCAGAACCTCTTTGAGCAGCGCATTGCTCTCATTTTCCACTCTGAAAACCGCATACGCATAGCGCTCTATAACGGGCGCTCCGGATACCAGGTGCAACGAACCCGAGGCCAGGTGCGGCTGGACCATCTGCCGGGCGAGGTAGCACGAGCCTCCCTTGGACAACAGCAGGTCGAGTGCTGCACTCCCGGAGGAGCAATGCATCCTTGGCATACAACGCTCCCCTGCAAAAACCGCATGTGATACTGAAAAACTGCTGCCCCAATCGACCAGCAGATAGTTGTCATGAAGTGCCTCTTCAGCCGTAATCGAAGCGTGTGTGGTAACCAGCTGGAGCGGAATTTTGGTCAGCGGTTTGGCAACCAATTCAGCAGTGGTCGGCGGCTCAAACACAAACGCCAGATCCAGCAGGTTGTCGATCACCCGGGCAATCAGCGTTTCGGCATTGTTCACCTCAAGGCGCAGTGCCAGATCCTGATGCACCGTATAGACCCGCTCCATCCAGCTCATCACACAAATATCCCAGAGGTCGTTGGTTGTACCGACCGCAAGCGATCTCTTAAACCCGGATTCGAGCGCTACTTCGAGCCGCGCCCGCTCCCATCCGGAAACAATGGTTTCCGCGTGTTTCCGCAGGCGTTCTCCCGCGGGTGTAAGCTGAATATTGTTTCGTTCGCGTTTGAACAGCTGAACGCCCAGTGTACCTTCCAGAAGTTTTATTCTGGCGCTGACCGCCGCCTGGGTGACGAACAGAATATCCGCCGCCCTGCCGAAATGGCGCACCCTTGCGACACAGAGAAAGGTCTTGAACAGCGAAATATCCATAGCTGCACGATAACCATCATTTGTCGTTTCGACAACGGAAAAATCGCACAGGCCTGCCTGGGCCAACCGCAGAAAATATTGTGCTATACCCGGCCAAGCCTTACCGAAATAGGCCAGGTGATGCGCCTCAAATTGCGGGGCTCACCCCAACAGCCCATCAACTGCTCGCCAAAACGCTCAAATATCAAGCCCCGGCCCTGCTCGAGGGCACAGCGGAAGGCAGACCAGGTCTTTACATAATCAAGCAGTTGTTCGAGGTTCCAGTCCCGATGTATGAAAAGTTCCGGAAACGGTAAAGATTCAAACGGAAACGGCAGCTCCGCATAACCGGTCTCCACCTGATGCCGGCCGGGCGGCCAGAACCCGGCCGTATTCTGCCAATAAAACTTCTGGAACCTGGCGTTCAGCACCCCCTCCAGATATGGAACACCGTAACTGACCAGTGCAATGACAGCACCCTGTTTACCAACCCGTCGGCACTCCTGATAAAAACGGGGGAGATCAAACCAATGGGCGGCCTGTGCGGCGACGATAAGGTCGGCAGAGCCATCCGGGGTGGTCATGGACTCAGCTGATTCACATCGGTAGATCAGATTCGAACGCTGTTGCGCATAAGCCAGCTGATCCGCACTTATGTCGGTAGCAAGCACCTGATCGAAATGAACCGCCAGCAACACCGAGAGCTGACCGCTGCCGCAACCCACGTCTATCGCAAGGCGTTGCTCTGCGCAGAGTCTGGCCAGCCGTTGCGCAAGCTCAGGCGGATAGGTCGGGCGGTTTCGCGCGTACGCTTCCCCTCCCTGCTCAAAGTGCCGCTGGTTATGATTGGACAGTATCCGCTCCCCGAGCCACCCGGCCGATCTGAAGGCGAAGCCGTTCACCCGGACCCGGATTCAGTTTAAGTGCCATTCGGATAAATTAGATTAGCGCTGTTTTAATAGCAATCGGTGAATGTTGCTGTCAATGAATTGGATACCCCAAAACAGTAGCAGCGGAGAAATAAAAAAAACGAATGAATCTGTTTTCTGCATATCCCGCCGAACGCATCGGACTGGAACGTGCAGCAATGCAATGAGTGGCTGACTCATACCGGCGAAAGGGCTAATCTATACCGAAATCCGCAAACCGGTATTTCTGACACACCGGTTCTGTGGACGCGATACCCTACATTTACGGAGTGCGAAAGCCAAACCCTTAAAGGAGTTTGCCAAAAGCTTCGCCGGGAGAAGAACTTGTGAAAGATTTGGTCTGGGACAAAATGCTCAGTGTTCAGGTTGAGGAGATAGATGAGGATCATCGCAGACTGGTGGATCTATTCAATATGCTCAGCCATTCGGTAACGGACAGAGACCCACCGGATTACATCGAAGCGGTGATGGAAGAGCTGATAAGCTGTACCGTCTGGCACTTCAGACACGAAGAGCGGTTGATGCTCAAGTATGGCTATGAAGCGTTTTCTGAGCACAAAACTGAGCACCAGGATTTAATAGGAAGCGCCAAGGCACTGCAGCAGAAGTTGTTGCAGGAGGGAAAAACGGCCTCGGCTGAAGATATCCTGTTTCTGGAGCATTGGTTGACCGAACATATCCTCACTGCTGATATGAAGCTGGGCTCTTTTCTCTGTATGAAGATGTAGGGTCGTTGGCGAAATTCCACCGTCGACAGATTCCTTCCGGGGCCTCGAAGCTGTTTATCCGGTCAATGTACCGTACAGACCATGCACGGATCGAATGAGCGTACCACGTGCTGCACCGCCAGCGGCTCTTTTTCCGACTCTCCGGCGGGTGTACCGACCAATGCCTGCTCCAGAGGTCCCGGCGTTTCGCACTGGTCCCGGGGTGAAAAGTTCCAGGTGGTTGGCGCAACTATCTGGTAGTTGATGATGCGGCCGTTTTTCACACGCACCCAGTGGCCCAGACTGCCTCTTGCGGCTTCGGTCATCCCCGCGCCCTGCGCCTGATCGGGCAGCGGCGCGGTCACACAGAACGGCTCCTTCGGCTGCAATTCCCGGCACCATGCCTCCATCGCCAGCAGTATCCGCGGAATCTCTATAAGTCTGGCAACCACGCGGTTGCGCACATTGCTGCCGGAGGCGCCAACCAGATCCCGGATCAGCGGCTGTCCGTCCACCATCTGGCGTGCGATTGCGCCCACCTCAACCACCTCACCTGCCAATCTTGGCGCTTTGCACCAGGTGTAGCCGCTCTCCGGATCGGCATCGGGTAGCGTGACACCCTGATAGGGGTGCTTCGGGCTGGGTTGTCCCTCAAGCCAACTGTGGCTGATATCTTCGCTGATCTCTTCCGGACGCAGAGGGGTGAATGCACCGGATTTCCAGGTTCCCTGCCCGAACAGATTTCTGCCCCTGAGGGGATAGACACCATAACTCATCAGCCGGACACAGGTACAGCCGAGTTCGTGTAGTTTCAGCTCCGAGGAGAGATACAGAAAGCGGCGAAAATCACTCCGGCCCGGCGGCTCTGCTTCACACCACTCCAGCAGTTGTTGCTCACTCCCGATCTCCAGCATCCCCTCCAGAGTGTCTCCGAACAGATGCCGCTCAAGAAATCCGCGAAAACTTGCCAATATCGACATCAGCCGCATTTTTTCGTGAATCTCCACTCCGCGCGAACTGCCTCCGGGTTGTATCGACAGGGAGTGTGGCCACTTACCTGCAAGCAATCCCATGATGTGCATAAACTCTGCACGTGCACCCATGATCTGACCGGCCGCGCTGCCCTTTATCCCCCGGAAGCGTGCAGCCACATCGGCATGCCATCTCCTTTCCCGGTAAGCGTCTCGCGCAAAGTCGGGCATGAAAAACAGATAGAAATGGGTAAAGTGGTCAGCCAGATTCTCGCAGGCGTGAATCAGATTGATCGCCAACTCCCCGTTCGGCGGCCGCTCGACGCCTTCAATGCTGCTCAATGCATCTGCCGCGGCGACCGACTGGGAGACCGAGCAGATGCCGCACACCCTGGGGGTATAGACCAGCGCATCCCGTGGGTCCTTGCCGTGCAGAATCTGTTCGAAACCACGGTACATGGGAGAGGTTACCCAGGCTTCACTGACCCGCTCGTCCCGGATCTCTATCTTCACCTCCAGATCGCCTTCGACCCGGTTGAACGGGCCCAGTATACGCCTACTCATCGGGATCCCTTTTGCCGCAGCTGGGCGGCACCACAATATGGTCCGCATGTGCATTGCTGCGCAAGCGCTTGGGCGTGGCCGCTTTTGAAAGCGAGGCCAGCGCCACGAACCAGGCCTTGGGCATGTCGGTGGGAAGCCCGATGGGTATGCCGGCTATTTTCGGTGTTTCCAGAAAACGGTGGCCGGGCTCCTGAAAGCCGGGCCTGGTACAGTTGATGCAGGCGTAGCCTCCTTTCAGGCAGGAACCGCTGCCGTTCCAGGGACGGATGTTACAGTCTGCGTGAGCCTGGGTACCCAGACAGCCCATATGTTCCATCATGCATCCGCCCTGGGACGATTGCTGCGCACTCGCCTTGTACTCATAGAACTCATTCCTCGGGCAACCGTGGTGCACCAGATGATCGCAGTAGCTGCGCGGCCGTTGCCAGTCATCCAGGTCCTCCCGCCTGAAACCTCCCGCAGCCAGATGCATCAGCGTATCCAGTACCCAGTTTGGGTGGGTGGGGCATCCCGCCACATTGATCACCGGCACGCCTTCACCGGAGAGGTATTTGCCGCCCAACAGACCGCCGCGGCGGTTTTCAGAGTACTGCAGCCCGCAGGCGTCGGTCGGGTTGTCGCCGCCGGATGTAATGCCGCCGAAAGAGGCACCGGTTCCAATGGCCAGCGTATAACGGGCCACCTGAGCCAGATCACGCACCCAGTGCATCATCGGCCGGCCACTGCCGGAGAGCATGTGAAAGCGGCCGCTGCCTTTGGGTCCGCGCTTTATCGCGCCCTCGATGCAGAGCGCATCCAGTGGAATCTCCCCCGCCATGGTCCGGTTAAGCAGATCGATCATCTCTGAGCCGGAAGCCTCGCTCAACATCGGATGCCAGATCATCTCTATACCCGCCCCTTCCAGGGTCGCCAGCAGATTGGGGGATTCGGCACAGAGAAGCGAGAGACTGCAGCCGCCGCAGCCGCCCGACTGCAGCCAAAGCAGGTTGAACCGCTTTCTATCAGCGGCACTCATCTCATGCGGCCTTCAGAGAGAGAGAGAAGAGAGCGCCGCCATCCGGATGGTTGCCGACCCGCAGGTCGCCCCCCTGGTCCGTCGCCAGACCATAACTGATGTAGAGTCCAAGCCCGGTTCCCTTGCCCACCTCCTTGGTGGTGAAGAAAGGATCGAATACGCGCATCAGATTCTCCCGGGGAATGCCCGGACCACTGTCCCGCACCTCTACGATTACCTTATCCCCCTCCCTGAAGCAGCGCAGAAACAGCCTGGGTGTGGGGAGATTCTCCATTACATCCACCGCATTCTGAACCAGGTTGACCAGGATCTGATGCACGAATCCCTTGTTGCCCACCACTTCCAGACTCTCCGCCATCTGCAGTACCACTTCGGGTTTGCGGCGGGCCGCCTTGACCACCCATTCGACCGATGTCCGCACCACAGGACAGAGTTCGAACCTTTGAGGCGCCTCCCGGTGATTTCCCGAGAAACGACGCAGATCCTGAACTATGTCCCTGACCCGCTCCGCGCCCTCCAGCGTGCCGTCGATCAGGGATCCCATATCCCCCAGAATCTTGTCGATCCTGAGATCATCGCGCAGCTTTCGGAGCTTAGTCTCATCGTCGCCCGAATGCAGTGCGTTGAAATAATGGGTGATGCTGCTGCCATAACGTTTGAGCGCGTGCATATTGCCGAACACGAAACTGATGGGATTGTTCAGCTCGTGCGCAACGCCGGCCACAAGGCGCCCCAGGGAGGCCATCTTTTCGGCATGGACAAGCTGCTGCTGGGCATGCTGCAACTCATTGTGCGTGGCGTGCAGATCCTTATATGCCCGGCGCAGCTCACCCACCGGCCGCCCGATCAGCACCATCCCCACCAGGCGGCCTTCGTGGTCGAAGCGCGAACTGCAGTTCATCGCCAATGGCGCGGGTCTGCCATCGGACCCGATCAGGCTGACCTCACAATCGTACAGCGTTTCCGAACGTATTTTTTCCGGGAAATAGGCCACCAGCTTTCGCGACTCGTCCTCGAACAGGGTGGCAAAGGGCTTCCCAACCAACTGCCGTGCACTCTTGCCGGTTATCTCTTCAAGCGCCCGGTTGACCTGCTGAATACGGCCGTTGATACCGCAGACGATCAGCACATCGGTCATCGATCGCTGCACGCTTTCGATAAAGCGCTGCGCCTCCTCCAGCGCGCTGTTCTTCTCCTCCAGTTCCACCTGATAGCGAACCAGATCCGCGTACACCTCATCCATCTTCTGGATCACTTCGATCCATGCAGCTTCTCCATTGCCCGGATCGGTGAAGTGCCGCTCTGCGTCGACTCTCTCCAACAGGCCTGATTTGCCGGGTTGGTGGTCACTCATTTTCATCGTTCTGCTTCCGCTCGCTCAGGAGCGCGTCTCCTACAACCGGTCCACGCGTTCCAGCGCGTACCGCTCAAGCTTGCTGCGCAATCCGACCCGCGACAGCCCCAGTTCCCGCGCCGCCCTGCTCTTGTTCCAGCGGTGGCGAATCAGCACCTCACGCAGAATACGGGCTTCGATGGTCTCAATGCGCTGTTTCAGCGACCCATCGAAATCGGACAGCGACTCCGATTCACTCTCCTCTCCTCCCGGTACAGCCATCACTATCCTGGCTGCAAGCAGTTCGGCGCCCAGCACTTCGCCGTCGCCCATCACCAGCATGTGTTTTATCTGATTCTGCAGCTCGCGTACGTTGCCCGGCCAATGGTATGCCTGCATGCACGCCAAGGCTTCGTCAGTAAACTTCCGAGCCGCCTTACCGAACTGCTTTGCGGTCTCTCTCAAAATGGTGTTCGCCAACAGCGGAATATCCGAGGCTCTTTCGCGCAGGGGCGGCAGTCCGATGGTGAAGGAGGAAATGCGGTAGTAGAGATCCTGACGAAACCGCCCCGCCCTCACCTCTGCCTCCAACTCCCTGTTCGTTGCCGCAATAACCCGCACGTCAACCTTACGCCGCTGGGCGCATCCCAACGGCCTGATCTCGCCCTCCTGAAGCACCCGCAGAAGCTTTACCTGAAACGCGGCGGAGACCTCGCCAATCTCATCAAGAAAAATGGTGCCGCCGTCGGCACGCTCGAACAGACCTGCGCGATCCTCCACCGCACCGGTAAAAGCACCCCGTTTGTAGCCGAACAGTTCGCTCTCCAAAAGCTCATCCGGCAGCGCTGCGCAATTCTCCACTACGAACGGTTTGTCCCAGCGCAGACTGTTGTAATGCAGCGCCCGGGCGCACAGCTCCTTGCCGGTTCCGGACTCTCCGGAGAGCAGTACGGTTACATCGTATGGAGCAACCCGCTGCACTTTCGCACACACCCGCTCCATCGGGCTGCCTGGCGCCCGAACTATGCCGTCCTCACACTGGTACTGTTTGCGCAACCGCTCTCTTTTGCTGCTGATTCTCTGTTCCAGCGCCTCCGGCGTACGCTTCAGCTCAATGTTGAGCAGTTCGTTTTCCCGCTGCAGGTTGAACAGATGGGCAGCGTTCTTGAGTGTCAAAAGCAGGCTGTCCGGGTGCCAGGGCTTGGTGATGTACTGATAGATACCCGCCTCATTGATTCCCTGAATAATATCTTCAGCATCGGTGTAGCCCGACAAAATCATGCGCACCACATCGGGCCACAGCTTGCGGACGCGGGTGAGAAACTGCACTCCCGTGGTCTCCGGCATGCGCTGGTCGCACAACAGAAGCTGTATCCATTCGCGTTCCAGAATAGTTTCGGCCTGTTTGACATTGGTTGCGGTAATAACATTGAAGTCGTCTTCAAGAATCCGCTGTAAAGCCTCCAGGCCCCGCACTTCGTCATCGACAACCAACAGTGTTGGCAGGGCACTCATGAGCCCTCTCCCCTGACACGGCCAGGTGCTTTCCGCAGATCCCGATGGTTTGCAAGGGTGATCGGGGTACGCGACTTCGGCACCTTGTAGACAAAATTATAGCGGGCCACGTGATAGCTTGGATCGAAACCGTAAAAGTTGCGCTGCATGCGGGCGAGCTCCTCCTCGCGGTAATGTGCCAGCGGCTTCTCCCGCTCATGTTCCACCCGGCGAGCCGCTTTGGCGGATAACATCCCAGCCAGTGCCCTGTCGTCGGCCAGCGCTTCCGCCCGCTTCTCCAGCGCCGCCACAAATGCCTCGACAGTGCGCTCGAAACAGGCATTCACCAGACCCAACCCGGAAGCTTCCATACCACCCATCGGCAGTCGTCCCTGAGTGATTCGCACGGCCCGCTCCTCCCCCACCCGTTTCGGCAGCAGGTAGGTCCAGTATTCCGAGCCATATAAGTTCCCCATGTCTTTATAGTGCGGATTCAGAATGACACCGGAACGGACCCAGACCAGGTCCGCAGCGCGCGCCAGGAAGACACCGCCGGCGCCGGCGTTTCCGCTTAACGCCGATACCGTGATATGGCTCTGCGTGTTGATGATCTCCCGGGCGAGGTCATTGATGGCGTTGATGTTGAACCATGACTCATCGGCGGCGCTCTCAGCTGCCTCGATGATGTTCAGATGCAGGCCGTTGGACCAGAAATCCTGACCGCCCATCAGTACGATCACCTTGGTATCCCGCTGCCGTGCTTTGATGAAGGCCTGGCACAGACGCCCGCACTGAGCGCTGCTCATGGCGCCGTTGTAAAAGTTGAAATGGAGATAGCCCACCCCATTCTGCTCGCGGTAGCTTATCTCGGGATAACCCTCCAGCTCGGGCAGATGTGCTGTCTCACTGGCCAGCACCCGGGTGGCCGGCAACTTGAACGGATGCTCACCCAACTTATCACGCAGGTGACCGATCAAGATCGAGCCGTCAACCGTGGCGCGGCAGACCGCCGGTCCGGAGCGAGCAATCACTTCGCCTGGCCTGCCAGTCAACGCAGGGCCTGGGTGAGCATCGTACAGAAAACAGTCGCGACCGAACAGGCGGTCGGCGACACCGGGAGACCCGTCACCACTGCGGATTTTACGCAGTACTGTCTGGCTGTCATCCCGCTGCCAGTCGATCGCGCGGTCAACCTGGCGAACCAAAGGTCTCTGCAGCCCGCGCACATTATGCTTTTCGTAATCGAGCGGCTCCGGCGTGAATCCCCCCTGCTGTAATCGTGCAACGGCACTGAGTACCGCGGTAACCGCCCCTTCGGTTACCTCGTTGCGGTACAGGCTCGCCTTGGTGGCCTCGCGCATCGGAAACTCCACACTGGCCCAGATATCCCCGGCGTCCATCTCCCCATTCGCCTGAATAACCGTAACACCCCAGTGCCGCTCGCGGTTGAGTATCGCCCAGTCCAGTGCCGAGGGTCCCCGGTCACCCCTGATACCGGGGTGCACTACCAGGCAGATGCGATTTGCCCAAATCTCTTGAGGTATGGCCCGCTTAAGGAAAGGGGCGACGATAAGGTCAGGTCGGAACAGCTCGACCGCCTCAATGCTTACCCTGTCATTGATATCGAACTCAACCGACACCTGGTGCCCCAGCTGACGCAACTCAACAAAGATTCGTTGGCTAAGGCTGTTGAAGGAGTGGGTGAGGAGCAGGATTTTCATGGTGTTCGTCTGTCAGCAGATCCTCGGCAGCTGCTCGCCGGCCAGCCAGTCCACTACCCGGCTGCCGCCGAAGCTGGTCTCCATGCGCACGAATCCATGCCTCTCTTCAATCACCTCGCCGATGATCGCCGCCTTCTTCCCCAGCGCATGGGCGCGCATCACCTGCAACAGTTGCGCTGCATGCCGCTGTTCGCAGATGCAGATCAGTTTGCCTTCGTTAGCGACATAGAGGGGATCCAGCCCCAGCAGTTCGCAAGCCGCGGAGACCTGAGGATTGATAGGAATATCCTCCTCCCGCAGATTCATCCCAACCGCAGACTGCTGCGCCAGCTCGTTCAGCGTGGTGGCCAGTCCGCCGCGTGTGGGATCGCGCAGGCAGTGTATCTCCGGAACCGCGGCAACCATATCCGCAACCAGGCCGTGCAGTGCTGCCGAATCGGATTCCATACTGGTCTCAAACTCCAGGTTCGCACGGCTGGACATGATTGCCACTCCATGGTCGCCCATGGTGCCGCTGACCAGAATGGCGTCTCCCGGCTTTGCCCTGTCACCGGAAATGTTTACTCCCTCCGGCACCAGGCCGATGCCCGTCGTGGTGATGAAGATTCCATCGCCCTTGCCTTTCTCCACCACTTTGGTATCGCCGGTGATCACTGGCACACCTGCCTTGGCTGCAGCCAGGCTCATGCTGGCAACCACGCGCTCCAGATCGGCCAACGGGAATCCCTCCTCCAGAATAAAACCCGCGGCAAGATAGAGTGGCCTGGCGCCGGACATAGCCACATCGTTTATGGTGCCGTGAATGGCGAGCGAGCCGATGTCACCGCCGGGGAAAAACAACGGCGATATCACATGTCCGTCGGTGCTCATCACCATGCGGCCGGCCGGGACTTCAAACATGGCCTGGTCGTTCGCCTGGCGCAGCAGGTCATTGTCCAAATGCCTGACGAACAGATCCTGAATAAGTTGCGCCATGGCGCGCCCACCGCTGCCGTGGGTCATGTCCACCAAACCCTGCTTGATATTCAGTCGTAACGGAAATCTTTCTGGCATCTGTTGTTACCAACGGCAAATAGGCAAGAAACATCTGCCGCCAGCGTATCAGGCAACGGCATTGTCGGATGCATCGGGATTGCGAAAACGGTCGTAACTCCAATAGGCGGCACAGGCGCCTTCGGATGAAACCATGCAGGAGCCCATCGGATTCTCCGGAACGCAGACACTACCGAAGAGTTTGCAATCGGTGGGGCGTTTCGCACCGCGAAGAATGGCCGGACATTCACATCCGCTGACATCCCGTGCAGTTGAGACCGGAATATCAAAGCGCCGCTCAGCATCAAATTGTGCGTACCGCTGTTTTATTTTTAACGCACTGTAAGGAACCAGCCCCAATCCTCGCCACTCGAAGCTGCGGCGCAGCTCCAACACCTCGGCCACCAGATTCTGGGCCTTGACGTTGCCTTCTCGGGTGACGACCCGGGTGTACTCATTCTCAACTTCATGCCGCCCACTGTTTATCTGGCGCACCAGCATAAGCGTGGATTGCATCACATCCAGAGGCTCGAAACCTGCGATCACCACCGGCTTCTGATACTCCTCGGCGAAGAACTCGTAGGGCTGGCTGCCGATGACCGAACTGACGTGGGAGGGGCCGAAAAAGCCATCTATGGAGACGCTTCCCAACTCGCGCACTTCGGGCGACTCCAGAATATTCTGGATCGCCGCGGGTGTCAGCACATGGTTGCAGAAGACGCTGAAATTCTCCAACCCCTCCGCCTGTGCCTGCCTGATAGCCACCGCTGTCGGCGGTGTTGTGGTCTCAAAACCGATCGCGAAAAAAACCACTTGCCGCTGTGGATTCTCCCGTGCGATTTTCAGGGCATCCCGGGTCGAGTAAACCATGCGCACATCAGCACCTGCCGCCTTTACCTTAAGCAGGCTTTTGCGGCCACTGGCCGGCACCCGCAACAGATCCCCGTAGGTAACAAGAGTGACATCCTTGGCTTCCAGCAGATGAATCGCACTATCGATCCGGCCGATCGGCAGCACGCAGACCGGGCAACCCGGGCCATGCACGAAGCTGACGTTGTCCGGCATCAGCTCCTGCACCCCGTAGCGAAAAATGGCGTGAGTATGTCCGCCGCAGAACTCCATCAGATTGTAGCGGCGCTGCGGCTTCACTTCGGCTGCTATGGCCGCCGAAAGCTGCCGCGCCAGCGACTGCTGGCGAAACTCGCTCACATATTTCACGAGGGCGCCCCTGTCAGGCCTGCCTGAGCAAAAAGCTCAAGCGTCAGTCGCGCCTCCTCTTCGCTTACCTTATTGAGCGCATAACCGACATGGATCAATACGAAGTCATTCTCTTCGACATCATCCACAAGCGCCAGGGATACCTCCTTGCGGACACCGTCGAGTTCGACCAGCGCCATATCCCCAGCCTGATCGACGGATACCACACGCGCCGGAAGGGCTAGGCACATAGCCCGGAAGCCCCCAGCTCGGGATGATCGGTCAGCACCAGCTGGCGGGCTGCCCTGATCCATTGGTACCAGCCCTGGATTCCCTCGCCGCTCTTGGCCGACAGCTGCAGAACACGTATACCCGGATTGACCCGGCGTGCGTATTCGATACACCTTTCCACATCAAAATCGAGGTACGGAAGCAGATCCGTCTTATTCAGGATCATCAGGTCCGATGCGTGAAACATGTCGGGGTATTTGATCGGCTTGTCCTCTCCCTCGGTGACTGAGAGGATCGCAACCTTGTGCGCCTCTCCAAGATCGAAAGCCGCCGGGCAGACCAGATTACCGACATTCTCAATGAACAATACGCTGCCATCCGCCGGCTTCAGACTGTGCATGGCGTGCCCCACCATATGCCCATCCAGGTGACATCCCTTGCCGGTATTGATCTGCAGCGCCTGCACACCGGTGGCACGGATGCGCTCGGCGTCGTTGACGGTTTGCTGATCCCCCTCGATCACACTCAGCTCCAGCTCGCTTTTCAGCTCATTTATCGTACGGGTCAGCAGCATCGTCTTGCCCGAACCGGGACTCGATACAAGATTGAGTGCGAGGATACCGTGATCCGAGAAAAAACGCCGGTTGGCTGCTGCGTACTCGTTGTTCTTGCTTAGGATATCCTGCTCAATCTGCACCATGCGACTCTGGCTCATGCCAGGCGCATGCGCATGGGCCGGACCTTGCCCGTAGTGATGCCGGTGTCCGTGATCATGCCCGTGCGTGTGGCTGTGCTCGTGCGGGTGCTGGTGCACGTGCGGGTGATCATGGTCATGGCCATGATCCTGACCTTCAATTTTCGCCTCTCCCTCACCGCATCCGCATACCGTACACATGCCGCTATCCTCTCAATCCACTTCCAGTTCTTTAACCCGCAGCTCTTCGCCTCCTGTCACCTGCAGTTGGTAACTGCCGCAATAGGGGCACTCATCGAAACGCTGTTTCACGGGTACCGTTTTTGCACATTTCATACACCAGGCTTCTCCCGGTATTTGTACAATCTCCAAGCTGGCCCCGTCCGCCAGCGAACCCCGGGTGACCACCTCGAAACCGAAGCGCATCGCCTCTAAATCCACCCCGGAGAGCTGACCTATCTCCAGCCATACGCTGTTCACCCGGGTATAGCCCTGACTCGCAGCGCTCTGCTCCATCACCTGGAGGATGGACTCGCATAAGGAGACCTCGTGCATATTCAAGCTTCCAGCGGTCAGCAATTATGAGAGCAAATTGAAACCTAAGTAACCAGATTAGACCATATATGGAATGTTTGCTTTCAGAATAACCGCTTCGACCGGTATTCAAACCCGCTCTGAGTCAAGTGATCATCAGTGCAACATGGCTTTGATATACAACCGTCAAACCCAGCAGGGTGGTTGCTGACCCGACAACCAATCGAAAACCCTTGCCTAGCCAGGCGGGCCGGTTTTCCAGGCGGCGCAGCGGGAACGCGATAATGGCCGAAACAAGTGCCATCCCAAACATAGAACCTATTCCGAATAAAAGTATGTAGAGCATGGCCGCCAGAGGCGAATCAACCCTTTGCAACGTCAGTACGATCAACGCGGCGGATCCCGCCATACCGTGCATCAAACCCACCAGCAGCGCCCGAACCGGAAATGCCTCCGCAGGCCGATGATCCTGACTCCCGGCCTGGCTCCTGCTGCCGGCTCCAGCGGGATCAGGAAGATCGAAATGGACGCGTTCTACAACAAGTCGGCGCAGAAGATCCGCGCCAAGTAAAATCAGCATGATTCCGACCGCACACTCGAGACCGGCAGCCAGCCGCTGTGGCATGGCAGATCCGATCAAAATCGCGCCAGAGCCGAACAGAAACAAGGTGATGCTGTGCCCAAGCCCCCAAACCACGCCTTGCCTGATGTTATATCCAACCGAATAATTGCTCCTTCCCAGGGAAACAAGGGCGGCAACATGATCCGCTTCCAGTGCATGGCGCATTCCGATCAGCAGTCCCATCAGCAGCAGGCCGGTCATTTCAGAGCGCCCTTGAATACATCAAAATAATCGAAGGGGCGCCCTGATATCCTGTATCAACCATTCCGTCCATCGCTTGTAAAACCGCCACGCAGCAAATCACGTCGGGAGATTCCGCCACCCGCTCCGGAAACTTTATCTTTTACGGTATTGGAGCAACCCTCTGCCGCCACAGACCCGATGGTTTCGAACCTGCTTAGATCAGCCGCCTCCTCACCTTGCAAAATACGCCCCAGCAACGCCTCATCCGGAATATTCTGTTCCGCACTCTTCACTTCCACCATAAGTGTCTGCATAAAGTTCTCCGCTGCCGCCACGGCGTGCTCCTGGGAGTGAAACTCATGCATGGGCGAGTGGAGCGAATAGGAGTTGTAGCAACCGATGCCGTCAACACGGTTAAGCATGAATCTGAAACTGTTGGCCGGAAACCTGTACTCCTGTTTACTGCCCAGTTTCAGGTCGCCCCACTCCTCACCCTCAGCAGGCAGCATAACCAGGCACATCAGCCAGGGTGTGATCAGCACACCCACACAGCGCCCCTGGTAGATCCGGAATCCAACAGTCTCCACCCTGAGTCTGTTGTTGAGTATAGGTATACCCGCCATCTGTTCATGCAGAATGCGGGTGAATACCTGTTCAATCAGGATCGCGGCCTGTTCAGGTTGCATCATCGGATATCATCCTCCGGTAGTCGGTACGACTCGTGCCGCACCTATATCAGGAAAGTGGCTGTCCATATCCAGATCGGATTCACCATGCATGATGGCGGTGAGTCCATCCAGCGCCTTGTTGATATATATCGCGTCCCGCTCACTGATAACCTCCCGCGCGGATCCGAGAAAGTTGAGCAGCCATGTGCCTTCGGGCTGCTGCCCGACCAGCATCATATTAACCCTCTCCCGGCCGTACCGGCCCTCGCAGAGCGAGATGAATTCACCGCTCTCGACCACTCGCACCGGAATGCCTATGCACATTCGGCGACCGCCTCCCTATCGGCCTCTCTCCTCCAGCTTCCGGTGAGGAATCTCTCACGTTTCCTCGGTTGGATCCCCAGACCACAAAGCTCAGCCACGACCATCTCCACCATGCGATCCAGACCGGCAGTCGATTCCGGGGTGAGTCCGAGACGGTTCTCCAGCGAGTAAGGCACCATACCAATAATCGCGATGTGCTTCGGCAACTCACCCTTCAATGTCAGTAGTGCCAGTAGATCGGACAGCCCCAATTGATGATTGGAAAGCTTAGTCTGGAAAAACGCGGGAATCCCGTCATTGACAATTCTCACGACACTGCCGGAAGGGTCGCCGGTATTGACCGCATCGGCAACGATAAGATAATCGCAGTGGCGAATCGGCTCGAACAGTTCCATACCGGTGGTCCCGCCATCGATTACCGTCACTCCATCGGGAATCTCATACCGGCACTCCAACTCCTCCACGGTTCTTACGCCGACACCTTCATCCTGCATCAGTACATTGCCCATACCGATGATCAATACGTTTTTGTTTGAACCACCCATTTAATGGAACCTCTTAATGGAACCCCGGTTTTCCGATTCGGGCGATGCCAATTGGGCACCTTTGACAAACCTTAGAGCACTTTCACCTGAACGATCTCACGCTGTTCGGTATCGACCATATGGATAGCGCATGCAATACAGGGATCGAACGAATGAACCGTGCGCAGCACCTCCAGCGGCCTCTCCGGATCCACTACCGGATTGTCGAGCAGTGAGGACTCGTAGGGCCCAATGACACCATTGGCATCGCGCGGACCCGCATTCCAGGTACTCGGCACCACCGCCTGATAATTTTTGATCCTGCCATCCGCTATGACCACCCAGTGTGACAGCGTGCCGCGTGGCGCAGCGTGAAAACCCACCCCCCTGATCTCGCCCTTGGGAAATTCCGGCGCATTGAATGTGTCCACGTCGCCGCTCCCGATATTCTCCACCAGCCTCTGCCACTGATCCTTCAGCGTATCCACCATGACCGCGCAGCGCACCGCCCGTGCGGCGTGGCGGCCGATAGTCGAGTGCACGGCTGCGAGGGGAATATCCGGTTTCTGTGAAACCGCCTTGAGCGTCTCCATGGCCTCTCCCAGATACTTTTTATAACGTTCATTGCCGCTGGCCACACCCACCAGCACATCCGCCAGCGGGCCTACTTCGGCACGCATGCCGTAGAAAGTCGGCGCCTTGACCCAGGAGTACTTCCCGTCGTCCTGAAAATCGGTGTATTCGGGTTCGGTCTCACCCTCCCAGGGATGCAACGCCTGCTCACCCCGATACCAGGAGTGACGCGAACTTTCTGCCACGCCATCGCGGAAGTACGTGTCGTTGAAACCGGTGATCGCCTTCATCGAGGCCAGGTCGCCGTTTTCGATGAACCCGCCGGGCAGGTCGAACAGCATCCCCTTGCTGTCCTGTGGGCAATCCGGAACCGTGAGGTAGTTCATCACTCCTCCGCCTATGCCCGCCCAGTCGAGGTAGAAGGCGCCCACTGCTGGCACATCGGTCAGGTAGGTCGACTTGACGAACTGCTCCAGCTTGTCGATAAAGTTTTTGATCAGCATCAGGCGCTCGATATTCAACACTGAAGGCGCATCGTGATTGATCGAGTTGCTGACACCCCCAACCGCAACGTTCTGGATGTGGGGTGTTTTACCGCCAAGGATAGCAACGATCTTGTTGGCGTGATTCTGCACATCCAGCGCCTGAAGATAGTGGGCTACCGCAAGCAGATTAACCTCGGGCGGCAGCTTCATTGCCGGATGACCCCAGTACCCGCTGGCGAAGGGACCGAGTTGACCGCTACCGACGAAGGTCTTGAGCCGCTCCTGCACCGCTTTCATCTCATGCGGACCGTTCAACGGCCAATCGGAGAGGCTCTCCGCCAGTTTCGCAGCAGCAACCGGGTCGGCGTCCAGTGCAGAGACCACATCCACCCAGTCCACCGCAGAGAGGTGATAAAAATGGACGATATGATCCTGGATCGCATGCGCGGTCTGGATAATGTTGCGGATCAGCTGAGCATTGACCGGCACCTCCAGTCCCAATGCATTCTCCACCGCCCTCACCGAGGTGATCGCATGCACCGTTGTGCAGACACCGCAGAAGCGCTGGGTGTACATCCAGGCTTCGCGGGGATCGCGACCCACCAGTATCTTCTCGATACCGCGCCACATCTGGCCCGAAGACCAGGCTTTCGATACCTTGCCGTCGTCAACCTCGACGTCGATTCGCAAGTGGCCTTCGATGCGGGTAATCGGGTCAACAGTAATACGGGTAGTCACAATAAGTTCTCCTCAAATCGGTTGTTCGATTACGCCCGCTTCTCGCCATGCAGAACCGGGAAACGTTTGACCACATACAGAAAGACCATCACCTCCAACGCCACCAGACCGAGTGTTACCATGATTTCCGGGACAGAGGGGAAGTAGCTGTAACCGGGACCCGGATTGTAGGTAAGCAGGAAGGCGTTGAGCCGGTAGAGCGAACCGGCGAAAAGCATGGAGACCGCGGACCAGAGCAGCAAGCGGCTGTTGCTTCGGGCACCCGGCGACATCAATACCACCATGGGGTAGATGAACAGCGCACTCTCAAGCAGAAACATCAGGCTGCCCAGATCACCCGCGAACAGCAGCCCCAGCTTTCCCTGCACAACCACTTCCCCAAAGCGAAACAACAGATAGACGGCGATCAGGCCCACGATGGCTTTGCCAAGCCCGCTCAGCAGCGGCGTCTCGGAAGGCCGGCCAAAACCGACGCTGGAGAGGGATGCCTCGAAGACAACGACGGCGAAGCCCATGGTAAAGGCGGTCAACACCGCCAGCAGGGGCTGCAGATAGAGGGTCTGCCACAGCGGATGCACCTTATGACCCATGGCGATCAGCATGGAGCCCAGCGATGATTGGTGCATGGTCGGCAGCAGCACACCGAGCGCGATAAAGAAAAACAGTACCTTGTTCAGCTTTTGTCGCAGATTGGTGTTTCCAAATTTCTCCAGTGCGACCGGAGCAAACTCGATCAGCAGCACCAGGATATAGGCAGCCACGCATAGGCCGACTTCCAGCATGACCGCATTGAAGTTCATGTGCCAGGGCAGCAGAATATTGTAGAACTGCCAATAGCGGCCCATGTCGATAAAGGCGCCCAAGCCTCCCAGCCCATACCCCAGAAGACTCGCCAGCAGTGCAGGACGCATCAGCGGATGGTACTTGCCCTTATTGGCCACGTAGACGACAACGGCCAGCGCGTAGCCGCCGCAGGCAAGCGCGGTGCCGATCACAATGTCATAGACCACCCAGAGACCCCAGGCATAGCCGCCGTTCAGGTTGGTGACAAAACCCATCCCGTTGACGAAACGCACACCCAGGTAGTAGAGAGCGATGAGAAACAGCACGCCAAGCAGCATGAACGGGAGGGTGACGACACGGCGGTTCAATGCCCGATGTTCGCTCATGACTTATCTCCTTCATCATCGTTTATGTTACGCCGCACAACATATGTAAGGCCGCCCAGCACCACTGCCGGGAGCGCCATATAATTGTAAATCGTGTGTTGAACGGTCTCGGAGATAGAGGCGTACGAGCGCTCCCTGAGTGGCGGCATTCCCAGTTTGTCAAACGGTATGGCCGAGATATGCAGCACGTTGGTACCGCCTGCCTCCTTCTCGCCCCAGATATGCTGTTGATACTCCGGCGCCGGCTTTTCATACAGGCTATGAGGTTTACTGACATCGCCGCGTGGATAGCTGTAAATCTCCCCAGGTTTGAGGGACATGCGCCGCCTCGCCTCTTGCAACAGCGCCTCACGCGTACCAAACAGGGTTGCACCCGTGGGGCAGGCTTCGGCACAGCCGGTGATCTGGCCCTTGTTGATACGCTCCACGCCAGCCTGATTACACATCTGGCATTTGTGAATCTCCCCAAACGGATTGTCGTAGTCGAATTGTGGCACGTTGTATGGGCAGCCGGTCATACAGGTACGGCACCCGATACAGGCATCCGCATGATAGGTCACTATGCCGTTGATGGCGTCTTTACGCAGTGCGGTAACCGGACAGACCGAAATGCATCCTGGATCGACGCAGTGCATGCAGCTGCGCTTCTCAAAAGCGAAGCCGTTTTCGACGCGGTCTTTAACCTCGGCTTCGCCCTCCCTGTAAACCTTTATCACGTTGAGTGTGTCGGAAGAGAGGTCCCTGGCAGAGTCCCAGGAGTACCAGTCGCCTTCGATCACAGCTGGCATTCCGTTCACCTCCTTGCACTTGGACACGCAGGCTTTACAACCCACGCAAAGCGTTGAGTCATACAGCATACCGACGGCGTTGGGAGCCGGCTCAAGATTGGGCCGGGCAAGGGCGCCGCCACTGCAGAGCGTTGCAGCACCGCTGATAGAGGCCTTCAGGAAATCTCTTCGTTTCATAACGCCCCCTTAGTCCTGTTGTTTTTCCTGCTCACCCAGCTTTTTGGTCACCATCGCCGAAGCACCGAGCGCCGCGCCTACTGCAACACCAACCAAAGCGGCGGCTCCGGCAGTGACACCGCTGCTCTGCTGGCGGTCCTCGATCGGGGGAAACATATTGGGCGGCGTATGGGTCTTCACATCGGCCAGCGCAAACATCGGCTTATTGAACCCGACACCTCCCTCGGAGCAGCCAAAACAGGGATGGCCGACACCGACCGGCCAGACGCCGCCGCCGAGATTGTTAAACTCAAGGCTCGGGCAGTTGTTGTAAGTTTCCGGCCCCTTACATCCCATTTTGTAGAGGCACCAACCTTCGCGGTGCCCCTTGTCACCAAATTCGGTAGCGAAACGACCCGCATCGAAATGGGGGCGCCGATAGCAATTTTCATGAATCAACCGGCCATACGCCCATTTGGGACGACCCAGTTCGTCTATCGGCGGGAGCTTTCCGTACGTGACAAAATAGAGCACCGTGCCGATAAAATTGGCCGGGTTTGGCGGACAGCCGGGGATAGTCACCACGGTCTTCCCCTCCAATACCTGAGGCGCACCCTTTGCCCCGGTCGGATTGGGCGCGGCAGCCTGCACTCCTCCCCAGCTTGCGCAAGAGCCGTAGGCGACGATCGCTGCTGCGTGCTCTGCCGCCTCGTGCGTCAGATGAAGCATGGTCTCACCTGCAATCTTGCAGTAGATGCCGTTGTCCTTGACCGGAATTGCACCCTCGATCACCAGCAGATATTTCCCTTTGTTCTCCTGCATGGATCTCTTCTTGATCTCCTCCACCTGATGTCCGGCACCGGTATCAAGCGTCTGGTGGTAATCCAGGGAGATCAGATCCAACAGAAGATGTTCAAGAGTTGGCTGCTCGCAACGCAACAGCGCCTCTGTAGGACCGGTACACTCCTGCCCGTGAAGCCATATTACCGGCGGGCGCCTCTTCGGATCGGCCACCGCCTTGGCCATTGCCATTGCTGCGTTGGAGGAGAGCCCCAACGAAGCCGCAACACCGGTACAGAATTTCAGAAAGGTCCTGCGCGAGACACCGAGCCTTTTCTCCAGTCCCGAAAAGTCAAAATCGTTTTCTGCCATCAGGAGTTCTCCAGTTTTCAGGTGAAGAGGTGCGTTTCTGTATTTTGTATATGCACCTATGGAATCCATCATTAGCAATTCCCGTGCCTGCCTGGAATTAATTCGGTTATTCAGATAGTTAGAAAAATAACCATGGCAAGGCGATACTGCTTACTGGCAACTGATAAGACATCGATTTGTTCCTATTGGAAAGTTGGTTACCGGCCTATCGGCTCCAGCGAGCAATCTCCAGGAGTGGCGTGGCGAAGGCCGTCCACGGGAATCACACAACAAACAGACAGCTGTAATCATTGTCAAAATGCAGGCAGTATTAGGGTTCGTTAGCACAAGCAGAATCGCTGCCGGCAGAGGCCCTCCAGGTTGCGTACAACGAACTATGACATCTGAAAAGCGCAGGCTAAGTTGGATTCCGGTGTTATTCGTTCCCCTCTGGTCCACCGGCTTCATCGGCGCCAAATACAGCCTTCCCTATGCGGAGCCGTTTACGCTTCTCAGCATCCGTATGCTTATCACCCTGGTTGCGTTTTTGCTGTTGATCCATCTTTACCGCGCGCACTGGCCCGATCCCCGCGGTGCATTCCACTCCCTGGTGGTGGGCGTGCTGGTGCACACCTGCTATCTGGGTGGTGTATTTTCAGCCATCTCCGCCGGCATGACCGCCGGGCTTGCGTCTTTGCTGGTCGGATTGCAGCCGATACTGACCGCACTGCTCGCCTGGGCGTGGATGGGAGAACAGGTTTCCCACCGACAAAAACTTGGCCTGGCAATGGGACTTATCGGAGTTGCAATGGTGCTGATACTGGGAAAGCCCGACTCCGGAGTGATCATCTACACCCCACAGACAATCGGCTACACCATGATTGCTTTAGTGGGAATTACGCTTGGCACCCTTTACCAGAAGCGCTTCTGTACCGGCGTGAATCTGCTTACCGGCACCTTTTATCAGTATCTGGCAACCGCGCTGGCGATGACTTCGCTCGCTTTTATGTTCGAATCACGGCAGATAGATTGGGAACCCGCCTTCGTGGGCGCCGTTCTTTGGCTTGTTTTCGGACTGTCGGTCGGTGCGGTTTTGTTGCTGATGCGGATGATCCGGGAGGGAGCCGCAGCCAAAGTGGCGAGCTTTTTTTATCTGACCCCGCCTGTCACTGCCCTGATTGCCTGGAACCTATTCGGCGAAACACTGACTCCTTGGGCAATCGTCGGCATTATAGTGACCGCTGCGGGTGTTTACCTGGTGGTCGGAAAACCCAACGTTTAAAGAAAGAGAAGTTCGTGTAGGGTGAAACTCTGAAGGAGAAGCCGGGTTGCTGCCGAGCTGGTTTGTTTTGACCTATATGATATGGTGGCTGATGGCGGATCCCCTGTCGGGATCCGCCCTACTTAGGCTGAGCCTCAAATTCTAGTCCCTCGGTCCTTGGCCCTAGGCCCTAGGCCCTAGGCCCTTAGAAAGGAATATCATCATCGAATCCCTCATCATCCTCGTGTGAGGAGGAGATATTATCGGAATCCAGGGAGCGTCCTGATCCATAATCACCGCCACCGCCGCCGCGGCTGTCGAGCATCTGCATCTGATCCGCGATGATCTCAGTGGTGTATCTGTCCTGACCGTCCTGCCCCTGCCATTTGCGGGTCTGCAATCGGCCCTCAACATAAATTTTCGAGCCCTTCTTTACATACTCACCGACAACCTCCCCCAAGCGGCGAAAAAACACCACACGATGCCATTCGGTTCGCTCCTGGGTCTCTCCGGTGTTCTTATCCTTCCAGCTCTCTGAAGTTGCAAGCGTAAGATTGGCTACGGCATTGCCATTAGGCATGTAGCGCACCTCGGGATCCTTTCCCGCATTACCTATAAGAATTACTTTGTTCACACCTCTGCTGGCCATGTCTCCTCCTGTGTCCACCGTCTCTTCCATGAAAAGGGATTGGGTTTATACTGTCGCAAGTCTACCCGCGCGCAACAAAAAATTCATCCAGTGCAGTCATGTCTATCGTAGTTGGATCGATCTTAAGGTAAGCGGTCTCGTCATCCACAACTACAACGGCTTCACCGACGCCTTCCAATGCCAGAAGACGCAACTCCAGCTCCCGGGCCTGTGCCGCATCCACTGCTCCTATCCGCAACAGATAGCTGTTGAGATACCTGGGCTCGGACATGCCGGAAGCAACCAGCAGCCAGACTCCGATAGCCAGAGCGGCGAACAGAAATACCGCTTGCAGGCTGAAGTGGGTGTGAATCCACCCGCCCAGCACTCCACCGAGAAAGGCACCACCGAACTGGGAGGTGGAATAGACCCCCATCGCGGTTCCCTTACTCTCGACCGGAGCCATTTTGGCGACCAGCGATGGCAGCGTCGCCTCCAGTACATTAAAGACAGTGAAATAGAGAAGCAGCGCAAACGCCACTCCCCAGAGTGATTGAAAAAAAACGTAGAAGGCGATTTGAGCTGTTGCCATCAGGGCTATGCAGAGAAGAAATACCTGCTTCAACTTGCGTCGGCTCTCGGCAACAACCACAAACGGAATCATAAGCAGCACCGAAAGCATCAGCACCGGGAAATAGAGCTTCCAATGGCTTGCGCTATCCAACCCGGCGGTATCGCGCAGTGCCAGCGGCAGCACCAGGAACACTGCTGTCAGGCACATATGCAGCACCAGTATGCCCAGATTGAGTCGCAGCAGGTCCCGGTTAGCCAGAACCCGTGCGAACTGCCCGGGAACCGCCTCAGTATCACGATGAAAAACGCTCTGCTTCGGATCAGGCACCATAAACAGCGCAATACCAACCCCGGCCAGCGCGAGCACGGCGGTCAGCCAGAAAATACCCCGTACCCCGATCCAGACATTGATAATCGGACCAAGAACCAACGCCAGTGCGAAAGAGGCGCCGATGCTCATGCCGATCACCGCCATTATCTTGAGCCGGTTGTGTTCCTGGGTAAGATCCGCCGCCAGGGCCATGACCGCCGCTGCAATGGCGCCGCTGCCCTGCAAGGCGCGGCCGAGAATCACGCCCCAAATCGTGTCGGCCTGGGCCGCCACCACACTGCCGAATGCAAATATCAACAGCCCGCCTATGATCACCGGCTTTCGTCCGATGCGGTCAGACAGCATGCCAAACGGAATCTGCAGCAGCGCCTGGGTGAGGCCGTAGGCACCTATGGCCAAACCGACCAGCATCGGCGTTACGCCAACCAGCTCTTCCGCATAGAGTGCAAACACCGGGAGTATCAGAAACAGGCCCAGCATACGCAACGAGAATATGCTGGCCAGGGAGATGGCCGCACGACTCTCGACGGGTGTAATACCCCGCGCACTTATCTCTTTTTGATTCACTGTCATTTGGTTTGAGTTCTGAAGTGCGCGTATAGTATCAGGTTCGCCCAACGACTGGTACGCAGATGGAAAGTATCCTCATCCGGGGTGCACGCACCCACAATCTCAAGAATATCGACCTGAATCTACCGCGTAACAAACTGATCGTCATTACCGGGCTGTCCGGTTCCGGCAAGTCATCATTAGCCTTCGATACCATCTACGCCGAAGGTCAGAGGCGCTATGTTGAATCCCTTTCAGCCTATGCCCGCCAGTTTCTCTCGGTGATGGAAAAGCCGGATGTTGATCACATCGAAGGTCTCTCCCCGGCTATCTCCATCGAGCAGAAAACCACCTCCCACAATCCACGCTCCACGGTGGGGACAATCACCGAGATCTACGACTATCTGCGACTGCTGTTCGCCCGGGCCGGAACACCGCGCTGTCCGGATCACGATGAACCGCTGGAGGCACGTACCATCGGTCAGATGGTCGATCAGATCCTGGCGCTCCCCGAAGGAGATAAACTGATGCTGCTGGCACCGATCATCTCCGAGCGCAAAGGCGAACACCACAAACTGCTGACGGAGCTCCATGCCCAGGGATTCATCCGCGCACGCATCGACGGTGAAATTCATGAACTGGACCAGCTGCCGGAACTTGAACTGCACAAGAAACATACGATTGAAGTGGTTGTCGACAGAATCAGAGTGAGGGAGGACCTGGGCCTGCGCCTCGCCGAGTCCCTGGAGACCGCGCTGAATCTCTCCGGCGGACTGGTGAGAGTTGCCTGGATGGACCAACCCGACCGGGACGAGCTTGTCTTCTCAGCAAATTTTGCCTGCCCGCTCTGCGGCTATAGCCTGCCCGAACTTGAGCCCCGCCTGTTTTCGTTCAACAACCCGGTCGGCGCCTGTTCCAAATGCGACGGACTGGGTGTGGAGCAGTTCTTCGATCCGGAACGGGTGATCGCACACCCCCATTTGAGCCTGGCCGCCGGCGCGGTGCGCGGCTGGGACAGGCGCAACGCCTACTACTTTCAGCTGATCCGCTCTCTCGCCACACATTACGAATTCGATCCCGAGACGCCCTGGCAGGCGCTGCCCGCGAAGATCAGCAAAATTATTCTCTATGGCAGCGGAAGAGAGCAGATAAAGTTCAACTATTTTAACGAAAGGGGCGGGCGCAGCAGTAAAACCCATGCCTTCGAAGGCATTATCTCCAATATGGAGCGGCGCTACCGCGATACCGAATCCAACGCGGTGCGGGAGGAGCTCTCCCGTTATATCTCCACCCACGCCTGCCCAGCGTGCAAGGGCACACGCCTCAACACCGCCGCACGGCACGTCTTCATAACCAACCGGAATCTGCCCGAACTGACTGCTCTGCCGATAGGAAATGCGCTCGAATTTTTCAAACAACTGAAACTCCCCGGCAAGCGGGGCAAGATTGCCGACAAGGTGGTCAAGGAGATCTCACAGCGACTGGAGTTTCTGGTCAATGTCGGCCTGGACTACCTGACACTGGAGCGCAGCGCCGAGACCCTTTCCGGCGGCGAAGCGCAGCGTATCAGGCTGGCCAGCCAGATCGGCGCCGGTCTGGTCGGGGTGATGTATGTGCTGGATGAGCCATCCATCGGTCTGCACCAGCGTGACAACGCGAGGCTGCTCAACACGCTCACCTACCTGCGCGACCTGGGCAACACGGTTATCGTGGTGGAGCACGACGAAGAGGCCATACGCAGCGCCGATTTCGTACTTGATATTGGCCCTGGCGCGGGTGTTCACGGCGGCAGCGTGGTCGCCTCGGGATCAGCATCAGATATCGAGCGGGTGCAGGAGTCGCTCACCGGCCGGTATCTCTCCGGAAAAGAGCGTATTGAGATTCCGCAACGCACTCCCTGGAATCCACAGGGCACCAGCCTTTCCATTCGAGGTGCTTCCGGCAACAATCTGAAGCAGGTTGACCTCACCCTGCCTGTTGGGCTTTTCACCTGTGTGACCGGCGTCTCCGGCTCGGGTAAATCGACACTGATAAACGATACGCTCTTCCCGCTGGCCGCCTCCAGGCTCAACGCTGCACATTGCACCGCCGCGCCCCATACAGATGTAGTTGGACTGGATAACTTCGACAAGGTCGTCGACATCGACCAAAGCCCTATCGGGCGTACTCCGCGTTCCAATCCTGCCACCTACACCGGTCTGTTCACCCCTATCCGCGAACTGTTTGCCGGGACGCACGAAGCCAGATCCAGGGGGTATACACCAGGCCGTTTCAGTTTCAATGTCAAAGGGGGAAGGTGCGAAGCCTGCAGCGGAGACGGCGTGATCAAGGTGGAGATGCATTTCCTGCCGGATATCTACGTGCAGTGCGATATCTGCAAGGGCAGGCGCTATAACCGGGAAACCCAGGAGATTCGTTACAAGGGGAAGAGCATCGATCAGGTGCTCGATCTCACGATTGAGGAGGCGCTCGATTTTTTCGATGCCATACCGGCAGTGAAACGCAAACTGCAGACACTGATGGACGTCGGCCTCTCCTATATAAAGCTGGGGCAGAACGCCACCACGCTATCCGGTGGCGAGGCACAAAGGGTCAAACTCTCCCGCGAACTCTCCAAACGCGATACCGGTAAGACACTGTACATCCTGGACGAACCAACCACCGGCCTCCATTTTCACGATGTCAGGCATCTGTTGGAAGTACTGCACCGGCTGCGCGACCACGGTAATACCGTAGTGGTGATCGAGCACAACCTTGATGTGATAAAAACCGCTGACTGGGTTGTCGATCTGGGGCCTGAAGGGGGAGACCGTGGGGGTGAGATCATCGCTGAAGGAACACCAGAGCAGATTGCGCAAATCAGCACATCCTATACCGGCCAGTATCTGAAACCGGTGCTGGCGCATTGAGTAGACACCAGGTTTTTCCGGCCGAGCAGTAAGAATAAAAAATCTCGGTAAGGCCCCCTCATGACAAATGAGGCCAGAGCTTCCTCGATAGCAATATGTTGGGCGCGTGCATAAAGCAACATAGACAACGAGAGAGAGTGATGAGGAGAGATACCTGACTATTTTCGAGAAAGCTGTGGCAGCCACAGGTCGTTTGTAGTGTTAGCTGAAAAAATATTAAAGGAGTAAAAAAACTAGTCTATACATAAATTATCAGGCATTGTCGATACATATCCAGGCGCTGTTTTAATCCTCAATTCAATAATCTGTCCTGCAGAATATGACAATTGGCAAACTGTCTGCTTCACTCTCCATCCCTTCCGGAAAGGAGTTTCTCTATCTGGGGGGCGTTGCGATTGTCTATTTTGTGGTCGCCCGCCTCAGTCTGACGTTCGTGCTGGAACCCGAGGGAATCGCCGCGATCTGGCCGCCGAGCGGCATTTTTCTGGCTTCGATTCTGCTCTGCCGCCGCCACCTGAGACCATGGCTGGCACTGACGCTGTTCGCAACCGATCTGGTTGCGGAGCTTTTCGCCGGCACGCCGTTGAACGTCAGTATTATTTACACGCTGGCGCTGACCGGAGACGCGCTGCTCGGCGCCTGGCTGCTGCTGAGTTTCGTGGGCGCGCCGATCACCTTCACCCGGGTTGGCGAGGTGTTCGGTTTCCTGATTCTGGTTGTTCTGGGCAGCAATGCGGTTATGTCCCTGGTGGCAGCTGCCGGCTCGATGCTGCTGCCCGAAACCGATTTCTGGAACTCCTTCCGCTGGTGGATGATCTCGGCCGGCATCGGCAACCTGCTGCTGACACCGTTCATTATCGGCTGGTTCCCGCTGCTGAAGCGTGGGTTGAGCGACCGGACGCCGAAACGTATTACCGAAGCTGCATCACTGAGTTTCCTGCTGGTTGTCGCCAGCCACATTTGCTTCGCATATGCTCCGGAACAGGGTCAGTTCTCGCTGCTGGCCACCTATTTCCTGCTGCCGCTCCTGATCTGGGCGGCACTGCGCTTCGGCTTGCGCGGAGCAACGCTGGCGCTGCTGACACTGGCGGTGTTTGCAGTGAGATACGCAGTTTCCGGGCAGGGTGTGGAAGTACAGTTTTTCGGCCTCCGGCTGGATGTGCTGATTGTCATGCAGCTCTACCTGGCGGTTATGGCGGTGCCTACGCTGTTCCTTACCGCAGTGATGGGCGAATACCAGCGGGAGGAGAGTGCGGCGCGCGAGAGCGAGGCGCGCCTGCGCCTGGCGGTGTCGGCATCCGGTGTCGGTTTATGGGACTGGGATCTCGGCACCAACAAGGTCTATTTCTCCCCGGAATGGAAAAGTCAGATCGGCTACCACGATGACGAGCTCTCCGACAGCTTCGAGGAGTGGCAGAGCCGGGTGCATCCGGATGATCTCGAACCGACGCTGCGCAAGGTGCAGGGATTCCTTGTCCACCCGCATGGCAAACATAAGGCCGAGTTTCGCTTCAGACACAGGGACGGCTCCTACCGCTGGATCTACACCGAGGCTGACCTGATCCGCGATACCGCAGGCAGGGCGGTACGTATGCTCGGCTGCCATATCGATATCACCGAGCGCAAGAACGCGGAAGTCGCGCTGCGTAGCAGCGAGCAGCGGTTTCTTCGCGCACTGGAAAACATTCCTGACGTAATCGTAATCTATGACCGTGACCTGAAAATACAGTACATCAACGAGGCTACTCGCAGGATCACCGGACGCCCAGCCAGCGACTTCATCGGCCATAGGGAGGAGGAGATCTGGCCACCGGATATATACCAGGCCTACCTACCAACACTGAAGGAATCGCTCGAAACCGGCACCATTTGCTCGCTGGAATCCAATCTCGATTTACCTGTCGGAGGCCATCGGTCGCTATCGATTACGTGCGTGCCTGTATTTGACGAGGAAGCCAATGTCCTAGAGATTATCGGCGTTACCCATGATTTGACTGAGATCAGGGATGCGGAGCTGGCGCTGCGCGAATCCGAGGAGAAATTCGCCAACGCATTCCACGTCAGCCCTGCCGCCCTCGCCATTACCCGTATTGCCGACGGGAAGTTCCTGGATGTCAATGAGGCCTTCCTGCGGCTGTTCGAATTTGACCGGGCAGAGGTGATCGGGCACACCTCGACCGAGTTGAACATACTGACTCCGGCAGAGCGCGCACCCCTCATTGCAGCGCAACTGACGACCGGCGGACTGAAGAATGCGGAGCTGTTGGCACACGCCAGGAGCGGCAAAGCGGTCAACCTGATGTTCTCTTCCAAGCCGATGGAGCTTGAAGGGGAGCCCTGCCATATCACGGTCATGATCGATATCACTGAGCGTAAAAAGGCGGAGGAGGAGCGACAGCGGTTTGTGATGCTGGCCGACAGCAGCAGCGAATTCATCGGTATGTGCGACCTTGACCTGCAGCCGCTTTACGTGAATCCCGCCGGGGTGCGCATGGTCGGGCTGCCCGATATGGCCGCCGCATGCCGCGTCAAGGTGCAGGACTACTTCTTCCCGGAGGATCGGCCGTTCATCCAGGATGAGTTCTTCCCGCGTGTGCTGCGCGAAGGCCACGGTGTGGTGGAGATCCGCCTGCGCCACTTTCAGACCAGTGAACCGATCTGGATGTCATACTATCTCTTCCATGTGCGCGACAAGGATGGCGTAGTCGTCGGCTGGGCCACCGTCAGCCGTGACATTACCGAGCGCAGACATACGGAAGCGGCGCTGCGGAAGAGCGAAGAGCGGCTGAGTCTGACTCTGAGCAGGACCGGTATAGGCCTGTGGGACTGGAATATGCGGGATGATGTCTGGTATGCAACACCCACCTATTTCGAGATGCTCGGATACGATCCCAGCATCGAGGCTCAAAATCGGGAAGTATGGGGTGAACGAACGCACCCGGACGACCGCGAGTTTGTGATCAACAAGATGATTGCCGTGCGTGATGGTGGCCTGCATCAGTTCGATATCGAATTCCGCTTCCGGCATGCAGACGGTACTTACCGTTGGATCAACAGCATCGGGCAAGCCGCTGAGCTAGATGAGACCGGCAAGGCGATTCGTATGCTGGGCCTGCAGATTGACATCACCGAGCGTAAAAGGACTGAAATGGAACTGCGCAAGATCAAGGATGAGCTGGAACTGCGCGTGCAGGAGCGCACGGTTCAGCTTGAACGGGAGAGAGACCGGGCCGAAGCGGCCGACCGCGTGAAATCGGCCTTCCTGGCCACCATGTCGCACGAACTGCGCACGCCGCTGAACTCGATCATCGGCTTTACCGGCATCCTGCTGCAGCGTTTGGCTGGACCGCTCAATGAAGAGCAGGCGAAGCAGCTCGCCATCGTCAAACGCGCCGGTCGGCATTTGTTGAATCTGGTCAACGATGTGCTGGATATTTCAAAAATTGAGGCAGGCGAACTCCGGGTCGACATCGAACCGGTCGATTTGCCGAAACTGCTGCGATTGACAGCCGAAAAGTTCCGCGCCGAGGCGGTGCAGCAGCAGCTGAAATTCACCCTTGAAATGGACCCGGGTATCGGAATGGTCGACAGCAACGAACGGAGGCTGGAACAAGTGTTCAACAATTTCATTTCCAATGCGCTGAAGTTCACAGATAAAGGCGAAATCCGGTTGATTTGCCGCAGGCAGGGAGAGAAAGTGCGCATCGAGGTCAGGGACACCGGCATCGGCATCGCCGCCGACGACATCGCAAAACTGTTCAAGCCCTTTTCGCAGCTCGAATCCCATCCTAAGCGCATTGTCGGGGGTACCGGGCTTGGCCTGGCGATCAGCCGCCGCATCGTCGAAGCGCTTGGGGGAGAGACGGGGGTGGCGAGCAAGCCAGGTACTGGCAGCTGCTTTTACTTCACTCTGCCCATACATCGGAAGCCGTCATGAATATTCTGACCATCGAAGACAACAGCGACAACTTTTATCTGGAGCAGTATCTTTTTCAGGCGCACGGCCATTCGGTCACCGGCACTTTTGACGGCGCCTCCGGCATCGCCCTGGCGCAGGTGCAGGCGTTCGATGTGATCCTGCTGGATATCCAACTGCCGGATATGGACGGCCACGAGGTCGCCCGCCGTCTGCTGAGTATTCCGGACCGGAGGTGCATCCCGATCATCGCGGTAACCTCATTCGCGATGGAGGGAGATCGTCAGAAAGCGCTGGCGGCTGGCTGCAGCGGTTATATCGAGAAGCCGATCGATCCGGAGACCTTTGTGGCGCAGGTTGAGCGCATCGTCAGAGAAAAAAGCAGCGGGTCATGCGCAGAATAGGGTTGGAGGCATCCCGGCTTCGACTTTGGATAACGAGCATTCTGGGCTGTACCACCCCAACTGGAGGACGTTGACATGAACAATGAAGTCGTATTGATCGTCGATGATGAACCAACCAATCTCACAATACTGAACAAGGTGCTGGCGGGCCGTTACCGGATACGCGCCGCCAATTCGGGCGAACGGGCGCTCCAGGTGGCCGTCACGGACCCTCGTCCCGATCTGGTTCTGCTCGATGTGGAGATGCCCGGTATGGACGGTTACCAGGTGCTCTCACGACTCAAGGAGATCCAGACCACGCGTGGCACACCGGTGATTTTTGTGACTGCCAGGGAGGCGGCGGAGGATGAAGAGCGGGGGCTGGGGCTGGGTGCGGTGGACTACATTACCAAGCCGATCAGACCGGCGATCCTGCTGGCCAGGGTCAGAACCCATCTCATACTGAAGCAGGCGAGCGATTTTCTGCAGGATAAAAACGCCTTCCTCGAGGAGGAGGTGGCGCGGCGGATGGAGGAGAACGACAGGATTCAGAGCGTGAGTATCCGTGCACTGGCGCATCTGGCGGAGACCCGTGATCCGGAGACCGGCAACCATATTCTTCGCACCCAGTCGTATGTTCAGCTTCTGGCAACGAGGTTGCAGGCGCACGTTCGATTCAGCGACACGATCACGGATAACTACATCCTGCTGTTGGGCAGATCGGCACCACTGCACGATATCGGCAAAGTGGGTATTCCCGACAGTATTCTACTCAAGCCCGGCAAGCTCACGGATGATGAGTGGGTGATAATGAAGACCCATACCACCCTCGGCGCAAGGGCCATAGATCAGGCTGAACAGGATGTGGACCACCCCGTGCAGTTTCTCACGCTGGCCAAAGAGATTGCCCGCAGTCACCATGAGCGCTGGGACGGAAGCGGCTACCCGGACGGTCTTGGCGGCAATGATATACCCGTTTCGGCACGGCTTATGGCGCTTGCGGATGTCTTCGATGCGCTGATCTCACAACGTGTTTACAAGCCGCCGCTGCCATTCGAGGAGGCACGGCAGATCATCGCATCGGGACGCGAAAGCCATTTTGATCCCGATGTCACCGATGCCTTTCTCGCCGAATTCGAAACGTTTGTGGCCATCGCCCGCAAGTATGGGGAGGAAGGCGTCTACCAGGGATAGGGATCACATGGAGTCAAGGGAATAGCCATTGCTAACCCCTGTCTTTCGCGCTCTGTCCGGCACGATGTATACCTTGGGCCACGGAGCAACTACACTGAATTCATGGGATTATCGGTAGATGCCGGCCAGGTGCCGCGGATCCGCAAGAGTGGCAGACCTGATGGCGAGCAAAATCAGAATAATAATATTCGTTACGGTGAAGACTCACCGCTGTTCGCAACGCAAAGCTTCCATCAATACGGTTGAATAACAAGCATGAAATCGGGCATACCCAACACGACACAAAGCGGCGGGTTCGACTACCAGGAGATCTTTGATGCTTACCCCGACGCCGTGTTTGTACTCAGCCCGGAGGGCAGGATACTGCGCGCGAACCAGACAGCCATCCAACGTTACGGATACGGTCTGAGTGAGTTGCAGCGGATGCACGTCAGAGACTTGGCCACGCCTGAGATGCGGGAGCGGGTGCCGGTTCATCTGGCCAAAGCACAGCACACAGCTGACAGGTTCGAGTGGAAGCACCGCTGCAGGGATGGCAGCGAGCTGCCGGTGGAGATCGATGCCCGGCCGATCATGCAATTCGGCAGCGGCGCGATTCTCGCGTGCGTGCGCGATATCAGCGGGCAGGAAGCGCTGCAGAGAGCGTCGGAGGGGCAGAAGCACCTGCTCGAGCGTACGCTGGATACCGAGCCGGGCACGGTCTATATCTTCGATCTGCTGGAGCAGCGCAATCTCTATATCAACCGCCACTGGCTCGACGCTTACGGATATACCGCGGAAGAGACCCAGGCGATGGGCGGCGAACTGCTGTCGCGCATCTTTCATCCGGACGACCTGCCCAGCATTACCGCCAACCACGCCGCCTGGCGGCAGGCCGTGGACGGTGAGATGCGCAGTATCGAATACCGGGTGCGAGACAAAACAGGCGGCTGGCACTGGTTGATGAGCCGCGAAACCCCGTTCTCACGGGATGCGGGGGGAAAGGTAAGCCAGATACTCGGGATTGCGCACGACGTAACCGAGCGCAAAATGGGGGAACTGCTGCTCAACGGACAGAACCGGGTGCTGGAGATGGTCGCGGCCGGCGCCGAGCTGCAGGCATCCTTGAGCGAGCTGGTATTGATGGTCGAAGAGCTCTCTTCAGGCATGTTGGGTTCCATACTGCTGCTCGACAAAGACGGCATCCATCTCCACCACGGCGCCGCTCCCAGCCTGCCGCGGGAGTACGTCACGGCGATCGACGGAAAAGCGATCGGCCCCCGCGCCGGATCCTGCGGCACCGCGGCCTACCGTGGGGAGACGGTCTGTACGCAGGATATCGCCACCGATCCGCTGTGGGAGGAGTACCGGGCGGCAGCGCTGCCGCATGGATTGCGCGCCTGCTGGTCGTCGCCGATCTTCGATGCGCAGCAGCAGGTGCTTGGCACCTTCGCAATGTACTACCTGCAAACGAGCCTGCCTCAGAAGCAGCACCTGCGGCTGATCGAGATCGTCACCCATACCGCGGCGATTGCGATCAGTCGGCATCGTGCGAAGCAAGCACTGGCAAAGAGCGAGGCACGTTTCCGCAACGTCTACGAACAGGCGTCTGATGGCATCTTTATCATCTCCGCAGCCAATCGATACCTAGATGCCAATAGCAGCGGCCTGGAGTTGCTCGGCTACTCGCGGGAGGAACTGTTGCGGATGGGTGTCGCCGATGTACTCGCGCCGCATGAAGTGGCCCGGTTGAGTATCGAGCCGCCGCGAATGATGGCCGGCACGCCCCATCTGGCCGAATGGATGCATGTGCGCAGGGATGGTTCGATGTTTCCCGGCGAAGTCAGTGCTCGCCGGCTCGATGACAACAGTTACCTGGCCATCGTGCGCGATATCACCGAGCGCAGGCGCGCCGAGGAGGATCTGCGCCTGGCCAAAGTCGAACTTGAAAACCGCGTACACAAGCGTACCGAACAGCTGGAAGTCGCCAAGGCGAGGGCCGAGAAAGCGGACAGGCTCAAATCCGCGTTTCTCGCCACCATGTCGCACGAACTGCGCACACCGCTCAATTCGATCATCGGTTTTACCGGCATTCTGCTGCAGCAGCTGCCCGGATCGCTCAATAACGAACAGATGAAACAGATGACTATTGTGAAGCAGGCATCCAATCATCTGCTCGCACTGATCAATGACGTACTGGATATATCCAAGGTCGAGGCGGGTGAACTCAAGCTGCAATACAGGCGTTTCGATCTGAGCAGGCTGTTGCACAGAATATCCGCCTCCTTCGAGGTGGAAGCCAGACGCCGCGGCGTGCGCTTGCTGCTGGAACGGAACGATGACCAGATCGGATTTACCGGAGATGAACGGCGTATCGAGCAGGTGCTGAATAATCTGCTCTCCAATGCACTGAAATTCACCCGGGAGGGGACGATCAGGCTGAGCTGCACACAGACGCAGAGTGGTGTATCCATTTCAGTCAGCGATACCGGAATCGGCATCAAAGAGGAGGATATAGACAAACTGTTTCAGCCTTTCAGCCGGATCAATGCAGTTGAGCGCCAAGCGTACGAAGGCACCGGACTGGGCCTGGCCATCACCAGGCATCTGGTCGAGGCGATGGGGGGGCGAGTCGCTGCGGAGAGTCAGTGGGGAAAGGGCAGCCAATTCAACATTACCTTGCCGAAAGCGATTACGGACAATGAATGACACACATACTGATCGTTGAGGATATCTATGAGAACCGCTATCTGTTGAAGGTGATTCTCCAGGAGAGCGGCTATCGCGTGACCGATGCCGGCAATGGAGAGGAGGCGCTGCAGGCGGCGCACAAAGAGCCGCCCGATATCGTCGTATCGGACGTGCTGATGCCGGTGATGGACGGTTTCGAACTCTGCCGCCGCTGGATGGACGATTCTGTGCTCCGACGGATCCCCTTCGTTTTCTACTCCGCCACCTACACCAATGCAGATGATATACAGCTGGCGTTGGATACAGGCGCGCAGCGCTACATCATCAAGCCTCAGGAATCGAAAGTATTGCTTCAAGCCATAGAGCAGGTGCTGGAAAACTGGAAGGGTGTCAGCCGCTACCGGATCAAGCCGCTCTCCGATGACACGGCGTACTATACCCGGCACGATGCCGCTATGGCACGCAAGCTCAATGAAAAAGTCGAGGAGTTAAGGGTAGCCAACCGCATGCTGCGCGTCAGCGAAGAGAGGTACCGGAGTATCTACGAGAATCTGCAGGATGTTTACGTGGAAGCGACGGTAGAGGGCACTATTCTCGAAATCAGCCCGCAGATCGAGCAGTTGAGCGGCGGTCAATATACGCGTGAAGGACTTATCGGTACAGACATAAAAGCTTTATACGACGATCCGGCACAACGCACGAAATTGATACAAGCCCTAAAGGAAAACGGCGTGGTGAGTGATTTCGAGATCATGCTCAGGAATCGGGACGGTACACACATTCCCTGTTCGATTTCATCAAAGCTGTTGCTGGACGAGGCAAGCGACCCTATCCGCATCACAAGCATGATTCGTGACATCAGCGAGCGCAAGCGGGCTGAGCTGGCGGCAAGAGAGAGTCAGACGCGACTGCGCGCTCTGATGGAGGCATCGCCGGATCTGGTATGGCTGAAAGATCCGGATGGCCGCTTTCTCTACTGTAACCGAAGATTTGAGCGTCTATATGGTGCAACGGAGCAGGAGATCACCGGAAGAACCGACTACGACTTTGTTGACCGCGAGCTGGCAGACTTTTTCCGTGCAAACGACAGGGCGGCGATGGAGGCCGGCAAGCCCTGTGTAAATGAAGAGACGGTGGTCTATGCGGATGATGGTCACAGCGAAATAATCGAAACGATCAAGACGCCGATCATCAATCCTTCAGGTGAAATAAGCGGTGTGCTGGGTATCGCCCGCGATATAACCAAGCGTAAACAAGCGGAGGAGGAGCTGCGCAAGCTCGCATCGGCGGTCGAACAGAGTCCGGAGAGCATCGTCATCACCGATCTGGATGCCAGGATTGAGTATGTCAACAAATCCTTTTTGGCCATTACCGGCTACAGCCGGGAGGAGGTGATGGGCAGGAACCCGAAAATCCTGGGCTCGGGAAAGACCCCGCAGGAGAATTTTGCTTCATTGTGGGAGGCGTTGAAACAGGGCCGGAGCTGGAAGGGTGAATTTTACAATAAGCGCAAAGATGGCAGCGAGTATATCGAGTTTGCGATCATCACCCCGGTGCGCCAGCCGGATGGTGCGATCTCCCACTATGTGGCCATCAAAGAGGACATCACAGAGAAAAAGCGTCTCGGTGAAGAACTCGATCAGCACCGGCATCATCTTGAGGATTTGGTGGCTAAGCGTACCACACAACTGGTCGAAGCAACGCAGCTCGCCGAAAAGGCCAACCTGGCAAAAAGTGCTTTTCTGGCCAATATGAGCCACGAGATACGAACACCGATGAATGCGATCCTCGGCCTTGCCCACATTATGCGCACCAATGAACTTTCGGCGGAAAATACGGAACGGCTGAAAAAGATCGATCTCTCCGGCAGGCATCTGCTCTCCATCATCAATGACATCTTGGATCTTTCCAAAATCGAATCGGGAAAACTGGTTCTGGAAGAGACAGATTTCAGTCTGGAGACAGTTCTGAATGGGGTCCAGTCGATGCTGAGGCAAACAGCCGAAAGTAAGGGGTTGACCATCAAGGTGGAACAAAACGGCGTGCCACGCTGGCTGAAGGGAGATCCGACGCGCCTGCAGCAGGCACTGCTGAATTACGCCGGTAATGCCGTTAAGTTCACCGGCAGCGGTAAGGTCTCGCTGAGTGCCAGCAAGCTGGAGGAGTATAGCGGGGAAATTTTAGTGCGACTGGAGGTGCAGGACACCGGCATTGGCATCGAAGCCGAGAAATGTTCCGGTCTGTTCGAGCCTTTCCATCAAGCCGATGTCTCGACCACCCGTAAACATGGTGGCACCGGACTGGGGCTGGCCATAACCCGCCATTTGGCACATCTGATGGGGGGCGAAGTTGGTGTTGAGAGTGAGCCTGGCAGGGGCAGCACCTTTTGGTTAACCGCTCGACTCAAGCTGGGACAGCGGCCCGCTGCCACGTCGGTGTCGGTGGACCGTGCGGCAATCGAGGAGTTGATCAGGGCGCATCACAGCGGCTCGCGCATCTTGCTGGCGGAGGATAACGAGATCAACCGTGAAGTGGCGGTCGAGCTGTTGCACAGAGTGAATCTGATCGTGGACACGGCGGAAAACGGCCGCCTGGCAGTGGATAAGGTGAATTCCGCGCAGTTTGATCTGGTGCTGATGGATGTACAGATGCCGGAGATGGATGGTATCGAAGCAACGCGCAACATCCACGCAAATGAGCGCTTCAAGGATCTGCCGGTTATCGCATTGACCGCAAACATTTTTGAAGCGGATCGCAAAGCGTGCGAGGAGGCCGGAATGGTCGATTTTGTCGCCAAGCCGGTCGACCCCGCATACCTCTACGGAATGCTCGCAAAGTGGTTGCCGACGCGAACACCACCTGACACCGGGGAGACCGCTCCTTCTGTCGCCATGAAGGACTCCGCATCCTGCGAGAATGAGGCACTGCTTGAGCAACTGGGCGCTATCGAGGGTCTTGATCTGAACGTGGGCCTGAAAATCATGGGTGGAGACGCCACCGGCCTGTTGCGGTTGCTGCGCCAGTTCGACAGCAATCATGGCGATGATCCACAGCGCATCGACGCCTATCTGCGGCAGGGCAAGCTGGAAGAAGTTAAACGTCTCGCGCACGCGCTGAAGGGGGCTGCCGGTTCTATGGGCCTGCTGCGCCTTCTTCAATCCGTCAAGGCGCTGGAGGCAAAACTGTCCGCCGCTGACGGCGGCCCAGATAATGTTGAGCTGAACAGCCTGGTGGATGCAATTCGAAGCTGGCAGAACGCACTGCGTAAGAATCTGGCGCAACTGGCGGCGCGGAAAGTGCAGATATCTGCGCCGCAGGCAGATCCCGTGCAAGCGAGAATGGTGCTCGCACGATTGGGTGCGCTGCTCGAGCAGGACGATGCAGCGGCCAACACACTGTTCACGGATTCGGAGGCGCTGCTGCTGGTGACTTGCGGGTTGACCACACATCAACTCCGGGAGCAGATAGAGGCGTTTGACTACAGCGCAGCATTAGAGACTGCCCACTCCCTGTGCGATACACTGCCGCAGGCAAGCGAGCGGCTACAAGATGCTGCAATCGACAGGGAGGCACTGCGCAGAACGTTTGGCGACGATGCCGTGAAACAACAGGCAACGCTGAACAAGTTCATACCCCATGCGGAGGAGATCATTGCCGGGATCCTCTCCGCCTGCAACGACCGGAAGGCGGAGGAAGTGTCATTTCTGGCACACAAGCTGAAATCCTCCGCACGGCTGGTAGGCGCTGATGCGCTGGCGGAGAGCTGCCTAAATCTGGAGCTTGCCGGCCGCAATGCCGAGTGGCCGGTCATCGATGGGTTGTGTTCCGAATTGACACCCAAGCTGACCGGGATAAAAGCGTTTGTCCAACAATCATGAACCAAGTTTGTTTTTAAGCTAGTGTCCGTCCGGAAACGGCGGACATTAGCTCGGCACAAGGATGTGCCGACATTTTCAATGACGATAAGTCATTGAAAATGAAGAAACCGGGAAATCGCATTTTCCGGTTTCGTTCCAGAAACATCCCAGGGATGGGTGTTTCTGGATGCTAACTAAGCTAATTTGAGGACGGTGCAATGCAAACAGATGAAAGGGTGCTGATAGTAGACGACGATGCTTTCTACCGGGATATTCTGTGTGACACCCTGGAAGAGGCAGGTTATGCGTCACTCTGCGCCGAGAATGGTCTACAGGCATGGCAGCTGTTGAGCAGCGAACCGAAGCGCTTCGATGCGGTTCTGCTCGACCGCCTGATGCCGGAGATGGACGGAATGGAGGTGCTCGCCAGGCTCAAGGAACATCCGTCGCTGCAGCTGTTGCCGGTGATCATGCAGACCTCTATGGCAGACAGAGAAGATGTTATCGAAGGTTTGCGCGCCGGTGCCAACTACTATCTCACTAAACCTTTTCAACGGGATAAGCTGCTTGCCATAGTAAAAACAGCGGTCGGGGATCACCGGCGTGTCCGTTCACTGCAGCAGGAGACCGAGCAAACCGTACAGACGCTGGCGATGATGGATCAGGGCCGGTTTACTTTTCGCACCCTGAAGCAGGGGCGCGATCTGGTTACCCTGTTGTCGAATGCTTTTCCGGAAGCGGGAAAGATCGTTATGGGCTTGTCGGAGCTGGTTATCAACGCGATCGAGCATGGCAACCTGGGGATCACTTACGAGGAGAAATCCCGCATGATCGAGCGGGGCGACTGGGGAGAGGAGGTGGAAAGGCGGCAGTCCCTGCCGGAAAATGTCGATAAAACGGTAAGTCTGTCGTTCGAGCGCAGTGAAGGAGAGGTCGAGTTTCGCATCCAGGACCAGGGCAATGGTTTTGATTGGCACGACTACCTGGAGATGAGCCCGGAACGGGCTTTCGATACCCATGGCCGGGGCATTGCTTTGGCGAAAATAGTCAGTTTCGACCGGCTGGAGTACCAGGGCAAGGGCAATCTGGTAATAGCATCAGTTCGCATAACTACATGATAGAGTGTTAACTTTGCTTTAACCGTTAGAGATTATCCTGTGTCGGGATGGACCGTGTTTAGGTTTTTCAGCAGATCTGAAGCACCGAGCGCAATAACCCAATACTAAGTATTTGTAGCGCACTCCACCCCATGATGGAAATTGAACTATCTCTACAAGATGACTGGACGCTCGTGCCACTCAGAAGAGAAGAGTGTCAACACTGGCCGTACATCAGCTTGGATGCAACAAATAGGGACAGATTCGAATGAAGGCACTGATCGTCGACGACATCAAGGAGAACCGGCTGCTGCTGCGCACCCTGCTGGAGAGTCAGGGGTACAGCGTGGAGAGTGCCGAAAACGGGCTGCAGGCACTGGATCAGGCACGCAGTGCGCCGCCGGACCTGATCATCTCAGATCTGCTGATGCCGGAAATGGACGGCTACACCCTGTGCCGGGTGGTGAAAAGCATCGAACGGCTCAGTTCGATTCCGTTCGTTTTTTACACCGCGACCTATCTGGACGAGGAGGATGAAGCGCTGGCCCTGGGCCTGGGCGCTTCGCTTTTTATCCGCAAGCCCACGGAACCGTTGGAGTTTCTGCGTCTGGTCAATGAAGCCGTTGATGAGCATCGGAATCAGGCGCTGCCTGCCGGCACAGCCTCGCACGATGTAGGCGAGGCGTTCGAGGCGCTGCACGAAACCCTGCTGACGAAAAAACTGGATGAGAAGACCCGTGCGGTCGAGTCACTCAGAAAACAGCAGGCGCTGATCCTGGCTTCGACCGCCGAAGGCATTCTCTGTCTGGACCTGGCGGGCAGGCTCACCCTGGTCAACGACGCCGCTGCTCAGATGCTCGGTTACCAACCGCTGGAGTTGCATGGCCGGTCGGCCGATTTCCTTTGGCGCCCCAGCGGGCCGGATGCTGTTTCTAATCCAGTGAAGGAGTGTTCGCTGCAGGTTGCCATCCAGTCGGGCGACACCAGACGCCAGAAACAGGATCTGTTCTGGCGCAAGGACAACAGCAGCTTTCCGGTGGAGTACTCCTGCGCCCCGCTGCTGGACGAGGAGGGAAACCGCGGTACGGTGATCGTGTTCCGGGATGTATCCGACCGCAACCGTGCCGAGCAGGCGCTGCGGGAGAGCGAAACTCGCCTGCGCACGCTGGTGGAAACGATGCCGGATCTGGTGTGGCTGAAAGATCCGGACGGCCGTTTTCTCTACTGCAACCGGAAATTCGAGAGTCTGTTCGGTGCCAAGGAATCGGAGATCATCGGTCAAACTGACTATGATTTTGTGGACCGGAAACTGGCAGATTTATTCCGTGCCAACGACCAAGCCACCATCGAAGCCGGCAAACCCCGTGTATACGAAGAGGAGATCACCTACGCGTCCGACGGTCACAGCGAGTGGGTGGAGACGATCAAGTCGCCGGTGTATGGCGCCGGCGGCGAACTGGTCGGTGTGCTGGGTATTGCCCGCGATATCTCTCTGCGCAAGCAGTCCGAAGCGGAACGGGAGCGGCTGCACGCGCAGCTGCTGCAGGCGCAGAAGATCGAGGCGGTGGGACAACTGGCCGGCGGCGTGGCGCACGATTACAACAATGCGCTCGGCGTGGTCATCGGCTACACCGAACTGGCATTGAAAACGGTGGAGTCAACAGGGAAGGTGCATGACTATCTCCAGCAAGCGCTCTCCGCTGCGAGACGTTCGGCGAATATAACCCGCCAATTGCTGGCGTTCGCCCGCAAGCAGATCATCGACCCTGTGGTGCTCGATCTGAACAGCACGGTCGAAGGGATGCTGAAGATGCTGCGGCATCTGATCGGGGAGAATATCGATCTGGCCTGGCTGCCGGTGTCCGGGGTCTGGCCGCTGAAGATCGATCCATCGCAGATCGATCAGATCCTGGCCAATCTCTGCGTCAACGCCAGAGATGCCATTGCCGATGTCGGCAGGGTCACCATCGAAACAGAGAATGTCACCCTGGATCACTTATATTGCGAGCAACATCCCGAGCTTCTTCCCGGCGAGTTCGTGATGCTCACCGTGAGCGATAACGGCTGCGGCATGGACCGGGAGACAACGGAGAAGATTTTTGAGCCTTTCTACACCACCAAGGGGGTGGGCAGGGGGACAGGTTTAGGGCTGTCGACCGTGTTTGGTATCGTCAGACAGAACGGCGGATTCATCAATGTCTACAGCGAGCCGGGTGAGGGAACGACCTTCAAGGTCTACCTGCCGCGCCACCTGGGCGCACCCGACTGGACAGAGTCAAAACCGATGGCGGAGATGCCAAAGGCCCAAGGCGAGACAGTGTTGTTGGTTGAGGATGAGAAAGCTCTGTTGGCACTCGGCAGGGAGATGCTGGAGGGGCTGGGTTATAAGGTGCTGACCGCGAATACACCGCAGCAAGCTATCACCCTGGCAGGTGAGTATACTGGAGCGCTGCAGCTGCTGATGACCGACGTGGTGATGCCGGATATGAATGGACGGAATCTGGCTGAACAGATCCAGGCGCTGCATCGGGAAATAAAAACGCTGTTCGTCTCCGGTTACACAGCGAACGTGATTGTTCACCATGGTGTGCTGGAGAAGGGCGTACACTTTCTGCAGAAACCCTTCTCATTGAACAATCTTGCCGTCAAGGTGCGGGAGGCGCTCGATTGAGAGGGGTGGCCTGCTCTTTCAGGCCGGTTTGAATAACGAATGTGGAATTGCCCTCATTTTTTGAGCATAGTAACAACCTCTAACTTATCTTCAGCGATTGACCAATTGCAAGCCCGAGAAGCAGGTCGGCGCGCCCCTTGTTTACCGCGATTTCAACCAGTCCAATCGAATTACGATACCAAAAGGGTTCGCCTCGAATCGCATCACTGAAGGTTCTGGCATAACCGACTTCAAAACCGGCGACTGATAACAGTGCGTCTTCGTCAATCTCATCGGCTCCGATTCCGGAAAAAGCGTTTCCATAATGGTCAATATAAACAATCTCCGGAATATAATCCGGCCAATCGCTGCCAATCAATTCATTGGGCGCCAACGGCAGCAGTGGTATCCGGCCGCCAAGGGATACAACCGCAGCGGCAGGAGCAAACAAATCCCGTCCGTGAAAACTTGCCGATAAATTCGCCGGATGCAGATCAACGGCTTGAACGGTTACGCTTCTGGCCCGATTAAGAACCTGAGAAAAGAGCCCATTGTCCGGCCCGATGAACCAGTGGCGTTCCGTCTGCAGTAACAGAGGGAGACGGGATCCTCCCACGCCGGGATCGACCACCGCGATAACAAGCGTATTGTCCGGCAGATGATTGGAAAGCGGCGCAAGCAGATAGGCCGCTGCGCGTGGATCACACCTGGGTGCATCCGACATCAACCGGATGATCGGGATTCGCACACCCTGGTTCAACAGTACGGCCTCCATCTGCCCGGTATAGGGCCCGGCCTCGCCAAAATCGCTGAACAAGGCGATGCGTTCCGGAAGTTTCTGTTGACTTGGCATGGCCCTGTCCGGTACTCCTTCAAGGTAGCAAGGTTATCCTGAAAGGATAGAATAGAGTGGTCGGATCAAAGCGGCAAATTGGGGGCTAAATTGAGATATCTGATAATCGGCCTGGTTCTCCTGCTGGTTGGGTGCGGCGAGCAGGCAGGCGAGCAAACCAGCGCAGCGGCGGTCATCGAGGTCTGGGCGCACGCCGGACAGGCGGCTGAGCGCCAGGTGCTCGAACGGCAGGCGGCGCGTTTCAACGCATCTCAGAAAGCGATTCGGGTTCGGCTCACATTTATACCCGAGCAATCGTACAACGCGCAGATTCAGGCCGCTGCGGTCGCCGGTGATCTTCCCGATGCGCTGGAATTTGACGGCCCCTTTCTTTTCAACTACGTGTGGCAGGGTCATTTACAGAGTCTGGATGGTTTACTGTCAGAGGAGACCCGGCAGGAGCTGCTGCCGTCGATCGTCAGCCAAGGCCTCTATCTCGGTCATTTTTTTGGGGTAGGCACATTTGACTCAGGTTTGGGCCTGTATGCACGGCGCAGTGTGCTGGAGGCTGCCGGAGTCCGTATTCCGGCGGATCCGGAAGATGCCTGGTCGATCGACGAATTCTCCGGCGCGCTGGAATCGCTGGCTTCACGCGACCCGGACGGCATGGTGCTCGACCTGAAACTGAACTATTCGGGCGAATGGTTTACCTATGCCTTTTCACCGCTGCTGCAGTCGGCGGGTGGCGATCTCATAGATCGCGTTAGTTATCAAACCGCGAATGGTGTGCTCAACGGCCCGCATGCAGTGGCTGCAATGCGGAAACTGCAGAACTGGTTCGTTCATGGCTACGTGGATCCCAATGTGGACGATGCCGCGTTTATCAATGGCCGTGTGGCGCTCTCCTGGGCCGGCCACTGGGAGTATCCCCGTTACGCTGCCGCATTCGGTGATGACCTTGCGCTGTTGCCGCTGCCGGATCTGGGCAGAGGTTCGCGCACCGGTCAGGGCTCCTGGGTATGGGGTATCACCAGGCACAGCGGAAACCAGCAGGCTGCTGCCCGTTTTCTCGAATTCCTGCTCGAACCTGAGGAGGTACTTGCCATGGCTGCGGCCAACGGCGCGGTCCCGGCGACGCGTCCGGCGATCGAGCGCTCGCCGCTGTATGGTGCCAGCGGAGCGCTGCGCCTGTTCAGCCGACAGCTGCAGGGTGGTTTTTCCGTGCCGCGGCCAAAGACACCAGCCTATCCGGTAATTACTTCCGCGTTTCAACAGGCAATCGCAGATATACGAAACGAAGGTGATATTCAGGCGGCACTGGATAAGGCGGCCGCCGCCATCGAGCAGGACATTCACGACAACAAGGGCTATCCGCTGCCGGACTGACCGGCGGCGCCGACAGAGACCATGCTGAAGAGGAGATCAACATTGCCGGAGGAGGGTCGCGGTCCGGCTGCGTTTTTGCTGAGCGCCCCAGCGCTGGTGGGCTTACTGCTGTTCGTGCTGCTGCCGTTTCTGCTGGCGGTGGCGCTCAGTCTCACCAATCTTCGCCTCGGCTCGCCGCTGCCGCTGGAATGGGTTGGACTGGAACAGTACCGGCGCATTCTTAACGACCCATCTTTCCTTCACGCGCTGATCAACAATCTGCTGTTCGTGCTGACGGTGGTACCCGTGCAAACCGTGCTGGCGCTGGCAATGGCAATGCTCCTCAACCAGCGTCTTGGCGCTATCGCCTGGTTTCGCGTGTTGTTTTTTATGCCTGTCGTATTCCCACTCTCATTGGTCGCCGTCGTCTGGGTTTTGATCTTCGCTCCGGGGCCGGACGGACCGATGAATGCATTGCTTGAACTGATAAGTTTCGGTGCCTGGACTCCGCGCGATTTTCTCCACGATGAGCAGCTGGCACTGCCGGCAATAATGCTGACCTCCATCTGGCAGGGCACCGGCTTTCAGATGGTCGTTATTCTGGCCGGCCTGCAGGCAATTTCCGCTGAACTCTATGAGGCTGCCACAATCGACGGTGCAGGCTGCTGGCAGCGCTTCTGGTTTGTCACGCTGCCCCAGTTACGCAACACGTTGATATTCGTGGTGCTGGTCACCACCATCCTCGCCTTCCGCCTGTTCGACCAGGTACAGATAATGACCCAGGGCGGCCCGCATGACGCGACCACAACGATAATGTTCGAGGCGGTGCAGAGCGCGTTTGCACGTCAGCAGATCGGCAGCGGCGCCGCCATGACCGTGGTTATGTTTCTGGTAGTGCTGTTGCTTTCACTGCTGCAACGCCGGATCGCCAGCCAGGAGCGGGAGGTGTCATGAAGCGGCGGCTTATCATCCCGTTTACCTATTTGTGCTTGTTGCTTTGCGCCCTGTTGTTTATCAGCCCCATCGGTCTCCTGCTGGCCGGCAGCCTTAAACCAGATGACCTGGTGCTGGTTGAGTCGGGAAGCTGGCGGGCCCTGTGGCCGGCATCCGCCTCGCTGGATAACTACAGAGATGTGTTTTCCCGCGTGGACTTTACCCACTACCTGCTGAATTCGTTGTTTATCAACGGCATGATTCTGGGCCTGGGTCTTTTGCTCAATTCCATTGCGGGTTACGCTTTCGCGCGCCTGTCGTGGCGTGGGCGCGGTTTGCTGTTCAACCTGGTGCTGGCGGTCATGATCATCCCGCTCGAGGCGATTGCCGTACCCCTGTTCTATATCGTGTCACTGCTCGGCTGGCGCGACACTTATCTGGTGCAGATCCTGCCCTTTATCGCCAATGCTTTCTCCATCTATCTTTTTTACACCTATTTCATTGGTATGCCGCGCGAACTGGAAGAGGCGGCGCACATCGATGGCGCAGGAGTAGTGCGCACTTATTTCACTATTATCCTGCCCAATGCCAAACCGGTTTTTGCCAGTGTCGCTATTCTCACCTTCCTCACACAATGGGGCGCCTTCCTCTGGCCGCTGCTGGTAACCAGCGGAGAGTCCGTGCGACCCCTGCCTCTGGCTATAGCCACCTTCCACGGCCTGCCGCCACTGCGATGGGGCGATCTCTTTGCCTTCGGAGTAATGATGGTGCTGCCTATTCTGTCACTGTTCCTGCTGTTTCAACGCCTGTTTGTACGCGGTGTCGCCGCCACGGGAATTAAAGGCTGAACCATGGCCACAGTGGAATACGTTCACGTCGATAAGGAGTATCCGAACGGCAGCCGTGCCATTGAGGATTTTAATCTGCTCGTGGAAGACGGCGAGATGATGGTGCTTGTCGGTCCTTCCGGTTGCGGTAAATCCACCGCTCTGCGGTTGCTGGCAGGACTTGATCCGGTGAGTCATGGCGAGCTGAGGATCGATGGCATACGTGTCAATGAAAGCTCGCCGCAGCTCCGCAATATTGCCATGGTGTTCCAGAATTACGCCCTCTATCCACACATGACGGTTCGACGCAATCTGGAGTTTCCTCTACGCATGATGAAGCTGCCCAAGGCGGAGAGAGTTAGACGGATAGAGGAGACCGCCGGAATGCTCGGAATCAGTGAACTACTGGAGCGGCGGCCCCGGCAACTATCCGGCGGCCAGCGCCAGAGGGTGGCAATGGGCCGCGCCCTGGTGCGCCATCCCCGGGTGTTCCTGATGGATGAGCCTTTATCGAACCTCGATATGAAGCTTCGAACCCGGATCCGCAGCGAGATCGCCAGCCTGCAAAAACGCCTGGGTGTCACCACCATCTATGTTACCCATGACCAGGTGGAGGCGATGACGCTTGGAGACCGCATCGCTGTGCTCAAAGAGGGCAAACTGCAACAGTGCGGACGGCCACAGGAGCTCTATGACCAACCTGCCAACACCTTTGTCGCGACTTTCCTGGGAAATCCCGGTATGAACATTTTCCGCGCATGGTCTGACAAAGTGACGGCAACACTGAAGCTCGCCGGTGGCGGCTGGCAGATCCCGCTGGAACCGCTGCTCAGGCGCAAGCCAATACTGGCACAATACGTCGAACATCCGCTGCTGGCGGGACTTCGCCCGGAGGCTTTTTCACCCCGTCCGACCCCGGTTGCCAAAGTCCTGATCGAATCGGTTGAATCGCTGGGGCATGAACGCCTGGTTCATTTCGTGCCGTTGGGAGAAACGCCTGCAGCAGAAAGGGAGACGCTGGTTGCCCGCCTGCCCGGCCCGCAAGTGGAGAAGGTGGGGCAAAGTATTGAGCTTGGCTTTGACTCCGGGCAGCTGCATCTCTTTACAATCGATGGTAAAACCATTGGATGACGGCTACGGACAGGTTCGACGAGAACATTCTGCGCATTCCGGCGTGAAATGCGTGCATTGAGCCTGGAATCAGGCAAGGTAATTGATTGGCCTAAGACAACAAAACCGGGCTCATGCCCGGCTTTGTGAAGCTATCTGAAAATGCTGACAACTAACCAACATCAACAGCGTTGGCACCCGACTCCGGACGATCGACCAGTTCCACAAACGCCATTGGTGCTTTGTCTCCGGCACGGTAACCACACTTGAGAATGCGCAAATAGCCGCCCGGACGGTCCTGATAACGCGGCCCCAGCTCATTGAACAGCTTACCCACGACCTCGTCGTCCCTCAGACGGGAAAACGCAAGACGTCGTCTGGCGGTGCCATCAGACTTGCCCATGGTTATAATCGGCTCTGCGACACGGCGCAGCTCTTTTGCCTTCGGCAGAGTGGTTTTGATCAACTCATGTCGCAACAGGGAACAGGTCATGTTTCGAAACATCGCATTGCGATGTGAACTGTTGCGATTGAGTTGCCGTCCGGATTTGCGATGACGCATGGATCGACTTCCTTAAAAATATAATAAAAAATCTTATCTAAAAAACGACACCTGCAGAGTGCTTGCTAAATCCCCTCATCCAGCCCCTCCGGTGGCCAGACTTCCAGGCGCATACCGAGGGAGAGCCCGCGGGTTGCGAGAACATCCTTGATCTCGGTTAATGATTTCTTGCCCAAATTGGGGGTTTTAAGCAACTCCACCTCGGTGCGCTGAATCAGATCACCAATAAGAAATATATTCTCAGCCTTCAGGCAGTTCGCAGACCGCACGGTCAGCTCCAGATCGTCCACCGGCCTTAAAAGAATCGGATCTATGGTGGAGGTTCTGTCTTCCTTGGGAGGCTCCGCGCCACTGGTATCGTCCAGTTCCACGAATGAGGAGAGCTGATCCTGCAGGATCGTGGCAGCCCGCCGTATCGCCTCTTCCGGATCGATGGTTCCATTGGTTTCCAGGTCGATTACCAGGCGGTCCAGGTCAGTGCGCTGCTCCACACGGGCGGCCTCGACCGCATACGCAACACGCCTTACAGGGGTAAAGGTTGCATCCAGGCTTAGTCGCCCGATCGGTCTGTCATCACCATTCTGCCTTGAGCTAGCGGGCTCGTAGCCAAGTCCGCGGGCAACCTTAATGGTCATGCTGATTTCGCCTTCCTTGGTCAGGTTGGCGATTACATGGTTAGGGTTTGCTATCTCGACGTCGTGGCTCAGGGAAATATCGCTGGCCAGTACCGGACCTGGGCCTTTCTTGCTCAGAGTCAGCATATCCTCGCTTTTTGAGTGCATTATGACCGCAAGATCTTTCAGGTTAAGCAGTATATCGAGTACGTCTTCCTGAACACCCTCAATAGTGGTGTACTCGTGAAGAACACCCTCGATTTCCACTTCCACCACCGCCGCTCCCGGCATGGAGGAGAGCAGAATGCGGCGCAGGGCATTTCCCAGGGTATGCCCAAAACCACGTTCCAAAGGTTCCAGGGATACCTTGGCATGGCGCTCGCTGATGGTCTGAACATTGACCAGGCGTGGCTTTAGAAAATCGGTAACGAATTCCGGCATTTCGACCTCTTAATCCTATCCTTTACTTGGAGTAAAGCTCGACCACGAGTTGCTCGTTAACTTCGGCTGGCAACTCAGAACGATCAGGGGTTCGTTTAAAAATTCCCTTCATCGCCTTGATATCCATTTCAACCCAATCGGCGAAACCATACTGCTCCGCCAATGCGAGCGAACTCTGAACACGCAACTGTTTCTTGGCTTTCTCCCGAACCGATATGACATCTTCAGGCTGTACCTGATAAGAGGGTATATTCAGAATACGACCATTAACCTCAATTGCCTTATGATTAACCAATTGACGTGATTCAGAACGCGTGCTGCCGAAACCCATGCGGTAGACCACATTGTCCAGCCTCTGCTCCAGCATGCAGTAAAGGTTCTCGCCAGTGGCGCCTTTGGACTGGGCGGCTGTCTTGTAGTAGTTGCGGAACTGTTTTTCCATCACGCCGTAGATTCGGCGCATCTTCTGCTTTTCCCTCAACTGCAGACCGTAGTCAGACAGACGCCGGCGGCGATCGGTTGTCTGCCCCGGCTGCTTCTCCATGTTGCATTTTGATTCAAGAGAGCGAACGCGGCTCTTCAGAAACAGATCAGTTCCTTCACGCCTGCTGAGCTTACACTTTGGTCCGATATACCTTGCCATGATCTATAACTCCAAGTCAGACGCGACGCTTTTTTGGTGGACGGCAGCCATTGTGCGGTATCGGGGTGACATCCACGATGCTGGTGATCTTAAACCCGGCATTATTGAGCGACCTCACTGCAGACTCCCTTCCCGGACCAGGACCTTTCACATTTACGTCGAGATTCTTAACCCCGTAATCTTTGGCTTTTTCGCCGGCCCGGTCCGCAGCAACCTGTGCTGCAAACGGCGTGCTTTTACGCGAACCGCGAAATCCTGATCCTCCAGACGTGGCCCAGGAGAGCACATTTCCCTGGCGGTCAGAAATCGTGATGATAGTGTTGTTAAACGATGCGTGGATATGCACCACACCATCAGTAACCGTTCTTTTGACTTTTTTCCTTACCGGACTTGGTTTTGCCATTGGCTTGTTCCTGCGAACTCTAAATCTACAGATGCGAACCGGCATGGCCGGCCGAATTTGTTATCTCTTAATCGGGCGACGCGGTCCCTTTCGGGTACGCGCATTGGTCTGGGTACGCTGTCCCCGTACCGGAAGTCCCCGACGATGACGTATACCGCGGTTACAGCCCAGATCCATCAGGCGTTTGATATTCATTGACACTTCACGACGCAAATCACCTTCCACCGTGAACTTGGCCACTTCTGCGCGCAGTCGGTCGATCTCCTCTTCAGTAAGATCTTTTATCTGCTTCACTTTATCCAACCCTGCCGCCGTGCAAATATCGTTGGCGCGGGCGAGGCCAATGCCGTAGATCGACGTAAGCGCGATAACTGTGTGCTTTCGATCGGGAATATTGACGCCTGCAATTCGGGCCATCAGGTTGCTCCTAAAAAAACCAAACTAATCCACGTTACGCGCGGAAAACGCGTAACTTTATCTGGAAATATTTAACAAATCAAGCAGAATAAAGGGCTCCAACTCAACCCTGGCGCTGCTTGTGTCGTGGCTCTTTGCAGATTACACGGACGACACGGTTGCGACGCACAATCTTGCAGTTTCTGCAGATCTTTTTGACGGATGCCCTAACTTTCATGAACTAATTCTCCAAAACTCTTACTACTGAATACCTGCCGGATTCAGCGCAGCAGACCTGCCCCACCGGGACCTTTAAGATTTGCTTTCTTCATCAGGCCTTCGTACTGATGCGACATCATATGTGCCTGCACCTGCGCCATGAAATCCATCACGACCACCACGATAATCAGAAGCGAGGTTCCCCCAAAATAGAAGGGTACATTCCAACCCACAATCAGAAACTCCGGTAGCAGGCAGACGCTCGTGATATAGATCGCGCCACCGAAAGTCAAACGTGTCATTACGCTATCGATATACTTCGCGGTCTGCTCACCCGGCCGATAGCCTGGGATAAATGCTCCCGAACGCTTCAGATTGTCCGCCGTCTCCTTGGAGTTAAATACCAGCGCGGTGTAGAAAAAACAGAAAAACACAATCGCCATGGCGTACAACAGCACATACAACGGTTCACCGGGAGAAATCTTGGCCACTATGTCCTGCAACCAACGCATGTTCTCCTGGGTGCCCACCCACTGCCCCAATGTTGACGGAAACAGAATGATACTGGACGCAAAAATCGGTGGAATAACACCCGCCATATTCAGCTTAAGGGGCAGATGGCTGCTCTGTGCCGCAAACATTTTCCGGCCCTGCTGGCGCTTGGCATAGTTGACCGTGATGCGACGCTGCCCTCTCTCCACGAAGACAACGAACGCGGTAACCGCGACCGCCAGAACGAACAGCGTCAGTACCGTCAGTGCGTTCATCTCGCCGGTTCGTACCAGCTCCAGTGTGCTGCCAACCGCTTGCGGCAGGCCCGCTACGATACCGGCAAAAATGATCAGGGAGATACCGTTGCCAAGGCCACGTTCGGTAATCTGCTCTCCCAACCACATCAGGAACATGGTTCCCGTTACCAATGACACAGCTGCTGTAAACACAAAACCAGGCCCGCTGTGGATAACCACGTGCATGCCGGCAACTTGCTGGCTTTGCAACGCTATGGCGATTCCAATGGCTTGAAAGCTGGCCAGCAGAACTGTTCCATAGCGGGTGTACTGAGTAATCTGCCGGCGTCCCTGCTCACCCTCTTTTTTCAGCTGTTCCAGCTTTGGGATAACCGCGGACATCAACTGCATGATGATCGACGCGGAAATATAAGGCATGATGCCGAGCGCAAACAGGCTCGCGCGCTTCAGAGCACCGCCCGAGAACATGTTAAACATATCCAGAATAGAGCCCTGCTGCTGATCGAACAGCGCAGCCAGCGCCGCAGGATTGACACCCGGCACCGGAATGAAGGTCCCGATTCTGAACACCAGCAAGGCCCCAACGACAAACAGAAGACGTTGCCGCAATTCAGTCAGCTTACCTGCCCCGGCCATGCCCCCCATTTTTGCCTGATTTATCATTTATTCCTCAATCGATCCGCCGGCAGCCTCGATAACCGCCCGAGCACCCTTGGTGACCCGCAGTCCACGCAGCACTACCGCCTTGTCCAGAGTTCCCGAGAGGATAACTTTGGCTTGACGCACACTGTGCGGAAGCACACCAGCATCCTGCAATGCTTTCAGATCTATCGGCGTCGACTCGACAGCGGTCAGTTCGCTTGTACGGACTTCGGCGTTTGAGCTGCCTTTACGCGAAGTGAATCCCACTTTCGGCAGACGACGCTGAAGTGGCATCTGACCACCCTCGAACCCGACTTTATGGAATCCACCGGCGCGGGACTTTTGTCCCTTATGGCCACGGCCGCCTGTTTTGCCTGAACCACTGCCTATGCCTCTACCCAGACGCTTTGCGTTTTTGGTGGCACCAGCAGCAGGCTTGATGGTGTTGAGACGCATTTTAAGCCTCCTCTACCTTGACCATATAGGACACTTTGTTGGCCATTCCCCGTGTAGCCCGGGTATCCTCCAACACCACCGACTGATGCATCCTGCGAAGTCCAAGCCCATGCACGCACGCCTGGTGCTGTTTCAGCCTGCCGGCAAGGCTTCGAACCAGGGTCACCTTCATCATTTTTTTATCGGACATGACTTACCCCAGAATCTCTTCGAGTGATTTCCCGCGCTTTGCGGCAACCAACTCAGGATCGTTCATTTCGGTCAGCGCGTTGATGGTTGCCCTGACCACGTTGATCGGATTATTTGTTCCAATACATTTGGCCAGTACGTTATGGACACCTACGGCCTCACATACGGCCCGCATCGCGCCTCCGGCAATAATACCGGTACCTTCGGAAGCGGGCTGCATATAGACCTTTGCTGCGCCATGACGGCCGACCATCGGGTAGTGCAACGTACCCTCTTTCAACTTGGCTTCACGCATGTTCCTGCGGGCGGCTTCCATCGCTTTTTGAATCGCTATGGGCACCTCTCTCGCCTTACCGGTACCAAATCCGACGCTGCCGTTGCCATCACCCACCACGGTCAGCGCGGTGAAACCGAAAACCCGCCCGCCTTTGACAACCTTGGCAACACGATTCACGTTTATGAGCTTTTCAATCAGGTCGTCGCCGGTCGGATTTACATTGTAATTCGACATTCTCTACCCCTTAGAACTGAAGGCCATTTTCACGGGCGGCGTCAGCCAGGGCTTTAACCCTCCCGTGGTATTTAAAACCTGCCCGGTCGAACGCTACACGTTCGATGCCGGCAGCCTTGGCGCGTTCTGCAATCTCGCGGCCCACGCTGGCCGCAGCAGCTACATTTCCGGTAGGCCCTTTAAGTGCAGCTTTCACCCCTTTGTCCAGAGTAGACGCACTGACAACCACTTTTTCGCCATCCGCTGCAATTACCTGGGCGTACATGTGCTGTGGGGTACGGAAAATAGTGAGTCTGTGAACACCCAATTCCCGAATCTTGGCGCGGGCACGGCGAGCCCGACGTAAACGTGATATTTTCTTGTCCATCGTCGCTGCCCTTTATTTCTTTTTGGCTTCTTTACGAAGCACAAACTCATCCGCATATCGGACGCCCTTGCCTTTGTACGGCTCCGGCGGACGATAAGCGCGAATCTCCGCGGCCACCTGGCCCACCTTTTGTTTGTCGGTACCCGTTACAATGACATCAGTCTGTGTCGGTGCCGTGATGCTGATGCCCTCTGGCACCGGATAATCAACAGGGTGAGAAAAACCAAGGTTCATATTCAGAACCGATCCCTTCATCTGAGCCCTATAGCCGACACCGATCAGTCTCAGGGTTTTGCTGAAACCTTCGCTGACGCCAATAGTCATGTTATTGATGAGAGAGCGGAACGTTCCGGCCATCGCCCAACTGTCGGGCAGATCCTTAACCGGAACCACCTTGACGATACCATCTTTCTGCTCAACTTTGACCGAATGGTGAATCTTCAGTTGCAGAGTGCCTTTGGCACCCTTGACCGATAACAGATCGCCCGCCTGGCTCAGGCTCACACCGGAGGGCAGCGTTATCGGATTCTTTGCTATGCGTGACATATCTGGAACCCCCCCGCTTACGCCACGTAGGCCAGGACTTCACCACCGTGTCCCGCAGCGCGAGCCGCACGATCAGTCATTAGTCCTTTGGATGTTGAAATGATGGCAATGCCAAGTCCGCCGCGTACTTTGGGCAGCTCATTGCTGCGCTTATAGATACGCAATCCTGGACGGCTCACACGCTGGATCATATCGATGACCGGCTTGCCCTGAAAGTATTTGAGATCGACAGTTAGAACAGATTTTGATACATCATCGGCGACAGTGAAGGCTTTGATATATCCTTCGTCCTGCAGAAGCTGAGCTACGGCAATCTTCTGTTTTGAAGCGGGCATGGCTATTGCCGACTTACCCACCTGCTGGCCGTTTCGAATACGCGTCAACATATCCGCGACCGGATCAGACATACTCATTTTTAAACCCTCCGGGTCAAACCGCCGAAACCGGCGCGATACCCAAACGAGTGAGTGAAAAGCCCCAATACGGCGGCACTTACCCCATCAGGGGGCGCAAAGTATACACTACCAGCTTGCCTTTACAAGCCCTGGCACATCACCGCGCATCGCGGCTTCACGCAATTTGTTGCGGCACAGGCCAAATTTGCGATATACCCCGTGGGGTCTTCCACTGGCACGGCAACGGCGCTGCAGGCGCGAAGCACTTGCATTTCGCGGTTGCAGCTGCAGCTTCTGTACTGCCTCATCAACCTGCTCCGGCGTACTATTGGTATCGTAGATAGTTGCCTTCAGCGTAGCGCGCTTGGCAGCATATTTCTTAACGATTTTTTCCCGCTTGAGTTCACGGGCAATCATGCTTTTCTTGGCCATAAGCTATCTCAGTTCTTGAATGGGAAGTGAAACGCCTCCAACAGCGCCCGCCCTTCCTCATCTGTTTTAGCGGTGGTGGTGATGGTAATGTCCATTCCGCGCAATGCATCAATCTTGTCATAATCGATCTCAGGGAAGACGATCTGCTCTTTCACACCCATGCTGTAGTTCCCCTGCCCGTCGAACGACTTCCTGTTAAGCCCGCGGAAATCGCGTACACGCGGAATGGCTATATTGACCAACCGATCGAGAAACTCGTACATGCGCTCGCGCCTCAGTGTCACCTTGCACCCGATTGGCCAACCGTCACGCACTTTGAAGTTGGCTATAGACTTGCGCGCCTTGGTGATCACCGGCTTCTGACCAGAGATCTTGGTCATGTCGCTGACCGCATTCTCCAGTATTTTTTTGTCGCCCAGCGCCTCGCCAACACCCATGTTAAGTGTGATTTTGGTGATTCGCGGTACTTCCATAGCACTCTTATAGCTGAATTGCCGGGTCAGTTTGCCCACTATCTCGTCACGGTATACCTGTTCCAGTCTTGCCATCTCTTGTACCCGCCTCAAATATCCACGACTTCACCGTTGGACTTGAAATAGCGCACTTTGCGACCGTCCTCCAACGATTTAAACCCTACCCGATCGGCTTTACCGGTTACCGGATTGAATATTGCGACATTGGAAACATGCATCGGCATCTCTTTATCCACAATACCACCAGGCTCTCCTTTCATCGGATTTGCCTTCGCATGCTTTTTCACAATATTGATGTTTTCAACAATAACCATTTCTCTGCCTGGAACCCTAAGGACCGCACCCTGCTTTCCTTTGTCTTTTCCGGCAAGAATAACAACCTGGTCACCCTTCTTAATTTTACGCATGGCCATGATTGATCCCTCAGAGCACTTCGGGGGCAAGCGAAATAATTTTCATAAAGCGCTCGCTTCTCAGTTCACGGGTAACCGGCCCGAATATCCGGGTACCGATAGGCTGCAGTTGGTTGTTCAACAATACTGCGGCATTGCCATCGAAACGGATCAGAGATCCATCTGAGCGGCGCACGCCCGTTTTAGTACGAACCACCACTGCATTGTATACATCGCCTTTCTTTACCTTTCCCCGGGGAATCGCATCTTTAATGCTTACTTTGATTATATCCCCGATTCCGGCATAGCGGCGATGCGACCCACCCAGCACTTTTATGCACTGGATACGCTTGGCACCGCTATTGTCGGCGACATTCATAATTGTCTGCATCTGGATCATTGGTACGTTCCAATATCTAATTATTCACTAGTCTCAAATTCAGCAGTGGCTATGGAAAGAATATCAAGAAGCCTTTCCCACAACCTTGATCAGACGCCAGCTCTTACTCTTTGCCAACGGCCGGCACTGCTCAACCACCACCAGATCCCCGATTACGCATTCGTTGGCTTCATCATGGGCGTGAACCTTGGTTGATTTGTGTACGAACTTTCCGTAAAGAGGATGCTTGACACGGCGCTCAACCAAGACAGTGATCGTCTTATCCATCCGATCGCTTACAACGCGCCCCTGAAGGGTTCGATTGGCTGATGTTTCACCATTCATTTCGCTTCACCTGCTCTCTTCTCGTTCATTACGGTCTTGATCCGCGCTATAGCCTTCCGCACCCGATTCATTTCGGAAGGGCGCGATAACTGACCCGTGCCTCTCTGCATTCTCAGGTTAAACTGCTCTTTCCTTAGATCGTTAAGCGTCTTTTTCAGCTCTTCTGTGCTTTTACTGCGAAATTCTGTTGCGTTCATTACAGTACCGTCCGTTTCATGAAGCCTGTTTTAAACGGCAATTTGGCCGCCGCCAGCCGGAACGCGTCGCGGGCGATCTCCTCGGAAACGCCTTCGATTTCATATAGCATCCGCCCGGGTTGAATCTGCGCGACCCAGTATTCAACATTACCCTTGCCCTTACCCTGACGAACCTCGAGAGGCTTTTTGGTAACTGGCTTATCCGGAAAAATCCTTATCCACAACTTGCCGGTACGTTTCACCTGGCGGGAGATGGTGCGGCGTGCGGACTCTATCTGTCGTGAAGTCAATCGACCGCGATCCAGTGCCTGCAAACCATACTCACCGAAACTGACCTTGCCGCCCTTTTGAGCGAGGCCACGGTTGCGGCCTTTCATCTGTTTACGGAATTTTGTCCGTTTTGGCATCAACATCTCTATGCCCTCTTTCCGGCTGACTTACGAGAGGGAGCCGCCGCCTCGGCCTTTGGCTCCACACCTTCAAATACCTCACCCTTGAAAATCCAAACCTTCACGCCGATAACACCATAGGTGGTATTGGCCTCAGCTAACCCATAGTCAATATCAGCACGCAGTGTGTGCAGTGGAACGCGCCCTTCACGATACCACTCACTACGGGCGATCTCCGCGCCATTCAGTCGGCCGGATATGTGCACTTTGACACCTTCCGCACCCAACCTTATGGAAGTTTGAACCGCGCGCTTCATTGCGCGCCTGAACATTACGCGGCGTTCAAGCTGCTGGGTGATACTTTCGGCCACCAGTCGCGCATCCAGTTCCGGTTTGCGGATCTCTTCGACACTTACGTGTACCGGAATCCCCATGCGGCGGGACAACTCCCCCCGTAATGAATCTATATCCTCACCTTTCTTACCGATCACGATGCCAGGTCTCGCGGTGTGAATGGTTATGTGAGCATTCTTGGCGGGACGGTCAATTTGAATACGGCTGATAGAAGCCTGGGAAAGGCGCTTCCGCAGATAATCCCGAATTTCAATATCGTTATTCAGCAGGTCTGCATAATCCTTAGAGTCTGCATACCATTTGGATGTCCACTCTTTAATGATGCCCAGCCGCAAACCAATTGGATTTACTTTCTGACCCATGATGGCCTCTCTATGCCTTACTTGTCTGACACAGACACAGTAATGTGGCTGGTCCGCTTTAAAATTCGAGCCGCCCGGCCCTTTGCCCTGGCACGGATCCGTTTCATTGTCGGACCCTCGTCAACCGTGACGGTGGCAACCTTCAACTCGTCGATATCCGCACCTTCGTTGTTCTCCGCATTTGCAATCGCGGAATCCAGAACTTTCTTCATCAGGGCTGCGCCCTTTTTCTTGCTGAAAGCCAGAATGTCCAGAGCCCGCTCAACCGGCAGCCCCCGGATCTGATCGGCAACCAGTCGGCCCTTCTGAGCCGCCAGATGCGCGTAACGTAACTTTGCCACAGCATGCATGGTTCTAACCCCGACTATCTCGATGCTTTTTTATCCGCTGCGTGACCCCGATAGGTCCGGGTCAACGCAAACTCACCCAATTTGTGACCAACCATGTTTTCGGTCATCAAAACCGGAACATGCTGTCGGCCGTTGTATACGGCAATTGTCAGCCCAATCATCTCCGGCAATATCATGGAGCGGCGCGACCAGGTTTTAATCGGGCGCTTACTGTTGCTGGCCACCGCGTCATCGACCTTCTTAAGAAGATGATGGTCTACAAACGGGCCTTTTTTAATTGAACGTGCCACCTTATCTTACCTCAGCTTCTCTTATTTACGGTTGCGACGACGCACGATCATTTTGTCGGTGCGCTTGTTTGTGCGGGTCTTATGGCCTTTGGTGGGAACACCCCAAGGGCTGACAGGATGACGGCCACCCGAAGTCCTGCCTTCTCCACCGCCATGCGGATGATCAACCGGGTTCATGACAACACCACGCACAGTCGGCCGGATACCGTGCCAACGTGTAGCACCGGCCTTGCCCAGTTTCCGCAGGCTATGTTCTGAGTTGCTCACCTCACCAATAACGGCGCGACATTCGTGACGCACCTTCCGCATCTCGCCGGAGCGGAGACGCAAGGTGGCATAATCGCCTTCACGCGCCACCAGCTGGGCCGACGTACCCGCCGAGCGGGCGATCTGAGCGCCCTTACCAGGCTTCATTTCGATGCAGTGTATAATGCTGCCCACCGGAATATTACGAAGCGGCAGGCAGTTACCTTTACGGATCTCCGCCTCTTCGCCGGAATCCAACGTTTGCCCGACTCCGACGCCCTTTGGCGCTATGATGTAACGCCGTTCACCATCCGCAAATTTGACCAGTGCTATATTGGCCGTGCGGTTGGGATCGTACTCAATGCGCTCGATGGTACCGGGTATTCCGTCCTTGTCGCGCTTAAAATCAATCACACGGTAGCGTTGTTTATGTCCGCCACCCACATGCCGCGTTGTAATATGGCCGTTGTTATTGCGCCCCCCGCCTTTGCTCTTCTTCTCGAGCAATGGTGCATAAGGAGCCCCCTTATACAGATCCGCGTCCACCACCTTGACGACGAAACGTCGTCCGGGAGAAGTAGGTTTTGTTTTTACAATAGCCATGTCTATGCTTCCGCTTTAGTTCTTTTTCCCGGTTTGACCCGTTCAGGCAATACCGCCAAAATCAATATCGCTGCCTTCAACCAACTTCACGTATGCCTTACGGACGTTGTTGCGGCGACCCATGAGTTTACCGAAACGCTTGTTCTTGCCCTTGGTATTTACTACCCTGACGGCATCCACTTTAACATCGAACATCAGCTCTACCGCCTTCTTGATCTCAGGCTTGGAGGCATCCGGAAGTACCCGAAATACGAACTGACGGGCAGAATCAGCCGCGATAGTGCTCTTTTCAGAAACCACTGGGCTGACGAGTACCTGCATTAAACGATCGCTGCTCATGAGAGGCGCTCCTCAAGTTTCCTGACCGCAGACGCGGTGATCAGCACATGCTTGAATCCGATCAGGCTTATCGGGTTAACCTCAAGCACATCGCAGACATCAACATTCTTCAGATTGCGCGCCGACAGGTAGAGATTCTCATCCGGCTGGTCGCTGACAATGAGCGCCTCGGCAAGGCCAAACTCCTTCAACCTGGATGTCAACGCTTTGGTTTTCGGAGCATCCACGCCGACATCGGAGACGACAATAAGGCGCTCCTGGCGGACAAGTTCGGAAAGGATTGAACGCAGCGCTCCCCTGTACATTTTACGGTTGACTTTCTGGTTGTAATTGCTTGGTGCTGCAGCAAAGGTGACACCACCCGTGCGCCAGATGGGGCTGCGCGAAGTGCCTGCACGAGCCCGTCCCATTCCTTTCTGGCGAAACGGCTTGGAACCGCCGCCGCTGACCGCAGAACGATTTTTCTGTGCCTTGGTGCCAGATCTTGCCGTAGCCAAATAAGCCGTAACCACCTGGTGAACCAGCGCCTCATTGAGCGCCGCGCCGAAAACCGTGTCGACCACCTGGAGAGTCTCCGAACTAGCGGCGCTCCCCGTCTTTATATTGAGGTCCATGTTGTTACCCCTTGTTCAACTTCTTGATGGCGGGGGTGACGATAACATCACCACCCCTTGAGCCCGCAACGGACCCTCGCACCAGAATCAGATTTCTTTCAGCGTCCACCCTCATCACTTCCAGATTCTGGCTGGAGCGTGTGGCATTACCCATCTGGCCAGCCATCTTCTTGCCTTTGAAAACACGGCCTGGGGTCTGACACTGACCGATAGAACCGGGAGCGCGATGAGAGACGGAGTTACCATGGGATGCATCCTGCATCTTGAAACCATGGCGCTTGACTCCGCCCTGAAAACCCTTTCCATGGGTTCTGCCGCGCACATCCACGATCTGGCCCGCTGAAAAAATATCGACCTTGATCTCCGATCCCACTTCGATGCCTTCGGCCTCAACACCACTGGTACGAAACTCCCAGAAACCACGACCTGCTTCAACATTTGCCTTGGCCAGGTGGCCCGCGACCGGCTTGTTGACCCGCGATGCCTTGCAGCTTCCGGTGGTCACCTGGATAGCGCTGTATCCATCTTTTTCCGGAGTACGCAGCTGGGTCACACGGTTCGGCTCAACCTCGATTACCGTAACAGGCACGGAAGCTCCGCTTTCGGTGAAGACGCGGGTCATACCGACTTTACGTCCGACAATTCCTATAGCCATTGCTCTCTAACCTCAGTTCAGCTTAATCTGAACGTCAACTCCAGCTGCAAGATCCAGCTTCATCAACGCGTCGACAGTCTTGTCGGTAGGATCGACAATATCCATCAACCGTTTGTGCGTACGGAGCTCATACTGGTCCCGCGCATCTTTGTTGACGTGCGGCGAAATCAACACCGTGAAGCGCTCTTTTTTGGTCGGCAGCGGAATGGGGCCGCGAACCTGAGCGCCGGTGCGCTTTGCGGTATCCACGATTTCACGCGCTGACTGATCGATCAGACGATGATCGAAAGCCTTCAGTCGAATACGAATTCTCTGGTTGGCCATATTTTTTACTCGATAATCTTGGAAACCACGCCGGCACCGACCGTGCGGCCACCTTCGCGGATTGCAAATCGCAGACCCTCTTCCATCGCAATGGGAGCTATCAGCTTCACCACCATCTTCACATTGTCTCCCGGCATCACCATCTCCACACCTTCCGGCAGATCAACCGCTCCGGTCACATCCGTCGTACGAAAATAAAACTGCGGACGATAGTTATTGAAGAACGGCGTATGACGACCTCCCTCCTCCTTGCTCAGAACGTACACCTCCGCCTCAAAATGCGTATGCGGCGTTATCGACTTCGGCTTCGCCAGTACCTGCCCACGCTCCACATCGTCTCGCTTGGTTCCGCGCAGCAGTACGCCCACGTTGTCTCCCGCCTGCCCCTGATCCAGCAGCTTGCGGAACATCTCCACGCCCGTGCAGATCGTCTTCTGGGTCGGCTTGATCCCCACAATCTCCACCTCTTCACCCACCTTGATCACTCCGCGCTCCACACGCCCCGTCACCACCGTGCCTCGCCCCGATATCGAAAACACATCCTCAATCGGCATCAGGAACGGCTTGTCCGTGTCACGCTCCGGCTCCGGCAGATACGCGTCCATCGCCTCCACCAGCTTGATGATCGACGGCTCGCCTATCTCCGACTTGTCGCCTTCCAGCGCCTTCAGCGCTGAACCCACCACGATCGGTGTGTCGTCGCCCGGAAATTCATACTGGTCCAGCAGTTCCCGGATCTCCATCTCCACCAGCTCAAGCAACTCCGCGTCGTCTACCATGTCCGCCTTGTTCATATACACCAGAATGTACGGCACACCCACCTGGCGCGACAGCAGAATGTGCTCACGCGTCTGCGGCATCGGGCCGTCCGCCGCCGATACCACCAGAATAGCTCCATCCATCTGCGCCGCACCCGTGATCATATTCTTGATATAGTCCGCGTGCCCGGGACAGTCCACGTGTGCGTAGTGGCGCTTTTCCGACTCGTACTCCACGTGCGCCGTCGCTATCGTGATACCACGCGCACGCTCCTCCGGTGCATTGTCAATATCCGCGTAGTTTTTGAACACGCCGCCTCTCAGCTCTGACATCACCTTCGTGATCGCTGCCGTCAATGTGGTCTTGCCATGGTCTACGTGACCAATCGTGCCGACGTTTACGTGCGGTTTCGTGCGTGCAAATTTTTCCTTGGACACAGTTTTACCTCTTCAAGACTACTGTTTTTTGATGATAGCCTCGGCGATACTTGCCGGGACCTCGTTATACTTCACAAATTCCATACTGTATGTGGCGCGGCCCTGAGTGGCCGAACGCATGTCGGTTGCATAACCGAACATTTCGGCGAGAGGCACCTCCGCCCTGATCAATTTTCCGGCCGGTGAATCCTCCATTCCCTGCACCAGTCCCCGGCGACTGCTCAGGTCACCCATAATGTCACCCATGTACTCCTCGGGTGTCACCACTTCCACTTTCATGACTGGTTCAAGCAATACCGGATCTGCCAGCTTTGCTGCATCCTTGAAGCACATTGAACCGGCAATCTTGAACGCCATCTCGCTGGAGTCGACGTCATGATAGGAGCCGTCATACAGGGTGACTTTGACGTCAACCACCGGATAACCGCCGATGACGCCATTTTTCATCTGCTCCTGAACCCCCTTGTCCACCGCGGGGATATACTCTTTTGGTACCACACCGCCAACTATTTCATTGACGAATTCATAACCGATTCCTGATAGCTGGGGCTCCAGACGCAGGTATACATGGCCGTACTGGCCGCGACCACCTGATTGGCGGACAAATTTCCCCTCGTGCTCAACCAGCTTGCGAATGGTTTCACGATAGGCCACTTGTGGCGCACCCACATTGGCCTCAACATGAAATTCGCGCCGCATTCTGTCGACAATGATCTCCAGGTGCAGTTCTCCCATACCTGAGATAATCGTCTGCCCGGATTCTTCATCCGTGCACACCCGAAAGGAGGGATCCTCGTGCGCCAATTTTGACAGCGCAATGCCCATTTTTTCCTGATCGGTCTGAGTCTTAGGCTCAACCGCAACGGAAATTACCGGTTCCGGAAACTCCATGCGTTCAAGCGTGATGACTTGATCTTTATCACACAGAGTATCGCCGGTAGTGACATCCTTCAGACCCACTGCAGCGGCTATATCTCCTGCCCTGACCTCTTTGATCTCTGCCCGGGAATTGGCATGCATCTGCAGAATGCGGCCGATTCTATCCTTTTTTCCCTTTACCGGATTGAACACCGAGTCCCCGGACTTCAATACCCCGGAATAAACCCGGAAGAAAGTCAAATTTCCAACGAACGGATCTGTGGCTATTTTAAAAGCAAGGGCCGCGAACGGAGCCGAATCCGACGCCGGGCGTTCTGCCACAGTCTCATCGCTGTCACTCAGCAGGCCGCGAATAGCAGGGACATCCACTGGAGACGGCATGAACTCAATTACCGCATCCAGCATGGCCTGGACACCTTTATTTTTAAACGCGCTGCCGCACAGCATTGGGGTGATCTCATTGGCAAGCGTACGAATCCGCAAGCCCCGCTTGATCTCATCGATGGTCAGTTCGCCCTGTTCGAGATACTTCTCCATTAGCTCGTCGTTAGCCTCAGCAGCAGCTTCGACCATTTTCTCCCGCCACTCCTGGCACAATTCCAGCAGGCCTGAGGGAACCTCCTGCTCTTCGTACCTCATCCCCCGGCTCTCTTCATCCCAGATGATCGCCTTCATCTTCAGCAGGTCGACCACACCTTTGAATTCCTCTTCCACGCCAATGGGCATCTGAAGCGGAACCGGGTTGGCGCCAAGCCGCTCTCTGACCTGAGTGACAACGCGCAGAAAATCGGCTCCCATGCGATCCATCTTGTTGACAAATGCAATCCTGGGAACGCCGTACTTGTTAGCCTGACGCCAGACTGTTTCTGATTGGGGCTCAACGCCACCGACAGCGCAGAAGACTGCACAGGCACCGTCCAGCACCCGCAGGGAGCGTTCTACTTCAATAGTAAAGTCAACGTGCCCCGGGGTATCGATTATGTTGATTCTATGTTGGGGGAACTGCTGATCCATGCCACTCCAGAAACAGGTGGTCGCAGCAGAAGTAATGGTGATACCGCGCTCCTGTTCCTGCTCCATCCAATCCATGGTCGCAGCTCCGTCGTGCACCTCACCAATCTTATGGGAAACACCGGTATAGTAGAGTATACGTTCGGTCGTGGTGGTCTTACCGGCGTCAATATGAGCCATGATGCCCAAATTTCTATAACGCCCAATAGGAGTGCTACGCGCCACGTCTAATCCCGTCCAACAATGTAAAAGAGCTAAGGTTAAAGGTTTAACTGTTCGGTACTGCTGTATTCGCCCACCTACCAGCGAAAATGTGAAAATGCCTTATTCGCATCTGCCATACGGTGAGTCTCCTCCCGCTTCTTGACAGCAGAGCCACGGGACTCAGCCGCATCGGACAACTCTCCCGCCAGACGGTGCGCCATCGATTTTTCGCTGCGTTTGCGTGCAGCGTCTATCAACCAGCGCATGGCCAGGGTGTTGCGCCGGACTGGACGCACTTCGACCGGCACCTGGTAGGTCGCCCCACCCACACGTCTGGATTTAACCTCCACCATCGGGCGGACATTATCCAAAGCCTTCTCGAGAACCTCCATTGGCTCACCCTTGGTACGCTCGCTCATACGCTCAAGCGCATCGTAAAGAATTTTCTCAGCCACCGCCTTCTTGCCGTCAACCATTACCATATTAATGAATTTCGCCAGCAACTGGCTGCCAAATTTCGGATCAGGCAAGGTTTCGCGTTTCGCTGCTATTCGTCTTCTAGGCATGATTATTAACTCAAAATTCTGCTAAATGCACCAATCAGCTTTTTGGCCGCTTGGCACCATATTTGGAGCGTCCCTGGCGGCGCTTATCAACACCCGAGGTATCCAGACTGCCACGCACAACGTGGTAGCGCACACCAGGAAGATCTTTAACACGGCCACCCCGGATCAGAACCACCGAGTGTTCCTGCAGATTGTGGCCTTCGCCTCCTATGTATGTGGTCACCTCAAAACTGTTCGTTAAACGGACACGGGCAACCTTACGCAGCGCTGAATTTGGTTTCTTCGGTGTCGTAGTATAAACACGCGTGCATACACCCCGTTTCTGCGGGCATGCCTCCAATGCAGGCACGTTGGTTTTTTCCACTTTTCGCTTGCGCGGCTTACGCACCAACTGATTAATTGTCGCCATCTATGTCCTGTCTCCGGGGAGCTTTTATAACCTGCTCCCGCGCCAGAAATGCGAGCAACCGATCCCCACCCGACCCGCCACCTTGAGCGCCGGGAGTGTTCGATTGCTTGCGGATTACCTTACCCTGAGGCTACTTTCACCTTGGGGCACAAAGAGGATCGAACGCCTGAAACGGCCGATAGATCCGATTAAGAGCGCGAATTCTACGTACCTTCCAAGTGCATGTCAAGACAGTCACACACTCGGGCATAAGTCGCGGTTGATTCGGATAAGACTACCAGTGAGTCTGGACTGCTCCACTTTCCGTCCAATCAACAAATACTGAGGTCCTGCCCTGAGCCTTGACTGAGGCTCAGGGCAGAATTCTTCAGCGCAGCCGTCAACCCTCAGCGGTATTGAGAGCCTGCTTAATCGCCTCAGCCACCTCATCGGCTCCCATTTCAACTTTGTCGCCACTATCAACGTCCAATTCGTCCAAACGCCGGCGGCGACGATCAGTATGGTAAGAGAGCCCGGTTCCCGCAGGGATAAGACGTCCCACAATAACGTTCTCCTTGAGCCCTACCAGACTGTCGTTTGAACCGCGCACCGCAGCTTCGGTGAGAACACGCGTGGTCTCCTGGAAAGAAGCCGCGGATATGAAAGATTCGGTTGCCAAAGACGCCTTGGTTATTCCCAGCAGTACCGGATTCCAGGTGGCGGGATGTTTACCTTCGGCCACCATCTGTTCATTCACCTCAATAATCCTTGAGCGCTCCACCTGTTCACCCCGCAGAAAACGGGTATCGCCGGATGATGTCACCTCAGCCTTGCGCAACATCTGTCGAATAATCACTTCAATATGCTTATCGTTGATTTTCACACCCTGCAGACGATAAACATCCTGAATCTCTTTGACCAGATAGGCTGAAAGTTCATTGACGCCCTTAAGGCGAAGTATGTCGTGAGGATTTAGCTCTCCATCGGAAATAATCTCACCCCGCTCAACCTGCTCTCCCTCGAATACATTCACATGGCGCCATTTCGGTATCAACTCCTCATGCTGTTCTCCCTCAGAATCGGTGATGATCAGACGCTGTTTACCTTTGGTATCCTTGCCAAACCCAACTGTGCCGGAAGCTTCCGCCAAAATCGCGGGGTCCTTCGGTTTACGCGCTTCGAACAGGTCCGCCACCCTTGGCAAACCACCAGTAATATCACGCGTTTTGGATGATTCCTGGCGGATGCGGGCCAGCACGTCACCCACCTGCGCCTCGGCGCCATCGGCAAAACTGACTACCGAACCCGGCGGCAGAAAATAGTGCGCCGGGATATCGGTACCGGCAATGTTCAGATCCTTGCCCTTGCGGTCCACCAGTTTCACCATTGGACGAACGTCTTTACCCGCAGCCGGACGCTGCTTTGGATCCAGCACCACCAGCGATGAAATGCCTGTTACGCTATCCACCTCCTTTTCGACCGTAACCTGTTCCTGTATATCGACATATTTCAGCGTTCCAGCCACTTCCGTAATAACTGGATGGGTGTGTGGATCCCAGCTTGCGACCATTTGTCCACCTTCAACAGACTCTCCGTCAGTCACCCTGATTTCCGCACCGTAGGGGACTTTGTAGCGCTCGCGCTCGCGTCCCACCTCATCGATCACCGTCAGCTCACCCGAACGGGATACCGCCACCAGATTACCGCTATGGTGCTTTACCGTCTTGATATTGTGCAGTTGAATCGTACCGGATGATTTCACGTCGATGCTGTTGACCGCCGCTGCACGCGAAGCCGCACCGCCAATATGGAATGTCCTCATGGTGAGCTGTGTACCCGGCTCACCGATCGACTGAGCGGCAATAACGCCGACTGATTCACCCAAATTAACCTGATGCCCCCTTGCGAGATCCCTCCCATAGCATTTGCTGCAGACACCAACAAGTGACTTACAGCTGATGGCGGATCGAACCTTAACCTGATCTATGCCGAGCTCTTCCAGCGCCTGCATCGAACCTTCGCCCAGCAATGTGCCTGCGGGAATAACGATCTCGTTCGTGCCCGGTCTATAAAGATCTGTGGCTGTCACACGCCCGAGTATACGTTCATGCAGCGGCTCGACTACGTCGCCACCTTCAATGATTGGAGCCATTATCAAGCCGTCATCGGTGCCACAATCCGTTTCCAGCACCACCATATCCTGAGCCACATCCACCAGCCGGCGGGTCAGGTATCCGGAGTTGGCCGTTTTGAGCGCAGTATCTGCCAGGCCTTTGCGGGCACCATGCGTCGAGATGAAGTACTGCAATACGTCCAATCCCTCGCGGAAATTGGCCGTAATAGGCGTTTCGATAATCGATCCGTCAGGCTTGGCCATCAGTCCGCGCATGCCGGCCAGCTGACGAATCTGCGCAGCGGAACCGCGGGCGCCGGAATCTGCCATCATGTAAATGGAGTTGAAAGAGTCCTGTTGCACCTCGTTTCCATCCCGATCGACCACCGGCTCCTTGCCCAGTTTTGCCATCATCGCCTTGGCCACCTGCTCGTTGGTGTGTGACCATATATCCACAACTTTATTGTAGCGTTCGCCGTTGGTCACCAGACCGGAAGCGTACTGATTCTCGATCTCTTTGACCTCTGTCTCTGCAGATGCCAGGATGCCCTTTTTCTCCTCCGGAATAATCATATCGTTCATGCCGATGGATACGCCGGCACGGGTCGCAAGCCTGAACCCGAGATACATCACTTGATCGGCAAAAATCACCGTCTCTTTCAATCCCACCTTACGGTAGCAGGCATTGATAAGGCCCGAAATGGCCCGTTTCCCCATATTCTGATTGACCAGGCTAAACGGAAGACCTTTAGGCAGAATTTCTGACAGCAGCGCCCGACCAACAGTGGTATCGACCACCCTGCGCACCGGTATCTTTTTGCCCTCTTCATCGAAATCCACATCGTGGATTCTGACCTTCACCCGGGCCTGCAAATGCACTTTTCTCGACTCATAGGCCCTGTGCACCTCCTCCAGGTTGGCAAAGACCATGCCCTCGCCTGCGGCATTGACACGTTCGCGGGTCATATAATAGAGGCCGAGCACCACATCCTGAGACGGCACGATAATGGGTTCGCCGTTGGCCGGGGACAGAATATTGTTGGTTGACATCATCAGGCTGCGGGCTTCCAGCTGCGCCTCGATGGAGAGCGGCAGATGAACCGCCATCTGGTCGCCATCGAAGTCGGCATTAAAAGCGGTGCAGACCAATGGGTGCAACTGAATCGCCTTACCCTCGATAAGCACCGGCTCGAATGCCTGAATGCCCAGTCTATGCAGCGTGGGCGCACGGTTGAGCATCACCGGATGTTCGCGAATGACCTCTTCCAGAATATCCCAGACCTCACCGGTACCGCGTTCCACCAATTTCTTGGCGGCTTTAATCGTTGTTGCCAGTGCACGCAGTTGCAACTTGGAGAAGATAAACGGCTTGAAAAGCTCCAGCGCCATCCTTTTCGGCAGTCCGCACTGGTGCAGCTTAAGTGTCGGCCCCACAACAATCACGGAGCGACCAGAGTAATCCACACGCTTACCCAGCAGATTCTGACGGAAACGCCCCTGCTTGCCCTTGATCATGTCAGCGAGAGATTTCAGTGGTCGCCGGTTTGTTCCGGTAATCGCACGGCCACGGCGGCCATTATCAAGCAATGCATCCACCGACTCCTGCAACATACGCTTCTCATTGCGCACGATAATATCCGGCGCATTGAGGTCCAAAAGCCGCTTCAGGCGATTGTTACGATTGATCACACGGCGATAGAGATCGTTCAGATCGGAGGTCGCGAAACGGCCACCGTCCAGCGGCACCAGCGGACGCAGTTCAGGCGGCAATACCGGCAGAACCTTCATCACCATCCACTCAGGGCGATTACCGGACTCCTCGAGCGACTCCACAAGTTTCAGGCGTTTGGTCAGCTTCTTTAATTTGGTTTCCGAGTTGGTACCGACGATCTCCTCACGCAACATCTCGATCTCGCGCGGCAGGTTGATAGTCTTGAGCAACTCGTAAACCGCTTCTGCACCCATGCGCGCATCGAACTCGTCGCCGTTCTCCTCTATCGCTTCAAGGTACTGCTCGTCGTTCATCAACTGCCCGCGATCAAGGGTTGTCATGCCCGGATCAACCACGACGTAGGACTCAAAATAGAGCACCCGCTCAATATCGCGCAGGGTCATATCCAGCAACAGCCCAATGCGCGATGGCAGTGATTTAAGGAACCAGATATGTGCTACCGGACTGGCGAGTTCGATATGCCCCATGCGCTCGCGGCGAACCTTTGCCAGCGTCACCTCGACACCACATTTTTCACACACCACCCCACGGTGCTTCAGCCGCTTGTATTTACCGCACAAGCACTCATAGTCATTGGTGGGACCAAATATCTTTGCGCAAAACAGGCCATCCCGCTCCGGCTTGAAGGTTCGGTAGTTAATGGTCTCTGGTTTTTTCACTTCGCCGAAAGACCAGGAACGGATCATATCGGGTGAAGCCAGACCAATGCGGATCGAGTCAAAGTCCTCGGTCTGCCCCTGCTGCTTTAAAATCCTAAGTAGATCTTTCAAGATCGTCTCTCCTGCTGTGGGATCCGGATATTGTCTCGGTTCTCTATATCAGATAGCGAATCCGGGACCCTACTCTCGTTCCAATTCGATATTGATGCCAAGGGAGCGGATCTCCTTGACCAGTACGTTGAAGGACTCAGGCATACCAGCCTCCATTTTGTGGTCCCCATCCACGATATTCTTGTACATACGGGTGCGCCCTGTAACATCATCCGACTTGACCGTCAGCATCTCCTGAAGCGTATATGATGCACCGTATGCCTCAAGCGCCCAGACCTCCATCTCACCGAACCGCTGGCCTCCAAACTGTGCCTTGCCACCGAGGGGCTGCTGCGTGACCAGGCTATAGGGACCCGTGGAGCGGGCGTGCATTTTGTCATCAACAAGATGATTGAGCTTGAGCATATACATGTAGCCAACTGTGATCTGTCGATCAAATGCTTCTCCTGTGCGCCCATCGTAAAGCGTCGTCTGCCCGCTTTCGGGCAACTCGGCCAGCGCCAGCATAGAGCGGATTTCGGTCTCAGTGGCACCATCGAACACCGGTGTGCCCATTGGCACCCCCTTGGACAGATTGAAGCAAAGTTCAACCACCTGTTCGTCGCTGAAGGAGTCGATATCCTCTTTTTTGCCACTTGAATTATAGATTTTCTCCAGAAAGCCGCGCAGCTCCGCAATTTTGGCTTTGGCTTCAAGCATTTGACCTATACGGCGGCCAAGGCCCTTGGCAGCCCAGCCCAGGTGTGTTTCCAACACCTGCCCAACATTCATGCGGGAAGGTACGCCCAGTGGATTGAGCACCACATCAACAGGTTCACCTTCGGCATCGAATGGCATATCCTCGACCGGCACAATAGTGGAAATCACACCCTTGTTGCCGTGGCGACCCGCCATCTTGTCGCCGGGCTGAATACGGCGCTTGGTCGCCACATATACCTTCACCATCTTCAACACGCCTGGAGCCAGGTCATCGCCGGTGTTGAGCTTGCGCTTCTTCTCCTCAAACCTCTCCCGAAAAGCATCGCGCTGCTGCTTGACCTGCTCGGCAATCGCCTCCAACTGAGCTGCAGCTTCTTCGTTATGCAAGCGAATTTCCAGCCAGAGATCACGCTCAACCTCAGCAAGATAAGCTTTGGTGATCTTTGTTCCGGACTTGAGTCTGTTGGGTCCACCGTCAGCAACCTTACCCAGCAACATCTTTTCGATACGCTGAAAGGTATCGTTTTCCATAATGCGCAGCTGATCATCCAGATCCTTTTTGACACGCTCGATCTCTGACTGATCAATCTGCAGTGCGCGTGCGTCTTTCTCCACGCCGTCACGGGTAAATACCTGCACATCGATGACCGTGCCTGCAGTGCCCGAAGAGATGCGCAGTGAGGTATCTTTAACGTCCGCCGCCTTTTCACCGAAAATGGCGCGCAACAGCTTCTCCTCTGGGGTCAACTGGGTTTCACCCTTGGGGGTAACCTTGCCGACCAGGATATCGCCTTCCTTGACTTCGGCGCCTACATAAACGATGCCTGATTCATCGAGCTTGGCCAACGCAGATTCTCCTACGTTGGGAATATCCCCGGTGATCTCTTCTGCACCGAGTTTTGTATCCCGCGCCATGCAGGTCAGCTCTTCGATATGGATGGTTGTAAACCGATCCTCCTGAACCACCCGCTCTGATACCAGAATGGAATCCTCGAAGTTGTATCCATTCCACGCCATAAAGGCGATACGCATGTTTTGGCCCAGCGCCAATTCACCCATGTCCGTCGAGGGGCCGTCCGCCAGCACATCCCCACGGGCGATGATATCCCCCGGTTTGACCAGCGGCCGCTGATTGATGCAGGTATTCTGATTGGAACGGGTGTATTTGGTCAGATTATAAATATCCACACCCGGCTCACCCGCCTCGGTCTCTTCGTCATTGACCCGCACGACGATACGCCCGGCATCGACCGAGTCGACCACACCGCCCCGCCGGGCCACTTCAGTTACACCGGAATCCACGGCTACGGAGCGTTCCATGCCGGTACCGACCAGCGGTTTTTCAGCACGCAACGTGGGAACAGCCTGGCGCTGCATGTTCGAACCCATGAGTGCGCGGTTGGCGTCATCGTGCTCCAGGAACGGTATCAGGGAGGCAGCGACAGAGACAATTTGCCTCGGAGAGACGTCCATGTATTCGATACGTTCCGGTGATGACAGGGTAAATTCGTTCTGATGCCGGCATGAGACTAAATCATCGATCAGGCGATTATTTTTATCCAGAGTAGCGCTGGCCTGCGCAATAACAAACCTTCCCTCCTCGATGGCTGAGAGATAGTCTATCTCATGGGTAGCCACACCATTGACAACTTTGCGGTAGGGTGTTTCCAAAAAGCCGTAATCGTTGGTACGCGAATATACTGCCAACGAATTGATCAGGCCGATATTCGGTCCCTCAGGCGTTTCGATCGGACACACCCTGCCATAATGTGTCGGATGTACATCACGAACTTCGAAACCGGCGCGCTCACGCGCAAGGCCACCCGGCCCCAAAGCCGAAACACGCCGTTTGTGGGTGACTTCAGATAGCGGATTGTTCTGATCCATGAACTGGGACAGCTGGCTGGAGCCAAAAAACTCCTTGATCGCTGCAGATACCGGCTTGGCGTTTATCATCTGCTGAGGCATCAGCCCCTCTGATTCTGCCAGCGTCAGACGCTCTTTAACGGCTCGTTCCACACGCACCAGTCCGACCCGGAACTGATTTTCCGCCATTTCGCCGACTGACCGTATGCGTCGGTTACCCAAATGATCGATATCGTCCACCACACCCTGGCCGTTACGGATATTCACCAACTCCCTGAGTACATCGACAATATCCTCGTTGGAGAGAATCCCTTCACCTGTAACCTCCTCTCTTCCCAGGCGCTTGTTGAACTTCATTCGTCCGACGGCCGAAAGATCGTACCGCTCGGGTGTAAAAAACAGACTCTTGAAGAGATTCTGCGCCGCTTCCTTGGTAGGCGGCTCTCCCGGCCGCATCATTCGATAGATCTCAACTTGGGCCTCCAGCTGCGAAGCGGAAGGATCAATGCGCAAAGTGGAGGAGATATAGGCACCATGATCGAGATCATTGGTGAACAAGGTGGTAATCTTTTTGATTCCGCCGTCCAGCAGGCGCTGCAACAACTCCTCGGTAATTTCATCGTTGGCGTTAGCCAGCAGCTCTCCGGTCTCTTTATCGATAATATTGCTCGACAACACTTTTCCATGTAGAAAATCAAACGGGACATCAAGCTGTTTGACGCCAGCTTCCTCCAACATACGGATATGACGCTGAGTCACCCTGCGCCCCGATTCCACAATCACATCATTACCGGATTTGATGTCAAAAGTGGCTGTTTCGCCGCGCAGCCGTTCAGGAACCAGGGTCAACTTAGCCTTGGTCTTGGTGAGTGCAAAAAGATCGGTCTCGAAAAACATATCGAGGATCTCTTCAGTCTCATATCCCAGGGCGCGCAACAGAATCGTGGCCGGAAGCTTACGGCGGCGGTCGATTCGGACAAACAGGTTATCTTTAGGATCAAACTCCAAATCCAGCCAGGATCCGCGATAAGGAATCACCCGGGCGGAGAACAGCAGCTTTCCAGACGAATGAGTCTTACCCTTATCGTGGTCGAAAAAGACGCCTGGTGAACGATGCAACTGGGAAACTATCACCCGCTCGGTACCATTGATCACGAACGTGCCGTTATCGGTCATCAGCGGCAGTTCGCCCATGTAGACCTCCTGCTCGCGGATGTCCTTGACCACTTTCGAGCCGGCAGGTGCTTCCTTGTCATAAATCACCAGACGCACCAGCACCCGCAGAGGAGCTGCGAAGGTGGTGCCCCGAAGCTGGCACTCACGCACATCGAAAATAGGGGCCCCGAGGCGGTAACTGACATACTCAAGCATTGCATTGCCTGAGTAGCTCACAATCGGGAATACGGACATGAAGGCAGCATGCAACCCTCGCTCCTCCCGTGCATCGGCTTTTTTGCCATCCTGAAGAAAATTGCGATAGGAATCGATCTGGGTTGCCAATAAATAAGGCACCTGAAGGATAATCGGACGTTTTCCGAAATCTTTGCGAATGCGCTTTTTCTCGGTGAAAGCATAGGCCATGTTGCCATCCCTCGGTGTTTGAAACTTGATGAGGAAAGCCATCGGCTCCCTCAAACTAAATTACGTATCTTTAATGCAATTCCACAAGCGGGAAAAGGCCGGTGGCGAATACGCCACCAGCCCCTAACCGCTCAAGGCTGGTAAACAGGCAGGGCCAAGAATTATTTAATCTCAGCAGTACCGCCCGCTTCCTCAACCTGCTTTTTGATTGCCTCAGCCTCTTCCTTGTTAACACCTTCCTTGAGGGTGCTCGGAACACCTTCGACTGCGTCCTTTGCCTCCTTAAGGCCAAGACCGGTTATTCCGCGCACCACCTTGATAACGCCGACCTTTTTATCACCGAAACCGGTAAGCACAACGTCGAACTCGGTCTGTTCCTCGACAGCGGCGGCTTCCCCGCCACCAACGGCAACCGGCGCAGCAGCAACAGCTGCAGCAGCAGATACTCCGAATTTCTCTTCCATGGACGAGATCAGGTCAACCACGTCCATCACGCTCATGTTGGCAATCGCGTCAAGAATCTCTTCTTTTGAAACGGCCATATCAAAACTCCTGAATAAAATTTTGTGAAATAGATAAAAAAACGTTTGAAGCCGATTATGCTGCTTCTTTTGCGTCGCGAATCGCCGCCACTGTGCGGACCAGCTTTCCAGGCACCTCGTTGAGGGTGCGTGCAAGCTTCTCCACCGGAGCCTTCATGACAGCCATCAGCATGCTGATTGACTGTTCGTAGGTAGGCATCTTGGCCAGTACTTCGATATCCGACAGCGGCAATAACTTACCGCCAATGGATATAAGCTTGACCTCAAGCTGCTTATTCTCCTTAGCGAAATCCTTCATGACACGGGCTGCGGAACCCGGATCCGACTGCGAGAAAGCCAGGACCAATGGTCCGACCATGCCTTCCTTCATGCAGGCGAAATCCGTACCCTCGACAGCTCGCCGGGCCAGGGTATTCTTGACTACTCGTAAATAGACACCCGATTCACGCGCCCTGACACGCAACTCAGTCATCTTATCTACAGTCAACCCATGATACTCGGCAGCTATCGCGGACAGTGCCCCGCTCGCCACTTCAGCAATCTCGGCAACGACCGCTTTTTTCTGCTCAAAATTGAGTGGCACTCGTTACCTCCTGACTTAAGGTGGAACGGATAAACCGTTCCGGTTCATCTCACCGGCACCCCAACAGGGTACCGCCCTATCGCACCGCGCACCTTCGTCAGGTAGTCCTGATTCGGGAGCACCGTCTGCGCAGGCAGCTAATTAAGTCCTATCCACCGGACACCTGCGGTCTTTGACAGCACCCGGAGTGATCCGGAGCCCCAAAGTCTTTTTCTCTGAAGCACAACCAAAACATTGGTATTTTCAGCGATCCTCCAGATATAAAATCCATGCATCTATTCAACAAGCCGTATTGAATTGCTGAATAATTACCTACTATTTCTCATGGTTTAAAAGGGAGAAGTAATTTACTTCCCTCTTTTAGTTTCAGGAGAAGATCTCATTTTTTCACTGCGAAACAAACGGTCAAGAATCTAAATTGACAATGAAGCCTGCTCCACATGAAGGCCCGGTCCCATGGTTGTGGATACCGTAATCTTCCGCACATAGATACCTTTTGCCGCACTCGGTTTAATCTTCTTCAAATCACTGATGAGCGCTTCAAGATTCTGTTGCAGCGCAGCCGGTTCAAAGCCCACTTTACCGATCGGGCAATGAATAATTCCCGACTTATCGGTCCGGTAGCGCACCTGGCCGGCCTTGGCGTTCGTCACAGCTTCCACCACATTGGGCGTCACAGTGCCGACCTTTGGATTAGGCATCAAGCCCCGAGGGCCCAGAATCTGTCCTAACTGCCCGACTACCCGCATTGCATCGGGAGTTGCAATTACTACGTCAAAATCCATCATGCCGGCTTTGATGTCTGCGGCCAGATCCTCAAAACCAACAATGTCAGCTCCCGCCTCTTTTGCGGCATCAGCGTTTGGACCCTGAGCAAACACCGCAACACGCACCGTCTTGCCGGTACCATTGGGCAGAACCGTAGAGCCACGCACCACCTGATCAGATTTACGCGGATCCACACCCAGATTAATGGCAACGTCGACCGATTCAACAAACTTCACACTGGAAAGCTCTTTCAGCAGGGAGAATGCTTCACTGATTGGATACTGTTTGCCCGACTCGACCTTCGCTCTGATAGCTTTTGCTCTTTTGCTTAACTTAGCCATGATCTACTCCAACCCTTCCACGCTCAATCCCATGGCACGCGCACTTCCGGCAATGGTGCGAACTGCCGCATCCATATCTGCTGCCGTCAGATCAGGTTCCTTGAGATTCGCTATCTCTTCCAATTGTGCCCGGGTAACGGTGCCGACTTTCACACTATTGGGAGTACTCGAACCTTTTTTAATACCGGCTGCTTTTTTCAACAACACGGTCGCCGGAGGAGTTTTTGTGATAAAGGTAAAGCTGCGATCAGAATAAACAGTGATCACCACCGGAATCGGCATCCCTTTTTCCAAATCCTGAGTACTGGCGTTGAACGCCTTGCAGAACTCCATGATGTTCACGCCGCGCTGACCCAGCGCCGGGCCAACCGGAGGACTTGGATTGGCCGCACCCGCTGCAACCTGCAGCTTGATATAGGCATCTATCTTTTTTGCCATGACTTACCTCGTGTTGGGTGCAAGCGCTGCGGACTGATTACCGAAGCTCCCCTTAGTTAAAAAAACATCTCGGCAGGAATCTCAGGAAAACTTTCAGATTGCCTCTTTTCCTGCAATCCCTGCCGGTCGTTCGCTCACTGATCCTGTCCCGTTCCGGAACATCTCGAAAACCTGAGTCTCCGTACATCCCTGTAGCGCCTGCCCAGCTCGGCTTCCATGCCGGTCGTTCGCTTACTGATTCTGTCCCATTCCGGAACATCTCTAACACCTGAGTATCCATACATCCCTGTAGCGCCTGCCCAGCCCGGCTTCCATGCCGGTCGTTCGCTCATTTATTTTGTCCGCTGGACAAAATAAATGAGCTCACCCTTTCTCGACCTGGCCGAATTCCAGATCGACCGGGGTGGATCGACCGAAGATCAAAACAGAAACCTTGAGTCTATTCTTCTCGTAGTCAACATCCTCGACCACGCCATTAAAATCGTTGAATGGACCATCAATAACCCGCACCACTTCGCCCGGTTCAAACAGGACTTTTGGACGCGGTTTCTCGACACCTTCCTGGACCCGCTGGAGTATGGAATTCGCCTCCTTGTCGCTGATCGGTGCCGGCCGGTCGCCGGTTCCGCCAATGAATCCCATCACTTTGGGCACGTCTTTTACCAGATGCCAGGTATCATCGGTCATATCCATATGAACCAACACATATCCTGGGAAAAACTTGCGTTCGCTGCGGCGCTGTTGACCACCGCGCATCTCCACCACCTCTTCGGTAGGCACCAGAATTTCACCGAAAAACTCTTCCATGCCATAACGCTTTACCCGCTCTTCGAGCGAACGCTTCACCTGGGCTTCAAACCCGGAGTAAGCGTGTACCACGTACCAGCGCATAGCCATAATTGCCCTCTACCCGGTGACCGCACGAACAATAGTCAGCAGCAACATATCAAACAGCCAAAGTACAATCCCCATCACCAGCACCATCGCAAACACGATCAAGGTCGTCTGGACAGTCTCCTGGCGACTCGGCCATACGACTTTGCGAACCTCGTTTCGGGATGCGGTGGCAAACTCCCAGATCCGACGTCCCGAGGCGGTCTGTAGCGCAATCGCGACAGCTGCGCCGGCAATCACCAGCAAACCCAATACCCTTATGAGGGTTGAATACTCCGATAAAAAATAGAACAGCGCGATGCCGCCAAGCAGCAGTACTACTGCCACCAGCAGTTTCGCAGTATCCATTCCGGAGCTTTCGACTTCAGCTTTTACGTTCATTCCCGCCAACACGCCATTCCAGATGACGTTACCAATGGCAGGCCAGGAGGGACTCGAACCCCCAACCTGCGGTTTTGGAGACCGCTGCTCTACCAGTTGAGCTACTGGCCTAAAGATAAAGGGCACACGGCCCCGGAATGGTGTAAACCATCCCGGGGCCATACCCGTTCAACATGATTACTCTATAATCTTGGAAACCACGCCGGCACCGACCGTGCGGCCACCTTCGCGGATTGCAAATCGCAGACCCTCTTCCATCGCAATGGGAGCTATCAGCTTCACCACCATCTTCACATTGTCTCCCGGCATCACCATCTCCACACCTTCCGGCAGATCAACCGCTCCGGTCACATCCGTCGTACGAAAATAAAACTGCGGACGATAGTTATTGAAGAACGGCGTATGACGACCTCCCTCCTCCTTGCTCAGAACGTACACCTCCGCCTCAAAATGCGTATGCGGCGTTATCGACTTCGGCTTCGCCAGTACCTGCCCACGCTCCACATCGTCTCGCTTGGTTCCGCGCAGCAGTACGCCCACGTTGTCTCCCGCCTGCCCCTGATCCAGCAGCTTGCGGAACATCTCCACGCCCGTGCAGATCGTCTTCTGGGTCGGCTTGATCCCCACAATCTCCACCTCTTCACCCACCTTGATCACTCCGCGCTCCACACGCCCCGTCACCACCGTGCCTCGCCCCGATATCGAAAACACATCCTCAATCGGCATCAGGAACGGCTTGTCCGTGTCACGCTCCGGCTCCGGCAGATACGCGTCCATCGCCTCCACCAGCTTGATGATCGACGGCTCGCCTATCTCCGACTTGTCGCCTTCCAGCGCCTTCAGCGCTGAACCCACCACGATCGGTGTGTCGTCGCCCGGAAATTCATACTGGTCCAGCAGTTCCCGGATCTCCATCTCCACCAGCTCAAGCAACTCCGCGTCGTCTACCATGTCCGCCTTGTTCATATACACCAGAATGTACGGCACACCCACCTGGCGCGACAGCAGAATGTGCTCACGCGTCTGCGGCATCGGGCCGTCCGCCGCCGATACCACCAGAATAGCTCCATCCATCTGCGCCGCACCCGTGATCATATTCTTGATATAGTCCGCGTGCCCGGGACAGTCCACGTGTGCGTAGTGGCGCTTTTCCGACTCGTACTCCACGTGCGCCGTCGCTATCGTGATACCACGCGCACGCTCCTCCGGTGCATTGTCAATATCCGCGTAGTTTTTGAACACGCCGCCTCTCAGCTCTGACATCACCTTCGTGATCGCTGCCGTCAATGTGGTCTTGCCATGGTCTACGTGACCAATCGTGCCGACGTTTACGTGCGGTTTCGTGCGTGCAAATTTTTCCTTGGACATCGAATCAATCTCCGAGAAGTTATAAATTCTATATAAATATTCTTAAAAACCGGCGCATCGATCCTAACGCCACCGACAAATCTGGAGCCCAGGAGCAGATTTGAACTGCCGACCTCACCCTTACCAAGGGTGCGCTCTACCAACTGAGCTACCCGGGCTTTACAACACAAATTTTGGAGCGGGTGATGGGAATCGAACCCACACGATCAGCTTGGAAGGCTGAAGTTCTACCATTGAACTACACCCGCGGCCTACCGGGACGCCCGCCATGCCGCGCCAAAGAATAGGTTGAAGGGGGAATCACTCCGCGCCTGCGGCGCTCCGCCTTCCTGGCCGCCGCGCCATGCGCGACACTCTTCAGCGCTTGCGTGCCTCCGTCAAACCTCTGCCGGTTCTCATCCTCCCGCGGCAAACCGCGGAGAATCAACTTTGGCCTGGTGGAGGGGGGAGGATTCGAACCTCCGAAGGCTGAGCCGGCAGATTTACAGTCTGATCCCTTTGGCCACTCGGGAACCCCTCCACGAAGCCCGGTATTGTGCTTCAGGCGATTTTTAGTGTCAACTGGTTTTGAGCAACGGCAGCATCGTCCTCTGAGAGCAGTTTGCAGCTTTGGCGCGGCACATAAAATAGGCTCTTCCGGACAGGGCAAGGGCTCTTCCAATAAATCATCTCAATGCATGATCAGAAAGCGGTGGCCCAGCCGATCTCCAGCTCCCATTGATCCATATACACATGGCCGGTCTGTCCTGTGATACCACCAGTGTTTGGATTTGTCCCATACACCTTCTCTTCCGGCATATAGGTAAATGCCAAGTTGATTTCGCTGCCGCCTTCCAGTTTCTTACCGAGACCAAACGAAAAGTGGCGCTTGACTACCGCTGGAGCCAAAACATTGAACAACGCCTGACTGCCCTTGAATACATCGGTGGCATAACTGTATCCCGCCCGGAATGCAAGATCGGGTTGGTACTGCCACTGCACGCCAAACTTATAAATATTAACGTCATCCCAGCCGAAGCCCATACATTTATTGCATCCCAACTCCGGTTCACCGCCCGGAACGAATAGGACATCAGATCTGTTTCCTATGGTTGCAACCTCAGCAAAATTGATCCGCTGATAGTTGAAAGCAAAAGTCACTTCTGGGGTGAATTTATAAGAAAATCCCAGATCGAAGTTGGATGGGATATCAAAATCGCCCTGCTCGGCGAACAGACCGGCATAATCATCGAACTCGGTCATATATAGACGGCTCTGATAGGAAGCACCAATATTCAGACGATCGTTGACCTGCCAAAGCCAGCCCAGCCTGAGTCCTCCACCATAGGATATGTCGGTGCCATTGTTGGTTACCTTGGTATCGGATTCCGAATATGGCTGAAAAGGTTGGAGCCCTTCTGCCTTGAAGCTCTGTATTGCGAAAATTGGCTCTATGCCAATTGAGTGTTCGTCATTTAGCCTGCGCGAGTAAGTAAGACCAACGAACGCCTGCTTCATATCGATTCCCGTTGGGGACGATGGTGTGGTGGTGGGATCACCCGGATTGGCAAACCGTTGGAAAACTGCTGAGTCGTATTCCGTGTTCATCCCTCCATTGCCCCCGATAGCTATGCCAATCGAGCTTTTCTCGTCCAGCATCCGGTTGTAGGCGAAGTGTGGAATCAGGAAGATGTCGTTATCGCTCTCGTAGTCGCCCGGAGGAATCGAGCCAATTGGTGGTCCAAGCGCGTTATCATCCGCGACAAATCCCCGCTTCGGTGCAAACAGGGCGGCACCAAACTCAAGTCGGTCACCCACCAAGGCAAGCGAGCCTGGGTTGCTTGCCGCACACATGGCTCCGAACACCATAGCCACGCAGGCGCCGGCGATGGATTTCGACTTTGGCCCATATCCATGGGACCAATAGCCGTTGGTGGCACTCACCGAAGCGGAAAACAGAACGAACGCCACAACGACAAACCAGCGGAAACGTTTATTCATTTCAAACATAGTCCTGATCCAGGGTTTCGTGGTGTTTGAACCGGAAGCGCGCTGACACAAACATCCCGCCCAACAAAGTTATTTCGCCTAAAGCGGGTAAATGTAACACTTTCATTCTCAATCGATAAACGAATAAAACAATGCACCAATAATTAATTTTCATAGTGGCGCTTGAAACTTTCGTAAATTGCAGACCCGCCACTCAGTCCAGTTCAAACCTATCTGGCGCTGTGCAGCCTGTGCATTGCTTGTTGGAAATCACCCGACAGGAGGTCGCCCGTTATCCGTTCGGCATCTGCAATGGCACCTTCGATTGCCACCGCCTCATCTCGTGTCGGCCGTCCCAGAACGTAATTCACTACCGGCTGACCACCACCGCCGGCCGGACGCGATATACCCAGGCGCAGGCGCCAGAAGCCGCCACCGCCCATGGCACTGATGATGTCCCGCAGACCATTGTGCCCGGCATGTCCACCGCCCAGTTTCAGGCGTACAATGCCTGCCTCCAGGTCAAGCTCATCGTGAACCACCAGCATCGCCTCCAGAGGTATCTTGTAATAATTTGCCAGACTGGCAACCGACCGACCGCTTCTGTTCATATATGTAGCTGGCTTCAACAACCAGCACTCACGGCCATCCTCCCTGAGCCGGCAGATCTCGCCATGGAACTTGGATTCCTGCTTGAAACCCGCGCTGAACCGTTTTGCCAGACTGTCGACAAACCAGAAACCGGCGTTGTGTCGGGTATCCGCATATTCGGCCCCCGGATTACCAAGACCAACAATGAGGCTTATAGGAAGGGGCATTTACGCTATGGACAGACGAACTCAACGCCTGTAAAGAGATCTGTTGTAAGGCGAACAGCCAATCGAAGACCTGCCATCAGTGGTGCTTTGAAGTCGCAGACACGAAAAGTGTCCAGATCAAATCAGGCCCGGCAACAGTGCCGGGCCCATATTTAAAAGTTGCCGGTCTACTCTTCGGGAGAAGCTGTGTCTGAATCCACTTCACCCTCAGCTTCAATGCCTTCCGGTTCCTCGCCTTCCTCCTCCTCTTCCGCAATCTGCACGGAGTGCACCGAAACCACCGGCACATCATCACCACCGCCGGCCAGCAGGGTGAGTTCAACACCGTCCGGCACGGTGAGTTCTGAGAGTGGAATCGAATCTCCAATCTCAAGCTTAGCCACATCGACCTCGATAAACTCTGGCAGATCCGCCGGTAGACAGCTCACGTCGACATCTGTGATGGACCTGGAGAGAACGCCACCCGCTTTAACACCCAGACAACGCTCTTCATTGATGAAATGCAACGGAATATGGGTGCGCAGTTTCTCGGTTGCTCTGACCCGCTGGAAATCGACGTGCAGAATGAACGCCTTGGCCGGCTGACGCTGCAGATCCTTCAGGATCACATCCTGTTTCTGGTCGCCGATTTTCAGCGTCAGAATGCGCGAATAGAAGGCCTCTGTCTCCAGATGATGCGCCAGTTCATGGTGAACCAGGCTTATCATCCTTGGTGGACGATCGGAGGCACCATATAAAATACCAGGCACCAGCCCCTGACGACGCAGGCGGCGGCTCGCACCTTTACCTGTATCTTCACGGTCCTGTGCTTCAATTTCAAAAACATTTTCCATAACTTACTCCAAACCACTATTGAAAAAACATCACCCAACCGCGACCAGTTGGGTGACAGATGTAAATTCTGTAGCCAGACCCTATTCACTCCATGAACAGGGAGGTAACCGACTCATCAATCGCCATTCGTCGTATCGTTTCCGCAACAAGTTCGGCAATACTGATCTGGCGTATCTTGGCACAGGCAAGTGCATCCTTATGTAGCGGAACAGTATTGGAAACAACCAGCTCGTCCAGCACCGAGTTCTCTATATTTTTCACCGCCGGCCCCGATAAAACCGGGTGCGTACAGTAAGCCACAACCAGCGTGGCACCGTGCTCCTTCAACGCTTGCGCTGCCTTGCACAATGTGCCCGCAGTATCAACCAGATCATCAATCAGAACACAACTGCGACCCTCAACATCCCCAATAATATTCATTATCTGGGCTTCATTGGCATGCGGACGTCGCTTGTCAATAATGGCCAGATCAGCATCATCCAGCTGTTTCGCCAACGCCCTGGCACGTACCACTCCACCGACATCAGGCGAAACAATCATCAGATCCGGATATTTTTGCCGCCAGACGTCCCCAAGCAGTATGGGAAGCGCATAAATATTATCGACCGGTATATCAAAAAATCCCTGTATCTGATCGGAGTGCAGATCCACCGTCATCACGCAGTCGGCGCCCGCAATCTGCAACTGCTTGGCAACTAATCTCGCTGTAATCGGCACCCTTGCAGAGCGCGGCCTTCGATCCTGGCGCGCATAACCGAAATAGGGCAATACCGCGGTGATTCGCCGCGCTGACGCCCAGCGCAACGCATCGATCAATACCAGCAACTCCATCAGGTTGTCGTTGGTCGGGTGGCAGGTGGATTGAATCACGTAGACATCCCTTCCGCGTACGCTCTCCTGAATCTCCGCCATCACCTCGCCGTCACTAAATCTCCCGACTATAGCTCTTCCCTGGCGCAGGTTAAGCCATCCAGCGACCTCTTCGACCAGAGCTGGATTTGAGTTTCCGGAAAACAACATCATGCCGCCATCTGACACGATTAGGCCCTCTCGTTTTGGGACGGTAAAACCTGCTTCAGCAATCCTGTTCCGACATATCGCCAACCCTGGCAAGTCAGCCCTGTCAACGTCATCTGAATTTGAACCGGGTTGCGGTGGCAGATAGGCCGGCGCCACTTCGTTGCGCCGCTCAAGCCTGCTACCGCAGGCCTGTCGAACCTATTACGGTTCTCATCCTGCTCTGGTACCGGATAAACAGGCCAATCCACCCTCGTCTGTATTGGCTGGGGCGGCAGGATTCGAACCTACGCATGCAGGGATCAAAACCCTGTGCCTTACCGCTTGGCGACGCCCCAAAAAATCTGCGGCAATCAACTGTTACCCTGCACCAGACAAGCCACTAGCTTACTAAATCATCTTCCACCGGAGAACAGTTCACCCCGCGGGCAACAAATGCCCGGTACACGCCTGGTACCTCTTTATATACCTGGCGAGCACTCACCTCATCCTCAAACGAGGCAAAAACCGCGGCACCGGTCCCGGTCAATCTCGGTGAAGAGTAGTGGCCGAGCCACCGCATTGCCTCTTGAACTGGCGGATATCGTCGACAGACCACGGAGAGACAATCATTCTGGACGCTGCCAGCGAGAAAGTCGGCTATTCTGATGCGCGGAGAGTCCCGTGTCAATTCTGGATCAGAGAAAATCTCAGCTGTCGAGACATGGCAGGGCGGGACAAGAACAAGATACCAGCGAGGCGGAAGCTCGATGGGCTGAAGTATTTCACCAATACCTTCTCCCCAGGATGATCTCCCTCTGACAAAAACAGGCACATCCGCGCCCAGTGTCAGCCCAAGATCAGCAAGCTGGTCGGTACTGCAACGACTCTCCCAAAGCTTGTTTAAAACCTTCAGGGTCGTTGCGGCATCGGAGCTGCCGCCTCCCAACCCCGCCCCCATAGGGAGTTGTTTCTTCAGGTGAATATCCACTCCCAATGCAGAACCTGAATACTGCTGCAGCAGCTTTGCTGCACGCACTATCAGGTCATCATTCGCTGTAACCCCGGGCAGTTCGTTAACTCGGCAAATCCGGCCATCCTGCCTGATCCTGAATCCGATCATGTCACTGATATCAAGAAACTGAAACACCGTCTGCAGCAGATGATATCCGTCCACCCTGCGGCCGACGATTCGCAGCATGAGATTCAGTTTCGCCGGAGCCGGCCAATAGTCGAACAAACTTACGTCCATTATGATGAAAGATGTGCAGCCGCCACGACTAAGCTAACGCTTAAGCCGGCTCCGTGTTTCGATCACATGTTTGCTGCCGGGATCTTTATCCAAAATCTGCTGCCATATCGTCTCCGCCCCGGCACTATCCCCCATCATCCACAAGACTTCCCCGAGATGCGCCCCGATCTCCCCATCGGGCAAAATTGCAAAAGCCCTCTTTAGAAAAGAGACGGCTTCCTCCATGTTCCCCAAGCGAAACTCAAGCCACCCCATACTATCCAATATGGCCGGAGAATCCGGTTTTAATTCGAGTGCTCTGGTGATCAGGGCACGAGCCTCTTCAAAACGGATCGATCGATCGGCAAAAGTATATCCCAGTGCATTCAGCGCATCAGCGTTATTCGGATTGTGTTCGATAACACGGCGAAGATCGGCTTCCACAATATCCATCCGACCGATTTCCGCCGCATACAATCCGCGTGCATAGAGCAGATCATCGTCTTCATGATGAGCTTCCAGGGCACTGGCATAAACACTCAATACCTCATCGGCAGAACCATGCTCCGCCAAAATTCTGGCTTCCATCAAGTAGAGCTGCACTGACTGGTCTGGTATTTGAACACGCAGATTTCTTACCCAGTCGAGTGCTTCCCGAAAGTTACCCGAGTCCGCCTGCACTTGTGCCACACGAGCCAAGGCTTCGAACCGAAAATCCCCCGCGGTAACCCGTTTATACCAGTCAATTGCCTCTTCCGTGTTGCCATCCTGCTCTTCGATTCTGCCCAGATAGTAGGCAGAATCATCAACATGGCTTCCCATTTTCAGCAAGCGCTTGAAATGGCCTCTAGCTTCTCCGGCCATCTTCAACTGTACTGCCAATACTCCGAGAGAGTAAAGCGCATCGGCATCCTCAGGGGCCAGGCGATGTACCTTTTGAAACTGACGATAGCCCTTCTCATATTCATTCAACTCAACCAACAACCGAGCCAGCGCTGAATTGAGACTCACTTCGTCCGGCATGCGCATCAGCGCCCGCTCCAGCTCGAGCACCGCCCCCTCTCCATCACCCTGCAGTTTGCGCAGGCGGCTGAGAAGAATAAGCCCCTTACTCCAATCCGGCCAATCTGCGATCACCATTCTGATATCTGATTCCGCGCGCGGATAATCCCGCCAGATCAGTGACATCAGTGAAAGGGCGTAACCTGCTTCAGGGTCGTCCGGGTGTGCGGACCGGAATCGTTGCATCAGATCCATTGCCAGATCCCGCCCCTTGTACTTGGACAGCACTGCCATTACAGGCACAAATCCATTCTCGCCACTGGCCTTGCTGATGGCAAGAATTGCCTCCATCTGCTCGAACGCCAGTTCTGTCTCTCCGGCATCGAGATAGAGGGTGACAGCACCCTGCCGGCCGGTCAGATTGTTTGGCGCTAACTTTATCCACAGCTTCAGCGCCTGGAGCGCAAGATCATTTCGTTTGAGCTGAACCGCGATCCTGGTCGCTCGCTCCGCAGCAGTGGCATCTCCAGCCAGCATGGCTGTCTTCAGCTGATGAACGTACGCCAACTCGTAGTCGCCCTGCTGGGTTGCGATTTCCCCCACCAGTGCGCTAAATACAAGATCCGCATTCAATTCGCTGAGCGTAGGTGCCGGTGCTTCAAATGGAAGTTTTACCGAAGCAGGTATTTTCTGATGCGACATATCCTGCTTGGGAAAGGTCGAACAACCGCCAAGAAACAGTATATAAAACAAAAAAAACGTGTTTCTGAACAACGCTTTCAATCTAATCTCCGTCAAAATGCTCAAGACACCACTACCTTGCAAGTTTACAGTAAACGAAAAGGGAAAATCGGTTTCTCTTGAATTCAACTCCTTGATAATTCAAAATTTCAGATTCCCTTAGATCCAAAAAAGTTCAGATGTCGCTGCTCACCATTGGTCTCAACCACAAATCCGCCCCGATTGGTATTCGGGAGAAGGTGACTTTTGGGCCAGATATCATCGTCGGGGCTCTGCGCAGCCTCAGCGAACGGCCTGGCGTGGATGAGGCGGTCATTCTATCCACATGCAACAGAACCGAAGCATACTGCGTTATCCACGATGCCGGTACGGAAGATATCTGCCAATGGTTAAGTGATTTTCATGGTTTGGAGCTGGAAACCATTTCACCTTATTTATACAACCACCAGAACCGCGATACCATCGCCCATCTCTTACAGGTTGCCAGTGGGCTGGATTCAATGGTACTTGGAGAACCTCAGATTCTCGGCCAGGTGAAACAGGCATACCAGACCGCTTCCGACGCAGGCACTTCAGGTAAACTTCTGGGCAAGTTATTTCAGCACACTTTTTCCGTCGCCAAACAGATTCGCACGGATACGGCGATTGGTCACAGTCCCGTTTCCGTCGCTTTTGCCGCAGTCAGTCTGGCCAGACAGATCTTCAGTGACCTGGCCGAGCAGACTGCGCTGCTGATCGGTGCCGGTGAAACAATCGAGCTTGCTGCACGTCACCTCCACCAGCATGGCATCGGGCGTATCGTTGTGGCCAACCGGACGCTCGAACGCGCACACGCCCTGGCGAATCAGTTCAATGGCTATGCCATCGCGCTGACGGAGATTCCATCACATCTTGCGGAAGCGGATATCGTTATCTCGTCCACGGCCAGCCCTCTGCCCGTACTGGGAAAAGGCACAGTTGAGAGCGCACTGAAAAAGCGCCGTCACCAGCCGATCTTCATGGTTGATATCGCGGTCCCCAGAGATATTGAAGCGGAGGTGGGGGATTTAAACGATGTCTACCTCTACACAGTTGACGACATGCAGGAGGTGATCGAGGAGAATATGCGTTCGCGCCAGGAAGCGGCCGAACAGGCACTCGAGATTATCGATCTGCATACCGAAGAGTTCATGGGGTGGCTCCGCTCCCTGGACGCAGCAAGTCTGATTCAGGATTACCGACGCACTGCTGAGAAGATGCGAAACGAGGTGCTGCAGCGCGCAATGAAGCTGCTGCACAATGGCAAATCCCCGGAGGAGGCGTTGACATTTCTTGCCCACAGCCTGACAAACAAGTTGCTGCATACCCCAAGCAGCCAGATCCGCAGGGCTGGTTTTGACGGTGAAAAGGCCCTTCTGGACGCCGCCAATACGCTTTTTCAGATCGATGGCACCGGCGGCAGAAAATGAAATCCTCCATTCGCAGTAAACTTGACCATATCGGAGAGCGTTTTGAGGAGATTACCGCACTTCTTGCGGAGCCGGAGATCCAGAATGACCAGGATCAGTTTCGTGGGCTGAGCCAGGAATATGCACAGCTGGAACCGGTAATCAGTTGTTACCGGCGCTACCGGGAACATGAAGAGGCCATCGCCAGTGCGCGGGAATTGTTGGACGACCCGGAGATGTCGCTGTTGGCGCAGGAAGAACTGGAACAGGAAGAGGTAGCCTTACACTCCCTGGAACCGGAGTTGCAACTGCTCCTGCTACCCTCGGATCCCAATGACGAGCGCAATATCTTTCTGGAAATCCGTGCCGGCACCGGCGGTGCCGAAGCGGCGCTTTTCGCCGGCGACCTGCTGCGTATGTATCTCCGTTACGCAGAACTGCAGAGCTGGCAGGCGGAAACCATCAGTGAAAGTCTTGGAGAACAGGGAGGCTACAAAGAGGTTGTAGTCCGTATCAGCGGACGCAACGTCTATTCACGACTCAAGTTCGAATCGGGCGCCCATCGTGTGCAGCGGGTGCCCGACACCGAGTCCCAGGGTCGGATACACACTTCCGCCTGCACCGTGGCAGTACTGCCAGAGGCGGCAGTCATCGACCAGGTGGAGATAAACAGTAACGATCTGCGCATTGACACCTACCGCGCTTCCGGTGCTGGCGGGCAGCATGTTAACAAGACCGATTCGGCTGTGCGGATAACCCACCTGCCAAGCGGTATTGTGGTTGAATGCCAGGATCAGCGTTCCCAACACAAGAATAAAGCGCAGGCGATGTCGCTGCTGCAGGCCCGCCTGCTCTCTGGACTACAGGAAAAGGAGGCCAATAAACAAGCGGAGTCCCGCAAACTTCAGGTGGGCAGCGGCGACCGATCGGAGCGGATACGCACCTATAACTTCCCGCAGAATCGGGTTACGGACCACCGCATCAATCTGACGCTGTACAAATTGGATGACATAATGGGCGGATCTTTGGACCAGGTGATCCAACCTTTGACCCAGGAGCACCAGGCCGAACTGCTGGCTTCTCTTGCCGATGAGAATGGCTGAAACCATATCCCAGGCACTCAAACAGGCTACAACCAGGCTTTCCGGACTTCCCTTGGCCAACCCCAGGTTGGAAGCGGAAATACTTCTGGCGCATGTATTGGATAAACCAAGAACCCACCTTTTCGCCTGGCCGGAAAATCGGCTGAATGTGGATTTGTGGGTTCGCTTTGAACACCTCGTGGAACGCAGGCTCTGCGGCGAGCCCAGTGCTTACCTCACGGGGTGCCGTGAGTTCTGGTCACTGGAGTTAAAAGTAACCCAGGATACACTCATTCCGCGGCCGGAGACCGAAATACTGGTAACGCGCGCTTTGCAACTGATTCCAGTGGACGCGGTGATGCTTATTGCAGATCTGGGTACAGGTAGCGGTGCTATCGGTGCTGCTATCGCCTATGAAAGGCCGGCGTGCCATATCCTCGCCACGGATATCTCTGAAGCGGCGCTTGCGGTTGCAAACGATAATTTCGGTAAACTCGGTCTTGACAACGTACACTCCGTCCATGGTTATTGGTGCACCGCGCTACCCTCTGAGGCCCCTTTCAACCTGATTCTCAGTAATCCTCCTTACGTGGCTAGCGACGACCCCCACCTGTCCGGGGACGGCCTATCCTGGGAGCCGGCCAACGCTCTGATCTCCGGTTTGGATGGGCTGAACGATATTCGTGAAATTATCCGGACTGCTGGAGACCACCTGCTGCCCGGTGGATGGCTTTTGCTGGAACATGGTTACAACCAGGGCGAACAGGTTCTGCAGATGCTGCGCGCGGCAGGTTACCAAAATAGCTGCACAATTCATGATCTTGCGGGGATAGAGCGCGTCAGCCAAGGGCAGATACCTTGGTGACAGCCGCGGCCCCAACCTAACCTGGTTGACTAATCCTCAACAGCCGTTAGGATTTATGAGTATGAATGTTGATGATTCACAGCTCATCAAACAGAGGCAAGTGTTTTTCGCCGAAATGCACCCGTTTCCCGATCAGGCTCAAGCCGCTGCTGACCTGTTGTTGGGAATCGAGGGAATTATCAGCGCCAGCGCAGAATCTCAGCTTTTGTTAAATGTTCGCTACAATGTCATGCGGATATCGCTGGAGCAGATTGAAACGGGTCTGACCGAGATCGGCTTTCACCTCAGCAGCAAATTGCTGCATGCACTGAAGCGCGCTCTTTACTACTACACTGAAGAGACTCAAAGGGCCAACAACGGCTGTCCACAAGGCGATACCAACTGTACAAAAAAGATATTCGTGGTCCGTTATGCGCACAAAGATCACACACTCCAGGATCATCGACCGGAGTATTGGCGCAAATATTTTTAAGCAGAACAGGCACACAGCTGAACCAACCGGCTTTTCGAAGATCGGTGATGCGGCAAGATGCAGATAAAGGAACCCTCCCCTTTTTCCAAAACTCAGAAAACAGGTTCAGCTTTTAATGAATGACCAGCAACTCCTCCGTTACAGCCGTCAAATCATGCTGCCATCCATTGACTTCCTTGGACAGGAACGGCTGCTCGCTTCCAGGGTACTGATCATTGGTCTGGGTGGATTGGGATCTCCTGCTGCAATGTATCTGGCGGCTGCCGGAGTAGGTGAACTGGTTCTGGTTGATTACGACCGTGTTGACCTGAGTAATCTTCAGCGCCAGATCGTTCATACCAGTGATCGCATCGGCATGCTAAAAGTGGATTCTGCTGAACAGACACTCACACAGATCAATCCTGACTGCCGAATTCTGAAGTTCGCCGCGAAACTGGAAGATGATGCGCTGCTTGAACAGGTTTCCAGGGCCGATCTGGTGGTTGACGGCAGCGACAATTTTGCAACGCGTTTCGCAGTAAATGACGCTTGTGTTGCCACGCAAACACCCCTGGTATCCGGCGCTGCTATCCGCACCGAAGGTCAGATATCAGTATTCAGCGGCCAACCCGGGGATCCCTGTTACCGCTGCCTCTACGGTGCGGGTGGCGAAATGGATGAGACCTGCTCTCAAAACGGTGTACTTGCACCCCTGGTTGGGATCATTGGCAGTATACAGGCAATCGAAGCCATCAAGGTGCTGACCGCAGCCGGTACTCCCCTTACCGGAAGGCTGATGCTGCTTGATGCACTGCATATGGAGTGGCGCACGGTGAACCTGAAAGCGGACCCGAAATGTCCTATCTGCAGTAGTCGGGGGGCGGCATGATGCTCCCAGCCGCCACTCAGGCCTATTTAAACAAAATTCGTCAGGATATCGTCTTTAGCGATACGCTGCGCGGGGAGACCCTGCACTACCATACAACCTGGGGGCTGTTCTCTCCGAAAGCCGTTGATGAAGGCAGCCGTCTGCTCCTCGACCACCTGGAAATCAAACACGACGACGATACACTGGACCTGGGGTGTGGCTATGGGCCTCTCGGGCTGACTTTGGCCAGACTGGCGCCGGATGGAACAAGTGTACTGATTGACAAGGATTTTGTCGCAGTCGAGTACAGCAAGAAGAATGCTCAAATCAATAACATTAAAAATGTTGAGATATTTCTCAGCAACGGCTTTGACCAGATAGGTAAACGCAAATTCGATCTGATCGTCTCCAACCTGCCGGCAAAAACCGGAAAAGAGCTCTACTACCTCTATTTTTACGATGCCCTGGTACGTATGAGTGCGGGCGGCCGGTTTTATGTGGTGACCATTTCCGGGTTGCGCAGATTTATCCAGAAGGCATTTATTGAGGTATTCGGCAACTACGAAAAGCTGAAACAGGGCCAGACCTACACTGTGGCCATGGCCCGTCTTGATCGGTAATAATCACAACCTATTGCCTCTTTGGGGCAAAAAAGGGTAGACTTTTCCTTAGTTTTCAAATGGCTGGGAAGTAATTTCCCGGTATGGCCCGCGAAAACTCTATTTCGGTTCCTCCTAAACCCCGAAGACTGAAATAAAAAAAACAAGAAATCAGCATTGGGAATCGACGCTCCTGCAAAAGAGGAGCAGTCGCAGACGAAGGAGGTTATCCATGTTCCCAACCAAAATCCTGGTCGCGGACGACGACCAAATCATTCTTTCCACCATTCAAACGGGCCTGGAGTCAGAGGGCTATAGAATCCTGACCGCACAAGACGGCGAAACGGCTGTCCGGATCGGCTGTGCCAATAAACCCGATCTGGCGGTACTCGATATTCGGATGCCCGGAATATATGGCATAGAAGCTGCGCGCCAACTGCGCGATCGCGCTGGTATCTCTTCGATTTTTTTAAGCGCGTATTGCGACAGGGAGTTGGTTGAACTGGCCACCAAAGAGGGCGCTCTCGGCTATCTGGTCAAACCGATCAAGACTACCCAGCTGATCCCCGCGATAGAAGCTGCTCTGGAGCGTTCCGCAGAGCTGAAAAGACTGCATCAAAACGAGATCAGCCTGACTGGTGCCATCAAAAGCAACCGCACGATCAGTTTGGCCATAGGCATCTATATGGAGAGATTTAAAGTGAGCGAAGAGCAGGCGGTCAATGAGCTGCGTGCTTACGCACGCGCGGCGAGAAGCAAAATGTTGGATATCGCAAAAAATTTATCCAATCAACAACCTGAAAATAGGAATTTGATCTGGGAGGTACGGGAATTCTATAAACGTCTCCACCGCTGAAGGGGATCTGAAGCGAGAATCCGGGTGCCAGTGGAGCCGCGCTGAATCAGCACTAAATTTGTCCGGATATGGGCCGATACTAGAGTCTGTAGGACATAACCCGGGCTTTATGGAGTAATTGCGTTGCTACAAACCTCAATGAGAAAGGAAGATGGCGTCAACGAGAGCGCTGAAACGCTGCGTATTGCTCTACCGCTGATGACCCGATACAAAGTCCCGACAACTCCGGAAAACTACTCAATTTGGTTCCACTACGTTATCGGCGACCGTCCTGGCCTAAACGATTTTATAGACAACCTGCTGGAACAGAAAACACCTTTCACACAGGATGTTAACGAGCATATCTACCAACAGTTTCTGTCTGACCAACATCTCCAGCAAGCGGAGCAGGTAAGTAAAACTCTTGTCAGTGCGCTTGCCGAAACAACCGCCGCCCTGCGACATACCGGCAGCGAGGCGGACCACTATCACAGTGTTCTGAGCAGCTTCGATAAATCGTGTGGATCGGCCCAGTCACTCACCGATGTTTTTGAGCTGCTCAACACCGTACTCAAAGAGACGCAAAGCATGCAGCAATCGATGAAACGACTGCAGCAGGATTTTCTCGTCAAATCCGACGATATGGATAAATTAAGGAAAGAACTTGACCAGGTGCGCAAGCAGGCGTCGACAGATGCGCTGACCGGCTTGTACAACCGTACAACTTTTTTCGACTCACTGGAGGCTGTTGACGCTGAATCCAACCCGCTTTCGAATCCCTATTCCGTGGCCATGATCGATATAGATCACTTCAAACGCGTCAACGATACCTTCGGCCATCTGGTGGGAGACAAAGTCATTAGATTCGTGGCCGACAGCCTGCGCCAATCCATTAAGGGACGGGACTGCGCAGCCAGATATGGCGGAGAGGAGTATGCACTTCTGCTCCCCGAGACGAGCCTGGAGAATGCGGTAATACTGTGCAACAAAATCCGCGAACACATCGCCAAGACCAATCTGGTGAGATCTGGCACAAAGGAGTCGCTTGGACAGATCACGATCTCAGTCGGGATTGCCCAGAAGCGATCTGGAGAGGGGCGGATGGATCTGCTGGCGCGGGCCGATAAAGCACTCTATCTATCCAAGGAGCGTGGCCGTAACAAAGTTACCGCCTCTGACGAGTAGCGTCCAGGACTGGAGCAAAATCCGGTCAGAATGGAATGGCGCTTACTTAACGCTAATCGTCGAGCATGCAACCTGCTGATATGGGTCAGGATGTCAATTTCCGGCGTAGCAGCTCGTTTACCTGCTTTGGATTTGCCTTTCCTTTCGACGCCTGCATCACCTGACCTACAAAAAAACCCAGCATTTTTATCTGTTTCTTCTCATCCGCCTGGCGATAGGCATCGACCTGGGACGGATTTGCGTTGACAACTTCGTCCACGATTCCCTCTAGGGCAACCGAATCGGTTATCTGCTTGAGACCCTGGTTTTCTATTATCTCATCCGCACTGCCGCCACTGCTCCACATCGCATCGAATACTTGTTTGGCGATCTTGCCGGAGATTGTATTGTCGCTTATGCGTTGTAAAAGCCCCGCCAGCATGGATGCCGTGATCGGTGATTGTCCGATATCAGATCCTTCCCGGTTCAGCGCGGCAGCAAGCTCGCCGGTGACCCAGTTTGCAGCCAACCTGGGATCACCCCCCTCCTCCACCGTCGCTTCATAATAGTCCGCCAGCTCACGACTCGCGGTCAGCTGCGCTGCGTCAGAGTTACCGAGCGCATATTCCTCGCTGAAGCGGACGCGCCGGACATCCGGCAGTTCTGGCATACCTTCAATTGCAGCGGCGATAAAGGCATCGTCGAGTTCCACCGGCAGAAGGTCGGGATCGGGAAAATAGCGATAATCGTTGGCCTCCTCCTTGGATCGCATGGAGCGGGTTTCATCCCTCTCCGGATCATATAGTCGGGTCTCCTGAACCACCTTTCCGCCCGACTCCAGGATATCGATCTGACGTTCCACCTCGAAATTGATGGCGCGCTCCAGAAACCTGAAAGAGTTCAGGTTCTTCAGCTCGGCACGCGTACCCAGCTCCCCGCCGGAACGACGCACCGAGACATTGGCGTCGGCCCGAAATGACCCCTCCTGCATATTACCGTCGCAAATTCCTATGTAGCGTACTATCTGGTGTATTTTGCGGGCATAGGCTACAGCCTCTTTCGCCGACCGCATATCCGGCTCGGAGACGATCTCCAGCAGTGGCGTGCCCGCCCGATTCAGGTCTATTCCGGTCAGGCCATGAAAATCTCCGTGAAGGGACTTCCCGGCGTCCTCCTCCAAGTGGGCACGGGTGACGCCAATGGTGCGGATTTCGCCGTCTTCGAGCAGAATTTCCACGCTGCCGCGCCCGACGATCGGCAGCTCAAACTGGCTGATCTGGTATCCCTTGGGCAAATCCGGGTAGAAATAGTTTTTACGTGCGAATACCGAACGGCGCTCAAGATCGGCGTTTATCGCCGCACTGAATCTGACCGCCATCACCACTGCTTCCCGATTCAGCACCGGCAGTACACCTGGCAGCCCCAAGTCCACCGCACAGGCCTGGGTATTGGGCTCGGCACCGAAAGCAGTCGATGCCCCCGAAAAAATTTTTGAGCGGGTGGCCAATTGGGCATGAATCTCAAGCCCGATCACAGTTTCCCATTGCATGTCGTAACTCTCTAAATCCTGGATGGGGAGGAGAACCCCAGGGGTTCCGCCAGATGCCAGTCACTCTCCCGCTGCAGCCGGTGGGCAACATTAAGCAACTTCGCCTCCTGAAAATAGTTGCCTACAATCTGTAAGCCAACCGGCCGGCCGGCCGCCGGCCGCACCGGAATGGAGATTCCCGGCAGGCCAGCCAGGTTAGCGGCAATGGTGTAGATATCGGACAGATACATAGTGACCGGATCATCGGCTTTCTCACCGATGGCAAATGCCGTCGTGGGTGAGGTGGGACCCATGATCACGTCGACTTTCTCGAATGCCTGCCTGAAATCGTCCGAGATGAGATGACGGATCTGCTGTGCTTTCAAATAGTAGGCATCGTAGTACCCGGCAGAGAGTGCGTAAGTGCCGATCAGGATCCGGCGTTTCACCTCTGCTCCAAACCCTTCGCTGCGGGAACGCTTGTAAAGATCTTCCAGATTTTTCGGCTCCTGGCAACGATAACCGAAGCGGACGCCGTCGAAGCGGGAAAGGTTGGAGGAACATTCAGCAGGCGCTACCACATAGTAGGTTGCGACTGACAACCCGCTGTTAGGCAGTGAGATATCCATCACTGTGGCGCCCATCCGGCGATATTCATCGACAGCAAGCTCAATGGAGCGGGCCACCTCTCCATCCAGTCCTTCGTTAAAATACTCCTTCGGCAGCCCGATTTTCAGACCGACCAGCGGATCCTCCAGCTGTTCGGAATAGTCTGGTACGGGTTCCTGGGCACTGGTGGAGTCACGCCGATCAAACCCGGCAATCGCCTGAAGGATGGCAGCGGCATCCTCAGCGCTGCGAGTCAATGGACCTGCCTGGTCCAACGAGGAGGCAAAAGCGATCATGCCGTAGCGGGATACGCGGCCATAAGTCGGTTTTAATCCGGTAATGCCGCAAAGTGCAGCCGGTTGACGGATTGAGCCGCCGGTATCCGTGCCTGTCGCCGCAACACAAAGCCTTGCCGCTACCGCTGCCGCCGATCCGCCGGATGAACCTCCAGGCACCAGATTTCTGTCCCAGGGATTGCGCACCACCCCATAGTGGCTGGTTTCGTTGGAGGAGCCCATAGCAAACTCATCCATGTTGGTTTTGCCCAGCATCACCGCGCCGGCCTCATCCAATCGACTCACCACCGTGGCATCGTAAGGTGCAATGAAACTGTCCAGCATTTTTGAACCGCAGCTGGTTTTCAGGCCATTGGTGCAGAAAATATCCTTGTGCGCTATGGGAATACCGGCAAGCGGTCCCGCCTCGCCGCTGCGTATCAGCTTATCCGCGGCCTCCGCTCTGGCCAATGCCCGCTCCGGCGCCAGCGTGATGAAACAGTTCAAATCCTCATCATACCGGTCAATGCGTTCGAGAAAAGCGCGGGTCAGGTCCACACTGGAATAGTCCCCTGCGCGTAATCCCGCACCCAGTGCTGCTATGCTTTTGCTATGCATTCTTCTCGGTCGCTCCGATATTTACTCGATGACCCTGGGAACCAGATAGAGACCGTTTTCGGTAGCTGGTGCAATTGACTGGAAGTGATCCCTCTCGTCAATTTCACTGACCTCATCCGGGCGCAGACGCTGGGCCATATGCAGCGGATGGGCCATGGGAATCACCCCGTCGGTATTCACCGCATTCATCTGCTCCATCAACTGCAGAATGGTTGAAAGATCGCCGGCCACAGAATCCAGCTCGTCACTACTTACCGCAAGACGCGCAAGATGGGCTATTTTCTCCACATCAGATCTTTCCAGGGACATAGATTCGACTCAGGCTCGGGTTAACTCAAAGGCTGGGAAAATACCACAATTGGATGAATGAGGGCAGATTAAAATAGCTGTCGGCTGAGAGGCTGACGAAATTGTGGAACCGCTTCTTGCTCAATACCCCCTGCGGTTGCTAAATTACACCCTTTTCGCGTCGGCAGCGATCCTTGGGATAACAGGAGCGCACCGCATTGTTCGATCACGCAATTTACGGAAAACCATTTCATCATGCTGTTCAGACGTTTACGCGGATTCTTCTCCAACGACCTCGCCATTGACCTGGGTACCGCCAACACGTTGATTTACGCGCGTGGCCAAGGTGTGGTACTCGACGAACCTTCGGTCGTTGCCATTCGTCAGGACCGGGGACCGGGAGGAGGCAAATCGGTTGCCGCCGTCGGAGACGAAGCTAAAGCGATGCTGGGACGCACCCCGAACAACATCACCGCCATCCGCCCGATGAAAGACGGCGTGATAGCGGATTTCACCGTGACCGAAAAAATGCTGCAGCATTTCATTCATAAGGTGCACGAAAGTAAGATGATCCGGCCCAGCCCACGGGTGCTGGTGTGCGTACCCTGCGGATCCACCCAGGTGGAGCGCCGGGCCATTCGGGAGTCCGCCGCCGGTGCAGGCGCTCGCGAGGTCTATCTGATTGAAGAGCCTATGGCTGCCGCTATCGGCGCCGGGCTGCCGGTGGATGAAGCACGCGGTTCCATGGTGCTGGATATTGGCGGAGGAACCTCAGAAGTAGCCATCATCTCGCTGAACGGGATAGTTTATGCCAATTCGGTACGGGTGGGCGGCGACCGCTTCGACGAAGCGATTATCAACTATGTCCGACGCAACTACGGCACCTTGATCGGAGAAGCAACCGCAGAGAAAATCAAAAAAGAGATCGGGTCTGCCTTTCCGGGTAATGAGGTGCGCGAGATAGAGGTGAAAGGACGCAATCTGGCAGAAGGTATACCGCGCAGCTTCACGTTAAACAGCAACGAGATTCTGGAGGCTTTGCAGGAACCGCTGTCGGGAATTGTCGGCGCTGTCAAGGCGGCACTGGAGCAGACACCACCCGAACTCGGGGCGGATGTTGCTGAACGGGGAATTGTCCTCACCGGCGGCGGTGCGTTGCTGCGGGATATTGACCGACTGCTGGAAGAGGAGACAGGATTGCCGGTTCTCATCGCAGAGGATCCTCTGACATGCGTGGCGAGAGGCGGCGGCCGCGCACTCGAGATGCTCGATGAGCGCGGTGGTGAATTGTTGTTCTCTATTGATTGACCAGGGTAATTAGCCCCCTGGCGGACTGCCCCGATTTAATGGTAGACCGGCTATCAAACTGATATTCACACAAGGTCCGTCGGTAAACACCCGCATCGTATTTGCGGTGGTGGTGTCGCTCGCACTGATGGTGGTGGACCACCGCCAGAATCATCTGGAGGGCATTCGGGCAGTTTTGTCTGTAGCGCTCTCTCCTTTAGACGTTATTATCAATCTGCCGAGAACCACTGGAGATTGGATCTCCGAAACTTTTTCCACCCGCAGCAATCTACTTCGGCAAAATCGCGCTTTGAAGAAGGAGAATCTGCTGCTTCAGGTACGCCAGCAGAAGCTGGATTCACTGAAAGCCGAGAACATGCGCCTGCGCAATCTACTTGATTCCGCTTTCAAGATCCGGGACCGGGTATTGATTGCCGAGGTGATAGCCGTCGACCTCGATCCTTACCGCCACCAGGTGTTGATCAACAAGGGAAGCAGTTCAGGCATTTTCCAGGGGCAGCCTGTACTTGATGCATCCGCAGTGATGGGGCAAGTTACCCATATCAACCCTTTTTCGTCCACCGTTCTGCTTATCACCGATGCAAGTCACGGGCTGCCGGTGCAGGTCAATCGAAACGGACTGCGCACTGTTGCTCTGGGCACCGGGCACATCGACAGACTGGAGCTGCCTCACCTTCCCAATAATGCCGATATAAAGGTGGGTGATTTGCTGGTCACCTCGGGACTGGGCGGGCGTTTCCCGCCGGGATATCCGGTGGCCGAAGTTACTGCGGTAACGCGCAATCCCGGACAACCCTTCGCCTCAGTTCTGGCACAGCCGAAAGCCAAGCTGGACCAGGCCCGTGAAGCTTTGCTGGTGTGGACGCTGGACAGCGTTCAGAGCTACGCTCCGCCAGAGAGTGCGACACAGGAAGCGACCGAGAGCGATAAAGAGGAGCCACCGCTTTGATTTTGACTCCTCAACGTGGCGGCCTGGTTATACTTCTGAGCTTCCTCCTGGCATTTCTCCTGACAATATTGCCGCTGCCCGAGTGGGCGCGCTTCTACCGGCCCCAATGGAGCACCCTGGTTCTGATCTATTGGACACTGGCTTCACCGCAGAGGGTGGGGGTGGGAGTTGGCTGGACAACCGGCATTATCATCGATGTGATTACCGGAACCCTGCTTGGACAACATGCGCTCGCGATGTCGCTGATCGCCTACATTACTCAAAAAATGCACCAGAGACTGCGCCTGTTTCCGATATGGCAACAATCCTTGACGGTTCTTGTTTTATTGTTGATCGAGAAACTGCTGGCACTTTGGGTGATGGGGGCGGTATCTCAGCATGTGCCCTCGCTGACCTTTTGGATTCCGCCGATAATCGGCATGCTGCTCTGGCCCTGGATATATATCATCCTGCGTGACCTGCGGCGTAAGTTTCAGGTGAGCTAGGTTATATAAGTAATGTCCTATGCCACCCTGAAAGACTACCTGCGGGAAAGCAGACTGTTTCAGAATCGGGCACTGATTGCCGCGATGGTGGTGGTACTGGCGCTATTTGCGTTGTTGGGGCGACTGGTGGTACTTCAGGTGATGAATCATCAGCATTTCATCACACTTTCGCAGGATAACCGGGTAAAAGTTCTGCCGCTGCCCCCGACACGTGGTCTTATACTCGACCGGAATGGATTGATCCTCGCCCAGAATCTTCCGACATTCAGCCTGGAGGTGATACCGGAACGGGTAAAGGATCTCGATTGGACGCTGCGGGAACTCGGCGCCATCGTGAATATCACCGATAGCGACCACAAACGCTTCGAACAACTGCGCAGCCAGCGTCGACGATTTGACAGCATCCCCATCCGGGTGCGCCTGGATAAGGAAGAGGTAGCCAGGCTGAGCGCCAGCCGCCACCGGTTTCCCGGTGTGGAGATCGAAGCAAAACTGCTGCGCCATTATCCGTTGGAAGACAAAACCGCGCACGTTGTCGGTTATGTTGGGCGTATTAATGAGAAGGAGCTCCAGACCATCGACGCTTCCAGCTATTCAGGAACCTCGCATATCGGAAAAACAGGAGTGGAGAAGAGCTATGAGGAGATTCTTCACGGCAAGGTCGGCCTGCAGCAGGTGGAGGTTAATGCCTTGGGCAGGATTATCAGGGTTCTCCACAGTGAGCCCCCGGAGCCCGGAAAGAATCTCCATCTCTCCCTGGACGCAGGACTGCAGCAGGCGGCGATTTCAGCATTTGGAGAGGAAACCGGTGCAGCTGTAGCCATAGACCCCAGAAATGGATCCATACTTGCACTGGTCAGTAATCCGGGGTTCGACCCCAATCTGTTTGTCGAGGGCATCTCTGCGAAAGACTACGATATGCTGCAGCAGTCGGAGACCAAACCCTTGTTCAACCGAGCCATACGCGGTCAGTATCCACCGGGCTCCACGGTGAAGCCCTTTATCGGGCTGGCCGGCCTGGAGACGGATACCATGACTGCAAACCAGAAAAACTATTGCCCCGGTTTTTTCCAGCTGCCCGGACACTCTCATAAATACCGGGACTGGAGAAAAGGCGGCCACGGTGGAGTAGATCTGGAGCAGGCAATTACCCAGTCCTGCGATGTCTATTTTTATGCATTGGCACACCAGATGGGCATAGATAAATTACACAGGTTTTTGAACCGGTTTGGCTTCGGTCGTCTTACAGGAGTGGATATTGCCGGAGAACGTGGCGGACTGCTTCCATCCCGCGAGTGGAAAAAACAGACACGGAAACAACCCTGGTATCCCGGCGAAACCTTGATTATGGGCATCGGGCAAGGCTACTTCCTGACCACACCGCTGCAATTGGCACATGCGGCTGCGACACTCGCCGCGAGAGGTATGGAACATCCGCCTCGGGTGGTCCAGAGTATTTCCAGCGATTATTCAACTGTTGCACAATCCAACATTGGAGAGCCCAGGGCGCTGCAACAGAATAACGCAAAAAACTGGAGTAAGGTGATAGAGTCGATGACCCAGGTTATCGAAGGCCCACGCGGAACCGCGCGTTTGCTGAAGAACGATAATTACCGGATTGCGGGCAAAACCGGCACAGCCCAGGTGTTCAGCGTTAAGCAGGATGAGGAGTATGATGAGGAGAAAGTGGCTAAAAAAATGAGAGACCACGCACTGTTTATCGCTTTTGCACCGGTGGAGGATCCGCGCATCGCCGTGGCGGTGATCGTGGAAAACGGAGGTCATGGCGGTTCCATCGCAGCTCCTATCGCAAAGCGCATTATGGACTTTCATCTGCTGGGACAAGAGATGTGAACCGCTTCTATCCGCCAAGCGGCCTGCGCGAATCCAATCCAACCAAAGCAGACGGTCTGCTCGCCGGTCTGCACCTGGATCTACCGCTGCTGACCGGGTTGATCCTGCTATGCCTTTATGGACTGTTCGTACTCTATAGTGCCAGCGGCCAGGACGCCGCGCATATTGAGCGCCAGCTGATCAGACTGGCACTGGCGTTTACGGTAATGATCGTAGTGGCCCAGATTCCGCCCGCTCAGCTGAGACGCTGGTCCCCCCGTCTATACATCATCAGCTTGCTGTTGCTAAGCGCTGTACTTATTATCGGACATGTGGGGAAAGGCGCCCAGCGCTGGCTCGATCTGGGATTTTTCCGCTTCCAGCCGGCGGAGCTGGCCAAACTCGCGGTACCGATGATGATCACCTGGTTTCTCGCGGAAAAAACCCTGCCACCAACCTCGCGACGCCTGGCCATTGCCGGCATCATGATTCTGGCACCAGTGTTGATGATCGCCAAACAACCCGACCTGGGAACCTCGCTGCTGGTGGCAAGCGCCGGCATTTTCGTTCTCTTTCTGGCCGGACTCAGCTGGCGCTTCATGGGTGCCATGGTAGTCACCGCGGTTCCTGCCGGTTGGGCGCTTTGGGAATGGGGAATGCGTGAATACCAACGCAGCCGTGTGCTGACCTTCCTCGACCCTGAGCGCGATCCTCTGGGCACCGGCTACCATATTATCCAGTCGAAAATAGCCATAGGTTCAGGTGGGCTTTACGGAAAAGGCTGGCTGAATGGCACCCAGTCACATCTTGAATTCCTGCCGGAACGGACAACAGATTTTATATTTGCCGTGCTGTCGGAGGAGTTCGGACTCACCGGCATCATCCTGCTGCTCTCACTTTATCTCTTCATAATCCTGCGCGGACTCTACATTGCAACTCAGGCTCAGGACACGTTCAACCGCCTGCTGGGGGGAGCATTGACTCTGGTTTTCTTTGTATATCTGTTCGTCAATACAGGTATGGTCAGCGGATTGTTGCCGGTGGTTGGGGTTCCATTGCCCCTGATAAGTTATGGTGGTACCTCGCTAGTGACCATTATGGCCGGCTTCGGTATTCTGATGTCTATCCATACCCATAGAAAATTATTGCCGACTTAGGACTCACTCAACACTATGCAATTATCCATCCACATACGGCACAAACCTCGGGCCGTCCTGTCTCTTCTTGCAGCACTGCTCTGTGTGACCGGCCAAACCACGCTATCCGCCGGAAAGCCAAATGACTTTGACAGCAACATCAGACAGTTCGTGACAGAGATGAACCTCAAGCATGGCTTCGAACCGGATCATCTTCAACGTTTGATGGATAAGGTGCTCTACCGCCAAAGCATCATTGATGCAATCAACCGCCCGGCGGAGGCAATGCCCTGGTCAAAATACCGTCCAATTTTCGTAACCCCCAGCCGTGTCGAGCAAGGCGTCGCCTTCTGGGATGAAAATGCGGATTTATTGAAAAAAGCCGAGGAGGAGTACGGCGTCCCACCTGAGCTGATTGTTGCAATTATCGGTGTAGAGACGCGTTACGGCCGGCATATAGGAACATATCCGGTGGTGGATTCGCTAAGCACATTGGCTTTTGGCTACCCAAAACGGGCGGAATTCTTCAGGCGCGAACTTGCGGAATTCCTGTTGTTGACCAGGGAAGAGCGGATAGAGCCGGATTCAGCTCTTGGCTCCTACGCCGGAGCCATGGGTCTGCCCCAGTTCATACCGAGCAGTTATCGTGCTTACGCGGTGGATTTCGACGGGGACGGCCAGCGCGACCTTTGGCACAGTACGGCTGACGTTATCGGAAGTGTTGCAGCCTATTTCAAGAAACATGGCTGGAGAGCCGGTGATGGTATTACCACTCGTGTCAGCGGTGTTGGTAATCGTCATGAAGCCTTCGTGGCTGCAGGCATGAAGCCCTCGATTTTATTCGGAGAACTGCGCCAATCGGGGATCAGCAGTCTGGTTCCGGTTGCCGACGGCACACTGACCAGTCTGATTCGCCTTGATGGGGAAAACGAACTCGAGTACTGGCTGGGACTACACAATTTTTATGTTATAACCCGTTATAATCACAGCAATCTATACGCAATGGCGGTTTACCAGTTAAGCCGGGAGATTCTTGCTGAACGCATGAAACAAACCCAAATGGATGATAAGCAGGTTGCAACAGGTACAAAAACAAATGAGATTTAGCCTACATCCGGCTGCCGCATTGCTCTGTCTTATGCTTGTGGCCAGCTGTTCCACCACTCCCCCGATACTGATTCCGGACAGCCGCGACAGCGCACCGGCGCGCCAGCTGGATCCCGATTCCATCGCAGATGCTGTCCCCAGAATAGAACCACAGAGCCGTTACGGAAACCCGGATTCTTATGAAGTATTCGGCAAACGCTACCACGTCATGCAGGAGAGTAGCGGATACAGAGAGAGAGGCATCGCATCCTGGTACGGAACCAAGTTTCACGGTCGCTATACAAGTAGCAGAGAGCCGTATGACATGTATGCCATGACTGCTGCACATACCAGCCTTCCACTGCCAACCTATGTCAGAGTGAATAACCTGCAAAACGGTCGCAGCATCGTTGTTCGGGTCAACGATCGAGGTCCGTTTCATAATAACCGGATTATCGATCTCTCTTATGCTGCGGCGACCAAACTCGGTATCCTGGGCACCGGGACCGGCTTGGTCGAGGTGGTTGCGATTGACCCTCGGCACAAGCCTGTAGTAAACAGACCGGTCCTGGCTAAAAATCAATCTTCACCGCCAGTGGGGGCAACACCTGACATGTTCATTCAGGTCGGCGCGTTCAGCAGCCGCGATAATGCGAATAGACTGCGTAAACAGTTGCAGCACAAACTTGAAAGGCCGGTGCGCATTCATGAAAGCCAGAACCAGGGGCAGGAGTTTTTCAGGGTTCAGGTTGGCCCGCTGGCCGATATAGAGCAATCTGATGCTGTCACCCGGAAGCTGGCGCAGTTGGGCATGGATGAGATGCATATAGTCATTGAGTAATAATAAACATCAATCCGTCCAGCGCCCCGACTCAAACCAGAGCATTAAGTCCGACCACTAAAGGAAAAGTCCGTGTTATCCAGGTATCGTAATTTGTTGTCAGTTATCTGCCTATTGGCGCTGTTTCCGGCGCATACGACCGTTGCCGCAGTCCCAATTCCCGCTCCGCCAAGCGTAGCCGCCAGCGGCCACCTGCTGATAGATTTTGACAGCGGCCGAATCCTTTCCGAGCACAATTCCGAGCAAAGGCTGGAGCCAGCAAGCCTGACCAAGATCATGACGGCGTACGTGGTGTTGCGGGAACTCAAGGCGGGCAACATTCAGCTTAGCGATAAAGTCCTGATCAGTAAAAAGGCATGGCAAACGCCCGGATCACGCATGTTTATTGAGGTGGACAAGGAAGTGTCGGTGGAGCAGCTGCTGAAAGGGATGATCATCCAATCCGGAAATGACGCCAGTGTTGCGCTGGCCGAACACATCGCGGGCAGCGAAGAGACTTTCGCCAACCTTATGAACAACCACGCCCACCGACTCGGTATGTTGAACAGCCACTTTGTCAACAGCACCGGTCTGCCGGACGAAAATCACTACACCACACCCCGGGATATAGTTAAAGTCTCGGAGGCTACCATCCGGGAGTTTCCGGAGTATTACCCCTGGTACGCCCAATTGGAGTACGAATTCAACGGCATCAAACAGCACAACCGCAACCAGCTGCTGTGGCGCGACAAAAGCGTGGATGGCGTAAAAACCGGGCATACGGAAGCTGCTGGCTACTGCCTGGTCGCCTCGGCGCAAAGGGAGTCGATGCGGCTGACTTCTGTGGTCATGGGCACCAGCAGTGAAGATGCCCGCGCGAAAGAGAGCCTCTCACTGCTTAATTATGGTTTCCGGTTTTTCGAGACTCACCGCCTGTATGACGGCGGGGCAACATTAAGTCGGACAAGGGTCTGGAAGGGGGGGAAAGAGAGCCTGGAGCTGGGACTGGAGAAAGCGCTGTATGTCACTATTCCACGTAATCAGTACGCCAATCTGAAAGCGACACTGAACATCGATGCACAACGGACGGCTCCGATAATTAAAGGTCAGGCTTTGGGAAGCGTGGAAGTGGCACTGGGGGATGAAACCATCAGCTCGGTGCCTTTGATAGCGCTGGAGCAGATCGATGAAGGTGGTATATTCCAGATTCTCAAAGACACGATCCTGTTGTGGTTTGAGTAGTCATTGCAACGAAAGCTACCCAGACCAGCAGTTTCCATACAAGCCCAACCCCATCCGGAAAACAATGACCGAACAGGAAACACTGCTTGATTTTCCCTGCAAGTTCTCCGTCAAGGCGATGGGGTTGGCGACGGACGATTTCGATCTGCTGGTTGTGGAGATCATCAACCGCCATGTACCCAATCTGGGCGAAGGGGCCGTCAGAACCCGCCCGAGCAGAGAAGGAAAATACGTTTCGGTAACTGTCACATTCGAAGCCAGCAGCAAAGCCCAACTGGACGCAATCTACCAGGCCTTAAGCGCCAACGATCGCGTTCTTATGAGTCTTTAGTCAGACGCATTGGAACCCCAGCCGATATCAATTCACCAACTGGGTTTGCTGCCCTATATTGAGGTTTGGCGCAATATGCAGCGCTATACCGATGAGCGCGACCCTTTGACTCAAGACCAGATCTGGCTGCTGCAGCATCCCGCAGTTTTTACCCAGGGTCAGGGGGGGAGAGCGGAGCACTTGCTCGATCCGGGAGATATTCCGGTGGTTCAGGTTGACCGTGGCGGCCAGGTAACCTATCACGGCCCGGGACAGCTGATTGTTTACCTGCTGCTGGACCTGCGCCGCCGGAAATTGGGTATACGCCCACTGGTCAGCCTGATGGAAGGGAGTATCGTGGAGTTACTGCAGGGGTATGGGATTGAATCCGCCCCGCGCGCGGACGCACCGGGCGTCTATGTGGACAAGCGTAAGATTGCCTCGCTTGGTCTTCGGGTGCGCCGTGGCTGCAGTTTCCATGGCCTGAGTCTGAACGTCGACATGGATCTGGAACCTTTCAGCCGGATAAACCCCTGTGGACATCCCGGGTTAAAGTTGACTCAACTGAGTGAGCTGGGAGCTCCAACTGATCTGCTGCTTGTTGGAACCGATCTGGTCAATATTCTGACGCGCCGCCTCACCTCGACAGGAACATGTTAGAATTTCACCGACGGTGCGACTCTTTCCAACTGCAACGCCTGTGACAGGCGCAGGAAGATAAAGACCATGCCCAAAAGCTCAGACTACAGCGCCCCTTCCCGTTCCACACCGGATACTCATCAACGCGGGGAGAGCAAGCTTGCACGTATTCCGGTCAAAGTTGAAAAATTCAATAATGGATTGAGAAAACCTGCTTGGATCCGGGCAAAAATGCCTAGTGGGGAAGCTGTCACCCGGATAAAAAAGGTGCTCAGGGAGTCTGGGCTGAGCTCGGTGTGCGAGGAGGCCGCCTGCCCCAACCTTGGAGAGTGTTTCAATCACGGCACCGCCACCTTCATGATCATGGGCGATATCTGTACCCGTCGCTGTCCGTTCTGCGATGTCGCCCATGGAAAGCCGCAACCACTCGATCGGAATGAGCCCGGTCTGCTGGCTCGAGCGGTGCGATCCATGGGGCTGAACTACGTAGTGATCACATCCGTCGACAGAGACGACCTGCGCGACGGTGGCGCCGGCCATTTTATAGAGTGCATTCGGGCAGTTCGCGAATCCAACCCGGGGATTCGCATCGAAACGCTGGTGCCCGACTTCCGGGGACGCGTTGAACAGGCGTTAGAGCAGTTCCGCACGATACAGCCGGATGTATTCAACCATAACCTGGAAACCGTGCCCCGTCTCTACAAAAAGGCCCGACCGGGAGCCGACTACAAGGGTTCTCTCGATCTGCTGCAACAATTCAAACAGCAACACGCTCTGGTTCAGACCAAATCTGGTCTGATGCTGGGTCTTGGGGAGACGCTGCCGGAGGTGGAGATGGTAATGCAGGATCTGCGCAGCAAGGGATGCGACATGCTCACACTGGGCCAGTACCTGCAACCCAGCGGCTCGCACCTTCCTGTATCCCGGTTTGTTTCGCCCGGGGAGTTCGAACAACTGCGGTTGCGCGGCGAAGCCATGGGTTTCTCCAATGTGGCCAGCGGACCGATGGTTCGCTCCTCCTACCATGCAGACCGGCAGGCGGCTCTTCCGCTGAAACTCTCTTTCGAATAATGGGGCAGGAGGTCGTCTGGGTTCTGAAGGCCATGCTGCTGCCACCGGGCGGAATCGTACTACTCGGTATGCTCGGAGTGCTCCTGGGAAGAAAAAGTCTTGTTGGCACATTTCTGATCACGCTCTCCCTGAGCACACTCTATCTTTTCAGCACCCCTTACGTCGCCAATCGGCTGATGCAGGAGATTGAGGTCTTCCCAGCCCTGTCGCCGCAGGAGATTTCAAACAGCAAAGCTCAGGCCATAGTGGTGCTGGGAGGCGGACGTCGAGCTGATGCAGCGGAATTTCAGGGAGATACCGTCAATGGACTGCTGTTGGAGCGGCTTCGTTACGCAGCTTTCCTGTCGCGACTAACCGGCCTGCCGGTTATCCCAAGCGGCGGAAGCGGGCCGGCCGATGGACCGGCCGAAGCCAATTTGGCAAAGACGGTACTGGAGGAGGAGTTCGGAGTTCCGGTCGCAGCCACCGAAGAGAACAGCCGAACCACATGGGAAAATGCCTTCATGACCGCAGCACTTTTACGGCGATTGCATATCGGCAGGATTTTACTGGTTACTCACGCCATGCATATGCCAAGATCGATGGAGATGTTCAGACGTGCCGAAGTTGATGTCATTGCGGCGCCCACCGCCTTCCTTCATGCCGACGACTCCCTCAATCCTCTCTCCGACTGGCTCCCCGATGTTAAATCAATCCAGTACAGCTATTTTGCCCTGCACGAACTTCTGGGCGGTGCCTGGTATGCGCTGCGCCAACGCTGGGAGAGTCTATTCGGTTGATGCGGGGAAAACCACCGCTAACGGCAGGTTCAAAAAAGTGGATCTGCCCGCTACAAATTCAGTCGTCGTCCAAACGTCGGTACTCGCCCTCGATCACCCTTGGATTGGAATTATCCGTATCAGCGGGGTGCACCGGCGATTGACGTTGCATAATCCCCGAATACTTCAGAAAGTAAATTAGCAGCGCACGCCGGATGGGCGGAACCAGCAGAATGAATCCGATCATGTCGGTTATAAAGCCTGGCAGCAACAGCAAAATACCGGTCACCAGCAACACCGCCCCTTCCAATAACTCGAGCGCCGGTACCTCCTCCCGCCCCAGTGCATCCCGCACCCTCAGTGCAGTGCTGAATCCCTGCACCCTGACCATCATGCCACCCAGCACTGCGGTGAAAACCGTAAGCGTAATTGTAGGTATGGCACCGATTCCAGAACCCACCTCAATCAAAAAATAGAGTTCAATCAGCGGTATGCCTACAAACAGAAGCAGAAATAGAAAAAACGGATTCATGCTTTCAGAGCTTACGCCGTCCCCTTTGGTGAAACAAGGCAGGATGTCATTGAACAGCGCTCCATTCGTCAGGTCTGGCACAGGACATATCCACATCCGCCTTTTGCGGCCAGAGCACCTTTGCGGTATCTTCCACCGATGTCCACAGACCTGCTTCTGGTGTACTGCACCTGTCCCGATTCAGCAAGCGCGGAAACTATCTCCAGGAAACTGGTAGAACGAGGTGCCGCAGCCTGCGTCAATGCAATACCCGGCGTCTCCTCGACCTATCTTTGGCAGGGAACAATCGAAACCAGCGAAGAGATACTGCTGCTTATCAAAAGTAGCAGCGCTCAGTATCCAGAACTTGAAAGAATCATTGTATCATTGCACCCTTATGAACTTCCCGAAATCATCGCTGTCTCTTTAGACCGGGGACTTCCGGATTACCTGCACTGGGTCAAACAATGTACCGAGAAACCATCCTAGGGCACCTGCTGCCGGGTGTACTCTTTTTCGTCCTTCTCACAAGTGTTGCCACCGGCGCCAACTCAGCAGAGGACTATCTGCTGCCAGATCAGGCGTTCCAACTCTCCGCCAGGCAGGATGGACCGGATGCGGTGCTGGTCAAATGGAAAATTGCGGATGGGTACTACCTTTATCGCAGTAAATTCAAATTTTCCAGCGGAGACCCAGCCATCAGGCTGGGTGAACCGGAATTTCCCCAGACTCTGATTAAAGAGGACGATTTTTTCGGTAGAACAGAGGTTTACCGGCAACTCGCAGAAATCAGGATTCCACTGCAACGGGATGACAACGAGGCCGGAAGTCTGGAGCTGACAACCGTTTCTCAGGGGTGTGCGGACGCCGGGCTCTGTTACCCACCGCAAACCCGCAAAATCAAAGTCCAGCTGGAGGCAAACCAAGCAGCGCCACCTGAAGAGAGCACAGTTGCCGCACTCAGCGCCCTGAGTGCACTCGGACAGACTCTCGGTATCAGCCAGGAACCGGACATCCCGCTGCCTGAAGAGGCTTATAAGTTCACCGCCAGTCTGGTCAGTGGTGAGCGGATCGGACTGCATTGGAGCATCGCCGAGGGTACCTACCTGTACCGGGACAAGGTGGAGATCAAACTGCTCGGAGACAACGGGGTTAAATTGGGTGAGTTCCAGCTTCCAGCAGGAAAACTGAAGAAAAACACTGTAAGACCGGATGGAACTATTGGCGATCTCGAAGTGTATCAAACCAGTATCGACCTGGAGATTCCACTCCTGAGGAGCAAACCGGAAGCGACGGAAATTGAACTGCAGGTTGGCTATCAGGGATGTGCGGAGGTGGGGGTCTGTTACCCGCCGATCAGGAAAACCACCCGACTCGCCCTGCCGGCGATTCAGGCCGTGGCACTCGCCGCAGCGGACACTGTGGAGGTTACCGCAGCACCGGGAAGCGGAAATGGATCAACCGGGCAGATTCGAAGTGACCAGTTCGAAGCAAAAAGCACCGGTACCCCGGTGTCCGAGCAGGATCGCATCGCTGCCACTCTGGCGCAGGGCAACACCTGGCTTATCGTTCTGACATTTTTCGGTTTCGGACTGCTGCTGGCATTGACGCCCTGCGTCTTTCCGATGATTCCGATTCTTTCCGGGATTATCGCCGGTCAAGGTCCGAATATCACAACCAGACGCGCCTTCACGCTGTCGCTGATCTACGTGCTGTCAATGTCCCTGACCTACACTCTGGCTGGAGTTCTGGCGGGCCTGTTCGGCCAGAATCTGCAGGCAGCGTTTCAGAATCCCTGGATACTCAGCTTCTTCGCCTTGGTCTTTGTACTGCTGGCACTCTCCATGTTCGGATTTTACGACCTGCAGCTTCCCAGCAGCTGGCAAAGCAAACTGTCGGAAACCAGTAATCGTCAGAGAGGAGGCAGCTATACCGGAGTCGCGATTATGGGCCTTCTTTCAGCGCTGATCGTCGGACCCTGTGTTGCGCCCCCTCTGGCTGGCGCACTCATCTACATCGGTCAGAGCGGCGACGCGATGCTGGGCGGCATCGGCCTGTTTGCCATGGCCATGGGGATGGGGACGCCGCTACTGCTTATAGGCACATCCGCAGGAAAATTGCTGCCCCGTGCCGGTTCTTGGATGGACACCGTCAAGGCAGTGTTCGGCGTAGGTATGCTGGCCGTGGCAATCGTCTTACTGGAGCGCATATTACCTCCCGCAGTGGCCATGACATTATGGGGCGCCCTACTTATCGTGAGTGCGGTCTATATGGGCGCACTGCAGCAACTGCCGATAGAGGCATCAGGCTGGGATCGTCTGTGGCGTGGATTGGGCGTGGTTTTACTCGCGTACGGTGTATTAATGCTCGTCGGCGTTGCCGCGGGGGGTAAAGACACCGTGCAACCACTGCGCGGCGTCAGTTTTGGCGGAAGTGGTCTGAGAGCGGAGGCGACTGAACTGCACTTCAAACGGATTAAAACAGTCGCCGATCTGCAACGGGAAGTGGCCGCCGCCAGCCGTGCAGGTAAACCGGTAATGCTCGACTTCTACGCCGACTGGTGTGTAACCTGCAAGGAGATGGAACGCTATACCTTTTCCGATCCAACAGTTATCAGAGCACTCGACAAATTTGTACTTCTCCAAGCCGACGTAACAGCTGACGATAGAGATGACCGCGCCCTGTTGCAGGAGTACTTCGGAATGCCCGGACCACCAAGCATCATGTTTTTTGACCAGACGGGAGAAGAGAGGCGTCCATTCCGAATTGTTGGATTCATGCAAGCAAGTGAATTCGTAGCCCACGTCCAGAGGTTCCTGCAGTGAACGTACGGAATATGGCAATACTGGCAACGCTTCTTGCAGCAGTTGCTGCCGTGGCATGGGTTGGATACAAGAAGCAGTCGGCGATACCGGTACAGTCTTTTAATATGACCGGTGAAGGAGTGGAACAACTGCCGGAGTTCTCCTTTCCAGACATAACTGGGGGTAATCGCAGCAGTAACGAATGGCGCGGGAAAATTCTGGTGATCAATTTCTGGGCGACCTGGTGCCCTCCCTGCCGGGAGGAGATGCCCCTGTTTGTGGAGTTACAGAAGCAGTACGCCGCACAGGGCATACAGTTTGTCTCCATCGCCATAGATGAACCCGGCCTTGTTCGTGATTTCTACGACGTTTACGGAATCAATTTTCCAACCATGATAGGCGGTGTAGAGGCAATCAAGCTCGCCAACACGCTGGGTAATCGGTTTGATTCGCTTCCCTTTACCGCAATTTTTGACCGCAACGGCAAGAGTCATTATATCCGGGCGGGACAAGTCACCCGAGAACTATTGATTGCGGAGTTTGAGAAGCTTCTCAAGAACACATAAGCATCTAATAATATTAAAGTTCTTTCGCGATCATGTTGGGAAATAGTCCTTAAACTGGACAAAATAACCTCTATCACGCAAAATTACGCGATTCCTGAACTAGCTTGCCGGAGATCCGGTGGCCTATGCCGCCCCGATCGTTCCGGCTTTCGATCGAACTGAGTGATATGGCGATCATCCTGGTACTGAACGGGCCAAACCTGAATCTGCTGGGAGGGCGAGAGCCTGACCATTACGGTCGCGAAACCCTGGAAAGTATAAGAATCAGACTCACTGACACTGCTCAGGCGGAGGGTCACCAGCTTGAGTTCTTCCAAACTAATGCTGAGCATGAGCTGATCGAACTCATTCACAACGCCCGTAACCGGATCGAGTTCATTATCTTCAATCCTGCAGCTTTTACTCATACCAGTGTTGCCTTGAGAGACGCCATTCTGGGAGCTGCCATCCCGTTTATAGAGGTGCATCTCTCCAACATTCATGCCCGTGAAGAGTTTAGAAAACACTCCTTCTTTTCGGATATAGCTAAAGGGGTTATCAGCGGTTTGGGAGCCCAGGGATACGATCTTGCCCTGCAGGCGGCGCTGCACCAGATTTCATTGGAATCACCAAATTGAGAGAAAGCATTTGATGGACATTCGAAAGGTTAAAAAGCTGATTGAACTGCTGGAGGAATCAAATATTGCCGAGATTGAGATTCACGAGGGGGAAGAGTCGGTTCGTATCAGTCGAAATGGCAACGCTCCCGTTTTTACAGTTCCAGCTTCGATGGGCGCCCCTGCTTACGGCATGGCGCAAAACAGTCCCGGAGAAACAGCGGCAAAAAGCGAAACCCTGGAACCCGAGATCAGTGGGCACCTTATAAAATCACCAATGGTTGGCACTTACTATGAAGCCCCCTCCCCGGGCAGTAAAGCGTTCGTTTCCGTTGGACAGGAGGTCAGCAAGGGAGACACGCTCTGTATCATCGAGGCGATGAAGATCCTGAACCAGATAGAGAGCGACAAATCTGGCACGGTGAAGAAGATCCTGGTGGATAACGGCCAACCGGTGGAATACAACCAACCCCTGTTCATTATCGAATAAAGGCGGCGGTACTTCATGATAGAAAAACTCGTCATCGCAAACCGCGGGGAGATCGCTCTGCGTATACAACGAGCCTGCCGTGAACTTGGTATCAAAACCGTAGCCGTCCACTCAGAGGCGGATCGCGATCTGAAGCACGTGCGCCTTGCTGATGAATCGGTATGCATCGGCCCTGCCTCTTCTGCCGGCAGCTATCTGCAGATACCCTCTATCATCAGTGCAGCCGAAATTACCGATGCGGTTGCCATCCACCCCGGCTATGGATTCCTCTCGGAAAATGCAGATTTTGCGGAGCGGGTTGAGGAGAGTGGGTTCATTTTTGTTGGTCCAAAACCCGAAACAATCCGATTAATGGGCGATAAGATCACCGCCATCGAAGCCATGAGAGCAGCCGGTGTTCCCTGTGTTCCCGGATCCGACGGACCACTTTCAGACGATAAACAGCAGACCCTGAGGCTGGCCCACGATATCGGTTACCCGGTGATCATCAAAGCCTCCGGCGGTGGCGGCGGCCGGGGCATGCGGGTGGTGCATTCAGAGGCGGCACTGCTCAATGCCATCGCATTGACCCGGGCTGAGGCCGGTGCCACATTTGGCAATGATACTGTCTACATGGAGAAGTATCTTCAGAACCCCAGGCACATCGAGTTTCAGGTGATGGCCGACACACACGGCAACGCAATTCATCTGGGCGAGCGCGATTGCTCCATGCAGAGACGCCATCAAAAGGTGGTGGAAGAGGCGCCCGCGCCCGAAATCACCGCTGAGCTGCGCAGCAGAATTGGGGAGCGCTGTGCCGAAGCCTGCAGGCAGATTGGCTACCGCGGCGCCGGCACCTTTGAGTTCCTCTACGAAAATGGAGAGTTCTATTTCATAGAGATGAACACCCGTGTCCAGGTTGAGCATCCGGTAACCGAACTGATAACCGGAGTGGACATAGTCAAGGAGCAGTTACTCATTGCGGACGGAAAAAAACTGACCTACGCGCAGAGCGACATCAAGATCCACGGCCATGCCATAGAGTGTCGAATAAACGCGGAAGATGCCGTGAGTTTCATTCCGAGCCCCGGAGAGATCACCCGACTGCATGTTCCCGGCGGACCAGGCATTCGGGTCGACACGCATATCTATGCAGGATACAGGGTACCCCCCTACTATGATTCGATGATAGGCAAGCTCATAGCACACGGCGAAAACCGCAATTCAGCGATAGCTCGTATGCGCACCGCCCTTTCGGAAATGGTTATCGATGGAATCAAAACCAACATTCCGCTGCATCAGGAGATCATGAAAGATCAAAAATTCATAACAGGCGGCGCCAATATTCACTACCTGGAAAAGAAGCTGGGTCTTTAACCGGACAACCGATTGACCCTGTATCACTGAAAAGAGATCCCTCCTGTTCTCATGCCCTGGATACAGCTGCACCTGACGGTTGAAAAACGGCAAGCCCCGCTGATTGAGCGGCTGCTGGAAAAGTTGGGCGCCTTATCAGTTACTTTGGGTGATGCAGCGGATGAGCCACTGCTGGAACCTGCTCCCGGTGAATCCCCTTTATGGCAAAAAACCCGTATCTCAGGACTCTTTGCCGAAGAGACCGACCCAGACCGGCTCCGTAACAGAATATACGAGGCGGTTGACCACCGGATCGGACAAAGTCTGGAGTGGGAGAGGCTTGAAGACAAACAGTGGGAGAGAGTCTGGCTGGAAAATTTCAAGCCGATGAAATTCGGTCGACGCCTTTGGATCTGCCCCGATGGGCAGCGCCCCCAAGACGGAAATGGAATTTATATCGATCTGGATCCGGGCCTGGCGTTTGGAACCGGGACACATCCAACCACCGCACTCTGTCTTGGCTGGCTTGACACACAGCAACTCATGGGAGCCAGGATAGTCGATTATGGCTGTGGCTCAGGAATTCTTTCCATTGCCGCGTTGAAACTCGGGGCCCGCGAAGTAATCGCCATCGACCATGATCCGCAGGCGCTGGATGCCACCCGGGCCAATGGGGAAAAAAATGGAGTCCTGGAGCGGCTCCGGATTTACCACAGTGAATCCGCTCCCGACATTGGAAAAGTGGAACTGGTGCTCGCAAATATTCTCGCTGGCACCTTGATAGATCTCGAACCTGTACTGGCAGGCCTTATCCTTCCCAATGGCAGAATCATTCTGTCTGGCCTGTTGGGCGAACAGGTGGAGGCCGTAAGCGCGGTTTACGCGGTTGACTTTGACCTGCTTGAACCAACCTGTCTGGAAAACTGGGTGTTACTGGAAGGCAATCTGCGTTAAATCCAATTGATAATCCCGGCTGGCATGGTCCTAAGCTATGCGGATACCCGGGGCGATACATCTTGCACTCGCACACCGCTTGTGTTGGCATTAAGTAAATACCGACAAGACTGAGAGCGAAACCGACTGCCTTGCGAACCCGCTGCCCACACTGCAGTACCCTGTTCGAAATCCAGGAGAGACAACTCCAGGCCGCGAGCGGTCAGGCCCGCTGCTCCCGTTGTGACAATATATTCAACGCAAGGAAACATCTGACACAGGTTAACCCTGAGGATAGCGTGGTATTGGAGTCGGATCAGCCTGAAAAAACCTCGGGCCCGATCTCATTAAAAGGGCTTTTTGAGACTCAGGAACCGGGAGGGGGGCTATTTCAGGAGTCCAATACGGCTCTATTTTCAACCGGCGCCCCTGGAACTGGAGACAGCGGAACTACAGATGAGTGGCAGGTGAAATCGGCATCGAATAAGCCGTTTACCCATCCCGATAAATCAAAAACCGACGCCGAATCTGTCGGATTGCACGACGAACAACCCGTCACCACCCAGTTGGAGGGCGGGGAGTATGAACCGCCGCCGTCCGAGCCTGCTGAGGAGGCAACTGAGCAGGTGCAACGGCTGCAATCCTCTGACTCTGAAGAGATTGATTGCCAGCCGATTGGTCCAGATTCAATCTTCCAGGCTGGCAACATCCACAAGAAAAGAGAAATGGAGCATCCTGTGCTCTGGTCCATCGCCATACTTTGCCTGCTTGTCACCGCGCTCGCCCAGATGCTCTGGTTTACACGGGGCAATTTGAAACAGTATCCGGAAATACGCGAACTGCTGGAGTTCGTATGCACGCAAACGGGTTGCGAACTGCCACCCTGGCATGAACCTGAGCGCTTCGTCATCTCCAGCCGTTCGGTCAGAACACATCCCTCGAGCAGCAGCGCGCTGCAAATTCAACTGGTATTCAGCAACACCGCCCGCTTCGCCCAGCTATATCCACATCTGCAGTTAAGCCTGTACGACACCAATGAAAAACTCATGGCGCAGCGGGTATTCCGTCCCGAGGAGTACTTTACCGGATTGCAGCACAATGCAACTCTGATCAAACCGGACCAGTCTGTCGCGGTGGAGATGGCGCTTGCAGACCCCGGTGTCGATGTCACCGGGTTCAGAATCGAGTTTCTGTAGCAGAACGCTCACGGCGCCCCTTCAGCAGCGCCCCCTCCGATGAATTATTACTCTCCACTCTTCGGTTTTTTTCACAAAAATTTAAAAAATTTCCCGAAAATAGTGACACGATAAAAAAATCCCGAGTATTCAAAGGGCAAGCGACGCTTCCTCTATTCAAGACTAATTTGCGCTTGATTTTGCCCGCAAGCCAAGCTTTGCCTTCCACTATTTTCGTCGTAAACTGTGCGGCCTTTCCCCTTTAAATTTTATATGCCCCCGGGCCCGAGTAATTCACTGATGATCCGAAACAACGCCCATAGAGCGATGTTTAGAACCCTATCCAGTTCACCCGGCCCAGCACCATGCCCTTGCGATGCGGAATGCTTTGATGCAAAGCATGCGGAGGGACAATTCAAAAAAACATTCAACGAAGTATCAGGCTCTTGCAGACATGCGAATCGGCTCGTTCAGACTGGATAACAACCTGATCCTCGCACCAATGGCGGGGGTCACGGATAAACCATTCAGGCAGCTTTGCAGGCGCCTCGGGGCTGGTATGGCGGTTTCTGAGATGGTCTCCTCCGATATCAACCTTTGGGGGAGCCATAAGTCCATTCACCGCCTTGACTTTGAAGGGGAACCCGGCCCTGTCTCTGTGCAAATTGTTGGCTCGGACCCTGCTGCTATGGCAGAGGCGGCGCGGATAAATGCCGGCAGCGGAGCTCAGATCATCGACATTAACATGGGCTGTCCCGCCAAAAAGGTTTGCAAAGCCGATGCCGGTTCGGCACTGCTGCGTAGTGAAACCTTGGTTGCCAGGATAATTGCTGCTGTGGTGGGGGCTGTGAATATTCCGGTGACACTGAAGATACGCACCGGCTGGAACAGAGAGAACCGCAACGGAGTGCAGATCGCCCGGATTGCAGAACAGGAGGGCATAAGCGCTTTGGCGGTGCATGGCCGAACCCGCGCCTGCGGCTACACCGGTGAAGCCGAGTACGAGACAATCCACCGGATCAAGCAGTCGGTGGCCCTCCCGGTGATTGCCAATGGAGACATCAACACACCCGAAAAGGCGCAGCATGTATTGTGTTCGACCGGTGCCGATGGCGTGATGATTGGGAGAGCAGCCTTGGGTCGGCCCTGGATATTCCGCCAAATTGCGCACTATATGGCAACCGGTGAACAGCTTGCACCGCCAACGCCGGCGCAGGTGTGCGAACTTGTGTACGAACATCTGCAGAATCTGTACAGCTTGTACGGCAGGCAAAGGGGGGTACGCGTAGCCCGTAAGCACATTGCCTGGTACAGCGAAAATCTGCAGAACAGCAGTTCATTCAGAAAGAGAATCTATACAACCGACTCAGCCGACGAACAGCTTCTGCTGATCAGAGAGTTCTTCGTACGGTCGGGCAACGAGAGGGGGATGGCAGCATGACAAATGGAGCAACACATGGCCAGGAAGAGTGGACAATACCCTTTACCGTGGCCAAGAACAAGACAAAAGAGCCACTGCGCGAGTGTGTGCGCGACGCGCTGAACAGCTACTTCGTAAAACTGGACGGCCATAAAACTGCAAACCTGTACCAGTTGGTGCTGGCAGAAGTGGAACAGCCATTACTGGAAACCGTAATGAAACAAGCAGAAGGTAATCAGACCAGAGCAGCTGCGCTGTTGGGTATCAGCCGCAGCACACTGCGCAAGAAACTCACCATTTACCAATTGGATTGAATTATTTCATTCAGCTTTTGGAATACTGCAGCTGCTCCATCGGCACTGGAAATTCAACCTAATTCTTAAGAGATCAGATCATGTCAGTAATCCGCCGCGCCCTTATCAGCGTCTCCGATAAAAACGGTATTGTCGAATTCGCCCGAGCCCTGCACCAGCGGGGCGTTGAAATACTCTCCACTGGTGGTACTGCCAAACTGCTTGGAGACAGCGGAATCCCTGTTATAGAGGTTGCAGATCACACTGGCTTTCCGGAGATGATGGACGGCCGGGTGAAAACTCTGCATCCAAAGATTCACGGCGGCATACTTGGCAGGCGCGGAACTGACGACCGAATCATGCAGGAGCATGGCATCGCTCCCATAGATATGGTTGTGGTCAATCTCTATCCGTTCGAACAAACTGTGGCGGATCCGGCTTGTGACCTGGCTACCGCTATTGAAAATATAGATATCGGCGGGCCCACCCTGTTGCGGGCCGCGGCCAAAAATCACGCAGATGTGATCGTCCTGGTTGACTCAAGCGACTATCAACGGGTGCTCGGTGAGATGGACAGTAACAACGGTTCGGTGGGCGCCGGCACGCGCTTCGATCTGGCCGTTAAAACCTTTGAACACACCTCACATTACGATGGCGCCATCGCCAACTACCTGGGAGTTCGTCTCGAAGGCGATCGCAAGCTCTTCCCCCGTACCATCAATCTGCAGCTGCAACAGGTGCAAACCATGCGCTACGGCGAGAACCCACACCAGAATGCTGCTTTCTTCATCGAGAAGGAACAACCGGAAGCTTGTATCTCCACCGCCCGTCAGATTCAGGGTAAAGCGCTCTCGTACAATAACATTGCAGACACCGATGCCGCGCTCGAATGTGTCAAGCAGTTCAGTGAAGGGCCTGCCTGCGTTATCGTCAAACATGCCAATCCCTGTGGTGTGGCACTCGGAGAGAACCTGAAAGCCGCCTATGAACGCGCCTTCAGCACAGATCCGGAGTCAGCTTTCGGTGGTATTATCGCCCTCAACGGCGAGTTGGATGAGGCAACGGCAAAAGTAATAATTGAGCGTCAGTTTGTCGAAGTGATCATTGCCCCAGGCGTAGCCGATGGCGCCGCGGAGTTGGTCAAGGAGAAGAAGAACGTACGCCTGCTGGTGTGTGGAGAGTGGAAATCAGAATCCATCCATCGGCTCGAGTTTAAACGTGTCAATGGCGGACTGCTGGTGCAGGACGCCGACCTGCAGCTCACCAGGGAACTCAGAGTGGTGACCAGACGCTCTCCGAGTGAACAGGAGATGACTGATCTGCTGTTTACCTGGCGGGTTGCCAAATTCGTAAAATCAAACGCCATTGTCTACGGCCGGGACAACATGACCATCGGTGTGGGCGCCGGCCAGATGAGCCGCATCAATTCGGCGCGTATTGCCGGGATCAAAGCTGAACAGGCCGGTCTTCAGGTTTCCGGTTCGGTCATGGCATCCGATGCCTTCTTCCCATTCCGCGATGGACTGGATGCCGCTGCCGAGGCCGGAATCCGGGCGGTTATTCAACCCGGCGGTTCGATGCGCGATGAAGAGGTCATCGCAGCCGCAGATGAGCATAACATTGCTATGGTATTCACCGGCATGCGGCACTTCCGCCACTAATCCCGGCAAAATCCGCTATCCGTTTATGCTGGACTAGCCCGCATCCATCACCAGGCGAACTGAAGATATGTCAATAATATATATAAAACAGCAAATTACGTTCATTTTACTCGTGCTGGTGACGGATGCGGGCTAGGCCCACCTTTACTGGTAAAGGCATGACTAAATTTCATCCCACTGCCATAGTCGACAAAGATTCAGATATCCATGAATCGGTCGAGATCGGTCCGTTCAGCATAGTGGAAAAAGGCGTTTCGATCGGTGAGGGTTGCCGCATCGAAAGCAACGTCCGAATCTATTCGGGTACACGCATGGGGTGCAACAACCGGGTTTGTCACGGCGCCATGTTGGGTTGTGAACCACAGGATCTCACTTTTTCTGTGGACAAGAGCAGACCGCTTACGATCGGTGACAGCAATCACTTCAAAGAGGGCGTCAATATCAGTCGCGGCGTTAAAACCGAAACAGGCACACTGATCGGTTGCGGCAACTACTTCATGGGGAATTTTCACGCAGGTCACGACAGCGTCATCGGAAACAATAACATATTGGGTCATGCCTCAGTACTGGCCGGTCACGTCACCATCGGCAACAACGCCTTCATCTCAGGCCTTGCGGCAATCCACCAGTTCACCTATATCGGAGACAGGGTCATGATTGCAGGTCTGGCAAAAATCGTGAAGGATATTCCACCCTATACCATTGGTGACGGCAACCCAGCCAGAATTTCCGGAATAAACAGCGTCGGTCTGCGACGGGCGGGATTCACACCTGAGGTGCGCATGGAGATCAAGCTTGCCTACAAACGAATCTATCACTCCCGGGAAAATATCCAGCAGGCCCTGGCCGGACTTGAGAAAGAAGATCAAATACCTGAGGTTACTGAGATAATAAAATTTTTCAGGCGCAGTGAGCGGGGAGTCACCACACACCGCTGAATTCTGACGGTGGTTGGATGAAATAATCGTAAAGCAGGCCGATTATGGTGCCTATCTTCTAATCAGACTGGCGCTGTCGTCCGGGCAGCAACTTTTTGTCTTAACTTGAGCCAATGACAAGGCACTGAAACAGAATGAACATATTGATCATCGGAGGCGGCGGCCGGGAACATGCGCTGGCCTGGAAGGCAGCCCAATCCCCTCTCGCAGACCACATCTTTGTTGCACCAGGCAACGCCGGTACCGCTATGGAGCCAAAGCTCTCCAATGTGGATATCGGCGCCGAGCAGATAGACCAACTGGTCGAATTCGCACGCGCTAATGCTGTCGGGCTGACCATTGTGGGTCCTGAGGTACCTTTGGTACTTGGTGTTGTGGATGCCTTTAACCGTGCGGGGTTGAACTGTTTCGGGCCGACCCGGGAAGCCGCGCAGCTTGAGGGCTCAAAAGCCTTCACCAAGGATTTTCTAAAGCGCCACCGGATTCCCACGGCCGCATACGGCAGTTTTACAGACCAGACTGAAGCACTGGCTTATCTGCACAAAGTCGGGGTGCCGATAGTGATCAAGGCTGATGGCCTCGCCGCCGGTAAGGGAGTGATAATCGCCCGGGACATGGAGAGTGCAGAATCCACCGTGCGCGAAATGCTGGCTGGAAACAGTTTTGGAGAGGCCGGTCATCGGGTCGTGATCGAGGAGTTCCTTCAGGGAGAAGAAGCCAGCTTCATCGTCATCACAGATGGCGTCAACATCCTGCCGATGGCGAGTTCACAGGATCACAAAGCGCGGGACAACGGCGACCTGGGCCCCAATACCGGTGGTATGGGCGCCTACTCACCGGCTCCGGTGGTAACGCCGGAAATGCACCTGAGTATAATGCAGCAGATTATCGAACCAACCGTCCGTGGTCTGGCAGACGAAGGAATTCTCTATATCGGCTTTCTCTATGCCGGAGTGATGATCGACAGTGCCGGCTCACCAAAAGTGCTCGAATACAACTGCCGATTTGGTGATCCGGAAACCCAGCCGATCATGCTGCGCATGAAATCCGACCTGGTTTCACACTGTCTGGCGGCCCTGGAGGGCAGACTGGAGCGTGAGCAGGCCGATTGGGATCCACGCGCATCCCTCGGTGTTGTTCTGGCTGCCGATGGTTATCCAGGCGACTACCGGAAAGACGACCTGATAGCGGACCTGCCGGAGACAGAACTGGAAGATGCAAAGATATTTCATGCCGGAACCAGATTCATGGACGGCCAGGTTCTGACCGCGGGCGGAAGGGTGCTCTGCGCAACCGCACTGGGAGAAAATGTACTGGAGGCACAAACCAAAGCTTATGAGCTGGTGCAACGGGTGGCCTGGCCGGGTGCCTGTTATCGTACCGATATCGGTTATCGCGCCATCGCCAGAGAGCGTACGAGGAGCTGAAGCTGAAACAACAAGGCCGCTGGGTTTGCCGTCAGTCCAGTATTAGTGACTTGATCAGCCGGCACAAACCTTCCAGTTCGGGATATCCCCGTTCCAGCTTCAGGATATATCCCAGGGTCCTTGGAATATCTTTCAGATAACCGGGCTTTCCGTCACGCACATGCAGACGGGCAAATATGCCCGCAGCCTTCAAGTGACGCTGCACGCCCATCAGGTCGAACCAGCGCAGAAATTTCACCTCATGCTCATCCCGCAATACGCCCGACTGAACCGCCAATTGAAAATAACCAACCGCCCACTCTCTGATGCGAACCGGATCCCAATCGATATAGCAATCCTTGAGCAGAGAAACCAGATCGTAGGTGGCGGGCCCGTACACTGCATCCTGAAAATCGAGAATTCCGGGACTGGGGGAAGAGGTGACCATCAGATTCCTTGAGTGAAAATCGCGCAGTACACAGACCCTGGGTTGCTCCAGAGCATTTTCAATCAACAGCCCGAACAACTCTTCCAGCATCCTGCTCTCCGCATCGCCAAGATGAACCCCCAAATGACGACCCAGCAGCCATTCACGAAAAAGCTCCATCTCCCGCAGCAATAACGCTGCATCATAGTGCGGCAGTCCGTCGGTCGGCACGCAGGCCTGAACAACAGCCAAGGCCGCCAATGCGTCGCCATAAAGGCGGTCGGCGGTATCATTGTTCAGAACATCCAGATAGTGCACAGCACCGAGATCCTCCAACAGCAGGAACCCCTGTTCGATCTCTTGTGCGTGAATGCCGGGCGCATGCAGGCCCAGACGCCCCAACTGGCGCGCCATTTCGACAAAAGGGCGGCAATCCTCCCGGTCCGGCGGAGCATCCATTGCGACCCATTTCTCGGTGGCAGCTCCCGTCACTCTAAAATAGCGCCGGAAACTTGCATCGCCGGAAACCGCTTCGATCGTGTAACCGAGCAGGCCGACCTCATCGCTGAGCCAACTGTTCAGCGCGGCAAGACGCTCGTTCACTTGTTGATTTCCATCCGGAACCCATTGAAGAAAATGCAATTCTATGCGATTTTAGTGGGCGTTCGCTAAACCGACAACAGATTTCCGCCAACCCAATAACAAATTTTGGAACTCCCGGTGCCTGGAAACAGATGGATTAAACCGCTGCTTGTCAGCGGTCTGCTGCTGAGTATTACGCAAAATTCCACCGCTGGATGGGACTGCCAACCATCCCCCGGCGGCAAGTGGGTGTGCAAAGGTGTGATATCCCCTCCAGTTGAACCACTTCAACCAAAACAGCTGCCGCCAGTGACCACAGAAAGCGGCCGAAGTGAAGTCCAGTCCCGGACTGTGCAGACAGGCACAAGCAGGGCTGAGCCTGAACAGGTTCCAGTTGGCACAGATAAGCCGAAACCGGAAGCTGCCGAACCGGAAGAAAACAAAGCGGATACGGTGGTGAATAAAATGGCCGAGCCCGAACCAGCTTCCACCCCGGTGGTTCCTGATGAGGAAAAAAGCATCGGCAGTAACGAGAGCCCGCCGGTGCAACCAGAGAGCGCTCCCGAGGCGGCTGAATCGCTCCCTGCATCCACCGAAATCCCTGCAGGGGATACGAACAAGCCAGCTAAAGAAACCAGGCAACAAACGGATGTACGGGAACAAATTTACTCCCCGGATGCAACCGTTTCCGAGCAAAACACTGTCAGGGAGGCCAGTAAGAGCAGCTCAGGAGAGGAGGTGGCAGCAGTCAGTGCCGATGCGGGTATAGACCGCGGATTGAACTGGAACCAATGTTTCCCATGGAGCTCTCCGGCACCTCTCTCATTCAGTCCAGCACCGGCAGAGCAGATGCTGATAGATGCCGATGGCTCGATATTGGAACAATCCCAAAACCAGGTCAGCCTTGAAGGGAATGTCCAGGTTCGCCGCGCAGAAAGTCTGCTGGAAGCTGATTCCGTCCTCTATCAGCGAACTGCAGAAACATTGGATGCCGAAGGAAACGTCTACTACGAACAGCCAGGCCTGCGGCTCTCCGCATCCCAGGCCCACTTTGATCTTGCCACCAATCAGGGGGAACTGGATCAGGTCTCTTACCGCCTTTCGGACCAGGGCGCAAGAGGAGATGCAGACTCAGCCTCCATTGAGAGCCGCGATCTGACTCACTTCGAAGGTATAAACTATACCACCTGCAAACCAGGCCAGAACGGCTGGCTGCTGGAAGCCGAGAAACTCGATATTGATAAAGCAAGCGGCGTGGGCACGGCGCGTCATGCAAAGCTGCGTTTCAAGGGAGTGCCATTCCTTTACGTACCCTATGCCAGCTTCCCTATCGACGACCGCCGTAAATCCGGATTTCTTTTTCCGACGGCCGGAAACAGCGACCGCACCGGCGCAGATCTCAGCGTACCCTACTATTTCAACATCGCGCCTAATATGGATGCGACGTTCACACCACGCATCATGAGCAAACGGGGCTTGCTGCTGGGAGGAGAGTTCCGCTATCTGCAGGAAAAACATGGAGGCCGGATTCAGGCCGAAATTCTACCTGATGACAAAGCGGTGGCGGACGACAAGAATAACACACGTGGTGCATTCTCTCTTCAGTCAAGCGGTCGACCGGCGCCGGGCTGGACATTCGACACCGACATCAACTATGTATCGGACAACGACTACCTGGGCGACCTGGGTGAAAGTCTGGCGGTTACCAGCGGAAGACACTTGGAGAGACTGGGTCAGGTACGGTATACCGGATCTGACTGGAGCCTGCTGGGAAGAGCCCAGTATTTCCAGACTATCGACGATACCATTGCCAGCAGCGATCGCCCATACAGACGTCTTCCCCAGATTCTATTCGAATTGAAGAGGCCAAATCAGCCGTTCGGACTGACCTACCACATGAGATCGGAGTACGTCTATTTCGGGCACAGCGATCAGGACAACACAGTGGGACATAGATTTGATCTCCAACCTGGCATCAGTCTTCCACTCCACCGGCAATGGGGATACCTGACGCCTAAAGCGAGCCTGAGATTCACCAGCTACTCTCTGGACAATCAGGCTCAGGGATTTGATGAAACTCCGGACCGGCTGCTTCCCACTTTCAGTCTCGATAGCGGACTTTTCTTCGAACGCAACACAAGCCTGTTTGGCAATGCGGTAGTCCAGACCCTGGAGCCGCGACTATTTTATCTGCTGACACCTTATGAAGATCAGGATGAACTGCCAAACTTTGACACTGCAAATATCACATTCGGTTTCCCAAGCCTGTTCCAGGAAAATCGTTTTAGCGGGAGCGACAAGATCGGCGACGCAAACCAGCTCACTGCCGCGCTGACCAGCCGCATCCTGAGCGATACCACAGGAGCGGAGCTGTTAAACGCCAGCATCGGCCAGATCTACTACTTCCGGGACAGGGAGGTTCAGCTTTCCGGGGGCGCGACTGATGAAGAGAGCAGTTCCGCGGTAGTGGCGGAACTGACATCTGAGCTCAGCCGGAACTGGCGCATAAGAGCCGGCATCCAGTGGGATCCCCACCAGAATGACAATCGCGTGGAAAACGGGCTGTTTTCGGTCCGCTACATGGACGGTGCAGAGCGCGTACTCAATGCAGAGTACAACTACACACGTGACAGCGTGGAACAGACAGACCTGTCCGGCCGTTGGCCGATCAACAACCGCTGGAGCCTGGTAGGACGCTGGACCTACTCGGAACTCTTCCATCAAACCGTACAGGCGTTCGCGGGAATCGAGTACGATAACTGCTGCTGGCAGGTACGCCTGATTGGCCAACAGCTTCTGACCGATATTGATGACGATCCGGTAAACTCTATTCTCCTGCAATTTCAGCTGAAAGGTCTGGGAGGCGTGGGTAATGCCGATGACGAGTTCCTGGAGAGCAATATCAGCGGCTACCGTGCCAATCGATGAGGATAAGGCAAGCAAGATGATTCACCTACGCAAACCCCGCCAGCCAGCACTGTTGGCCATGCTTCTCATACTGCTTCTTGTACCGACTGTGCAGACTCTCGCAGAGGTTGAGCCGCTTGACCGGGTGGTCGCCATTGTTGACGAGGATGTGATTGTGCGCAGCGAGCTGAACGCTGAATCCGCGAAAGTCATCGCCGCCTTGAAGCAGCGGGGTGCAGACCTTCCGCCCCAATCGGCACTTGATCGCCAGGTTCTGGATCGCCTTATTCTGAATAAGCTGCAACTTGCAAGGGCTTCCAAATTGGGCATTTCAATCAGCGAGGAGATGCTGGCCCAGACAATCGGTGATGTTGCCCGGAAAAACAATTTGACGCTGACCCAATTCAGAGAGGTGCTGCAGGCGGACGGCATCAATTTCAGCAGTTATCGGGAAAGCATCCGCGAGCAGCTGGCAATTCATCAGTTGTTGGAGCGGGAGGTGTTGAAACAGATTACCGTCACCGATGAGGAGCTGGAGGCATTCAAAGCACGTAAAGGCAGCCTGACGGGGCGCACAGACTACCATTTATTGCATATACTTATCGCGACACCCGAAGGTGCATCGGCCGACCAGCTCGAAAAAGCCCGCACCAAAGCAGAGCAGCTGGTTCGGGAGATGCGGCAGGGAGCCGATTTCTCCGCCACAGCCCTCACCCACTCTGATAGTCAGCAGGCGCTTGACGGAGGCGACTTGGGGTGGAGAACAAGCGGGCAGCTGCCTACGCTTTTCGTGGACAAAGTGGATAAAATGGACAAAGGGGAAATCAGTGATCCGATACAATCCCCCAGCGGATACCACATTATAAAACTGGTGGATTTCAAGGGAGGGGAGCGCCATATGATCGATCAGACCCGGGTGCGCCATATCCTGATAACAACCAACGAAGTCACTTCCAACGAAGATGCCAAAACCCGTCTTGGGCAACTTCGGCAACGTATCGTCGGCGGTGAGGATTTCAACAACCTCGCCCGCTCCAATTCAGAGGATAAAGGCTCTGCCATCAAAGGCGGGGAGCTTGGCTGGGTGACACCCGGCGATCTCGTACCCCGTTTCGAGAGTGAAATGAATAAACTTGGGATCAATCAGATCAGCGAACCCTTTCAGACGGAATTCGGCTGGCACATCGTTCAAGTACTTGAGCGGCGCAGGCACGACAGTACAGAAGATGTGATTAAAGCCGAAGTGAGAGGAGCGATCAGAAAGCGTAAATTTACCGAAGAGAGTGAACTCTACCTGCGACGACTGAAAGACGAGGCGTACATAGTTATCGTTCTCGACGATGCCTGAAACAGACCCTGCACCTGCTGAGCAATTAACCCCGGTACGACCACTTGCACTGACCCCCGGTGAACCTGCCGGTATCGGTCCGGATCTTGTGGTTCAGCTGGTCCAGATGCAACGCACGATTCCGATTGTTGCTGTCTGTGATCCGGAACTTCTGGTGTCCCGGGCGGAGTTGCTCAACCTGCCTCTGATTCTGGAGGAGTTCCAACCACATCAGCCGGGCGCGGCGCTTGATTCAGGACGACTGACACTCTTGCCGCTCCCCCTCAACGCAACAGCCAAAGCAGGGGTTCTGGAGAGAAAAAATGCCCCATATGTACTGAATACACTTAGAAGGGCAGTCACTGGCTGTCTGGCGGGGGAATTTTCCGGCCTGGTTACAGGGCCAGTCCATAAAGGAATCATAAACGACGCAGGAATATTTTTTACCGGGCATACGGAATTTTTAGCCGATCTTACATCTTCAAATCCGGTTATGATGTTGGCCTGTCCGGGCCTGAGGGTTGCGCTGGCAACAACTCATCTGCCTTTAAAGGAGGTGAGCTCCGCCATCAGTTGCTCCTCCCTGGAATCGGTGATCAGAATTCTGAACAAGGATCTTATACACCGGTTTGGCATTAACCGGCCGAGAATACTGGTTGCGGGACTCAACCCCCATGCGGGTGAAGGAGGCCATCTCGGCAGCGAAGAGATTGAGGTTATATCACCGGTATTGGATAAATTGCGCGGTGAAGGGATGGATCTGCTTGGACCCCTGCCCGCCGACACCCTGTTTACACCAAGATATCTCGATAAGGCTGACAGTGTACTGGCAATGTATCATGACCAGGGACTGCCGGTGCTTAAGCATCTTGGATTCGGTAGCGCCGTCAATATCACTCTTGGATTACCCATCATCCGCACATCTGTCGATCACGGCACGGCAATCGATATTGCAGGGACCGGCCAGGCAGAAACCGGAAGTCTGGAGGTGGCAATCAGCAGCGCATGGGAATTATGTTCCTTATCCGAATTAAAAAAAGCCCGGTTAGACCGGGCGAAGGGAGGTGAAACTTGTTAAAGCGGGGCATAAATCAACCCATGTAGGATTTGGCCTCTTCTCCTGGGTTGGGAAGTCCCGCAATCCGCCAGACCTCAAGACAGTTGCCAAACAATCTTTTCATATCTCTCCTGCTCAGCGCACTGCTGCGGCAGATTCTGCGCATCGGCGGAATAGCACCCAAACGCATATAGTGGTCACGCAGGAAGTACACCACAGCCCAGTGTTCAGGCTGCAACGGACCTATTCCGCTCATTTCTGCGATAATACGCCCCACCTGCTCAGACCAGAGCAGTGGATCGACAAGAAAACCATCCTCATCAAGTGCTAAAGCACTTTTTCCGAGAATTGCCCCTGTTCTACGTTCAGCTGGTAAATCCACCGTCATGAGTTACCCTTTTCTATATTTCATCCAGACTCTCTCCATGCTCTGAGAGTCATACAGGCTGTGACTTTAGTGCAATCTCACTTTTCGATAAAATATTTTTTTGTTCTATAGATAGATTTGATTAGCATATCGTCATAACCCCGGCTACGAATCACGCCATGAAATTACAACAACTGAAATTTCTGCTTGCTGTCGCCCAGAGCGACCTCAACATCACTGCCGCCGCGGAGCGTCTGTTCACTTCCCAACCGGGAATAAGCAAACAGATTCGCCTTCTGGAGGAGGAGCTTGGGATCAGGATATTCGAGCGCAGCGGCCGACAGCTGTCGTCCATCACTCCAGCGGGAAAAGCAATTATCGAGAGGGTGGAAAAGGTGTTGGACGACGTCGACGCGATTCGGAATGCCGCCAGGCAGTTCAGTTCACCAGATAGCGGCAGTCTGTCGATAGCCACCACCCATACACAGGCACGCTATGTATTGCCGCCGGTAATCAAAGCCTTCCGCGCCCGTTATCCGGATGTGCAACTGCAGATGCATCAGGGAAACCCGGAACAGATATCGGAAATGGCCGCAAGCGGCACCGTTGACTTCGCAATTGCCACTGAGGCGACGGCAGACTTCGGCAACCTGATAATGATGCCCTGTTACTACTGGAACCGCGCCATTATCATTCCCTGTGGCCATCCACTGCAGGAGGTCAAACGTCTGTCATTGGAGTCTCTCGCCCAGTATCCGATCGTTACCTACGTGTTCGGATTTACCGGCCGGGCTCAATTGGACCGCGAGTTTGAAAAAAAAGGCGTTAAACCAAAGGTGGTGCTGACAGCAACCGACGCAGATGTGATCAAGACCTATGTCAAACTGGGACTTGGCATCGGGATAGTTGCACGAATGGCCTATGACAAAGAGATTGATTCAACCCTGTGCGCGCTGGATGCCAGCAATCTGTTTCCGCACAGTATCACCCGACTGGGTTTCAGGCCGAGCCTGTTCCTCTACAGTTATCATTATGAATTCATAAGATTGTTTGCACATCATTTGACCCGGAAGACCGTCGATGCGGCAATAGCGGCAAATTCGGAACAGGAGCGGGACAACCTGTTTAAGGATCTCAAGCTGACTGAGTTATAGCCGAAAGCCAGGAGTGTTTCCCCGATTGCTCCGCAGCCGGCATTGTGTTTTGCGTAAATGGATCAATCTTCATGCAACCCGGCGAGCGGCTCTTTTGCAGGAGCCGCTCAATAGCCGGACCTCTCCAGTCTTGCCAGAATCTGTGACTTCACTTTCAGTGCCACGGTGAGCGCCGCCTGCCCAACATGGCCATCGACCAGTGGCGGAGTGCCATTGCGAACACTGTTCACAAAAGCTGCGATTTCCGCATCCAGTGGTTTTACCGGTTTTACATTCACCCTGTCCGTTACCACTTCCGGCCATCTCTCTCCCGGTCTCGCCTTTGGATAAGCGGTATCGATTCTCTGGTCGATAAAATCGAGAGACTCATAACGATTCTCTTCGAAAACTCTGAAGCGGCGCATGGTTTTCCCGGATACCCGGCTGGCGATAACATTCGCTACGGTACCATTGGCGAACTCCAATCGTGCGTTTGCAATATCCACATGTGCTGTAAGTACCGGCGTGCCGACAGCGGAAATTGCAGTTATCTCTGATTTCACCAGCGAAAGAATGATATCTATATCGTGAATCATCAGATCCGATACCACATCCACATCTGTCGCCCTGGTGCTGAAACCACTCATCCGGTGGGCCTCGATAAATCTCGGTCTCGCTATGCGTTCCGCTAAAGCCATGACACCCGCATTGAACCGCTCCAGGTGGCCAATCTGCAAAATGACACCCGCCTCCTCCGCCAGCCGTACGATCTCCTCCCCCTCTTCCAGGGTTGAAGCTATAGGTTTCTCCAGCAGCATATGAATACCCGCCCTAAGCAGTGGTCGCGCCTCCTCCAGATGAGCGGAAGTGGGAACAACCACACTGACGGCATCAACCCGTCCCAACAGTGACTCACCGCTGTTGAAAACCGGGCAACCTGCCTCGGCCGCCACCTTTGCAGCCGCCGCAGGATCTATATCCACTACGCCTACCAGTTCCACATCCGGCATACGGGAGTAGATAAGGGCATGATAACGCCCAAGGTATCCAACGCCGACTACACCGACTCGAAGCCTTTTAGCCATGAACCATCCACTTAGGGTTATACAATAATGGGGAAATCAACCTTGTTCGCGGAAACGCTCGAATCCGGTGACATCCGGTAAGGCTCAGATCAGCGCTTTACCTTTGAAGCAATTATCTCTTTTACCGGGTCCGTCTTCGAAGAAAGTGCATGCACATGCAGCGTGAGGGTCGCCGCCATAGCCAGACCAACCACAGCGAATATAACCATTAGAAAATCGAGTTTGCGATATTTATGGTTATTCCGGTTGTACATATAGCAAATCCATCTGATCCTGATTAGCCCCTGGAAATTGATCAAGGGGCGACATAAACGCCGTTATTATAAGCCGATCCTGGGTCTCTGTTGTAGCTCCTGATCAACATAAATAGCAGGCTAATCCGCACCGCTCTCGGTTGCGCCAGCAGCTTCCAACCGGGATATCACCATGCTGTTGTTCCCGGCCTTTGCTCTATCCAGAGCACTTTGCCCCGCCTTGTTTTTTAAATTCACATCGGCTCCCGCTGCCAGCAACGAAGAGACAATCGAATGGTGCCCCCTGGCAGAAGCCTCCATTAAAGCTGAGTTACCCTGTTCATCCACTGCATTCACATCGGCCCCTGCGCCAAGTAACGCTGCCAGTGTGCGCCGATTTCCATTGAAGGCAGCCATCACCAGTGCCGGGCGGCCAGCGCTGTTTCTGGCATTCACATCGGCGCCCCGCTCCAACAGAGCCTCAACCTGATAAAGGCGCCCTGCAGCCGCAGCTGCGGCCAGCTGTTGGGCATCCTCAGCTGCGATCGTTAGCAGCGGCACCAGAAACAAAAATGTAATAATTAACCTTAACATTCGCTCCCAGCCGGGCATATCGATAGGTAAAATGTTTTCGGCTGTTTAGTTCCTGAACTTTAGCCGTTCCTAAAGTGGTGCCCGGTCGACCTACCCAACTACAAACTCTGGTGGCTCTCCCAAATTTGCTGCACAATACCCTGAGTAAAAATATTCAAGTTCCGGGAAACCATGAATCAGATAAGTATTAACGTGACAACTGCGTATGTGGAATCGCAGTCTTCCCCGGAGGAGAACCACTTTGTTTTTACCTACTCCATCAGAATTAAGAATACAGGTTCCGCCGCCGCGCGCCTGCTGAACCGTCACTGGATAATCACCGATGCCAATGGCAAAGTTCAGGAGGTGGTCGGTGAAGGAGTGGTGGGCAAACAACCACTGCTACAACCAGGCGAGGATTTCCACTACACCAGTGGTACTTCCCTGGAAACACCGGTGGGCAGCATGCAGGGCAGTTATCAGATGCGCTCTGAAAATGGTGACCACTTTGATGCACCTATAGCCCCATTTACCCTGGCAATCCCCAGATCACTCAATTGAGCGGCCAACTGCTGCTCCCGGCAGCAGTCGCCCTTTTCCCATCTTTAGTGGTATGAATCCAAATCTTGAGCGGACCACTAATAGAGAGATTTTTTTTGCTTTGACCGGAACAGAATGCATGACAGACAACCGTCGGCACGACTGGAAACCACTCCGCCCTTCCCATGAGGCCGCTGAAGAACAAGGTAAAAAATGAAATCTGTTACAATCTTTCAACCACATCTTTCCACTTTGATTGTGACAGGATCGAGCCTGTTCCGTTCTACCGTGAAAAAGCCGGAATACTAGAGATCATGGCTGTATATGCGATTGGTGATGTTCAGGGATGTTACAACGAACTACAAAAGCTGCTGGAAACTATCGATTTCAAACCGGGCAAGGATAGGCTCTGGTTTGCCGGCGATCTGGTTAACAGAGGCCCTGACTCACTCGCTACGCTGCGGTTTGTCAAGGGACTGGGTGACACCGCCATAACCGTGCTGGGTAATCATGACCTGCACCTGCTGGCACTGTCACAAGGCAATTTGAGACACAAAACAAGCGATCAGACTCTTGAGCCGATTCTTAGCGCAAAAGACCGGGACGAACTGCTGTTGTGGCTTCGTACCCGGCCGCTTATGCACCAGGACAGAAAGCTCGACTTCTCCATCATTCATGCCGGCCTGCCACCCCAATGGGACATAGACACGGCACTCAGACTGGCTCGGGAGGTAGAAGCCGTGCTGCGCGGAGGAGGTTACAGCTATTTCTGCAGCCATATGTATGGAAACGAACCCAGACTCTGGTCGGACCGATTGGAGGGGATGGATAGGCTGCGATTCATCACCAACTGTTTTACCCGGCTGCGCTACTGCACCATGAGGGGTGAATTGGCACTGAGAGAGAAAGGTCCGCCAGGCAGTCAGCGTTACGGTTGTCTGCCATGGTACGAAATGCCTGGTCGCGCCAGTGATTCCGCCAGAATTCTGTTTGGCCACTGGTCCACGCTGGGCTTCCGTCAAGCCAGGAATACCTGGGCATTGGACAGCGGCTGCCTGTGGGGAGGCAAGCTTACTGCACTGAAACTGAGTAAAAAGAAACCGCCCAAATTAGTCCAGATCAAGTGCAAAGGCCATAGGGAGAAGAAAATAGAAGCACAAACTCTTTGGAGTCTGTCGTAATCTCATCAGCATTTCCTTATACTCTTGCCTGGATAAACCCCAGAACTTACCCAGGACGAACCACATGGCTGACAAGCGCTTCTCTTTGTTGAGTTTTCTGATCCGGCTGATTGCTGCCTTGATCCTTGTATTCGCCACCTACAACCCTTCCGGATACTCCTGGTACCATGGATTCATCAACGCATTGGATAAACTCGATCCATTACTGATCCTGGCCGGCATAGTGTTGTTGATCGGCTGGGTAATCTATGTACGCGCGACAATACGCTCTCTTGGTATCGTCGGTACAACGCTTGCATCGGCACTCTTTGGCGTGTTTGTCTGGTTATTGATAGACCGTGAAATCCTCTCGCTGGATGAAACCACACTGCTACAGTACATCGTGTTGATCATAGTTGCGATGATTATGGCAATTGGCATGTCCTGGTCTCACATCCGGCGGCGCCTGTCCGGGCAACTGGATGTGGACGATGTAGACGAATAACCGGCACTGCACTCCTCACATCAGCGGGGCAGGGTCTCTGAAGATCAGATCCGGCTTGGAGAAGGAAGTAAGCCTCTCGGCGAAATCGATCAGTTCAAGCGCCGGGGAAGCACGAAAAAACCGGATCATCGGCCGCTCCATCCAGATACGGTCAGAGTAGAGATAAACATCGTGAGGCGTGTCACCTATACCGTCGAAATTGCGATCAAACCCCTCGTAATCGCCCCAGTGATTACCCTTCCAGTCATTTGCCAAAGCGCTGGTTGAGGCGCTCACCGCTACCGTCAGCAGGTTGCTGTCGAAGCGGTTGCCATGAATCACATGGCCACCTTTCTCGCCGTAAAAGTACAGAGCCACATCGTTGTAGGCGATGTGATTATCCTCCAGATAGAGGATATTCTCCGGGTGCACCGGCGAATTGACGGTCAGTCCGATTGCGCAATGAAGTATCTCATTGTCCATAATTTTCACCTGAGAGCTCTCTTTGATGGCAAGTGCTGCGCCGGTTATTTCCCGCATATGAGCGAAGCGGTTCGCGCTGATCAGCAGATCATCGGAGTAGATACCGACAATACCGGTTCTATTCCAACTGATACTATTACCGACAATCTCGTTTCCGGGAGAGAATACCAGCTCCATTCCCATACGATTGTGATGAATAAGGTTTCCGCTCAGGCGATTATCCGGGGAATTGATGATCAATATATCGCGTACATTCGCTATTTCGTTCTTCTCAATCAGATTGTCGCTGCTGTACCAGAGCCGCAGCCCCTCTCCGCGCAGACTGACCGAATCTCCCCTCGAGCTGATGCTGTTGCCCAGAATTCGGTTATCGTAAGCCCTGCGCAGATTGATGCCAAAAAGGACATTCTCGATGACATTGTTTTCAATCAAAACATCGTTCGCCTCCAGCAACAGGCCGGAATCGAGTTGATCGTGCGAACCGCCGGAGTTGACTATTTTCACACCACGTATAATTGAACCATCCGCTTTGATCCGCACCACAGTGCCATCGCCACCGCCATCGATGATGACTTCCCCCCCACCTTCAAGCGTAATACGGCGTTCGATAACCACCGGTCCCGAGTATCTCCCCGGTGGAGGACGCAGTGTACCGCCCGTTGGAGTCAACTCAACAAACAGCTGCATCGGCGGCAGACAATATCCCACCTCACACAGCAACAACCCTGCCACCAGAAGAAACTTTAACCGAAACCACTTCATCGTCCACATTTCATCCAGCCAAGACACTAAACCCGACCGCGGAAGCGGAGGTATTTTTTCCCGGAAGCTCCGACCAGGCTTTTTATTTTAACCAAATGCACGCTCCGTTACTTAAGCGATGTCAATCAAGGTGACGGTTGAACTCCACGCATTTTTCTGTGGCGTGTAAAATGGACCCTCCAATAACCGAGCAAAACAAATGCAGGCTTTTTTGACTACCGGTTACACCCCGCAGCTGAGCGTAATAGTCCCGACTATCAATGAATCCCGTGCACTCCCGGGTCTGCTGAAACAGCTTCATCGTCAAAGAGAGATTCAACTGGAGGTGATCGTTGCCGATGGCGGTTCAGAGGATGGGACTCCGGCCATAGCTGAAAAAGCAGGCGCTGTTCTGGTGCAATCAAAATCAGGGCGGGGCCGGCAGATGAATAGCGCCGCGAGCAGTGCCTCTGCCCCCTATCTGCTTTTTTTACATGCCGACTCCCTGCTCACCAGCGACCCCCAGCTACAAACCGCGCTGGAGGTACTAAAAAGCACTTGTGGGCGACTTGAAAGTCAACGGGTTGCGGGACACTTCAGGCTGAAATTCAGGCGTGATCTTAAAGGTAATGATCTGGCCTACAGCTACTATGAAAGCAAAAGCGCACTCAACAGAGCAGAGTGCACAAACGGAGATCAGGGCCTTCTAATTCCGGCTGAATTCTTTCAGGAGTTAGGTGGGTTTGATGAATCGCTCTGGTTCCTGGAGGATCAGCGTCTGGCGGAAAAAATCCGCCGTCTGGGAACCTGGATTACGCTTCCGGGTGAATTGGAGACATCGGCCCGCCGATTCGAGCAAGAGGGACTGGGCCGCCGCATGATACTTTCCGCACTGATAATGAACTTCCACAGTATTGGGTTTACCGAGTTTTTCGAGCGGGCCGACACCGTTTACCGCAATCAGGGAAACACCAGTCATCTGCGGATGACTCCGATCTTCCAATTGATCAGCGATCTGAACCGGGAAGCGGGAAGCCGCGTTTCGCGTCAGCGCTGGCGTGCCACCGGCCGCTATGTTCTGAGTCACGCCTGGCAACCTTTTTTTTATCTGGATGTTATTCTCGGCAAATGGTTCAAAACCGGGAGCCATCCTTTTCTCACCCTGCACGACAAACTGTTCCGCCCAGTCACAAGCATTTCACTTTTCGAATACCTGACCGCCGGGCTGACCTGGATCTGGTTTCAGGTAAGCTGGATCGTTTTCGCCCTGCTGGAACGGCGCTACCGATCTGATCAGGAAAACGCTTAAGGGGAGCCCCTTCGGACACATCCCTGCACTCTGCAGATTTCTGGATTATTCATGGTGCATTGAAGGGAGCCTGTGGTGGATCAACCCGCTCCAGTGTCTGAAAGGTATAGCCATGGAGACTGTCCGGATCGGCGAGGTGCTCCTCACGCGTCAGCTCACGCCAATCCGCTTTATCAAATTCGGGAAAGAGGGTGTCCCCCGCTATTTCAGCATGGATCAGTGTAAGATACATGCGCGATGCATAAGGCAGCATTGCCTGGTAGAGTGCGGCTCCACCTATCACCATCGCTTCGGGTACCTCTCCTGCCAGCCGCAGCGCATCTGTAAAGCTGTGGGCAAACTCACATCCATCGGCAGTAAAATCATGATTTCCCGTTAGCACGATATGTTTCCTGCCGGGCAGCAAGCCAGGTAGCGACTGCCAGGTCCTGCGTCCCATGATCATCGGCTTCCCCATGGTCAGTTGTTTGAAATGCTTCAAGTCTGCGGGCAGGTGCCAGGGGAGCCGGTTGCCACGTCCGATAACCCGATTTTCCGCTACCGCTGCAATAAGGGATATTCGGGATGGAGTCGTATGCATGGGGCGCAATAGTAGCACAGTGCCAACATGGAAAACTTAGGCAGTTTATACCGCATCCAACACGATTTGGCCGATTGACAACGCCCTGTAATGTCAGACAGCGACCGGCGCCTTGATATGCGGGTGACAGCGGTAATCACGCAGTTCAAAGTCCTCAAACCTGAAATCGAACAGCGACTTGACATCGGGATTCAACACCATGCTCGGGAGAGGAAATGGCGTCCTCCCAAGCTGAATTTCAACCTGTTTCAGGTGATTCGAATAGAGGTGAGCATCCCCAAGGGTATGAATAAACTCACCGGGTTCGAGACCGCAGACTTGGGCGATCATCAGGGTAAGCAGCGCATAGGAGGCAATATTGAAAGGGACGCCCAGAAAAATATCGGCGCTGCGCTGATAGAGCTGGCAGGAGAGACGCCCGTTGGCGACATAGAACTGAAACAGGCAGTGGCAGGGCGGCAGAGCCATCTTATCAATCAGCGCCGGATTCCAGGCACTCACCATCAGCCTGCGTGAGTCAGGATTATGCCGGATCTGATCCAGCAACAGAGAGAGCTGATCGATGCCGTTCCCACAACCATCAGGCCAGGAGCGCCATTGAGCACCGTAAACCGGGCCCAGGTCGCCGTTCCCGTCGGCCCATTCGTCCCAGATGCTAACACCGTTCTGTTTAAGATAAGCGATGTTGGTGTCGCCCCGGAGAAACCAGAGCAGCTCGAAAATGATGGAACGCAAGTGAAGTTTCTTCGTGGTGACCAACGGAAATCCAGCTGTCAGATCAAAGCGCATCTGGTAACCGAAAACGCTGCGGGTTCCGGTACCTGTTCTATCCTCTTTTGGCGTACCCTGGTCGCGCACATGGCGCATGAGCGCGAGAAACTGCTGCATATCAGTTTACCTTTCCCTGGTTGCGATAGGCCAAGACCAACAATATAGATCCGCCCGCCAGCATGGGAAGCGTGAGCAGCTGCCCCATCGTAAGCCAGCCAAATGCGAGATACCCGATATGCGCATCGGGCATACGCAGGAATTCGATCCCAAATCGAAACAATCCGTATGCAACCAGGAACAGACCTGATACCGCCATCAAAGGCCTGGGTCTGGAAGAGAACAGCCACAACAGAATGAAGAGCACCAACCCCTCCAACAGAGACTCATACAATTGGGTCGGATGCAACGGCGGGGTAAACTCGGTCGCGAACGGCAGCTGTAGCTTATCCCGGCAAAGCGAAATGAACTGCTCGCAGGATACCCGCATCGCCCAAGGCACATTGCCTGGAGCGCCCCAGAGTTCCCCGTTGATAAAGTTGCCAAGACGACCCGCACCAAGCCCGACCGGGATCAGCGGCGCCAGAAAATCCGTAAGCTGAAAAAATGGCCGCGAGAGACGTCTGGCATAAAGCCACATCGCAATCAGCACACCCAGCAATCCTCCGTGAAACGACATTCCTCCTTCCCATATGCGAAACAGAGAAAGGGGATCCTCCAGCAGATTAGCCATGCCATAGAACAAGGTATAGCCGATGCGCCCGCCCAATATCACACCCAGCACGACATAAAACAACAGATCATCCACCTGTTGACGACTCCACCCCAGGTCGGCACGCGCTGCGCGCAATCGCGCAAGCCACCAGCCACCGACAAAGCCCACCAGGTACATGATTCCGTACCAGTGAACAGTCAGTGGTCCGAAAGAGATCGCCTCAGGATTAATACTTGGATAAGTCAACATGGCGCGCTATCTTAGCAGGGTAACATGCCCCCGGCAGCTAAAGTGTATGAAAAAAATCATCTACCCGCTGTTACTGATGCTCCCATCCCTGACCCTTTTTGCCGGTGAGCCGATAGTTGTTGACGCCAGCGCCTCGCCGATCAAATCGGGCGTCTACCGGTTTGATGTCACCTTGAGACACAGCGATGAAGGCTGGGACCACTATGCCGACGCCTGGGATGTAACTGCCCCAAATGGCGAGATACTGGGACATCGCACCCTGTTTCACCCCCATGTCGACGAGCAGCCATTCACCCGCTCACTCTCCGGGGTTGCAGTTCCCGAGGGCATAGATCACGTGGAGATCAGAGCGCATGACAGCGTGCACGGGTACAGCTCTCAACCATACCGGGTTAATCTCGAATAACAGGGCAGGCCTGCCCCGGAACGGCCTCCTGATAGGAAATATTTTCGTATTTGCGCTGCATATCCGGTTGCAAACCATTATAATTGTATCTGTTGCGCCCCAAAGGATTTGTTCAATACAGCCCCAGGGGTTGCACCTCACCCAAAAAATTGTGAGGAGATAAGGCCTTGAAGAAAACCAGTAAAAAAGATTTAAGAAACCTGCGCTTCTGCCGTTAGAAACAGCATGAATTTCTTACACTACGGAAAAGCAGGTTGATTCGTATGACGACGATGAATCCCCAAACCCCCGGGACACTTGGCCAACGTATGCGTTTTATCCGTCTGGATAAGGGCTGGACACAGGAACAACTGGCGGCACGCGCAAGTACAAACCAGGCTGTTATTCAGAAAATTGAAAACGGAAAGAGCCTACGCCCAAGGAAGATAAACGAGATCGCGGCAGTGCTTGGAGTCAATCCGGCATGGCTCATGTTCGGTGAAGAATCCGAGTCCTCTCTGCCCGATGACGCCAAGAACCTGGCCGAAGCATGGAACAAACTTCCCGAACCGCACAAATCGAGAATTCAACGGGAAATTCTGAATCTGGTCGCCTGAATCCACACTCCCGCCATATCATCAGCGGAAACCGGCGGGGAGTTTGAACCATTAGAACCAGGTTCTTGCGTCCGTTGGTTTACGCCTAAAAAGTCGGCAGCACTCGCAGATAGAACGTCTTGAGATAGGCGGTTTCCGGAATCACCGGATGAATCGGATGGTCCGGTGACTGGAAACCCTGCTCAAGCAACTGAAGACTCCGATCCAGGTGCCGGGCTGCTTTCTGAACCGTTTGCAGCAGGTTCGGGGCAGCCATATGGTGGGAACAGGAGGATGTGATCAGAACGCCGTCTTTGGACAACAGCTGCATGGCCGCCATGTTTATCCTGCGATAAGCAAGAGTCCCTTCCTTGAGATCCTTGCGTCGTTTGATGAAGGCTGGCGGATCAACCATCACGATATCGAATCTCTCCTGTTCGTTGCGCAGTTCCCGCATAGCCTCAAAGGCATCCCCATGCAATAAAGCAACCTGACCGGTGACTCCATTCAGCTGTGCATTCATTTCCGCCCAGTCGAGCGCCGCACTGGAACTATCCACACAGAAGACATCGCTTGCCCCGGCTTTAGCCGCCTGTACACCCCAGGCACCGACGTAACTGCACACATCAAGAACCCTCTTTCCCTCGACATATTTGAGCATCCGGGCACGATTGAACGCCTGGTCGAAAAACCAGCCGGTCTTCTGACCTTCAGCAGCCGCGACCCGGAAGCTCACTCCACTCTCTTCAACTGCCAAAAACTCCGGCAGCACTCCCTTTGCGACTTCCACATACCGCTCCAGCCCTTCACTCTCCCGCACTATCGAGTCATTACGCAGGATCACACACTCCGGTCTGATCACTTTTTCTACGGCGGCAACCACATCTTCCCTGAACCTTTCCATTCCCGCGGTGGTGATCTGAATCACCACGACATCTCCAAAACGGTCCGCCACCAGCCCGGGCACTCCGTCGCTCTCACCGTACAGCAGGCGATAATACGGTTTATGGAACAGCCGTTCCCGCAACGAGAGGGCGATCTTCACTCTATGAACCAGCAGCGACGCGTTCAGTGGATACTTTGGATCGCGGCTTACGAGCCGGGCGCAGATGAGAGAGTGTGGGTTGGCATAGCCGGAACCCAGCCATCTCCCCTGATCCGTGAGAATATCCACAGGCTGCCCGGGCGACAGACTTTGCAACGGCGTCTTCTGAATATCGACCTCGTTGCTGTACACCCAGCAATGCCCTGCCCGCAAACGGCTTTCACACTCTTTTTTCAAACTTAACGGTGTATTATTCATAACCGTCAAGTGTACTCCGTCCAGCGTCCAGACACATGAAAATTAAACGAGCTATCAAATGCTTCTGCTCCCTGCTCCTTTTTACGACGACTTGCGTCAAAGCCCAACAACAGCCGATCATCGTTACCACGGTTTCCATAGGTGAACTACGCTACCTGCCCCTGAATTCCGCACCGGCCACCACACTGAGCCTGAACGAAAGCAATGTCAGCCCGCAAACTCCCGGATTCATACGTCAAATCCGGGTACGGGTGGGAGACCTGGTCAAACAGGGGGAACCACTGGCTGAACTGGACTGTACAATCAATCTAAGTCTGCAGAAACAGGCTACGGCATCATTGAGATCTGCGCAGGCAAAACTCGACCTGGCCGAGCGCCAGATCAGGCGGACAAAGACCCTGCGGGCGGAGCGAAATATTTCCGAAGAGACTCTCAATCAGCGTGAGGCAGATGTTGAAATCGCACGCGCAGAGCTGAATCAGGCAACGGCCGCGCTCGAAAAGAGGGAGTACGATGTGCGCCAATGCCGGATCAACGCACCATTCACCGGCCTGGTGCTGGAACGGCTGGCGGCAGAGGGAGAGTGGATCACTCCGGGACAAGCTGTGGTGCAGCTCATGGATACAAGACACCTTGAGGTCTCAGCGCAGATTCCACTAAATCTGATCGACTCTTTAATGCAGGCGGAGATGCCCGAGCTGCTGATTGCAGGGAAGCGCTATCGACTGCGGCTGCGCCGATTGCTGCCGGTCGTAGACAGGCGCGGCCGCAACCGGGAGGCACGGCTGGATTTCAGTGATAACAGTGCTCTTCCCGGCAGTAGTGGTCGTCTTGAGTGGCACGCTTCTGATTTTCACCTGCCGGCAGATATCCTCGTGCAAAGGGAAGGGGAGCTGGGTGTAATGCTGGAACAGAACGGCATAGTACGCTTCCACCCTCTGCCCCATGCATTGGAAGGTCTTCCGGCGGTTGTGGAGCTGCCGGTTGAGAGCCGGGTTATCCTGTATGGGAGACAAAAAGTGGTTGATGGCGACGCTGTACAGGTAACCGGTCAGGAACCGGATAAGCGCTGATCAATGCTCGCCAGACTCTTCCGGAACCATGTCCTGGCCAACCTGACATTTGCCCTTTTTCTGACAATGGGTTTCCTATCTTACAACCTGTTGCCCAGGCAACAGGATCCCAGCATTAATTTCAACTGGATAGATATTTCCACCACACTGCCGGGCGCTGCAGCAGAGGATATGGAGAGGCGCGTCACCGAAGTTCTGGAGAAAAAAATCCGGAGGATTTCAGATATCAAATTCGTCTCAAGCGTCAGTCGTGAAGGCATCTCCAACATTCTGGTTCGTTTTCATGACATCCCCGAGCGCGTTTTTGACAAACGTGTCGCAGATCTCCGACGCGAAGTGCAAAATGCTGAATCCGAACTTCCGGATGAAGCAAGCTCGCCATTTATATTTGAGGTTACCAGCGCAAACGCATTTCCCAGCGCGGTTCTGGCAGTAGCCGGCATGGCAGACGACGAAAATCTGCGGCGTCAGGGCGAGATCATCAAGAAGGAGCTGGAACGGATGATCGGGGTGGACCGAATCCTTGCCACTGCATTGAACGATCCGGAACTGCAGATAAATTTTCTGCCGGAGCGGCTGGAAGCCGCAGGCATCACCCCCGGCCAGCTCAGCGATACCCTGATCAGCAGCTTCAAGGATATTGCGGCCGGCAACACCAGGGTCAACGACCAGAACTGGCTTGTCAGAATAATTGGACGTGACAGCAACCCTGAATATCTGGCGGGCCTTCCGGTTCTCGGCGCGCACGGAGAGGTACCTCTGGGCAGCCTGGCGGAGGTGGTGCGAGCCAGGGAGAAGGCCGGCGCCATCGTCCGCTACAACGGTGAACCGGCGATAATGCTGGCCATCACGAAGAAAGAAAACGCCAATACGCTTGAACTGGTGGAACGGATAACGGCTTACATCGATGAACGCAACCGGTTCAGCACCGGAACCGGGGTGACACTTACGCTGATTGACGATCAGACCGAAATAACCCGCAGTGCACTCCTGACAATGCAGACAAATGCTCTGATTGGCCTGCTTATGGTACTGCTTGTCACCTGGGCATTTCTCGGCAGACGCATCGCCCTGCTCACCACTATCGGCATCCCTTTCATCCTGGCGGGCACCTTCTGGGCACTGCACGGCCTCGGACAGTCGCTTAATGTCACCGTCCTGTTGGGCGTGGTAATCAGCCTGGGCATGCTGGTGGATGACGCCGTGGTGGTGGTCGAGTCGATCTACTATCGCCTGCAGCGCGGAATGGCTGCACTGCCCGCAACACTGGAGGCTTTGCGCGAAGTATTCGCACCGGTCACCACCGCCGTGCTGACCACCATGGCTGCGTTTCTGCCTCTGATGCTGCTGCCGGGCATCCTCGGCAAATACATGCTGGTCATCCCGTTGGTAGTCACGATCGCGCTCACTATCAGTCTGGTGGAAGCCTATTGGATGCTTCCCACTCACCTGCTTGGTGCCGGCGTCACCTTTTCCAATCCTTCTGCCGTGCAGCGATTGCGGATCGGTTTCCTGCGCGGAATCCGGAGAGGTTACACCCGCCTTCTGGTCAGGGCGCTGCGCTGGCCGAGACTGATTCTGCTGCTGGTGGTGGCCATGTTCGCCGCAGCATTGGCAGCCACCCTGGAGGGCCGTGTGAAGCTAGACTTTTTCGCTTCAGACCCGATTCGCCTCTTCTACGTCAACCTGGAGATGCCGGCCGGCACTCCGCTGGAGTTGACAATCGACAAAGCGCTGGAGGTGGAACGCAGGGTACGCGGACAGGTAAAGAGCGGTGAAGTGCGAAATATTATCAGTTATGCCGGGCAGATGTTTACCGAGACAACCCCGTTTTACGGAGACCAATATGGCCAGGTTATGGTCTCCCTCAATCCGGGCACAGCACAAATGCGGTCTGTTGACGAAATGATCGAATCCATGCGTACCAGGGTGCTCGCAATCCCAGGTACAGATAAGATATCTTTTCTACGTCTGGCTGGCGGACCTCCCACGTCAAAACCGATTCAGGTCAAGGTCCGTGGTGATGAAATAGATGAGCTGCGCCAAGCAGTGGCGGAGTTGAAATCCATTCTCGAACAAAATCCCGCCATCCGCGATATCGGTGATGACGACAGCCGGGGGCAGATGGAGCTGCAGGTTAAAGTCAATCAGGATGCGGCTCGCAGAGCCGGTATAGCGCCGGATGAAATAACACGCACCCTGAGACTGTTGGTGGATGGTGAAGTGGTCGCCCAAATGCAGGATCAGGGCGAGGAGCTGGAAGTACGCGTCCGGGCCAAATCAGGCAAACTTGACAATATCGGCCTGCCCGGCGAGTTCACATTGCCGCTGGAGAGTGGCGGAAGAGTCGCACTCAGAGAGCTGATAGAGACCAGGTCGGTACCGAGCCTGGGCAATATTCGTCATTACGATTTCCGGCGTACGATCACAGTAGAGGCAGACCTGGATAAGACACAGAGCGATACGCTGAGGGCCAACCAGGAGATCATCCAAGCCTGGGAGCGCATACACCACCGGTTTCCCGATGTTGACCTCGATTTTTCCGGTGAACTCGACGATATCCAGGAGAGTATCGATTCGATTCAGGTGCTCTTCCTGTTGGGGCTCGGCCTGATGTACATGATTTTGGGTACTCAGTTCAGGAGCTATTTTCAGCCATTTATGATCCTCAGCACGGTGCCCATGGCTTTCACGGGCGTAGTTGCTGGACTGATGATCACTGAAAATCCGCTGAGCCTGTTTACCATGTACGGCGTTGTTGCGCTTTCAGGCATCGCGGTAAATGCGGCAATCGTGCTGATCAGCGCTGCCAACGAGCGTCTTGAAAGCGGCATGAGCGTACTCCACGCCACCCTCTACGCCGCCCGCCGCCGGGTCATTCCCATTTTGATCACTTCGCTGACCACCATCGCCGGGCTTTTTTCGCTCGCAACCGGCCTCGGCGGGCACTCGCTGATGTGGGGACCTGTGGCCACTGCCATCGTTTGGGGTTTGCTCGTCTCCACGCTGTTGACGCTGTTCGTCATCCCCCTGCTCTACCACATCTCAATGAGATCGAAACTGGCCACGCGCAGACGAAACAGTGCCATCGCACAATAGTTTAGATAGTGTCCGTCTGGAAACGGCGGGCACTAGCCCGGCACATGGATGTGCCAACATTTTCAAAGATGACAAGTCTTTGAAAATGAAGAAACCGGGAAATCGAATTTTCCGGTTTCGTTCCAGAAACATCCCGTGGAAGAGTGTTTCCGGACGCTCACTAGCCTGGCGAGGGTTTGAATCTGCAACCTGTCCAGCACCCACCGCCAGATGATTGTTCACTGACCGATAAACCCAATGCTGCTACAGATTGTGAGGCAAGTGGTGAACACTCAGTTGATCGGGACGACTACTCCCATCGTTTTTCAGCATCGGAATCACTGTGCCGGGCGTTGACCCAGCGATCACCGTCTCCGGTGCGTTCTTTCTTCCAGAAGGGTGCGCGGGTTTTCAGGAAGTCGATAACAAATTCACAGGCACGAAAGGCTTCACCCCGATGCGTACTTGCCACGGCAACAAGCACGATGGCGTCTGTAGGCATCAACTCGCCCACCCGGTGTACTACCCGGACTCCCAGCAAATCCCAACGCCGGTCAGCCTCATCCAGGATTTCCTGCAACGCCTTTTCCGTCATCCCTGGGTAGTGTTCCAGATACATGGTTGAGACCCGGTCCCCTTCATTCATATCCCGCATCAGCCCCAAAAAAGTGACTACAGCGCCGACTGACGGATTATTCATTCTCAGTTCGTTCTGTATCGCAGTAACATCGAATGGTTCAGTCTGGATTTGGATTCTATTCATGGCGTGGCTCTCTGTAGGTCGCCTGTCGGACGTTCGCCCTTAGGCACTGTACAAACGCACTTCCCTGTGGGGCCGATCCGGCCCGACATCCTTGTCGGGCGTTCGCCCTTAGGCACTGTACAAACGCACTTCCCTGTGGGGCCGATCCGGCCCGACATCCTTGTCGGGTGTTCGCCCAAAAAATTGCTTCACTGGAGCAATTTTTTGGGCTCACCCACCCGTGACCGGTGGGAAGAAGGCGACTTCATCGCCGTCGGCCAGGGATGTTTCCGGGTCTGCCATCTCCTGATTAACCGACATCATTATCAGCTGGTCATCCCCAAAAACATCCGCCCACCTGCCGCCACGCGCGCGCAGATCAATTATCAGTGAACGCAAATCCGGAACAGTATCCATGGTTTCGGAGCCCGTATTCAGCTCTTCCCTCAGTCGGGCAAAGTAGAGCACCTTGATCATCTCAATAACTCGCTGAAAGGGAGAAACTTCACTACATCACCTTTAACCAACGGCTGATTTTCGGGTAGTACAGCGAGCCCGTTTGCCCATGCCAGAGAGCTCAGGACACCGGAGGAACGGCTGCGATGAACCGACACCCAGGCTTCACCCTGCCCATCCAGATCCAACCGTGCGCGGGCAAACTCCCGGCGCTTATCCGGCTGCGGCCAGTCGAAGTCTATTTTCGCCGCAACCGCACGCGGAGCCAGCGACTCAGTCACCCCCTGAGCCTTGAGGATGAACGGACGCGCAAACAGACAGTAAGTTACAAACAGGGATACAGGATTACCCGGAGTTCCGATAAAGGGCACATCCCCAATGTGTCCAAACGCCAGCGGCTTACCCGGCCGGATAGCGATTTTCCAGAGATCGAGAGATCCGAGCCTCTCCACCGCCGGCTTGATGTGGTCCTCTTCACCTACCGAAACCCCACCCGAGGTCATCACCAGGTCGGCCTGATTCGCCGCATTCGATAAAGCCTCGCAGGTTGCCCCGAACGTATCCTTGACAATACCCAATTTAACCAGCTCACAACCGATGGCTTCCAACAATCCGGCAAGGGTGAACTCATTCGAGTTGTAAATCTGTCCCGGCCCAAGTGGGCGCCCAGGCATGACGAGCTCGTCTCCGGACGAAAAGAGTGCGACTTTCAGGCGGCGGTACACGTTGACCTGAGAAACCCCCACCGATGCCAACAATCCCATATGCTGAGGCGCAATGCGGATACCTGAGGAAAGAACCGCCTCGCCTTCCCGGGTATCCTCTCCTGCGCATCTGATATTGTCTCCTGCTGACGGCAGGCGATGGATAATCACATGCTCCCCATCTTGTTCGCACACTTCCTGCACAACGACCGCATCAGCGTTCTCCGGTATCGGTGCACCGGTAAATATCCGTGCTGCGGTACCCGCAAGCAGAGGCGCCCCTGATACACCAGCCGGTATGCGTTGCGAGACTGGCAGACGATTCCCGGCCTGCTTAAGGTCAGAGGTGTTGACCGCGTATCCGTCCATAGCGCTGTTGTCCCAGGGCGGCATGGTAATGCCACTGGTTACCGGCCTTGCCAACACCCGGCCCAGGGCATCGGTTATCGGAATCAGTTCGGTTTCATCCACCGTTCTGGCATGGGACAGAAGCAGATCGAGCGCCTCCTCCAAGGGCATCAGATCGACCGGACCACTGTGGGATGAACAATCACATTCGCTCATAATGTTATCTCTTACCGAACTATCGCGCGCTGAAACCAAAGGACGCCGAGCCTTAGGCCCTAAACATCTGGGCAAAATTACAAGGCCTTGTACGATGATCAAGCTGCGGCTGCAAAATTTTACTCCAACCGGTGCGGCAGGCGCCGGTCGATCCCGGCAGGCAGAAAATCAAGGTTTGATTGGTCAGTCCGGCGATGGCACGCGACTGGATGGCCGAAGCGCCTATCTCCTCCAGCGATACCGCCCGGAACAGCTCGCCAAAACCTTCGATAGGCTTATCCAACAGTGGCATTACCGCCTCCGGCGTGCTGTCGCGACCGGCAATACCTGTACCTCCGGTACTGAGGATCACATGTACATCGGGATCTGCGATCCAGCGGGAAAAGACTGCACGCATCTGATATACATCGTCTTTGACAATAACCTTCTCCACCACCCTGTGGCCAGCCTCCTCGACACCCTCCTGCAGTATCCTCCCGGATTTATCGGTCTCCTCGGTGCGCGTATCAGACACGGTCAGCACGGCAATATTGAGTGGAACAAAACCAGTCTGATCGAAATGTGATGTCATATTTTCCCCTTTTGACCCGGTAAGATGATTGGAAGTTGCAGAATATCTAGGAATCAAGCGCAGCTTTCAGGTGAAAGTAAATCCAAAAGAGTCTTTGAATCGGGTATGAAACTCGTCCAGGTCGAATCTATGATTCTGGGTTCCCGCCCGCTCAATCTTGATCGCACCCATCAACGCAGCAATTCGCCCGGTCACATCCCAGTCCAACCCATTCATCAGCCCATACAGCAAGCCCGCCCGGTAAGCATCGCCGCATCCGGTGGGATCCACCAGACAGCCGGTGGGTGCCACAGGAATCCGATATTCCCGGTTTGGTGTATAGATGGTGGATCCCTCCCCACCCCGAGTAACAATGACCCCCTCCACCATCTCGGTCAACTTCCCGGGGGAACGGCCGGTACGTTCTTCCATCAATTTAGCTTCGTAATCATTGAATGCAAGCCAGCTCGCCTGCTCTGCGAATAACAGCAGATCGTCGCCATCGAACATCGGCATTCCCTGCCCGGGATCGAAAATGAAGGGTATGCCAGCTTCCGCAAACTGACGTGCATGATCGATCATACCCTGACGTCCATCCGGCGAGACAAGACCCAGCGTACAGCCAGCGGCCTCACTTATGAGGTTCTGATGGGAGTGATTCATGGCGCCAGGGTGGAACGCGGTTATCTGATTGTCGTCCCGGTCCGTCGTGATATACGCCTGTGCGGTGTATTCGCCTTCAATCACCCGCAGATAATCCCGACTGACACCGCATTCATCCATCCAACGGGCGTAGGGCTCGAAATCCATGCCTACCGTCCCCATCGGTTTACCCTCACCACCGAGTAGTTTCAGGTTATAGGCAATATTACCTGCACAACCCCCAAACTCCCGTCGAAGCTCGGGCACCAGAAAGGCGACATTGAGAATATGAACCTGTTCGGGCAGGATGTGATTCTTGAATTGATCGTGAAACACCATGATGGTGTCGTAAGCAAACGATCCACAGACCAGCGCTGACATCTAGTACTCCTTCAAGGTAATAATTATGGGTTCAACATCCCCATGTGGTTTTCCGGCAAGGCGCAGTACGCAGGCAAGGGCGTGGGTCTCCCTGGCAAGTACTGCAACGCCGCTGGGGAGCCACATGGGGACGCCCTTTGGGTGAGCCTGTCAGCGTTCATGGCGGTGTTACGCCTCTTGGCTAGGGAAACCGCCATTTTCCCTGCGAGGCGTGCCTTGCCCTGAACGCCGACAAGCTCACTGCATCCGCATTTATCACCTTGAAGGAGTACCAGTCACCGCACCAGATAAATGAAAGGCGTAGATCTTACACCAAACCGGCGGAGTCTGCCGGCAATGGATAGTGTCTGACTCAGGTGTTGCTCCGCAGCAGTTCTCTTATCTCCTCCGAAGGCGCGGGCCGGCCGAGATAGAAACCCTGGGCTTTATTGCACTCCAGACGGCGAAGGTAGTCGAGTTGGGCCTTCCGTTCTACGCCTTCCACTACAACTTCGAGATTGAGTTCGCGTGCCATGGCAAGCACCGCAGTGACTATCGAGCTCCGATCCCTGGGAGCTTGGACGCCAGAAATAAAAGAACGGTCAATTTTAAGCGTATTCAATGGCAGCGAGTGAAGATAACTCAGAGAGGAGTAACCGATACCGAAGTCGTCAACGGCAACCCTTACGCCATTGGCGGCAAGCTGCTGGAATTTACTGACTGCCTGATCCATATCCTGCATCAGGATGTTTTCCGTAATCTCCAGTTCAAGCTGATTTCCCGCAACATTATGCTTGCTCAACATGTCCAGCACGGTATGTTCGAATTCCGACTGCATCAGCTGCGCTGCGGAAATATTGACCGCCATCTGTACATCGCTGCCAATCCCCTGGAGCCGCCAGGCTTTCAGCTCACGACAGGCGTTATCCAGCACCCAGTTGCCTATCTCCACGATAAGCCCGGTCTCTTCCGATAGAGGTATAAACTGATCCGGCGGCAGCAGCCCCCGTTCCGGGTGATTCCAGCGGACCAGCGCCTCCACGCCACATATGCGGTTTTTCACGATATCAATCTGCGGCTGGTAAAAAAGCTCGAACTCCCTTTTCTCCAGCGCCTTGCGGATTCCGTTTTCGAGCGAGAGTTGGCGATGGAACGTCGCTTTCATGTTATCCGCAAAAAATTCGTAGCCATTTTTTCCATGGCTCTTGATATGGTACATCGCCATATCGGAATTCTTGACCAGTACATCGATGGTTTGGCCATCCTCGGGAAAAATGGCGATGCCGATGCTGAAGCTGACAAATACCTCATAGCCGTCCAGAATAACCGGCTCTTTCAGCCTTTCCATGATTTTACGGGCAACCATTGCTGCATCCTCCCGGCCGTTTATTCCGGGCACAAGCAAGTTGAATTCATCTCCGCCGACACGCGCAAGAGTATCCCCGTCACGCAGGCAGGAGTTCAGCCGCAGTGCAATCGTTTGCAACAATTGATCTCCGGCAAGATGCCCGAGAGAGTCGTTGATTACCTTGAATCTGTCCATATCGAGAAACATAACCGCCAGCCTGGTCTTGCTTCGCTTGGCTTGCGAAATCGCCAGATTCAGCCGGTCGCGGAACAACGCCCGGTTTGGCAGTTTGGTCAGAAGATCGTGGTAAAGCTGGAAATTAATAACCTCCTCGGCTCGTTTTCGTTCGCTGATATCCCTGACCACCCCATAAGTACCGACAAACTCCTCCTTCTGCCCCTCTTTCTGATCCGCCTGCTGTTCCGCATATACCCCCATAGCGCTCAGCTCTATGGTTATCGAACGTGACTCAAAATAACGATAGGGGAGCGAACTCCCCTTACACATCAGGCGGAACTCTATGTTACGGCTGGCCCGGCTGCCGGTGCGCCGCTCATCAAATACATACTTTGCCTTCTCCACATCCTCCTTGTGCACGAATTCAGAGTAGTGCCTCCCAAGAAGCTCATCCGTTTCGTACCCAAGAATTGTTTTAATCCGATCATTTACGAACACAAAATGACCCTTCTCATCGAGCATATAGATAATATCGGGGGAGTTGTTGACAATGAACCGGTAACGATGTTCCGACGCCTCAAGACAGCGGTTCATATCTCTGATACTGCGCTCCAGGCCGCGCTTGCGCATCGCATTGCCGACGATGCGTATCAACTCTTCCGGCGCATAAGGTTTGCGCAGAAAATCCTGGGCGCCGCAACGTAATGCCTCTGTCGCGCTCTCGAAAGTCGTCTCGCCACTTACCACAATAACGTCTGTGTCAGGGTAGCGTTCCCGCACTTCCCGCATCACTTGATAGCCATCGATTCCGGGCATATTCAAATCGAGCAGCATCAAATCCACGTTGCCTGACGATAACAGCCCCAACGCTTCCTCACCGCCAGCGGCAAGTTCGCACTGATGTCCATAAGCCCGCAGAAGATCCCCAACACTTGCCCGCATACGCACCTCATCGTCAACCACCAGAACCTTGGATCCGGGGTTTTCCGATGGGTCCGTCACCTCTCCGTGGCAATCATCTATTGGCGGGCTGAACCTTGCGCCCAACCATGACACAGAGGTTTTCATCTACTCACCTATATTTATTATGGATGAATCCCGAAAAAGAGTGTCAGTGTGCGTACACTTCAAACTGAACTAATCTTTTTCCAAATTCCTGGGCAAATGAATCGTGAATTCTGCCCCACCTTCCCCCCGGTTTCTACAACTAATTGATCCATTTATATCTGAAACGAGGTTTTTGACTATAGTAAGGCCCAGTCCTGAATGGGCGCCTCCCTTGCCGCTCTTCACCGGCCTGAAAACGTTGTCCAGCATTTCAGCAGGAATTCCCGGGCCGGAATCGGCTAACACAAGCTCTATGTACTGAGTACCATCGATATTCACGCGATCCCGGCTGGTAACGGTCAATACCCCCCCTCTGGACATTGCCTCCACCGCATTCTTGATCAAATTGGTAAGTATCTGCTTCAGACTGTTTCTGTTTGTCAATATGGGCGGTATTGATCTGTCGGTATGGAGTTCCGCCTTAATCTCCTTGGTCGTGAAATGAGATACACGAAAAATTCCCAGCAGATCCTGCAATAGCTCATTTACGTCGACAGCACCCTGATGAATCTCCGCTGCCGGAGAGATATCGCGCATTCTCAAAATGATGTCCGCGACCCGCTCTATCTCCTCGCTTAAAATTGACAGCTGATCCTGAACCCCACTCTCATCGCCGAGTCGAATAGAGAGAACCTGGAGGTAGTTCTTGATAATGGCAAGCGGATTGTTTGCCTCATGCACCAACTTGCGGATCTGGCTCTGTTTCAGCTCCCGCTCCTGAGCCAGAGCCTCCTCCCGCCCACGGGTCAGGCGCTGCCTCTGGTAAAGCGTCCGGGCAACCGCTTCAGAAAAACAAAGCAGCAGTTCGGATTGTGGTTGTATACGCTGCAGTTCGCCCGAGGAGAGACCGGCAATCAGAACACCGACATCTTCCGCTCCGGCGTTTAGCGGAATACAAAGCATGCCATCCGCATCGAGGAGCTTTATCAACTGCCTGTCGACAACGGTAAGACGGTTAGCGCTATCCTGATCAAACGACGACTTCAGATTACGACCGATGGAGGTATCGGCCACCAGACTCCTGCCTGGCTTCAATTTCAATTGGAATTCAACCACCTGGTCGGGCCGGGAGCAGTTATTTGCCGCGGGTTGCAGCATTGCGGCAGCCGGATCTGCAATAAAACAGATGCCACGGGAAAGGCCGAACAGAATTTTCAAATCCTGCAGGCAGGCTACCAACGCATCATCCAGCTCTGCAGAACCAGACAGGTGCTGCTCAACACCATCCAACAGGGCGAACTCCCTCACTTTACGCGCCAGTTCCAGGCGCACCTGCTCCCCATCCGCACAGAAATCCTCTCCCGATTCTGCATTCGGATCGAGTTTTATACCCAGGCCCTCGGCTGCCTTGGCGACGCCGGACTGAATTTCCATCCTGAGATCTTCAATAACCGGTTGCGACAGATCAAACAGCAGACCTGCCTCGTGCACCAACTCATCACTCAAACCGGACCGGGCACTCATCTTATGGGCAAAATTAATCAATCGTACCAGGCGTGGAGCGTCCAGTACCGCCTCTGCCGGTTCCCGCTGATAGCGTACCGCATCGCCAAGCATCGAATCCGGATCCCACTCCTGCAGCAGCTGTGCACCAACCTCATTTCCGCTGATACCAAACAGCTCCCTTTCCAGGCGCGTAAGCTCATCATCCGTATGTGCCTCAAGCAGGAGTTCGGGGTATTGATCGGGTTCCTTCTTCAGAAAAATCAGTTGGCCCACTTGATGCAGTAAACCTGCAAGATAGGCTTCATCTGTCGGCTCATAACCTGTCAATCGGGCAAGCAGTTTGGCAGCGTAGGCGCAGCTGAGCGAATAACGCCAGAATCCACCGACCCAGCGCCCCATGTCCGCATTGAATTGAGAGAAAAATTGATGCACCGCAGTGGTAATTGCGATGGTTTTGATGGCATTCAGGCCGAGAACCACCAGTAGCCTGTTAAAATCCTTGACATCTTTCCATTGTGCGTACGCAGCAGAGTTGGCCACTGCAATTACCCTCGCACATAGCCCCACATCTTTCTGAATAATTTCTGACAACTCTTCGAAGCTCACGTCGACCTTGTGACAAGCTTCAATCAGTTTCAGAAGAACGTGGGGAATCGATGGTATTTGGCCCACGTTATATTTTTGTATTTTATTGTTAGAAAGGCCTACCATAACGAATTCACTGTAACAGATACTGTTACCATATCAATAAAATAAAAGAGACGTTCCCCATAATTATTATGCTGGACAACACCACCGACAGGCCGGATGCTGACGACTTAAGCCCGCATGGTGATGCTGCCATACCGGTGGTTCTGATCAGCGTCGGCACCAACCGCCCCACCGCCGCTAATCTTAGCACTGCTCTGGCAAGACGGGGAAAACATGTCTGCCTGATCACCACCGGCACTCCCTCCGGTGGAAAACCGCTCCTGCCTGGTCAAAACCGGGAATCTACACTGGAGGAACTGCTCGCCGGATTGATCCCCCTTGCCGAGGCGCTGTTCGATGGCGCCCCGGCCCCGGACACTCAGATACTGCCTGCCGGCGACATATTTGCCAATTTTTATCGTTTGCAAGAATCAGAGCAGAGCAAGTTCGTGGAGCTGCTGGTGCAATTGGAATCGGTGTTTGACTTCATTGTCGTCGACGCTGCAAACGAGACAAATGATGGATTGCGCCATCTATGTCAATCGGCGCCCCTTATTCTGCTGACCATCACGCCCGAAGCCGACTCGCTGACCAGTGCATTTTCACTGCTGCGTGCAATAAAGCGTGAGTATAAAAATCAACCGATTCACATCATTGTTGACTTGGCTGAAAACCTGCCACATGCCCACGATTCATTTAAAAGATTGCAGCATGCAGCATCAAAGTATTTGCAGATAGAGCCACACTATCTCGGCCATTTTACCTCATCGCAGCCGCAGCAAGGATCATCCCAACGAAACCTCAATGCCACCAAGCTCCATCCCGACACACTTACAGAGAGCCAGACGGAAGCTATTGCCGATCGTTTCTGTGCAATCTCGGAAACGCTCATTCCATCAACCTGTCTCAGTCGTCATTTCGGTGAACTTTGCTTTAAAAGGAAAAAATCGGCAGAGAGCGATATATCCGCTTCGGTGCGCGACTCCAAATCAACAGAGGTGCAGAGACTGACTGCGCCTCATATCCCCGGTGGCTGGCACGACAGACTGAGTGATAGAATTGCACTCTTCGACGCCATCCACTTTGCCAGTATGCTCGGGGAGAGGGAATCGCAACAATAACTCATTTCACAAACGGTCTCGATCCACGATCTCCCTGTTACCAGGGGAGAGGGATTTGATCCGGCACCGGCTCAACCCAGCAGCACCAATAGCCAGACCAACACCGCCATGGCAATACTCAAAAATACCGCCGCCGAACCCATGTCCTTGGCGCGCCCCGACAACTCATGCAGCTCTCCGCCAAATCTGTCCACCACGGCTTCGATCGCCGAATTGAGGATTTCAACCAACGGCACAAGTAGCAGGCTTCCCACCAACAATGCCCGTTCCACACCGCCCTGTCCCAGCCAGAGCCCTACCGGCAGCAGAACCAATACCGTAACCGCCTCCTGCCTGAACGCCTCCTCGTGCCTGAAACAGGCCTTAAATCCCGCGATTGAGTAGAACCAGGCATTTACAATGCGGCGAATTCCTGAGGCGCTCTGTTCAGCCATTTGCCGGTTTCCAAGCCAATTCAATGTTGCTGGAAGTATACATATCATAAAGTCGCCTTAGCGGTATGCAGGATGGGGCGCCCTTCAGCGGACCCGTTCCCCACTCCGCCTCTTTTGCAAATTCAGGTGCACAACCCATGTGTACTGGTTGGCCTTGTCGAAAATGGCCCCAAAAACCTGATCAACCGGCTAATGCGTTTCGGACTCGACAAATCCTGCATACGCTTCAGCATCCATCAGTTCGTCCATATCTCCCTCGTCATCGACCTTCAACTGAAACAGCCAGCCATCGCCATAGGCATCCTCGTTGACCGTTTCCGGCGCATCCTCCAACGCTTCGTTAACGGAGACCACCTCTCCCGACAGCGGGCTGTAGATATCGGAAGCCGCCTTAACAGACTCGACCACAGCGCACTCACTGCCGGCGATCAACGTCTCCCCCACTTCCGGCAGCTCTACGAAAACCAGGTCGCCCAGTTGCTCCTGAGCATGATCGGTGATTCCCACAAATACGGTACCATCGCCCTCATCCCGGACCCACTCATGACTCTTCGCGTATTTAAGCTCGGTTGGTATATTGCTCATCATTTATCTCCTTGGATAATAGTGAGAGGGGGACTGCGCCCGGTGGTTAATTGCCCACTTCTGGTAAAAGGGCAGGCCAGCGACGGCAACTCGCCGGTCAGCCCCATGGCCCGGCGCACCAACAACCGCTTCAACGGGCCTGAAGCATCTGCCAGATTTAGGCCAAGATTCCGCAATAAGATCAGTGGTTGATATTCATTGCTGAAAACCCGTTTGAACAGATCCATCAACGCCAGCATTTCCAGGTTGTGTCCCTTTCTGGAACGCTCGTAGCGGCGCAGTGTCGCCCTGCAACCCAGCGGATGCCCGCGCTCTCTGGCATCTCCCAATACATCCGCTAAAACCGCGGCATCCAGAAATCCCAGATTGACTCCCTGACCGGCCAGCGGATGCACGCCGTGCGCGGCATCACCTATCAGAACCACCCCATCGGCCAGATATCGTTGTGCATGGCGCAGACTCAACGGAAACAACGCGCGAGGCCCAACACGACTCATGCGCCCAAGCACACCCTGACTGGCGATTTCCAACTCCCGGCAGAATCCCGCTTCGTCAAGCACCATCAGAAATCCGGCGTGCTCCGGTAGCGTGGACCAGACGATGGAACAACTGCCGTTGTCTATCGGGAGAAAAGCCAACGGACCGTTTGGCATGAAGCGCTGCCTGGCGATTTTTCCATGATGTTTTTCCGGCTCTACAGTTGCAACTATCGCATGCTGATGGTAGCTCCAGCCACTGCAGGTGATGCCTGCCAACTTCCTGACAGCAGAGTTTGCGCCATCCGCCGCAACAATCAGATCCGCCTCGACCCGTCTGCCGCTATTCAATTCCAGCCATGGACGTTCACCACCGAGCTCCAGCCTGTGCACGCTGTCCGGACATAGCCTGCATACGCCGCTAAATTCACCCAGACGTTTCCACAGTGCCAGTTGAGTCACCCGGTTTTCCACGATATGACCGAGATCAGGCTCTCCGATTTCAGCCGCGTCAAATTCGATACTGCCGTTGCCTGTGGCATCCCAGACCCGCATTCCACGGTAGGGGCTGACACGCATCTCCGACATGCGATCCCAGACACCCAGGTTTGCAAGGATGTGCTGAGAGGCCCGTGTCAGTGCGGAGACCCGTTGGTCCACATCATCCCGGGGCCAGTCTGTATCAGGCTCACGCTGTTCCACCAGCACAACAGTGAAACCCTGCGAGGCAAGCGCGCAGCCAAGCACACCGCCGACCATGCCAGCACCAACGATGGCAACATCGCAATCGAAACCTTCGCGACCATCAACACTCAAGGCCCAGTCCCCGTGCCAGCCGCGGCAAGCGGCCGTTGATGCCCATAAATTGACGCGTAAGAAAATGTTTTGCCGGTGAGGCCAGGTCCAGCGCCAGCATCCCGATATCGCGGGCAATGCGTATTGGCAGCAGTGGATTGGCAAACAACCTCACCAGACTGTCGGTCATCAGGGCGACCGCTTGCTGATCATGCCTGCGCCATTCGGCATACAGGCTCAGGGTTTCGAGGGCCCCCGGATCCCTGCCGTTTTGGTCCGCTTCAACCAGCACATCGGCCAGTGCCGCAACGTCCCTGATACCCAGGTTAAAACCTTGTCCGGTGATCGGGTGAAGCGCATGCGCCGCATTTCCGATCAAAACGACACGCGGCCGGATATGCTCCTCCGCTCTCACCAGGCTCAATGGATAGCTGGCACGACGCCCCGCCCGCTCGAACCGTCCAAGTCTGTGACCGAAACACTGTTGCACCTGGGTCAGGAACTCGCTGTCGTCCCATGACATTACTTCGTGGAGTCTGGCGTCGTCAACGGTCCAGATTAATCCATACCGACCCTTATTCAGCGGCAGCATCGCCATGGGACCAGACTCGGTGAAACGCTCGAATGCCGTGCCATTCGGCGGCACGCCCGGGGTCAAATTGCTGATCACCGCGCTCTGGCCGTACTGCCATTCACGCACATTAATGGAAAGACGCTCGCGAACCATGGAGCGGGAGCCATCAGCGGCCACCAGCAACCTTCCGTTTAAGTTGAGTTCTTCGTCGTTCCGGGAGACGGTTACATGTACACCGTTTTCTGATACATCGAAATCCACCAGCGACGCCGGACAAAACAGTTCGACATGCGGCAGGTCTCCGATTCCCCGGAACAGGATATTCCCAAGATCATGTCCGGTTGCCACATAGCCAAGTGCCTCCACATTCAGCGATTCGTGGTGCAGTCGGGTAAAGCCAAAATGTCCCCGGTCGGATACATGGACATGAAGAATCGGTTCGACATCGGAGGAGAGATCCCTCCACAGCCCCATGCCCTCCAGGATCAAACGGGTTCCGTAGGCCAGTGCGATGGCGCGATCATCGTAGCTGGGCTGTCGTGCCGAGTTGAGCGTCCAGGACTCAACAACGGCAATCCTCAGACCACAGCCGGAGAGCGCACGGGCCAGACTTGCACCGACCATGCCTCCGCCAACGACGATGACATCAAATTCCATATTCATAGTTTCGCACAAAGCGCAGGCATTCAATATCAACCGAATCCACCGGAGTCGGTCAGACTCCGGTGCGACTCTCATTCATCAACGCCTCGATTTCAGGGACAGTTTTCGGCGCATCCTTACTCAATACTTCACAGCCAAGCCTGGTTACCACTACATCATCCTCGATGCGAATACCTATATTCCACCATTTTTTGGCAACACCTTTACTTCCATCCGGAATATAGAGCCCCGGCTCCACTGTCAACACCATACCGGGTTCGAGCAACCGCCAGTTTCCATCCACCTTGTAATCACCCACATCATGCACATCCATCCCAAGCCAGTGGCCGGTGCGATGCATGTAGAAACGTTTATAGGCTTCATTTTTAATCAACGCCGGAACCTGTCCCTTGAGAATCCCAAACTCGACCAATCCTCTGGTTATAACCCTGACCGCTGCCATATGTGGATCGTTCCAATGATTGCCGGGTTTCACCTTCTCTATAGCTGCCAGCTGCGCCTTCAGGACCAACTCGTAAAGTGCGCGCTGAGGCGTTGAAAACCGGCCATTGACCGGAAACGTCCTGGTGATATCCGAGGCATAACAGTCGAGTTCACAACCGGCATCTATCAGCAACAAATCTCCATCGCGCAGTTGGTCTCTGTTTTCAACATAGTGCAATACACAGCCGTTGGCGCCGCCGCCAACTATTGGTGAATAAGCCTGTTCGCGAGCGCCGGCTGCGGCGCACGCATGCACCAGCTCCGCCTCAAGATGCCACTCTCCCAAACCGGGTTTGCAGGCCTTCATGGCGCGTATATGCGCTTTGGCTGAAATCTTTGCCGCATCGCGCATGATTTTTATTTCGGAGCGGCTCTTATACAGACGCATGTCATGCAGATAATGGTCCAGCGCGACAAACTCCAGCGGCCCCTGAACACCTGCCCTGCTATTTTCACGGATGCCGCTTATCCACTCGGACATCTGCTTATCCAGTTCAGGGCTGCAGCCCATGGCATAAAAAACCCGCTCGCACTGCTCCAGCATACGCGGAAGAATCTCATCCAGATCGCCTATCGGAAAAGAATCTTCAGCGGCAAACACCTCTTTGGCACCTTCCTGACCATATCGGGGACCATCCCAGGTCTCCTTGTCGGGATCCCGCTCCTGACAGAAAAGTATATATTCGGCCTGCTTACGCCCCGGTATCAAAACCACGACAGCGTTGGGCTCGGGAAAGCCTGTCAGATAGAAAAAATCACTATCCGGGCGGTAGCGGTAGTATGCGTCCCTATTTCTGCGTGCCATCGGTGCAGCAGGAAGTATGGCGATACTCCCCGGTCCCATCATGCGCATCAGCTGAGTTCTGCGCCGCTTGAATTCAATGTTAGTCATGACCGCCTGCTCTTATTCCAGCCAGTTCGTCGTACACCAGCATGACAGCCACACGGAGAAATTCGGTAACCTGCATAAGCGCCTCTTCTTCCTCCTCATCATTTTCATCGAGCGTATCGACGCTCATACGCGCTATTTCACTGATATCGAGCAACGACTCTTTGGTGCTTTGTGAAAATGTGCGGTCATCAGCAGCTCCCGCCAGACCCAAGCCATATAAAAACCCCTCACACCAGTCCCGCACTCCCTGGGCTCTGAGACGAATCGGTTTTTGATCAGCAGGCAATAACAGCGTGAAGCCCATGCCCGGATCTGTCATCGAAGCAAGAGTCCGGTCATGCAGCCGCTGCAATGTGCGCCGGCACTCCTCAAACAACAAATCCCCCGCTTCGGGCTGCGGGAACAGCTCCGCAAGCCAAAGCTCAACTGCATCAGTCGCCTTGCCACAGAGCAGGCCACATAGAAGTCCGTGTACTTCGGCACCGCTCAGATCCAAATCCGCGGACGCCAGGCGGCGCTCAACCTCTTCATGCTCATCTGACATAAGTTTTGTATCTCTATTCGCGTCTGAACGAAATTTATGGCCGGTCGAAGCGGAAAAGCATAACATGCCGTGGATAACGTTGACCCGATTCATCGGGCATTCTATATTGATCAGCATGAACACCGAAGAGCAAAAAGAAGAGATGGAAACAGGCCTGGATATCCTGGAGTCTCGGATTGACGAATTGATCAAAATCGTCGATAAACTGACGCAAAATAATCGTTCTCTACTGTCGAAACAGGAGCGCCTCATCGCCGAACGGGCTGACCTGATAGATAAAACGGATATGGCAAGGATCAGAGTGGAGTCGATGATTTCGAGATTAAAATCGATGGAATCCAATCTGTGAATGATAAGAACACCCCAGTCGTGGTGCATATCCTGGATAAAGAGTACCGCATCGCATGCCAGAAAGGAGAGGAGGAAGGACTGCTCGCCTCCGCCAGATTGTTGGACGGAAAGATGCGCACTATCCGCTCCAGCGGCAAAGTCATAGGCAGCGACCGCATGGCGGTCATGGTGGCCTTAAACCTGGCACATGAGTTGCTTCAACAAAAAAACCACAATAACCACGCCTTTGGAACAGTTGATAAACGCATACGATTTATACAGGAAAAGCTCGATACCGCACTAAATAACTTCAAGCAACTGGAAGTTTGAAGCAATTAGGTTTAGCCTTATGTCAGGGACGTTCCCTGTAGTGTTCGTAAGTTGACCGGGTATTTTCTTGAGCCTAATACATACCCCGGGAACAGGAAGTCGCTGCCCGTGTGCATGTCCGCCCCGAGCGGAAAGCCTTAGGCGGCACGGATGTTCCCACTTGAACCTACTGGTTCAAGAACGAAAGTCAGCGACGGCACCGGCGGGGAATGTCCTCTTTAAATTATTCTTTGATACACACCCGCCCTTTGCATCCGATACTGACACCATAAATCTGATATGGCAGCTATGTTCTTAGTGAAGGAGTACGCCTGTTTACGACAGCCGGCCAGAAGCCAGCCTCAGTCAAACGTGGATAAATGACAGTATCCATTCAGACCAACGTCTCCAATGATGGACTTTGCGCATCTGGCTTACGCAAAGAGTTACGGGCAAAACGCCGTTCTCTTTCAAAGGCCAGACAGTTGGCCAACAGTGAAGCCGCCGCTGCACACCTGATTCATTCAGGTGTTTTGCTGCGCTACAGATCCATCGCCACCTACCAAGCCAGCGACGGCGAGCTGGATCCCTCCCCGTTGGCCAATATAGGATTTGAATGCGGAAAAAAAATGTACCTGCCCGTACTCAGGCACGATAAAAAACGGGCTCTCTGGTTCGTTGAATATCGGCCGGGAGATGGCATGTGGAAAAACCGGTTCGGTATTTCTGAGCCCATCGCCGTTAAGCAGCGACGAATTGCACCATGGGGGCTGGATCTGATACTTATGCCATTGGTTGGATTTGACCTGCAGGGAAACAGATTGGGTATGGGTGGTGGTTACTACGACCGCACGCTGGCTTATCTTAAACGTCGCAGCCATTGGCACAGGCCAACGTTGATTGGCATGGCCCACGAGTGTCAGAGGTTACTGTATATAAACACTCAATCATGGGATATTCCTCTCGATGGCATTGTCAGCGAAAACGGACTGTATCTTGTCAATAAAAAAACTATATGATTTGCTGGTATTTTTCATTCGCTTTATTATACTCAACCGGTAGTAATTCATACGAAACTCTTTCGTAGCTTCTACTCAGGGGGTTGTGATGGTCGTTAAGAAAACAGCAACAAAGAAAAGCGGCACCGCAAAGAAACAGGTTAGCGTAAAAAAGAGAGCCGCCGCTGCAGGGACAACTGCGGCGCCAGCGGCTACCGTAAAAAAGGCAGCCACCAAGAAGAAAGTTGTTGCTAAGAAAGCCACCGCAAAAAAGACCGTTGCCAAAAAAGCCGCCGTGAAAAAGGTCGTGGCTAAAAAAGCCGCCGTGAAAAAGAGCGTTGCCAAAAAAACGGCCGTGAAGAAGACCGTAGCTAAAAAAGCAGTTGTGAAAAAAACCGTAGCTGCAAAAGCACCCGTGAAGAAAAAAGTCCTTAGACCGAGAAAAGTGACACCCAGAAAAAAAGTCGTAACAGCATCCTGAGCCGTTAATTTACATTTGGTGTTACCCCGCCACCAATGGCGTTACATTTTTGGTGCCGGGGTACACCGGTCTCAGCACTTCAACCCTTCTATTTGGACTGTTCATAATCACAACTACCTCCGCAGGCGAACAACCGGTAGGCTATGTTGTCTGTCTCCTCTTCACATGGATAGCCCTGCTCAGCGAGAAACTGGTGGAATTTATGTTTCTCTTTTGCACTGATCTGTATCCCCATCAATACCCGGCCGTAGGCGGCACCATGGTTGCGGTAGTGAAATAGACTGATATTCCAGCGTTTCCCCAGTTCCGACAGAAATGACAACAGCGCTCCAGGTCGCTCAGGGAACTGGAAGCGGTAAAGCGATTCAGCCTGCACTGAGGGGGAGTGGCCACCAACCATATAACGTATATGCAGCTTCGCCGTTTCGTTGTCCGTCAGGTCGAACACTTTATACCCTTTCTGTTGTAAATGACTCACTAACGCCTCGCGTTCCTGCCCGCCTTTGCTCAACTCGACGCCTGCAAATACGTGGGCATCTTCGGCATTCGCATAGCGATAGTTGAACTCAGTAATACTTCTCCGTCCCAGTGCACGGCAGAAGTTCAAAAAGCTGCCAGGCTCCTCCGGAATTTCGACAGCCAATAATGCCTCACGCCTCTCTCCCAATTCTGCGCGCTCCGCTACATGCCGCAACCGGTCAAAATTTATGTTTGCGCCACTCTCTATCGCAACCAGACTTTGCCCCTTCACACCCTCTCTTGCGACATACCGCTTTACTCCTGCGACGGAGAGCGCACCAGCCGGCTCCGCCACCGTCCGGGTATCATCGAACACGTCCTTGATAGCCGCACAAATTTCATCGGTACCGACCAGAATAACTTCGTCCACAACCTCACGGGCAACCCTAAAACTCTCCTTTCCGATCTGTCGGACCGCAACACCGTCAGCGAAGATTCCAACTTGTTTAAGCACCACCCTGCGGTTGGTTGCAAGGGCGCGCTGAAGAGTCGGAGCATCTTCAGGTTCCACACCGATGATCTTCACCTGAGGAAAAACAAACTTGACATAGGCACCGATACCGGCGATGAGGCCTCCACCACCTACAGGTATAAAAATGGCATCCGGTGGTCCTGTATGCTGACGAAGTATCTCCATCCCGATTGTGCCCTGACCGGCTATGACGTCCGCATCATCGAAGGGATGAATAAAAGTCATACCCCTCTCAACGGCAAGCTGCATTGAATGTTCATACGCCTCATCGTACGAATCACCAAAAAGCACTGTGCGTGCACCATAGCTTCTTACCGCATCCACTTTTATCTCAGGAGTCGTCATCGGCATCACTATCAGTGCACGAATCCCCAGCTTGTTGGCCGACATTGCCACCCCTTGAGCATGGTTACCTGCTGATGCTGCAATGACCCCTTTCGCTTTTTCCTCCACAGAGAGAGCAGCGATCTTGTTGTAGGCCCCACGCAGTTTAAAAGAGAACACCGGCTGCAGATCCTCTCTTTTCAGAAAGAGCCGGTTATCAAGACGTTTGGACAATCTCTGAGCGATCTCCAGCGGGGTCTCTCTGGCAACATCGTAGACCCGTGAACGCAATATTCTTTCAATGTATGACTGAGGCATCCGGTACTCCTTCAATAGCGTATTGATTCAGCAGCAACTGTTTTCCACTATTGTGCTGCACCCATACGGTTGGCCAAACAACATTTGGATCCAGTCTCTGTCGTGTGGAATGACAACAGGCAGAGCCAACGGTATCATAAATCAATAATATTCAAAGACAGGGGGGTGAAATGTCTCAGGACGATCTGAAAAGAAATGCGGCTGCTGCCGCCATGGATTTTATTAGAGGCGGCATAATCGGGGTTGGCACCGGCTCTACGGTTAACCATTTCATCGATTTGCTGGCAACAGTAAAGCATAAGATCGAGGGCACTGTCTCCAGTTCAGAAGCTTCCACGGCAAGACTGAAGTCGCATGGCATTCAGGTTCTGGATCTCAATGCAACCGGTGAGCTCGATGTCTATATCGACGGCGCAGACGAGTCCAACCGTCACCTGCACCTGATCAAAGGCGGCGGCGGGGCCTTGACCCGGGAAAAGATTATCGCCGGAGCCAGCCGTAAATTTGTCTGCATCGCAGACGCCAGCAAGCTGGTTGACATATTGGGAGAGTTTCCGCTTCCGGTTGAAGTTATACCCATGGCCCGCAGCCATGTTGCGCGGCAACTTGTTAAACTTGGCGGCACACCGGTCTGGCGGGAAAAATTTATTACCGACAACGGCAACATCATTCTGGACGTGCACAATTTGCGCATTATGGAACCGGTAAAAATGGAGCAACAGATCAATAACATCGCCGGTGTGGTAACCACGGGACTGTTCGCACTGCGGCCCGCCGATATATTAATTCTCGGTACTGAAAATGGTACAGAATTAATACAAGGGCTGAAAACTTAGGGCCGAGGAAAGACAGGGCCAAGGAACAACAGGGCATAGGGCCGAGAACTAAGGGCCAAGGAACTACAGGGCCGAGGGCTGAGGTAAGAGAGCCTTAATTAGTGTGCATCCAGAAACTCTGCACAGCGTCATTCCGGCGGATACCGGAATCCAGTAAGGTGTTGAATTCTCTGGATCCTGGCCTTCGCCAGGATGACGAACTCTGTTTTTATAACGTGATTCTGGACGGAAACTAATTAGATTTCAATCCTCAGTCCATTGATCAAAGCAGTGTTTTTCCTCGGCCCTATGCCCTGTTGTTCCTTGGCCCTGTTGTTCCTCTGCCCTGTAGTTCCTGTTTTTCAAATTCCGAGATAAGCCTTCTGTACATCAGGATTGGCCAGCAGATTTTCGGCGCTGTCGCTGATGGTGATTGCGCCATTCTCTATGACATAGCCACGATCCGCGATGTGAAGTGCCTGATTGGCATTCTGCTCCACCAGAAAAATGGTGGTGTCCTGCTCCCGGTTGATTTTTTTGATAATTTCAAATATCTGGCGGATGATCAGAGGCGCCAGTCCCATTGAGGGCTCATCCAGCAAAAGAAGTTGAGGCCTCGCCATCAACGCGCGGGACATGGCCAGCATCTGTTGTTCGCCACCGCTCAACGTTCCTCCGGCCTGGAATCTTCGCTCGGCAAGAATCGGAAACAGCGAAAACACGTACTCCAGATCATGCTTAACCTCCGCTTTATCCGTCCGCAGAAAAGCCCCCATATCGAGATTTTCCTGCACCGTCAGCTGCGCGAATATGTGTCTTCCCTCAGGAACCTGGCAAACACCCAGCGCAACGATGCGATCGGGGCCCATCTGAGTTATGGGTTCACCTCTGAACAGAATCTCTCCGGAGCGAGGTGGAGTCACGCCGCAAATCGACATCAACGTCGAACTCTTACCGGCACCATTGGCTCCGATCAGTGTGATTATCTCACCACTTTTTATCTCAAGACTGATACCTTTCAGCGCCTGAATATTGCCGTAATAGGTATGGACATCACGCAGTTCAAGCATCGATATCCTCACCCAGGTACGCTTTTATCACCGCAGGATCGGAGCTGACCTCACGCGGGGAGCCTTCGGCAATCTTCCTGCCATAATCGACCACATATATCTTGTCGGAGAGACTCATCACCAGCTTCATATCATGCTCGATCAACAGGATCGAATGGCCTTCATCACGAATTCTGTTGATCAATTCATCCAGCTCCTGCGTCTCCTGAGGATTCATACCGGCAGCAGGCTCGTCCAGTAACAGGAGGAAAGGCTCGGTCGCCAGTGCACGGGCAATTTCGAGCCGCCGCTGCGCGCCATAAGGAAGGTTCTCCGCCAATTCGTTGACTGCATTGGCAAGACCTACCTTTTGCAGGATCAGGTGGCTCTTTTCCACCGTCTCCCGCTCCTCCCTGAGCGTAGACCTTGTTCTGAACACGGCACCGAAGATATAGGAGCTGGTGCGGCAGTGACGGCCTATCATCACGTTCTCCAGTACCGTCATCTTTTGAAACAGGCGGATGTTCTGAAAAGTACGGGCCATCCCCTTTTCCGTGACCTGATTCGGTTTCAGCCCGTTCAGACGTATCGGTTTGGCACCGTTCGGCGGATTCAGAAATACATTGCCCCCGGTCGGCCTGTAGATTCCGGTGACACAGTTGAAGAAGGTTGTCTTGCCGGCACCATTAGGTCCGATCAACGCCACGATCTGACCCTTGTGTACCTCCAGGTCGAGCTCGCACATTGCCCTTATGCCACCGAACTCCATCGACAGCTTATCCACCTGAAGTACCGGCCTGCTCATCGCCCCTCGCTTTCCGGTTTCGGCTTGAACTGGTAGCTGCGGCGTATATTGGCGACGACACCCTGTGGCCGGAAGATCATCATGGTTACCAGCACCGCGCCAAAAGCAAGCATCCGATAATCCGAGAGCGCACGCAGGTACTCGGGCAGCAGAATAAGAACCAGAGCGCCAACTATGACTCCGAATATCGAGCCCATGCCACCCAGCACCACGATACAGAGAATGATCGCGGACTCCAGGAAGGTAAAGCTGGCGGGGTTGATGAAGGTTGTCTTGGCAGCAAAGATCACCCCCACCATACCGGCCCAGGTCGCACCCAGTGCAAAAGCAGTAAGTTTTGTCTTGCGTTTGTCTATACCCATTGCCTGGCAGGCAATCTCATCCTCCCGCAGCGCAACCCAGGCACGGCCGATACGGGAGTCCTGCAGCCTGTTGACTACAAATATGGTGAATACCACCATCGCGATCATGATGTAGTAAAGGTAAAGAATGGCGCTATCCAAAGAGAGCTCCATGCCGAAAAATCCGGGGCGTGAAATATTGGAGATGCCGCTTGGTCCCTGGGAAAATTCATTCCAGTTCTCAAGAATCAGGCGGATGATTTCACCAAAACCCAGCGTTACTATGGCCAGATAGTCGCCGCGCAGGCGCAGTACCGGAAAGCCGAGAAGCACGCCGAACATTGCCGCCAGCAGCGCCCCAATCGGCAAGGCTATCCAGAAGCTTACATCGAAATGGTAGTTGAGCAGTGCATAGGAGTAAGCTCCCACCGCGTAAAATGCGACATACCCGAGGTCCAGCAGTCCCGCCAGTCCCACCACGATATTGAGCCCCAGGCCGAGCATCACATACATCAGCGCGGTAATCAGAATGTTGGTCTGATAGGTTGAAAAAAGATGGGGAAAAACCAGACTGCAAAGCAAAACTGCAATGGACATGGGATAGAGGTATTTCGGCTCTTTCAAAATGACCTGTATTAGCGGCTCACTTTCTACAATTCCACCGGCCGCCCTGCGCACACGTCTGCGTTCCTGCTGCTTATAAAAAACATGGACCAACAGTGAGATCAGGAAACTGCCTATCGCCACAAACGCCATGTTTTCCCAGCGCCACAACACTGTACGCTCGATCGGATCCACCTTGATCACGAGCAGCGGAAAGGTGAGGAATGCAAACCAGAGAGAGACCAGCAGGGACTTTTTCAGCTGTTCAAACGAAAACATTCCTCACACCTTCTCCGCCTCTTCCCGACCCAGCAGTCCGGCGGGCTTGAAGATCAGAATCAGCACCAGCAGCGAGAAGGCGAATACATCCTCGTAGTCACTGGAAACATATCCGGTGGCAAAGCTCTCCGTCAGTCCCAGCACGAATCCTCCCAGCACGGCTCCGGGAATCGAGCCTATGCCGCCAAGCACAGCTGCAGTGAAGGCCTTGATGCCTGCAATAAAACCGATGAAGAAATTGATCTGGCCGATATGTGAGGCGATCAGCATTCCGCCAATAGCAGCCAGGGCCGAGCCGATAACGAAGGTAAGTGAGATGACTCGGTTGACATCTATGCCCACCAGCATGGCCATTGTCCTGTCCTGCGCGGTGGCACGCATCGCCTTGCCCATCCTGGAAAACTTGATCAGCAGAGTAAGCCCCGCCATAGCCAATGCCGTGGTAAACAGTATCACCACATCCGAAGATCCTACAAAATGGGCGTATGGTTCCATAAAGTCGAAGTCCGGAATCAGCTCGGGAAACGGTTGAAAATCCGAGGACTGAGCCAGCAGCACGTAATTCTGCAGAAAAATGGACATACCGATCGCGCTGATCAGCGCCGAGAGCCTAGGCGCCTGGCGCAGCGGACGGTATGCGATCTTCTCGATGGTGTAACCATATGAGGCAGACCAGACGGCTGCAGCCAGTCCCGCGAGAACTATAATCGAGAGCAGTGGAAAGCCGTAAATCGAGAGCACCGTGGCGACGACAAAAGAGGTAAACGCACCGATCATGTAGATCTCGCCATGTGCGAAATTAATCAGTCCGATTATGCCGTACACCATCGTATAACCCAGCGCGATCAGGGCATAGATCGACCCCCGCGTCAGACCGCTGAAAAAAAGTTCGATGAAGTATTCCATAAGAACAGGGCAGAGGGCTAAGGAACTACAGGGCCGAGGGAAAAACAGGGCACAGAAGTGTTGACCCCACCCCTTGGCCCTCGGCCCTGTAGTTCCTCGGCCCTGTTTTTTTTATTTAACTTCTACGTATTGGCCGTCCTTTACCTGATACATGGCAAAGCCGACACCCATAGCATCACCTATTTTGTCAAAGCGGATGCGTCCAACCGGGGTTTCCACGTCGTTGTTCTGCAGCGCGTTGCGCACTGCCTCCATATCTGTTGAGTCGGCTTTATCAACAGCGTTTAAAAGCGCGAGCGCAGCAGAGTAGGCGTTCTCGTAAAAGGCACCGGGATCCGAGCCGAATTTCGCCTTATGCTCTTCGACCGCTTTCTTGGAGAGCGGATTGGAGGAGCTGTCCTTGGGACCGGTGGCATAGACACCCTCGGCGTACTTACCCGCCACCTTGATGAAGGTATCGTCCTTCACGCCATCGTCAGAGATAAAGATCGTATCCAGGCGTTTCTTGCGCATCTGCGTAATGATCTTGGAAGCCTCGGGGTGATAACCACCGAAAATCACCGCCTCGGCACCCGAGCGCTTGATCTTCTGCACCACGGCCGAATAGTCTACAGCGCCCGGAGTAACACCTTCGAACAGCGTCACTTCCGCCTTTCCAGACTTCTCCAGGAACAATCTGGCGAACTCGGCCAGGCCTTTGCCGTAATCGCCTTTGTCGTGAATCACCGCGATCTTGCTCAGTCCCAGTACATTGAGCGCAAAATCGACTTCCGTGCGTGCCTGAGCATCATCAGACGCGATGGTGCGGTAGAAGTTGGGATAGTCTCCACTCTGGGTCAGTTCAGGATTGGTGGCCGATGGGGACATGACGACCACACCTGCATTGTTATAGATCGGCAATGCCGCCTTGGTGGCGCCGGAGCAGATGTGTCCCAGCACCACATGCACCCCGTCCGATATCAGCTTGGTAGCGGTGTTGGTGGCCACTTCCGGCTTGCAGACATCGTCCTCGATCAGCAGTTCAACCATTTTCCCGTCGATGCCGCCGCCGGCGTTGATCTGCTCAACCACCAGCTTGGCAGCGTTGACACTGGGCAGTCCGTAAGAGGCCAGATCGCCGCTATGGGCCCCGGCAACACCCAGCTTGATAGTGTCGGCTGCCATCAGCGGTGTGGCCAGGCCAAAGCCCAGTGCGACTGCCAGAAGTTTCTGTACCACTCTCTTGTTCATTATCTTCATCCTCACAGGTCTCTATTGTTATCCGTTGGGGCAGATATCTGCGCGACCGCCGATGGGTTGGCAGTACACGCCCGTTCCGGGAAGCGCTGCTCCCGTAACAATGATGTACAAACAGGGCACTGCCGTTTACAACGCAGACGACAGGGCACAGGATAGGGAATTAAAAAGATTTTTGCTACAGAGAAAATGAAAAACGGGGCCCGTAGGCCCCGTTTTCCGTTACTTCATTGCTAAGCCAAAGACTTAGAAGTCGTGACGCAGACCCAGAGAGAACTGGTCCATGTCTACATCTGATCCCGAACGGTTGTCAACGTTGTTGGCAGCATATTCAGCATAGACGCGTGTGCGGGCGCTGAAGTTGTGCTGGAAACCAACAGCCCAAACGTCCATTTCATTTCTGGCGTTGCCCTTATCATAATCCACGTTGCTATACAGAGCACGGATGGTGTTATTGCCGAAGTTGGCTTCAGCAGCTACGGACCACTCGTCTGCACCATCATCAGGACCGGGACCTGATAAAACCTGTGTCTCGTCCCGATCTTCGTACTGGGCGATCAGCTTGAACATGCCGAAGTTGTAGGAGCCGGCAACACCCCAGACATCATTCACGCCTGCGACATCGCCATCCCACTCCAAAGCGGATGCGCCGATGCTGATCGGGCCGTTGTCATACTGCAGCGAGGGGTTGTAGGCATCGACGCCGTCGCTTTCCAACTGCCCAATACCGCGATCGATCACCAGCGCCAACTTACCGACGAAACCGTTGAAGTTGGGGGTGACGTAGGCTAATGCATTGCCAACACGGCTTGGGCCAAGCGAGTTTCCGTTAGCGTTGGCTATATTACCGATTTCGCTCGCGGTAACACGGGAGCCGCCTGGGTTGTTGAAGATATCGGTCTTGTTAACAGCACCGTAGTAAGGGGTCCACTGACGACCGATGGCAACGGTACCGAAACCGCCGCTCAGTCCGCCATAAGCTAAACGGGTTTCAAGCCCGCTACCCAAAGAACCGGAACTATTAGCATGTTCGGAAGAGGTGAACTCCCACTCGGCCTGGAAGATGGCGGAGAGGCCGTTGCCCAGATCCTCGGAACCCTTGACGCCGATACGGGTGGTGCCGGTGTCTATATCCCATGCGCTATCGGTATTTCCTGAACCTGAAGCGCCTTTGGTATCGTCATCACCGTAGACCAACGCGGTGTCAAGACGGCCATAAAGGGTGGTTTCAGCAGCGGCTGCCAGCGGGGCAACCATGGCGGCAGCAATTGCCAGGGTGATCAGTTTCTTGTTCATCTGTTAACTCCGTAAAAAGTTATTATGTGGAACGGTTGTTGTTACTGAGGTGAATAGTAGACAGGCGAAAACACTTTTGCAACATTTATTTTTAAAAAAACAACAAATTTTTTATTTGTCGCAAAAAAGATACGATTTTTTAGTCTAAATCAGGATTTTTCGGTAACTAATCGCCAAAATAGGCGAATTATCGAACTGGCTACCACTGCTTCCTTGGTCTCCATCTTACCACAGACACAATATGCGGCAATTTTTTTGAATAAGGAGCTGCTTTTTTCAAAAAAAGTTGTTGTAAATAGACAACGAAGGGATAGGGCCTAGCAAAAAAAGGAACCAAAGGGCCAAGGAAAAACAGGACCGAGGAAAAGAGGGGAGGTGTTTATATATTCTAAGAGACGAAGCCTGAGGGTTGGGGAAATCTGGATGGATGAAGGTTGACTCTGGGAATGAGGAGAAACGGGAACCAAAGGGCTTAGGAACTACAGGGCCGAGGAAAAGAAGTTGAGGGCGGGATATTGAGGTTTAATACTCTAAAAGGAGGGGAGTCTAAAAACTCACAGAAACAGCCTTTCCCCGACCTAGCAGTTCCTGTAGTTCCTGTAGTTCCTCGGCCCTGTATTTCCTGTATTTCCTAGGCCCTGTTGTTCCTGTATTTCCTCTGTATTTCCCGTTGTTATGGCTGGGATGCGAGGGGTCGAACCTCGAACCTACGGAGTCAGAGTCCGTCGCTCTGCCAGTTGAGCTACATCCCAAATAAAAAGGGCCTAGGGCCTAGGAAAGACAGGGCCGAGGAAAATCAACTCCTCTCCTTGGCCCTCGGCTCTGTTTTTACTTGGCCCTGTCTTCCATGTGTCTTATCAAAGCGAAAAGCATTTTCGAAATCTGCCGCGCTTCACCGGCTTTTTCAAGCGCATCCGCTTTGTTCACGAAACCGGCCTCCATTCCGATCAGCAGTTGAGTCCAGGCTTCCGCCGCCGACCCCCTGGCTATCTTCAAAAAATGTGCTCTCTCCCTGGCGCTTTCACGTTCATAGCCTTCGGCTATATTGGACGCAATCGACAGGGCCGAGCGTCCTAGCTGATCTTTAAAACCGTAATCCCTGCAGTCAGATAACAATCGATATACATCAACCGCAAACCGACACGCCCGCCGCCAGACCACCAGATTCTGAAGAGCATCCATGCTCCCCCCCTAGGCCCTCGGCCCTGTGTTTCCTGTTTTACCTCTTTGAATACTGCGGACGCTTGCGCGCCTTGTGCAGGCCAACTTTCTTGCGTTCCACGGAGCGGGCATCACGGGTAAGATAACCGGCTTTACGCATACGGGTGTGCAGACTCTCATCATAAATGGAGAGTGCCCGCGCTATTCCCAGGCGTATGGCGCCGGCCTGTCCGGTGTTGCCGCCACCAATAACCGAGATGCGAACGTCCACCTTGTCCAGAACTTCCGCGACCGTCAGCGGCTGACGCACCACCATGCGTGCCGTCTCGCGGCCGAAGTACTGGTCCAATGTACGATTATTTACGGTAATGCTGCCATTTCCGGCACTCAGGTAGACGCGTGCCGTGGAACTCTTGCGGCGTCCGGTTGCATATGTTTGGGTCTGTGCCATCTTATCTGTCCAGTTTTTAGATGCGAGGTTCGAGGTGCTAGGTACTAGGTTTATTTCAGAGTGTTTTTGCCTAGTACCTAGTACCTCGAGCCTAGAACCTGAATTTAAATATCCAGCGGCTGCGGTTGCTGCGCTGCATGCTTGTGTTCGGGACCGGCGTAAATTTTTAACTTCCTGAACATCGCCTTGCCCAGAGAGTTTTTCGGCAGCATACCTTTGACCGCGCTTTCCAGCGCCCGCTCCGGATGCTCTGCCAACAGCTTCGTCAGGTTTATCGATTTAAGGTTACCGATGTAACCGGTGTGGTGATAATACATCTTGTCCTGCATCTTGCTGCCGGTCACCTTGACCTTCTCCGCATTGATGACAACGATGTAATCACCGGTATCTACATGCGGTGTAAACTCGGGCTTATGCTTACCACGCAAACGATACGCGATCCCGCTGGCCAGACGACCCAGCGTTTTCTCATTGGCGTCGACCAGATACCAGTCACGGCGAACCTCAGCTGGTTTTGCACTTACTGTCGTCATTGAAATCGCTCCGACGGAGAATCCAAGTAAAAACACTCGAAAAAAGAGCGCGAATGTTATCGGACCTCGCGCCGGATAGCAAGTCCTATCTAAAAAAGGGCCAAGGAAATACAGGGCCGAGGGCCGAGGAAAAACAACGCTTCGGTCAACGGACTGAGGATTGAAATCAAAACAAGGCTCTCTTACCTCAACCCTGTATTTCCTCGGCCCTCGGCCCTGTTGTTCCTGTTTTTCCTTGGCCCTCGGCCCTTAATTTTTGCGTACCCACCCTCTTTGCGAGAGAATCACGGCCATTGGCTTTCCCGAGCTCCCCACCATCCAGTGAACCCGAATCAGATACTCGCCGAAGCCGACCGCTGTGTAAAATGCGGACTCTGCCTGCCGCACTGCCCTACCTACCGGCTTACCCGGGATGAGGGGGATTCACCACGCGGGAGAGTGGCGCTGATGCAGGCGCTGGTCAGCAAAGCAGTGGAAAGCGCAAAACTGCACCGCCATCTGGACCTATGCCTGGGTTGCCTGGCCTGTGAATCGGCCTGCCCTTCAGGTGTCCGGTACGGCAGCTTGATCGATTCGGTACGTGCACTGCAACCTGAACGGATTTCCCGATTTCAGCGTTATCGTCTCTCGATGATCTCCCGACTCCCCTATCTCCGGAGCAGCCGCCCTCTGCTCAGGCTCTATCAGCGATCAGGCCTGAGCAGCATCGTGAGAAAGCTCGGCGGCAACCGGCTCAGCCGCCTGGACAGGCTGTTGCCTATGCTGCCGAAAAGCCCCAGCCTCCAGCCTTTTTATCGGGCACACGAGCCCGCCAGAGGATGTGTCGCGCTTTTCACCGGATGCGTTGGCCGCATTACCGACCAACCTGCGCTGCACGCATCCGTCGATCTGCTAACCCGGTTGGGCTTCGATGTGGCTGTTCCAGACCTGCAAACCTGTTGTGGTGCGCTCCATCAGCACAGTGGTCAGCCCGCGATTGCCACACAACTGGCAGCGATAAACCGACGGACTTTCAATGCGCTGAAACTCGATGCAATTCTCTATATCGCCACCGGCTGCGGCGTGCATCTGCTAGAATACGAGAAGCTGGGGCAAAAACTGAACGCACCGCTCAGTGATATCAGCACCTTTCTCAGCAACACCGGGTTGCTCGGGGAACTATGCTTCACACCCCTGCAGCGCAAGGTTTTGATTCACCATCCCTGCTCCTCGCGGCGGATTCCGGGAGCAGGCGCAGGCGTCTCCAAATTGCTGCGCCAGATTCCCGGCGTCGACCTCCGGACACTCCCAAACACAGGTTGTTGTGGTGCCGCCGGCAGCTATCTGCTGACACAACCGGCAATGGCAGACCAGCTGCGCCACTCCATTCTGGAGCAGATCGGTCAGAATGACTGCGACATTTTGGTCACTACCAACACCGGCTGCGCGCTTCATTTGGCGGCCGGCATGAGATTTGAGTGCGCTAAAATTGAAGTAATGCATCCGCTGCAGCTGATTGTGCAGCAGTTGCGCTAAGTACTTCACTCCGGCAGCCTGATAACCTATTCTTTAACATCATGAAACAACGCGACTATACAGCAGCTGACCGCATGTTGATGGGTTTCGACCAGGCATTGCAGACACTGTTTGGAAAACCCCGTGCCACGGAACGGCCTGATCCTGCAAGGGATTTTGCTGATGTGAAGCTTAGCCCGGAGCAGAGACTCCAGGTGGCGCGACTGCTGCGGGTGGATCACAGCGGCGAGGTTTGCGCCCAGGCGCTCTATCAGGGTCAGGCAGTGACCGCGCGGTCGCCTCAGGTTAGGGAGAGCATGCAGCGCTCGGCCCTGGAGGAGAGCGATCACCTGGACTGGTGCCATAACCGCCTGCTGGAGCTGCAGGATCGGCGCAGCCTGCTCAACCCCATCTGGTATGCGGGCTCATTCCTGGTTGGGGTGACCGCTGGACTGGCTGGAGACAAATGGAGTCTGGGATTCATTGCAGAGACCGAACGTCAGGTGTGTGCTCATATCGACAGTCACCTGCATCAGATTCCCCTGGCGGATCGGAAAAGCCGCGCCATTCTCCAGCAGATGAGGAGCGACGAACAGCATCACGCCGATGTCGCCATAAACGGCGGCGGCGCACCGCTGCCTGGACCGGTTAAGGCTGCGATGCAGCTGACCGCAAAACTGATGACAAAATCAACCTACTGGCTGTAAACCCGCGCCTCCACCCACTCCCACGCCTGTTGACCAAAAACCCTGCGTATCACGAGGGGTGTGGCGACACTCCCCTGAACCAGCAGCCTGGAATGGAAATCTGATATGTCACCCTCCCCGCGGTCGGAGTGCCACTGGCGGAGTGCCTCGAACAGTTTCCACTCCACGATACCCGCCAGGTGCCGGGTTGGCCTGCGTGTGAGCAACAACAGGTCCCTGGTGGCCTCTTCCGTACTATGCCCTGGCAGCGTCTGCAACTGAAGCAGTGCACCGGCAGCCGCCATCCCATGGACATGCAGCTCGATATCCAGCACCGCCATCAGCGACCGCCGCAAACGCTCCAGCAGAGAGTGCAGCTTCTGTTCCGGCAGCATGGAAAAAACCCTCTCCTGCATCAACTGTTCGGCATAGAGAGACCAGCCCAGCTGCTGACTCGCGGAGAGATTAATGCGCCGCATCAGCGTGCCGGCAACGGGACTTGCGGCTGCCACTGCAGCCTGCATATGCCGGCCGGGCCAGGCGTTGCGTATACACCAGGCCGTGAGCTGCTCGGGTGTGTCGGCACGGCCATCCTCCGGCGGCGCCAGATAAAGCATGCCGGCCGATCCGCTGATCCCGGGAGCGGGGGCCCGATAATCCGTTGTGTAATCCACAGGATACTCCTCCGGCAACGATCGCAGTTCGAGCCCGGCCTGATCAGGCAGTTTAAACAGTCCTGAGCCCGCCAGCACACGGTAGATCTCGTCGCAGCGTTGCTGGACATACCGCAGCCTGCCGCCTGCCTGCAGTCCGCTTCTGCAGCCAAGTTTTTGCAACCAGCCTCGCGGGTCACTGCTGCCGGTCTGTTGCAATGAGAGCGTACCCAGTTCGGTAAGGGTCTCCTGGTGCACCTGCCTGGCCAACTCGAGGTGATCACCAAGCTTATCCGGCAGGTGGTGCCTGAGCTTCAGTTGTTCCTGAAAGCGCTGCCAGCCGCATGCGGCCGTGCCACGCGCATGGCGCGATATTCTCTTCCCCAGATATGCCGAGTAATCCTCCACGGCGCGGGATGCCTTTTCACAAAGCATCTGCAGCTTGGGAGGGATATCCTCCCGGCTGCCCAACTGCCTGAGCAGGCTGGCAGTTGCCGCACCTTTGAGCAATGCCTCGTCAATCCGGATGCGGGGCACCAGGCGAGGATACCCGGCCAGCAGAGAGCGTGCCTGATGCAGGAGCTTGGGCACACCCTTAAGACAGAGCTCCAATGCGGCATAACCCTCGGTATCTGCGGTCAGAGAGAGCAGAGCGATAGTACCCAACGGTATGAATGCGGGAGGATCCCGATGCCGCCAGTCACACTCCAGAATCGACTGGTACTCATCCCGGCAGGCCCCAAACAGGAGTTCCATATCAAGCTGTGCCGCCGGATCGAGTGCATGGAAGTCGATCTCCTCCATCCCGACAATCGTGCTCTCCAGCCATGAGCCGAGGGCACCCACATTATCATCGCTCACTGCCGGCAGATTTCCGGTGTAGCCTGGCAAACCGGCCCTCAGCACCACTTCCGGATGGAAGCGTATCCAGACATCGTAAAACTCTTGAATCAGGGAGTAAAAAGCCCTTGAAGCCGATTCCACTAAGCTTCCCTGATCTCAAAATCATGGGTAATTTCAGCCGTCTTTCCCAGCATCAGCGAGGCTGAACAGTACTTCTCCGCGCTCAGACTAACCGCCCGCGCTACCGCTTTATCGGTGAGGCCTGCTCCGGCAACCACAAAATGAACGTGGATGCGGGTAAAAACCTTGGGCTCAATCTCGGCCCGCTCCGCCTCCAGCGCCACCTCACATGAGGTCACCTGGTGCCTGCCCTTCTTCAGGATATGCACTACATCGATCTGGGCGCAACCGCCCATTCCAAGCAACAGCATCTCCATCGGCCGAACACCCAGGTTTCTCCCGCCATGCTCCGGTGGTCCGTCCATCACCACTGCGTGACCGCTGCCGGATTCACCCACCATCAACATATTTTCCACCCATTTTACCCGTGCCTTCATCACATCCTCACCAATTTTGAACCGAGTGCAGACTATCATAGATCGACAACAGACAACTCCTTGCCTAAAATCTAGCAAGTGAGCGTCTTTCAAAGCGAGTACAAATGAGCATAGTCAAGCCCCTGCAACAGGAACCCCAGTTTCTGCAGCCGTTACTCTCGTTCTGCCATCGCAGACGCTATCCGTCAAAAACCGATATTGTTCATCCCGGCGACAACGCAGATACGCTTTTCTATCTGGTGGATGGCTCAGTTGCGATCATCATCGAAGATGAAGAGGGAAAAGAGATCATCCTCACCTACCTCAACAAAGGCGAGTTTATCGGTGAAATGGGGCTGTTCACATCCCAGATCCAGCCAAGCCGAAGCGTACTGGTTCGCACCCGCTCATCCTGTATGCTGGCGGAGATCAGTTATGCGCGTCTGGAACAGCTGTTCGAAACCGATTTGAAGCCGTATCTCAAAGAGATGCTGTATGCGATGGGCGCCCAACTGACCCAGCGCCTGCTGCACACCAGCCGCAAGGTCGGACATCTGGCTTTTCTAGACGTCACCGGTCGTATCGCGGGTACGCTTCTGGAGCTGTGTAAACAACCGGATTCGATGACCCATCCGGACGGCATGCAGATCCGTATCACCAGGCAGGAGATCGGCCGCATCGTGGGATGCTCCCGGGAAATGGCCGGCCGGGTATTAAAAAATCTGGAGGAACAGGGTCTGATCAGCGTCAAGGGTAAAACTATCGTGGTATACGGTACCCGTTGACCACTCCTTTCCGCGCCTGCTAACGCGACGGTTTTTCCACTTTTATATCATCCCCGCTATCAAACATCCGGTCGGATCCTGCTGAAGTAAGAGTGTAGGAATCGGCATTGCTGCTGTAGTGAAATGGAGTCCCCCAGGCATCCATCATCTCTTCCGGGGAGATCCCCAGGTCCTGCTGCATTCGCTCCATAGTGACTTGTGACGGATCGAATCCGGCACCGTATTGTATCATCCATATTTTCACTGAGCTGGCCAGTAACTCCAGCCGCTGCCGGGTATTCTCCAGTTCATCTACGGCTTTCGGGACAACTTTGTTTATCGGCTTCTGCGCCGCAACATCCTTCTGTTGCCGGGGTGCAGATCCACCCAGAAAGCTCAGCCCGGCCCAAAGGGCTATTCCAAGTAGCAGAGCCGCCCCGGCAGCGAACAACAGCACTCTTTGGGATCTGCCGACGACAGATCCGGATGCGCCATCCACCTCCTCCACGGAGCCGATTGTCGACCGATCCGGATGGCTATGAGTCTCAGTCTCTCCATCCGCGGGAAGTACTCCGGGCACCGCCCGGACCGACTGAAGACCGGACTGTACAGGCTTTGACAGGACCACTTCCTCGGCGTCATTCCGAGATTCCGCTGGTTTTACCCCTAGTTCAAATTCCGGTTCATTGATCTCAAGCTCCAGCTTCTCATTCAGCTCTATGCCCGCTTCAATCGGCTGCTGCCCATCGCGCTGATTTTCGCTTGGCGTAACTTCGCACTGAGCGCCACAGGCAATAATCTTGCTCCTCAGGTGAAACGCCCGCTCTTTGTCAAACTCCCGCCTGATGCGCGACGGCGATCCCCGCAGCAGATTGCGCGCCCGCTTGCGCGGTATCCGCAACAGGCGCGCCAGTGCTGCCGCCACCTCTTCGGTTCTGTATCCCTCCAGCGGTCTGCCGGTAAGATCCAGAAAATACCTGTCCCCGCTCATTCGACCCTGTTCTCGACTTTCAGCACAACTCCATCGACACCCACCACAGTTACCCTGGTGCCGGCGGCGCAATCCCCGCCCTCAATCTTCCAGGTACTGTCATCCACCCGGATTTTACCCAGTCCGTTGATTATGGGTTCATCCAGCGTAAATGTTCTGCCGATGTACTGCTCACCCCGCCGATTGAGCCTCGGCTGGTCGGTTTCTATGGGATGCCGGTCAAGCAGCAGGCGCCATAGAACCACACTGGCAACGCTGACCAGAGCAAACAACAGCAGCTGGTACTCCCAGCCAAGCTCCGGAAACAGCAATGTCACCAGCCCTACCGCACCTGCCGCCACACCCATCCAGATAAAAAAGACACCGGGTGAGAACGCCTCCAGAATAACCAACACCACACCCAACACCCACCAGTGCCAGTAGACGGCATTCTCAAGCCACTCCATCAGGCGTCTCCTTCCGCTCTGCTTCTCATAGCCCCCCTGGCCACCTCAGCGATACCTGACAGCGAGCCGATCAGGCTCGACGCCTCCAGTGGCATCATTATGATCTTCTGGTTCTCCGCAGAAGCTATCTCTTTCAACGCTTCGGTATACTTCTGGGCGATAAAGTAGTTGATCGCGTTGACATCCCCCTTGGCAATCGCCTGGGAGACCATCATGGTAGCCTTGGCCTCCGCCTCTGCCAACCGTTCACGCGCCTCGGCTTCACGGAATGCCGCCTCCTTCTCCCCCTCTGCCTCCAGGATAACGGCCTGTTTATTGCCTTCGGCTTTCAGAATCTCAGATTGACGCAGACCCTCGGATTCCAGAATTGCGGCCCTCTTTAAGCGCTCAGCCTTCATTTGCCGCCCCATCGCCTCCACCAGATCCATCGGTGGAGAAATGTCCTTGATCTCTATACGAGTCACCTTCACCCCCCAGGGGGTTGTCGCATCATCAACCACACTGAGCAGCTGGGCGTTAATCTGATCGCGCTTTGACAGCAACTCATCCAGGTCCATGGAGCCCATAACCGTACGGATATTGGTCATGGTGAGATTCAGAATGGCATGGGTAAGCTGGCTCACCTCATAGGCCGCCTTGGCTGCATCCAGTACCTGATAGAATACCACCCCATCCACGGTAACCATGGCGTTGTCGCGGGTGATCACCTCCTGCGAAGGTACATCCAGAACCTGCTCCATCATATTGAGCTTGGCGCCCACCGTGTCGATAACCGGTACGATAAGGTTCAATCCGGGTCGCAGGGTCTTGGTATATCGACCAAAGCGTTCCACGGTATACTCCGTGCCCTGAGGCACCCGTTTCGCGCCCAACACAACCAGCACAACGGCCAGTACCACCACAATTAACGCAAATTCACCCATTCTCCCACTCCCTAAATGATCGCATGCCGATTTTCGCCACAAAGTATACGTTGGCCCATGGAAGAGCAAACCCGTTACACTATCTCTCCACTAGGAGCCTGTCGGATTTAGGTGATCGTAGCGAGCATGGTGGGAGAGTGAGATCAAATTTTCACGATTTTGAGGCGCATAGTGGGACTACGTAACGAAAAATCGGGGAAATTTGAGCCACTCTCCCATCAGCGCAGTAGATTCATCCTAAGTTCGACAGGCTCCTAGGACCTGAATCGACTTTATACCTGAAATATTGAGCCAAAAATGAGTCAAAAGCCCCCAAAATCACTGTTACGCAAGGTTGGGCGCGCTATCGCGGACTTCAAAATGATCCGCGACCGGGACCGCATACTGCTGGGGGTATCCGGAGGCAAAGACTCGCTCGCATTGCTGCAGATCCTCAAACATCTGCAGACATACGCCCCGGTCAAATTCGATCTGGGAGTCATCACCGTCGACCCGGAGGTGGAAGGTTTCGACCCGGCAAGCCTCAGATCTTACTACGAAAGTATCGATGTATCTTACTACTACTGCTCACAGCCGATCATGGAACAAGCGAGCCGGAATATGGACGGTGACTCGTTTTGTGCCTACTGCTCACGCATGAAACGGGGAATCATGTACAGCACCTGCCGCAAGCATGGCTACAATGTGCTGGCGCTTGGCCAGCATCTGGACGATCTTGCCGAGAGCCTGCTGCTGTCCATGTTTCACGGCGGCCAGCTGCGCACAATGAAAGCGCACTACCTGAACGATGCCGGAGATGTCCGGATTATCCGGCCGCTGGTCTACTGCAGGGAGACCCAGACCGGTGCCTATGCCCGTGATGCAGCACTGCCGGTCGTAGCGGACAGCTGCCCCGCCTGCTTCAGCGCACCCACCCAGCGCGAGCATATGAAACAGCTGCTGGCAAGAGAGGAGAGAGAGTATAGGCACCTCTTCTCCAACCTGTTGCATGCGATGAAACCCTTGATGGACGAAGCACCGGATTAAAGGGCCAAGGGCCAAGGGCCAAGGGCCAAGGGCCAAGGGCCAAGGGCCAAGGGCCAAGGGCCAAGGGCCAAGGGCCAAGGGCCAAGGGCCAAGGGCCAAGGGCCAAGGGCCAAGGGCCAAGGGCCAAGGGCCAAGGGCCAAGGGCCAAGAAAGGCTAGCTTATCCGCTCCTGAACTCAAGCATTTTTTTCAGGCTGTGAAGTGACAGAATAGAGATCCATAAACTTCTGCCCTCGGCCCTTGGCCCTGTTGTTCCCGTCTTTCCTCGGCCCTGTTGTTCCTTGGCCCTTGGCCCTTTGTTTTTCAGCCCGAAAGTCGATCAAAAATTCGAAACCCCGCCAGATAGGTGCCCGCCGCTGAGCCCAGCGTGCTGAACAGAAACACCAGCAATGTCCGTGATACCCGGTTTTGCCACCACCCTTTGAGTTGGGCGGTGTCGTGGCGCAGCCTGCTGAAATCCCCAACCTGAGGTTTACGCAGATAGACCTCGACAGCCGCGGTGACCATGCCGGCGCCGATAGTCGGGTTCAGGGAGGTAATCGGTGCCGCCAGAAAAGCTGTGATTACCGTCAACGGATGCGCCGCGGCAATAAGTGCTCCCAACGCAGAGAGAGAACCGTTGATCACCACCCAATCGAGCACCAGTTGCCAGCCCAATTCCGGGCTTCGACTGAAGCCGATACTGAAACCGATCAGTACCAGCGCCACTACTGCCCAGGGTATAAGACGAGGCCATCGGCTGGGTTTTGGCAAACCGTCCAACAGATCTATTGTCTCAGCCGGACTCTCTATTCCCTGCTGCAGGTAGCTGTTGATCCCTTTCAGATGCCCCGCACCCACCACCGCCAACACTTTTTCATGACTGTGGTTAGCAACCTCCTGTTGCAGACGGGCGGCCATATAGCGGTCCCTTTCATCGATCAGGGGCAGGTAAAGATCCTTCCGGTTCTCTGCAAACTCGGCAAAGGTGGTCTCCAGCATATCGCCCTGTTTGAGTGCCTCAATCTCCTCTTCACTCACCTGCTCCCTGGAGATGACACTGGCCAGCAGACCGGCGACGATCCCCAACCGTCTCCACCAGGGGATGTTGTGCATAACCCTTTTCAGCGTGACGCCTATCTCACGATCGATCAACAGCACCGGGATATTGTTGGCTCTTGCATAGTGCACCGCCGCACGCTGCTCCGCACCAGGTTCGATATCGAGCTGTTCAGCAATCCTCTGCTGGTAGGCGCCAAGTGCCAAATTGGCGGCCACCATACTCGCTTTACCCTCCTTGAATACCCGAAACAGATCCATGCGCGAGAGCGCATCCGGATCGATCAGTGCATGATAGCGGCTGGGGCACAACTCCACCGCGACGGCATTGTACTCTCCGGTCACCAACAACTCTTTCACCCTTTCCGCACTGGCGCGCGAAACATGAGCGGTACCGAGCAGCGTTACCTGGCTGTCGCCGATGTGGATTTCCGCTCTCGGCTCCTGGTCAGATTCTTGTGTCATCCAGCTATTCCTGTGGTGTGGCGTGATACTCACCGATGGGCGACGCATCTTAGCAGGGATACAGGCAGTTGTGCGATCCTGCATTGCTCGCTTACTATGGTAAGCTCTCCCGAGCCATAGATACGACTGCATGGACACCCTTTCGTTTGAACGCCTGCTGCTACCGCTTGCACTGCTCCTGTTGAGTGTCGGCGGGTGCCAGTCATTGCAGAGCAGACAATCGAATATAGAGCTCGAAAAGATATTGTCGAGCTACCAAACCACGGTACGCTGGAGCAGCCCGGAACAGGCTTACCTCTTCCTGCAACCGGAGAGATACGCCAAAGAGAGCCTTCCCTCCGGTCTTGACAACATCAGAGTGACCAGCTACGAGGTAATCCGACCACCAATTGCGCTGAGCGAGGGCGTGGTCAACCAGACAGCCAAAATATCTTATGTGTTAACAGACCGCCAGATCGAGCGTACGCTGATGGATGAGCAGATCTGGGAGTACCAGGCGGAGGAGAAAATCTGGTACCGCATCAACCCGATACCGGAATACAAGTGATCATCGGATGAAGATGACGGAGCTCCATTTCAGTCAGAACCCCGGACGTTGGGAACGCCATCTGCTGCGAAAAAAGGATAACCCCCTCTTTCCGGAACCGGAGCAAACCATCTCCAGGGAGTCTCTGGAGGAGGCGCAGCGCCTCGACCACGAAGAGTTGACCGTGTTCATCACCCATTTTCGTAAGCTGATACTGGAAGCAGTCGAACTGCAACCCAATGCCGAGAGCGGCCAGGTGTTGGGCATCAAGGAGCGGCTGGACAAATCCTATGAACAGTCCGCGGGGCTGGCGGACGATCAGCAGGAGACCCGGGAGGCTATTCTGAAGCTGCAGGAAACCATCATGGCAGCCGTGCGCAAAGGTGCTGGCGCAGATTCCAGTGCATTGCGCGAACTGGCGCAGGAGGAGCAGGCGCGCGCCGTTCATTTCCAGCTGCTGGAATACCCACTGGTGGCAGACCTGCTCGCCCCCGATTCACCGGTTGGTGCTGAGGAATTGGCGCCCACTCTTCTCACCGCCCCGAAGGAGGAGTTCGAGGCGGCGCTGACACTGTTCGATGATGACCAGCTGGTGCTGTTACGCAGGGACGCAGAGGCTCTGCTGAAGGGTTTCGCCGAGATTCCGGAAGAGATCCGGCAACGCGTATCAGCGATTAATCCAGGTTGAAAACTGAACAATAACCCGCTGAGGCGCGGTTCACCATCCAGCCTGCATCAGCTACAGCAGTACCCGCTCGATCCCTCCGTTAAGCAGCTTTTCGACAATCTGCTGCTGCCACGCCGGACCCAATCTGTCACGCGCAAGCTCCTCCACCATGTAGCTGACTTTCAGTCCGGTATCGTCCTGGTAACGGTTCAGGCCTTGCTGACATGCCGGGCAGCTGGTTAACAGTCTGACCTCGTCCCCTGTTACCCGTTCCGCGCCGGTCAATGCACATATGCCTGCCTGCAGCTCCTGTTGTTTGCGGAACCTGAGTTGATTGGCGATATCCGGGCGCGCCACACCTAGCGTGCCCGCCTCGCCGCAGCAACGATCTGACAGCCTGACCTGGCTCCCCATCAGCTTCGTGGTCACTTCCAGTGGATTGTAATGTTTAATCGGTGAGTGACAGGGATCATGGTAGAGATAACCAGGCTTGGAATTTCGTTGCAACACAACCTCTTTCTCCATCAGATACTCGTGTATATCCAGCAGCCGGCAGCCCGGGAAAATCTGCCGGAACTCATACTTCAGCAACTGATCCATGCAGGTGCCACAGGAGACGATCACTGTTTTAATATCCATATAGTTGAGGGTATTGGCGACCCGGTGGAACAGCACCCGGTTCTCGGTCGTGATCTGGCGCCCTTTCCGGTCCTGCCCCGCTGCGGTCTGGGGATAGCCACAGCAGAGATACCCTGGCGGCAGCACCAGTTGATCCCCCAACTCACAGACCATGGCGATAGTAGCCAGTCCGACATCACTGAAGAGTCTTTCCGAACCGCAACCCGGAAAGTAGAAAACCGCCTCCGACTCCTCATCGATCTTGGCCGGATCGCGTAAAATCGGGACAAAACTTTTATCCTCCAGACCCAGCATGGCGCGCATTGTCTTTTTCGGCAACTCAACCCGTATTGGGCGCCGTACCAACTCGACCAGCTGCCCCTTCGGATCAATCTCCCCAGTGGTGGCGGCTGGGAGCCGTTCGCAATCGCCCAACAGGCCCAGGCGTTTGAACAGCAGATGCCCCAGGGTCAAACCCTTGAATCCCCACTCCAGAAGTCCCTTACGCAGCATCCGAATGCTGCGCGGGTCGCCTGCGTTCAGGAAAGCCATTGCAGCCCAACTGCCCGGATTCTTTCTTTTCTTCCCCCGGTCGGCCAATATCTTGCGCATGCGTACCGTGACATCGCCAAAATCTATATCCACCGGACAGGGATTCTGGCATTTGTGGCAGATGGTGCAGTGATCCGCCACATCGTTCATCTCCTCGAAATGGCGCAATGAGAGCCCGCGCCGGGTCTGCTCCTCATATAGAAACGCCTCGACCATCAGGCCGGTAGCAAGAATTTTATTGCGCGGAGAGTAGAGCAGATTGGCCCGGGGAATATGCGTCTGGCACACCGGCTTGCATTTGCCACAGCGCAGACAGTGTTTCACATCGTCGTTGAGTTCACCAAGCTCGCTCTCTTCCAGGATGATCGCCTCCTGCTGCACCAACCGCAGCGACGGTGTATAGGCACCTTCCAGTCCCGAACCTGGCATCAGTTTTCCGGGATTGAAACGGGCGTCAGGGTCCATTCTGCGTTTGTATTCGACGAACTGCTGCAACTTATTCTGGTCCAGGTACCTCACCTTGGTCATCCCGATCCCATGTTCGCCGGATATAACACCATCCAGAGAGATCGCAAGCTGCATCACCCGGTCGACTACCCGATCCGCCTCCTGCAGCATCAGATAGTTGTGCGAATGAACCGGGATGTTGGTGTGCACATTACCGTCGCCGGCGTGCATGTGCAGCGCCACAAACAGCCGCGAATCCCGAATATCCCGGTGTATCCGCTCCAGTTTTTCCCGCACGGTCCGCATCTCCTGGCCGTTGAGAATCTCACCCAATGGAGCCGCTACCTCTTTCCGGTAACTGTGGATCAGATCACGCCGCAGCATCATATCCATCAGCGTGTCACTATCCCTCGCCAGCGGCTGCTCCTTGTCGCGCAGCAACTCCAGGTGATTTCTGACCGGAGCATCAAGGCACAATTGAATCTCCTGCCAGCGCTCAATTGCTGCGGAGACCAGCTCACGCGCCGCCTCCCGCTTGGAGGCCTGGATAGCATCGTTTTCGCTGGAAGCCTCGTAATCCTCACCGAGGCGCCCCTCCGGCATGCCACCGCTGAGATATTCCAGCACCGCCCGCATGATCTGCAGCTTGTTACTGATGGACTGTTCGATATTGATGCGCTCGATACCGCGGCTATAATCTGCCAGGCGCTCCAACGGAATCACCACATCTTCATTGATCTTGAATGCGTTGGTGTGCGCAGAGATAGCGGCGGTGCGCGCCCGGTCCAGCCAGAAACTGCGCCGCGCCTCAGGGCTGACCGCGATGAAGCCCTCGGCCCCGCGCGCGTTGGCCAGCTGCACCACCCGTGATGCAGTTCGCGCCACCAGATCCTGATCGTCAGAGACCAGGTCGGCGATCAGCACCATCTTGGGACGCGAGCTGCGCGGTGCTTTGGTCGCGTATTTGACCGCTTTTACGTAGCGTTCATCCAGATGTTCCAGGCCCGCCAGCTGTACGCCTTCGCACCGCTCTATATGCGCCTTGATTTCAACGATGGCCGGTACTGATTCAGACAGATCGGTGCCAAAGAACTCCATGCAGACCGTGCGCACGTGCTCCGGCATGCGATGAAGAACAAAGCGGGCGGAGGTAATCAATCCGTCGCACCCCTCTTTCTGAACCCCGGGCAGACCGGACAGAAACTTGTCGGTTACATCTTTACCCAGTCCCGCTTTACGGAAGCTAGCACCGGGCATACTGAGAATTTCGGGTTCACCGATGCTCCGGCTCCCGTCAGCCTGGTACCGGGATACGCGGAATTTCACTTCCTGCTGATCATGAATCTTGCCCATGTTGTGATTCAGGCGTTCAACCTCGAGCCAGCGGCCGTCCGCGGTCACCATACGCCAGGATGCCAGGTTATCCAGCGTGGTGCCCCAGAGTACCGCTTTTTTACCGCCGGCATTCATGGCGATATTGCCGCCAATTGTTGATGCATCCTGCGAGGTGGGATCCACGGCAAATACCAGTCCATGATCGGCAGCCAGATCGGATACCCGGCGTGTCACCACGCCGGCACCGGCGCGGACGGTAGGTACCTTGCCTGCCACTCCCGGCAGCTCCAGGTACTCAACCCCTCCCAGCTGTTCAAGCTTTTCTGTATTGATCACAGCGCAGCGGGTATCCAGCGGTACCGCCGACCCTGTGTAACCGGTTCCACCTCCTCTGGGAATGAGCGAGAGGCCGCAATCAATACAGGCTTTGACGATGAAGGCAACCTCCTCCTCGCTGTCCGGGCTGATCACTACAAAAGGCATCTCCACCCGCCAGTCGGTGGCATCGGTGGAGTGGGACACCCTGGCGAGACCTCCAAAATCGACATTGTCACGACGGGTAAGCGGTGCAAGCGCCTTGCGCACTTTCAGCCGCAGCTGGTTATTGCTCTCGAAACAGGCGGAGAAGGACTCCACGGATTTGCGCGCAGCCTGCAGCAACTGCAGAGCCTTGTGATTGCCGTTCGCCCGCCCTTCAAATTGGTCGAGGCGGTGCTTCAGAGCGCCGACCAGTGCATTGCGGCGCCCTTCGTCCGCCTGCAGGTCCTCCTGCAGGTACGGATTGCGCACGACCACCCACATATCTCCCAGCACCTCAAACAACATGCGAGCCGATCGTCCGGTACGCCGGCTGCTGCGCAGTTCGGTAATCAGATGCCACATCTCTTCCCCGAGAAACCGGATCACAATCTCACGGTCTGAGAACGAGGTGTAGTTATAGGGTATCTCGCGGATGCGAAGGGGTTGCTGGCTGCTCATGGTGGATCAACTGGGGTAAAACAACGATTGGCAAAAGAAGATATCTGATTACGCACGGTGAAGCGGGGATATTACAGCATTGCACCCAAGTGATGCCAAGATGAAGCGGTTCCTATGTGATTACTCCCAAGCCTGAACCTTCATTCCGGACTACCAGTTGGCGCCCAATATAGCTCTGTCCGGGCTGAAAACATCAGCGAAAAATCAGGGGAAATCCAACGGCAGCTCATCTTCCGACAGCATTCTGACAATAGTGCAGGCAATCTCGAACTCATCATTGCCGGCATTACAACGAACCACCTCAGCTATCAGATAAAGCGGCGGAGTGATCTCAGTTCCCGGCCTTATCTCCACATTGAGTCTGCTTCCCGGCGGCAGTTCATGTTCGATCCGCAGCAACAACCCGCCACCACTTAACTCCTTGGCCAGCGCTGTTCCCGCATTGTCACCGCCCTCTGCCCGGTAGCGTGCCGTGCAATCTATGCACATGCGCGGAAAATCCCGTTTTTCTGAATAATCCTTCATGGTTTTCCATGTCCCCCTGATTCCGGAATAAGTAATGGCGTCCCCCGAACACTACGGAAGAACACCTGGATAGTATCGTCGGCAGCCAAGCATGGTTCTTGACAACCGTTTATCTGCGCCAACTCTCCATAATCTCGAGGCAACGCCGATTCATCCCTGCCGCGCGATCGGGCGAGTCGGCCTCAGTGTAGCAGCGCAGCTCCGGTGCATTACCGGAAGGACGCAGGTGAACCACCTCACCCGATTCGAATGTAACACGCAATCCGTCGGTGAGATCTATTCTCTTCACGTTGCCAAAATCAGCAGCAAAAACTGCTTCCACCGCAGACCGCTGCTCATCCGGCTCTCCACTACTCATCGATGCGATATGCGCCCTGCTCAATTCGGTGGGAAATGCCTTGAGCCGGTTACTGAAAGTGTAGCGGTGCGGCAGCCTTGAGATAAGCGCTGAAAGCGAGCATCGCATCTGTTGCGCCAGCATCAACACGGAGAGTATGACGATCACCGCGTCTCTGGTGGGAAGCGGGGACAACCGGGCACCCTCTTTGTTTACTTCATCCGCAAGCAGAAACCCTCCGTTTGCCTCATAACCCGCAACACCGGTCCGTCCTGCCGACAGAGCTTCATTCATTGCTTCTATCACATAGGGGGAGCCTATTCGGGTACGCCCAATCTGCTCAAACCATCCACACTGCTCAACCAGGCTGTTGCTGCTCACCGGTGTGACAAGGCACTGGATTCCAAGGTAATGCGCGCAGAGCACACCGACAACGTCGCCGCGCAGCCATTCACCATGCGCATCGCCGATCAAAGGGCGATCGCCATCGCCGTCGGTCGATACCAATGCCTCCAGCGAATGGTGCTGCGACCATTGGCGTGCAAGCGCCATGTCCTCCGCGCGGATCGCCTCGGTATCGACCGGTACAAAGCTGTCGGACCAGCCAAGCCGAACCACTTCAGCCCCGAGCCCCTCAAGAATTTCGCATAGCAGCCCACGTGCAACCGAGGAGTGCTGGTAGAGACCGATGCGCCGCCCAAGCAGGGCATTCTGCGGAAAAAAATCGAGATATCTTTGACGATAACCCTGATAAGCATCCGTGGTTTCAACAGGCAACGCGGTGGGAGTCAGGAACATTCCTCCCGTACCGAATACCCCTCCTTGAACAAAAACCTGCTGCCGGCGTATTCCCGTCTCATCCGGTTTCAGGATCTCCCCATCGGCTTTATAGAATTTAATTCCATTGCGGTCGTCTGGAATATGACTGCCCGTCACCATCACTCCGGGAATTTTCCGCTGCATTGCATAAAGTGCGAGTGCTGGCGTGGGAAGATGGCCCAGATTAACCGCCACTCCGCCAAGATCCTTCACCGCACAGGCAGCGGCAGCCATGATCCTTGGTGTGCTCGCACGCAGGTCTCCGCCAATCGCTACTTCGGTGCCCGGTTTGAAATCGTTCTCGCTCTCAAGATATCCAAGAAAACCGCTTGTATAGGCGTAACAGACACGGTCGGTCATGGCTTCCGCCAGCCCTCTCGCCCCGCTTGTGCCGAACTGGACGCCGCACTGCCGCATCAGCTCATCTATTGTCAGCACTTCATCCTTTGTTGGCATCTCGTTCCATCTCCTCCGCAACCGCTCTTGAAAGATAACGCCAGGGCAGCGGCAGCAATCCCGGCACCTGCTCCCGATAACGTTGATAGACGCTGCCGTGGTAAAGAAGGAGCTTCTTCTCCTCCAATTTGGAGCCCAGCCAGAAATAGAGTGTAATAACAATGGCTGTGAGCAGAAAGGGTAAGTTCATATCACGGCTCCAGATCAGCACCAGACCCAGAAAATACCAGGGATGCCTGACAAAACGGTGTAATGGGGAGAGATGAAAACGCTCATGATCCTGCACGGATCCAATCTGCTCACGCCACTGCTTGAGGCCAATAAATTCTCCACTGTCGTAGTATCTGAGCGTCCAGTAAAAAAGCGCGATTGCCAGCAGTGCCAAACCATTGGCAAACCAAGCCGCCGGACCACTCCAGCGCCATAGCCAGGGGCCGTCCAGCTGATAGGTGAGATAAAGAGGCGGCAACAGCAGCAGCAGCGCAACCAGATTGAAAAATAACCGGTAAGCCGGCATCAGCCCCGGCCATCGACCGGCCACCAGGCGCTTGATCCGTAAAGAAGCAAGAGACGAATGTATCAGGAAATAGAAAAGCCAGGTTCCGATGAGAATCAGAACCTGGCTGTCTCGAAGGTCAGCGGCCGACAATCTACTTTGTCAGGCCTGGAACTTCCCGCTGCCCAGCCGTTGAGCTTCCATCATCTCAAGCTCCCTGGAGCCGGACACCACAATTCTCGGGTCAGGTACGAAATCCAGATCCGGATCGAGCCGCGAATAACGCACGGAGTTGAGAATCACCCGCATCGCGTTCAGCCGCGCCTGATGTTTGTCATTGGATCGGATGATGGTCCAGGGGGCGTGTGTTGTATGAGTCTGCTTCAGCATCTCATGCTTCACATTGGTGAAGTCCTCCCAGCGCTCCTGCGCCTGCACATCCACCTCGCTCAGTTTCCACTGGCGCAGGGGATCGGTCTTGCGACGCTCGAAGCGTCGTGCCTGCTCTTCCTTGGTCACGCTGAAATAGAGCTTGATGAGAATGGTTCCCTGACGCACCAGATCCTTTTCAAAGCCGCCCACGCCACGCATGAAATTCTGATACTCCATATCGGTACAGAATCCGAATACGGGCTCCACCATCGCCCGGTTGTACCAACTGCGGTCAAACAGCACGATCTCGCCCCCACGGGGAAACTGGCGTACATACTTTTGAAAAAACCACTGACTCTTTTCATGATCTGTGGGCTTGCCGAGGGCCACCACACGATAGTGCTTTTCGTTCATATAGCGTGTGACGCGGCGAATGGTCCCTCCTTTTCCGGCAGCATCCCGCCCCTCGAACAGGATAATCATCCGCGTACGGCTGGCTTCCAGATACTGTTGCAGCCTGATCAATTCCGCCTGATAGGGCTTAAGCTCCTCTTCTCTGCGAAAGCGCCGCATGGCCTTCTTTTCACTCCGTTTTCTTTTATTCAGTGCAGCCTGCAGTCGCCTGTTCTCTTCGAGAAGATTCTCTATATCACCACTCGCGTTCATTGATGGTACCGCCCCGGCCGGAGAGTTAATCATGGAATCCATTTCGTCAGGGTTTTCTTCTTCTGTCATTTCTGCTTTTCCTGTAGAGTGAAAACCAATCCCGGAGCCATAATACCGGGAAATTAATATAATTATTGGTTGAAATTAAGATATTACGCTTAGCGCAGAGCAACTGCATCATTTTTCCCCTGTAAATTTACGATAATTGAGCCACATCAAACGCAATCACTTATGGCATCAATCCGGGAACTCTGTCTTCCTGATAGCGGTAGGAGTTTTCCACTGAATGACGGGTGAGCACACCGTATATTCGGTTGATCCCGGGTACGGTCATCCGCTCCACGTAGAGCGCATCCACCCCTTTTCTATTGAGTATTTCCAGTGCCTCCTGCAGGTTTGCCTGCAGATTCACACCGGCCACCTCGAAACGCTGTCCCGGGATAACCATCAGATCTATGCGCATATCCTCCGTCAGTTCACTATCCGCGTCTTGCAGATAGCGCACCAGATCGACAGCCTGCATCAGCGCAATCGGCTCATGCTCCCGGTACACCAGAAGCCAGACCGGCTCTTTCTCCAGCAAATCCCTGGCATCCTCCCTGGAGAGCTGCGCTCCGGTTCTGGCATAGTTTCGCTGCATGACACTGGCAACGCCAATGCGGCGCAATGCCTGAGTCACCGGATCGGCATTATAGTCCATGCCTGCGGCTTTCAGGACCGCGCTGAAAATCGACTCCTTTCCAAACAACTCGCTGGCAGTCAATCCGGCGATCACCACCGCCAGCATGCCCGGCATAACTATCTGAGGAGAGAATGTCAACTCAATCATTGCGGTCAGCGCCGCCAGAGGTGCCTGAATACTGGCCCCCATCATGGCGCCCATTCCTAGCACCGCGTAGAATCCCACATCGAAGCCGGCGTCGGGCAATAGCATATTCGCGATCTGAGCAAACAGGCTGCCCAGAATCGAACCCATGAACAGAGCGGGGCCAATCATGCCGCCGGGAATGCCCATACCCACAGAGGCGGTCGTGGCCAACATTTTGAACAGCAGCAACAACGCGAGCACGGAATAACCTATCTCTCCCAACAGTGCGCTGTTGACTGTGTCATAGCCTATTCCCATAACCTGAGGCATGAGGGTCGCCAACGCGCCCACTGCAACTCCTGCACAGCTGGTTCTTAACCAGAAGGGCCATTTTTGCACCAGCTGTGACAGACTTTGCAGAAGATGAACAAAAAGCGCGGAGAGGCTTCCCGCCACCACCCCCAGAAGCACTACCAACGGCATCTCCTTGAGCGTTCCCAAGTGAAGCTCTGGTATCTGAAAGGCCGGCTCACTGCCTAACACCATTACTGAAACCGCATTGGCACTTGCTGCTGCGAGCATGACCGGAATGAAACTGGCCAGGGTATACTCCATCATGACCAGTTCAAGCGCGAATATCACTCCTGCCAGCGGTGTATTGAACGACGCTGAGATAGCGGCAGCCGCACCACAACCCACCAAAGTCCGGATACAGTTATTCGGTAATCGCAGATATTGTCCCAACAGGCTGCCGGAAGCCGCTCCCAGATAGACATGGGGACCTTCACGGCCCACGGAATGACCACTGATGATAGCCATGGCGGCGCCCACAAACTGCAGGAGAAAGCCACGCAGGGTAAGATAACCCTGATGATAGGACATGCGCTCCATCACCCGGGCTACGCCCAACAGATACAATCCACCGGAGAACCTGAGGAAGATCAGACCGATAGCCACTCCACCCAGAATCGGCAACAGTACTCTGAACCAGACCGGAAGCATTTCGTAATTTTCCGGCAAACCATCGGGAAGAAATGCACTCTGAGCCCCTTCCACAGCCAGTCGAAACAGCAGAATAACCGCTCCTGCAAGCAGCCCGGTCAATAGTCCGAGCAGTGCCAGCTGCAACAAGGCATTGGGGTGAGCAAGCCGAAGCCGGTGCCGATCCAACAGTTCACCAATCCGGACACTTAGTTTTCGGCGCAATCCATCCCCCTCGAGCTGTGTCTTGTCTTATGCAAGTATGCGGCGATAATCTGGAATACTAACGTATCTCCCTCAAAGCCGGAAAAAACCTATGAAAATCGACGATGTAAAGAGCTATCGCACAGCCACCGAATTGGATGTTATGCGACAAAACCTCCCACTGGAGGGCGCCAGGGTGCTGGAACTCGGTTGTGGCGCGGCCCGGATGACACGCCAGCTGGCCCGGGAATTAAGGGCCGGGTACATCATCGCGACTGAAGTGGATCAAATACAGCACCGAAAAAATCTGCAGATCGATGACCTGGACAATGTTGAGTTCGTGCTCGGCGGCGCGCAGGCGATCGACCTGCCTGCGGATAGCATCGACCTGGTGATCATGCTCAAATCCCTGCACCACGTTCCGACAGAGCTGATGGACAGGGCGCTGGCAGAGATACACCGCGTACTGAAACCCGGCGGCCTCGCGTATCTCTCTGAACCGGTTTACAGGGGTGACTTCAATGAGATCATGAAGCTGTTTCACGACGAAAAAGCGGTACGCGAGGCAGCTTTCAATGCGGTGCTGAGGGCCGTGGCCAATGGCAGTTTTGAGGCAGTCAGGCAGATATTTTTCGATGCACCGGCACATTTCAGGGATTTTTCCGACTTCGAGAACCAGACACTGAAAGTGACACACACCGACCACAGGATAGACACTGAACTCCACCGGCGCATCCAGGCGGCGTTCCAACGCTGCGCGACACCGGAAGGTGCGGAATTCCTGAAACCGATGCGCGTGGATCTTCTGAAAAAAATCTAGGGCCTGTTGATCCAGATATAAGCTGGTGTTAATATCTAAATAGGAATAATTCTTATTGTTATTAATTTTATGGATACCGGCATCCAACCATCCACGGCTCTCAATCAACTCGCAGTCGACAAGCTGGCGCTGATATCCGAAATCAGAGTTGACCGGCAGACGGCGAGGCGATTGCTCGGCCTTGGTATCCGCGTAGGCTCCAGGATCAAGGTCACACAGCAGCGCGACAAGGGTGTCGTGGTTGCCTGTGACGGGAACAGGGTGGCGCTGGGCGGAACCGTTGCCAGCAAACTGTTTACCCAACCATTGAATTCAAACGATACACCGCAATAACCCATCATCAGGCTGAATAGTCCGGCCATCGGAGCAGATCGTGCCCACCATTGCACTGGGTGGTAACCCCAACTGCGGCAAATCCGCTCTCTTCAACGCACTCACCGGCATCCGCCAGAAGACCGGCAACTGGCCTGGAGTCACAGTGGACCGCAAAGAGGGCCGTTTCAGGTTAAATGACGGCGAAGTCAGAGTCATCGATCTTCCCGGCATCTACTCGCTTGATGCATCGTCGCTGGACGAGAAGATCACCCGCGACTATCTGCTCTCGCGCGACGCCGATCTGATAGTCAATGTTATCGATGCATCCAATCTTGAGCGAAATCTCTATTTCAGCGTTCAGTTGCGCGAAATGGGTGTTCCAATCCTGGTAGCACTGAACATGATGGATGTAGCCCGCAAGCGGGGCATGGAGGTGGACACAGAAATCCTGTCCGAGCAGCTTGGCTGCCCCGTTGTTCCTGTTGTCGCCGTCACCGGAGAGGGGATGGATCGGCTAAAACAGCAGATCCAGCTACTGCTCTCGGAACTGAAAAGCAACAGTTTCCAAGTCACCCATGAGGATACCGTTGAGCAGGCGATCAATGAACTGACGATGGAGCTGGGAGGCGTGTCGGACCGGGCCAACCTGAGGTGGCTTTCGCTGAAACTGCTGGAAGGGGATGGCCATGCGTTTGAGCTGGCGGGTAAGAACATAGGTCCACTGGTTGAGAGATGGAAACAGATCATAGAAACACGGGCCGGTGAAGAGGCCGATATTTACATAGCCGATGCCCGTTACAGCCACGCCCATGCACTGGCACAGCGATGCGTCAATGAGGCGGGCAAACTGGGGCGCACGCTATCCGATCGTATCGACCAGATTGTATTGAGCCGTGTTGCCGGTATACCGATTTTTCTGCTCGTCATGTATCTGATGTTTATGTTCACCATTAATATCGGTGGCGCCTTCATAGATTTCTTCGACATGACGGTGGGCGCCATTCTGGTGGACGGACTGGGTGGTTGGATGACGCAGGCGGGATTGCCTGACTGGAGCCGGCTCATCCTGGCACAGGGAGTGGGGGCAGGTATACAAGTGGTTTCCACTTTCATTCCCATTATTGCCTGCCTCTACCTGTTTCTCTCGATACTGGAGGATACCGGTTATATGGCACGGGCTGCGTTCGTCATGGATCGGGCTATGCGCACCATCGGTCTGCCGGGTAAAGCTTTCGTACCAATGATCGTGGGGTTCGGCTGCAACGTGCCGGCAGTCATGGCAACCCGAACGCTGGAAAATCAGCGTGAGCGGAAACTGACCATCCTGATGAATCCTTTCATGTCATGCGGTGCGCGCCTGCCGGTTTACGCGCTGTTTGTGGCGGCCTTCTTTCCCAGCAACGGCCAGAACCTGGTATTCCTGCTTTACCTCATCGGCATTTGCATTGCGGTGCTCACCGGCATGGTCATGCGCCGCACCCTGCTCTCCGGAGAGAGTGCGGGATTCATGATGGAGCTGCCTCCGTACCACATCCCCACTGTTAAAGGTGTGACTCTGCGCACCTGGGATCGGGTAAAGATTTTTATCCGCGACGCCGGGAAAGTGATCGTGACTATGGTGCTGGCACTGAATCTTCTAAACTCTATCGGTACTGACGGTTCGTTCGCAAACGGTTCGCGGGAGAGATCCATACTTGCGGCGGTGGGACAGAGCATCACACCGCTGTTCTCGCCCCTTGGCATAGAAGAGAGCAACTGGCCGGCTACCGTGGGCATATTCACCGGAGTCCTGGCAAAAGAGGCGGTGGTCGGCACGCTGGATTCACTCTACACCCAGCTGTCGAATCAGGAGCCGGGTACAGATGAGAGCCAGGAGGCGTTTCAGCTTTGGTCTGCCCTCCAGGCCGCCGCCGCCACTATTCCGGAAAACCTGGCGGCCATCAGGGACAGAGTGCTGGATCCCTTGAGCATGGATGTCGGCGATATCAGCTCCTCTGAAGCGGCTGCGCAGGCGCAGGAGGTCAACAGCGGAATCTTTGGCGCCATGGCTTCGCGCTTTGACAAGCAGGCGGGGGCATTCGCTTATCTGCTTTTTATTCTGCTCTACTTCCCATGCGTCGCAACCATGGGCGCGATCACCCGCGAGACCGGAGGCGCCTGGGCGATGTTCGTGGCTGCCTGGACCACCGGTGTGGCATTCACCACTTCCACGATATTCTACCAGGCCGCCAGATTCACCCAGCACCCGGCCAGCTCCTCAGCCTGGATTATCGGACTGCTTCTGGTTATGACCCTGACCGTCATCGGCCTGAAAAAATGGGGCCAGAAGGAGTCTGAACTACAGATTGTATCCGGGAGGGCGAACGCGTGATCTTAGCTGAGATCAAACGCTATCTACAGCAGCGAGGGCAGGCCACCCTGGCCGATATTGCGCTGCACTTCGACACGGCGCCTGATGCTGTCAGGGGTATGCTGGAGACACTTCTACGCAAAGGGCGCATACGTCGGCAGCAGCTCAACTCAGCGTGCGGCAGCAGCTGCTGTAAATGTGATACCGCAGCCACAGAGCTGTATGAATGGACCGGTAATGCGGTGCCGGATCCCCATGAAACAGGCACACTCCAATAGTAGGGGGTTTGCGTGAAACAGAAGTGACAGCTGAATTTATTTCAGCTTTATCATCAGGCTGTTGATCCGATTCTCTTTCAGCTTCGCACTTAGCAGTTTAACTTTATCCGGACTGTAAGGACCGGCTCTCACCCGGTGAAATATTTCACCATTATCGATTTTAACCTTCTGGATTTCAGCCTGGATCCCCACCAATGCGAGACTTGCTTTCAACCTGTCCGCATCAGCATACTGCCTGAACGAACCCATCTGCAGCATGTACTTGTCCGCCTCTGCAACCGTCTCCTCGGCCGACTTCTGTCTGGCCGCCCCCCTGGGCACCACCTCCGGCTCAGGCACCACCACCTCCATCTCCGGCAGGATGGTAAAAAAGTCAAAACGGGGTTTTGGATTATGCTCCTCGTGTGGCGGAGGGGGCTCCGCCTTCGGCGCCGATCTGGTGACAGCGCCGGTGGAGGATTTTACCTCCGCCGGCAACAGCTTCAGCCAGGCGAGTCCGCTGAAAAACAGTCCCACCAGTATGCCAAGAATAAACCACGCCCATCCCGGAAACGGCCCCCTCCTTTTTTGCTGGGTGTTGGCCCGGCTTTTATAGTCACGCGACATCTACATACTTTCCGGAGCCGAAACACCCAGCAGGTTGAGTCCGTTGCGCAGCACCTGCTTCACAGCCAGCACCAGCTTGATGCGCGCGTCGCGTAAATTCTCATCCTCGACCAGAAACTGATGAGCGTTGTAGTACGTATGAAAATCATTAGCCAGTTCGCGCAGGTACTGGCAGAGCTGATGCGGCTCCTTGTTGATAGCAGATGACTCAACCAACTCCCCATATCGGGAGAGTGCGGTGAACAGCGCCTGTTCGTGCTCCTCGGTAAGGCGGTCCAGATTTTCCACACCTGCACTCGGCTCCATTCCAATGCCCTTCTCGGACGCCTGCCGAAGCACACTGCAGATACGCGCGTGGGCATACTGCACATAGTAGACCGGGTTGTCGCTGGAGCTGGATTTTGCCAGATCAAGGTCGAAATCGAGATGCTGCTCGCATTTTCGCATAACGTAGAAAAATCGTGCAGCATCGCGCCCAACCTCTTTGCGCAGTTCGCGCAGCGTGACAAAGGATCCGGAGCGGGTTGACATCTGGACTTTCTCCCCGCCGCGGTAGAGGTTGGCGAACTGAACCAGCAGGACATCGAGTCTGGTTGGATCGTCGCCCATCGCCTGCAATGCCGCCTTTACCCGAGGTACATAACCATGGTGATCCGCGCCCCACACATCGATAACCCGCTCAAATCCACGCTCAAGCTTGTCCATATGGTAGGCGATATCCGCAGCGAAATAGGTATGCTGCCCGTTCTCCCGCACCACAACACGGTCTTTCTCGTCACCGAATGCTGTCGAGCGGAACCAGAGTGCACCTGACTTTTGGTAAACATGGTCCAGATTGCGAAGTCTCTCTATTGCCTTGTTGACCGCGCCAGATTCGGTAAGCGACCGTTCCGAGTACCACTCTTCGTAGTTGACGCCGAACAGCTCAAGATCATCCCGAATATCGTCCAGAATGACGTTCAAGGCCAACTCGAACACATAACGGTAACGGTTGTCTCCCAGCAGCAGCTTGCTGCGTGCAATCAATGCATCGATATGTCGCTCTTTATCACCCCCGGCCGGTTCATCCACGGGGATATCCTGAAACAGTTCAGCAGCCGGATGCAGGTAGGCTTCGCCATGTTCCCGGTGCAGTGTGGCGGCAATGTCCCAGATATAATCCCCTTTATAACCATTCGAAGGGAAAACGATCTCCTGATCACAAAGCTCCAGATAGCGCAGCCAAACACTGGCAGCGAGGATATCCATCTGCCGGCCGGCATCGTTGACGTAGTACTCCCGGTGGACACTGAATCCCACAGCCTCCAACAGATCGGCCACAACCGCGCCGTATGCCGCTCCGCGTCCATGCCCCACATGCAGAGGACCAGTCGGATTCGCGGATACGAACTCGACCTGGATGCGCCTGCCCTGCCCGATACCACTGCGGCCAAATTCGTACCCCTGCTCAATCGCCTGGGGCACCAGCTGGTGGTAGGCGTCTCTGCGCAGATAAAAATTTATGAACCCCGGGCCCGCCACCTCCACCTTTTCCACCAGCTGATTTTGCGGAAGCGCCGCCACCAGCTTCTCCGCCAGCTCCCTGGGGCGCGCCCGCGCAATCTTCGCCAGCACCATTGCTATGTTGCAGGCGTAATCCCCGTGGCGCGTCTCTCTGGCCCTCTCAACCACCGGCGCCGGTACTCCCTCACGCGGAACAACATCATCGGCGGCCAGCTGTTCCAGTGCCTGGGACAGCAGTTTAACAACTTGGTTTTTCATCAGTATGGCTCGAAGCTCAGAGTGCAAATCAAAGCTTTTTAGGATAACAGGAAAAGCGCTCTGTTAGCACCTGTCAGCAACTGTTTAAGTTGGCGCCTGCCGGTCATAAAATCTCCTGGGGATCCACATCAACCGACCAGCGGACCCACCTGGCAGAGCGCAGAATGGCTATCCGAGGTACCCACTCTGCCAGAAATCCCTGAAGCACAGAACGTTTGTCCGACTGCAGCAGCAGCTGAAAGCGGTAGCGACCGGCACGTTTCTCCATCGGAGCAGATACGGGTCCCCATGATTCCACACCCGCGGCATTCATTGTGCCACCCAGTTCGACACACTCTTCAAGGAACTTCAGGGCTGCCTCTTTCTGGTTCGCCTCTGCTCTTAGCAGCACCTGAAAACTGAATGGTGGCAGCAGCGCCAGGCGGCGTTCACGTAGAGATTCGCTGGCAAAATCAGCATAGCTGGAACCGAGCAGCGTCTGCAGCAGCGGGTGATCCGGGTGGCGTGTCTGAATAAGCACCCGGCCCGGCTTGACCGCACGCCCGGCACGTCCGGCAACCTGAACAATCAATTGCGCCATGCGTTCCGCCGCGCGGAAATCAGCGCCGAACAGTGCCTGATCCAGATCCAGAATGCCCACCAGCGTTACCTGGGGAAAGTGGTGACCTTTCGCCAGCATCTGGGTACCCAGAAGCAGGGCGTGTTTACCCTCTTTAATCTCCTTAAGAAGCCGCTCCAAGCTCCCTTTATGTCGCGTGGCATCACGATCTATGCGTACCATCCCAACGTGCGGATAGCGCATTTTAAGCATCTCCTCCAGGCGTTCGGTGCCCTGCCCCAGAGTCCTCAATGCTTCACCGCCGCACTCCGGACAACATCGGCGCATGGGGTATTGCGCCCCGCAGTGATGGCAGCTTAACTGGTTATCAGACAGGTGGACAGTCATGCGCGCGTCACAGCGTTCGCACTGGGCAAGCCAGCCGCAATCATGGCAGGTGAGAATCGGGGCATAGCCGCGCCGGTTGAGAAACAGCAACACCTGGTTCCCGGCACCCAACTCGGTTTCAAGCAAGCTCATCAGCACTGGAGATACGCCCGCCTCGAGTTGTGCGGAACGGATATCCAGCAGCTCTATCTTCGGTGGTGTGGCGCCTCCGGCCCGTGCCGGTAACCGCAGGTGAAGGTACCTTCCATCAAGCGCATTTTTCAGGCTTTCCAGCGACGGCGTGGCGGAACCCAGAACCACCGGGCATTTACATCGCAGAGCGCGAAACACCGCAACATCTCTCGCGGAATAACGAAAACCATCCTGCTGCTTGAACGACAGATCGTGCTCCTCATCAACCAGAATCAGTCTGAGATCCGGCATGGGAACAAACACCGAAGAGCGTGTGCCAATCACCACCCGCGAAACTCCCAGTCGCGCCCGTTGCCAGGCCTGCTCCCGTTCACCTTCCGCCAGACTCGAGTGCAGTACCGATATGGAAAGCTGCAGGCGCCTTCGGAACCGTTGCAGTAGTTGCGGCGTCAGCCCGATCTCGGGCACCAGCACCAGAGTCTGGCCACCTTGGGCGCCCACTTTTTTCACCAATTCGAGGTAAACCTCGGTCTTACCGCTCCCGGTCACACCATCGAGCAGAAAAACGCCGAATCCGGCGAGACCAGCGACGACCTTGTCAACCGCCTTCCGTTGATCCTCATTCAAATCGGGAGCGGCTTCGGTGATTGAAACAGGATGAGCATCATTACCGGCCCGGATCTCGATTTGCTCAAGCCAGCCACGCTGCTCAAGCTTACGCAAAACCGACGTACAAGAGCCGCAGTTGAGCACTATATCCTGCTGCGTCATGCCTTCGGGCGAGTGCGACAATAACTTCATCAGCTCTGCCTGACGAGGCGCCCGGTTCAACTCATCGGGATCAACTGCTCCACCGGGCGGGGTCAGGCGCCACCCTGAACAGGCACCTCGCTTATCCTTGGTGCCCTTGCGTAAACGGGCTGGCAGAGCGCTGGCGAACACTTCACCGGGAGGATAACGGTAGTAATCCGCCGCCCAGCGCAGCAGTGCGATATCTTCAGCGCTGAACAGCGCCTGATCATCAAGAATCTCAAGCACCCGTTTAAGGCGATTCGATTGCAATGGGGATTCAGAAGCCACCTGCAGTAAAACGCCACAACGCTCACCACGCCCGAATGGCACACGTACCCTGACCCCGCAATGCAACTGACTGAGATCGCATCCGACGGGAGGGAGGTAGTCGAAAATCGAGTAGACCGGTGCTGCCACCGCGACCCTGAGAATAGCCATCACAATCTCTTATCGTCAGCGTCTGACTTACATCGGTTCGTTAAATCATAATATGTATAAATCAGGCTAACTCCCTGTCAAATCGAAAGATACTGGATTCTCCACAGGGCCTGTGGATAACTCTGTGGATTATGCACATCATCCGCCGCTAAACCTATGAAATCTGTGCCATGTCATGAAAACACAGAAAATTTATCAGTTAACTCGATCTCTTATTTTTCAATGATTTAGAATATATGTTAAATTTCTAATGAACCCATTGCTACCGTATCAGACCGAACCGAACATAGGCGCAAACATCTGTGCATAACAGTTAAAAAAAGGTTTTGTTTTTAATAAAAATGTCAAATGATAATTGCACATTGCTCTTTTTCGGGCCATGGCAGCACGCGTCCGCAACTGTCCGCCGAGAAACGCTATATCATCCCCTTATGATCGACTGGAACCAAATCTGCAAACAGATCTGCGAGTACACCGGAGAGCCGCTCCAGCCTCTCCATACCCGGCCGATTGGCGGTGGTTGTATCAACAGCTGCTTCTATCTTGGCGATGGGAAACGGGAATACTTTGTTAAAATCAATGCCGACAGACTGCTTGCAATGTTCGAGTGCGAAGCTGCCGGACTTAAGCAGATCGCCGACACTCAGACAGTGCGGGCACCCCGCCCGGTCTGTTTCGGTGTGGCAAATCGGCATGCCTATCTGGTGTTGGAATATATCGCGCTTGCCGGCGCTTCCAACAGTACCCTGGCAGGCCAGCAGCTGGCGGCTTTGCACCGGCACCAGGGCAGGGGATTTGGCTGGGATAGAGATAACAATATCGGCACGACCCCACAACCCAATTCCTGGTCGGCTGACTGGATTGAATTCTGGCGCCGGCAGCGGCTGGGATTCCAGCTTCAACTTGCTGCAACACAGGGTCACCTGGGCCGCCTGCAAAAAAGAGGGGAGAAGCTGCTGGATCTTTTTCCGCCCCTTATCGACCACAATCCTCAACCCTCGTTGATTCACGGCGATCTGTGGGGCGGTAATATAGGTTACACCACGGAAGGTGAGCCGGTTATCTTCGACCCTGCGGTCTATTTCGCCGATCGGGAAGCGGAGATTGCAATGACGGAGCTGTTCGGCGGATTTGGAAGTTCATTTTATAAGGCATACAACGACGCCTGGCCGCTTGACTCAGGATATGCCACCCGGAAAAAGCTGTACAACCTCTACCACATTCTCAATCATCTGAATCTGTTTGGAGGTGGTTATGCAGGCCAGGCATTGAGCACAATCGATAGCCTTTTGGGAGAATTGGGTCACTAGCAACAATCTCATAATTCTCCGCGGCTGTGATGCTGTCAAATTTGATTCTCAGCACAGCGCATCGCGCATAGCTTAGTTAGCATCCAGAAACATCCATCCATGGCATGTTTCTGGAACGAAACCGGAAAATGCGATTTCCCGGTTTGTTCATTTTCAAAGACTTATCATCTTTGAAAATACTGGCACATCCATGTGCCAAGCTAGTGCCCGCCGTTTCCGGACGGACACTAGCTTAGCCGGTGTTACATTATCTGACTTAAAAACAGCTTGGTCCGATCATGTTCAGGAGAGCTGAAAAAAGTTTCAGGATCGTTCTCTTCAATGATCTGGCCTTCGTCCATGAATATGACCCGGTTGGCCACTGTCTTGGCAAAACCCATTTCATGTGTAACGACAATCATGGTCATTCCACTTTCGGCCAATTCAATCATTGTCTCCAGCACCTCTTTGATCATCTCCGGATCCAGCGCCGAGGTGGGTTCATCAAAAAGCATGATGCTTGGGCTCATGCAGAGGCTGCGGGCGATCGCAACACGCTGCTGCTGGCCGCCCGACAACTGTCCGGGATATTTTTTTGCCTGCTCCGGAATCTTTACCCGCTCCAGATATTGCATGCCGATCTCTTCTGCTTTTTTACGCGGCATCCTTCGTACCCATATCGGTGCCAGGCAGCAGTTTTCCAGCACGGTCAGATGAGGAAACAGATTAAAATGCTGAAAAACCATTCCTACTTCACGCCTGATCCGGTCGATGCGCTTGAGATCGTCGTTCAGCTCAATCCCGTCAACGATAATCTTTCCTGTCTGATGCTCTTCAAGCCGGTTGATGCATCGGATCATTGTGGATTTTCCCGAACCGGACGGCCCACACACCACAATGCGCTCCCCTTTGCAGACCCTGAGGTTAATATCCTTCAGTACATGAAACTCGCCGTACCATTTGTGCATGCCCGCTATTTCAATGATCGCTTCATCGGATTCAACTGTGCCACTGCCTGATTTATCCGTTGGTGTCATATCAGCCTCGATTATCGGGCATGCCCGGTACTCAGTTTGCGTTCCAGGTGCTGGCTATAGCGGGACATGCTGAAACAGAATATCCAATAAACCAGCGCGGCAAAAACATAGCCCTCCAACGCATAGCCAAGCCAGTGCGAATCCTTGAAACCGGCCTCTATTGTGGTCAACAGATCGAACAGACCGATGATCAGCACCAGCGTGGTGTCCTTGAACAGCGCGATAAAGGTATTGACTATACCCGGTATAACCAGCTTCAGCGCCTGCGGCAGGATGATCAACGCCATACTCTTCCAGTAGTTCAATCCCAACGCTTTTGCGGCTTCATACTGCCCCCGCGGAATTGCGGCCAGCCCGCCGCGCACCACTTCAGCCATGTAAGCCGATTCGAACAGTACGATACCGATCATTGCACGTAACAGCTTGTCGAAGCTGGTTCCCTCCGGCAGAAACAACGGCAGCATAACCGATGACATGAACAGTACCGTAATCAGCGGAACGCCCCGCCAGAATTCGATGAACACGATGCTGGCTGCCTTGACGATCGGCATCTGCGAATTCCGCCCCAGCGCAAGTATGACGCCAAGCGGCAGGGAGGCCACAATACCCACACCGGAAAGTATAAGAGTCAAAGAGAGCCCGCCCCACTTGCTTGTGTCCACGGGATCCAGCCCAAATACACCGCCCGAAAACAGATAGAACGTGATCACCGGATAGCAGATCAGCGTGAACGCGGCCAGCCAGCCTCTCTGCGGTACCTGCCTGATATTGAGCAGTACAAGCAGCAGCACCAGAATTGCGAAAGCGAGATTGATACGCCAATATTCACTCTCGGGATAGAATCCATACATGAACAGGTCGAATCGCGCCGAGATGAAAACCCAACAGGCACCGCCGCCGGTGCAGGCATCACGCGATTCACCGACCCAGTTTGAGTTAAGGAAAGCCCAATCCACGGTCGGTACGATCACCAGGTAGATGATGTAGATCGCAAAAAACGTGAGCAGCGTATTCAACGGTGAAGGAAACAGATTGTTACGCAGCCACCCGATCACTCCGATATTTGTGCTCGGCGGTGGCAGATCGGGCAAGGTACCATTTTTATTTATCACTTTATCGCTCCACCAACTGTTTTTTCCTGTTGTACCAGTTCATGAACAGGGAGATCGACAGGCTGATGCTGAGATAGACCGCCATCGTCATGGCGATCACCTCTATCGCCTGACCAGTCTGATTGAGCGTCGTTCCGGCAAATACGGAAACCAGATCAGGATAACCAACCGCCGTGGCAAGCGAGGAGTTTTTGGTCAGGTTCAGATATTGACTGGTCAGCTGAGGGATGATGACCCTCAACGCCTGTGGAATGATGACCAACCGAAGTGTGATGCCCGGGCGCAGACCAAGCGCATAGGCAGCTTCCGTCTGACCATGACTTACCGCAAGAATACCCGACCTGACCGCTTCGGCGATAAAAGCTGCTGTATAGATGCTCAGTGCCAGCAGCAATGCAGCGAGCTCCGGTATCACTACAAATCCACCCTTGAAATTAAAACCCTTGAGCGCAGGAATTTCCCAACTCACCGGGGAGCCCGCGGCAAAAAACACGAGCAGAGGCAGGCCAATAAGCATGGCCAGGGATGCATAGACCGTGTGGAACTGATGGCCAGTCTGCTCCTGTCGGATATGTGCCCACCGGACAATCAAGAACACCAGGACCACAGCCAACAGGATCGCTGCACCCACCACCCAGAATCCCGGTTCGAATACCGGCGATGGAAGCGAGAGCCCCCGCTTGTTGAGGAATATGACTCCACCCAGATCCATACTCTGCCTTGGAAGCGGCAGCTTATTCAGTACGATGAAGTACCAGAACAGAATCTGCAGAAGCAGTGGAATGTTGCGGAAGGTTTCGATATAGACCATCGCCAGCTTGGCAATGAGCCAGTTCTTGGAGAGACGCGCCACCCCCATGATAAAACCGATGATGGTGGCAAAAAATATCCCCAGCACTGAGACCAGGATGGTATTGAGCAATCCCACCAGAAAGGTACGCCCGAAGGTGTCCGTCTCCTGGTAATCGATCAACGTCTGTACTATGCCGAATCCCGCTGCATTCGACATGAAGTCGAATCCGGTGCTGATACCCCGCTGTTCAAGATTATACAGTGTGTTGTTCAGCAGGGCGTTACCGACATAGACGACACCCAGCACCAGCAGAACCTGAAAAACTGCCGAGCGGAAGACCGGCCTCCTCCAAAAAGCCGCCTTGGCCGGAGCATCGTTCGGCTGTCGTTTTACCGCCATATTGGATCCGTATCCTGCTGGGTCATACATCAGGCCGCAGGGCTGGTTTGAGTATCATCCAACCCTGCAGCAGCGCATGATGATGACTGTTGTGCCAGAGTGCCGGAGCCGCTAGCGGATCGGTGGTGCGTACTGAATACCCCCCTTGTTCCACAGCTGGTTGATGCCGCGGGCAATTTTTAGAGGGCTGCCCTGACCTACGTTGCGCTCGAATATTTCACCATAGTTGCCAACCTGTTTGATGATATTGACAGCCCAGTTGTCTTCCAGCCCCATCCCCTTGCCTTTTATGCCCTCCTGGCCAAGGAGCCTGAGGATATTCGGGTCCTTGCTGCTGGCGGCCATTTGATCCACATTTTCCGAAGTCACGCCCAACTCTTCGGCGTTAACCATGGCGTACAGGGACCAGCGCACGATATTGAACCATTCGTCGTCACCCTGTCGCACTACAGGGCCCAGTGGCTCCTTGGATATGATCTCGGGCAGAACCACGGCTCCTTCCGGATCTTTCAATTGAATACGCAATGCATACAGTTGAGACTGGTCGGAAGTGAGTGCATCGCAGCGGCCGGCGTCGAAAGCAGCTGCCGTTTCAGGTGAAGTGTCGAACGTGATCGGCGTGTAGGCCATATTGTTGGAACGGAAATAGTCGGTCAGATTCAACTCGGTGGTGGTACCGGCCTGAATACAGAATGATGCACCGTCCAGCTCCTTTGCACTATTTACTCCCAGACTCTTTTTAACCATGAATCCCTGACCGTCGTAGTAGTTTACACCGGCAAAATTCAGTCCCAGGGAGGTATCACGGGTTAGCGTCCAGGTGGTGTTGCGGGAGAGGATGTCGATCTCACCCGACTGCAGCGCGGTAAAACGCTCCTTGGCCGTCAGCGGTGTGTACTGTACTTTACTTGCATCGCCGAAAACCGCAGCTGCTGCAGCACGACAGACATCAACATCAATACCTCTCCACGTGCCCTTGTCATCGGTACCGGCAAAACCAGGTACACCGGTGTTGACACCGCATTGGATGAAGCCTTTTTTCTTGACCGCCTCCAGCGTGGCGCCTGCAAATGCCGTTGCAGAAATTGAAGTTAACAACGCAACGGCAGAGGTAAATGCGAATATTTTTTTCATTGGTACGATTTCCTTTGGTTTGTCTGTTATCTTTTCAGCGTTCTCAGGTCCTGCAGTGGCAAACTGATCAAACGGGATGCACGTCTGAACAATCCATGGAAGCCTGCATGAGCATCCCCCTTTGTTCGGGTGTGTCTTCCCTCCTTTTGTTTTAATGATCTTTTAGTGGTTCAGATTTCTCGTTCTTTAAAACTCAGACATCCGCAAACAGTATCCTTGAGATGGACGCAACTCAAGGTTTTTGTAATCGGCATCCAGTGGTACTGTTTTATGTAGTATAGCCCTGGTAGAGAGCCGGACCAGCCCTGAACAGCCAACCGTTCGCTATGACCTCGCCGCTGATGTCGGCACTGCTCTCTGATCACCAACCGTTTTCCGCAGCCAGGCTCTCACTCGCTGCACCAATTCATCCGCCAGCCCGCTAAACAAGTGATCCGCGCCCGGCACTTCCAGCTGCCGGTAATCCCGGTTGTCCGCACGCTGTGCTTCAGTTGCTCGCGCGGTCACAGTCGACAAGACAGACTCTATATCCTGACTGCCATAGATATCAAGAATCGGCAATTTTACCTTTTGCAGTGCCAGCAGGGTCCCGGCGACAGGTTTTTCGTTATCGCCGGAGAGACCAATCGCTACCAGCGCACGGACATTCTGACCTGGCTCGCTGGCCAGATACTCAATACCCATGCGTGCGCCCAGGCTGTGTCCCACGAGCACAATATTTTCGATTTGCCGCTTACGAAAAAATTCAATCGCTGCCTTAATTCGCGGAAACGCTTCCGCAACCAACGCCTGAGTACTCGCTTCAGGCTCATCAGGTGCGGCAATCGGTAGCTGAATGGAGAGTGTTTCCCACCCCGACTCCGCAAGTCGCGAACGTAATGGAAACACCACATCCTGCCAATTCGGGTTAGCCCCGCGGCCATGCAGAATAACAGCTCCGCCAAATATACGCTCCGAATCCGACTCGGTGTGAATTGCGAAGAACTCCAACTCCCCCGTACTCAATCTGAGCGGATACCCGACCAGGATGGTCTCTTCCAGCTCCAGCGCGATGCGCTGCTCTCGCACCAGATCAGAAGCGGAGAGTGATCCCCACAGCAGCATCAGTACAATTACCAAACCTGCATGGCGCACGTCTCCCCCATGTCTCCTCGTTCTTCAGGAATCAAAATTACAACAACTGAGTCTTTGTTCGATATCAGACTTTACACAAATGAGAGAGATGATCAACAGAGATTCCCTATGCGCTTTGAGCTGGAGCAGCCGGAATTCAAACCAGAAGAATATTCTTGAATCCAGTTTGGTAAACCAAATCGAGAATATTCGAACAATTCGCGACAAAACTAAAATTTACACTTAATCATTTAAATTCAAATGGTTAGAATGTAATCTAAAAGATGAAAAATTAGGACAAATAAGGTAAAGTAGAATATTCTTAAACATTACTGCTGTCTCAACAGCGCCCGGGAGAAATCATCATGGCAGATTATCAGATCGCACCTTCAATTCTTTCAGCCGATTTCGCCCGGCTCGGAGACGAAGTGGACAAAGTACTGGCATCCGGTGCGGACATCGTCCATTTCGATGTCATGGATAATCACTATGTCCCAAATCTCACCATTGGTCCGCTGGTTTGTGAGGCACTGCGCAAGCATGGCGTCACCGCACCGATCGATGTTCACATGATGGTCAGGCCGGTGGACCGCATCATTCCCGATTTTGCCAAAGCAGGCGCAACCTATATCACTTTCCATCCGGAGGCGAGTGAACATATCGACCGTTCACTGCAACTGATCCGTGAACAGGGGTGTAAATCCGGCCTGGTTTTCAATCCGGCAACACCGCTCAGCCATCTTGACTACGTGCTGGACAAGATCGATATGATTTTAATCATGTCGGTCAATCCCGGATTCGGGGGACAGAGTTTCATCCCGGCCGCGCTGGACAAACTGCGCGCATGCCGCCGTATCATCGATGATTCCGGCCTCGACATCCGGCTGGAAATTGATGGCGGCGTAAAAGCGGATAACATTGCCGAAATCGCTGCCGCCGGAGCTGATACCTTCGTTGCCGGATCGGGCATCTTCGGTAAAGCCAGTGCGCAGGACGCAAATCGTTACGACACAATTATCGGTCAGATGCGGGCTGAACTGGCAAAGGTCTGAAACCTATGGCCAGAACCAGCGGAGCGACCGATCCATCGGCTGAGCATGAAACGCCCAAGCCTGTTTGAAATCCCGTCAACCATGAAAAAACCAAAACTAATTCTTATCGATCTGGATGGCACCCTGGTGGACAGCGTACCCGACCTTGCCTACAGTGTGGATAACATGATGCGGCGCATCGGCCGTGATCCCTGTGGTGAGTCCCGGGTGAGGGACTGGGTCGGCAACGGTGTCGAAAAACTGGTAAAAAGAGCTCTGCTGGGACAGTTGGAGGGTGAGCCGGAAACTTCGGAGTTTGAGCTGGCCTATCCCATATTTCTCGAACTCTACCAACAGTGCAACGGAGAAAATTCACGCCTCTACCCCGGGGTGAAGGAGGGACTGGCATTTCTGGCGTCCTCTGGCTACACACTGGGTTGCGTTACCAACAAAGCTGCCCGTTTTACCGAGCCTCTGCTCGAAGCGCTCGGCGTGCGCGATCGATTCGGCATTCTGATAAGCGGCGATACACTTCCACGCAAGAAGCCGGACCCATTGCCGCTGCTGCACGCTGCGGATTATTTTAAACTCGGTCCAGGGGACGCGCTAATGCTCGGAGATTCGGTGAGCGACGTGAAAGCAGCCCGTGCAGCAGGATTTCAGGTAATTTGCGTGAGCTATGGCTATAACCACGGCAAAGACATACGGCTGGCGAAGCCCGATGCAGTGATAGACTCCTTCCTGGAGCTAAAGGAGCTGCTCTAGATGGAGATGCACTCGCAACCCGGTTAAATTTAGATTATCTTTCGCACCATGGTTTTCCCCAATAAAGAGTGGCAGTGATGACAATCAAACAATGGCGCAATTTAACGCAAGCGCAATAAAGACCGATTGACCCTCCTGTCCCACGACACCCGTTGGAGAAAAGCATGACTCCGGAAGCGTTTGAATCGCTGGCTGCACAAGGCCATAACAGAATCCCACTGATGTGCGAGGCGCTCGCAGACCTTGACACACCGCTCAGCGTCTACCTGAAACTCGCTGACGCCCCTTACTCGTACCTTTTTGAATCTGTACAGGGAGGCGAGAAGTGGGGGCGCTACTCAATCATCGGACTGCCTTGCCGCACTCTCCTTCGGATCGATGGACATATTGTCAGCGTGGAACACGACGGAAAGGTGGTGGAGAAGACCGAAACCCAGGACCCCCTCTCATACATCGACAAGTTCCAAAACCGCTACCGGGTGGCCGCGCATGCCGACCTGCCCAGATTCACCGGCGGCCTGGTCGGCTACTTCGGCTACGACACGATACGCTATATCGAGCCAAAACTGGCAAACTGCCCCAATCCAGACCCTATTGATACGCCGGATATCCTGCTGCTTGTTTCCGACGAAGTGGTGGTATTCGACAATCTGCGCGGCAGGCTCTATGTCATCGTTCATGTTGATCCGACCGACGGAGGCACCTATGCCGGCGGGCGCAGGCGTCTGCAGGAACTGGTTTCTCGGATACGCGAAAGCCTGCCGCACCGTCCGCAAAACAGAACCCGCACCGTAGACGAATCTCATTTCGTTTCCGGCTTTACAGAAGAGGGCTTCAAAAGTGCGGTAACCCGCACCAAAGAGTACATCCTGAACGGGGACTGTATGCAGACGGTGCTCTCCCAACGGCTTACTGTCCCATTTACATCCGCGCCTATGGACCTCTACCGGGCGTTGCGCGGACTCAATCCCTCGCCTTACATGTATTTTTTAAATCTTGGCGATTTCCATATTGTCGGCTCCTCACCGGAGATTCTCACCCGACTGGAGGATGGTGAGGTAACGGTTCGTCCGATTGCGGGTACCCGCCGCCGCGGCGCCAGTGAAGCGGAGGATCTGAGCCTGGAAGCGGAACTGCTGGCCGATCCGAAAGAGCTGGCCGAGCATCTCATGCTTATCGACCTGGGGCGCAACGATACAGGGCGCGTGGCAGTTACCGGCAGCGTAAAACTGACGGACAAAATGATCGTGGAGCGTTACTCCCACGTCATGCACATCGTCTCCAACGTGGTTGGAAAGTTGAAGCCGGGGATGACCGCAATCGATGTGCTGCGCGCCACTTTTCCCGCCGGCACGGTGAGCGGCGCACCCAAAATACGTGCAATGGAGATTATCGACGAGCTGGAACCGGTAAAGCGTGGAGTCTATTCGGGTGCCGTCGGCTACCTCTCCTGGAGCGGCAACATGGACACCGCCATAGCGATTCGCACTGCGGTGATCAAAGGCGGCAAGCTTCATATTCAAGCCGGTGCCGGCATAGTTGCCGATTCCCAGCCGCAATTGGAGTGGGATGAGACCATGAACAAAGCGCGCGCCATCTTCCGTGCCGTGCAGCAGGCAGAAGCCGGTCTCGATGCCAACGACTGTGACGGCAGCAAGTAGCCTTCAGCCAATCAACTTCTGTCCGGAGACTGCGGAAACTGAGTGGCACAAGAAAGTACCGCCGTTTTCGATGAGCGTAACTCATCGAAAATGAAAGGAGCCGGACAATCGCAATGGCCGGTTCCGTTCCAGCAACATCCCATGGATGGGTGTTTCTGGATGCTAACCAATTAACTTACCGGCGTATTCCAGACGCTTCTTTTCTGCGGGTTCAATCACCTTCTCTATCAGCGAGGTCAGCAACTGCTTTTCGTCCTCATACAGGAAATCCGGCAGCACCCAGGGGCAATGCTCCCAGCGCTCGAACATTGCATGCTTCCGGTCGGAAACCAGCAATACCGGCTGTATCGGTACTGCTGGCAGGTTCGGGATAATATGATCCAGTTCCTGCGGCAGGCGCACGGATGCCGAGAGATCAGCAATAACGAAACGCGCCATGCCGGCCAGCGTACAAACAGTCTCAGCGAGATCGCCGCCGGTGGTATTTTTGATATCTAACATCACAGGTGAATAATCCCGGTTGCGCAACTCATTGCGCAAAGCGTTTACAACCTGTTTCCGCTCCTCGGTGAAGCAACCTAATATCAAAACCGCGCTGGATGTTATGGTATCGACAAGCTGACGAACTTCCTTGTTCTTCATCAGCAGATGAATGAATTGTGCCAGCCTGATATTGTCCACGGTAACAGCATCCTCTTTTCTGGAAGTTACAATCAGGTCGCGTTGAGACGCGCCTGTCGCACTCACATCCCAGACGGACATGCCATAAACCCGGCAACTGTCAATCCGTGCATCATCAAGTATCGTGCGTACGAGTGATGTCTCGCTGAGATCTGCACCATTCAGGTTTGCCCTGCTGAGGTTTGCCCTGCTGAGGTTTGCCTCAATCAGGTCTGACTCGCTGAGATTTGCCAGCCTGAGATCTGCCCCGCTGAGATTTGCCTCAATAAGAACTGCCTTACTGAGATCCGCCCCGCTAAGATCCGCCCCGCTGAGGTTCGCCTCAATGAGGAGCGCCTCGCACAGGATTGCTTCGCCGAGAATTGCCTCGCTGAGGTCTGCCCTGTGCAGTCTTGCCCTGCTGAGGTTTGCCTGCCTGAGGTTCCCCCTGTAGATACTCGCCCCTCTGAGGTTTGCCTTGCAGATATTTGCCCTGCGCATGTCAGCCCTGCTCAAGTCTGCCCCTGCAAGATTCGCCTCAAAGAGTATCGCCTCGTAGAGGTTTGCCTCTCTGAGGTGAGACTCACTGAGATATGCCCTTCTGAGGTTTGCCCCGCCAAGGCACGCACCTCTGAGGTTCGCCTCGCTGATGTATCCCTTGCTGAGGTCCGCCTCACGCAGGTCAGCCCTGCTGAGGTCCGCTCCCGTGAGATTTGTCCCGAAGAGGTTTGCCTCACTGAGGTCTGCCTCTCTCAGGTTGGCTTCCCGGAGGTCAGCCCTGCTGAGGTTTGCCTTGCGTAGATCTGCACCCAACAGATTTGCTCCACTTAGGTTTGCTCTGCTGAGGTTTGCCTCTCTGAGGTCTGCACCGTTTAGGCTTGCCCCAAACAGATTTGCCCCATATAAGTCCGGCCCCGGATCCGGATTATCGCGCCTCCACTTATTCCAAGTATCAACACTTTCACGAAGACTCTCTAATTGCTCTTCGTTGGCCAACACCACCCCTCCACAGCATGATTCATAGGTCAACACCTGTTGCAGTCCAATTTGAGAACCTGTTTCGGCAGAAAGTCCATAAGTTTTATAGACATTCCGCGACCGGCTCTGAGTGACATTTATTCAGATCATCCTGCTCCCTGCGGGATAATCCAGAGCAGGAGAGGAAAAGGGAGGCGTTTCTCCGAGCTGACCCCAAGGCTCTGCTGCTGTCGTTACATGCTCGATTTTAGGTAAACCTGTCTCCAATAATCAGGCATAATAATGACGCTGATCAGGTTGGCAGCATGAAAAAACAAGTATCTCACAACGATCAGGCTGATTATCGTTTGTTCTTAATCTCGATTGGTGAAAAGCAACATGCTTCTGATGATCGATAACTATGACTCATTCACCTACAACCTGGTGCAGTATTTTGGTGAATTGGGACAGGAGATTCATGTATTCCGAAATGACGAAATCACGCTGCAGGAGATCGAGCGGAGGCGCCCCGATTATCTGGTTATCAGTCCCGGACCATGCACACCGAACGAGGCAGGCATCTCTGTTGAGGCTATCACCAGATTTGCCGGAAAAATTCCCATTCTCGGGGTCTGCCTCGGCCACCAATCGATTGGACAGGCCTTCGGCGGCAGTATAGTCCACGCGAGAGAGGTAATGCACGGCAAGACCTCTCCCATCCACCATGCCGACAGCGGTATTTTCACCGGACTTGCCAACCCATATCGTGCGACCCGCTACCATTCGTTGGTAATAGACCTGGCCAGCCTGCCTAGCTGCCTGGAGGTAACCGCCTGGACCGAAAACGAAGACGGCAGCATGGATGAGATCATGGGTATCCGCCATCGGGAGATGAACGTGCAGGGTGTCCAGTACCACCCGGAATCCATTCTCACAGAGCACGGCCACGACCTGCTGAGAAACTTTATCGAGGGGAAATAGGAGAGCAAATGATGGAGATGCAACAAGCGATCGACCGCGTCATCAACCGACACGACCTGAGCAGCGATGAGATGACATCCGTCATGCACCGGATTATGAGCGGCGGAGCAACCGCAGCACAGATAGGCGGCTTTCTTGTAGGTCTGCGTATGAAGGGTGAGAGCATTCCGGAAATCGCCGCCGCCGCATCTGTGATGCGCGAACTGGCTGCAGGCGTGGATATCATGGGTCTGGATAACTGTGTCGATATCGTTGGTACGGGCGGCGATGCATCAGGCACCTTCAACATCTCAACCGCATCCATGTTTGTGGCTGCCGCAGCCGGATGTCACGTAGCCAAACACGGCAACCGTTCCGTTTCCTCGAAATCCGGCAGTGCCGACGCGTTGGAAGCGGCCGGTATCCGCCTTGACATCACCCCATCCCAGGTAAGCGAATGCGTGCGCAAAGTTGGTGTGGGCTTCATGTTTGCACCCGGCCATCACAGCGCCATGAAGCACGCCATTGGTCCGCGCAAGGAGATGGGGGTAAGAACCATTTTCAACATCCTTGGGCCACTCACCAATCCTGCAGGCGTTCCGAACCAGCTGCTTGGAGTGTTTAGTGAAGATTTGCTCGAACCAATCGCGCTGGTGCTGCAGCGGTTGGGAAGCCGCCATGTCATGGTTGTTCACTCGCGTGACGGACTGGACGAGATCAGTATCGCGGACAAAACCGAAGTGGCGGAGCTCAGGGAGGGTATGGTGCGCCATTTCAGCATCCAACCGGAGGATTTCGGTATAAAGCGCAACCCAATCGACATAATCAAGGCAACCGACTCCGCCGAAAGCCTGCGCATAATCCGCTCGGTTCTGGACAACCAGCCGGGGCCGGCACGCGATATAGTGCAGCTCAACGCCGGCGCAGCGATATATACTGCCGGCCTGGCGAAAACATTGGCGGAAGGAATAGATAAAGCCGATAAGGCCATCACCAGTGGTGAGGCGCGTAACCGCCTCGACAGACTGGTCATTCTGACCCAGGGGTTCGAATAAAATTACACCGGAGTGTGGCATCGAACTTAACGCTTCAGACGTTAAGTCCGGCCGCTCCCAAGTGATTTAACTTGGCCGGAACTGGGTCCGGCGGGACACTATTGAGGGCGCTTGGGGCTCAAACCACTCTGCTGCATGCAGGAGTCCATCTGCTCCGGTGTGGCGCTCGACTTCAGGCATGCCGCCATCGCGGAGGCCTGTTTTATCGACATTTTCAAACCCTGTACGATCTCGTCCCTCTTTTTCTCGCTCCATTCGACATCCGGTGCCTGTGGTGGCGGTGCATCGGCTCCGGGATGCCCTCCCCCGGGCGGTCCCCCGGCACCAGGCGGGGGTGTCATTGCTGTCATCATCCTTTGCTGAAATTCCTGCATGATTTCGGCACATTTTTTCAGCTCGGCAGTGTTACCACTGGCCTGCACACACTGTCGGGTCTTGTCCATCTCCGGCAGCGACTGCTCAATCATGGGTAGCATTGACTGCTTCATCTGCTCCAGCATCTTGCTGCGGTCCATTCCCGAACCGGGAGCTTGTGCCAGCGCAACAACCGGAACCAGCAGGAGGGTGGCTGCTATTTTCATATTGTTCTCCAATGTAAGTGGCTGACCTGTTCGGATACACTGTTTCCCTGTCAACCTGATAATCGATTATCCACTTTTATCCAGCCGGGTTTCAATGCCCCAACAAGCGGACTGGTTCAAACGAGACCCTTTACCCAGGATTACACCGAGGAACTGCAGGCAGATGGCCGATACACCCGACATTTTGAAAAAAATCATTCGGCGCAAGCGCGAAGAGATCAGCGAGCGCAAGAGCGGCGTCCCTCTGGAGCAGCTGCTGGAGCACACCAAAAACTCCGGCGCCACTCGCGGTTTTGTCAGAGCCATTGAGGAACAGATAGCAGCCGGACAAGCGGGCATCATTGCCGAAATAAAGCGAGCCTCTCCCAGCAAGGGTGTCATACGGACGCGGTTTCATCCTGCGGAGATCGCTGCCAGTTATCAGCGGGGAGGCGCCACCTGCCTCTCGGTGCTTACCGATGTCGATTTTTTTCAGGGCAGCGACGATTATCTGCGACAGGCCAGATCATCCTGCCTGTTGCCTGTCCTGCGCAAGGATTTCATCGTCGATCCATACCAGGTCCATGAATCACGCGCGATTGGCGCCGACTGTATTCTGCTGATTGTCGCCTGTTTGGACGATGCCACAATGTTGCAATTGAACAGTCTTGCTCATGATCTGGGTATGGATGTGTTGATAGAAGTGCATGACGCAGCCGAGCTTAAACGGGCACTGGCTATCGACAACCGCCTGATCGGAATCAATAACCGGGATCTGCGCAGCTTCGATGTGACACTGGAAACCACGATCGGTCTGCTGAATGAAATTCCGAATGATCGTATCGTGGTAACCGAGAGCGGCATTCACACTCCGGACGATGTGGCGCGCATGCGCAGCCACGGGGTGAACGGGTTCCTTGTGGGGGAAGCCTTTATGCGTGCTCCTGAGCCCGGTGAAAAGCTTTCCGAGCTTTTCTTCAAAACCTGATCATTCACAATCCGGTCATGTGAATCTGCTGCAATTAGGCAGTTGCCGGAAAACGCTTCTGCCTCTTTACGGGCAGTTCCCCCGCAACTGCTTACGCGTTTATTAAACGATAGAAGCTCCAACTCTTCTCTCACAGCTGTAGAAGATAACTGCAATATATCCTTAAGAGGGTTGTTTAGAAATTCAGCAAATTAGCAAATTACATAGCCTTATCCAACAATTGCATTGGCGGCGCTGTGGGATCTCATTATAGAGTGGCTGCGGTATATCCAGGAGAAGAATCGCAATGTTCCTTGGGTGAAGGGAAAATGGGTTAGACTTCGCCCTCATATCAAACAATGTGAAAGCAACATGCAAGAAGTTCCCGATATCAGCGACAGTGAAACCTGGGTGATCAAAACCACCCTTCGCGAACGTTACCACGAAGAGATTGAGTTACAAATCGCAGACTCCGAAATCCGGCTGCAACCCTCGGACAGACACCTCACCTCCTGCCCCGTCTGGTACTGGCAGAAAGAGGAGTGCCACTTCGTCATATTCAAGACGGGAACCCGCAAGTACCGATGCCAGTTTTTTTATCGCCCATACCAACAGTACGGAACCGGCGTCGCGCAGTACACCGATATCGCCGAGTGCGTAGTGGCACTGTTGCAGGCACAGGCGGATCACAGCGCCAAGGAGCGGGGGGATATCTGAGATATGCGCTGGCCGTGCCGCTTGAATGGAAACAATTTCAATAAATTCAGAGAGGAAACCAACGAAATCCATGAGTAAGAAAAATGCCTTTTATGCCCAGTCCGGCGGTGTAACCGCTGTCATCAACGCCTCTGCATGCGGTGTCATTGAGACCGCACGCAAGCACAGTGATAAAATCGGGAATGTCTACGCCGGCCGCAACGGCATCATCGGCGCACTTGCCGAAGATCTGATCGACACCAACAAAGAGTCGGCACAGGCGATCGCCGCGCTGCGCCATACCCCATCCGGTGGCTTTGGCTCCTGCCGTTTCAAACTCAAAGGACTTGAGCAGAGCAAACGTGAATACGAACGCCTGATCGAGGTGTTCAAGGCGCATGACATTGGCTACTTTTTCTACAATGGAGGAGGGGATTCCGCCGATACCTGCTACAAAGTCTCCCAGCTATCTGAAAAAATGGGTTTTCCGGTACAGGCCATTCACGTTCCCAAGACTGTGGATAATGACCTGCCTATAACCGATAACTGCCCGGGATTCGGTTCGGTTGCAAAGTACATAGCGGTATCCACTCTTGAAGCCTCCTACGATGTCCGCTCCATGGCTAAAACATCCACTAAGGTGTTTGTCATCGAAGTCATGGGTCGCCACGCCGGCTGGATTGCTGCCGCAGGGGGCCTGGTAGAGGATCAGGGCATACCCGTGGTAATCCTGTTTCCGGAAATAAAATTCAACCAGGAGGCTTTCCTGGCCAAGTGTCGGCAGAAGGTTGAAGAGCACGGTTATGTCAGCGTCGTCGTCTCGGAAGGGGCCCACTGGCCTGACGGAAAATTCCTCGCTGAGCAGGGCACCCGCGATGCGTTCGGCCACGCTCAGCTTGGGGGGGCGGCACCAGTTGTAGCCAATATGATCAAAGAGGCGTTGGGATATAAATTTCACTGGGCGGTTGCAGATTACCTGCAGCGCGCGGCCCGTCACCTCGCCTCGAAGAGCGACGTTGAGCAGGCCTATGCACTGGGCCGAGCCGCAGTTGAATATGCGCTGGAAGGTGAGAATTCAATTATGCCTACGGTAGTGCGTAAATCGAGTGATCCTTATGTGTGGGAGATCGGCAAGGCTCCGCTGTCGGAAGTGGCCAATGTCGAAAAGATGATGCCCATGGAGTTCATTACAGAAGACGGATTTGGGATAACCAAGGCTTGCAAGGAGTACCTCTACCCCCTCATTCAGGGTGAGGATTATCCTCCCTATAAAAATGGATTGCCGGATTACGTAACCTTGCAAAATGCGCGCGTTGAGAAGAAACTCCCTGCATTCAATCTCGATTGAGGTCGGCAGTAGGGAAAGGGGCGCTCCGGCACGGGGGAATCAATCACACTATTGAACAGCCATGCAGGGGACCTATGGCATACCAAACGGTTAACTCCATTGGCTGCGGATTCTCGATTTTAATGGTGAGATTCAGGGGCGCCCTGAACTAATCGCGGCAATTCTGTTGTAGGATGCTCCGGCGCTGCTGCGCTGAAAACGCTTTTTTGTAACCAAAATCCTGAGGAGGACCCATGAGTAGCGAGTTAATATTTGCCCTGGTCTGTGCTGCCGCGGCTTGTGTCTACGGTTATGTATCCGTGAAATGGATACTTGCACAGCCCGAAGGCAATGACCGAATGAAGGAGATCGCCAGTGCAGTCCAGGAAGGAGCATCAGCCTATCTAAACCGCCAGTATTCGGCTATCGGGATCGTCGGTGCGGTCCTGCTCGTTGTCATAGCTGTGGCATTGGATATCCCCACCGCCATCGGATTTGCCATCGGCGCCATTCTTTCCGGTGCAGCTGGTTACATCGGCATGAATATTTCCGTCAGGTCCAATCTGCGCACTGCGCAGGCCGCAAACAACGGTATAAACGCCGCCCTGCAGATCGCATTCCGCGGCGGCGCCATCACCGGTATGCTGGTAGTGGGACTGGGCCTGCTGGGCGTTGCCGGCTATTACGCCGCGCTCTCCCTGGCCGGTGTCAGCGACTCAGACGCCCTGCATGCACTGGTTGGACTCGCCTTCGGCGGCTCGCTGATCTCCATTTTTGCACGATTGGGCGGTGGTATCTTTACCAAAGGCGCCGATGTGGGTGCTGACATCGTCGGTAAGGTTGAAGCGGGCATCCCCGAGGATGATCCACGCAACCCGGCGGTTATCGCCGACAACGTAGGTGACAACGTGGGTGACTGCGCAGGTATGGCGGCTGACCTGTTCGAAACCTATGCGGTTACCGTGGTAGCCACCATGCTGCTTGGCGGCCTGGTGGTGAAAGGGGCCGGCAACGCTGCCATTATCTACCCGCTGGTACTGGGCGGCGTCTCCATTATCGCCTCGATTATTGGCACCTATTTCGTCAAAACCCATGAAGGCGCCACCAACGTCATGCCGGCGCTGTATAAGGGCCTGGCCGTGGCAGGAGCGATTGCAGCGGTGATCTACTACTTTGCCACCGATATGGTCATGGGTGACGTGGTTATCGAAGGCGTGGGCAACCCCACAATGGCCCTGTTCGGCGCCTCCATGATCGGTCTGTTCCTGACCGCAGCGATGGTCGTGATCACCGAGTACTACACCTCTACCGAGTATAAGCCGGTACGTTACATCGCGGAATCCTCCACCACCGGTGACGGCACCAACGTCATTGCCGGGCTCGGTATCTCGATGAAGGCTACCGCAGCACCGGTACTTGTCATCTGTGCCGCCATCTGGGGAGCTTACGACCTGGCAGGTCTGTACGGCATCGCCATCGCCGCCACTTCGATGCTTTCGATGACCGGTATTATCGTTGCACTTGACGCCTACGGTCCCATCACCGACAACGCTGGCGGCATCGCCGAAATGGCCGAACTGGACGAGAAGATCCGCAACATCACAGATCCGCTGGATGCAGTGGGCAATACAACCAAAGCAGTTACCAAGGGTTATGCCATTGGTTCTGCCGGACTTGCCGCACTGGTGCTGTTTGCCGATTACACCCACTCCCTGGATGCCCATGTCGGTTCGACGCTGGCGTTCGACCTGTCCAACCACATGGTCCTGATCGGCCTGCTGATCGGCGGAATGGTGCCCTACCTGTTCGGCGCCATGGCAATGGAAGCCGTTGGCAAAGCGGCAGGCGGCATCGTCAACGAAGTTCGCCGTCAGTTCCGCGAAATGCCTGGCATCATGGACCACACGCAGAAACCGGACTACTCCAAGGCTGTCGATATGCTGACCAAAGCAGCCATCAAAGAGATGATCCTCCCCTCGCTGCTACCCATAGCGGTGCCGATTCTCGTCGGGCTGCTGCTTGGGCCGCAGGCACTGGGCGGTCTGCTGATCGGTACCATCGTCACGGGCTTGTTTGTCGCCATCTCCATGACCGCCGGTGGCGGTGCCTGGGATAATGCCAAGAAGTACATAGAGGACGGCAATTTCGGCGGCAAGGGTTCGGATGCGCATAAGTCGGCAGTTACCGGTGACACCGTGGGCGACCCCTACAAGGACACGGCAGGCCCGGCGATCAACCCGCTGATCAAAATCATCAACATCGTCGCGCTGTTGATTGTTCCGCTGCTGTAATTTTCACTCTATGCGGGTTGGGTCTGCCTAACCCGCAGAAATTAAAGGGTTTTTCAAACGTCAAGTTGTTTGGTAATTCCAGGGAGGTCGGTTTATCATGCCGACCTCCTTTTTTATTCTGCGAGTTATTCCCCATGAATCTGGATAAAGTCAGCTCGGGCAAAAACCTGCCCAATGAATTCAATGTGATCATTGAGATTCCGGCAGAATCGGATCCGGTAAAGTATGAACTGGACAAGGAGACCGGAGCCATGTTTGTCGATCGCTTCATGTCCACCGCTATGCACTATCCATGTAACTATGGTTACGTACCGCATACCCTGTCACAGGATGGAGACCCAGTGGATGTGCTGGTGCTGACACCTTACCCGCTGATTTCCGGTTCAGTGATAACCTGCCGACCGGTCGGTGTGTTAACCATGACCGACGAATCGGGTGACGATGCCAAGGTGCTCGCAGTGCCGACTGATAACCTGTACAAAGGTTATCAGCAGGTAAACACCTTTCGCGATCTGCCGGCACACCTGCTCAGTCAGATCGCTCACTTCTTTGAGCATTACAAGGATCTCGATGAAGGCAAGTGGGTTCGCGTAGGAGGCTGGAAAGGGATTGATGAGGCGAAGCAGGAGATTATGGACAGCATCAAAATGTACCTGGACGCACCGGAAAAACCCAATTTCTGAGCTTTCAACGCCCGCTCACCCAGACTGAATTTGACACTACGGGGTCTCTGTACCACCTTCGGCGAGGGCTGCACCAGCAGACTGCTTCTATGAAAATATGCATTCTATCCGATAGTCACGACCACATTGCATTGTTGAATGCGGCGGTGGCCGAAGCCAAAGCCAACGGCGCCAGGGCGGTATTGCACTGTGGAGATGTAGTCGCGCCGAGCACACTTAAATGCCTCACGAAACATGAACTTACGGTACACCTGATACACGGCAACAACACCGGTGATCTGTATTCGTTGGGGCAACTTGCCGGCAAACCGGAAAATATCATCCAGTACCATGGCATGGATGCAGGATTGACATTGGCCGATAAGCGTATATTCCTGGTGCACTACCCGCACTACGCGCGGGCTATGGCCGCAACCGGCGACTGGGATCTGGTATGCTGCGGGCATAGTCATAAGATTCAGATCGAGCATCTTCCCAACATTAAGGGTGGCACAACCGTGCTGGTAAACCCGGGGACAATCGGCGGAGTTGGCAGCGACCCGGCCACCTATCTCTTGGGTGACCTGGAGACTATGGAGTTCGAGGCGTTTGAGATCTCCAAGAGCATTGAGCGCGAAGAGTCGTTTGCCTAAGCTGAAAAGGGCATGACTGCGGATATGAGCAAACTGACCCATTTTAATCAGGCTGGCGAGGCACATATGGTTGATGTCGGCGCCAAGGGGTTCAGCCACCGCATCGCCGTCGCCGAAGGCACTATCCGCATGCAACCGGCAACCCTGGAGATGATTCAGCGGGGTAGCCACAAGAAAGGGGACGTACTTGGCATCGCCCGGGTTGCCGGCATCATGGCCGCCAAGCGGACTGCCGACCTGATCCCCTTGTGTCACCCCCTGTCACTGAGCCATGTCAGCATCGAATTGACACCCATTGCCGGCCGCCCGGAGATTCACTGCCTCACCCGCGTTGAAACCCGCGGCCAGACCGGAGTTGAAATGGAAGCGCTTTGTGCCACCCAGGTTACGCTACTGACAATTTATGACATGTGCAAAGCGGTGGACCGGGGCATGCAGATAGACCTGGTCAGGCTGCTGGAAAAATCCGGCGGCAACTCCGGACACTGGAAAAGAGAGAGCCCGTAACGGGCTCGCTCGGCATGAACCCCTTCTATCACAAGGCCTGTTTTCTGATGAGCGCCGCCAGGCTCTCTCAGGCACCCCCCGATGAGGGATTCGAGGTAGCATTCGCCGGCCGTTCAAATGCAGGTAAATCCAGCGCGATCAATGTCTTGTCTCAGCAGAAACAGCTTGCACGAACGAGTAAGACACCGGGCAGAACACAGCTCCTGAACTTCTTCATGCTTGATGCACAGAGGCGTCTGGTTGATCTTCCGGGATACGGTTATGCAAAAGTGCCGGAATCTGTCAAACAGAAGTGGCAGCAGGAGATGGCGGCTTACCTGTCTGGGAGGAAATCTCTCAAAGGCGTGGTGCTGCTGATGGATATCCGCCATCCCCTTCAGGCATTCGATACCCAGATGCTGGAGTGGGCCGTGCATATTGGATTACCTGTTCACATTCTGCTAACGAAATCGGACAAACTGACTAAAGGAGCTGCAAACGCAGCCCTGTTCCAGGTCCGGAACAGAATGCAAAATCTGCGCGATAGCATCAGCGTTCAACTTTTCTCGGCAATCAGTCGGCAGGGAATAGACCAGGCACACAAGGCACTCGACCTATGGTTCGAAATCGGAATATCAGGTGACACACCGTCTGACTGACCGTATATATGCAAAGTGGTGAAGTTTTCACCCGTTTAATCTGATTGAAGCCTTAACCCGCATCCATCACCGGTCTGACTCTGAATGCATGAATAGTTAATTTCAATCAACGACTTATCATTAAAATGCTTGTGCAGTCCAAAACACTCTGTCTGCCGGATCAAAACCGCTGCTTCTGGGTATCTGCAGAGACAAAAAAAAGATCCCGGTGCCTAAGGGGAAGAAGACATCCGGGACCTGGTGGTCCGGCAGGGGTAGCCGGACCTGGAGCCGCTCGGGGAGAAGCGACCCCACGCCAGATGGCGCTTATCAAATAAGACAGGGGCCATCAGACATAGTTCCCGCTGCGAACATATTTTTCCGGCGCCAAGGCGCAACAAGTTTTTTTCTTAATAATCAACAAGAAAGATATTCAAACCCTATGGTTTCAAGAAAGGCGTGCCAGATTAGCAATTGCACAATGCGGCTACTGGCCGAAGGTGCCTTACATATCAGTGCGCCTCATCCCAGTTGTCGCCGACCCCCACATCCACCAGCAGCGGCACCTGCAGCGCGGCAGCACCCTGCATAATGTCGACTATCCGCTTCTTGGCCTGGCCGAGAAAACTCCTTTCGACCTCAAACACGAGTTCATCATGCACCTGCATTATCATCCGCAAAGGGGGTTTTTCTCTTTGAATCCAGTTATCTGCCACCAACATGGCGCGCTTGATAATATCCGAAGCACTCCCCTGCATCGGTGCGTTGATCGCGGTGCGTTCCGCCGCCGCACGGCGCTGACCATTGCGGGCGTTGATTTCGGGCAGATAAAGACGCCGGCCAAACACCGTCTCCACGAAGCCGCGCTCATGCGCCTCGATCCGGATACGCTCCATAAACTCCCGCACACCGGGATATCTCTCGAAGTAGAGATCCACATAAGCCTGTGCCGCGCCGCGCTCTATACCCAACTGCCGGGCAAGACCAAACGCCGACATGCCGTAGATCAGCCCGAAGTTGATCGCTTTGGCCGAACGCCGCTGCTCCGCGCTGACCTGTTCCAGTGAATCCACCCCGAACACCTCGGCCGCAGTTGCGCTATGCACATCCTGACCGGAAGCAAATGCCTGCAGCAGCCCCGCATCACCTGACAAGTGGGCCATTATGCGCAGCTCAATCTGTGAGTAATCTGCAGCCACCATTTTAAAACCCGGATCCGGCACAAAAGCCTGCCTTATCTTCCGGCCCTCCAAACTTCTTACCGGAATGTTCTGCAGATTCGGATCCGACGAACTCAGACGACCTGTAGCGGCAACCGCCTGATGGTAAGAAGTGTGCAACCGACCGCTCTCTGCATTCACCATAAGTGGCAGTTTATCGGTATAGGTTGACTTCAGCTTGGCCAGACCGCGGTGCTCCAGAATCAACGCCGGCAGCTCGAAGCCGCGTTCTGCCAGCTCCTGCAGCACCGACTCAGCGGTAGATGGCGCCCCTTTCGGCGTCTTGGTGACAACAGGCAGTTTCAACTCGTCGAAAAAGATCTCCCCGATCTGTTTCGGCGAACCCAGGTTGAATGGGCGTCCCGCAGCAGCGTAAGCCTGTTGCTCCAACGCATCCATCCGTTCCTTTAGCTCCCTGCTCTGTTTTTCGAGCATGTCACTGTCGATGCGTACACCGCACCTCTCCATGCGCGACAGGACCGGTATGAGAGGCATCTCCACCTCCCGGAATAACCTGGAGAGAGAAGCCTCCTGATCAATTTTCGGCCAGATCTCAAGGTGCAGCCGCAGCGTGATATCCGCGTCTTCTGCGGCATAGGGCCCAGCCAGCTCCAGCGGCACCCGATCAAAACGCAGCTGCCTGGCACCCTTGCCCGCAACGTCTTCGTATTTGATGGTGTCGTGATTGAGGTACTTTCGGGCCAGGGAGTCCATGTCATGCCGGGTGGCCGTTGAATCAAGCACATAGGACTCCAGCATGGTGTCGTAGGCGATCCCATCCATCTCTATGCCGTAACGGGCCAGTACGCTCATATCATATTTGAGGTTCTGCCCCAGTTTCTGCTTATCAGGGCTCTCAAGCAACGGCTTAATTTCCTTTAAAACATAATCCCTGCGCAGCTGTCCCGGCACACCTGAATAGTCATGTGCGACCGGGACATAGGCTGCTATACCCGGCTCTGTGGAAAAAGATATCCCGACGACCTCCGCCTGCATATAGTCGAGGCTGGTAGTCTCGGTATCGAATGCAAAAAGCTCCGCCGCCCGCAGTTTCTCCAGCCAGTCATGAAATGCCTGTTCGCTCAGCACCACCTGATAGTCTGCGGAGATAACGGGCTCAACCACTGCTGACGGGGTCTCCGGCTCCAGGCTCTCCAGCAGTCGTCGCGACTCTATCTGCTGATACAGATTCCGCAACGATTCGGTATCCTGATCGCCCGGTTGTAGATCTTCAGGCCCCAATTCCAGCACCAGTTCACGGCGGATGGTGGCCAAGTCGCGTGACACCGGCAGCTGTTCGAGACTCGCCCGTAAAGACTCGCCGACCTTGCCCTTGATCTCATCTGCACGGGCCATCAACTCATCCAGATTATGGTACTGGGCCAACCACTTTACAGCGGTCTTGGGCCCGCACATGGGTACTCCCGGAATGTTGTCCACGCTGTCCCCGACCAGCGCCAGATAGTCGATAATCTGCTCAGGCGCCACACCGAACTTATCGATGACCCCATCCCTGTCCATTACCACATTGGTCATAGTGTTGATCAGTGTGGTTTTTGCATCCACCAGTTGCGCCATATCCTTGTCACCGGTGGAGATCAGTGTGCTCATGCCCTGCGCTGAAGCCCGCGCGGCCAGGGTGCCGATAACGTCGTCCGCCTCCACCCCGCGTTCAATCAGCAGCGGTACTCCCATCGCCCTGACGATTCGGTGCAGCGGCTCGATCTGCCCGCGCAGATCATCCGGCATTGGAGGGCGGTTGGCTTTGTACTGGTCGTGAATCTCATTGCGGAAGGTGCCGCCAGGCGCATCAAACACTACGGCTATGTACTCAGGCTGGTACTCGGCGATCAGTTTGCGCAGCATGTTGATGACACCGACGATGGCACCGGTCGCTTCCCCCTTCGAATTTGTCAGTGGTGGCAGTGCATGGTAGGCGCGAAACAGATAGGAGGAACCGTCAACCAGAATCAGGGGGGTGCTTGAACTCATGGGCAGGCTATACTCAAAAAGATGTTCATTGCAGCATACCGCAATTGTCGAACGACCCAAAACCGCAAATTTCAAGGAGCAAAGAGATGCCAAAAACCCTCGCTTTCGACGTATACGGCACGCTTATCGACACAGCGGGAGTCGTCCGGGAACTGACCGGGATGATGGGCGATCTGGCACCGGCCTTCTCCCAACGATGGCGGGACAAGCAGCTGGAATACTCTTTCCGGCGGGGATTAATGGGAGAGTATCGGGATTTCTCCGTATGCACACGCGATGCCCTGGAGTATGTCAGTGCCGAATTGTCGGCCCCGCTGACAGAGGAGCAGGTGTCACACCTGATGGCGTCCTACCGTCGGCTGCCGGCTTTCGGGGATGCCCTCGGAGCACTGCCCAGACTGAAGTCTCTTGGGCACAAAATATATGCCTTTTCCAACGGTCTTGCGCAAGATGTGGATGCGCTGCTTCGCTATGCCGGCATAGACCACTTTTTCCTGGATATTGTCAGTGCGGACGAGATTCGCACCTTCAAGCCCGATCCGGCAATCTATCGACACTTCAGCATGCGATCGGATACACCGGTGGAGCACTGTTGGTTAATCTCCAGCAACCCTTTCGATGTACTGGGAGCCAGCGCAGTGGGTTTCAATACCGCCTGGGTGAGACGCAATCCGTCCGTTCCATTCGACCCCTGGGGCGTGGAACCGGACCAAATATCCGCATCATTAACGGAACTTGAGCATGCAGCAGGGTTACACCAGTTATGATTCTTGTCATACTATCACTATCTTATTAATTTCAACGGTGTAAGCACTAGCCTACAGGTTGCCTTCGACGATTGCGGAAGACGGACAGGGCTACATCAACGAGGTAATGTTTCCCAAGTATTATGAAGTCAGTTTACCTGCCCGGTATTCCACCATGGCTCAGCTATGGGTTGCTCTATTTTTTGAGCGTTTACGCCACCCTGTTTCTAACCAAAGGGGATTTGGTAAACATACCGGTATGGCTGGCCGCCGGGTTCGCTCTGGCCGGGGTGATACTGCATGGGTACTGGGTACTCCCGGGGATTCTTGTCGGGGCCCTGCTGGCTTTTCAATCTAATAATCTCTCCATCGTCAACAGCGCAGTGCATGCAGTGGCTGCGGTCGCGGCCGCATTGGTGGCCGGCAATCTGATACTGAGGCAGGGGCCTTCACACAGGCTGATGCACAGTAGCGGGCAGTTGGGTAAGTTTTTGTTAACAACTGCGCTGTTTGCCCCCCTGTTCGCTGCTCTGGCAGGCATGACGGTTCTTTATCTCGATGGCAACGCAACCCGCGACTCATTGTTGCAGGTCTCGAAATCTGTCTGGCTCTCTCACACAATCGGCATAATCCTGGTCACCCCACTGGTAGTCGCATGGCGTACACGCAACACTTCCGAACACCTCTGGCACTGGTTCGAGGCATTTATACTGGCATTGACCACGGTGGTCATATGCATCTATCTGCAAGGCGAACTGATACCTGACACAGCTCACAGCTATCCACTCTCCTATCTGCCTTTTCCTTTAATCGCCTGGGCATTTCTCAGATTCCGTTCGCGTACCACCACGCTGGTACTGCTTGCGCTTGCAGGTTCAGCGGTCTGGGGCAGTTACTCGGGTCAGGGTCTTTTTGTCAACAGCAATCCTCATCCCAACCACTTGCCACTACAGATCTATATTCTGGTTATGGCGGTCATGGCATTGATCGGCACCGCACAGGTCAGCGGACGCCAGCAGCGCATGCAGCGCATGGCGCTCGCAAGCAAAGTCATCACCCACTCTCCAGAGGGTATCATTGTCACCGATCCGGGCGGCGTGATTCTCTCGGCCAACCCGGCTTTTTTCGTCTCAACCGGTTTCCAGCCCGCTGATATTGCCGGACAGTCCATCCGCAAATTGACCTCCGTTCACCATAACAAGGATTTCTTTACCAATATCTGGCGCCAGCTACGATTGAAAGGTCAGTGGGAAGGGGAGATCTGGAACCGCAACAAAGAGGGTGAAATACACCCCCAGTGGTTAAGCCTGACGGCTATCACCGACAAGAATCAGCACCCCACTCACTACCTTGGCATCTACTCGGATGTTTCACGCCAGAAACAGGTTCAGGAGCGGCTGCATCGACTGGCGTATCATGATGTGCTTACCGGGCTGCCCAACCGTCAGCTTTTCAATGACCGGCTGAATCAGGCACTGAAATATGCCAATAGAAAAGAGTCCCGACTTGCCCTGTTCTTCGTTGATCTGGACCGCTTCAAAAATGTCAACGATACACTTGGCCACAGTGTGGGAGACAAAGTACTGCAACTTACCGCAGAACGTCTCAACAAGTGCATACGCCAGACGGATACCCTGTCCAGACTGGGCGGCGACGAGTTCACCATAATCATTCAGGACATCAACGAAAACTTCGACACCGTTCTGGTCGCTGAAAAGGTGGTGAAGGCGTTTCAAACCCCGCTACTGGTGGAAGGGCAGGAGCTGTTCATGACTCCCAGCATCGGCATCTCGATGTTCCCCAACGACGCCACCACCAGCGAGGAACTGATCAAATATGCGGATACCGCAATGTACCGGGCGAAGGATCTGGGCGGCAACGGTTTCCAGTTCTTCGCATCCGATATGAGTGATCCGGTACGCTGGAGCCTGACCATAGAGAATGGATTGCGCAGGGCTATCGAACAGAAGACCATAACCCTGGAGTATCAGCCGCAATTCGATCTGCGCAGCGGCGATATCATTGGGCTGGAGGCACTGGCACGATGGCAGCACCACGGTCTTGAGGAGACACCTCCCGATATCTTCATTAAGGTTGCCGAAGAGACCGGATTGATCCATCGCATGGGTGATCAGATTATGGAGATGGCCTGCAGACAGGCTGCCCGCTGGCAGCAGGAGGGATTCGAGGGTCTGAAAGTCTCGGTCAATATTTCTCTGCTGCAGCTTAAACAGAGCGATTTCGCCGATCGCCTGAAGAGTATTGTAAAGGCGAGCGGCGTCGCACAGGAGCTCATCGAACTGGAGATAACCGAGAGTACGTTGATGGAGAATGCCGGCTTTATGGAGAGCCTGATAAATATGCTTTCAGTTCAGGGTTTCCGCATTGCAATCGACGATTTCGGCACAGGTTACTCCTCTCTCAGCTATCTCAAACGGCTTGCGATTGACCGCATTAAAATCGACAGTTCATTTATCAAGGAGCTTCCGGATGCGGCCAACGACGCCGCTATCTGCAGTGCAATAATTTCCATGGCGCATAATCTGAATCTGAGCGTGATTGCAGAAGGAGTCGAAACCGATGAGCAGATGGAATACCTGCGCAAGGTACGCTGCGATGAGATTCAGGGTTATATTTTCAGCCATCCGGTGGGACCGCGGGAGATTACAGAGATGATTCACCAGGGCTACTGGCACATTTCCAGGAAACAGGGTAGTCAGCCCGGATAACTCACCAGACGCGATACTCGGTCAATAGTTGCACCAGTGCTCCACTGACGCCCGGACCCGGTCAATCTCCCGCTGCCGTTCGTCGCTATCCAGATAGCGGCGCCCTCCATCCTCCAGCGGCTCATACAGCCTGGAATTTCCATATTCGCGCAGCCTGTTGCGCGCGTAGGCACAGTTGGTGGAGCGTTGTCGCTCAGCTTCCTCTGCCTTGCGGCGCTCCTGCTGCCTGAGCTCCCGCTCTTCGCGATAGGCATCCAATAATTTCTCCTGCTGCATCCTGCGCTCGGCGTCGAGCCGTTGTTGATCAATTCCCGCTGCGTCAGATGGCTCGTTGATCTCCAGTTTTTGTGCCCCTCCCTGATTGGGCCGGTCGCTGAAATGGACTTTCCCCCGCTCGTCCACCCAACGATAAACCTCAGCGTGAATTGCAGACACAACCAGTAATCCGGCAACCGTTGCAAGGAACAAGCGTCCGTTCATCACCATATCTCCGTCAATCAAAAAGCAGCGTCCACTGCCCCGGACCACCGGTTGATTCAGCGCTGCAGACCCGGTTCCTGCCTTGTTTTTTGGCCTGATAAAGCGCCAGATCAGCGCGTTCGATAAAACCAGGTATGGACTCCCCAACCTGCCGCAGCGCAGTGCCTGTGCTGATGGTCACGCGCAGACCGGAAAATGTTCCCTGAAAACGGGTCGAGGAGATCTTCTGCCGGAGCCGTTCAGCGATTGATGCAATCTCCACCGCCGGCTCGCCCACCACGATCAATCCAAACTCCTCACCGCCGAGTCGAACCGGCAGATCGCCCGCACGCGCGTCCGCCTGGATGATGTGCGCAACCCTGCATAATACTTCGTCGCCGCGTACATGTCCGTAACGGTCGTTTACCCGTTTGAAATGATCCACATCCAGCATCGCAAGTGCAACCGGAGTGCCACCGGAGCGGTCATGGATCTCAAACAACCGGCGCAGGGTATCTTCCATGTAAAAACGGGTAAAAAGACCGGTCAACGGATCCCGGATTGAGCGCTCATAAAACTTCTGGCGTTCCAGCTCAATGCTGCGGTATATGGTTTCCCGCTCAACCGCAACCTGCAGCGCAGCCGACATCTGCTCCATCATTTTGCAAATGTCGCTCTCCACCTCAATCTGACCCCTGACTGTAATCACCGCCACACCGTACATCCACTCCTCTTTACCTTTAAACAGTGGCAATAACAGATGTTGGCAATTCGTGGTTCCATGTAAACGCTGCAGCATGACCGGTTTGAAACAGCTCTCCATCCTCGCCTGCCAACCCTCCCTGCTGATTCCGAACATCCTGGAAATCTGACGCGGAGGAGATGCGGCAACCCCCCGGTAGCGGCTCTCGGGCGCCAGGTGGAGCACCGTATCGTCTTCAAGCTGAACGTAGAACTCGAGAGCTTCCGCCGGCATCGCCCGTTTCAGAATCACCAGCAGTCGATCAGCGATTTCGCGAAAGTCACGGGATATCACCATGGTCGAGGTGATATCCTTGAGCATCGCATTCAGACGGGAGAGACGCAAAATATCCGTGTCTTTTTCCGCCATCAGATAGAGGCCGCATTCAAGCCCCTTTAGTTCATTGATAATATTTGCGATCAGATGCCCGGGCAGCACATGACCATGCTGGGGTGCGATCATCTCGACCGGATAACTCTCTATGCGGCTCAACGCCTGGTTTAGCACTTCACGGCTGGGAAAGTAGTGCTCGTGAAAAGGCCGGATTGCCTCAAAATACTCCTTGTCCTCTTCTGCGTAGAGCGATTCACCTTGCCGTTGCCCGGCAAGAAGCTCGCTTGAAAACAGCGTGCCGGTGGCAGAGTCGAAACTGCAAAACGAGCAGGGGAAATGTGCATAGGGAGTAAAAATAAACTGCAGCTGGCGGTCTGGCAGCTGCAACCGCCATTGGTTTTCCTCCACCAGCCAGATGGGAATCTTCAATGCATAGTGCCGGATAATCTCCGCCGCCCGCCAGTGGCTGATAATACGTGCATCCTCACGCTCTATAAGCGTATCGACGAGCGTCAGCGAACTGGTCACCGATGGATCCTGATGGTGGCAAACAAACCAGCGGATAGAGGAAAAGGGAACAACCTGTTCGATCTTGCGCAGTGTTTCCGTAAAAGCCAGCCGTGAGCCGGGATCTATCAATACCGACTGGTCTCCCTGCTCAATCAGATAGCTGTTCCCCTGTAACGCATCATCGGGCTGGTAGCAGCCAACCCACCAGACACGATCGGCCAACCGCACCGCATCCCGTGTGCCCGGCTGATTCACGGTTTTAGAAGCTCTTCTTTCTCCTCTTTTCCAACCTGTCCTTTTGGCTTGAGGAGCTCATAGTCCCGATGACACACCCGGTCGCGCCCTTCGATCTTTGCCTGATAAAGAAACGCGTCCGCCTTCTCCACAAATTGTCCCGGGGTCAGGTCCTCCCCTTTTTTGGAGACATCAACACCCATGCTGGCGGTTACCGAGAACTGCTGACCGCCAAAGTCGATCCGCATCTGCCGGATTGCGAGACGCAGACGATTGGCTACGGCAACCGCGTGGGGCAGCTCGGTGGCTGGCAGCAGTAAAGCGAACTCCTCGCCCCCATAGCGGCAGGGTATATCTATTTTGCGCAATTCATTTTTTATCAGGGAGGCGCAGCTGCGCAGCGTCAGGTTACCTGCCTCGTGCCCCCAGTCATCGTTGACCTTTTTAAAATGGTCCAGATCCACCATTATCAACGCAGTAGGATGACCGTTGCGCCGGGTGCGCTCGAGCTCCTGTTCCGCAAGCTGTTGGAAATGACGATAGTTGTATAGCCCGGTCAGCGAATCAACCTGCACTTTTTCGGAGAGATCGGCAATCTGCGCACGCGCCTGACGCAATTCATCAAGACGCACACAACTGGTTTCCCCAATCGGGCATTTCTCAGTACCACTCTCCTTAGAGCTCATTCAGTTCCACCTAAAGGCACTCTATCAGCAAGCGATTCTACAGTTTATTGAAAGCAAAAAAAAACGGGTGCCCAGGCACCCGTTTTTTTGCAGATATGACCCTGCGTCACATGGCTGAACCACGAGAACCGACGAACTCAGGATATGCCTCCATTCCACACTCGCCGATATCCACGCCTTCATACTCTTCCTCTTCGCTGACCCTGATGCCCATGACCATCTTGATCAACAGCCAGACGATGAAGCTTACTGTGAACACCCAGCCAAAAATCGTCAGCATGCCGGCCAGCTGACCGCCAAAAGAGGTTTCGCTATTGGTCAGGGGCACTGCCATCAGGCCCCAGATGCCGACCACTCCGTGCACCGAGATAGCACCGACCGGATCATCGATTTTCAGCTTATCCAGTGTAACGATGGAGAAAACCACCAGAGCACCCCCGGCACCGCCGATCAATGTGGCGACCAGCGGTGTCGGCGTGGATGGTTCCGCGGTAATCGCAACCAGCCCGGCCAGGGCACCATTGAGGGCCATAGTCAAATCCGCCTTACCAAACAGCACGCGGGCGACGAGAAGGGCGACGATAACACCACCGGCAGCCGCCGCATTGGTGTTGACGAACACCATGGCTACCGAATTGGCATTCACTACATCACCCAGCTTAAGCACCGAACCGCCGTTAAAACCGAACCATCCTAACCAGAGAATGAATGTGCCAAGCGCGGCCAGCGGCATATTGGCACCCGGTATGGGCCGCACTTCGCCGTTGGGTCCATACTTACCCTTTCTGGCACCGAGCAACAGAACACCGGCGAGGGCAGCCGAAGCACCGGCCAAATGCACAATTCCGGAACCGGCAAAGTCGGAAAAACCGAGATCGCCCAGCGAATAGATGCCGAATACGCTCTTGCCACCCCAGGTCCAGGCGCCCTCCATCGGATAGATAAATGCCGTCATGACCATCGCAAAAATTATGAAAGACCAGAGTTTCATACGTTCCGCGACAGCGCCGGAGACGATCGACATGGCAGTTGCCACGAACACCACCTGAAAGAAGAAATCCGATGCATTGGAATAGACCGAATCTCCGCCAAAACCCGCTTCGGTAGACTCTTTAAGTACCGCCGCGGTCAGGGCTTCAGCGCTCTCCGCGCCATCCAGGGCGATACCGCCAAGGAACAGTCCGCCGTCGTACATAAGGTCGTATCCAACCACCAGATAGGCGGTACAGGCGATTGCAAACAACACGACGTTCTTAGTCAGGATTTCGGCCGTATTTTTAGCCCGCACCAGTCCCGCTTCAAGCATGGCGAAACCAGCCGCCATCCACATCACCAACGCACCCATCACCAGAAAATAAAATGTGTCCAGTGCGTACTGCAGTTCAAAAATCTGATTTTCCATCTTACTTCCTCTTACAGCGCTTCGACATCAGTTTCACCGGTACGGATGCGGACCACCTGGTCAAGACTGGTAACGAAAATTTTCCCATCGCCAATCTTGCCGGTCTTCGCAGCAGAAGAGATCGCTTCGATAACCTGATCCACCTTATCCGAACTGATAGCCACTTCGATTTTTATCTTGGGTAGGAAATCCACCACATATTCAGCACCCCGATAGAGTTCGGTATGCCCTTTTTGTCGACCAAAACCTTTGACTTCAATGACGGTGATGCCGGATGCACCTACATCGGAAAGCGCTTCACGTACATCATCCAGCTTGAAGGGCTTGATGATTGCAGTTACAAGTTTCATCTTTTCTCTATCTCCTGCTCAGCGGAAAATTCGAACAACCCAATCCGCCCGATAAAATGGATCGGAAACAACCGACCCTTCTGTGCATTGTTGAGCATCTCTCGTGCCAAACAGGAATAATCTTTATATTTCTTATAGTTAATAGGGTTGGACAAATTCATAAGAAAAACCGACGCACCAAGCTGGCCCCGCATGATACAACTCGAACCATGAATTGCACTATTATGGTGCATTCACTGCCGGGCAGTGATATAACAAGACTGGACAAGGGGTGATACGAAAGCTAATGTGCGCCTTATGATCGATCCCAAACTGTTAGACGACCTCGCCAAAAAAGTTGCTGCGACCGTTCCGGCCGGGCTGCAGTCGATGCAGGGTGAACTGCAGAAAAATTTTCGCGCAGCACTGGCAGCGGGACTCTCCCGCCTCGATCTGGTGACCCGCGAGGAGTTTGACATTCAGACAGCAGTGCTTGCCCGCACCCGGGAGAAGCTCGAGATTCTGCAGAAACAGATCGCTGAGTTGGAGCAGAAATTGGGATAACAGTAATTTTTCAGTGCCACTGAATTCAGGTGGTAATGAGTGGTTAGACAACAGTAATACTGCACTACCGGCAATGGAATGCCGGTTCATCCACGGAATAACCGCCAAGGAAGGTGATTATGTCTCTCGCTGTACTTTTCTGCCGCGCCCGAAACGGCGTAGATGCCCCTCTGGTTACCGTTGAAGTCCATCTCGCCAATGGACTTCCTGGTCTCTCTATCGTCGGCCTTCCGGAGCTGGCGGTAAGGGAGAGCAAAGATCGGGTGAGAGGCGCTTTGCTGAACTCACGCTTCGAGTTTCCCGCCAGACGCACCACCATCAACCTCGCACCGGCCGACCTTCCAAAAGAGGGAGGGCGTTTCGATCTTCCCATTGCCCTCGGAATCCTTGCTGCTTCCGGACAAATTCCAAAAAGTGCACTCAACGACTTTGAATTTGTTGGAGAACTGGCATTGTCAGGGGAGCTCAGACCCATCGCGGGTGCACTGCCCGTGGCACTTGCAACAAAACAAGCGGGAAGAGCCCTGATTCTACCCTCAGCCAACGCAGCGGAAGCCGCCCTGGTGCAAGGGGTAAGGATACACGCCGCAGGCAGCTTACTGGAGATTTGCGATCACCTGATCAGCGGGCAGCGGATACCGGAGTACCGGCATCAGTCACCCCTTGGACTTCAGCGCAACCTGCCTGATCTTGCCGATGTCCGGGGGCAGGAAAACGCAAAACGCGCACTGGAAGTTGCGGCAGCGGGCGCGCACAGCCTGCTGATGATCGGCCCGCCAGGATCCGGAAAATCGATGCTTGCGGCCAGACTGCCGGCTCTTTTGCCTTTAATGACTGACCAGGAGGCGCTTGAAAGCGCTGCGGTACTCTCCATCAGCAGCCGCGGTTTCCATCCGGGAGATTGGCGCCAGCGGCCGTTTCGCAGCCCCCATCATACCGCCTCAGGGGTTGCGCTGGTCGGAGGCGGAGGTACGCCACGGCCAGGAGAGATATCCCTGGCTCACAACGGTGTACTGTTTCTGGACGAACTGCCGGAGTTCGACCGTCGTGTACTCGAAGTATTACGGGAACCGCTTGAGAGCGGTGAAATCACCATCTCAAGAGCCAGCCAGCAAGCAGAATTTCCGGCACGTTTCCAGCTGATTACGGCAATGAATCCCTGCCCATGTGGATACCTGGGGTACGCAGGCGGCAGCAGATGCCGCTGCAGTGCAGATCAGATTCAGCGTTACCGCAATCGCCTCTCCGGTCCCCTGCTCGACCGCATCGACATGCACATCGAAGTCCCGGCCGTTGCCTCCTCCGAGCTGGCTGGCGTGGCCCCTGAGGGGGAAAAATCCAGTAGCCGGATCAGACAGCGGGTGGAGCGTTGTCATAGCCTGCAACTGGAGCGGTCAGGCTGTCTCAACAGCCGCTTGAGCGGGGAGCAGCTTGAGTCAAACTGCGGCTTGTCGGCCAACGCGGCGCAACTGCTCACTGCCGCCATGGACCGCCTGGGTCTTTCCGCCAGAGCTTACCACCGCATTCTTCGTCTGGCGCGAACGGTTGCCGACCTGGAGCAATCCCGGGATATCGGGATACCCCATTTAAGCGAGGCGATCGGTTATCGCCGCCTTGATCGACGGAGTTGACCCGTGCCACCGATGGCGTGATTTCAACTCCCCTGCCAAAAAAGTGCGGCAATCGCTCTCTGCGGTTGCGAATTGTCAATGACTTCCAATTCCCCATTTAGCTAGTGTACTCAAGCATCACGAAACCCATATATTCAAATAATTTAAAATAATTCGGATATAGAGAAGGTTTCTCAAATTTAAAACTAAAAAGATGGATGGGTACAAGCATCCGTCGAATAAGGCAGTCGGCATAGCATCCATTCCGACTGGCAGCCCTTAAGTTACATCTGAGCGCAGTATCTTTATCAGCAGGCCTCCTTTGCAGTCAGAGGAGAGTTGGGACGCCGATATTGACGGCGCCCGCTGCAGGTATACCTGGCATGGGCAGTGCAGTACGCCAGTACTCCGCAGGACCAGACAGTTTTTTGGTCACAGCTCCTTCTCAACAGGATTCAGGAGGTTTTTTATTCCAGAGGAGGAGTAAAAATCATGGCTTGGTCCTTTCCGCGACTCTCCAGACGTTCCTTTCTAAAGTCCAGCGGCGCCACCGGTGCGGCGTTGGCAATCACCCCGCCCCTTCTGCTGAACGGCTGTGCTTCGCAGCAGAAGGCAGTGGGTAAAGAGGAGGTTAGCTACACCATTTGCAACTTCTGCTCCTCGCTATGCAATGTCCGCGTCACGACAAGAACAACCAACGGAGCCAAACGCATCGTCAAACTCGACGGCAACCCCAATTCGACCCTGAACCGCGGAAAGATGTGCGCACGCGGACAGGCCGGCCTGCGCCAGACCTACGATAGTGACAGAATCAAAACACCGCTGATCCGTATTGAGGGGAGCAAACGGGGTGAATACGCCTTCCGCACCGCAAGCTGGGAAGAGGCGTGGGACTACATTGAAAAAAAGAGCAGAAAGGCAGCCATCCAACCCTGGGAGTGGACTATGGTAGGCGGCTGGACCTCTTGCGTGTTCTACATGAACTGGTCGGTCCCCTTTGCACTGGCCAACGAAGTGCCCAATATTGTCGCCTCACCCATGCAGCACTGTGTCACCACGGGCCACCTGGGTACCGATACGGTAACCGGCAACTTCAATATTCATGACGAGATCCTGCCCGACTACGACAATGCCAAATACATCCTGCTGATCGGAAACAACGCCTCGATCGGCGCCGTCTCCACCAGCCGGATGGTGCGCTTTGCCCAGGGCAAGAAGAACGGTGCAAAGGTGGTGGCGGTCGATCCCCGTCTGTCGGAAACCGCAGCCAAAGCGGACGAATGGATCAGCATACGTCCGGGCACTGATTTAGACCTCTGCCTGGCAATGCTGCAAGTGATGCTGGATGAACATCTCTACGATGCCACCTTCCTCAAGCGCCACTCTAATATGCCGTTCCTGGTCTACAAAGACGCCGCCGGCGCTTGGCAAATGGCCAAGGACAGCCAGGGCCGACCCCTGGTCAAGGACGATGGCGGCAAGCAGAAACTGGAAGAGGCGCTGGCAGCCGGTGAGCATCGGCTGCCTCAAGTACTCGATATTACCGATGCGCCGATTCGTATCCTTCCCGCCTATACCAACGATAACCGGCAGGATATCAATGGCTACGCCTTCTGTCCCGCACTGGAGGTGCCTCCGGGAACCCGCTCAGAGCATACCGGAGAACATGAACTGCTGACCGTATTCCAGGCTCAGAGAGAGGAGATAAAGGCAAATACACCGGAGTGGGCGGAAAAAACCACCGGTATACCGGCCGATACGATTCGCCGCATCGCACGTGAATTCGGCACCACACGCCCGGCAATTGTAGACCCCGGCTGGCACGGCGCCCGCTACGCAAGCGTGATGATGCTGCGCCGGGTGCAGGCCATGATGCAGGCTCTCAACGGCGGTATCGACCGGGAAGGCGGCTGGATCATGAGTGGTGAATTTCATCACAAAGTGGCCAAGCAATGGCAGGCCAGGCAGTCGGGCGTGAATATGGAGAGCCAACTCGCCAACATGGCTGGTCTGGATTTTGCCAACCTGGTGATCGGCGCCCTGTCTAAAGGGGAGAATTTCTCCCACGGCCATCCGGGATTCACCTGGGCCTACGCTCAGCAACAGAAGGAGGCCGGTAAGCCCTGGGTGGCACTCCCGGTAATGGCAGACGAGGGGCTGAAGGAGTCTGTGGAAGGCAAGCTCAACTGGAAGGGCAAACCTTACAAGACACGCGCCATGTTCATCAACGCCGCCAACCCTGTTCGCCACTACTATCCCGACACCTACTGGAAGGAGATGATGCAGCACGAGAATATGGAACTGGTGGTGCTGCTTGATGTGCTCCCTTCCGACACCACCCCCTACGCCGACGTAATCCTGCCCAACAGTACTTACCTGGAACGGAACGAACCGACACTCTACGGCAACGGAGTCAACCAGGATCTGGCAATAACCACCCGTTACGCGGCTATCGACCCCCTGTATGACTCCTGGGAATCCCCAGATGTGCTGTTGCGGATGACCGAGATAGTCAGCGGTAACGTCGCCGGTTTTCTCAAATACATGGAAGCCCTGACGGGGCTGCCCGCGGAGCCGGTTAAGACAACCTTGGCACAGAAACAGAAAGAGGGCGTGCGCAGCCCGTTCAGCGCGGCCTGCAGAGAGGTTGCCTTCGCAGTCAAAGCGAAAGAGCTGGGAGTGACACCCGAGCATATCGATGAGACCCTGCGCGAAAAGGGCATCTACCACGAAGAGGATTGGCAGGAGTTGCTGAAACATACCGCGATCCCTGAAAAAATTCCGGCGGTCACGCCAAGCGGCCGTCTCGAATTTTACAGCGGCCTATTCGACAGTCTCCGGGCTCTGGGTGTGGAAGGCCCGGCCTTCAGTGTGCTCGCCAGCGCAGTTCCGGTCAGCTGCCGCAAGGACGCGGGTATGGCCGAACCACTCGCCCCGGACGAGTTCTATTTCACCTACGGCAAGACACCCACAGTCTCCTACGGCTCCACCAACAGCAACAATCCGGTGCTGAATGCAATCAATACTTTCAAGTCGGATATTTATCGCGGCGTCTGGATTCATCCGGAGCGCGCGGAAAAACTGGGAATCAAGAACGGCGACCGGATCGGCCTGACCAACACCCTCTCCGGACAACATCAGGAGGGGCACGCCCATGTCACCCGAAAAGTGAATCGGGATGCGCTTTTCCTGCACTCTTCGTTCGGGGTGGAAAATCCGCAGTTGACACGCAGTTTTGCATACGGCGGCGTAGCCACCAACAAGCTGATTCCGCACACGGTGGAACCTGTGGTGGCAGGATTCAGATCTCAGGAGTTCACCATCAAAGTCAGTAAAATCGACAGCGCTAAAGGAGGTGCTGCATGACTCACTACGCCATGGTCATCGACCTCAACACCTGCGTCGGCTGCAATGCCTGTATGGCAGCCTGCGCGATGGAAAACCAGACTCCTGTATGGAAAAACAAGTGGCGCACTTACGTTCACGACAAAGAGATCGGCACCGCAGAGGATATTCACCGGCGCTTCTTTCCGCGTCTCTGTAACCATTGCGACAATCCACCCTGCATGAGCGTCTGCCCTACCGGCGCAACCCGCAAAATGGAGAACGGTATAGTGCTGGTGGACGAAGAGACTTGTATGGGTTGCGGCGCCTGCGCCATGGCCTGCCCCTATGATGCCAGATATGCAGTAACTTATTCCGATGTCAGGCAGGGGCGGGAGTTTTTCGGTGAGGAGGCATACCGCCGCACCCGGCCAAGCATGGACAAATGTAATTTCTGCGCCCAGAGGGTGCTGAACGGGCGTAAACCGGCCTGTGTGGAGACCTGCGTCGGTTCTGCGCGTCAGTTTGGCGATCTGGACAACCCGGACGATCCGGTAACAAAAATGGTCGCCAGCGGTACCGCCCGACCACTCATGGCCCATCTGGGCACACAACCCAATGTGTATTATGTCGATGACCTGAAGAGGAGAGGCTGATGGACGTCACAACTGGTTTTTTTACGCAAGATCTCTGGACCTGGTGGCTGGCAGTCTATCTCTATTTCGGTGGTTTGGGTGCGGCTACGCTAACCACCACATTTCTCACCGATATGTATATGAAGCCGCATAAGGAGTTGGTGCTTTGGGGGGCCTGGTCAGGCATCATCATGCTCAGTCTCGGCTCTTCCATGTTGTTTATTCATCTGTTGGATCATTTGGCGGTAATCCATGTACTCAACCCACTGGTGCTGTTCAATCAGCCCCACGCCTGGATTGCCTGGGGCACTCAGTTTATTGTCTGGATGATGGTTTGGGGATTCCTCTATTCACTCCCATACATGCTGGAATCCGAATTTTTCAACAGCATTCCCATTCTGAAGAACATCCTCGCTTTGCCTCTGGTCCAGAAGATCGGCAGCACCTGCGGCAGGCACTGCCGGTTGTGCGGCTGGCTTGCCACTATCAATGGCATTGGCACCGTGGTTTATACCGGCCTGCTGCTGCAGTCGTTCCCTGCGGTGGCGCTTTGGCACAATCCCGGCGTCCCTTTGCTGTTTACCGTATCGGCCTTCTCCACCGCCATGGCGTTCCTGCTGTTGATTCTGAATCTGGCAATAAAGAAACGCGAGGAGGACCGGCCTCTGCGGGTTTTCTATGAACGCACGGATCTGATGCTGATTGCCGCAGAGCTCATTATTCTGTTCTCGTTTTTCTTCTATCTGCAGCGTGGATCTCAATCCGCCGCAATTTCGGCCCAGCTGTTATGGAACGACTGGGGCTGGTTGATCGGCTTCATCGGTTTCGGTCTGGTGGTACCCTTCTTTCTGGAGCTTAAGGGGGTGATAAAGGGATGGCGCTCTCCTGCACCGATCATGCTGGCATCGGTACTGGTGCTGGTAGGCGGATATCTGCTACGGCATTACTTCATGTACGCAGGCGTTTACGCCAGGCCCTGGTAATCATGTCCGCCCGCCTGTTGCAGCTGGCAGCGATGCTATTGGGTAGGCCCGATGAGAATTCACTGCCGACCCTGCGGGAACTGGCGACAGAACACGCCTGGCTGCGACCGCCCGTGGATGAACTGATGGATCTTCCGCTGCAGGAGTGGCAGGGGGAACACACAAGGCTGTTCATCAATGGCTATCCGAAGACTCCATGCGCTCCATTCGAATCCATTTATCGTCATGGGCGTATGGCGGGCCCCGCCTGCGATGAGCTTGTCCAGCTCTACGCCGAGGCGGGGGTTTCGGTGACCGAAGGCCTCCAGGCGGATTACCTGGGGGTCATGCTGGAGTTTGCAGCCCTGTTACTCGAACGGAGAACGCCGGATGCGGATATCCAGCTGAAATCCTTACGCGATAAACATCTCTCCGGGTGGCTGCCCGAGTTCAGTGAGCGACTCCAGCAGGAGACCCGGATCAAACTCTATCGCTCTCTGGGCGAGCGGCTACAAGTCTGGATCACTGCATGAAACCGGCCGGGGGCTCCTGGCAGCCGGTACCTGCTGAACTGGAGAGTGATAAGGCTCTTCAGGCTGCGGTGGTAGAAGAGCACCGCCGAATCTGCATCCAATATTTTGCAGACGACCTGAGCGCCAATCACGCGCTTCCCATATTGACGCACGCCTTTCGCCGCCTGGACGAGTATCGGGTGTTTCTGCTTCTGACCCCCTGGATGCTTGCGCGCCTGTTCGTTCCGGACAGTGATCCTGGTCTGCAGATACCACCGGAGTGGCATGCAGAAGCCCGCATCGGCCGCGACTACCAGGTTATCGGCCCAGCTTTCGAGATTCCGCTGTTGACCGGAAAACAGCGGGCACACCTGAACTACTCAGCGGCAATAGGCCACTACCTGCTACATCCGCTGATATTTTCAATGCTGAATTTCAACACCCCTGAAGAAGCCTTCGCTGCATGGAACCGGATTATCGAGACCCGAAACCGGAATATCGAAAAAATGCAGAAGAGGAATCCCCTGCAGGAGGAGATCAGCCGCCGCGAGTTCTTCTCCGGAATATTCAAACAGTAAATTTTTATTCAGATCACTCCATCACTACTTAATAAATATCGACCCGCGCCGTTATAACCCCAGAAGGTCTCGGGTTGGGCAGTCGTACACTCTGTTTTCCTGCACAAACACCTGATGACCAGGTGATTTTCCGCTGTATATGCTGGACTGCTGTTGCACCGCTCATGCGCCGGACCGTTCAAATATCCGGTAATCACCCACTCTGCAGATTCATTGATAGATTCTGCAATCCAGTGTGTTAGAATATTACTGTTTAGTAATTTACTATTTATTGAAGGCAGTTAAGGTAGTTATGGAATCAATACTCGGTTTTTTCGGTGTTATGGGAATGCAGTTCTTGCTGGTTGTTTTTTATATTGTCATACTCTTGCTTGCAAAGCACCTTATCGTTTCGCTTTTCCAGCGCAAGCCTGCCAAATAGACTGTCTTCCTGTTTTTCCAACAGCATATTATCCAGCCTGATCCGCACTGCAGGAGCATATCCTGCAATGCGGCTGGGCGCACCGTTTAATCAGTATCTACCGTGCTGACGCGATATGTAATCGGTCAGCTGCGCGTGCTGGAAATTCATGGCGCACACTATCTTATGCACCGTGCGTACGATTGCGCGCATGACCTTATAAATCAGGTCAGGCTCTTTTTCGATCAGCGCATCGAACTCCTTCCGGTGAATATTGAATACTTCGCTATCGGTGATTGCCCTTAAACCCGCACTATGCGGCATGCCATCGATAAAACCCAGTTCGCCCGCCATATCGCCGGGCTGCAGCACATGCAGCGTCACATACTCTCCGCCCTGATCGCTCTTTACCACTTCCAGTCTGCCGCTCACCAGCACATGCAGCGAGTCGTCGACCTCTCCCTCCTGCAGCAGAAATTCACCGGCCTTCAGGCCTGCAACCCTTATGATCCCTGCCAGCACCGAGCACTGATCATCCGAGAGTTCAACAGCCAATGGAGAGTTCTTAACCAGCGACTTGGCGACTTCCGCCGCATACTCAACCGTCCTGTTCCCGTTCATTTCGCAACCTCCCTAATTTTCCAGAACCAATCCCTGGTACCCCTCATTTATAAGTTTAGCTGTGCTGCATCCGACAATGATGATATACATCAACAGGGTGACGATCCCATGTTCCTGTGCCGGATTGGTCTTTTCCGCCCACTTGTCAAGAGTGGCAAATGCATTGGCTCCTGGCAAAACTGGTAAACTCCGCTCCCATGCTCAGATTCCATCAACTCAGCCTTAGGCGTGGCAGCAAACTGCTCTTCAGCAATGCCAGCTTCAACATTCACCCTGGCCAGCGCATCGGTGTTACCGGAGCCAACGGTACCGGAAAATCCAGTCTCTTCGCGCTGATTCTGGACAAAGTGCCTGTCGATAGCGGTGATTTTCAACTGCCCCGGGACTGGATCATCGCTCACCTGGCGCAGGAGACCCCGTCCGACCCGCGGGCGGCCATAGAGTATGTCCTGGATGGGGATGCCGAACTGCGCGAGGTGCAAAAGCAGCTCACAAAGGCGGAACGGGCAGGGCTCGGCGCCAGGGTGGCGGAACTGCATACCAGGCTGGACAACATCGACGGTTACAGTGCGCGTTCACGTGCAGCGCAGCTGATTCACGGCTTGGGCTTCCGCCCCGGCGAGGAGGAGTTGCCGGTAGAGCAGTTCTCAGGGGGATGGCGCATGCGTCTAAACCTGGCGCGCGCACTGATGTGCCGCTCCGACCTGTTGCTGCTGGATGAACCGACCAATCATCTCGACCTGGATGCCGTTATCTGGCTTGAAGAGTGGCTCAAAAACTACCAAGGCACATTGCTCCTGATCTCGCACGACCGTGACTTTCTGGATGCGGTAGCCAGCCATATCGCCCATATCGAACAAGGCAGCATAACCCTCTATACCGGTAACTACAGTGCATTCGAAGTGATCCGCGCTGAACGTCTCGCAAACCAACAGGCCGCTTTCAGCAAACAACAGCGGGAAATTGCCCATATCCACAGTTATGTCGACCGTTTCCGCGCCAAGGCGACCAAGGCACGCCAGGCACAAAGCCGCCTGAAGGCATTGCAGCGGATGGAGATTATCGCTCCTGCTCACGTGGACTCACCCTTTCAATTCAGCTTTAAAGCGCCGGAAAAAAATCCCCACCCACTTATTCGTTTGGAACTGGCCAGTGCCGGTTATGGTGACAGCGTCATCCTGAACGGGCTCAATATCACGCTCTCGCCGGGTGACCGGATCGGCCTGCTTGGTCCCAACGGCGCCGGGAAATCGACGTTGATCAAAATGCTTGCGGGTGAACTCAACCCACTGGGCGGAATCCGGGAGACAGCACGGGAGCTGAAAATCGGCTACTTCGCCCAGCATCAGCTTGACCAGTTGCGTCCGGACCAGACCCCGCTGCAACACCTCACGCGCATCGATCCGAAAGCACGCGAACAGGAGTTGCGCAACTATGTTGGCGGTTTTGGTTTTCCGGGTGAACTGGCAGAGCGGCAGGTCGCTCCGTTTTCCGGCGGTGAAAAAGCCAGGCTGGTACTGGCGCTGCTGGTTTATCAGCGCCCCAACCTGCTGTTGCTGGATGAACCAACCAACCATCTTGACCTGGAGATGCGCCACAGCCTTAGCCTGGCGCTGCAGGATTACGAAGGGGCCATGGTGGTGGTTTCGCATGACCGCCACCTTCTGCGCACCACAACCGACAGCCTGCTGTTGGTTAACGCAGGCACTGTCACCGAGTTCAATGACGACCTCGACAGCTACCCTCGCTGGCTGGCCGAGCGGAACCGGGAGGAGGAGCCGGCTAATGCAGACCCGCAGCTACCTCACGGCGCCGTATCACGCAAGGAGCAAAAACGTCTGGATGCGGAACGCAGACGCCAGCTGCAACCGCTGCGCAACAGGTTGAGGGAACTGGAGGGGGATCTCGATCGATTGCACCGGAAACAGACCGCATTAGAACAGGCGCTGGCAGACCCTGAGCTATACGATGAGGCCAACAAGGGGCGGTTGAAGGAGCTGGTTGTGGAGAAAGCGGAAAACGACCAGGCGCTGGCGGCAGTCGAAGAGGCTTGGCTTGAGGCCAGCGAAGCGATGGAAACAGCTTAGACCACTCAATTTAATATACCATGTGACTTATCTCTTTTCCCTCGGTGGAGAGCCTTAATGCCCGGTGGTATAGGACCTGTCGATTCAGACTGCGCCAAAGCGCTCTGCCTGACCCTGCGTGAGGTCAGCCTGCCTGCTTCAGCCGACGAACTTCAAATCTTCTACAATCTGAGCATGCACCGGGTCCACTATTTTCCTCAGCGTGGTGCCATCTACTATGTGGAGTCTAGGCATGTGCCGGTGCAGGAGACTCTGCTCGCCACACTCGGAGGGGCAGCCTCCCGGTTGGAAATTACCCAACTCTATCTGGACCGGCTCGGTTTTTTTAAAATCGGTAAACGCGCGAAGCTCACGAGCGCGCAGGCAGCTGCGGTATTGGTGGCTTTACGCCTCAAGGGCGTACGTGTGAGCGTAAGTTAAAACCGACAGCGGGCAAGCAATGCTTCCCACCCAGGATAACCGCCAGAACTCAGCTGATATCTCTTTCCGCACCCCCCCCAGGACTCACCGCGGCTTAATGCGCGGCGCAGGCACTCCGGGTCATCAATCATTATGCCGGCTACCAGATCCACTCCCCGGGCGAACAGGGGATCGGGCAGACAGCTGGCGCTGGGCCCCATCAGTTTGATGACAGTTGCAGGAGAGACGGCGTTTAGAATCTCCCACAAGGTATTGTTAATCAGCGTCGAGGCGGTACAGAGAATATAGTCACAGCCCGCCAGCACCGCCGGTTCGGTGCTTACTTCCATACCCGGTATGGCCGGCACTCGCGCAGGATTTTTCTCGACCAGCGTTATCCGATATCCCTGCGCCAGGTAACGTTCCGTCACTGAACCGAAATAGCCTACCATACCAATGCGGCCTGCCGGCTCCGACAGCGCCGCCTCCACCGGGGCCGCAGTCGGATCGAATCCGGACCGCCGCATCAGGAACTGACTGATCGCATTGAGTGCGCCCAGCGCGAGCGCATTGATATGCAATCTGTCATCACCCAATTTTGACGCCAGTACAACAGGATCTGTCTGCTGCTGGAGACCCCGGGAGAGTTCCTGTTGAATTAACTGGAGCGAATTATCGAAGCTGGTATAAAAGGGCCCAACGCTGCCATCAGCCAGCAGCAGAAATCCAAACTCATCCTGCTTTCCCTCTTCCTTCCCGTGTGATGGCAGCAGCACCTCCTCAATCTGGGGAACTGCAACCGTTTCTCCGACCCGTTGAACAATATGATGAAACTCCTGAAACAGCGTCATCGGCCACACTCCCCCCACCGGTACACTTTTTTGAAACTGCAATGCCGATCAAACAGGGAACCGGAAGCATCTTCCCCGGGGACCTCAGGCAGACCGGCAGCTGATTTGTATGGATTTGTTCTCTTTTTTGACCAGCCTGACATTATAAAACCTGGAGTTGACATCACAACAAAGCCACCAGCCGGTGTATACCACTGGCACTTAGAGGATAACCGGTTTAGATTTCAGACATGGAGAAAGAGATAGTGCAGCAACTGGAAATTCGACTTGGGCAGGTGCACGCGCGTCTGCGTCTGGGCATAGAGTCCGAACATGCGCCTCAGGTTTTCACCAAACGACTCAATTTCTTCCACCCGGAAAACTGGTACTCACTGCACTCTCTGATGCGTTATACGTTGCGCCTGTCGGGACTCTACGCACGCGGCCAGCGCAATGCACTGAATATCCAGGTGCGGCATAACAATGTGTTTCTTAAAAATCTGCCGCCCGTTTTCGACGGCTTCACGCTGTTGCATATGAGTGACCTCCACGCGGATCTGAATCCGCCAGCGGTGGCGACACTTGCCAACCTTGTTGCGCAGCTGGATTATGATGTCTGTGTTCTTACCGGTGACTACCGGGCTGCGACTTTCGGGCCATTCGATCATGCGATGCAGGAGTTGGCCAGCCTCTGTACCCAGTTATCACAGCCGATATACGGTGTTTTTGGCAACCATGACAGCATCTGCATGCTGCCGGAGATGGAGCAGATGGGGGTCCACATGCTGCTCAACGAGAATGTCAGGCTGGAGCGTGAACAGGCGTGCATCTATCTGTCGGGCATAGATGACGCCCACTACTACCGGGTGGACAATATGGAAAAAGCCGCTGATGCAATTCCCGAAGACCATATATCCATCCTGCTGTCGCACACGCCGGAGATCTACAGGCAGGCAGCCCATGCCGGTTTCGACCTGCTCCTTTGCGGCCATACCCACGGGGGACAGATCTGTCTTCCGGGCGGCATCCCCATCACACTCGACGCAAAATGCCCTCGCCACATGGGATCATCCGCCTGGTCCTACCGGGAGATGCAGGGCTATACATCTGTGGGCGCAGGCACCTGCATCGTCAATGTCCGGTTCAACTGCCCGCCCGAAATCACACTGCACCATCTTCGCTGTCCCTAGGAGGATCCGCACCGCCTGCGGTGCGGATCCTCCTAGAACCTGTCTTTTAATCAATACGGATGCTTTCTAATGCCCAGCCTGTAGAGCAGCTGCGATATCAACAGTTCGAAGAAGAAGAAGGCCAAGGTTAGAGAGAATACCTGTGACCAGGAGAGGTCAAGCAGCGGACGGCAAATCAGCAAAGGAATGAAAGATTCCGGGATCTGGTCCAATCCGAGTGCCATTGCACTGGGATGCAGTCCCAAACGGCGCTTGAGAAAACTGGACAAGAGATCACCCAACATTGCCAAACTGCCGATCAGCAGACCGATCCACCAGGAAACCCCCAGCAGAGGTGCCGTCAATGCCGTTGCCAGGATCGCACTGACAACCCCTCGCATAGTTTTCGAGTGGCCCAGCAGCGGGTGTCCATCTTTCAGCAGCCTGCCGCCGTCAAGCGCATCCTGAAAGCGCTCTCCGAGCAAAGACCGCGCGACTATCGGGCTGCCATTGGCAATAAAGAGAAGCACCAGCAGATTGAATTCCATTCCAACGCTTCAGGTAACTGCACAGGAGTTCGATTTTACCTGCACCTATAATTTAAGTTTAACATCGCCTGTTTTAAAAAACCTGGAATGGAACGGATAACCCTTTAAAAATCCCTCCGCGCTCCCGCCACTGGTTATGGATTGGTGAGCTAGGTTCCAACTGCCACGAGTATGTCAACTGTCTCACACCTGCGGAAATGGTGTCGATTCACACTACCCCGAATACACGGATCTCTTCCGGAAGCTGCTCTGTTCCGGCGTTCCGCTTCTTTTGAGAACCCCTCATCGCAATAGACTTAAAACCGCACAACCTGGCAGAACACTATGTAGTTTTTAAAGCTTAATTCTCTCGATTTTCTGCCGATGTATAGCTGTAGAACGGCACTGGACAGCCCAAAATTCGAAATAGCGAGGTCTTGATGGAGATCGTCCCATACTTGAAATTAATGGTTCAGAAAAACGGCTCAGATCTGTTTTTCAGCACCGGAGCTCCTCCCAATCTGAAGGCCGAAGGGCGAACCATGCCCATCGGCGATACACCGATGAAGCAGGGCATGGTCCGTACGCTCGCCTATTCGATCATGTCCGACGAGCAGGTGTCGGAATTCGAGTCGACCATGGAGGGTAATCTGGCCATATCAATCAGTGGACTGGGACGCTTCCGCGTCAATGTCTTCCGCCAGCGCGGAGATGTGGCCATGGTGATCCGTTACATTAAAGGCCAGATTCCATCGCTTGAGGAGCTGAATCTGCCAATCACCCTCAAACAGTTGATCATGGAGCCGCGTGGCCTGGTTCTGGTAGTCGGTTCAACCGGTTCGGGAAAATCCACCACGCTCGCTTCGATGGTGAATTACCGTAACGAAAATGCCACCGGTCACATCCTGACCATCGAGGACCCGGTCGAGTTCCTGCACACGCATAAAAAATCGGTGGTGGATCAGCGCGAGGTGGGACTGGATACCCTTTCCTACGAAGTGGCGCTGAAAAATGCCATGCGCGAGGCACCAGACGTAATCCTGATCGGAGAAATTCGAGACCGCCACACCATGCAACATGCCATTGCTTACGCTGAAACCGGCCACCTCTGTCTGTCGACACTGCATGCCAATAACGCCAATCAGGCACTGGACCGCATTGTAAACTTTTTTCCCGACAGCGCTCACCACCAGCTCTATATGGATCTCTCCCTGAATCTTAAAGCCGTGATCTCACAGCGGTTGATCAAGAGTAAGGATGGCAAGCGTGTTCCCGCGGTTGAAATCATGCTGCTCTCGACATTCGTGGCCGAGTTGATCCAGAAAGGCGACATCCACGCGGTAAAAGAGGCGATGGAGCATGGCAACGAACGCGGCATGCAAACCTTCGATCAGGCGCTCTATAAGCTCTACAGAGAAGGGCGTATCACTCAGGAGGAGGCGCTGGCAAATGCCGACTCGCGCAACAACCTCTCCCTGCGTATGCGCCTGGACGAGAGCGGAAATGTAGGTGCGCCCCAGGGACTTGAGATCCACAATGAGGAGTTTTTCTGAGCCTTTGCCACCGACAGATTCAGCATGTCCAATCGGATGTAAGACTAAAACCGGGGTTGCGGCTGGGCTGCGGTCCCCGGCTTAAATCGAATGCCTGACATACTGGTTTCACTTAAATACAACTATAATCCGGCTGTCTATATAGCAGGATCCGCTCCATAGGGTACTTGCTTTTGAGCTTATAGATGCCATCATCCCAGCGTCACCCGGGACCTGGCATTACCGGTAGCGGTCAATTCTCCGGATTTCAGACTCTGCCGGAATGATGTATAAAACGATTTAATCAGCAATTTTATCTTAAACAGGCACCGTTCGGCCCAATCCAAATATCGGAACAACACAGGATACTTATGCCCCACTCCAGTGAGAATTACTTTGCACCTCTGATTCAAAGCAAGCCAAATAAAAAGTTAACCAGCATGCAGCCGCTTGGCATGGATAAGAAATCCATTACCATGAATTTCAAGTACTATTTTGCGCACACGCTGGGACGCCACGGCCCCTGCTTCACCACCCACTATCCGTATAAAGCATTGGCGCACACGGTTCGCGACCGACTGATGGAGCGCTGGAAAAGCACCCAGCAGGCGTATGATCAGGCCGATTGCAAACGCACCCACTATCTTTCACTGGAATTTCTGATGGGAAGATCTCTGGGCAACGCCATGCTCAACCTCGGCATAACCGATGCCGCCACCCAGGGGTTGTTCGATCTTGGAATCATTCTCGAGGAGATTGCCGAGAGCGAGCCGGACGCAGGGCTTGGCAACGGTGGTCTGGGTCGGCTGGCTGCCTGCTTTCTGGACAGCTGTGCAACGCTGCAGTTACCGGTAAAAGGCTACGGCATCCGCTACGAATACGGCATGTTCCGACAGGAGATCCAAAACGGATACCAGGTTGAGGAGCCCGATCACTGGCTGCGCGATGGCAATCCCTGGGAGGTGGAGCGCCCTGAGTTCAGCCAGCGCGTCTCTTTCGGTGGACGCAGCGAATTCTACCGTGACGATAAAGGCGCTACGCGCGCCCGCTGGGTCGACACCCGGGACGTGCTTGCGATCCCATACGACACACCGATTCCCGGGTACCGCAACGGCACTGTCAATACGCTTAGATTATGGCAGGCGGCGTCCACCGACGAATTCGATCTGGAAGAGTTCAATGCGGGCAGCTATACCGAGGCGGTGGAGTCAAAAAACCACGCCGAAAATATCACCATGATCCTCTATCCCAATGACAGCAGCGAGAATGGTAAAGAGTTGCGGCTCAAGCAGCAGTACTTCCTGGCCAGCGCCAGCCTCAAGGATGTCATGCGCAAGTGGAAGAGCCTGCATGGCAACAACCTTAAAAAATTTGCCGAAAAGAACTGTTTTCAGCTCAATGACACACACCCAACCATCGCTGTCGCGGAATTGATGCGGATACTGATGGACGAGGAGAGACTCGACTGGGACCACGCCTGGCAGATCACCTGCAGAACCATGGCCTACACAAACCACACCCTGCTGCCCGAAGCGCTCGAGCGTTGGCCGGTAAAGCTGTTCAAGCGGCTGCTGCCCCGTCTTCTGGACATCATCTTTGAAATCAACGCTCAACATCTGGCACAGGTCGCAATTCGCTGGCCGGGAGACACAAAGACCCAGCGGCGCATGTCGATTATCGAGGAGGGCCCCGAACCACAGATCAGAATGGCCTATCTCGCTATTGTCGGCAGCATGTCGGTGAACGGGGTGGCCGAACTTCATTCCAAACTCCTGGCCGAAGGCCTGTTCCAGGACTTCTACCGATTCTGGCCGGAAAAATTCAACAACAAAACCAACGGCGTCACTCAACGCCGCTGGCTCGCCTATTGCAATCCGGGACTGCGCGAACTGGTTTGTGAATCGATCGGTGATGGTTGGATCAGCGACCTTGAGCAGATCAAACGCATCGCGCCTTTGGCAAAAGACGCGCAGTTTCGCCGTCGCTGGTTTGAGATCAAACAGCAGAACAAGAAGCGGCTGGCCGCACTGGTGGAAAAAGATTGTGGTGTACGTTTTGATCCAAAGGCTATTTTCGACGTGCAGGTCAAACGCATTCATGAATACAAACGCCAGCTGCTGAATGTCCTTCACGTAATCCATCTCTATGACCGGATAAAGCGTGGCGATACGGAAAATTGGACACCACGCTGCGTTCTGCTTGGGGGGAAGGCTGCGCCGGGATACGTCCTGGCAAAACTGATCATCAAGTTGATCAACAACGTAGCCCAGGTAATCAACAGCGACCCTCAGGTGGGCAATCTTCTGCAAGTGGCCTTTCTCCCCAACTACCGCGTCTCCGCGATGGAGGTGATCTGCCCGGGAACAGATCTGTCGGAGCAGATATCCACCGCAGGCAAGGAGGCGTCCGGAACCGGAAACATGAAATTCATGATGAACGGTGCGCTGACTATCGGCACGCTGGACGGGGCCAACATTGAGATAAGGGAGGAAGTTGGTGACAAAAACTTCTTCCTGTTCGGCCTTACCGAGGAGGAGATCAAGGAGCGGAGGCAGGACTATCAGCCTGATCTTATCATCGCCCGTGATGCAAACCTGTCACGGGTAATGGATCTGCTTGAAAAAGGGCATTTCAACCAGTTTGAACCGGGCATTTTCAAGCCGCTCATCGACTCTATTCGAAATCCGTTGGACCCGTGGATGCTGGCCGCCGATTTCGAAAGCTATGTCGACGCCCAGCAGCAGGCAGCGGAAAGATACAAAGACAGGGAGCAGTGGTTGATCGGCTCAATTCTCAATACTGCATGCAGCGGAAAGTTCTCCACCGACCGGACCATGCACGACTACAACAGAGAGATATGGAAACTAACGCCGGTTCTGCCGATACCGACACAGTAAACGGCGAAAGACTATCCGGAGGTCTGTCCAGGGAGGGACGGTAAAGGCCCTATATGGATAGTTTTGATATCCGGCGGTATGTTTCAGTTAGAAGCAGAGTAAACCATCATGCATTCAACCGAAAACAATCGCATCGACTGCTGGATATACCGCAGTCCCCGCCAGGACCAGATGTACCTTTATCTGAAACAGAAAGATGACTTCGACTCACTCCCAAGTGAGCTCATGCGGCATTTTGGCCGTCCCTGTTTGGTAATGGAGCTGACATTGCATGCCGGTCGGACTTTGGCCAGGGAGGACGTCTGTACTGTCATGGACAACCTTGAAAAGCGGGGTTATCACCTGCAGATGCCTCCCAAAATTGAAGCTGTGCTGGACAACGGTGAATAGCCTGGCAGTGATGCCCCTTTATCTTCTGGGGCCACGAATCAAAATCCCCTGGCCGCTTTGATCTGTTCGTAAGCCTGGCGAATTTCATGAGTTTTTTCGGACGCAATCTTCATCATCTCTTCGGGTAATCCTTTGGCTACCAGTTTATCCGGATGATGCTGGCTGATCTGGCGCCGGTACGCCCGCGTTATTTCGTCATCACTGGCGTGCCTGGACACATTGAGAATGGCGTACGCATCGTCCAGAGTCGGAGCCGCATACTCTTTACGGGAACGCCCACCTTCTCCGGCGAAATGGTATTCGGCCTCTATCATCTTCTCCAGTCGATGGAACAGGCTCTCCGGTATCCCGAGCTGTGCGCAAATACGCAGCAGCAGCCGCTTTTCGGCCGGGTCGATTTTTCCGTCGGCATAGGCTGCCTGCAGTTGAATCTCGATGAACATCTGAATCAGCGTGCTGCGCCTGTGGCATTCGCGGCGGAACTGTTCGACCACCTCCTCCAGCGGGAAAGAGTCGCGCTTGCCCTGGTTGAACAGCCGGATGGCCGCCTTGCGCATATCGGTGCCGAGATCCATCTTCAGCATCACCGCCTCGGCAAGGTCAATCTCCCCGCGCGAAACACTCCCATCCGCTTTCGCCAAATGCCCCATAACGGAGAAGGTTGCCGTAAAAAATGCAGTCTGCACCCTCTCCTGCTCACCCGGCGGCAACCGCTCCGCCTCCAGTCCAGAGAGGCCGCGGTCCAGATTGTGGCCGAGAACCGCACCCAATAAGGCACCAAGCGGTCCGCCCAATATAAAACCGAATGCACCTCCTGCTAATTTGCCCCACCAACTCAACTTCTCTTCTCCGTCAGAAAGCCGATTTTTATCATCTCACACAAACCCCTAACTCCCCTTCAGATAGAGCTCATCGCTGAAACTCAATACCCAACGGGGTTTGTATAGTACCAGCATTGTCACTATCCATCCGTTGATAACCGCTTCCGGCAGGAACATCAATGGAAAAAAGGGAACCAGGTTCTCCCGCAGATATTCCCAATCGTGGGCACCGGTATACAACAAAAGTCCAACAGCCAGAAATCCACTAACCATTGCCACCAGCCCGGCTGTGAGGAAGGCATTGAGCAGCACGAAAATAAAAAAATTTTTAGGCAGCAATCCACGTACGAGCACCAGTATCATCTGGGTCAGGGTTGCCGGCACCAGGGTGAGCAAAAAAGCATTCAGGGCAAAACCCTCCCAGTTTTCCAACCCGTTCACGGAAACCGCGAATTCGCTGATGGCACCAGCCAATACCGCAAAAGACCACCCGAACATAAGCGTCACAGCGGTAACTCCCAGCAGGTGAAAACTCCATGTGGGATCGATCTGCGCGCGGATGTGCCAAAGCATAATCAGAATCACGCAACTCCCCAGGAACACATGCAGAAGCTCCCGGTCCAACAGCAGACGCCAATAAGCAAGACGGACCGCCAGCAGCAGTATGGCTGCATAGAGCAGCGCCGCCAAAAGCCGGAAAGTGGAGGAAAACAGCTCGCCGGAGAGCTCCATCAATGCCTCTTCCAATGAAATTCATGCAACCTGACAAAGGGCCGGACAGCCCTTCCAGCAACGTCCTGAAGTGGCAACCGTTGACCTTCCATCATCAAACTACACCTGAAAACTAGTTTGGCCAAGCCTTCTGCCGTCACCGATCCACAGCTCAAGTTCGGCTCCCGGTGGCCGATAAAACAGACAAAGAACAGGAGAATTGTTACAAGCAACGGGTGACAGAGATGGTTTACACGTACGACATGATATCTGGCAGGTGGCATAGTGAACCAAGCAGCGGAGTCGAAACAGCCACCTCCTGCTACTGTCCCCCCTTGAGTATGGAAACAGACTCAGTTCAACTTTCAGCCCATGCTGAATCCGTTAGGTCCAATCACATCTTGCCATCTGACCTGGCCCACGTAAATGTTGTGGATTTCCTGAAACGCCAACGCTTTCCCGCCTGACTCGCATCGGAATTCAGACGGCGCCCCGACACCTGTCACGGGGTAGTTCGGCCATCTGACCCCAACACAAGTCTGTCATTTTCCATTTTGACCGATAATGGCTCAAGGAATTGATTGACGCAGGGGCCATGGATGCAACGACCACTATGGATCTCAAACAGCGCGCCGTGCACTGCGCAGATGATGTAACTTCCATCAGCATTAAGAAACTGGTCAGGAGTCCAGTCCAGCGGAGCTCCGGTATGTGGACAACGATTCACATAGGCGAATATCTCTTCTCCCCGGCGAACCACAAAACACTCACCTCCGCCCGCTTCGGGTGGTAAGGTCAAACCTCGCGACTCTCCGTCAGAAAGATCTTTGGTTTCCTGTAACACCATTTCAGTATCAGCCTGAGATCGCTTGTCCACCATTGACGCTTTCAATGGTTTATCTCACGGACCACTCTAAAGCCGAGCATAGGCAGCTTGGTATCCCGTTGGTAGTGAAAACGCCGGGTCGTGTGAAGGCTGTCACCGGGCTTATTGTAAGCACCGCCGCGCGCCACGTATTGGGCACAATCCTTTTCGCTCCATGTACTGCCATCTTTCGGGGCACCTTGATAATTCACATGGTAGCAGTCAGCAACCCACTCCATCACATTACCCGCGGTATCGTGTATGGCAAACGGATTAGCTGGAAAGCTTCCCACTGGAGCAGTCGACTTGCCATCCCATCGGCTTCCGCAATCAAAACAGCTGGCCCTGTTTTCCCCTATTGTATAGCCCCACCAGAAGAAACTGTCCGTACCGCCGCCGGCCGCATACTCCCACTCAGCCTCGGTCGGCAGGCGGTAGGTTATTCCGGTCTGACCGGTGAGCCAGCGGGTGTAAGCAGCAGCGTCTGTCCAAGTGACGTTGATTACCGGCCGCCTACCTTTCCCCCAACCCTGATCTGATGGCATTTTTCTGCCAGTCGCACGCGCAAAAAGCTGATACTCATCAAAAGTCACTTCGTATTTTCCAATGAAGAAGCCCTTCAATTCCACAGGGTGCAACGGTCGTTCATCAGACGCCAACTGGTCACGCCTCTGCCCCATGTTAAATCTTCCACCGCGGATATTGGTCATTGCCGGGCCACTGCCTCCCACGCTCAGGCGGTCACGCAAGGTAACACCAGTGGCCAATCCGTCGTTGACCGGGGGTAAACCTTTTTTTTCAGGCGCCAATTGGTTTGAATTACCGCTGGCTGACTTGTTGAATGCAACCTGCTCCTGATCGCTGTCTGACCGTGGCCGTGCCGATTCTGCTTGCTCCATCAGCGGGAATTCAAACCCCGAGCCTGCTCTGTTGTTGCTCACCAGGCCGGTGATGAGTTCCCCCCTGTCGCTCAGAATCGAAATGCCTTCCGCTATCATGAACGCCGTTATCGCACCAAAAACCGCCGCAATAAATTTATGCTGCCGCATTGAAGCAGTGCCACTATCGACTCTGCTTTCCATAAAACCCATCGCGGCAGCGTCCTCTTTATTACGTGACTGCTCCAGCTCAATCAGGGCATCATTCAGGCTGCTTTCAGCCTGCTTGCGCAGCTCAATCTGATCTCTTCGCCTGCCTTCATTCTTCTCCGCCTCCTCCCTGGCGATATCGAGCGCCCGCTGCAGCCGCATCGCCTCGCCTCGCTGCGCCTCGAGCTCCTCCTTCAGGCGCTGCTTTTCATCATTCATCTGCGCCAGCGCTTCGCGGTGCGCCTCATCGCTCTGCTGCAGACTACCGAACTCCTGGCGAAGAACTTCGAGCTCCGCTGAGCCTGCAGAATCGCTCTGTTCGCGCGCCTCCAGTTGTTCACGCATTTTGTTGACGTCATCTTCTGCCTGTTGCCTTATCAGATCCATCTCGGTATGCAACGCCGTCGCAACACCTCCCTCAATACCGTTCTTCAACTCGCCGACATACTGTTGAATGACCGCGCGAAGCTCCATTACCTCAGATTTAAGGCGGGCGATTTTTTTCTCCAAATCCTGCTTCTCGCGCTGCAAATGGCGAATCTTGCGATCATCCTCGCGGGAAAACCTTGAGGCATCTTCGCGGAAGGACTTGAGTTCATCACGCAAATGCTCAACCTCTGCCTTCTCCTCTGCCGCTGTGATTGCCAGCTGATCGGCCCGCATCAGGTTTTTTTTGCAGACATTCTGGGACCTTTCGAGCTGCTGCCTTAGCCTCTCGATTTCCTCCTCCAGCTTTTCTGTATCCAACTGCGCTTCCAACGGATGTCACTCCAAAAAATCTGCTGCCGGGTTACCGGATAGGTTAAGAACCGGAGGAAACTTTGCGAATTTCAATCCGTTCCGGATAGACCCGCTTCTCCGATTCATTCACTCTAAGATCTAACCTTGCGTTCCTGTACCCTTATAGATTCAGGACGGCCAGTTCGGACAATAATTACCCAAGCATAAAACTAAACTCGGTGATAAGGCCAGAAGAAATCGGGTTTTCGCTTCCCGGGCGCAATGCTGACAGATTCCCACCAACCCCGGCTCAGGCAGTACACTTATCGGCAATTCGTCGTGCCTGCTTAATCCAAACCCCAATACCGGAGGGATTTGAGCAGGCCAAACATCGGGAAAGAGACTAAAACCAGGTCATTTACAGATGAAAAAATCTAGAGGAGTAGTCGCTGCCGGCCACCAGGTCACCGCCCATGCCGCAGCTGATATTCTGAACGCCGGAGGCAATGCTTTTGACGCGGCGCTGGCAGCACTATTCGCCAGCTGTGTGGCTGAACCCGTATTAGCCTCACTTGGCGGTGGTGGATTTCTGCTTGCCGGGGTGGGTTATGCACAACCGACACTGTACGATTTCTTTTCCCAGACACCGCTGCGGAAACAAAACGCCAGGGAAACTGATTTTTTTCCGATTGTTGCAGATTTCGGCACTGCACAGCAGGAGTTCCATATCGGTATGGGCTCGATCGCCACACCGGGTGTGATAAAGGGAGCATTTCTAATTCACCGGGAGCTGTGCAGTATGCCTATGCAGGCCATCGTTGAACCGGCTTGTGAAGCAGCACGTGCGGGCGTTCATATCAATGACCTTCAACGATATATCAGTGAATTGGTCTCTCCGATCCTGGAGTCAACACCGGAGGCCAAAGCGCTGCATGCAACAGGGGAGGCGCCAGATAGACTTGCCCGATCCGGCGAAAAGGTGCAACAAAGGGCAATGGCAGACTGCTTTGAACTGCTCGCAACCGAAGGGGAGGCACTCTTCTACCAAGGAGAGATGGGAAGATTACTGGTGGAAAACTGTCAGCAACGGGGTGGATACCTCAGGCGCCGGGACCTGACCAGCTACCAGGTTGAAAAACGGCAACCGTTGGCACTCAACTACCATGACGCAAAACTTTTCACCAATCCGGCCCCTTCAGTCGGGGGCACCCTGATCGCCTTCACTTTGGCGCTGCTGGAACAGGAAAACCTTGACCGCGAACAGCCAGGCTGTTTGCGGCATCTGCTGAAAATTGCCCATGCCCAGCAGTTGACCCAGAAATTGAGGCACGAAAAGCGCATTGACCAAAATCTGAGCAGCGAAACCAGCAGGGAAGTACTTACCGAAGCCTACCTTAAAGAGTACAGAAAAACTCTGTCGAACCACACCAGTTGCTACCGTGGTACCACACAGATAAGCGTGGCCGATGCCAACGGAAATATGGTGAGCATGACGCTTTCCAACGGCGAAGGATCGGGTTACGTTCTGCCGGGTACAGGCATCATGTTAAACAACATGTTGGGCGAGGAGGACATCAATCCATACGGCTTCCATCAATGGCCTGAGAATCGCCGGATCTCCTCCATGATGGCGCCGACACTGATGCAGTCAGGCAGCGGGCAATTGATTGCAACCGGCTCAGGCGGCTCCAATCGCATTCGCAGTGCAATTCTTCAGGTCCTGATAAATCTGATAGATTTTGGAATGGATATAGATAGTGCAGTGGAGTTTCCAAGGCTTCATCTGGAACAGGAAACGCTGAACCTAGAACATGCAATAGCGATGTATGATCAAAAAAAACTCAGCCAATATTTTTCTGAAATAAAATTGTGGCCGGACAAAAACCTATTCTTCGGTGGCGCCCATACGGTCCTGCGCTCAGCCACCGGAGAGCTCTCCGGCAAAGGTGACAGTCGACGCGGCGGTGCCTGCATCAAGGTTTGACCCATGCAAACTGTAAACGGTAAACGCCGGATTAACGCAACAAAAACAGAGCCGGTCACAAATAAACAGACGGCGCAGAGATAACTTTCCCCATTAAGTTCACCACCGATTTGAACAAATCGTCCAGGTCGATTTGTCGGCTTCTGTTTATCCCGGAAGCTAAAAAGTCAATATTTCAGGCCTTATTTGCAAATAAGTGTTTAATATGCATTGTTTTTCGTTGGATAATTAAATTTCTATGCTATGTTTACCGCGCAAGATCCCAGCAAATTAAGGAGCACTCTATGGTCGTAACGAAAAAAGCTGTAACAAAGTCCAGCGTGAAAAAGGCACCGACCACCAGGAAAGTTGCCGTTAAGAAAACACCCGCCGTAAAGAAGCAAGCCCCAACAACAAAGAAAGTGGCGGTCACGAAGAAAACGGCTGCCGCACCGGCCAAACTGACACCAATTGCAACTCGCCAGACCAAGACACAGATTCTTCAGGCTATAGCCGATGAAACTCAACTGACCCGTAAACAGGTGAGTGATGTCTTTAGTTCGCTTGGTGGTTTGGTCAAGCGTCACATGCAACGACGTGGCTCGGGTGAATTCTCGATACCGGATACCGGTGTAAAAGTTCGTCGGGTAAGAAAACCCGCGAGAAAAGCTCGTATGGGACGCAACCCGGCAACTGGGGAAGTGATAAAAATAGCAGCGAAACCAGCCTCGACAGTAGTCAAAGTAGTGGCACTGAAAGCGCTGAAAGATACCATCCTCTGAATTTGGCATCTGATTGTGGTGCCAAATCAAGCTGGCACCACAATCACTCGATGCAGTAACTTAAAGATTGCCGGCATACACAAACAAAAAGCTGTCTCCACGGTTTAATACTGTTTCAGGGTCAGCATGTTTCCGCGCTGCACCAGTTCCAGTTGTTTGAGAAAGCTCATCCCCAGCAACACCTCTCCAGCATGCATGGTGGGCAGAATCGAAGCCCTGACATTTCCAAGCCGGATAGATCCGAGTTTTACATCGTCCAACACAGTGTTCCATGAACGTACGGTACCGTTGGCTGTGCGACTGAGACGAACCGCTCCTCTACGAAGATCGAGCCTTTTCGCCAACTCCTCGGAAATGGCTACATCGGTTGCTCCGGTATCCAACAGAAAAGTTACCCGGACACCGTTTATCTCCCCTCCCGCAAGATAGTGCCCATTGGGATTCCGTTTTAATACAACCTCTTTCACCCCCGCATCACTCAAGCGGGTGTCAGGATTTCGATTAGGATTATCGCGCCGCTCCAGGTAGGCGTGAAACGTGAACGTCAGCAGGGCAAGCAGCAGCAACCAGGCCGCGACTATCATGCCACGACCAAACCGCCTTGTGCCTCCTTTGCCCGCCCCTGAACCAACATCCATCCACTTACCCCCGTCGACCCCTAGAACCAGTAAGACAATTTAGCCTATGCAGGGTTCAGGGATGGCTTCGTCAACGCATGTAGCCGCGGCGCTGTATCATTTTCTCCCGCATCATCTGCCTGAACTGATTGCGATAATGCATTACCGCGCTGCTGCCGTTCGCAGAAACATCGAATACCTTCCAGCCATCCTCCGCACGATAAAAACGAAAATTGAGCCTGGCAGGATAAGTTTGAGGATTGAGGATGGAGAGACCGACCATCACTTCGTTTTCGGATACCCTCCTTGGGTGCGATACCTGGACCTGCTGACCACCGAATCCTGTTAACCGGGTGGCAAGTGTGGTCAGAAAATCCTGTTTGATGTAATCCACCAGCTCATCCTTTTGTGCCGCTCCCATGCGCTGCCAGATTCTGTCGCCGGCAGCCCAACTGGCCATGTAAGCAAAGTCGAAATAAGGTGCTATTTCCCGTTCCAGAAATGCCTCAGCCTGCGCCCGGCCTGGCTTCGGATCACTACCGGCAAAAGCCATTAATCTCCTCAATCCCTGCTTCAGGATGACAGCTGGCCCCGGCACTTGTGCCTGCCTGGGGATGGCGAATGGCATAATGCCTTCCGGATAATAGGGCTGTGAGAATACCTGTCCGCTGAAACCAACGGCCAGAAAAAAAAGTATTGAGTATTTAGCTTTCATGTTTCCTCCACATCGATCTCTTCTGAATTATTTTATTCTGCACCTTTTACAGATGCGGTTTGCAGATTGCCATTTGGCCTGTAAATACTCAAGGCCGGACCACTGAACATATACCAACTCTATGTGTACATTGGAAAGTTCAATCAGCATATCTTTCCCTGAATATGGCAGGGGTCAAACAAGAAGAGTATCTTATCGATTACTAAAATTCGGTTAATATGCCCTCGTTGCAAACAATGTGCCGGCCTGTATTTTACAAACATCTTTCTCGCGCTGCCGGACACCACGAGAGAGCCCTTTCAGCGATGGAGGACTATCCATGACGGAAGTGATCGCAACCAACCAGACCATACTGGTCGTTGGTGGTGGGATTAGTGGCTTGACCGCTGCCCTTGAAGCCGCCGAAACCGGAAAACAGGTCGTGCTGGTGGAGAAGCGCCCCTTTGTCGGGGGGCGGGTTACCCAATTGTACAAATATTTTCCCAAACTCTGTTATCCGACTTGCGGTCTGGAGATCAACCAGCGGCGCGCCAAGATGAATCCGAATCTGAAGATCATCACCATGGCCGAGGTAACGGACATAAAGGGAAGTGTGGGCGATTACACCGCAACCATCAGGATCTCACCCCGTTATATTAACGACAACTGCACCGCCTGCGGAGACTGCGGCAGAGCAGTGGAGAGCGAATTTGATAATGAGTTCAACTACGGCCTCGGTGGAATGAACAAACGCAAGGGCGCCTACCTTCCGCATACCATGGCGCACCCACAGCAGTATGTTCTGGATCCCCGCATCATCGGCACTCAGGACAGCGAGAAGGCCAAAGCGGCATGCAAGGCCAACGCCATCGACCTGGATATGCAGGAAGAGAGTGTGACATTCAAGGCCGGCGCGGTGGTCTGGGCCACAGGCTGGCGCCCTTATGACGCCAACAAGATCCAGCCCTACGGCTACGACCGGTTCGCCAATGTGATCACCAATGTCGAATTCGAGCGGATGGCAGATCCCAAAGGCCCGACCGGTGGCAGGCTCGTGCGCCCTTCGGACGGCAAAGAGGCAAAAAACATCGCGTTTATTCAGTGCGCCGGATCGCGCGACCACAATCATCTCCTGCACTGTTCACGTATCTGCTGCATGGCCACCCTGAAGCAGACACACTTCGTACAGGAAGCATGGGGCGATGAGGGTAAATCAACCGTCTACTACATCGACATTCGCGCCATCGACCGCTTTGAGGATTTCTACCAGAAAGTCAAAAGCAACCCCAATGTCGGCTTCATCAAATCAAAGGTCGCCTCAATCACCGAAAATCGGGAAAACGGCAACCCGGTGTTGCACGGCGTTGACGTGGAGAGCTATGACCGGGACGGCGACGGTTATGTGCGTTACACCACCGAATACGATCTGGTGGTGCTGGCAATCGGCATGGAACCGAGCGTGAACAAAGAGAGCTTCCCGGTGGATATACAGATCAACGAAGAGGGCTTTATCGAGCCCGCCCCTGAAAACGGCGGTGTTTTCGCCGCCGGTTGTGCTTCCGACGCACTGGATGTGAACCGGGCGGTGCAGCAGGCCACAGGCGCCGCGCTGCGGGCCATTCAGGTTGTCAACCGCGTTGCTGGAACGGAGGGCTGATACAGTGGCTGAAGAGAAAAAATTTGCGGGATACATCTGCACAGGTTGCGGTATCGGCGAGCGCCTGGACGCAGCTCAGCTAGAGAGTATAGCGACCCGCGACGGCAAGATGCAGTCGTGCAAACAGCACGGGTTACTCTGCAGCAGCGAAGGTGTGCAGATTATAAGGGAGGATATCGCAGAAGGCGCCACCCATATCATGATCGCCGCCTGTTCACGCCGCGCCAAAGTTGAAGCGTTCAATTTCACCGATGTCGCAATGTCCCGCGCCAATCTGAGGGAGGGGGTGATCTGGATCAGACCCGACACGGATGAGAACAGGGAGACTACCCAGGAGATGGCGGATGATTATATCCGCATGGCGTGCGCCGAGGTCAAATTCATGACCCGGCCAAACCCGTCCGGAGAACAGGATCTGAATAAAAACATCCTGGTTGTCGGAGGCGGTATTACCGGCATGAGCGCCGCACTGGAGACAGCCTCTGCGGGCTACAGCGTACATATCGTCGAGAAGAGCGGAGCCCTCGGAGGTCACGCTGCCGGATACTACAAGTCTATACCCACCCGCTCCCCTTACGCTGATCCCCAGGATACCGGGGTGGAGCAGATGATTGCCGATATAGAGGCCAATGATCGGATCACCGTACATCTGAATAGCACCCTTGCCAAAACAATGGGCGCCCCTGGTCGGTTCAATGTCGAGATCGCAACCGAGTCCGGCACCAGCAGCCAAGAGACCTTCGGCGCAATTATTCAGGCAACCGGTTTTAATCTGTACGATCCAAGCGACCTGGCCGGATACAACTACACCAACAGCGCCGACATCATAACCAACGAAGAGATGGAAAAACTGGCCAGAGATGCTAACGGCGGCCCGATTAAACGTCCATCCGATGGAAAAGAGGTGCGCTCTGTTGCATTCCTGCAGAACGTCGGCCAGAACTCCACCGAAAAAGGGCAACTCCGCTACCATTCAGGTATTGGAGATCTTATCGCGATCAAGCAGGCAATGTATTTCAAGGAGCTGAACGGAGAGTGCGACACCACTATCCTGTTCAACAATCTACGCACACCAGGCGCCGCCGGCGAAGACTTTTACCGCTCAGGCCAGGAGAAGATGATCACCTTTAGCAAAGGCCTGGTAAATGAGGTGGTTCCCGGCACTAAGCTTCAGGTCAAGTTTAAAGACCTGATCCTCAACGACGATGCCACCATGGAGTGTGACCTGGTGGTGCTGGATGTCGGCATGATGCCAAATACAGGTCCGGATCCATACGCGCAACTGGCGGTCGAGGAAGCTGAAGACGAAGAGGAGAAAGCGAAAGCCCGGGCAATGCTGGCCAATGCGCCACCTTCGATTCTGAATCTGGACTATCGGCAAGGTACGGATCTGCCGCATCTGAAGTATGGATTTACCGACTCCCATTTCATCTGCTTCCCGTACGAGACAAGGCGCACCGGCATCTACGCCGCCGGGCCGCAACGCCGACCCATGGATATGCGGCAGGCAGCCGACGATGCCGCCGGTGCAGCGATGAAAGCCATCCAGGCAGCGGAAAACGCGGGCAGGGGAATGGCCGCTCACCCACGAGCCGGCGATCTCTCCTACCCAAGCTTTCGCAAAGAGGGGTGCACTCAATGCAAACGCTGCACCGTGGAGTGCCCCTTTGGAGCAATCAACGAAGACGAGAAGCGTTATCCGATGTTCAATGAATCACGCTGCCGCCGCTGTGGCACCTGTATGGGCGCCTGTCCGGTGCGTGTGATCTCCTTCGAGAACTATTCAATAGATACCGTCGGTCAGCAGATCAAGAACGTGGAAGTACCGGAAGAGTGGGACGAGAAGCCGCGCATTCTGGTGCTGGCGTGCGAAAACGACGCCTACCCGGCACTTGACCAGGCCGGCATGAACGGTGTCGAAATCAATCCCTGGGCGCGGGTTATCCCAGTGCGCTGCCTGGGTTCGGTCAGCCTCTCCTGGGTTACTGACTCCCTGAACAGCGGCTACGACGGTATAGTACTGCTAGGCTGTTCCAAGGGCGACGATTACCAGTGCCACTTTGTGCGCGGCTCAGCCATGGCCCACGAACGGATGAGCAAGGTCGGCGACACCCTGCAATCCCTCAATCTGGAACCGGAGCGGGTCCAGGTCTACGAGGTGGCGATCACTGATATCGAACGCGCGCCCAAACTGATCAACGATATGGCTGAGACCGTCAAGAAGATCGGCCTGAGCCCGTTCAAGTTCTAGGGGATCGGAAATGAGCGATTTGAATACCGCAATGATCGAACAGTACCGTAACAGCTTCCTGAAGGAGGTTGAGGCGAACGTAGAAGAGGGCGAGTGGGTCAAGATGTGCATGCAGTGCGGCGTCTGTGCCGGCTCCTGCCCCCTTGGCAACGCCTGGGAACATCCACCACAAGAGATCTTCATGATGATCAGGGCCGGCAAGCGCGAGCAGGTGCTCGGTTCTGAATCCATGTGGATGTGCACCTCTTGCTACAACTGCATCGCACGCTGTCCACGGGGCCTGCCAATTACCCACATCATGCATGGCCTGGCTCACTATGCGAAGCGCCTGGGCCTGGTTCCCAAGAACCAGCCCACTCAGAAGTTCGCCCAGCTCTTCTGGCAGAACCTGACCAAGAAGGGCCGCGTCAACGAACTCAAGCTGGGTATGAGCCTCTATTTTATGAACGGCTTCGGTGAGGGCGTAAAAACCGCGATGGCCAACCAGAAGCTCGGCCTGAATATGCTCAAGGCAAAACGCATGAGCGTCGCCGAAGCCTGGGGCGGACACAAGGTTAAGGATCTGGCTGGTTTTCAGAAAATGCTTCAGAAGGCGCAGCAGCTGGAAGACGCACGAATCACGAAGAAAAAGAGCTGAGGACACACCCAATATGGCTAAGAAAGAGTACTCCTTCTACCCCGGATGTTCCTCACAGAGAGGCGCATCTTCATCCAACATGCAGAAATCAGTGGATACCATGTGCAAAGAGCTGGATATACAGCTCAACCATATCCCCGACTGGAACTGCTGTTCGGCATCGATTGGATACGCAGGTGGCGGTGAACTGCCAAGACTGGCTCTGTCGGCCCGCAACATCGCACTGTCCGAGCAACACAACGCCGGCCAGGATATTGTAGCCACCTGCGCCGCCTGCTGGCTCTCCACCCGTGAGACGAAAGAGCGCCTGGCAGAGGACGCTGGCCTGCTGGCGGAAGCCAACCAGGCATTGGCGGAGGCAGGCCTGGTGCTGAAAAACGAAACTCCGGTACGGCACATGGTGGAAGTGCTGATCGAGGACATCGGCTATGACAACATCGGTCAAAAAGTAGTGCGCCCATTGGAGGGGATAAAGATTGCCGGTTACGTCGGCTGCCAGACCAACCGCCCGTTCGGCATCGCCGGGGAATCTTTTGAGAATCCGATGTACCTGGATAAGTTGGTGGAGACGCTGGGTGCGGACCCGATAAAGGCATATGACAAAAAGGTGCAGTGTTGTGGCGGTGCCCTCGCCTTCTCCGAACCGGAGAAATCCCAAAACATGATAAAGGGCATCATTGAGTCGGCCTACGACAACGCCGCTGATATGATCGTGACACCTTGTCCTGTGTGCCAGATGAACGTCGAGGTCTATCAGGACCAGATCAATGCGCGCAGTGGTACCAAGTTCAGCATGCCTGTGGTTTACTACAGTCAGTTGATGGACGTCGCTTTCGGCCGCTCGGCCAAGGATGCCGCGCTCGATCAGCAGGTCATAAAAGCCAAACCTCTGGAAGAGATCGCCAATAGATAGTCGTCTAAACGTCGTCGGAAAAGGCCCTCTTCGGAGGGCTTTTTTGTTTTCTTCTTACCCGAAGATTTCATAAATTTGCGCCGATATCGCGCAGTATATTGGTTTCACAAGGAAATTTCCGAAGGAGTGGCGTATCAGTGACTACGGCCGACTGAGGAAATATTTCTTGTGGAATCAAGAGACAAGCGAGATCAAGCATAATTTACGAAAGATTCGGGCTAAATATGGCATGTATCGATTGTGAAAATTCTGACAGGTGACATTGGTGGTACAAAAACCCGCATAGCGTTTCTGAAAAGCACGGTCAATGGTTTGAAAACATTGCGGGAGGCGACCTATCCCAGTCGCGATCATGACTCGCTGACCAGTATTCTCTTTGACTTCGTGCAAGAGCAGGATCATTTGCCACAGGCTGCCGGCTTCGCCATTGCCGGACCGGTGGATGGTCGAGTCTGCCAAGTCACCAATCTTCCCTGGCGTATAGATGCGGATAAACTTGAGAACCTGCTCTCCGTTCCCAGAGTGATACTTTTAAACGATCTGGAAGCCACAGCCTGGGGAACATATATTCTTGGCGACGACGACCTGGTGACGCTGCAGAAGGGCGCTGAAGGCGCCTCCGGAAACCGTTGTGTGATTGCCGCCGGTACCGGCCTCGGTCAAGCGGGCCTGTTCTGGAACGGAAAGCGCCACACGCCGTTCGCAAGTGAGGGCGGTCATTGCGATTTCGCCCCTCGTACCGAACTCGAGTTTGAGCTTCTGACGCACCTGCAACAGCAATATGGTCATGTCAGCTGGGAAAGGGTGGTGTCGGGGCCTGGACTGGTAGCTATATATCGCTTCCTAAACAAGTTCCACAACCTCTCCATACCGGAACCGATCTCCCAAAAAATGGCAACCGATGATCCTGCCGCAGTAATTGTGAATACAGCCGATCAGGAACAGGACCCTATCTGCGTTGAAACCATGGAGCTGTTTTCCCGTCTCTACGGAGCGGAGTCAGGGAACCAGGCACTCAAACACATGGCAACAGGCGGAGTCTACATCGGCGGTGGTATCGCGCCGAAAATTCTGCCCTGGTTAAAAAAACCTGGTTTCCTGGAAGCCTTTCGTGACAAAGGACAAATGAGCGATTTGATGACGAGAATGGCGGTTAAAGTTATCCTCAACGACCGAACCGCGCTGTACGGACCAGCCGTGCGTCTGCTATCAAGTTGAAACCAAGGAGAGCACCTGACTTCAATTTTATGCAGCCGATATCCTAACCAGGGGCGCCTGACACCTGCTCCAGATACAACTCTATGATGCCTCCCAAACTTGCACTGTGAAAACGAATCGGCAGCCTTCGTTCATCATCGCTAAGCCACACACTGACAGCATATCCCCGGTCACCACCAGCCGCGAATCTGGGTGTAAATCTGAGACGCAGCGCAGCAATCGGCCGGCCATTCAAAACCTGCTTTTCCCGCGCCTCTACGGCTATGCTATAGCCCAGAAGGTCTTTGCCATTGGACACGGCCAGCTCAATGGTCTCTCCGGATTCGAGCGGCCGAAAACGCAGCGCGTATAGCATTGCAAGCCGATCCAGGACATAGGTCTTTGTCAGTTTGAAAGCACCTTTCTCGCGGAACCCATCAGTTGAATCCAGGCGATCTATCTGACGCAGAAAGCCGGGCAGTGCCGGAGCACCTGGATCAGAGTGCCGCCCCTCCTTAGTAAAACGTCGAACTATCTTCTGGCTCCGATTGAACCAGAGCAACTCTTCGCGGCTGCTCGATGTCTGCTTTCGCATATTCACCAGAGTGGTATACGCCAAGCCCGGATCAAACCAGCTGTCGTAGTTGAAACGGAGCGAATAGAGCGCATCTATGCTGGCAAAAGCTTCGGTAGAGACGGCCAGTGAGGCGCGCCGCAAATGCTCATCGTTAACGGCTTCGGTGCCGGGATGAAGATGCAGGGTCGCTCTGGCAATCTCCACCGGCAGAAAAGCGGACAACAAGCCCTGATAGCTGACTCTGTAGCTGAGCGTTTCGCCCTCGGCCTGCGCCGCAACTTTTTCCATCCGCGAAGCATGGGCGCCCATTTGAAACAACTGAAAAAAGCAGCATAAAAGTACCCAGGTATATCGGTACATTTCAAAATAACCCGGCGCTTTCGGGATTACGCGGTAATACCTCAGCACCGGAAACAACTCTGGTCATGCTCAAACCTCGCCCGGCTGCTCAACAAACTCCAGTACGTTGCCATCAGGATCACGGCAAAAGAGCGCTATTCTGCCGGACCTGCTTTTTGTATAGGGGATTCCCGCGGTATCGAGCCGTTCGGTTACCCACCCGATACGATCGACCGCAAGTGCAATGTGCCTGTCACGCCCGCCATGTTCAAGATGCTCATACGAAAAATCGGGGGAGAGGAGCTCCATAAGATGAATCTGCTGTCCACACACATCGAGCCAGGCGCCGGGAAAGCCCAAGTCCGGGCGCAGAGTATCTACACTCAGACCCAGCACGTCGCGGTAGAAACTGAGCGATCTTTCGCAATCTTTAACCAACAGGGTCGCATGATGTATTCCGGTTATCGGTGACATATGACATCCGACTGAAAGCTTTATTATCTGTCCAACTCCAGATCAGGTATTGGTACGGGTACACCAGGACAATCCACGTCTTCGATTGCTAACTGATATATCCTCCCACAGGGTTTCAGACCTCCTTGTACTTTTCATCCTCTGCCTGCTGCTGACGGGAGATTTCAGCCCGACGGCGCGCTTCCCACACCTCCTGACGATTCTTCACGCGCTCCTCCCAGGCTCCCTCCCTCTCGGGAATAGTGCGCTCGCCGAAAAAGGCTTGCCGCATGAAACGCACGCCAAACTGCATGAGAGAGAGATCCTGCCGCTCAAAAACCTCGTAGGCAGAAGCCCCAAGTTCGTACGTTCTGCGAAAATTCTCGCTCAGTACGAAGCGCCGAAAACGGTCCATATCATAGGAGCACATAAAAAACATCTGCAGTGTCGCCTCCGGCGGACGACCCACAGTCGGCCCCATGGAGCGGCGTTTCAACATCAACTGCAGCCACTCCCGGTTCATCTCGTCATACTGCGCCGTCTCCTGCTCCTTGAGGTACCCGGCAATATTCTGCTCATGATCCTCCTGGTGGCCCTTGCAGTGATCCTCCTGCACCAGAAAATAGTGGGTCTCATCTGTCTTGGCCCCAGTCGACAGCATCGACATATGGCCAAGCGGGTAGTAACGGCAGGCGGTTGGGCGGTCGCTGTAGACGCTGCAACCCTCATCGTTCATAAAATTACAGACACCCTCGTCGGTGGTCTTCAGTTTGGCGCCCGGCAGTCCATCCTTATCCATTCTGAACGGGACAGTATGCTCCTTGAGAAAGTCGGCGGAGCTTTTCCCCAGGCGATCTTTCAGCCGAATAACATCGTACGGTGTCAGTGTGATATCGGCCTTCTTGCAGCAGGCATTGAAGCAGGAGATTCCCTTGTGACAGCGGAATTTTAGACTGGAACCAAGCTCCAGCATTTTTGGAACCAGATTGCTTTCAAAGGGTAAATCGAATTTTTCACTCATGATTTAAAGGCCCCGATAGATAATCGGCAGGATCGGCATTGCCTGTCCACGGAGATGGACCCGCCGCTGCAGGCGATTAAAGCCGGAGAATTATATCGATCTTACTCCCGATCTTGAGAACAGAAAACTGCAGGCTGATGTGGTTGCGATAAAAAGAAAGGAAATATCCACAACCTTTTGCAACGGAGAATAAAAAGTCCGGACACCTGCAGGTGCCCGGACTCGATCACGCCGTCAGACGCTTAGTGGCTTGCTGCTTTGAACAATTTGGATTTATCGACCAGATCGACATGAGCGCGCTTGAAGCAGGTCCAGGTCTTGGTTTCCTTGTCGTAAATTGAGTTGACGAAGCAGTGCCAGTTCTCCTCGTCGACGAAGTTCTTGTCGGCGCGGTAGTAGAAGCCCGGATAGCGGGACTCCTGACGGAACTGGATGTGTTTCATGTGCGCTTCCGCAGTCAGAATGCGGTGATAGTTCTCCCAGGCCCGCAGCAGCTCGTGCAGATCCTTGGCGCGCATCTTCTGAGCATCCTCCTTCAGCATTTCCAGCTTCTGCTCAGCCAGGTCGAGCATATGCTCGTTGGTGGTGTAGTAGGTGGCCACACCGGCAACGTACTCGTCCATGATCTTCTGCAGGCGGAACTGCAGCATGCGCGGGGTGATGTAGTTGGGATTCACATCGATCGCGGTGCTGTAGTTCTTGAACTCCATGAAGTTCTTGACCGGCTTGTAGATCTCGGCAACCAGCTCTTCAACGCTGGTTTCCAGTTCCGGCTTGTGGTCTTTGTTGTCCATCACGAACTTGACCATCGCCTTGGCGGCCATGCGGCCCTCGGCGTGGGAGCCGGAGGAGAACTTGTGGCCGGAGGCGCCGACGCCGTCGGCAGCTGTGAACAGGCCCTTGACGGTCGTCATGCCACGGTAGCCCCAGTTCCAACCGGAAGGCAAATGCTCGGGCACGCCTGCTTCGGTCTCTTCGGTGGGTGCACCCACATCGTCCGGACCGGAGACCCAGATACCGCAGCAGCCAGAGTGGGAGCCCAGCAGGTAGGGTTCGGTCGGCATCAGCTCGGAGTTCTTCTTCTCCGGCTCGATGTTCTCACCGGCCCAGATACCACACTGACCGATACACATATCCAGGAAGTCTTCCCAGGCTTCCGCTTCCAGATGCTTCACTTCGCGCGGTGAAAGGGTTTCACGCAGGTTGGCAAGTGCGGTGACCGTATCCATCCAGATGGGACCACGGCCTTCACGCATCTCTTTCAGCATCAGGTGGTTGCGCAGGCAGGAGGCGGGAACCGCAGCCTGGCCATAGGGAGGATAGTCGTCCAACATCTCCTTGTTACGGGTCATGTAGGTCTCGCCGAAGGCGTTGGTGGCCTGGGATTTGAACAACAGGAACCAGGCACCGACCGGACCGTAACCGTCCTTAAAACGGGTCGGTACGAAGCGGTTCTCCATCAACGTCAGTTCAGCGCCGGCCTCCGCAGCCATGGCATAGGTTGAACCGGCATTCCAGACCGGGTACCAGGCGCGGCCCTGACCCTCGCCCACGGAGCGGGGACGGAAGATATTGACGCAGCCGCCGGCGACCAGCAGGCACGCCTTGAACTTAAAGACCATCACCTTGTCTTCGCGCACCGAGAAACCGACCGCACCGGCGACCCGGTTTTTGTCATTCTTGTCATTGACCAGCTTGACGATAAAAATGCGCTCCTGGATGTTGTCCATGCCCAGCGCTTTCTTTGCCGCTTCGGCGACGATCCACTTGTAGGACTCGCCGTTGATCATGATCTGCCACTTGCCCGAACGGACCGGCTTGCCGCCATCCTTCAGCGGAGTCAGCCCCTTGGAGCCGTCGTGACGCTCGCCATTCTCGTCCAGCTTCCAGATCGGCAGGCCCCACTCCTCGAACAGGTGCACCGACTCGTCGACGTGGCGGCCCAGGTCGTAGGCCAGATCGTCGCGGGTGATACCCATCAGGTCGTTGGAGACCATGCGCGCATAGTCAGCCGGATCCTGCTCGGTACCGATATAGGTATTGATCGCCGACAGGCCCTGAGCCACGGCGCCGGAGCGGTCCATAGCGGCCTTGTCCACCAGTTTCACCTTAATGTCCACACCCTCTTTCTTTGCGGCATCCAGCCAGGGTCCAATCTCATACGCGGCACCGCAGGCGCCCATGCCACCACCGATGATGAGGATGTCCACCTCTTCTTCGATGACTTCAGGATTTCCAAATTCAGCCATTTCATTCACCTCGAAATTAAATATTCTGTTGCCGGATTCCAGTCCATCAGCTCAGCTATTTGCGGATCAGTTCGCTCGGATTGCCGGCGCGAAAACCGTTAACCTGCACGAAATAGCCGGGCTCGGAGATCTTGGAGATATCAGCTTCCGGTTTGCCGCCATAGGGATCGATCGAACCCTCGGGCGTGGTGCGGATGGGGAATTTGAAACGCTTCATGGTGCCGTTGCGGAACTTGATGGTCCACATGATCGAATCGGTACCGCGCAACGGCTGTACCGAAGCACCCAGCGGCACGATATCGGCGTACGGACGCGCCTCGATTGCCTGCTGCGGGCAGATCTTGATGCAGGAGTAGCACTCCCAGCACTGATCCGGCTCCTGATTGAAGGATTTCATGGCGTGGCCGGTCAGAGAGCCATCCATGTCGAGCTTCATCAAGTCATGTGGGCAGATGTACATGCAAGCGGTCTTGTCCTGGCCCTTGCAGCCATCGCATTTCTCAGTACGCACAAATGTAGGCATGGTACTTATTTCTCCTAAGTTTCACTTTGAGTGAATTACCCGCCACCGTTATCGATGACGATATTTTGAGTAATCACCCGAGTGGAAACCGGGTAGAGAACTCTATAATCTGCGGCCATGTTCCGGGCTGGTATCCTCGAATTTCCGCTGATTGAATATTCATCGCAGCAACCAACTCGGATACAGGGTTAACGAACATATATAGTCAAGAAGCAAAGCGCCAAACAAACCTTTTGGTCTCTCCATAAATTGGATTTATTCCATTGAGATTATTGAAAAAATCTCCTATTGGGTGGGGTAAATCAATACCCATTCGGGATAGGTTTGTTGATCTGCATCAAATAATGCTAAATGCTAATATACTTCTATAACATTAAAGCTTCGTAAATCGCAAAACCGGATTCACTCAAAGCACGCAGATCTCTCAAACAACAAAGGAACAAAATGAAAAAATTTCCAGCCCCCGAGGAACAGATCGTCATGACCCACGCTGCTTTTATATGCCAGGTAGTGGAACTCATCCAGAGTCCGGCCAGGCGGGACGACTTTCAGGCGTTGCTGGAATTCGCGCGCGACAATGGCTGGACCAATCTGGTGGGAGCCATTCGCCGGATTGCCGCAGGCGAGCGGGAGCTCGGCCTGCTGAAGGGTATGGACCGGGAGGACCGGATCATCGCCGAGGCGATCATGCGCGGCTTGCAGAACCCGGCTACACTGCCCGACTCCACGGCACGGCCTGACCCGGAAATGGCCGCACCGGGACTGGCCGGTATGATCGTGGCTGCACGCCGCGGCAATATGCAGGCGCTTCAACTGATTTCCGAAATGGCCGAACAGATGCGCCGCGTAGGCGGACCTATGGCACGACTGGCCGCCGTCATCCGCCCACTGATAAACGGCGAGCGTGACCCGCTGACATTGTGCAGGGGTATGGATGAGAAAACCGAACAGATGGTGCTGGCGATGCTGGAAGAGCTGAAAAAGTCGGAATTCAACTGATTTCGGATTATTGCATTGCAGCAAAATTGTTCAGCCAATCAAAACCTTAAAGTCATTCCTGTTATCTGCCGATAGACTGTTTCAGAGCAGAGTGCACGGGACCCGGCACCCCCGGCAAACCCTCTCTAAAACTATTACAAGTACAATGCGCCCTTTCCAAAGGATGGTTGTAGATAGCATGGCGGCTACTGAGTGGTTCTCAGCACGGCAGTTAAGGGCAATGACACCATCTTGGAGGTTTATCACATGGGCAGAATATTCGGCTCAATGAAAGTTCATCATAAGATCTGGCTTGGATTCGCTATGATCCTGGCCGTTCTGGCAACGGTATCCACTTTGACTCTGGTCAGACTGAGCGGAGTTCAGGTGCAGGTATCCGAAGCGATCGGATTGCGTCAACCCACCGTTTTCCTGACTAAAGAACTGAAGGCTGAACTGCAACAGGTGGCAAGTTCGCTCGGCTTCTATCTGCTTAGCAAGGAGAAGCAGCACAAAGAGAACTATGCAAATGGTCAATCCCGGGTCAGCGGGCTGCTCGAAAAGCTCAAATCGCTGCCGAACGTAACAAGTGACCGGCGATCAATGGAGCTGCTGGAGAGCATAGAGGCCGATATCACTCAGTTCCGGTCTATAGAGAGCGAGCTTTTTGAGGCGGCGAACTCCTACGAGAAAAATTTCCCCGGGGTCGCTTACGCCAATGCAAGCATCAACCCGATCAATCGGCTGATGGTTCAGCTCACCTCACAGATGATTCAGTCCGAGATGGAAGAGGAGCCGGACGAGACCCGCCGCGAACTGCTTGGAAACATCGCTGAACTGCGCTATGTCTGGAGCAACGTGATGAATGGCATACGAGGTTATCTGGCGTTTCGAAGTGACTCGGTGTTACAGGATATGGCGCTGTACATGGAGCAGGCGGAGACCCTTGTCGGCAGAATCGCGGCTTTCGAGGACGACCTGACACTTGACCAGGCCGATGCGCTTGAACAGTTCCGGCAAGCCTTTAAAAGCTACAGAAAGAATCACGAGCAGTTGCTGCGCATCCAGGGCGGCGAGAAATGGCGCACAGATACCTGGCTGGTGCGCGACAAAATTGGGCCGCTTATCGGACAGATGGTCACGCGACTGAACTCGCTTGTCGAACACCAGGAGAGCGGCATCCGCGAAACCAGCCAGACACTTTTGACCGACACCGGGGAGACCAGGGATCTCGTTGCGATACTGCTGGCTGCCGGCCTGATGCTGGGACTGGCAATCTCCTGGACCATTGCCCGCATGATCTCACGCCCACTTGAGGAAGCAGCCACGACCATGCGCGCTATTGCCTCCGGTAATGGGGATCTGACCAAAACGCTGAAGAAGAACAGCAACGACGAAATCGGCTATCTGGCTGAGAGTTTCAACGCTTTCGTCGGGAAAATCCGGGATTTGATCGGCCACACCGCCCACTCCACCGGCGCCGTTATTTCGGCGATTGCAAAAACCGCGGAGAATACCGACGAGATAACGCGCAGGATCCTGGCCCAGGAGGCCGACACCGCGCAGGTTGCCACCGCGGTAAACGAGATGACCGCCACCATCGCTGAAGTCGCAGCCAGCGCAGAGACCGGAGAAGCGGCGGCGCAGGCAGCCGCGGTTGCCGCCAGTAAAGGCCAGGAGGTTGTCTCGGCAACCGTATCTGCTATCGCCGAGCTCGCCGACAATGTGAGAAGTGCCGAAGAGGTGATCGACCGGGTAAACCGGGGCAGCGCGGAGATCGGATCGGTGCTCGATGTGATCAAGTCAATCGCTGAGCAGACCAACCTGCTGGCGCTGAATGCGGCTATCGAGGCAGCACGGGCCGGTGAGCAGGGGCGTGGGTTTGCGGTGGTGGCTGACGAGGTCAGGAATCTCGCCAACCGCACCCAAACCTCCACCGTGGAGATAGAGTCCATGATCCAGCGGTTGCAGGATGGAACTCGCCGAGCAGTGGAAGTCATGCATGACGGACGCGCCAAAGCTGAAACAAATGTGGCTCAGTCGCAGATGGCACTGACCTCGCTGCAGGAGATCCGCAGCGCGATCCAGACCATAAACGGGGTCAACACACAGATCGCCACCGCTGCCGCCGAACAGCATCTGGTAGCCGAGGAGATCAACCGCAATATAAGTAATATCAATGACAGCAGCAGCGCAACCGCCCAGAGCGCCCAACAGACCATTGCCATAACCGACCAGCTTGGAAAGCTGGCATCGGAGCTGCAGCATGTTGTAACCCAGTTCAATATCGGCGGCGACAAGGGGCTCGACTTTGAAACCGCCAAATCCGCCCACCTGGCGTGGCGGGCCAGAATCAGGGCATTCCTCGATGGACGCGAATCGCTGACCCGAAAAGAGGCTGTGTCACACCACGACTGTGTGCTGGGAAAGTGGTACTACGGGCAGGGCCTGAGGCAGTATGGAAAAATCGGAGAGATGGCAGACATCGAAAAGCCCCACGAGCATCTACACAAACTGATTCGTGAAATCATCGAACTCAAGGAGAAGGGCCGCATAAAAGAGGCGGAGGCCCGCTACCGTGAGGTTGGTCCACTGTCGGAAAAGATTATCGGCCTGCTCGAAGCCGTAGAACATAAAATCCAGACGGCCGCATGAAGACTCCATTGGATTGAACAGATGACCGCTGTCGTGTCGCATCAAGCACAGGGTTTATGAAACCAGGGATGCTACCCGGCAACGGCGCCAATTTCCTCGATCCCGGCTTTCGCCGGGATAACGAGTTGAGTGGAATACTTTGAGAGCCTGTCGGATTTAGCCCGAAGATTTCATAAATTTGCGCCGATATCGCGCAGTATATTGGTTTCACAAGGAAATTTCCGAAGGAGTGGCGTATCAGTGACTACGGCCGACTGAGGAAATATGTCTTGTGGAATCAAGAGACAAGCGAGATCAAGCATAATTTATGAAAGATTCGGGTTAGGATCGTCCTGCTGCGGAAAAGCCCTTTGAGCCATATTTCCCGCTCCTTTTCGTTAAATAGCTACGGCTATTCGCCTCAAACAACCGAAAGCCCTGACTTTACTATGCCCTTTGGATGCAAAACAGCTTTCCGTCGCTGATATCGAAACCGGTTTTTCGGCTAGATTACCTGATTCCGCGCAATGCCGGCCCTAATAGAAACAGAGTATAATTTTTATAGTTATGCTGCGGAGTTCAGGTGAAAACAGTTAAACGAATCATGGTGGCACTTCGCCGGCATTAAATATCGAAACATTATCATTCTGGTGTGGTTCCCTGTCGAATCGCGTGGTTCGCTGGTCGCAGTCAGCGGTCGCACCCGGCACCAATAGCAGGAAATTCTCGGGAATCAAGCAGATCGATCTGTTTCGCTGGCGCACTGGTTACGGTTCCTAACATGGGATTTCGGTGACGCCCAATAGTCCTACTAATCAATCAACAAGGATTCTTTATTAGAAGCAGCTAATTCAATAATTTATCATTCGGCAGATTAACCATCCCCAGGAGACTTAGGAGACGATGATCGACACCAATCCTTTCAGCGAGCTTTCCGCATTCATCTCGCCAGCGACCATGAAGACGTATATCGTTTTGATGATTCTGCTGGTCATCGGGGGCACGATCCTCGATATGATCCACAAAAAAAGCGCCAAGTACTTCTTCGAGAACTCAAAGAAGGCCCAGAAGAACGCCAAGCGCACCGTAAGCAGCGGCGAAAAGGCCTCCCTAGCGGTGGAGACGCTTGTCAGCGAGGTTCTGACTTCTTCCGAGTTCAGCAATCAGCAGCGCCGGATCTCCCACCTCTTCACCATGTACGGATTCATTATCTTCGTTGTCTCCACGGTTATACTGATTTTTGGCTATCCGACTGAAGCCTCGGCCAGTATCTGGCCCGTGCTGTGGCACTTGGGCGCCCTAATGCTCTGCATCGGCGGTTACTGGTTCTGGTTTGTCATCCGCGTCGATGTTTCCGCCGAGGGTAATCCCTGGCACCATGTTTCGCGAGCCGACATCTTCATTCTGTCGCTGCTTGCCACCGCTACCTTTGGGCTGCTTTGGTCCTTTACTCGGGGCAGCGGTCTTGGCTGGCTGTTCTTCGTCCTTTTCATCGGCGCCAGCACCACGCTGTTCGGCACCGTGCTCTGGTCCAAGTTTGCCCACATGTTCTTCAAGCCCGCCGCAGCCTTCCAGAAGAAGGTCACCAGGGCAGATGGTTCGCAGGAGAATCTGCCGGATCTGGGTGAACTGTCTGATCCGGAACTGCAGGCCCGGTATCCGGATATCCCGGAGTACATGGGCACCAATCCTCCCAACATGGGGCTTGGTATCAAACGTGAAGCACCTCACCACTTCTGAGTCGTTTCAATCGAATTGAGAGAGAACTGATATGCCAACATTCGTATATATGACCCGCTGTGACGGCTGTGGACACTGTGTCGATATCTGCCCTTCAGACATCATGCACATCGATCCGACGGTTCGTCGCGCTTACAACATCGAGCCCAACATGTGCTGGGAGTGCTACTCCTGCGTGAAGGCCTGCCCTCACCACGCTATTGATGTGCGCGGTTACGCTGACTTCGCCCCTTTGGGCCACTCGGTCCGAGTGATTCGCGACGAAGAGAAAGGCGTCATTGCCTGGCGCATCAAGTCGCGCAACGGTGAAACCGACCTGAACCTGCTGGCGCCGATCACGACTAAACCGTGGGGGAAGCACATTCCCAAGCTTGCGGATGCAGCTGGTCCCAGCCAGGAAATGCGCAACAGCCAGCTGCTGTTCAATGAGCCCAAATACATTCGCATGGATGATGGCGACATTCATACGCTGAAATCCAATGGCCTGGAAATGAAAGCAGGAGTCTACTACTAATGGCTTACGATACGATTGTTGAAGACGGCATCGATATTTTGGTTTGCGGAGCCGGTCTTGGCGGTACAGGCGCAGCTTTCGAGGCCAGATACTGGGGCCAGAACAAGAAGATAATCATTGCGGAAAAGGCTAATATCGACCGTTCCGGTGCCGTGGCGCAGGGTCTCTACGCGATCAATTGTTACATGGGTACCCGCTTCGGCGAAAACAACCCCGAAGATCACGTTCGGTACGCGCGTATCGACTTGATGGGCATGGTTCGCGAGGATCTGCTGTTCGACATGGCACGCCACGTCGACTCTGCCGTTCATCAGTTCGAAGAGTGGGGCATGCCGATAATGCGTAACCCCAAGACAGGTTCCTACCTGCGTGAAGGCCGTTGGCAGATCATGATTCACGGTGAGTCCTATAAGCCGCTGGTTGCTGAGGCCGCCAAGAAGTCTGCTGACAAAGTCTACAACCGTATCTGTGTTACCCACCTGCTGATGGATGACGGCAGAGAGAACCGGGTGGCCGGTGCTGTCGGCTTCAACGTGCGTACCGGTAACTATCACGTCTTCAAGTCCAAGGCGGTTATCGTCGCTGCCGGTGGCGCTTCCAACATCTTCAAGCCGCGGTCTGTCGGTGAGGGTGCCGGTCGTGTCTGGTACGCGCCCTGGTCTTCCGGCTCCGCATACGGTCTGATGATAGGTGCCGGCGCTAAGATGACCCAAATGGAGAACCGCATCGTCCTGGCCCGTTTCAAAGACGGGTACGGTCCGGTTGGTGCTTACTTCCTGCATTTGAAGACCTATACCCAGAACTGCGATGGTGAAGAGTACGAGTCCAAATGGTTCCCTGCGTTGCAGGAGATGGTAGGCAAGGAGTACCTGGACGTTGAGGCTTCCCACGTATCCCACCGCCCGATCCCGACCTGTCTGCGTAACCACGCACTCATCAACGAGGTTGCTTCCGGTAAAGGTCCGATTCACATGGTTACCATGGAAGCGTTCCAGGATCCTCACCTCGAAGAGATCGGTTGGCACAACTTCCTGGGAATGACCGTTGGCCAGGCCGTGTTGTGGGCTGCAACGGACGTCAACCCGAAACATGAGAACCCGGAACTCACCACTTCCGAGCCCTACGTCATGGGTTCCCATGCCACCGGTTGTGGTGCCTGGTGTTCCGGTCCGGAAGATATCTCTCCCGATGAGTACTTCTGGGGCTACAACCGTATGACCACCGTTGAAGGCCTGTTCGGTGCAGGTGACGCGGTCGGCGGCACCCCACACGCCTTCTCTTCCGGTTCGTTCACGGAAGGCCGTCTGGCTGCGAAAGCTGCCTGTAAATACATTGACGATGGCAAGGCTGAGGGTATTCGTGTTTCGCAGGAGCAGATCGACCGCCGTCGGGAAGAGATCTACAAGCCGATGGAGCACTACAAAATCTATCGTAACGAGATTGTTGCCGGTACCGTTAACCCGAACTACATCAACCCACGTCAGGGTCTCGACCGTCTGCAAAAGCTGATGGACGAGTACGGCGGAGGCGTGACGGTGCAATACATGACCAACGAGAAGCTGCTGCACATCGGTCTGAAGAAGATGAAGACCCTGGAAGAGGACCTGGAGAAAATCGCTGCCGAGAACGTCCACGAGCTGCTACGTGCATGGGAACTGAAGCACCGTGTTCTGGCTTCCGAGTCTGTTCTGCAGCACACCCTGTTCCGTAAGGAGACCCGCTGGCCTGGCTACTACTACCGTGGTGACGCCATGAAGGTGGATGACAAGAACTGGCACGTACTGACCGTCTCCCGGCGTGATCCGAAGACCGGCGAATACACGATGGAGAAAGCGCCTTTGTATCACCTGGTAGGAGATATCGAGGACAAAGCCCTGGCAGCTTTGAAGGCTAAGGAGACCGCCTAAACAATAAACAATTACCAAACAGGGGTCCCTTTTGGGGCTTCTGTTTGGCTTTCTAGAGGCCAATATTCCTGTTGGCCTCTTTTTATTTGTAGGAGATTGCGTTTCCTGAGTATTTAGAGAAACGCAGATGAGCAGTATGGCGTAACAGTGAGAGATCCTTAAGAAATCGAGGACTTTTGTCTTTTTTTGATAATCTAGAATTTTTGGCCTTTCAAAGCAAAGAGCAGCAGATGAATATTATTGATAAGACAGATGACGAGCTTCTGAAAATCGGTATTCCCTGGTGGGAGGATCTGATCAAGTATTCCAACAAGGGGCAGTACGGAAAGTTTATTCGCAACTTTTCCTACGATCTGCTGATCGGGCTGAACGAGGTGGAACTGGGCAAACAGTTTGCCAAGAGCGAGCTGACCCGCAATCTGGATACCAACTACGATTTCCTCGGCTTCATTCGGCGTGGAGAGCATGTCTCTTTTCTGTTCAGAGTGCGCAGCACCAAGAGAGAGGGTGAATGGCTGGGCAGAATGGTGCTCGGCTATGAAAGGGGCGAAGTCAAGATATTCGCGGCTTCAATATTCTAGGGCCTGTTAACACTAATCCGATAGGTTCTGTTGCACCTGAAAATGCGTCAATCAAGGCGCGAGGAGAGTGGTTTAGTGGCTCTAAACGAACGAGAGCCTGCCCCGCGAGCGCAGCGAGTGCCTTGGGTACGAGCAACGCAGAGTGACGCTTTTTCAGGCGCAACCCGCAGGGCTGGGGCTCTTTTTCCGTCCAGCAGCGTTATCATTCGCTCATGTAGTGTAACTACACTTCGCTTATTCTGCCTTGCTGGACGAAAAAAGAGTCCCAGCAGAGCCTATCGGATTAGTGTTAACAGGCCCTAAATGAAACAGATCATACAACAGCATAAACTCGTTGAACTGAACTACAAGGTTCTTGACAAAAAGAGCGGGCAAGTTCTGTCTACGGTCGAGTTTCCCATCAGCTATGTGCACGGTGCCGATCAGGTGCTCTCAACGCAGGTTACCGACCAGCTCGAAGGCCGGGCCGAAGGTGATGTCATCGAAGTCCCCATCGACGGCAACCTGATCTACGGGCCTCGCGATGAGGGTCTCGTTTTCACCGATCGCCTTGAGAATGTGCCGGAAGCGTACCGTGAAGTCGGTATGAAAATTCTGATGGAAAATGCGAAGGGCGAGCCGCGGGAGTTCATTGTCACCCGGATGGATGATAAAACGCTGACCGTGGACGGAAACAACCCGCTCTGCGGCAGAGACCTTATCTTCATCCTGGAAATTCTCTCAGTCCGCGACGCGACTCCCGAAGAGATTGAGGCAGGTGCGAAAGTGATTGACGGACCCGATATCAGCGGCGAAAAGATTGTACCGATTTAGGCTTCACCAATTGAAGGGGTCGTCGGACAGTACGATGCTGACGTAGGGCGCATAGGTTAAAACAGCGCCTTGTCTGGAGCCCAGGCCGTCAAATGCATTTACCGCCTGTGCCAGCAGTTTCTCGCTCTTCGGATCCTCTTTGAGTGCCTCCAACGCCGTAATAAGCGGCTGCGTCGCTTCTTCATCCAGGTACTGCCTGAGCATCTGAACGGCTTCGTCGAGTCTCGTTGAATCGAGCGTCCGCCTGATCTTCGTCCTCTGATCCGGAGCCATATCTTCTGTTTCCGCCGGCTCGTCATGGAGATTTCCGTTGAGGCCGGCGGGCGGAGTGGCGGATCTTAGTCCGGCAAACGCATGAAACGCTTCTTGGGCCTGCCGCTTCAGCTCGTTAACGAATGCATTGAACGCTTCCGTATTCGGCTTGCCCAGGAAGAGTGATACCAGTGGTTCGCCATTAACCCGGCTGTTGAAGTTCAGATAGGATTCGCTGATGACAGGATCGGGATCGAGCACCGTCAGCATTACCCGCATCTCCTCGGTCTTCCTGAAGCGCGCCTTGGTACGAATGCTGACATAGTCATCGACCAGCGCGAACTCTTGCGTGCCCCTAACAAGATGTTTCTGTATCAGTTTTATCGTCATTTGGCAGGTTGACCGTTTATTTGTTAAAGACCTGGTTCATCACACTTGCGACAAACTCATGAGTGAAAGAGTTCTCGCCACAATGGATAATGAGTCCCTCTTTGTCTGCAAAAGCCAGGTAAGGGTGCACCTCTACGCCGTTGTGTTCAATATTTGCGTTATCGTCGATAGTGCTCGCAACGCTGAATGCGATCTCTCCCGTAGCTTCTCTCAGTTGGTCGTCCTTGAGCCCAAATTGCGTCAGCTTGAGCCTGATCTGCTCAATGATTTCACGGACCAGCAGTTCTTGAAGCTCTTCGTATTTATCGATATCGATTATCTGTTGCATGTTGGATATCACTTGGGTTAAGTAAAAGTTGATTATACGGACCCTTTTTTAAATGATTTCAGAAATCCATCGAGTCTATCGGTAAGCCGGTGTCGCTTGCGCTTTGGGTCAGTCTTGTTGATGCAGTTTAACCTCCACCGTTCCCTGCGCTCAGACATCCAGTCCTGCTTATAGGCGTCATTTCCGGTCAGAAAATCTATCTCGCCGACCTTATCGTTATCGATTACGTGCTGTATTAGAAAGGCCATCAGTATGGAACCGGGCGAATACTGCTTCCACGCTTTGTCATAGTTCAATTTGAAGATACTAGCCTTGCCGTTCGCCACGATCCAGAATTGCGCAGCAATGGGCCGGTTTTCGACATAGAGAATTGCGAGCCTCAGCCAACCCACTTTTGACAAGTTTGCAGCCAGGCCATTGATAAAGTCCGCATAGAGTTCATTTGCCTTCCAGCTGGCCGCATAGACGGTATTGTAATCCGCCATTGCCTGCTGCAGATTACGATCCGTATAAAGACGAATATGATAACCATGCTCGCGTTCGAGCTTGCGCTTCTTACGGGCAATGGTATTGCGCACCCGGGCCGGCCGGGTTGCCATATAATCTGTAAAAGATTCTCCCTGCAGTCGATAAATCCAGTTATGAAAACTGAAATAGCGATGACTGGAAAATCCAGAAGATTCCATAACCGACTGCAACCGTTGTAAGTTACTCTCATCTGCTGCAATGGGATCCAGTTGCAGGTGGTAAATTGGCAATCGTTTCAAACCCTGAGCCAGGCAGGTCACTGTTTCCCGTTGCGCTGTTTCTGCCAGCAGCAGCGTGGAGAGCGACGTATAGAGATTTTTCAACGATCTGTAGTGCCCGGTATCACGCTGCATTAGTGGGAGCAAAGCAACCACTCTCTCTCGATCGAGTACGCAGGCCAGCAAGCAACTCTGACCTTCATCGAGTCCATTTTCAACCAGATTCTCAAACCAGGGTCGCGAGAAGAAAAAACTCTCTTTTTCTGCGATTTTGAAAAGTTCATTGGCGCTTTCAGGAAGCTGTTTCCAGTCGTAGTAGCATTCGAACTCCATCGAAGAGTCAGTTCACCGTCTCGTTTCCGGCCTGACCTGGCTCGCCAGTCATCTCGATCATCTCCGAAACTTCCAGCGTTCCGCCTATCTCCAGGAAAGGACAGGCCTGTGCGGCGGCGAGCGCCTCCTCCATGGAGCCCAATCTGATGATACTCATTCCCGACATCGCTGTTACGGTTCCTGGTGACGTGGCACCATCAGCCTGTACGGTATGCGTATCTTTGAAGGGTATTGCAGGGCTTACTACGGCACTCCCCAGGGAGATAAGCCACTGCTGGTACTTTTCAAAATGTTTCTGTGCCTCTTCAGGACCGGCGGGATACTCACCGCCCAGGTAAACAAATATATATTGCGGCATGTAGTTTGTGTCTTCGTTTAGTGGAAAACCAAATGAACGGCAGATTTTAATGAAAAATGTGGCGAAAAGCAGGGATAAGTTGTGTAAATGACGGCAGAAAAAATTGGAATCCAATCTTCCCCCAGGTTACTGGTCACTCATAATACACTGCTATATAATTCTGATCCCCAAGAGGATAACTCTTGGTGATCAGAGAGATTCAACAGCAATTACCTGCAGTGTCTCTCCCGGCATTCAACTGTAAAGGTGATTTATGAGCGGACAACCCAAGACCAGACCCAAAGTTCCTGAAGGCAAATCGCGTTTTTTGACAACCCGTCAGAAAGAGCCCAATGAGAAGGGTTTCGTTGGCTATGACACTATTTGGGAATCGTTTCAGAAAGAGGTTAAGTACACCACGCCGAAACGCCCCTGAATTTGCTAGTCGGGTGAGCATTTTCAGATACTCGTAGCTAAGCCGCCCGAACAAAACTGCATAGGCTTGAGCCTCAAGGATGAGACTCAAGGTTGCATAGACACCCAGCCAATCGCCTTAATTGATTTAGCGGTTTGCTGGACATGGTCGTTTCCTGGCAGGTAATAGCCCCAGCCCTTTTCTAGAACACAGGTGAAACATCCGGGTCAGAACCTGAGAGTACAGTGTCCACCTGAAGCATCGCATTCATTCTAAGAACAATCCCCTCGATCGGCGAGAGTCCTTCTATTCGGTCCAGCGTTTTGTCTTTGATCGCATAGTTTACGGATATATTCAGCCGCTGCGTATTCTCATCGAATACGGGCTCAACTTGGACACTGCCACCTGATGCAGCGAACGCATCGATGACCTGTTTAAGATGGGTACTCGGTTTCATACTCTGGAACTCAAAGTAGAGCTCGTAAAAGTCACCGCTTGGAATTTTGTACTTTGTCTTCAGATCTGCACACTGCGCATCAGAGAGGGATGCATTCACCTCATGGCTCTTGTCCATGTATTTCTTGCCCAACTCTATCTCCATGTTCTCCAGATAGACGTTTCCCATATCTACTACAAGAGCTTCATGCTTTTCCAACATTGCTTGGTCCATATTTGATCAGTCGATAGAGGAAAGTCGGTATCTAGGAAAGAAAAACAGTTTAGATAATCCGCTCAAGCGTCAACAGCATTTTTATAAGAACTATCAGTGCTGTCCCATTAACATTTGGAGGCTTTGTACAAGTCCTTGAATTCTGTATATGAAACCACCGCCAATCGTTTCATTGACATAAAAATCATCAAATTGCGGTCCCTTCTCCCCGAGGGAGAAGGGCAGGATGAGGGGATATACAAAAACAGTAACTTAGCAATATTAGATTCCCTCACCCCAACCCTCTCCCGGAGGGAGAGGGAGTTTGTGGGACAGCACTGAAGAACTATAGCGCTGTAGCACTTCTGCTTCCAAAATTTGGATTTTATCAATCAAAGGTAAATCAATCCATATGAGGGTACCTCCGGCTACTGGCCTGGTTTTGGGGACTTGCAATCTCCTGGATCATTGCCCGAATGATTTCACGTCGGTCGAACAGAAGATTAACGCAGCGTAAACCGCTTGCCGCTCCAGAAGGATTCCTATATCCACCAGTCATCCTGGGATCACAGATTCGGGTCGACCAAAACCCGACCCCGAATCTCTCCTGCAAGAATAGACCTGGATGCCGCTTCGACCTCCTCCAGCGAAATGATCCTGCTGATGCGCCGGTAACCGGTTTGCGGCAAGGTGGCGCTTAAGCGCGACCAAGCAACCTCACGTAGCGACCGTGGCGGAGTTACCGACTCCACCCCCCGCAAACTGACGTTGCGCAGAATAAAAGGCATCACCGACGTAGTAAGCGTGGCGTCCCCCGCCAGACCGGTAGCGGCCACAGCGCCGCCATACTTGGTCTCCGCCAGCACCCGCGCAAGCATGACACCTCCCACTACATCTATCGCGCCAGCCCAGCGTTGGGATTCAAGCGGACGCGGCGGCAGCGACATCTCCTCCCTGCTCAGCAACTGAGTTGCACCGAGCTCCCGCAGAAATCCATGCGTAGATGCGCGGCCGGTTACAGCCGCAACTTCATATCCCAGCTCGCTCAGCAGCATGACCGCAACACTTCCCACGCCACCGGCCGCACCGGTCACAACCACCGGTCCCGAACCGGGTTTGATACCCGCATCCTCCAGCGTCATCACGCACAGCATTGCGGTCAGGCCCGCGGAACCTATGGTCATTGCCTGTTTGGAATCCAGCCCGGCCGGCATAGGTACCAGCCAGTCGGATTTCACCCGCGCCCGCTGGGAAAAGCCACCCCAGTGGCGTTCGCCAACCCCCCATCCCGTGAGCAGCACCTCCTCTCCAGGAGTGAATCTGTCTGAAGCCGAATCCAGTACTGTTCCCGCAAAATCGACGCCTGGAACATGTGGGTAGCGGGCAACTATTTTACCGCGCCCGGTGACCGCCAGTCCGTCCTTGTAGTTCAGCGATGAATGGCTTACACCGACCAGCACGTCGCCCTCCGGCAGCTGCTGCTCCGTCAGATGGCGAATGTGCACGCTGGTGTGTTCATCTTCTCGCTCCACCAGCAACGCCTTGAATCGTTCGTTTCCGGCCGTGCTCTTCATGAGCTGCGCAGGCGACGTAAAATATGCAGCAGCAGCTTGCCGTCTTTCTGGTCCAGACCGTGGTTGCCATCGGTTGGTATTGTCACCGCCCGCCCACGCAGCTGTAAGACCTGATTCATATCCTGACTCCAGACCGGAACCACCAGATCGCCAATCCAGGAGAGGTTTTCATCCCGCACCACAGATACATAGCGGGCCTGCGGGTGCGGCTGCCGGTTCAGCCAGAATAGCAGACTGCCGGGACGCTCCCGTACCAGATCGAAAAACAGTCCCTCCGATCTACCCAGAATGTCATACTTTTTTCCCAGTAAACCGGTAGCCCAACCCAATGGGCTTTGGCTCAGCGCCAGACCCAGCTCCGCACTTTCTGTTCCAAGATGCGGACTGGCAAAAGTGATCAGTGCCGACACCGACTCCTGCGGATACTGCACCATGAACAGCCTTCCCAGCACGCCCCCGGCCGAATGGCCCACCAGAATCAGGCTTTCGCCCGGTCTGGCAGAGTTCACCTTATCGATATGCTGCTTCAACTGCTCCAGCTGGCGCAGCAGTTGTGCCTCCGTGGAGAGCTCCACGGTAAAGAATCTCGGACCCGGAGGAACCTCCAGGCTTGTGGCTGAGAGACTTATCTGGCCCCCGTCCAGCCAGCCAGCGGATATGAGTGCATCGGTTATACCGGAACTGCGCCAGTCCGCACCTTTTGCCTGGTAACCCTGAATCAGGATCAGGGTTTCGGCACCGGCGGGAAATGCCGTGCCCACCAGCAACATCCACAACAACAACCATTTTTTCCACATCGGTTTCCAACCTCCAACAACTTGGTGATCCGCCCGAACGCTTGACCTGTGGCGGCCACCGCCTGAAACTCCTCCACTCCTATTTTCCAGGAATGAAGCCATGTCCCGAATGTTTCTGCTGATTGGCGCCCTGAACGGTTTTTTCGCAATAGCCCTGGGAGCTTTCGGCGCACACGCGCTGCGTGCGCGCATCGATGCCACTCTTTATACCGTATTCCAGACCGGCGTCGAATACCACAGTATCCATGCGCTGGCGTTGCTGGCACTGGGTATACTGGCACTGCACCACCCTTCCCGACCATTGATCTGGGGAGGCTGGCTGATGAGTGCGGGTATTCTGCTGTTCTGTGGCAGCCTCTACCTGATGTCATTGTCTGGAATAAGATCCCTGGGAATCATTACACCCATAGGCGGATTTGCGTTTCTGCTGGGATGGTTGAGCCTGGCGGTGGCAATATGGCGGTTACGGCCGGATCGGCCTGAGCGCGGATAACTAGATCATACTTTTCATGTGGCGCCCGGATATATCCTCTGCTCTTTCCGTTCACTATATTTATGCATACGCTTATTGTCGGAAGTCCTGACTCAACGCCAGGGTGTGATAAACCACAGGGGGGTGGTGAGTGAAACTGCATGCTTTTGTCGCAATGCCTTTTGGGATAAAGAAGGACGGGCAGGGAAACCCTATCGATTTCAACCTGGTTTTTTCCAAGCTGATCAAGCCCGCGCTGGAATCGGCCGGTCTGGATGTGCTGCGCGCGGATGAGGAGGAACGCGCCGGCGACATCCGCACCGACATGTTCCAGGAACTGCTGATCGCTGATCTTGTGGTGGCAGACCTCACCCTTGCCAATCCCAACGTCTGGTATGAGCTGGGTGTACGCCATGCACTGCGTGCGCGGGGCGTAGTGATCGTCTGCGGCGGGCAGGTGACAACGGCGTTTGACCTGTATACGGACCGTAAACTGCGTTATGGCCTCAGGGACGGTGGGCCGGACCCCGCGACTCTGCAGGACGATATCCGGCATCTGAGCGAAATGGTAAAAGCAACCATGGAATCCTGGCACGGCCGTAAGGTCAGTCCTGTGTATCAGCTGCTGCCAAACCTGCGCGAACCTGACTGGAAGTCCCTGCGCATCGGCGACGTGAGCGAATTCTGGGAACAGCACGACGCCTGGGAGAATCGTATTGTCCTTGCACGCAAGGAGGGCCGCATCGGCGATGTATTGGTGCTGGCCGATGAAGCCCCGGTTGCCGCCTTTCGTGCCGAAGCCTGGATACGCGCAGGGCTGGCACTGCGCAAGGCAGGGCGTTTTGACTTTGCCTTGGAACATTTCGATCGGGGACTGGCGGTCGAACCGGGCAATCTGCACGGTCTGCGCGAAAAAGGGGTATGTCTGCAGAGGCTGGCAAATTCCCATGTCAGGGGTCACTCCCTGGAGCGCGCACGGGAGCACTATCGCAATGTGCTCAAACAGTTCCCGGACGACCCCGAGACATGGGCTCTGCTGGGTCGCGTGGACAAGGATGCCTGGGTTGCAGCCTGGCACCAGCCCGGCAGATCGCCCCAGCAGATGCGCGATGATGCCGCCTACGAAGATGCCCTGCTGCGCGCAGCCATCGATAGCTATATCCACGGCTATAGACGCAACCAAAGCCACTACTACTCGGGAATCAACGCGCTTACACTGATGCACCTGTACCGTCATCTCACCCGGGAGAGTCGCTACGACCGGGAGATGGCCATCCTGGCCGGGGCGATCCGCTTCGGCGCAGAGTGCGAGCCCAGTGAAAGCCAGCTCTTCTGGGCGCGGGCGACACTGGGCGACCTGGAGGTGCTGGTAGGCACACCGGACAGCGTCAGGACAGCCTACAAGGAGGCTATCGTCAAAAACGACAGGAATTGGTTCGAACTCGACTCCTGCCGTGCACAACTCCTGCTTCTGAAAGATCTCGAGTTCCAGCCAGAAAACGTCGACGCTGGACTGGCCACCTTCAACCACACCCTGCAAAAGCTCACCAGGCCTGAAAACCAATGGGAGCCGCGTCGGGTATTTCTGTTCAGTGGCCACATGATGGATGCACCGGGCAGAAGCACACCACGCTTTCCGGAGGATAAAGAGTCGATCGCCGCACAGAAGATTGCCGAGGCCCTGAGCCAACTCGGTGCCGGTGCGGATGACCTCGCCCTCACCCAGGGCGCCTGCGGCGGCGACCTGCTGTTTACCGAAGCATGTCAAAGGCAGGGCGTAAAGACGCACTGGCTGCAACCCTTCCGCGAGCCGGACTTCATCCAGAAATCGGTTGTAAGTTATGGCGAAGCCTGGCGCTCCCGCTATCTGGATGCCAGGGCCAGGCTGGCCGGTCCCATCCGTGCTGCGCCGGAAGAGTTGGGCGAAACCAGACTCAACCACTCCGACGTCAACCCCTACGAACGTTGTAATCTCTGGCTGCTCTACACCGCGCTCACCTATGGTGTGGACAAGGTCCGCTTCGTCTGCCTGTGGAATGGCAGCGGTGGTGACGGTCCCGGTGGAACCGAGCATATGTACAATGAAGTGAAACGCAGGACCGGGCAGGTGACCTGGCTCGACACCCGTACACTGTGGTGAGCGCCGGACCGGTTTGCCTTGTTTCCGGCGAACCCGGTGTGTTGGACACAGACCGATAACTGACAAGGAAGGGCCGCGGCTCGGCCAATCAAGGGAGAAATGAGAACATGAACATCGACCAGAACACGCATGAACAGCTGGAGCGCAGCCTGCAGGAGATCGACTGGACAGCCTATACCCAGCGCACCTACACATCCTCCCCTGCGGCCTGGGAGGATCAGGTTCTCTATTTTCTGATGCTGGACCGGTTTTCCGACGGAAGGGAGAAAGAGTATCGGGACAATGCCGGCAACCCAGATCTCTCCGGCACTACGCCGCCATTCCGCTTCACCGAGGACGCCTACAGCGCCGACCGGGCAAGCTGGGCCGATGCCGGCAATGGGTGGCTTGGCGGCAATCTGAAAGGCCTGACAAGCAAGATTGGATACCTTGAACGCCTGGGCGTGACCACGCTGTGGATCAGCCCGGTGTTCAAGCAGGTGGAGTCCGACCGGCACTCCTATCACGGCTACGGCATCCAGAACTTCCTCGACATCGACCCCCATTTCGGCACCCGTCAGGAGCTCATCGACCTGGTGAACACGGCGCATGACCACGGCATACTGGTGATCCTCGATATCATCCTCAACCATGCCGGTGACGTGTTCGGCTACCGCTACAACCCGGCGCGTTATCCCGCCACGGATGAAAAGGGCAATGCCTATATGGATCCGCGCTGGGACAACGCGCCCTATCCGGTGGCGGGCTGGCGCAACGCCTTTGGTCAGGCCAACATCCCCTTCGCAAACATCGATCCCGACACTCACGGCTACGCCTGGCCCAACGATGCGGTATGGCCGGCGGAGCTGCAGGATGCGGCCACCTTCACCGCCAGAGGCCGCATCAACAGCTGGGATTACGATCCGGAGTTCTACGAGGGCGACTTTGTCACCCTGAAAGATATCCACCACGGCGAACACGAGCGCGACTCGGAGAACAGACGCATCATCGATGCCTTCCACGGTACTCCGGCACTCAACACCTTGTGCGATGCATACAAATTCTGGATCGCCCTGACCGACATCGACGGCTTCCGCGTCGACACCGTCAAACACATGGAGGCGGGCGCAACGCGTTATTTCGCCGCGGTGATCAAGGAGTTCGCCCAAACCCTGGGCAAGGAGAACTTCTTCCTGGTGGGCGAAATCACCGGAGGACGCGAAAACGCCTACAACACACTGGAACTCACCGGCCTGGACGCCGCCCTTGGCATCGATGACATCCCCGACCGCATGGATTATCTGGCCAAGGGCTGGCGCGAGCCAAGCGACTACTTCAACCTGTTCCGCAACTCTGCGCTGGTGAATAAATCCTCCCACGTCTGGTTCGGCAAGCATGTCGTCACTCTGTTCGACGACCACGACCAGGTGCGCAAGGGCAACAACAAGGGGCGCTTCTGCGGCGACAAAATCAACAACGGCTACAAGCACCTAAAGGCTGTGCTGGGCCTCAACCTCACCTCCATGGGCATCCCCTGCCTCTACTACGGCACCGAACAGGCTTTTGACGGGGCAGGCAACAACGACCGTTACCTGCGTGAATGCATGTTCGGCGGCGCCTTCGGTTCGCTGCAGAGCAGGGATCGCCACTTCTTCAGTGAAGATCACGAAATCTACCGTTTCATCGCCGACATCACGAAACTGCGTCGTGAATACCTGCCATTGAGGCGCGGCCGTCAGTACCTGCGCGAGATCTCCGCAAACGGCGAGCCCGGCAGCTTCGGCCTGCCCAGAATGATCGGAGGCCAGATCCGCTCACTGGTGCCCTGGTCTCGCATCTTCAACAACCAGGAGATCCTGCTCGCTATCAATACCGACACAGACAATACACGGGGAGCCTGGGTGACGATCGACAGCGCCCTGCATGCCGGACCGGGAGAGCTGAGCTGCCTCTACTCGACCGAGTCCGGGCAGGTTGGAGGCAAGGTGAGCATAGAGTCGCGCAATGGCAGGGCTGTGATGATAAACGTGCCGGCGGGAGGATTCGTGATTTATGGATGAGTTGAGACTGATCGGAATATCGGCTGCCGGATAGAATGGAACCGGAACCCATCCGTAAAAACCACCCCAGGCAACAATTCAACCCCGACAGCATCAAGGAGCAACCATGAACACCAGACTGAAAGCCCGTATACAGGCTCCCGGCCCCAAAAAAATACTCGCCCTTGATGGCGGTGGTATACGCGGAATTATGACGGTGGAAGTGCTGGCCGAGATGGAAGAGCAACTGCGCCTGAAGCTGGGGCGCGAAGATGATTTCGTATTGGCCGACTATTTCGATTTCGTCGCCGGCACCAGCACCGGTGCCATTCTCGCCGCGTGCATTTCGATCGGGATGAAGATGTCCGATATCCGCAGCTTTTACACCAACAGCGGTAAGGAGATGTTTGACAAAGCCTTCCTGCTCAAACGCTTTCGCTATCAATATAAGGACGAAAAGCTGGCGGCGAAGATGCAGCAGGTGTTCGGCAGGGATACAACGCTCGGCAGCGACAAGCTGAAAACGGTGCTGATGATGGTGATGCGCAACGCTACCACCGATTCGCCCTGGCCGGTATCAAACAATCCTTTTGCCAAATACAACCAGCGGGTGCGTGATGATGGCAGTTCGCGTGACGACTGCAACCTGGATATTCCTCTGTGGCAGCTGGTGCGCGCCAGTACCGCGGCGCCGGTCTACTTCCCACCGGAGGTGGTGAAAGTAGGCCGCCAGGATTTCGTGTTTGTGGATGGCGGGATTACGACTTATAACAATCCCGCTTTCCAGGCTTTTTTAATGGCGACGGTGGAGCCGTATAAAATGAGCTGGACCGCCGGTGAAGATAGGATGCTGGTGGTATCCATCGGCACCGGCACCAGCCCGCAGGCGAATATCGATCTTGAGCCGAATCAGATGAATCTGCTCTACAACGCAGGTTCACTTCCATCAGCGCTGATGTTTGCCGCACTCAACGAACAGGACACCTTGTGCCGCGTGTTCGGCAGATGCCTTGCCGGCGATGAACTGGACCGGGAGGTTGGGGACCTGATCGGTGTGAAAGGCCCGCTGGGAGCGGGTAAACTTTTCACCTATATGCGCTTCAACGCAGAGTTGTCGCATGACGGACTGAAAGCCCTGGGTCTGTCGGATATCAATCCGGAAGATGTGCAGAAACTCGATTCAGTGGCGCATATTCCCGAGTTACAGCGGGTGGGGAATGCGGTCGCGAAAAGAGTGAAACCGGAATACTTCCTTGGTTTTGACTGAGCTGGGGTCAACGCAAGTCCGGAAGTCAGGGTTTGCCTGGTGAAATAAGCGGGCCAAAGCCGGGAAATTTACAGCTCCCGGATTTGAGACTTTTCATCCCTGCGGGCTTTACAAAACTTTACCTTACCGACAAAGGGCGGAAATCTCCCCGTCTTAATCTGTACACCGAACTCAGTCGATACACACAACCCTGAAGAGGTGGCACATGAACTCACACAACGAGATCCGCAACATTGATGAACAGAACTCCAACACTTCGAAATTTTCCGGGCGCCGCCGCTGGATCGGTTATTCGCTGGGGGGGCTTCTAGGCATCCTGGGAGTAACCAGCCTTTCAGCAGTCGCCATGGGTGGTCCGGATAGCTGGTGCCGTGGCGATTTCAAACACATGCACTGGGGTGGAAAAAGCCACAGGGAAGGTATAGATCCGGCCGGAATGCGTCAATTCGCGGAATATAAAATCGACCGAGTGCTCTATGAGCTGGATGCTACGCCCGAGCAGCGTCAGCGGGTGATCGAGATATTAGGCAGGGCATTTTCGGAGGCGGGTGAGCGGCGCGAGATGCGCCAGAAAGAGCGTCAGGTATTAATCGAGATTCTCAGCCAGCCTGAAATCGACCTTGCCAGGCTGCAGGCGCTCCGCACCGAAAAGGTCAAACAGATGGAAGAGATGTCCGAACGCATGGTGCAGGCAGTTGCCGATGCTGCAGAGGTACTGACGCCGGAACAACGTGTCAAGTTGGGTGAAATAATAGAGAAGCGCGGATTCGGACCGGGACTCCACCGTTGGTAAGAGGATATCCATCCAACCTCACAACCTGACACTTCCGGGGGGGCGGCCCGTTCCGTCCCCCGGGGAATTTTATCTGTTGTTCAATCTCTGGTTGAGGAGACTCCTGGCACAACACCCCGCTCCCACTTACCATGGGCAGGAATGTAAAGTCAGACGCTGAGTCTCAGCGGTGCAAACGATTCATGAACACTCAGGTATTGATGATAGAGGATGACGAACAGCTGGCGGCCATGGTATGCGAGTATCTCGCCCGGTCGGGGTTGCAGGTTTCCCATTGCGCCACGGCCGGCAGCGGGGTGGAGGCCGTTGTGCAAAATGACTACGATGCCGTCATTCTCGACATCATGCTTCCCGATTTCGACGGTTTCGAAGCCTGCAGGCGAATCCGCCGGCACTCAGACATCCCCATTCTGATGCTTACGGCGCGCGGTGATGCTGAAGAACGCATCATTGGTTTGGAGATAGGCGCGGACGACTATCTGCCGAAACCTTTCAACCCACGTGAATTGCTGGCACGCCTGCGCGCCATCCTCCGTAGGCGCATGCCGGCGGAGTACAGACAGACACCTCTGCTGCGTTTCGGGCGTTTGACCATAGATCGCGACGCACGCATGGTACGAGTCGATAACGAAGAGCGAAACCTGACCGGATATCAATTCGAGCTGCTCCGCGCGCTGGCTGAAAATGCCGGCCGTGTTCTTTCGCGCGACCAGCTGATGGATTGTCTGCGTGGCCATGAGCTGGAAGCCTTCGACCGCAGCATCGACGTCCACATCTCGCGGATCCGGGCCGCAATTGAGGACGCGCCGAAACAGCCTCGCAGGGTGCTGACGGTGCGAGGTGCGGGCTATCTGTTTGCGAAAAAACAGGATGATGACTAGCCCGCATCATGCGCCGACTCTACTTACAGATCTATCTCACTTTTCTCGGTATCATTGTGCTGTTTGCAGCGTTGGCCGCATTTGCATGGTGGAGCACTCATGATGAACCGGAAAACGAGCAGCTGCTCCATGGTATCGGCGGCATACTTGGCGAAGTACTCCCTCCTCCGCACTCTCCAGCCGAAGAGATAACTTCCGCGCTCCGGAAGCTGGGTGATCGTTTCGACGCGCGCATTACGCTACGAACCGCCGAGGGGCAATTGATCGGATCGTTCGGCAAACCACTGCCTGCACCACCACCCGAGCGTCGACACAGCGGTTGGATGCGGGCACCGGGACCTGGCCCCACTTTCGCGATCGAGTTGCCCGACCATCGCTGGGCGATCATCAAACCCGGTCATGCAGAGCGCGGTGAGCGGGCACTGGGCTTTCTGGCGATCATAGGGTTGCTGATGCTCGCAATCGGCATAGGCTCCTATCCGCTCGCCAAACGCCTCACCGGTCGTCTCGTGCGCCTGCAGCATCATGCCAACAATCTGAGTGCGGGTGATCTGTCGGCCCGTGTCGAGGTGGAGGGCAATGATGAAGTGGCCGCATTGGGGTGCAGTTTTAATCGGGCGGCAGAACGGATTCAGAAGCTGGTCGCGGCGCAAAAAGAGATGCTTGCCAGCGCCTCTCACGAGTTGCGCTCCCCGCTGACGCGCATCCGTATGGCGATTGAACTCCTTGCGGGCAATGAACGCGAAGAGCTCCGCAACCGGATCGCCAGGGACATCCGTGAGCTTGACGAACTGATCGAGGAACTTCTCATCGCCAGCCGTCTGGATCATATCGACGAACTGCAACGCAAAGAGGAGGTGGAGCTGCTGGCCCTGGTAGCCGAAGAGGGGGCGCGCGTTGGCGCAGAGGTGGTGGGCTCCCCGGTCAGCATAGAGGGTGACGCCCGGCTGTTACGCAGGTTGGTGCGCAACCTGTTGGAAAACGCGCGCCGTTACGGCAACGACTCCCGGATCGAAATCGAACTGCATTCGGATGCCAGTACCGTGATGATACGCGTATTGGATCGTGGTCCGGGAATCCCCGAAGCGGAACAGGAGCGAATATTCCAGCCGTTCTATCGCCGACCAGGCATGCGCGAAGGGGTTGATAAAGGTGTCGGGTTGGGTCTGGCCCTGGTGCGCCAGATCGCTCAGCGCCATGGAGGGGACGTCACTTGTCGTGGCCGTGACGAAGGCGGCACCTGTTTCGAAGTGACATTACGGAAGACTCCACACTGAGTCCGGTGCGGTCCGGTGCAATTCCCACCTTTCACCCTCTCCGCCGGCTGGCCTGATCCGCTGACCTGAACTACCGTCGGGCGATGGTTGAAAACCGCTGCCGTGGAAGTCAATCCTCACATGAAAACAGCAACAGGATGCACAGGTATAATTTCTGTCGGACTGTAATCCAATCCCGCTATTCTCCAAGAGCGCTGGCAATAAGGGCTTTCATATTTGTCTTCATTTGAGTGACGAACGGATCATCCGGGGAAAGGTTGTTGAGATTGACCTCAACATTCACCCTCGAGGATTTGATTCCGGCAATCAGCAAATGCCGCCCAACCAGTACATCGCTCAGCAGATTTGGATTGCCTATTCTCTCCAACTGATCTGCAAAGGCCAAAGCTTCGGCAGCCAGAGTCATAAGCCTAAAGGGCGGTTGCGCCGCTTCACGTGTGGCCCTGTCCAGAGCGTCTTGCTTCGTCGATTTCTGCATATCGGTTTCTGCCGGCAACCGATAAGCCTTCATCACCTCGGTAAAAGCTGTAATGTCTGCCTCGGCCTCGGTTAAAGCTTCTTCCTGCATTGCTGACAGCTGCTTTAGAGCGCTTCTTATCTGAGCTTCAACAGCGCTGAATCTCTTCTTCCCGGCAGTCAGGTTGCAGACCATCGAAAGCAGCGCCAAACCCTGCGCCACAGTAACAGCGGCCGCGGACCCGCCCCCGGGTGTCGGTGCTGAGCTTGCGAGCTCTTTCAGATAGTGTTTTAACCCGTCAGGCAGCAATTGACACTACCGTCCCATAATGATGCCAATCAAATTCCCGCCCAATATCTGCAGACTCATACATCTCCCTGTTATTTTTATATAGACGAATGGCATTTCTGACACACATCGCGATAGTCATTGCTCCAACTCGGGGGACATAGATGCCTGCCTTCTCCTTTGCGCAATTTTCGAAATTCTGCACAAAAGAGAAATTGAGGCAGGTGGCGTTCTCTCTGATCTCCTCGCCGCGAATTTTTTCAAACGCTCTCGATGGCACGCCGGTAATGATGATGTCTGATTTACTTAAGGCTTCCTCACGTGAAATAGGCACCTCTCCCCCGCTCTTCCGCATTATCAGACCGCCGTTAATGTCAAACGAATAGACCGTTGCGCCGTCATTCTTGAGCATGTACGCCAAAGGACCGCCAACAACATCGGAACGGTTGAAAATAGTGATCCTCCTGCCGGTAAATGTCTTTCCGGCCAGCTCATCCAGATTATCCACATAGGCCAGAATTTTCAGAATCCCAAGCGAGGTGCAGGGTAAAATAGCCTTTTTCTTCTTATCCTTATCTATATATCGCTCGTTTGCATAAAGCTTTTGTGACCAATAACTGGAGAGGCCCTCAATATCCTTGATAGGGTTGATCAGCTCTTTTAATTCCCCATCCCTACCGTCGCCGAATATCGGATAAAATACAAAAATTCCGTGGATTGACGGATCCTCATTCGCCCGTTCAATCCGCGCTTTGATATCAGCCAGTCTGTTTCGAACCAATCCCAAATCCAAACCAATATCCAGACAGGCTTTCTGCAGCGTCCTTGCATAAACCATCGAAGCGGCATCGCCTGCTTCCGGAGAAAGGATCCCCAGAATACGCGGCTTGTGCGCATAATTCTCCCTTTTTACCGCAACACGTAATCGCAGATGGTAGTAGTTGGCGATATCGGAAAGGGAGAATTCATAATAGGGCAACTGTTTTACGATCTCCTGGTGCATCAAATAGCTGTTGCCCACTTTTTCGAGCTGGCCACTACCGGACCCGAATTCGCCGTTTTTGCACATGCGCGACACATGGCCAGGGGTGCGATTCATAATTTCGGCCGCCTCCTCGGTAGAGTACCAAGGCCCAACAGAGCGAAAAGTGACTGGCATGAAGGCTCCAAATCGATGTTTTCAGGTTACAACAATCCGTGCGCAACTCGCCGCACAAAAAAGTTGAGCTGATGCTATCAAGCTAACGTTGCGTTATCAAGATACCATCTACCTAATAAAAATATGGATAATCTCAGCCCTGTGAGTTCGACCTGATTATCACTGAACCTCAGCCATTCTCAGAGTCGAAATGGAATTGGCAGCGCGCAAATGGCAATTGGTGGAGTGGAACAAGCGCAACGGTTCCGCGCTAAGTTTTTAGATGCGGTTTCATCATCCATAATCCGGTGATTCAATAGGCGAGTCTTGTTAATAATCAGGTGGCTCTATACCCCAAGCGAGGACCTCTCCTTCCGCGAGAGCTGGCTGTTCAGCATGGGAGAAAACCAGGAGGCGTAGTTCAGGACCGACTCGACGCAAGCCATGAGTTCGGTTTTCTCGACGGGTTTAGTCAGATAGTACCGGGCGCCCTGCCGTAAACCCCATACACGGTCGCATGCCATGTCTTTTCCGGACAGGATGATAATCGGGATATCTGCGGTCAGCGGATCCTGGGATATACGGCGAGTCGCCTGAAATCCGTTCATGCGTGGCATCACTACATCCATAAGGATCAGGTCAGGTCGCTCGCTGCGCGCCAGCGCGATGCCCGTCTCACCATCCATTGCGGTCAGTTTCTGATATCCGTTCCCCTCCAGAATCCTGCCTAAAAACAGTTGCTGAGTCTTACTGTCATCCACCACCAGGACTCGTTTCACGATTTGCACCTCAAGTTTATTGATTGGTATCGTCATTCACTCTGTTTCTGTATTAAAAATATAATACTAATCATATTTTTACAAGAATATTGTTAGGCTAATTCTATTTTTTGTGAACAGTGGAAAAGCATAACCCTCCTTTTTCTCAGAATTGAAAGCTGGCAATGGCAGGGTAAACATTTACGCGGGAAGGCCCATCTGTATTCGGGAAGAGGCGGAATCAAATGGAATTGGGATGAAGCAGCAGCTGGAACATAGATAGGGAGATTTTCAGGTGGCTAGCTGCAGACAGAGAAAATGCACACAACCCGACTGGTCCCCGACTGCCAGACGCTTGCCATCGGGAGTAACACCCACCGCCGTAATCTGATGGTCAAACGATAAACTGGCAAGACGGGAGGAGCTACGCATGTCATGGGCCACAAGCGTATCGTCGTAAATTGAGTAGGCGAACTCTCCGTTCGGAGATATTGCCACAGCGTCGACCCTGCCGAACGAACCGCTAAATTGCTTGCGCACCTGTCCGGTATCGAGATCCCAGATCCGGATTATATCATCTCTTCCTGCCGTAATCGCCTGCCGGCCGTCTGCCGAAATCACTATATCCAATACCCGCCCACCGGACATTCCGGTATTTAGCAGACTGCCCTCTTCATTCAGCGCCCATACCATAAAGGAGCCAAAGAGCGAGCCGAGAACCACGCGCCGGGAGTCAGAATCGAAAGCAATGGCAGTGCACTCGAAATCTCCGATTGCCTGATATCTTGTCGTCCCCTGATTCAGGTCCCACAGACAGACCAATCCGTAAGAGCAAAACACCACCTGGCTTCCATCCCGGGATATCGCAATCTGTGAGTGGTGATGGATCGGTTGCTCGATAATATCGACTGTCGGGGTGATATCCAGTTCATCGAGAAGCTCCTCCAACAGTGCGCTGTCCACCTGCAAAGCTGAAAGCGCACGCTCATTGTCGCTGCATACCAGTGCTCTGATCCATCTCCCGCTTGCCAGATCCCAGACGCGGAGCGTCTTGTCCCGGGAGATTGACAGAGCACGGTTTCCGTCCGCGGATATTGCCAGGTCGCGAACTTCCCTGATGTGGCCTCTCAGCACTTGAGCGGGTGCATCCGTGTCAAGACTCCAGATACGCAACGTATGGTCGGTCGATCCCGTGACCACCCGCCTGCCATCCGTCGTGATGCGAAGCACCCGGACCCAGTTGCTGTGGCCGGATAGCGAACCGGTCCTGCGCGGCTCTATTGAACAACTTACAACCCCGTCGGGAGTGTCCGCAGCTGCAATCGGCCTGGTCTTCCACACGAAAGGATCACTGCTTTGGGCGCCTGAAATCACGTGCCCGCCATCTGCAGCGATGGCCAGCAACGAAACCGCTTCCATATGTGTCGGACGGGATTGGCGGATGGGAGCGGTTTCTATATCCCAGTGGCGGATGGACCTGTCCGTGGAACCCGATATTGTTCTGCCTGTGGTCGCGGCTATCGCAATCGATCTGACAAATCCGGAATGCCCATCCAGCACCTGGAGTGTTTCACCCGTTGCGATATCCCATACCCGGAGCGTCCTGTCGCGTGATCCGGAAACGACACGTTTCCCATCCGCTGTAAACGCGGCAGTATCGACACTCCCAGTATGTCCCTTCAATACCCTCTGGCACTCTCCACTGCCGATATCCCAGACACGCAGCGTCTGATCTTCAGCACCGGAAACCAGGCTATGGCCATCCGGAGCAATTGCCAACGTCTGCACGATCCCGGAATGGCCCGCCAGCTGTCTGGCCTCTTTGATGTCATTCAGGTTCAGGAGCATGATCGTCCAGTCACCGACGCCAAATACCAGCCATTGACCGTCCGGTGTGAATGCAACTGTATTGAGCTGATGATAAAGTCCTTTGAATACGCGTTTCGACTGACCCGTCGTCAGATCCCATATCCGAACCGAACCGTCCTCGGAGACGGAAGCCGCGAGCTTTCCGTCCCGTGTGATGGCAACCCCCTGGACCGCCAGCGTATGATTCCTGAGCACAAGCCTGACATGACCGCTCTCCAGATCCCACAGACGCAGCGTGCGATCCTCGGAAGCAGAGAGTATCGACTCTCCGTCGGGAGTAAGGGCGACAGCGTGAACGAATGCACCATGCCCCTCGTAGGTGCGCACCACACGGTTGTTCTCCAGATCCCACAGGCGCAGCGTCCAGTCTTCCGAGCCTGAAACGGCCCGGCGCCCATCCGGTAGAAATGCCAATGCCTCAACCGAACCATTGTGTCCCTTCATGATTCCGGTCAATGCGCCACCCGGATGAGTAAGCGAAGTATCCGCCATTACCAGCCTGGGAAGGGTTTGGGATGCCTCCGCCTGATCCAGCAATTCATCCACAACCGGTGATCTACGCCGGTCAAGACGCCCCATGAGCTGTATCGGCAGCTGCTCCGGATCGCGCGAGAGTACATGAGATGCGAGCTGCAGCGCATCACGCACCATTCTGCTCTCCGCGCTGCTCTCCAGAAGTTCGAAATCCTGCAGCAGCGTTTGAATATCAATGTTCTCAAGCCTGGCTTTGAGCCAGTGGAAGCTCAACAGCAGCTGATTCAGTTTTTCAAACTCGCGCGCCTGATGCAGATGCCAGCCTATCCATTTCCAGGCATACCGGTCCGGCAGTTGATAGGAAACCTGCCACCATTGATCTATCAAACGCGCATGCACCGCCGCTGGGTCATCGAGCAGGAATTTGAGATAGGACTGCAGTACATTGTGGATCCGGATTCCGCCGGTCTTGAGATCGAAATCGAGCAGTGCGGAGCCATCGAACCGCTGTATGAGCTCCTCCGTATCAAACTCATCCAGGTTCCACAATGTACTCACGGAATTGAGAGGTACGAAAGTGTCATTGGGAAAAATGGCAAGTTCGGCACAGCGTGCCTGATCGTCGGGGGAGAAGAGCTCAAGACTCGAAGCAACAGTGCTGGCAATGGCATCATGTCTGCTGTTGGAGCTGGTGCGGTCAAATGCCACGACACCGCGCTTGTTCATTGCCAGGTTAAGATAGGCGATAGCTCCATCCAGCGAATCTCCGCGCTCAATGCGCTCCCACAACTGTGAAGCGGCCAACTTCAAAAGCAGCGGCCACTCTCCAAGCCTGTGCGCCAGGGTGCGCAGTTGAACCGTATCGGCGGCGCTGGGCGAGGAGCCTATCCTTGATGTCAGTAACTTCACCGACTGATCCTCGGTCATTTTGTCGACCAGGGTACGGCTGCCCCCTAACTCGATCGTAACTCCCAGCTGCCGGGTTGTAATCAGACGTGCGCATTGTCGGCCACCCCGCAGGAAAGGTTTCAGGTGATTGGCGTCCCAAACATCATCGATCACGAGAAGACAATTTTTCTGGTCCAACCGCGACGACAACTGAATGGATGCGTCATCGGCATCGATAAACGGCGGTCTCTCACCGGTCAGCGCCGCATACAGCTTGGTCAGTGCGCCCTGAATATCGGGTTGCTCCCCAAGGCTGACCCAGAGTATTCCATCGTCAAAAGCACTTATCATCTGCTCATGGTGGCAGAGAGAACATGCCAGCGTGGTCTTGCCAAAGCCTCCGGGGCCCTGTAATGCGGTTGTGATGAATTGAGGATTCCGCTGATTCTTGTCGAGCAGCACAGAGAGCAGAGCTTCAGACTCACACTGGCGCTCCACATAGTTCCCGGGCAGATCGGGGGCCATGAAGGGGACACGATTCTCTTTCCCGGGACTCTTCAGGAAATTGACGAAAGTGTCCCACTCTTTCGTAAGGTCGTAGAAATGCGCTTTCTTCATCCAGCCTGGAAGCAGAGTGAAGTCCAGACCGGAAGCCGAAACACCCATTACCGGGCAGACACGAACACCCTGTTGCCGCGCGTAGCGCCACTCTTTCCCGGCCACTTCCGACACCATCGCAGCCGGGGTCATTACCATGATCAGAATCTCGACTTCGTCCAGCGCATCCGTGATCTGCTTCCACCAGCCGATGCCGCCCTGCATCTGAGAACGATCCTGCCAGAAGGTGATTTCAGGGTGTTCCCGTTCGAGTCTTTCACGAAGGGAGGTGGCATACTCTCCGCCGTCCGAGTGGGCATAGGAGACGAAGACCCTAGGATGTGCGTCGAAACCTGGTGACATGGCTGGCCTGAAGGCTCCAGTTTCACCTGACATTCCTGCCGGAAAACCAGGCAATCAAAACCGCCGGCAGCTCTCTACCTGCATGGCGACAATTTCCATATTGGCACATATCCGACAGGCAGAGAAGCCAGGATCCGGAGGAGTGGGGATTGTCCATGTCAGTTGTCGCGCATTGACTGCCAAAAATTATAAAGTTTTCCCCTCCGTCACCGATAGCGTTCAGTGAATGGGCGCGATGGCGCTTCCAAAAAACCAATAACGCAGAAGTAGCAGAGGGAGACGATACCTAAGTCGACTGTTCCGCTATCCCGATGGGACGACAGTGAGTGTCGCCGAAGCCCCGACGATATCGAATAGCGCGACATATCGACCACTGAGTTGATATTCGTCATGACGCCTTCCCAAGCAGGTTCAATCATCTTCGGTACACCCTCCTTCGCTGTTGCTGGCATCCATCGGCATCTGGACATAGCGACGATCGAAATGCATCTTCACCGCTACCGGCAACTCCGGCTGCCGGATACCTTCCCCCGCGCCTGTTCCAGACAGGTTTCCCCTTCACAACTTACGGCAGGATCGCATGAAAACCAGGCTCGGTAAGTCGGCGTTATGCGCCATTGTTTTTCTCATCCATCCGCTCATTGCGATGGCTGCCGATGATTGGCAGCAGCTCACCCACGGCGGTCTCAGCTTTTCGATCCCCGCCGACTGGGAGCAGTTGAAACAGCGACAGGATGAGGGGCAGTGGGGATTGCACGACAAGGAGAGCAGACAGGGGATACTGTTCGGCATCACCCGGGAGCGCCACCCCGAACGCCAGTTCGAAAAGGCGCGCAAGGATGGCATGAAGGTCGAGCAGATGGCGCGGCTCGACTTCGGCGGAGTAGGCGCCGAGCGTTACCGTATCTCGGGTAACAGCAAGGATCTGGGCGAGGTGGAGTTTCAGGTGGCGGTACTCGACAGCATGCTCGCCGATGGCGACCGCGTCACCTACAGCGCCGGTGCCGTCAACCGCTCGTCAGAGGCTGTCGCGCAGACACTGGAGCGCGTCATGGCGAGCGTGCAGCCTACCGAGTCACTGATTTCAACACTGACCGGCTCCAGCCGCCAGCAGATCTTCGATGGTGCGCTCAGCATTGAAGTGCGCAACAACTGGGAGCGCACTGACTATTCGGACGAAGCCTCATGGGAGCCGCCGCTCTTCTCACTCTGGGGCGGCAGACTTATCTCATTCGAGAAGGGCTACGGACTCACCGGCGGCAAAGGGCTGCTGGGCAAGCTGCAGGACGCACAGAGGGAACGGGTCGAGCTGTTTGGCCAACCGGGCTGGAGAATCAGCGGCACCGGCGTAGCCATCACCTACGCGGACAGAATGCGGACCAAAGCAGTGCCGGCGGAGACCAGCGTGCAAATCTCCGATACCTGTCTGGCGCCCGGCGAGCGGTTCGGCTATGCGATCACCGCCAGCGAGACGCAGCTGGCCGAATACCGCGAGGAGATCGAGCGCATCGTCGACAGCATCAAGTTCACTCCGCCCGAGGGCGCCGGTCCCTGCGACGAACTCCTGCCCTACGACTGGGTCCGGGATCTGCGGATCGGAGCGCCGCGCAGCTGGAGCAGGGACATGAACGAGCCCTACCGCTTCTCCTTCTTCGGACGGGATCTGGCAACAGCCAGCGAGCTGCATCTTTACATCCAGCTCAACGAGGGAGCCCATCCGGTCACCGGCGAGGGGCGCGAACCGGCGCAGCGGGTCGCCAACCTGACCATCGACGGCTACCCGGCTACGCACTACCGCCTGGTCCGGGAGGACAACGGCAAGCGCGCCGCAGGCTATGACTACTACGTGCTGGATACCCGCATGCGTTATCAGCAGGGTTCGTTCGGCTATCTCTATTTCGATTTCCAGAGCGAACCGCCCGCATCCGGGGAGCTCGAAGCGCTGCAGCGGGAAATACTGACTACGGTGAAGCTGGGCGCGGGCTGGTTGAGCGAAACGCCGGTGGCGCAGATGGATGAGGCACAACAGAAAACGCAACCGGCCCCGGTGGTGGAGGCCTCGTCCGACACACTCCAGGAGCCGGCCGTGCAAACCGAACAGCCCGCCGCACAGCCGGATCCGGATTCGCCCAAAGCACGTTACGAAGCGGCACGGGCGCTGCGTGCTGAGGGCGCCGAACTGCAGCAGCGTGGCCAGCTCAAAGCCGCAGTAGAGAAGTACAGGCAGAGTCTCAAGCTGTTTCCCGACGATAGCCTGGAACAGCATATCGAACGCATTCGTGCGTTGCTGAAAGAGTAGCGGGGAGATGCACATGAAAAGAGTTGTACTCACAGGGGGAGTGATACTCACACTTGCGGGAGCACCACTATCGCAGGCCGTCGCCGCAGATCAGCCGATTTACGACACGAGCATGGCGACACCGGTCGAGAGCCTGCCGCTCAAGCCGACCCGGTTTACACTGACCGAGAGCAGGCAGATCAGCAGAATCCGGACATTTCACTGGAACCGGGGTCGCGGTGCAGAGCCGGGCTCGATCGCGCTGCAGCGGCGCGACAAGACGCTGCTGGGCCCCTGGAAAGCGACAGGTGCCGCCGATGATACAGGTCTCGCCAATGCCTGGTGGCAGGTCGAACCCGGTATTGAGCTTCCTGCGGGCAGCTATACGCTGCTCGATTCGGATCCGGCCAGCTGGTCGCGAAATCCCGCCAGGGGCAACATGGGTATAGCCACAATTTTCGGCTCGGCGCCAAAAGCAGATGCCGTCGCCGCACCGACGCAGAGTATGGAGGCCGCGCAACAGACAACCGTCGGCACTGCGGATGTGGTGAGGGGCGCTGCGGGGTCCGCACCACTTTCACTTCAGGCGCAACAACAACTCGCGGCAGAGCTGTTCGAGCAGATTATTCAGAGCGACCGCTTCGACTACGAGAAGATCGAGGCGCTCTATCTGCGGGTGATCAACGAGTGCCCCGACAGCGATCGCACCGAGGAGGCCTACTTTCGGCTCTCCAACCTCTACCGTATGGGCTTCGATCCGCCCGAGCACGGGAAGCTGCGATTTCTGCTCGAGTCCTTCCTCGAGCGCTTCCCTGACTCCGAGGGGCAGAGTGAGATGAGCGAGCGCCTGCTGCGAGCTTACGAGAACACCGGCCAGTGGGCGCAGGTGGTTTCGATCTATGACCAGAGCGTTCCCAATTTGCCCAATGACCACCCCTACCTGCTGGTGAGCAATCTCGACTACGCGAGAGCGCTGGAGGGCGCCGGCGAGCGCGAACGTGCGTTGGAGGTTTACCGCAAGGTAGCAGCCATCGCCGGAGGCGAGCGGGCTGGGGAGTTCGACATGAGCGATCTTTGGCTGCGCGCCGCCAACGATCGCATCGCACAGATCGAAAGGATCCGGCAGCAACGCTGGCCCGAGGTGATCGCCGCTTACCGCAAGCAGTTCGAAGGCATGGCCTGGGCCGAGATGCCACAGATTCAGGAGCTGCTGGAGTACGCGCAGGCACTGGAAACCGACGGCGACAGCAAGAATGCAGTGACGCAATACCGCCAGGTGCTGCGCACCGACCGGGAGAACGGGACGCGGCAGGCACGTATCGCACGCGAACGGCTACAAGCACTGGGAGCAGACGGGTGAGACGAAAACAGAAGGAATTGGGAAGGGTACGAAACGGGGGCGCACCACGGAGGCCTCTGCTGGTTCTGCTGTTGTTAGGCGTCATGGCGCTCTCGACGTTGGTGACGGCAGAGGGGTTGAAAGTGGACGAACGTTTCGCACAGGCCGAGCAGGCGTTGAACCAAGGTGACCTGGCCGCCGGCCGGTCGCACCTGGAGGCAATCCTGAAGGAGAATCCCAACGATCCGCATGCCGCCAACCTGCTTGGCAACATCGCGTTGGCGCAGGGAGAGCTCGACAAGGCGAAAGCCTACTACAACCAGGCGTTGAACGCCGATCCGCTGTTTGCCGAAAGCCACAACAATCTCGGTGTGTTGGCACTGAAGAGGGGCGAACTGGATGTGGCGATGGTGCATTTCCACAGCGCGGTCAGGATCGACCCCATGCGCGCGGATTCTTGGTTCAACATGGGCCAGATTCTGATAGCGGCCGGAGAGAACGCCAAGGCCGCCGACTATCTGCGGCACGCGGTGCAGGCGGACGGCAGCCATGTCGGCGCGCGCCACCGGCTGGCGGTGCTGCTGCTCGACATGGGGCGTGTCGAGGAGTCGGTCGCGCTGCTTGAGGAGGCGGTGAAGATCGCGCCGCAGCGCGGCGAGCTGCAGTTCCTGCTGGCTGCCATGCTGGACGAACAGGGGCAGACCGACAAGGCGTTGCAGCACTACCGGCTGGCGCGCGAAGCAGGCTACGACACACCGGAGTTGACGCTCTACACCGCCGAAGCACTGGCCAGAACGAATCAGCGCCGGCTGGCGCGCGACGCGCTGCTGCCATTGCTCGATGCCACTACCGAGCCGGAAGTCCGCCAGCGCGCGCAGCGGCTGATGCAGGAGTTAAGCGATGACAAACCGCAGTAGAGGTTATCACTCGCTGCCGGGCCTGCTCGCCGCGCTGCTGTTGCTTCTGCTCCCGGCTGCCGGGGTCTGGGGTGCCGATATCAACCAGCTGCGCCTGCAGCAACAGAAAGATCTGAAGACACTTGAACAGAACTACTCAGCCAAGGTGCGAAACAACCCAAATCTGGTCAAGCCCGACGGCACCATCGATACCGACCATGCGGACTACCGCCAGATCCTGAACGACTACAGCAGCGAGAAGGCGGGCGTCCAGGCCAGGTACCAGCAGCAGGACGGCCGCAGCAGCGATCTGAACGATCTGCAAAAGCGCTACGGTTCGTCGGTCAAGACCACCGGCAGCGCGCCGCGCGACGTGCGCGCCGACGTCGACATCAGCACCAACGACCGCAACACTGCGACCCGGATCGCGCGCGAGTGGAAGGAACGCGGCGATAAGATCCGTTACGACAAGAAAAACGGCGTCTGGATCAACGAATCGCAGGATATCAGCCTCTGGCACCCGCCGACGGAGAAGCAGCTGGAGAACCGTAAAAATTACCACGACGCATTCTCCACGCCGGGTGGTAAGCAGGCGACCAATGTCAAGGGGCACGAAGCAATCCGCGATCCCGAGGGCTACGTGCTCGACAACGAGAAGAAGTTCATCCACTCGGTCGAGGATATCGAGAGCAGCGATATCAACAGCAGCGACCCAAAGCGGCAACTCGACCGCGACATGGCGCTGAAGACCGCCGGCAAGAGCGTCAGCAAGAGCGCGCAGCAGGTGGACCATCGCTCCGACGTCACCCGCCAGGCGGACAAGCTGCGCAACTATGGCGACAAGTTCGAAGCCGGTATCACACCGCTTGGTGCGACGCCCGAGCAGCAGCAGGCCGATGAGCGCAAGTGGATCGCGAAGGCCGACCAGACGGTACAAAACACCAAGCCTGCGGCACAAGCGCAGTCACAGAAGAGCCGTGAGGTGCGCAAGCAGCTGGCGAAAAACGTAAGGGAGCGCGGCGGCAAAGGGCCCTCCTCGAATACCGCGGAGACCGCCGGGAACATCGACGCGCGCAACCGTACACTGGATCGCGAGAATGAGAAGGCGCGCCAGGCCAACGCCGACGCGCGCAAGCGAGCAGGATTGGCGGACGCCCCCACGCCTGACAAGTCTGAGGTAAAGCGCCAAGCGGAGAGCAGTGCCCAGCGCCAGACGGAGAAAGCGAAGAAAGGGCCGTTGTTTGCCAATACCCGCAAAGGCTCATCGAAGAACAGCACCTGGCGCACCGATGAGACACGCGTGGGCGACCGCAGCGCCAAGCGTCAGCGCTCCACCACCGAGAACGCGGATGGCAGCACCACCCGGAGAGACACCAAAACGGTGACTCAGCGCAATGCCGACGGCAGCCGGCGCACTACCCAGCAGCGTACCGTCGTGCAGACCAACGCCGACGGCAGCAGCCGCAGCCGTCACCAGCAGAGCAGCGAAGCCGGCGGCAGCAAAACCATCCACACCACCGACAACGAGCGCGACAGCAGCGGCCGCACCACCTCTATCACCAACACCACCAGCACCAGCCGTCAGCGCCCCGGCGGCGCTGAGTCGAGCAGTGAAACCAGCAGCACCACGACCCGCAACGCCGACGGCGGCAGCAGCGACGTCACGCGCCGAAGCGAGGGCTACCAGGGGAAGCGCGGCGGCTCACAAACCACCCGCACGACGCAGGTCGACCACGACGCCGGCGGCCGGCAGACCAGAGTCACCGAGACCAACAGCAGCAGCAGCAGCCGCAACACCGGGAACGGCACCACCACCAGCACCACCACCCGCTCGACCTCTACCGGCGACGCCAACAGCTGGCTGCCACAATCGGTGCGTGGTCCGACCACGACCACGACCACCGGCCACAGCATCGAAACCGACTCCGGTGACGTCAAAACCACCACCAGCGCCTCGACCACCACGCAGACCGACGATTGGGGCGGACGTAAAATCACAACCACCACGCGCAGCGAAGGGCAGAGCACCACCACTACGCATGACGACGGCCGTAAAACCACAACCAACGTCGACACCGGCACCAAGACCACGCCATGGTCCAAGACGCGCACCACCACCGGCGGTATTTCGCATGACCTGAAGCCGGGCGGCGACCCTAACGAACCCGAACCCGGCAAGGGGCTCGCCGATCCAACCAAGGTCAACGTCAAGATCGCCGGCGGCAAGCTGTTCGACGACGTCGACAACGCCAAGGGGACGGTCGCTACCAGCACTGCGGGGCGCACCGAGGATGGCACCGAGTACGCCGGTGATGCCAAGGTGCAGGTCGGCCAGACCGGCGCCACCGGCGGCTGGGAGGTGACCGCCAACCAGCGCGGTCTGCACGGCAAGGTCAACGTCAACACCGAGGCCAATCTGGTCAAGGCGACCGTCAACGCCAGTGTGCAGAAGAAGGTCGCCGGCACCGATCTGGAAGCGAAAACCAGCACGACGGGGACGGTTGGCGCCGAGGGCGGCGGCAGCGTCGAAGCGCATCTCGGCAAGGACCGCGTTGCCGGCGGCGCCGAGGTCAAGGTATTCGTCGGCGCCAAGGTAAAGAGCGCACTCGAACTCTCCGCCAAACGCTGGGGCGTCAAGCTCACCGGCAAATTGCAGGGCGAGTTGTCGGCCGGTGCCGGTGGCGAGGCGAAAGTCGAGGGTGAGCTCTCCTGGACCCGCATCAAGATCAACAGCAAGGTCGCCGCGACGGTCGGTCTGGGCGCCGGTGGCGGCGGCGACGTCGAGATCGATATTCACGAAGCGATCACCGGCTACGATCGCGCCGCGCTCGACCAGCAGTTTGCGGCCGGTGACGGCATAGTGCAGATCTGCCGCGCCATCCGCAGCGGTCGCCTGCAGCTGCCGCCGGGCAAAAAGTTTTCCGATATCCGCGAGTTGCTGCAACAGAAGGCGGAGATCTACGCCGCGCATCCGCAGCTGTCACGGGACGGCAAACAGATCAGCCTGATCGATTCGCTGATCAGGGATCTCGGACTGGTCAAAGGTAAAGGTGGTGCCTACATCACCGCGCACCACAAGCAGAAGGACTGGTACTGCACCAACAAGCCGCAGATCTCCTCGAAGATGTCTGTCCCCTCGATTGTGAGCAGCAGAAGATGAAGAGGTTGTCGATGCGTGCGTTGATCATATTCCTGGCAGCCTTCTATACGTTCTCCGCGGTACACGCCGACTCTGTCGCGCCGTTGTCGATCAGGATCGTGCAGCTACAGGAGGGAGGCGAACCCAAACCGCTGAACAATGTGCGCGTGCAGTTGGGTGCGCGCCACACGGCGAGCGACAGCGCCGGTGTGGCGACGCTGATCGGCGTACCTGCGGGACGCTACCCACTGATGATCCGGCAGCCCGGTTTCGACCGGCTGACACAGACGGTGACGGTCGGTCCGGGTGCACGTGAGACCGTAACTCTTGCGTTGACACCTTCTAAAAGGGTGCGTTGGGAGGGTCGTGTGCTGACCAGCAGCGAGGCAGTGCTGGCCGGCGCCCGCGTCGAACTGCATCCGCTCGATGTTAAGGCTTCCCTGGCCGGTGTAGCCCACTCATTGAGCGACTGGGAGGGACGCTATGTCTTCATCGACATACCCGTTGGTCGCTATCGGCTGCTGGCGGAGGCGCCGGGGTTCGCGCCATACCGGCGCGAAGTCGAGGTCAGCACGGAGCCGGCGCAGGCGGAGATGCTGTTCGATCCGCCGCTGCTCGATGGTGTAGCGCTGGACATCTGCCGCGAGTGGGGGCAGCAGTGCGGCAAACCGGCCGCCGACCGCTTCTGCCAGCTGCATGATTTTCTCGGGGCGGCGGAGTTCAAGACCGAGAATGACAAACCGCCGACCCGCATCGTCAATAGCGGCCAGCTCTGCGAGGAGCCGCAGTGTGACCGCATCAGCTGGATTCGCTGCCAGGGCAAATACACCGAACAGCAGCTGGTGCGGATGCAGCCACTGTCGCAGCGGGTCGAACAGACGGTGGTGGTGAGCGACGCGGTCAGCGGCCAACCGATTGCCGACACGGCGCTTGTGCTGAGCGAAACCTGGCCCAGCGGCCGCATCGCCGAGGTGCGGACGGACCGGCAGGGGCGGGCCGTGTTCAGCGGCGTCGAGATCGGCGACTTCAATGCCATGCGTAGCGACGGCAGCGTCGAGCGTAGCCGCCGGCGGGTGACGCTGAGGGCCGAGGCCGAGGGTTATGTGGCACAGCTTGTGCCGCTCTTGCTTAGTGCCGCGGCCGAACCGCTGGCACTGGCGCTGACCCCGCTGCGGGCGCAGCCGGAGGTGGAACCGAACGACAGCTTCGGGCAGGCGCAGCCGGTCTCGACCGGGGCGCCCGTGGAACTGCGCATCGCCGAGCGCGGCGACCACGATCACTTCAGTTTTCGTCTGACCGATGCGGCGAACCTGCGTCTGAAACTGAACTCCAACCGGCCGCTTCAAACCCATCTGCGGCTGCACGGCAGCGATGGTGGGCTGATCAAGGAGCGAGGCGCTCACGCCGGTCAGGAGAACCTGATCGAGATCGGCCTGCTCCCCGGCAGCTACTCGGTCGAGGTTTCCGAGTGGGGCGACAACGCCGTCGATGCAGAGGCACTGCTGACGCTCGTCATCGATGCACAACCGGCGGTCGATCCCAACGAACCCAATCAGACGCCGGAGGCGGCCGCGCCGGTGGCTCTCAACCAGCAGGTGTCGGGCTTGATCTGGCCGCAGGGCGACGTCGATTTCTACCGTATTGAGGTCGACCGTCACGGCATCCTGAACCTGCGCGACAAGCATGAAACACTGCAGCGCCATCTTCTGATCCATGCTGCCGACGGCACCAAACTGGCCGAGAAGGGAGTCTACGAGAAGAGTCCGCTGTGGTTCGAGTTGGCGGTGACTCCCGGGGTCTACTACATCGAGGTGCGGGAGTGGGGCAACAACAACGCCTCGCTGGAGCCCTACCGGGTGGAGGTGCGCCTGCTTCCGGACGACGGTCTGGTCGAACCCCCACAGCAGCCGGGGGTGATGCGCGCCGTGCGCGAACTCGATTCGCACAGCTGGTTCGCCACCACGCTGCTGCCGATCGGTGACCGCGACCTCTTCAGCGTCAACGTGCCGGGCGCCGGAGTGCTGCGCATGCAGAGCTACGGGCCGATGCAGCGACACCTCCAGGTCTATGACGCCGACGGTAAGATGCTGGGAGAGAAGGGAGTCTACGAAAACTCGCTGCTCGACTTCTCCTGGCATGTCGAAAATCCACAGACGCTGTTCGTGAGCATGCGCGAATGGGGTGACAACAGCTACTCACTACTACCCTATTCGATGAGTTTCTGGTTCGAGCGCGCGGACGAAGTGGACTACCAGCAGCGCAATGAACAGTTCGCGCAGGCGACGCCGCTCAGGCCCGGCGACCGGGTGCTGGGAAGTTTCCTGCCACTGCACGACCACGACGTCTACGCGATCGACGTCGATTTCCCCGGTGTACTGACGATCGATAGCCGCTCGCGGCAGCAGACGCACATCAGACTCTACGATGCCGGGGAGCGCTTGCTGCAGGAGAAGGGAGTGTATGAAAACACACCGCTGAGCCTCTCCCAGGAGGTACTCGCCGGCCGCCACTATCTCCTGATAAGCGAGTGGGGTGACAATAGCGCCTCCACCGAACCCTACGACCTGCGCGTCGAGCTGGTCAGGGCGGAGCCGGCCGAGAGCGAACCACTGGACAGGGATGCGCTACGCGTACTGCGCGAGGGCGAGGCGCAGGCCTTCTCCTTTGACCACAACCGCGACCGCGACCGCTTCCTGTTCGAAGCCCTGCAGGCGGGCGATTATCAGTTGTCGGTCGCCTCGCCGCTGCAGACAGAGATCTGGGTCTACGACGACGCCAGCGGCGACAAGCTGGCCGAGGCGCGCGGCTATGAACCCTTCCGCAAAACATTGATGCTGAAACTTACAGAGCCGACGAGAGTGCGCATCGAGCTGAACGAGTGGGGCGGCAACGCCCGCTCCGGCGAGCCCGGCTTCGTGCAGATCGACCGTCGCGGTCGTCCTCTGCACGCGGCGGCGATAGATGCGACGCCCAGAGCGGACGAGCCCGAGCGGGTGGCGTTCAGCCTACGTGCGCTTGCCTATACTCAGAGCCCCTCGCGCTGCGAACTGGATCTGGATGGCGACGGCCGCGCCGAGGTGACACTGAGCGACGATCAGCCCCGATTCGGTCGCTTCGCCAAGCCGGGGCTCTTTCCGGTAGAGTCGCGCTGCTTCGGCGCCGACGGTATCACTTCGCGCCGGCAGTTCTGGGTGCAGGCGACCGGGCAGCGCGCGCGCAGCGGCATCGAACTTTCGCTCGCCTCGCCGTTCGAAGGCGAAGTGATCGACCACTCGGTTCCGTTGACCGCACAGGCGGTCAGCTACAGCGGCAGGCCGGTGGCATCGGTTGCATTTCGGCTGGACGGAGAGATCATCGCCAGCGACTTCACCTCGCCGTTCGAGGCCGAGATCAACTGGCAGGCGCTGAAACCGGGTGCTCACCGCATCGAGGTGGTCGCGCGTGATCTGGCCGGTAACTCGGCCAGAGAGTCGCGCAACTTTAGGCTCTCGGAATATTTTGCGCTCTCTCCGCCGGATGGCGCGGTACTCAGCGGCGAGCGTATCCGCGTCAGCTGGCTGGCACCTGAACATGGCGAGTCGCAGCTGCGCTACCGTAAGCAGGGTGACACCGATTGGCGGCAGGCGCAGGGCGAAAGCGGTCGCCTGCGCGTGATCGAACTCGCTGACCTGGAACCACGGGTGCCCTACGAGATTCAGCCGGTCGGTGGTGGTGAGCCTGGGCCGATCCGCACGCTGACCCGGGTCAAGGGGCTGGCCTTCAGCCAACCGCGCTACGGCGCCAACGTCAAGCGCGACTACGACCAGCGCGTCGGCATCGGCGTGAAGAACAATGGCGATCAGCCCCTCAGCGTACGCCTCGAGTGCGGCAAGCCACGGGATCCCAACCTGCTGGTCAGCTTCGTCGGCGAAGGCTCGGAGGACAGGCCGATCCCGCTCGCACCGGGCGAGTACCGGCAGTTCCACCTGGCTATCAGCGCGCAGGATGTCGACACCTCCGACCACAGCGTGCCGATCCGCATCGTTGCCGACAACGGCCTGAGTGACGAGGCCGAGGTGGCTGTGCATGTCCGACTGCCGCACGTGGAGCTGGAATGGCAGGATATGGGCGCGCTGCCGCTGGGCCATGGACGCAGGCTGCGGCTGGTCAACCGGGGCGACACCGTCACCGATCTACAGGTGGCGAGCAGCGCGGCAAACGCCGTCGACATCTCACCGACCATTCAGCATGGCCTGCTCAATCAGGGGGCGTCGCAGGAGTTCATCGTCTCGCCGCGCTTCTATCAGGGGTTCACCGGCGTCAAGAGCAGAATAGTCGCCCGGGTGCTGGATAAGAGTTTCGACTTCGATTACAGCATGCGTCTTCAGCAGGGCGAGCAGGTGCGACGTCTATGGCTCTTTCCGGGCATGGATCCAAACGATCCGGAAGCCGCGGCGAAGGAGCCCGGACTGATTGCCAACGCCGAGCATGCGGCAGAGCTAGATCCCGCCGCGATCGATTGGTCGCAACGCGATAACCCCGAAGATACCGATCATGACGGGCGCTCCGACAGATGGTCGATGGTGATCAACGGCGTGCGCTGGGTCGGTGACGACACCGGCGCCGACAACGAGGTCGATTTCATCCATGCCGACGTCGGCGACGACGGCATCTTCGAGTACTCCGCCTACCGCGAGGGTGAAAGCTGGCGCGAAACCAACCTGGTCGAAGCCTGGCTGGAGATGGGTTTTACGCTGCCCTGGGCACGTAGCAGCTACCATCCGCACAATACCGACATCGTTCTCAACGGCCGTGTCATCGGCAGCCTTAGCGACGTGATTCCCGAGGGTAACTTCAGCTTCCGCATTCCACCCGATGCGTTGAACTTCGACGACAACGGGCAGCCCGGGGAGAACAGCATTGGCATCAACTCGAAGCATCTGCGCGGCGGCCACTATGTCGTCAACAGTGACTTCCGCTTCAAGTACCGCCTCACCGCAACGCCGGTATGGACGGTGGCAAAATCCGAAGAGGAGGCCCGCGCCGCGCTGGCGGCGCTCAACGGCGTGTCGGTCGCCGCGCCCGACCTGAGCATCTCCACATCGGAACTCTGGCTGGACGCACCTCTGGAGACCAGGGAAGGGGATGAGGTGAGCGTTGAGATTCCGGTGCGCAACCTGGGTTCCGTGGCGGTTGACCGGGTGCCGCTGGTGCTGGTGCGCTTCGGCCGCTCGGGCAATAGGGAGGAGCTGGCCCGCGTCATTGTCGACGACATAGGCCTGCACGGGGGCAGCCGGGCCAGAGTCAGCTGGAAGGCGACGCCCGGGGATGCCGAGTTCACGCTGGTCATCGACCCTGACAAAGAGCTGGATGACCTCGACCGCGCCAATAACAAGGCCCACTTCTTTCTTCAGGTAAAAGGAGAGGAGCGTCCGCTGAAGCTCGGCTTCAATACGCCTGGAGTGAACGCGCGCGGCGCCGGATTGATGGTTGCACTCGATGCCAGCGTCAATCAGGAAGCGGGCCCGGTAGAGGTGGAACTGTCGATCGACGGCGGCCTCTGGAATCGGCTGCCGCCGGCCAGAGAGAAAATAGAAAACCTGCTGTTACTGCAGCCGGGCGAGCATGAGCTGAAGCTGCGGGTCACAGACACGGCTGGCAACAGCGCCACCGAATCGGCCCGGGTCACAATCAAAGGGGAGCTGCCCGAAGCGCGGATAGTTGCGCCGAAAGCCGGTGAGACGCTGACGGAGCGTCACGCACACGTTGTGGTGGAGGTCCCCAAGGCAACCGAGATGGCGGGTGTGCGCAGCGCCGGGGGTCCCTGGCACCGCGCGGTGATCGCCGGTGACGAGGCGCATGCCGATCTGCCGCTGCGCTTCGGTGCGCAGACTATCGAAGCAATGGTGGTCGACGCGCAAGGTGCAGTGCGCCTGCTGCGGGTTGATGTCACGGCAAGCGCGCAGCCCAGGGCCGGCGAGGAGCGGGTCGCCGAGGGCGCTTCAGAGCAGGGTCGGCTCTGGCCGAACGAAGAGAGTGATCTGTCGATTGATCTGTTCCAGGCCTTCAGCGGTCTGCTGCAGGAGCGCAAGCGGCCCGAACCGGTTGCCGCGGGGGACGTGAAGCAGGCCAACACCAAGGCGATGGAGCCGAAAATGCGTCAGCGTTACGAACAGGCCCGGCGGCTCAGGGCCGAGGGCGCCAAGCTGCAGGCCGAAGGTCACCTGCAGCAGGCGATCGAAAGATACCAGCAGAGTCTGCGGCTCTATCCGGACTATCGCCTGGAGGCGCATATCCGGCTGGTCGAGCAGGTGTTGTGATCGAAAAAAATGGTAACTATTCAGCTT
>JACKMX010000002.1:1055000-1188959 GCA_024235175.1 Chromatiaceae bacterium | reverse complement strand
ATGGTAAGTCTATTTGCGCTTTCCCTGATGTTTGCTTCACACCTCCGCAAACACCTGCGACTCCACCTGGCGTACCGATTCCTTATCCCAATACAGGTATGGCTAAAGATACAACTTCAGGTAGCAAGAAAGTAAAAATTTCAGGGCAGGAGGTGTTGTTAAAAAATAAGTCATATTTCAAGAAATCAACGGGAGACGAAGCCGGAAACGCTCCGAAAAAGGGGATAATCACTAGCACCAACAAAGGTAAAGTCTATTTCAATGCTTGGTCAATGGATGTCAAGGTAGAGGGGGAAAATGTTGTTCGACATCTAGATTTAACAACACATAACCATAATCCACCACCGGGACAGACTCCACCACATCCATATTTAGACTCTAGTGCTATTGGGAATCCTCCAGAATGTGATGATTTAAACAGCACACTTGATGCAACGGTTGAGGAAGAACTGCCAGAAAGCCGAAAGAAAGGAGCGACAATCGGGTTGGGAATGACACAAGGTGCGCCAGGTTCAATGGTTGGTGGAGCTAGCTCCATTAGTGCAAGCACAGTCCGTAGGGGTGGAAAGTATGCGCATTGGTCTGAAGGAATAGAACAAGGTGAACCCTCAAATGTGAAAACATGTGATGGAGATACATTTGAATACGCTGAATCCGGAAGGCCAAAAGAGGGCCATGCAGAAGCTAAAATGATTGAAGATTTCTTTAAAAACGGGGCAAAAGGTACGTTGGTAATTGCTGTTTCTAAATCTCCTTGTAAAGATTGCTCAAGACTCATTAATGAAGTGAATAAAGGAAAAGATGGAAAAGAGTGCAATAAGATTGTTGTTTGCGAAAGCAGTGTTTAGCGATCTCGGCGTATACGAAAATAGAATGATGGATTTCGATCTAAGGGTTTAGGGATTCTGATGGATATAATTTCTTGTCCAGACTATATACCGCTAAATGTGATTAGTGAGAAGAAACTTTCACATAAATGGGATGCATGGGACCCCTATGAAACCTTAGGGGATCGCAATGAAGAAACAATGGAGCAATTGTCTAGAGTTTCGAACAGGGCAATCATTGCCTATGCGATTGCATGTTCCGAATGGGTGATATTTAGATTAAGTAAACAATTTGAGACTTCCGTGCCCTATAAATTTATACAAGCATGCTGGGCGTTCGAAATGGAAAAAAGTTATCGAGCGCCGCCTCCATTGAAAGAGAAAGATTGGGAAGGGCCTATATTTGGTGCCATAGACTTGGCGTTGGTTACGATTTTAAATACTTACTATGTTACTGAAGAGGAAGCTGCAGAAACTGAAGCTGCAATAGGTGAATTAATCGCACTTCACGTACTGGAAGATAAGGCTCAATTTATTAGTTGGAGGGAAAAAGTATTGGATAAGTTAATATACTACTTTCCGCGATCCTCCTCTGACCCGTGGGGGGAAGCTGTTCCAAGAGAGGCACTGGATCCGAAATTAACGCTAGATCTTGAGCAACGTGACATGGCTGTTTCTAGATTTCTAAGTTCTCTGGACGTTAAGCTGAATAATTTTCTAAAATTTATTCCTGGTGGAGATAATACACAATAGTCACTAAAGCGAAAAACAGAAAAACAGGGTCAGAACACAATATTCGCTAATATAGACCGAGTTATGTCATCAACCAAATTTGTCAGGGAAGACAATGCTAAGAAAGAAGCGTTTTGAATTTCCGGGTATGCCGCAGCATATCGTTCAGCAAGTAGCCCGGATGGAGTGTAACGAAATCCGGGGAGAAGACGACAACTCCTCCCGGATTTCACTATGTTACATCCGGGCTACAAAACTGTTGGCGACACCGGACAGGGAATACGCATTGTCAAGCATGATGCAGTCCGCCCCGGATCAGAGTTCAAAATGATGCAAGTCGGGATGGCTGAAGGTTGCCCCCCAAAGAAATTTCTCCTCGTGAAGCTCCTTCACCAACTCCCAGGGCAAGGCAAAGAAACCATTTCTCCAGCGCTTCAGGAAAATGGCTCCGATCCCTTTCAGGGCGGCATCTTTTTCCATGCATGCCTTCAGTGGGTCTTTTTTTACAGTTTCGTATTCCGCTTTCTGTTTTGCTGTTGAGTTCTCTGCTTCCGCGTTCTTTTTCGCTTCTGCCAGAGTGTCGTCCATTGCTTTTTTTAGCTTCTTCACAAACTCTGCATTGATGGCATTAATCGCGTCGTAGAGCTCTTTCGGATTGCTCTTCCACTTGGACTGCCGCATCGTGTGACTGAGGGACTTCCCGGTGAAAGTCAAAATATGGTTCCAGGTAGCAGTCTGGATATGGGCGTTCTTCGCGGATTCGATATCGATCGCGGTACCTATGGCGTGTTCACTGATGGTGCCCAGGCGATAACCGTCCATCTTCATTGGCCTGGGATTGAACCCTCCGGCCTGGAAACTCTTGCCGTAGTCTAGTCGGACCTGCTTGAGCGCTGCCTTCAACTTCTCGGACATCTGGCTGCTGATCAACTTGGGGATATCGACTTTTTCGCCAAGTTTTTTTTCATAAGCCTTTCTGACCCAAGCGTAAAAAACATCCTGTGCTCCCTCCCATCCTGCGACGCTCTTGCGTCTGGCCGGTGGCGGCTCGATGTATCTACGCAGTTTTTTCTTGTCTGCTTCAAGTTCATCGTGCGCCTTTTTCCTGTACGAGCGGTAGGCATCAGCGGTGCCGAAAAATGCGTTGCGATCCCTGACATAGTCGGCGACGCGGTACTGTCTCTTTTTATTCTTCCAGTAGACGTAGGCGTTGTCGCCTTTTCTGTTTTTTACGACACCATAGACCTTTACCAGCAGCTTCAGCTCATCTTCGTTTTCCTTGGAGTTTTTCTCGGTGGATTCCGCGAGTTTGGCACCGGGATCTTTATTGGTTCCCGTTGGCCCCGGGGTCATCTGTGGAAACTCGTCATCGAAGTAGACGTATGGATCCATTGGTCCCCGTCTCAGGATGCAGCCGGTAATGACCCGCATTCCCAGCGGCCCCGGAATTCGACCTGTACCCATCTGTAATCTCCTTTACTCATCCAGGGGCGATGCTCACCCCATCGTTATTCCAGGTTCCAGTTGGTACGCCGGGTACAACTCTCAGCGCACCGGAAGTGTTATCGGCTCTGACACGGACCTTCGGTATCGAACTGAGATATTATTGTGACCAGGTTTCCCGCTAACCCGTATTGCGTGCGCCGGCACTCGCTCATTGCGATGTCGGATTCGCCAGCTGCGATCTCCTCCTGATCCAGCGGCATGTGGCAGATGCGTTCCGACACCACATGAAGCTCAGCCCCTGAATCCGAGGCTCCGGCTTCCCACCGAAACGCGTGCTGCGACTCGCAGTAACCGCCATGATCCCAGGCCGGCTCAAGCAGAATGTCTGCAGGACACCAGCCCTGCTGTAAGTGTATAAAAAGATATGCCCCATATGAGGGGGGGCCATCGACTTGGAGTTGAGCTGCCACCGCCGCGGCCATACCCTGCCCGGAGGCAGCGGACAATACCGGTGTATCGCAGTCGATGACCTGTTCGATGAGTTGATCGCCGAACTGACGGCCCTCGAGGCAGCTCCGGAGCATGGCGCAGGCTTCGGCGCTAAGATCCTGCAACGGAGGGAGTTCACATGTCAGTGGGCCGACTTGTGCACAGCCGGTCAGTGCTTTGCCTCCGGCTTGCGTTTCCGTTTCAGGACGACTTTTGCCGGAATCCTGGATGGAGCAGGCTGCCAGCTGGTATGCAAAGAGTATGGTCAACCCAAATGTCGCTGCGGGATGTTCCATGGTGTCCTCCATTTGCGGTGAGTTTTTTCATACTCCTTCCAGCCTTATAGCCGACCGTTCGCACACCGTAAACTCTCAAGATTGACGGATAAATATCGGTTTGACCAGGCTGTCTTTCAAAGGAATACCGGATCAGAGAAAAATATTATCTTAATATAGCCAACGTCCAACTCATCAAGCAGTTTTGCTCGAGAGGACGATGCTTGGAAAAAGTGGTTTCATTTACTGGACAAGACTATTTCATATCTGGAGGTCCTGCTTTTCTAAACACTTATTGTAATATTCCCTATATTTGCTAATGTAAATAAGTACCTTATTGGACAGATCTTTATTTTATTGTGTGTCTGATAAGTGCGTTTGCGGTGAATAGATGTGGTTTGTGACTTCGCGCGTGGCTACTAAAAAATAATCTAAAGCTTCGTGGAAGTATTTTACCGCTCTCGAACGGATCAAAATAATACTCAGTCTAAGAGATCATGGAGGGAAAGGGGGGTGCGCGCTACCTACGGTTTCCGGATTTTGTTTTTCTTCGCAATTCTCGCGGCCTTTCAGACACGCTCAGCACAGGCAACCTTGCTCGAGGTTACCATCGATACTTCATCTCTTACCGGCACAACAGCACAATTGGCGTTTGATTTGATTGATGGAGATGGAGTGGCTAATAATATGGCAACTCTAGTCTCCTTCAACAGAGACGGAGCCCCTGCCTCTCTTGATCCGGGGCTCATTGTCGGGGATGTAATGGGCAATCTCCCGGGTCCAGTTGCCATAAAAGACACATTTTTTTTTAACGAGTATCTTCAACCCCTCATCCTTGGCAGCTTTATCACCTTCAGTGTAGAACTCACTGAGAATTATACCGGTGGGCTTTTTCCGGATCAGTTTTCTTTCTTCATTCTCGATGAATTTGGAGACTTGCCAATCGTTTTAACCGATGACCCACTGGATACGCATGCTCTTCTTGCTTTTGACATCACAGGAGAAGATGTGGGTGATCTGCAGGTATTCGGTGCGTTGACCGGCACAGTCGCAAGTTGGAGCGCAAAGGCAACTGTGCCTGAGCCTTATGCTATTTGGCTAGTTAGCATCGGTTTTATTATTTGCTTTTCGTACAGGTTACGCACGGTTCTGAATGGCTGTAGTTATTCAGCATTCATCCGGCAACATGTACGCTCGCAGACAGGACCGCAAACAAACCTCGTTCAAATCGCGCTTCAGCTGCGGTGTGAGCGCTGACGTTGAAGTAAGGTCGTGGCGCTTTGAGAATAAACGGAGGACGCCATGGGTAATATCTTCCCTCTAGACAGCTGGAAAGCGGTCGGATTTATTCACTCATTGTTTATAACCTGCCTGCTTTGGGCGTTAGCTATCCTTGTTCTGGTCTACCCTCAATCGGCACCGGCGGAAGGTAGCGTAAGTCTGGATGATCGGGTTTCAGTGTCATTCTCAGGTTTGCGGTTTAACCGGCGTACGGCGACATTCGATACGCTGGGTCGGGTGCACAACGTCTCGACGCAGTTGTTGCCCGGACCGCTATGGCTGGTGGTGGGGCACATGCCGGATTCTGTGGGTTTGACTAATGCAATAGGGCAGACAGCGGATGGACAAAAGTTTGTTGAGGTGCCGCTGGCTGGTACAGGACTTTCGCCCGGAGAGGTGAGCGAAGCAGTGGTGCTAAGGTTCTCCAATCCGGATCGAAAGAGATTCCGTTTCGACGCTTCAGTCTGGGCATCCCTGGTGGGAGTGTCCGCGCCTCTCATCCGCCCCGGAGCTCTGAGTCTGGGTGAGTCGAGCGAGGTGGTGTTCGGTTTGCGGGTGTCGCAGCAAGGTGATGCTCCTGTGCAGCTAGTTGAGCTTATCGAGCTGGGTAACCGGCTTGCACCGGTGGTGCTGAGGGACGACGGCTTGGGGGACGACCTGCTGGCTGGGGATGGTCTGTATCGGGGCCGGACGGCCATCGACCCATCGGCCCTGGGTCTGGCTCCGGAGCAGTGTCTGGCGTTCGAGGCACGGGTGATGACAACGCGTGAGGTGGTGGTCTCAGAAGAGACGACCTTATGTGTGACAGGCTTCGCCGTCGGCATAGCGCCTTCGAATCTGAACCAGGAAAACCTAGTGGAAGACCCGGCAGGGGGGAGTGCCCGCCTGATTGCGGATGAGCTGCTGGTGAAGTTTTTGGGGACCGTGGGAGAGGGACTGGTCTCTGAGGATAGAATCCGCTCCATCTTTGGGGGTGCTGACTGCGCGCAACCTGGGGTGATCGGCGAGATTAAAGGGACCATCCCGGGGCTGGGCATCTACCAGTTGAGGTTGTGCGAGCTGATAGAAAACGAAACGGCGTTGCAGGCCATGGTAGCACAGCTGGAGTCATATCCGGAGGTGTTGTACGCAGAGCCAAATGTGCTGGGGTCGGCCTCTCAGGGAGGGGCGTGCGCGGTGCTTGTGCCACCCCCGCAATCCTCCGGCGCGGATTGTTCGGGTTCTTTGGCCGGGCAGGGTGAGGACACCTGTCTGTCAGAGCAGGGTGGGCTGACCCGTATTGGAGTAGTCGCTTCGGCAGGCAGTGGCCTGCCGGATGCGTGGAGAGTGGCGTCCGGGTCGGGAGTGAAGATTGCAGTGATTGACGACGGGGTGGACGTGGTGCATCCGGACTTGGCTGGTTGGGTGACGACCAGCTCCCCTGGCACGGTATGTTCCCACGGGACCCATGTGGCGGGGATCGCGGGCGCGTCGACCTGGAATAGCAGGGGCATAGCGGGGGTGGCCCGTGGGAGCACCCTTGTGCATTTGCACACAGACTTCACCGCTTCGAGTATGTCGGATGCGATCGACGCTGCGCATGCTGATGGCGCGCAGGTCATCAACGTGAGTGGTGGGACGGACACGCACAGCTGGAATGCGTCGGGAACGGTGAAGTCGGTATGCCAGGCTGTGGATCGGGCAAAGGATGTGGCGCTGGTAGTGGCAGCCGTGGGTAATTACACGTCAGCTACGCAGGAGACCGACAAGCAGTACCCGGCGGCGTGTTCGACGTTGAACTCATTTCAGACACCGAACCTGATTGCGGTGGGAGCAACGAACCTGACGGGTGTGGAAGGCCGCCTGGTGCCGAGTGGGGGTATGGTGGGCAGTCGGCACGGTACCTGGGTGGATCTGGCGGCGCCGGGGGAGGCGATCCTGTCGACTCTGCCAGGTGCAGGTTATGGGAAGTTGACCGGGACGTCACAGGCGGCACCGATGGTGTCGGGAGCTGCGGCATTGCTGCTTTCTCAAGGGGTTGGCTTGCTGGAGGTGGAGTCACGGCTCACGGCCAACGGGCAGGCGATTAACTTTGTAGAGAAGGACGTCCCGCGGATTAATGTGCTGAATGCTTTATGTCCTACCGGGAATTCTTATCCGCTGCCATCGCTGCTGGGGTTGAGCGAGGGTAGCGCACGGGCGCTGTTGCTGGCGGGTTGCCTGTTGGTGGATACACAGGAACAGGCCAGTGCTGATCCCGCGGGCACAGTGATCGGGGTGAATGACCCCGGTGGGTCGGGGCGCTTCCGAACAGTCACGATAATCCTATCCTCAGGAACAGTGCCACCGGTAAATGTGCCAAATGTGCAGGGGCAGCTGCTGGTTAGCGCCACCGCTGTGCTGGAGAGTGCCGGTCTGCAGGTCGGAGCGGTGACTCAGGCGGTCAGCAGCACCTTATCTGCCGGACGGGTGATCAGCCAGGATCCTGGTGCTGGTACGCTTGTGTCTACAGGCAGCGGTATTGATTTGGTGGTGTCGGTCGCAAACCATTCACCGACCGGGACCGTCACCGTTATTGGCGAACCGAGGGTCGGAGAATTGTTGACTGTGGGGGCGTCGACCGTTGCTGACGCAGATGGACTGGGTCCTTTCAACTATCAGTGGCAGAGAAACGGTGTCAATATTTCAGGGGCGACGAACAGCAATTATACATTAGGTTTGGTAGACGTTGGGGCCGACATCCAGATATTAGTAAGCTATGTCGATGGCCAGGGAACACTTGAGCAACTGACAAGCGCCGCTGTAGGACCGGTTCAGCCGGAGCAATCTTCCAGCTCTGTGTGCGATACTTGCGCCATCCTGACCGTTTCCGGATTCGATGCCGTTATGAACGGTGCTTACACATGTTCCGACTCGGGTAGTCAGAGTCCCATATGGTCTCGATCGTCGCAGATCTCTGCGGGTGAAGGAGCGTTCAGTACTGCGGTCACTTTCAATGATGGCGAAGATCGCTGGGATTTACTATACGGAGATCCAGGCCGGCCGGCATTGTGTTCCGAGAGCGCTTTTGACAGCGGGCCGGATGTTTGCACTCCATGGCGGGAGTGGCGGGGAAGCAGCCTTCAGTTTCCATCGGTGGACGGTGCCTCGCTGACATGTCAGGGTTCCACCTGTGGTGTATTAACGCTATCCGGTTTTGAGACACAGGCCCAGATAAACAGTGACTACAATCTTAGGAGCGACTCGCTTGGCCAGCCGATATTGCAGAATGGCCAGCCAGTGTGGGATTCGAACGCACACAGCGTTGTGTTCGGACACTTTACTTCAGGTTTCTGGGAAGTTATCACAAATGTTCCCGATAACATACGTGCTTTTTGCGATGATGCTGCTGCTGGGCCTAGCAGCGATCCTGGGCAGTGCACGGGTATTTGGCAGGAGTGGCGTGGCCCTGTGAGCGGATATGTGCCGGTGGTTGGTACGCAGTTCACCTGTAACAACATCCCTTAATTCGCGTCGGTTTCGAAGTTGGGCTTACGAGCCCTTAAACATACGGCTGGGATGATATTGAAGTAGTCAGAGTTCAGTACACCAGGTTGAAGAATCTTGGAAAAGTATGGACCTAATAGCTGTAAGGAAAAAATGTGCAGATGTTGAGAGTAAATGCAAGTCACTCAATGAATTATGATTGATCTGCAGGTGTGATTGTATGGTGTGTATTTCGTTACGCACGGCTCGGATTATCAAAGCAACAGATGATAATCGGACCTGGTTACGATTTACTGAAAAACGGGGAACTTGATCGTGGACGATTATAGACCAAAATTCGCGTGGTGCATTCTGTATCCATTATCTCAAAACTTACTTAGAGTTATTGGGTTGTCATTTGGTGCCGTCCTGATAAGTTGGGTTGCGCATACTCAATGTGTGTATGCTCAATCGCCGGACGACGAGTGGGACGCAGTGTTACAACAGTTCTGCGGCGATGTGAACGAAAAACCGTTTAGTGAGATTACGCCGGAGGAGGCGGAGCTATGCTCCAATCTTGCTGATAGTGGTCCCAGTTCAGGTGGCTCAACCGGCCCTCGTGTCTCGACCAATGTGACGGTGCTTGGAGCTTTGGGAAGCGTTTCGAATTCAATGGTGATGCAACACCGGGAAGGTGTTGAACAACGCCTTGATGAACTAAACAATGCTGGCACCAATAGTGGCCACTATTGGTCAGGCATAATTGGAGGTTCGGCGGGAGAGGACTCCGGTTTTGATAAATGGGGTGCATTCGCCGTAGCTCGATACACTGAGAGTGATCGCGAACAGACAATTCGCGAAAATGGATACGACTCTGAATTACGTGGTCTGACCTTAGGGATCGATTACAGATTATCTGATTCACTTGTTGCGGGTCTGGCACTCGGAGTCGAGACAGATGAGGTAGATTTCGATAGCGGCGCAGGCACGCTTGATACGGAGAGTTGGGCGGCGACTGTCTACGCAAATTACATACCCGTGGACAACACATATTTCGATGTCTATCTGGGTTTCGCGAAGTTGGATTACGAGACGCAGCGTGCAACAGCTATCGGGACCAGCTTGGCGGGTACCGCCAAGGGTGATACCAATGGAGATCAGATACTTGCAGGTATGGCAGCAGGTTACACCTGGATTAGTGGTGCTTGGTCTGTGACACCTTATTTAGGGATTGACTATTCGAAGACTGATATAGATGGTTATACAGAAACTGACGATTTGAATCTCGCGCTCTCGTACAAAAGCCAGAAAATAAAATCCATTACGTCGCAGCTGGGCATAACTGCCAACTATTCAACGAGTATGCCATGGGGAGTGTTGATTCCTTACGGCCGGCTCGAGTGGGCGCATGAGTACAAGGATGACTCCAGACGGATCCCTTCATCTCTTGCACTTGATTCTGGCAGCGTTGTGACCGTCCAGACTGACAATCCAGACCGTGACTATCTTCGCTTGGCCATCGGAGCGCAGGCTGTTATGACCCATGGTGTCCAGGCATTTATCGAGTATGAGCGCTTAGAGAGCCATGACTACCTGGACACCTGGACGGTCACCGGCAGCCTTCGTGTCGAGTTTTAATGTAAATGCCAACGAATCGGTGTCTAACTTTCGACGCCAAACTGCTGACCACTTTTCCCTGTTCACATGAGCAGGGGAATGGCATGTCAAACAAAGCTGAATCTCCCTGTCATGTTGCCAGTAGTATCAGGTTGCTATATAGCCGGGCATTCAGCCAGTTACTACCGAACTCATCTCGATAGTCTATCGGTAGATTCCGGGAGCGGAATCCGGAATCTCCATGGCATCAGCCAGTTTCCGGTAGAACTCCCGGGCTCCGGCCATACCCACAATCGCATAGCCGTATCCTTTCAAGCGCATGTCCAACAGGCAGGCCTGCGCCAAGGCTGTGCCTGTGCCTGAATTGCGGGCGCTTTCGATCACGCCGATGGGTCCGAAATAGCCCAGTGCGGTTGCATCATAACAGCTGAATCCGAGCAGCGAGGAGTCACGTTGCGCGATGAAACAGCTGATCGGGGTATTGCAGAGGGCCCGTTCCAGCTCGCCCTGCCAGGATGCGGGAAAATGCGCCGCGATCCACTCCAGGAGCCGCCGCCGGTCCGGTCCGATGGGTTTGCCAATCTCCACGCCTTTGGCGGCCTGCGCCTGTATCGTGCTCCAGTCGAACTCCAGGTTATATAGTTTGATCAGCATATCGTTGAATGCCATATGAGTGACTCCTCACGGGTGACAGTAAGGGGTGTGCCGACACTTTGCGGATTCCGGTACGGTGTCATCACTCCCTGACCGGTTAACAGGCGCCTTGAATTATTGGAGACGGGCAGGAATTTTCAACTAACATATGTGTAAACTGAGAGAGAGTTGCAAACAAACAACCAGGATTCCCGGGCAGAGGCAGTGATCATCGAAAACATAATCTCCCAGCACGCCGAAGAGGCCGCCTTCCTGTGGCTGCTGCGGGACGATGCGGTCAAGGCGCCACACTATAGTCTGAAAGATCTGAAGCGGCTGGAAGAGCGAATCGAAGCCCACCTTGACGGCTTGCGCGTGGCGGGGGAGGCAGCCTGGCAATTTTGCAAAGATGGACTTCAGCAGGAGGAGGCAGGTGAAGTTTTTACCGCAGGTTATATGGCGCTGGACAATGCAAGAGAGGATTGGCTGTCACAGACGCTTGAAGTGGTGGAGGCGGTGCCTGAAACAGCCAGGGGAATAATCTCTGCACTGGGATGGGCGCCAAAGGAGAAGCTGCAGGGACATGTCGTCAATTGGCTCAGATCGGAAAAACCGCAGCATGTACGACTTGGCATCAGTGCATGTGCAATTCAACGTGTCGATTGTGGTGCTTATCTGAAGCAGGCAGTCGACAGCGAAGTCGAAACGGTTCGCGCACGGGCATTGCGCAGTGTCGGTGAAATCCGGCGTCAGGATTTAATGCCGATGCTGACCGAACATTTACAGGACGAAGATTTTGCATGCCGTTTCTGGTCTGCCTGGTCCGCGACCTTGCTGGGCGATGCGAATGCACTGGAGACACTTCAAGGCTTCGTTGCTGAATCAGGGTCTGGCGCAGCCCTCTCTTTGGCGCTGCGTGCAATGGATAAGAGCTCAGCGATGCGGTGGGTTCGTGATCTCAATGGAAATGCCGCTTTTCGGCGACTGGTGGTGGAGGCGGCCGGAATTATAGGTGATCCGGTCTCCATACCCTGGTTGATCGCGAGCATGCAGACTCCCGAACTGGCCCGGGTCGCAGGCGAGGGGTTCAGCCTGATTACCGGTGTCGATCTGGCATACGATGACCTGGATAGGGATGAACCCGAGGATTTTGCGGCAGGCCCCACCGACGATCCGGAAGACGAGGATGTCTCTATGGATCCGGATGAGGATCTGCCTTGGCCGGACCCTGCTTTGGTTGCGGATTGGTGGGGGCGCAATAAGGCAAACTTCCCAGCGGGTCAGCGTCTGATCTGCGGACAACCGGTTTCACGCGAAGCCTGCATGCGGGTGCTGCAGCGGGGTTTTCAACGTCAGCGGCGGGCGGCCGCTCTGGAACTGGCGTTGTTGAACCCAAAGGAGCCTCTGTTCAATACCTCGGCTACCGCCAGGCGGCAGGAGAGTCTGTTGGCATAGCGGGCATGGAGGAGACTTTTCGCTGGTACTACCTGATCCCGGCGCTTTTCGCCACCCTGGCCGGGCTGTTCGCCTACCTGTCGTGGAACAGAGGAGGGGAGGGCGACTACCGGACATCCGGGGCTAGAAAAAGTTTTCTGCGGATTGCAGCCATTTTCGGCATAGTCAGCCTGTTTCTGCTGATCTATCTTTGACTGGGTTGTTTTGCGTACACCGTCCAAGCCGGAAAGAGGACAGGCTCTGGCCCAGGGCGGTTTGTTCACTATAAAAACGGGAAGGTTTGCACTGGTTTAATCCTCTTGACTCTGGCAGTATCGCCCGCAGAAAAGTCGGATTTATCAATCAAAAGGAGGTAGGGGAATGATAAAAAGGATATTGAACGGAGGAATATTAATCGGAGTGATTTTCTCCCAGTCAATATCGGCGGCGGAAACACCGCTCGGCAGCTTCGGGAAAACCAAGCTTCAACAGGATACCGGAGATGCCGTGCAAAAGACCTGCGCGGGCTTTATCGCGGCCGGAACGCTGCCCGGTGCAGTCCCGCTGTTTGATACATGCCGCGCCATGGTGCACACCGCTAACGACATTCTGGACAATGAAGGTCCTACCGGTGACAGTCTCGGGCTGAGCGCTGATGAATTGGCATTTGCGTTGCAGCAGATTGCCACCGAGGAGTTCGGTGCCACGCAGTCTATGGCAAATGAGATCTCCTCCGGCCGGATGCAGGCGATCATGACCCGCCTGCTCGAACTCCGGGGAGGTGTGGGCGGTTTCAGTCTGTCCGGATTGGGAGTTGGCTCACTCTCTCATCCGGTGGGGGAGGAGCTTCGGAGCACAACCGGCTCCGGCATGCTGGGCGGTGCGGCAGGTGATGCGGTGCTCGGCAGCGCACTGGGTGGTTTTCTCAATATCAGTTACGGCACCGGCGAGCGGGATGATACGAACCAGGTCAATGCGTTTGATTATGACAACTACCAATTGGTGGCCGGCGTTGATTACCGCTTTAACGATAACCTGGTGCTGGGCGGTGCGCTCAACTACTACCGGGCAGATTCGGATTTCAATAAGGTTGCAACCGTGAGCGGCGGCGGTATCGAAACCGACGGCTGGGGCGGAACATTTTACGCCAGCTATACGCGGGATGATTTCTATCTGGAGGGCACGCTGGGGTACGCGGTTTCGGATTACGATATCAGGCGCCGCATCCTTATCGCACCGGCAATCGACGAGACGGCCAAGGGAACCCCGGAGAGCCGGGATTTGAGTTTCAGCATAGGCGCCGGTTACTCGATCGTACAGGGGCCGCTTACCTATGGCCCCTATGGCCGGATCAACTATTCAAATGTGGATGTGGATAGCTATCGTGAGACAGGGGCAGAAGCTTCGGGATTGAATCTCGATGTTGACAGCCAGACCTGGAAGTCGCTGACATCTGTGGTGGGCATGCAGTTCTCCTATGCGGTCAACAGCAGTTACGCGGTTTGGCTGCCCCAGGCAAAAGTCGGCTGGGTACACCAGTTCGAGAACGATGCTACGGAGATGAATGCGGTTTATGTCAACGATCCGAGGGGCAATATCCTGAGCGCCACCACCGATGATCCTGACCGTGACTATTTTGAACTCGGTCTGGGCGTGTCGGCGGTTTTCCGGGGTGGCATGCAGGCGTTTCTGAATTACGATACCCTGCTGGGTTTCAGAAATCTGCAGGATCACCTTTTTACCCTGGGCGCGCGCTGGGAGTTTTGACCCGCAACAGGTCGATGACCGGGTGATGGAGGAAGAACAGCCGGATCTGCCTTGCCGGATTAATGCCGAGTTCAGGATCGGCAGAGAGCAGGTGAAGCTGCAGGTGGCGTTTCAATCCCACAGCCAGAAGGCCTCCACCATTGTTCCGCTGCTGCAAACACTGACCGATAAAATTGTGGCGGCCGCGGTATGTGAACTGGAGGCGGGTGGAGCGCGAATCTCCTGCGGCAAGGGATGCTCCGCCTGCTGCTCTCAGCTGGTGCCTGTTGCCGAACCGGAAGCGCGTTATCTGCTGCAGCTGTTCGAGACTTTTTCCGAGGAGAGGAGAGCGCGGATCAGCCGCAGATACGCGGATATCCGAAGCAGGCTGAATGATTCAAAATTGCTGGAAAAGATAACGGATCTGGCAACAGGGGCTGACCGGGAGGCCCGGCGACGGGTTGGCATCGACTACTTTGAACTGGGTCTGCCCTGCCCGTTTCTGGAGGAGGGGTGCTGCAGCATCCATCAGCACCGCCCGCTGAGCTGCCGTGAGTTCCTGGTGGTCTCCCCGCCTGAGCACTGTGCTCGAAACGATCCTGAAAACGTTGCCACTGTGAGTCTCCCCCGGCGGGCATCGGTCGTCCTCTACTGGTTCGGCGACGGTCGGGGTGAGGCCTCTGCCAGAGTGGTGCCGCTTTCGCTGTTGTTCGATTGGGCGGCACAGCACGAAGCGGAAGAGGAGCCGGAATTTCCAGTCGGTGACTATTGTGAAAACTTTCTCAGGGAGCTGACCCGGCCGGCTTAGCCCCGGGCACTCAATTGAAACTACCGATCAATCCCAATCCGCATGGGTTCATCATGGACCGGTCTCTTGGTCACCCCTGGGGTATGAAGAAGAACTCTCCCGCTTCGTGGCCGCCGTGTCTTATCGGCGCATACTCGGGAATTTGATCGATGCCGAACCTGGCGGCGCTCTTCTGTACCTCCTTGGCGAGATCGCGATAGAGCTTATAGGCCTCCAGAATCGAGTCGTTCTCTTCGAGCGCCTTCAAAAAAGATTTTGCGAATACCGAGTGCTTGCCTCCGCCCTGGTCCAATACAGGCTTGAGACCGCCTGAGGTGAGCACCGTGCGCGATCTCGTCCTGGCCATCACCTTGAGCCATTTGACCCGCTTCTCATCGGACATGCCTGCCTCCAGCCGGGCCATAGAGGAGCGGGTGAGGGAACCCGAATAACAGGAGTCCGCGACCACAAGAATGTGTTTGGCCGACATGGCGTTGAGAATATCCGTGATCGCTATGTTGGAGATCCAGTTGGCGGAGCTGTTCGGCTCAGCGTCCACCGGCAGCCAGTGTCCGCGCAGATTGACCCGGTCAAGTTCTCCGTGGCCGGCGTAGTAGATGAGCAGATTATCTTTCTCCGTCAATGTCTCGCGCAGGCGGTTCAGCGCAGAGAGCATGTCGTACCGGTTGGCATCGATCAAGGTGGTGGTCTGGAAGCCGTATTTTTTCTCCAGAAGTTCCGCTGTTCTCTCAGCATCGTTTCTGGCACTCACCAGATCCGGGAAGTTCTGGTACTGATTGTTGCCGATCACCAGTGCATGGTATCTGCCAAAATCCACATCGCCTGCGAAACGGCTGGGACCCTGCGGTGCATCTCCGTCCGAGTGACGGCCGTCCTCTACCGTTGTTACCTGGCGCAGCTTGGGAATCAGCAGGAAGTCGAGGGTGGCGCGCTGTCCCAGCCGGTCCACGGCGACCAGTTTTACCGGTGTCTGTTCGTCAGCGACTTTAACGTTGGTGCTGAATATGCCGATCTCATCCAGCGGTTGGCTGTTGTCGTTGACGGTAAACGAAATCAGTCCCGCCGGTGCGGTTACCTTGCCGGTGATGAGGCGCTCTTTCGACGCCGATCGCAACCTGACGCTGGGAATGCCGCGGGTTAGCGCAATCGGGGGATCCAATATTTCGATGGTGGGGGCGGAGAACACCGGGTTTCTCTCATTCTGCGCCTGACGCTGATCCGGTTGCACGCTCTGCAGTTCGGACTTTTGCTGAGTCAGCTGCGTCTTGTAACGCACCACCTCTATCTGATAACGGGCGATCCGTTTCTGCTGTTCCAGCAGTTCATCGATATAACTTTGCTGCTGCTCCTTCAGACGGGCAACCTCCGCCTCTCTGCGTGCGCCGTCGGTTTTGGCGCGTACCAACTCTTTCTGGGTCTGCTCCAGCGCGGCCTGTTTGCGCTCCAGGTCCGGATTGACCCGACTGAGTTGAGACCTGCTCGTCTCGTACTCTGCCTGTGCCTCGTTCAACTTCTGTTGCAGCAGGTCGATCTTCTGCTCCCGGTTCTTTATGTCCGCCTGCAGGCTGCCACGCTCGGAGAGCCGGTCCTGCTCCAGCCCTACCAGCATCTGACGATACTGATTCGCCTTCTCGCGCAATTTGGTGACTGCCTCCCCTCGTAGCCCGAGTTCACTTTCGCGCTGCTCCAGCTCCTGCTGCAGCTGCGTCACCTTCTGTTCGAGCTCACTGGTGCTTCTGCTGTTGTCGAGCAGTGCCTGCCTGGCCTGTTCCAGCTTCCTGCGCTCAGCTTCATGTACAGGCTGCGCCTGTTTGATAGCCAGATTGGTGCGGGCCAGCTCCTGCTGTGTATTTTCCAGCCGCTGCTTCAGCTGACCCATTTCGCCGCTCTGTTGTTGCAGATCGGCTTCGAGGCGCTGTTTCTCCGAAACGGTGCGCTCCAGTTCATCGCTCATGCGCGCCTGCTGTTCGATCACCTCCTTCTCCAGCGCCGCGATCTGCTGCCGCTGCTGCAGGACCTTCTGCTCCTGCTGATTCAGGCGCTCATTCAGCCCGGACAGCGCCTGGTCGCTCGAAGCCTGACTTGCCGAACGCTCCTGGCTGAACTGCCTGCGCAGGGAGAAGAGCTCGTTCTCCGCCTGGTTCAGCTGATCACTCTGGGATTTCAAGCGGTCGCCCGTCGCGTTCAGTTCGGCGCGCAGCTTTTCCGACTCGGCTTTCTGTCGGGCGCTCTCCATTTGCGCCTGCCTCAGCTCCTCGCTCATGCGGTTTTTCTGATCGCTCAGGTTGGATTCGAGTCCGGAAATCTGCTCCCGCTGTTTTTGCACCTCCGCTTCCTTGCGTTGCAGCTGCTTTTGCAGCTCGCTCAGCTGTTGGGAGTCATGCGCAGTCGCTGTAGTGCCGGGTGTCTGGCTGTGTCTGCTCAGCTCTTCACGCAGCGTTTTGAGCTCACGCTCCTTGTTGCTCAGGCTCTGCTTTTGATTTCGCAACGAGTTCTGGTTTTTGTCCAGTTGGCGGCGCAACCTGTTGGATTCCAGCTTTTGCCTGTCCGCCTCCTGCCGCAGCAGCCGCAGTTCGGATTCGTCCACCCTGGATACCTGAATACTGGAGGCGAACTGCAGCTCCTCCTGTTCCAGTCCGGAAGCCTTGCGGTACCAGTTCAGTGCCTTGGCGACATTCTTCTTTGTCCCCAGACCTTTCTCATACATGAATCCCAGATTGATCTGTGCTCTGCTGTTTCCCTGATCCGCCGCTTTCTCATACCAAGACAATGCGGTGCTGTAGTCGGGGTCGACGCCGAGCCCCTTTTCATAGATTTCACCCACATAATTTTGTGCGTTTGCATCGCCTTCTTTTGCCAGCGGCAGCCATACCAGCAGCGAAGTCCGGTAATCGGCGCGGTCGTAGGAGACATACTCCCCTCCCCGTATCTCGCAATCCGAAGCGGTGGTTTTAACCGGGCGCCGCGGCGAAAGATAGGTTATTCTGGAGCCAAGTTTGCGAACCTGGCCGGGAAGCAGGCAGTCGACCACCAGGAAGTTGTCCCCGTTGCCGCGCTCTGCGCTTCCAGATTCGGTTTTCACGCTGTTTGTCTGACAGCCGGCCAGCAGCAGGCTGACGGTGATCAGGGCGCTGCCGATGAGGGGTTTCACCCTGATCAATGGGTTAGGGATTTCCACGCGAGATTTCAACATTTTGTTTCCCTTCAAATTAATAACCGCTCCACCTAAGGATATACAATTGGAGCTGGGGTGCAAACGAATCGAATTCGGGATTTCGATCAGGCTGCTCCATTCACCCATACTTTGCATCCTGCTCCTCTTATCCGCATGTGCCGGACCCAGTGCGCGCTTCGACAGTTTGGCAGAGGATTTTGGTTTTACCCGCCACACGGTGCGGGGGGGCGCATACTCCCTTGCGCTGTTCACCAATCACAGCTTCGCCGGGGGCGGACGTCTGCATCTCTACTTGGGCGGTGACGGCGTTCCCTGGGTACGGGGCCGCTGGTTATCGTCCGACCCGACGCCGGGCGATGCTGTTGGATTGCGCCTTATGGCGTTGGATCGGATGCCATCCGTCTATCTTGGCCGGCCCTGCTACCATGGCAGTGGACCGGCGGACATTTGCGATCCGGTGATCTGGACACAAGCCCGCTATTCGCAGCTTGTGGTGGAGAGCCTGTACCAGGCGGTAAGGCTGCTGCTGGCGGAAGGTGGATACTCAGAGCTGGTGCTGATCGGCTATAGTGGTGGGGGCGCCCTGGCCATGCTGCTGGCGCCGCGTTTTCCGGAAGCCACTACGCTAGCGACCATTGCCGGCAATCTCGATGTCGACGCCTGGACATCCCATCATGGTTATCTGCCGCTGGATGGATCATTGAACCCAACGTCCCTGCCGCGGTTTGCCGCTTCCCTTCGACAGATTCACCTGATAGGTATGGATGATACCAATATACCGCCCTGGATGAGCCGCTCGGCGCTGCAAGGGCAGCCGGCGGCCCGGATAATCGAGTGGCCTGGAATCGATCATGGCTGCTGCTGGGAGAGGGTCTGGCCGGAAATACTGGCATGCATCGATTCCGGCTGCGCACAGCCGGAGGTGCCATCGGTGCGTTGATCGAGATTGCCGGCAGCCGGTGGCAATAAGGGTTACTCAAGCTCCCGCAGCAGCTTTAACAGCCCCTGATGCTCCGGCACGGCAGCTATGCCCTGTTCAGCCAGTGCCCGGCTCTTATCCACGTCGCCCTGCTCTAACAGGCTGCGGGCCAGCTGTTCGAGATGGTCACCGATCGCCTGCAGTCCCAGGATGGCCTGCCGGTTGTTTCGGTGCAGATCGAGTATCTGCTGGTAAGCGGCGTAAGCATTGCTTCCGGGTGGCTCAATATAGCGTCCCACCAACTGATGGGCTTCAGCCACCTCCAGCAGGTTTTCGACCTTCTGCCGGGTTGCCTGGTCCAGCTTCGAAGTGTCTTCGAGCACCCATTGTTCCTGCTGCGGCGTGATGCCCGCCTGCTCGAAGTAAAGAAGGGCGCCCATTCCGGCCAGGGCCAGAACGAGCGCCGCAGCGCCGTAGATGAGCCAGTTGGCTGGTACTGCGGCGCGGCCTTTCCGGGCGCCCGAAACTTCCTGCAGAAATACGGTTGCATCGGGAGTGCGCCTCTCCCGCTCAAACTGCAGGGCATTGGCTATGGCACTCCAGAGATAGCGTGGCCACTCTTTCGGACGCCTGGGTTTCAGGTCGATATCACGGGCATAAGTGGCGGTCTTGCGGTTGAACGGATGCTGCCCGGTCAACAGCTCGTAGGCTACAACCGCCAATCCGTAAACGTCATCACGCGGGTCTGGTGCACCTTGTTCCAGCATTTCGCAGCTGGCGTATGCAGGTGTAAGCGCACCCAGCGAGCCGGGATCAAATACGGTTGCATCGGAGGGAACCAGATCGGATTTCTGGGCTGCTCTGGCAATGCCGAAATCGACCACTTTGACCACCTGCTTGGAAGTCAAAAAAACGTTTCCGGGTTTGAAATCGGAGTGAACTATCTTCTCTTTGTGTGCGTAGGCCAGGGCGCGGCTCATCTGCTCGATGATTTTAATAGCCTCGCCCATCGGCATCGAGCCCGGGTGCAGGCGGCGGATGACCTGGTCAAGGGGCTCACCCTCCAGCAGCTCCATAGTCATGAAAACATTGGAACCATCGCGGTCGAAATCGTACACGGTCACGATATTGGGATGGGCCAGCTGCTGCGCTTTTTTCGCCTCCCGTTGCAGTGCGACAAAAGAGTCCGGATTGCGTTGAAACTCCGCGGAGAGGACTTTTACCGCGATGAAGGGATCCCGGTCCAATGCCTCGATTCTGCGCAGATCCCTTGCTTTGTAGACGACACCCATGCCGCCCCTGCCCAGCAGCTCCTCCAGCACGAATCTCTCCTTGAGTACCGATCCGATCTGCAAAGGCGTTGACTGAGCACTGCCTTCGCCCGCAGACGACAGTGTAAAACCGGTACCTGAGCGCAGGGATGACTTGCCGGAATCACTGTTTACGGACACTGAGGGTTCCGGCTTCGATGAGGATTTCGTTTGCCCGGGGCCGTGCGCTTCCGGCTCCTGAGAGTGATCAGAGGAAGATCCGCCAGACAGGTTCGTCTGTTCGTCTTTCGCTGCTGCAGCAGAAGGCGGGGGTGTCTCGATGCCGGCTACCCGGGTTTTGTCTTCGTTCATCTGCTTTGGACAAGAGGTCTGGTTTACTGCGGAGTGCCGAACCCCTGCAGTCCGCCCCTCTGTTTTTTCCTACTCCCGGACAAGCTCCTACAGAACGGCAATGTAACCCTGGCAGGCTGCGTTGGCAACCCAGACTACAACACTCGAATTTGCATTTTCGGGCGATACAGCCGGTGGTGAGGGCTGAGCCCGCCGCTTCCCTGCAAAACATGCCGATGCAGGCGTAAACGCTACACCCGGCCGGTTGATTCGATACGGCTGGCATATTATTGTGCGCTGCTGTGCTGAATCAGCCCTGCATAAGGAATTCCTGTTACAGCAGCAAACACATTTCTTTCCTAGTGCCAACCGTCAAACAGTGGGGAGAGCGCCGACCATGGCTGACTCATTTAAAGAGAGTGCGTTGATTTACCATACCGATCCGACACCGGGAAAACTGGCTATCCTGCCGACCAAACCCCTGGCCAACAAACGCGATCTCTCCCTGGCCTACTCACCGGGGGTCGCCTACGCTTGCGAGTTGATCGAAAAGGATCCGACCCAGGCGGCCAGCGTCACCGCCAGAGGCAATCTGGTGGGTGTAATCACCAACGGTACAGCGGTGCTGGGGCTGGGTAATATCGGGCCGCTGGCGGGAAAGCCGGTGATGGAGGGAAAGGCAGTTCTGTTCAAGAAGTTTGCCAATATCGATGTGTTCGATATCGAGATCAAGGAGACGGACGTCGACAAACTGGTGGAGATCATCGCCTCGCTGGAGCCCACTTTTGGTGCTATCAATCTGGAGGATATCAAGGCTCCGGAGTGCTTTATGGTGGAACAGCAGCTGCGTGAGCGGTTGAATATCCCGGTGTTCCACGATGATCAGCATGGCACAGCAATTGTTGCGGCTGCTGCGGTTTACAACGGTCTTCAGGTCGTCAACAAGAAGATCGAGGATGTGAAAGTGGTGGTATCTGGCGCCGGAGCAGCCAGTATTGCCTGTGTGGATCTGCTGGTCACCATGGGGCTGCGCAAGGAGAACACTTACCTGAGCGACAGTCGCGGTGTTATCTACGCCGGCCGAGAAGCCGGAATGAACTTCTGGAAGGAGAAGTACGCGCAGAAGACCGAGGCGCGTACGCTTGGGGATATCATAAAGGGGGCTGATATTTTCATGGGCCTTTCGGGCCCCGGGGTTCTCACTCAGGAGCATGTGATGAGCATGGCTGACCAGCCATTGATTCTGGCCATGTCCAATCCGGTGCCGGAGATCATGCCGGAGCTGGCGAAGGAGGTGCGGCCTGACGCGATCCTTGCCACCGGCCGTTCCGATTACCCCAATCAGGTCAATAATGTTCTCTGCTTCCCCTTCATTTTCCGTGGCGCGCTCGATTGCGGCGCCACCACCATCAACGACGAGATGAAGGCCGCCTGCGTGGAGGCGCTTGCCAGTCTGGCGCGCAAGGAGGCAACCGATGTCGTGAATGAAGCCTATGCCGGGGAGGAGCTGCGCTTTGGGCCTGAATATCTGATTCCAAAGCCGTTCGATCCGCGTTTGATCGAAGAGGTGCCGGTGGCCGTGGTGGCAGCCGCAATGAAGAGTGGCGTGGCGACCCGTCCGATCGAGGATCTTGAAGCCTATCGCAAGAAACTGCACGAATTCGTCAACCGAACCGGCCTGTTCATGCAGCCGTTTATCGATATTGCCCGCAGGAATCCGGAGAAAATCGTCTATCCCGAGGGCGAAAACAGGGACATTCTTCTCGCGGTGCAGGCGGTGGTGGACGAGGGTGTGGCTCATCCCATTCTTTTGGGCCAGCCCGATGTTATCCGCGAACGCATAGATCAGTTCGGGCTGCGTCTGGTGCCTGGAGAGGATATCGAGGTGATCAATCCCGCCGAAGCGGACCACGACAAACGCTATTCGCAGTTCTATCACAAACTGGTGGGGCGCAGCGGTGTCACGGTTGAGGGCGCCCAAAACCTGGTTCGTTCCAACAGCACGGTGCTGGCCGCGGTTATGGTGGCTATCGGCGATGCCAACGGCCTGATCTGCGGCAAGGTGGGCCGTTTCGAGAGCCACTTCCGCGATATCCACGATGTGCTCGGTGCAAACAAATATATCTCCTCGCTCTGCCCGTTGCTGCTGCCCAACGGCCCGCTGTTTATCGCCGACTCTTTTCTTAACGTGGACCCGACGGTGGATGAGATTGTCGCCACAACGCGCGCAAGTATCGATCTGGTCCGCCATTTCGGCATCAAGCCCAAGGTCGCGCTGCTTTCCCACTCTAACTTCGGTACCTCCAAGGCGGAGTCGGCGGTAAAAATGCACAAGGCGGCGGAGATACTGCGCCGGGAGCTGCCGAAGGTGGAGATAGACGGCGAGATGCACTCCTATTCGGCACTGAATGAAGCACTGCGCAATACGGTTTTCCCGGATGCCAATCTCACCGGCAGGGCAAATCTGTTGATTATGCCCAATCTCGATACCGCCAATATTGCGCTGGGCCTGATTCGCTCACTGACCGATGCACTGCTGATCGGCCCGTTGCTGAGTGGGCTGAGAAAGCCGGCGCATATCGTTATTCCCTCGGTAACCTCGCGCGGGATTTTCAATATGACCGCTTTCACCGTCGCGGAGATTCACCGCCGTGCGGATTCCAGCAACGGCTGATAAGTGATCAGGCTGCCTGAAACTCTGTGTGCCTGGCAGACGCCTGCATTCAAAACGGTGTTTGAGCGGGAGGTCAAAACGCTGGAGCTCGCGCTGCTGCCGCTGGTGCATGGGATGTCGCAGGGCAGCCATATTGCCGCAGCGGAAATTGGAGTGATGCTGATCGGTGCAACCGAATCACAATCATCGCTTGAAGTGAGAGCGGGCATTTTTTTCAGCTCTGTGATTGCCGGCTGCAGCTGCGCCGACGATCCGACGCCTGTGGATGAAAACGCCGAATATTGTGAACTGCTGTTTGATATCGACAAGAGCAGCGCATTTGCCGAAGTGATGCTGGTGGAAGATTAGTTTCGGGTGCCGGTATATTCTACCAGTTCGAACAGATCCTCCTCCAGTACCTGGCCACTGGCCGATATCATTGTGCGTATGCTTTTCACGTAGCGCTTGGCCCGAGGCGCATACCATACCAGGTATTGAACGCGCACCGGTTCCAGAGTTGCCATGGTCGAGCCCCCGGTCGCGCTTCTGTTGCTCCATGCTTCCAGCTTCCAGGCATCGAAGCTGCCTGCCTGGATATTGACCTGTTCTTTTTTGGAGGTATTGGCTCGGCTGTACCATCTGCCCCAATTGCCGATTTCCGGCGTGGCAAAATTCTCCCAGCTCTCATTTCCGGTCAGTTCGCGAAAGGCGCCCAACCAGGGGCTGAACTCAAGGCCGATATCGGGCCAGGAGAGAAAGCCAGGCTGTTCGCCGTCTGAGCTGCGGCTGCCGGCTGTTCTGGATAGCGGTTCCAACAGGGTCATCGTTTCGGATACGCCAGCTCCATCCGCGCGGACGATGCTGATCTGGAATTTATAGCTTGGGCTGGCCGGCCACTTTCCCCGCATCTGGTATACCCAGCGTTCTCCCTTGACGGGCAGTCGGGCATGTTGGGCCATCTCCGTGAGTGTGTCGGGATGGGGTGAGACGGTGATTTTTCTGCTGGTGCTGCCTCCCGGGCCGGTTGCGCTCAGGGTGAAGCTGGTTGGCTTTTCCGGAGAGACGCTGACGCAATCCCTGGCACTGTTCTTCAGCTCTCCCGGCATAGGCATCAGCCGTAGTTTGCGGGCCTGTTCCACCTGGTAACAGACCAACATATCGCTTTTGCCGGTGTGCATCGTCAAGCTGGTGATGTTTGGTGGATTTGCGCGTTTGGGCTCAACCGGCTGGGCAGGTTCAGGCTTAGCGGGTTCAGGCTTAGCGGGTTCAGGCTTAACGGGTTCAGGCTTAACAGGTTCAGGCGCAGCGGTTTCGGGCTCAACCCGTTCAGGCGTGACAGGTTCAGCTTTAACCGGTTCGGGCGCGCGGTTTACTGTTGCTATCACGACCGGTTCCGGCGGAGTCGGTTCACCCGGCACGCTTTTTTGAGTCAGGGGAGCGCCGGAAGAGGGCACTCCGGTCTCTTCGATCTGGATCAATGTCCAGGCAATGCCTGCGGCAATAAAGAGCAGAGCGGCAGCCGCAACCCACAGTGCCCTGCGAGACCTGGGGGTGTGGCCTTTATCCGGTGCCCGATCCGGCCTCTCACTGCCGCTTGGGGGCTTTTCGGAAATGTTTAATATTTTTTCCAGGGTCTTGATCAGTTCGCCGGACGAGGCCTCCCACTGCTTGTGATTCAACTCGACCGCCTGACGCCGCACCAGCGACTGAAGATCCTCGGGGAGTTCCTCCTGCCGCGGCATGGGCGCCCTGTCGACCAGCACAGGAACCACCCGTATATCACGTGCAAGTGCTGTGCTGGTTTCCAGCCGAATGAAATCATGGGGATCGTCCAGGCGTCGCCGGCCGGAAGCGTCCTCGGCATTAAGCCACTGGTTGCCGATCAGAACAATCAGTACCTTGCACGAAGCGACCGCCCCTTCGATGGCCTTTACGAAGTCGGTTCCCGGCTCTATTCCCTCAACATCCATGAAGACGATGTCGGCACCGAAGTGTGCCACCAGACGATCGTAAAGCCTGCCCGCGTAGCCGGCGGAGTCGTCTCTTCTGTAGCTGATGAAAATACCTTCCAAAACCTTCCCCTCTGTTCAAATGGCCATCTGTGCCGCTAAAACCGGTGGTGCGGCATTCATCATCAGAGCCTGCTATAGCTTTAAAGCATAGACCCAGTAACAACTTTGCGGTGAACTGTTTCTACCGGCATGGGTCTTTCCTGCCCCGGTCAGAATCAACCATACAGATAAGAAACCGCAACGACCGCAGCGATCACACCGGCAATATCCGCACTCAGTCCGGCGGCAAGTGCGTGGCGGATGCGGCGCACCTGCACTGCGCCGAAGTAGACTGCAAGTACATAAAATGTAGTCTCCGTTGAGCCCTGCAATGTGGAAACCAGATAGCCTGTGTAACTGTCGGGGCCAATCGCCGGATCATTCACAATAGAGGCCATGACACCGTAAGCGCCGGACCCGGAGAGCGGGCGCAGCAACGCCATCGGCAGCGCCTCAGCCGGCAGGCCGACCGTGCCGGTGATTCCGCCCAGTCCGGCGACCACCCAGTCGAGTGCACCGCTGGCCCGGAACATGCCGACGGCAACCAGAATGGCCACCAGGTAGGGAATGATCTTGAGCGCTACCTGAAAACCCTCTTTGGCGCCTTCAACGAACGCCTCGTAAATCTTTACGCGGCGGGCAACACCAAACAGCAGGAATGCCAGCATCAGCCCGGGCAGGATCCAGGGGGAAATGATATGGCCATAGAGGATGGTCAGCGGAATCAGCGCCAGAAATCCGCCGAGAACAGACCAGGATACCCAGAGGGGGTAGCCGCTGTCTGAAGCCGGTATTTCGACCTCAGTGTCGGCCGGCCGCTGTTCGTCATCTGCATGCGCCTCGCCGCCGGTCGGTACAACCGGGAAAAAGCGGCGGTAGGCGAGCGCCGCGGTTATCGCCACTATGGTGGAGCAGACCGTGGCAAAGAGCGTGGTCGGAAGGATGCCTGCGGGATCCGCTGATCCAGCCGAGGCACGCAGGGCAATCACGCCGGTGGGAAGGAGAGTGATGCTGGAGGTGTTTATCGCCAGAAAGAGCACCATCGAGTCTGTGGCCGTGCCTTTGACGGGGTTGAGTCTGTTCAGCTCCTGCATCGCCCGAATGCCGAACGGCGTAGCGGCATTGCCCAGGCCCAAAATGTTGGCCGAAAAGTTGAGAATCATCGCCCCCATTGCCGGGTGTTCCGCGGGAACATCAGGAAACAGGCGCACCATCAGGGGGCGGATAATCCGGGCCAGGATGGTGAGCAGCCCGCCCTCCTCGGCAATTTTCATCAGCCCGAGAAAAAGCGCCATGACCCCCACCAAGCCAAGGGCAAGCTCCACCGCGCCGCCGGCAGATTCCACCATCGCCGAGGAGAGCGCATCCATCGGCGTGGTTTGGGTATCGCCTGCACTGAACTGGTTCCAGGCGGCGGTCAGGAACGCGCTCGCTACGAGAATGAGAAAAACGGCATTCATGGCATTCCTTTCGAATGTCTGTCTGTTGTGTCAGGCTGGAGCAAAAGGGCAGTGCGCCGGCATCTGAGCGGAATTAAACTCAACCCCAGGTGCGTAGAATACAACAGGCGGAACAGATTTTGACTTCAAACACTTCACTTTCCGGTCAGCAGCCACTCTACACTTCAGCCGCGCCCGATAAGGGAATCGCGCTGCGCTACTCGGTGTTTCCGGACCGGGTGGAGTTGGTCCTGCGCATCATGAACGAGACCATCGTCATTCCGGCGCAGCAGATCAGGGAGGTCTATCTGGTGCCCGGCGGAATCATTGGAGCGCTGACGGGAACATTGCGGGGCCGCTATCCGGTGATGGCATTGATCTGGGGGCTGGCGCTGGATGCCGGGGTTTTTCTGCAGCCGCATGTGTTGCTGAAAAGCGCTTCGGGTCCAATTCGCTATTTCCGTTTCAGGCCGCAGCAACCGGAGAAGTTCGTTGCAGCCTGCAATCGCATTCGCGGTAATTGATGGTGATTTTTTCACCTGCGGCGAGAAGCATTGTCTCATCGCAAATAGACTTCTGATCAGTGCTGTCCCACAAACTCCCTCTCCCTCCGGGTTAGGGTGAGGGAATCTAATATTGCCAAGTTACTGTTTTTGTATATCCCCTCATCCTGTCCTTCTCCCTCGGGGAGAAGGGACCGCAATTTGATGATTTTCATGTCAATGAAACGATTGGCGGTGGTTTCATATACAGAATTCAAGGACTTGTACAAAGCCTCCAAATGTTAATGGGACAGCACTGACTTCTGATGTTGCTGGCCATCGGGTAAGGGTTCACCACAAAGATCGGATTAAAAGCGTCTTGCTCCGAGTGGTCTTAAGGTTCTCTGTTTACGCTTTTTGTGGTCTTACCATGTTCAGGCACAGGCGTTCCGCATGCCATGCATGTGCAACCGTACGGAAATAAGCACTTTCTGAAAATGCATTCACTGTCAACCCAGGAGGGTTTTAGTGCTATACATATACCGGGTGCCACACATATAGACTGACAGTGGATTAGTTTCAGACTGGTGATTTGAGGATCAATATATGTACCGGGATCATGCGAGAGTCTCCCTCGGGTTTGCAGGCGAAAAGGTTCATGCCGGTGCGCACATCTGCCAGATCTACAGCGATTATGAAGAGTGCGTCGAGTCGTTGCTGCGATTTACTCTGAGCGGTCTTCAGGCGGGAGAGCGGATCACCTGTTTTTCCGAAAAGATCGATGAGGGGAAACTTGGGATTTTTTTATCCGGTGAGAATATCGCTTATACAGATTTCAGGAAGAAGAACCATGTCGTTCTGGCCGGAACCGGTGAAGTCTATCTGCAGGATGGCAGATTCGACCCTGACCGAATGTTGGACAGACTCTCCGCATATTACCGGGAATCGGTGGAAATGGGTTTCCCGGCCGCCCGCGTGATCGGAGAGATGATTCCCGAGGTTCAAAGCGTTCCCGGCGGCGACCGGTTGCTGGAGTATGAGTCACGGGTGAGTATGCTGCTCAGGGATCATCCGGTAACCGCAGTATGCCAGTACGATGCCAACGAGTTCGATGGCGCCACGATTATGGATGTTCTCAAAGTTCATCCTCAGATGATTATCGGGGGCTCCATAATTCACAATCCGTTTTATATCAAACCGGAAGAGTTTTTAAGAAGATCCTGAGATGCAGGCGCCAGACACCATATCAGCGGTAACCCTGGGGCAGATTGCGTTAATCGAGGGTATGGTGGCCCACCTGCCCGATAAAGAGAAGGTTCTAAGCTTTGTTTGCCAGGGGCTGCGGGAGGTTCCCGGTGTGCATAATGCCGATTATTGTGTCTATCGGGGCAAAATCGACAGGCAATATTTATCGATCGAGCAGGAAGAAGGCGGTCTGTACAGCTTTTTGATAAAGCGAAAAGAGCATTTACATGGCAGGTTGCTGTTTCGCCTCTCCGATAAGGATGCTTTTTCGCCCTATATCCCTTTTATCGACAACCTGTGCAATATGCTGGGCGTTGTTTTCGAAGAACGCCGCCAACGACGTCTGAACGATTCCATAATGGCTGAGTTGGAAAGCCGGGTCGTAGAGCGCACCAGGGATCTCGAGCTGGAGATCAGGGAGCGCGAACAGGCGGAAGCGGCATTACGGCTCAGCGAGGAGAATCTTCGAATCACCCTGAACTCAATTGGTGACGCGGTGATTTCCACCGATATCAGTGGCTTTATCGTACAGATCAACAAACAAGCGGAGTTGCTGACCGGGTGGAGCCAGGAGGAGGCTCTGGGGGAGCCGTTCACGGATGTTTTCCGCCTTATTGGAGGGCAATTCGGGGAGATCATCGAGAATCCATGTCTCCTGGTGCTGCAGGCGGGCGAATCGTTGGAGCGGGACGAAGGTTTATTTCTTGTTGCCAAAAATGGCGCAAAACATCAGATCGGATATACGGGCTCACCCGTAATGGATGGTAAGGGTGTCGTTACCGGTGTAGTGATCGTGTTCAGAGACATTTCGGAAAAACTGAAAACCGAGCAGGAGTTGCTGAAGGTTATCAAGCTCGAATCTCTGGGAACACTTGCAGGCGGTATTGCACACGACTTCAACAATATGCTTGCCGCACTCTTCGGTAACATCGAGCTGGCAAAAAAGCACCTCTCTCCAGGCAGTAAGTCGTACGATCTGCTTGAAACTGCTGGGCGTTCTCTGGATCAGGCAACCAATTTGACCAGGCAACTGCTTACATTCTCCAAGGGTGGGGCGCCGATAAAAGAGATTATTGCCGTCGAAGAGGTAGTGATGGATGCTGCGCGATTCTCGCTCAGAGGAGGCGAAATCGATTTACAGAGCAGGATTGACACAGATCTGTGGCCGGTGGAAGCAGACAAAGGGCAGTTGAATCAGGTCATCAGTAATCTGACTATTAATGCCAAACAGGCGATGCCGAATGGGGGCACCTTAACCATTTCCGTTGAAAACGCAGCAACCATCGAAGGAAGATTCGTGCACATCACGGTGCAGGATGAGGGGATAGGAATTCCCCGCGAGAATCTTGATCGGATATTCGACCCTTACTTTACAACCAAGCAGAACGGCAGCGGATTGGGGCTGGCCACCACCTATTCGATCATCAGCAAGCACAATGGACGGATATCGGCTAACTCAAAGTTGAATAAGGGCACAACCTTTCATATCTACCTCCCGGCGACTTTGGCGGATGATGAAACCATCCAGGATGAAACGGGAATCGAAGTTAGTAAGGAGAGCATCGCCGCAATGCGGATATTGGTCATGGACGACAATGAATTTTTCAGGGAGATGATAGGGGAGTTGCTCACTATGTTGGGACACAGTGTTTCACTTGCTGCCGATGGTCAGGAGGCGGTGGAGAAATATCGTGCCGCTTATGAGAACTGCAAATCTTACGATATTGTCATTGTGGACCTGACCGTGCCTGGTGGAATGGGGGGGAAGGAGACGGCAAAGGAGATCCTGAAAATAAACCCTGACGCAAAAATCGTGATATCGAGCGGTTATGCGACGGATCCGATAATGGCAAATTATGCACACTTTGGGTTTAAGGGTGTTGTGGTAAAACCTTACCAGTCTTCGGAATTGCAGGAGATGCTTCAGGAGATAGTAAAAATCCCCTAGCGTGAATACACTCCTTTCCTTCCCATATTATCTGCGCTAAGTTTACGAAAAGGGCCCCGGCCGACGCGGGATATAACCCATCCTTAGAAGTTTCCGAATATCTACATTCAATTTGGACATAAAACTGATATAATTTCTCTGCAATTTACTGCGGAATTAATTTAGCTTGTGAACCAATTCAGTCATAGAGATTTTACAGCCGTAAACCAATGAGTAACCTGACCACAGAGCGCGTCACCGAAGTCCATCACTGGGACGAAAACCTGTTCAGCTTCAAGACCAGCCGCGATCCCTCCTTCCGTTTTCACAACGGCCATTTCACGATGATTGGGCTGAAGCTGGACGGGCGCCCGCTGATGCGCGCCTACAGTATCGTCAGCGCGAATTATGAGGAGGAGCTGGAATTTTTCAGCATCAAGGTACCCGATGGCCCGCTCACTTCACGGTTGCAGCACCTTAAGGTGGGTGATGAGCTGTTGTTGAGCCGCAAACCGACCGGGACGTTGATCGTGGACAATCTGCTGCCGGGTCGCAACCTCTATCTGATCGCTACCGGAACCGGCCTTGCCCCGTTCATGAGCATCATCAAGGATCCGGAGATTTATGAGCGTTTCGAGCGTATCGTGTTGACCCACGGGGTGCGTTACAAGTCCGAGCTGGCATACGCCCGGACCATCACCGAGGAGCTCCCAGGCAATGAATATTTCGGCGATCAGGTGCGCGATAAGCTGACCTACTACCCCAGCGTCACGCGCGAGCCGTTTGACACCAATGGCAGACTCACGGATCTGATGCGCAGCGGAAAGCTTTTCCGAGATATTGGCATGCGGCCGTTCGATATCGAAAATGACCGCTTCATGATCTGCGGCAGTCCTTCTATGCTCAAGGATGCCTGTGCGATACTCGATGAGCATGGCTTTACAGAATCGCACCGCGGAGTCGTGGGTCACTATGTGATCGAACGCGCATTTGTCGAGAGCTGACGGCAGATTTCATATCTTCCACGCTGCACCACGTCCAACTGAGGATTCTAGGATGACCATGATCCGGCCCTGGTGGCGCGATCCGACGGCGATCATTCTCGGCGGCTGTTTCATCGCAATGATCGGATTCGGCATTCGTTCATCGCTGGGTCTGTTTCTCGATCCCATGACACTGGCCAAAGGCTGGGGGCGCGAGACGTTCGCGCTGGCCATGGCCATACAAAACCTGTTGTGGGGCATAGGTGTGCCGCTGGCCGGAATGATTGCCGACCGCCGCGGTTCGACCAGCGTTCTGGTATTTGGCGCCCTTGCCTACTGGGCCGGAATTTACGGTATGGCGGAGGCGGAGAGCAGCCTGATGTTGTACCTTAGCGGGGGCGTTTTGGCTGGCATCGGTGTTGCCTTTACCGGTTTTGCCATCGCGCTGTCAGCCATCGCCAAGGTGGTGGGCCCGCACAAGCGTTCACTCGCATTGGGTCTGGGCACCGCGGCGGGATCACTCGGCCAGGTCCTCTTCTCCCCCATGGGCCAATCTTTCATTACCCTTTACGGCTGGCACTCGGCGCTATTGATCCTGGCCGGTTTTGCGTTGTTGATCATACCGTTGGCCGGCCTGATCCCGCATACGGAGAGCGGAGCTGGGGAGATGGCGTCACAGCAGACGCTCTCCCAGGCGCTGCGCGAGGCTTCATCTCACTCCGGATACGTGATGCTGACACTGGGATTTTTCGTTTGTGGCTTTCATGTCGCTTTTATCACGGTACACTTCCCCTCCTATATCAAGGATATCGGCCTGGCTCCCCAGGTCGGTGCCGCCTCGCTGGCCCTGATCGGGTTGTTCAATATCCTGGGTTCGCTGGGTTCCGGCTGGATCGGCCAGCACCGGAGCAAGAAGTTGAGCCTGAGCTGGATCTATCTGCTGCGCGCCATTGCAATTACGGCCCTGCTGCTGGCGCCCAAGAGTGAGTTGACCATCTACCTTTTTGCCGCTGCGATGGGGATACTCTGGCTCTCCACCGTGCCCCTGACCACCGGTATCGTCGGTCAGGTTTTTGGTTTGCGTTACCTGGCTACGCTGTTCGGTATCGTCTTTTTCAGTCACCAGGTGGGCAGTTTTCTCGGTGTCTGGCTGGGTGGCTATCTGTACGATTCGACCGGCACCTACGATTCGGTCTGGTGGGCAGGCGTGGTACTCGGTCTGCTTGCCGCGGCGATTCATCTGCCGATCAATGAGCGCCCGCTGGCGCGCCTCTCAAGGCAGGGCGTGGAGGCCGGATAACAAGGCCCTGATATGAATTACGACGTCATCGATGCACTGATAACTCCGCATGGCCATCTGGACATACTCTCCAAGCTGGAGGTGAGCAAGCTGCTGGATCACACCCAGGGGGGCCTTTACAATATTTTTCGCAACTGTTCTCTGGCAGTTCTCAGCAGCGGCAGCTATCTGGACGACGGCAAGGAGCTACTGGAGCGTTACCCCGGCTTCGATATCCGCGTTGTTCAGGAGGAGCGCGGGATCAAGCTGAGGGTTACGAATGCGCCGGCCGTCGCATTTGTCGATGGGACGATGATCAAGGGCATCAACGAACATCTCTTTTCGGTGCTGCGTGATGTCATCTATGTGAGTGATGAGATCAATGGCAATCCGAACTTTGATCTGAATGATTCCGCCGGTGTGACCAACGCGGTTTTTCATATCCTGCGTAATGCCGACATTCTGCGTCCGCGCATCGATCCCAATCGGGTTGTCTGTTGGGGCGGCCACTCGATCACCCGGGAGGAGTACGACTACACCAAGGAGGTTGGCTATCAACTGGGTCTGCGTGGGTTGGATATCTGCACAGGTTGCGGGCCGGGAGCGATGAAGGGTCCCATGAAGGGGGCCGCCATCGGCCATGCCAAACAGCGCATCATCGGTGGTCAGTACCTGGGCATAACCGAACCGGGAATCATTGCCGCCGAAGCACCCAATCCGATCGTCAACGATCTGGTGATCATGCCTGACATCGAAAAGCGCCTGGAGGCATTCGTACGTACCGGCCACGGTGTGGTGGTGTTTCCGGGCGGTGTGGGTACAGCCGAGGAGATACTCTATCTGCTGGGTATACTGCTGCATCCGGACAACGCCGACATTCCTTTTCCACTGGTATTTACGGGTCCTGAGAGTTCGTCGGAATATTTCCGCCAGATCGACCGGTTCGTTGGGTCCACCCTGGGTGCAGAGGCCCAGAGCCGCTACAGGATTATCGTCAACGATCCGGTGGAGGTGGCGCTGCAGCTGAAAATGGGCATCAGGGGGGTACGCTGGTTCCGTAAGGAGACCAATGACGCCTACTATTTCAACTGGCGGCTGCACATAGATGCGGAGTTTCAGACGCCGTTTTTTCCGACGCACGAGAATATGCGTGCCATCGTGCTGAGCCGGGATCTGCCGGGCCATCTGCTCGCGGCGAATCTGCGCCGGGCCTTTTCCGGCGTTGTCGCCGGCAACGTAAAGGATGAGGGAATCCGCGCCATCGAACGGCACGGTCCATTCGAAATCCGCGGAGAGCAGCAGATCATGGAGGGGATGGATGATCTGCTGGCTTCATTCGTCGCCCAGAACCGGATGAAACTGTCGGGTAAGGATTACCGTCCCTGCTACAGAATCATCCGTTGATCCGGGCGCAGTTTCACTTGACCATGATGGTAATTTTTTCCGAATGGATCGGCGGCTGGTGTGGTATGTGCGCCAAATCCCCCACCAGCAGCTGCAGCGTATGGCTGCCCGGTGGCAGATCGATGGTGACTTCAGTCTGGCCACCGCCGAAGTGTTTATGGTTGGCGTCCGAGGGTATCGGCATTTCCGGATCCGGCAAACTCTCCGCATCGATCAGCAGATGGTGATGGCCCGTCTTGGGATTCTCCGTTCCCGCCGGGGCGACGCCTATCCCCCTGAGTCCGAACCTGACCGTGACCGGGCTGGTTACCTCCGCGCCATCCGCCGGTGAAATGATATAGGCGGCTGCGCCTTCAGGGGCGGGTGTGGCGGAGGCTACCGTGCCCGCCAGTATAAATGAGGCCAGGGATATCGCAGATAATTGTTTTAGCAACATGGTCAAACTCCTTTTGTCGGAACAGCATTGGGTAAACAGCTTTACGGGTTAAACGCTCTGCCGGCAGCATTGGAGTATAGAGTGGATTTAAAAACCAAATCCCTGTGAATTTTAAGGACTTCCGGTTGAAGCTCCTGGCAGTCGGACAGGCCATTGCAGCTTCAGTTGTCGTAAACCGCGTGAAACAGATCTGCGGTGCTGCTTTGCTCCACTGCTTCACTCAACGGATACTTGACGATTACCCAATGATGCCGGGTCTCCCCGATACGGATCTCAGCATAGGGGATTTCATTCCCCGATCCTTCTTCAACCATGACGTTGGCGCGATTAAGGTAATCGCTCTGGATTGACAGGCTGCAGCATTCGGCCGGATTGCCAATCACTTCGGCCAGCAGGTCCAGGTAGTCGTTGATTGTTTTAAAACTCTGTGAGGCTTTGCTGATCTCCGTCTCGGTATCACGCAGCTGTTGGCTGAGCGAGGCAGCGGTCTGCCCTGCGAATTCAGGCGGCTCCTCCGCAGGATCTGCGGGCTCTGCACCGGCAGCAAGGGATTTCAGTTTCATCTGCAGCTGTATCCGCCGGCGCTGGAGCCCGGCTTTCCGCTCTGTGTGCCCGGCAACCCGTTTTTCAGCTTCGGAAACCAGGTGCCCAAACTCTCTGGTCCTCAGTGCCTTGCGTGTATCCCGCTCATTGATTGCAGGTGCTGCCAGATGGTGCTCGGAAAAAACAACCACCTCCTGCATCACGTCATACTGGATGTTATCTCCGTTCAACCTGTGTCCGGGCCGCCGCTTCTGCTGCCGTGACATGATCATCAGCGCATAGCCGTGGGAGAGGCCGAAGTATGCAGGATTTTGCCTGAAATCACGAAAAGTGCGGGAGTGGCTGAACAGATGCTCGATCTGCTCGAAAGAACCAAAGTATGCGTGCACCCTGGGATCTGCGCCGTACGCGCTTTTGCTCACCTCTATCGGGCCGGGAATGCGATCGATCAGGGAATCAAGAAACAGCAGCGCAGTTTCCACCGGTGTCCTGAGCTTTTTGCGGTAACCCGGTATGGCGGAAAGCCGGCTGTCGAACTGCTTGACCGCCAGATCGATACAGCTGTTAAGATCGTCATTCGGAATAGAAGAAGGTGGTTCTCCCTGGCCCTGCAGCAGGTGTTTAAGTAGCGAAATCATGGCAACCCCATCCACTCAAAATTAGTTCTGATCCTGCTATATCGACAGTATAGACACGATTATTGAAATTTCCGGAATAGTGCAGCTGGATTGGAAGAAAAACGCTGTAGGGAAACTGCCGACATGGGTATAAGGAGTGGAGTGGAAGTGATGAAACCGGATTACGAAAAGCTGCTGAAGAAGCATCCCGATCTGGTCCATTCGGAGATGCGCAAGGTAGTCTCGCACGTACAGCGGGAGGCCGCTGATTGGATAGTCAACACGATTATGATCGAAGGTTGTGAAGTGCCGTTTAAATACAGCCGGAAAAAGCGTTATAAGAGCCTGCAGGGGCAAAGGGTCAATCTGACCTACTATCCGGCCGAAGAAATTGTGGCGGGTATGGGATTTGAAATAATGCGGGTGGTAAGAGTCAGGATCGCCTGATCTTCCCCTTAACTGCGAGTTTTCAGCATCTCCAGTAGGGGTGCAGCGCTTCCCGGCGCCATTTTCCCCTTCTCCGTGGCAATGAGCAGGGCCTGTCTTCCAAGTTCCTTGTACAGCGGGAGATAGTCGCCGCACTTCTCCTCCAGGGCGCGCAGATGCTGCATCACTGTCTCTGTATCCCCGCGGCTGATTGGGCCGGTCAATGCATCGGGCAGACCGCAATCGGAGAGATTGTCTGCGGCGCCTCTGATCAGCGGCATAAGGGCTGGCAGCGCATCGGCCGGATCGACGCCGGCTTTGGCGAGCATCTCCACCGCCACTCTCTCCAGCACCACCAGATAGTTTGAAGCCACGCAAAGCGCTGCATGGTAGAGCGCTTTGTCTGATTTACCGATTCTCATTACCCGACCCGAGAGGGTTTCCGCCAGCCGGCGTGCCCGCTCAATCCCCTGGCCCGTTCCTTCCAGGCAATACCACGCCGATTCCAGCAGGCGGGCGCCTTCCAGCGGCGCTGCGAGGGTCTGGATCGGGTGCATTGCGCAGGTGTCGGCCCCTCGCTTGGCTGCCGCCGTCAATGCATCGGAAGTGAGTGTGCCGCTGAGGTGCAGCACCAGCTGGCCCTGCCTGACCCCCCCTTTTCCGGATATCTCTTCGCATAGCGGACGGATCAGACTGTCCGGCGTCGCGATTATCACGATATCACCGGCAGCGGCAGCGGTCGGATTGTCGGTTGGGGTGGGATTCACGCCAACCAGTTCGGCGCAGTGGCGAGTCGATTTCAGAGTACGGCTGCTGATCGCCGCTACCGGATACCCCTTGCGGCTCAATGCAACCAGCAGAGCACACCCGGCTGCGCCTGCCCCAATAAGAGAGATCGATGGTTTCACTAGTAGCGGTACACTATCGCCACCCTGGTTGGAAAGCAATGTGGGATTTGCATGAATCTGGTGATGCTGTTTGAGGATGACTTTGTCGCGCCCGGCCGAGCGGTTCTGTCCGATCGCAGGCTGACCCATATAAGGGAGATACATCGTGCGGGAGAGGGCGATAGATTGCGTGTCGGCCTGCTGCAGGGCGGCATCGGCAGCGCGCTCATCGAGCGTATGACAGAGCGTGAGGTTACGCTTGCACTGACGCTGCAGGAGGCGCCGCCGGCGCCCTTGCCGGTCACCCTGATCCTGGCGCTGCCGAGACCGAAAATGCTGAAGCGTTGTCTGGGTATGGTTGCCGAGATGGGCGTCAAGCGTCTCTACCTGATCAACTCGGTGAGGGTCGAGAAGAGCTATTGGCAGTCGCCCTGGCTGCATCCTGAGAAGATACACGGGAGCCTGTTGCTGGGGCTGGAACAGGCGCGGGATACAATGCTGCCGGAGGTTCATCTGCGCCGGCGCTTCAAACCTTTCGTGGAGGATGAGTTGCCCGGGCTGATCGATTCGGGATTGGCCCTGCTGGCCCACCCGGCGGCGCCCGGATTCAGCGAACTGGGGCTGAGGCTTCCGCTCTCCGGGCAGTCGCTGTTGTGCATCGGGCCGGAAGGCGGCTTCATCCCCTATGAGGTCGGGAAGCTGATCTCCGCCGGCTGTCGGCCCTTCTCCCTCGGCGCGCGCATCTACCGGGTGGAGACGGCACTGCCTCTGCTGTTGGGAAAGCTGTTTTCAGGTTAGCTCATCCGGGGTGCGGGCGGATATGCTGAGTGCGTGGATCTCGCTTTTCATCAGCTCTCCCAGTGCGGCATAAACCATCCGATGGCGCTGGATGGTGGTTTTGCCCGCAAAGGCATGGCTCACGATAGTCACCACGAAATGGCCTCCACCACCCCGTGCACCGGCGTGGCCCGCGTGTTTCTGGGATTCGTCCAGAAGCTCCAGCTGTACCGGGTTGAAGGTCTCCGTCAGGCGCTGTTTGATCAATGCTTCCCGTTGGCTCATGTGTTTCCTCGAGTGCTGCCTTTTCGTTAAATTGATATGGGACCGGATTGTACCGCTTTGCCTGTTTTCCAGTCCGGTTTTTATTATTGATGCTTCGGCATTTGTATGGATTATCGAAGAAACGGTTTCCCGACAGAAGCCAAGCAAGTAACATCCGGGCCGGAGATGATGGAATTTATCGAAAGATTGAGAGAACAGCTGGCGCGAAATCTTCCCGGCGAAGATGCACAGTTCCGTATGGCGCCCATGGCGCGTCCGCGGATGCGGGAAGCTCTGGAAGCGGCGCCTGAAGTGCACCAGAGCGCGGTACTGCTCTACTTTTTTCCAAAGCGGGACGACTGGTTCATGGTGCTTATGAAGCGACCAGACTACGGCGGCACCCACGGCGGGCAGGTGAGTATTCCCGGTGGCCGGTTGGAGGCCGGTGAAAATCACCTGCATGCGGCATTGCGTGAGTTCGAGGAGGAGGTGGGGGTCAGCGTTGACAGCCGCAACCTGCTTGGCAGACTCAGCGACCTGTTCATACCCCCGAGCAACTACCTGGTGCAGACATTTATCGCCTACTCCCCTGAACCTCCCAGCTACAAACCGGATCCGGTGGAGGTGGAAGAGATTATCGAGCTCTCGGTCACCTGGCTGCTGAACGAAGCGGCGGTAAAGCGGGGCAAGGTGAGGTTGAGCAGCGGGGTGATTATCGAGTCCCCCTATTTTGAGGTGGCCGGCCACATGGTTTGGGGGGCGACCGCAATGATTTTGAGTGAGCTCAAGCATATTCTTCAGACTGTGCGCTGAATCCCCAAAATTAAATTGGGTCAGCCCGAGTGGGACGCAATAACCGAAGGGCATTGACCCGATCCTACTCGGGCTATCAGACAATACCTCCCGCAAAGCGCGCCAAGACACAGGGAAAACGATAAAAAGTCGTTACTGTTGAGACCCTGATTGGCTGACAGAGTGAATCCACACAAAGTCACCTTTTAATCTCTGCGTACGCTGCGCCCTGCGAGAAATTTACCGGAGGGGTTTACAAAGTCTGAAAATTGCCGAGCATCCGGAGTGGTCAGGACAAAACTTGCAACGGCTGCAGCTGGGCATTTGCAGCTCTCTGGCGCTTTTCCTCTTTCTTTTCTATTCTTGGCTGCATGAATCTGGAAAAAGTAATATTCGGCTTTTTCATCATCCTTGCGCTTACGCTCAATGTGGGTTTTGTGCTGGGGGAGATCTCTGATCCCGGTCACCACAGCGTCTGGATGCTCTTCTCCGCGCTGCTGGTAAGCATGGTGACGACGCTGCTGAAATTTGGCGATCGCTCGCAGATCGGCGCGATATTCCTCTCCGCCAGTCTGGTTGCCAACCTGCAGTTGATCATTGCCACCACCGTCTGGGCAGTTGGTGAAGGCGGCATGAATACACCACCAAGCCAGGAGCAGATGGTAACCATCATTTCGCTGGCTGCCGGTGCCTTGGTTGCCAATATTGTTTCCGTGCTGATGCTGGTAACCGACACGCTGATGTCCCGGCGGTAACCCAGTGCCGGCCACTTCAGAGCTTGATCGTGTCACCGCCGTCGTTCTGCAGTACATGCGGACTCCCTTTCTGGTTCTGCTGGCCACTTACGCTTTGGGGATAACCGGCATGTCGCTGATGCCGGGCCTGGAGACCGGTGACGGAGTCGGTGGGATGAATCTGTTTCACTCCTTCTATTTTTTCACCTTCACCGCGACGACCACGGGCTTCGGTGAGATACCGGGTGAGTTCAGCGAACCTCAGCGGCTGTGGGCAACGATCTGCATGTATACCGGGGCGGTTGCCTGGCTTTATGCCATCGGCTCCTTCATCCGCCTGGTACAGCATCCGGAGCTGGTGACCGCGGTCTCCGAGCGGCGCTTTGCGCGTCAGGTGCGCGGCATTACACAACCGTTTGTGGTGATTTGCGGTTTTGGTGATACCGGCAGTCTGCTGGCGCGCGGACTGAGCGACAACTACAGGAAGGCGGCGGTCATCGACATCGATGAGGATCGTATAAAGGCGCTGAAGCTGCGCGACTACCGGATCAAAATGTTCGGGCATTGCGGTGATGCAAGCGTTCCGAGGCATCTGCTGGATGCCGGCATTACCCGGGAGAATTGCCAGGGTCTGGTCGCATTGACCCGCAATGACGAGACCAATCTGAAGATCGCGGTGATGGCGCGTTCGTTGAATCCCCGCCTGAAGATCATCTGCCGCGCCACCTCCGGAGAAATCCGGGAGTACATGGAGGCTGTCGGTAACCTGGATGTGGTGGATCCCTATGACGTTTTCTCCAGGCAGATGTGTACGGCCATTTTTAATCCTCCCCTGTTCAACTGGATGCAGCGGCTGATTGGCGCACTGGACTTCAATCTGGAAACGTCCGCATCGCCCCCGGTGGGCAAATGGATTCTCTGCGGATACGGACGCATGGGGCGGGCACTGCGCGAAGCATTGGTGCATCGGGGAATACCTACGGTCATTGTCGATCCCGGTAGTGAGCCGATGGATCATCGACTTCCGGTTGTGATCGGCCGCGCCGATACCCGGGCGTTGGCCAAAGCCGGTATTGAGGATGCTGTGGGTGTGGTTGCGGGAACCGACAGCGACGAAGACAATCTCGGTATTCTGCTCAGCGCGCGCAAGCTTAAGCCCGACATCTTTCTGGTCGTGCGTCAGAACCATCATGAAAATGAACTTGCGTTCAGCGGCGTCAATGCCAATCTGATCATGCAGCCAAGTCTGGTTACCGCCCGCCAGATTCTGCAGATGTTGACAGTTCCTGCGATTCTGGACCTGCGCCGTTACCTTCGGGATAAGGGGCTCGATGAGGTGCCGCGGCTGGTGGCGCGGACGCTCGGAATACTGGGACGGGAGAAGATCCATCTCTGGGTCGAGACGTTGGGGGGGGGCGGCTGCGCCGTCACATCCCTCTCCTTAAGGGGGCAGGTGCCGACACTCGGGGATGTCCAGCGTAAGCCGATGGATCGGACGCATCGGCTCAAGGTACTCGCCTTGGTGTTGAAACGCGGCGAAGAGCTGATGATGCTGCCGGAGGATGATACACAATTGCACAGAGGTGATGAGATTCTATTCTGCGGAACCTCTGCCGATCACCGCCTGTTGGATGCAAACCTGCACAACGAATACACGCTTCACTATCTTCAGCGGGGTACGGAGATGCCCAGAACGCTCTTCTCTGCCTGGTTCAGCAGGCGGGTTAAGGCTGACTGACAGGACCTGAACCTATTATCCTGGAATCCTCGGTTGATCGCTCCAATTGGACGATAAGGGCCTGATATGAAATGGGCAGTAATCAACTCAAATCATCACTCGTATGGTAAATCACACTACGCGGTGCAGTGCACGCTTTCCGCGGCGCATGGCCGCGTTGTAACTCCTCGGAATAGAATAACTATTCCTTGTGGTTACGCCTTGCCCTGCACCATGTCCAACTGAGGATACAAGGATTATGGGGCGCTATCGACCTCCGCAGCCGGCTAAATCACCCTATATCACTGAGGCGGGTTACCTGCGGCTCGAGCAGGAAGCGCAGGAGCTCTGGCTGCGCCGGCGTGATGTGGTCAGGGCGCTCTCGGAAGCGGCGGCGGAGGGGGACCGGTCGGAAAATGCCGAGTACATCTACCGTAAGAAACAGTTGAGGGAACTGGACTACCGAATCCGCTATCTGCAGAAACGCCTGCCCGATCTGAAGGTGGTGAAAGAGCATCCGGTCGATCCGGATCTGGTATTTTTTGGCGCCTGGATAACACTAGAGGATCAGCTCGGCGACGAAACGACCTACCGGATCGTCGGTGCTGACGAGTTCGACCCTAAAAGAGGTTGGATCAGCGTCGACTCACCGGTAGCCAGGGCACTGCTCAAACGGCGGCTGGACGAAGAGGTGGCGGTGGAAACACCCCAGGGCCGGCGTGAGTTCGTTATCACCGCAATTCGTTACCGCGAACTCCGCTGACGTTTTCGGAGCACGCTCTGTATTCACCCGCGAAACAGGTTGCAGGAGAGAGGAATGTCCGAAAGCCAAACAAGGATTCAAAGACGGTGGATTCCCAGCCTGTTCCCTGTTTGACTCTTTGGCCCTTGGCCCTTGGCCCTTGGCCCTGTTGTTTCTATCCGTTTTTCTTCCACCAGGGGTGGGTTGCTTCGGTAAACTCGTCCCAGTAACGGTCGAAATAATCCAGCTGGTGGTAAAACTCACAGGTGCGCCAGCCGACGATGGCGCCAGCGTACTCCAGCGTTTCGTGATCATTGGTATCAGCTAACAGCGCCCGCAGCAGATGATGCATCACGGATATATCGTTCATTACGCCAAGGATGTCCTGAAGCCCCTTCATGTGATCGATGAAATTTCCGATACCGGCATAGAGCGGCTTGAAAAAATCGGCGGCATATCTGAGCTTCTTGCATTCGATTCTGAGCCTGTGCATCTCCTGCGCGTTGTTTCGATCGATATGGCTTCCCAGTGCCAGTACTTTACGCTCCTGTTTATCCAGCAGCTTGCGTGAATATTTCCCCAACTTCATCTGAAGATTGGTCTGCTGCTTCGTCTTCAGATCGGCGGACTCCCACTCCCGCTGCTGGTACCAATGCTGAAAGCCGGATTTGAAATTGGCATAGCGTTCGCTCTCCAGCATCGGGCGCACCTGCTCCAGGTAGGTTTTTGCGCGAGCCTCCCTGGCCAGCGCGACCAGTTTGTGCTCGCCCTGAAAAGGCAGCTTACCCTGGATGGAACCAAGTCCTTCGTCGATGAAAACATCGAGATCGCGGGCCATGCCCATCTCGCCGGCGATCCAGCGGATCTCCTGGTTCCAGGGCGCGCTCACGGCTTTCGGGATGGCGTTCCGGAACAGGGTGAGTGCTGAGCGTATCTTTCTGAATGAAACCCTGACCTGGTGAACGCCTTCAATATCGTCCCATGTCTTTGCCGTCTCCTCCCAGCTCAGAAGGTATTCAAAGTGGTGCTGGAAAATGAGAGCCGCCGCTTCGCTGGCAGTCAGCTGTTCGGTGACAGGCGCCGGATCTTTCGTTTTTTTTGGCATGCATTCCTCCTTATGGTTGAACCGATGACCGGTCAGATGCGCTCGGGTCATGGTTCGAATTCTGCTTGCTTTTGTCTTAAATTGCCATGCTGACACCAGCATCTTACTTGACAAACCGGTCATCGCACATCAATAATTCAACCAAACGGTTAAACCATTCGGTATAAAATCGAGTGACAACAGACGCCAATATCTCTCCCACCGCAGACGGAATCCTCGATGCGATTACCCGGGTTTTCGCAGATAAGGGGTACGATGGTGTGCGTGTTGCCGAGCTGGCGCAAAGAGCAAATGTCAACAAGGCCACCCTTTACTATCAGATAGGGGATAAGGAGACGCTCTATCACCGGGTTTTGGAACGTCTGCTCAAACGGGCCGCCGACGAGGTGGCGGAGGCGGTGGCCGGTGCCGGGAGTTGCGAGGAGAAGATCCGCTGTTTCATCTCCATCCTTGCGCATAATTCGGGCAATTTGCGCTTTACCGCTCCGATCATGCTGCGGGAGGTGGCCTCCGGTGGCAGAAACCTGCCTGATGCCGCTCTATTGCAGATGAGCAGGCTGTTGGGAATGCTGGGGGAGGCGCTGGATGAGGGCGCCAGGGAAGGCGTGCTGCGACCGGTCAACGGATTTCTGGTGCATATGATGATCGTCGGAACACTGATGCTCTACTCCTCCAACGAACCCATACGCCGGCGGGTGGTTGAGCTCAGTCCAGGATTGGACAGGGAAAACCTCTTCATCTCCAGGGAGGAGTTGGCGGAGCAGGTTGCCGATCTGGTGCTGAGCGGCATTCGCCTCTGAATCGTACGTTTGAGAATGCAGGGAGCTGAGTAATGACGACCGCACTGCGCACGCGTGTTGAAAATGGTTTCAGGCAGTTTGGCAACCTGGTCTACAGGCGGGCCTGGATTGTACTGCTGTTTATGCTCTGCCTGATCCTGGGTCTGGTGTCACGCATTCCCGGCCTGAAGATGGATACCTCGACCGAAGGGTTCCTTCACCCTGAAGATCCCACGCTTATCGCCTATGACCGGTTTCGTGAGCAGTATGGCCGGGATGAGCTGATTCTGCTTACCATAAAGACACCGGATCTATTCACGCCCGAGGCGCTGGACCGGCTCAACCGGCTGCACCAGGCGCTACGCGAAAAGACACCCTACCTGGATGATATCACCAGCCTGATAAACGCCCGCAATACCCGGGGCGCCGAGGGTGAGCTGATCGTGGAGGATCTGCTGGAGCGTTGGCCCGAAACCGAGCAGGCAAGAGAGGAGGTGAGGGAGCGCGCGCTGGCCAACCCCCTGTACCGCAACATGCTGATCTCCGACGACGGCACCATCACCACTATCGTCATCAAGACTGATGCCTATCCCGGAAAAGGCACATCAGCAGATGTGATGGCCGGTTTCGAAGATGAGATGCAGCCCGATGCTGCGGCGCCCGAAGCTGAACGGGTACCGTTGAGCGATGCGCAGAACAGTGAGGTGGTCGAGGTCGTGCGCGACATTGCGGCTGGTTTTGACAGCGACCAATTTCGCATCCACCTGGCCGGCTCGCCGGTGGTGACGGATGTGTTGAAGCGCAGCATGGTGACCAACATGAAACGCTTCATGCTGCTCTCCCTCGCCATCATATCGCTGCTGCTGTTTCTGCTTTTCAGGCGCCTCTCCGGCGTTTTTCTGCCGGTGGTCATCGTACTCCTCTCCCTGCTCTCAACCCTGGGCCTGATGGCGCTGGCCGGAGTACCATTCAAGCTTCCTACCCAGATCATGCCCTCTTTCCTGCTGGCGGTGGGCGTGGGCGCGTCGGTGCATCTTCTCGCGGTTTTTTACCGCCGCCTACAACTGCAGGCTGCCGATGGCGGGTTGCCGCAGCAGGCATCGGAGGCGAAACGGCTGGGGATAGTCTACGCTCTCGGGCACTCGGGCCTGGCCATTGTGATGACCTCGCTGACCACGGCAGCAGGTCTGGCATCCTTTGCCGGGGCCCAGGTGGCGCCGGTAAGTGATCTGGGCATAGTTGCGGCAGCCGGCGTGATCATCTCCCTGATCTATACGCTGGTGCTGCTGCCGGCTCTGCTCTCGATTATCCCGCTCAAACCGCAGCACGGAGAGCGGGAGAAAAAGCGCCACGAACGTTTCGACCGGCTGATGATCACCATCGCCGATATTTCGACCACCAGGCCCAAGCCGGTGTTGGTGGTGAGTGCGCTGGTGCTGGCGGTGGGCATGGCCGGTGCGCTGCAGGTGAGATTTTCGCATAAACCCGCTGAGTGGCTCCCGCTCAGCAATCCGGCACGGATCGCCACGGATTTTGTCAACGACAATATGCGCGGGGCCAGCACGGTCGAGGTGGTGGTCGATACCGGACGGGAGAACGGACTCTACGAACCGGATTTCATGCAGGGACTGGCTCGTCTGAATCGGGAGATCGCAACCATAGATCAGGGCGAGCTCTACGTCGGCAAGACGCTTTCGCTGGCCGACGTTCTCAAGGAGATCAATCAGGCGCTGAACGAAAACAGGCTGAGCCACTACCGCATTCCGGACCGGCGTGATTTGATCGCGCAGGAGTTCCTGCTGTTTGAGAACAGCGGCTCCGATGACCTGGAGGATTTTGTCGACAGTCAGTTCCGGCAGACTCGCTTCACCATAAAGATGCCCTGGGTTGACAGCGTGCTCTACGGCCCATTCATGGAGGAGTTGAAGCAGCGTTTCCTGGCTGTACTCGGAGACGCCAATGATATTTTCGTGACCGGAATGGTGGCGCTGCTGGGCCGAACCATGTCGGCCACTATCGAGAGCATGAAGCAGAGTTACCTGATCGCGATCCTGGTCATATCGCTGATGATGATTCTGCTGATCGGGAATATCCGCATTGGTCTGATCAGCATGATCCCCAACCTGGCGCCGATCATCCTGACATTGGGGCTGATGGGCTGGTTCGGCATTCCCATAGATCTGTTCACCATGCTGATCGGCTCTATCGCCATAGGCCTGGCCGTGGACGATACCATCCATTTCATGCACAACTACCGCCGTTATCATCATGACACCGGAGACGTGCGCGAGGCGGTGCGAAATACACTGCTCACCACCGGGCGCGCGATGCTGGTGACCACCGTAGTGCTCTCCAGCGGCTTTTTCCTTTACATGTTTGCCACCTTGAGCAATCTTTCCAATTTCGGTCTGCTGACCGGATTTACCATTATCATGGCACTGCTGGCCGATTTTTTCCTCGCGCCGGCGCTGTTGGCGCAGCTGCACAGGTCGCACCTGATTGCCGACGACAGCGACTATTGAGGGAGTTTTCATATGCACAGGCAATTCACCAAACTGATGCTGCTGGCTCTGCTCGGGTTGTGGTTTCCGTTCGCGGCGGGGACAGCCGGGGATGCGCGCCAGATCATGCAGCAGGTCAACGACCGTGACGACGGAGACAACAGCAGCGCAGACCTGACCATGACGCTGATAGACAGGAACGGCAACGAACGGCAGCGCCGTATCCGCTCTTTCAACAAAGACAAGGGTAAAGACAGGCAGCGGATCATGTTTTTTCTGGCGCCCGCGGATGTGAAAGATACCGCTTTCCTCACCTACGATTACGACGCCCCGGAGCGGGACGACGATCAGTGGCTTTTTCTGCCGGCGCTGAAAAAGAGCAAACGCATCGCATCGAGTGATAAAAGCGGTTCTTTCATGGGTTCGGATTTCAACTATTCGGATATGACAAGGCGTAACCTGGAGGCCTACGATTTTCGCCTGGTAAAGGAGGATGAGGTGCGCGGCCGCAAGGCGTGGCTAATCGAGGCACTGCCTAAAAACCGCGAAGAGATGGAGGAGACAGGCTATAAGAAGTCGCTGGTATTCGTGGATCAGGAGAGTCATGTGATAGTCCGCGCGGTGCACTGGACGCTGGACGGAAACCAGCTCAAATATCAGGATGTACCGGGCTTGGAGCTGATTGAGGGAATCTGGACCATTACCCGTATGACCATGACCACGAAGAAGAATAAAACCACCCTGCACCATACCGAGCTGGCGTTCAGTGATACCCGTTACAATCAGGATCTGCCGGAAGAGATGTTCACCGTGCGCCGCCTGGAGAAGGGGCTCTGATCGATGCGAATCAATCGGGTCAGACTCAGTGCTGTACCATTAACAGCGAGTAGCCCGGATGAAGTGAAACGAAATCCGGGATAAACTTCTCCAATGGTCAACTACCGCCGAAGCCAAACTCCGGGAGGCACATTTTTCTTCACCGTCAATTTACGCGATCGCTCAGCTAATCATCTTATAACGCATATTCACCAACTACGGAACTGTATCCGCTCGGTTAAGCAACAACGTCCATTTGAAATCATTGCGCTTGTGGTGCTGCCGGATCATTTGCATGCGGTTTTTCGCCTACCTAAAAACGATCATGATTTTCCCGGGCGCTGGAAGCTAATAAAAAGCCGTTTTAGCAGAGCGTTGATAAAGGAAGGTGTTGTACTAAAGAAAAGCGAAAAAGGTGAAATCAATCTTTGGCAAAGGCGCTATTGGGAGCATCAAATTCGAAATGAAGCTGATTTACAAACACACGTTGACTACATACATTTCAATCCGGTGAAACATGGCTATGTTGAACGCGCCACTGATTGGCCACATTCTTCATTTCACCGTTTTGTTCGGTTAGGCATGCTCGATAAACATTGGGGATGCCCAAGAACTGGTACGGCTGGTGGTGGGTTTGGAGAATGATCCCGGATTACGTTTCACTTCATCCGGGCTACTTGCTACTTGCTGAGGTGCCAGTATCAAATTTAACTGGATACCAATTGAATCTGACCCCTTTGATAATTCCGCTGTTGCTACTCTGCTGGCTGCCGCTGGCACCGCTGAGCGCGGACCAGGAGATGCCGCTTGAAGAGGTGCTGGACGGCTTCGGGGAAGAGCCGTCCGGCGGAACGGTGCCTGCTTCGCTGGATGATTTACTGCAGGGTTTTGACGATGCAGATGTGGCAGCCCCGCAACCGCTTGATCATGAGCTGCAGCCAGGGGGCGGCTGGGATATTTCCGGAGAGATCGATTTTTCCAGCGCCTTCAATTTTGCCCACCGGGCGCCGGCGGCGGGCGCCACGGATTATCGCGGACTCTCCCGGCTGCGTACCGGCATCGATCTGGAGCTGAAGGGGGAACTCATGCCCGGCTGGCGGCTGCATCTGGCTCTGAACGGGGATTATGACGCGGTCTACCAGGCAAACGGACGCTCCAACTACGAACCGCAACTGCTGAACGACAGCGAGAGTGAGTTTGAAGTCGGCGAGGCTTATCTGCAGGGCAGTCCGGGCGAGGCGTTTGATCTTAAAATCGGGCGTCAGATCCTGGTCTGGGGCAAATCGGACAACCTAAGGGTGACCGATGTGCTTAACCCACTGGATCTGCGCGAACCGGGTGTCGTCGACATCAAGGACCTGCGGCTTCCCGTTGGCATGGCAAAACTGGGCTATTTCGCCGGCGACTGGGGTTTCAGCCTTATAGCCATCCCAGAGGTGCGTTTCAGCAAGCTGCCGCCCTACGGTTCGGACTTCTATCAGGGCGCTGCCAAACCTCCGCCGGAGCAGGTTCCCGCGGACGGATTTGACCGTATGCAGTATGCACTGGCGGCAAACGGCATCTTTTCGGGCTGGGATCTCTCTCTATACTGGGCGGATATATATCAGGATCAGGGCTATCTGGATTCCACCGGAAGCTCTCCCGTGCTGCGACACAGCCGCATCAACATGGCCGGAGCGGCGGGCAATGTCGCGCTTGGCAACTGGCTGCTGAAAAGCGAGTTTGCCTACCTGAGCGGGCTCAGGTTCAGCGGGCTGCCCGGGGTCAAACGCGATCGCGCCGATATCCTTGTCGGAGTCGAGTACAGCGGATTCGACGATACCACCCTTGGGGTGGAGCGGGTGTTGCGCCGCCTCTCCGGATTCAACCGGGATTTCACCGCAGCCGGTTATGCGCGGAACCAGTGGCAGACCGCCCTGCGCTATCAGGGGGAGTTTCTGCACGCCAGGTTGAAATTGACCGGCGTCGCGACCTTCTACGGTGAAGCGCTCGATGAGGGCGGCTTTATACGCCTGAGCGGAGACTATGAGCTGGCAGAGGCCCAGATTCTGACGCTTGGCGTGATTTTTTATGAAAACGGGGGGGGCCCTCCTGTTCTGGATGTCGGGCAGAACGACCGCCTGTTTGCCGGTTACAGCTACAGTTTCTGAGAGAGAGGTCAGTAATTACGCCGGCTCGTGCGTTTTATTCCCGCAGTCAGTGCTGTCCTAACTAACAGTTGGGGGCTTGGTATAAGCTCATGAATTCTTTAGATGAAACTACCGCCAATTGCTTTATTGACTTGAAATTCATCAAACTGCGGTCCCTTCTCCCTTCGAGGGAGAAGGCTACGACTCCATGGATGGAGGAGGTAGAGCGAAGCAGGATGCCAGAGCCGAGGATGAGGGTGATTAAAATCAAGGCCTTATCTCTTATACCCTCACCCCAGCCCTCTCCCTCACGAGGGAGAGGGAGTTTATGGGAGAGCACTGTCCCACTGTGGTACTTGTACCAAAGAGGGATCAGTTTTAAACTGCCCTGTTTTCTGTCGGGTGGTGTCATCCCCTTGCCGGGTACGCGCCCATTTTTAGCGCGGTTCGCAACCAGATGGCCAAAATTCCACTTTCCAAAGTCTTTCTGAACGATGAGATTCGTGCAGCCGCCGCCGCGGCGCTCGATTCTGGCATGTATATCCTGGGCCGGGAGTGCGAGGCCTTTGAGCAGGAGCTGGCGGATTATACCGGCACCCGGCATGCGGTGCTCTCCTCCTCCTGGACGGCGGCGACCATACTGTTGCTGCAGGTGATGGAGCTCTCGGCGGGCGACGAGGTGATCGTGCCGTCACACACGGCATTCCCCACCGTCGAGCCCATTATTCTCGCGGGGGCCAAGCCGGTGTTCGTGGACGTGGACGACAGCTACTGCATGGATCCGGCGCAGGTCGCTGCCGCCATCGGTCCGCGCACCGTGGGCGTGATGCCTGTGCACCTGTATGGACATCCGGCCGATATGGATGCCATTCAGCAGCTGGCCGAACGCCACGGGCTCTGGGTATTCGAGGATTGCGCCCAGGCCCAGGGTGCCATGCATCGGGGCAGACGCGTGGGTTCCATAGGTTTTGCATCCGGCTTCTCTTTCTATCCCTCGAAGAATCTCACCGTGCTGGGCGACGGCGGTTGTATCTGCACCAACGATGATCGCCTGGCAGACGGCGTACGCATGCTGCGCAACCACGGCCGCAAGAGTAAATTCACGCATGAGAAGGTTGGTTACAATCTGCGTTTCAATGAGATTCAGGCGGCAGCCGGGCGGGTGGCGCTGCGCTACCTGGACCAGCTCAATGCGCATCGCAGAGAGGTGGCCGGGCACTACAGCCGGCGCCTCGGTGAGCTGGTCGTCACACCGCCCGAACGCGGCTGGGCGGATCCCGTCTATCATATGTACGTGATCCGCACCCCGGATCGTGATGCGCTCGCGGCGCATCTCAGTGCGCAGGGTATAGACACGGGCATTCACTACCCGGTGGCCAATCATCAGCAGCCGGCGATTACCGGGCTCTACAGTGAATTGCCGTCGCTGCCCAATACCGAACGCTGGGTCGATGAAATTCTGTCGCTGCCGATTCATGGACAGATGTCACTGGAAGAGGTGGACCGGGTGTGCGACGCGGTTATCTCTTTTATAGAGTGATACACCGATGAACCAGCCCGAGTTGAGCATCGTCGTTCCCTGTCATAACGAGGAGGGCAATCTGCCGCCGCTGGTGGAGGCTATCGACAATGCGCTGGCGCCGCTGAAAATCAGCTATGAAGTGATTATTACCGATGACCGCAGCGATGACCGCTCCTGGCTGGTGCTGCAGCAGCTGGCCGCCGCGAATCCGCGCGTGATCGGACAGCGTATGCGGCACAACCGGGGTGAATCCGCGGCCAGCTGGGCCGGCATGAAAATCGCGCGCGGGCGTTACATCGTGACCATGGACGCCGATCTGCAGAACGACCCACGGGATCTGCCAAAATTTGTGGAAGCGCTGCAGCGGGCCGATTGTGTATGCGGCACCCGCGTCGCATCGCGCGGTGAAGGGGATCACATCATCCGCATTCTCTCTTCGCGCATCGCCAACTGGGTGCGCAACGGACTTTCGGGCGAGCAGATCAGCGACGCCGGGTGCACCTATCGCGCCTTCCGCCGGGAGTGCATAGAGAATCTGAAGTTCTTTAAGGGGATGCACCGTTTCCTGCCGACGCTGTTCAAGATCGAGGGTTACAGTGTTGTCGAAATACCGGTGGCGAATAATCCGCGGCTCTATGGCAGTGCACATTACGGCGTCTGGAATCGCCTGTTTGCTTCGTTCTATGATCTGCTGGCGGTGCGTTGGATGAAATCGAGAATGATCGGCTACGAGATCGAGGAGCGGACAGAATCAGCCGGCACGTCCGGCCGCGCTGCGGATAATCTCTAAAGCGGGGCTTGCCGCCCTGCCACAAGGAGCCCGCCCCTGAACAGCAGGCTCCCTAACCAATTGGACTGAATCATGTTGAATGTTGCATTAGTTGGTTGCGGACGAATCGCAAAACGTCATGCGGATCTGCTCGGAAACAATCAGATCCGGGGTATGCGGCTGGTGGCTGCATGTGACATCAAAGAGGAGAATGCCCGCGCAGTCGGTGAGCAGTTTGGCATTCCGCACTACGAAGACATGGATCGCATGATGCAGAGCGAAGCCATAGATATTGTGGTTGTCCTGACACCGACCGGCGATCATGCCCGCCACGTGATCAACCTGGCTGGCTATCAGAAGTCCATTATCGTGGAAAAACCGATGGCGCTGACGCTGGACGATGCCGATGCCATGATCGAGGCCTGCGATTTAAACGGCTGCCGCCTGTTCGTGGTCAAGCAGAACCGTTTCAACGTGCCGGTGGTCAAGTTGCGCGAAGCGGTGGAGGCAGGCCGCTTTGGTAAATTCGTACTCGGTACCGTGCGTGTTCGCTGGTGCCGTCACCAGCACTATTATGACCAGGATGCCTGGCGCGGAACCTGGGCCATGGATGGCGGCGTTCTCACCAATCAGGCGAGCCACCACGTGGACATGCTGCAGTGGATGCTGGGCGACGTGGAGAGCGTGTTCGCGAAGGCTTCCACCGCGCTGGTCAATATCGAGGCGGAGGATACGATTATCGTCACCCTGAAGTTCCGGAACGGCGCGCTGGGCATTATCGAGGCGACAACGGCTGCGCGGCCGATCAACCTGGAGGGTTCCATCTCTGTGCTCGGCGCACGCGGCACCGTAGTGATTGGCGGTTTTGCGGTCAACAAGATGGATACCTGGGCTTTCGAGGAGAAGCAGGAGGGCGATGAGCGGGTGCTCGAGGAGTTTTCGGTCAACCCCCCAAACGTCTACGGTTTCGGCCATCAGGCCTACTATGAGCATGTGGTCGACTGCATCGAGAACGAGAAGCGGCACCTGGTGGACGGCCTTGAAGCACGCAAGAGCCTGGAACTGATCAATGCAATATATGAGTCGGTAGAGACGGGAAAAGAGGTTTTTCTGCGATTTCGCCCGCGCCTGTGTCCATTGGGTCGGCGGCGGCGCACGGGATAGCAGCTGGCGCGCCTCCACTGGCTGGTTGGGAACCTGCCGCGATGAACCGGACGATCATCAGCAGGATGGTTTTGGCGGCGCTGTTGCTGTTGGGCGTCCGGCTGCTCTATCTGCTTCCTTACCAGGATCTCCCACACTGGATCGATGATCTCGGCGAGCTTACCGCCAGACTGGGATGGTACGCCCCGCTGGGATTCGGGCTGGCCACTGCGCTGCTGACCGGGGTTGGCGTGCCGCGGCTGCTGATGACCGGTGTCGCGGCCGCCCTGTTTGGTGTACTGGTGGGCCTGGCCTGCACGCTGGCAGGATCGCTGGCCGGCGCTTATGCAACTTTTCTGCTGGCACGCTGGAGCGGCCGCGAAGCGGGGTTGGCACGCTGGCCGAAACTTCGCCGGTTCACCAATCTGCTGTCACGCCAGGGTATACTCCCGGTTCTGCTCTCCCGGCAACTGCCGCTGAGCAGTTTTTTCATAAATCTGCTGCTTGGCCTGACGGCGGTGCGCACCCGCGATTTCATCATCGGCAGCCTGATCGGGTTTCTTCCGGAAGCTGTTCCGGCGGCATTGATTGGCGCAGGCATGGTTCAGGGAGAGCTGGCAGCCACCCTTAAATATGTACTGACGGGTGTCGTGCTATTGATCGGAGCTGCAGTGCTTATGCGTTATCTGCGGCGTTCATCGGCGCAGAAGCGGTTTGTGAATCCTGGCTTGCCGAAGAACGAAACCGGCAACGGGGAGTAGAAGCAGTGAGCCAATGGCTGTTCCGCAGATTATCCTGTCCATCCGGACTGCTGTTGTTGCTGGCCGCCTATTTTCTGCTGCACTGGTTGCTGCGGATCACGGCAGGCGGCGGCTTCGAGCTCGATGAGGCAGAGCAGCTGCTGTTCGGCCAGCGCCTGCAGCCCGGTTACAGCGCGGATCCTCCACTCTATACCTGGCTGCAGATACCCCTGCTGCGGCTGTTTGGGGAGGGCGCCGCGGCACTTGGGCTGTTGAAGAATCTGCTGCTTTTTCTCACTTATGTCTGCAGTTATTTCATTGGCCGCCAGGCGGGACTCAGCGTTGAGCGTGCCGGTCTTGCCGCGCTTTCACTGCTGCTGCTGCCGCAGATCGGTTGGGAATCGCAGCGCGACCTGACCCATTCGGTACTGGTAACCACCCTCTCCGCCGCCTCTCTCTGGGCACTGCTGGCGCTGCTGAATGGTCGCCAGGGCCCGGGCCAGTATGCGCTGCTGGGCTTGCTTTTCGGGTTGGGCCTGCTCTCCAAATACAATTTCGCCATCTTCATTCTGATTATGACGATCACGCTCGCCAGCCTGCAGCCGCGGCTGGTGTGGCGGCCGGCTTCTCTGCTGACGCTGTTGACCTGTGCGTTGACGCTGAGCCCTTTTCTGCTCTGGTTGCTCGACAACGCGGCACTGGCCGGATCCGATGCACAGCGGCTTGAAACCGGTTTTTCCGGTTATTGGGAGGGCGTTTCCAGCGGGCTGCTCTCCCTGGCTCTCTCCTACGCCGCGTTCTGTGCACTGTTTCTGCTGGCGCTGCTCGTTTCGTTCAGGCCTTGGCGGGAGCCGATCTTTAAAACGCCGGAAGAGAGCAGACCGATGGCGCTGAGATTTCTGTTGCGCATGCTCTGGATCACGCCGCTGATTCTGATCCTCATCCTGCTGCTGATCGGCGGAGTGGCCTACCGGGACCGCTACCTGCTGCCGGTACTGTTCCATATCCCTGTCGTCGCTTTTCTGATGTTGCCGGAGAAGACGTTTGTACGCGGGTTGGTCGGTTACCGGCGCTGGCTGCTGGCGGCGATGATTCTGATCCCGTTGGGTCTGTTTGCCAGAGCCCATCTGGTCCCACTTACCGGAAAGCCGATGAAGCAGACCTACCCGGGCCAGGCGCTGGCCCGCATATTGATCAGGGATGCGGGCGCTCCGGCGTTTGTGATTGCCAATCGCAGCTTCATTGGAGGGAACCTGAAGCCGCATATGGGCAGTGCGTTCGTCGGATCGGCACAGGCGCAGTTTCCGCTGCGAAAGATGCTGGAAGGCCGCAGTCAACCGATACTCCTGGTTTGGGAGCCGCACCCTTCCGGCCGCGAGTTCGAAAAAGTTCAGACCTACCTGCGCCAGCAGTTGGGTCCGGGAGTAAGCGCGCTCTCCTCCATCGGAAAGGCAGCTGCCCACCACCGGAATGCCGATGGCCCGGTGGAGGTGCTTGAGTGGCAGTTGTGGGGAGAGGCTGCTCCGACGCGGCCCGAATAAATTGCGGACTATCCCGGTTTACCGTCGATTCTGGGTCTGCTCAGGATGGGCAGATAGACCCGGCAGAAGAGCAGGAAGCAGATGATCCAGAGCCCTCCTGAGAGATGAACCCAGAAGGTGTAGTTTGCGACCGGCAGCAGTGGGCCGAAGACCCGTGCGGCAGCCGCGAGGTTGAGCAGGATAAAGGCAATTTGGATGCTGCGGACCGGATCAATCGGACGGCCGCTGTGTCCCAGTGAGACCCGTGACATCATGCCGAGGGTTAATACGCCAATGCCTCCCAGGCCAAGTGCATGTCTGGCCAGGTTTCCGCCCACCAGGCCGATGGATGAGAGTGCCAGCATCAGCAGTCCTATCACAATCCAGAACATGCCGGTGTAGAGCACCCAGAGAATGGGCATGCGCCACACCTGCGGGTGATGCCAGCCGGCCACGCGCAGCGCCTGGGTGAGCGCCAGCAGCAGTGCGGTCAGGCCGGTCAGCAGCGGCGGCGTCTCAACCAGCTGCAGGAGTATCAGCAAGGCAAATGCGCCCATGGTCGTGGTCTCCAGCCACTGCTGCCGCCTGGCCCGGAAACCGGGAACCACCGCCTGAGTGAAAAAAGGCATGACGCGGCCGCCGAGCAGTGAAACCAGAAAGACCACCATGTAAAGCATCATGTCGATACCACGTGCGGCGCTGCCGGTAACCCCCAGCGCCTGCAGGTGGACCAACAGGTTGGACAGCGCCATGACCAGCAGGATGGGTACGAAGATGCGGTTGATCTTCTGCTCTCCCTGCCACAGCGCGGGGGCAATCGAGAGGGCAACAGCGGGCAGGAAGGCAAGATCGGCCGCAGCCACCAGCCAGCCCGGGACAGGGGCCGGGAGCAGCGGCAGCACGCGGCCTGCCAGCCACAACAGTGCGAGCAGTGCCAGCGGCGTGCCGTTGGGGGTGTTGATACCGGTCCAGTTGCGTACTGCGGTCAGCAGAAAACCGGCGATTATCGCTGTGGTGTAGCCGAACAGCATCTCATGGCTGTGCCAGCCGATGGCGCCATAGTAGTCAGGGAGTGCCAGCCTGCCCATCCAGGTCGGAATCCAGATGGCGATCAGCACCACCGCAGCCAAACCGGCGGCGCTGAAAAAGGGACGAAAACCGAGCGCGAAAATAGCAGGGCCGCCGGTTGCAAGGTCGGCTCTCTTGGGTGGTTCAGAATGGATTTTCAGCATAATCTAAAACACTATCCTGGCCTTCTCCCTGGAACGGAGAAGGAATAAAACCTTTTACAACACCCTCTGAAGCTGGAGAGTAACAGCAGACGCTTTGCATACAACAGGTTCACGATTGGCTATGCGAGCCGATGAAGCGACCGATCATAGCCGCTCAACGCAAAAAAGCATTGATAGTCATCAAGTGGCAGCAGGTGTTGGGGTGAGATGGATCGACAGGCAAAAAAATGCGGGCCGGAGCCCGCATTTTCAAGACGCTGACAATGTCTTTGTACTACAAGTAAGACATCAGGTCTTATTTGGCTTCAGCAGCAGGAGCCTGAGGTGCGACCGGTGCAGCATAAGGTGCGCCATAAGGAACGCCGTAGCCATAAGGGGCGCCATAACCGTAAGGAGCGCCATAGCCGTAAGGACCGTAGCCATAACCATAGTAGGGGTAGCCATATCCGTAACCACGGCCATAACCGTGACCACGACCGTATCCGGAACCGCGACCACTGAAGTTCATGTTGAAATCACCGAACATGTCACCCCATCCGTCACCCCATCCGTCACCGTAACCGTCATTTCCCCAGGGACCGCCGCCCCACCAGGCTGATGCGGTGGCCGAAGCGCCGACCAGAGCGGCAATCGAGATAGCTTTAACGATGGTTTTCATTGCAAATTCTCCATTGGAAAAAAAGTGAATACTTTCATTCAGCATCTGAAAACACCATGAATAAAGCCAGTGTTTTTAGATTGTGAAAAAGTATATAAGCAATTACTAAAAAACGCAAACTATTTTTCACCTGAAGCGTGCCGGAGGATCAAAGTCAAACAGCCTGTCAAAGTTAGCTGGCTGCAAAATTTTCTGCGGTTTGACTCCGACCCGAAAGCCGGAAATTCATCTTCCGGAAAAAAGCAGCGGCGTAACCTCTGAAAATGTACTGGCGAAGTGAACCTTTATCCCCTTGCGGACGTGCTCGGGTACCTCATCATACTCGCCCCGGTTCTCTTGCGGAAGAATCAACTCCCGGATACCGGCCCGGCGCGCGGCGATCATCTTCTCCCTGATTCCTCCAACCGGGAACACATGGCCGGTGAGGGTCAGCTCTCCGGTCATGGCAATGCGGCGCACCGTCTTGTTCAGGGCCAGCGAGAGCAGCGCAGAGGCGATGGTGATGCCGGCGCTGGGACCGTCTTTGGGTGTGGCGCCGGCGGGTACGTGCAGGTGGATGAAGCTGTTCTCAAAAAATTCCGGGTCTGCACCGAATTCCTGCGCCCGGCTCATGACGTAGCCGTACGCGATCTCCGCCGACTCGCGCATCACCTCTCCCAGCTGGCCGGTCAGCTTGAAGCCACGGGTGTAACTGTGGGTTCTTACCGCTTCGATGCTCAATGTGGCGCCGCCCATGGAGGTCCAGGCGAGGCCGGTGACAACGCCGGGGCCGCCCAGATTGCGCTCATCACGGAATACCGGGCTGCCCAGGTATTCGGTCAGATCGTCACTGTTGACCGTGATCGGCGTCTTTTCGCCTTCCAGAATTCTGACCACCGCTTTCCGCACGATCCTGCCGAGCTGTTTTTCCAGCCGCCGCACTCCGGCATCCCTGGCGTAGCCTTCGATAATCGCGCGCAGCGTGCCGCTGTCGATCTTCACCTGGCCGCGCTTGAGGCCGGCCCGCCGCAGCTGGCGCGGCAACAGGTAGCGGCGCGCGATCTGCAGCTTCTCCTTGGCGATATAGCCCGGCAGCGAGATGAGCTCCATGCGGTCCAGCAGCGGCGCCGGTATCGTGTCGACCTGATTGGCGGTGCAGACAAACAGCACTTTGGAGAGGTCGAAGCGCAGATCCAGGTAGTGATCCAGGAAGTCGCTGTTCTGCTCGGGATCGAGCGTCTCCAGCAGCGCGGAAGCGGGATCGCCCTGATAGGAGGCGCCGATCTTGTCGATCTCATCCAGCATGATGACCGGATTTGCGGTGCCGGCCTCTTTTATCGACTGAATGAACTTGCCCGGCATGGCCCCGATGTAGGTGCGGCGGTGTCCCTTGATCTCCGCTTCGTCACGCATGCCTCCCAGCGAGAAGCGGTAGAAGCTGCGCCCAAGCGCATCGGCGATGGATTTGCCGATAGAGGTCTTGCCCACGCCGGGCGGACCCACCAGCAGAATGATAGAGCCGCTCACCTCACCCTTCATGATACCTACGGCGAGAAACTCCAGAATGCGCTGCTTGACGTCCTCCAGACCATAGTGATCCTTGTCCAGCGCCTTGCGCGCGGCGCTCAGGTCAAGCCGGTCCTGCGAGTGCTTGCCCCAGGGCAGCAATGTAATCCAGTCAATGTAGTTGCGGGTGACGGCGTATTCCGGTGAGCCGGTCTCCAGAATGGCGAATTTGCCCATCTCCTCTTCCACCCGCTTCTGTGCCTCGCCGCTCAGCTTCAGCGACTCCAGGCGTTCGCGGAACCTGTCCAGTTCCGCGGTTCTGTCATCCTTTTCCAGCCCCAGCTCCTTCTGAATGCTCTTGAGCTGTTCGCGCAGGAAAAACTCGCGCTGCTGACCCTCCATGCGGTCTTCCACCGATTTGCGGATATCGTGCTGAGTGCGCGCAAGCTCAAGTTCACTGCTGAGCAGCGCCAGTACCTTCTCCATGCGCAGCAGCAGATCGACCGCACCCAGAATCTCCTGCAGCTGGTCCTTGCTGGCGGTTGTCAGGCTGGCGGCAAAGTCGGCCAGATGGGAGGGGTCGTCCGGGCCCATCCTGTCGAGAAATATTTTCAGCTCCTCGCCATAGAGGGGATTCAGCGGGAGCAGCTCCTTGATGGTGTTGATCACCGCCAATGAGTAAGCCTTGATCTCTCCCTTGGCGACTGTGGAGGTGTCGTCCAGATAGCGAACCCGGGCGGTAAACGGTGGCTTCCCGTCCAGAACCTTGTCGATCCTGATGCGCTGCAGGCACTCCACCAGCACTTGCAGGTGATCGTCCACCTGCCTCACCTTGTGCACCCGGGAGACAACGCCGATGCGATTGAAGTCCTCGGGCGCGGTGGTTTCCGCCGACGAAGAATTTGCCAGCACTATGCCGAGCAGGCCGTGACCCGATGTTTCCACTGCCTGCAGGGTGGAGCGCCAGTGCTCAGCATGCATCAGCAAGGGTACAGCCTGGCCCGGAAAAAAGGGGCGGCTGGTGACCGGCAACAGATGGATGATCCCCGGCATGACCTCTCCCGGCCGGGCCAGAGCGCTTCCTTTGATCAGTTCGACGATCTCTTCTTCGCTATTCTGGTCGTTCATATTTTCCGGTCCGGTTCTGTAAGATTTGGTGCGACTAGGTTCAGCATCTGTCCCGCAGCACAGGCATTGCGAAAAGCTTGTCATCCCTGAAGGAGCCTGACCACCCCCAAAGAAATCACATCTTCCCGGCAAATCCGGCATTCAGTAAATTCAAGCCCCCTTTGAAGATCCCTTCCCAGGACCGATCAGAGCGTTTCAAGGCGATATCACTTCAGTCCTTCAGCAACTGCATTTACCGGACAGACACCACCTATATCAGGACGCAGTACCCAATTTACAAGCAGCGGCATTAGCCAATGCCACAAATGCGGCGACCGGCAACTGCTCCGCGCGTGCCCCGGGGGCCTGACCGGCTTCTTCTATCCCGGCTTCGCTCATCAGCATTCGCAGCGCGTTGCGCAGCGTTTTGCGGCGTTGTGAAAAAGCAGCCGCCACGATCTGCCGGAAGAGATCCTGGTCGTCGATCTGATAGCGCGGGCTGTGGTGCGGCTGCAGACGCACGAACGCCGACTCCACTTTGGGCGCTGGCACAAATGCCTCCGGGCCTATGTCAAAAAGCGCGATCACCTCGCAGCGGGCCTGCAGCATTACGCTAAGCCGGCCGTAGGCCTTGCCGCCGGGCTCCGCGCTCATCCGCTCGACCACCTCCCGCTGCAACATGAAGTGCATGTCCCGGATGCACCGAGCCTGATCCAGCAGGCGGAAAAGGATCGGTGTGGAGATGTTGTACGGCAGGTTGCCCACAACACGCAGCGAACCCTCCGCATCGGCAAGCGAGCAGAAATCGAACTTCAGCGCATCGCAGTTGTGAATCCGCAGCTCACCCAGCGGCGCGCACAGCTGCGCCAGCGGCCCGATCAGATCCCGGTCCAGCTCCACCGCATCCATGCTGCCCACGGCACTAAGCAACTCGCGGGTAATGGCGCCTTGCCCCGGCCCGATCTCCACCAGCCGGTCACCGGGTCTAGGCGCGATGCTCGCGATAATGCTGCGAATGACACCGGTGTCGCGCAGGAAGTTTTGGCCGAACCTTTTCCTTGGACGGTGAGTCAAGGGGTTACCCTATTGTTGCGCTGAGTTTTCAGCGAGTTAGAAATGTGCATGGGGGGATTATCCACGTAAACCAACGGGATAGAAATGGTGGTGGTGGGATTTGGGGTTGCGGCGATTTTCGCGACGGTGATCTCTAGTGGTATGTAGAAGGGGGGAGTTTTCGAGTTTGTCCGATGATTTATCCAAGTTTTAGTGCACGCTTTTTGTCTCCGGGATGAATTTGTACGAAATGGATAGTTTGTGCTTCTATACGCGTGGAGGAATCGTTCCTGCAACTTAAATAATCTTTTTATCCCAGTATGCCTGATACTCGTAAAGTTATCCGAGCCTTCCTTGCTTCTCCCGGTGATTTGGTAGAAGAAAGAAAAGCTGTCCGCGACGTGGTTCTCGAGTTCAACGAGTCTTGGGCAGATGAACTGGGCTATCAGGTAGAACTGGTTGGGTGGGAAGAAACGGTTGCTGGTTTTGGAAGGCCACAGCACCTCATTAACCAAGACCTAGATAGATGCGATCTCTTCCTCGGAATGATCTCGAAGAGATGGGGAACTCCACCAAGCATCGAAGGAGGGTTCTCCTCTGGCTTCCAAGAAGAATTTGAGCGGTCATTGGCTAGACGTGAACAGAGTGGAAGTCCCGAGATCTCTCTGTTCTTCAAGGAGATTCCCAACGAGTTCATGGTCGATCCAGGTGATGACTTAAAGAGGGTTTTGGAATTTCGAAAAGAGATAATCGCTCAGAAGAAGATCCTTTTTCAGAATTTTTCGACAGTTAGAGACATGGAAGGACTGGCACGTAAATGCGTTGCTGCATATGTAAACCGCGTCAAAAAAGAGGAAGACATCTTCGAGCCAGACGAAGGAATGGCGAAGCGTTCTCAGTTGGAGGCCGGAAGAGCAGTAGGCGAAAAGAGAAGTCCTGAATCGTCCCCCTTTTCAGCGGAAGGATTCGAGTTTCTTGAGGGGTTGGTAGCTAGAATTGCTCAGGACCAAGAGATTGATAGCCTCAGTGCGGCAGATATTGCGCGGTTTCGCTTGCTCGCGAACTCAATATCGAAGCCAGGCAATGAGCAGATGCATTTGGGTGTCCATGATATCAACATCCTCTTTTTATCCCGCACCGAGAACACGAAGCTGGGCAAGAGGGAAATCGAAAGTCTGGTTAGGCTTGGATTCCAGCATCTCAGCAATGAAAATGTACCTTTCTGGTGCTGGTACTCCTCTGTAGCGGGTTACCGGCGTGACGTAGCCGTTATCTCTTCGTTTGTTGGTGCCAACGATAATGAGAAGATAGGGGCAATTAGCGTGTTGGATTCGATGGCACGATCTCTTCCTACGGATGACGAGCAATTAAAACGCGCATGGATCATAAACGCTTGGTTATCCGAAGATTCATCAGCCCGAGTCAGGACTGCTGCTTTAGGCTACCTGGCAAAGAATGGAATAAGAGATGATTTCGCTTTTGCGAAAAAGGAATACGATCGAAACGATTACAGCACATCTCGTAACGCACTTGAGTGCATGATCGGTATTCTACTTAAGAATAGTGGGGGGAACGAGGCACAAAAGTTGGTCCTTGATACACAGTTCGATTCGCTGGACGCTGAACTCCTTCATACAGTTCTGAATGGGTTTGAGCATCTAGAGGTGTCGGAACTATTGCTTGGACTAGAACATAGAAATGCCCAGGTCCGTCTGCGATCGCTCATGGTGCTACATGGTAGAAGATCACTCGGTATCGGAATGGCTGAACGGTTAACACAAGATAGTGATGCTTTGGTGCGCAATGAAGCGATTGAGGTGCTTTCAGATCTTGGGAAATTACTCAGTGATGAAGAAGTTAATGGTATTCTCATCCCGCCTCCGAAACGACTTAGCTTTGGCCTCTTTGGTGCGGGTATTTCGGAGGGTTCGGATAAAAAGGGCGAAGAGCTATTTGCGCGTTACCAGTCGAAGGCATTAATGAACCTCTCCGAGGCAGAACTCACGAAGAGAGTTGAAGTATGCTCGATCTACGACGACACGACTTACTTCTTACTCGTAGAACGGTACTTTTCTAATCATGCTGAAGAACTCCGACATAACATTGATGATAAGTTCGGCGCATACTTCGAAGAAAGAGTTCAGAGGATGAATGCTTTGTACGGTGACAGCTCGACCAGTAAAGATGTCATTAAGCAAACACGAGGTTTGGAGGACTTTCTTCGAAAGAAATTCACTAGAAAAGGGCTTGATATTTTGTGTAGAGCCCGACAGCGTAAAGACCTGCAGAGGGTCAGGAATAACCTTGGTAGTGGCTATGTGGGGGCATCACGGTTCGACGCAGACTATATAGGAAAGCATGGTGAGTGGATCGATATTCCATTACTTGCAAATGCCGAAGGTCTCAGTCTCGGTGAAACCTTGATAACAATGACAGGTTACGAGGAATTTCATGCCGAAGTTGCGAAAGCTGTAGTTGCTATCGGCCGCAGATACTCTATCTCAAAGCTCGTTTCTCTTGAGATGCCAGCGGTCATCTTGAAGAAAACAATTGAACTTTGTGCGGAGTCACGATTTTCGAAGATTTCACACGATGCATTGCTTGGGCTCTTTGAACATGAATCGGAAGAGGTCCGCAAGGCGGCCTCGATAATGGCTGTTAGGTCGTTCTCTATGAAACGGATTAGATCGATACTTGACGAGTATGTCAGTCGCGACAAACATATTTACTACAATGTTATACATTGGCTGGATTTGGGTGCGTCGATGCCTCGCGATGCTGCGCGGAAGGTAGCACGCTCAGCCACTGGTTAGATAAAAAAAGAGTTATCCGTGACTTGATCTGACAAACAGTGTCAGATATTCCTCAAAGCTGACATTCAGTAACCTCAACTAATTCACAACCTTCAACCTTGGCACTACCTGCTTATCCAGCAAATCAATCGTCTGCCTGAACCGCTCGTTCTTCACAAATGCGGCATAGGCTCTCTCGGTTGTCTTCACAGACGAATGACCCAATAAATAAAAGGTGACGGAGGGATTATCATTTATTCCCTCCGTCACCTTATCGAACCTCCTGTTTTATTGATTAAATTCATCATCTCTGACTTGACTGAGTCGTCAGTCATTAACTATAGTTTACAATAAATAAGAAAAAAAACATAAATGTAAACTAAACGTGGGGGCAATGATGATAGGAGAGCGTATACAGCAAGCACGCAAAGCATCTGGTCTGAGTTTACGGGTTTTGGCAGAAAAGACTGGTGTAACTGCTATGGCCATTTCCAAATATGAGAATAATCAATCCACCCCTTCTTCTGGTGTGTTGCTCGCGCTGTCTAACGCGCTCAGGGTTCGTACCGAGTATTTCTTTCGACAGGTCTCTGTGGAGCTAAAAGAGGTTGAGTACCGCAAACACTCAAAGCTTCCCAAAAAGGTATTGGCCCAAATAGAAGGAAATGTACTGGAGCAGATCGAGCGATATCTCACTTTGGAAGAAATTTTACCGGTGAGCCCAATTCAAGCATTTGAATTGCCAAAGTCACTACCAGCAAAAATCACTGACTACGATGAAATCGAGCGTTTAGCGAATTTATTACGCAAAGAGTGGAAGCTTGGTCAGAACCCAATTCTGGATCTGACTGGCACTTTGGAAGAGAGGGGTATCAAAGTGTTCCAGGCTGAAGCCTTGCATGATGGGAAATTCGATGGATTAGCCTGCCGGGTGAATGGTGCACCGATAATCGTGGTTGGTATTAATTGGCCTGGAGATCGTCAGCGATTTACTTTGGCTCATGAACTTGGACATTTGATTCTGAATGGGCGCCTTAGTGCAGAGCTGTTAGAGAACGAAGAAAAACTAGCCCATCGCTTTGCAGGAGCTTTCTTAGCGCCTGCATCTGAAGTATTGAAGGAGTTGGGTAGCCAACGTTCCTGGTTCGAACCTCGTGAACTGTGCGTCCTGAAAAAAGCCTATGGCCTTAGCATGAGCGCTTGGTTACGCAGAGCACAGGACCTCTCCATCATAAATGACGCCACCTATCTGAAGATGGTCAAGCTGTTTCGCAAATATGGTTGGCATAAGCAGGAGCCCTGTGATGAGTATCCACGTGAGGAACCGCAAGTATTTACCCAGTTGGTATTTCATGCATTGGCAGAAGATCTTGTAAGCGAGTCAAAAGCTGCTGAGCTAATGGGCAAGTCATTAAGAGAGTTTCGTGCACTAAGGAAAGTGGATCATGCCAGATCAGCTATTAATCAGTGATGCCAACATAATAATAGATATGGAGGTAGCTGAATTAACCGATCTGATGTTCTCTTTGCCTTATGAGTACATGACGCCCAACTCACTTTTTGAGGAGGAGTTGCACGATCTGCATGATGATCTCGTTGAAAAAGGATTGAGACTTGAGACACTGACTCCCAAGCTAATAAAGCGAGTGCAGATTCTTAGTGAAAAATATGATGGATTGAGTAATCACGATCTTTCTGCAATGGCGTTAGCAGAGGACAAGGATGTACCCTTGCTAACAGGGGATGGAAAGCTCCGGCAGGTTTGTCTGGAAGAAGGTGTAGATGTTCGAGGCACTCTCTGGTTAATGGATCAGTTTTTTTCTGCTGGATTGATTTCGGTTGTTGATGCGGAAAAAGCATATGCTCGGATGGAAGAAGATGGCAGTCGTCTGCCATGGGGTGAGGTTAAAAAACAGATAAAAGAGTTTAAGAAACGGTGAAACACAGGATTGCTTCACAACCTTCAGCCTCGGTACTACCTGCTGATCCAACAAATCAATCGTCTGCCTGAATCGCTCATTCTTTACAAATGCTGCATATGCCCTCTCGGTTGTCTTTACCGATGAATGCCCCAGCAAATGTTGTACATCGGTAATCGCAGCACCACGATTCAATAACCGTGTCGCAAACGTCTTTCTCAGATTGTGAGATGAAATATCATCTAACCCGGCTCGCTGAAATGCAGCTTCCAGTGGCCGGTTATTCTTGATCGTTTTGTGTCCACCAAACTTGCCAGGGAAAACATACTCACCATCAACCAACCTTTTTCGATTTAGCAACACCGATCTCAACCGATTCGTCATCGGAATGAAATCATCATTCGATACTTTCGATCTGTACAGATAAATCACACCATTATCGAAATCTATATCCGACCATCTCAGAATACTTGCTTCATTGATCCGGAAGCCACCATCGATCATCACAATGAATATATCTCTGGCAGCCTGACGACCTTTTACATGCTTCGGGTCGGTAACGATCGAGGGATCAAGTTCTTTGAGAATCTTTTGCTCTTCGTCATCGGTCAAGTAACGGATTGGCTTGTCTTTGACAATCCACTCACCCCATTCGTATTCCGGGATGTAGTAACCAAGTCTTTTTGCATTGCGGCAGATCTTGTTGAACTGCCTGGACCACAATCGGATAGTGATGTCCTTGATCCCACGCTTGCGTTCGAATTCAACCCACCGGGACAGGTCTCTGTTGGTGATCTCATCCAACGGAATATTCTCGAAGTAATCCTTGAACCGATTTGTTGCGGTAACCAGGGAACTGTAAGCACCTGACTCTTTGCTCGTGTTCAGCAGATCATCACAGGCATCATACAGCTTGATGTGCTCCCGATGGCCAAGGATCTGGGTATCAACAATTTGCTGGCGCATCTGGCGCTCGAGTTCCAGCGCATCACGTTTGCGGGTGGGTTTCGAGCTGCGTGTAAAGGTTCTGTTGTTGTGGTTGAACTGGACGATCCAGTATTTGCCTCTTTTGTAAACGCTCATCTGCTGTCTCCTTGGTCTTTCTATTTCTTGTTCTTTTAAAGGGACTATCCTGCCAGATAGCCCAAAAGACAACGGCATGATTCGAGAATAATATTGTTAATTCAGCGCGTTAAGGAGAAATCAACCAAGTAGAAGCGGATAGAGAATATGGTGTTTGGCTGCCGTTGAATCGTCTGGGGCTTCTGTATTATTGAAATGGGTATATTCGAAATTATCTAGCCTTTGACCAAATGAATATCAGAAAGCTCTAACCGAAAAAATCCGATAGCTGGATATTCATGACCTTTGGTTTCGAAGCCTATACAATTTGATAGATGAGAAAATCAACGAAAATGAAAAGAGAGGCTTTCGTAGGCAGAGGTCCGTTAGCAAGAAAGGTCATAGCTTCTGCTCGGCGACATCTTCAAAGTAAAATCACCAGCCTGGCCGAATGGAGAGATGCAAAGATAAGGGCGGAAGATTTCCAGAAAACAATCATTTCCTCCAACGATCTGGCCAAATACGATCCGCTTCATGGCCTGTATATATATGGACAGAATCAACTATCAGTCCTTATTGAGCAACTTTCAGACTTGCCTATGCTTGACAAGTTAGCTGATGCTTATGCGAAAGCACACGAAGAGTACATTCCTTCCGGGCCACCTATGAGTCCATTGACCACGTCCTATTTTACCTGTTGGGGTTCTTTCGATCTGTGTCACGGGGGTGCTAAGAAGGAATCACTTGGCACAGTAGCGATAGATTTTTGTAGATTTATGAATATGGATGAAGGCCTGATTGCAGTATTCGAAAAGATGCAGGAATCACGAATGGGTATCTACAAGCATGAGGGGATGTCAGATAACTATGTGATTCTCAGAGAGCTAGTAACCGATAAAAAGATAAAGGTTTTATCAGCCAGCGGTTATCAAGGATTACCTGGAGAGATCTGGTATACCAGAATACTACCGTCCCCCTTTGAAGGCACCTCTTTAGATTATTCGATTGTATTTACGACACCGTATGTGTTGGGAAAAAACGGAAGTAGGAATGAGTTCATACCATTTGTCGAAATGGATTGGTTGGAATTTTTTGAAAGAAACCTGAAGAAGATAGGAGCTGATGATTTGGAACTGGCCTATGAAGATCTTATGAAATATGGGCTGAGCAGGAACTATTGGAATGAATTTGTATTTCTTGCATATCGGAACCACCGGCATGACATGATATTTCTGGAGGGTATTCCTGATATACCTTCCAGTATGCCCCATTAAGAAGAGGGTAGAGCAAAGTTCAATTTGTAAACTGGAGACCCGAGAGTGGATGCCAAGTTTACCGAGAAACAAGGTCAGTACCTTTCATTCATAGCTCACTATATTATGTTGAATGGTAGGTCTCCCGCCGAGTCAGATATTCAGCGCTATTTTAAGGTGACTCCACCGACTGTTCATCAAATGGTGGTGAAGTTGGAAAGACTTGGCTTGATTACTAGAACCCCCAATGTAGCAAGAAGTATTCGAGTCGAGATATCTCCGGAAGATGTTCCGAGATTAAATGAACACCCTGGTACGAACTTTTTTTTCAAGACCTTTATATATAGGTATTTTTCAAAAAGTTCGTATGTGATCGGGGAGGCGGGAACTTAATAATAAGAAGAAAAATAGCGAATTGGATTGAACCCTGTCCCGGCGATTGGAGGCAGTTAGCTCTTACCCCGTGTGTTGGTTTGTCGGGTGGAGAATTTTCCGAGGACTCGGATTGGACGCCCTCTCGGTGCCCGAAACTCAACCCCGGCAATCCGGCGAATCGATACAATTACAACCCTCTTCACTTTTCGACACCAGGAGATCATCTCAATCCTACACTCTCCCCAAGCGTTTCGAACAATTCAATATATTCCGGCCAACACAATGGAGCCATTGCTTTATGGAATGTGCTGAGCCTATACTGCGTGAAGCTGACTTGTCATCATAGCGGCTAGACATTACCACACGATGTGTAAATGTCTGATAGGCCAACCGGAGATATTCCAGGCTGGTGCCCTCATAACCGCAATAAGGAAGGGGGGATCACCTTAAGCTATGGAGTATCTCATGTCGAAAAAACGAAGTTCTTTAGAATCCCTCCGCAAAAAAGCATACGCCCTCCAATCGGGTCGCTGTTTCTATTGCGGCTCCCCTATGTGGCAGCACAATCCTGAGCAGTTTGCAGCTAGGCACAAGCTTACCCTAAAGCAGACAAAACTCTTGAAATGTACAGGTGAGCATCTAACTGCCCACAGTGAAGGCGGGCAGGCATCAACTGAAAACATTGTCGCTGCTTGTTGGTATTGCAACTCTCATCGCCACAAAACTCTCAAGCCACGATCGCCTGATAGCTATAGGGATCACGTCCGGAAATCTATATCCAAGGGGTGTTGGCATCAGTTGCAGGCTTTCAAAGATTCTCACGTAGACCAAGCAATGAAAGCTTCGTAGCCGATTTGTTTAAAAATGATCACAGTCGTAACCCAACAGGAAATTGCTTGGATTGGTTGACCTTTACAAAAACTGGAGACAAAGCAACCCAACCCTAAACTCACCCATGCTATATAACTTCATTAATCTTTACTTTTAGCATCTGGCTTCCGGTTAGAAAACAACACCCGATCTTCTCTTTTATCGATCTGGTCTTGCTGATATATGCCCTTTATCACGAACCGTTTAACGTCCGGTGAACGACGCCAAGTATGAATCTCATCATGGTGCGAGTTTATATCGTGTTTATGCCGGCCAGCGGAAAGAAAATCCAATCCTACCATTGACCCGACAGTTTCCTGTCGCCCGCTATACCTGCGGTTTGGCTGTTGCGGCCACCCCACACACTATCGCTGCCGTGCCGAAGCACCTCACTTGGCAACGGGTGTGAGTTTAACACCGGGCTATCTGGGCAGGTTCCTGCTCCAGGAGCATTTGCCATTATCATCTCGACAAGGACTTGAACCGATTGCTCTTTCGGTTGTAACCATTACTCGTGGTTGTCACAGAGTAAAGCCGGTAACTGATCAGTTGATGAGGGCGGGAAATCTACTGACTTCCCACCCCACATCGTGACAACCACCAGGTCGTCTTTTCAGATCTGGTTACCTGACTTTGACAGGCTGCAGTGTTGATGCTTTCTCAGTCCGATTCCAGTCGGCCAACCGGAATCCATCAGCACACATCTTCACCAGGGTGTTTGTTACACGCCCATCCACCATCAATCCGCTTTGTTTTTAGCGTGGCACCAGAGGTCTTAAACCGAAACTCCACGATCGATCAAATGATCGACGCGGGTATTTATGTCAGAGTGACCAAAATATCTGATGGGTTTTCCCCGATTTCTGATCACATTATCTGATGGATAAAGAAAAACCCCCTCAAATAACTTGAAAATCATCCGAGGGGGCTGTCTCCTGTTTTCGACCAAGAAAAGAGAGAGACAGAACAAATGTGCCACGCCTTTCTTACGGATTCCAGGTTTTATCGTTTTTTGTTCGAACTTGATCAGGATATTGCCCGTCAGGTTCGAACCGAGGGATGTCCATGTGGCGGTGCTCTTCATAGTGCCCGTTATCCACGTAAGCCCCGCGGACTTCGTTCTCCGTTGGATGCATCCTATTCGACCCGTCTCAGTTTCTGCTGCGCCAACGATGGCTGTCGACGACGCAGCACACCGCCCTCTGTGCGTTTCCTCGGCAGGAAGGTGTATTTGGGTGTGATCGTGGTCCTGATCACCGCGCTGGAGCAGGGTCTGCCGGCAAAGCGCCGGCAGTGGTTGATCGAGGCCCTCGATATCTGGCCACAGACCCTTTCCCGATGGCGCACCTGGTGGCGGGAAACATTTCCGGCCAGTCGTTGCTGGCAGACACAGCAGGGTAACTTTATCCCACCAGTGAAAATTGACCGATTACCTGATGCATTGCTGAAGGGGCTCCGTGGGATAGACCTCCGCCAGCGTCTGTGTCAGTTGCTGCTGTTGCTGGCCCCGCTCACCACGGCCTCATGGTCAGGCTATTTGAGGGTGAGAATCGACCCGCAGAAGATGTGATCGCAATCCGTTCAAGGTTCTCCGTAGACTCCGGGGCTGGTTGAAAACGGAGAGAAGGGATGAATCATGATCACGATCCGGATCGTTGGGCGAGGTTACGCTTTTCGATCATTGGCCCCCTATTGGCGGCGCCACCCGAACAAGGCGAATTGTGCAAGCGGCTTCAGACGTTGGCCGGGAGCCGTTGGAAACACCCGGTAAACGGCACGATGATACGCTTCAGCTATGCCACGTTGGAGCGTTGGTACTATCTGGCAAAGGGTGCCCGGGATCCGGTCGTGGTGCTGCGCCGCCGGCGCCGTAACGACGCCGGACGGGCACGCCGTTTGTCTGCCGCACTCATCCAGGCGCTCTCGGCGCAGTACCAGCAGCATCCCGGCTGGACGGCGCAACTCCACTACGACAACCTGCTGGCCCTGGCACAAGAGGATGCGGACCTGGGCGAGATACCAGCCTATGGCACCGTCCGGCGTTATCTCAAGACACGGGGATACCACCGTAAACGACTTCCCAGGCGAGACACGCCCGGTACCCGCCAAGCGGAGCGCCGCCTGGCGCAGCTCGAGGTGCGCAGTTATGAGGCCGAATACACACATGGCCTGTGGCATGCCGACTTCCATCATGGCTCGCGCCGTGTATTGACCGCGAATGGGCGCTGGGTCACACCTGTGCTGCTGGGCATTATTGACGATCACTCCCGGCTGGTCTGTCATCTGCAGTGGTATCTGGACGAGACGGCCGAGACACTGGTGCACGGGCTCTGCCAGGCGCTGCAGAAACGAGGGTTGCCCAGAGCGCTGATGACCGATAATGGTGCGGCGATGCAAGCCGAAGAGTTCCGCGCCGGTCTGCATACGCTGGGCATTCTGCACGAGACTACCCTCCCGTATTCCCCCTATCAAAACGCCAAGCAGGAGACCTTCTGGGCCACCCTGGAAGGCCGTCTGATGGCGATGCTGGAAAACGTTGCCGATCTGACCCTCGACCGGCTCAATGAGATCACCCAGGTCTGGGTGGAACAATCCTATCATCAGACCCGGCACGCCGAGATCGGCATGCCACCGCTGCAGCGCTATCTCGAGGCTGCTGATGTCGGACGGGCGTGTCCGGACAGCGCCAGCTTACAACGCGCCTTCCGGTGTACGGTCACTCGTCGTCAACGACGTAGCGATGGCACCCTCAGCCTGGCGGGCAAACGCTTTGAACTGCCCAGCCGGTATCGTCATCTGGAACGACCGCAGGTACGGTATGCCCGCTGGGATCTCCGCTCGGTCGATCTGATCGATCCCCATACCCAGGCCGTGCTCTGTTCGCTCTATCCCCTGGATAAAACGGCTAACGCCAGTGGTCAGCGCCGCGCCTTGGAAACGGCGGATGGAGAGCCGCCGGCAGTATCGTCACCGACTGGCGGTGAACTGCCGCCGTTGCTGCGCAAACTCCTGGCCGACTATGCCGCCACCGGCCGGCCCCCCGCCTATCTTCCCAAACCCCCACCGGAGTCCGACATATGAATAAAAAACTCCTGGCCCTGTATGGCCTCAAATGGAACCCCTTCTCACCGGAACTGCCAACCGAGGCACTGTATGTCACGCCCAGGATCGAGCACTTTTACTGGCGCATCGAACAGGGACTGATCCAGGAAGGGGGCTTCGCGCTGATCACCGGGGATCCCGGCACCGGCAAAAGCGTGGTCCTGCGTTTACTGGCCGAACGCCTGAGGCAGCTGCGCGATATTGCTGTCGGCGCCATCACCCATCCCAGCAGTAATCTGGCCGACTTCTATCGCGAAATGGGGGATCTGTTCGGTGTTGAACTCAAACCGCACAACCGCTGGGGCGGCTTCAAGGCTCTGCGCGAACGCTGGCTGGCCCACCTGGAAGGCACCTTGTTGCGACCGGTGCTGTTGATCGACGAAGCGCAGGAGATGCACCCCGCCGTCCTCAATGAGCTGCGTCTGCTCAGCAGCACCCAGTTCGACTCCCAAATCCTCCTCACCGTCGTCCTGGCCGGCGATGTCCGCCTGAGCGCCAAATTACGGCGGGATGAGTTGCTGCCCCTGGGCAGTCGGCTGCGCACCCGCCTGGCCATGGAGTATGCCGATCGAAAGGAGTTGTTGGCGTGCCTTAAGCATCTCCTGGCCAGCGCCGGTAACGCCAACCTGATGACCCCGGAGTTGATGCAGACCCTCTGCGACCACGCCGTAGGAAACCACCGCGTCCTGACCAGCATAGCCGCTGAACTGCTCGCCTCCGCTGCCCAGCAGGAGATCACCCGGCTGGACGAAAAACTGTACCTTGAGGTGTTCGGTGCGCCGGCATCCAAACCTCGGAAACCCGTCTGATCAACCTTACAGGAGATCCCAATGGATACGCCTTCACTCATGCTCGTCGAACCACCTGAACTCGCCGATGAGACCGCCAGCGAGATGCTCGACTTCCTCTACCAACTCGTCAACGCATTTGAAAACCAATACCGCAATCAACTGCAGCGTCACCATCAATCGACCGAGTTACCCCAACCGGATCTGTTCGAAGACTTCGATGATGAGTTGCCATCCTTCTGAGAAACAATCCTTACCAACAACATAACCGGCAGGGAGGCCGGTTCCAATCCATTCATACAGCTTCGTGGATGGGTCCATCAAATAGCTTGAACATGAGCACATCGATTATCGTGATCATGCTCATTTATGCTTCGGGTAGAAAGAGATCCTGTTTTTTCTCAAAGGGGGTGAAATTAGATAAAGCTTGTTGATTTGCTTCAGCAGTTGATCGGACGGTCATCGATTTACAGTAATCGAGAAATAACATGTCCGATCTATCGAAGTTGAACTACCGAAAGCTATCCATGTTGCTTCCATCCATTCCGAGCATTCCAGAGTACTCCAAATCGACTGTGGCAGGATTCATGGATCTCCATTTGGACCGGTTGGAAAAGAAGGGGAGCGTGTACAAGATCGCTCTATCACATTATTACAAACATCCTTCCGGTGACATGATTCCGGATCCGGATATGACGATGCTCGTGGATACGGCGGCACAAATCGTAGAGGCGTTGACATATCAGGACATCTATCGCTATGACGAGGTATGCCCGGATGGTGAAGTGAATCAATCTGTCAGCAAATCATTGAATGACTTTCTTGCGCTTTGGCTGGAGAACTGTATTGATCAGGGACATAGATTGATGGATTAAAACTTGTGGTAGTAATTGGCCGTTGTCTTTATCCCAATTCGGGACGACGTTTCCCAATAGTGACAAACAACTGGAGAGCAAAAATGGCAACGAGAAAGACCGCTTTAAAATCAAAGAAAGAAACTGAAGCAAGTGAACAGCCGAAAGAGGTTACGCTGGAACAGGCTTTGAAAGAGGGAGGGGAAGGGAGAACGCCGGAAACGATCAATAGCTCTGAAAAGAAATCTGGTGCCCCCAGCAAGGCCGAACAGGCGATGAAGATCATGGAAGAGATGTGGAGCGATATCCAGTCCGGAAAGGTTAAGCGAAAGGATGTCATCCAGCGATTTATCGATGAAGTCCACCTGACAAAAGCCGGAGCTTCTACGTACTACGGCAATTGCAAGCAGAAGATTGAGAAAAGCGCATAGAAACGAATAGAGACGATCTGAACGTCACTATTGAACCCGCTACGGCGGGTTTTTCAATAGGCAAATATGGGAGATCTAGAGATGATTTTTCGCTGGAAATTTGTGGATCTCTTTCAAATTTCTCATCGCTCTTAGATCTGAGCTGGTAACTTATCAAAAATGATTTAGAAAACGAACGAGCAGGAAGTTTTGATACAACTGTCTGCATGATAACGCACGGCTTGGTTGTCATCGATATTCTCCTCGCTTGATTGTGGCTGCAGATGTATCTTCCGATTTTTCAAGAAAATAAAATCGGGGGAGTAGTTTTAAGCAAACTATCTGCTCGTGGTCCGTCATTCCTGACTCGAAACTCAATGAGTGGCCGTTGTCGAACCGGGGCAGCTGCTAACGTTGCGCCAAGTGAGGCGCATTGGAATTCTCGTCGTCCAAGAATTCAGCACCACAGATGATTACGGCCGGTGCTTTGTATAAGGCACATGATTTCGGTACGCTTGGTCTATTGAACTGAAGCTATAAGGCAGGCCACCGTTGGCTAGCAACTCAAACGACAATGTGTTGATCAAGAAGATCGTAGCCCTTGAGGAAGAGAATCAGTATCTGCGCCATATTTTGCGGGAGCACGGCATCACGTTTCCCAGTAGGCTAGACGCGCGACCACCGAAACCCAATCAGCTAGCCGGTTCATCAGCAGGGTATTCTGTAGAAGAAAAGATATTGATCTTCAGAAAACTGTTCCGTGGCCGCACCGATGTCTATCCGGTGCGCTGGAGCAGCCAAAATGGCAAGTCCGGGTACTCTCCAGCATGTGCCAATGAGTGGCGATCTGGGATCTGTGGCAAACCACACGTTAAATGTAGCGACTGCAATCAGCGACGCCCGCTGCCGGTAACTGACGAGGTTATCTACAGCCATCTCAGCGGCAAGATTACCATCGGAGTGTATCCTTTGCTTCCAGAGGATTCTTGTTGGTTTCTTGCCGTCGATTTCGACAAATCGGAATGGCGTGAAGATGCCACCGGATTTCTGCGGTCATGTAGGGAGCTATCGTTACCCGGGCACCTGGAAGTTTCTCGTTCCGGCAAGGGTGCGCATGTGTGGCTGTTCTTCTCCCAGGCGGTACCGGCACATGATGCCAGGCGACTCGGCTCAGCGATCATTTCGCATACCTGTGCCCGCAATCGTCAGCTGGAGCTTTCCTCCTACGATCGTCTTTTCCCCAATCAGGATCGGATGCCGAAAGGTGGTTTTGGTAATCTTATTGCGTTACCCCTGCAAAAAGAGCCAAGGGCGAGAGGATGCAGTGTTTTTGTTGACGACCAACTGAACCCTCTGGCAAATCAATGGGGTTATCTTGCCGATATTGAACGCGTTACGCCGGGACAAATCGAAACCGCAGTAACCGATGCTGTTGGGTCCTCTCATCCCTTGGATATTGCTTTCATAATCGAAGAGGACGAGCGGGAACCTTGGTTGCGCCCACCAACCAAGCTGCCCAGCATCGAGGGTTCGCTTCCTGATCGATTGGATATCGTCCTGGCCGATCGGATCTATTTCGACAAGGCGGCGTTACGGCTACAGCGCCATGGGTTACCAAATTGTGCAGCAAGAATTGCTCTTTGCATGAATTGTTGTGGCTTCTCCGGCACCACCATTAAAAAGTACAGAAAGGCTAAGTCTGATTCTCAGGCCGCTTGGTTTCCTAGTGAACGCAGCTTATCCAGTGTGTCTGGAAATTTTCGAACCATCAGGATAAGTGCGGAGGCTTGGGCATTTGGTTTGGCACGGCCCTGTTCCCAATTCTCAAGAGTGCGGGGAGAGACGCGTAGCCGACGTGCAAAGACAGCCCGTGAAACATGCAAACGCTCTCTGGTGTCGCGGATCATGTCCGCATCCACTTCTAATGGGGGAAGGTCTTCAATTTCATGGGAGCGCAGGGTTGCCTTGCCGGCGCGTTGCTGCTGCATCGCATCGACACCGTCCATTAACTCATCGAACAGGTTGCGTTTTTTAGTCATCGTCTTTGTCTCCTGGCTGCCAGTTCGGCTTGAATAGCCTTCTTCAGCGTTTGTTTCTCGCTGGAGGTTAAATCCGTTGCCTCTTCCTTGTCATATAAGGTGAAAAACCATATTTGGTGGTCAGCTGTGAGGTAGTAGTAGATCACTCTCAGCCCACCACGTTTACCCTTCTGTCTGCGGGTATCTTCCCAGCGGACTTTTCTGAATCCACCGGTGCCGGGCATCACATCTCCCAGTTCTGGGTAATCAAGGAGAGCCCGTTGCAATGCCCTGTAGGACTCATCGTCCAGGTAGTCTGGAAGCAGACGAGTGAACAGTGGGGTCTCGAAGAATACCAGTTTCATCAAACTAAGTATACGCAGATAGCGTATGTTTTCAATGACGTTGAGATCAAGCCTTTCAGTAGTTGGCGGAAGTATCTTCTTTTCATTTTCTCTGGCCAACGTAGCGTAAGCGGTTGTCGGCGAATCTGTGTGCACTCCTTGATCTCATCTTCCTAACTCCGCAGAAAACGTAGAAAAACCATCCCGGGCAACACTTTTGGCCGAACCTTTTCCTGGTACGGTGATTAAAGGGTGATGAATTGCGTGCTCGTTTGACCCGGATTTGCGTGCTTGCGTGGACCACCTAGAGGCATACATTTCTTCAAGGTTTCAAATAGATGAAACTCATTTGTCGGGTCAAGCTCGGATGCAAAATTGGCTCAATATTCAATGCAATTCAACATATAGGTGACTTGATCTTTCGCCAGTCTAGGCAGGAGCGCATCGAATGATATACAGTAACGTTATCATTCATCATACGAGTCTGCACCATGAGAACCATCGTCGATATTCCCAAGCAACAGATCGAGGCGCTCAGGACCCTCGGTGAGCAGGAAGGGCTCTCCCGCGCCGAACTGATGCGTCGTGCCGTAGCTGAGTACCTTGCTCGACATCAGGGGAGGGCAGGAACGGCGGCGTTCGGTCTGTGGCGCAATAAGCCACACAACAGTGTCGCCTATCAGGAGAAGATGCGCGAAGAGTGGGATAAGTGAAGGCGCTGCTCGACACCAACATCCTCATCGATTACCTCAACGGCATCGAAGCAGCACGCAACGAAATCGGTCGTTACGACAACCGCCTTATCAGTACCATTACTTGGATGGAGGTGATGGCGGGTGCCACCGAGCGCGAGGAAGCCACCGTTCGCGCCTTTCTCTCCGGTTTTCAGCTGATTCCAGTCAATAGCTCTGTCGCAGAGCTTGCTGTTAAAATACGGCGAGAGCACCGAATTCGCCTACCCGACGCCATCACCTGGGCCACTGCCAGGAGTGAAAGCGCACTACTGGTAAGCAGGAACCAAAAGGACTTTCCAACTGATGCTCCGGACGTGCGCATGCCGTATACGGTTTGAAAAACCGGGGTTCGAACACTGATCAAGAGCACTTGAAATCAAAATTGCACTGTTACTATCACTTCACCACCTTCAACATCGGCTGCACTGGCTGATCCAACAAATCAATCGTCTGCCTGAACCGCTCATTCTTTACAAATGCAACATACGCCTGCTCAGTTATCTTCACAGACGAATGGCCCAACAAATGCTGCATATCATTAATTGCAGCACCACGATTCAACAATCCTATAGCGAATGTCTTTCTCAGATTGTGCGATGAAATATCAGTCACACCAGCTCGCTGAAATGCAGCTTCCAGTGCACGGTTATTCTTGACCGTTTCAAAACACTCGCTTCATTGATCCGGAATCCACCATCTATCATCACGATGAATATATCTCTGGCTGCCTGCCTTCCTTTCACATGCTTTGGATCTGTGACGATCGAGGGGAGGGGCCTACAATCGCGCCGGCAAATTACTCCCAAACAATAAACCAGTCAACTCTCTGGATTATTGCGAGTTTCTGTATGTTTTGGATGAGAAAGGCGTGCAGGTCAAGGTGATCGTTAACCGCTACGGCCTGGATTATGAAGCAATTGGGCATGACCGTTCACGAACTGCTGAGGCCCGAAGTTTTGCCTATCTCTGAAGAATTCGGTGAAGCCGAACGCGAAGCAGTTGTTCGGGCTATGCAGGAATTGAGTTCTATCGAGGTGCGGGCAGCCTAACCGCTGTTGTATCGCACATTAAAGCGTAATCCGCGGTGGCTTTTATTCCACGCAACTTTGTACCGCACTCATTGGGATATTGACAAATTCCGGTTAAAAAAGCGGCACGACTGATCGGCTAAACTGGACAGTTCCGACAAATTCATCACACTAAAGCCCTTTCCATTACAACCAAAGGGAGGAGTTGGCCCGCCACGGTAGCCGCCGTGCGGGCCTTTGAATTCTTCGCTGGAACCAGTGTCATTGTTGTCCCGGATAACCTGAAAAGCGGCGTCTCCAATGCCTGTCGTTATGACCCTCATCTGAATCCCAGTTACCGGCAACTCGCCTCGCACTACCAGGTTGCGGTGATCCCGGCGCGTCCCTATAAACCGAAAGATAAATCGAAGGAGGAGATGAGCGTACAACTCGTCGAACGATGGATCCTGGCGCGTCTGCGCTACCACACCTTCTTCTCGATGGCTGAACCCAATCAGTGCATCTGTGCCTTGCTTATCGAGCTGAATCAGAAACTGTTCAAACAACTTCCCGGCAACCGTCAACAGGCTTTTGAACAGCTCAACAAGCCCGCCCTCAGGCCCCCATAGAAAAATAGAGTTACGGATTATCGGGTGAAAATCGGATGGCATATTTCGATATCCTGTACCAGCCACACTGAACACATGGGTACCCAAAGAAATCACCCCATTGGGTCCCGGAATTGAATTCAGAGCTGCGGAAAACCGTGTGTTTTTCACCATATCCAAGGGGACCCTAAAGATCTGTCTCATAGGGCTGAAGAACAACAAAAAGTCCGGACGTTATGATTGTCGCGTCACCACACTCAGGGGCCCCGCTGCTTCAACGAAACAAGGTTTCGTGCACGACCGGAACCAGAGAATATCATGCTTTCCGTGCACTCTCTCGTAAGAGGAACCAGCACATTTTATGTAATTATCATTTGTCCCATCTGTGACGAACGGGTGGTCTTGAGGGAACTGCGACCAGGCGGTGCACGCAGCATGAACCCGGCAAGCTATACTTGTCTCGAAAGCCAGCAGCGGCCGAGCAGAACAGTTCTGGTCTGCTGACAAATGGTGCATCGATCGGGAATCGGGAGATACCGGTCGGTGGTCAGTTCAACAACATCAGGAGAGAGAGATGCCGGAAAACCCAGTTGCCATCGTCACCGGAGCTTACCGCGGTCTGGGATACGAAACCTGCCGCCAACTCGCTCAGCGAGGCTACCGGGTTATTCTGACGGCGCGCCGCGTGGCGGAAGGCATTGATGCCGCCTCGGCCTTGCAGGCTGAGGGATTGGAGGTCGAATTCCATCCGCTGGACGTCACCAGCGAGGCGTCGATACAGCAGTTGGCAGAGTACTTACGCGTCAAAGAGAGCGGCCTGGAAGTGCTGGTGAACAATGCGGGTATCTTCCCGGATCCGGCACCCGACAGCGGCCAGAGTGCTGCTGCCAACGCAGACATGGAAGCTATCCGTGAGGGATTCGAGACCAACACGCTCGGCCCGCTGCGCCTCTGTCAACTATTGATGCCGTTGATGAAAAACCACGGACGCGTGGTGAACGTCTCTTCCGGTATGGGACAACTCAGCGAGATGAACGGCTGCTGTCCCGGTTACCGCCTCTCCAAGACGGCGCTCAATGCTGTCACCCGGATCCTGGCAGACGAATGGCGGACTTCCAACGTCAAGATCAACTCCGTCTGCCCCGGCTGGGTGAAAACCGAGATGGGCGGTAAGGAAGCACCGCTGACGTGCGTAGAGGGAGCCGCCGGCATCGTCTGGGCCGCCATGCTTCCAGACGACGGGCCAAGCGGCGGGTTCTTCAGGCACGGAGAACGGATAGACTGGTGATGCGTAACGCGCATCCTCAGAATTGTCTTGCGCGTAAAAAGGTGACAGATGGATCAAAATTAATTCCCTCCGTCACCACTTCCCGAGTGCTGTGCGTCGGTATCGCCACACTCGATATCGTTAATCAGGTGGAAGGCTATCCTGCTGAAAACAGCGAGGTGCGCGCACTGTCCCAGACGCAGCGTATGGGGGGTAATGCGGCCAATACCGCAATTGTGCTGTCGCAACTTGGAGTGAACACATCCTGGGCCGGTAATTTGCCAGCGTCATCCGGGCTCGTCGAACAGACCTTTAGTCACTATGGTGTCGACTATGCACTGGCAATGCGGCTGCCAGGTGCGGTGCTGCCCACTTCATATATCACCTTGAATAGAGACAACGGCTCGCGCAGTATCGTGCACTACCGGGATGCGCCGGAATATGCCTTCGAAGCATTTTCGCGGATCGACTTACGTCGCTTCGATTGGTTACATTTTGAGGGGCGGGCAGTCGGGCAGTTGACGCGAATGTTGTTGTATGCTCGTGATCTACCCTGGTTGCGTATCTCATTAGAAGTGGAAAAGCCCAGGCCGGGTATCGAGGACTTATTCGAACGTGCCGACTTGCTGTTCTTCTCGCACGACTATGCCAGAGCAAGGGGTTATAAGGATGCGCCAGCGCTTCTGCTTGGTTTGAAGAAGGGACAAGTTGCGACCTGTACCTGGGGGAGTGAGGGTGCTTGGGGGATAGATCACGACGGTAGGCTGCTGCAAGCATGTGCCCCCAATCTGCCCACGGTCGTCGACACAATTGGTGCGGGTGACGTGTTCAACGCAGCAATGATCTCGGGCCTATGCCGGGACGAAACCTGGCCGGCGGCACTACAGGCGGCGGTAAACTTGGCCTCATTGAAGTGTGGAAAAGATGGACTCGATCTCGACCAGCCGGTACTGGTCTCACCGCTGATCGAATAGAGAGTATGAGCAAATGCCTCTTTTTTTCATTTTCTGTAGAAGAGGGTGGATATGCCCAGAAATACCTCAGTCACACTTGGCGATCATTTCGATGCCTTTGTCAGCGAGAAGATCGCCGAGGGCCGGTTTCAGTCGGTCAGTGAGGCGGTGCGCGCCGGTTTGCGTCGTCTGGAGGAGGACGAGCTGAAGCTCGAAGCTCTGCGGGCCAAACTGGCGGCCGGTGAGGCAAGCCCATTGGTCGAAGCATTCTCGCCGCAGGAATTCCTTGCCGGGATGCGCACCTGGTGGGAACTGCCTGATGATGAGTGGGAGTGATCCCGAAGACTGAAAGAGCATAGTCAGTGCCACGACTTAAGCGAAAAGGGGAGGGAGGGATTATTTTTTATTCCCTCCGTCCCGAATGGCACGTAGTTTAAGCCGATACGGGTTGTTTCTGGAGCAAACGCCAGTGGCAGGGATGCCACTGTCGAGCCTACATGGACGTATTTACGGCGTTTTCCGGAAGAAATAATCTGTGTCGGCTAGTCGACTACTCGACGATTGTGGTTAAGTATGTGTCATTGCCCTCCGTCCCCTTTTCTACTGAGCCTGCCGAAGGGTGTTTTATACCCAAGCAGGGATCAGGATCCGTTTTCTATCGAGGTGCAGAGCGAACCGAACCCATCGGTGCGGGCAAAGGTACAGGTGCGATAGGTGCAACTTGTGGCATCGCCCGTGGCAGTTGCTCCCTGCCGGATGCAGCGGGTGTCGGCGGCGGCAATGCGCTACGGCCAGGCAGGGCAGGTGTCACAGGAGGAACAGGCGTGCCCACTGGCGCAGATGGCTGAGCACGGCCCGGTAATGCCGGTGCCATCGGCAGCACCGGCACACCCGAGGGCGTTGCTGGCGCTGTGCGACTTGGAAGTGTGGGCGCCGCCGGTACCATTGGCCGCATCGGCACGGCTGAGCGGATTGCCGGCGGAGTGCGGCTGGGCGGTACAGGAACTACCGGAATTGCTGGTGCGAGCGCGGCTCTGCCCGTCTGCACTGCCGGCATATCCAGCCCTCTTTTCAGTTGAGCCGGTTCCGCCCGGCTTCCACTCCCGGCACCCGATTCAAGCGGGGGCAGCAACGGAACCTGCTTCATTTCAGCCTTCTCCATCGCCTCTTTCGTCATCTTCCATGATATGGGACCGTCGTAACAGGGCTGGTCCGCGCCATCCTGGTTCGGATCGGTGGGACAGGCCGGCAGATTGATCTCCGGGTGTTCGGAGAGCTTGTCCGGCTGCTGACAGGTGATCGCCAGCGGATCCCAGGTGCTCCTGCAGTTGCCTGTGCCAGGCTTCCAACTCCCTGCCGTCCCCTGGGTGGTAGCGGGGGCTTCTTTCGACCCGGAAGCACCGTTAAGCGTCTTGACGATCTGCGCGGCCTGCTGGGAAAGCACCAGGAATCCGGCCAGCATGACGGCGTCGCCTTTGCACTGCACCTGGCTGCCCTCCACACCGGCGCTCATGAGCGTGCGCAATGCCGCGCACTTCTTCTCCTTCCAGGGTCGACCGCAGATCACATTCGTGCCCTCCGCACGACAGCGCTTGCTGCCCAGTTCAGCGGCGATCGCCTTGGCCAGTTTGGTATCCGCCTTTTGATGATCGACGCTGCAGTGTTTCTGCTCCAGCCCGGACGACAGCGCCTGCAGACACTCCTGATATCCTGGATAGCTGTTGCACTGCAGCTTGATCCCCTGTGTTGCGTTCCACCCGGCCGGCGGAAAGCAGCCGCCAGCCACCAGCTTCTGGATGATACCTGTCAGCTTCTGCTCTTCTGCCTGGTAAGCAGTCGTGAAGAGTCCACCAATCTTATTGCAGGTGAGATCCCAGGCGGTCAGGCCCTTGCCGATCGGTTCGGGTATCGGAAAGGTTTTGCGCATGTTGGGCAGGCAGGTGGAGACGATGAATTTGCGATAATCCGCGCTCTTGTTCTGGCTGTAACCCTCGACCGCCAGTGTCGGAATCAGGCTCTTTACCCCACTGTCAAAATAGGGTCCGGGGGCAGCAGCGAACGCCTTAGCCAGCGCATCGGCGTCCTTGTGCAGCCTGGCGCCGAGATTGTCGCAAGCCATTTTTACTTTGTCCGCCAGACTGGGTGCCATGGATTTGTAAAAGTCGTAAAGATAGTAACTGAGACAGACCTTGCCCGATGCCTGATCGTGTCCGAGGTTTTGCTGTCCCTGTGCCAATCTCAATACCACGCGGTCGTGCACCCATGGGAACAGCCGGTATTTGTAATACTCGTCGGCGGACATCAGCTTCTTGCCATCGCTGTCACAAAGTCCGATTCCCTTGCAGGCGCCCTCCAATGCGCCCCCGACCCCGTTGATGATGTCCTCTCCGGTATCCAGCAGAAACTCACCCGCCGCCTTGCCCGCCTTGGCTGCCTGCTCCACCGTTTTCTTCGCCAATTCGATAACCTCGCCAAACGGACCGCAGACTTCAGCCAGTCCCGGCACATCTCCGAGGGTTTTTTCAACCACATCACAGGCCAGTTTGGCATCCATGACGGTGACCAGCGACCAGAGGTTGCCAAGCGAAGGGTTCTTTACGGTGGTGATGAGTTGCTTGAACGCCGGACCGGAGACGTTCGCCACCAGTCCGAATAAAGTCTTGTTGCAGACCAGCTGCTTGACCGGGCCTGGCAGCTGAATGACCACCCCGCAGCTGAGCGGCGGTAACAGCTTGACCCCACCCAACTCCAGCACCTTGAGGTAATCGCTGGCATAGGCCGCCTTGATGATCTCCACTGTGGCCTTGATCTTCGGGTCATCGGGCAGATACTGCTTGACCGCCTGCTTGCCCTCGGATTCGGCGATGCCCTTGACATCGACACAGGCGAGTGGCCCTTTGGCGATGATGCACTCGATCAACGGTAGTGCATCGTTGAGCGCAGGCTCACCAAGCGCGAAGGAGACGGCTGCTATCACCTTCTTCAGAACCGGATCCACGGCATGCGCCGGTATCGCCAGGCCGATAGCAAAGATCAGCGCCGTCAAAAAACTTGACAGGCTCCGGAAAGTCAGTGGCACCGATGCACTCCGTTACCTGAGCCGGATCTCAGCCGGCTGCTGTATCGCCGGCAGATTCGGCTTGATCTGGGCCGGCAATCTGCCGGCAGTCGGCGCCACAGGCTGCGGGGGCGCCGCGGCAGGTTGCTGCGCGGCAGGAAGGTTAGGCTGTGCCTTGGCCGGCAATCTGGTAGCGACTGGTGCCGTGGGCCGCGGTGGTGCAACGGCTGGTCGTTGTACCGCCGGCAGATTTGGCTGAACCTGTGCCGGCATCCTGGCGGCAGTTGGCGCCGCGGGTTGGCGTGGCACCCCGGCGGGTTGCTGTATTGCCGGCAGGTTCGATAGCGTCTGCACCGGTGTCCTGGCCGTCGCCGAAGGCTGGGGCACAGAAGGAGCTCCACGCACCACCGGGATGGCTGGCGGTGGCAGCGCAACGGCCGAGCCCCGCGGAAGCGCTGTCACGCCCGGCATCGGCTGCATCCCTCCGCTGGCACTCACCGGCTCTTCCAGCCGAAAATCCACCCGGCTGCTCGGGCCGGTCTCGGTCTTGCCGTTGGCGGTCTGCGAGACATAGGCGCGCGCCGCATAATTCCCGGCCTTGGCGTTGCGCTGCTGCAGCCAGGCCCGGCTGATCTGGGCCGAGAAGTTGCTGCTCGTCAGCGGCCCGGAGAACTCCCCCAGCTTGGACTCGAAGCCGCCCAATGCGCCGCTGCCTTTGGCAAGGACCTCGATATGCCAGCGTTCGTCGAAAGGACTGGCCTTGGCATATTCGATCGGATCCTTCTTACCGCCAGTCGTCTTGGAGGCAACCTTCGCCTGCAGCGGAATCTGCAGCCCGGAGAACATCTCAAAAGATGCACCAGCGGCCGGTTTGAACAGTTGCACCGGCGGCAGATCACTCCCGGCCAGCGGCTTGAAGCGCTTCACCGTCACCTTGGTCTGGGTGATGTTGTTGTTCACATTGCTCTCTCGGGGCGACCTGTCCGGATTGAGCAGGCACTGCAGATTGCGCGGTCCGTCACCCGAGGCGGTCCACTCGAGTTGTGCGGCAAACTCAGATTGCGCATACCAGGTGGCATGCGAACTACTGCTCGAGGTTGGACCCTTGGAGACTGCATGCTTTGAATGGACCATTGGCAGTTCGGCATTCCGGCTGCCGATAGATTTGCCATCGATGGTGAACTCGATACGCCAGGGCGGAAGCTGTTCAACCCTACCGACATAGGCATAGTTGCAGATCAAACGCAGCCTGGTTCCCTCGTCGAACGTCTGCTTTGCGGCAGCTGCCAGTCCGGCCAGATCGGAAGGGGAGAGTTTCACCGAAGGATCCACCGCCGCGAGTCCGGTGACCGCAGCATCCCAGGACCAGGCAGGGGCGCTGAGCACTCCAGCGATCAGAACAAACAGAGTGCCTGTTAACGGCGCCGAGGCACGGTGTACGGCGGACGGCATATCTGTTCCACCCTTTTTATTGTGATAACCAACCTTTCGTTTGCCATCCAAATCGACCATTTGAGCCTCCTTTGGTCCCCGGGCCTATATTTACGGACCGACGCGCAGCGTCTTCAGCACGTAACTGGGCGGCCTGTTGCTGCCGGGTGTCCGGTCAAGACTGCGGAAAGTAAACAGGATTCTCGAACCGGCTGTCCCCTCTACGACGCCGTTGCCGGGCACGAAGCCGCCGGCGATATCGAAATCCACCGTTGTATTGGTAAAGCGCCCCGGTGTGGTCTCTATCAGCGTCAGGGTCTCGCGCTCGCCCTGGGTCGAGAGCACCTCGACGATGGCGCTGCCCTGGCCGGCCATATCGGGATCGAGCAGGGTCACCGTCAGTATGGTGGCGCAGGGGCAAGGGCCGGGAATCGACGGCGCGCTCAGCGTGATCTTGCCCAGCACACCGGATTGGCTGGCGAACAGGTTGTCGCCGGACATGTTCGCAATCTTCCACTCGCCCTGATCACGGTGCAGCAGGAACAGGCTGCGTCCGCTGTAGAGTTCCGGCGCGAAGCTGGCAACGGAGATGAAACGCTTCTCCCAGCCGGTCTGGATCATCGCCACATCCGGTCCGGCCGTCACCTGGGTGTCGAACAGATGGATCCGAATCTGCTTCATCAGATTGGAATCGCGTCCAACACCATCCAGGAAGCGCTGGTAACCAATCATCGACGGCGACAGGCGCGACTGGATAAAAGCGATGTTGCCGGTCTCATAGGCCCTGATCAGCTCATCCAGTGCAGAACGGGCTTTCTTCGCTTCGGCCAGATCCGCGATCGGAGCCTGCTTCAGCTGCGCTGCTGCAGCGGCCGAAGGCGTGTGGCTGTCGGACCCCAGAGTGGGGAGATTGTCGTCGGCCCAGGCAGACGAGAAAGCCAGTCCTGCAGCCAGAATCATCGCCATCATCTTCATGCTCTGCTTCCTCATTAAAAGACCAGCTCGAGCTGGATGCCGGCGGTCTGGGTTTCGTTTTCGAGTGTCTTGTCGCCAGAGGCATTGTCCGCATTCTGCAGGTAAAGCTTTACGCTGCCCTTATCCCCTTTGAACGGATGGGCCGCCTCCAGATAATACCCACGATTCTTCAGATCCGGACCGCCGGTGGTCGGTTCGATCCAGCCGATGTTGTAGCCGGCGGAGAGCGTGCCCCATCCGGACCTACTGGCCGCCAGCGTGAAGCCGAGCTGCTCGGTCCGCGTCGAGTCTCCCGAGTCGAGTTCCTGATCCTGCAGCGAAGCGCTCAGGCCCAGACTGAGCAGCCAGGTCTGGTTGGCAGGGTTATCCATGAACGACCGCCCCAATTGCACGCTCCAGGTGTCCGTGCTGCCATCATAAGCCGGTGATCCGTCGTTCCTGAGCCGGCTCCGATTGAACCCGAGTGAACCATTCCACTGCTGGTCGCCATAGCTTAGGCTGGTACCGTAGCCCAACTGCCGATTGTCGCTGCCATCCTCGTTCTTGCCGTCTGAGATGCTTTGCGACAGTGCCAGTCCAAGACCGGGCCAGCCCTCGCCGAAGCTGATGTTTTCTATCAATGTCGCGCTGTTGGTGGTCACCGCTGTTACCGAACCGAAACTGTCCGCCGCTTTGTTCCTGGAATGCCTCAGGTCCCCCTGCAGCAGGAGCCAGGAGGAGGTGCGCCAGTTGCCGGCCAGGTAGGTCTCCATAATGCCGGGCTGGGCTTCGGCCGACAGCGATGTGTAGTAGGTACCGAAATCGTGATGACCCCAATTGATCGTATAGTTCTCTTCGGTCCAGCTTCCGTCCGCGATGAAGGCATGGGTGGTTTCATCGTCCTGCCCGTCCGGTGACCAGTGCGATATGCCCACCTCCGCGCCCAGTGCAAGGCGCCCTTCCCGGTAGTTCAGGCCGGCCGTGGCGGTGCGGCCGGAGACTGGTGCCAGGTTCTTGTTCGCGCTGGAGAGAGTCGAGGGGTCATCGGCAAAACCCTGCGCGGTGAAGTAGGCGCTGGTGGTCGAAGAGAGCGGCGTCTCGAACTTGGCCGAGAAGGCGTTGCGCAGATATTCGCTGCGCTGATCCTTATCGGCGACCGCATTCCAGGTGGGGGCGATGGTACCCGCCATGAAGCTGAGCACCGAGAGTTCACCAACTCGGGTCGCGCCGAACAGTCCGCGGATGCCGGTACGGGTGCCGAGCGTGCTGAAGTCCGCGTTGACGTCACCGAACGCAACCTGATAGGTATCAGAGAAGTGGCCGGTCTGAAAGCTGTTGACCATGTTCTGATTGCTCTGCAGCGCCATGTCGTCGGTGTGCGTGCCGGTCACCTGCAGATAGGTGGTCCGGTTGTCCGGAGTTATGCCACGCAGATCAGCGGCAAGCTGCAGACGATGAAAGTCGCCATCCGAAGTTGGATTGACCAGCGACCCACCCTTGGCACGGACATTATAGAAATCGTTGGTGATGCTACCGCGCCATTCGATACGGGTGCCGCCATCCTCCCTGGCTATCAACTCGGGCGTCTGGGTACTAGTCACCTGCCCAAAGAGCGCCAGCACCTGGGCGTTGCTGGCCAGCTGAATCTCTCCAGCTGAAATCGGTAGTGAAAATAGACAGGTTACAGGGAAGAGCAGCCAGAGCAGTCGCTTATGATTGGATCTGGCCGGGGGTTTGCAGATCAGTGTATACGGCATACCCCTGCCAGCAGATCGAAATCTCCGGCTTCGTATTCTTAAGTGTGATGAATCAACAAAAGACCATGGGATTACAGTATCCATGCTTATCTTACCTCGCGGCGGGCACCCGCTAATCACCCGCTTTTTCAATTTAATTAAGGCAGCAAACAACCGATGCAGGGCGCATCGCTTCCATGATCACCGTCATCTTCATCTCTGAAGCAGGGGAAAACCTCAGAGCCGCTTACGAGCTGAAGTTGTTGGAGTTATTTGACTCAGATTTTTATGTGTTTTTTTTATTCTGTCCAGAAAAATTTTATCGGGGTTGATGCTGCTTTCGATTTCATTTGAATGAGGGGATGGCCGTATCCTTCGACAAGCTCGGGACGAACGGATAATAACTCACGACTAACCTTCCGAATTTCGCTTAACAAAATACGATCCAATACTCCTCGACATGGTTTCCGGTTCAAGAACAAGCTCTATTCACTCGACGTATCCACCATCGATCTGTGTCTGAGCGTGTTTCCCTGGGTCAGGTTTCGCACCACCAAGGGAGCGGTTAAATTTCACGTCGGCCTGGATCACGATGGTTTGCTTCCCGCATTCATGACCATCACCGATGGTAAGAGTCATGACATCACTGCCGCCAGATCGTTACAGCTGCCCAAAGCCAGTATTGTGGTCTTGGACTGTGGCTATAACGACTACACTTGGTATAACCAGTTGAATTCAAAAGGTGTATTCTTCGTGACCCGGCTGCGCAAAAATGCCCGCTACCGTGTTACCGAACGTCGACACATCATTAAATCCAAAGGTCTGACCAGCGACCAAACCATTCGTTTTACCGGCACCAAGGCCGGCAACTGACCAATAGCGTTACGCCGTATCGGCTTTAAAGATGCTGCAACCGGCATCCAGTATTACTTTCTGACCAACAACTTTGATCTTGCTGCCAGCACCATTGCTGAGATCTACAAAGCACGATGGCAGATCGAACTGTTCTTCAAATTGATCAAGCAGAATCTGAAGATCAAGAGCTTTCTGGGAACCTCCAAGAATGCGGTCATGACTCAGATCTGGATTGCCATCTGTGTCGATCTATTGCTCGCTTATCTCAAGTTTGCCAGCCAGATCGAGAAAAGTTTTCAGCAGATCCTTCGCCTGCTTCAGCTGAATCTATTTGATCGACGAGGCCTTCGTCATCTGCTCGTCGGCGATCCATCAGAACCATTGAATCGACAGCTGACCGGCGTGGATTCCGAACAGGTTCGACATCTTCTCTTTGTAAGGCACCAGCTTGCTTATTGCTTTGCCATTCTTCGTAATGACGACTTCCTCCCCCGTCTTTGCTACCTCATCCATGATTTTGAGGCACTTGGCTTTGAACTCTGAGGCTTGAATGTTCTTCATTGCGAAGTCTCCGATACTTTAAGGATCAAATGTGACCATGGTCATGGCCATAGTCTATTTTGTTGACGTCATCAACGCATAAAAATCAGTCAACGAAATCGTCGGCAGCCACCAACGCCGCCTCTCTTACTCCGCGCAATCCGCAGAAAAACCGCTCAGGGCAACACTTTTGGCCGAACCTTTTCCTGGGATGGTGACTCAAGGGGTTACCCGATTGTTGCGCTGAGTTTTCAGCGAGTTAGAAATGTGCATGGGAGAATTATCCACGTAAACCGACGGGATAGAAATGGCGGTGGTGGGATTTGGGGTCGCTACGATTTTCGTGACGGTTAAAATTAGTGAGGTTTCAAAGTATTTGATGATACTACTTGAAAGTAATGGTTTAATTTTCCGTCAGACCCGAAAATTTGGATTCTGCGATAGTAGAAATATATGAAACCAAAGCCATGCCAAATGATATCGATCAAAGAGTAAGGCAGCGTGCTTTCGAATTTCTTGAGAAGCTAACGATCGAGCATGGTGATGTGTTGCCCTATTGGGAGTTACATGAAGGTTTCGGATTCGAAGGAGTCAGAGTGCCACTCCTCGGGCCACAAGGAATATTCAAGCCAAAAATTCTCGATTTTCCGCTCTCAATAACTACATCTCCGAACAGTCCTTACAGTGATTCATTCTCCTTAGACGGATTTCTTCATTACAAGTACAGAGGCATAGATCCTAAGCACCGAGACAACGTAGGGCTCAGAGATGTAATGAGTCGAAGCATTTCCCTGGTTTATTTACACGGAATAGCCAAAGGACGCTACGTTGCAGCTTGGCCTGTATTTATCGTGAGTGACAATCCAAGCGCTCTGACGTTCACTGTGGCAGTCGACGAAAAACGAAAAATAGATACATCTGAGCATCCTCCAATAAAGGATGATGTTGCTGCAATCCGACGTAGATATGCTACAGCTGCAGTTTTAATAAGGCTGCACCAAAGGACTTTCAGAGAAAAAGTGCTTCATGCTTACCGGCATTCGTGTGCTTTATGCAGTCTGAAACATGATTCTCTTTTGGATGCCGCCCATATCATTCCTGATTCTGAAGAAGCAGGAGAGCCCTTGGTCAGCAATGGTTTGTCTTTATGTAAGCTTCACCATGCAGCTTTTGATCAGAATATTCTTGGCATCAGTCCGGATTTCATCACTGAAATTCGCTTAGACATACTCCACGAAACCGATGGGCCAATGTTGAAGCATGGGTTGCAGGAGATGCATGGACTTCGAATCAGCCTGCCGCGAAGGCAGGAGGACAAACCAGATCGTGAAGCTTTAGCAGAGAGGTATAGGCTGTTCAAGTTGGCATGACAGTATCTCACCGATTTTAAATGTTATGACTCCTCGAATCCTTCGGAATCGCTGATGAACAGACAAAGTGTCGCAACGCGATTGATTGTGGCCTGCCTTATACTCGCGCTCGTTATCGTTCAGGCGGGTTGTGTGACCAGGCCCCCCTCGTTGGATCTGCATGACAGGCTTGTGAACGAGCGCATTGCATTGCTTGATGATCCTGACAATGCATCTCTGTCACTTAATCTGTATGCCGGGAACAAGCCGCTGGGGGCATTGAAAGGAGCAGGGCGGGGGATAGCGTCCTTTTTCGGGAGTGTAAATCCAGGAAATTGTTCGGGTGAGTTTTGTGCAGCTGCGCTGTTGTTGTACCTGGCCGTTGCGGTAGTCGTAGGTGGCACTATCGGTGCGATTCAGGGTGGTATGGAAGCACCTTCCGCCAATACTACTGCAGCTATCGAGGATCTCTTCAGAAACAACCTGGGCGAGTTTGCGGCGCATATTGACCTGCCGCAAAGGGTGCTGGCACAGAGCCGCAAGATCGCTGGGTTGAGCGTCGATCTGGTCTCCACACAGGGTGAGCCAGAGGAATTGAACACGGAAGCGTTGGGTTCGCTGAAACAGCAGGGCTACGACCAGGCGCTGACGCTGAAAATTGACAGGTTTGGTTTCGTTGGAGACAAGGGCGATGATCCGCTTCTGGGCCTGTATATCGAGGTCTCGGCCAGGATTACAGATACCATCAGCCAATCCGAGATGTACCACCGCAGGTTTCATTCTTTTGGTAAGGTGAGGCGCTATTCTGAATGGGTGAGCGTAGACGCGGAAATGTTGTCAGTTGAGGTGAACGGTTACATCGACAAGCTGGCGGAAGATATCGTGAATGGTCTGTTCCTATCCTACGACCTTCCGATCGATTCGGGATCCTGGACATTTCCCGGCAGTGAGACCTACGGGTGCTGTTGGATCTGTCCGGTCAACCCTGCGCTTGAGATCAATTATTTTCCGCACATAACCCAGGGCTGGCCCACTGTCAGTACCAAGCCGCAGCTGGCATGGAGGCCGTTCCCCAACGAACAACAACAGATTAAGTTTCAGGCAAAGACCGGTTCTCGGGCCAGCAATATCCTGTACGACTTGAGAATCTGGTCGGTTCCCAGGCAGCAGTTGGACACTCCGACTTATGAGCGTTATGCAATCACCGGTACCACCCATCAGGTTGAGGAAGCTCTCGAGCCCGGTCGCAGTTACCGGTGGAGTGTGCGTGCCTGTTTCGATCTCGCTCCGCGTGTTGCATGCACCCCGTGGGCTTTTTGTCTCGTTCCAGCGGCTAGGGATGCCTGTGACAGCACGAGTGTCAGCCCTGAAAACTATTACCATTTTCGGGTGCATTAACCTGAATGTTGCAAAAAATCATCCAGGCTACAAATCACCAGTGACTCAACATCACAGGGAGTGAATTTGAGCCACGGGTTCGCTGGTACCGATAACGCTTTTTTTCGTAGGGCGAAAATGATTACATGCCCCAATTTTATGCAACTGGTAGGTTAACCCATTCATTGCATAAATTCTGACGAAAACGGAATCAACCCATTCATTGCATAAATTCTGACGAAAACGGAATCAAGCTACTTGTTTGAGCACATCCAAATAATGCAACAACTCGGATTTGACAGCTGGATTAACGCTCATCGTCAAAGTCAAGGTCCCTTGAGGCCTGGTCAGCCGTCCGGCTCGCTGAATCAGTTGACGCCGCAGAGTGCCGAGCCGTGTAAAGTGCCACAGCGGTGCACGTCGTTCAGTGGTAGCGCATTGCTGTTCGTTGGTGAGCATCTGCATTTCCCGGTTGAGGTTATGCACCAACATCGCTGCCAGTACAAACACCTGATTCCCCGCTTGTCTTCGGGTCGGAACATAGTCCATCTGGGTCTGCGACTTCAACTCAGCGAAAATACCCTCCTGGGCACCGCGGCCGTTGTGATAGCGCAACACTTTTCTGGCACTGAGACGCTTATTGGTGATGATCACCTTGAAGTCGTGGCCGTATTCATAGGGGATGAACAGATCCAGTTGAATCGGTTCCTTATACTGTTTCCGGTTTCCGGTACGGATAAAGAGAAAACGCTGTTTTGTGTGCCATTTTTTAGGTTTCCAGCGGTGCTCGAAAAAATCACATCGATCACCCAAGCGATGCCAGCGTTTCCGCCGTTCTATCATGCCCTTGAGTTCGGTGAAACGCTCAAAGGGCACACTGATGCTGAATTCAACGCCTTCGGCATTGAGCATGCCGATGATGGCATCCGAGAAGAAGGCGCTATCCATCCGTACTTCAATTTTGGCCCTGGGCAGAACAGCGCGTATTTCCTGGACACATTCCAGGATGAATGCCTGGGCGCCGTTGGAGTCATGCACATTACCGGGACGATGCCAAACATCGAATACTTGGCCGGTCTGCGCCAATGTGCAGAACAGCGGATAGTAGCTGCGTTGCCCCTTCTTCTTGCGGTTGAAACCCACCGCCGTGCCTTCGGCGAAACGACCGGTGGCGAGTACCGAGCCGTCGAAATCCAAGGTAATCCGTGCCAGGCCAAGATCATCAAGGCGTTGCAGAACCTGTTGCCTGTTGAGTCGGCGCAGCTTGTCCACGCTGCGGCTGTCCATCCCCGCCAGCGTACGGCTGACCGTCGCGACATCCGGCAGACGAGCGATTCCCAACAGACGGCGCACCATGGGGTCATCCTTGTAGTAACGCATATCCTGAAGTCGCCGGTATCCCAGCAGAAGATGGACGATCAGCAGCAGTACGGTGAGACCATGACCAAAGATTGGGCTGACCTTCAGATGCCGGAAACAGCCCGTGAGTTGTTCTTTCAATCCGAGCCGATTGAACAACGCTTGAAACAGGACCAGACCGGCAAAAGAGCTCAGGCGTTGGTCTTCGAATCGAATCTCGGGAATGCGATGTGTTTTGCGATGAACGCTGGCTTTGCTACACTTCATCCAAACGGTCTCCGTTGGTTCATTGGTTTGGTGTGGTGCCTCCAATTTTACCAACTCAGGGATCGTTTTTTTATTGCTGAACGCCATTTTGTCGCATCATTTTTTGGTATTTTCTGGATCGCACTATTGGTGAACTCCAGCTACAAGCGTATGACGTCCAGCACAGCGCGTAGATAAATGGGTTCGCGTAGTTTTTGACGCATTTTTTATGCAACTAACGGGTTAACAGAGGGTGGTGCAATTGATACTGGCAGTCCGACATCAACGGGAGCAGGGTTATTATTAGTTTGATTCCTCTCGTTCCAATTTCGGCACCACCTTTTCATCCAACAAATCAGAGGACAGTTTAATGCAATCCCGCACTGATCGGTTTTTACTCTGCCCCTAAAAACTCCTATTGCACCGGTGCCATCAAGTGCTGGTACGGGGTGCCTGCCCACATCACGTAGGGCATGTGAGTATTCGGATCGGCGCCTTTCGGGTACTGGTTATAAAACGATGCTTCCGTGCCAACCACCATCACATGTGGGCCGGTGCTGATCCAGTGGTTGTTGGCATCCGGACGGGTTGCGTAGGGATCGGTGTTGCTGGCATCCGTGCCACCTGCCAACATGTACATGAATCCGGTCTTGCCGGCGGGCGGTGATGTATGGGTGGCCCATGCATGCGCCCACTCCATTGCGTTGGCATCCATGCACATGGGGTCCGGTCCGGGTGTTTCAGGATTGTCTGCCATGCAGGTAAAACCGTTGTTTCCCTGCCGGATGGTGCGCATGCTGCCATCCGGCTTCATTTCAACAATTGTTGCGTTCATGCTGACTTGTGGGGGTGCGGCGCTCATCGCGCTGGCGATCTGGGCATCATCTGGCAACGGCGGCATACCTTCAGCCAGCAGTGCAGTGGATGTACTTAGTGCGCATATCAGCGCAATGTTGCAGGTTCTGCAAATCAAGGCGGTACACATAGGAGATTCCTCGAACATGGATGGAGCCCGCCGGCACCGGGTTCCTCAAGAAACGCAGGCTGTGCCAGTCAGCTGTTTCAAGTATAGAAGATACCAACGGTGTCAAAGCACATTTTCCACTCATACAACTGGAACCTTTCTCAAAATAGGTAGAACTCCAAATATCGATATGCCCGCGAAGGTGGGCGTCCGGAAAACCCGGAATTAAAGTGATGTATTAAAGGAGGTGGAGACTGCTCAAGGGGTCACCCAGTAGCCTGCCCCATGTCGAGGGCTAAACTAAACTGACCTTGCCGTTAAAATACGGTGTGAGCACCGAATTTGCCTACCCGACGCCATCATCTGCAGTTCCACGGGTACAGTAATTGCGCCAACTGCATCATGCACAAATACGATGGCAACAGGATGGACGTGGATGAGTACCGAAACATCGGATACATTCCTGTGGCAGAATCACTGGAAGGGACACAGCAAGTCTCACTGGAGAGATAAAAATGCGTAAAGACATAGTCTTTGAATCAAAGGGATTGTTGTGCCGGGGCTGGTTGTATTTACCTGACGATATCGATGCCGGTCAGAAGGTGCCCATGATTGTCATGGCACATGGATTCAGTGCCGTAAAAGAGCAGGCACTTCCCGGCTTTGCAGAGCGATTTGTGGAAGCGGGTTTTGGCGTATTGTTATTCGATTATCGCTACTTCGGGAGCAGCGATGGCGAACCACGCTGTCAGTTGTTCCCTTTGGAAATGGTGGAGGATTACAGAAACGCCATTACCTGGGTATGCCAACAACCCAATGTGGATGCAGACCGCATCGGTGTATGGGGGACATCTTTCAGCGGTGGACTGGCCGCCTATACCGGAACGTTCGATAAACGGGTCAAGGCTGTAGTTGCACAAGTCCCGTCACTCACCAATCCGGAATTTCGACGTTCAATGGACCCGGCAAGATGGGACAGCGTTGCTGCATTTCTTCTTAAAGACCGCATCGAAAGGTATAGAACAGGATCGATCAAGTACATGAAAGTGGTTGCCCCGGAGGGAGAGCCCTGTGTCCTGCCCGGTGCGGATACCTATGATGCATATATGGAGTTGAAGTCGGAAGGGCCGAACTGGCGTAACGAAGTCACTCTGGAGTCACTGGAGAAGGTGCGGGAGTTCGACCCGGTAAGTTTGATTCACCTCATGTCACCCACTGCTTTGTTGGTCATAGCGGCTGAAAAGGATAGCCTGATTCCGCTGGATACGGTAAAGGCGTCTTACAAACGTGCAGGATCTCCGAAAGAGTTAATCGTGCATCCAATAAAACACTTCGATGTTTATAAGGATCCGTGGTTGACTGAGGTAGCCAATGAGGCCATAGCTTGGTTTGACAGATATCTTGGAAAGCGCTCTTCGGATAGTATCAATTGAGAAGCTCTGTTGTTTTAAAGCGGCTTTGATTGGGACAACTCAAGTGAGAAAGGAACTTCCGACGGGTAGCCATAAATCCATGGAACATCACCCAAAGCCTCCAAGATGGCTGGACCCAGTATCAAAGGGTGAGGCTATACCGGAACAACGACAATCGTATGCATAGATGAAAGTGCAGTAGGCTCAGCAGTACGCATGTGGGACCATTCATCCGGATACGATTGCAGCAGTTAACAAGGGCCAAAGATACTTGGTCATGGATTCGTTCACCTTCAGTGAAACATGGGGACAGTTTACTTATCTCTGAGAGACGTGGAAAAAGGTGACGGGAAAAAGGTGACGGAGGGATTAAAATTAATTTCCTCCGTCACCTTTTTTTCAGATAGATGACTCCAGTGCCTGTATCAGCTCCTGTTTTTGCTGCTCATTCAGCTTTGAATCAGGATGGAATATCCAATACTGAATTGGCGGCATTTCGTCCGTTTCTATTTCTTCCTTCAATTCATCCAAATCTTCATTGCTGGTTTTCCAATCGGAAAAATTGAAATGCTCACGGGCTTCGATGACGTCCATGGCAATCAGCCAGGAGGCTGGTGCTATATTGCTGTACCACGTCCATTCTGTTTCGTTGCTATGGCACTGGAAACAGTGTTTTTTTACCAGTGCACGTGCTTGGGGACTGGACCACTTCGGTTCGGATATAATAGGCGGATTGGTATGGTCATGCCCGAAGGGAACCAATTGGATCAGTCCGAACAGGATCACGGCACCAATTAAAGCGTAAAACTTTTTTTTCATTGTCTTTTTTCATCCTATGCCGACAATCTAATTTGTCAGGCTCAATTTATGGCAGCAAACAATTGATAGAGATTCGTATGAATTTCTATTCCCAGATCCGGAATCGCATCCGACCGGAGTGGTGTAATTGGCTGAGAACGCCTTTTGTGCGAAATTACCGGAACAGGACCGATCCCTTTTCAAAGGTCTCTTTAAATGGATTGGTGTTCGGATAACATTCATGCTTGTGCACCTTTTCAAACGGTCATGGCTGTAATTCCCTGCCCAGGGAATTACAGCATTATGTGGAACGATGCTTAAACAAGACTTAAATTAGCCGTTGGGCTCAAAATCAGTGCCAAAGGGGATGCAGCAAGACGGAAAAAGGTGACTTTCAATAGGGCCGTTCGGAGATTGGGGTTGCCCGCGCTTTCGCCTGCTTGCTTCCCTCCGGGATGGTGTGTCCTGAACAGATGCTCATGCGCGGCAATGATGTCGGCCAGGCCGTGCCGGAATATTGTGTAAAACCGATTTTTCTTGGAGAGGGACGATGGCGGAACAAGATGACAATCGCACCGGCTGCCTTGGGTACATTTTCAAGGCGCCTCTCCGGTTTCTGAAGGAGCTGTTCTTTCACGACATTCCCTACGTAATCGATCGCCTGTTCCGGTTCCTGGAGTTCAAAGTCAACAGTAGTCAGTCGCGACAGGGTTCCCGAAAGGAAAGTGTCGCACCGGTGCGTATCGGGCGAACAACCGCACCTGGTGCGACCATACTCGCAGTGGTGGCGGTATTCGGTATATATGGCCCCACTCTGGACGCCATGTGCTCCACTGGCCTGCCTGCGAGCGTCCTTGCCGGCATGGCGCTGCTGGCATTCGTTGCGGCGATCTTGTTGCCCGGCCTGCATATCTACAAGGTACTTGGTGATGTCATCCATCGCTACGCCGCCCTGTTCCTGAAAACGAATATTGAGAGGTGTCGCAAGACGATCCTGAGCGTTATTTTGCTCATGTTCGTGGTGCTTCTTTTTGGTGTTCCGCTCTACCTTACAAGGTACTACCTGGCCGGGCTCGATGTGGCGGGTGTGTGTGGTAGCGGCGAGTTCCGGCTGGTGGCTTGGCTGCAACTGGTATTTGCGGTACTGGTGGTTGTTGCCGTGTTGTGGGGCAGGTGGCCCCGCAAATGGCTCGACGTCACCAGGCCAAATTATCACCGTGTCCCTTTCTTCTTTTTCGCCTTGCTGCTGCTTGCCATGGTGCTGCTCAGCGGACACCCGTTTGGTGAACCCGTCATTCGCGAGGCTTACAACCTGCCGTATGTGAACGTCTACCTCATCGCTGTATTGATCCTGTCGCTGCCGTTGCTTGCAGTGCGCGAACTGGCCGATGAAATGTTCCCCGAGTTCCGCAGACGCGATTATGTGCCGCGGCATCTTAAACGCTCTCCGGAGGAGTCGGGGGAAAGTTTTGTCAGACAGCTCGGTGGACGACTCGCAACGGTCGAGCTGTTTTCGGGGGCGCCGACACTGCCGGAGCTGTCTGCGCCACGGATACTTTATGCATTGCTCATCAATCCGATGAGATACCCGTTGCACCTGTTGTTGCCGCCAGCGTTGCTCATCCTGATCGCGCCCTACGACCTGGTGCAGTTGTTCTGGAGTGTTGGTTTGTTGCTCTCCTATGCCGTAGTCTATACGGGTGGTATCACCATGCGTTGGGACCGCATCCTGTTTGTCATGACCCGGTTCTTTTTCGAGGGTCTGCCTCTCTTACTGTCCGTAGTGGTCATTGGCTTGGGGGTCGCGCGGCTGCTCGATATCCACTACGTGGCCAGCATCCTGGACGTGGCGCCGTTCGGAGCGGTGACATTTATCATCATCATGCTCTATGCGGCGTTCTGGCTGTACAACATCTGGTTGAATCACTCGCTGCAGCATCACCTGTTCCTGCTCCTGAAAGAGGCAGCCGATACCCAGCCTCGTTCCGACGACGGCAGCGAAGATACGGGCTATTCGATCAATAATTATTACTGCACCATCGGCGCGACCACGACAGACAAGCATATCGATGTGCTGGCCAGGCATCGAGACCTGCAAAAGCACGGGGCTTCGGCGTTCGCGGTGGTCGGTGACATCCGTAGCGGAGAAGGGATGTTGACCAGTGTTTACCAGGTCTGGAGTCCGGTCGACCTGTTCAAGAAACTCGCCGGTGACGACGATTCGAGTGAGGCGACCCAGCCGAATCCGGTGCTGATTGAGGGTTTTCGCAGCCTGCGCCGGCGGATCCGTTTGTACCGCGGCCTTATGAATTTGTTCGCAGTGGGCATGCTGGTACTCGCCTTCATGGCCACAGGCTGGTTGGGCGGCGCCTACGACGATGCCAATCTGCGTGTGGACGATACACCCCCCCCGCCCGCGATCTCCTATGACCTGGTCGAGGCGCTGGCAGCACGCGGCAATTCCCAAAGTGGCGGACAGCCTGGTCCGGCCATCATCGTTGCCGCATCCGGCGGAGGCACCCGCGCGGCGCTGTACACGCAAGCGGTGCTCAGGGGTCTGAAGCGTATCGGCGCGCTGGACGACGTGGTGCTGGTCAGCGGCGTATCCGGTGGCGGGGTCGCATTGGCGTATCTGGCTGCCCATTATCCGGCGCTGGCCCGTGGGGATGCGAAGGGTGAAGAATGGGCGCGCTTCGGCAGTCACATGGCCGACCCGTTCATCCAGGACGTACTGGAAGGCGTTCTGGAACCGCGCCTGTACTGGCGCACCCGCACAGGTGTGCTGCTGGCGGAGAGCTTCCAGCGCCGTCTGGGCAGCGGTGCGGATAATGACAAGGTAGCGGAAAGCCCGATCGGCTTTGTGCTCAATACCACCATCGTCGGGCATCCCTGGCAGGACACCGAGCTGACGCGCAATCTGTTCGATGACGCCGGGGACAATGCCATCGACGAGCTGCCACGTGAAGAGGTACCGCCGTATACCGTGCACCAGGGAGGCCGGCTGATCCTGACCAATCTTGCCGATGTCGGTATGTTTCCGAGTTCGAAGAGCCCGCTGGCGGACGACATCCACTTTCCTGTGACGCCGTTGCAGGACAATAAACAGATTCAGCTGATGCAGGCCGGCGCGCTCAACGCGAATTTCCCGCCGGTGTTTTTCAACGCTCCGATTGACGTTCATTCAAAAAATGGTGCGCGCCGCTATTACGTCACCGACGGTGGTGCCACCGACAATCGGGGCGTGGTGACGGCGCTTTATATCCTGCGAGATGCCGTGGAGAAGCTCACACAGGCAGGTCGCAAGGTACCGCCGATCTACCTGGTGGTAGCCGAGGCTTCGGCTGACACCTACGACTATGGCGGTGACACGGGCCTCGATGCCGCTTTCGGTGGTGCCAAGAAGATGCTCGCCAACGGTCTCATTCAGGAGTTGCAGTCGCAGATCAAGGGCAAGATAAACACCGAGGATGCAGACACCACGACGCTGGAGACGTTCTACATGAACATGCCGATGGTCTTGCGTACGCGCGGGGGTCTCGGCACACACTGGCTGATGCCGGGTCACGTCAGGGTAAGCAATCCGTACACAGTCGAAAAGACAGGACCACAGCACAAACTCAGCAAAAAGCAGTATCTCTGCCTGCTCGATGAACTCTTCTTGTCTGGCAGCATCGATCCCATGGACCAGCGCTCCGGCGAGTGCAACGCGGCGATAAAGGAAGTGAAACAAGAGTTCCCGGATGTAATTCGCTGGATCTGCCGCGATCCGGTACCTGGCAAGGTTCCGAATCCACGGACCTGTATTAACCCCGGCGGGCAGGCCTTGAACTGGCGCGCGTTGCAGGCAAAGTACCCAACGCAGGTCGCCGATGCTACAGGAACGGTTTCATCGCACCAAAAACAACATCGGTGAAGCATGAAGCATAGGGATCAGGCCTTTATTTTATGGTTCTTGACTATTCCGCTATCCGAAGTAGGCCCTTTCAGAAATGCCGGTCCAATCACCGATCAACGCACGGAAGTTTTGATAGCTCGTGAAAATCCTTTTGGATATTTCATCTCCAGACCCCATTTCGGCCAGGACATCCATGCTGATCTTTCGAAGCTGCTTCAGTACAGAGTCGTCGAACCTTTGAATCTTCACTGCGCCCTCCGCCCTCAGCTCACGCAGCGCCCGGGCATTGTTGGTGTTGAATTCCGCAAGTGAAACGGTGTACTCACTCGCGGCAGCCATCTCGATGAGCTGCCGGTCACCCTGGTCAAGGCCCTCCCATACATTTTTGTTGATGCCGAGTGCCAGTGCGGTCCCTGGCTCCTGCCAAGCCGGATAGTAGTAATAAACAGCCGCCTTGTGCAGGCCCATTTTCATATCCATCCAGGGTCCTATCCATTCACAGGCATCGATGGCGCCGGACTGTAACGACAGGACAATATCGGCTCCCGGAATGACCACCACGATTGCTCCCAGCCGACGCAGGACTTCAGCGCCGGGTTCTGCCATGCGGTAGCGTAGTCCCCTGAAATCTTCCGGCGAGGTGATTGCGTGTGTGAACCAGCCGCCCATCTGCGCGCCTGTGCTGGAGCAGAGCAGGGGCTTTATATTGAATTGACCGCTCAAGGCGTCCCAGACTTCCTGACCGCCTCCGAACCGAATCCACGAGAAGAGCTCGTTTGCGGAAAGGCCAAATGGCACACCGGAGAAGAAATGAAATGCCCGAGACCTCTTTTCAAAATAGCCTATGTGCGAGTGAAACATATCAGCGACTCCGGATTGCACGGCGTCAAACGTTTCGAATGGACGTACCAGGGCGCCCGAGGATGTTACTTGAATCCTGATGCGTCCCTGTGAGGCTTCAGCGATCGTCTCGGCCAATCGCCGGGCACTGGTCAGCATGCCCGTACCTTCGGGCCAATCTGTCACCATCGTCAGCTGTCGGGCATTTTGTGGGATTGCAGGCTTTGGAAAGCTAAAGCCTGCTCCCGCCGCTCCGGCACCAGCCAGAAAATCTCTCCGTCTCATTGACACTCCTCCCTTTTGCCTCAACAGTGCGTCTGGAATTATTCTAGCTCAACACGCCAATACGGATAGGGATGCGTCGGATGGCAACCAAATTGATATCCAAAGAGAACGAGAGCCGAAAAAAGCGGACATGGCGGCTCGGCGTTGGCGGCCGGCTGTTGCTTGCCTTCTTTGGGATTGCTGCATTCGGCGTATTGGCCGCGGTGGTTGGAGTTTACGCATTCCGTGAAGTTGGCGGCCGTCTCGATATCATTGAAGCAACTGTTCCGCACACCCTTTCGGCAATTGAGCTGTCACGCTCGGCCGAACGCATCATTGCTGCGGCACCGGCCCTGCTGGCAGCCAACGACCGATCAGAAAGCGACCAGGTCAAGGCCGAACTCGCAGCGGAAGTCGAGCGCCTGAATGCCAAGCTCGCAGAGTTGAGCGCCGATGGTGAGGAGTTGTTGCATCTTCGGCAAATCAAGGAAAATGTAGTATCCCTCACAGTTAATCTTGGTGCACTTGAGGGGTTGGTTGCGAGTCTACTGCTAACCAACGAGCGCATCAGAGTCCTGCGGGCTGATCTCCTCCAAACCAGCAGCGAAATACGTCGGTTGCTCGCGCCCTGGTTGCAGGTGGTGGGCAGCCAGATCAGCAATCTCGTTGAAGCACAGAAGATAGTTCAGGCCGGTCCCAACGATCCGCCCGACCGGTTGGCGTCGTCGATCGAGCTGCAACAGCGTATGCAAACCGCCCAGGAACAGATCGCCGTCGTTGCGGACAGGCTGACCGAGGCTTCCACCACGGAACAAGTTCAACGTCTGACGATTCTCGCCTTCCAGCTCAGCCTGGCATTTAGGGATCTGGACACGACGATGGCCGGGCTCGATCCCAGTCTGTTTACACTGTTGCAGGAGCAGACGAAAAAGTTACAGGATTATGCCGCAGGACCAGATGCAATAGTGGCGGTTCGTAAGCAGGAACTTGTGCTGGTGAATGAGGGTGAAAAGTTACTCAAAGAGATCGGCAGCCTGTCGCTGCAACTTACAACCGCCGTAGACCAGCTGGGAAGCGCAGCCAAGCGGGAGATCAGTGGGGCGATCCGTGATGCATCGGCCGTTCAGCGTCTGAGTACCCATGCCCTTGTCGCCGTCGTCGCGCTTAGTCTGCTGACCTCGATTCTGATCGTATGGCGCTATGTTGGCGGAAACATAGTCCGCCGCCTGACCGAACTCAGCCAGTCCATGCTTACCATCGCCGGCGGCCGCCTTGATGCACCTGTCGAGGTGGAAGGGTCCGATGAGATCGGGGAGATGGGCCGGGCGCTGGAGATCTTCCGCCGCAACACCCTGGAGCGCGACAGCTTCGAAAGAGCAAACAAGTACAAGACGCGCTTTCTGGCGTCTGCGAGTCACGATCTGCGCCAGCCGCTGCATGCTCTGACTCTCTTTGCGGCCCAACTGAGTAAAGAGGTCGATCCCACAGAACAGGACCGGCTTGTGGCCCAAATCAATATCGCCGTCAGTTCGATAAACAACCTTTTTCAATCGCTTCTTGACATGACCAAACTGGATGCCGGGCTGCTTGTACCGAAGGTAAGTGAATTTCCGATCGGACCGCTGCTCTCGTATATGGAAACGACTTTCGCAGGAAGCGCCCTGGAAAGGGGGCTGCGCCTGCGGGTAGTGCCGAGCAGCGCATGGGTTCGCAGCGACTCCATTCTGCTCGAACGAATCCTATTGAATCTGCTCTCCAATGCCACGCGTTTCACCACGCACGGAGGCATCGTGGTCGGCTGCCGCCGGCGCGCGAATCAGCTGCGCATCGATGTCTGCGACAGCGGCACCGGCATTTCGCCGGATCAGCAGCAGAGGATTTTTGGCGAGTTTGTTCAGTTGGCTGCTCCACAGCCCGAGCACCGCGATGGGCTTGGTCTCGGGCTGTCGATTGTGGATCGGTTGAGTCGTCTGCTCCACCATCCCATTGAGGTGAATTCCCTGGTCGGCAGGGGATCGCGTTTTTCTATCACCGTTCCACTTGCCGCTGCCAGGACCGGTGCAATCGAGGCTTCGGTGCCGTTTGCCACGATTACTGACCCGGTTCGCGGAAAACTCATTGTTGTGATCGATGACGATGCGATGGTGCTTGACGGTATGGACGGAATCCTTCGAAGCTGGGGCAGTGCTGTCATCACCGCCGAATCCCCGCAGCGGGCGATGGCAAAACTGGCAACACAGAGACTTAAGCCGGACCTCATCATTTCAGATTATCGGCTGGCCACAGGAAAGAGAGGTATTGAAGCCATCAAGGGTATTTGTGACGAACTGGGTGCAGTGATCCCCGCTTTCCTGATTAGCGGTGATACCGCACCGGAAGTGCTCGGCGATGCGCGCAGGCACGGCTTTCATCTCTTGCACAAGCCGGTCTCTCCCATGCGGCTCAGATCGATGCTAAACCAATTGTTGAGACCCAGCGATCAACAGAACAGCTCTTCTTAGGGCAGTCACATTTCCTGGTATGCGTTGGGCAGTCTATTCCGCGTCTTTTCTCGTTCCCAATCCCAAAGCTGTGGCCGCGATCACTGTCTCCGTGCGGTTGCTTGCCTTAAGTGCTTTCATGACGGCCGTAACGTGATTCTTCACCGTCGGTTCGGCGATCTCGAGTACGCGGCCGATCATCTTGTTGCTCTTGCCCTGCATCATCAGCCCGAGCACTTCCCTCTGTCGCTCTGTGAGGCCGAGTTCGACGGCTGAGGGCAGCCGTGCCGGCTTCGGCTGGGTAGCTGGCTGAGAGTGCGACCGGCCGATAATCTCCTGCGGCAGGTATATACCGCCGGAGAAGATCAATTTGAAGGCGCTCACCATGACCTCGTGTTGGGTCGACTTGGGGATGAACCCCAGCGCGCCCAAGTCAAGTGCCCGGACGATGTCATCGCGGTCGTTGCTGGCCGAGAGGACCACAACAGCGATTGTGGGGGCGCGTTGGCGCAGTTCGGCGAGAAGATCGAATCCGCTGCCATCCGGCAGGTAGAGATCGAGAACGATAAGTTCGAGGTCCGGATTCTCTTCTATACAACGCATTGCCCGGAGTGAGTCCGGCGCCTCAATGATTGTGGTGTCATCCCTGAGTTCTCTCATGACACCATACAATGCCTCACGGATCAGAGTGTGATCGTCGACAACCAGGATCTTCATGTGGACCGCCTCATCCATTCGATTATTGTTATTATGGATCAGATCAAGGGTCAGAACACTTGAAGTCTTTCTAAACTGTTGGCGCTTGCGGTCCCCGCTATCTGCATGTTTCATCAACCTCGTTTCTAACAGTATTTCAAGTGTTCTGACAGCTTGACCTTAGGCAGCTCAATACCAGCAGTTGGTCCTTACGAAGACGGTCATCGGGTCGACCTTGAATTCAGCCTCGAGTGTAGTGCCCAGGAGTTCAAGCCACCGCGCCTGCGCCCGGTAGGCCAGGCGCTCGCGTGCTTCGGCACACTCATCGATGATGCCGCCCGCGCTCTGCAGATGATGCACCATCTCGTGGACAAGAACAGATACATCTGCCGGCGATGTTGCAGACCACTTTTCGCTGAGATGAATGGTATTGCTCGCGTCATCGTAGAGAGCATGAAAATTATGCCCGTCAAAGAGACCCTGGGCTGCGGCTTGTCGTGCCTCTTTGTCTGGCAGCGCGGCAATACGAACCGCAAGCATCTGCACACGATCAGAGAATTTTACCTGTGGATGCTCGTACGTTGCCGGCAGTGCAAAATTTATCGAGAGCCAGGTGACTATGACGGTAAGAAGCATTTCCATGCCGAAGCCTCCACGTGTTTGTCCGGAATGTCCGAACGACATGTTTAGGCTGCCCGGCGAGTGGTTCTCGGGGAATCGTCCAGAAATCCCGGGACAATGGTCCTGTCTCACGCACACATTTCGGTAAGCGGATGTTTACTTGAAAGAAATCCGAGGCGGTTAAAGTTACGGGATGCTACTTAAGTCCTGGTACTGGCGTATGGCCGACGGAAAAAACCGGGTCAGAGAACAATTTTCTCGAATATTAGTGTTCTTTGTTCTCTGACCCCATTTCCGGCCATATCATTCAGGCAGGCACAATGAAACAGTTATGCACAGAAATGATCGGAAGTCGGCTGGGCGTTCAATGAATCCTGCGCACCAGGTTCGTTAATGGAATGCGAGCGTCCGGGACTACCGGCTAGATCGAATCCTGTCCCTGGAAGTGAGAAGCAGAATTCACGGTAGTCGGCGGCGGCGTCTTGCCAATACTGCGGCCAAACCGAGTGCGGCGAGTAATCCTGAGCCGGTCTCAGGTACGGCCGGAGGCGCATCGACAGTCTGAAGGCGTATGTGTGCCGCGGGGTCGATGGTTATCCCATTCGGATCGCTGATGCTCGCAGCCCCACCCACATCCAAGATTCCTTCAGGAAACGATAGCTCGACCCACATGGCGGTTCTAACAGTAAAGGTTGCATGATCACCAGTATCCCAAACAACCGTACCCAAATTCAGGTCGGTGACGCTGACTGGATCGAAACGAATCCCAAGGAAGTTGTCATCCGATTCCCCATAAACCTCCCAACTATTCAGCAGGGGGTCAGTACTGATATCGAAAACAATATCTCCGGAATCGGAAAATGCCTCTGCCTCTGCTTGAAAATCCTGGGATCTGACAAGATGGGCATCCTGATACAATTCGACTGTGTACTGAGCATGATCACGATAATCGATGTGCTCATGTTCAAGCTATTTGATGGACCCATCCACGAAGCTGTATGAATGGATTGGAACCGGCCTCCCTGCCGGTTATGTTGTTGGTAAGGATTGTTTCTCAGAAGGATGGCAACTCATCATCGAAGTCTTCGAACAGATCCGGTTGGGGTAACTCGGTCGATTGATGGTGACGCTGCAGTTGATTGCGGTATTGGTTTTCAAATGCGTTGACGAGTTGGTAGAGGAAGTCGAGCATCTCGCTGGCGGTCTCATCGGCGAGTTCAGGTGGTTCGACGAGCATGAGTGAAGGCGTATCCATTGGGATCTCCTGTAAGGTTGATCAGACGGGTTTCCGAGGTTTGGATGCCGGCGCACCGAACACCTCAAGGTACAGTTTTTCGTCCAGCCGGGTGATCTCCTGCTGGGCAGCGGAGGCGAGCAGTTCAGCGGCTATGCTGGTCAGGACGCGGTGGTTTCCTACGGCGTGGTCGCAGAGGGTCTGCATCAACTCCGGGGTCATCAGGTTGGCGTTACCGGCGCTGGCCAGGAGATGCTTAAGGCACGCCAACAACTCCTTTCGATCGGCATACTCCATGGCCAGGCGGGTGCGCAGCCGACTGCCCAGGGGCAGCAACTCATCCCGCCGTAATTTGGCGCTCAGGCGGACATCGCCGGCCAGGACGACGGTGAGGAGGATTTGGGAGTCGAACTGGGTGCTGCTGAGCAGACGCAGCTCATTGAGGACGGCGGGGTGCATCTCCTGCGCTTCGTCGATCAACAGCACCGGTCGCAACAAGGTGCCTTCCAGGTGGGCCAGCCAGCGTTCGCGCAGAGCCTTGAAGCCGCCCCAGCGGTTGTGCGGTTTGAGTTCAACACCGAACAGATCCCCCATTTCGCGATAGAAGTCGGCCAGATTACTGCTGGGATGGGTGATGGCGCCGACAGCAATATCGCGCAGCTGCCTCAGGCGTTCGGCCAGTAAACGCAGGACCACGCTTTTGCCGGTGCCGGGATCCCCGGTGATCAGCGCGAAGCCCCCTTCCTGGATCAGTCCCTGTTCGATGCGCCAGTAAAAGTGCTCGATCCTGGGCGTGACATACAGTGCCTCGGTTGGCAGTTCCGGTGAGAAGGGGTTCCATTTGAGGCCATACAGGGCCAGGAGTTTTTTATTCATATGTCGGACTCCGGTGGGGGTTTGGGAAGATAGGCGGGGGGCCGGCCGGTGGCGGCATAGTCGGCCAGGAGTTTGCGCAGCAACGGCGGCAGTTCACCGCCAGTCGGTGACGATACTGCCGGCGGCTCTCCATCCGCCGTTTCCAAGGCGCGGCGCTGACCACTGGCGTTAGCCGTTTTATCCAGGGGATAGAGCGAACAGAGCACGGCCTGGGTATGGGGATCGATCAGATCGACCGAGCGGAGATCCCAGCGGGCATACCGTACCTGCGGTCGTTCCAGATGACGATACCGGCTGGGCAGTTCAAAGCGTTTGCCCGCCAGGCTGAGGGTGCCATCGCTACGTCGTTGACGACGAGTGACCGTACACCGGAAGGCGCGTTGTAAGCTGGCGCTGTCCGGACACGCCCGTCCGACATCAGCAGCCTCGAGATAGCGCTGCAGCGGTGGCATGCCGATCTCGGCGTGCCGGGTCTGATGATAGGATTGTTCCACCCAGACCTGGGTGATCTCATTGAGCCGGTCGAGGGTCAGATCGGCAACGTTTTCCAGCATCGCCATCAGACGGCCTTCCAGGGTGGCCCAGAAGGTCTCCTGCTTGGCGTTTTGATAGGGGGAATACGGGAGGGTAGTCTCGTGCAGAATGCCCAGCGTATGCAGACCGGCGCGGAACTCTTCGGCTTGCATCGCCGCACCATTATCGGTCATCAGCGCTCTGGGCAACCCTCGTTTCTGCAGCGCCTGGCAGAGCCCGTGCACCAGTGTCTCGGCCGTCTCGTCCAGATACCACTGCAGATGACAGACCAGCCGGGAGTGATCGTCAATAATGCCCAGCAGCACAGGTGTGACCCAGCGCCCATTCGCGGTCAATACACGGCGCGAGCCATGATGGAAGTCGGCATGCCACAGGCCATGTGTGTATTCGGCCTCATAACTGCGCACCTCGAGCTGCGCCAGGCGGCGCTCCGCTTGGCGGGTACCGGGCGTGTCTCGCCTGGGAAGTCGTTTACGGTGGTATCCCCGTGTCTTGAGATAACGCCGGACGGTGCCATAGGCTGGTATCTCGCCCAGGTCCGCATCCTCTTGTGCCAGGGCCAGCAGGTTGTCGTAGTGGAGTTGCGCCGTCCAGCCGGGATGCTGCTGGTACTGCGCCGAGAGCGCCTGGATGAGTGCGGCAGACAAACGGCGTGCCCGTCCGGCGTCGTTACGGCGCCGGCGGCGCAGCACCACGACCGGATCCCGGGCACCCTTTGCCAGATAGTACCAACGCTCCAACGTGGCATAGCTGAAGCGTATCATCGTGCCGTTTACCGGGTGTTTCCAACGGCTCCCGGCCAACGTCTGAAGCCGCTTGCACAATTCGCCTTGTTCGGGTGGCGCCGCCAATAGGGGGCCAATGATCGAAAAGCGTAACCTCGCCCAACGATCCGGATCGTGATCATGATTCATCCCTTCTCTCCGTTTTCAACCAGCCCCGGAGTCTACGGAGAACCTTGAACGGATTGCGATCACATCTTCTGCGGGTCGATTCTCACCCTCAAATAGCCTGACCATGAGGCCGTGGTGAGCGGGGCCAGCAACAGCAGCAACTGACACAGACGCTGGCGGAGGTCTATCCCACGGAGCCCCTTCAGCAATGCATCAGGTAATCGGTCAATTTTCACTGGTGGGATAAAGTTACCCTGCTGTGTCTGCCAGCAACGACTGGCCGGAAATGTTTCCCGCCACCAGGTGCGCCATCGGGAAAGGGTCTGTGGCCAGATATCGAGGGCCTCGATCAACCACTGCCGGCGCTTTGCCGGCAGACCCTGCTCCAGCGCGGTGATCAGGACCACGATCACACCCAAATACACCTTCCTGCCGAGGAAACGCACAGAGGGCGGTGTGCTGCGTCGTCGACAGCCATCGTTGGCGCAGCAGAAACTGAGACGGGTCGAATAGGATGCATCCAACGGAGAACGAAGTCCGCGGGGCTTACGTGGATAACGGGCACTATGAAGAGCACCGCCACATGGACATCCCTCGGTTCGAACCTGACGGGCAATATCCTGATCAAGTTCGAACAAAAAACGATAAAACCTGGAATCCGTAAGAAAGGCGTGGCACATTTGTTCTGTCTCTCTCTTTTCTTGGTCGAAAACAGGAGACAGCCCCCTCGGATGATTTTCAAGTTATTTGAGGGGGTTTTTCTTTATCCATCAGATAATGTGATCAGAAATCGGGGAAAACCCATCAGATATTTTGGTCACTCTGATGTACCTGATCCTGGCAATAATCTTCTCTAAATTACCCCCCAAACTATAGTCGTCCCAGAATTCGAGGAACATATTGTAGAGGTCGAAGGAGTACAGGACGTCATAATATCCCAAAGACGGAATAACGGCGGTTAACCGTTCAACGGTAGCCGCGAGCAGCTGCTGTCTAAAAAAACCTGATCCAGTCATATAGCCAGCAACCATGGCACTCGAATGTCCCGTTGACCCAAGGGCTGCGCTTGCGTACCCCGGAACTGCTGGCTCCGAAGGATCGCTGAGTTGGTCAAGGCGTGTAGTTACCCTTGCCGAGACCGTCTCGGCTGCGGCTGGTCCACTGTAGCTTCTGCCGTCTGCATCGGCCTGCTCCGGTAAAAGTGCGACTAAGTAATACGTGATTGCCTGTCGCTCCGTGGTTTCAATAAGAATCGCGCAAGCCGGCGCGCTAAACAGCATTGCCGTTAATGTCAGGAGTAGGGTTCGATACGCTAATCTCATGGCAGCTCCTTCATATTGCGTGAGTAACAGCCTTCTTGCTGTTCTGACAACAAAGCGATAGGAAGCAGGACACAGTTTTCAAGAATCAGCCAATCTGCACAAGGGTGACCGACTGTAATCAAAACGTGATCATTCCCCTATTCTTCGTAGCAAATTACTCGCAGCATAATTTGTTCCAGATTTTCATATCACATGATAATCATAAGGTTATTAGAAATAGAATTTCCTGGATATATCAACTTGTAAAAAAAACTGACATACATTCGAATTGCTCTTTAGCTGGAAAACAACTTTCTGGGTCAGGTCCTTTATGTTCGCTGGTATTGGCGAGGAGATCACCTAGCCCGCATCCGTCACCAGGATCCGGAATTTTGGGGCGATTTGGCAAAGCAGGTTGAGTGATCGTCCGCCAAACCATAGCCGTAGCTATGGTTTAAGGAAGATCGCTCAAGATGCGCAGCCAAATCGTTCCAAAAACCGGATAGAACAGAGTGTAAATTCACCAGCACGAGTAAAATGAACGTACTTTGCTGTTTTATATATATTATTGACATATCTTCGGTTCGCCTGGTGATGGATGCGGGCTAGTTCCGGGATGGGCGATACCAGCTATTCCAAGGCCAGCCGGGACGGGTTGTTGGAGATCACCGGCGACTGGTTTCTTACCCGCAATGTCAGCGCGTGGATGAACAACAGCGATTTTATCAAACAGGAACGGCGGGCTTGAATCTGCCATCTGCCGGGTGAGTTGCACAGATCTGCGAAAAGCAGGGTCAGAGAAGAATGGCACTTACTTAACTATAATCGTCGAGTAGTTGACTAGCCGACACAGGTCATTTCTTCCGGAAAACGCCGTAAATACGTCCATGTAGGCTCGACAGTGGCATCCCTGCCACTGGCGTTTCCTCCAGAAACAACCTGTATCGGCTTAAACTAAGTGCCATTCTTCTCTGACCCCATTTCCCTCTTTTCCAGTGAATCTACCCGTTGGCACGAAGCACCGGCCCGCGCCACGGTAGTTATGATGCGCTTGCAGAGTGTGAACATTGTGTTTGATTTACACTCCGTAACCGTTCTTCATCTCCATGGACCTCACTGAGTAGCCAGTTACGAAAAGCCACAATCTTCGGTGATTCTGTTGTGCGCTTCGGATAGACGAGAAAATAGGCGAAATCAACCGGTATGCTATCGCAAAAGAGCTTGATAAGACGACCCTTGGCGAGATCATCAGCGACCAGTACGCTGCGACCCAACGCCACTCCTTGACCCTCGATAGCCGCTTCGATAGCCATACTCAACAAGCTGAATCGAGGACCGCGCCTGGCATCGATATCGATCACTTCAGCCGCCTTGAGCCAATTCTCCCAGTCAATCCAGCTTTCGCCGGCGAACAGTGCATCCATGTGGAGCAGTGTGTGCCACTTCAAGTCCTGCGGTTTACGAATCGGATGCTCTCCCTTCTGGAGTTCAGGGCTGCACACCGGAAAAACCTCTTCCCTGAAGAGACGTATCTCCTCGAGACCGGCACCCCAACCTCCGATACCGTAACGAATGCCGAGGTCGATTCCTTCGCGTTCAAAATCTACCAGTCGAGGTGAGGCATCGAGGCGGAGGTCGTATTGGGGATAGGCTGAACGAAAGCGGTCCATGCGCGGTATCAACCACTTGCTGGCAAATGATTGTGAGGAGGACAGGGTCAGCCTGTGCTGGTCTTTCGTGTTCATGGCCTGTGTCACCACCTCAGCCAGTCGATCGAAGCTCTCTCTTAAACCTGGGAGCAACAACTGCCCCGTATCGGTAAGAAGTAATCCGCGGCTGACCCGGCGAAACAGCGGTGCGCTCAAATACTCCTCCAGCGATTTTACCTGGTGACTGACGGCTGCCGGGGTGACATGCAGCTCCTCTGCAGCCTTGGAGAGGCTTAAATGACGGGCGGCTGCTTCAAAGGCGCGCAGTGAGTTCAGGGAGGGCAGTCGGCGATTCATATTTTAGAAAAACTAAAAGAAAAGGCAAAAAGTGTCGTTTGTAATAGTTTCTTTTAGTTCATAGAGTTATAGGCGTCAATAGGAATTCACATGGTAATGATGCCTTTAATAATTAAGAGAAATACTAAAATGAATAAACCAGAACATAGCCATACTCCCAGCCCCATGATGGACGAGCCCCAGCTGCAGCACTATGTCGACCGCCTTCAGGTCCGGATGCTGCTTCCGGGACTCGATTCGAATGGGATACCTTCATTGGAAATGCTGCGGTATTTCGACCGGCGTGCACGTAAGCTGCGCTCAGACTTTTGGGTGGGGTCCCTCAAACATCTCTGGTCTCTTCTGTGGCGGTTATTTTTGCCCGGTCGAGTAAAAAACAGATTGTCGATGACGCTTGGTGCAAGTGATCGGGATAACCAAGGGGTTGTGCCTGACTTGGCTGGCAAATGATGCTGGTATCCATGGTCCCGAATCAGCTCACCGCAAATTGGTGGAGATAGTAAAAGTGACAGATACGGTATTGATGGAACGTCATGGCGGTGTCGTGCTGTTGAGGTTGAATCGCCCTGACAAGTTGAACGCTATAAACGGGGTACACAGCGTCTGTCTCGCCTCGTCGGCCGCAAACGTGCACTCCCGTAGCAAAGGGTCATAGCCGGGCCGGCAGCCGAACGTCAGAAGGTTATTCCTGTTCTCGAATCAACTTGTCTATTGCAGCGTTTGGCCATTACTTAGGCTCTGCATCAGTGATGCATGATGCTCAATCATCAGCCAACCAGCGTTGAATTTCCGGTACACATTGGTGGCCAGAACAATGGCCGTAACCATGCCTGAACTGAGCATCTCTTCAGCCACGACATGTACTGCCAGGTCGTTTGCGGATACGGCATTAATGACGGTGTATTTCAACTCGGTACGCCGTACATCAGAGAAGATATTAACCCAACTGCGGACAATCGAGCGATAATCCAGTATGGCGCCTGAACCGGGATGCACGCAAATCACATCTTCGTCTGCCCATAAACCGGCCATCACCTCGGGGTCGCAATGAATGAACGCCTCGTAGAAGACCGCCTCTACTTCATCCGGGGATTTGAGTGTCAGCTTCGATGTTTTCATTATTTGGACCCAGTGCTCGGTTAGCGTCTATCATTCGATCTACCGCAAATCATCAAAATTGAGTTGCTCCTCTCGATCTCGAGTCACTTCAACGGAAATATCTGTGACAAACTTGCCGAAAGCACCGCAATAACATCACTGTACCATGGCGTTGCATTCGGCGATGCGGTTTACTTTATATTTAAACCCCGCAGTTTGCATGCACGTACTTCGGACGCAACCCCTTGGGGACCGGGCGGGATTTTGAGATAGGTTCAAGTTGCTGGCCTGACCCCGCTTCATTCCAGTAACTGGCGTACCAGGTAGTCCCACTCCTCGGCGAGACTCATGTTCGCCGGGAATACCGATCCGGCATGCCGATGCCAGTAGCGGGAGTTCCAGTCGTCCCCTTCCTTGCGATGCAGATAGGCATGGACGCGCGCGGCCATCCTGCCTTCCTGCTCCTGAACGATCTGGTGAGCCTTATCCCAGTGGCCCGTGCCATCGTACCAGAGTGCCTGCAGGCAGGGTTCCATACCGTCGGGACAGGCGACGCTCTTGAGACTTTCAACAAACTCGTGGTAGCGCATAATTATTCCGGATCGGAAATATAGTCATCGAAGGCTCTGAAGGAGTGTGTCCCAGTCACAAAGCAGCGGCTAACTCTACGGCCACAGGTCCAATGCCAATGTTATTCGCAAGGTAGATGGCTTGACACAGGATCAGAGAAAAAAAAGTTTTTCTCCGAGATCATCGGTTTTAGTTCTCTGATCCTATTTCCGTTGAGGGCTGTGGACTGGCAATGGCCGGCACCTGGGCTTCGACGGATTTCGATCTCTCTTTTGCAATCAGGATGTAGATCGATGGCACTACAAACAGCGTAAATACTGTTCCGATTGCCATCCCGCCGACCAGCACCAAACCGATAGAGTTTCTCGCCTCTGCACCCGCACCGGTCACCAACACAAGCGGAAAGTGACCGGCAACGGTGGCCACGCTGGTCATCAGCACCGGGCGCAGGCGGATCATCGCGGCATCACGGATTGCCTCCAGTTTGGCGACACCGTCTTCCTGTAGCTTGTTGGCAAATTCGACGATGAGGATTCCGTTCTTGGCGATGAGCCCTACCAGGGTAACCAGCCCGACTTGGGCGTATATGTTCATGGTGGTGGTCCAACCGCTGGTCCAGTGCGGAATATTGGGGTCGGGCATCTTCAGCACGGTGAAAATCAGCGCGCCGAACATCGCCAGCGGTACGGAACCCGCAAGTATGACCAGTGGGTCCCGGAACGAGTTGAACTGCACCGCCAGAACCAGAAAGATCATCAGAATCGCCATGGAAAAAGCGGGCACAAACTTGTTGCCCTCAGTGCGCAGCTGGCGCGACTCGCCGGTGTAATCGATACTGTAGCCCGATGGCAGGATCTCCGCGGCAGCGTTCTCCAGGAAGGTTAGTGCCTCGTCGAGGGTGCGCGTACTCACACCTGAGAGTTTCACCGCGTTGAGTTGCTGGAAGCGATTGAGCGAACGCGGCACCACCGAGTGCTCGATATGTGCGACCGATGACAGCGGCACCATGGCGCCGGCCGGGTTGGCCACATAGATATTGCGCAACTGTTCGCTGTTTAGCCGGTCGATGCGCGACAGCAGCGGGATCACCTTGTAACTGCGCCCGTCCATGTTGAAGCGGTTGACGAAGTTTCCGCCGGTGGCGACTGCCAGGTCTGCGCCCACCTGTGACAGGTTCAGCCCAAGATCTGCGAGCTTGTCGCGGTCGAACACCACAGTGGCCTGCGGCTGATCGATCTTCAGGTCGATGTCCGGCGGGAAGGCGAACAGGCCGCTCGCGGTGGCTTTTTGCTGCAGGATCCGGGCGAACTCCAGCAGGCGGTCGGCATCTGCAGTCGAGGTGATCACCAGCTCAACCGGGAAGTTGCTGCCTCCCGGCAGCGCGGGCGGCATGGTGATGAATACCTGGATGCCCGGGATTTTCGAGACCTGTGCCTGCACCTCCGGCACCATAGCGGCGACCGTGCGGCCACGCTCCGCCCAGGGTTTGACCACCACGCCGCTGAAGCCGTCGGCGCCGATGGTCGCTCCGATGGATGGCGGAAACAGCAACTGGAAGGTCAGCGCCGCTTCCGGCACCTCCAGCATGACCTGCTCGGAGGCCGCGCCATACACCATGTTCTGGTCGGCGGTGGCGTTCGCGGCCACGTTGATGATGCCGAACAGCACGCTCTGATCCTCCACCGGCGCCAGCTCGTTGGGCGAAAAGTTGTACATCGGGATGGTGCACAGGCTCACTACCAACCACACCAGGTAAACGGCGGGACGGGCGTTCAGGGTGCCGCCCAGGGCACGACCGTAAGCTGCCTGGAGCCGGTCGAAATGATGGTTGAGCCAGCCGGTCAGGCCGCGTTCCTCGTCCTCGGTGCTGCGCAGCAGCTTGGCGGACATCGTCGGTGATAGGGTTAGCGCGACTACTCCGGAGATCGCCACGGCACCGGCGAGGGTGAAGGCGAACTCGCGGAACAGTGCGCCGGTCAGTCCGCCCTGCAGGCCGATCGGAATGTATACCGAGACCAGAGTGAGGGTCATCGCGATGATCGGCGTGACCAGCTCGCGTGCACCGAGCATCGCGGCCTCGCGCGGGGTGCGGCCCTCGCGCAGGTGGCGCTCGACATTCTCCACCACGACGATGGCATCATCCACCACCAGGCCGACCGACAGTACGATTGCCAGCAGGGTCAGCAGGTTCAGGGTGAAGCCGAATGTCTGCATCAGGAAGATGCCACCGATCAGTGACACAGGGATCGCCATCACCGGCACCAGTACCGAGCGTACGGAACCCAGGAACAGAAAGATCACGATCACCACAATCAACAGGGTTTCGCTGAGGGTGACGGTCACCTCGTGGATCGCGTCGCTGACGTATTGCGAGGCATCGTAACCAATGCTGGCATCCAGCCCGCTGGGCATCTCCTGCTTGAGCTTGCCCAGCTCAGCGCGTACGTCGTCGATCACCTCGATGACGTTGGCGTTGGGCTGGGTGAATACACCGGCAAATACCGCAGTGTCTCCGGAGTAGCGCACCACGGTGTCATAATCTTCGGCGCCAAGCTCCACTTCGGCGATGTCCTGCAGGCGCACGATGGCACCGTCTTGCTGGTAGATCACGAGACGGCGGAACTCTGCCGGGTTGTGCATGTCTGTGTTCGCAGCCAGATAGGTCTGCACCAGCGAGCCTTTGGTGTTGCCGACCGCTGCCAGGTAGTTGTTGGCCGTGAGCGCCTCGCGCACCTGCGACGGGCTGATGTGCAAAGCCGCCATGCGTTCGGGCCTGAGCCAGATGCGCATGGCGAAGGTACGCGCGCCGAAGATTTCAATGCGTTGTACCCCGGTCACTGCCGAGAGGCGCGGCTGAACCACGCGGACCAGGTAGTCGGTGATCTGTTCCGGCGAGAGGATCTCCGACCAAAAGCTGAGATATGCGGCAGCCACTTCCGAGTCGGCGGACTGCACGCTGATCGCGGGCACCTGGGCCTCGGCGGGCAGGTCGTTGCGTACCTGATCGACTTTGGCTGAGATGTCGGTGAGTGCCTTGGTTGAGTCGTAGTTGAGCTTGAGGCGCGCGTTGATGATCGAGATGCCCTGCAGGCTTTTCGATTCGACATAGTCTATGCCCTCAGCCGCGGCGATAGCACGTTCCAGCGGGGTGGTGATGAAGCCGCGTACCAGCTCTGCGCTGGCACCCACGTAGACGGTGGTGATTTGTACCGAGGCGTTCTCGCTGAGTGGGTATTGACGCACGCTCAACGAATTCCAGGCGCTCAGTCCGGCGATGAGAATCAACAGGTTGACTACGATTGCGAGAACCGGTCGCCTGATGAACAGGTCAGTGAAACTGCGTTGAAGCATGGGTAAGGCCTTACGACTCGCTCGGTTGTGGGTGCAGGCTGGCTTTGGGGGCCAGGGTGTTATCGATCACCACCTGAGTGCCGGCGCTCAACTTGAACACGCCGCTGGTCACCACCGTTTCACCGGGTTTGAGCCCTTTGGTGATTTCGATGAAATCGCCGCGTGCTTCTCCCAGTTGCACCAGCTGTTGGCGCAGAACCTTTGATTTCTCTCCAGTTCGCGCATCCTGCTGCTCGTCGATCACGAACACAGAGTTGCCGAATGGCGCATACAGCACCGAGCTGGCCGGGATGGATAAGACATGCCGCGACTGTGGCAACACCACTTCGACGCTGGCGAACATGCCGGTGCGCAACTGACCGTCCGGATTGGCGATCAGTGCACGCACTTGCACATTGCGGGTGACAGGGTCGACCTCGGGATTAACCGCGATGAGTTTGCCTTCGAAGACCTCGCCGGGGGCCACATCAGAGGCCACTCGTACCCTCATGTTGATTGTCAGGCGCGCCAGCTCACGCTGAGGCAGGGAGAAGTCAACATGGACCGGGTCGAGGTTTTGCAGAGAGACAATGGCAGTGCCCTCCTTGAGGATTTCGCCGAGGTTCACCTGGCGTAGCCCGAGATGTCCGGCAAAGGGGGCGCGTACCGTTTTCTTTGCGATGGCCGCGCGAATCACGCCGACCTGGGCCGCCGTCTCCTTGACCTGTGCCTCGGCCTGGTCGAGTTCGTCGGCCGAGGTGACGTTGCGTTTGACCAGCTTGTGGATGCGTGCCAGTTCGGTTTTCGCAAGAGCGGCGGTGGCCAGGGCGGAGGCCAGCTGAGCGTCCTCTGTGGCGGTGTCCATCTGCAGCAATACGTCACCGGCGTTGATTCGGGCGCCCGACTCGAAGCTGATTCCGGCAACCCGGCCACCGATCTCTGCGCTTACAGTCACCCCCTGAACGGCCCGCACGCTGCCGGTGGCGTGCACGACCTGCTCCCACGCGTCATCGCTGACAAGGGTCGCGGTAACGGTTTCCGGTGGCATTACCATGTTTTCAGTGGCTTTGCCCATCGCGGTGAACTGGCCGAGTTTGGTGTAGACGATACCGCCGATCACCAGTGATACGACCACAACCGCGAGAAACAACTTTTTCAGCATTACATATCCTCGAAAAACCAGGTCAGAGAAGAATGGCACTTACTTAACCATAATCGTCAAGTGGTCGACTAGCTGACACAGGTCATCTCTTTTGGAAAACGCCGTAAATACGTCCATGGCCGCTATTGGCTCCTGCCTTACGCGGCACTTGCACGTCCATGTGCGGCGTAGGCTCAACAGTGGCATCTCGGCAATTGCTCCTGCATTGCTCTACCTTCCCACATCCCTGTGGGTCGCCTGCCACTGACGTTTCCTCCAGAAACAACCCGTATCGGCTTAAATAAGTGCCATTCGGGTCAGGGAACAATTTTCTCGAATATTAGTGTTTTTTGTTATCTGACCTCATATCCCAAAAGATCGTTTCAAATGATCTTCTTGTTTTGGCACGACATGCAGAACGAGGTAGAGGATAGGTGGAACGCATGCGATAACTAGACAAGAAAAACGGACTCCCAGCTCTACTGAGGAGGCATTAACAGATTGACAGAAACGAAAATCTCACAGTAACTCACGATGCATGAGCCGCCAGGCAACACGTAAAGGAGGAAGCGCGAGACCGGTAGAGAGTTTAAATCACTTGCGACGGGAGTGTAAGTACCCTGTTGTGTTTATACTCGAAGTTTTGAAAGAAGACGAGATTCGGGCGGATTCCGTAACTCCTGATCTGACTTGAGGCACGCTAACGCATCGCGACACTGCTTTTAACTCCCCCAGGCATAGATCGGTTTATGAGCGCCCGGTACAGATGGAGGAGCTTGTGGAGAGCTTCGCTCCGGACCTGTTGATTGACACCGGCTTGCGCAGCCATGGTAATTCGGCTAACTTCCGGCAGATATCTGCTGCATGCAACTCCATGGGCGCCGGCCTACCACTTAACATTCGATTGCGTCGAAGAAATTAATGAACAAACCCAGGCACCGTTTCATTGTCGGCCGGCGTGCCGGCGACGACAAGTTTGGCGCTGAACGTCGGATGCTTCCCGATCGTCGCGGATCGCCTGCTGCCGGCTTCGACAAGATGCGCTATCCGAGTTGGCCGGAACAGATGGTGCAATTCCTCACCCGCTACCTGTTCGTTGCACTTGGCGTGCTGTTTTTCAATTTCACCAGCGGCATAACCCCGACCTGGATGTCGCCGCTGCAGCTGAACATTGCCTACGCCGCATACTCCGCCAACAACACCGCGTTGTTCTGGCATGCAAGTCGCCTGCACATATGCCCCACACGCTATCGGTTCGCGATGTGGGTGGATATTGCGATCACGTCGATATCGGTTCTGAATGACCCCTATGCGATTCCTCCATCGCTGCTGGTATTCATCATGGTTGTACTGGGAAACGGTATGCGCTACGGGATGCACCTGTTCCGGGAATCACTGATTGGGTGTTTCGCCGCCGCGATGCTGGTTCTCAGCCTGCGCTACATGGGGGATAGCAGCTCGGTCTCACCGGGCTTGGTATTCCTGAATCTGTTCGGCGGTATCATTCTCCTTTACGCCTATATCCTGATGGGGCGGATTGAGCTTTCACGTGCTCAGTTGGAACAACGAAGCCGCCTCGACACCCTGACCGGACTTATGAACCGACGCGGCCTCCTGGAGTGGGCCGAGGAACTTTTCAAACACCTCAGCCGCGACCGGGATCGGCTGGTGGTTATGTTCGCCGACCTGGATAAATTCAAATCGATTAATGACACACACGGCCATGCAGCGGGAGACGATGTCCTTCGGCAATTTGCCGATATCCTCCATGGTGCGATCCGGGGGGGCGATATAGCAGCCCGACTTGGCGGCGATGAATTCGTGATTATTTTGCCTGGCACCAACATCGAACAGGCAGAGATAATCGCCCAACGTATTCAAAGCCAGGTTGCGGATTGCGCTCACAAACAGGGGCTTTTCTACAGCGTCACCATCGGCCTTGGTGAAGCACCCCGGCACGGAGGCTCCCTGTCCGAGGTGCTCGAGCAAGTGGACCGGGCGCTGTATCACGCCAAGGCGACCCATCCGGGCGGGGGAATCATGCGCGCCTGTTCCATCGAATCAGTGTAGCGAAAAGGGGTCAGGTCTTTAATCGTTGATCCTTGATTATTTCGCTTACGGATGAATAATGCGGTCCGAAGTGATCTCATATTTTCTTCTGGGTACAACCTTTACCTGAGTGTACATTAAAACAACTGCTGGATTTTGGATCTGCCTTGATGTTTCGTACCAATCGGAGGTGGAGCAGAGTTTCACTCCTGAAAAAATTGAGAGCTGAATAACAGAACGGGAATTTCGTATGTATGCTTATCTCTTGTCGCTATTGTGCGGCGCATTCTGGATGCTTCTGGTACAAGACGTGCCGGCTGGGGCGGCATTGGACCGGGAGCTCGCGGCAGCGATGGAGCTGACACCCGACATCGCATCGGGAGAACGGCTGTATCGTAAACTCTGTGCCGAATGCCACGGAGAGGATGGCTGGGGATCGACTGGGGGTGAGTACCCGCAGCTTGCCGGACAACATCGCAGCGTCATCGTGAAACAGCTTGCCGACATTCGCGCCGGAAACCGGGACAATCCAAAGATGTTCCCCATCGTTGAAGAGTCGCAGATGGGCGGCCCTCAGGCAATAGCCGACATAGCCGCCTACATATCCACCTTGTTGATGGATTCGTTTCCCGCTGCGGGTGAAGGCGATCGGCTGCCAGAGGCAGAAGTGTTGTACCGGAAGACTTGCGCACGCTGCCATGGTTTGAACGGTGAAGGTAATTTCGATCTGCACTACCCGCTGATACAGGGACAGCACTTCAGATATCTGCTTCGTCAACTGCGCTGGATCCGGGATGGTCAGCGCAAGAACGCCAACCCGGATATGGCCGCGCTGATTCGACAGCTGGACGATGCTGACCTGGAGATGCTGGCGGACTACATTGCCCGGCTGGAGCCTCCCGCTGAGAAGCTCAGCGACAAGTGAACAAGGGATGAGACCCTGATAAGGGGATGAGGATTTTTTGATACCCTCCGCCCACCGAGTGAGCAACGCCATCCAATCTGTCACAAGGAAAAATCATGAATACTCTCGCCATACGTCTGTTGCTAACGCTCGCACTTTTTGTTGTTGCCGCCTTCACTGTTGCCGACGAAGAAATTTCTCCGACAAAGATCAGATCTGTTCAGGTCATCAGGGTGAACGGCACGGATTTGACCGGTTTGAACGGAAGTGCGCTCACCAGCCGTATCAATCAGGCAAAACAGAACGGGGCAACCGGAATTGTTGTCGACCTGGGCACGGTGAGCCACATGACTCCGGCGGGAATGGAGTCCCTTACAACAGGCGCCCAAAGCTTCGGGGCCGGCAATTTTGCAGTTGCAAATCTATCCGGGCAACCAGCTCAGCTTGCGCAAAACGGAGGTGCGGGTCTGTTCCATACCTACTCCTCTGTGCAGGAAGCTGTTGCCGCTCTAAGGGAATGACACACCCTCAGCGGGGAAGCGGCAGCCCGTGAGCAACTGATCCTGTAACCAGCGTTGCAGCAGACCCACTGCCAATGGAGTTGCTTCATCGTGCGACAGGTCTGCAGCGAGTTCGCAGATTCTGGCGAAACACCCTCCCTGAGACAGTTCTAGCAACAGAGTGGCTTCACTGTTGTCCAGGGAACGAAAATGGGTATGCAGCTGTTGGCGCCAGACCAGTGTCAAGTGAGGGGCAGGCACGGGTTCCTGCTGCTCTTCATGAGCTGCTTTTGTCGTGTGCCAGAGCGTTTCCACACCCCAATGCAGAGTGATCAGATGCACACTGGGGTGTAGTTCAAATACTAGCTCCGGCCAACTCCCGGCCGGGATCTGTGCGACATGGGTTCCGTCGAGAATTTTCCGGTCCGGGGCATCGAACGCACAGCATAACGCCCACTCAAGACGAATCAAATCCGCCAGCGCGGGATGGGAAAGCAATTCATCGTGAAGGCGGACGAAATCATCCAGCCGATCACCAAACCAGCGAATGTTGCTAGAGACGGAAGGATGGGCTTCCAGGTAGGCCAATGCCAGCCTGTCAAATTGCTCATCGCCCAACGCCTGGTGCAGAACCGGATAGTTGGCTTTCAGTGCCTCGGTCAGGCGCAGCCGATAGGCGCCGGCATAAACCTCGAATCGCCGTCCCGCAGAAACCGTTGCGGTGCCAGCCAACGCAGTCGGCGGTTGCCGGTATAACACACCCTGTTGAAATTGCCGCTGCCAATCCGCCAGGGAGATCATGCCACTTCCATCTTCCGGGCCAAGCCGATAGCCGCGGCGGCAGTCTGCCTGACCTGCTCCAGCTCAGCCAGCAATTCTTGCAGAGGAGGGATGTGATCGTCCCGCTCGATCATGGTGGGGATGGGACCCAATTTGCGCAGGGTATGAGCATAGAGTTCATACACCTCATCACGAATAGGGTGGTCGTGGGTATCGATGACCAGCTCCCCGTTATCCTGGTGTCCCGCCAGGTGGATCTGCCTTACGCGGTTCCCGGGTAGGGCATCTATGTAATCATGGGGGTTGAAGCCATGATTACGCGCGCTCACATAGACATTGTTGACGTCCAACAACAGAAAGCAGTCGGCGCGGGCAGCCAGTTCGCTCACAAACTCCCACTCGCTCATCTCATCCTGGGCGCACAACACATAGCTGGAGACGTTCTCCAACAGGATGCGCCGGCCGAGGAACTCCTGCACCCGGCTGATCCGCCGCGTGAGGTGACGCAGCGTCTCCTCGGTATAGGGCAGCGGCAGCAGATCGTGGAGATTGGTGTGATCGACGCCGGTCCAGCAGAGGTGATCCGAGATCCAGCCGGGTTCCACCCGCTGCGCAAGACTCTTGATCTGCTTCAGGTAAACGAAATCGAGCGGATCTACCGAGCCGATGGAGAGTGATACACCGTGCATGACCATTGGATAGTCGGCACGAATGCGGTCCAGAAAATGGAGTGGTTTGCCGCCCGGTACCAGATAGTTTTCACTGATGATCTCCAACCAGTCCAGCTGAGGTTTCTGCTCGACGAACTCAGCATAGTGGTCTGTGCGCAAACCCAGGCCGTAACCATTAATCATACATGCTCCCCTGAGCGCAGGTGGCCGGCGGAACCGCCGGCCACAGTCGAAAGACTATCCCTCAACTACTTTTCCACCAGCCTCCTCGCACTCCTGTTTGCTGGCCTTGTGCACCCAACCCTGGCCTTTGCAGGAGTTCAGGCCCTTGCACTCGTTGGTGGCGGATTTGCACTCGGAATGACCCTTACAGCTGTTGAGGCCCGAACACATCACTTGCCCTTCGGTGGCATTTACCACGGGTGTAAATACAGGTCCGGCGGCAAATAGGGCGGCGGCTGCGGTGGCCAGAGCGATTCCGGTTCTTTTTTGTGACATTTTTCTTTCTCCTTTTGATGGTTAGTGCTTACAACGTCCTTACTTGCCCGCGGCCATGCCGCTTGGCGATGGGAACACTTAACAAGACCGTGCTTTCAGTGTATTTCTTACAAGATCACTAAACTTTTTTCAATGGACATCGGTCCAGCCTCCTTTCAACCTGGCTTCACCGATTGGCTGAAAGGGGGCTGATCCATTTCGATGGAACAAAATCAGGGTGCGCTGAGCTGATCGACTGCAGGTCCGGTGTGCGGGGTGCCGAGATAGGGGAATACCTGATTGAAGAGCTGGTCGCCGATGATGATGCCCCATCTTCGTTTTTCGTCAGAAAGGTGCTGTATATCAGATCGGCAGGAATACAAACCGCACCACTTCCTGAATGACATAATTGATTCGCCGGTTGGTCCTGTCCGCGATAAATTCGGCATTGCCGTCATGGATGGCGATGAGCTTGCCGAAGAGGCGCTCGAAGCTGATATTTATAACCGGTCCGCTCAGGGCATTACTGACAAGAAACAGCTGATGCTGCGTATTTCTGTCATGGGAGAGTTTCCAAACCGCAACTTCAATATTTCGTGTGGCATTGTAAATTCTCTGGGGATCGAGTTCGTCCAGCAGGAAAAATTCTGTTTTGTTGTCGTAAGCATTGTTCAGCATACTGTACAAGCCATATACAAAGGCCAGCACACGGTCACCTCCGAAGGTTTCATCGAACGCCAGGTGTATGCTGTCGATAGAACTTTTCCGAAGGCATTTTAGTTGAACCTCGTTACGATGCGCCGGCGCGAAAGCCCAGTTCACCGCGCTGTCGGCACTTTGAAACCCCGCATATCGCCAGTATTCCGGATTCCTCAGGTAGAGTTTTTTCATCAGCTCCTTGAGCAGCCTCGTACTGTTGTGCAGCTGCAGTTCCAGGATTTTGTCAATATGACTCTTCGCCATATCGCGGAGACTGAACGAATGGGTCCTGACGGTATTCTCCTTAAACGCAGGCTGGCAGGCGCCGAGCAGCACCAGCACTGCAAACAAGAAAACTCCATGTTTATTACTTTGATCCATTTAAGCTGGCTGTTCACATCATGTTTTCACATGAAATAACTTCCCTGGCTGAGTACGTTCGGGGCGGCCGCAGGTTTGCATCGAGCGCTCAGATGCCAACCGCTTTTTTCAGAACCCGTCTTGACGAAGGTTTAATGCAGATCTGCGATAGACAGCTCCTGAACAAGCTGTGTCAAATTTTTTTTGGTCGCACCTTCGACGGCCATAATGATGCGTGTGCCACCGGCGAACGCCTCATTCCAGTTTACATGGTGCCGGGTGTTGATGCCTTTGCGCCAAATCTCTTCGCCGGTCTGTGGGTCGACAAGCCAATATTGCACCACAATGGCGTAGGTGGGGCTTACGCCTGCTTCTGTGGTAATGGTGATGATTTCGCTATGAAGATTCCAGTCCGCATTGCCGGATTTGGCAACGCCGGAAAAGATCTTCGCATCCATAAGTGTCTGAAACAGCGCATCCCGGTATTGCTCGTTGGTGATATAGGCTTCACGTCCAAATTTTGATGCGTGACCGCCCTCGACTTCCATCACCTTGACAGTTTTATCGAACTGCCGGGCAGTTTCTATCGGCTGGTCCGGAATCAACCCTTCGGTTTTTATGCTGCACCCGAACAACACGAGTGTGAGAAAGATGAGCATGAAACATGTTCTGTGCCTGTATCTTCTATTTTCCATGATTTCTCTACACCTGTTTTTATCTTATCGTCATCGGTACGATTTTTCCGGAAATCCTGAAAAGAGTTTCCCAAACGCATTTTCGATAGCGGCATGTTTGTCTGGGGTGAGCAGCATGCCGAGCGGGCCGCTTAGCGGATTGAATATCTGCAGTATGTGTTCGGAATATTCGCCTGCGCTGTCCTTTTGCCATACGACAGAACCAGAATTTCTGTGCAGGATCATGGCAGAGACCTTTGCGTCTGCAGAGGAGTGCACCACTTGGTTGGAGGAGGCGATGTGTTCCACAAACAGCAGTGCAACATAACTGGCATTGGCCGGTAGGATTTCCGCCAACTGCTGCGGTGTAAGTGACTTCAGTCTTTCAACCGACCATTCGTCAGGAACCGACCAGTTTCTGGGTTTATCCAACACATAACCTTTCATCGCCAGCTTGCGCAGTAACGCTTTATAGATATAGTCGTCGAGTTTGCCGTATAGGCTCTCAAGATTCTCGGAGCGGTCCTCTGCTGTTTGATCGGCTGGAAACACAATCGGCAGGATGGTTATCGTGTCAACCTCGTTGAGCGGAACAGTGCCGGCGCCATCGGCTGCAGAGATGCTGGTGATGCCCGACAAGAGCAGTGATATCACCAAGACCAGCGCCACTGCGTTGCGGCAGGATAAAGTCATGGAAAACATTACTCAGGCCACCTCCGCTCATTCAAGTCTTCAATTATAGTGGAAATCTCCGTTATTGGTTGTTCGAGCCATTCACGAACAGAATGGGCAGAGCGGGGTATGTTGTGTCCCCGGTCATCGTCAGTACTGTTAAGAGCGTCCGCTGACGCCTTCTAAAGCTGACTGGTCCTGACGAACCAGAGACAGGAGATGGATGTCTCACACAGGGAAAATGTATACAATCGGGGCTGTTTTTTTACGGATTGTCATTGTGAAAATCGGCATACAGTCTCGCTTGTTTATCGCCTTTCTGGGATCTATTGCTTTGGCGGTTGCAGCCATGGCCCTATTGGTGAATTGGAGTTTCCAGCGGGGGTTGGAGGATTACCTGCATCAGCAGGAGACAAGCAGCTTTGCAATGGTTCTTGATACCTTAGCCTTGAGTTACAGTGAGTTTGGTGGCTGGGATTTCTTGCGCAATAATCGGTTCGCATGGCACATGATCATGGATGAAGTTATAGGCCGGTCGAATGCAACCACTTCCTTGCCGGGGTCGGAGCAAAGGCCTCCGCCGCTAAGCCTTAGGCGTCCGCCCAGGACTGTATTCGATCTGCGGCAAAGGTTGCGGCTGTTTGACGCCGGCGGCAAGTTTGTGATCGGTCATGAGCAGGCTGGCCTGGTCAAGATTCGGAGCCCGGTTATCTGGGAAGGAAAAACCGTAGGTCATCTTGAGTTGATACGCAAAGAAATTATCAACGATGAGCTGGCGTTGGGATTTCAAATAAGCCAAAGGCGCACCTATCTCCTGATTTCCATACTGACATTGATGTTGGCGATGCTCACCTCCATGGTGTTGGCCCGTCGTCTGCTGCAGCCTGTCCGCAGTATTGCTCAGGGTGCCAATAAGCTGGCAGCTGGAGACTATCAGATGCGCATCAGCATCGAACGGGATGATGAACTCGGCCGTCTGGCTGAGGATTTTAATCATATGGCTGGTGCTTTGGCGCGTAATGAACAGCTCCGCCGGCAGTGGATTGCGGACATCTCGCACGAACTGCGCACGCCGATTGCCATTCTCAGGAGCGAGATTGAAGCCTTGATAGACGGCATCCGTCAAACATCACCTCAGCGATTGCACAATCTGCATGATGAAGTTCTGAATCTTGGCAAGTTGGTCGATGACCTTTATGAGCTTGCGCTTTCCGATCAGGGCTCCCTGGATTACAGGCGGGAACCGTTGGACCTGTCTGATCTCGTCGACCAGGTGGTTGAAGGCTTCAGGCCACGCTTCGATAAGAGGGAACTGGATCTGGTCAATCATTTGTCGGCGCCCATGCCTTTTAATGGCGACAAGCGCCGTTTGCAACAGCTGTTTACCAATCTGCTGGAGAACAGTCTTCGTTACACGGATCCCGGAGGTGGGCTGATGATCGATCAGCAAAGCCGGAGCAACGCGTATCTGATACGCCTGATGGATACCAAGCCCGGTGTGCCTGACGACGCGCTGCCCCGCTTGTTCGAACGGCTCTACCGGGTGGACCGTTCACGCAGCCGTGCGTTGGGAGGCGCTGGACTGGGATTGGCGATCTGCCGAAATATAGTGGAGGCCCATGCTGGCAAAATAGAGCTCGATCACGCGGAGACCGGCGGATTGGGTGTAAATATCCATCTGCCCGTTAACTGATGGCTATTATGATGAACACACCGCTTATACTGATTGTCGAAGATGAGCCAAAACTGGCTGGCGTACTGCAGGAGTACCTGGCCCAGTCAGGGTTTCGTACCCTGCATCTCCAGCGTGGTGACGAGGTGATACCTGAGGTGCGCAGGCAGCCTCCGGATCTGATTTTGCTGGATTTGATGCTGCCCGGACGCGACGGTATGGCGGTATGCCGGGAGTTGAGGCAGTTTTCCAACATACCAGTGATAATGACCACAGCCAGAGTGGAGGAGATCGACCGGCTGTTGGGTCTGGAACTGGGCGCCGATGACTATGTATGTAAACCCTATAGCCCAAAAGAGGTGGTGGCAAGAGTCAGGGCGGTATTGCGGCGGCTCGATTCGCGCCTGAACGATCAGTCGCAGAAGCCGGATCTGCAGGTAGATATCACCAGCTACCAGGCGTCGCTGGATGGTCAACCGCTGGATCTGACTCCGGTTGAGCTGCGCCTGTTACACACCTTGTTGAAGCAGCCGGGCCGGGTATTCTCCCGCGACCAACTGATGGACCGGCTTTACACCGATAATCGGCTGGTTACCGACCGAACCGTGGATGCCCATGTAAAAAATTTACGGCGCAAACTGGATGCCTGTATGCCAAATCGGGAATTGATACATTCCGTATACGGGGTGGGTTACAGGCTTGATCTGTGAATCCGGTTGATGGTGATCGCACCCGGGGCCTTTGCTGCCCGGGCCGGAGCCGGTTAACAGTTATCGGATATCGATTGGATCATTGGCAGTGCGCCGAGGGGATTGGCGTTTCGGTCCGGCGTTGTGACAGGGTACATTATCCGGGTAGTGCGCCGCATCTGTCCTGCCGGGGGATCGAGCGCTCGGTTTTGCCGAAAAAAAACTATGCGGATGATCGGCGTTGGGTAGTCCACAGACAGTAATCAAGATGCGCTGAGCGAAGCCTGGTTGTGCTGAATGAGTTCGCAGGAGAATCACATTTGCTCAAATACCGCAGGTAAACTGTGCTATTGCGCCTACTCTTGAAATAACCTCCGCCGATTATCCGCATAGTGTTAACTAACCTTATGCAATAGTTTGCTCTTCGTAAATGGAAAAAATGTGAAGAAACCATGAAGATTGGTCAGTTGATTACAATTTCTTTACTTAACGGTTGAGCGGCAGAAATTTTCGATCACATCCGGACCCAGCGCCCGGGTCAGTTTTTGCAGCTCTTTACAGGGCAGGGAATTGCCGTCGATTTCAAGCAGCTCGATCTCCCCAAGAGTTTCAAGCGGCTTGATAGAGGAGACATGATTACCGGTCAGGCTCAGCTTTCTGATGCTGATCATGCGTCCCAGCGGAGCAATCTCGGTTAGCTGGTTATGCGAAAGGTCCAGCTCCTCCAGTTCGGGAAGGCTTTGCAGGGGACCCAGATCGGTGATGTTGTTATCTGCTGCCCCGATATTTGTGAGATGGGAATGATGCTGTAGTGGTGACAGGTCAGCGATATGATTCGAGGACAAATCAACCTCCAGTAAGCCGCTGATCAGGGAGAGTGGCTTGATGGTGTAGAGGTCATTGTGGCTGATGTTCAGCGAACGGAGCTCGGATAGCTGTGCTATGCCATCAATCGTTTTGATCCTGTTGTGGCTTATTGACAGATGCTTTAGGTTCATCAGAACCGAAAGCGTCGAGATATCCTCTATGTCGTTGTGGTGCAGGTTGACCCATTGCAGCGTTACCCGCTGACTGCCAAGTGGCAGCAACTTTATCTGGTTGTAGCCCAGATCAAGCCTGATCAGTCGCGGCAGCCTGTCGATCAGTGCAATATCAGTGATTGCATTGTGTGCAAGATCGAGGCTCTGCAGATTGACCAGGTTTTCGATTCCGGAAAGATCTTTTATTTTTGCACTTTCGGGATTGGAGCAGCGTAGTTCGCTAAATTCACCGGCAGTCTGCCAGTGGCGTTTGTTTGCTGTCTCCAATACGCAGCTGCGCAGCACCGGATCCACGAACTGAAGTTTGTCGACCCTGGTTGAAACGGGCACGTGGCCGCTGTCACCGCAGCCAGCAAGCAGCATCAGGCCGGATAGCAGAAAAAATGCGGTAAAAAAAGATACCGAACGATATTCTGATTTCATGATTTATCTGATTCCGTTGAGCGCATATGCCTGGCAGGGAGGAGGGGATGACTCTGTTTCATGGATGTGGATGAAAGAGTTAATAAAACAATTTTCCCATAAACATGCCTCCAGGGGAAAAAATCCTGAAAGGGTCTACAAATATCTGCTATTGGCATATTTATTAACGACTGGTTCTGAGCATGGATTGTTACCGAAGGGAAAAGACGGTTTAACGGCACCTGATCAATTCGCGGTATCCATTTTTCAAGCCTCATCCCTTCCAGAATTCCGGTGTCAGAAGCACCAGGACGGTGAATACCTCCAGGCGGCCGAGCAGCATGGCAAAAGCGGCAATCAACTTGCCGGCGTCGCTTACCGTGGCGAAGCTGGTTGAGACCTCGCCCAGGCCCGGGCCCAGGTTGTTCATCGAAGTCGCGATCGCTGAAAACGCAGAGATCTGATCCAGTCCGGTCGCCATGAGCAACAGCATCAGCACCACGAATGAGAAGACGTATATCGCGAAAAATCCCCAAACTCCCTGAATTGTCTGAGTCTGTATAATCCGATCGCCGACCCGGATCGGCAGTTGTGCCCTGGGGTGAATCAGCTGGCGTACCTCGCGAAATCCCTGCTGGGTGAGCAGAATAATCCGGATAACTTTCATTCCGCCTGCGGTGGAGCCGCCGCAGCCGCCGATAAAACTGATAAAAATCAACAGCACCGGCAGAAAGCTGGGCCAGTGGGAAAAATCGACGGTGCCGAAGCCGGTACTGGTGATTACCGATACCACCTCAAACAGACCGTTGTGCAGACTTGAGGTGTAGCCCGGATACTCCCCGGTGTCTTTGAGTATTACCGCAACTATCAGCACGGCTCCCAGGATCACCAGGAGGAAGACCCGGACTTCGATGTTTTTAAAATAATAGATCGGGTTGCGGCGCTGCCACACAATGAAATGGACGCTGAAGTTGATGGCGCCCAGAATCATAAACAGCACGGCAATTGATTCGATTGTCGCACTCTGGAAATAGCCCAAGCTGGCATCATAGGTGGAGAAGCCGCCGGTGGAGACGGTGGAGAAGCTGTGGGCGATCGCATCAAAAGGGGTCATGCCGGCAGCCCAGTAGGCCAAGGCGTTTGCTGCTGTGATACCGACATAGAAAACCCACAGATAACGCGCGGTATGACTCAGCCTTGGGGTGAGCTTTTCATCCTTGAAGGGTCCGGGAGCCTCTGCGCGGTAGAGTTGCATACCGCCGATGCCGAGCATGGGCAGCACTGCAATGGCCAATACAATCATCCCCATGCCGCCCAGCCACTGGAGCAGCTGACGGTAGAAAAGAAAAGATTTCGGCAGCGTTTCAAGTCCGCTGATCACAGTTGCTCCGGTGGTGGTGAAGCCGGAGGCGGCTTCAAACAGGGCATCGACCATGTTCAAATGGGCGCTAAGCATGAAAGGCAGTGAGGCGATAGCACTGAGGCCAAACCAAAAGATCGCGACGATCAGAAATCCGTCGCGATTGGTGAATTCGTGGGAATCACCCCGGCTGAGCAGCACAAACAGCTGGCCGATGAGGGCCGTCACCGCGATGGCGATCAAAAAGTGCCCCACTTCCGACTCCCCATAGATTAAAGCTACCAGGATTGGCAAAAACAGAATCAGACTGAAGCCAAGCGAGAAGAAGCCGATGATGCGGAAGATGGATTTGAAGTGCATTTGAATCGCAATTATCCACCAGTGCCGCTCAATAGTGAATAGTGCCTAAGGCGATGTGATCAGGTCCTTTACTTTTGGTCAGTGCTGTCCCACAAACTCCCTCTCCCACCGGGAGAGGGTTGGGGTGAGGGAATCTAATAATGCTAAGTTACTGTTTTTGTATATCCCCTCATCCTGTCCTTCTCCCTGGGGGAGAAGGGACCGCAGTTTGATGAATTTCATGTCAATGAAACGATTAGCGGTAGTTTCATATAAAGAATTCATAGGCTTACACCTAGCCCCCAAATGTTAATGGGACAGCACTGACTTTTGGTTTTTTTAACCGTTCCACACGCGGGTTAAACGGGCCAATGACAAACGGAAATCAGAATGATTTGACTTTGTCACCGGCCCTTTAAGTTGTTGCAGGAAACTTCATGCCGCCTATAAACGGGAATTTGAAGCCTGCCCCAGTTGTCTTCAGTTTTAGCTTCAGAAGTTTTTGGGGAGGGAGAAGATAACTCTGCCATCGGCCTGGTCATCCGGATCATCGCTGCCGTTGATGTCAATCAACTCTGGTCTGTCGGCGATGACTAATCCAGTCTTTTTTAAGCATCGCCGAGAGGCAGTGCTGTGTTGCATCGATACGAATTTGTGGCCGGTATCTACCATTCAGGAAGGCACCGGTATAACGTTCCAATTCCGGAGACTTCAGGTAGCGATTTTTGCCAAACCTGATATTTTTCTGATCTGGCAGAAGCTGCAGCCTTAAATTTTTCAACATCTCCTTTTCCACACGTCGGCGAACCAGCCGGGAAAGTTTTTCATAACCCTTCTCTGCCTCCAGCACCGCAACACCCGCCAGCAATCCCTCGACCGAATAGCAGCTATTGGACTTGCTGCTCACTTTTGGTCTCAGCTCATCCAGGAATAATCTCGTCTGTTCCGCAATGAACCTGGAAAAACGAGGATCATGTGTGCTCCAGTAACGGGTGGCTGCAGCCATCATGCCCCAATGAAAAAAACCGATATCCGGGTTGCTCGTGTATATTTCGAGAAATCGGGCATCTGCCCGGTCCAATGCTTTCGATAAGTCTGGATCTTTCCCGGATTCGCGCTTCGCCAGATAAGTTGCCAGAGCCAGCCAAATTTCTCCGTTGGAATATGCGGACTGTTGATCCCCGTCGGGCTTGCTTGAAAAACCGCCATTTTGCTGCTGCAGCGCAAGTAATCCAGCAACCCAGCCGTGCAACCGCTGAACTGAGCTCTGGTCCTGCACATCATCTGTAGAGAACAGCGCTGCCAGCACTGCCAATGCTGTGGCACCGGCTTTAGCCTGATCCCGCTTTCCATTCAAAGACAGTAGTTTGCCATTTTGCCAATCAACAGCACTGCGCTCGAAAGCAATCAGCGCCCGCTCGACTGCGTTTTGTGCAACCCGATTTTTTGAATACTGAAAGTACTCACTCAACGCAAAAGCAGTCCCAACCTGCCTGACAATATTATTCTTGGAGGAGTTGGCACCACTTATAAAATCATGCTCGTAGATAAACCAGCCCGAATCCAGCTGCCTATTAATAAGATGCTCCGCTGCCAGTTCTATTCTTTGGCCAATACCGACTTCTGCACTTACGTTGGCTGTAGAAACCAATAGTAGCAGTGACAAAAGAAGTAGAGTGTCCGCAAGCTGGCCATTCGACTCGGTTAAATGCATTCGCGAGGCTTGTATCAGAATTTTACTCCTCCCTCGCGAATATCGATCTCCCTTGGGATGCGCCACTTCCCTTTAATATCCCGGCAAGCCAAGCCTGCACCTGATCTCGCTAATCCTTTGTTGTCCACCTTTATGAGGAAATTGCGGCAATAGAGATTTTCACCAATTTTCCGGGTAACAGTCGGTGTGGTGTGTATACGCGTGTCGCTGCGTCGACTCCACCAACTCGTTGTACTTCCGCTTGCGACAGTCTCAAGCGTGTTCTGAAAGTGCTGCTCATAGCGACTTGCTGACCCTCTGGAAAGCATGTTAAACGTAGGTTTGAACGCTATCAGTTCAAGTCTCTTTGCAGGCTTATA
>JACKMX010000002.1:897500-1050000 GCA_024235175.1 Chromatiaceae bacterium | reverse complement strand
CTGATGTTGCATGACCCGGAAGAGGAGCATGACTGCTTCAGCGACAATACTCATTGGTCGCATTTTAACGACGCCCTGGGTATCCGCAATGTCTACACCGGCAGGTACCGGCGCGTGGATGGCAGCATGCTGAACGGCCCCGGTCTCTCTGATCTGGTCGCCGCAAAGGACGCCGCGGCAGATCGGAATCTGCGCGAGCACCTGGATGCTACCTTGGCAGCGATGCAGGTGATTGTCGATACTGCGGAAGGCGGGGAGGCTTACGATCAGATGATCGGCGAAGGGAATGCCGCCGGCAACGCCAAGGTGAAGGCCGCGGTGGATGCGCTTGTCGCACAGACCCGCGCGATTGAGCAGGCAGTCACCGCAATGGGATTGGATTCGATCGCCTTCACCGGCTCTGACAGCCTCGATGCACCGCAGAACATAAAATAGGATCGGGCGCCTTTACCCTGCCCTGACAAAGGGGCGGGCAAACCATACACAGCAGGCCAGACATGAGAACTCTTACAGCAATTTTGACGGGCATGCTTCTGACGCTGCCGGGCGCCTGTATCGGCGCCGAAGCGATAGATTCCATCGAAGCACTCGGTCGCGCCCTGTTCTTCGATGTCAACCTGTCGCGCAACCGCACCCAGGCCTGTGCCACCTGTCATTCGCCGGAGTTCGGCTTTACCGATCCACGCGGCAATGCAAGCGGCCGGGCGGTATCATTGGGCGACGACGACCGCTCGCTGGGCGATCGCAATGCGCCGACCGCGTCCTACGCTGCTTTTAGTCCGCCTTTTCACTTGAAAGATAACGGCCGATATGTCGGAGGCCAGTTTCTCGACGGGCGCGAACAGGATCTCGCCGCTCAAGCCGGAGGGCCCCCGCTCAATCCGGTGGAAATGGGGATGCCGGACAAGGCTGCCGTGGTGGCGCGCCTCAGGGAGAATCCATCCTATATTGCCGCGTTTGACAGATTCTTTGGGGCCGATATCCTCGCTCGGCCGGATGCAGCCTATAAGGCGATGACAGAGAGCATTGCCGCTTTCGAGAGAACCGATTTTTTTGCGCCATTCGATTCCAAATATGACCGCTATCTGCGTGATGAATACAGGATGACAGCGCAGGAGGATCTTGGCATGACCCTGTTCTTCTCGCAGCAGTTCACCAACTGTAATCTTTGTCACCAGCTCAAATCGACGCCGGCCAGCGCAGAGGAGACCTTCAGCAATTATGAGTATCACAACATAGGCACACCCGTGAATCCGGCGGCGCGCGCAGTCAACGGTGTGGCTTCGGATCATGTCGATCGCGGTTTACTGGACAATCCCGCAGTGGACGACCCCAAACAGGCCGGCAAGTTCAAGGTCCCTACGCTGCGCAACGTGGCCGTTACCGGGCCCTATATGCACAATGGGGTGTTCAAGGATCTGCGCACCGTGGTGCTGTTCTACAACAAGTACAACAGCCGGAGCGCGAAGCGCCAGATCAACCCGGAGAGCGGCGAGAATTGGCGTGCACCCGAAGTGCCGGAAAACCTCTCGCTGAAGGAGCTGGAAACCGGCCCGGCGCTGGATGACAGGCGTATTGATGCGTTGGTTGCATTCATGCGGACGCTGACTGACCGGCGCTACGAGCATCTTCTTAACAAGCAGCCATGACGTTGCCCCGTCCGATAAAGTTGTTGCTGTCAGGATTCATGCTATTGCTCTGCTTTAGGCAGCTGTCTGCCCGGCCGGGTGGAGAACCGGCATTTTCCGGACGTATGGATGCCGCAGCGTTCTCCCAACCCGTTGCGGGTATGCATAAAGATGCAGGCCTCGACTTCACGCTGGGACGTGCGCTCTTCCGCCGTGTCTGGGTGACGGCACCAGCCTCCACCCAGACTGCCGACGGTCTCGGCCCACTGTACAGTGCACGTTCCTGCGCTGCCTGTCATCCCAACAACGGCCGCGGCCACCCGCCAGGAGAAGATGGTGACGATGCCATGTCGTTGCTACTGCGGATCGACATCCCGCCGCAGGACGAAAACCAGCGGCAGGCGCTGGCAAGGCACCATATCAATAACGTTCCGGAGCCCACCTACGGGCTGCAGCTGCAGGGTTTCGCGATTCCCGGGCACCGGGCCGAGTATCGTCTCGCGGTCAGCTACGAAGAGATTCCGCTGACGCTGGGCGACGGCAGCCGCGTCAGCCTGCGCAAGCCGGATTATACCGCCACGGTGCTGGGATACGGCCCGCTGCACCCGCAGGCACGCCTGTCGCCTCGTGTCGCACCTCAGTTGATCGGACTCGGTCTGCTCGAAGCCGTCGGGGAGGGCGAGATCCTCGCGTGGGAGGATCCGGATGACCGCAACGGAGACGGCATCTCCGGTCGGGCGAATCGCGTCTGGAGCCCGGCTGAGGGGAAAGTCGCACTCGGCCGCTTTGGGCACAAGGCCGGTGCAGCAAACGTCGACCAGCAGCTGCAGGCGGCTTTCTCGATCGATCTGGGGTTGTCGGTTCCGTTATACCCGCTGGGAGCGGGCGACTGCAGTATACGTCAGCTGCGCTGCCGTGCCGCACCCGATGGCAACAGCACACAGTATCAGAACCTGGAAGCGCACAAACAGGTCACCGATCTGGTCGGATTCTATGTCACTCATCTGGCGGTACCGGCGCGCCGCAATGCGCATGCCGGCGACGTTCTGGCCGGTGCACGGATATTCAGGCGGCTGGGTTGCGACAGCTGTCACAGAGCACAATTCCGCACCGTCAGCCGGAGCGGCACAGCGGCCGGTTATGACCGGGAGATTTCGCCCTATACCGACCTGCTGCTACATGATATGGGTGAAGGATTGGCGGACCACAGGCCGGAGGGTCTTGCCAACGGCCGTGAGTGGCGTACCGCGCCGTTATGGGGAGTTGGTCTGACGCCGCAGGTGAGCGGACACAGTTATTTTATGCATGATGGCAGAGCGCGCAGCCTGCTCGAAGCGATCCTGTGGCACGGCGGCGAGGCACAGGCGCAGCGCGATGCGGTAGCCTCACTCGAACGAAGCGAGCGTGAACAGTTACTGGCATTTGTGGAGAGTCTTTGATGCGGCACAAGATAATTTTAACCATGATCCTGCTGCTGGCACAGGCAGTGGTGCACGCCTATGATTTTCAGGCTGTTGCCGAGCGGCATGTTCTCTCCTCCTACCGGAAACTGGCGCAACAGACGGCTGAACTCGATGCGGCAGCGGAGGCCTACTGCAGCCAACCGACGGACACCGCTCTGTCGGCACTGCAGGATCGTTTCCGCAGCACTTTTCTGGCCTGGCAGAGTGTTCAGCACCTGCGCTTTGGACCGGTGCAGTATCTCGCCCGTGAGAACCGCTTCGCGTTCTGGCCGGACGAGCGAGGTGTGGTTGGCAGGCACCTCGGCCGTCTGCTGGAAGATCCGGCGCTGCGGCAGCAAGCCTCAGATATAGGAAGCAAGAGTGTGGCCGTGCAGGGCTTGAGCGCGATGGAGCGCCTGTTGTTTACCGGAGGGGCGCCGCCGGATGCCGGGAGCTGTCTGCTGCTGGTCGCGATTGGTGCCAACCTGCACGACATGGCCGATGGAATCGTCAGGGACTGGACGGCCGGTGACGACCCCTATGTGCGCTACTTCATCACGCCTGGTCCCAGTAACCCGCTCTATACGAGCGCAGCAGAGCTGGCTGGAACGCTGCTCAACAGCCTGCACACCGAACTCGAGCTGATCCTTACCCAAAAACTTGCCAAGCCACTCGACCGGAGCCTGCAGCGGGCAAACGGAAAACGGGTCGAGGGGTGGCGCAGTAATACCGGTCTGCCCGCGATCTCCGCCAATCTGGAAGCCTGTCATGCGCTATACCGACATGCTTTTGCGGCAGAACTCGCCGGCAACCCCCCGCATGCGTTGATTGAGGCCGCCTTTGAGCGGGCCTCGGCAATCCTTCACAAACTGCACATGCCGCTCTCCGACGCGGTAAAGGATCCCGGGCAGAGGGATTTGCTGGTCCGGTTGCAGGCTGAGGTGTCGGCGCTCAAGCAGCTGGTGGCAGGCGACCTTGCCACAACGCTGAATCTTTCACTTGGGTTCAACAGCCTCGATGGCGATTGACAGAAGGGAGTTCATCGGTTTTGGCCTGGCGGCACTGCTGCTCGGCCCGGCTGGCATCAGGGCTGCCCACCGGCAGCAGCTGCTGATCAGTTGTCGCAGCGATGATAACGGCGGACATTTCCTGAGTATGGTCGATCTGAGTGGCCGGCTGCTGTTAAACATCCCGTTGCCGGAGCGGGGGCATGGTGTAGCACTGGATCCCCGGCAGCGCCGTGCTGCCGTTTTCGCACGCAGACCCGGTACCTTCGTGTGGATTATTGACCTTGCCAGCGGCCAGGCCACGCATAGGATCGCCGCCGCGCCAGGCCGCCATTTTTACGGGCACGGCCTGTTCACAGCCGACGGAAGCCGGTTGCTCTGCAGCGAAAATGCCTACGAATCGGGCCGCGGCGTGGTTGGAGTTTACGATGCCGGCAGTGACTGCCGGCGTGTCGGTGAGTTGTCCAGCCATGGTGTAGGACCCCACGAAATCCGGTTGCTGGCCGATGGCAGAACCCTGGTGGTGGCCAATGGCGGTATCCGCACGCATCCGGATCTGCCCCGCGTCAAGTCCAACCTTGCGAGCATGCTTTCCAGCCTTGCCTATCTGGACCTCGCCAGCGGCCGGCTGTTGCACCGGCGGGAACCTGAGCCGCAATGGCATCAGCTGAGCATCCGGCATATCGATGTATCGCCGGACGACCGGGTTGCAATCGCGATGCAGTTCGAAGGCCAGCCGCAGCTGCTACCGCCATTGATTGCGATCCAGCAGGGAGATCGGCCGATTCGTCTGCTGACTGCGCCGGTCGCCATTCAGCGCCGGTTGAAAAATTATTGCGGCGGCGTGACGTTCAGTGCCGACGGTAAGTGTTTTGCGGTCTCCTCTCCGCGTGGAGGCCTGGTGACCCTCTGGTCGTCCGGGGGCGATTATCTTGGCGCACATGAACAGCAGGATGCATGTGGCATCGGCCCGGTGACCGGCGGTGGGAGTGAATTTCTGATCAGCGATGGAGGCGGTGGGGTTGTGCGCATTGAGGAAAACCTGGCCGCCCTGGAATATCTCTCTTTTCCCGGCTATCGTTGGGATAATCACATGCTGACGCTTTCCCCGGAATCAGGCAGCTGACTCAAAGTGCACCACATATCGGTCTCGATAACCAGGTACTACACCATGTTATTAAACACTGAGCTGATGCCACAACAAAAAACCATTCGACATCTTATTATCGTGCTTTGGATGTTGGCATTGACTGGCTGCAACCCGACCAGCCCAACTACTGCTGCCGGCGGAGTGATTGGCGCAGCCGCACCGGCAATACCGGATGGTACTGCTGCCGCAGCGGTTACCAATGGAACCAGTGCCATTGAGGTCGCAAGGGGAAACCAAGGATATACTTATGCGGCTTTCCGGGCCTGCGTAAAAAACACCGGTGAGCCCTACTATCAGCAACGCCTCTATATTCTTCGAAATCGCAGTGACCGTACGATCACCACCCAAGTCAGCTTTACAGATGCAGCCGATCGGAACTGGTCGGCTCACACCTTGCGCAGCGCGGTAATGGCACCGGGTGAATCATTTGATGTTTACCTTACCTTTCTGCCGCAGACAGCGGGTATGCACTCCCTGTCAATGCAAATTACCAGCCGCGCGGGTGGGGCCGTAATCGAAGCCCCTGTCATTGGGTTCAAGGGCAGAGGCTTCGACTGCCGGGAGGAGGAGATTATTCCGGAAGAGACCTCTCCTCCCGAAGAGGAGGCAGAGCCGGAGCTGCTGGAGCCCGACTCGGGAACAGGTGCTCAGAACGGATCGGCAGGCTCCACCACCGGGGCCGGGACTGGAGCGGGAACCGGAGCCGGTACACCGCCGGCACCCGCGCCTGGAGTGATTCGCCCAGAAGATCTGATACCACGCGAGCAGTTGCTGGAGTGCCCGGGTTTTTACACCGAGGCCGTCAGCGGCTGGAATTACCGTCGAGTGCCCAGTCCCATTCAACGTTTGCAGCCTGCCGTACGGGATAAAGTTTCCGCCAGTTACGCCAACCTGCCAATGCTGCGGACAACCATCAATTACATCAAGGTTCCGAGCCTGGCCGCCAACCCGGCGCCGGCGCAATCAATAAGTTGGTCCAATGCCCAGATACGCAGCGAAATCGAACGCACCATCCGCTGGTACGCCAACTACTGCATTTTACTGACGTTCCGCGAAGTCAGCCTGCGGCCCGACGATGGGCGGCAGCTCGCCGTCAAATACGATGCCTGGCTGCGCCTGCTGCCACAGAATCTGAGCATGGGCTTGAGCGATGCACTCAGCCGTGAAGGCGACGCCGTGCTCGGCAGTGCAATCAACGCGGCGAAGTGGGTCATCCCCAACCGCCGGGAGGTCACCGTGCTGTTCATGGATCGACAGGTGGGCTATGTCGGATCGCGTTTGACTCAGGGCAGTTTTGTGCCAACGGGTAAAAACTTCCTCGGCATAGGGCTCCATGGCGCCGACCGGGACGACCCGTATATTCTCAGTCACGAGCTGATTCATGCGCTGGGGCTTGCCAACAAAACAACCTGGTATCACAACTCCGGCGATGTCAGATCGATGAGCCGCATCACGCGGCGCAGTATCTCCGATCCGGCAGAGCTGAGTGCGGCAAGGCTTCTGGATTTCGCGGAGTACAAAGTGATCAGGGATGCGGGCGTGGTGCGGTGAATCCGGGGGAAAAGAGGTCATTACCCTTTTCCTCGATGGAAAACTGACACCGGAGCGGGAAGAGTTCAAGAAACCGAAGAGTCTGGTCAGGTCTTTGATTTGGAATCGTGGAATATCGGGATTCAGTTAACATTGAGTTGCGTATTATTATAAATCAGAGACCTGACCCCTGATTCACTGATACATGAAATGAAAGAAGCGGTGGCCGTCAAAACTGAATATCACGCCGTCCTGCAGAATCTCCTCGACCATCAGGCCGCTGTCCTGTTTACCCCCTTCCCAGATCTTCTCTCCGTTGAGTCTGATGAAGCGACTGTTCGCTGTTTTTGAATAGGACAAAATGCTGATTTTTATTGGTGGCAGTCGATCCCGAACATCCGGAGGCAGCAGCCGTGCCGGTCCAGGGAGATCTTTTCGTGCGATGACGGTTTTCTGACCCGCAGCTTCTGACTCCGGAACAGTTTCACGCCCGCCGCTCTCCCCCCTGCTCCCTGTCCATGTAGGAGATTCCGGTATTATCATTACTTGCGGAAACTCCGTTTTATTGGCTTTTGCCCGCTCCATTTCGATTTGCTTTTTAATCTCCAGAAGCTCTTCTTCCCGCATGCGCCGGCGCCTGATCTCCTCCTCCGATACATCCAATCCTGCAACCGAAGCCGGCTCGGTTTTCTTAATCTGCGTTCTCGGCCTGGGTGTTTTAGAAGATGGAGCCCTGGAATCTGCTTTTACCTGAAATCGGGCCGGTTTCTCATCGTCCGCTGCTCGGGTTGAAGGGGCAGGGGGGCTTTTCGTACTGTCGGGAGATGGCTGAACGGCAGGGATAAGCTTCTCCGCGCGCTCCGATTGGGCCTGCTCGGGAACGGCAATAGCGGCTGCCGGTTGATTCCCGGGTTGGGGCGGCAGCCCGGTCAACGGTGCCGTTTGCTTTTCCGCTGAAGGGGGAGAAAAGATCAGGAAAAGCACAATTGCCGGGACAAGCAGCAGGAGGAGGATCAGCAGCAACCACGACGACCTGTTTTTCCTCTTCGGCGGCCCGGGCAGAGGCGTAAACATCAGGTCGGGTATTTTTCCGAGCTCACGCTCCTGCTGGGATTTTTTAAGTGCTTCGAGAATATAGGACATGGCGTCAGCGGGTCTGCTCCAGGCGGGGAATTTCGGGTGAACCGCCTACTGTGTTCAGCTCTATGATCGTCTCCGGTCCGGCGATTCCGTCAGGTTGTAATCCCCGCCGGCGTTGGAAATCCAGCACCGACTCACGCAGTGCGGAATCGAAAAGGTCCACAAAGGTACTTCCACTTTCCGAGTCGGTGTTGCGGGAGAGGTTTTTGTATAACCAATGAACTTCCGCTCCGGTCGAACCGGGCCCAATGAGAATGTCGCCGCCAGGAGGTGTTTTCCAAAGAAACAGAAAGTCCCCCTGCCAGCGGGGGGTTATCTCGAGCAGAGGAATCTCGGTACTGGCTCCATCCCTGCGCAACTTCGCGTATTGCGAACCCAGCCCTGTGACCAGAGCGTAGCTTGCACCGTTCTCCTTTCCCAGCTCTATCAATACCGGCCGGTTATAGTGCACGATTTTTTCCCAGCCCCCCCTGCTTTTGCGACAGCGTAGGCCCTGGGTGAGAGCGTAGCCGCATGGATCCTCCAGGACATCGGCCTCGGTTGGCTCCAGCCCCCAAAGCGCCAGCAGCTCTTTCATCCCGGTCGGCTCACTTATTAGCATGCTCTCGAGATCGGGCTGCTCGACGGGATCAGCTGTGTTGACAGGATCAGCTGTAATTACCGGCGCCTCGTCGACCGGCTCTGCCTCCTCGGCAACTGCGGGAACCTCCTCACTTTCGGCTGGAGCTGCAGGCGGGACCGGATCAATCCCCTGTTCGGAAGCTGCCGTTTCAGGAGGGGTTATTATCGCTGCTGCGGGCACTACCGGATCACCAGGTACCAGACCCTCCTTCCAACTGTATAGCAGAACCCCCCCGCCCGCTAAAAGAAAGAAAAGAATCAGACCACTCAACGGTTTGTTAAAATTGGTCGAAGGCCGCTTTTCCCTCAACTCTGCCGCTGCTTTGTTCACAATGCGCCGATTGACTACCTGCCTGCGGGTCGCGTATGCACCCAGCAAGGCTCTGTCGCAAAGAATATTTATTATCCGGGGTATACCGCCTGACAATTCATGCACGCGCTTTAATGCGCCGCTTGTGAATAACGCCCGTTCAATACCTGCAACCGCCAGCCGATGGGCGACATAGTTCGATGTTTCACGCCGGGAAAGAGGCAGCAGGTGATAGCGTGCGGTGATCCGTTGTGAGATCTGCCGCAGCTCTCTGGTATCAAGCAGGTCGCGCAACTCCGGTTGTCCCACCAGAAAGATCTGTAACAGCTTGTGAGTGTGGGTTTCCAGATTGGTCAGAAGTCGGATCTGCTCCAGTACATCGGGGCTGAGATTCTGAGCCTCATCAATCAGAAGCACTGGCCGCCGGTTCCGCGCATGCGCCTCCAACAGATACCGGTTGAGCCTCGCCACCAATACACGCGGCGATTCGATAGTGGCAGAGACCGGGATACCGAACTCTTCACAAATGGCGTACAGAAGATCCGGAACGGTAAGCGGCGGGTTGAGTATCAGTGCCACATCCACCTCTTGCGGCAGCTGTTCAAGAAAGGTACGGCATATGGTTGTTTTTCCTGTACCAACCTCCCCGGTCAACAGGACGAACCCGCCGCCCTCACCAGCGCCGTAGAGCAGGTGGGCGAGCGCCTCACGGTGATCCTCGCTGAGATATAGGAAACGCGGATCGGGCGTGATTGAGAATCCAGGTTCTTTTAGTCCGAAATATTTCGTGTACATTGAGAATTGGAATTGATTGTCACCGGTCTCTGTGGTCACAATCATCCTTGATCAAAACCCTGCGTTCAACTTATCTGTGAAAATGGGGACGCATCTATTATTTTCTGTGAGTTGGGCTGTAGGGTACTGACCCGAATGGCACATGCTTAACTATAATCGTCGAGTAGTTGACTAGCCGACACAGGTCATTTCTTCCGGAAAACGCCGTAAATACGTCCATGGCCGCTATCGGCTCCTGCCTTACGCGGCACTTGCACGTCCATGTGCGGCGTAGGCTCGACAGTGGCATCTCGGCAATTGCTCCTGCATTGCTCTACCTTCCCACATCCCTGTGGGTCGCCTGCCACTGGCGTTTCCTCCAGAAACAACCCGTATCGGCTTAAACTAAGTGCCATTCGGTACTGACCCCAAATATTTCTCCGCAGCGAGTAGAATATGCGTTATAAGATGACTAGCGGAGCGATCGCATAGCTTGACGGTGAAGAAAAATGTGCCTCCCGGAGTTTGGCTTGGGCGGTAGTTGATCGTTGGAGGAGTTTATCCCGGATTACGTTTCACTTAATCCGGGCTACTCGCTGGCAGGCTCCCAGACAGTGCCAGAGATTTTGTTTCGGGGTGATGACCAGTAAAGGTTCTTTGTCATCGTAGAAGGGACAGAGCCCGATCAGGTCGACACCGGGCGTTTCAGCTTCACGCCTTGGCTCTCCGCCAGGCGTTGCAGGGAGACTGATTGTTTCAGGCGGTCGATCTGCTCTGCTGGTATGCGGGCCATCAGGTACCCCTCCATATACTTGTCAAGACCATTTATATGTCTTATTGTAGTACACATACATGTTCATATGTCAAACAGCTTTGTATACCGGGGTTAGCATAATGGCTTCTACGATTACTTAATATCTGACCATGAGCTTACCGGCACGATTGATCGCACTGCGTAAAGAGCGGGGACTGACCCAACAACAGATGGCCGATACCATTGGTATCCACGTCAACAGCCAGAAAAAGTACGAGAGCGGACAGGCCCAGCCGTCGCTGGGTGTGCTCAAGAAGATCGCCTTGGCACTGCACGTTAGTACCGACTTCTTGCTATTCGAGGAACAGGAGCGTAGACCTGCCGATGAGCTGGCGCTTCAGTTCGAGGCAATCAGTCAGTTACCACCGGGAGAACAGAGCGTGGTGAAGGAAGTGCTGGATAGCCTGATTATCAAGTACCAGGCACGGCGCTGGGACAGCGCCAGAATGGCGGCTAAATAAGAGACGTAGGCGCCTCGGCACTCACACCGATGTATATGTCGCGATGATAGAACGCCTGCTGGATATTATCTGGGATGACGCCAAGGCGCAGAGTAATCTGGTCAAGCATGGCGTCACGTTTGCCCAAGCCGCAACCGTGATGCTCGATCCGCTGGCGCTGACCGTCTTCGACGAAGTGCACAGCCAGACAGAGGAACGCTGGTTTACCCTGGGCCAAAGCAGTGAGGGCCGATTGCTGGCCGTGGCCCATACTTACCAAATGCTGGACGCCAACATGGCCAGAGTCCGCCTGATTTCGGCACGCGAGGCCACGCGCCAAGAACGGCAGCAATACGAGAACGAACCTCGATAAGGTGAATACAATGACAACACAGACAAATGATGACATGCCCGAGGAAATCGATTTTTCCGGCGGTACACGCGGCAAGTTTTACCGCCCGAACACACAATTGCAAATGCCTATCCATCTCGAAGCCAATGTACAAAACACGCTTGCCGCACTTGCTAATGCCAAGGGCGTCGACCTCTCGGTATTCGTCAATGAATTGCTGAAGAAAGATATTGAGCTGATTCAGATGAGCCGCTGACCCCGCAATAGCGGGGCTTGGGTGGTGCAGTGTTTGAAAATAGATACGTCCCCTTTATTTACCCGTTAGTTGCATAAAAAATGCGTCAAAAACTACGCGAACCCATTTATCTACGCGCTGTGCTGGACGTCATACGCTTGTAGCTGGAGTTCACCAATAGTGCGATCCAGAAAATACCAAAAAATGATGCGACAAAATGGCGTTCAGCAATAAAAAAACGATCCCTGAGTTGGTAAAATTGGAGGCACCACACCAAACCAATGAACCAACGGAGACCGTTTGGATGAAGTGTAGCAAAGCCAGCGTTCATCGCAAAACACATCGCATTCCCGAGATTCGATTCGAAGACCAACGCCTGAGCTCTTTTGCCGGTCTGGTCCTGTTTCAAGCGTTGTTCAATCGGCTCGGATTGAAAGAACAACTCACGGGCTGTTTCCGGCATCTGAAGGTCAGCCCAATCTTTGGTCATGGTCTCACCGTACTGCTGCTGATCGTCCATCTTCTGCTGGGATACCGGCGACTTCAGGATATGCGTTACTACAAGGATGACCCCATGGTGCGCCGTCTGTTGGGAATCGCTCGTCTGCCGGATGTCGCGACGGTCAGCCGTACGCTGGCGGGGATGGACAGCCGCAGCGTGGACAAGCTGCGCCGACTCAACAGGCAACAGGTTCTGCAACGCCTTGATGATCTTGGCCTGGCACGGATTACCTTGGATTTCGACGGCTCGGTACTCGCCACCGGTCGTTTCGCCGAAGGCACGGCGGTGGGTTTCAACCGCAAGAAGAAGGGGCAACGCAGCTACTATCCGCTGTTCTGCACATTGGCGCAGACCGGCCAAGTATTCGATGTTTGGCATCGTCCCGGTAATGTGCATGACTCCAACGGCGCCCAGGCATTCATCCTGGAATGTGTCCAGGAAATACGCGCTGTTCTGCCCAGGGCCAAAATTGAAGTACGGATGGATAGCGCCTTCTTCTCGGATGCCATCATCGGCATGCTCAATGCCGAAGGCGTTGAATTCAGCATCAGTGTGCCCTTTGAGCGTTTCACCGAACTCAAGGGCATGATAGAACGGCGGAAACGCTGGCATCGCTTGGGTGATCGATGTGATTTTTTCGAGCACCGCTGGAAACCTAAAAAATGGCACACAAAACAGCGTTTTCTCTTTATCCGTACCGGAAACCGGAAACAGTATAAGGAACCGATTCAACTGGATCTGTTCATCCCCTATGAATACGGCCACGACTTCAAGGTGATCATCACCAATAAGCGTCTCAGTGCCAGAAAAGTGTTGCGCTATCACAACGGCCGCGGTGCCCAGGAGGGTATTTTCGCTGAGTTGAAGTCGCAGACCCAGATGGACTATGTTCCGACCCGAAGACAAGCGGGGAATCAGGTGTTTGTACTGGCAGCGATGTTGGTGCATAACCTCAACCGGGAAATGCAGATGCTCACCAACGAACAGCAATGCGCTACCACTGAACGACGTGCACCGCTGTGGCACTTTACACGGCTCGGCACTCTGCGGCGTCAACTGATTCAGCGAGCCGGACGGCTGACCAGGCCTCAAGGGACCTTGACTTTGACGATGAGCGTTAATCCAGCTGTCAAATCCGAGTTGTTGCATTATTTGGATGTGCTCAAACAAGTAGCTTGATTCCGTTTTCGTCAGAATTTATGCAATGAATGGGTTTACTCAAAGCCGCGTAATCAGCATTATGTGTAAATGGCCCAATGGAATCATCTCCACTGGGAAAGGATTACGCCGAAAATAAATGCGTCACCTTTTTCTCTTTATGTCACCATTCTTTTTTGTATTCCCCATCAGTCGATATAGCGTATATCCGTGACAAAACCATCCTTAGTCTCAAAGATTAAGTCACCAATTTCCAACAGACCATTCTCATTTCCAGTGATTACTCCTTTTTGGTGAAGCGCCTCGGATAGCTCGGTAACAGAAGCAGCTTTCTTTCCCAGCCAATCGCGACGAAGAATCGACAGAACAAGGTCACTGCGATCTCGAATACGTTCTGTTTCTGACCTTGCATTTGACAACGAGGCCCCAGCATCTAAAAGCAATACAAATATGTATACAGCCGCCAGAAATGCAGTACCAAATAAGGACCACGGAAACCACTTACTCATCTAGCCCCCGCAGCCATTGCATCGTTTGCAAATGTTGTGCATGTATTATAACTCCAAGGTTTCCAACTGTAAGGCGCGCGATTCCGATCGTTCATGCGATTTTCGGCGAATTCATTTATATCATCTGCATCTGCTTCGGTGTCACAATCTAACTCAGCTTCCACGCCATTACCGAACCGATTTATGGCATCTACCATCTCTGCCCATGACTGAGGAGTTGGTTGCCCATCTGGCCCGATCTCAACATCGGGTATTGCCCGTCTACGTACGTTCCCAAAGTCACTATCATATCTTCCATACTCATAATAACGGGTATTTCCTTTCGCATCATACGACACAACACCGGCATGGGTGATTGGCACTTGAATATCGGTATTAGGGATTGTAATAGGATAACCTGGGTACCCAACGTAGCATCCAGCAAGCCCAAGCGGATCAATAAATAGAATGGGGTTGCCACCGACATACGCATAGGTATTTAGTCCGCCTCGTAGTCCAATTGGATCTGATTCGAGATATCTCCCGGTGCTGAAGTCGTACGTTCTGAAGTAGTTGTAATGCAGCCCAGTTTCCTGATCATAATACTGCCCCGGAAAGCGAAGATTGAATTCAATACTGCCGGCAGCAACCGTTGCAGCGCCAAATGGATCATGATTTGCCCTCCATACAACCGTTCCGGATTCATCCGTAACAGCCTTGGGCGTACCTAGGTGGTCATTGTGAACATAATTGACCTCGATTTCTCTACTTTCCTGTAAATACAAAAAATAGGAGTTTGATTGATAACTTCCTATCTGGATATGCAATCCGGCGTTGTTCGTCGCTCCGTTCTGTGATATTTGGCCGCTGACTGATAAATTCCCATCAGCATAGGAAAACGTCGTGTACTCGTAACCACCGATTGTTTCAACGACCCAGTCTGATTCATCAATTGTATACGCTTCTGCCGGCAAGCCTTGCTCTTCGATCGTGATGGTACGAGTAGAAGCCTCTACCGTGAGTGTTGCGGTATTTCCGGTAAATGGATCATAGCCAGTATATACCCGTTAGTTGCATAAAAAATGCGTCAAAAACTACGCGAACCCATTTATCTACGCGCTGTGCTGGACGTCATACGCTTGTAGCTGGAGTTCACCAATAGTGCGATCCAGAAAATACCAAAAAATGATGCGACAAAATGGCGTTCAGCAATAAAAAAACGATCCCTGAGTTGGTAAAATTGGAGGCACCACACCAAACCAATGAACCAACGGAGACCGTTTGGATGAAGTGTAGCAAAGCCAGCGTTCATCGCAAAACACATCGCATTCCCGAGATTCGATTCGAAGACCAACGCCTGAGCTCTTTTGCCGGTCTGGTCCTGTTTCAAGCGTTGTTCAATCGGCTCGGATTGAAAGAACAACTCACGGGCTGTTTCCGGCATCTGAAGGTCAGCCCAATCTTTGGTCATGGTCTCACCGTACTGCTGCTGATCGTCCATCTTCTGCTGGGATACCGGCGACTTCAGGATATGCGTTACTACAAGGATGACCCCATGGTGCGCCGTCTGTTGGGAATCGCTCGTCTGCCGGATGTCGCGACGGTCAGCCGTACGCTGGCGGGGATGGACAGCCGCAGCGTGGACAAGCTGCGCCGACTCAACAGGCAACAGGTTCTGCAACGCCTTGATGATCTTGGCCTGGCACGGATTACCTTGGATTTCGACGGCTCGGTACTCGCCACCGGTCGTTTCGCCGAAGGCACGGCGGTGGGTTTCAACCGCAAGAAGAAGGGGCAACGCAGCTACTATCCGCTGTTCTGCACATTGGCGCAGACCGGCCAAGTATTCGATGTTTGGCATCGTCCCGGTAATGTGCATGACTCCAACGGCGCCCAGGCATTCATCCTGGAATGTGTCCAGGAAATACGCGCTGTTCTGCCCAGGGCCAAAATTGAAGTACGGATGGATAGCGCCTTCTTCTCGGATGCCATCATCGGCATGCTCAATGCCGAAGGCGTTGAATTCAGCATCAGTGTGCCCTTTGAGCGTTTCACCGAACTCAAGGGCATGATAGAACGGCGGAAACGCTGGCATCGCTTGGGTGATCGATGTGATTTTTTCGAGCACCGCTGGAAACCTAAAAAATGGCACACAAAACAGCGTTTTCTCTTTATCCGTACCGGAAACCGGAAACAGTATAAGGAACCGATTCAACTGGATCTGTTCATCCCCTATGAATACGGCCACGACTTCAAGGTGATCATCACCAATAAGCGTCTCAGTGCCAGAAAAGTGTTGCGCTATCACAACGGCCGCGGTGCCCAGGAGGGTATTTTCGCTGAGTTGAAGTCGCAGACCCAGATGGACTATGTTCCGACCCGAAGACAAGCGGGGAATCAGGTGTTTGTACTGGCAGCGATGTTGGTGCATAACCTCAACCGGGAAATGCAGATGCTCACCAACGAACAGCAATGCGCTACCACTGAACGACGTGCACCGCTGTGGCACTTTACACGGCTCGGCACTCTGCGGCGTCAACTGATTCAGCGAGCCGGACGGCTGACCAGGCCTCAAGGGACCTTGACTTTGACGATGAGCGTTAATCCAGCTGTCAAATCCGAGTTGTTGCATTATTTGGATGTGCTCAAACAAGTAGCTTGATTCCGTTTTCGTCAGAATTTATGCAATGAATGGGTATACATTTGAACCCGGCGTCGAAGAAAAGTAGTAGTCAACCGATTTTTCCGGTGTCTGAAGACGGTTGATGACACTGTAATCGCTTGAACCGGATGCGCCGATAAAGAAATACAAGCTTCCGTAAAGTTGAATGTTCTGCGCATCCGTACCCTGAAACTGGACAATGCGGATGCTTCCCAAATCATGAACGATCCAGTCATTCTCGGGAATCAAGACAGTTGTTGGGTCCTCCCCACCCGGTATCAACTGCACTTGTCTCGCGTTCTCGTCAACCAACATCAAGTTGCTACCATCTGAATGAAAATGGGGACGCATCTATTATTTTCTCTGAGTTGGGCTGTAGGGTACTGACCCGAATGGCACATGCTTAACTATAATCGTCGAGTAGTTGACTAGCCGACACAGGTCATTTCTTCCGGAAAACGCCGTAAATACGTCCATGGCCGCTATCGGTTCCTGCCTTACGCGGCACTTGCACGTCCATGTGTGGCGTAGGCTCGACAGTGGCATCTCGGCAATTGCTCCTGCATTGCTCTACCTTCCCACATCCCTGTGGGTCGCCTGCCACTGGCGTTTCCTCCAGAAACAACCCGTATCGGCTTAAACTAAGTGCCATTCGGTACTGACCCCAAATATTTCTCCGCAGCGAGTAGAATATGCGTTATAAGATGACTAGCGGAGCGATCGCATAGCTTGACGGTGAAGAAAAATGTGCCTCCCGGAGTTTGGCTTGGGCGGTAGTTGATCGTTGGAGGAGTTTATCCCGGATTACGTTTCACTTCATCCGGGCTACTCGCTGTGAAGAAAAGCATGCGGTGCAATGCCCTTTGGTTATTGCACCCTACGGGACTGTATAAAATTTATTCCCTCCGTCACATTTTCTCGTCATCCTTTTGAGGATCCCCTCTACTTCTCTAATGTCAGTTTTGCAGCCTGCTTTTTTCCGCATCTGCATGCTTTTGTTATACTCGACGCAGCCAGCAATGACCAAGCCGGTCGCCACGGTTGTGGCTGGGGGGGATTATCAGTCGTGCTTTGTACATTCCCATCCCCGGTTTTCGGTTAAGGCAACGTCATTGCTCCCCGAATCCTGACGGGCTGAACATCAACTTCAGCAGAGCGCGAAAAGAGAGGCGAATTGCGTAGTTATGAGTGACATTTTGATTCTTGTTTTTCTGTTGTTTCTCTCCGGGCTTTTTTCCGGATCGGAGACAGCTTTGACTGCAATCACGCTGGCACGTGCAGAAGCACTTGAGAGAGATCGGCACAGTGGCGCCAAGGCACTGGTGTATCTGAAAAAGCACTCCACCAGAATGTTGATCGCACTGTTGATTGGCAACAATCTGGTCAACATAGGTGCGTCCGCCTTTGCCACCGTGGTGGCAACCGAACATCTTGGCGCACTCGGGCCGGGCGTGGCGGTTGGTGTGCTGACCTTCCTGATTCTGGTGTTTGGAGAGATCACGCCGAAGAGCCTGGCCATTCGCCACTCTGTGGGCATTTCGCTGTCAATCGCACCCATTGTACAACTGCTTATGCGGGCGCTCTATCCGCTGGTCTGGCTGTTCGAACATTTGATCAACTTCGTTTATAAACTGACCGATATCAAGGAGGCTCCGTCGGTTACCGAATCGGAACTGGTCGGCCTGTTGATGCGGGGTGCCCAGGAGGGCATCTTTGAGAAGGATGAGGCAAAAATCATCGAGCGGGTATTCGCTTTCAACGATCTGCTGGTGGCCGATGTGATGACCGGCCGGCACAAGATCTTTGCGTTGAACGAAGAGTTGAGCATCAACGAGGCGCTGCCGAAAATTGTCGAAACCGGCTTCTCCCGCATACCGGTTTTCAGGGGTTCGGTTGAAAACATCACCCGCGTAGTCCATTGGCACGATATCGCCACTGCCATCAGCAGGCAAAAAATGGAGCAGCCGTTGAAGGAGTTCGGTATCGAGCCGCTATTCGTGCCGGTTAACCAGCCGATCGATCGCCTGTTCAACGATCTGCAGCGTCAGAAACGGCACCTCGCCATCGTGGTGGATGAGCATGGCGTACTGCGCGGGTTGGTGACGCTGGAGAACCTATTGGAGGAGTTGGTCGGTGAAATCTATGACGAAACAGACAAACAGCGCCCTTCGGGAGTCACCGTACTGGATGACGGCATCGAAGTGGATGGGGGTGTCGAGCTTGGCATTGTCAAACGCCATTTCAATACCGATCTGCGGGGCAGGGATTCGGACAGCGTCAGCCGCTGGATCGTGAACGACATTGAGAGAATTCCCGCGGCCGATGAATCGTTCCAGATCGACGGCATGTCTATCGAGATCAAACAAGCCTCCGGCCGACGGATCCACAAAGTGAAGATCCTGAACACGCCCGAGCGCACCAGGGAGTAAGCAGGGTTCCGTTTCAATACCTGACCGAACGGTAAACATAATCCAGCCTTGTCACAAAACTGCAACCCATCTGCAGTTATTCTGCGCCGCGCGTTTGCATTGCAGGACGCGAAAACACCGCAGTCGGAACAACATAAAGATAGAGCCAGGAGTAATACAATAGATGAAAGCTAGAATTGCAGTGGTGGGTTTGCTTATGGGGGTGGTCTTTAGCGCAAGTTCCTTTGCCGATGGTTGTGTGGTGCACTATGTGCGCACGGCATGCCAGGGCATGGAGGCGGAATCATTCAAGAAATGCGATGGACAGGCGGAGTGTGAGAAGAGCAAGCCGGCAGACTCGGCCGAAGCCTGCTCCGCAGCAGCCTTGAAATCCTGCGACAATTCACGTCTCGATATCACCAAATACAAAGTCATCACCGCCAAATTCAACGGCGAGGACCTGGTCGGCGGTTTCGACGCAACCGGCAATCCTGATCCAAACGGATGGAATTTCTGTGCCGGTGACCGCCCTGATCTCAACAAGTGCGACTGATAAACAGCTCTTTCGCCTCGACGAACGGCGGCCACTTATCCGGCGGCCGCCGTTTTTTGTAGCACAATCGAGCAAAAAAATATCGAAAGGCCACCTTCCTCGACTCCCTCCCCAGCCGACAATTTGTCGGATCCATGGCTCAACCGGCGAGCTGATCGTAACTGGCAGGCTCTCTGCTTTGTTTGAGAAGTGCGGGTGATGATTCTGTGAATTTTTGTTACGACCTGCCTGCACCAGGTTTCGAAAGCGGTGCAATCATATACAGTTTCCGCGATCACTTCGGGTGCACCCCCCTCAACCTGCCTGACAAGTGCAGAGCGGGTTGAGACTATTGAAACAGTGGTTCCGGTATGTCACCGGCAACCAGGCAAAGAGGCCGGAGCGATCGAACAGATGACGGTTTTTAATTACCCTGTGTTCTGCGATACTGCCGCCTGATCCGCGCCCCAGCGCCGGCTCATGGAAATAGAACCAACAATTCATCAAGGCTTCAGGAGATTGTGTCATGGCTGATTCCCCTCCCAACAAGGCTCACCGCTGGCGGTTTCACCGGCTCGGCGGCTTCGATCAGGTTCGCATAGAGTCTGGTGCCGACATCTGTCATCTGCCCGAGCTCGATCAGAAGCTGTGGGCGGCCCTCAGCTGTCCAACATCAGGGGTTGAGTTTGACAGCCACACCTTGCAACTGCTCGACACCGATGGGGATGGACGCATCCGTGCACCTGAGCTGTTGGCTGCCGTGAGCTGGACCTGTACGGCGCTGAAAACTCCCGATGAACTGTTGGCGGGGAGCGCCGGCTTGCCGCTGGCTGCGATTAATGATGAGAGTGAAGTTGGCCGGAAGCTGTTGAAGGCGGCCCGCCGCATTCTGGACAACCTGGACAAACAATCGGCCGACACCATCACTGCCGAGGATACGGCAGATACCAATAAAATTTTCGCCACCACCCGTTTCAACGGAGATGGCGTGGTGCCGCCCAGCTCTGCCGAAGACGAAACGCTGGCAAAGGCCATTGCGGATGTCATCGCCTGTGTCGGTTCGGCACCGGACCGCAGCGGTGCCGAAGGCATCTCCCAGGAGCTTGCTGATCGATTCTTTGAAGAGGCCACCGCCCATGACCAATGGTGGGCGGAAGGGGAGGCGGATGCATCGAACATTCTGCCGCTTGGCGAAGCCACCGAGGCGGCTGCCAAATCCTTCGCAGCGGTGAAGGGCAAGATCGACGATTTCTTCACCCGTGCCGCACTTGCCGCCTATGATACGAGCGCAGCCAATCCGCTCAATCCGGCCGAAGCAGATTACACCGCTCTCTTAGCACAGGAGCTCTCCGCTGCAACGGCCCAGGTTGCAAGCTTCCCGGTGGCGCGCATCGAGCCGGAGCGTAATCTGCCGCTCGCGGCCGGGGTCAACCCGGCATGGGCGGGTGCTCTCGCCAGCTTTCGCATGCAGGTGATCGTACCCCTGTTCGGCGACGCAGATGAGCTTACCCGGGAGAAATGGGTCGATTTGAGCGCCCGCTTCGCCGCTTATGCCGCCTGGCAGGATGGGCTGCGCGGAGCTGCCGTGGCACCCCTCGGTATCGTCCGGGTGCGCGAACTGCTCGCAGACGGCAGCCGGGAGAAGATTGCTGCGCTGATCGCAGAGGACAGGGAGCTCGCCGATGTTGCCGACTCCATAGAATCGGTGGATCGGCTGGTGCACTACCACCAGCATCTGGCGACGCTGCTGAACAACTTCGTATCGCTGCACGATTTCTATACTCCGGAGAAGACCGCCATCTTCCAGGCCGGCACCCTTTTTCTCGATGGCCGCAGTTGTGATCTGTGCGTGCGGGTCGACGATGTCGGCGCCCACAGCGCGCTGTCCGGTCTGAGCCGCACCTATCTGGCCTACTGCAACTGCAAGCGCCGCGGTGGCAGCGAAGCCATGACCATCGTGGCAGCTTTTACCGCCGGAGATGCGGACAATCTTATGGTCGGACGCAATGGTCTCTTCTACGACCGCAAAGGCAACGACTGGGATGCCACCATCACCAAGATCATCGAGCATCCGATAAGTGTCAGCCAGGCTTTCTGGTCACCCTACAAACGCATCGCACGCATGATTGGCGAGCAGATCGAGAAGTTCGCCGGTGCCCGCGAGAAGGCGGTGGAGGCGAGTGCCGCCAAGGGCATTGCCGACACATCGGCAAAGGTAGAGACCGGCAAAGCCGCGCCTGCCCCTTTCGATATCGCCAAATTCGCCGGTATTTTTGCGGCCATCGGTTTGGCTCTGGGTGCATTGGGCACCGCATTGGCATCGGTGGTCACCGGATTCATGGGACTGAGCTGGTGGCAGATGCCGTTGGCGCTCGCCGGATTGGTGCTGATCATCTCCGGTCCGTCCATGCTGATGGCCTATATGAAGCTGCGGCAACGCAATCTCGGACCGATACTGGATGCAAATGGTTGGGCAGTGAACACCCTGGCCCGCATCAATATCCCCTTCGGTTCCACTCTTACCGCGGTAGCGGAGCTGCCGCGCGGCGCCGAGCGGTCGATGCGCGATCCTTATGCCGAGAAGCGGCGGCCCTGGCGTTTCTATCTGTTCCTTATTCTGCTGCTGGTGGCTCTGGGTGCACTTTGGAAAACGGGCCATCTGGCTCAATGGTTGCCACAGTCCGCACCGCCGGAACAGGCGGTGCAGGCAACGGCAGCGGACAAGGCGGCTGAAGCGGCAGCCCCCGGAGCCAAGGATGGAGCAGCCGCACCGGCGCCGGAAGCGAAATAACAAACCGAAAACGCGGCCCGGGGTTGTGCCACCCGGCCGCGTTTTGCCGACGTAAGGATCGGTTTCGCGTTGGATAGCGACAAGTCACATCTCGCCCGGGCAGCACTGCCTTTCGCCGCTGCCACGGTATTCACACTGGTGCTGTTCGCGCTGACCGCCTGGTTTGACACCATCGGAGGACTGGCCGGGCTCTGGCAGCACAAACTGCTGGAACTGCCGCTGGTTCTCTACCTGTACTGGCTGTTTGCCGAATTGGCGCGTGGCCACCGCTGGCGCTGGGCACTGGCGGGAATTCCGGTGCTGACAGGCTATATTCTGTTCGATGGTTACTTTCTGCTTTTCAGGCGGGTTTTCCGGCTCACCGAAATAGATGAACTGCCGGAGCTGCTGGATATCCTGCCGCTTCCGGCTTCGGCCGGCCTGGTGGTGGCAGCTATTGCCATCTTTGTCACACTGGCTTTCAGTCTGCGTCATATCCTCTGGGGGCGCCTGGCGCTTGCATCGATCCCTTTGATCGCTTTGATTGCAGGCATCACACTGATGCCTGGCCGCTTTCTGCAAGCTCTGACCTCAATTGCGCACGGCACCGTGGAATGGTCGGACGCAGAGCATGTACGCCGCAACGGCCGGCTCACCTCTATTCTCTATCAGGAGGCACGGCGGCGGCGCTCCATTGAACAGATCTCCTCCCATTACAATGCGGACGAATATCCCCGGCGCTTCCGGCACGCGCTGGATACGCTGCATGCAAGCGGCAACCAGCGCAATGTGCATCTGGTGGTGTACGAGGGATTCCTCGATCCACTGCGCATTGAGCGGCTCAATCTCGACCGCGACCCTATGCACCCGAAGCTGCGCAAGCTGTTGCGGGAGGGGCAGGGTGAGCTCTCCGTGTCGCCGGTGTTCGGCGGCTACACCGCACAGGCCGAGTTCGAGGTGCTGTGTGGCGTGCCTGCGATACAAAGGTTGGGAACGATCGAATTCAACTCCTTCAACGGAGCTCGGGTACATTGCATGCCGGATATATTCCGTGAACTGGGCTATCGCACCATCGCCAGCAATGGCTACAAGCCCAATTTTTTCAACGCCGCAGTGGCCTATCGCGGCACCGGCTTCGAGGAGATCTATTTCCCGCACGAATACACGCCCAACAGTGGCAGCTATTTTTCCACCGGAGATGTCAGCAAGGAGAAATACATGTTCGACCGGACGCTGTTCGAACAGAACCTGGCATTCGTTGGGCGGCATATCCGGGAGGGCGACGGACGCCCGCTGTTTAACTATGTGCTGACGATCTACGGCCATTTTCCCTATCGGCTCGACACCGAAAAGCGGCCATGGGTGACCCATGCGCTAAATACCAAACCGGTGGACAAGGAGCTGATGGTCATCGTCAATCAGGTCTACTACCGCAGCGAGGCGCTTGCCTGGTATTTGCAGGAGGTGCACCGGCTTGACCCGAATGCTGTCGTGCTCATCGTAGCCGACCATCTGCCGCCGCTTAAGAATCGCCGCGCGGCTTATAGCCGCCTGCGCTATCTCGGTGACCGGAAAGATGCCGCCAATCTCACTCTGCTCGCGGTATATGACCGGGGCAGTCCGGTTGAAATCGGCGTGCTGCCGCAGCATGGTCTGCCGGGCCTGTTATTCAACCTGTTGAGCGGCGGCCGCTGGTGCAAGGGTGAAGCCTGCAAGCGTTCACCACAAACGCTGGAAGCCGATTATCTGCAGTTGATGGCGCATGCGGTGGATGCCGGATCCTGAAAACGCTGGAAGCACAAAAGCTCCGGTTGCCTGTGGATCGAAGAGATAAATCATAGCGTGGCGCTATTTTCTGCAACGGTCGGCGGGAGGGGTTGAAACAGTCCGGGATACTCTATAATGGCTGAAGAGTGTCTGCTATCCGCCCACTCTGGGAACCTCTTCCATGGCCAAAGCCCGTATTTTTATCAGTCACAGCTGCAAGGATGCAGAGATCGCCGATCAGGTGCCGTTCGAGGCCGAACAGAATCCGCGGCTGCGCCGGTTGAAGTATGTCAGGATCCTGCGTGATGAACTGGTGCGGCTGCTGAGTGAAGAGCATGAGGTACTGCTGGATCGCGCGCTGCTCGATCCGGGCGACAACTGGCCGATCAAGCTATTGCGCTGGCTGGGGGATTGCGACGGGGCAGTGCTGCTGCTGAGCGAGGATGCCATCAAGTCGAAGTGGGTGCTGCAGGAGGCCACGGTGCTCACCTGGCGCCGCCGCCTGCGGGAGGATTTCAGACTGATACCGGCAATGCTTGGCGGGTTGCAGTTCAAAGCGCTTGAAGCCGAAGGCTTCGGTCCGCTGCAGGTGAACGAGATTCAGGCGGCGAAGGTTGAGGGCGAAGCCCAGTTGACGCGGGCACAGGCGCTGGCGCTGGCGGCGGAGATCGCCAAGGGTTTCGGCCAGCTCGCGGCAGCGAACGAACAGAACGATATGCAACTCTGGCTGGAGCATGTCGCGGCAATCCTGAGCGGGATCAAGGATGAAAAGATATTGGGCCGCGCCTGTAAACCGTTGCATATCTCCGCAGACGATTGGGCGCACTTTCCCGATCGTGCATTTACGGTGGCGCACTATATGCTGCGGGCCGATCTGCAGCAGAACCGGGAGGCGCTTGAAGCGATCAAAATCGGGCTGGTTGCCCATTCGCGGGAGGCGTTTGTCGCGCTGGCCAATATGCTGATGCCGATGTGGGTCGATCCCACCGCAGCCGCAGCGCTGGCGGAGCCGCCGAAAAAAATGCGGTGGCAGGCCTACGCGATCAATACCGACAAGAGTTCGCTGGTTGGCGACTATGCCCAGCGCGCCTGGTGCTCCCCCTCCTGGTGGGGCTCGCGATTTTTTGGATTCAACGAACATATCGGCGAGGGCCAGGCGCAAGAGGCTGTCGCGGCACTGCACGAAAGCCTGGCGCTGCTGTTTGATCAGGACCCGTTCAGCCAGGACCCGGTGGACAAGGAGGTGCTGCGGATAGTACTCGAGGCGCATCCCTTCTTTGTCGCTCTGGGCGATGAACTCGCGGCCAGTCAGAGTGCGCTGCGTGAACTGCTGCACGCGCTGTCGGAAGATGACCTGTTGCGTGCGGTTACCTTTATCCAGTTGGCGGGGGAAAATTTCGCGCGGGCGCTGCCGCAGGAGGAGTCCGTTCTATTCCGCATCCGGCCGCAGTTGGACGACGATCAGGTCGCTCAGGCAAGGGCGAATAAGATACTGCTTGAAAAGCTTTCCACAACATAGGAGTTGTCGACACTATGCGAATATTTTTCGAGACAGGCCAAATTTTCGCAGGAGAGTCCACATCAGGAACCGGAGTTTTCCATGGCCAATGAATCAACGTTGATATACAAATCCTTGATCGCACCTCTGCGCAGCGAATCGCTGGATGCGGTGGCCAGTGAAGAGCTGGATACACCGGACCGGCGCGACGGACGCATCTACGATTACGATTCCAGGCTGCAGTTGGCTGTCGAGGTCGCACTGGCCACCGGCAGGCCACTGCTGTTGCGTGGCGATCCGGGCTCCGGCAAATCCTCGGTCGCTTCGTTTATTGCCCGCAATCTCAACTACCGCTACTACGAGGCTGTGATCACCGGTCAGAGTTCGGCACAGGATCTGTTGTGGAGATACGATCTGGTCCACCGCCTGGCCGATGCCCAGTCGATGGGTCCGGGAGAGCAGAGACGACCGCTCTCCGATTACGACTACATCGAGCCCGGCGTGCTCTGGTGGGTGTTCGACCGGAGCTCGGCCAGGGCGCGGGGCTGGACGCCGCTGAGCGCGATGCCACAGCCGCGGGAGGCAGCCGAGCCCAACCGGGAGATCAATGAAACACGGCAGGACGACTGTGCCGTGGTGCTGATTGACGAGCTCGACAAGGCCGACCCGGATATGCCCAATGCACTGCTGGTGCCGCTGGGCTCCATGGCCTTTCCGGTAAATGATATCCGCGACAGGCCGGTGCAGGTTGCACTTGAGCGGAAAGGCGAGGTGAATAAAGGGATCGGGGGGCAGGAGATGAGCCGGCTGCTGGTCGTTATCACCACCAACGAGGAGCGCGAACTGCCGCCGGCGTTTCTGCGGCGCTGCATCGTTCACAAACTGCAGCATCCCGCGGCCGAGCGGCTGGTTCGCATCGCCCGCCTGCACTTCAATCGCCCACCGGCGCGTCCTTTCACCGACGAGCACAGCGCAGTGGCAATGGCGATCGCCCGGCGGCTGGAGAAGCTGCGCGAAGCGCGCGCGGAGCGGCGCCAGCGGCTGCCGGGCACGGCAGAGTACCTCGATGCGGTGCGCGTTGCTATTTCGCTGAATATCGAAGTGGAAGGGGGGGCGACCTGGGATGCGATCGTAAGCACCACCTTGTTGAAGGATGAAGTGTTGGGTTAGGTTGAACTGTGAATCGCAACCAAGAGATCTGGCTTGGCGAACTGATCCGCTGCTGGAAAGCGCTGGCACCGGCTGACGACAATACCAGCAGGGCGCTGGCTGCGCTGATCGGATTCGAATGGAAGACACAGGTTGATGAGGGCGGGGCAGAGGCAAAGAGGGCGCCGGAACCTGAATTGACGCGACCGGGTGAACTTCCCGGTGCGCCGCCTCCGGAACCTGTGACGGAGCGGATGGATGAGCCGCCGCCGGATCCCCAGGCAAGTGAGTTGCCCCGGATCGAAATCGATGAAGAGGCAGAGTTGCAGGCCGCCGAGTGGGATTCTGTCGAGGTGCTGCAGCCTCCCCAGGCGAACACTCAACAATACAATAATCTGCTCCCCCCGCTGTTTCGGCCTTTATGGTCACGCACCATTGTCACCACTATTTCCAGTCGACGCCTGCCGATCGGCTTTGTCGATGCAGAGCAGCTGGTCGGCACGATGGCGGCGGCCAGGCCGGTCGTCAGCATTCCTCGTCGGCCGCGCTGGACGACAATGAAAGGCGTGCAGCTGCTGCTCGACAGGGCGCCGGGCATGGCGCCCTTTCTGTCTGACCAGGCAGCGCTTGCCGCTTTGTTTCATGATTGCGTTGGAGGCGAGGGCCTGGCAAGGCTGCACTTCTTCGACAGCCCGCTGCGCGGGGTCGTCATTGGCGGCAGAAAATCTGCCTATCGGCCACCCCAGCCCGGCGTACCGGTAGTTGCGGTCACCGACCTGGGTCTGGGTGCGCCGGAGGGCCATTTCAACCGCGCGGCTCCGGAGGAGTGGCTGAACCTGGCAGAGCTGCTGGCGGCACGGGATTCAACGCTGACCATTCTGCTGCCCTGGCCTGCCGCCGAAGTCGATCATGGATTGCGGCGCCGCACCGCCATTGTCGAGTGGGACCGGTCGACCTCGGCGACACTGGTGCGGCGCCTGCAGGAGCGGATTCGTGGATAAGCGCAGCGCATGGGCCGCAGAGCGGATCGGGGTGCTTGCCAAGGAGTGCCCGGAAGCACTGGAACTGGCGCGTCTGCTGTCGCCAGCGGTGCGGCTGGAGTCGGCGCTGATCCGGACCTTTCGGTTGGAGCTGTTACCGGGCAGCGGCCCCTGGATAGAGTCCAAACTCTGGTTCAGCCCCTTGGTCAAGAGCCGCAACCCGGCATCGATCCTGCTGCATCAGGCGGTCGTCGAGTACCTGCGCGCAGAGCTGACGGATTTGTGGCGCGACCGGAAGCAGCGGTCGCGGCTGCGCACCGCACGCATGCTGATGGCGGAGGTGCATAAAAATCTCTCACCCGCGCTGCTGCTGGAAGAGCAGGTGGTCTGGGCTGCCGTGGCCGGCGACCTGGATGAGATCGATCGTGAGCTCGCGCCTGCGGTCAAGGCGCTGCTGCACTCAAGTGACCGCCCAGGACTCGTCTCCTGGGCCGGACAGGCGCTTGCGAGATTGCCGGGAGCCGCATTCGAAACCGATGCCGGGCAGGCGTTGCGCAGGATCGCGGCGCGCGCCGACGAGGCCGGGGCTGCCGGCAGCGGCGCGCCTGGTGGAGTACGCGACATGACCCAGCTGCTGGGTGAGCTGCCGCTGGTGCATATCGGCGTGGCCCGGCGCGGTTCACTGCTGCAGCTGGGTACGCTGTCGCCGCAGGCGCCCCATCTGATGCCGCTGCCCGATACCGAGCCCCGCCTGGTCGATCTGCAATGGGAGGAGGACGGCGTGGTGCAGCGCAAGCGCCTCTCTATACCTGTCGGCGGCAGCGTGGAGTCGGTGGTGGGCAGCGCGTCGGTGGTGCTGCGCAACGCGCTTGGCGAGGCGTTCAGGGTGCCGGAGTTCGGTCAATGGGCGGGGGGCGACGCCGACTGGATCGACTTGTCGATAGAGGTCAATCGCTCGGATCGGATGTTCGAGTTTGTCTGGTTCCGGCAGGGGTCGGAGATCGCACAACGGCGCATTGAGTACCCGCACCCTCCGCACGCGGTCGATCTGCTCTTCTCCGGCCGTTGGCCGCCCGATTACGAGGAGTTCGACTACTTCGACAGGCTGATGCGCTTGCACGAGGAACTTCCGGCCGAGGTACCCAGGTCGGCCGATCTCAGATTGAAGCCCGACCGGGAGGCGCAAAGACTGCCCTGGGAGTGGCTGCTGTTCAAAGCGGAACTGGCCAGGCGGATGGTACGGGTGGTCCCGGAAGGATACAGCGGGCGGCCCTCCGCAAATGCGGAAGCGAATTCAAAGCGGGCTCTTATCGCCCGCTTTGGCGATGAAACGCGCGGCCCGGAGGAAAAAATCAGCGAGCAGCTTGCCGGGGCCGGTTTCGAGGTGGAACGCTTCGCTGAGGGGAGTGCAAAGGATTTTTTTGAACGGTTATTCGATCAGCCCTGGCGGCTGCTCCATCTGTGCGAGCATCGGGGGGAGGCGCATGCCGCACAGAGACAGCAGCAGGGCATGGAGAGCGGGGACCCCTCCCTCCGCCGCCGGCTGCTGGTAGATGAGACGCACTCTCTGGATCTGTCGGTTTTTTTACAGCTGCGAGTGCTGCCGGAAGTTGTGGTGATTCACGCCTGGCGTGCGCCCGGACAGGGCTTCGCGGACGAGTGGGGATACGGCCTGACACAGGCAGGCGTTGCCGTGGTGCTGGTTAACGACTGGATGATAGAGGAGAGATCATCGGCGGATTTTCTCAGTAACTTCTACCGGGCGCTGCTGGCCGGCAGTACGGCCGCCGAGGCGGTGCTGATCGCGCGCTCTGAGAGTCTGCATAAGCATCCGAAACTGATCGACTGGGCAGCCTTTCAGCTCTATGGCGGAGGTGACTACCGGCTCGGAGAGGCCGGCGATACATCCTCCGCGGTTGCACAGACCGAGCGTCCAACCGCCGATCCCTACGGCGTGCGGACGATCAGGTTGCTGGAGGCGCGCCAGGTGCCCGAGCCGGGGCTCTACCGTCTGCATAGGACAACAGGGTTCGAACTGCTGCCGGTGACGCCGGATGATTTCTCCGGGGATGCGCCGATACTGCTGCTGATCCATGCAATGGCATCAAACACCGAGACACAGTTTTCCGACCTCTGGCCTGACCGTTTTCAGCGGGAATGGCGGGAGATCAGCTCTTTTTTCGCCGGGCGCATCTTCTGCTTCGAGCATTGGGGACTCTCCAGATCCCCCATTGAGAATGCACTGCAGCTGGCGCGGGCGTTGCCGCAAAAGGCGCGGATTTATCTGCTCAGCATCTCCAGCGGCGGGCTGATGGCGGAGCTCCTGTGCCGCGTGCAGCGTGTGGACGGCCCACCGATCGATATTGTCGACTTAAAAGGTTTTCCCGATGAAGAGCAGCAGCAGCTGCGGCAGTTGGGCGACCTGCTGGCACAGCGCCGATGGACGATAGAGCGATTCGTCAGAGTCGCCTGTCCGCTGCGCGGCACCAGTTTTCCGATGCGCTCGAAACAGCTGTTCGGCGGTGTCGCGAACGTATTGCGGATCATCGGCGGTGCGATCAACAACGTTACGCTGAAACTGTTCGAGGCAATTGCCGATCCGGTGCAGATTCCGGGACTGCGTGCAATCGATCCGGGCTCCCCATTGATCGCCATGCTCAACCGGCCGGATGTCCTGTTGGATGGGGATCTGTCGATAGTCTCCGGCACCTTCCGTGCAGACTCCCTGAAAGGCAGGCTGACCGCAAAATTTTCCGGCTGGATGCTGAAGACTGACAACGATCTGGTTGTGCCCACCGCATCGATGCTGGGTGGAGTGGCGCGCCGGAATGCAGCAAAGATTGTCCATTTCGAAGGCAGCCATATCCATCACTTCTCTTACTTTTGGCAGGCGGACGTGGTCAGAATAGTGGTCGACAGATTGTGCAACAACCAGTCCGACGCGGTCTGGCTGCCGCTACCCGACAGAAGTGCACCTCCCCCGGAGCTGTTGGTGATCCATGCGCCTGACCCCGCCGATTCCCACATGGTCGATCGGTGCGCCGCGGCGCTGACGCCGCTGGAGAACGAAGGTGCAATCAAACTCAGGTTTCTCGGGAGTGACCGGCTCGGCGCAAAGGAGAGCGGGCGCTGGTTCAAAACCGCGGCTGTGGCGGTTGTTCTGGTGAGCAGGACGCTGTATGAGTCAGAAAAAGTGCGGTATCAACTCTCTCTCCTGCTGCCGCGCATGGAAAAGCAGGGTGTTCACCTGCTGATCGTACTCGACAGCTATTACGGAGCTGAGTTTAAAGGGTCGGACCATCGGGTATTGCAGTTGCCGGTGGGCGGACGCGCCCGGGAGGATCTGGCTGCCGGAGAGTGGCAGCCGCTGGCCGATCGGATCAGGCTGCTGCTGGCCGGGGATAAGCCGGAGCCCGGTGAACAGCAGCGGCAAGAGTCTCCAGCCGGGATATGGGAGCAGATCGAGGAAGCGGCGCTTACCAGGACCTCCTCCTGACTGATTGTTGAATAGCAGAGAAACTATTGCCGTATCTGCGCTAAAAGGTCCCACTGTTCCACCCGAACATGTGGCGTGGCGGCGATGCAAACTCGATGTATATGCGCTCCGGTGGAATCCCGAAGTGGGTATTCATAAACCCGCACAAGGTCGCCGAGAATTCTGAGGTCCGCTCCTCCGGCAGACCCAGGCTCTTGAGCTCCAGAAAAGCGAGCGGCGAATCTGTTCCCGCGAACAGCATATCCGTATTGGGATTCAGGATAACCATGACATAACCTTCCGGCTTGCCGAGCATTCCGGCGACTGTGGAGGAGGCATCCCCCAGTATCTTCCGGCGTCGATCCGCAGTTATTTCGACATTGGTCTGGATGATCAGGGTAGGCATGTTCGTCAATCTCCAAAAGCTGGTTGAATCAGGGAAATCTGGTTTCCGGATAATGATAACGACCGCATCGTGCGTTACCAATCGGATTGATCAATCACTTTCCGGCCCAATCGCCAAGGCTTGCCGACAACCGCACCCAGCGCTCCGACGGTGTGGCCAGCAATTTTTACGCACTGGCGATAATTGCTGCGCGGCCGTTATCGCTTGCGCGTCTCTGTTCACTCTGCTGGCTGATCTCCGGTTGTATGATTTGAAGCGTAGCAAAGGATAATCGGGTCCGGAGCAGCTGCTCCGAACCGACCTGCTCTCCAACACCGACCCGGTAGTACAGGCGCCGCGGATGGAACCCGCTCAAATATTCGGGTGTCAGATAGAAGATATTACCATCGGGAGAAGAGTATGCCGGAGCTGACGCGCAGAGAGTTCATGCTGAACACGATGGGGATGCTATTGCTCCCCGCTTTGCCTGCCGTGGCAGCCGCTTTGCCGCGCACGCCCAGACAGACCGCGGGGCCGTTCTACCCGTTGGAGCTGTCGCTGGACAACGACAACGACCTGACCCAGGTTCAGGGATTCACCCGGCCGGCACTGGGAAAAATCACCGATCTGAGCGGCCGTATCCTCGCCAGCGACGGCAGTGCTCTAACCGGGATGCGCATCGAAATCTGGCAGTGCGATGCAAACGGCCGTTATCATCATCCGGAGGATTCCCGTCCCAATCCGCCGGACGAGGGTTTCCAGGGCCACGGCCACACCTACAGCGACGACCAGGGGCGTTACCGATTCCGCACCATCCACCCTGTACACTATCCCGGCAGGACGCCGCACATCCATGTAGCAGCATTCCCCGACGGTCAGAGACCGTTTGTGAGTCAGTTGTACGTTGCCGGTGAAGAGCGCAATGAGAGTGACTGGCTTTATCGCCGGATACCGGTCGAGCAGCGCGGACTGGTTACCGCCGAGTTCAGGCCGGTGTCAGGCTCAGGCGCCCAGTATGCCGCAAACTGGGACCTGGTGCTGGGAGTCTCCCCGGCGTAAGGAAAAGCGGACGCATTTATTTTTTCGTTGATTTCGAAAAATAAATGCGTCCGCTTTTCCTTCCCTTTTCCTTTCGCAGACCCTCTCAGGTCTCTGCCTGAACACCGCGGTTCATCTACCGAACCGTACCTCGTAAACGGCTCATTTATCACTTCTGCTCCTGATTACGACGGGCGGCCCCTGGTTTCGGAGTTGTTACACTGACCCTTAAAATTATTTATTCTACTCTGATACCAAAACATTCGGAGACACCGATGTCTATCCAGAACTCACTGCGGCGACTGCTGATTACCGCAGCACTGTTGGCTTGCACCACTCATCTGCCGGTGAAAGCCGCAGAGAAGTCGGTGCGCATCACCGCTATCGTCGAACATCCGGCGCTGGACGCTGTGCGCCAGGGCATTCTGGATGAACTGCGGCAACACGGCTACCTGCCCGGCGACAATCTCGATTGGGAGTTCCAGAGCGCGCAGGGAGACACCAGTATCGCAGGCCAGATTGCGCGCAAGTTTGTCGGCGACGCACCGGATGTGATTGTCGCAATCGCCACCCCTTCGGCGCAGTCGGTTGCCGCCGCCGCACGCGGCGCGCTGCCGGTGATCTTCTCGGCCGTGACCGATCCGATCGATGCCAGGCTGGTCTCCAATCTGGAGAAGCCGGGTGGCAACATTACCGGCGTCTCCGACCTGCTGCCGCTGGAGCGGCACATGGCGCTGATCCGTGAAATCGTCCCCAACGCCCGCATCATTGGCATCCCCTACAATCCGGGCGAGGCCAATGCGGCGGTGCTGGTCAAGCGGATAGAAGTGATGGCGCCAACCCTGGGTCTGCAGATCGTCACCGCCTCTGCACCAACCACAGGCGACGTGTTGATGGCTACCCGTTCGCTGGTTGGCAAAGTCGATGCCATCTATGTCACCACCGACAACACGGTGATTTCCGCGTTCGAATCGGTGCTGAAGGTGGGCCGGGAGGCCGGGATACCGGTCATCGCCGGCGACACCGATACCGTCTCGCGCGGCGCCATCGGTGCGGTCGGTTTCGACTATTACGATGTCGGACGCCAGACCGGAGCCATTGTTCTGCGCGTGATCAATGGTGAAAATCCCGGTGACATCGCGGTGCAGGGTGTGGAGCAAACACATCTCTATCTGAATCCCGGAAGCGCGCTTAGCATGGGTGTAAAACTGAGCCCGAAGCTGCTCGGGCGCGCCACCAGAATAATCGAATGATCCGCACACGTCGGCACAGCGGGGAACAGGGTTGAGCCTGATCGCTTTTCTCGGTGCCATCGAGGCGGGATTGCTGTTTGGTCTGGTTGCGCTTGGCGTCTTCATCAGCTTCCGCATTCTCGATTTTCCCGATCTCACAGTCGACGGCAGTCTGCCGTTGGGTGCGGCGACCGCCGCCACGCTGATCGTCTCCGGTGCCGATCCCTACCTGGCGACACTGGCGGCTATGGCTGCAGGCGCATTGGCCGGGCTGGTTACCGCACTGCTCAACGTGTGGCTGGGGATACTGCACCTGCTGGCCAGCATCCTGACGATGATTTCGCTCTACACGATCAACCTGCGGGTAATGGGAAAACCCAATCAGGCGCTGCTGGGCGAGGCAACAGTGTTCACACCGTTCGAAGGGCTGGGGCTGCCATTCTACTGGCTGACGCCGGTCTGCCTGCTGCTACTGCTGGTGCTGGCGGTTTGGCTGGTAACCCGCTTCCTCACCTCGGAGATCGGTCTCGGCATGCGTGCCACCGGCGCCAATCCGCGTATGGCGGCCTCGCAGGGGATCGAGACCGGCCGCATGAAGATGCTGGGCATCGCACTCTCCAACAGCCTGGTGGGACTGACGGGCGCGCTGTTCGCACAGATCCAGGGCGGTGCCGACATCACCATGGGAGTCGGTGTGATCGTGGTCGGGCTGGCCGCAGTCATCCTGGGCGAAGCTGTGCTCTCAACCCGAACCATCCTGCTCGCAACCATCGGCTGTGTGATCGGTTCCATCCTCTACCGGCTGGCGGTCGCCTTTGCGCTCAACGCAGAATTTCTTGGACTGCAGGCACAGGATCTGAAGCTGATCACGGCGGTACTGGTCGTCATCGCCATGTCGCTGCCCGGCCTGCGGCGCCGCTGGCACGGCAGGCGGAGGCGCCGATGATCCGGGTGGAAGAAATATGTGTCACCTTCAATGCCGGCAGCGCCATCGAAACCAAAGCGCTGCGCGACCTGCAGCTGACCATCCCCGCCGGTGAGTTCGTTACCGTGATCGGCAGCAACGGCGCCGGCAAGTCAACGCTTTTGAATCTGATCGCCGGAGAGACGCGCAGCGACTCCGGCCGGGTACTGATCGAAGAGAGCGACGTTACCGGTTGGTCTACCGCCCGACGTTCGGCGCTGGTGGCGCGCGTCTTCCAGGATCCGATGGCCGGCAGTTGCGAGAACCTGACGCTGCAGGAGAACCTGGCGTTGGCCAGCTCCAGGGGGCAGCGGCGCGGCCTGAGCCAGGCGGTCAACAGGGAGCGGCAGGAGGAGTTCCGGCGGAGGATTGCGCAGCTCGGACTGGGGCTCGACAAGCGGTTGAATGACAGGATGGGACTGCTCTCCGGTGGACAACGGCAGGCGGTCAGTCTGGTCATGGCGACCATCAATCCGATGAAAATCCTGCTGCTCGACGAGCATACCGCCGCGCTCGATCCCAAGACTGCCGCCTTTGTCATGGCATTGACCGACCGCATCATACGCAGGCTTTCTCTGACCACGATGATGGTGACCCATTCGATGCGCCAGGCACTCGGCCACGGCGACCGCACGGTGATGCTGCATGAAGGCCGCATCGTACTCGACGTCGCGGGCGATGAGCGCAGCCGTATGCGGGTGGAAGACCTGCTGCACCTGTTCGAACAAGTGCGCGGCCAGGCGTTGGATGACGACAAACTGCTGCTGGACTGAAAAAGAGGAGTTGACCTGTGAGTTCCACCAAATTCAGCGCTGTCACTAGCATCATTCTGGGTGTGGCAGCGATTATCCTGCCTTATTTTTTCGGTACTTTTGCGGTGATGATGCTCGGTGGCGTGATGCTGGCCAGTGGCATCCTGGCGCTGCTCTATGTCAATATGGCCCGCCGGGAAGGGGTTCCCGTCAGCGTTTTCGCCCCTTGGGTACGAATCATTGCCGGCGTGGTTATACTGATCTGGCCCGGACTGGCTTTATGGTTGGTGGCCGTCATTCTTGGAGGTGGGCTTCTCCTCAGCGGCATCACCGGCCTGAAGGCACTGCGCGACTCAGCGGTGGTTAATCCGCCCATGCTTCGCAGAATCGAAATTTGGTCGAGCATCCTGCTCGGTGCGCTCCTGATCATAATGGGAGGCACAGGCTCCGCTCTATTGCTCGGGGTCGTCCTCGGAGTCACCTTGATCAGCACCGGCCTTCAACAGTGGCGTATGGCCGCTTAGGGAGCGAACCATATATGGCGCCTTTTCCTTCAGTCGCCGACAAAGCGGCGATAAACCCCGTAAAAGAACGGTCGACGTTGATCGCAAGACACCGTCCCTACGCGATGTACAGGCGATACGCGACTGACATAGCCGTCAAGCTGAACGTTGAAAGGGCTGCTGTCGTAATATTGGCCAGGAACCTCAACCGTTATTCTCGCGTTATCTTTGGCGGCTTCGTCAGGTGATATCCCCGGTATTTTCTGAATCGCCTTCAGGGTTCCAGGCGTTTCACCGGCAATAATTCCATCCTTTTCGTCCAATAAGAAACGACACACAGGGGTGGCTGACCTCAATGTCTGCCGGGTATTGATGAATGCGGTGAGTTGCTCAGCTCCCTCGATTCGATAGAGGCTGACCATGTACTGCAGTTCGTTTTCGAGAACGCTTCGGAGATTATCGGAACTCCACCTAAACGCGCCAATTGCGGTGAACGCCATGAAAACGGCGAGCAATGCAGCCGCTGACATCAGGGCAGTTGCGCCGGCAAACAGCGCTGCCCTGCGGCGCGCGCGGACGTTTTCCCGGCCAACGAGTCGATCAAACTCAACGCCGAGCAGAGCGGCGATGAGCTTCAGCGCCCCCAGACGACGCCCATCTGAGGACGCGCCTGCATTCCCCTCTCTTAAGTCCGCCGCAAGCAGATTTTGATTTCGCAGCGAAGGAGGAAAGCACTCGGTTTTCGGGTTGCCGCTGTTGGGAATGCCTGCGCCAATGACCGGAAGGATCATGTGCGCTTTGCCCTGCTCCATAAACGTCGTTACTTCGTGCTCAACCCAGAGGCTCGACGCTGCACTGGGCGTGCATAGCACGACGAGATGGCGGCTGCGTGACAATGCGTCGCCAAGGCGTTCCGAGACCTTTCCACCGGCACTCAAATCAAACCGGTCCCGGAAAATCGGGTGAAGCTTTTTTTGCCCCAGCGGCTTACCTTGAGGGTCGCTCAACCCAGACGGAGTTCTGTACTTGTCCAGTGTCTTCCAGAGCCAGTTTGCGATCACATCATCGGCTCGGGAATAACTGAAAAATGCGGTGTACGAAATACGCTCGTTTGCATAACCCGAACGCTTGTCCAAGGCCTGTGCCCGGTGGAGGTCATCGCTTACTCCCCATTTGCGCAGAATCCAGCCGGCCACCGCACCGGAGACCATACCGATTCCGGCCCAGAAGACCTGCTCTTCCCACATCTCAGTCATGACCCGGGAAACCAGCAGATTGCCCAAGCCGACCAGGATCGCGCCGGCGATGGCGCCATTCATCAACGTCAATTGTCCCAGGAAGCGCAATACGGAGAAAGTCGGCCAGCCGAGCAGGAGTAAACAGATCAGATAGAGCAGAAAAAGGATCGGAAGAGCGGAAAAAAACTTCACATCCACGGGGCTGCTGATCAGGAGTGAGGGCGTAATGATCACAGCACCTGCGAGCGCAGCAAGTACGGTGACTCCCAAACCCCGCAATAGTTGCTTGATCAACGCCATGTTCAGCCGGCGATTCAATGACTCGACTAAGTATACAGGGAGCATAAATGCTTCCTTCCCCGAAGTCGACAATCCAAAAGACGCCGGATCTTTACGGTTGGGATTTCCGGGTGCGATTTATTACCTAGCCTCCCGTGGAAATCGGTGGGAAGAGATCTATGAAAAAGATGCTGACAGAACCGTTTGCACTATTCGTCCGTGAACGGAATAATCAAGAATCATAAAATAAAGACCTGATCCAAATGGCACTTAGTTTAAGCCGATACGGGTTGTTTCTGGAGGAAACGCCAGTGGCAGGCGACCCACAGGGATGTGGGAAGGTAGAGCAATGCAGGAGCAATTGCCGAGATGCCACTGTCGAGCCTACGCCGCACATGGACGTGCAAGTGCCGCGTAAGGCAGGAGCCGTTAGCGGCCAAGGACGTATTTACGGCGTTTTCCGGAAGAAATGACCCGTGTCGGCTAGTCAACTACTCGACGAGTATAGTTAAGTATGTGCCATTCAGACCTGATCCCTTTGTATAGGTAATCGACCGTTATGGATCCCGAACTACAACGCCAGGTCAATCAACAGCGAAACATCATCAACGAGACCCTGCGCTCCCAGACTGCGAAACTGGCAATACGTTGTCGTTCGTTATTTGGTGACCGTGAGTCGCTGGAAAGCGTTCTCCGGGAGGCCATGATCTCTCTGCCATACTGTAAATATCTTTGGGTCCTGGATGCGGCAGGTCACCAGATCACCTCAAATATCACCCGTGACGGCACTCAGCCCGACCAATACGGGCGGTACCGATTCGAGCGCCCATATATGCAGGGGGTAAATGATACCGAGCTCGATTTCCACCTGTCGGACGCCTATATCAGTCGCAATAAGCGACGCCCCTCGCTGACCGCCGTCCAACTCATCCGCACCCTCGATGGCCAAATTTCCGGCTATCTGGGAGTCGACTACGATCTGCGCGAGTTGCCCCATGTGGAAAGGTTGCACGAGGCGGAAATATGCTGGACTCAGGCCAAGGGGGATCCGTCCATCCGCAGCAATCTGTTCAACCAGAGCCGGGTGGAGAGCCTGGTGGACAGCCATGTTGACGAGATCATCGCACTCCTTGTCGAACTCATGTCGTGCCACGGTGTTTTTCACGGGAAGCTGCATTTTTCCAGCAGCCGGGCCACCATCTGGACAATGGATAATCCCTATAGTTACCGTATTCTGGACTTCGAAAGCCTGACTGACCCAGACATTTGCCTGGCCTACCCACACCGGGAATATCCGGAAATGGCTGTCGTTCCGGTTACCAAAATAGCGCCGGTTTTTGCCATACTGCGAGAGCTTCGCTTTTCGGATGAAACGATCTACCTGCGTTCCGGTTCCCTCAATCTGTGTAACGGCATGGTGTCATTGAACTTCTCTTGCGATGGATCACACTACATCCCGTACCAAGAGTTTCTGGCCAAAGACCTGGGGTTCTGGTTCGGAAATACGGGATCAGGTCTTTGAGTCAAGAGCCCTTGTCTGTTAGCGGAATAATCAAAAATCATAAATTAAAGACCTGCCCCCCCATATAAAGCCACATCGACAGTATCGCGAGTGAAAGCAGGGTGATCGGCACGCCGGCCCTGGCATACTCCCCAAATCCAAGCTGCACACCGAGAGGTGCCACCTGTTCGGCTACGATGAGGTTGGCGATGCTGCCGATAAGGAGCAGATTGCCCGCAAAGGTGCTGGCCATGGCGAGGATATACCAGTTCTCCGGGTGCGCCGGGTCGAGGACCTGAGTCAATAGCATGGTGGCCGGCACATTGCTGACCAGGTTGCTCAGCAGCGCAGTCACGAATGTCAATACATGCCCGTCGCTGAGTTCGACACCCTGGGCAGCAAGCCAGTGCATAATCTGATCGGGCGCACCTGTACCGCGGAATATCCCCACAACGATGAACAGCGCGGCAAACAGGGTCAGCAGGTGCCAGTCGATCAGCCCGAGAATGGAGCGCGTGCGCATCCGGCGTGAGAGCAGCAGCAGTGCGGCCAGCGACAGGGCTACCATGTCGCGAGATAACTCGGTGAAGAAGAGGGCGACCAGCAGTGTCAGAAGTATCAGACCCTTGCCGGTCTGCCATGCGTCGAAAGGTTGATCTGTGTCTGCAACCGTGATCGATGCAGTACCGTTTGGATCGGGCCTCCTGTCGAGAACGCTTCGATAAAGCAGGCGCAGTATCACCCAGGCTCCGGCCAGGGAGACAAGTGTCGGTATCAGGCTCCAGGCCAGGTAATCGGCGAACTCCAACCTGCCAAGCTGTCCGATCAGCATATTCTGAGGATTTCCGATCAGCGTGGCGGCAGAGCCGATGTTGGCCGCCATGGCCAGGCCGAGCAGATGGGGCATGGGAGAGATGCCTGCTGTCAGGCAGGCGCGCGCGATCACAGGCGCGAAGGCGAGACAGATGATATCGTTGGCCAGCAGTGACGAAAGGAGTGCGCTGGCGGTCATTTGCCACGCCAAAAAACGGGGCGGCCGCTCAAGCAGCAGCGTGAGCTTCCAGGCCACCCGGGTATAGAACCCACCAAGCCGAAGTTGTGCCGAGAACACCATCAGGGCATAAAGCAGGAGCAGGGTATGCAGATCGATCAGCGTTCCTGCTTCGGGCAAAGTCATGCCGGACAGCTCCAGCATGCCGATAGCACCGAGCAGTGCCACGCCGGTGCGGTCGATCGCGAGGCCGGGAATACGGCCAAGTGCGATACCGACATACACGCAGATGAACAAAGTGATGATGAGACTGGACGTCATGGAGGCTGCTCCGAAAGTTATCAGACCACAGTTTGAAGCAGCAGTAGAACGATGGTCACTCCTTTAACTTTTAAGGCTCCTTCCTGGCTTTTGGCGGGAACGGAACCGAGAAGGTGCTGACGGCACCCTCGGGATAGGGGTTGTATTTTTGATGATTCACGTCGCAGTTGCAGCCGAATATGTTGCACCTGCCGATGTAAGTGTTGACCAGTTCGACTGCGAATGAGCTGGATATGCGAAACGCCTTGCCCTTCCCCCTGGTGTTTGCGTCGGCGCGCCAGATCCACTGGTTTTGCGGTTGAAACGTATTGTGGGCAATCGCCACCACCGGGTTCAGGTCGTTGAGGCAGCCGTCGTCCTTACCGGTCACTTTGGGTATCACGAACTCCCAGTGGGCATTGTTTATCTGATCTACGGATTTGTTGTAGACGCTCAGATCCGGGATGCTGATCGAAAGGCTGTTGCTTATGCTCATGCCGCCGCTGACGCTGCCTTGCCCACCCTTGTCCGAGTAGCTGACGCTGCCGCTGATTGAATAGGAGACGGAGCTGGTTGCGGTGCGTGCACCGGTGGTGGTGTTGGGGCTGCTCTGGATCAGGGAGACGAGGTCATTGCGCGGAAAATCGGTGGGCCATGCATTCATTTTATAGTTGTCGGCGTACCAAAGACGTTGACGTCTGCCGTTGCTGAAGAACCCGTTGCTGGGGCTGAACTGGCCTATCTGGTAGACATAATACCAGTCACTGTGATCGTTTTCGCTGTAGCAGGCGTAGGCAAAGCTCGAGATCTGAAAATAGTTGGTAAGCGTGCGTTTCTTGAAATCGAGCACGCCAATGGGATACATCCTCTGATCCTTGAAAGCCTCGGCCAGACTCATGATGTTATTCTCTTCGCCCGCGACACACATATCCGGCAGCAGGATATTGTGGTGAATCTCGCCGATCTGCTCTATGAGTGCCAGCGCACGCGCCTTTGACCAGGATTTGCTCGGGTAGATGCGTTCGGTGCCAATCTCGACTTCCGATATCTTCACGCTGCCGTCGGCGTTGATGTGTGCTCTCTCCTCGCTGAGCAGATAGACTTGCGCAGGAGCGTAGCAGGTGATCTGGCGGATACCGTCCGGTTCTCGCTTGAGACCGAAAAACTCGACATCCGGCATATCCGGCTCAGCCTCGATCTCAAGCCCGACGCTTGCGTACAACGCTGTGATATCGCCGGGAGACGCATCCAGTATCCCCACGAGCCCCCCCCTTTCGAAAGCGGATCGCAGTTGATTGAGATGCTTGGGCGCGGTGGTCAGCGGAGTATGACCGAGGATGAACGGGGTATCGACTGATCTGCGTATCTTGATCCGCTTGCGTATCAGCTTTGCAATCCCTTTACTGCCTCCACCAATAAAATTGATCGGATAACCTGCTTTTTTAAACCTCTTTGCTGATTTTTTTGACACTGACAGTTCTCCAGATGGCATACCCGAATTGGCAATCATTTTACTGTTGAAGATAATTCTCCGCCGATCCCCGTTTTCTCGTGTTTCCTTTTATTTAAGCCGGTTCAGGCCCATAACCTTCAGTGCCGCCTTTTGATATGCCGGTTCTGTGACACCTTTTTTCATGTTCCGAATAAAATATTTTTCGAATGCAATCTTTGACCAGTGCACCCATTTACCTTTCTTGAACCAGGTGATATTGCGCGGAGGAATCTGTGGCACCGCAATGAACGCGGCTCCTGTATCCCCCATATCGGCCAGACAGAATGCGCTCCAGGTGGCAACTTTTTCCGGTGCCTCACCCTTCAGGTCATGCTCGATGTTATGTGCTATGGCGGTAACCATGGATTCGATCATATAACCGGTTTTTGGCGTTCCGGTTGGCACCGGCGTCACTTCCACCGGCGGGATGGCAATGCAAACCCCCAGTGAATAGATATTTTTCCAATTTGGATTTCTTTGATATTGATCCACTTTGACGAATCCGCGAGGGTTTACCAGTTTTTCACCTACGGCGTTGACCGCCTCCACACCTTTGAACGCGGGCAGCATCATAGAGTAGTCGAAGGGGAGTTCATGCTGTTTGATCACCTTGCCATCGGCATCATGTTCGTCGACAAACATTTTGCCCGCTTCAACTTTTGTGACCTTGGCATTTGTAATCCAGCTGATGTGGCGATTACGCAATTCCGATTCCAGCATGCCCTTGGAGTCGCCTACGCCGCCGAGACCCAGGTGTCCTATATAGGGCTCTGAGGTTACAAAGGTCATAGGTACCTTGTCGCGAATACTTCTCTTGCGCAGATCAGTATCCATGATCATTGCATATTCATAGGCAGGCCCGAAGCAGGAAGCCAGCTGAACTGCGCCTACGACGATTCTCCCGGGATTTTCACAGAATGCCTTCCAGGATTCATAAGCCTTTTCTGCATGATCCACGGTACATACTGATTGGGTGTGGCCATTCGGGCCCAGCCCTTCCACCTCGTCAAACGCAAGTTTTGGCCCGGTTGCAATCACCAGATAGTCATAATCCAGCGTGGATTTGTTGGCCAACACAACCTGATTGTTATCGGGGTTGATCTCGACTACCGGAGACGGCACGAATTTTATTCCCTTACGCTTGAGAGGCTCCTCCAGCGCAAAACTGATATCGCTTCTTTTGCGCCAACCGACGGCAACCCAAGGGTTCGAAGGGACGAAATGAAAATCCGGGCTGTGTGAAACGACGGTAACGTCGTGCCCTCCACCCAATACTTCCTTTATTTCGTAAGCAGCGGGCAATCCTCCGGTACTTGCACCAATAACAACCACGTGCGCCATAACAACATACCTCAGTAAATTAATAGACTCTGTTTTGATACTCTTGGCTGTGCTTTAAGCGAGCCATGCGCCAATAACCATATTTGCGTGGCAAATGTCAATGCCGGGGTGCCTTAGGTAACCGGCTTTGATCTGAATGATTCGGTATGGAATGGTCTGATATCCAAGTGCCGGGATACCGATGAGGATATTCCAAGAATCGATAATGTGGAAAAGGATGCGGAGCAGCTTAATCTGCAGTTGTATCAGGATTGTTTCAAAGATCTGTTTTAATCAGGGGGAGACGGGCCGCTGTGATCCCCGGCCTGTAGACGCTTTTGCGGGTTATTTGTATTTACCGCCCCTTCAGTGTTTTTAACTTTTTTTGAATCAGTTTTCTGGCGTGACCCGACCAGGGTGTTTTCATGATTTCGGTCTCTTCCGGGCTTGCCCTATACAATCCAAACCGTTTGATACGCGTTTTTCCGCCGCCCTTTAAAAGAGCATAGTTGGTATCGTAGAAATAACCGCGGGCAGTATTCAGATCAAGATCGTCAAAGGAGAACCGGCCGCCCCCACCGTAAATCTGACCGCTATACTCCTCGATCTGTCCCTCCCAGCGGTAGTAAATAATGGGGGAGCCACTCATCACCACACTGGTTGCCATCGAATGCCAGTCCGCCATCGGCCTTCCAGCCCTGTCATACGCCCTGCCGTCAAGACAGGGCGTATTGGTCACCGGGTCGACGGTGACCTTCAGATAACTGATGGCGGACATATCATCCTCACCCTTCCGCATGCGTTCCCACCAGAAGCCGGATATCGTCTCTGAAAAGCGCCAGAGCTTTTCCTGCTCCTCACGAGTCTGCCTTGCTGGCTTGTAGCGCGGACCCATGGAGAGCATTCGCATCCTGACCCGCTCTCCCTGGATTTCCAGGGTGGGTTTGTTGGGTGGTTGATCTGCAACCGGCGGATAAAAGGTTACGGGCTCAATTCCTGAGAGGTCCGAGGCAATGCGAGTCCGCGATGCACCATCGATGAAGAAAAAGCAACGCTCCCGCCCCAAACCGCCAATAAACAGACCGAGCTCGAAATTGACGTTGTCCCGCGGTAACTCCACGATTTGCGAGCGTACCTCTGCCCGGTCGTCGGCGGTGAGCACCACCGCGGCGAAGTCGGCCTGCTCAAGCGCTTTTTCCAGGGATTCCATGTAGGAGGCGCTGAAATCGAAAACGCCCTTGTTCCACACCTGCACATCCAGCTCCGGGGTGCCGCTGAGCGACCTGGCGATCCCCTCGGCGGTTGAGATCTGTTCGCTGGACGATGCGACAAATACCCTGATCTGCTCTTTCATAACAGCCTCCTGATATTACAGCATAGACCAGGAAACCCCCTGATCAATCCATGGCCGGCAGCAAACTGACCGCTGCGCCAATGATAATGGATGATGCCACGAAGCGGTACAACGCACCGCTGCAGAGCGTCCCCCGCACTTGGCTTCCGGCTGCCATTCCTTAAAGCCGCCTGTTTTGCATCGCGCCCTCCACAGCGGCAAAAAAATTCTCAAGATGTACGCCGGGGTACCGATCTATTGCAGGAACCTGTACCGAGCTCCTCTTCGCTTGAGGTCTCTGCGGCACGCACTGAAGAGATTCTGTAAACAGTTGTTATCTCCACGATAGAAAGTGGAGAAAAAATTTCCGGACACATACACCATGAAAATCGGGTTGCTTACTAAAATAACCGTTCCGGCCGTCACGCTGGCGATCCTGGGCCTGGGAGTCACCGCCGCCATTGGCTACCATAAATCCACAACGGCAATTGAGGCGTCGGTGCAGCAGCAGCAGTACCAAACAGCCGATACACTGGCCCGCAACGCCAGGCTCTGGATGGAGAGCCGTACGTTGGAAGTGCAGGGGTGGTCGGGAACCAACGTCTACCAGAAAGCGCTCGAGGGTGGCTTCCTGGGTAAAACAGCCAGCAAGGCGGCAACCAAACGTCTGCAGGACGCGAAACAGAGCTACCCGATGTACAGGGCGTTACTGGTCAGCGATCTGCAGGGAAGCACCGTGGCGTCATCATTCGAAACAGGGGATGCAGCGGGTTACAAACTCTCCGGCGATCCACTCTTCCAGGCTGCGGGCATGGGTGAGGCAGGCAGCGCACACGCCATCCCGGATCCACTCTCCGGAGAACCTGTCTCGATCCTGCATGCCCCGATCAAAAAGGGAGACCAGGTTGTCGGTGTGCTGACCGCTGTTGTCGATCTGGACGCATTCGGCAAAGACTTTGTGATGCCATTGAAAACCGGAGAGACGGGAGAGGTGCAGCTCGCCAGTCTGGATGGTGCCGTGTTCCTGGGTACCGAGGCGGGGGAAGCATTCAGCCACAACCTGGAGACAATGGGTGTTCTCAAGCTGATTGCGGGTAACACCAGAGGCGCCCTGACATTCGAAGAACAGGGCGATGTCCACCTTGCAGTTCACAGAACCGTCGATGGATTGCCCTGGACGATACTGGTCTCCGCACACGAAGAGGAGGTACTCGCATCCGCCCATAATGCGCTGATGGTTTCGCTGGTCACCACGCTGTTGGTGGCGCTGTTGATCGGGAGCGGCGTACTCCTATCGGTACGCGCGATACTGCAGCCGGTACGTGAAACAGTGGACGGCCTGAAGGATCTATCCGAGGGTGAAGGTGACCTGACCCGGCGACTGGTTGTCAAATCAAACGACGAGATCGGAGAGCTGGGCCGCTTCTTCAACATGTTCGTCGAAAAGCTGCAGTCGGCGTTGAAGCAGGTAAAGGACTCCACGGGCGAAGTGACCAGCGCTTCCAAGGGACTGGCCACTATTACCGATGAGACCAACATCAGTCTGAGCCGGCAGCGTGGCGAAATCGAGATGGTGGCCAGTGCAGTGACCGAAATGTCCTCCACTGCACAGTCGGTGGCCGGCAATGCAGCGGAAGCGGCAAGTTTTGCCGAAACCGCGGATCGTGAAGCCTCCAATGGCCGCGAGGTGGTGGAAAGGACAATCAGAGCCATCACCGGGTTGGCGGGCCAGGTGGAGAACTCCGCCGGTGTGATCCAGACATTGCGCACCGAAAGCCAGAATATCGGTACCGTGCTCGATGTGATCAAAGGTATCGCCGAGCAGACCAACCTGTTGGCCCTCAATGCCGCGATCGAGGCGGCCCGTGCCGGTGAGATGGGACGCGGCTTCGCCGTGGTCGCCGATGAGGTGCGCACACTCGCACAGCGCACACAGAGTTCCACGCGGGAGATCGAGCAGATGATCGATGCGCTGCAGAGCCGCGCAGGTGAAGCCTCAACCAGTATTGAAATGAGTCACAAACAGGCTCAGACAACGGTCAGGCAGGCACAGGAGGCAGGTGAAGCGCTCAACGCAATCACCCACTCTGTACGCAGTATCACAGATATGAATCTGCAGATCGCCAGTGCCGCCGAAGAGCAATCGCTGGTTACCAGCGAGATCACCCGGAACATCAACAACATCCACGAAGTCACCGAAGAGACCGCTGCGGCATCGCAGAAAACCTCTCAGTCAAGCCAGGATCTGAACCGCTCCAGCATCAACCTGAACCGGGTCGTCTCGCTTTTCCGCGTTTGATCGTTCAACAGTCAACCAAGCCGTACCTACCGGCCTACCCAATAACCATAGGAGAAAACAGTAGATGTCATATACCAAGCAATTGATTAAAACCCTCACCTTCTCTGCGATACTGGCCGGCGGCAGCGCATTCGCCGGCGACTTTGATGGCAAAAAGATACTCTTCATCGACTCGTACCATGAAGGTTACCCCTGGAGCGATGGCATCACTACCGGTGTTCAGCAGGCACTAAATGGCAGTGGTACGGAACTGAAGATTATCCGTATGGATACCAAGCGCAACAAGGATGAGGCGTTCATGGTAGAGGCCGCCGCCAAGGCCAAGAGCGTGATCGAATCTTTCAAACCGGATGTCGTGATTGCGGCCGACGATAACGCCTCGAAGTACCTGATCCAGCCGAACTACAAGAACGCCGACCTGCCATTTGTGTTCTGCGGCGTGAACTGGGATGCCAGCGGTTATGGCTTTCCATACAAGAACGTCACCGGCATGGTGGAAGTCGCCGGTGCCAAGGAGCTCACGGAGCTGCTGCAGCAGTTCGCCAAGGGCGGTCGGGTTGGTCTGTTGGCCGACGATACCCTTTCGTCGAAGAAAGATGCCGCGAACTACAAGGATAAACTCGGCATCGATCTGACAGCGGAATATGCCAGGGACTTCGCCGACTGGAAGGCGAAATACACCGAAATGCAGGGTAAGGTCGATATACTGCTGCTGGGCAACGTCATCGGCATTAGCGACTTTGATGAAGCAGCAGCCACGGCCCATGCATTGTCTCAGGCGAAGATTCCCAGTGGGGCGGTGCAGGTCGAGCCCATGCCTTATGCATTGATCGGCTACCTGAAAGTTCCGCAGGAGCAGGGATCCTGGTCTGCCAATACGGCGTTGAAGATTCTCGGCGGCACCTCACCTGCCGATATCCCGATCACCCGCAACAAAGAGGGTGAGGTGGTGATCAACCTGAAGATGGCCGAGGCCATCGGTGTCGATGTTCCATTTGATCTAATCGAAACGGCCACTACCGTTATGCGGTAAAACCCCTGATTGAAAACGGCTTGAAAAAGTGACGGAGGGAAACTTCTTTTTTCCCTCCGTTATTTTTTTAGCCACCGGATATGGGTGATAGGGAGATATACGCCAGTTTTTAACAACCTATGCGGCGGTTCATCTGTCCGCTATCGTGAATGTCGGGGAGTGCCATCAGCCAGGGATTGCTCGTTGAAACATACGAGTCAGTTCCCGTTGCTCAAATCGGCAATAACCGCCATTAGAAAACGGGTTGCCTCACCGCCGGTGACAACACGGTGATCGAAGGTCAGGGAGAGCGGCACCACCCGGCGCACTGCTGCCTGGCCCTGTCTGGCGACGACCTGGTCGCGGATGCGCCCGGCACCAAGAATTGCCACGGTGGGGGGAACCACTATTGGATCCGAATAACGACCACCGATTGCTCCGTAGTTGGAGAGGGTAATGGTATAGCCGCGCAGCTCTTCCATGGGGATCTTGCGGGCACGGACATCGGCCTTGAGCCGCTCAACCCCACGGCGCAGTTCATCGATAGAGCGATTGGCCACATCCCGTAATACCGGGACAAACAGACCATCCGGGGTGTCCACGGCAATACCCAGATCAATTTTTTCAAGTACCCTCCTGCCCATGGCGTGGGCGTCGTACCAGGCGTTGAGAGCTGGTTCAGCATGGCATCCGGCAACTATTGCCCTGATCAACCTGATGCTGATGTCGGTCCCTGCCGGCCAATCGCCGATATCGGCATCCTCCATTACCGTGACATCGGCAACATCGGCATGGGCCTGTGCCATGGTGCGCGCCATCGCACGACGCGGACCGCGCAGTATCTCCTGCGGCCCTGCCTGAGCGAGAATTCCTGCCACCCGCTCCACGTCTGCACCGGTGATCAAACCATCGGGGCCGCTGGGGGTTACCATCGCCAGATCGATCTTCAATTTGTGCGCGAGAGCACGTACGGCAGGGGTGGCCTTAAACCCAACCCCAGCCTTCACCTCCTCCAGCGGCGCCTCTCTGATTATCCTGTCGCTGCGTTTGACTTCGCCCACCACCGTTCCGCTGTCGGCGCTGGTTTCTGCTTTTCTTGAAGTTGTCCCCTCTTCCCGATAACTGACCAGTGGACGACCGACGGCGATGATGTCATCGGTATTGGCAAGTAGTTTCTCAATTGTGCCGTCCCAGGGCGCAGGGATTTCCACGATGGCTTTGGCGGTTTCCACCGCGACCAGCAGCTGACCGGTCCTGACCTGGTCCCCTTCGGTCACATACCATTCCCGCACTTCGGCTTCGGCCAGCCCTTCACCCAGATCCGGCAGTGTAAATACCTTCATGAGAACTCCAGCGTCCTTCTGACGCTCGCCAGGATGCGCGCCACATCGGGCAGATAGCGCTGTTCATTGCGCAGCAGGGGCATGATGGTATCGTAGCCCGTCACTCTGCGCACAGGCGCGAGCAGATCAAGCAGGCAGTGCTCCGCAAGATAGGCGGCAATTTCCGCGCCGATACCGCCACTGCGCGCGGCTTCATGCACAATGATGCAGCGCCCGGTACGGGTGACCGATTCAGCGATAGTGGCCATATCCAGGGGTTTCAGTGTGGCCACGTCTATGACCTCGGCGCTGATGCCCTCATCTGCCAGCTGCCCGGCAGCCTGCAGTGTTTCATGAAGCATGGCCCCCCAGCTAACCAAAGTGACGTCGCTCCCTTGGCGCAATACATAGCAGACGTCCAGGGGCAGCGCCTGACCGTCATCGGGCACCTCCTGTCTGACCAGACGGTAGATGCGCTTGGGTTCGAGGAAAACCACCGGATCGGGATCGCGGATGGCTGCCAGTAACAGGCCGTAGGCGCGGGCTGGTGAAGAGGGAATAACCACCCGCAGTCCGGGAATATGGGCAAATAGGGCCTCGGTGCTCTCAGAGTGATGTTCCGGCGCCCGAATACCGCCACCGTAGGGAGCGCGCAGCACCATTGGACAGCTCAGCCGCCCGCGGGTGCGGTTGCGCAACCGGGCAGCGTGGTTAAGCAGCTGATCTATGGTCGGATAGATAAAACCCATAAACTGAATTTCCGCCACAGGATGCATGCCTTGGGCGGCCATACCTATGGCCATGCCCGCAATCAAACCTTCTGCCAGCGGTGTATCCATTACGCGCTGCCTGCCAAAGCGTTTTTGCAGTCCTTCGGTCGCGCGAAATACACCACCATTGACACCAACGTCCTCACCAAAAACGACTACATCTTTGTCCGCCTCCAGCTCATAAGCGAGTGCCTGATTGACCGCCTCCACCAGGGTTATCTCAGCCACAGCCATGCCCCTGTTCTGTGGCCTGAACAAGCTGCCAGTGGAGAGATTCCGGCAGCACGGCATAGAGATGGTCGAACATCGCCTGCGCCGATGGTGGCGGGGCTGCCAGATAGGTATTTACCGCATTCTCCACTTCGGTATCGTTGCTTGTTTTCAGTTCATCCTCTTGCCGCTGATCCCATTGCCCTGCCTGTTCCAGATAACGGCGGATTCGAACAACCGGCTCCAGTGCACGGTGACGCTCCAATTCAACTTTATCCCGGTAACGGGAGGCGTCGTCTGCGGTGGTGTGGTCGCACAGCCGGTAGGTTTTGGCCTCAATCAACCAGGGTTCACCGGCTCGTGCATGAGCCAATGCAGAAGCAATGCGCTCGCGCATGGCGATAAGATCATTGCCATCGACCTGTTCGCAACCCAGGCCTCCGGCAATCGCCTTTTGCGCCAGAGTTTCGGCACCGCTCTGAGCATCCCGCGGCACAGAGATCGCCCACTGGTTATTGACGATGATGAACAGCACCGGGAGACGCCATATTCCGGCGAGATTCAGTGCTTCGTAAAAGTCTCCTTTCGACGAGGCGCCGTCACCGAAAACAGAGACCGCGACCCGCTGCTCCCCGCGCAATTTAAAGGCGCTCGCCACACCAACCGCATGTGGGGCCTGGGTGGCAATTGGAATACAGATTGGAAAATCATGCGGGACCTTGCCGTAAGCCATGCCCCGCTCATCACCGCCCCAGTACAACAGCAGTTCGTGCATGGCAACGCCCCGCATCAACAGTGCGGGGGTTTCACGATAGGAGGGCAGCAGTACATCCTCTGCTGCCATGGCATCGCCAAGGGCGGTGCCGATTGCCTCCTGGCCAAGACAGGAGGCGTAAGTACCCAATTGTCCGGTGCGCTGCAGAGCAATCGCTCTCTGATCGAAACTGCGAACCAGCAGCATCATGCGGTAGAGCTTGCGTATGTGATCATAATCACCGGCGAACGCCGGGAGAGGAGCCAAAGCCCTGCCGTCTGAATCGAGGTACCGGTAGCTGGGAATATCGAAGCGCGCAGCAACATGCCGGGCAGGATCTGGAGCTGTTTTGTTTTCAGTAATATTGCACGTCACAATACAACCTCAACAGAATCCATTTGGCCAATAATTAAAAGCTTAGTACCGATTTGAGGATTTTTCATGATAAAGGTGGCGGGGGATATTCCGGGACCCTGTCTCTGGCTGGATAAATGCAGAGAGGGTGCGCTTGGGAGCGACAAAGATTTTCGTGTCAGAATGCAGCTGCGGGCAAACCAGGTGCAAACTCAACGCCATTCTGGCCTGCCCCTGTTTCGTGCCCGGCTTTATGCACAATGGGATTTGGCAGTGGATGCGGATATTCAGGCTTCCTGAAGCTTCGTGGCAGCCTGACGGAATTTGCTCTGCCCCGAAAACCAGGCTGTGGTCAAAACTCTGTTCCGCAGCCGGCGTTCCGGAAATTTGTCAGCTCTCCCCAAGCTTATCTTGCAAAGATTGATCTGAACTTAACCTGACCGCTGCGGAGCAGAGCGCAAGAGGCAGCGTGCGGGCACGGGCGGTTAAGCATGGATCCTGGTAATCCGAGACATGGTTCAACGGGTGGGCATAACACCGCACCACCCAGAAAGCTTGTGCCTCCTCATGAGCGGTAATGAAAATATCGTTCGAAATCAGTTCCCGCGCGGACTCCACCCGCTCTGATACGGGAGGGAGGGGGCCACTGTGAAATGATTGCCGGGCATCTCTCCATAAACCGCCGCCAGGGCACCCGATACACTCCCACCGCCATCCGAGCGTCATCAGGATTTCCCTGGTCAATATGGGGCCGCCTGCGTGGGCGGATTCCAGGCGTGTTATCAATTTTTCAATCAGGTCATCCATATTCCCGGGGCAAAGATACATGAGTATATGAAAAAAGGGATTTCCAAAACGAATTGACCGGTGGTTGACAGACGGTGGTGAAAACGTGTGGAGGAGGCAGAAAAACAGAGTCATCTCTGGAAAGGTGTCAGAATAATCGAATCTGACCCTAATGGCACTTATTTAAGCCGATACGGTTGTTTCTGGAGGAAACGTCAGTGGCAGGGATGCCACTGTCGAGCCTACATGGACGTATTTACGGCGTTTTCCGGAAGAAATGACCTGTGTCGGCCAGTCGACTACTCGACGATTATGGTTAAGTAAGTGCCATTCGATTCTGACCCTGCTGATTTTATGCCCCCTTAATTCCTGTCTTCCATATACGCTATCAAGAATTTCAACAGCTCCAGGACTTCTTCCGGGTTGTTAACTCGGTAAGTTGCCGCGCTTGGCTGGGGTTTATCAGCCACCAGAATTCCAATGCCTCTATCCCGCAATTTGGTAAAGGCAACCTCATCGGTCACATCATCGCCGATGTAGATAGGCAATACGTTGGTACCGTCCATTCCAAGTTCGGACAACAGCCAGTTCATTGCTCTCGCCTTGTCCCAATCAATGTCAGGGAGCAATTCGATAACCTCCTTGCCACCGGTTATTTTGAGTCGCGGAAATTGAGTCTGTACCTGCCTCATCGCCGCGGCTGCCCGTTCCGCATTATCCATACCCTCATCATTAAAATGCACAACGATGGCGAATCGTTTTCGTTCAATCCTCACTCCCGGTAAATTCACAAGCAGCCGTCCGAGTGCCTCCATGGCATGGTCCAGGTCTTGCAGTGCTTCGTCGCCTTCCGGCAACTCCAGATGTATGTGATGGCCCCGGATGTCCAGACCATGACTGCCTGCATAGTAAAGCTCCTGGAGCCCCACCTGCATGCATATATCCTCAACATCACGCCCACTCACAATGGTCAGGGGTATCAAGCGGGCGGTTTTTCGCAGAGTGCGGCGTGTCTTCTTTGATATCGGGACATCTTCGGTCCGATGGGTGGCAGGCGCCAGGGTTCCTCCATAGTCGATGAACAATACAGGCTGTTTACCCGTGAGTTGATTCGTGACCAGGCTCATATCGACAAGGTCGGTGGGCAATTCGTCATCAACAGCTCCCTCGACATGGACGCTGCACAGGTCATCGAGCACATGGTCGGCGCCATGCTCCAGCATCAGCTCCCGGCGATCCCCGCTGTCGAATCCTATATTCAGGCCAAATCGACCACGTCTGCAGGCAGTCACTCCGATAACACTGTCTTCGATTACTACTGTTCGTGCTGGGGCGATTCCCAGGCGGCGTGCGAGTTCCAGAAGAACATAGGGGTCCGGTTTGCCGTCCAGCTCCAGGAGCTCAGCCTCCAGTCCATCGACCTGGGCATCGAACAGATCCTCGATTGCTCCTCGTTCAAGCACCATTTTGCAGTGCCTGCTTGCCGAAACCACACCGGTCTTGATTCCCGCTTTACGCAGCTGATGAATGAGTGCGATGGCGCAACCATATGCCTCGATCCCTTCCTGCTGGAGGATTGCCTCAAATATCAAATCCTTGCGATTTCCCAGGCGGCGAATTGTATTCGTATAGGTCGGGTCGTCAGGGCTCTCTCTTGGCAGATTGATATGACGGGAGGATAGGAAGTGCTTTATCCCCGTATCACGTGGCTTGCCATCCAAATAGCGGCGGTAGTCGAGATCGATGTGGAAGGGAGCGAGGTCCTCACCAATTTGGGGGTTACGCTTGAGCAGATAACTATCGAAGGTCTGCTTCCAGGCGGCGGCATGCACCTTGTTTGCGTGGGTGACGACACCATCGAGATGGAAGATTACTGCATCGAAGTCATCTCGTGAGATGACAAGTTCATGGTCGTTTATTTCTTGAGGCTTCATCGTTACCGGTTTCCTTGTTTCCGGGGACAGTATACTTCTCTTTTCCCTGCCGCGCCGCAGATCCGGGCCGGAAACAGCAGTACTCTCCACCGAGCTGGGCCATCTATCTGACACGCTGACAGGAGAGTCCGGCCACGATAAGAACCAGGCCGATGAAGGTCGATGGAAGAATCTCCTCACCAAGCAGAAAGTGGATGAAGACCAATGAAAGGAAGGGGGAGAGAAAGATCAGATTGCTGACCCGGGCCGTGCTATCGGTCAGTTTCATGGCCATCAGCCAGAGGACGAAACTGAGCCCCATTTCGAACGTACCCACGTAGGCGCCACCGAGCAGAGCACCCACAGCAGGGATTCTCTGGTCACCGGTGGCCAGGTAGTAGACCAGGATGAAAGGTATACTGCAGAGAAAGTTGACGAACAGCGCAACCACCGGATCCCGCCTGTCCCGGGTATTGTAGATCCAGTAGAGAGCCCAGATGACAGTACTTATAAGGGCGAGTGCCACGCCGAAAGGATTGGTGAACTGCAGGCTGAATGGAGTGCCTTCCGTGGAGATGATCAGAACTCCGCAATAACTGACCACCAGGGCCAGCCACTGCTGCCAGCGGATTTTCTGTTTCAGCAGGGGGACGGATAGCAGGGAAAGCGTGATGGCCCAGGTGTAATTGATCGGCTGCGCCTGCTGGGCGGGCAGCAGATCATAGGCTTTGAACAGGATCAGATAGTAGAGGAAGGGGCTCAGCGCTCCCAGGAAGATGGAGTGCAGGTACTCCCTCCGGGAGCATTGAAAGACGAGATGGAGTTTATGTTGAACGTGCAGGACAAAGCCGATTACCAGCGTTGAAAAAAAGCTGGAATAGAGCAGCAGCTCGATGGGAGTGCAGTAGCGCAGCGATAATTTGAATGCTGTGGCCACGGTGGACCAGAGCAGTACGGCACTGAGGCCAAACAGTATGGCCTGGCGCTGGGCGTTCACTGCATTGCGCCCCTGGAGTGCAATCGACGCGTCCGGATCAGCACCACCAGGCCCGCAAAAACCAGCACTATACCGATGCCGGTCTGCAGGTTCACTTTCTCTCCGAGCAGGGCAAAGCCCAGGGCTGCGGCCGTTACCGGTTCGGCCAGCGAGAGCGTGGTTGCGGTGCTGACCGGTGTTGTTCTCAGGCCCCAGGCAAACAGCAGGTAGGGAAACGCAGTCGCGGCTACGCCGAGATGGAGGACCACGAACATGGCGCGCGGCTGCAGCAGCCATTCGCTGTCGGCGGTCAGGAGCAGAGGGGTGAGCAGCAATGCGCCGAGACAGAAGATCACCGCGATAACCGAGACGGCCGGGTTGTCCGGCAGCAGGGCTTTTAAAACCAGTGTGAAAGCGGCGTAGCAGGCGCCTGCGCCGACGGCCAGCAGCATGCCCACTGAGTCGACGGTCACCGCTGCGTCCCCGGTGAGACTCAGCAGGGCGCATCCGCTGATAGCCAGCCCCGTCGCCAGAAACCAGCGGCGCCCGAGCTCCTCACCCCGAAACAGAAAGCCGAGCAGCCCCCCGGCTATAGGGGCGCTGCCGATGCCGACTATGGTGCCGATTGCGACCCCGGTTTTGACTACAGCGGTGAAGAAAAAGAGTTGATAGCCGGCAATGAACAGAGCGGCAAGAAAAAAAAAGATGGGATGCTGGAGTCTGAAACGCCTCACCCCCCGCTGCCGGATTGCCAGGAGCAGCAGGGCCAGACCACCGACAAGCAGCCGCAGGGTGCCGATTACAAAGGGATCGAAGCCTGCCGGAGCAAAGGACTGGGCGGTGCCCGTGGTGCCCCAGAGTACCGCCCCGCCAAGAATCAGCCAGTGTCCGCTGATGACTGCTCCCCCGGTGATCAGTGGAGCACTTTGCTCAGAAACTTTTGCGTGGCCTCTTTCTGCGGGCTCACGATGACCTGTTCAGGGGGGCCTATCTCCTCGATGATCCCCTGGTGAAAAAAGGCAACCTTGTCCGATACCTCCCTCGCAAACGCAATTTCATGGGTGACACAGATCATGGTCATCCCGTCATCACGCAGCATGCGCAGGGTGTCAAGTACCTCTCCCACGAGTTCCGGGTCAAGCGCCGAGGTCACCTCATCAAAAAGCATATAGTCGGGTTTCATTGCCAGGGCTCTGGCGATGGCCAGCCGTTGCTGCTGCCCACCCGACATGCGTGTCGGATACTCATCAAACTTGTCGCCCAGGCCGACATGATTGAGCTCCTTTTTTGCAACTTCAATTGCTTCCTTTTTACTCAGTTTCAACACGATTCGAGGGGCAAGTGCTGCATTCTCCAGGACTGTAAGGTGAGGAAAAGAGTTCCATTGCTGGAAAACCATTCCCAGCTTCTGTCTCAGCCTGTCCCGGTTGGTCTCTTTTGCATGAACGTCAATTTCGTCAACGATGATTCTTCCCTGCTGGATATTCTCAATGGCATTGATGCAATACAGTAGTGTCGATTTGCCGCTGCCGCTGCCGCCGATGACACTGACGACTTCACCTTTTTCCACATCCAGGTCGATCCCCTTCAGGACCTCAAGGTCACCGAAAGATTTATGCACGTTTTGAATCTGGATCATATCGACATTTTCCTTTCGACATATTTGCCATACAGAGAGAGCGGATAGGAAATTATAAAATAGAAGAGGCCCACACCAATGAGTATCTCAAGGGGTTGCTGGGTTCTTGATATCAGTTGTTCCGATGTACGCAGCAGCTCCATGTAACCGATCACCGAAACCAGCGCGGAATCTTTGATAACACTGAGTGCAACACCCAGCCAGGAGGGAAAAACGGTCCTCAGTCCTATGGGGAGCCGTATATAGGCAACCGTCTGCCAGTAGCTCATTCCGAGAGACCTCCCCGCCGTTATCATGGATCGCTGGACACTCTCGAAACCGCCTCGAAAAACCTCGCTCATGAACGCCATGGTGTACAGGGAGAGAACGATCGAACCGGACACAAACGGGTCGAGAGGATGGCCGATGGCGCCGATATAGGTACTGAAGAGTATGAGCTGGATGATGAGGGGGACGCTTCTCAGCACATCCAGTACTCCGCCCAGCAGCATGTTGCTGAATCTGCTGACTTCCGCCCTTATAAATCCTATCGCCAGTCCAAGCAGGGTGCCGATAATGATCGCCACCAGGGAGATAGTGACGGTGTTTAAAACTCCTGTAAGGATAAAGCCCGAGTCATTCCAGGATAAGGGAGTAAAAAAGGAGCTGCCCATCATAAATCTCCCTTGAACAGCTTTTGTGAGACGAGCGAGGCGCTGAACAGCACCAGCTTGGTGATCAGAAAGTACATGACAGCCGCCACCATGAAAAATTCCAGGGTCCTGAAGGAGAGTGATTGCAGCCGCTGCGTCTCGCCGGACAGCTCGTCCATGCCCACCAGTATGCCGAGTGAGCTCATCAGAATAGACCAGACGAACTGATTGGTCATCGGATGATAGATGCGGCGGAACATCTGGGGCAGAATGATATAGCGATAGACCTGCACACTGTTCATCCCCAGCGATCTCGAGGCGCTGTATTGCGTCCTTGGAATCGACATGAAGCCACCCCTGAAAGTCTCGGTCAGGTATCCGGCATTGACAAAGACAAGCGCACTGAGCACGGCAACATATGGTGAGAGGTGGATGCCAAAGGCTCCAAGTCCGAAGTAGGCCATATAGATCTGAAAGAGCGCCGGTGTATTCCTTGCGATTTCAACCCATAGCGTTGCCGGAAGAGAGAACAGCTTGTAATCGGACATTTTTGCTATGGCAAGCAGTACAGCTATGGCTATACCTATCAGCATGGATAAAACGGAGACATGCAGTGTGACAAATGCTCCGTTCAACAGCTGAGGCATCTTCTGGAAAACGATATTCCAGTGAAACTCATACTCCATAGGTACCCCTCGTTAATGGAGAGCTCAATCAGGGCACGGTGGAATCATCTGTATATGCACCGACGGGCAGACACTCATTGCTGACAGGCCCTGAATGAGAATCGGCTCCACTCCAGGGCATGCCAGCGACGGATTACTTGTTGTCTCTGAGGGTCTTGATAAGATCGGCCGGAACCTCTGAACCAAAGTGCTTGTTGTACCTTTCATTCATTTTTCCGTCTCTTATCTGGTGAATCAGAAAGAGATTGAGGTAGTCGATCCAGGCCACTTCGCTGCGCTTGGCAATCAGGCCAACGACATCGTCGTAATCAGGCACAAAAGGTCCCGCGACATAATCCTTGAACTCCTGCGTCTGAAGTTTTGTCGCGATATTTGTGTTGGTGGAGATGATGGCGTCGACCTTTCCCTGAAAGAGACCGAGATAGGCATCATTTTCGGATTTGAATGAGGTGTAGTTGTCAGTGCCCCAGCCATGTTTTTTGGCATATGCGAGATACTCTGTCTCATAGGTGGTTCCGAGAGCAGCGCCAACCTTAAACTTTTTCAGGTCGTCAAACGTATTGATGCCAGTGCCTTTCTTGGAGAACACTTGGAATTTGAAGACAAAGTAGGGATAAGAGAAACCAACCGATTTTGCTCTTTCCAGGGTATCGGAGGTGGAGCCGACAACCACATCGGTCTTACCGGATACCAGTGATGGGATTCTGTCTCCCCAGGTGAGGTTGAGAATTTCTGCTTTTACCCCAAGGGCACCCGCCAAATCATTGCAGTAATCAACATCAAACCCTGCCGGCTTGTTCTCTTTGTCAAAGTAACCCATCGGTGGAAAGTCAAGCACCACGCCACAATTCAGCACACCCCGTTTTATAACCGTGTCGAGCTGGTCAGCCTGTGTTGCAGAGAAAACAGTTACCGCTGCTATAGTTGCGGCACACAGAAAAATCTTTTTTGTAAGTTTCATCGTTTCTCCTCACTTTCCAAAGTTTTTATGATAAAAAATGTCAGCCAACAGGTATGCTTAAATAATGAAAGGTTTTAAGGATGCTTGCGCGTCACGCAATCAACTGATTTGCGATTTCAAGCAGAGTTAACACCGGCATCACATGTTCCCGTCCAGTCAGCTTAGTGTGATGGTCCCAGGAAAAATCGGCATACACTTGAGCAGTTGCGTTATTTCACACGGATTGCAACAGAGTGAGCGTAGAGGAAGCATAATGGCCCTTTACCTCAATGTCGAGAGGAGAAGAAGAGGGTTTAAAGGGGGGGAGGCCACGAGGCATTATGCGACAGGTTCCGCTCTTTGGGCTGAGCATGGTGCAACTCTCAGGTGCAACGACAACGAATCGGCTGATATGAGCAGACCTCAGGCACCCGACTGCTCCAGGCGTGAAATGAGCTCGGCATGGGCTCGCGAAAACTCCTCACCACGCTGTTTCAGTGCCATGGACAGTACCCGGGGCAGATTGAGTGCGGTCCCTTTGCTGCAGGCATCTGCGTAGCTTCGTGCATAGTCCGGAGGTACACGCAAGGTCCAGTTATTGTCATTGATCGTTCCCGGTGCATTGTAGATCTCCTCCAACCCCAGCAGATCGGCGAAAAAGATCATCACATGACGGGCAGGCCCGATGAACAGGTCAGCAAATTTGGCCTGTACCAGTTTGCACCTGTCCCCGGTAAGCTCCCGTACCAAAGAGTCGATATTGCCATCGGGCTGCAGTCGCCGTGCCAGGTATTCGGCTTGACGCCGATTCTCTCCGGTCTGTTCCCAGCGGCGGGCCAGCCGCCAGATGGGTTGAGTATCATGGTTTCCCACCATGATCCAGTCCTCCGGCCGGGCGTTTTCGCTGCGGTAGACATCGGCATGATTGTCCAGGTCTGCCTTTTGGGTCACCCGGAACCGGTTCAGTGCGTGACGCTGGATCACCTGCTGCAGTTCGTAGGGCTGGGTGCTTAAGATCTCGCACAGCACATCATTCACACTTCCACCATGTGCGATTACGGCTTTTACCAGGCAGTCAAAAAGCACGGCATAACGGTCAATCTGGGAAGAATCCAGGGTGCCAACCCAGTTGTCGTGATGACGAGGCAGCTTCCGGTTCAGTTGTTCCGCTTTGGCGATCGCATAACGTGCCAGACGTGGATGATCCGGCAGATCGGGGGAGGAGAACAGGCGCGCACCATGCTGCACAGCGTGTAGTGGATCGGGATCATCCATTGTGTAGACCCAGGGACAGACCAGCCCGTGTGGGTGATCGACACGCAGGCCGTCGAACTCGGATAACATCTTATCCAATCGGGCCGCCATAAATTTCAATACCGGCCCGGGTCTCCCCTCATCATCGTGATATTGGTCCGGGTCCAAAACGCCATAGCTCCAGGGTTGGCCCTCCGGATTGGTACGGCTGGGCGGTGCGCCCATATAATAGTTCGATAGAAAAATGTCGCCCCGGCTCCACTGGTCGCAGGGAGAGAGGCCCACCTGTAAATCGCCGTACAGATGCAGCCCCCACTCTCTCGCTCGTTTACGCAAGCCGGTATGCAGGCGGTGAATGATGTACTGACCCAGTCGGTAACGCTCCATAGCCAGTCGATGGTGAGCTGACAGGCTGGCCTGACGAGCTGCGCAAAGGAGATCCTTCTCGGGGGGATGAAGGTACAGATCACGACCCGTGCAATCCTTGTTACGAACCGGCCAGTCCCGGTGATGCCGTCCACCGTATTCAACCGCGAGAGCATGATAGAGCGCATCCGGAAACAACCACTCCCTGTTTCGACCGGAGAAGGCCTCAAGTTCGTCGTCGATTCTTCCATCCGGTGCTTTTTGAAAATTGGCATACATGGAGGCCAAGGCTTCGTGACAGGCATCATAGGCATAGAGGTATGCTGTGTGGCGCCCGTCCGGGTTGGGATTACCCGCCACCATCTGCTGCAGTTGAATGGGGTCAAGTAATCCACTGAAGAGCGAGTCCGCAGCCACGGTGGCCCAATCGATGGAGAGAATGTTCCTGGAAAACTGTGTTCCATCATACGGTGACGGATCATCCCGGCTGGTCTGCCCCTGAGGACCGAACTGGATGCCGTTGAAACCCAATCCGCGGGCAAAACGAATAAAGTCGGTTCCACCACTGCCATAGGGTGAACCCCGACCGATATCTTCACCGGAAGCGGCCGGAAAGCTGGCATCGTGAATCGCCAGGACCAGTCGCTCCTTACCCAACAGCTGTAGGGCGTCGACAATCTCTTTTGCGGGAGCCGGTTTGTGCATACACTTCATTATTCAAACAGAAGGTCAAATGGAGCTGATTGGGAAAGGGAGAGATAAGCGCCAATCATCGTGATCTATAACAGCCAGGTTTTGCTTCATATCTTATCGGGAGGCGTACCGTTCGCTTGAGTCCGCACAGTGTACTCCAATTTGGACACCAGTTTCCCGCACCCAAGACAGCAGACGGCTATGCTGACACGAACGGGATTGAGAATGGCAAGCCACCATTGGACATGGCGGGCCCAAATATGGAACATACCCATGAGGGTCGGGTTGATTGCCGTCGACCGGTCGATTTCGGTATCCTTCTACGGGCCCCTTTCATCCCACGGCAATCGGGAGGCGAATTCCTGAATTGCCGGCTTTCGGCCTCCGTGAGGAAGCTCCGGCAGGAGTGATTTCATCAGATGTCCAGCACTAACTCTTTTCAAGGCCGTACCCTGGCGGCTGTGGCCGACCTGAGTATCGACGAGCAACGCTACCTCTACCGGAAAACCCGGGAGCTCAAAGAGGCATGGCGCTGCGGCGGAGATCTCACGCACTTTCGTATCAGAGATCCGGAGCTGAACGTCTACCTCATGTTTCTTGAGGATTCCACGCGTACCAAGGAGTCTTTCCGCAACGCCGCCAAATTTCACGATGTCAGGCTCAATGTTTTCGACGCATCCTCTTCCTCCTTCAAAAAATCCGAGAGTCTGGTCGACACGGTGAAAATGCTCTTCGGCTATGGGCGGCGCTCCATATTTATCATGCGAACTGAAATGGAGGGCGTCTGCCGCGCGCTGGAGGAGCAGATTGGGGAGTACGCCGCGCGCATCGGCAGGGAGAAGCCGGTGTTTATCAATGCAGGTGACGGGCGCCATGAACATCCCACCCAGGAGTTTCTCGATGAGTTCACTTTTCTCGAACAGCGAGGCTGGGACGACTCCCACATCCATGTCGCGCTGATCGGTGACCTTTTCCACGGACGGACGGTTCACTCCAAGGCTGACGGGCTTAATGTCTTCGGATCGGTCACCGTCGATCTGGTTGCTCCGGAGGAGTTGGCCTTGCCGGCATCCTACAAGAGTCGCATGGAGGAGAATGGTTTTGAAATCCGGGAGTGGGCAAGCATCCAGGAGTACCTGGGCTCAGGCGATATCAGCAACTGCTGGTATTTCACGAGGCTGCAACTGGAGAGAATGGGCGATGAGGTTCGCGAGCGGGAGAATGAACTCAGAAAGGCAGTTACATTTCGGCAGGACTGGATGGATAAACTTCCGCATAATACACGCTTCTTCCACCCGCTTCCCCGCCACAGGGAGAAACCTGTTATCCCCACGTTTCTCGATGGAACCCCTCTGAATGGCTGGGATGGACAGAGCATCAATGGATATTTCACCCGGGTGGTCGAATTGGCCATGGTGGCCGGTCGACTTGGGAGCGATTTCGATGGCATCGGTCCTCTCCCTGAGGAGAAAGAGAGATCTTTTATCACCGATGTGGAAATTACCCGTAAATCGCGCGTGGAGGATCGGTTCAAAGTCGGGATCAAACCGGTCGACGATGGGACGGTGATAGATCATATTGCGAAAGGCCGGTCACCCGAGGAGATATGGGACCGCATCTACAGGATTCGACGCATACTGAAGCTCAATGTGCGGAGTTCTCACGGTGTCTTCCATTCCGCTGATCCACACCACTTCAAGGGTCTGATGTCTCTGCCGGATATTCTCGAGATTGGTCCCACCGAACTCAAGAAACTCGCCGCTGTCTCTCCCGGGTGTACCGTGAATTTAATCGAAAACCGATCGGTGAAAGCGAAATATCGCCTCTCCATGCCACCTAAAATCTACAACTTTGAGGAGATCTCCTGCAAAAACCCCAAATGCATTACCTGGCCTGGGGCTTTCCAAAGCGTACCGCCGCATTTCTACAGAACGGTCGGTGAGACATTCACCTGCCGCTACTGCGGCAAGCGTCACGAATATGGTGACATTTGGGATCTCTGATCCAGTGGCCAAGAGAGAAACAGGCTTCGTTTTGCGCAAAGAGATTTAAGCCTGTTGCAGCCCTTCAGTTATCCATCTTCCGGCAAGAATCCATTCTTGAAGACATGACTGATCCGGCAATATCCCCGGCACGTGGTGTGAGCTGGTGTCTGTTTTTTTTACAGTTTGATTGGCATAGGAATACCACGAGTATTACAACTCATTGAATTTGTTAAATTAGTTTAATGAGGCATGGTATTTGCAGTAGATTAAGCCATAGAAATAATTGGCTTGACTTAGGAAACTATGTCCTAAATTATATTGCCAGGAGCAGGTTATGATCAGTATTAGGGAGAGTTCAAGGTGGGTCGTCGCAGTGGTCCTCGCCATGTGCGCGATGCTGGCTCATGCGGTTCCGATTGAGGGAGACGTCAGCTTCGGCGGAAGTTTCAGGCTTATAGACGCATCTGGAAATCCAACGTCGCTGAGCCTGTCGACAGGTATAGATTTTTCTCCCAACGGCAGCGGGGGTGACTTTATCGTGACCAGTGGGACCGGTAGCTTCGTCGGTGTATCGTTTTTTACCCCCGGCAGCATAAAGGATTTTCAGTTTGCGCCCTTCGTTGGACCCATCAGCAACTTCTGGGATCTCTCATCCGTTGGTTTCACTTTCGACTTGACCTCAATCGATAATATTGTGAAGAGTCCCGGTGCAATAGCATTGACCGGCAGTGGTATTATCCACTCTACCATTGCGGGTCTCGATTCAACCCCCGGAATATGGAGCCTGACGGGCAACTCCACTGACGGCGTTATTTTCTCGTTGGCATCGACGACGGTGCCGGAGCCTCTGACGGCTGCCATGCTTGGATTTGGGCTGGTTGGATTTGGATTTGCGAGGTTAGTGAAGAGACAGCCTCACCTTAAGTGTCGGTCGAGTGCTTTGGTTTAGTGTTTACAGGCAAGGTCCCTTGAAATCATAAAGACGGGAAGTCTGTTTTTGAAAAAGACTCAGGCATGAGAATACTAATTAAGAAACAGGAGACACGAAGCAAACCTCACACCAGGTTTGGTTTTCGTTTTTTGCCAGTCCGAGCTATGGCGGCTGCCATGTTGCTGTTGTCATTGGCGCTGGTTGCGATACCGTCACACGCCACCATTTCGGGGACGATGATACTGGTTGGGGCAGGGGGCTATAAGCTTCCAGCGGGAAAAAATCTCTCAACGATAACGAGCCTTGATTTCGGTACAAATATAATCGGTGCGAGCGCCAATGCAACCGGTAACATCGGTGTGAGTTTTGGGAGCATAGGCTCAGTCATGGACCTCACATTCGATCCATTCAGCGGTCCAATGAGCAATTTCATCACCATCGGCGGCTGGTCGTTCGAGCTTGATTCGGTCGCAATAGAGAGCCCTCGCAGTAACATACTCTTGTCTCTGACAGGGATCGGCACACTTACAGACACCATTGGTTCACTGGGGTCCACCGATGCGAAATGGTCCCTCTCCTCAGTCACTGCCAATGCTTATTCGATGACCATTACGGCTGTTCCTGCAAATACGCTTGTTCCTGTACCGGTAACCCTTTGGCTGTTCGGCTCCGGATTGTTCGCTCTTGTCTCTGTAGCCCGCCGTCGCAGCATGTTGCGCTAGCAGCAACGGGCAAGATCAGTTACCACTCAATACGGGTAGCTCGGTTGTTCAAAGCAGGGCCCAAATACCTTTGGGCGAGCCTGAGCGGCTCCACCGCAGAGTCAGGTATACACCCCTTTCCCCTAGACCGGAATCGAGATTGCCGGCATGGCCTGCAATCCTAGGCTCTAATATATTAATTCCAGATCTGAATTGCAGTGGGGGCCACCGTGAATCGTTATTCAAGTGCCGTTAAGAACTGCTCATGGTTGCTTGTCTTTTTGGCTGTTCTTTCACTGACCCCTTCAGCTGGAGCACAAGTTGCGAAGGGAGGGGTCACCCTGCAGGGCGGTGGAGCAGTCGGGCCCATCCAGCCACCTGAACCTCCGCCACCATCGAGCTATGAAGGAACCATCCTGGAATTGCCACCGGGGCATAATATTCGGGAGCAGTGCGGACTGAGGTACTTTATCAAGCTGACCAACGGTTACGATATTCTGCTTGTGACGAAACCGGATGCGCACTCTCCCGAAAACGATGACTTAGTCCGATTCGGCCAGCGTACGGTAAGGTTGGAAGGGTACTATGTACCGGAGCGTCCCGTGGGTTCGGATCTGCAAATGATGCAGAGCCCGCTCACTCCCAGTGACCCCCGGAATCCATGCGGACTGGCGGTGATCAATCTCATCAGGGTGGTTGATTGAGCCGCCTCTGCCTCACCGAAAGTCAAAGGATTTGAACCTGTCGGACAGACGCTGTCCGTCGATCTCCCATACTACCGCGGCACCCTGTACGACGGCCGTGATACTATCGCTATGCGGTGTAAAAAGTGCATTCAGGCCTGGCACGGGATCAACGTATGCGGCCGGCACGGCTTTGATGGTGGCAAGCAGCTCACCGGTAACCGACCACAAGCGCATGTGACCATCCCAGGAAGTGGTCAGAATGTATTTTCCGTCAGGCGAGAATCTTGCGTGATAGACGAATTTCTTGTGCCTGAGCTCAGCCAGCGGCACCAGACTCGCGTCCCAAAGACGGGCAGATGCGTCCAGTGAAGCGCTCACGATCCTGGTTCCGTCAGCAGAAAAATCCACTTCCTGAACAGCGTCTTCGTGTGAGGCTGAAGCTACTGCTTCTTTGCGGGTTGTGAGGAACAGTTTCAGGGTTCTGTCCTTGCTGCCGGTGACGAGATATTTACCGTCCGGCGAAAAAGCCACTGAATTGACAGCGCTCCGGTGGCCGGAAAGGGTGAGCAGATGTTCGCCGGTTGTTTTCCAGATATCCGCTTCGGTATCGCTTGAGGCTGTGGCGATTTGGCTGCCGTCGGCGGAGAACGCTATACCGAGGATGCTGGTTCGAAACCCTTTTTTCTCTATTCTGCGCTGGTGCCGGCGCGACCTGTCCCACAAATCCAGGAATCCGTTGTCCGATCCGGTCCCAATAAGCTCTCCGGTAGGTGAGAACCCTGCGGTGAGGATGGTGCCGCCGGCTTTCGACAGTTTGTATGAAAGACCCGTTTCACTCAAGATCGTTGCGCTTGATGTCCCATCCAGGGTAAGCATCAGCCCCCCATCGGGTGAGTAGGCCACATCGGAAACCGGGGAGTGTTCACCGGCGATGGAGTGCAGCGGATTACCTGTGATGGACCAGTAGCGAACCGTGCCGTCCCGTGATGCGCTGATTGCACTACTGTTGTCTGCGGAGAGCCTGGCGTCCTTAACCCAGTTCTGATGCCCCAGTAATGAAACGATCTTTGCCGCTGCCCGATCCTCTTCATTCCAGCTCCAGAGTGTGACCGTCTGATCACTGGACGAGGTGATTATGTATTTTTCATTTTGACTGAAATGCGCCGACTCCACGGAATCGATGTGACCTTCGAGGGATGCAACGAATTCGACTCCGGCATCGAGCGACCATATCCTTGCGCTTTTATCGACCGAACTTGTGATCAGATATTTGCCGCTTTCAGAGAGTTCCGCACTACTTATACGATTGGTATGGAGGTGGGTGCAGGTTGGGCATTTAGTGAGTTCGGCCGACAGCAGGACGCTCTGTTTTCCATGGTCTATATCCCAAATCTGCACGCTGCTGCTTGCTCTGTCGTTGCTCAAACCAAATGCTACGGTGACGAGCTTTGTGTCGTGCGCAAAAAATCCGACACGCAATAATTTGCTGTTGGCCTGAGGGGTTGTCAGTAGATGGGTGCCGTCAATACTCCAAATGTATGCACGTCCATCGTTTGCCGCAAACGCCACTTGCGATCCATCGGAGTTGAAGGCGCAGTCATGAAATGCCGTAGCCGGTCTGTTTTGCCAATCCGTTCGTGATAGGGTCAGATCCGGAGCCGCGACCAGCAGATCGCCCTGAGCGCTTCCCGCGCAAAGCAGTTTGCCGTCAGCCGACAGTGCCATGGCGGTGGGTCGGTCGTGCCAATCGGCGTCTATGGTCCCGATCCTGATGCCGTGCGAATCGGTGACCAGAAAAGATCCTTGTTCGAAAGTCGCAAAGTGATCTCCGCCGCCTGAAATTGCGAGTGTTGAATTTGACTCGGGTGATTTGTACAGGATTTCATAAAAAGGAGTCGTGTAAAGTCTATTTCCAAATTGGAAATTCTGCCCGTAGAAAGCGTTGATCAATGCGCCACGTGCATTGTCGTCGTGTCTGATGTTCCATGCTTTGGCTGCAAACTCTGCAGCTTTGGTGGGGTCTCCGTCACGCAAAGCAGCTGCAGAGCGGAGGACCAGGGCGCGAGCCGTAGCGTTTCTCTCTTGATACCTGGCGTATCCTGCGGCCAGCAGCGCAATCAGCGTGAGTACGCCAAGTGAAGCAATCGCAATGTTGCGGTACCTGATCTTTTTGCGATGCTGCGCCCACTCCTCACCTGTAATATCCTCGACCGATCTCTTTCTGAGCGTAGCCGCAAGGGCGGCGACCGCGGAGTGGAAGCGTGGGTCTTCCCCGAATTCCCGCAGCGGCTGAGCCCACCGGAGATCCAGATAGAGAGGTTCATTGCGAAAGGCGTGCTGCAGGGCAGGTGGCAGCACATCTGTAGCATCTTGATCAAGCAGGTTACTCTGATGATTCCACTGGAACTGGCCTTCGGTTATTACGAGTATCAGATTGGATACTCCCCTGGTCGAGATCCAGTGCTCGATCTCGCGGTTTATCCAGATCGATTTCGCCGCTTCGGGATGTGCCAGGTAGATCAGGAATTCAGACTCATTCAAGGCGGCTTCGATGCTGCCCCACAGGTCTGGTGACAGGTTCAGATTGGATTCGTCCCTGAAAATGTTCAACATCCTGAATTTTGACCAGGGCTTCGCAAACTGTTGAACGGCGCGTTCCAGCTTTGATGCAAAATTTCTCGTTCCTTCATGACTGTAGGAGATGAAGGCGTTATACCTGTACTGGCCTGAACCTTGCCTTTTCACAAACATATATTGGCCGGTGTGTTCATGACTTGCCTTGAATTCAGAAGCTGATCCTGTACGATTCTAGTTGAACCACTTTTCAACTGCCCCATCGAATGACTATCCGAAGCAGTCCTTAATGCAGACCTATACCGCATCGGACAAACAGAAATTGTATGTGAAAGTGATCGGCCGGGGCCCCGCTATCGTCTTTCTTCATGCATGGACCTCCAGCCACCGGGACTGGCTGCGCTGTGCGGCCGGTCTGGAGAATGAGCATCGCTGCTTTTGTTGGGATGCACGTGGTCACGGCGGGCACGCACTCACCGTTCAAACTGAGCCCAGTGTAGGTCGGATGGCTGAAGATCTGAAAGATCTGCTCGGCCATTTCCAGTTGGAAAAGCCCCTGTTATTGGGACATTCGATGGGAGCCCTGACCATCTGGGAATACATTCGGCGCTATGGTTGCGACAACATAGGCAAGTTGTGTTTTGTGGATCAATCGCCAAAACTGATAACAGACCAGGGATGGAAGTATGGAATTTACGGTGATTTCCCTGCAAGCCGCAACCGGAAGTTGGTTGCCTGCATGGAGCAGGATTTCGTTGATGCGGTCCTGCGTCTGGTGGCGGAGAGCAACAATCCCCGAGCCCACGAGGGCTACGTGGGAAACAGTGTTGAATTTCAGCGTATGCGCAGATCGATTCAATCACTCGATCCAGTTCCGCTGATAAGTATCTGGAAAAGTCTCTGTCTCGCGGATTACAGGGACGTACTGCCGGCGATTAGGGTACCAACCTTGCTGGTCCATGGGAGCGAAAGCCATTTCTACAGCGTCGAATTGGGAGAATATGTCCGGGACAGGATTCCGAATTCGCAGCTTCATCTATACGAGGGCGCAGACCACTCCCCACACCTGGGGCAGCGGGAGCGGTTCCTGTCGGATTTGCGCAAACTGGCGTCACTCTGACCTGGGTTCTCTGCAATGGCCCGGATCTCTCTGTAAACAGTAATGCCGCCCCGCTTCCCGTACTCTGCGGCCGTCACTTGAATTCGAGATTGGCCACGATGTCCACGCGATCACTCCTTATCTTTCCGGCGTTTCTCGCCTGCTTGATATTCTGAGTGTGCAGGTATAAAAGCACATTACCTGCATTGAGCACCATACCGGCGGAGGAGGGGCGATGCGTGAAGTTGGCGGTGCCGCCGGCGACGGCTTTTATCATGACATCGTACAGCGGATACTCGGTGTCGTCGGTTCCATAGCAGATAAAGTCGCTCTGGCCGAAATTGTTCCACTTCTTGTTGACGTTTTGCGGCAGCCTGCGGTCATTGTCATTGCAGTCATCGCTGCCGGAGGCCGCATTGTGGCTGATGGGATAGATGCGGGTTAACGGCTTCCCCTGCGTGTCCTTCTTCAGACACAGATAGTAGTTTTCCGAGAAAACCTGATCGCGATTGAGGTTGGCGTCCACCAGAGTCCATGTGGCAGTGACCTTCTTACCGGGATTTTTTGCTATCTCCAGCACGTTGTTTGTTATACAGACCACCGGTTCGTTAACGATACGCACCTCGGTAATATAGGGAAAATCAGGCGTCTTCTTCTTCAGCTCATCCGGTATCTGTTTGTCGAAGAACGGAGTTGCGTTCACCATTGTCAGATTTTTGTATCTTTGTCCCATCTGCTGGTAGTAGGCCTGGAAACAACTCCGCATGGCCTCCTGTTTTGCGTAGATGTCCGGATCCTGCGGAAAAAATGCAGCGTTCAGAATCTCCGTATGAGGCGCGAACTCCATATTGACCGGCAAAGGGTTGCTCTTGACGCTTCGTAGCCACTCATCCTCGTTGTCGTATCCCAGGCCCCCCGATGCATATTTGTCGATTTCAAAAAGCTCTTCATTACGACTCTTGGCAACAGAGGTGCTGAGACCAAAATTCTGGCCTGAAGAGACCGTCACAGGCGTGTCCGGAATGTTGACTTTCAGGTGCTGTTCGAACTGCGCCCGCGAGCCCTTGAATGTGTCAAAGGCGCGCTTCTTAAGTTTGATCAGGGTGTTGTACTGCCCGCCGAACTGAACCGTCCTGGCAAAATGGGTACCAAAATTCTGCCGAATCTGGTCATATCCGGCGCCACAGTTTCCGGCCGGGTCGAGCCGGCTGACGGCCGCGCGAAATTCAGGATTGAGCTCCTGCCGATACCAGAGCCCGCGCTCTTCCCAGGTGGTCTTCATCGACAGTTCATCTCCGTCGTAGCGAATGCCACGCAGTGTATAGACATTCTCCCGGCCGGTGGATCTGTTGTTCACCTGACTGAAAGAGCCGCTGCGGCTGAACGCCGCGACACCCACATCCAATCCCTGGGAGAGCCCGATATTGAATTCATCCTGCAGGTCACTGCTGGATGTGATCAGCCTTTTCTGTCCTATCGTTCGCGTGCCGCCGGCGGATTTGAAGCTCACCCCGTACGGCAGGACATACTTGCCGTCCATGGAACGGTTGGTCGCCGAATTCACCAGCCGGAACGGACTGTCATGGCGTGCCTTCTCGCCGCCCGCCGCCTTGCTGGCGATCAGATCGAGTTGCGCAGGATCGACAAATGCCAGATTGAAACCTGCTCCCAGCCAATCGGAATTGGGGTAAGGTATGACGGCTTCGCTTTTTCCCACCACACTTGCATTAAAGTCACTCAGAAACGGCTCAAAATGCGTTATAAATTCGGTCCCCGGTGGATGTGCGAAAACAAGAAATCTCTGTTGTTTGTCGCGCGTTGCCCGGTATCTGGCGATAACCTGGTTGCCCTGTCTGGCGTACCAGAGGTGGCCGGATCCCGTGCCTTGCTCAAATGTCGCAAATGGGGCAATGGTGCCATATTTCTTCTCTTCCCCCTGAAAGTCCACCCAAACGAGGTCCATCGGCTGATCGGTCCGATTGCCGACGGTCATGCTCACCGGTACAGAGGTTGATCCATCGGATTTAGGGACAAGGCGATCAAGGATATGCTTGGCAAGCGGAGCACCCGGAAGCATGCTTTGCGGATATCCCTCCGCCACCATCCCATTGTTATTCAGATCCCAGGGAATATACTGATCGTTACGGAAAAAGTAGACCGCACCATAGCCTGGATTTACGGCTGCGTCGATGGAATCCCAGCCCGGTGGCCAGTTCGGCCATGTTCGAAAATCAGCCGGTTGGCTGGTAATTGCCCCCGCGTTGATATCGTAGGTGAGATACTCGCTACCCTTGAAAAACATCAGGGTGTCCTTGTTCCAGTTCACGGCGGCATCGATGCTGCCGCCCCAATGTGCCGGAAAGACTCCCGCGCCCGACTTGATCAGCTGTGCCGGCTGTTCAACGACATGGTACTGACCGGTCTCGCCATTGAATTGGAGATTGATGAACTGGGTGCCGCGGATGAGGAAAACCGTACCCTCGTCGATCACCACGGCGGCATCGACCGATGTCCACTCCTGCGGCCAGTCGGGTATGCCGCTGATTGGCCAGACATCGCTGACGCCACTTCCCACGGAGGAGTGCAACTGGTATTTGTCGCCGTTGAAAAAAGCCGTCCAGGCATACCCGAGCCGCACCGCCGCCTGTGGCTGTCCGGCAATCGAAGGATCCATGTTCAGCCAGATGCTGGGAGTGGTTTTTTCGTTATAGGTGGTTGGCTGCACTTTTTTACCGTCATCGGCGGCCATCACTGATCCACAAATAACGAACAAGGCGGCAAACAGGATTTTTGCTTTCATGGTTTTTCAATCCCTGAGTCTCAATTAAGTGCCTGGCTGGCTGCGGGAGAAGGTCATCTATTAATGGTGAGTAGGCGGTAAGTGCCCCAGATGCGCCGATGGGTTGGCCGCAGGGGTAAATGCCTGATAGTGGTGCTGCGGGTTATTTGGCGCAGGTTGCGGGCCGTGCATCGTCGGCTGCGGGTTATGCGGTGCCGGTTGCGGGCCGTGTGTCGCCGGAGGCGGAGGGATCCATCCCCCACCCGTCGTTTGGACCCAGCCCGGATGCGGCGGGTTCTGCGGGTTCGCCTGCAGGTGTGTATAGACTATATGCTGTTGTGGTTGCTGTGTGGGAGGAAGTGTTCCATACAGTACATTCGGTGGCTGCTGTGGATGCTGCTGCTGTGCGGCCGGCACATGTGTAGCTGTGGGGTGTGACCCGGGCGGAGCCGGGGGGTACTGAAAGTGGTGAGTTACACTGCTGCTTTGCGGCAACTGCCCATATTGGTGCTGGGTGGCGGTGTTGCCGACGACCGCATTACCCGGTCCGGACTGGCCGCCGGGTTGCGCACCGGCAGGCTGATGCTGCATGCTGGCGGCCTGCATCTGTTGTGCCCGCGCCGCCGCTTGTGCAGCTATCTGCGCACTCAGCTGAGCACCACCGCCCGGCGGCAGCGCACCGGGCTTTCCCGTATGTTGTGTTGCGAATAGTGCGCCTGAACAGGCAATACCAATCAAGGTCAATGTTGCGGAGGCTATAGGTACAGCAAATCGAAATGGTCTGGACATATATTCGGTACCCGTGGATTCAGGCTTATGGGTTATTGTTTGCCTGAAGTATATGTTTGCGATGTTTCGTCCTGAAAACACTCGGACTATCCCGTCGTTCTGTTTCGGTTATTCTGCTTTCCGAAGAATTTACTTACTAAAAATCTTCGATGGTGGTAAAGCGTAGTTGGATGTCCGGATAAATCAAGAACCAAGCAGGTAAGGAATATAGCCTTCTGTTGCGGATTCGACACTCAAGCTGATTCTCTGCAATACTGGGCAGACAAGTTTTCCGTCCCCGGTTTCCCACAGGAGTAACCCTGCAATGAACAACTTTCGCTCGTTCCGGATACACGACAACGAGGGCCGGATCGAGGCCGGTTTCGAGTCGCTTACGCTGGACCAGCTGACCGCTGGAGAAGTTGTCGTCGCGGTTGAATGGTCCGGCATCAATTACAAGGATGCGCTGGCGGCCACAGGCAAGGGGCGTATTCTGCGCAAGCCGGCCCTGAATGGTGGCATCGATCTCGCCGGCCGGGTGATCCAAAGCAGTGACATCCGGTTCAAAGAGGGCGATGCTGTCGTTGTCTGTGGCCAGGGCTTGTCCGAAACCCTCGACGGAGGTTACTCGCAGATTGCCCGGGTGCCTGCTTCGGCGGTAGTGGCTCTGCCCGCCGGACTTACCCTGCGTGAAGCAATGGCTCTGGGTACGGCCGGGTTTACCGCGGCCATTGCAGTACAGCGGATGGAGGATAACGGCCAGAAGCCTGAGTTCGGTCCAATCCTGGTCACCGGTGCCACTGGTGGTGTCGGCAGTTTTGCAATCGACATGCTCAAGGCGCGGGGCTATAGCGTGGCCGCGCTGACCGGCAAGGCCGAACAGCAGGCAGCCTATCTCCATGCACTTGGCGCCGATAAGATTGTCGACCGGCATACGCTGGAGATGGGTAAAAAACCCTTGGAGCGGATGCAGTGGGGCGGTGCGGTGGATAACGTCGGCGGCGAAACTCTGGCTTGGTTGACGCGGACAACCTCTGTCTGGGGCAATATCGCCTCTGTCGGCCTGGCAGGCGGCCACAAACTGGAGACGACGGTGATGCCGTTTATTCTGCGCGGTGTCAGCCTGCTCGGTATCAACTCCGTTGAATGTCCCTCCTATGTCCGCGCCAATGCCTGGTCGCGCGTCGCATCAGATCTCAAACCGGCTCATCTGGATCTGATTGTGAACCGCGCAATCGCTTTCGACGACTTGCCGCAGGCTTTTGCCGGTTATGTCGACGGACAGGTCACCGGGCGCACCATCGTGCATATTGGAACCGGGGAAATATGATTCAGTCCCCCAGCCTCAAATCTGCTCAATCTTCAGGTGCTGTGCGTCTGGCAGCACTGCTGCAGGAGCCGGACATTATCCAGATGCCCTGCTGCTTCGACGCTTTCAGCGCCATGCTGATCGAGCGGGCGGGATTCGAAGCCACCTTCATCAGCGGCTTCGCGTCGATTGCGGCCCGTTATGCGCTGCCGGATATGGGATTGATCGATGGAACGGCCGCGCTGGAGATCGCCAGGCCGATCCTGGAACACACCGGTATTCCGGTATTGACCGATCTGGATACCGGTTACGGCGGCGCTATCAACATCCGGCATACCCTCCAGCAGTTCGCCCGGGCCGGAGCCGCCGCCGTGATGATAGAGGACCAGGTCTGGCCGAAGCGTTGCGGTCATGTGGCGGGCAAGCGGGTGGTTCCGCGCAGAGAGGCCATATCCCGTCTGCGGGCGGCAGCAGCAGCGCGTGACGAGCTGGGAGAGCCGCTGCTGATTCTTGCGCGCACGGATGCGCGCGAAACGGATGGGCTGGACGAGGCGCTGTATCGGGCGCAGGCTTTCGCCGAGTGCGGTGCGGATATGGTGTTCGTCGAAGCCCCACGCGATCTGAGCGAATTGAAACAGATCCCAAAACGTGTACCTGTACCGTGCATGGCAAATATGCTGGAGGAGGGCGTGACGCCTTTTCTGGATTCTGCACAGCTCCAGGATCTTGGGTATAAGCTCGTCGCCTACCCGTTGACACTGTTGAGCGCCGGCGCCGCGGCAATAGTGGAGGCGCTCTCCAGCCTGAAAGCCGGCCGGGAGGTCGAGCGACGCATGAGTTTCGAGGAGATGAAGACGCTGCTGGGTTTTGTCCCGCTTGGTGAGTGGGGTGCCGATTTCTCAGACTGATGGCCGCGGTAATCTGCCGAATAACGAAATCGTGCTGTTCAAGCCCGCGTTCCCATGCTCCTGGCAATCTGTTACCTGCCGGTCTGTTCCAGAGCGGCAGTGATGTAGAGTTCCCGCAATTGCCGGGTGACCGGACCGGGCCGGCCATCACCCACCGGTTTGCCATCGATTGACACCACGGGCATCACAAAGGTGGTGGCGGAAGTTATGAATGCCTCTGCCGCTTCTTCTGCCTCTGCCAGTGAAAACGGCCGCTCCTCGATCTGTAGGCTACTGGTTCGTGCCAGCCTCAGAACCGCCTCGCGGGTGATCCCCGCAAGGATCTCGTGCCCCAGGCTGCGGGTGACCAGCGTCCCCTCGCGGGTCAGGATATAGGCATTGCTTGAACTGCCTTCGGTCACCTTTCCGGACTCCACCATCCAGGCGTCGTCAGCACCTGCCCGTCTGGCAATCATCTTGGCCATACTGGCTGCCAGCAGTCCGACGCTCTTGATATCCCGCCGCCGCCAGCGGATATCCTCGGTGGTGACCACACTGATACCCCGTTCGGCCTGCGCACTCTGCAGCAGCGGCTTCGACTGGGTGAACATCACAAGTGACGGTTTCACGCCCTCCGGGTAGACGAAATCACGGTCCGCGGCTCCCCGGGTCACCTGCAGGTAGACCAGACCCTCATCGACCTGATTGCGCCCGATCAAACTCATCTGTATCGCTTCAAGCTCCGTATCTGTGGCCGGTGCGGCCATATCCAGCGCCGTCAGAGAGCGGTGCAGACGGGCCATGTGGCCTGGGTTGTCAATCAATCGCCCGCGCAATACCGAGGAGACTTCGTAGACGCCATCCGCAAACAGAAAACCCCGGTCAAATACCGAGATCCTGGCCTCCTCTTCGGGCAGGTATTCTCCGTTCACATAGACGATACGGGTCACTGTTTTTTCCTTTGAATAAGACAGGGGTCAGGAGGCTATACCCAAAAACCGGGGATTCCGTGCACAAAGATGCGGACGGCGCTAATCGAAATGGTGTACAACCCGAAAATTGAGTCGGGTGCCCTCCGGCCTGTTTTCCGCATGGCTCTCGAAATAGGCGTTGAAAAAGAGATGGGTATCCTTTGACAGATGGTAGACCAGACCTGGTCCAATACCGAAGACCTGCTCGCGTCGCCCAGCCACTTTGTCACCATTGATCTCGGAATCCGTGGTCTGCTTCAGATAGTAACCGTTGATTCCGAGACGCAGGCGCTTGGGGAGCACCTCGTAGGCGCTGGCGAAATTCAGATGCACCGCCTGCCCGGCCTGGACATCATCCAATCCCAGCGGTTTATAGGGGTCGTCGTTCTTGCCGTTCCACAGGTAGTGGAGTCTCCAGCTCGCGGTCCATTTTGGGGTCAGGAACAGGGTGCCCGCCCAGTACGGATCGAAAGAGAAGAAGTTGCTGCCGGGATTGAGTGCATAATCCTCATCGTACTTGCCGGTAGGGAAGATCATCTGCAGTTCGACCCGGTGCATAAAGCGCGGTCCCTGTTCGCCCATGATCGGATCCCATTGCAGAAAGGGGCCCACCAGCAGGTCGCCGAAACCGGTTCCGTTGGCTGACAGCGCAAGGTTGTCGTCGAGGTCGAATCCGGCAACCGGCAGCATCACATTGATACCCCACTTGCCACCGAGAAGCAGCTCCCGGTCAGATTGGTAGACGAGCTGACTCAGCCCGGAGGTGACGTCGATGTCCCTCGATTTTAATCCCCTGGGGGTAGGCAGCGGCCAATCGTCGCCACTCTTATCCTGAAGCGTGCCATCTTGGTAGAACTGCACGTATTGCTGGAAGTACCATCCCGGGCCTGCCGGCGGCGCTCCATCCAGGAAACTGGTGAACCCGAGATTGAGCGGAGGCAGGTCATAAGCCGGCGCAGCCAAGGGCAGTGAAAGGCCGAGTATGGATATTCCAATTGTCTGGATGAGTCTGCCCATTATGTTCCCCCGAGGTTTGGATAGATGGAATTATTCTACCCCTAACGATAACCATGTGATCCAGAGGGATCAAGCTGAAATCTGCGGAAACTTCCGGATTTATTCCGCATGCCAGGAACTCCCGGCGGGTGCCCTCAACCTCTTTGCCGGCGGTCGACTTTAGGTAAAAGGACGTTTATGCTTTTTACAGAGTCAACCTGTTGGGCACTTTGCCGAGTAGTGTACTTGCCTTACCGGCTGCTCCTTCCGGATCGCCTTTCAGTAATGAAGGCGGATCACCGCAATGCGAAGGGACTTCGCGGCGGTTCGCCCGGCACGCTGTTTTTTTGAATTGCTCAGGACGAAAGCCGATGAAGTTGTTCAAGTTTCTCTCCCTGCGGCAGATGCTCACCATGCCGTATATTGTGCTGGTCCTGCTGCTGGCAGCGGTGATCGGCGGCTTGTCGTATTCGGCCGGCCGTGTCGCCGTCGATACCTTGTCGAACCAGCTGCTGTCAGAGATGGTATTCCGCATCGCCCAGGCGGCTGAGCGGCATGTATTCGGCGCCAGCGCGGTACTGGAGACGGCATTTCCCAGCGGCGTTGCCGCTCCGGATACCATCGAGGACGACATCGCCAATCTGCGCACCCGCTTCTGGCTCGCGACATCGGTACATCGCGATCCAAACAATTACGCCTATTACGGTGACCGCAATGGACAGTTTTTCGGGCTCTGGCGCCATTCGGATACCGAAGCGGAACTGCGCCTGCGCACCAGTGGTGAGGGTCCACGCACGATTTATCGCTTTACCGGGATAGATGGCAAGCTGCGGGATGCCGTGCGCGAAACGCGAATCTTCGAGCCACGCGAACGCCCCTGGTTCAAGTCCGGCCAGAGTGCGCCTTTATCGAACACCTGGACCTCCGTCTACATTGATTTTAAAACCGAGGAGCTGGTCGCCACGCGTGCCAGACGTGTGAACAACGTGCAGGGGCAGTTTCATGGGGTGGTCGCCACAGACCTCTCGCTGCAACGGGTCAATGACTTTCTGGGTTCACTGAGACTCAGCGCGAACGGTATTGCCTACGTGGTTGAGACGGATGGCAACCTGATTGGCACCTCCCGCGGCCCGCATCTGCACAAGGACGCCGCCGGTGGCAATAAGCGGCTCAACGCAGAGGCCAGTGAGGATAATCTGGTGGTCGCGAGTTATCGCGAGATACGTAAACTGCTGCGGCATTCAACCGAAGCGGTGCATCCGCAGACTGCTGTGTTTAAAGCCGCGGATGGCCAGCCGGTCGAAGCTGCGTATGCGCGTATTCAGGATGCTGCCGGTCTGGATTGGATCATAGTGGTCGCCGTTCCGCGCAGTGACTTCCTCTACCGGGTCACCGAAAACTTCAAGAGTACCGTGGCGGTCGCGCTGCTGGCTTCTCTGATGACCACGGTCATTGGCTTCATGGTTCTCTCGGTTGTCGCACGGGACCTCAAGCAACTTGCTGAAGCAGCGCGTAAAGTGGGCAATGGTGATCTGAATGCCGCCTTCGACGTCACGCGCAGGGATGAAATCGGCGACCTTGCCAAGAGCTTCAGGACGATGCAGACACAGCTGCTGAGCGACCGCCTTACCGGACTGGCCAACCGCGAGGCTTTCCAGAGACGTGTCGATGAACGCCTGGCCATGCGGAACGAGCTCCCTGAGCCACGCCCGTTCGCCATTCTGTTCATAGACCTGAATGATTTCAAGAACGTCAATGACCACTTTGGCCACGATGCGGGCGACAGGGTGCTGCAGGAGATGGCGCAGCGCATGCTCACCGGACTGCGCAGTCGGGATCTGGTGGCGCGTTATGCCGGCGATGAGTTTGTCGTGCTGCTCGATGCGGTGAACAACCGGCAGGACGCGGAGAGTGCCCGCAGCAACATTGAGCAGCTGCTCGGTGCGCCTTTGCAGTCAATCGATTCGGATGCACCGGCGGCGACGGCAGGCGCTTCCGTCGGTCTGGCGATGTATCCGGAAGATGGGGAGGACATAGAGTCGCTGATCCGGCATTCCGATGCCGATATGTATCGGCGGAAACAATCTGCCGCTTTGTAATGCACAATTAACAGGACCTACGCCGACCGGGTACAGGTAATTTCAGTGCCGGTCGGCTAAACCAACTGGAGGCAGATAAATGAAAGCCATATTGTTCAATGAGTACGGCGGGCCTGATGTACTTTTTGTCGGAGATGCCGCGAGGCCGAGCCCGCAATCGGGACAGGTGCTGATCAGGGTTGCGGCTACGTCGGTCAACAGGCCGGACCTGGTGCAGCGTGAGGGCAAGTACCCTGCTCCAAAGGGCGAGTCCCCCATTCTTGGTCTTGAAGTTTCCGGCATCATCGAGGAGGTGGGGGGGGACGCCGGGCAATGGCAGCCGGGAGACCGGGTATTGGCATTGGTAGCCGGAGGCGGCTATGCGGAATATGCTGTCGCCTACGCGGGACATGTAATGCGCATGCCTGAGGCGATGTCATTTGAACAGGCAGCCTGCGTTTGCGAGACCTATATCACAGCCTATCTCAATCTGTATCTCATCGGTCTGTTGGCGGACGGAGATACGGCACTGCTGCACGGCGGAGGCGGAGGCGTCAATACAGCTGCGCTCCATCTTTGTTCACATCTGACACCGCAAGCCCGTACCATCGTCACCGCGTCGCCTGGAAAAATCGAGCGGGTAAAGGCGCTGGGTGCCGATCTGGTGATCAATTATCGGGAGCAGGATTTTGCTGAAGAGGTCCGTGCCTACACACGGAACAGGGGCGCGGATGTGATTCTGGATCATATCGGCGGCCCATATCTGGAGTCGAACCTGAAAGCACTGGCGGTTTACGGTCGCCTGATCTGCATCGGCGTGACCGGCGGGGCCAAGGCTGAAATCAATCTTGCGCTGATCATGCTGAAACGGCAGCAACTGGTCGGTTCAGTGCTGCGGTCGCGCCCGGTAGGTGAAAAAAGCGACATCATCGCTGCCTTCTCTCAATCGGTTATGCCCTATTTCGCCGACCAGGCGATGGTTCCACTGATTCATCAGATCTACCCGCTGGCGGATGCCGCAGAGGCCCACCGCTCAATGGAGGCGAGTTCCCATTTTGGCAAGCTGGTGCTCTCGGTTGCGCCACATCTCTTGTAGAATTTTCTTATAGCTTTAAATACATCCGTCATAAAGCTGCTTTATAGTAAAAAACGATCGCATGTGGGGCTCTAAACTGTGGAAGATGGGTTCGCAACCGCAGATTAAAGTGTTTGGGCATTAACGGAGAGTCTCTCTTTCAGTGCCCACCAGCAGCGGGTGGAGAAAAGTCCAAGCCATTAAAGGGGTGGTTTATGTCGAGAGTTGCTGTTGTTACCGGAGGGACACGTGGAATTGGGGAGGGAATTTCCATTGCTTTGAAAGGGGCCGGTTTCACCGTCGCAGCCAATTATGCGGGAAATGATGAGCGTGCGAATGCTTTTTCAGAAAAGTCTGGCATCCCTGTGTTCAAGTGGGATGTCGGTGATGCCGATGCTTGCGCGGCCGGTCTTGCCAGGGTGGAATCCGAGCTTGGTCCGATTGATGTTGTCGTCAACAATGCCGGCATCACCCGTGATGCCATGATGCATAAACTGACGGTGGAAAAATGGCTTGAAGTGATCAATACCAATCTGAATTCCATGTTCTATATGACCAGGCCTGTCATTGAAGGCATGCGCGAGCGTGGTTTTGGCCGGATCGTCAATATCTCTTCGATAAATGGGCAGAAAGGCCAGATGGGTCAGACCAACTATTCCGCGGCGAAAGCGGGCATTATCGGCTTTTCCAAAGCACTGGCCCAGGAAGTTGCCCGCAAGGGGATTACCGTGAACGCTATTTGTCCCGGCTATATCAATACCGAAATGGTTGCCGCAGTTCCGGAGAAGGTGCTTGAAGGCATCATTGCAACTATTCCCGTAGGTCGGCTTGGTAAGGCGGAGGAGATTGCCGCTATGGTTCGATTCCTGGTCAGCGATGAAGGCGCATTCATCACCGGTGCCGTGATGACCGTCAATGGTGGGCAGTACATTGCTAATGGCTAGGTGCGGGCGGTGCGGATCCTCCCGGCTTTTCGGTCAACAGGGGAACATGACGCCCCGTTTTTTTTTCGGCTGACGCGACTGAGCCATGTCAGTTGAAGCAGGCAATGTCCACCAGCCCCATCTTTTTGTAGCAGGTGCAGCACTTCTGAAATAGTGCTAGTCTCATGCGATGGACCTTTTCAACCTGGCCTTTTACGCTATTATCTGCGGTATTCTCAGTGCCGCCGCCCCGTTGCTTGGCCGTATGCCTGTAAGGCTTGGCGTGGGGATGATCGTCGGTATAGCAGCCGCAGGCGCTTTACCCACAGTGAAGACCGCCTTTGGTTTTTGAAACCGGTTATAGAGTCTGCAGCAGCTCTCCCAGGCTGTGCACCTCGGCAACCGGGAACTCCTTGAGAGTGTCATGCGGTTCTTCCTCTTCCCTGATCTCCCGCCGTTGCGGAATCGATTGGTGCGCAGGATTGTCAGAATGCGCTGTTGCGGTGCCTTATCCGGCATGAGAAGAGTTGCCAGTCGACGCTGATCCTAAACAGGGAACCGTCTATCCTGAGTCCGGATTTCCAGAATTTCCGGTTGAAAAGGGAGACATTTTTCGACTTGTTTAGTAGGCTGGTCATAGGTTGACAATCTGAACCTGACATAACGTCATATCTGACTCTGGAGACAATGATGGCCGATGAACTTGTCGAGATCCTGGGGAAATCCAAGCTTTTTTCAGGGTTTAGTGCTGAGCAGCTGGAAGAGGTGATATTACACCTGCGGCCTAAAGCCATCACACTCAAGAGTGGGGAGCTTGTTTATAAAAGGGGCGATTCTGCCGACCGCTGCTGGCTGATTCAGTCGGGTAATCTGACCGTGAAGCGGGCCAGCCTGCGCTCGCCGTTTCGCTCGATGATCTATCACAAGGGCTCGGTGACCGGTATCCAGGGACTGGCCGACCCCGGCTCCAGACGGGAAGTTTCCATGATTGCCGACGGCAAGGTGAAACTGGTCGAGATCACCCACGAGGGGACCAGCCGTCTGGACAGCGAAACGCAGATCCTGTTGTGGAGAAACGTCTCAAAGATACTGCTGCGCAAACTCTTTATCTGCCTGTCCAGGGAGACCCTGGATCCCTGATCTGCCGGCTTCTGGTAGGGATTGAGGCGGATTCAGGTTTTCGGCCGTTCCGGTTAGCATCTGTCCGTCAAGGGCCCGCTTCCAGCAGCGGACCGATCTCTCCGGCAGTGACCGGCGGTCCAAACAGAGGGCCCTGGGCGCGGCTGCAGCCAAGAGAGCGGAGCCAGTCGGCCTGCTGCCGGGTTTGCACGCCGCTGGCGGTAACCGGCCGCTGCAGTTTTTGCGCGGCTGCCATTATGGTTTCCACCATCAGGCGCGCACGGGCGTCGAGAAGTCCGTTGCGTACCAGTGTCGAATCCAACGTGAGGGAATGGAGCGGATAGAGAATCAGCCCGGCAAGAGAACAGTGGCCGGCGCCAAACCCAAAGACCGAAAGCCTGACTCCCATCTCGGTGAGTGCAGCAAGTATGCCTGCGGATCTTTCCGGTCTTTGCAGAATGTTGGATTCAAAAAGACCCAGCGACAGACTGTTCTGCACAACCGGGTATTTGGTGAGCACCTCCCTCAGGATACCGACAAAGTGCCGATCGATAAAACCCGGTGCGGGCAGGTAGATCAGTAACTCCACCTGGTGTCCTGTGCCCCGGCTCCATTCGCTGTGGCAGGCAACCGCTTGTTCCAGCACGAATGTGCCGATTTTTATAGAGAGCCCGAGATCTTCAGCGAGCGCGACCAGTGCTCCCGGAGAGATCATTCCCAACTCCGGGTGCTGCCAGTGGACCAGCGCCTCGATGCCTTCGACACGGTTGCTTGTCAATCCGTACTGCGGGCGGTAGCGGACCGTCAGTTCACCGTACTCGATAGCCTGTAGCAGGCGATCCTCCAGTACTGTGTGCTGCACGATATTGTGTGAAATCTGTGGCGAATAAAATTCGAAATAGGCGTTGTTGAGCGTGGCCTTATCGCGGGCTTTACGGGCGCAGATAAGCAGGGAGTCGACATCCGTTCCATCTACCGGGTAGAGACTTACGCCCCCGGACAAGCCTGACTCTCCCGGCTCCATCGCGATTCGCCGGCGCAACTCCCGCAGCAGACGCGTGACGACTCTATTTGCATCACCCGGGCTGAAAAGATTGCCAAAAGTGATAATTAACGCACCATCTTCACTTATCCCGCCGAAGTCGCTATGGCGGACCTTGTGCCGCAATGCTTCCACAAGCATGGGGAGATGCCGGGACAGTGCATTGGCCGTTGACTCCGGGGCAGGGGTGTCGGCCGTAAGCAGTTTCAGATTGAGTACTGCAACGATTCGGTCACTGCGCTGTGCCAGGGCAATCCAACGCTGCAGCAGCTCGCGGGTAAGCAGGATGTTGGGTAGTCCGGTTGCTGCGTCGTACAACATAGGATGACTGGGGGGTGGATCGCTTCGTTGGTTCATGGCGACTCTCCCGTACCAGTACTCGTTATTTTCCGCAGGCGCAGCCTGATTTCCACATAGGCGCCGTCAGCCTGATAGAAAAACTGAAAATCCATTTTACGCATCAGCGACAGCATGGGCAGATTCCGGGTCATCACTTCCGCACGGATGGTGCCGATACCTCGCATGCCGCAGGCGGATATCAGCTTCTCCATAAGCATGCGCCCAAGTCCCTGACCTTTTTGGTCTGAGCGGATAAGCAGCCCGAACTCGGCGGTCGATTCTTCGGGAATAACGGTTGCGCCCACCACGCCCAGCATTTCCCGATCGTGCGATTGCGTTGTTCCCAGGGCGATAAAGTTGATATTCAGATCGTAGTCGATTTTTTGAAACCGGAGCAGTTCGTTGCTCGGCAGCTGCTTAAGATAGGAGAAGAAGCGAAACCGTACATCGTCGCGGTCCACCAGCTGAAACATTGCCTGATAGGCTGATGTGTCGCCCGGCCGGACCGGCCGCAGCAGAACCCGCCGTCCGGATGAGATCTGTATATACTGCTCCTCTTCGAGCGGATAACGGAAGGGAAGTGGTCGCAACAGAGCGCGCCACTCCACTGGGAATTGAGATGGTGGCGGGCAGCGCAGTGCAGAGAGATTACTCAGAGGATCGAATCTTTTCATATCAGGCGCAAAGGGTCAGCTCGGATGAAAAATCGCTTTCAGATCAACCTCGGGGTAACAGAGCGGATGGCCAAGCGTTGCCGTAGATGCATTGTGCAAGCGGACGGTCGCAAAGAATAACGGACCTCCATAATCGGGCTGTGGCCTGACTCTGTTCCACCTGTAGCTTACTTTGTTTTCGGCAATATGGCCAAACAACCGTTGGTACGAAAACATGCTCTGGCATGCATCGATTGAATCAATCCGCGGATCATAACCCGGGCGGAGTAGTTGAAGTGCTCAGTCAGATGTTGAGATAAGATATGGCACATTTGACTCTCCCCTGCATTGGTTTCTCTGCATACGCAGTTGTCTGATAGTGATACCTGTGCGGTACAGAGCCTGGAAGCTGCTTGCAATCTTTTCTGCCGGAATAAGGAAGCGGTCGGGGGAAGGTGTTGAGAAACAACGTCTCCGCATTACAGGGGATTCAACGAGGACTTAGCATTGATGTCGACTGATGGAGGGCGCTTGTTTTCAGTACAGGTCGGTGGCTGGCTCGCGGTTTTCTGCTCCGCATTCTGTTTCTATCTCGCCACGGCTATTATTCGCTGGGCGGAGTCGTATGTGGTGATAGAGGCGCCATACTTCGTATTCGCACGCTTTTTTATGGGATTCTGTGTTGTCTGCCTGACCATGCTCCTCAGCCGGCGCCGCTTGCACCCGCGCAGATACGACTTGCTGTTGATCCGCACGATCTCCAACACGGTTGCGGTGTTCTGCTTCTACAAGGCTGTACAGGTAGGGTCGCTGGCGGAAGCCAACATTCTGAATATGACCTACCCCCTGTTTGTCGCACTGATTGCCTGGTTCTTCATCAAGGAGCAGCGGGACGGCTTCGTACTACTGATCGTTGGAGTGGCGTTTGTCGGCATCTGGTTGATACTCTCGCCGGCAGAGATCGGCATTAAATGGGAAAACATCTGGGGGCTCTGTTCAGGCATCTCGGCATCCCTGGCGATGATCTCCCTGAACCTGAGCCGAAGATACCACGACTCGCACACCATACTGTTCTTCATGTTCGGCCTTGGCGCTCTGCTCGTGTTCGTGCTGTTCAGAGAATCGATCTTCTGGCCGAACAGGCAGGAGCTGTTCTTCCTGTTCAGCTGTTCCGCAGCCGGAGTTCTCGGCCAGTATCTGCTGACCTATGGCTTTTTGTTCGTGACTGCGGTCGAGGGTTCGATCATATCATCGAGCAGAATACTCATGGCGGCTCTGCTCGGTCCGTTACTGGTTGGGGATCCGGCATTAACGCTTACCGGGTGGTGTGGCGCCCTGCTCATATTCGCCGCTAACTCTGCATTGGCCTATCGCAAGGCACATACGTAGTTTGCCGGTGTTCGAATAAAGATATTGGGGGGATGCCCAAGGGTCAGAGCTGCACAGCTCAGTTCCCGGATGGTGTAAGGGCGGCAGAATCCGGCGCGCAGCGCCACAACTCCACTGCAGGTCGTTCGGGATCAGGCGGCCCCAGCCATTTGCTCAACATTTGGCAGCGCCGTTTGAAACACAACTGATAGTCCCCGGCCTCCGGCGTACGCCCCAGCCGTACTATATCCAGAGGTGGCAGTTGGGGGTGGTAATGCCAGCTTCCATCGCGCAGTATCGCAGCGTCCGGGATCTCCATGCCGGCTCCGTTTCCCTTGATCCGCGCCTGTTCCAGTACCAGTCCTTCTTTGGTGATGCGATAGTCCTCTTCCCAGCGCACCTTCTCCACGCTGTGGCGCCAGGCCAGTGTGAATTCGCTGACAGGAAGCTCGATCCAGACGATTCCGGCCAGCCCCAGACAGAGTCCCGTCATCGGAGGGTCATGTCTCCGTTTCGGCTGGATTGAGCCGCTGTCCGCGCCACAGATGCTGTGCAACAATCAGAGCTCCCAAGGCGAAGCCCAGCTCATCGGTCAGCGGCAACGCAAGGATCAGGGAGACTCCGGCGGCCAGCGCAAACAGGCGTTCCCACCAGGCCAGACGATGCTGGAAGAAGCCGATAGAGGCGGCGCCCCAGAGTCCGATAGCGAAGGCTGCCTTGCACACCAGATAGCCACTCATAAGCAGACTGTCGCCCTGCAGCATGAGGGACGGGTTGTATACAGCCATAAAGGGTACAACGAATCCGGCCAGCGCTATGCGTATGGACCACAAGCTGATCTTCAGTCCTTTCTCACCGGCAATTGGGGCGGCGGCGAAGCAGGCGAGGGCCACCGGCGGGGTCAGATCTGCGAGAATACCGAAGTAGAATACGAACATATGGGAGACGATCAGCGGTACTCCGAGGTCGAGCAGCGCAGGGGCGGCTATGGAGCTGGTGATGATGTAGTTGGGGATGGTCGGAATGCCCATTCCGAGAACCAGGCAGGTGACCATGGTGAGCACCAGTGAGAGGAACAGATTGTCCTGGCCAATGGCAAGAATGTACCCGGCGAAAGTGGAGGCAACCCCGGTCAGAGAGACCACGCCGATGATCACGCCTACAAGGGCGCAGGCAATGCCAACCGGAAGGGCGTGGCGGGGACCCTCAGCCAGTGCATAGACGCAGATGCGCAGGGTTTCCCGGCCGCCCCTGACAAACCAGCAGATGGCTACCAGGGCCGCCACTACGCCGAATATGACACCTATACCGAGCTGGAAGAAGCCCGCACAGAGCACGCCCAGGGTGACCCAGAAGGTTATCCGCAGACCGAAGGAGGAGACCCGCAGGATGACTGCGGAACCCAGAATCACGATGGCGGTGAGTGACAGGCCGACGGTACCGGCAAACAGAGGCGTACGGCCCGAAAACAGCAGCCAGATCAGCACGCCCAGAGGTATCAGGAGAAACCAGCGCTTGCGCACTGCTGTCCAGGGGTCAGGGCATTGATCCTTGGGCAGACCTTCCAGTCCTGCCCGTTTCGCTTCCAGGTGCACCATCCAGAAAACCGAACCGAAATAGAGCATTGCTGGCAGCAGCGCCGCTTTGGCTATCTCAGCGAAAGGGACATCGATGGTCTCTGCCATGATAAAGGCCACCGCGCCCATCACCGGCGGCATCAGCTGACTGCCCATGCTGGAGGTGGACTCCACACCCCCGGCGAAGGCCGGGGTGTATCCGAAGCGTTTCATCAATGGGATGGTGAACTGGCCGGTGGTGACCACGTTGGCTACACCGGAGCCAGTGATAGTGCCCATCATTGCAGAAGAGACTACCGAGACCTTGGCGGGCCCGCCAAGCTTATGACCGAAATAGCCCATGGCAAAGTCGGTGAACAACCGGATCATGCCGGCCTGTTCCAGGAAGGCACCAAACAGGATGAACAGAAAGATATAGGTGGCTGAAACATAAGTCGGGGTGCCGTACAGCCCCTCGGTTCCAAAGGCGAGCTGGTTGATCACCTGGTCGAAACCGTAGCCGCGGTGTGCCAGGTCCCCCGGCAGGTACTGGCCGAAGAGAGCGTATAAGAGAAACAGTCCGCAGATGAACGGCAGGGCAGGGCCCATCACCCGCCGGGCGCCCTCGAATACCAACAGCGTCAGCAGTACCCCGATGACCATATCGCCGTTAGTCAGTTCACCTGAACGCTGGATCAGGTCTGCCTCGAATATCCATTGGTAAGCGGCCGTGGCCACTCCGGCCAGTCCCAGCAGCCAGGCCAGTGGCTGCAGGGGTCTGCGTTTGCCCAAGCCGGGATAGGCTTGAAATATCATCAACAGCAGGAAAGCTACATGCACGGCGCGCAATATCTGGGTTGATACCGGGTGAAAGGCGGCGGTGATGATCTGAAAAGCGGAGAAAGCGAGGGCGATGGTGAACACCGCTTTGGGCCAGTCGGCCGGGTTGGTGGCCAGAGTCGGTTGATGTTCACTCATCGGTGATACCTGAGTCTCGGTGGTCTATTCGCCGCCGCGGGCTGGACGGATACCGCTTCTGGCTTTCCTTTACGGTTTTTTAAAACCGAAGCGCGGTTCAGGGGCACTCCCTGACAGCCCGATCCGGGGGACCGTCGATCTGCCAAAAAAAGCCAGATTCGAGGGCCCCCTCTACCGGGGCCCGGGAAATTGACTAGAGCACACCGGCCTCTTTATAAAAGCGTTCGGCACCCGGGTGCAGCGGGATCGGAAGATGTTTGGCGGCGCTCTCCAGTTTGATGCCTTTGGCCGATGCATGGGCCGCCGTCAGGTCGCCAAGATTGTCGAACATAAGTTTGGTCATCTGATATGCCAATTCATCCGAAACACCACTATGGGTGACGAAAATATTGGTAATGGCGGCGGTGGGTACGTCCTCGGTCTGGCCCTCATAGGTGTTGGCAGGTATGACCGATGGCTGGTAGGCGGCGCTGTCGATTTTAGCCACCACCTCTGCAGGGATGCTGATAAACCGGATCTGCATGGTTGCGGCCAGATCGCGATAAGCCGCCATTCCGAGCCCCGATGACTGCAGCGTGGCGTCCAGCTGGCGGTTTTTTATCAGCTCCACGGATTCGGCATAGGGCAGGTACTCAACTTTGCCCATATCCCCATAGGTCAGTCCAGCGGCCTTGAAGACCGCGCGCGAGTTCAGCTCGGTGCCGGATTTGGGCGCACCCACGGAGATGCTTCTGCCCTTCAGGTCGGCGAGTGATTTGATGCCGGAGTCGGCGCTGGCGACGATCTGGATGTAGTTCGGATATGCTCCACCGATCGCTCTCAGTTTTTTCAACGGTGCTTTGTAACCGGCCTCCTCGACGCCGTTCCAGGCATCCGCAACAGCGTCACCCAGCGCCAGAGCAAGTTCACCGCGCCCCGCCTGCAGCAGATTCAGGTTTTCCACCGAGGCTTTGGTTGATTGCACCGATGCCTTGGCCCCCTCTATCTTGCTGCCATAGATCTGTGACAGTGCCACCCCGATAGGGTAGTAAACCCCACTGGTGCCGCCGGTGAGGATGTTGATGAAGACAGGTGCCGCCAGAACAGCGGTACTGACTGTGAGGGTAGCCGCAAGGGTGAGCGGCATCAGGTGTTTGCGAAGTGTCATGATTCAGTCTCCAGTGGTCTCAAAACAATCAGCAACGCTTGTCGTTCTGATTATCAGTGTGTTGCGCGCTCTCCCCAAATCTCCTTCAATCGGCTATCGCGGCCGCAATTCAGACGATAGAATTTATACCGGATAGGGCTTTTTTTGTAGAAGTCCTGATGATAGATCTCATCCCCTTTAATAGGATAAAAGGTGGATGCATTCAGAATCGGAGTGACAACTTTTTTGGTTGGAAATTGTTCAACAACTTTTTCTTTGGACTGCTCTGCCAGCCTTCGCTCCTCATCGTTTGCGACGAAAATAGCGCTCAGATAACTATGGCCTTTATCGCAAAACTGCCCCTTGTCGTCGAATGGATCGATGTTCACCCAGTAATAGTCCAACAGGGCCTCATAACTTATTTTATGCGGATCGTATGTGATCTCAACGGCTTCATAGTGCCCCCTGTGATCGCCGTTGTAGGTTGGATTTTCCAATGTGCCTCCGGTAAAACCGGAGATCACATCGGTTACGCCATCCAGTTTTTCGAAGTCGGATTCCATACACCAGAAGCAGCCGCCTGCCAAAACCGTTTTGTTTGCTGCCACGTCGCCTGCGTATAGAAACACGCCAGCCAGAAGCAATAGGGCGAATCTGTTGTTCATGATTTTCTCTCCGGAAGCCGATAATGCCGTGCTCAAATTCCTGGTAATGGTCTTAACAAAATTTCGGCCAATCTGGTTGAAGCATCGATCTGTAAGACCGGCATGCTTTCCAAGTAAATCATGCCGGAAATCTGGGAAGCCCCTCCCAGAGTGGATACAATAACATTGGCCGTCAAAAGAATCTGTCCTGAGTGTTCTTTCAATCGGTTGAGTAGAGTTTAGTTCATAATAGTAGATCGGGAATTGTTGCTGTATGAGTCACAAAAAAAATCCTAAATTCGTTGAGTTCAGGGGCGGGCAGGTTCCTCTGCCGTCTTTGCTGGCGCGCATCGACGAGCTGGAGCTGGAGAATAAGCGTTTACGGCAAGAGCGCAGCAAGGCGCTCAAGCGCTTTCGCAAGCAGGAGGAGCTGAAGCCATATGAAGCCGAATTGATCAAGCTGCAGGAGCAGCTGGAGGAAGATAATCGGCGCATGATCATTCTGTTCGAAGGGCGCGATGCAGCCGGAAAGGGCGGCGCCATTCAACGTATCACATTTTATATGAATCCGCGCCACTATCGTGTTGTTGCGCTCGGAAAACCCACGGACGAGCAGCGCAGCCAGTGGTATTTTCAGAAATATGTCACACAATTTCCGCGTGGTGGAGAAATCGCCATCTTCGACCGCAGTTGGTACAACCGGGCGCTGGTGGAGCCGGTGTTTCAGTTCTGCAGCGAAAAGGAGCATCAGGATTTCATGCAGGGAGTTGCCGGATTCGAGGCGGATCTGGTACGCCAGGGCACTATTCTGATCAAGCTCTATTTCAGTGTCAGCAAAGAGGTGCAGGCGCAACGCTTCGAAGTCCGCAAGACCAATCCGCTCAAACAGTGGAAACTCAGCGAGATCGATCTTCAGGTCCAGGAGCGGTGGGATGATTTCTCCCGCGCCAAGTATGAAATGCTCAAGCGAACCCATACTCCGGCGACACCCTGGACCATCATCCGGGCCGATAACAAACATCGGGCGAGACTCAATGCCATCAAGGTGATACTGGGATCGGTAGACTACAAACGGCGCAACAGTGCGCTGGATTACTCGCTTGATCCGAACCTGGTCTATTCAGGGGCACACGAACTGGAGAAGATGACGGCCGATCTTATTGGAACGGGCAGACTCGTAGAATAGCCTGTCGGTATAAACTGCGCTGACCTCTCTCTTTATTTTCGGCATCAAAGCCATGAGAATCAAATTTGCTCTGACCCTGTTCATGCTGCTGATCACACTATCTGCCTTTGGTGCGGATCGGTTTGCAAATCTCCACCCCGGAATCTCATGTGTAAATATTCCGGAAATCGAGCGGCAGCTGGGATCTGTTGAATTGACGTTTCCCACTCCTGCCGGCATCAGCGAATTCAGCGGAACACAGGGCGGAAAAAAGGCGAAGATCACCTATCGATGCGTCGATGGGAAGCTGTCAGAACAGACGGTCACTGTCACAACTTCAAGCCGCGAGGAAGCCTATCGCTTTGCGCATGAACAGACTGTCGAGATTTCCGGACGCCTGGGCAAGCCGATGCATGATGGTCCGCAGCTGCCGACCTGGAGAAGATTGCTTTTCGGTGCCCTTGGCGCGGATCTGGATTATCTCACCGCTGTGGTTGTCTGGGGCAGGGCCGATGAAGATCTCATGCTATCGGTCAGAGAAGCCGCTGAAAATCGTTGGCAGGTCTCCATTTCGCAGGGAAGTTCAAAACTGGAGTACATCATCAATTCTTAGAGCCGGTCTCCGGTGAGCCGACCCGTAAAGTAGCGGCCGGCAGGGAATTTCGATATTCTCAACGGCCCTGTGTATTTACTTGACAAGGTCTGTGTGTATGCAGCAACTGCTGAGAGTCTCTCTGGCCATTGACCGTCTGAACAACCGGATCGGCATATTGCTTTCCTGGCTGGTACTGATCATGGTTCTGATTGGTATCTACAATGCAGTAACCCGAAAACTGAGTCTGTCCATCGGCGTCGACCTCAGCTCCAACATGTACATCGAGGCTCAGTGGTACATGTTCAGCCTGGTGTTTCTCTGGGCAGGAGCCTATGCTCTGCGCAACGGAGCGCACGTCAGGGTGGACATCCTGTATTCGCGCATTTCCTCAAAATCAAAAGCCTGGGTCGATATTCTGGGGACATTGCTGTTTCTGTTGCCTCTCTGTCTGTTGATCATCTGGGTGAGCACTCCTTATGCGTTGGATTCCTGGCGTATTCTGGAAAACTCTCCCGATCCGGGCGGCTTGCCCCGCTACCTGGTCAAAAGCGCCATACCTGTCGGGTTCATATTGCTGCTGCTGCAGGGGTTGTCGGAACTGGTGCGCAACATCGCTATCCTGCGTGGAGTGGTGATCAGCGAAGAACACAATGAAGTGACACCCCGATGAATCCCGATCTGCTTGGTCCCCTGATGTTCGGAGCGGCGCTGCTGCTGATCTTCAGCGGCTATCCTGTTGCATTTGCGCTTGGCGGCACCTCGCTGATCTTTGCCATCATTGGCATGGAGATGGATCTGCTGAATTTTTCAATGCTCCAGGCGATCTCCCAGCGAATCTTCGGTGTAATGCAGAATTACACGCTGCTGGCCGTGCCTTTCTTCATACTGATGGGTACTCTGCTCGAGCGCACCGGGCTGGCCAGGGATCTGCTCAAGACCATGGGCAACGCTTTTGGACCACTGCGCGGCGGCCTTGGCTTTTCGGTTATCCTTGTGGGTACGCTGCTGGCTGCAGCCACCGGTGTGGTGGGCGCAACCGTGGTGGCAATGGGCATGATTGCGCTGCCCGTCATGCTCAGATATCACTACTCGAAGTCTTTGGCATCCGGCATCATTGCAGCATCCGGAACGCTCGGACAGGTAATTCCACCCAGTATCGTATTGATCGTGCTGGCGGATCAGCTTGGGGTGTCGGTGGGCGACCTGTTTGTGGGTTCTTTGATCCCCGGTATCATGCTGGCCGCATTGTACTTGATCTATGTGGCGGGTGTATCCACTGTCTCTCCCGGGGCGGCTCCTGCCATGCCTGAAGCAGACAGAAGCATGCGTGGCTGGGATCTCTGGCGGGAGATTGTCTGGGTGATGATGCCTCCGCTGGCACTGATCCTGGTCGTGCTGGGCAGTATCTTTGTCGGTTGGGCAACACCCACCGAGGCAGGTGCTTTCGGTGCTTCAGGCGCAATCATCCTTGCGGCGCTGAACCGCCGGCTTACACTCACCTCGGTCAGAGAGAGCCTGGAGACCACCGCCCGGCTCACCAGTATGGTGATGTTCATCCTGGTCGGCTCCCAAACCTTCTCGCTGGTGTTCCGCGGGCTGTTTGGAGATCTCTGGATAGAAGAGCTGCTGACCGGCCTGCCGGGAGGTGCAATCGGCTTCCTGCTGCTGGTCAATCTGGCGATCTTCGTATTGGGGTTTTTCATCGACTTCTTCGAGATCGCCTTTATCATCGTACCCCTGGTGGCTCCGGTGGCGGCGCGTATGCTCTCTCCAATGTTCGCTGAATTCGATGAGCCTGCGCGTATGGCCCTGGTCTGGTTCGGTGTGATGATCGGCATGAATCTGCAGACCTCGTTTCTGACTCCCCCCTTCGGTTTCTCCCTGTTCTATCTGCGCGGGGTGGCACCTGCCGAAGTGAGCACCGCGCAGATTTATCTCGGCGCGGTGCCATTCATTGCCATTCAGCTTGTCGGTCTGCTGCTGCTGTTCTACTTTCCGCGGCTGGTTACCTGGCTGATCAGCCTCGGGGTCGGGCAGCTTACCTGATTCGACTACTTGCCGAAAGAGAAACTCGCGTAAGCGGTCTCGGCGGTGCTGAACCATTTGTCCGACTCCGCCTTGAATTTACTCCAGTTTTCATAGATCCCCTTGTATACCGGATCGGCAGCGGCAAGCTCGTCATACAGAGCAAACGCCTCTTTCCGGGCCACTTGCATGATCTCGTCGGAAAAGCGGCGCAGTTGAACGCCTCTCTCCAGCAGGCTTCTGAGGGCAGCAGGATTCTTTGCATCGAAATCCGCCACCATTTGTTGATTCGTCTGCGACGAGGCTGTGATCAGCATCTGCTGATACGCTTTTGGCAGGTCTTCCCAAGCCGCTTTGTTCACATAGATACAAAGCGATGGTGCCGGCTCCCACCAGCCCGGAAAGTAGTAATATTTGGCTACCTTATAGAAGCCCGCCTTCTCGTCGTCGTAGGGGCCGACCCATTCGGTGGCATCGATCACACCCCGCTCCAGCGCAGGAAAGATGTCCCCCCCCGCCAGCACCTGTACCGTGACGCCCAGCCGGCTCATCACCTTGCCGCCAAGCCCCGGAATCCGCATCCTGAGTCCCTTGAGGTCATCGGGGGTGTTTACCTCTTTGCGAAACCAGCCCCCCATCTGGCAGCCGGTATTGCCTGCGGGGATATTGATAATATTGAAGTCGGCGTATAGTTTGCGCATCTGCTCGATACCACCGCCGCTATAGAGCCAGGCATTTTGCTGCCTGAAGTTAAACCCGAAGGGAAGCCCCGTGTCGAATGCGAAAGCAGGGCTTTTGCCGACATAGTAATAGGATGCGGTATGCCCAATGGGGAAGGTTCCCTGCGAGACCGCATCGAACACCTCCAGGCCTCCGACGAGCTCACCGCCCGCATAGGGAAGGATCTCGAAATCGCCGCCGCTCATCGCTTTGACCCTGTCGGCGATGTCGACAGCGCCGCCGTAGATGAGGTCGAAGGCTTTTGGCCAGCTGGTCGGCATTCTCCAGCGGATCTTTTTGGGAGCTGCTATAACCGCAGGGGCGGCCACCGCTGCTGCGGTTCCGACTGCTGCTTGCTTGATAAAATCACGACGTTTCATCTGATTCTCCTTCCGTCAGCGCTTATAGTTGAGGTGGGTTGTTTGATTCCAGCAAATCGGGCGGATTTGTCCCGGCAGTTAACAGCTGCCTATATAAGACAAAGCGGATAAAATCGCAAACGAAGCGACCGCAACAGAGCGTCTGCTCAGGTTCGTGGGGTGGCGAGCGACGAATTTCCGATGACCGGAACAATACACCCGGAGGGAGTGTCAGAGTTGTGCCCGGGATGGCGGCATTTTTCCGGCCGGAGCATATCACTGCCGCAGTCTGACTATACGGTAACTTATCAGCCGGGGCCGGATCTTATATGGTGGGGTTTTCAATAGGATATGAAAAATATAATTATTACTGAATCGGGAAAAATCTCTCTCGCGGCGCTCTTTTTGGCATATGCCGGATGCGGTTTGCCCGGGTACCGGGCGGAGTGAATTCAGTGATCAAGATATCTGCACGTGTGGGTGGTTGGGCTCTCGCCCTTGGCTTTGTTGTGCTCTGGTATGCGCTGCTGCAAGGGATTTCAGCCTGGGTATTCGATGTTGCGCTTTATTGGAATGCGGTGCCGCGTGACCTGATTGCAAATCTGTTGCTGGGGGCGGTGATCTACACCCTCTCGCGCAATCTCACCTGGTACCTGCCCGCCATCGCACTCCTGATGGCTGCCCTGCATCTGACCAACGCCGGTAAAGTGGTGGTGCTCGGCGGCCCCATGATGCCGGATGATCTGCTGGCTGTGGGCAATCTGTTTCTATTGCTCAGCGGTTGGCAGCTGGCGGGCGTGGTGGCGATAGTGGCAGTGCCCGCTACGCTGTTGGCGCTTGCGTTTGCCTGGCGCTCGACCTCGACCTGGATAATGTTGTGCGTGCTGGCAACTGCCGGCTGGGGAGTCGTGCGGGCGCCGGCTGCCGTATCCCGCTCGATGGACAACTGGTTTGGCAACACCGTCTGGGATCAGCGGAGCAATTTCTCCGGACGCGGTCTGCTGATCCATCTGGTGCAGGAATCAGCACGCTACCTTGCCCGGGGGGCAAATCCCCCGACCCAGGGAGAGGTGGTTCAAGCATTGCACGAACTGCGGCAGGCGAAGCCGCATCAGGTTTCATTCAGCGTCCAATCCGGTGTGCCGGGACGCAATGTACACCTTATCGTTCTGGAGTCTTTCTGGGACCCGATGGCGCTCTCCAAAGCGGGGTTCTCGGCTGACCCGCTTGATCCCGCATTTCGCAGGCTGTGGGCGGAGACCGGTAATTCTCAGGTGCTGTCGCCGGTATTCGGTGGATATACGGCCAATGCCGAATTTGAGACTCTGTGCGGTTTTCCGGTAACCGAAGATGCGGTGTTTTTTGAGGGATGGCTGCGGCGCGACGTGCCTTGTCTGCCGCGCCACTTGAAAACCATTGGTTACCACAGCATCGCCTCTCATCCCAATATCGCCGCTTTCTGGAACCGGGTGAATGCATATCGTCGTATCGGTTTCGACAGTTACTGGTCGATTGACGATTTCGTTCTGGATGATATGAACAAGACCTTTCTTGGCGACGCTTCTTTCTACCGTCAGGTGTTGCAGAAGATCACTCCCATGTTGCACACCGGAACGCCTGTTTTCGACTATGTACTTACCATATTCGGGCATCTGGACTACCCGCTGAATGAAAGCCGTCCGCCGGTTATCCAGACCGCTGTCGACAGCAAGCTGGTGCGCGACTACGCCAATACGATGTACTACAAGTCACGTGAACTGATGGCCTTTCTGAAGGATCTGCGGGCGCAGGATCCGGAGTCTCTGATCGTGCTGTTCGGGGACCATCCGCCGTTCCTGGGCCCCAACCACGGCGGTTTCACCGATTCCGGGCTGCTGGCCGACAAACGCGCAAATTTTCAGGACAGGATGTTCAAAAACCTGGTCGCAACACCGCTGGTGGTTATTGACGGAAAATATGGTCCATTGAAACTGGGGGAGGTGCCCATGTACCAGCTGCCGGGGATCATTCTGGATCTGCTCGGCGACGGTCGCCCCTCGCTGCTGAGGCTGGCTGCCACCTCACCCGATGCACCGGTACGGCCGCTTCCGGGAATGCATTTCCTGACCGGAGGGGAGCAGCCGCTGGTATGCAGGAAAGGTGGGGAAACATCGGCCCGTTGCGAAACGACGGGACGCTGGTTGCGGGCCATCATCACGCTGACCCAGGATCTGTTTGGCGGGTTTCAGCATATCCTTAACCTGGAACACTCTCCGGATCCTGGTGGCGGCAAACCGTTGCTGAATACCGCGCCGGCGGAAAAAACAGCCGCCTCCCAGCGAACCACACTTAGAACTACTTTAAGGTAATAATTGCAGATGCTGAACCCGTAATTATTACCTTGAAGGAGTATTAGCTCATGGCGCCCACCAGTCTGGCCGGCAGCTTCGGCAGGCCGCCGATCAAGGCCACCAGTACCGCAGCCAGATAGGGAATGCCCTGTATAGCCAGCACCACGGCCCAGATCCGGATATCCATCATGTCGCTGTCGTCGCGGACGAGAAACAGACCGGCAATCGCCAGCGACAGCACCAACAGGAACAGCAGCTCCTCGCGTGCGTCCAACAGGGAGCGAAACAGCGCGTTGCTGCTGGCATACTTGGGTGTACGGAAAAATCCGATGCGCCGGGTAATGAAGCCGGTCAGCATAGCCCTTGCGATGGTGTGAGACACGGCGAGGCCGGCGAGGCCGGCTGCCAGGCTCTGACGCAGGGTGGCTTCCACCCGCCTGCGGTAGAGATAAAGCATCTTGAGCAGCTTGAACACAAACAGGGAGAGCGGCAGCAGTGCAAACAGTATATTCGGGGGCGCAACCAGATCCGGCCAGAGCAACATGCCCACCGACCAGGCTACCGCGCCCATATTAAAGAACAGATTGAAGCCATCGGCGAGCCAGGGCAGCCAGCCGGCGATAAAATGGTAGCGCTGGCCCCAGGTCAGGCGGCTGGGCTCGAGCCCAAGCAGCAGCGTCAGGTGCTGCCGGAGGATAAGAACCGCACCATAGGCCCAGCGGAAACGCTGTTTCTTGAAGTCCGCAAAATTGTCCGGCATCAGCCCCTTGCCATAGCTTTTGGGGATGTAGGTTGCCTTGTGTCCCTGCTCGAAAATACGCAGACCCAGCTCGGCGTCCTCGGTGATGCACCATTCGCCCCATCCGCCCACTTCTTCCAGCACCCGTCGCCGTACCAGTGTCATGGTACCGTGCTGGATGATTGCATTGCGCTCGTTGCGGGTCACCATGCCTATATGGAAAAAGCCGCGGTACTCAGCCATACACATCGCTTTAAATGCATTTTGCGCGCCGTCCCGATAATCCTGCGGAGCCTGGACAATGCCCATTTCGGGATCCTTGAAGTGGGGCACCATATCCCGCAGCCAGTTGGCTTTTACGGTGTAGTCGCTGTCGATCACCGCGACAATCTCAGCCGCAGGATCGGTCTGCTGCAGAGCGAAGTTCAGTGCTCCGGCCTTGAAGCCGGCAAGAGGATCAACGTGAAAGAAGCGGAAGCGTGCACCCAGGCGCTCGCAGTGGACCTGAACCGGTTGCCAGACGGCGGGATCTTTGGTGTTGTTGTCGATAACCAGCACCTCAAACTGCGGATAATTGAGCGCCGCCAGCGCATCAAGTGTTTCAATCATCATATCCGGAGGTTCGTTATAGGCGGGAACATGCACCGAGACCATTGGAAGCTGTTCATCCGGCACTCCTGCGGGGCGTAACTCAGATCGCCAGGGGCGCATCCAGGCGGACTCCGCCAACTCATGAGCCTCAGCCAGCAGGACGACGATAACACCAAGCGCTGCAATGAACAGCATGATCCCTACAGCCAGTGTGGCTGGAGTCAAGTATTGATGGGAGTATTCCCAAACCATCCACACAGCGAAAGTGGTAATGGCGTAGGCCACCAGCGCAAGGAATCCGCGGCCGCGGGCCATAAGCCCACCGCTGTCGCGGAACATAACCGCCAGCAGCAGTACCGTGAGTCCGATGCTGATCGCCACCAGTCCGTGCCACCCCGGGATTCTGACAACCGGCGCGGTAAACGAAAATTTGGGCTCCCGGTCGATGTTATACACCCCCCAGTTGGTTCCTGCCTCTCCCTCCAGTTTTCTTTTCCAGAGCTGGTCGAATGCCTCCATCAGATAATAGGTGTAGCCTTCACGTTCCGCGACTGCGAGAAAACGGCGCAGGAATTTGGCCTGATTGGCCAAAGTTGCCTTGGCGTCCTTGCGGGTACGGCCATTGCTGGGCCAGCCGACTTCGGCGATTACGATGCGCTTCTCCGGATAGGCAGCCTTCAGCTGTTCATAGCGGAAAACAACGTAATCCACAGCCTGCTCCACATCTATGCCTTCCCAGTACGGCAAAATATGGACGGCGATAAAATCGACCTGCTTGACCAATTCAGGATATTTAAGCCAGATGTGCCAGGGTTCCGCCAGACTGACTGGAGCCCAGACATTCTTGCGGACCCGTTTGAGGTGGCCGATCATCTGCTCGACCGTCTGGTCGCCACGCAGCAGGGCCTCATTGCCGACAATCACCCGAACCACCTGCTCATGATTTTCCCGATAGACACGGATAAGTTTCTCGATCTCTTTTTTGTTAGCCTCCTCATCCCGGTTAATCCAGCCGCCGAGCATTACATTGAGCTGATGTGCGCCGGCCAGTGGAGCCACTTCGGCCAGCGTCGACTCTACCGTGTAGGTACGCACGGCATAGGCTTCACCGGCGAGCAGGGCGAGATCCTCATCGATCTCCGCAATCGAGGGGAAATGCCCGGCCATGGGAGTTTGCGCGCCCCTCATCGGGGAGAAACAGAAACCCTGGATCGTGGTTGGCCAGGGCGGCTCCACATCGGGCTGGTTGACAACCGACCACAACAAAAATGTCAGGCCGCCCATTAAAGTGGTTATCAGAAGGCCTGCGCGATTAATCAACGGTTGTCACTTGTCGGTGGAAAGGAGGCGGGTATTGTAAGCTTTTACCGGAGAATATCTACCGAAAACTGGCGAATAATCGGAATGCAGAATGAGATTCCGGTTGAAACCCGGACGACCCATGGTTATCCGGGGCCATCCGTGTTCGATTGATATTCAGCGACCACCGGCAATCGATATTACAGGCTCAATTTATTGGTTTTCACCCTTTGACAGCCTTCAAGGCAGCTCGGCCGGTGCCGATTCGCACCCCATTAGTCACTCTCCTCTTCATCCGGGGAGTCGTTATAAGCGTTCGATTGAAAATCGGATACACCCTCCATAGCATCCAGCCAATGGACCGAAGAGTAGACGCTCAGCACAGCGGATGAGGGCTCGCCCAAGGATAGTCCGCTGAACTCGGCTTTCCAGATTATTCCCTCTGCGTCCGGGAAAAAGTTCGATGCCAGCTGCTCATCATACAATCTTTCCAGAATGCTGTTTTCATTCATTGCATCAGCCAGAATACGGGTGACAAAAGCTGCCTCAGGCGGATTGGAGAGTATGACGCCGGACTCGGGCAGCAACCCCTTTATATGCATTGTCAGGTGCAGCATGTCCGGTCTGGAGAAAGATTTGGGGAATGCCTTTTGCAGTAAAACCGCCGAAGCGAAGATTCCTGCATGGAGTCTTATATCCGCCGCCTCTTCCCAGGGCCGCTGATCCTCCAGCAGATCCTGGGCAATGTTCTGTCTTATCCCAGGTTTGGTTCCGGCTGGCAGTTTATGGGCAAGCACCGCGTCGGCAGCTTCTCTCGGCTCCAGGTCCTGCAGAGCCATGAGCACCATCTCCAGCAGGTCGGAACCCGAAATCTCTTCGATATCCTCGATTTCAAGCTGGGCAGCCAACGCCTGGTAATCCTCATCGGTCCAGGTACCAGGCATATCGAACACCTTATCCAGTCCGGTAACCGATACGTCGAAAAGCATTGTCATGAATACCTCCAATCGATTGGAATTATCCCGGGTTGATAAAATGGTCAATTTCATCGACACCGGGCGCAACAGTCCACTCGCAAGCGCGGACTTCAAACGGGCTTAGCGTTAGTCTACAGTGTAGATTGCCTTCAACTCTTACACGTATCGTAAGTCCCACAGGAACCCATTATGTCAGGCAAGTTAGAGGTTGAATATATCGGTCATGTCGCGCTGCTTACCATTAACAACCCTCCGGCGAATACCTGGGACCAGGAGAGCCTGACGGCGCTGACCGGGCTGGTTGAAGGGCTTAATCGTAATCGGGATGTATACAGTCTTGTCGTTACCGGCTCCGGGGATAAATACTTCTCGGCGGGTGCAGATCTGAAAATGTTTGTTGATGCTGACCGGGCCAGTGCCTGGGCGATCTCCAGTCTGTTCGGACAGGCTTTTGGTGCCCTGAGTCGATTTCGCGGGGTCTCCATTGCCGCTATCAACGGGTATGCCGTGGGCGGCGGATTGGAGTGCGCTCTGGCGTGCGATATCCGTATCGCCGAAGAGCAGATCCGGGTGGCGCTGCCGGAGGCGAAAGTGGGTTTACTGCCTTGCGGGGGTGGCACACAACGACTGCTCAGCTTGGCTGGTGAGGGGTGGACAAAACGCCTGATCCTTTGTGGCGAGCAGCTCAGCGCGAGAGAGGCTCACGCCGTCGGTATAGTGGAAGAGGTGGTTGGTCAGAACGAAGCCGTGCCCAGAGCTTTGGCTATGGCACAAAAGGTGGCCGAACAGAGCCCGTTGAGTGTTGCCGCATGTAAATTATTGATTCAGGAGTCGCGAGTCCTGCTTGAAAAAGGTTTGATGCTCGAAAGGGAGTATTTCGCCGATCTGTTTGAAAGCGACGATCAGGCAGAGGGCGTGAATGCATTTCTGGAGAAACGCAAACCGCACTGGACAAACTCCTGATACTGCGAAAATTCGGCTCTGTGGATGCTGCTCCGCATGCGTCCTGCTTTGCCTGACTGTATAGAAAAACCGGTTAAACCCATTCAGTATCCTTGCCGATAGTTATCATATTTATCTGTAACGATGAATACGGCATGAGTCAATCCGCGGGCGAGTGGAAAAACAAATACTTTGACAGTCTGGCAGAAATCGAACACAAGGAGAGGCGCTGGCAGTCGGTGGAGTCATCTCTCAGGCGCTGCATCTCCCGACTCTCATTTCTTGGTGACGGCATCGATGATCAGTTGGACCGGCGTCTGGAGCAGCTTCGAAACCGGGTGCGGGGTGAGCAGGATATCAAGCGCCTGTTGGATGAGGTGGAGGAGATCACCCGCAGGGCCGAGAGGGCAGGAGAGAGCAAGCCAGAGAGTACAGCGCAGTCTGCACAGGAGCTGTTAATCCAACTGGTTACCGAGGCGAACTTTCCCAAGCGTCTGGAAAAACGTGCACACGGCCTGATTAAAGCGCTTGACAGCCCGCCAATAAAATCCACCACGGTGCAGAGTGCCAAAGCTTTGCTGCTGGATGCGATCTCATCGCCCGCAATAGAACAGAAGGAGATGTCATCGGGTCTGTTCTCGGGGTTGTTTACCAGAGATAAAGCCAGTGACGACACGCCTCCTGTAAATGGGCCTGGTGTCGTTGATGAAGATAAACACATCGGGCAGATTGAAGGGCAGGGGCTTTTGCACTTTCTGGTCACTCAAATCTCTCCGGCGATCCCGGCCACTTCAGGGCTGGATGGCTTTACGGCGCGCATCGATGCTGCCCGAAACAACCGTGAACTGGAGGAGCTGGCCGCGGAGTTGGTTGAACTGCTCTCCGGGGAGAAGGCTGGCTCCCGGCCGGATTTGCTTCCTCCCGTAGACCAGGTACTGCTGCAATTGGTGGCACGGCTGGACTTGAGCCCGGAACTGCAGCCCAGGGTACAGCGACTCAAAGCACAACTGAGCAAGGGGATCGTCCAGGCCGATATCCTGCCAATATTGACGGAGTTACTGCAGCTGGTCGAACACGCCAAGGTGCAGGCTGAGCAGCAGCGACAGGAGGTGGAGCGGTTTCTGCTGCAGCTGACAGAGCAGCTGAAGACGCTGGACCAGGAGGTCAATGGTATTGGCAATAGCGGACAGGAACTGATCGAGGGCGGCAGAACAATCGACCGCGAGATGCAACAGCAGTTCACCCATCTGCAAGAGGCGGTGGAGTGCTCTAATGATCTGGATGAGCTCAAGAATTCCATAACGATTAGACTGAATCGGATGCAGTTGCGGTTGCGTGGGCATCGCAATGTAACCGAACATCTGGTGCAGGATTTTGAGCGGCGTATAGATACCCTCACGACCCGGCTTGGAGATATGGAGCGGGAGAAGGGCAGGCTCCATGACGCCATGGTGAAGGCCAGAACCGAAGCATTTACAGATGCACTGACCGGGCTGCACAACCGGCATGCATTTGACTGCCGTCTGCAGGAGGAGTTCGCCCGCTGGAGCAGATACAACAATCCACTCAGCATTATTGTTGTCGATGTGGACCATTTTAAAAAAGTCAACGACGCCTATGGCCATCTGGCAGGCGATAAGGTATTACACGTCATAGGGGCTCATTTGAAGAACTCCACGCGTCAAATCGATTTTACCGCCCGCTACGGGGGTGAGGAGTTTGTTGTCCTGTTGCCAGAAGCAGATCTGAGTGGAGCTAAGACTGTTGCGGAAAAAATCCGGTTGGCGGTTGAGCAGAAACCTTTCCATTCGGGCAGTAACAGGGTCAGGATCACCGTATCCTGCGGTGTGGCGTCTTTTCAAGAAGGAGATGGCCGGAAAACGCCTTTCGAACGGGCAGATGAGGCACTCTATCTGGCAAAACGGAGCGGCAGAAACAGATGCTGTACCGAAGAACAGGTCAGACTTGAATCCAAACTCCAATGACCTGTGGTGCTTTCAACCTTTCAGATGTAGAGCGGCGCGGTTGACTCCTGATTCACTCATTGGGTTCAGATTACCGCCCAGCGGAGCCACCGGCCGGAGTCTCCAGATTTCCTTATTGTAGGCGCGAATAGTGCGGTCCGAGGAGAAATAACCGCAGTTCGCGGTGTTGGCAATACTCAGCCGGGCCCACTTGTCGGGATCCCGGTGGGCTGCGGAGGCTCTGCTTTGAGCATCGACGAAACTACGAAAGTCGGCTGCTACGAACCATGGGTCCCCGGGGCTCTTGATGCTATTGATGATGGCATCAAAATGTCCCGGTTCAAACTGGTTGAAATGACCGCTCTCCACTAGCGCGAAAACCCGCCGCAAATCCTCGTCCTCCTGAATGATCTGCATCGGGTTGTAACCTGATCGCATTCTTCCGATCTGTTCCGAGTCGTGCCCGAACAGAAAAAAATTCTCCTCGCCCACCTTTTTTCGAATTTCGATATTGGCACCATCAAGCGTACCTATGGTGACGGCTCCATTGAACATGAACTTCATGTTGCCGGTGCCTGACGCCTCGGTCCCCGCAGTGGAGATCTGCTCAGACAGATCGGTGCCGGGAGCGATCACCTCCATCGCCGAAACACTGTAATCGGGCAGAAAAGCAACCTTGAGCAGATCACCGGTTGACGGATCGCTGTTGATGACCTTCGCCACATTGCTGATGAATTTGATTATCCGTTTCGCCATCCAGTAGCCGGGAGCCGCCTTTCCTGCAAACAGCACGCATCGCGGTGTCCAGTCGTCTGTGTCACCCCGCTTTATGCGATCATACAGATGGACGACATGCAGGATATTCAGTGTCTGTCGTTTGTATTCATGGATGCGCTTGACCTGAACATCAAACATGGCGTCGGCGTCGAAACGCACTCCGCACTGTCTCTCAACCAGGACCGACAGCCGTTTCTTGTTGCTCTTTTTTACCGCCAGCCAGTGCTGGCGAAAACCGGGATCTTCTGCCCTTTTCTGAATCTCTTGCAGTTGTTTGAGATCCGTCACCCATCCTGTTCCAATCTCCCGGGTTATGAGTTCGTTCAAGCCCTTGTTGCACTGAACCAGGAAACGGCGCGGTGTAACTCCATTGGTCTTGTTGTTGAATCGTTCGGGCCAGAGCTCATGGAAATCCCGAAATATCCCCTCTTTGAGCAGCCGGGTATGAAGTTTTGCGACGCCGTTGACAGAGAAGGAGCCGACGATCGCCAAATGGGCCATCCTGATCTGTGGCTGCACCCCCTCTTCCACGATCGACATCCGTGCCTGCCGGTGGATATCACCTGGCCAGCGACGCGCGACATCCGAAAGGAAGCGGGCGTTGATTTCGTAGATGATATCCAGCAGCCTTGGGAGCATCTCCCGGAATACCCAGACCGGCCATTTCTCCAGCGCCTCCGGCAGCAGTGTATGGTTGGTATAGGCCATACAATTTGAAGTGATCGCCCAGGCTGCATCCCACCCCAACGCATGGCGATCCATCAGCAGGCGCATCAATTCCGCCACGGCAATCGAGGGATGGGTGTCGTTGAGCTGGAAACAGCTGCGGTCGGCAAACTCACCAAACTCCTCGCCATAGTCGCGAACCCAACGCCGCAAAACATCCTGCAATGCAGCTGATGTAAGGAAGTACTGCTGGCGCAGGCGCAGCACCTTGCCCTGTTCCGTGGCGTCATCCGGGTAGAGGACTTTGGTAATGTTCTCGGCGTTGGTCTTCTCTGCCACTGCCTCCGGGTAGAGGCCTGCACTGAACTTACCCAGATCGAACTCCTCGGTTGGGACAGCCTTCCACAGGCGCACGGTATTCACGGTACCGTTTTCGTAGCCCGGCACCGGCAAGTCGTAGGGGATGGCCAGCACATCCTCGGTCTCTATCCAGCGCACCTGCAGTCCGCTCTTGCCGTTTTGCACGTACTCCACACGACCGCCGAACTTTACGCGCTGCTTGAATTCCGGCCGCTCCAGCTCCCATGGGTTACCATGCACCAGCCAGTGATCGGGCTCTTCCACCTGATTGCCGTCTTTTATGAGCTGCCGGAAAATCCCATACTCATAACGGATGCCGTGTCCCATTACCGGAAGCTGCAGCGTTGCGCAGCTGTCTACAAAACAGGCGGCCAGCCGGCCCAGACCACCGTTGCCGAGCCCAGCATCCCGTTCATAATTGATGATGTCATCAAGATTCAGGTTAAGAATCTGCAATGCCTCTGCGGTGGCCTCACTCACTCCAAGATTCAACATGGCATTGGGAAGGCTGCGACCCATCAGCCACTCCATCGACAGGTAATAAGAGCGCTTGCAGCGGCTCTGCTGATAGGAGTAGTGGGTGTTCTTCCAACGTTCCATCAGGCGGTCTCGCAATGCAATGACCACAGCATGATAGACGTGGTGGGCCGAGATGGAGTGCTTGTCGCATCCGAGGGTATGATTGAAATGCCGGCGTATGTCCGCTGCCAGGCTTGCTGCATCCATACCCAGATTTGTCATGTCCACCAATAAAGGTTGCGGAAGATTTGTCCGGGGATCTTCAGGTGGCATTAGGTTCTCCTTCACTCTGCTGGGGTGGTTCCAGCGCGTCCGATGGTCGGTGACCGCATGGTTGTGCAGGCCTGCTTAAGCTAATCCAGAAAGAATAGCAAGGGGATATTACAGAAGAAATACAATTCCCCCACGCGATTTTCTACAGAGCAGTAGACTTTAGATATGCTGAAAATCAGACAGGCGGATACAAATGATGATGGATTACCCCGGTTCCGATAAAAATCCTGTGCCTGACGCTCCGCTACTCCTGATACACATATGTGCCGGGTGCGTCGCAGATGGCCGGGTAACCGGCTTGTGGGGCGCCCATTCCTGGCGGCGCGGACCGGTTCCCTGATTTTTCTGCCAGCCACTGCTGCCAGGCAGGCCACCAGGAGCCTTGATTTAAAGGCGTCTTCTGTTGCCAGGTATCCGGATCCAGATAAATACCGTGCTCAGGGCGAGACGCGATTTGATAGTGCCGGTGCGGATGGCCGGGTTCACTGACGATACCTGCATTGTGTCCCCCGGACGTCAGCAGAAAAGTCACTCTTGGACAGTTGGCCAGAAGATTGATTTTATAGACCGATTTCCATGGTGCCACGTGATCCGTTTCGGTGCCGACGGCAAATATGGGTATCTGGATGTCGCTGATTGCAACCGGTTTTCTCTGCACCTGATAACGACCGGCAGCGAGGTCGTTGTTGAGGAAGAGTTTGCGCAGATATTCAGAATGCATGCGATAAGGCATCCGGGTCTGATCCTCGTTCCATGCCATCATGTCGTTTGGCGGCTGCCTGTTGCCCAGCAGATAGTCCCGCACCATGCGCGACCAGATCAGATCGTTGGAGCGCAACAGTTGAAAAGCTCCCGACATATGGCGGCTGTCGAGTACTCCACGGTCCCACATCATGCTTTCGAGAAAACTCACCTGGGTTTCATTGACGAAGAGCATCAACTCACCCGCTTCGCTGAAGTCCGTCTGAGCCGCCAATAGCGTCATCGTCTTGAGCCGATGGTCGGAAGCCCGGCTCATCGCCGCAGCCGCAATCGACAGCAGGGTTCCGCCCAGACAGTATCCCGCAGCGTGTATCTGTTGACCGGGTAGGATACGCGTAACCGCTTCAATTGCCGCCATGACGCCATCGTCAAGATAGTGTTCCATTCCGAGATTGCGCTCCTGGCTTGTCGGATTGCGCCATGACAACATGAATACCGTATGGCCCTGGCGCACCAGGTAGCTTACCAGTGAGTTGTGCGGCGACAGGTCGAGTATGTAGTACTTCATTATCCATGCCGGCACGATCAGCAGAGGTTCCGGAAATACATCATCTGTTGCAGGGGAGTATTGAATCAGTTCGATGAGATGATTCCGGAAAACCACCTTCCCAGGTGTAATGGCGACCTGCTCGCCTGGCCTGAACTGCTCACTGCCGGGTGATTTCTGGCCTTGGGAGAGCCGGATCATGTCCTCCCACCAGTTGCGTTGACCACGCAACAGGTTCATCCCCCCTTCCCTGAGAGTCGCTTCAATCACTTCCGGATTGGTATGCGCAAAATTTGACGGTGAAGATAGGTCCAGCAGCTGACGGGTTACGAAAGTGAGCACGTCTTTCTGATTTTTTGTGAGGGCAGGCACGCCGGTAGTGGCGTTGGCCCACCACTGCTGGGTAAGCAGGAACGACTGACTCATGAGATTGAAAGGCCAGTTCTGCCAGCCGGGGGAGCGAAAACGGTGATCCTGCGGCAGCGGTTCCACTGCAGGTGGTGTGTTACCCGGATTGGTTATCGATTGAGCCGCATACAGGGCAAATCGAATCATTTTGCGCACGGCTTTTTCCGTCAGCCGTGCATGCGTGCCTGGCGACCAGGCCAGTTTTACCCACCAGTCTATAAATGCCAGCGGTATCACCCTTGGGTCGGTGCCGCCGGTAAAACTTGCCACGTACGCATTGAACATACGATCCAGCGTAACCGCCACCTGGGGGCTGAAATGGGACGGCGGAAGGGCGTAGAAGGGCTTGCAGGATTTGGGCCTCTGCTGCTGTACCGGTCTCGGTGGCTCTTTCCCATTTATTTTGGGTGCTGCGACTTTTTTGATACCGGATTTTACAGGCATGATCCCACTCCAGATCTGAATATCGTTGATTTCAATCAGCTTAAAGAATAGTAGTCACTCAAGCCGGAGTAAATGTTCCGCTCAAGCCATTGTCCGAACCGGTAGCCGGTCTGACAAAAACAGGATTCCATAACTATTTTTTATGGCCACTGGAGTGTGAAAACATTATACTCGCCCCGTTTTTGCTCGGGCTTTTCCGGCGCAAACCCGGAAACAGCCTCCCGGCCGGTTGTGATTTCGCTAAACGACAAACCGGTTATTTGATTTACCCGGTCTCAGCATCCCTGAAAATACCACAGGGCTTGCAGTCTAATAATACTTTAAGGGGGATTTCAGTGGATACAGAGTTATTTCTGCAGTTAGGACTGATTGTTCTCTTGGTGGCGGGGAACGCGTTTTTTGTCGGATCGGAGATCGCGCTGACCTCAGCCCGGCGCAGCCGGATCAAGCAGCTCGCCGACACCGGCAACAAAGCGGCCAGGACGGTTCAGCTGCTGCACAAAGAGCCTGAGCGCTTTTACTCCGTGACCCAGATCGGTATCACTCTGGTGTCTCTGGCGCTGGGAGCCATCGGTATGATCACCATCAGCCAGTTGCTCGATCCGGTGTTCGAGAATCTGTTCGATATGTTCGGCGACCGGTCGCTGCACAAAGGCTTGATCGCCATGGCTCATACCGTCTCCTATGCCGTGGCATTTGTCATTATTTCATTTTTACACGTGGTTGCGGGTGAACTGGCTCCCAAGGTACTTGCATTTCACAAAGCGGAGACTCTGAGTCTCGCTGTGGCAGGGATCATCAACGGCTTGTACAGGATGTTCAAATGGTTGATCTGGATTATGAATAAGTCCTCCAACGGCCTGCTCTGGATATTTGGCCAAACCAATCTGAGCGGACACGGCGACGGGCATTTCGCTATGTCAGAGGAGGAGATCCGGACCATCCTCTCGGCCAGCGAACAGGACGGTGTACTCAATGCTGATGAAACCATGATGATTCGCGGCGTATTCGATCTTGACGAGCACAACGTGCGCGAAGCAATGATTCCCCGCACCGACCTGCTGGCGATATCTTCAGATGCCACCGTTTCCGATGTGCTGAGGATGTTCAAGCAAACCCACCACGCCCGCTACCCGGTCTACGAAGGGAGCCTGGACAATATGGTGGGAATTGTGGCTATGAAAGAGCTGTTAACATCGGTTGCCGAACAGGAAGGCGGTGAAATCTCTTTAGGGAAGTGTGTGGCCGACATCATGCATCCTCCCTTCCTGGTTCCGGAAACCAAGGCGCTGTCGGAGCTGCTTAAAACCTTCAAAACCAACCGCCAGCATATGGCTATCGTCATCGATGAGTTTGGTGGCACTGCCGGGGTAATCACACTGGAGGATATTCTGGAGGAGATCGTGGGAGATTACGATGACGAATTTACCGGCCGTCACCGTCAAATAAAGAAGCTGGAAGGAAGCGAGTACATAATCAATGGCTCGATCCGGGTGTCAGAGCTGGAGCCGGTGGTCAATTTTCCTTTCCCCGAGGGAGAGGACTATGTCACCTTGGCCGGGCTTGTCTACAAGCATTTGGGCCATATCCCAAAAATTGGCGATAAAGTGGAACTGGATGGAGGTCGTCTGGAGGTGATCGGGATGGAGGGACATCGCATCACCAAAATCAAGTTTCAGGATCTTGCCATGAACGAAGAGGGCAACATGGACCTGGTAGAAAAATCTCTTTTGGAAGAGGAGCCGGCATCTGTTGACTAATCCCATTCATTGCATAAATTCTGACGAAAACGGAATCAAGCTACTTGTTTGAGCACATCCAAATAATGCAACAACTCGGATTTGACAGCTGGATTAACGCTCATCGTCAAAGTCAAGGTCCCTTGAGGCCTGGTCAGCCGTCCGGCTCGCTGAATCAGTTGACGCCGCAGAGTGCCGAGCCGTGTAAAGTGCCACAGCGGTGCACGTCGTTCAGTGGTAGCGCATTGCTGTTCGTTGGTGAGCATCTGCATTTCCCGGTTGAGGTTATGCACCAACATCGCTGCCAGTACAAACACCTGATTCCCCGCTTGTCTTCGGGTCGGAACATAGTCCATCTGGGTCTGCGACTTCAACTCAGCGAAAATACCCTCCTGGGCACCGCGGCCGTTGTGATAGCGCAACACTTTTCTGGCACTGAGACGCTTATTGGTGATGATCACCTTGAAGTCGTGGCCGTATTCATAGGGGATGAACAGATCCAGTTGAATCGGTTCCTTATACTGTTTCCGGTTTCCGGTACGGATAAAGAGAAAACGCTGTTTTGTGTGCCATTTTTTAGGTTTCCAGCGGTGCTCGAAAAAATCACATCGATCACCCAAGCGATGCCAGCGTTTCCGCCGTTCTATCATGCCCTTGAGTTCGGTGAAACGCTCAAAGGGCACACTGATGCTGAATTCAACGCCTTCGGCATTGAGCATGCCGATGATGGCATCCGAGAAGAAGGCGCTATCCATCCGTACTTCAATTTTGGCCCTGGGCAGAACAGCGCGTATTTCCTGGACACATTCCAGGATGAATGCCTGGGCGCCGTTGGAGTCATGCACATTACCGGGACGATGCCAAACATCGAATACTTGGCCGGTCTGCGCCAATGTGCAGAACAGCGGATAGTAGCTGCGTTGCCCCTTCTTCTTGCGGTTGAAACCCACCGCCGTGCCTTCGGCGAAACGACCGGTGGCGAGTACCGAGCCGTCGAAATCCAAGGTAATCCGTGCCAGGCCAAGATCATCAAGGCGTTGCAGAACCTGTTGCCTGTTGAGTCGGCGCAGCTTGTCCACGCTGCGGCTGTCCATCCCCGCCAGCGTACGGCTGACCGTCGCGACATCCGGCAGACGAGCGATTCCCAACAGACGGCGCACCATGGGGTCATCCTTGTAGTAACGCATATCCTGAAGTCGCCGGTATCCCAGCAGAAGATGGACGATCAGCAGCAGTACGGTGAGACCATGACCAAAGATTGGGCTGACCTTCAGATGCCGGAAACAGCCCGTGAGTTGTTCTTTCAATCCGAGCCGATTGAACAACGCTTGAAACAGGACCAGACCGGCAAAAGAGCTCAGGCGTTGGTCTTCGAATCGAATCTCGGGAATGCGATGTGTTTTGCGATGAACGCTGGCTTTGCTACACTTCATCCAAACGGTCTCCGTTGGTTCATTGGTTTGGTGTGGTGCCTCCAATTTTACCAACTCAGGGATCGTTTTTTTATTGCTGAACGCCATTTTGTCGCATCATTTTTTGGTATTTTCTGGATCGCACTATTGGTGAACTCCAGCTACAAGCGTATGACGTCCAGCACAGCGCGTAGATAAATGGGTTCGCGTAGTTTTTGACGCATTTTTTATGCAACTAACGGGTAATCTATATGCTGATGGGGCGGGCCGAAACTGGAGCATTCTTTTTTTCGATGGGCCTGAGCAGAATCCGGGTTGTAATGTCTGGACAAGAGTTCAATGCTGCATCTGTGGCATCTCAGTTTTCAGGCTTTTGCGCCTCCCACCGGACCTGAATAACTTTACTTGAGTCATCCACCCGGCCCTCGTCATCCCGGCTGATGCCGGGATGAGTATAATACTTTTCGCAACCGGTCCGGCCCCCACTCTGCGCGCCTTGACCGGGTTCGTTTGGGCGCCAACATTGGAGATTCGTATGGCGCTGACGGGCTGATTACATTGCGGTGAGCTTTGGCAGAAAAATGGTGGCAACGCTCAGCACCAGGAAGAAACCGCACATATCGGTGACAGTCGTAAGTATGGGCCCGGAGGCTACAGCGGGATCCACTTTCAAGCGCTTCAGCAGAAGCGGAATAGTTCCGCCCAGTGAGACTGCCACAAGGGTGTTGCACATGAGCGCTATGCCGACGACGATGCCGAGGTATGGATTGCCTTTCCATATGAAGGCTGCGAGCGCAATTAGACAGCCGAGAACAAAGCCGTTGATAAGACCAACCTTGACCTCCTGCAGCCAGACACGGGCGGCTTCGTAAGGTTTGACAATGCCAAGGGAGAGTTCGCGCATGCTGACGGCGACCGCCTGGTTTCCGGAACAGCCGCTCATATCCGATACTATCGGCAGAAATACCGCAAGTGCGATCACGGCACTCAGCGTCTCCTCGTACAGGGCGATGACACTGGCGGCGATGATATTCAGCAGAATATTCAGACTAAGCCAGGAGAGGCGCCGCCGTGTCCGGGTCAGTACCGGCATGGAGCGGATCTCGTCGCCGCCGACGATACCCTGCGATTTCAGGTGATCCGCATCGGCCCTCTCCTGCAGTGCCCTGTTGAGATCGTCCCGCCTCAATACACCCAACAGTTTCTGGTGGTCATCAACCACCGCTACCGCAGGGAGCTGGTGGCACTCGAACATACTTCCGAGCTCATCGAGTCCGAAATTGACGGAGACAAATCGGGCGGGTTTGATGATCGAGCTTAGGGGAGAAGTGCGGCGGGAGAGCACCAGGCTTTGCAGATCTATGCCACCGACCAGTGTACCTGCAGACGACACAATGTATACGTGTGCGTCCTGTTCGGGACGCTTCTCCACCCATTCACTCAGTCCCTCCAGCGCATCCCGGACCAACGCGGTTTCCGGGAATGCGAGGTATTCGGTGACCATGAGTCCGCCGGCCATGTCTCTGGAGTAGCGGATCAGTTCTCGTGCATCCGCCGCACTTTCGGGCGTCATCTCGGCCAGAATTGCCTCGGCTTCCTGATTCTCCATATCCGCCAGCACGTCCGCTTTTTCGGCACTCTCCATTTCGCTTATGATCGATGCGGCGCTGATGACTGAGAGCTGTTCGATAAAATCTGCGGCATGCTCATGAGGAATCTCCTCCATGAAATCCGCGGCTTCCGTGGGCGATAAGGTGGTAAGGACGAGTTCGCGTTCGCCGGGGCTCAGTCGCAGCAGAGAACGAAAGGCCTCACTCGGTCCTATCGCCTCTACAAATGCCTCCAGCTCTTGTTGTTCTCCCGCTTCCGCATAAGTGCGAAGCATGTCCCAGGGTTCAAACCTGGTGCTGTCTGTCATATTGATTTCTCCGGGTAATGGTCCGTGCCTGCAGGAATTAATTGCGGTTTGGCAATTCTGTAATGCATTATGGAGCGAGCTGATCGCCCACCAAACGCACAACATAATATAGTTCCGGTACCGGCATTTGCGAGAATTATTTCACGGGCCTGTAGAGCGGGATTCAATGCCCCTTCACTCGGGCAGCCCGTGCAGACACACATTCAAGATGTGCCGTCGAAAACCCGGTAGTGATATGCCCCTTCGATTACGCCACTGGTATAGTATCCATTCAGCCCCCTGAAATTCCCTTTTGCGAAATAGACCTTCAGGTCGGGGTCGGCCTCCATTGCTTTCTTAACATTTGCCACAAGCTGATCATCGGCATTCCTGACGAGCACACCGCGAAAACCTGCCGTCAACGGAAAGATATCGTTGCCGCTGTCTCCGCAAAAAACAACATCCTCCCTGGCCGACCCAAACTCCTCGGCCACATACTCCAGTGCGGTCTGCTTCGTAGCACTTGCAGGCAGAAAATCGAGAAGTCCCTTCCCGTCCAGTGAATCGAAACTGTAGATGATTACCTCATCGAACTTTCCCTTGATCAGCTCATCGATATTTTTCAGTATCTGTTCATGTTTTGCGTGGTCTACATAGTAACTCTGCTTGAACTGGTTGAGGTGCTCACTCTCCTGCTCCCGAATGCCGTCGACTGCGGCAACCGCTGCTCTTATTGCGGAGGCACTCCATCTTGGGCTTGAGCGTTTGACATGCGCAACCCATCCTTCATCGAAGTTCCACTCGCCGTTTTGATATTTCCTTATTGAAGTGCCGACATCGCCGCATAGAACATCCGGAAATCTGACGCCGTATTCTTTTATAGCCTTTTCTGTGAGATCCAGATTGCGCCCTGTCACGTAAACGACCAGAACATTCTGCGCAGCTGTCAATTCGTTGAACAGATTGATGGCCTCCTTATCGCACTCCCATTCACCATTCGGAAGCAGCGTCCTGTCCAGATCGGTAGCCAGAATTTTCATTGAATTCCTCCGTAAGTTTTTGGTTATCAGGGCTACAGGGAGTTGCTGCCCGAATTATTGCGTATCTCCACGATCACGCCGGTTCAGGCTCCCTTTCAGTCATAGGAGAGCGAGCTGCCAGCACCGGTACTATCGGTTTGGTTGATAATGAAGCTGTGGTCGCGCAGATCGGCGGTCAGTGTTGCAGTACATATGCCGTTTCTCCACGTCAGTTGCAGGATATGCTGTTCGGTATCGGCGATCTCCAGCTCGCCGCCAAAAGCGGGCGAGGTGTTGCGCAGCCTTATCAGTGCGAGTTGCTCCAATACGATGGGTTGCTTGAGACCCCTCTCGATATCGCTCATGCTAAGCGTTGTGCGGTTGATCTCTTTGTGTCCGGCTGTAGCGCCGCTATCTGCGGCAGCATAGTCATTTTTTCCGGCAAACAGATCGAGATACCACACCTGAGGTATACCAGGCATGAACATTTGAATGGCTCTTGCAAGCCGCAATTTCTTCTCGTCTTCGCCCAGCGCACTGAAATAGGTTGCGTTAACCTGATAGTAAGAGATCTTCTTGCCATCCGGCCCAAACAGATTTTTAACCCTGCCGCCCCGCTCCATGATTCGCTCAACCACGGCATCGATCTGTTCGTCGGTAAGCAGCCCCGCTTTGGAGATTCCAACTACCTCCTTTCCCTTCAGGTCGAGCACCGGGATGCCATCATGGCACCCAAGCATATTTATTGTCTTGATGCCCTTTTCGCCCAGCTCCCTGATCCAGCGTAAAAGTGCGACGGATGTTCCGCGATCCAGCGCGTCTATCACCAAGCCTGGCAGGAAAAAATCGTAAATCGGGAAACCCCTGTTTGCCACTTCCTCATGCAGGCCATAACCATATTCGGAATGAATCTCAGGCAACAGAATCAATTCATACTTTTCTGCGATCTCCTTGAGCCTCTCCAGATACTCCCAGGTGCCAGGCTTGTTGAAGAAGTTGGTCATGCCCGGCTGCTTGTGAAGATAGGCAAACGCATCCAGTCTGACGAGCTTAGCGCCGTAGTCGGACAGCTTTTTCAAGGTTTCGTCGTAAAATTCCCAAACACCTTCGGACCCGGCGTTCAGATCCATCTGTCCCAGATAATTCCGCTTGCTCTCAACAATGGCAATTACATCATCCCTGAAGTGGGAATCACTGCCGAAATCAATCTCCTTGAAGTCTCTCTTTGCCTGAATGGCTGCGTTCACCTTCTTAGTTATGGCCGCTGCCTGATCAGCGGAGATACCGCTGATTTTCAATAGATCGCCAGGAGACAGCTCTTTATAAATCACTTCCTGATAGAAGGTATTCCAGTAAGGTCTGTCCGATCCGTCCGGAAAACGCACTTTCAATATCGGAAGGCCGGGTTTGCGCATAAAGAGCTGCTGCAGATAATCCTTCCGGGGTATCACATATCCTTCGTCGCCCATCTCTCCGTGCGGGCCCCAGAACTCGTTCCAGTCAATAAAAAAATTTTTGTACCGGGAATGGTCTCCGTTACTCAACATATCCTGAAATTGGGGTGAGCCAACGGAAAGATGGTTTAAAACCAGATCGAACTTAAGCATCAGGTTCAGTCTGTTCAACTCCCGCAGATCACTCTCGGAGACGAGTTCTTTGTTGAGGTTATAGTCTATAACGGAAAATCCACGATCCAGATCACTGTTGAAGAATGTGGGAAGGATATAAAAAAGTGAAAAGGCCTCTTTCAGTTCGGGACTTTTGAGCATCTTCACCGTATCAGCCAAAACTTTCCCGATACTGTCGGGATATGCGTTCAACATGACTCCGGTTGGCAGTCTCTTTTCTGCTGATTCGCTGTTGGTGCTCATATTGACCCCTTATGATTTTCTGGTTTGTTTTTATTGCAGCATATACAGCCAAACATCAGCGTCGCCCCGAGAGGAAGAGGGTGACTATTGTCATGAGCATTCAGATAGATCGGAAAATGCTCTGTATTTAAGGCGAAGGCTCCTGGATCCATCTGATCTGGAGCAATATCTGTTGTCAGCTATAATTAATACTGCAGTATCGGAAACAATATCCGGATGTAGTTATGCCGCTGAGGTATGCCATATCAACTTCGATTTGGCGTCCCCCCTCGTTTTATAGCGGGACAGATGTTGATAATCAACCAGTTACATTGGCAATTCACATCTGGTCAAGTTTCATTTAGCACCAATGCTGAGACTGATGTCAACCCTGATCACTGGTGTGGTAGTTGTCATTTTTCTGTAAAAATCTTTACCGAAGAGTCTTTGGAATTTTTCGAAATCAAGATGTTCGGAGACCTTGGATATGACTATGAAAAACGAAAATCCAGGCAGTGAAAAGTCCACTTTGGAAGGCGTGTCCAACTCGCAACACATAGACCGACAGACGATTTCACCGGCCGAGCGCTGGTTGCTGATCACCGAAAAAGCGTATCAACTTATCCAACGCCGAGGCTTCGTTGGAGGCGATCCCTTTGAAGACTGGTTAAATGCAGAACGGGAGGTCGACGCCATTTATGACGAGGACGCCCGTTATAGTTTTGTACGGGCTGACGCTGAGAAACTGGCCGAACAGATAAAGCATGCGTTTGGCGGCTTTGGCCTTGGCCACCTGAGTCTTGACGCCATTCTGGAGAAGCACCGCGAGAGCCTGAAGATACTGGCTGAGCAAAACCGCAGGCTGATTGATAATACATCGGAACTGGCTATCCAGCAGACCGAGTTGTTTCGGGAAGCAGTAAATGAAGCATTGGAGACGCTGAAGCTGTTTTCACAGGGAAAGGTCGGAATGGAAGGGTTTGAAAAACAGGCAGAGCTGTCGACTCGCGCAATGGAAAACGTCCTGTCGTATTTTAAGGATTTGACACAAACGGTGACGGATATCTCTTCGCCAAGTGATAAAGAGAAGGCGGAAAACAGTTTGAAATATCGTGCTAACTAATCTGATCGAAAGATCAATAGAGCTGCCTCCCTGAGGCCGGCGCCGGGAATCCGGGAATAAGGGAATCTGTGATCAACTCATGGCTGGTGTCCGTGAGCTCAAAATCTCCAAGTTCCCGCATCCAGGTCTATGCAGTGGTGGCGGTTTACAGAGGTACCGTCTGCGAAAACAGAACTGCCATCGATAGATTTGTTTATGCATCTGCCATGCAAGCTTTTTTGTAATCTGTCTCCTCCTGCACCAACATTCCGCCCATAGAAGTGAGATCGAGGCTTCCGAAGACCATCCGCCTCCGGACGGCGAGTACAGGTAGGCTATTTGGTTTTTTGGATATGAATCGAAAGAAGGTTAGAAACAGATTGAAGATATGCCAGGAGTGCAAGCACCTGAAACGTCGAAAAAGTCTGTTTTGGAAGCAGTGTTCGAAATGCAACTGTTTTATAGAGTTTAAAGTCCGCTACGCGCACGCAAGTTGTCCCAAGGGAAAGTGGTGATAATTTTTACCGGCGCTGCGTTCAGTCAGCCGGATTGGTGCCAGACCCATCCACCTCGTCATAGTTGCATATCCATTTTTCCCGGATTGATTTCCACCGGCATTTCTATCCACTTGAAAAGAATCGGGCAGATCCACATATAAAAAATGAAGTTTCTGATTCGGTTTAACGGATGTTTATAGGAGGTTCTGAGATGTTCAGAAGTTTAAGCAACCTCAATGGTGGCCTGTTCGATGAGTTCAGGCGCCTGGAAAGGGAGATGGATCATCTGTTTGGCGCAGGTCCCTGGCCGAACGGCATTCGTTCAGTTGCCAGGGGGACATATCCACCCATTAATATCGGCAGTACACCTGAGCAGGTGGATGTCTATCTGTTTGCCGCGGGATTGAATACAGAGAGTCTGGATATATCGATCCAGAAAAATCTGCTCACCATTGACGGTGAACGCCGGGTGATCACCGAAGAGGGCGCAAGCTACTTCCGGAGAGAGCGTTTCGATAACGCTTTTCACCGGGTTGTGACCCTCCCGGACGATGTCGATCCGGAAAAGGTGGATGCAAACTACAGGGATGGTGTGCTGCGCATTACCATCCAACGCCGTGAAACGGCCAAGCCGCGCCAGATAGAAGTTAACTGATTGGCGGGAGGAATTTTTGATGACAGAGAAGAGAGATGTAGTGACGAAAGGTTCAAATGGCCTGAGCGAAGGGCGCGTGAACGAGAGACCAATCAGGATGCCGGTGGATATATTCGAGGATGAGACCGGGATCACTGTACTTGCCGATATGCCAGGTGTTTCCAGGGAACGGCTTGATGTGCAGATCGACAACAACACGCTTTCGATCGAGGGGAAAATGGAAATGTCGGTACCGGAGGGAATGGAGGCGCTTTACGCGGATGTGAATTCCACCCTGTATCAACGCAGCTTTGCTCTGAGCAGCGAGTTGGATGGAAGTAAGACCAATGCAAGCCTCAAAGATGGAGTGTTGGCGCTACGCATTCCCAAGCGTGAGGAGCATAAGGCACGCAAGATTGAAGTGCGCGCCGAGTAAATTTTGATTTGGGCTCATCGTTAAGGAAAGTCCCCTCTCCCTGACAAGGGAGAGGGGACTTTTTCGACACACTCCACAAGGGAGAGGATGCTTTTTCAAAATCCGCGGTTCAAGGAGAGAGTTGGAGAAGGGGCAGTGGTTAGATACTAATCTTTAAAATTGGCAGTTTCCCCGTATCAGACAGGTGAAACGCCGGCGTAAGCTGGTGTCTCATTCCTGGATGTAGTGACAGATTGCTTCTGTCAGCAGTTTCCACAAAAAACCCGATTCGGCAGAAGGCCGGTTATTTCCCACTTGACCCACGGGATTCCAGCAAAATTGCATTTGCGCGATTCTCGCGGTAGCTGATCTCCAAATTTGCCTTCACCTTACTGCCCTCGGCTTCGACGATATAGTGACTGAATGCGGGAATGGCTATGCTGGCAAGCGCAGCAATTATCGCAACCGCGATCATCAATTCTACAAGTGTAAAACCTTTTGATTTTTTCATTTTCTTCACCAGCTCGCGTACGTCAAACTACCTGTCGGATTCTTGACGGAGTCTGCTGCAGAAACTGTGCCATGCTTGTAATATACTGAAAGATAAAGTGAATAGTTTGATTCTTATTGTGGATTGTAAAATTTACAATTTATTTATGGAAAATTATAGTGACCTGGAAAAGCTGTATCAGCCGATACAGGAGTGTCACCGTGTACGATTGAATTGGACACCGAAGTCGTACTAAACCGGCCTCGATGAACCGAAAGCGCATCCTCTCCCCTAATGCTTTGACAGACAGGCAGACCATCAAGCGTATTGTTTTGAATTACTGGATACCGGATTTTTTGCAGCGGTTGCTGCCGCGGTTCAAAGCTGTCTGTATTAGGAATTTCGGCTCAAGCAGGTACCATTCAACTTTGGCTCCATTTTCAAGTTGTTGGGGGAGAGGTTGATGAGTAGAGTTTTGATAATCGGGGCGGGCGGGGTCGGTCGTGTGGTGACGCACAAGTGCGCCCAGCTGCCTGAGGTGTTCAGCGACATCTGGCTTGCAAGCAGAACCCTGTTCAAGTGCGACAGGATCGCGCAGGAGATCGGCAGCAGCCGGGTATCCACCGCGCAGGTCGATGTCGACAATCCGACCGAACTGGTTGCGCTGATCCGCAGAATCCAGCCGCGCATGGTCATAAACGTGGCATTGCCATACCAGGATCTGAGCATCATGGATGCCTGTCTGGAGACAGGCATAGACTATCTGGATACCGCCAACTATGAACCACCCGATGTGGCCAGGTTTGAATATAAATGGCAGTGGGCCTATCAGCAGCGCTTCAGCGATGCGGGCATAATGGCACTACTCGGCTCAGGATTTGACCCGGGCGTGACCAATGTCTTTATTGCCTATGCGCTGAAGCACCACTTCGACCGCATAGATACCGTCGATATCCTCGACTGCAACGCCGGTGATCACGGCTACCCTTTCGCGACCAATTTCAATCCCGAGATCAATATCCGTGAAGTGACTGCGAACGGGCGTTATTTCCTGGACGGCGCCTGGATTGAAACCCGGCCGATGGAGATTTCAAAGGTGTTCGATTTTCCAGCGATAGGGCCACGTAAAATGTACTTGCTCTACCATGAGGAGATGGAGTCGCTGATCCGGCACATACCCGGCATCAGGCGCATGCGTTTCTGGATGACCTTCGGCGACAGCTACCTGAGGCATCTGGAGATGATACGAAACCTGGGCCTGGACGCCATTGATCCGATTGAGTTTGAGGGCCGGAAGATTGTACCCCTTAAATTCCTTAAGGCGCTGCTCCCCGATCCTGCCTCATTGGGCGCGCGCACCAAAGGCAAGACCAACATCGGCTGCATCGTCACGGGTGAGAAAAACCACAGACCGGTCTCCCGTTATATCTACAACGTCTGCGATCACCAGGTCTGTTATCGTGAGACCAATGCCCAGGCGGTCTCCTATACCACCGGTGTACCTGCGATGATCGGCGCCAAGATGATGCTGGAGGGGAGATGGAAGCAGGCAGGCGTCTGGAATATGGAACAGTTTGACCCCGACCCGTTCATGGAGGATCTGAGCCGCTTCGGCCTGCCATGGCAGGATCTGGCGTGCGACATTGATATCGACGCGCTACCGGACTCATGATCGACGCTCTGGCACAGCTCCCCTCGCCATGTTACCTGCTGGAAGAGGTCAGACTGAAACAGAATCTGGAGTTGATCGATCTGGTGGCAAAGGAGAGCGGATGCCGCTTCATCCTGGCGTTGAAAGGCTTTGCCATGTGGTCGGCCTTTCCCGTCGTGCGGGGCTATCTGGATGGCTGTTCCGCCAGTTCGCTCAATGAGGCCCGACTTGCACGAACCCGCTTTGGCGGTCATCTGCACGTTTATGCGCCGGCCTATACCGAGGAGGAGTTCGCTGACCTGCTGGCGATCTCTGACCGTATCTCCTTCAATTCATTGAGTCAGTGGAGCAGATTCGGCGAGCGTACACTTGCCGCCAACGTCTCAGCCGGATTAAGGGTGAATCCACTGGTCAATGAAGTCGAGACGGATCTCTACAACCCCTGCGGCGCGCAGTCACGACTTGGCATTCCCGCGGAGGAGTTGGATGAGGCGCTTCCGGAAGGCGTGGAGGGGCTGCATGTGCATGCGCTGTGCGAGTGCGGTGCCGACTCGACCGAGCGCCTGATCGAGGCGGTTGAAGCGCGTTTCGGTCATCTGTTGGGATCGCTGCGCTGGTTGAATCTGGGCGGTGGCCATCTGCTGACCCGGAAGGGTTACGATGTGCCGCGCCTGATTCGCGTGCTGAACGAGTTTGGCCAGCGTCACCCGGGGCTGGAGCTGGTACTGGAGCCGGGGGCTGCGATCGCCTGGGACACTGGTGTGCTGGTATCCCGGGTGCTGGATCTGATCGAACGTGGAGGCATTCGGATAGCGATTCTGGATATATCAGCCACCGCGCATATGCCAGATGTACTGGAGATGCCATACAGGCCGGAGGTACGCGAAGCCGGAAAACCGGGGGAGAAGGCGCACAGCTACCGGCTGGCGGGGCTCAGCTGCCTGGCGGGTGATGTGATCGGAGACTATTCGTTTGATCAGCCGCTGGTGGTGGGCGGGAAGGTACTTTTCGAGGATATGATGCACTACACGATGGTGAAAACGACGATGTTCAATGGGGTGCCCCATCCGGCCATAGCGATCCGCCTGCAAGATGGCCGGATTAATCTGGTCCGGCGTTTTGATTACCGTGATTACGAGGGGCGCCTCTCTTGAGTGGTGTCAGAATCCGGGAGTGGGTTTTTATGTCAAATGGGGGGCGTCCGCACCCTCCAGATAGGTATAGCCCTTCAATCCCTGCTGATAGAATGCTAGGAACCTTCCGGCCTCATCCGCGCTAAGCCTGCCGTCGCTCCGGGCTGATTCTATCTGAAGACACATGCGCTCGATCAGAAAGGGTTCGTGGAACTGGACGTGGTCAAGCACCTCGGATACTGACTCGCCTTCGATGATCTGCTCCATTTCGCAGGTTAATCCGTCCATGCGCACGTGTACCGCATGGGTATCTCCGAACAGATTGTGCAGGTCGCCAAGAATCTCCTGATAAGCGCCGATAAGGAAGACTCCGAGCAGATACTCTTCTTCGGATCGTTTCTCATGCAGGGGCAGCGTTTGTGAAATACCCTTCTTTAAGGGGAATCGCCGGATATTGCCATCAGAGTCACAGGTGATATCGACCAGTATTCCCTGCCTGGAAGGCTCCTCGTTCAGCCGGTGGATCGGCATCACCGGAAAGATCTGTCCTATTGCCCAGGCATCCGGCAACGACTGAAAAACGGAGAAGTTGCAAAAATAACGATCGGCTGCCTGGAGATTCAGCTCCGGCATGATCTGGCTTATCTCCTCTTCATCGAGCTGTTTCCGGATGAGTGTGATCAGATGCCAGTAGATGTCATCCGCCAGTGCGCGCTCTCCCAGGCTGGCATGGCCGAGACTGAACAGCCGGTTGATATCCTTCCTTAGAGAGAGCGCATCGTGCAGCGCCTCCCGAGGCGGGATTTCCCCGAGATCGGTAAGTGTCTCCCACAGTCGTCGCAGCTGAAGCGGGCTGTCTGAACCCGGCTCTTCCGGTAGAGCATCACTGGTGCGGCTGCTGATGCCAAGAGCGTTGACGATCAGCACAGAGTGATGCGCCACGACTGCACGGCCGGACTCGGAGATGATGTGCGGTTCAACCAATCCCTGTTCTTCGCACACCTCCTTCATGGTCCAGACGATGCAGTTGGCATACTCCTGCAGGCTGTAGTCGACCGAGGAGACGCTGTTGGAGATACTGCCATCGTAATTAACCCCGAGCCCTCCGCCCACGTCCATGAATTCAATTGGGGCGCCGAGGCGCCGTGCTTCGACATAGTAGTGCGCGGCCTCCTGCATTGCCTCCTTTATACGGCGAACTTCAGGCACCTGGCTGCCTATGTGGAAATGGAGCAACTTCAACGATGCCAGCATTCCGGCGTCGGACAGCTTATTGATGGCTTTAAGCAGTTCGGATGCCGACAGCCCAAACTTGGACATATCACCGCCGGAGTCGTCCCAAAATCCGTTGCTGGTCGTGGCCAGCCTGCAGCGCAATCCGATCAGGGGATCAACGCCGATCCGTCTGGCAATGCTTAGGATCAGGTCGAGTTCGTTGGGTTTTTCCACTACGATGAAGACCCGTTTTCCCAGTTTCAGCCCGATCAGGGCCAACTCGATGAAACTGGAGTCCTTATAGCCATTGCAGACGATAATCCCTTCAATATCCTCGAGCATCGCAAGAGTCGCATACAGCTCCGGCTTGGAGCCTGCCTCCAGTCCCCAGTGGAGCCCACGACCAAACTCGACAATCTCTTCGACCACCTGAAATTGCTGGTTCACCTTGATTGGATAAACTCCGAAATATTCACCGGAGTATCCAGCCTCTTCGATAGCCTTGGAGAAGCGCTTGTGGATCTGCCGCATACGGCGTTTGAGCATATCGGAGAATCGCAGCAACAGCGGCGGGTGAAGTCCCTTGGAGGCCAGTTTGTCGCAGAGCAGTTTCAAGTCAATCCGGTTTTCGGCATCCGCAACGGCTTCCAGGTTACCTTTTTCGTTGATGCTGAAATATCCTCCGCCCCAGCCATCGACCTGGTAGAGCTTGGCTGCTTGGGTGTGCTTCCAGCCCACCTTATTCATCTGCTGCTCCGATTTGTGATCCCCGGGCCGGTCGCTTGTCGTAGCCCCGACTCTTTCCCCAATGGGAGATGCATTTCTGCAGGAGCTTTGCTCCGACCATTTGCGAGACATGCGATGCTTCCGGCACGAGTTCGACCATATCGACACCACGCAGCTCGATATTTCTATTACGCATTATTATTTCAACGATATCCACACCCTGGTACCAGGAGAGCCCTCCGGGTTGCGGGGTGCCTACCCCTGCGACCAGCGCCGGGTCGAAGCCGTCCATATCGATGGTCAACCAGACAGGTCCAAACAGCGAAGCCAGGTGGCGGTGAAGTTTCTGCTTTGCCTCCGGGCGCTGCAGTAATCGGTCCATGTAAGTGGTGATGCCATGGTCCTTTGCGATGCTGGCAGCCTCGTTTTCGTGCAACGAACGAATGCCGATCTGTACAAGCTTGTAGCCTTTGCCCCTGATGCGATGCATTGGGCATGCATGGTTATATTCAGAGCCATGATAAGTGGAGCGAAGATCCGCGTGGGCATCGATCTGCACGACGGTGCCTCCGGTGGGCATTCTTGCAAAGACCAACTCCGGTGTAATGGAGTGCTCGCCTCCAAGAGCCACAAACAGCGCCTCCTTTCTGAGGCTTGCGACAGCCTCGTACAAGCTTCGATGGAACTCCTCATCACTCCCTTCGGCAGGGGGGGGCATTGGGGGGAGAACAGAAATCCGCATATGTTTTGTCGGACACCAGCCTGCATCTTCTTCATAGAACTCGAGCTGATCGCTTGCGGAAAGGATCGCTTCGGGTCCGTCCGAGGTGCCCGTCTTGTAGGTCACCGTTCTCTCGTGGGGTACGGGAAGGATGATGACATCCGCTTCATCCGGGGAAGCGTTGGGCAGTGACATGAAATGCATATTAACTTTGATTTAACGACTGGAGAGGCTGCGGGTGGCCGATCATTCAGCTGTGCTCCAAGGAGCGGGAATTTCAGAGCCCATCGGCCGGAACCGCCAGGATTCAATCGGAGTGATTGAGTGAGCGAGGGTCGACAGATTACAACCCTATCGGTGCGCACTCACGCCACCGGATACCCCGCTTTTGCGGCGTGCAGGACTGGGTGAAGCTAATCTTTATCGGAATCCTGCCCTTCAACTTCTTCCTTCTCCGGCTGGTCTTCGAAGCTGTCGCTCTCCTCCGTCGCCTTGGCTTCCTCATTCTCCCCCAGACTCAGAATTTTCTCCTGTTTGCGGTTATCCCTGAGTTCGCTGAAGACCGAATACTCACCGCCGGTGACTGTTTTTGACGTGGATTCCAATTCGTTGGCAAGCTCTTGTACGCTGCGTACCACGCTCATCAACCTGTCTCCGGACTTGGACATCGAAAAAGTGTTGTTTTTTCTCTCTTCCTTTATTTTTTCTTCGAGCTTTGCCACCGAATCCTGCAGCAGCGACTGCTCTTGCTTCAGTTCCGAAATGGTGGTTTCGGCCTCTGTTTTCACCTTCAGGATCTCGCCGGCATGCTCCTTTTTAAGTGATTCAGTTGCCTCTTTGCTCTCCTGATTGAGTCTGGTCACCCGCTCTTCATACTCCCGTTGCATCTCCCTGGTATTGCTCAGATTGGCATCATTCAGCTGTGAAATCAGGTTTCCGTGCTGCAGGTTTGTCTGCTCGGTATCCCGCAAGTACCCCTCTTTCAACGAATCCACCAGTTTCTGGTGCGCCTCGGTCAGCTTCTCGGTATCGTCCTTATGCGCCTGCCCCAGTTTTTCGATCTCATTACTGTTGGCCTTGTTCAGGACGCGAACTTTTTCCTCATGCTCCGATGACAACCGCGCCACGGCCTCGGCTTGTTTTGCATCTGCTTCTTTCAATGCCCTCTCTCTCTTGTCGGATTCCCTTTTTGATCCCAGTTGGTAGCCCAACAGGGAGCCCAAAAAAGCGAGGATCAGAATGGCTGAAATCACGGGAGCCGTTGAAAATGCGGAGAAGTCCATATTATTACCCCAAATGTGAAGTTACTTGTTCTTAGTGTGGGAAAAGCTTTAAGGATTACTCTCAAAAGAAAAATCAACTCATCGATATTCTGCCGGCAAACAGTACAAGTGAAGCCTATCACAAAGCGGAAAACAGTGGGACCTGGGAAAAAGCCGCGCATCGTTTTGAGGGCAATGCTTTAGTCCGGGACCGATATTGGAAATAGCAAGAGTAATTGTGTAACTGCCGGTTATACCTGAGTTTTTTTTAGAGTTGTCAGGTGCCGCTTGGGGATGGAGCCGATTGATAGAAGGGTGTGACAAAAGGAGAAATTCGGTTCTATTTATATCGATATTGTCGGATTTGTCAGAAAAGCAAATGAATAATGTTGCACTGCACAAAAATGTTTGCTATGCTGCACTGCAACAAATAAGGTTTCATGCACGACCACACAGGAGTCATCGCTATGTATCAGGAAATAATCGAAAACTACACCACTCAGGTTGAGAAGTTTTTTGCACCGGTTCAGCAGTTCGCCAGACTCTCTCTGAGCAATGGTGAAAAGTTGTACGCATTGCAGACGGAAATCACACAGAGCTACATCGATTTTGGCGTTGAGCAGATGAAAGCGCTGATTGAGGTCAAGGATCCCGAGTCTCTGCGCGCATTTGTGAGCAGGCAGGCCGAGGCTGTCAAGACGATCAGCGAGAAGATGATCGCCGACACTCAGGCAGTCGCCGAACTCGGCAGCAAATTCAACGCCGAGAGCCAGCAGCTGGCTCGTGAAAGTGTGAATGCCGCACTCTCTTTGGCTGCTTGATTGTTGAAGCAACTCGTTGCGGTATCTGAGGGCCGTTATTTTGCACAGTAACGGCCCAAGTATATCTGGCTTTTCCGGTTGTTGTTCTCCGGTTTTGTATGTTGATTTTCTTTAATGGTGAACACATGAACTCTCTAAATTCCCTACAATTTCCGGGCACGCCTGATTCATTTATTGGTGATTTGGTGACCGCAGATGCAATTCAGCAACATTGGCTGCAGGCCGGAGCGCAACTGCAGAAAAACTGGTTGGAAAACACCCGTGGCCTTTTCAGCTATTACCAGTCGCTGATGCAGGATTTTCAGAAGCTGCAGGGCGTGCTTTACGGACAGTATATAGATTGGTTCAAAAGCTGGAGCGGTGATCCCGTGCCTGCTGGTGCAGCCTTGCGGAACAACACGGTGCCTGAATCCCCGACAGCGGTTGGCAGGGAGGCACGGGCGGCATCGGAGACTCCGGTACTGCTCGGTTGGGTGGTGGACGATTTCACCCGGATTCAGGGAATAGGTAAGGTGTTGCAGCAACGGCTGTACGAAGAGGGAATAGTCAGCTATCTTCAAATCGCTTCCTGGGATGAGAAAGAGATTACCCGAATCGAGAATGAGGTGCTGGGCAGCCGATTTGCCGGGCGTATTATTCGCGATCAGTGGCAGGCGCAGGCCAAAGAGTTGATGAAGGGCTGAAAATCATCTTAATATGCCGGGGTGAGAATGGCGGTTATCCATTCCCGCCCCGGCAAAGGTGAATAGCTCAGATACCGCCGTTTTCGGCTGGATCTTGGCTGCGTCGTCTACAGCAGCACATCCTTTTTCAGGCAACTCAGTTGCCTGTTTCACGCCTTTGTCCGAATCCCGCTTGATCAGAATCGGTTTATTTGACGCACCGGCAACGGGTGATTCCGGGCCGCATCCCTTGCCAATTGTCAAGACGTTAATGTTCTTTGATTTTTCCCGTTAGCTTCCGTGAAACCAGGCAGGATTCCCGTGTACGTTCATTGGAGGGATATCGCAGCCCAGGCATGAAGCTGTGCCGGTCCGCCGCAAGCTCTGGATATGTTTCGGCTTTGGCGGTAAGCTACTGCGCCTTTTAGCAATTTCATTTCAGTGTTGCATGTCCGGAAAACTTTTTATCAAGACCTTCGGTTGTCAGATGAACGAGTACGATACCGCCAAGATGGCGGATCTGCTGCGGGAATCTCATGGTCTCGAACTGACAGATCAACCCGAACAGGCGGATGTATTGCTGCTTAATACCTGCTCTATCCGCGAAAAGGCGCAGGAGAAAGTGTTTTCGCAGTTGGGAAGATGGCGCCCGTGGAAAAAACGGCATCCGGAACTGATGATCGGTGTTGGCGGATGTGTCGCCAGCCAGGAGGGAGAGGCGATTCGCGAGCGAGCGCCGTATGTGGATCTGGTGTTCGGTCCGCAGACGCTGCACCGATTGCCGCAAATGCTCGATGAGAGTCGCCGCCGCCATGCGCCCGTGGTTGATGTTTCATTTCCTGAAATCGAGAAATTCGACTCTCTGCCGGAACCGAGAGCGGACGGTCCGACTGCGTTTGTCTCCGTCATGGAGGGTTGTTCAAAATACTGCACCTACTGCGTGGTTCCCTACACGCGGGGCGAGGAGATCAGCCGTCCCTTCGACGACGTGATCGCCGAGGTGGCCAAGTTGGCGGTGCAGGGTGTGCGCGAGGTCAATCTGCTTGGGCAGAACGTCAATGCCTATCGGGGCATGATGCATGATGGAGGCGTTGCCGATCTTGCGCTCTTGATCCGTTACGTTGCGGCTGTTGACGGCATCGACAGGATCCGGTTTACCACCTCACATCCGGTCGAATTCAGCGACAGCCTGATTGATGTCTACGCCGATGTACCCGAATTGGTCAGCCATCTGCATCTGCCGGTGCAAAGCGGCTCGGACCGTATTCTGGCATTGATGAAACGCGGACATTCGGCATTTGAGTATAAATCCAAGATCCGCCGCCTTCGTCAGCATCGTCCCGGAATCTCGCTTTCGTCCGATTTTATCGTGGGATTCCCTGGCGAATCGGATGAAGAGTTCGAGCACACTATGCGTTTGATCGAAGAGGTGGGCTTCGACCAATCGTTCAGTTTCATCTTCAGCGCACGTCCCGGAACTCCGGCGGCTGATATGGTGGACGGCACTCCCCTGGAGGTGAAACAGAGACGCCTGGAGAGGCTCCAGCGTCGCATCGGTGAAATGGCCCAGCACATAAGTCGCGGTATGGTAGGGCGGACTGAAAGGGTATTGGTCGAACGCGTATCGCGTAAAGATGCCAGACAGCTGGCCGGCCGAACCGAGAATAATCGGGTGGTCAATTTCGATGGACCCGAAATTTTGATTGGACGCTTCGTAGATATGGAAATCACCGAGGCTCTGCCTAATTCACTGCGTGGCCGAATGGTGGCAGGATCGGGATTGCAACCGGAAGTCGCAGGACTTATATAGAGTGAGAGCGGCCAGTGAGGGGAGCCTGTCTCCCAAAGGGGTAAGCCTTGTAATTTCTTATAACCGCTTTTTTTCGCAATAATTCTTCAACATCATGCTGAAACCTGAACGTGTCTGAACATCCCCAATCCCTGGATTTTACGCTGTTGCCAGCGGATAACGAGCGCCTGGCCAATATGAGTGGCCAATTGGACGAGCATCTGCGTCAGATTGAGCGCAGATTGGGCATCGAGGTCAATAACCGCGGCAATCATTTTCGCCTGATAGGCGACGGTTCTGCGATCCGGGCCGGCGAAGAGGTAATCAAGGGGCTCTATGATGCAACCGCAAGCCAGCTGATGACACCGGAGCAGGTACATCTCTTTCTACAGGAGTCCGGCGCTGAATCGATGCTCCGGGAGGATGTAGTGAAGGATCTGCCGGAAGTGGTTATAAAAACCCGCCGTTGCCTGATTCGTCCGCGTGGTAAAAACCAGCAGGAGTATATGCATAAAATTTTTACCCATGACATCAATTTCGGGATAGGCCCGGCGGGTACCGGCAAGACCTATCTTGCGGTTGCCAGCGCGGTGGATGCTCTCGAACGTGATCGGGTCCGGCGCATACTTCTGGTGCGGCCTGCAGTGGAGGCAGGAGAACGTCTGGGCTTTCTTCCGGGTGACCTGGCCCAGAAAATCGATCCTTATCTGCGCCCGCTGTACGATGCGCTGTATGAGATGCTGGGATTTGAGCGGGTTGCAAAATTAATAGAGCGGAACATTATTGAGGTTGCCCCACTGGCCTACATGCGGGGGCGCACACTGAACGACTCCTACATTATTTTGGATGAAGCCCAGAATACCACCCCAGAACAGATGAAGATGTTCCTGACGAGAATCGGATTCGGTTCAACTGCAGTTATCAATGGCGATGTAACCCAGGTAGATCTGCCGCGTGGGCAGAGCTCCGGACTGCGCCAGGCAGCGGAAATTCTGGCCGAAGTGGAGGGTATCAGCTTTACCTTTTTCAATGCCAATGACGTGGTGCGCCATCAACTGGTGCAACGTATTGTCAGTGCCTACGATAAATTTTCCGAGTCCCGGGATCCGAAATGACGATCGATATCGACATCCAGAATGCGACTGAAGCAGATGGGGTGCCGGAGGAGGAGGAGTTTCAACGCTGGGTTGAGATGGCCCTGAAGGGACGCCGGAAAAAGGCCGAACTGACCATACGACTGGTGGATGAGCCCGAAAGCAGGCAGCTGAACCGCGAGTTTCGCGGACCGGACAGAGCGACCAACGTGCTCTCTTTCCCGTTTGATGCCCCTGCTGTTGTCGACTTGGATCTGCTGGGAGATATCGTGATATGTGCGCCGGTGGTGCAGCACGAAGCTAAGCAACAGGCCAAACCGGTGACTGCGCACTGGGCACATATGGTGGTACATGGAACTCTGCATCTATTGGGGATGGATCATCAGACAGACAAGGAGGCTTTGCAGATGGAGGCTGCCGAGGTGTCGATTCTTACGGATTTGGGGTTCCAGGATCCCTACGTTGACGACAACAGGTTATGAGTAAAAAGGGAACCGGAGGCGGTTCGCTGTTCCGTCGATGGGCGAAAGAGGTGAAAGGCCGATTTTCCGGCGGACCGGAAAATCGCGCGCAGTTGGTATCGCTGCTGCGGGAAGCAAAGAAGCACAACCTGCTGGATGCTGAGGCGCTCTCTATGATTGAGGGTGTGTTGCAGGTCTCGGAGCTCAGGGTTCGGGATATCATGATCCCTCGCGCGCACATGGTGGTCATTGAGCGTGATGCTCCCATCGAGCGTTTTTTACCGAAAGTGATAGAGTCGGCCCACTCCAGATTTCCGGTCATTGGGGATGATCGGGGCGAGGTGGAGGGAATTATTCTGGCAAAGGATTTACTTGCTTACTCACGAAAAAAGGCCCGCAAGCGTTTCGACATCAAGGAGGTGTTGCGTCCGGCTGTATTTGTTCCAGAAAGCAAGCGGCTCAATGTACTGTTGAAAGAGTTTCGAACCAGCCGTAATCACATGGCCATAGTCGTGGATGAATATGGTGCCGCCGCAGGTCTGGTGACCATAGAGGATGTACTGGAGCAGATTGTCGGCGAAATCGAGGATGAGCATGATTACCAGGAAGAGGCTGTCATTCTCAAACGTGGGGAGCGCGAATACACCGCCAAGGCTCACGCAACTATTGAACTGTTCAACAGTTTTTTCGGCACTGACTTTCCTGATGTGGAGTTTGATACGCTCTCCGGCCTGGTTGTCAATGCGTTGGGACACCTGCCGCAAAGAGGCGAGAGCGTTGACATCGGAAATTTCAGATTCAAGGTGTTGCGTGCCGACAGCAGGCGAATTCATCTGTTGAGCGTGCGCCTCAGGAAAGAGGATTCAGGTGGCGGCGCCTGAAGCTGTTGCTTATGTAACACAGTTTTCCCCGTTTTGGCGGTCGCTGTTGGCGTTCGCTGCGGGATCTCTCTCGGTGCTGGCGTTTGCCCCTTTTTCACTCCATTTACTGGCCGTTGCCGGGCCATTCCTGCTGTTTCTGCTGTGGTGGGGCGCCTCTCCAGTTCAGGCTTTCCGGGAGGGCTGGCTTTTTGGCGCCGGACTGATGGGATTCGGTGTCTTCTGGATGCATATCAGTATCGATCAGTTTGGCAACGTCGGCACCCTGCTTGCTATCGTCATTACACTCCTGTTTGCCTGCATGATGGCATTCTATTATGGATTTGCCGGATGGTTGGCGTTGAAGATTCTCCGGAAACAGGGTGGGCTGACTGCCCGGCTGGCGCTGTTTTGCCTGCTATGGACCCTTTTTGAGTGGTTGCGGGGCTGGCTTTTTAGCGGTTTTCCATGGCTCGCACTGGGATACTCACAGGTGGATTCGATACTCGCTGGATGGGCTCCACTGTTTGGCGTATACGGTGTTACCCTGGCGTTAACCCTGGGTGCGGCATCGTTGCTTGGGCTGCTGCTCGGGGAGGGGTTCAGGCGCCTGACGTTTATCCTGTTGCCGGTAATGATATGGGGAGGGGGCTTCCTATTGACGGGAAAGCAGTGGACAGAGTCAGCAGGCGAATCATTAACGGTCAGTATCATCCAAGGTAACGTAGCCCAGGAGCATAAATGGAAACGGGAGAATCTACAGCCGACACTGGATCTTTACGCGAATCTAACCCGACAAAGTTGGAACAGTGACCTGATTATCTGGCCTGAAACCGCGGTTCCCTCGTTTGTGGCACAGGTTGATGATCCATTCCTGAGGCCTATGGAGCAGGAGGCCAGGGTGAATCGCAGCAGTCTGTTGCTTGGAATCGCCGACTGGAAACCGGGCGACAAATACTACAATGCCATGATAGCGCTTGGTACGGAACGTGCGGTCTACCACAAACGCCATCTGGTTCCTTTTGGTGAATTCATGCCTCTGAAGCCCTTACTGCAGCCGCTGATCGATTGGCTGCAGATACCCATGTCCGATTTTTCACCGGGGGAGGCGGGAAAACCACTGCTCAGGGTGGCCGGTTATTCAGCAGGTATATCGATCTGCTACGAGGATGCATTCGGTGCAGAAGTGATAGCAGCGCTGCCGGAAGCGGCATTTCTCGTGAACGCCAGTAATGATGCCTGGTTCGGCGATTCACTTGCGCTACCGCAGCATCTTGAAATTGCACGCATGCGGGCACTGGAGAGCGGCCGCTACCTGCTGCGATCGACCAATACAGGCATTTCTGCGATCATTGCGCCAGACGGACGCGTCGCAGCAAGGTCGCCCGCCTTTGAGCAGGATGTATTGACTGGCCTCATCATGCCACTTCAGGGGTTAACGCCTTATGCCCGATGGGGCAACTGGATGATTGTTTGTCTGGCGTTTATTGGTTTGATGACAATAGCGGTCGCTCAGCGCCGGTAGATTCATAAGCAGGGTTGAGTATTTTCAAAACCTCTATCCGGATCATTTACCTGAGACCGGAGCTTGTGAAAGCAGGAGGCGCCCCTCACGCAGCCGTGGCATGAGCCTGCCTGCAAGAACCTCAAGCAGGCGCTCACCTGCAAGCATGCGGCGCCAGCCATGTAGAAGCTCCATGTCTCTCTCCCCGGCCACCAGCTGTTCAATGGTACTTCGACTGGCCAGTACGGCCGGACTCACCTGATTCTCCTCCGCAAGCAGGCGCAGGCTGCACATCAGCAGATCCGTGAGTGCCTCCTGGTTCGCATCCAATCGCACGGGAGGTGGTTGATCCTGAGGCCAGGATCTCCTCGGGAGTGCGCGGGCTTCCCCGATCAGACTGAGCAGCTTCTCACCATGATGTTTCACAACAGCCGGATCCAGCCCCCGGCTCCTGCTTAAATCGACTATGTTTTTTGGCGTTCTTCTGGCCATATCCACAAGTATCTCATCTTTCACTATCCAGCGTCTGGGGCGATCGGATTCAACCGCGAGGTTTTCACGCCAGGCAGCCAGGCTCTGCAGTACCGCGAGCTGGACCCCCTGCAATCTCTGACGTCCCTTGATTTTCTTCCAGGCACTCGCCGGGTTCATCCGGTAGGTATCGGGATTGGCCAGCTGATCGAACTCTCCCTGCAACCAATCCTCCCTCCCCATTTTTTTTAATCTGCTTGTCAGATCCGTATAGATTTCGCCCAGGAATATCACGTCGTCCAGGGCATAACGCAGTTGTCCTTCCTGAAGCGGGCGTCTGGACCAGTCGGTTCGTGTGTGCCCTTTGTCGAGTTCAATTCCCAGCAGTTTTTGCACCAGGTTAGCGTAGCCCAGCTGCTCCCCCAACCCCAGCAGCGTGGCAGCAAGTTGGGTATCAAACAGGGGGGCTGGCACTTTTTTCCACTGGATGCAGAATATCTCCAGATCCTGACTGCCTGCATGAAAGACCTTGACGATAGCTGGGTCCAGGATAATCCCGATCAGCGGATCCAACTCATTCAGGCGAAGCGGATCGACGCAAGCGGCAGTTTTTCCATTGCATACCTGCAACAGGCACAGCTTAGGATAATAGCTCTTCTCTCGGATAAATTCGGTGTCCAACGCCAACCACTCACTCTCTCTTATGGAATCGCAGAACTGCTCCAGTTGTTCGGGTGTATCAATGTATTGCTCTTGCATTTCACTCTCTTACGGCAGGTATCAGGCGGCAGAGGATAACACTCTTGGCGACGGTTTTTCCTGATTGAATCAGGATGTATGATGCGGGCAGAGAGGTTGCTCCGGTTTGTTGATCCCGGCAGGAGCCTGAAGCCGCAACCCGCAGTCACTTGTCTGACGCGATGGGGGCCGTTGTACTATTTTTCTTTTAGGTCTGTGAATGACCCTGAATTAGAGGATCCGTTATTGGGCAGATTGCTCAACCTGTTCGTCGATATCTGCCTGCTAAGGGCTGGCCCGCAGGATCTCCCAGGCTCGGGATTTCTACTGCTGTTGACAGTACTGCTCTCCCTGCTGACAGGCACCCTGGTTATTGTGGGAACTTTCGGTACGCTGGGCGCTGCCCTGGCTGCACAGATGCTGGACATACTGTTGCTGCTTGGATTGCTAAGGTTGTTGCTTCAGCTTACCGGAAAGTCGGCCAGGTATCAGCAAACGGCTTCCGCACTGTTTGGATCAGGTGTATTGATCAACCTGGTCACCATGCCTCTGCAGCTGCTCTACTCGGGTGATCCGTCCGGCCCTGCGCTCGGTGAAATGGGCACGCTCTTCTATCTGATCATAATTGTCTGGGCGCTGGTGATCGTCGGACACATTATCAGACATGCACTGGAGATCAGGCTGGCAGCCGGTATCATGCTCTCACTGGGCTATTTTCTGATCGCAAATTACATCATTCAGACTCTGTTTACGGCGGCCTGATATGCATATCCATATCCTGGGAATCTGCGGTACCTTCATGGGGGGGGTCGCGCTTCTGGCGCGGGCTTTGGGCCATCGGGTAAGCGGGTCCGATGCAAATGTCTATCCGCCGATGAGTACCCAGCTGGAAGCGGCAGGTATTCAGTTGATGACAGGCTATGCACCGGAGCATCTGCAACCAGCGCCGGATTACGTTGTGGTGGGAAACGCAATGTCCCGCGGGAATCCGGCGGTGGAGCACATGCTGGACAAAGGATTGCCTTACTCATCCGGGCCGCAGTGGCTGGCGGAACATGTACTGCAGGGACGCTGGGTATTGGCGGTGGCAGGTACACATGGCAAAACCAGCACCGCCAGCCTATTGACTTGGATTCTGGAAGAGGCTGGGCTGTCGCCGGGTTTTCTGATTGGGGGCGTGCCTGAGAACTTCGGGATATCGGCCAGACTGGGCAAGGCGCCGTATTTTGTCGTCGAAGCAGACGAATACGATACCGCTTTCTTCGACAAGCGGTCCAAATTCGTTCATTACCGGCCACGAACGCTGATACTGAATAATCTGGAGTTCGATCATGCCGACATATTCGATGATCTGAAGATGATACAGCGCCAGTTTCACCACCTCGTACGCACCGTGCCGGCATCCGGCTTGATCATCGCACCTGCCGGAGAGCCGGTTATGGACGAGATGTTGTCGATGGGCTGTTGGACCAGGCTGGAACGCTTTTCCATTGCCGATGGAGGCGCCCACTGGCATCCGAAGGATGCCACTCCGGCGGGCGGGGCGTTCGACGTCTGGTTCGAGCAGTGCCCGCAGGGGCGCGTGGAGTGGGGGTTGTCCGGCCGCCACAATATCAGCAATGCACTGGCCGCTGTCGCGGCTGCCCGCCACGCAGGAGTCCAACCGCAGCAGGCGATCCGGTCGATGACTGGTTTTCTCAACGTAAAAAGGCGGATGGAACTGCGTGGCGTGGCGGCCGGTGTTCGTGTTTACGACGACTTTGCTCACCATCCCACCGCCATCGAAACAACCGTGCAGGGCTTGCGCGCCCAGGTTGGGTCCGGGACCAGGATAATAGCGATCCTGGAGCCCAGATCAAATACCATGCGCATGGGGGTGCATGCCTCCCGTCTTCCGCTTGCCCTGGATGAAGCGGACCTGGTGCTGGTCTACTCCCCCAACAATCTGGATTGGAATGCGGCTGAGATCTTTGCGCCCATGGGTGAGCGAGTGGTGGTGTCGGACAGCGTAGAGACAATTGTCTCTCATGTGGCAGCCAATGCCACAGCCGGTGATCATGTGCTGGTGATGAGTAATGGCGGCTTCGAAGGTATCCATCAGCGTCTGCTGGACGCGCTGGATAAGATCGGAGCAGTGCGTTCATGAGCGCAGGCAGACAGACAATCTCCCTCGCAATTACCGGCGCATCCGGGACCGGTTACGGCCTAAGGCTGCTGGAGTGTCTGCTGCAGGCTCAATGCAGGGTGTACCTGATGATTTCCAAGGCTGCACGGGTTGTGATGTCACTGGAAAGTGACCTCTCGATACCTGCTCAGTCAGCAATCGCGGAACAGCTGTTGGGCGAAAGATTTGGTGCGGCACCGGAGCAACTGCGGGTATTTGGACGGGAGCAGTGGACCGCGCCGGTAGCGAGTGGTACGGGCGCCCCAGAGGCCATGGTTGTTGCTCCCTGTTCTACAGGTACCCTGTCGGCCATTGCCTGCGGTGCGAGCAATAACCTGATCGAACGCGCCGCTGATGTGATGCTGAAGGAGCAGCGTAGGTTGATTCTGATGATCAGGGAGACGCCGTTATCCCCCATTCATCTTGAGCAGATGCTCAGGCTCTCCCGTCTGGGCGTGACCATCATGCCGGCCAGTCCGGGCTTCTACCAGCGCCCGCAGAGCGTTGCAGAGCTGGTCGATTTTATGGTGGCGAGGGTTTTGGATCATCTCTCCATAGAGCATCAGCTTCTCCGGCGCTGGGGAGAGTTGTCAGAGATTCCTGATTCATCCGATTGAGATCCGCCACTGCAGGCAGCGGAGAAGCTGCACCGAAAGAAACGCTGCCCTTACAGAGTCTTTTTACAACCACCAGATACCGTGATGATCGGACTCGCGGCTCTGTTTCAATTTGGTGCCACTTCGGGACTCCGTAACAGTAGGACGCCTGTCTCGGTCACACGCTGGCTTAACCTTCCGGTAGTATCCAATACGATCTGAGCGAAGGCGCCCTGCTCCGATCCGGCAGTCGCAGCAAAAGAGATGGTGTTTAGAATCACTACTTTCTGTTGTTCACTTACCAGCCCAATCCACAACTGCTTTCCGTTGGGTGTCAGGCTGACATAGGCAGGCCAGAGGCGCAGCACCAGCCGGCGATCTTCGGGCAGCCTCTTTTCCATTCTGAGTGATTCGTGGCTGCCGTCGTGAACTTGGGGAAATATCGGGAGTTCCTGGAGGCCAAGGCTGGGGGAGAACAGTCTTATTATCTTTTCCCAACTCAGAGGCTCTGCTTTTCGCCATCCAGTTGTTGCCAATATGGATTCGAAGCTTTCGAGCGTGCCTGCATACTGCAGCCTTAGCTTGTGCTCCAAACGCTTACGGGTGTCCTGACGCTCTTGCGGCAGTTCCTGCCAGCTGTATTTCCACCACTGGGTTTCGGGCGTTTCGATAAATGATCTGACAGGCGTGTAGTACTGGAACTTATCCTCATGTGAATAGAGCAGCTGCACCACTGGCATGAGCAGGATGGCGCACAATCCAACTGCTATCGGCATACGATCTTCCACGCCAGCTGCGTGTCGGTTGTAGGCAATTCCCAGTGCGGAAATCCATGCCAGTCCGAGTGCGATACTGCCGAGAACATCAGAGAGCCAGTGCATGCCGAGATAGAGTCTCGATATTGCAATGCTTGTAGTGAGCAGGCCTGCGACGCTGTAGGGTATCCATCGCCAGCGCAGAGTAAGCGAGCGCGCCGCCAGGACAGAAAGAAACCCGTACATGACCACAGCCCAGAGCGTGTGCCCGCTTGGAAACGCGTAACTTGCACCCGCTTGCGCAATTATATCCGGGCGTGGAATCTGAAAGCCGTATTTCAACAGCGGTCCTGCCACCAACGCAAAAGCTGCCGCTGCCAGCCAGTAAAGTAAGGCACGTCTATCACCGTTCCAAAGGAGGTATGTAAGCACCATTACGAAAAGCAGCGCTATCGATTCCAGGTCAGCCAATCCTGTAATGAAGACCATCAGATGATCCATCCAGGGAGTGCGCAGGCTTTGCAATGTCTCCAGAACCGTGTAATTGATACCGGAGTGCGCCCCATCTGTCAGGCTCCATCCGGTGATCAGGGTGAACAGGGCAGATGTCAGAAGCAGTAGTGTTGCCAGGACCGACAGCCCCCTGGCCTCGGGATGCTGTGGATCGGCCAGAGCGCCCGCAATGCCTTCCAGCATGGGATGGCGATGACCCCAGCCAAGAAAAGCGTGCAGCAGCCGGGAGGCCCTGGGAGAGAGCACCAGGAAAATACGGTGCACCAGCAAGACAATGAACCAGACGATGAATACCAGCAGCAGTATGACCGTAACCAGCCTGAAGGCAACTTCAGACGCCAGCATCAGGGAGGTGCCGAATACCATGCCGGGCAGCAAGTAGGCGGGCGCCCAGGCAAGTGCGGAGAGAATGTTCGCCAGCGCGAATCGCCAGGGCTGCATTCCCATCATGCCCGCAACCAGCGGGATAACTGCCCTGACAGGGCCGAAAAAGCGACCAATAGCGACGCTTTTGCCCCCATACTTTTGGAAAAACTGAACACCCCGGGTCAGGCTTTCGGGATATCGGGTAAAGGGCCAGATCTCCTTGAGACGCTCCTTATAAAGGCGCCCCAGCCAGAAGCTCAATCCATCTCCGGCGACTGCCCCCGCCACCGCCCAACTCACAGCGGATCCGAATTCGATGGAGCCGGCCCCGATCATTGCACCGATTCCAAACATTATCGCCACTCCGGGAACGATCAGGCCAATGATCGCCAGGGACTCAGCCATGGAGATAAGAAATATCAATGCGCTCGACCAGTGGGGATGCAGTGCCACCCAGTCGAGCAGTTGCTGGAAGAGTTCTGTCACCCGGAGAGAGCCGACAGTGCCGTCGGTGTGTTCTCAACCTTACCGTAGCTGTCTTCGGGTTCAGGAATCACGGGTCGACACACCGGGTCGCCAGTCAATTTGAACATCAGCCTATTTCGGCGAACGCCTCTCCTGCTGCCTCAATCGTTGCGCTGATCTCGGCGTCACTGTGGGCGGATGAGACAAATCCAGCTTCGAATGCAGAGGGAGCCAGATAAATGCCCCGTCTGAGCATGGCATGAAAGAATCGCTTGAACCGTTCCTGGTCGCAGGCAGTCGCCTGGGCAAAGTTGGTAACCTGCTCCGCGTCGGTAAAGAATATACCGAACATGGCTCCTGCCTGATTGCTGGTCAACGGAATACCGAACTTTGCCGCCTGATCCGTCACCCCGGTCACCAACTGCCGGGTCTTCTCTGTGAGCGATTCGTAAAAACCCTGAGCCGATATCAGCTCCAGCGTGATCAGGCCGGCCGCCATCGCGACCGGGTTACCGGATAGTGTTCCGGCCTGATAAACCGGTCCAAGTGGCGAGATCTTCTCCATGATTTCACGTTTTCCACCAAAGGCGCCCACTGGCATGCCGCCACCGATAATCTTGCCCAAAGTGGTCAGGTCAGGTTTTATCCTGTAGTAACCCTGGGCACCGCCGAGCGAAACCCGGAACCCTGTCATCACTTCATCCAGAATGAGCAAGGTGCCATAGCGGTCGCAGAGTTCGCGCAGACCTTCCAGAAAACCAGGCAGAGGAGGGATGCAGTTCATGTTGCCGGCAACAGGCTCCACGATGATGCAGGCGATCTGTTCCCCGATCCGGCCGAAGGTCTCCTGCACCTGCCCCAGGTCATTGAAACTGAGCGTAACGGTCATTTCAGCCAGTGCTGCGGGTACGCCGGGTGAACTGGGCTCTCCAAGTGTCAGCATGCCCGAGCCCGCTTTCACCAACAACGAGTCTGAATGGCCATGATAGCAGCCTTCGAATTTGACAATTTTGTCACGACCGGTATAGCCCCTGGCAAGGCGGATGGCGCTCATGGTGGCTTCAGTCCCCGAGCTGACCATACGCACCAGTTCCAAAGAGGGCATCAACTCGCAAACACGGTCAGCCATGCGGGTCTCGATCTCTGTCGGCGCTCCGAAGGAGAGCCCCTTTTTTATCGTCTCACCGACAGCTGCGATCACTGCAGGGTGAGCATGTCCGAGAATCATCGGTCCCCAGGAGGCGACATAATCGATATATCTCTTGCCATCCGGATCGAAAACAAAAGGCCCGCTGGCATGGTCGAAGAAGACAGGATCACCACCAACCCCTTTGAATGCCCGGACCGGTGAGTTTACCCCTCCGGGTATGTGTTGTTGTGCCTGGAGGAAACGTTCGTGGGTACCAGTCATAGCGGAGCATCCCCTGAATCTGAAAAGAGTCGATTGAACCGTGCGCAGGCTGTCCGGATATCCGGCTGCCCGAAGACACCATGAATTACTGCGAGCATATCTGCGCCCGCAGCAACCAATGCACCACCATTTTCCGGCGTTATACCTCCAATGGCAACAGTGGGGATTTTCAGTTCCCTTCTGGCACGGCGGAGCAGGTCGATGCTCGCGGCAACCGCACGGGGTTTGGTGGTTGAGGCGAAGAAACGCCCGAAAGCAACATAATTCGCGCCTGATTGCTCGGCGCGCAGAGCAAGCTCAAAATCGTTGTAGCAGGAGATCCCGATTATCGCTTTCGGACCCAGTATGTGCCGGCTTGACTCCAGCTGGGGATCCTCCCTGCCCAAGTGAACGCCGTCGGCACCGATGCACTGGGCCAATTCAACATCATCGTTGATAATCAACGGTATAGCGGCTTTACGGCAAAGTTTAAGCAGACCTTCGGCCTGCATTTTTTTTACCTGGAAATCACTGCTTTTATCACGATACTGGAGCATTCGCGCACCTCCGGTTAGCGCCTTCTCCACTTGCATCAGCATGCTTTCCGGTGGGATGAGGTGGTTGTCGGTGATCGCATACAATCCCCTGAAAACAGGTTGATTCATGAATCGGATACTTCAAGGTGCCGCAGGGCGAAAAGTCTATCGGGGAGCAGCTGCCCTTTTCCGGGTCGATCGCCGTGCGTGAGTGAAGTCCAGGTGTATTCCAACGCCCGTTGCACCGCAGTTTTCAGCCGGTCTCCGCTGGCGATGAATGCCGCTACGGCAGAGGCCAGAGTGCAGCCCGAGCCATGATAACTTCCCTCCAGGCGGGGCCAACTGCTGGTGATTACTCTGGTTCCGGGCAAATACAATCGGTTGATCACTTTTCTGCCGGTTTCATGGGTTCCTGTGATCAATACGGCACCGCACCCCTTTGACAACAACTGTTGACCACACTGATCGAGCAGGCGGGCCCCGCTCAACCTTCGCGCTTCGATGGAGTTGGGAGTGATCAGAGTTACTTTTGGCAGCAGATGTTTATTTATTCCGGCGAGCAATAGGTCTCCGGTAAGGTTGGTACCATCGCCGCTGGCCAGCACCGGATCCAACACGGTCGGAATATCGGGATGGTCCCTCAGCAACCTGGAAATTACCAAAAGGATGGCCATGTCGGGGATCAGTCCAATTTTAATTGCGGCAACAGGCATGTCGTCGAGAAGCGTTCTAATCTGGTTTTCCAACAGCTTGGGTGGGGAAGGAAACACCTGGAGAACGTTTGCTGTGTTCTGGACCGTCAGGCAGGTCACTGCACTGGTTGCCCTGCATCCCACTGCGACAATGGCTTCGCTATCCGCCTGAATACCGGCGCCGCCGGTTGGGTCGTGGCCGGAAATTGTGAGTACTACAGGAATTGTCATATCGATTACTTATACTCGAGTAAAAGAAAAGAGTGCATTTTATCCCACATAGTTGCATTTAACTGTCCTGGCGCACTCTGTTTCTCACCAATGTCACGATTCTCGACTACAATAGGAGACGTGAAAATTAGTGCTTAGACCTCACTGGCAAGGGGGAAATTATGAGTCCAACCGCCATTGAAATGGCTGCGGTTGCAGAGGACTACTGCAGACTGATTGAAAAAGCGGATGCAAATGACGGCAGTTGGCTGGAAGAGATGGCCTCCATCCTACCCAGGCTGCATGCCGCGATTGCGGCATTGGGGGATGCGAATGTACTGGATCACTCGATGAGCCCCGATCTTGATGCACGGTTTGAGCTTTTTGCGGAATTACGAGAAATGCTGGGCAACCGCGACGGATATTGGATGCAGTTTGATGTGGCTCATGATGGGCAGAGCATGAGTGGAAGCCTTGCTGACGATCTGACCGACATATACTGCGAGCTGAAACATGGCCTCAAATTAATGACAATGGAGCCTGGAAAAGCGCTGGATGATTGGCGTTGTGGTTACCATCTGCATTGGGGCCAGCATTTGTTGGATGCGGAACGTCATCTGTACGAACTGAAAAGCCAGAATCAGCTCTGATTTTTAAACTTGCCTGCCTCTCTGGGACATCAGGATCCGTGCGGATTCCGGGTGGCAACCTGAGGAGGGCGATATTGCCAGCGCGCTTTGGAAGTATTTAAGTTTATATTTAACCAATATAGTATACTGTTCATTTTAAGCTTTTTGGAGTGTATCAAGTATGAGCGAGTCCGCGATGAATGTTCTGAGCACCAGTGATCTCACTCTTTCCGGTCCGGCGCAAGCTAAAATGGCTGAGCTCGTGCAGCAGGTGGAGGATGATATAAAGGGAGTGCGGGTATACGCTACGGCTGGAGGTTGCAGCGGTATCAGTTTTGGAATGACATTTACCGATCAGCTCAACGGTAACGATATGGTACTTGCGTGCGAAGGCTTCGACGTCATCGTTGACGATATGACAATGGAGCATCTGCGCGGCGTTGAGATAGATTTTATCGATCGTGAAGATGGTGCGGCCAGCTTCGTTTTCAATAATCTGCCCCAGAGATCGGCAGGTGGTGGCTGTGGCAGCTGCGGCTCCTCTTCCTCACAGGGCGGGGGTTGCGCCTGATTGTCTGGCAAATCGAAGTAAAAACCGCGGTTGGCAATAGAGAACGCCTTCCGCGGTTTTTTTTATCCAAACTATGTCACAACAATCCAATACCAGGAAAGTATCAGATTTTAGAAAGGCTTAAGTACAACCAACAGGACCACTGCGACCAGGATCAGAAGCGGGAACTCGTTGAACCATCTGAACCAGATGTGGCTGTGAGGATTGGGACCGTCACGAAAGGCGATCATCAGTTTTCCACACCATATATGGAAAATTACCAAGGGTACTACCAGCGTGATTTTCAGGTGCAGCCAGTACATGGCTTTGAACGCTTCCCAGCCGTAAAAACCCACCAGAAGAAAACCGAAGACTATTGTCAGTACCGCCCAGGGAGTGATGAACCAATACAGTTTGCGTTCCATGATTTCCAGGCGTTCACGTGTTTGTGCGTCTTCCGACAAGGCATGATGGACGAACAGTCGCGGCAGATAGAAGAGTCCTGCATACCACGAAACCAGAAAAATGATGTGGAAGGCTTTGAGCCAGAGTATCAACATTGAAGACGGTCTCCCCTTCTTAGGGATTTGGCAATGGGTAGCAGATTGTGGCTATCGGTTTTTCTCCGCTGAGTCCTGGTAAAGAGCGCGCAATATGTCGGCCTTATGGTCATCTGCGTTCGCAATTTCGTGGCTGACAGCGTTCCTGCCTTTAAAGAGGTTACGCAGAACACAAAGGGCCTGTTTCAGTGCTCTCCAGATTCTGGGCAACAACCAGGCCACCAACAGCAGGAAGAGCACCAGCCCCGCCACAAAGATCCACGGATACTGAAGCGATGCCCAAAGCCCGCCCACAACTGCAATGTCCTCGGCGATTGAAGCGCTCCAGTTGCTGATTGGTTCAGGTGAGGTGTTGATAAGCATGCGCGAGCCGGCTTTCGCTGTGTGGCTGGTGGCTGCAACTCCACCACCCACCAATAGTGCGGCGAACTCCGCGCCTGAACTTATATCCAGTCCCTGGGCCATCCCCGCGGCAAGAGCTGCTCCGGCGGGAATTCGGATGAAAGTGTGAACAAGATCCCAGCCAGAATCCATGCCTGGTATCTTATCGGCAAAAAATTCAATTACATACCCCGTTAGTTGCATAAAAAATGCGTCAAAAACTACGCGAACCCATTTATCTACGCGCTGTGCTGGACGTCATACGCTTGTAGCTGGAGTTCACCAATAGTGCGATCCAGAAAATACCAAAAAATGATGCGACAAAATGGCGTTCAGCAATAAAAAAACGATCCCTGAGTTGGTAAAATTGGAGGCACCACACCAAACCAATGAACCAACGGAGACCGTTTGGATGAAGTGTAGCAAAGCCAGCGTTCATCGCAAAACACATCGCATTCCCGAGATTCGATTCGAAGACCAACGCCTGAGCTCTTTTGCCGGTCTGGTCCTGTTTCAAGCGTTGTTCAATCGGCTCGGATTGAAAGAACAACTCACGGGCTGTTTCCGGCATCTGAAGGTCAGCCCAATCTTTGGTCATGGTCTCACCGTACTGCTGCTGATCGTCCATCTTCTGCTGGGATACCGGCGACTTCAGGATATGCGTTACTACAAGGATGACCCCATGGTGCGCCGTCTGTTGGGAATCGCTCGTCTGCCGGATGTCGCGACGGTCAGCCGTACGCTGGCGGGGATGGACAGCCGCAGCGTGGACAAGCTGCGCCGACTCAACAGGCAACAGGTTCTGCAACGCCTTGATGATCTTGGCCTGGCACGGATTACCTTGGATTTCGACGGCTCGGTACTCGCCACCGGTCGTTTCGCCGAAGGCACGGCGGTGGGTTTCAACCGCAAGAAGAAGGGGCAACGCAGCTACTATCCGCTGTTCTGCACATTGGCGCAGACCGGCCAAGTATTCGATGTTTGGCATCGTCCCGGTAATGTGCATGACTCCAACGGCGCCCAGGCATTCATCCTGGAATGTGTCCAGGAAATACGCGCTGTTCTGCCCAGGGCCAAAATTGAAGTACGGATGGATAGCGCCTTCTTCTCGGATGCCATCATCGGCATGCTCAATGCCGAAGGCGTTGAATTCAGCATCAGTGTGCCCTTTGAGCGTTTCACCGAACTCAAGGGCATGATAGAACGGCGGAAACGCTGGCATCGCTTGGGTGATCGATGTGATTTTTTCGAGCACCGCTGGAAACCTAAAAAATGGCACACAAAACAGCGTTTTCTCTTTATCCGTACCGGAAACCGGAAACAGTATAAGGAACCGATTCAACTGGATCTGTTCATCCCCTATGAATACGGCCACGACTTCAAGGTGATCATCACCAATAAGCGTCTCAGTGCCAGAAAAGTGTTGCGCTATCACAACGGCCGCGGTGCCCAGGAGGGTATTTTCGCTGAGTTGAAGTCGCAGACCCAGATGGACTATGTTCCGACCCGAAGACAAGCGGGGAATCAGGTGTTTGTACTGGCAGCGATGTTGGTGCATAACCTCAACCGGGAAATGCAGATGCTCACCAACGAACAGCAATGCGCTACCACTGAACGACGTGCACCGCTGTGGCACTTTACACGGCTCGGCACTCTGCGGCGTCAACTGATTCAGCGAGCCGGACGGCTGACCAGGCCTCAAGGGACCTTGACTTTGACGATGAGCGTTAATCCAGCTGTCAAATCCGAGTTGTTGCATTATTTGGATGTGCTCAAACAAGTAGCTTGATTCCGTTTTCGTCAGAATTTATGCAATGAATGGGATACATCAGTGCCGCTGCACCGAGCACTAGAGGGTTGGTAAGAATCTGTAGCTCGGGAGGCAGAAAAATCTCCCCGGTCACACCGAGATAACCGAGCACCAATACGGCGGCGTACAGATTGATGCCCGATGCCCAGGCGGCGCCCAGTGTCAGGGATATGATTTGTATCGGGTCCATAGTCTGTCAGCTTTCCTGATGTGGGGTCCGAGGAATCAGCAGCACGAAGTGTAGCATGGCGCTTTAGCTTTTTTGGGGTGGGCCTTGTTATAATCTGACGCATTTTATGCATGGTCCAGTTGTTCTGGCTGCGTTTTCGGAGTGGGAAATGGCGAGGAAGAAGGTTGCTATAGTCGGTGGAACGGGATACACGGGTGTTGAGTTGCTCCGCCTCCTTAAGGGTCATCCTGATGTTGAGCTGTCGGTCATTACTTCACGCGCGGAAGCGGGAAGGCCCGTTTCCGATCTCTTTCCCAATCTGCGTGGTAGAGTAGACCTCTGTTTTTCCGAGCCTGATGTGGCTCTCCTGAAACGCTGTGACCTTGTGTTTTACGCCACGCCTAACGGTACCGCCATGAAACAGGTACCAGAATTGATTGCAGCAGGTACGCGTGTTATAGATCTGGCGGCGGATTTCAGAATCAAGGATGTCGCACTTTGGGAGAAATGGTATGGAATGCCGCATTCCTGCCCTGCGCTTGTGAAATCGGCCGTCTACGGCCTGCCCGAGGTAAACAGGCAGGCAGTGAAAACGGCGCAGTTGGTAGCAAATCCCGGTTGTTACGTTACCGCTGCCACACTCGGTTTTCTGCCACTTTTGGAACAAGGATTGGTTTCAACGGAAAATCTGATTGCGGATTGTAAGTCGGGTGTCAGCGGTGCCGGTCGAGGCGCAAGCGTGGATATGTTGATGGGGGAGGTAGGGGAGAGTTTTAAGGCTTATGGGGTACCTGGGCATCGTCATCTCCCGGAAATCCTCCAGAATCTCTCAAGCGCATCCCGACAGAAAATCGGTCTTACATTTGTCCCCCATCTGGTGCCAATGGTCCGGGGTATCCATGCAACGCTTTATGCCCGGATTACCGGGGTGGCAGATTACCAGAAGCTATATGAAGAACGTTATCAGCACGAGCCTTTTGTAGACGTGCTGCCGCCTGGCTCTCATCCTGAAACCAGAAGCGTCCGTGGTAGCAACGAGTGTCGGGTAGCCATACACCGTCCGCAGGATGGCGATACCCTGGTGGTGTTGTCGGTCATTGATAATCTGGTAAAGGGTGCCGCGGGACAGGCTGTCCAGAATATGAACCTGATGTTGGGTTTAGACGAACGCGCCGGCCTGGATTCATTGGCGTTATTGCCGTGACAGTGTCGGAGTCCCGGTAATGAAGTATTCTACACCCAGGATCGTGCAGGCTCAGGGTTATCGCTCCTTACGCTGGATACTCATATTGGTTCTGATGTGTGGCATGGCAGCTCTCGGATTTTTTGCAAACCGTTTCCAGGAGAACCTAAATTCACAAGAGATTCGGGAGGTAATCAAGTATCAAAAAGACCGAATCGATGAGCTCGAGCGTGATCGAGCTGCTTCAGCAGAAAAGATTGCGGTATTGGAAAGTTCCAGCCAGATCGATCAGGAAGCGGTTCGTCAGGTAAGGGAGGAGTTGAAAAGCTACCAACAGGAGCGTTTGCAGCTGGATGAAGAGTTAATCTTTCTACGCAGTATGGTGTCCGCCAAAGACGACCGGGAGGGAGTGCAGATACAGCGCTTCTCGTTGAAAAAGGGGTCTGCAGAAGGCGAGTTCCAATACCGATTCACGGTTACCCAGTCGGTAAACAATGGAGAAATTGCTTCTGGTTGGGCATTCCTGGCGGTAGATGGATTGCAGGACGGTGAGCCCGCATGGTTGCCCCTACGGGAACTCACGAAAGAGAAAACGGAGCGGATCAAGGTCCGTTTCAAGCAGTTCCAGGATATTGAGGGAGTAATTCAACTTCCTGACAGTTTCAAGCCGCTGAAAGTGATCGTTGAGGTTAAGCCGGGCGGTAAGGACCAGCCCGATGTTAAACAGCGCTTCGACTGGGTGGTCAAGGGATAAATCAAACTATGATTGGACGAAAAAATCGTTTCCGGGTACCAAGGATTACAACGGTGATTGGCGTGGGAACAGTTATCCAGGGGAGTATCCAATTCGCAGGAGGGATCCATGTAGACGGCACTATTCATGGAGATGTCCTTGCGGAGCAGGATGAGAAATCCACGTTTATTTTAAGTGATACAGGTGTTGTGGAGGGTGATGTCAGGGTGCCCAATGTTATTCTCAATGGCAGTGTTGTTGGGGATGTTCTGGCCAGCGGTCGGGTTGAGCTTGCTGCAAACGCAAGGGTGTCTGGAACGCTCTACTATAAATTGCTGGAAATGGAGATGGGGGCCGAGGTCAACGGCCAACTTGTCTATGTGGAAGATGGCGAGGTGCTTCCCCCGCGGCTTGAACATGATGGTGGACCTGGAAATGGTAAAGATCTGGAAGATGGGAATTCACAATCAGTAGGGCGCGAGCCTCAAACTGAGAGAGCACAGTGAAATAGTTGACTAATCCAGTATGAAAAGCATAATAATATCTTTATATAATTGTTGAAAACAGCACAGACAAATCCAGGACATCAAATATGAACATTGCAGAAGCTGAAGTCCCATTGGTATTTACCTCTGCGGCGGCGTCCAAAGTCTCCGCTCTGATAGCCGAGGAGGGGAATCCAGATCTCATGCTCAGAATCTACATTCAGGGCGGGGGGTGTTCCGGATTTCAATATGGATTTACCTTTGATGAGGAGGTGAAAGAGGGTGATTCCAAGGTAGTTACCGATGGTGTCACGCTGCTGATAGATCCAATGAGCCTGCAGTATCTTGGCGGTGCAGAGGTTGACTACACAGAGGGTTTGCAGGGCTCCCAATTCGTGATTCGTAATCCAAACGCTTCCACTACATGTGGCTGCGGTTCTTCGTTCTCAGTATAGACGGAGTAATTAATAGAAATTGTCTCACCATATGGTTTGGAGAAGCTTCTAGCCTCCTTCAGCCGGGACATCGTGCCCGCCAAACCCTCCTAAGGCTAGGTCCTAAAATGGCCGGCATAGATACCGCCGAGTATTACCTGGTGTCTGGCACCGGTTACGGTTGGCAGGTTCCCGCAGAGTCCATTTAACGTCTGCCTGGCGAGCCAGGCGAAGGTGATGGATTCCACCAGTTCCGGATCGATACCGTATACCTGGCTGGATTCAATCGGAATGGCTTCAAGTCTTTCTTCCAGGTATCCCATCAGTACTTTGTTGTGAACCCCACCTCCGCAAACGATTACACGGCTGCAATTAGGAGCGTGTCTGAATATTGCATCGGTGATGCTCTCAGCAGTCAATGCAGTGAGAGTTGTTTGAATGTCTCGGGGTGATGCGTTATGTCTCTGAAGGTGCTCTTCCAACCAGGATTGGCTGAAATATTCGGGGCCAGTGGTCTTTGGAATTGGGGCGGTAAAATAGGGGTCTGATATCAGATCTTCAAGTAGATCCGGGACTAATTCCCCTCCTCCTGCCCACTCACCATTATGGTCATAACGCTTGCCCAGATTTTTATAAATCCAGGTATTGATCAATGTATTTCCCGGCCCCGTATCAAAACCCAGAATTTGGGCTTCGGGATCAGCGGGGAGAAATGTGATGTTAGCGATTCCGCCGATGTTTAGGATGACGCGCGGCTCACCGGATTCGGAGAACACGGCCGCATGGTACGCCGGTACCAAAGGTGCTCCCTGACCACCCGCAGCCATATCTCTTCGGCGGAAATCCGATACGACACAGATCCCGGTCTTTTCTGCGATCCGGTTTGGGTCGCCGATCTGTAAGGTAAATGGATTGCTGAAGTTTGGCCGGTGGCGAATCGTTTGGCCATGAGATCCAATTGCCCTGATCTGGGCTGGGTCGATTGAAACTTTTTCCAACAGTTGAGTAGTGCTAACCGCAAATGCATCAGCCACATCTAAGTCCAGCTCCCCCAAACGGTCAATCTCATTCTGGCCTGGAAGATTAAGTTCTCTGATTCGTGTCGCTATTTCCTCTGGCCAGGGGCAATAATGGAAGCCCACCACTCTATGATTTTTATTGGAAAAATCTACCAACACGGCATCTATGCCGTCCAGACTGGTACCAGACATCAAACCGATGAAAAAATCTGAACTCACCCTTGGAATTATGCTGGCTACTCTGCAGTTGCCACCTGTGTCCTGGATATTAAATCCAGTTGTGCAAGTAGTGGTTTGCTTTTTTTCTCGAAATCAGCTTTATATTGAGCGTTGATAGGGGAAGCAGCCGGAATTTTTACGGTGAGCGGATTGCGATGAGTACCGTTTACCCTGAACTCATAGTGCAGGTGAGGTCCGGTTGCTAAACCACTTTTTCCGACGTACCCAATGGTTTGCCCCTGCTTGACTCTACTCCCACTCTTTACTGAACTCTTGAAGCTAGACATATGTCCGTAAAGAGTGGTGTACTGGCTGCCATGCTGGATAATAACAGTATTACCGTAGCCGCCTTTGCGTCCCCTAAATATCACCCGTCCGTCTCCAGCCGCCTTGATCGGGGTGCCAATTGCTGCCGCATAGTCAACACCTTTGTGAGGACGTTTTTTACCCAACACGGGATGCCATCTGGCTTTAGTAAAGCGCGAAGAGATACGCCGGAAATCAACAGGAGCGCGCAGGAATGCCTTCCTCATACTGTGTCCATCCGGGGAGAAATAATTAGTATTGCCAGTTTTGTCCTCGTAGCGGAGCGCTCGAAATACGGTTCCCCGGTTAACAAATTCGGCTGCCAGTATAGAGCCGTTTCCATATAACTCACCGTCGAGATACTCATCTTCATAAATCAGACTGAATTGATCACCGGCCCGAATTTCCAGCGCGAAATCGATATCCCAACCAAAAATATTGGCCAGTTCCATAATCAACTGATCTGAAAGACCGGTTCGCTGTGCGCTTTCGTAAAGAGAGTTGGTAATCGTGCCTGACGCACTTGCAATTCGTGTTTCCAGACCCCGCTCTACGGTTCGGGTGTGGAAATCACCATCTTTTGCTTGAATGTTCAGGCTCTTTATGGCGTTGCGCTCAAGAATGAGTCCAAGAAAATTTCCCTCTCCATCGATCTTTACCTTCAGCATCTCCCCCGGTCTTATGCTTGCCAGCTGTTTTGCCTCATCACTACTGTTCAGGATCCGATGCAGGAGGCTGGCCGAAAGATTCAATCTGGAAAAAATTCTGGAAATGGAATCGCCCTTTTTTACTTTTTCTTTAAGCCAGCGGACCTCGTTTTCCAAAAGGGTGTTCTGCTGCGAATCATCTTGGGAGTTTGCCAGAGTATCTTCTTCTGCACTTTTACTATTTTCGTCGATTGACTCGGAAGCGGATATTGGATTATCTGACGCTACTTCATTCTCCGGCAACGTTGTTGTCAGAGTGCTGTCTGTGGATGATGTGGAATCTTCCTGGACGAGAACAGGTACGGTTGTCAGTGGCGAGTCTGCGTCTTTGCTCATGCCAGTGTCTTCAAGCACGGACTCACTCTCTTTCAGGACTGGAAGCGCAAGCGTAATACGTTCCTCAGTGAGATTGCCGGTATTTATTACCGCATTCCCTGTATCATTATCTGGGGACCGGTATCCAGGTATGGCATAAATCGCAGCCCCAAAACCCAGAACAATCAATGAATATGTTATATGTCTGCGGAAACGTCTGAGCATCTTCCGGTTTCCCGTATTGTTGTGAAGCCTATAGTCTTTTGTCATGTAACCACGCTAATAGCTTAGAAATTCGGACAATTATGTACCAAAAGGCATCTGATTCCTACATTTTAATGCGGTTTATTTAAATTAATCCCGATTTCGTCATTTCCATTAGTCGGAATGGGGGGGCGGGGTGTGGGTGTTGTTAGTTACTTTTTCAGTTCCTTACTGTAAATTGGGCGCCCTTGTAATGCAGTTTGAGAGGTAGGTCATGGTATCAACCGCAGAGGCAATGGAGCTCATCCGGCGCGGTGCAGATGAAATAATGCTGGAAGAGGCGTTGATCAGGAAGCTTGAAAGAGGCAGGCCTCTAAAGATCAAAGCCGGTTTTGACCCGACTGCACCGGATCTTCACCTCGGGCACACGGTACTTATCAATAAACTTCGCCAATTTCAGGATCTTGGGCATGAAGTGATGTTTCTGATCGGAGATTTTACGGCCATGATCGGAGATCCCACAGGAAAAAGTGCCACCCGGCCGCCTCTTTCCAGGGACGAGATATTGGAGAATGCGAAGACCTATGAGCATCAGGTATTTAAGATTCTTGATCCAAAGAAAACTACTGTGCTGTTCAATTCGTCTTGGATGGGGGAGATGAGCGCAGCTGACATGATTCAGCTCTCTGCCAAGCACACCGTGGCCCGCATGCTTGAGCGGGACGATTTTAATAAGCGCTATAAAGGCGGACAGTCGATTTCCATCCACGAGTTTCTTTATCCGTTGGTGCAGGGTTATGACTCAGTTGCGATGAAAGCCGATGTGGAGTTGGGAGGTACCGATCAGAAATTCAACCTTTTGGTGGGCCGCCAGTTGCAGGAGATTTATGGCCAGGAGCCCCAAGTTGCGCTGACAATGCCTATTCTTGAGGGATTGGATGGTGCTCAGAAGATGTCTAAATCGCTTAATAACTACATTGGTATCACAGACAAACCGGACGACATGTTTGGAAAGCTGATGTCGATTTCGGATGATTTGATGTGGCGATATTTCGAGTTGCTCAGCTTTCTGCCTCTCTCTGAGGTAAATACATTAAAAGCTGATGTGGAGGCTGGACTCAATCCCAGGGATGCTAAAGTGCGGTTGTGCATGGAGATCGTTGAGCGTTTCCATAGCCGTGAGGAGGCAGTAAG
>JACKMX010000002.1:0-895000 GCA_024235175.1 Chromatiaceae bacterium | reverse complement strand
ACACGGGTCTGTAGCTCAGTTGGTTAGAGCGCACCCCTGATAAGGGTGAGGTCGGTGGTTCAACTCCACCCAGACCCACCAAAATTCCGCATATCGGCGTTGTCGGCTTACTCGCTTATTGTTATAAGCTTCGCAAGCCTCCGCCTTGATCTGCGAAATTTAGTTATCAGGGAAGCCTGGGGTAAGGCAACATCGGGCGCAGCTCGATGAGTTGTCGGCCAAGCAAGTTTTTGCGCAGGATTTTTGTTGTCAGGCAAGGCGCGCGCCAGAGCGAGAGAGGGAGCATACATCAGTATGTGACCGAACGAACGACAAGCGCAACGCAGCATGACGGCAAAAAGACCAGCAAAAAGGGGCCATAGCTCAGCTGGGAGAGCGCCTGCCTTGCACGCAGGAGGTCGGGAGTTCGATCCTCCCTGGCTCCACCAATTACCATCTGATTGGTGAGCGGAGGCGAAGTGTCCAGTGAGTGTGAAGTGACCAGCGCAGTCGTTAGTCACTTTGCATTTGCGAAGTGAGGCTCTTTAACAATTCGGATTAGATTGTAGATAGGCAGAGCTTTCAATTGCCATAGATAAGTGTTGTGGTGATTGAGAGCAACTATAGAAGTGTCCAGGTTGAAAGACTTGGATGCGGGTATGTTGCATTCAAACGAGAGAAGACCAATACCAGCGCCCCAGAGTATTTGGGGTTATATGGTCAAGTGAATAAGCGCATATGGTGGATGCCTAGGCGGTAAGAGGCGATGAAGGACGTAGTAGCTTGCGATAAGCCTCGGGGAGTCGGCAAACTGACTTTGATCCGAGGATTTCCGAATGGGGAAACCCACCCAGCATAAGCTGGGTATCGTTAGCTGAATATATAGGTTAACGAGGCAAACCCGGGGAACTGAAACATCTAAGTACCCGGAGGAAAAGAAATCAACCGAGATTCCCTGAGTAGCGGCGAGCGAAAGGGGACCAGCCCTTAAGCTGTTGATGAGTTAGTGGAACAGTCTGGAAAGTCTGGTGATACAGGGTGACAGCCCCGTACACGAAAATGACTCAGCAGTGAAATCGAGTAAGGCGGAGCACGTGAAACTCTGTCTGAACATGGGGGGACCATCCTCCAAGGCTAAATACTCCTTACCGACCGATAGTGAACCAGTACCGTGAGGGAAAGGCGAAAAGAACCCCTTTTAGGGGAGTGAAATAGAACCTGAAACCGTATGCGTACAAGCAGTCGGAGTCCCGCACCTAAATTATTTTGGGTGCAAGCGCTGCAACGCTTTTAGAGATTGTGCCAGGTGGATAAGTGAAGTGATCTGAAAAGGAATTTAGGTGCGGGATGAATCCCGCAAAGGCAAAATCGAAATGTTCTATGTTTATGTGCTGCAGTCAAAGACAAGCAGTGATCGGTTTTACCTGGGTAGTACGAGAGATTTGAGAAAGCGATTGGAATCTCACAACCTGGGGGAAAACAAGGCGACGCAAGGAGATCAATGGAACTTGGTCTACTACGAAGCCTATGTAGAGCTAAAGTCAGCAAGGGATCGCGAACATAAACTAAAGCATGATGGAAGAGCGAAGTGTTATTTAATGCAACGCATCAAAGAGAGTCTAAGGTGAACGGGGCTTGTCCCGTACCTAAATTCCAGAGAAGTGTGTAGAGGCTGGAATGGACTGGAACCTGAGATGTGTTGTATAGCCTAAATGCCAGAGTAATTTAGGTGCGGGATGACGGCGTACCTTTTGTATAATGGGTCAGCGACTTACTTCTCAGTAGCAAGCTTAACCGAATAGGGGAGGCGTAGGGAAACCGAGTCTTAATAGGGCGAATTAGTTGCTGGGAGTAGACCCGAAACCGGGCGATCTATCCATGGCCAGGGTGAAGGTGGAGTAACATCTACTGGAGGCCCGAACCCACTTATGTTGAAAAATGAGGGGATGAGCTGTGGATAGGAGTGAAAGGCTAATCAAGCCCGGAGATAGCTGGTTCTCCTCGAAAGCTATTTAGGTAGCGCCTCATGTATCACCACCGGGGGTAGAGCACTGTTACGGCTAGGGGGTCATCCCGACTTACCAACCCGTTGCAAACTCCGAATACCGGTGAGTGCAATCATGGGAGACAGACGGCGGGTGCTAACGTCCGTCGTCAAAAGGGAAACAACCCAGACCGCCAGCTAAGGTCCCAAAATCACATCTCAGTGGGAAACGATGTGGGAAGGCATAGACAGCTAGGAGGTTGGCTTAGAAGCAGCCATCCTTTAAAGAAAGCGTAATAGCTCACTAGTCGAGTCGGCCTGCGCGGAAGATTTAACGGGGCTTAAGATGTGTACCGAAGCTGCGGATGCAGACTTGTTCTGCATGGTAGAGGAGCGTTCTGTAGGCCGTTGAAGGTGAACTGTAAGGTTTGCTGGAGGTATCAGAAGTGCGAATGCTGACATGAGTAACGATAAAGGGGGTGAGAGGCCCCCTCGCCGAAAGCCCAAGGTTTCCTGCGCAACGCTAATCGGCGCAGGGTTAGTCGGCCCCTAAGACGAGGCAGAGATGCGTAGTCGATGGGAAGCAGGTCAATATTCCTGCACCTCTTGTTACTGCGATGGAGGGACGGAGAAGGCTAGGTCATCCGGGCGTTGGTTGTCCCGGTTTAAGCGAGTAGGGAGTGTTCTTAGGTAAATCCGGGGACACAATTCTGAGACGTGATGACGAAGCACCCTTTGGGTGTGAAGTGATTGATGCCATGCTTCCAGGAAAAGCTTCTAAGCTTCAGGTAACAAGAGACCGTACCCCAAACCGACACAGGTGGGCAGGGTGAGAATCCCAAGGCGCTTGAGAGAACTCTGGTGAAGGAACTAGGCAAAATAGTACCGTAACTTCGGGAGAAGGTACGCCTCCTAGGTGAAGCATTTACATGTCGAGCTATAGGAGGTCGCAGTGACCAGGTGGCTGCAACTGTTTACTAAAAACATAGCACTCTGCAAACACGAAAGTGGACGTATAGGGTGTGACGCCTGCCCGGTGCCGGAAGGTTAATTGATGGGGTTATCTTCGGAGAAGCTCTTGATCGAAGCCCCGGTAAACGGCGGCCGTAACTATAACGGTCCTAAGGTAGCGAAATTCCTTGTCGGGTAAGTTCCGACCTGCACGAATGGCGTAATGATGGCCACGCTGTCTCCACCAGAGACTCAGTGAAATTGAAATTGCGGTTAAGATGCCGCATACCCGCGGCTAGACGGAAAGACCCCGTGAACCTTTACTACAGCTTCACACTGGACTTTGAACCTACTTGTGTAGGATAGGTGGGAGGCTTTGAAGCCGAGACGTCAGTCTTGGTGGAGCCATCCTTGAAATACCACCCTGGTATGTTTGAAGTTCTAACCTAGGCCCGTTATCCGGGTCAGGGACAGTGTGTGGTGGGTAGTTTGACTGGGGCGGTCTCCTCCCAAAGAGTAACGGAGGAGCACGAAGGTACCCTCAGCGCGGTCGGAAATCGCGCAATGAGTGCAAAGGCATAAGGGTGCTTGACTGCGAGATAGACACATCGAGCAGGTACGAAAGTAGGTCTTAGTGATCCGGTGGCTCTGTATGGAAGGGCCATCGCTCAACGGATAAAAGGTACTCCGGGGATAACAGGCTGATGGTGCCCAAGAGTTCATATCGACGGCACCGTTTGGCACCTCGATGTCGGCTCATCACATCCTGGGGCTGAAGTCGGTCCCAAGGGTATGGCTGTTCGCCATTTAAAGTGGTACGCGAGCTGGGTTTAGAACGTCGTGAGACAGTTCGGTCCCTATCTGCCGTGGGCGTTTGAGATTTGAGGGAAGCTGCTCCTAGTACGAGAGGACCGGAGTGGACGAACCCCTGGTGTTCCGGTTGTCACGCCAGTGGCACTGCCGGGTAGCTACGTTCGGACAGGATAACCGCTGAAAGCATCTAAGCGGGAAGCCCCTCCCAAGATAAGATCTCACTGGACCTTTAAGGTCCCTGAAGGGCCGTTGAAGACTACAACGTTGATAGGCTGGGTGTGGAAGTTCAGTAATGGATGAAGCTAACCAGTACTAATTGCCCGTGAGGCTTGACCATATAACACCCAAACACTTTGGGCGCGTAGGTCAAAGCAACAACCCAAACTATAGATTGACTTATCTGCGATCTAACCGAATTTGCGCGAGCAAGCCAGTTTGCCTGGCGGCCATAGAGCACTGGTACCACCTGATCCCATCTCGAACTCAGAAGTGAAACGGTGTATCGCCGATGATAGTGTGGGGCCTCCCCATGTGAAAGTAGGTCACTGCCAGGCTTTAATTCAAAAGCCCTTGGTCCCCTGTTGGGGATCAAGGGCTTTTTACTTACGGGGTCTGCCAGTGTGACCGGAGAGGTCGTTCCAGCACATCCCTGTGCTCCACAACATTCGACCCTCCTTGGTCAGCTCCTTTCCCTTCACAATGTTATTATTTCTGTTTCAGGTGGGGCGGATACCAAGGTGAAATGAAACGAATGATTCGCTACAAGGTTGAACTTAAGTCTCCAGAGGCTCATCTGTTTCAGGTTGTGCTAGACATTCCGACGCCTGATCCAGAAGGGCAACTGGTCACTCTTCCAGCCTGGATTCCGGGAAGTTATATGATTCGGGACTTTGCTCGGAATATTGTCACCTTATCAGCAGCTACAGGCCAATCTTCTTTAAGGGCTGTAAAGGTCGATAAACAGACCTGGGAAATTGAGCCATGCGAAGATTCATTGCAGATCATTTACGATGTTTATGCCTGGGATCTTTCCGTAAGAGGGGCATATCTGGACACAACCAGGGCCTTCATAACCGGTACAAGCCTGTTTCTAAGGGTAGTGGGTCAGGATCACATGCCTTGCACAGTAGAATTCATACGGCCGGTCGGAGAGAAATATCTTGATTGGCGGCTGGCCACCACAATGACGGTTGCGGAGGCCGTTTTTCTGGAATTTGGAAGTTATCGTGCACAGAACTACGATGAACTGATCGACCATCCAGTTGAGATGGGGCTGTTTTCGTATGCCCATTTCCAAATTGCTGAAGTACCGCATACTGTCGTTATAAGCGGTCAGCATAGGACAGACCTGAGCAGGTTATGCGACGATCTGAAGACGATTTGTGATCATCATGTTTCATTTTTTGGCGAACTTCCGAAAATGGATCGTTATCTTTTTCAGGTTTTAGCAGTTGGAGATGGCTATGGTGGACTTGAGCACCGTAGTTCCACCTCACTGATTTGTAAACGCACTGATTTGCCACAGCAAGCAGAAAAAAGTGTTTCAGAGGGATACCGTCAGTTTTTAGGGCTCTGTAGCCATGAATATTTTCACCTTTGGAACGTCAAGCGTATACGTCCGGAGGTGTTGAGAAAGGCTGACCTTTCAAAAGAGATACACACCACGCTGCTGTGGGCATTCGAAGGGATTACATCCTATTATGACGATCTGGCACTGGTTCGTAGCGGCAGGATCGATCAGGAGAGTTATCTTGAGATGCTTGCAAAGCAGATTACCCGTCTGATGCGCACAAGCGGGCGTTTTAAGCAGACTCTTTCGGAAGCGAGTTTTGATGCCTGGACAAAGTTTTACAAGCAGGATGAGAATGCCGGTAATACCATTGTGAGCTATTACGACAAAGGTGCTCTTTTCTCCTTGTCCCTGGATCTTCTCTTGAGGCAGAAGAGTGGTGGCAGAGTAACTCTGGACAATGTTATGCGGGAGCTATGGATCAGGCACGGAAAAACCGATATCGGTTTGCGGGAAGGGGATATTGAAAAGCTAACATGTGATCTGTCAGGCCTCGATCTAAGTGAATTTTTTAAATGTTATCTGCACCAGACAGATGAACTTCCCTTGAAAAAGATGCTTTATACAGTCGGAATCGGAATGGATTATTTCCCTGCTATCGATAAGACAGATAAGGGAGGATTGCTCAAAGAGAAAGCCATCGGAAAAAGTACAGTTTTGGTGCTTGGTGCTCAATTCATCGCTGAGAATCGGGATATCAGGTTGACGGCAGTGAACGATGGTGGAGCTGCGCAGCAAGCCGGTCTCTCTGCGGGGGATGTGATTGTTGCGGTCGATGGAGTTCGCGTTGGAGCAGATCAACTGGAAGAATGCATCACCAATACGTCGTCGGACAAGATTATCAAAGTGCATGCATTCCGCAGAGATGAATTAATGGTTTTTAATGTGCAGCCACAAGTTGCCCCAGCGGATACCTGTCGACTGTGGATAAGACACGAGGATAAGGAAGCGGGGAGCAGACGAAATGAATGGTTGGGGCTTAACTGCTAGCCCGAAAAGATGGATACCAGACGGAAGCTTATACACACACTTTCAGATGGACTGTTTCACTCCGGTGAAGTGCTGGCAGAAATCTGTGGAATCAGTCGCACCGCGGTCTGGAAGCATCTTGCTCGCATAAGAACACAATTCGGTATCGAAATATTCTCTGTAAGGGGGAAAGGCTACCGGTTGGCGATACCCTTGGAATTGCTGGATCCCGAACTGATTGAAAAAACGCTTTCTGCTTCAACTGCAAGTAAAGTTTCAGGCCTGGAAGTATTGGAGCAGATCGGCTCAACCAACAGTTATCTGTTAACTAAGGCAGCGGGAAAACTCGAATCAGGACATGTTTGCCTGGCGGAACAACAGACAGGGGGGCGCGGTCGGCAGGGAAGGGTGTGGATTTCACCATACGGCAACAATATATATCTCTCTATATTTTGGAGATTCAATCTCGACTTGGCTGCACTTAGTGGACTCAGCCTTGCTGCCGGTGTGTTTGTGGTCAGAACATTGAATCAGCTTGGGATTATGGACATAGGCCTCAAATGGCCCAATGATATTCTTTGGCACAATAGAAAACTGGCGGGGCTGCTGATAGAGGTTTCCGGTGAGCAGGGGGGGGCGAGTAATGTTGTCCTCGGTTTGGGCCTGAATTGCAGGATAAGCGGTATCCACGGTAATTCCATCGAACAACCCTGGACCGACCTGGCTACAGTGACCGAAGGAAAAACCATTTCACGTAATCTATTAGCCAGTATGCTCGTGGATGCCCTCATCGATGGGTTGGATGAGTTTCAAATGAACGGCTTTGCTCCTTTGGTTCATGAGTGGAACAGATACGATCTTCATCAGGGTAAAGTGGTCTCCCTGCAGGCAGGTGCAAGGTGTATCGTAGGTGTGCACAGGGGGGTTGAAAAAAGTGGTGCGCTGCTGCTGGAGGTAGAGGGGAAAACCCAAGCCTATTATGGAGGGGAGTTGAGCTTGAGGGTTGCCGAATGAGAGCGGAATGGACCCATTGAAACACCAGATAAATTGCTGTACAGAGCGTAAGCTACTGATTGACATAGGTAATACCAATCTTAAATGGTGTTGGCTCGAGGGAGGCAAGCGTACCAGTCTCCAATATATGCCACATCGGCGGGAAGCCTTACCGGATCTTGCGCAAAGATGTTGGGCAGATTCCAAGCGGCCCGAAGCCGTATTTATTGCTAATGTTGCTGCACCTGCACTGAATCATCATATTGATCGATGGATGCGCCACAATTGGATGTTGGCCCCGAGTTTTCTTGTGTCGGAAGCAGACTCTTTTGGAGTACAGAATGCTTACGGCAGACCTGAACAGTTGGGTGTAGATCGCTGGCTGACCCTGGTCGCCGTGCACAATCAGTATCCAGGTCCGGCTTGCATCGTGGACAGTGGTACGGCGATTACTATTGATGTGATTAGGGAAGAAGGGCAGCATCTTGGAGGGGTGATACTCCCGGGGTTTGAATTGATGCGCGGGGTATTACTTGAAAATACACATATACCCCGTGTGCAGTCGATTCAAGGCACACTGAACATACTGGGGAAGGACACCGAAAGTGCGGTTGCTTCGGCATGTCTGAATGCTGCGGCTGCGCTGGTGGAGCGGGTATTCAATACAGCCACGGAAATGATTGGCAAATGTCCCGATGTTTTCATGACCGGCAGCGATGCTGTTTTGTTGCAGTCCGCATTGACTATACCGACAAAATTGCAACCGGAGCTTGTTATGTTGGGTCTTTCTGTCGTTGCAACGAGGAAGGATAAATGAGGTGGCTTTTCTTGTTGTTGGTGACAGTCAATATCGCGATCTTGATTTGGGGTGTGCAGCGTGAGAAGGGTACTTCTGCGGAACTGGATTCACGCTATCGCAATGTGGGTGAAATAAAGCTGCTTTCAAGAGCAGACATTGAGAGCTTAGCTGCAGAGCGAATTTCGGAAAGAGATGTTTTTGAATCCGTTGCAGGTTCTGAAGAAACGATTGGCAAATCGGAAAACAACTCTGCCATAGTTCCTGAGGTGTCCGAAACAGAGCTCACTCCGCAAGCGGTATCGGATGCTGAAACCGATGAGGTCGCAGTCGCAAGCGCTGCTTCACCGGACGAGGATGACGAATCGCTTGAAGCAGCAGTTACTCCGGTACCTGCTGTGGCAGAAATAACCGATGATCCGCTTCCGGTCCAGTTCGATGAACCTGAGCCAGTCAAAGAGGAAGCAGTCGTTCAGCAGAAGTTGTTCTGTTGGACACTGGGACCGATAAAGCAGAGACCGGCTGCGCTGAACATCCTGCAGGCGGTTGAAAAAAAAGTCTTTTCCGCCGCTTTGCGGGAAGCAGTGGAAAAGAGCATCACCGGCTACTGGGTGGTGTTGCCGCCCTACGAAAATGCCCGTATTGCCAACCAGGTTGTGGAGCAGCTGAAATCCCGGGATGTAGTTGATGTACAGCGGTTTTACAAGGGTGAGTTGCAAAATGGTGTATCGCTTGGTGTTTACAATCAAAGATATAATGCAGAGAAACGAAGAGCACAGATCGAGACTAAAGGCTTTTCTCCGGAAGTGCTTCCAAGATACAACGAAGTGCCGGCATACTGGGTCGATTACCGCAGTGAGAACGAAGCCGATATTTTGAACGATTTACCATCCGGATACCGGGATCTGGCGGTCACCCGACAGGAGTGTGATATTTAGTCGAGTTTGGATCTTTTCTGCTGCTGATTTATTAATGGTTTCTATTTGTTGTCGAATTAAAACCAGGCCGTATAATAGCGCGGCCATTAAATGTAAATCCGGATATTGGAGAGGCCTTACTCCGCTTAGAGGGCCGCTTATCAAATGAGGGCATAAATTTTTCAAAATCAAGATGCTGGCGTAGCTCAGTCGGTAGAGCAGCTGATTTGTAATCAGCCGGTCGGGGGTTCGAATCCTCTCGCCAGCTCCAATAAAAACAATAAGTTAGCATTTAATCCTTTTTTAATCAGCTGGTCACGCGGTACACTTTCGGTACACCTGCATATCGGAAGACACCATGGCATCAATAGCAAAGACTCCCTCAGGCACTTGGAAAGCCGTCATTCGCAAGCGTGGTTGGCCGACCACCACCAAGACCTTTCGCACCAAACGCGATGCTCAGGATTGGGCCAAGCAATGCGGTGAAATTGACCGGCTATCGCTATGGGATAAGCTTTATTCACACCGCTGATTGCGTCTCGAATAAAAAGCGACGAAAAAACGATGGAAAAACTAGAAAGAAAATAAGATCGATTATTCAGCGGGTTATGCAATGAATGGGAGTGGCTGATCCTGTTGTGGCAGGAGAAGATGATCGATGGATTCGCAACTATTGTTTGATGACGCTGCCGGCAATCACCCATTCAGGGTTGGCGATTGGATGGTTGAACCCGCAGGCGGTCATATCACACGGCAGGGGAAGTCAGTCAAGCTCGAGCCTAAAGTGATGGAAGTACTCAGCTACCTGGCCTCACGCCAGGGCGAACTGGTCACGCGGGACGAGATCGAACGCGATGTCTGGAAGGGCGCGGTGATCAGCTATGACTCTATAACCCAGACCATTATTAAATTGCGCAAGGCGTTGGGGGACGATGCAGGAAACAGCCGTTACATTCAGACGGTACCGAAGCGCGGTTACCGCTTGACGGCTGTAGTTCATCCAGCCTCCGGTAATACAGGTTTTGCATTCAAGTATTGGAAAAAGCAGGCATGGTTTCTTGCCGGGGGATTGGTGGTTTGTCTGCTCGGGTTTGGATCTGCTCTGGTGCTCCATTTCACGCACAACGAAGAAATGATCGCGACCGCAGAGGTCTCAATTCCAAAGGAAGCGCTGATCGAAGAGCAACCTACTTTAACTATTCAGCCCTTTGTCCTGTATGGAGAGGACCAGTCTCAGGCTTACCTGGCCCAGGGATTGACCCACGACTTAATTACTGATCTCTCAAAACTTTCCGGGCTCTGGGTGATAAGTTCCCGATCAGTAGTGGGAGAAAATTCAACTAAATCCGGAACCGCTCGGGCACGGTATCAGATTAGCGGAGATATCCAGCGTTCAGATGGTCGTATCCGGGTGCATGTGCATCTGCTGGACACGGAAACCGGTCATCAGATTTGGTCCGAACGTTACCATCAGCCAATTGAGGATCTATTCAGATTACAGGAAGAGATCAGCCGGCGAATCGTATCGATGCTTTCCGTCAAGGTAAGTGAGGCGGAACAAAAACGCCTGGCGCACCGTTACACCACCAGCGTGCCGGCCTACGAACTTTTTCTGCAGGCCCAGTCGCTGCTGTTAGTGCGGTCACAAGCAGCAAACGAGAGGGCCCGTGAACTCTACCGCCAGGCAATCGCTCTTGACCCGTCGTTTGCAAGAGCCTATGCAGGACTGGCCCTTGGCTTCGCGGCTGACTACCGGAATCAGTGGGCGCCGGACGGCCGGGAGGGACTGAGGCGATCTCAGATTATGGCCAATACGGCTTTGCAGATTGATCCGGAGATACCGGAAGTCTATTGGGTGCTTGCCTATGTAAGTGCCCAGCATCGACAGTACGAAGAGGCTCTGGGACTGTTGGGAAAGGCGGTATCATTAGATCAATCGTTCGCCGATGCTTATGCACTTATGGGGGGCATTAAAACATATGCGGGGTCTCCCGAAGAGACACCCGCTCTGCTGCGAACCGCCATACGACTCAACCCGGATGCCGGTTACTTGTACTTCCTACTGCTTGGCAGGGCATATTTTTTCCTGGGGGACTGGGAGCAAGCTTCGATCAATCTGAATGAGACATTGGCTCGGAATCCAGAGAATCTGGAGGCTCACATCTATTTGGCGGCAGTGATGGAATCATCCGGTAATCATGAGAAAGCGATTTGGGAGGCCGAGGAGATCCGGGCACTGCAGCAGGATTTCGATATCAGCGCCTGGCTTTTGACCTATCCCATGACCGATCAGGGACAGGTTAGCCAGTTGCTTTCCGCTTTGGCGCCATTAAGTCTGTAGCGAATATTTAATTGACCTTCACATCGAATTCGGGGAGTTCGAGCCACCTGCGACCGATGCTGATGTTGTGATCCTTGCCGGTGATATCGGTGTCGGCCTGGAGGGTTTGCCCTGGGAGGAAGAGCGGTTCCCGGACCGGTCCGTGAACTATGTGCCGGGTAACCACGAGTTCTATCACCACGCCCCTTCGTCACAGGCGGTGTACCCCCGCTACGCCCGCGATCTGATAACCCCAGCATTCGCCAGTAACCTGAAGATGCTGATGGACAGCGACGGGTCAGCCCTGTGGGTGCGCGGGCACATGCATGATTCGTTCGACTATGAGATCCACGGAACCAGGGTGGTTTGCAATCCGCGAGGGTATGCCCCGGAGGCGCTGAATCCAGAATTCAGGCCAGACTATATTGTTGAAATATAATAAATCTCAGATTTCATATCCTGAGCTCGATCCGCTTGAATATACCCTTTTTGGGTATTATCATGCCCATAATGGGTAATATAGTAACCAATAAGATTTCTTGCCCGGCCCGTCGCAAGGCAGCTGCCGATGTTGCGACCAGGCGCACCAGCCTGGCCGATGCACTGTTCACTACCACCCAGCAACGGGTGCTGGCCCTGATCTTCGGTCAACCTCACCGCAGTTTCTATGCCTCCGAACTGATTGAACGAACCGGCTCCGGTTCCGGTGCCATGCAGCGCGAGCTTAAGCGGCTCGAATCCAGCGGCCTGGTCACAATCAGGCGTATTGGCAACCAGAAGCACTACCAGGCGAACCCGGACTCACCGGTATTCGGGGAGCTGAGCGGTCTGGTGAGAAAGACCGTGGCGCTCGTCGAACCAATCCGGGAGGCGCTCGCTTCGCTGGTCGACAGGATTGATTTAGCAATTCTCTACGGTTCCGTCGCCAAGGGTACGGATACCGCTTCGAGTGATATTGACATCCTGATTGTCGGTGACGGATTAACCCTGGAGGATATCTATGCGGCACTGTCTCCGGTGGAATCAACTCTGGAACGCAGGATCACTCCTACCTTGTATACGAGGAAGGAGTTTTCGGATCGGAAGGCTGCTAACAACGCTTTCCTCGGCCGGGTACTTTCCAGTGAACATCTGACGTTAATCGGCGAGGGGACATGAGCCATCCGCAGCTTGATAACCTGGTCCACATCGGCCAATTGAAGGCCGAGCCACCGTCGGAGGCCGAATGTCAGGGACTGTTGCGCTCCGGCCTACGCAGGCTTGAAAGAGCTCAGTCTGGAGAGTCGTTTCGATCTGGCCTACAACGCCGCACACGCGCTGTCGCTGGCGGCGTTGCGCTATCGGGGGTACCTGTAGGCACCACTCCCAGAGTGCATATATCTGCCGGAGCTTTTTGACAGCGTAATTCCGGCAGAACCATTTGATCAGTTTTCAGTGAATGGAAAATTGAGACTAAGCCAGAGATAATCAAAGTGCTGATGAGGAAGATGTGGCACCGACTAGATTTGGCGATCGACGAGTGCCACATCCCCCCGTAAGTGTGCTGATGCACGAGCTCAGTTTCCCACTGATCTGTTGATTAATCCAGCCCTCATCAGCCTTTTTGTTGATGAGTGATGTAGATTCCACCCGATTATTCCAGTGTACCCTGTGTCATTGTCAGACCCTGATATGCAGTCATTGTGATCATGGAAATCAATATTGTTCACCGGACTGCTCCAGAAAAGCCCGCCGCAAAAGCCTGCGCCGGGCCAATCAAAAATACAGCCGGACTCGAAAAGGAAGACACAACAATGCCGAGCGCCAGCGCCGCTTCCGGCAGCGCAAAACAGAAAAAGTAACGGATCAGGGTTCCGGGCCAACAGTTGTTCCGGTGTTATTGCCGCTGTTGGTGAAAACACCGGTGTTGAATACCTTGTTCCCCGTTATTGCACGATCACTGAGCCGGATTTGTCATTTTTGCCTGGCCCGAATCAGTGACTTTATCCGCAATGACTTTCTCCACCGGCAAACCATCCACCGACGATGGTGATGTCTGGCTTCGCTTCCGACTGATCATGACCATGCAAACCCTGTTTGACGGGAGCCTTTGTCCAGGAGAAGCCCATGGCGCTGTCCAGAGAGCAGGAAACTGACATCCTGCGTTATTATTTTGCTGAAAAGTGGCGGGTTGGCACCATTGCCCGCCAGTTGAACCTGCATCATTCCTCCGTGGAACGGGTGATTGCCCAGGCAGGCATTCCCAAGCCGGAGCGAACCACCCAGCCTTCGATTATCGATCCGTACTTGCCCTTTATTGTTGAGACACTGGCCCAGTATCCGTCTTTGACCTCAGCCAGGTTGTACCAGATGGCTGTGGAACGAGGTTATCCCGGCGGCCCCAGTCACTTCCGTGACCATGTCGCTCAGCTGCGCCCAAAGAAATTACCTGAAGCCTTTTTGCGTTTGAAAACGTTGCCGGGTGAACAGGCACAGATCGATTGGGGACACTTCGGTGATGTGCAGATCGGTCAGGCCAAGCGTCAGTTAATGGCTTTTGTCATGGTACTCAGTTATAGCCGGCGCATCTTCGTGCAGTTCTTTTTAAATGCCCGCATGGGGCCATTTTTACAGGGCCATGTGAATGCCTTTGAACAGTGGCAATCCGTGCCAAGAGTCTGTCTCTATGACAATCTCAGGTCGGCCGTAATCTCACGCCAGGGTAAGGCTATCCAGTTTAATCCAGCCTTGTTGGAACTGGCCGCCCATTACCACTTTGAACCACGCCCGGTGGCCGTTGCCCGTGGCAACGAAAAGGGCCGTGTCGAACGTGCTATCCGTTATATTCGTGACAACTGCTTTGCTCAGAGTGACCAAAATATCTGATGGGTTTTCCCCGATTTCTGATCACATTATCTGATGGATAAAGAAAAACCCCCTCAAATAACTTGAAAATCATCCGAGGGGGCTGTCTCCTGTTTTCGACCAAGAAAAGAGAGAGACAGAACAAATGTGCCACGCCTTTCTTACGGATTCCAGGTTTTATCGTTTTTTGTTCGAACTTGATCAGGATATTGCCCGTCAGGTTCGAACCGAGGGATGTCCATGTGGCGGTGCTCTTCATAGTGCCCGTTATCCACGTAAGCCCCGCGGACTTCGTTCTCCGTTGGATGCATCCTATTCGACCCGTCTCAGTTTCTGCTGCGCCAACGATGGCTGTCGACGACGCAGCACACCGCCCTCTGTGCGTTTCCTCGGCAGGAAGGTGTATTTGGGTGTGATCGTGGTCCTGATCACCGCGCTGGAGCAGGGTCTGCCGGCAAAGCGCCGGCAGTGGTTGATCGAGGCCCTCGATATCTGGCCACAGACCCTTTCCCGATGGCGCACCTGGTGGCGGGAAACATTTCCGGCCAGTCGTTGCTGGCAGACACAGCAGGGTAACTTTATCCCACCAGTGAAAATTGACCGATTACCTGATGCATTGCTGAAGGGGCTCCGTGGGATAGACCTCCGCCAGCGTCTGTGTCAGTTGCTGCTGTTGCTGGCCCCGCTCACCACGGCCTCATGGTCAGGCTATTTGAGGGTGAGAATCGACCCGCAGAAGATGTGATCGCAATCCGTTCAAGGTTCTCCGTAGACTCCGGGGCTGGTTGAAAACGGAGAGAAGGGATGAATCATGATCACGATCCGGATCGTTGGGCGAGGTTACGCTTTTCGATCATTGGCCCCCTATTGGCGGCGCCACCCGAACAAGGCGAATTGTGCAAGCGGCTTCAGACGTTGGCCGGGAGCCGTTGGAAACACCCGGTAAACGGCACGATGATACGCTTCAGCTATGCCACGTTGGAGCGTTGGTACTATCTGGCAAAGGGTGCCCGGGATCCGGTCGTGGTGCTGCGCCGCCGGCGCCGTAACGACGCCGGACGGGCACGCCGTTTGTCTGCCGCACTCATCCAGGCGCTCTCGGCGCAGTACCAGCAGCATCCCGGCTGGACGGCGCAACTCCACTACGACAACCTGCTGGCCCTGGCACAAGAGGATGCGGACCTGGGCGAGATACCAGCCTATGGCACCGTCCGGCGTTATCTCAAGACACGGGGATACCACCGTAAACGACTTCCCAGGCGAGACACGCCCGGTACCCGCCAAGCGGAGCGCCGCCTGGCGCAGCTCGAGGTGCGCAGTTATGAGGCCGAATACACACATGGCCTGTGGCATGCCGACTTCCATCATGGCTCGCGCCGTGTATTGACCGCGAATGGGCGCTGGGTCACACCTGTGCTGCTGGGCATTATTGACGATCACTCCCGGCTGGTCTGTCATCTGCAGTGGTATCTGGACGAGACGGCCGAGACACTGGTGCACGGGCTCTGCCAGGCGCTGCAGAAACGAGGGTTGCCCAGAGCGCTGATGACCGATAATGGTGCGGCGATGCAAGCCGAAGAGTTCCGCGCCGGTCTGCATACGCTGGGCATTCTGCACGAGACTACCCTCCCGTATTCCCCCTATCAAAACGCCAAGCAGGAGACCTTCTGGGCCACCCTGGAAGGCCGTCTGATGGCGATGCTGGAAAACGTTGCCGATCTGACCCTCGACCGGCTCAATGAGATCACCCAGGTCTGGGTGGAACAATCCTATCATCAGACCCGGCACGCCGAGATCGGCATGCCACCGCTGCAGCGCTATCTCGAGGCTGCTGATGTCGGACGGGCGTGTCCGGACAGCGCCAGCTTACAACGCGCCTTCCGGTGTACGGTCACTCGTCGTCAACGACGTAGCGATGGCACCCTCAGCCTGGCGGGCAAACGCTTTGAACTGCCCAGCCGGTATCGTCATCTGGAACGACCGCAGGTACGGTATGCCCGCTGGGATCTCCGCTCGGTCGATCTGATCGATCCCCATACCCAGGCCGTGCTCTGTTCGCTCTATCCCCTGGATAAAACGGCTAACGCCAGTGGTCAGCGCCGCGCCTTGGAAACGGCGGATGGAGAGCCGCCGGCAGTATCGTCACCGACTGGCGGTGAACTGCCGCCGTTGCTGCGCAAACTCCTGGCCGACTATGCCGCCACCGGCCGGCCCCCCGCCTATCTTCCCAAACCCCCACCGGAGTCCGACATATGAATAAAAAACTCCTGGCCCTGTATGGCCTCAAATGGAACCCCTTCTCACCGGAACTGCCAACCGAGGCACTGTATGTCACGCCCAGGATCGAGCACTTTTACTGGCGCATCGAACAGGGACTGATCCAGGAAGGGGGCTTCGCGCTGATCACCGGGGATCCCGGCACCGGCAAAAGCGTGGTCCTGCGTTTACTGGCCGAACGCCTGAGGCAGCTGCGCGATATTGCTGTCGGCGCCATCACCCATCCCAGCAGTAATCTGGCCGACTTCTATCGCGAAATGGGGGATCTGTTCGGTGTTGAACTCAAACCGCACAACCGCTGGGGCGGCTTCAAGGCTCTGCGCGAACGCTGGCTGGCCCACCTGGAAGGCACCTTGTTGCGACCGGTGCTGTTGATCGACGAAGCGCAGGAGATGCACCCCGCCGTCCTCAATGAGCTGCGTCTGCTCAGCAGCACCCAGTTCGACTCCCAAATCCTCCTCACCGTCGTCCTGGCCGGCGATGTCCGCCTGAGCGCCAAATTACGGCGGGATGAGTTGCTGCCCCTGGGCAGTCGGCTGCGCACCCGCCTGGCCATGGAGTATGCCGATCGAAAGGAGTTGTTGGCGTGCCTTAAGCATCTCCTGGCCAGCGCCGGTAACGCCAACCTGATGACCCCGGAGTTGATGCAGACCCTCTGCGACCACGCCGTAGGAAACCACCGCGTCCTGACCAGCATAGCCGCTGAACTGCTCGCCTCCGCTGCCCAGCAGGAGATCACCCGGCTGGACGAAAAACTGTACCTTGAGGTGTTCGGTGCGCCGGCATCCAAACCTCGGAAACCCGTCTGATCAACCTTACAGGAGATCCCAATGGATACGCCTTCACTCATGCTCGTCGAACCACCTGAACTCGCCGATGAGACCGCCAGCGAGATGCTCGACTTCCTCTACCAACTCGTCAACGCATTTGAAAACCAATACCGCAATCAACTGCAGCGTCACCATCAATCGACCGAGTTACCCCAACCGGATCTGTTCGAAGACTTCGATGATGAGTTGCCATCCTTCTGAGAAACAATCCTTACCAACAACATAACCGGCAGGGAGGCCGGTTCCAATCCATTCATACAGCTTCGTGGATGGGTCCATCAAATAGCTTGAACATGAGCACATCGATTATCGTGATCATGCTCACTTTGCCGGTCGCACCTGGACTGATCTTGAAGATCTCAATGCACAGGCTTTGGCCTGGTCACAAGCTCATGCCATGGACCGACGCTGTCCCGGTGATACCAGCCGCACAGTGCGCGAAGTCTTTGCAGAAGAGCAACCCCAACTGATGGCGCTGCCGGACAATCCCTTTGCTGCTGAAGAAAAGCTGGCCGTCAGTGTCGACAAGACACCCTTTGTGCGCTTTGACCTTAATGACTACTCAGTTCCACATGAGTATGTCCGTAGCAAGCTGCTCATTGTCGCCAATGAGCAACAGGTCAGAGTCCTGCATGAGCACAAGCAAGTGGCCTGTCATCCACGCCATTATGGTAAAGGTGAACAGATCGTTCAGGCTGAACATCACGAAGCGTTGGTCAACCATAAACGCCAGGCTAAAAGCCACAACGGCCAACACCGCCTGCAAGCTGCCTGTCCACAAACAGAAGTGCTTCTGCAACAGGCTGTTGAACGGGGTCATCCACTGGCAACAACCGTGCGCCTGTTACTGCAGTCACTCGATGACTACGGCTCACAAGCCTTCTGTCAGGCGGTTGTTAAAGCACTGGCCAGTGACAGCCCACATGCCAATGCCGTTGCCCAGATCCTGCAATGCGAGCGTGAAAAACAGCATCTGCCACCGCCATTAACAATCAGTATCAACCACCCCAAGGCAAAACTCCAGGTGCCAACTGCCACACTGGATCGCTATAGGTCCCTGATCACTGAAGATGAAGACAGTGGAGAAGATGAATGACATACACGACACAAACACCCATAGCGCAGCTGAAAAAAACAGCGGCTGAACTGAAACTGTATGGCCTGCTGGCGCACTGGGATGAACTGGGTCATCCGCTACCGGACTGGGTGGTACAACTGCTCAACTGGGAGGAAGATGAGCGCCAGAAACGAGGCCTGCAGCGGCGCATCCGTAATGCAAAAATCGGCTCGTTCAAACCACTGGCTGACTTCGACTGGAACTGGCCAAAACAACTCGATCAGGCTGCCGTGTTATCTCTGATGAACATGGGCTTTATGCAGCAGGACAAGCCCGTCAATCCCATCTTTGTCGGCGGCAACGGTATCGGCAAAACCACCATCGCCAAAAACATCGCCTACCAGGCTGCCATCAACGGGTACAGTGTGATGTTCATCACCGCTGCGCAAATGCTCAATGACCTGGCAGCTATCGACAGCGACTCCACCCTCAAGCGTCGCCTTAAATACTATGCCCAGCCTCAGCTACTGGTCATCGACGAGCTCGGGTACCTGTCTTACTCCAATCGTCATGCTGACCTGCTGTTCGAGATCGTTAACCGCCGCTATGAAATCAAATCCACCCTGGTCACTACCAACCGTCCGTTCGCAGAATGGAACGAAGTCTTCCCCAATGCCGCTTGTGTAGTCTCGCTGGTTGACCGGCTGATCCATCACTCGGAAATCATTCTCTTTGATGGCGACTCTTATCGCATGAAAGAAGCGATGGAAAAGAAAAAGCAAAAAACACCCAGGAAAAAATCATGAAAACGACACGACTGATAACCCATTGGGATACTGAACAAGTCATTACCCTGATCGGTATGATCGACGATATCAGGGAGGCTTTGTTATATACCTATCAATCAGAAATAGAGCAGTACCAACACCAGCAGTGGCTGGAACATCAAAACGGTAACACCGATAACCTGGATCTGTTCGAAGACAATATGAATTTTTAAATGATTACATTACCGGCGGACTGGGGAACTGCCGGTAAAACTCTGTTAAAAAGTTGCGGCAAATAGGCGCGTTTTTACTCCGGCGCTAACAGTACCGGTCCGAGTCGCGTTATCTTGTATTTCAGTGTCTGCAACACACGATCAATCTGCCAAAAGAGCAGTGGCGTGTACTCGATCAGGTGCACCGCAAGTGCAATCTGGCCGAGTATGAGGGTGACGTGGATGTTGATGAACAACTCGTTGAGGCGCTGATGCGGGTGACGCGCGAGGTGGCAGAGCGGGTTAAAGAGATGGCGATTTCATGAGTGCGTTCTATACGGAAGTCTTGTTAAATTGCTTTTCGATAACCACAAAGGATATTCGATTCCGGAGGTTCGTAGGTAACGAATGCAACTGATCCGCTGCACAAAGAAGTTACAAAAGGAGATAGGGCTAAAGCAATCCGATCTGTGCACCGAGGAACCACGCTTCTCGTACCTCGGTTCCTGGCACGCCAATCTGATTCACATTGACCGGCGCAAGTGTCTTCTGTTTGCCAACGACAGGACCCTGTTCAATTTCATCGTGCCCGATCTTTCAAGGGCGCAGATCAGGGACCTGAAGAAACTGTTCAAGAGTTACCTCAGCTGCGTCCTTGCCGATGAAGGTTTTGCCGACGTGGAAAGGGAAAGAATACTGGCAGAGTATGACGAAATTGGTTTTGCCAACACCAACAGCAAAAGCGTACTCGGCTCGATGAACGACCTTGCATTTCATTACAAGTACAGCATTCTGGAGTCAGGCGGTGTGCACAGTCCAGCGGTGCCGGAGACCATCCGCAGGCTCAATCGCATGCCGATGAGCGCTATCAAGGAGGTGTTTCCGATTGATGCATTGAAGGCGAGGGTTCAGGCAACACCTATACTCCGAGCTGCAAATTAGCCAACTGCCGCATGCCCTGTGCCACGCGCACCAGTTCAATTCCACCGGAGATCTGCCGGTAGAGCATCAGATACCGCCCCACAGGTAAATACCGGAACTCCTCGGCGATATCTGGCCGGGCCTGCCCCAGCTTTGGGTTGTCGGCGAGCAGCCACCCTTTCTCCTCGAAGGTATCGAGCAAGTCATCCGCTGCGGCGGGGTTGTCCTGGGCGATGTAGAGCCAGATATCGATCAGATCCTCTTCGGCTTGGGCGGTCTTCTGAAAAACAGCCATGACCGGCGATTACTGATCGTTTTCAGCCAGCCTCTTGCGGGCAGCCTGCTTGGTCTCTTCCATGGAGCCATACTGCCCGCGGCCGCTCTCTACTCCTTCGCGCCACAGCTCGCGCAGCTCCTCGATCTCCTGGTACTGGAGGAGACGTTTCCGGTGCCAGTCCCGCAAGGCCTCGCGGATCACTTCGCTGCTGCTGGCGTATTCCCCGCTTTTGACAACCATCCTTACTTCATTAGCCATCTCTGGTGTCAGTGCAATGCTGAGTTTTTCGACTGTGGCCATGGGTTGCCTCTGATAGTGGTAAGAATAATTGCTACTGAATAGTATAACCTGCAGTATGGCTGGTCAAAATAACTCGTCAAAGGAGGTTTCAAGCCATCGGCGTACTCGTGCAACGGGCACTTGTCCTCAACGAGGTGTTCCGCGGTACACTTCCGATACACTGCCCAGTTTTCGCTACCTGGGCTTGCCTGTAATAACCTGCTGAATTAAAACGATTTAGACTAAGTGTACCGGATATTGCCTGTTCTAGAATAATAAGTAACTTATTGATTATTAAGCAATTAGTAATCAGCCGGTAGGGGGTTCGAATCCTCTCGCCAGCTCCAATTATTAATATTCAGTCAACGACTGAATCCGTATCAGTATAAGAACTCACACTGTGTATGGGATGATCGAAGATTCGGTTAAATCCCTGAGCCCATGGTGGTCGATGGTCAATTGGCAGTTCACCTTCCGGGCATTGATTTCGATCATAGGTTGACATATTCATTCGGCAAGCGCGGAGTGCCCTCTCTTTGTCTGCTATCGGTCTATTTCATGAAATAGAAGACTCCGATTGAGATGACGCCAACGATGGCAACAACAATAAGCAAAAAGATCATATCTTTTTTCATTATGAATTCCTTCTTTCACCGCCCTCGATTTTATCCCGGATTGCTTTAGAGATCCTGCTAGGATTTTCCAAGATAAGCTTGCAGTTTTTCCGCTAATAACTTCTGGTTGACCGGTTTGACCATATAATCTGTTACTCCGGCCTGTATGGCCATCTGCACTTTTTTCAGTTGGTTGGTGCTGCTGACAATGATAAATGGGAGTTTGGCAAGGGCAGCGTCACCCCGCACTTTCTTGAGTAGTTCCAGTCCATCCATTTTCGGCATCTCCCAATCACTGATAATCAGCCCATAGTCACCCTGGTCTGTAATCATATTCCATGCCTCCAATCCATCGCTTGCGGTCTCGACTCGTCCAAAGCCGATATCCTCAACAAAAGCGCGCATGACGTTCAGCATGTTGCGGGTGTCGTCAATGATCAAAACGCGGTCGCCAACCGATATTTGACTCTGTTGGATGCCCTGGCTGGTCACTATCTTCTGAAACGCCTGATTGGATATTTCCAGGTTCTTGCTGAGTTCAGCTTTTCGTTCCTGCGGTGTATCGGACTGCTCCAGTTCGTTGAGCATGGAGAGGCTGTCCTGGCTGATCAGACTGATTAAGTAGCGGGCTTGTTCCAGATCAAACATCGCTGTTCCTCATGCTCAAGTTGGTCTATGGCCGAAAATCTGTAAATCTTTAATACGGTTAACATGTGCTAGGAGCTCAGGAAAAAAATATTCAAAATCTTTTTCCAACTCAGGGTAGAGAGCCACCACCTCCTCGATGGCGCCGGCCAATGTATTGGGATGGCGCAGGCGCCGTGACATACGCTCATAGACTGTGCCAATCTCTTCGATAGTCTGATAGCTGCCGAGCCAGTCCTGCTCAATCATTATCGGCACTACCCGGTGCATGCGCGCAGGAAGGTAACGTTGGTTATCCCGCAACAGCTGGTAAGCCTCTTCGATGAATTCATCCCTGGAAATATCGGTGTACCGGTTCCAATTACGGCTTAGATAGTGATCGTACAGTACATCGACGATTATACCGGCGTAGCGTCTGCGTGAGGGAGAAAATCGCGCTTTACTCCGCGACACCTGATCGTGCAGATCGGTGAAGCTGTCGACCTGACGGTGAACGGCGATGCCCTGAACCACTTCTGCAGGATACTGTTTTGCCAGGGTCTGCAACCGCCCGCGGGTGAAATCCGCTATCAAGCCGCCTAATCGCTCCAAAGGCTCGTTGCCACCAAGAAAAAGATGTGCAAGATAGTTCATCAGACCGGGGTTCTTGCATAATACGATGAAGCCATAGCACGATTATCTGCAGGGCAGTCGAAAAAGACAAGTTGCGCTCCAGATCGTGCCTTGATCTTGGCGGGCTGCTTATTTCTGTTCTATTGATGATGTATGTCGGTTTATCAGCCTAAGGGGGCATTATGAATCAGGCTATTACTTTTGATGATGTTCTACTGGTACCGGCATACAACCACTGGGAATCCCGGCGTGTGGTCGATATATCAATGTGCGACAAAACAGGAAAGCTATCTCTGGGTTTGCCGTTGATGAGCGCAAATATGGATACCATCACCGGCGTCGCCATGGCTGATTTCATGGGCGACAATAGTGGCATTGGTGTGATGCACCGGTTTATGTCCATAAAAGAGAATGTTGAGATGCTGAAGGCATGCAGGCACCCGGTCTTCGTCTCGGTCGGTTGCTCCGACAAGGACCTTGAAAGAACAGAGGCGCTGCGGGATGCTGGTGCAGAATACTACTGCATTGATGTAGCCCACGCGCATGCCAAATATGTGGGGCGGACGCTGAAAAACGTACGCTCGATTCTGGGGAGAGAGGCCTGCATCATGGCAGGCAATGTGGCGACCTATGCGGGCGCGGACTATCTGGCTTCATGCACGGCCGATATCATCAAGGTGGGAATCGGGGGCGGATCTGTCTGCACTACACGCATTAAAACCGGTTTTGGAATTCCCAGTCTCACATCCATTCGCGAATGCGCAAAGGTCGACAGGTCCATTGTCGCCGATGGAGGCATCCGCTCACCGGGGGATATTGTCAAGGCACTCGCTTTTGGCGCCGATTTCGCGATGGTGGGCAGCATTCTGGCGGGTACCCGTCCGACGCCGGGAGAGGTGTTCACCCGTACTGATAAAGCAGGCACCCAAATCAAATATAAAGTTTACCGGGGGATGGCGAGCAGGGAAGTCCAGGACGACTATCATGGCGGCATGACCGAGTGGAAAACAGCGGAGGGTGTATCCACAGAGGTACCTTATCGGGAGGATGAGGAGCAAATCATTGCCGATATTGTGGGTGGTATGCGCAGCGGCCTGACCTACGGCGGTGCCAATGATATCAGACAACTGCAGCGTAAGTTGGACTATGTGCTGGTGACGCCGGCCGGTCGCATCGAGAGCCTGGCCCATAAAACGTTGAAGTAGTCACTCAATATCAGTTTGGTAGCTGTTGGCCCGAGCACGCCGTGTTTACCTGTGGACAAGCTCGGCTTCGCTGGGGATTCTGCGAATCCAGGGGTTATAACGGTTGAGCGGGGAGGGAAGATTCTTCAGTGTGTTGGATGCCTCTCTAAAACCTGAATAGGGGCCATAGAGAAGTATGTACCAATCACGCCCCTCGTGGACGGTTCGGAAGTAGGCTGTATCTCTCTTAAGCGACTGAGCCGAGGCGAAAGCAACCAATGACGACTCATTGCGCGAACCGGCCAGTTGAATTGCATACAGGTGGGCATCTGCTGCTGCCTGCCAGTCGGCCGTAGAATCGTTCCTGTCCGATGTGGAGAGGGCCGATTGGTGCGGCTCTTTATCGGGGATGGCGAGAACATGAAGTTGATTTTGCAGTTGTTTTAGCGTCTCCTTAGCATCCCTGCTGTCTGTCTCCAGTGCATTTAGACGCTCGGCAAAAACTTTTCCTGTATCACTCAGCTCCCTCTCTATTTTCAAGATGGAGTTTTGTTGTTTTTTCAGCTGTTCGATGTGAGCGCTCAATTGATTGCTGGTTTCGCTCATCCGATGTTCGATATCTGCTGTCGGATTTAACTCAGGTTCCGGTTTGGAGGCTTCAAGTTGGCTGATGCGCACACCCAAATTCTCTACTTTTCTACTGAGACGTTGCTCAACTGAAGCTAAACTTGCCTCCCCGGAAGGGGAGTGCGGTTGCGTGGTAAGCTGAACGAGGGCGGCATTGATCCGTTCCACTTCGCGCTGAATAAGCCCCAACTCCTTTGGATGAGCTTGGCTCCCGCTCTCCTCGCTGGCGCTGCTTTTCTGTACACCGGCGGAAAGCAGGTTCAGCCTGACTTCAAAACGTGCCAATTGCTGTTCAAGTTCTATCTGGCGCTCCCACAGGCTTTGTGGCGGAAGTGCCGCCTTCACCTCGCTAATTCTGTCACTGTTGCCCGCCAGTCCAGACTCCAATGCGTTCATCTTGGCTGCAAGATCGTCCCGGGTAATATAGCGGGGATCGGGAGATATCATCTTCTCTGCAAGCTGTTGTTCACTCTCCGCAATCCTTCCGACATTGGAAAAAAAGAGTGCCAAGCCGCCGAGCAGACCAAGCAGAAGCAGTGCAATGAGGGCTATCCGGTTATTTTTTCCACCGGACTCGATGCTTTCGATACGCTGTGTTTGTGCCTCCATGCCTGCTTCAAGCGTATTGAAACTGTTTGCCAGAGCCTGCAGTGTCTGAGAGTGCTCCTCTATTCTGGGTTTTTCCGCTTCCAGTTGCTGACGGAATGCATTCTGCTCCTGTTCAATTGTGTTGAATTGGCTCGCGCTCTGCTGCGTGCGCTGCTCAAGTGTGGACAGTGTCTGCCTGACAGATTCAGCCTCTGTTTGCAGTACCGACTGCTGTTCCAAATGCCCGCCAATCCGTTCAGACAGGGCCTGCTGATCTCTTACCTGCTGATCGAATTTATCCGTCAGTGTCTGCTGCTTTTTTGCCTGCTCTTTGACGCTTTCCGCAAGGGTGTGGTGCTGAGCGTCCTGTTCTGCCATCCTGGCTGTCAAGGTGTTGTTGTGGCCGGCAATATCTTCATTGAGGTCGTCCAGGCGTGACTGCAGTTCCTGCTGTAACAGCCTCTCCTGTTCCAGTTCGAGTCTAAGCGCTTCGTTTTTATCTTCGGTCTGGATGAAATTCTCTTCGAGCTGGGAGAGACGCTCCCGCTCGGCGGTAAAAGACTCCTCGATCCGGTCGAGCTGTCCATCCAGATCCTGCCGGCGACTCTCTGAATTCAATTCCCGTTCAGCAAACAACTCCTGTTTCTGCGCCAGAGCTTCGATTTTCTCCAGCTGACGCTGTTCGGCATGCTCAAGCTGCAGCTGCAAATTGCTGCTGATATCGCCAAACCTGCCAGAGAGGCGCTGAAGTGCCTCCTCATACTCACTATTACGTTCGATATGCTCCAGTAGCTGTCGTTGCAGATCTTCCAGCCGACTGGTGATATTGAGCTCCAGTCCGCCCAGGCCCTGGAAACTCTCCTGCAGAAAATTCTCCGTTTCACTCAGGCGGTTGACTTTGGCCTCCACACCGATGAGCTTCTGGTCAATCTCCGGATTACGCGTGCTTTCTGCCAAGCCCTCCAGCCGTTCCCGGAGATGAACTATATCTTTGTCCTTCTCTTCCAGTTTTTGCCAAAGTGCATCTGTTTCCTTTTTCAGCGCTACACCAAGCTGTGTCTCCAGGCTAGGGATGTCGGCGTTTTGCGCTTCCAGTTTCTGCAACCGGGGAATCAGTTCCTGCTTCAGCTGTTCCCGGTGTTCGCGCTGATCTGTTACATCCAGGCTGAGATGATTGAAGCGTCCGCTAATATCACCGATTCTGTTGCCCAGTTCCTGCAGCCGGCGGTCAACCTCTTTGTGCCGGCCTCCCTCTTCAGAGACAGACAGGTCTAACTGTTGCAACTGCTCTCTAAGAGGTGTGATTGCTTCATCCAGCCGCTGAGTTATGCTCTCAGCCACTGTTTTCTCTTCGCTGGCGAGTTTCTCATGTCTCAAGGTGAGCTCTGCCAGAAGCCCTTCCAGCTCTCTGGTTCTCGCTTCCTGAGTTGACTGGCTCACTGAGAGTCGGCTGCTGTTCTCTTCCAGATTACGAACCTGGGTTCTCAGTTCGTCGGTTTCTAGCTTTAGATCATCCCGTGCGTTTCCGGCCCGGCCGACGGCACTTTGCATCTCACCCAGTGTATTGCCGATCTGCTGTTGCAGCTCGCTCAGCTCAGCAACGCTGGTCTTCAATTTGGCCAGTTGCTCCTTGATACGTTTCTTGCCCCCGGGCTCCCTGGGCTCATTTTTTTTGAGAGTGTCGGTATCCTTCCCCAGTTGCTGCCACTTTTCCGAGAGCTCCTTTTGCGCTTCGCTGAGACTGACCAGCTGCAGTTCCAGCTCGCTGACACGACCGCTCAACTGTTGTGCGCCTTCACTGAGCTGGTCCAGACGGTAGCCGTGCTTGGTCTTCTTGAATGCCTGGCCGTTCAGGCGATTTTTAAGCCTGGTGAGCTGCTCCTCCAGCTCCCTGGATTGTGCGGCCAGTTCTTTTTTTGTCAGCTTGGGCTCTTTCATCGCCGCTACTATAATATTTTCCCGGCCTCGATGGGTAGAGAATTGAAGGGGGCGCTCCCGTTTTTTTCATTTTTGTGACATAACCTGTAGCGACCGCAGAGATCTTCGCTGCAGTCTCCGATTTCGACGGGTTCCGCCAGGGGACACTGGATCATCGGTTTCATATAAGCCCGAGACCCAAAGGATCCCTTGGATCGATTCCATCCATAAAGGGTTTATTGCGTTCCTGGTGAGTCAATTGGTAAACCGTTCCTATCCAGTTTGCCAGGATCCCTTCTGCTGTATCATGCCAGGTGTTGTTCAAAAGCCTGATCACCAACTCATCGGGAAAGGGGGGGGGCTCCCGGCCGTTTTCCATAGCGTTGCGCATCAGCAGGCGGTACTCATCGAGAATGGCCTTTACCAAAGGTGAAAAAAAATTGTCCGGAAACTGTGGATAATCCGGCCTCGCTCCCACTGAGTACTGAATTACTTCACGTTTATACTCTTTCAGCAGGCTGACGGTATCGTATTCAGGGTGTCCCTGACAGTAGACCCAACGAATTCTGTCTTTACTGACTGCAAGATGGACCCCCGCCTCTTTGCTCTCAACCAGAATATGCAGGCCTGCCTGGATGAACTGTTCCCTGGATATATCGTTAAAGCGGGAGTGGGGAACATCGAACAGGGTATTGACATCATTCACCAGTGGGTGATGAGGATCCACCAGGTGGTGGGGAAAGACCCCCCAGCGCTTGAATCCCAACGGTTTGCGCCTCTGACCATGTACCAGTTCGAGTACCGCATGGGTCGCGAGACAGGAGCAAAATGTCGAAGTGACATTCTCCCCGGCCCACTCCACAACCTGGCGCAGTGGGTTCCAGAAGGGTTCATCCGAGAGATTGGGGTGGGTCGGGGTCGCCCCGGTGATGATCAGTGCATCCAGCCCATCATGCTTAATCTGCTCGAACGACTGGTAGTACTTGTTGATGTGTGCGGCTGCATTTGCTCCCCGCGGCTGTTCTTTCAGGGTGAACGGGTGCATATAAAATTGTGCGATCGGGTTGCTCTCCCCGACCAGTCGGAAAAACTGTCGCTCAGTGGGCTCCAAAGCTGCATCCGGCATCATGTTCAGCAATCCGATATGCAGCTCCCGAATATGCTGATGCATGGCCCGTCCGGTTTCCAGTACCAGCTGACCTTCGGCTCGCAATCGTTCGAAGGTGGGAAGTGCGTTGTGAGATACCAGTGGCATGCTTGGTGACTCCGTTTACTGTTATTTAGTACTCCACCGACCGGGAGCAAATCTGAGTAACTACCCGGCAGCGATGGTCAATTCCACCATTTCCAGAAAGTCCCCTTCATCTCTTATCTGGTTCACCTGACTCGACGACACGGTATAGCCATAGGGTCTGGCTATCGCTTCATAGCGTGGTATGCGCGAGTGAAAGAGGCGTGGAAAGACCCAGCGGGTGAAAGCGTCCGGCTCCATCTGGGCGGCATACTGAAGCTGGTGTTCCCGCAGGTAGTCTTCAATCTGTTCCTCCAGGAACGCGGGGCGGAAATAGAGCGGTTTCGGCCACCTTTGTGCGCGCCGGATAAGCTCCTCCTCTTCTTTATCGTCAGCCGTTTTTATATAAAGAATGAGGGTGTGTTGGGCTAACAGTTCGACCGAACCGCTCTCCTCCAGATCGCACAGGCTCCCGGCTACATCGTTGATAAAGTGGGGATAACCATAAATCTCCCGGGCTTTACGCACAAACAGAGGAATATCCCGGATTGCATTGATCTCGGCCTCGCGGTAAAGCGCCTGGCGGTGGCGAAACTCCTCCAGCGGAACTCCGGACAATTCCGGATTTCCCAGCTTGCCGACAAAACTGAGTACCGGACCGAGATCGTCCACTTTGATATTGTTGCGGATATATATCCAATCCTTACGCATCAGGTCGCGAAGAAAAGGGACCAGCATCGCCTGCTGTTTGATCAGATCCATGATCGGCTCATCCAGATAACGGGTGCCAATCCGGTAGTCGACCGAGTAGTGGAACCAATTGTAATCACGCAGCATACTGGCAAGATGAGTTTTACCCACCCCGGACATCCCCAGCAGGGTGATCTTCTTGTTTTTCCAGGCCTTGAACTCTTCGAGATTTAGTTTCACTTAAACAACCCTTTCTATTTTGGCACCGGTGTTGCGCGAATATTCCATATATTAACCATTTATGGGTGACTGGGCTGCATTAAGATTATCGGTTTGGCGGCTTCAACCGTTCGCCTTTGAGAGCGGGAAGGGTGTACAGGGTAAGCGGGGTTCAAATATGGGTATAGCCCCGCCAATTCCGGATGGGAGCGCCCCGTAAAAGCCACAAAAGTCCACAATATGTCTGGTAAAACTCCTGGGTAGTCAGCGCTGCTTGGGGCGCTGCCTCCTGCCTCTCAAACTAAAGTTAAGACCTGTAACGCCGCTATCTGTTTGCGTAACGACCCCGGAACAGAGCTCTAAAAACGAATAAATTTCCCGGCAATCGGCCCTTGGCACAGTCAGGTACCTGGGACTATCTGGATCGAACGAGCGGATAACCTGGGACCAGCGTACCAATTTAGGAGAAAAAATGACATGGCAAGCATTTTAGCGGTCGATGACTCAGCATCCATGCGGCAAATGGTCGCTTTTACATTAAAGGGTGCCGGGCATCAGGTTATCGAGGCATCAGATGGCGTGGAGGCGCTTCAATATGCGCGAAGACAAGGCGTAAATCTCGTTATCACAGATGTAAATATGCCAAACATGGATGGAATATCCCTGATCAAAGCGCTGCGTTCTCTGCCAAGCTACAAATTTACGCCGCTCCTAATGTTGACGACGGAATCGAGTCCGGAGAAAAAGCAACAGGGCAAGGCGGCAGGTGCCACCGGATGGATCGTCAAACCGTTTAATCCGGAACAGCTGTTAAACACCATCAATAAAGTGCTGGGTTAACAAATCATTGAGATTGCAGGAACGAGAGCGAATCCGTGACGATTGATATTTCCCAGTTCCACCAGGTGTTCTTCGAAGAGAGCTTCGAGGGACTGGAGATCATGGAATCCGGACTCCTGAACATGGATCCGGGAGAGGTGGATGCCGAGGAGATCAATGCCATCTTTCGGGCAGCACATTCGATTAAAGGGGGGAGTGCCACCTTTGGTTTCAACGATATAGCTGCCTTTACTCACATAATGGAGACTCTGCTCGATGAGATGAGGGATGGAAGGCGGCAGGTGACCGATAAGGCGCTGGAGGTTCTTTTGCGCTCGGTTGATGTACTGCGGGAGATGTTGACCGCTTCCAATGGAAGCGGCGGCCTGGATGAAGGATTGGTTAAGGGACAGCTGCAGGAACTGGAGGCGGTTCTCAACGACCGGAGCGATGAACCTGCGTCCGGCAGTGATAGTGATGCAGGAGCCGTTTCCACAGCCCGCGAGGTAATCGGTTGGCACCTGGTTTTCCGTCCGCTGCCGCGCATGATGCAGACCGGCAACGACCCATTGCGCATTCTGCGTGAGCTGGCCTCTCTCGGTGATATGGAGGTGGAGGGGGACATCTCTCTGCTGCCTGTATTTGCACAGTTCGACCCCGAAGAGTGCTATCTCTCCTGGAATATTCACCTGAAAGCCGGGGTGGATCGGCTGCAGATAGATGAGGTGTTCGACTGGGTTGAGGACGAATGCGACCTTGCTGTCATACCACTCTATGCCGATGCACGGGAACTTATTGCGGCCGGTGAACCTGCGAAAGATATTATCGCGGATTTACCATCGACCATGACGGTTGCAGAAGAACCCAATAGACCGGATCGCCGGAAAAACAGTGACCGGCGCAAGGCGGATCGGCGAGTCGAACAGCGGCGTGCTTCCGCAGCGCCAGCCTCCAGCTCCATTCGCGTGGATATCACAAAGATCGATGCCTTGATCAACATGGTGGGTGAACTGGTTATAACCCAGTCCATGCTCAGTATGCTGAGTGGAAACTTTCATATGGGGCAGGTTGACCGTTTGCGGGATGGGCTTGCACAGCTGGAACGGCACACCCGGGAGATGCAGGAGAGCGTGATGCAGATCCGGATGTTACCCATCAGTTTCACCTTCAGCCGATTTCCACGCCTGGTTCACGATCTCAGCACCCAGATGGGCAAGAAGATCGAGTTGAGAATGAGCGGTGAAAATACCGAAGTTGACAAAACTGTCATCGAGAAGATTGGCGATCCCCTGGTTCATCTGGTGCGCAACAGTTTGGACCATGGTATCGAGATGCCGGATCAGAGGGTGGCTGCAGGAAAACCGGAAACCGGCGTGGTGGAACTCAACGCTTTTCACAATGGAGGCAGCATTGTTATCGAAATACGCGATGACGGGAAAGGGCTGGATTCCGACCGCATACGCAGAAAGGCGATCGAGAAGGGCCTGATCGAAGAGAGCGCTAAAATGAGCGATCAGCAGCTGCACGAACTGATTTTTCAACCCGGTTTCTCCACCGCAGATAAGGTGAATGACCTCTCTGGCCGCGGTGTTGGCATGGATGTGGTGCGCAGAAACATCAATGAGCTGGGCGGTAATATCGAGATCGAATCAGAATCGGGCAGGGGAAGTGCCATCATCATCCGTCTGCCCCTGACCCTGGCAATCCTCGATGGTCAGATCATATCGGTGGGTGATGAAATCTATATCGTTCCCCTGATCTCCATTATCGAGTCCTTACAGGTCCGGCCTGATGGTATCAATCTGGTTGCCGGCCGCGGTGAAGTATTCAAACTGCGGGATGAGTACCTTCCTGTCGTTCGTCTGCATGAAGTATTCGGAATCGAGGGGAACAGAGCCCAGGATCTGAAGGATGGCCTGCTGGTTGTGGTGGAAGGTGACGGGCGGCGCTGTGGAATCCTGGTGGATGACCTGATCGGACAGCAACAGGTGGTGATCAAATCCCTTGAAGCCAACTATGGGCGGGTGGAGGGGGTATCGGGTGCAACCATTCTGGGCGATGGTTCGGTAGCTCTGATCCTAGATATTCCCGGGATCATGCGCCTCACCAATCAGCTCCCGGAGCTGCAGTTGGTAAAACGGACGGCCTGAGATGCCAGTGCAGAACGAACACAGGCAAGCGACAGCTGAATCGCTCACCGCCGGTAGCCGCAACGAATACCTGACCTTTTCCCTTGGGGATGAGGATTATGGTGTGGATATCCTGAGAGTACGGGAAATTCGCGGGTGGGAAGCGGTTACCCGCATACCCAATTCACCTTTGTATGTAAAAGGGGTACTCAACCTGCGCGGTACCATCGTGCCTGTTTTCGATCTGCGTCTGCGTATTGGCATGCCGATGCGGGCGTACACGAAGGGTACCGTGGTTGTGGTGCTGCGGATTGTGGGCAGCGACGGCGACAGGAATATCGGTATCGTCGTTGACGATGTCTCAGATGTTTTGAGTATGGATATGGCCGGCATTCAACGTGTACCGGATTTTGGCAGTCGGTTGAATACGGAATTCATCTTCGGCATGGTCAGTGCGGGCAAAAAAATGATCATGATTCTGGATGTGGACAGGTTGGCGCCTGACCATGGAAACGGTGGAAGCAGTTGTGTGCGGCCTGGCCGCAATGTAAACGAAGAGATTTCGTGAGAAAGAGAGAGGAGCAGCGGGTCGTGAAAATAAACCAGCCGGTTACCGAGATTGAGCGCCAGATGCGGGCGGGATCTATTCTTGTCTCGAAAACAGACCTGAAAGGTATCATTACCTATTGCAATAAGGATTTTAAGGAGATCAGTGGCTTCAGTTATTCGGAACTGATTGGAAAGAGCCACAATCTGGTGCGCCACCCCGATATGCCACCAGAGGCGTTCCAGGATCTGTGGCAAACCGTACAATCGGGAAGACCCTGGAGCGGCATCGTCAAGAACCGGTGCAAGAATGGCGACTTTTATTGGGTGAGGGCAAACATCACCCCTCTCTCCGAGGGAGGCAGGGTCACCGGTTACATGTCGGTGCGTACTCCCCCCACACGGGAAGAGGTGGCTGATGCAGAGGCGTTGTACCGGCGTGTCAACGCCAACAAGGCGAGCCTGCAGCCAAACGGAGTCGCAAAGTGGATCTCTGCCTTAAGGTCGTTGCCTATCAAGACGCTGTTGGCCTGCTTGGTCTTCACATCCGTTGCCGGTATTGCGACTACCGCTGCCATGGTTGTGATGGGCGCATCGGACAAACCGACTCTAGCTGTTCTAGGCCTGACAGGGGTTTCCACCCTACTTTTCGGCCTGCTCCTCGCACGTAGCCTGATCCGTCCTTTGGCCTACGCTCAGGATAAGTTAATGCAGATTGCTGAAGGTAACTTCTTCGACTGGGTGGATATTGGCAGGGCTGACGAGATCGGCAATCTGTTGAAGACGATCATGTCAACCCAGATCAAGCTGGGGTTTGATGTAATGGACGCGCGTGAGAAGGCCGACGAGGCAAAACGGATTCAAACTGCGCTGGACAATGTCTCCACCTCTGTCACCGTTTCCGATGTCAACAATCGGCTGATCTATATGAACCAGTCAGCGCACGAGTTTTTCGATCAGCTGGCCGCCACAATACGTGAAAAGGAGCCGCAATTCGAGACCGACAGGTTGATTGGCACAAACCTGGCAGATTTCTTTCCTGACGACAGATTGCGGGATATGTACAAGACTAAACTGCTGGAGCCCAGGGTGTCGCAGCTTGATGCCTGGGGTCATTCAATCAAGTTGAATACCAGTCCGGTTCATGACACCGCAGGGGACTACCAGGGCAGGGTCACCCAGTGGTTCGATATCACCGGCGAGCTGAAAGTACAGCGGGAGATCGACAGTATTGTTGAAAATGCCCGCTCCGGCGACTTGACAGGACGCATTGTGCTGGAGGGGAAGGAGGGTTTTTTTGCAACGCTGGGAAGCGGCATCAATGCACTCATCGAAGTGGTGGAGAATGCGTTTAATGACATCGCCAGGATCATGAGTGAGATGGCAAAGGGTGATCTCACCAAATCCATGCGCGGCGATTACAAGGGTGCCTTTGGCAAGGTACAGCAGGACATTAATGGGACCATGGCCAATCTGGAAAAGATCATGTCTCAGCTGCGTGAATCAGGTGAGGTGATCACCACCGCTTCGGATGAGATCTCTGCAGGTAACAACAACCTTTCGTCGCGCACCGAACAGCAGGCCAGCGCGCTGCAGGAGACAGCCTCCAGCATGGAGCAGTTGACCGGTACGGTAAAGAACAATGCCGAAAACGCCCAGCAGGCCAACCTGCTGGCGGCCAGTGCCCGCCAGACGGCGGAGAAGGGCGGCGAGGTGGTGAGCCAGGCGGTCCAGGCTATGGACGCAATCAACAGTTCCAGCAATCAGATTGCGGAGATTATCGGGGTTATCGATGAGATTGCCTTTCAGACCAATCTATTGGCGTTGAACGCCTCCGTGGAAGCGGCCAGAGCAGGTGATCAGGGTCGCGGGTTCGCGGTGGTGGCCACCGAAGTACGTAACCTGGCAGGGCGCAGTGCAACCGCAGCGAAAGAGATCAAGGGACTGATTCAGGATAGTGCCGGAAAGGTGAAGGCAGGTACGGAACTCGTGCGTGCTTCAGGCGAAACACTGGCGGAAATCGTCCTTAGCGTGAAAAAGGTGGGCGATATCATCTCTGAGATTGCCGCTGCCAGTCAGGAACAGTCGGTGGGTATAGATCTGGTCAATCAGGCGGTGACCAGCATGGATGAGGTGACCCAGCAGAATGCGGCGCTGGCGGAGCAGACGTCGGCAGCAGCGTTATCGATGAATGAAAAGGCACGCGAAATGGATGGCCTGATGGGCTTCTTTACCCTGTCAAAGGCTTCTCAGCCAGCCTTACCCAGGGCTGAGGCAACGCGCAAGCCTGCCACTACCGCACTGGTGCAAGCGCGGGTATCTTCGGGGACAGCTGCCCCCCGTCATCACCCGTCACCTGTCTCATTCAATCCGGTGGAAGATGAAGGCGACCAGTGGGAAGAGTTCTGAGGAACGGACTGGCAAGTATCTTCAAAAGCGTTATCCGAACAACTGCCAAGGTGTAGCGGCATATGAAAATCAATCATCCTGTCAACAATGAAGAGGTTCATCTGGACGAGGATACGGTCATCGTTTCGAAGACCGATCTAAAAGGAAGCATTACCTACGTCAACGATGAATTCACCCGCATCAGCGGTTACAGTGAAGCAGAATTGCTGGGAAAAAATCATAACATCGTGCGCCATCCGGATGTGCCGCCGGCCGCCTTTAAGGATCTCTGGGAGACCATTGAAGCCGGCAGGCCCTGGACGGGATTCGTAAAGAATCGTGCCAAGAGCGGTGCTTTCTACTGGGTGCATGCCAATGTCACCCCAGTCTTTAAAGACGGGCGTATTGTGGAGTACATGTCAGTCCGGCGCTGCATGAGCAAGCAGCAGAAACAGGCGGCGAGCGAACTGTACGCTGCCATCAACAAAGGGGTTCTGCCGGAACCTTCCCGCAACAAGCAGGTTGGTTTGCTGGGAGGCTTGAAGTTGACCAGCAAAATCATGCTCGCCACAATCGCATCGCTTCTGGTCATAGTAGCCTTGCTGGGACTGCAGATCAGCAGCAGCTTAAATCGTATCGATCTCGCCGAAACCGAGGTGGCCGGACTGGAGTACATCCAGCCCCTGCGCGAGCTGTTGCAGAATCTGCCCAAGCATAGAGGTATGAGCAATGGATACCTCAATGGTGATGAGGGATTCAGACCAAAGATTCTGGTCAAGCAGGAGGAGATAGAGCAGATCATATCGCGCATCCAGGTGCTGGAACAAAGGCACGGTGAGCTGCTGCAAACAGGTTCCCGGCTGACGGCACTGATCAACGAATGGACAAGCATCAGGCAGGATCTGTTCAAGCTCGAACCAAAGACGGCTTTCTCACGTCATACCGCGCTTATCGCCAATTTGCTCGAGCTGATCAGTCATGTGAGTGACAGTTCCGGGTTGATCGTCGATAGCTCCCAATCCCGTCACTATCTGGTGGACATGCTTATCAATAAGATTTCACCGGTGAGTGAATACCTGGGACAGACCCGCGGCATGGGTGCCGGCATTGCGGCCAGAGGTGATTTTGCACCGGGCCAACGTGACCGGCTGACTGACCTCTTCAGTTCGGCACGTGTACTGTTCAATTCGATGGACAGTGCCGTCGAATCGCTCTACCGGCATGATTCCCGGCTCAAGTCACATCTGCAGCAATTGGTTCAGGAGAGTGATCAACACCGCGCGGTGTTTTTTGATGCGGTTAGAAGCGGGCTGCTTGATGCTGAGCGCATCCAGCTGGACCCCAAGGAGTTCTTTGCCAAAGGCAGCCGCCTCATCGATGCTAACTTTGCGATTTTCGACCAGGTGAATGCTCTTCTTCGGGCCGAACTCGGAGAGGCTGCGGAACAGGCCCGCCTGGCTATGTACGAGACCCTGGCAGGATCGTTGGTTGTAATGCTGCTGATGGGCGGTGTTGCATTCACCATTATGCGAAATATCACTGCCGGCCTTACAGAGATCAAAGGACATTTTGGGCGAATTGCAGAAGGATACTACTACGATGATATAGAGCTGGGCCGGGGGGATGAGTTGGGTGATCTGTTGCGGGATCTCAAATCGATGCAGATCAAGCTTGCTTACGACGTCAATGAGGCGCGTGAACGGGCGGCTTCCATTACCCGGATCAAGAGCGCACTCGACAATGTTTCAAGTTCGGTGATGATGGCCGACAACGACGCCAATATCATCTATCTGAACAAGACTGCGGAGCGGTTGTTCCGGGATGCGGAAGAGGACATTCGCCATGACCTCCCTGACTTCGATGCCGGTGTCCTGCTGGGCGCCAGTATCGATCAGTTCCACAAGAACCCGCAGCATCAACGGGGGATGCTGATGGAGCTCGATAAGACCTTCGGCTCCGAACTGAAGATTGGAGGCCGGACATTCAAAATAGTGGCTAATCCGGTAGTGGATGGATTGGGAGAGCGGTTGGGATTGGCAGTTGAGTGGAGGGACCGCACCCTTGAGGTGGCAGTGGAGGAGGAGGTGGAATCGCTGATTGGAGCGGCACGCAACGGTGATCTCACCAGGCGTATTTCCCTTGGTGACAAACAGGGCTTTTTTCTGAACCTTGGTACCGGTATCAATGAGTTGGTGGAAACCCTGAGCGCTGTGTTCGATGAGATCGCCTCGGTGATGGGCCGTCTCTCTCATGGTGATCTCAGCCACACCATCGAGCGTGACTTCAATGGCTTGTTTGCCTTGGTGAAGGAGGATGTCAACGATTCGATGGCCAACCTGAAGGAGATGATCAGGAAGCTGCGCGACTCGACCAGTGAGATCACCCATTCATCTGATGAGATATTTGCCGGCAACAACAACCTTTCCGCCCGTACCGAACAACAGGCCAGCGCGCTGCAGGAGACTGCCACCAGTATGGAACAGTTGTCCGGCACGGTAAGGAACAACGCTGATAATGCTCAAAAGGCGAACCGGTTGGCGGCTCAGGCACGCAACTGGGCGGAAAAAGGTGGGGAGGTGGTGAACCAGGCAATCAGGGCGATGGAAGCCATCAATGCTTCCAGCAATAAAATTGCTGAGATTATCGGCGTCATCGACGAGATCGCTTTTCAGACCAATCTGCTGGCGCTAAACGCTTCGGTTGAAGCGGCCCGGGCTGGTGAGCAGGGTCGCGGATTTGCTGTGGTGGCCACCGAGGTACGTAACCTGGCAGGTCGCAGTGCAACAGCCGCCAAGGAGATCAAGGAGCTGATCAAAGATAGTGCAATCAAGGTGGAGGCCGGTTCCGAGCTGGTGAACCAGTCTGGAGAGACACTTGTGGAGATAGTCAACGGTGTGAAAAAGGTGGGCGATATCGTCTCCGATATTGCCGCCGCCAGTCAGGAACAGTCGGCGGGCATCGACCAGGTCAAACAGGCAGTGACCAGCATGGATGAAACGACGCAGCAGAATGCGGCACTGGCAGAGCAGACCTCTGCGGCATCCCTATCGATGAAAGAGAAAGCCAGCGAAATGGATTCGATGATGGACTACTTCAAGTTGGAGCCGACCACGGCAAGGCTCGATTGTGGCGATGTCGGCTTGGATTTCTTCAAGGCGCGCTCGGCCCATCTCGCCTGGCGCGTGCGCATACGGGACTTTCTGGACGGAAATAAGAACATGAATGCGTCTGAAGCACTCTCACATCGGGACTGTTCGCTTGGACAGTGGCTCTATCACACCGGACTGGAATGTTTCGGTCACTCCGCGGAGATGCGGGAGCTGGAGTCGGCACACGAACATCTGCACAAAATAATCAAGGAGATCGTCTCCCTTAAAAATGCAGGTGAGACAGATCGGGCCGAGGCAATGTACGGAGACGTCGAATTCCTTTCCGGCCAGGTTGCAGGACTGATCAAAAATCTGGAGCGTCAGGTAGCCTGAAGAAAACGTTTGGAACTGAGAGTAGAGGCGAAAGTGGAACAGCTTCAACAGACAGCCGATGGCAGCAATCAATATCTTAGCTTCAGCCTGGGTGGCGAGGAGTATGGCATCGATATTCTGCGTGTGCGTGAAATCCGGGAGTGGCAGCGGGTTCGGACCCTGCCAGACACACCGGTGTATATGAAAGGTGTATTGGATCTGCGTGGGACTATCGTACCGATCATAGACCTTCGAAGCCGCTTTAAACTGGCCAGTGCGGAGTATACGTCGACTACAGTGATTATTGTGCTGGCAGTCGTGAAAGACAAAAAGCAGCTGATGGTTGGTGTAGTGGTGGACGGCGTATCGGATGTGCTCAATATCCCTGCATCAGGAATCCGGGATGCTCCGGAATTGGGTAACTGCATCAGCGCCCGTTACATGAGTGGAATGGTTACATTGGACGAGCGCATGGTGATATTGCTGGACGTGGATCAAATATTGAGTCCGGAAGAACTCTGTGTATTGGAGGCTGTTTAGCGTATCGCATGGAGCATCAGGCCATTGAAGAACGAAGAGACGGTAGTAATGAAACATGATCTGTTGGCGGAACCGGGCGGCAATGTGGACGCGTTGGAGCTGAATCTTGAAGACAGTCTGACTATCGTTGAAGTGGGAGAATTGCATCAAGTCCTGCTCGGTATGCTCAATGGCGTGGGGACCATTAATCTTCGTGGTGGCGAAGTGATCCGGGTGGACGGCGCCGGAATCCAGCTGCTGGCAGCCCTGATGAAGGAGGCGGTGCAGCGCCAGATGCAGGTGCGCTGGGTTAACTCCTCCACAGCGCTGCGTACTGCTGCAGCCCAGTTGGGATTGAACAGTGTGCTCGGGCTGGATGAGAAGGTGTGAAGAGATTGGAACTGTGCCGGGAGTTGCCGGACATGGGAGTGACCGAAGAAAAAATGTTTCTCTCGGCAGATCTGTTTCGGGATCTGTGCCGGAGTCGGGTCAGAGAAATCCTGTGCGACGACATAGCGTTAACAGCCCCTAGGTAGCTAGTGTGCAGAGGAGAAGCAGAGAGTTCGCCTTCACCCGGCGTGATTTCGATTTTTTACGCAAAGTATCCAACACGCGTACGGGGATTGTAGTCAGCGATGACAAGTTCGATATGTTTTACTCCAGGTTATCACGGAGGGTGCGCGTACTGGGCCTGAAGGATTTTAGCGAATATTGCGACCTGCTCAGCAATGAGACCGAAGAGCGGGAGGTTTTGGAACTGGTCAATGCACTGACCACCAACCTGACAGCGTTTTTTCGGGAGAATCATCATTTCGATTATCTCACCCGTACACTGGTACCGGAATTTCTGCAGCGCAACCGGCAGTACCGGCGTCTTCGCATCTGGTCATCGGGTTGCTCCACTGGAGAGGAGCCGTACTCGCTCGCGATTGCACTGCAGGAGTCACTTCCGGAAACGGGTGGATGGGATGTGCGGATTCTGGCAACCGATATCGACTCCGCTGTACTTTCCAAGGCGGCAGAAGCGGTCTATCCCGCAGAGCGCGTAGCCGGGGTCGAACAGGGGAGATTGCGGCGCTGGTTTCAACGGGGTCGGGGTGCCAGAAGCGGCATGGTCCGCCTGAAACCGGAGATAAGAAGCTTGGTAGAGTTTTATCAGCTGAACCTGATACAGGAGTGGGCTATGAGCGAGCCCATGGATTTCATCTTTTGCCGGAATGTAATGATCTATTTTGATAAGAAGACCAGGGTAAAGCTGGTGGAGCGCTATGCCAATAACCTGTGCGATGGCGGCTATCTTTTTATCGGTCACTCCGAATCGCTGTTTAATTTAACGGATCGTTTCGAACTTATTGGCAATACGATCTACCGTAAGAGGGGCTGACCCGGTGCCTGGCAAGGGTTCAAACCTGGTTTTTCCCAAGCCCCTGTCCGGGTTTGAAGGGATTCAGCGATATTGGGACAGGGAACGGCAGATGCCGGCGGCCAAGATTCTGCCGGGAGAATATTATGTGTCGAATCAAAACGAATTGATTACCACGGTATTGGGATCCTGTGTCTCAGCCTGTATTCGTGATCCTGTAGCCGGTATTGGAGGAATGAACCACTTTATGCTGCCCAATTCCGAACGTGGAAATTGGAACGGAAAACATAGCATCGCCAGCAATGCAACGCGCTACGGAAACTTTGCCATGGAGCACATGATTAACGATATTCTCAAACATGGAGGAGAGCGCGGAAATCTCGAAGTGAAGGTATTCGGAGGGGGAAAAATCATTAGCAGCATGAGTAGCGTCGGTTTAAACAATATTAAATTCATTCACGAATATATACGCATCGAAGGCTTGCAACTGCTGAGTGAGGATGTGGGCGACTGCTACCCGAGAAAGATCGTATTTTATCCGGCAAGCGGTCGCGTGCAGGTTAAAAAGATCAAACAGTTGCACAATGACACTCTGTTGTGGCGTGAGCAGACGTACAAGAAAAGTATCGATCATCAGCCTGTTGTCGGTGAAGTTGAACTGTTTTAACTGTTTATGATTGTCGAGGAGCGCAGTGATAAAAGTCCTGATAGTTGACGATTCGGCGCTGGTACGGCGGTTGCTGGTTGAGATACTCAATTCATCGAATGAACTGGAGGTGGTCGGTGTCGCCGGAGATCCTTTCATTGCAAGAGAGAAAATCAAGCGGCTGAAACCGGACGTCATCACCCTGGATGTGGAGATGCCGCGTATGGATGGCATCACCTTTCTCGCTAATCTGATGCGGCTGAGACCGCTGCCTGTGGTAATGATTTCGTCTCTCACAGAACAGGGCGCGGATGTCACTCTGCGGGCACTGGAACTGGGTGCAGTGGATTTTGTCCCCAAACCGAAACTGGACGTGGAGAGAGGCCTTGCCGCTTATGCCGAGGAGATTATTGACAAGGTAGTTGCAGCGGCGGGTGCCCGCCTCTGCACCCTGGCGCCACGCATCGATTCAGCGGCAGTGATGGGGGTAAAGTCTGTCAGCACCGCGCATGTCGTTTTGCAAACGGAGGCGGTTAAACATCATTTTCGTGCTGCCGATCGGATTATCGGAATCGGTGCGTCCACCGGCGGTACGGAAGCGATCAAGGAGGTATTGCGCGATCTGCCGCCCGATATGCCGGGAATTGTTATCAGTCAACATATCCCGGAGGCATTCAGCGCTCCCTTTGCTGCGCGCGCCAACAGCCAAAGTCAATTGACGGTGGTCGAAGCGAAAGATAGACAGCAGATCCTTCCGGGGCACGCCTATATCGCACCCGGCAACCGCCATCTGCTGGTGAAGAGGGATGGTGCGCGGTACCTGTGCGAGCTCGATGACGGTCCGCTGGTGAATCGTCACAAGCCCTCCGTAGATGTAATGTTCAGTTCATTAGCCCGCAATGTGGGTCCCAATTCAATTGGTGTCATGCTTACCGGTATGGGATGCGATGGCGCTGCTGGTATGGGGGAGTTGAAACAGGCAGGCGGATCCACCCTGGTCCAGGACGAAAAGAGCAGTGTGGTTTGGGGTATGCCCGGAGAAACGGTCAAGCGCGGCTTTGCCGACGAAGTGCTCGGCCTGAACAAAATTGCCCAGCGTCTGGTGCAACTGTCACAGCGACGATAGCGGGCGGTTTAAGTTATATACGGCATGGCCGACTAAATAAGCATATTTGGTAACCGGAACAGGTTCAGTGGCAAAGGGATTGATTACAGCTTTTGGTGTACCGCTTGCAGGCAGTCTGGCAGTGTTGATTTTGCTTGTTGTGTCGGGATCCGGCTCGGCAGCGGTTGCGGCGTCGGCGGCGATAACTCTGCTGTGGTCAGGTACTGGCCTCAGGTCCATTTTGAGAAAACAGCGCATTGCATCGTCGATGACCGATATGAAGCAGTCACGGTACAGAATCAGTGAGGAGATGTACAAACTGATGCGTGATTGCGAGTCGCGGATATGCGGGTTATCCGTCGGAATAAAGAGGGATCTGGATCAGGTTCGTACCCTGGTCTCCGATGCGGTGGAGACGCTGCAGCAGTCGTTTCATGGGTTGAATGGGCTTGCCAAGTCTCAGCAGGAGATGGTGCTTACAATGCTCTCTGATATAGCGGCAGGGGAGGGCCAGGCCGGGACTGGAAATCAGGTTAATTTTCGTAAATTCGCTGAGGAGACAGATTTAGTACTGCGCTATTTTGTTGAGCATGTGGTTAGCAGTAGTGCAGGTGGAATGAATATGGTCGAACAGATCGACGATATGGCACAGCATATGGGAAAGGCTGAGACACTGCTGAATGACGTAAAAGGTATTGTTGATCAAACCAACCTGCTTGCGTTGAATGCCGCTATCGAGGCAGCCAGGGCGGGAGAGGCGGGAAGAGGATTTGCGGTGGTGGCCGACGAGGTCAGGTCGCTCTCCCAGCGGTCTGACCGGTTCAATGATGAGATTCGTGCGGTGCTTGGAACTACCCGCAATAATATTATCAGCGCAAAACAGACCGTATCTCAACTTGCCTCAAAGGATATGAGCTTTGTGATCCAGTCGAAATCCAGGGTCGATGAAATGATGGCGCATCTTGCGACTCTGAACACCAGGACTGAGGGGCGGCTGGAGAATCTTGCTGGTATCGTCCATCAGATAGACCTGGCTGTTGGTGATGCGGTGCGTTCGCTTCAGTTTGAAGATATCGTCTCCCAGCTCACCGAGTACAGCCAGCGCAGAACGGACCGGCTGCCGCAAATAATGGCGGTAATTGATGGCGGGTTGTCCGGCTTCAGTGCGGGAGAGGAGAGTGATACCGCCTACCTTGCCCGGATTTTCAGGATCAGAGAGCAGTTGGCGGTATTGGATACGGAATATGATGCAGCCGATCATAAGCCAGTCGCACAGCAGAGTATGTCCGAAGGCAGTGTTGAACTATTCTGATTTGCATGTTTCAGCAAAGGAGCAAAAGTGCCAATAACGAGCAGTGTTTCCGATGATGGGCGGGAAATTTCCATCAGAGTGGAGGGGCGATTCGATTTCTCGTTGCACAAATCGTTCAGAGAAGCGTACAGCCTAGCCGATGCCCGGAAGACCCGTTATCAAATTGATCTGAGCAGAGCCGAATATATTGACAGTGCGGCATTGGGAATGCTTCTGCTGCTCAGAGAACGGGCGGGTGGTGACGATGCGAGTATCAGGATCAGTGGCTGCAGGGATGAAATACAGCGGATTCTGCAGGTTTCAAGATTCCACGAGCTGTTTCACGTTGAGTGAGCAGCATGCAGTTATGATCAGTTCCAGTTCAGGTTAATCCCGGGAGTTAATGATGTCAGTGAATACAGTTGAGTCATCAGATAACAACGAAGTCGTTATCAAGGTATCAGGCCGTTTTGATTTTTCCTGCCATCAGGAGTTTGTTAAAGGCTACAAAGCCTACCCTCCCGGATCAAAATGTTATGTGGTGGATCTGGCACAAGCGGAGTTCATGGACAGCTCCGCGATGGGTATGTTGCTGCAGCTGAGAGAATATGGCGATAAGAGAGCCGGAGTCTCTCTGGTCAACGGTAGCGACAGCGTCAAGGATATTCTGCGCATCGCAAATTTTGACAAGCTGTTTACCATTGGTTAAGCAGCCCTTCCAGGCTATCATGGCATTCAATGCTTACCTGAAAGCGGAGTATTCGGATATTCAAGGCATAATCAATAGCGATATTCTGAAAAATTTAGCTGCCATCCGGTTTGAATCCGACCAGATCGCTTCCTTAATCTTTTTTTGATCGATGGTTGTGCTTTAATCGTCGTACAACAAATCAACTCCTGGATGGATAGATGCAACTACTACCAGTAATTCTTTCCGGAGGTTCCGGTTCACGTCTCTGGCCCCTTTCACGCGAGGCCTATCCCAAGCAGTTTCTACCCCTGGTGGGTGCGCAGAGTTTGTTGCAGGCCACCGTGCGTCGGCTTGACGGAGTTGACGGCCAGGTCAAGCTGATGAATCCGCTGATTGTCTGTAACGAAGCGCACCGTTTTCTGGTAGCTGAGCAGTTCCGGCTGATGCAGCGTGAAGCGATGGCAATCATGCTTGAACCGGTGGGGCGTAATACCGCTCCTGCCCTTACGCTGGCGGCTTTGATGGCCATGGAGTCTGGGGAGGATCCCGCCATGATAGTGATGCCGGCAGATCATCTCATTCACCAGGAAGCGGTATTTCGGAAGGTTGTGTCCGAGGGTGCACTGTTGGCTGAGCAAAGGATGGTTGTTACCTTCGGCATAGTTCCTTCGGCAGCGGAGACCGGTTATGGTTACATCCGAAAGGGTGCGGTGCTTGGCGGTGACGCCTGCAGAATAAGTGCATTTGTCGAAAAGCCGGATTTAAGCACCGCCCAACACTACCTGGAGGATGGAAACTATCTTTGGAACAGCGGCCTGTTCATGCTCAAGGCATCGCTTTGGCTGCAGCTGCTGGAAAACTATCGCTCCGATATTGCGACGGCCTGCCGGGACGCTTTCAAGAAGGGCGCTTGGGACGGCAATTTTTTTCGTCCCGATAATGCGCTGTTCGGCAGCTGCCCCTCCGATTCAATCGATTACGCCGTTATGGAGAAGCTGTCGGTGGAGACGGGTAAAGCACCAGCGCAGCCGGTGGTGCTGCCATTGGATGCGGGTTGGTCGGATGTGGGTGCCTGGTCAGCGCTTTGGGACGTTAGTGAACACGATGCGGAGGGTAATGCGAGGGACGGGGATGTCTTTACCCATGATGCCAGAGACAATCTGCTGATCGCCAAACACAGGATGCTCGCTGCCGTGGGAGTCTCCAATCTGATTGTGGTGGAGACACCCGATGCGGTATTGGTGCTGGACAAGGAGAAAGCCCAGGATGTAAAAGCAGTGACCCAATATTTGAAGGATGCCTCACGCGACGAACATGTGTTTCATAAGCGGGTCCATCGGCCCTGGGGTAATTTTGAGCCGATAGATCAGGGGGCACGCTACCAGGTGAAGCGTCTGACGGTGGCTCCGGGAGGCTGCCTCTCCCTGCAGATGCACCATCATCGTGCAGAGCATTGGATTGTGGTCAGCGGGACGGCTAAAGTTACCCGGGGAGAGGAGACGTTGCTGTTGACGGAAAACCAATCCACATACATTCCTCTGGGTACACAGCACCGGCTGGAAAATCCCGGACGGATTCCGCTGGAGATTATCGAGGTGCAGTCCGGCAGCTATCTCGGTGAGGATGATATCCAGCGTTTTGAGGATATATATAATCGTAAATCCGACGACTGACCGTAAGAGAGGCTGGGCATCAGCTGAATTGCGGATACCCCATTCGGTCGCGCTGTTCTGGTAACCGAAGTGGATTTCCCCTATTCTCCCCGTTTTTTCCTTTAGGGTAATCGGTCATGGGTTTTAAATGCGGTATTGTGGGTCTTCCCAACGTGGGCAAGTCCACCCTCTTCAATGCGTTGACGCAGGCAACGATTGCCGCTGAAAACTACCCATTCTGCACGATAGATCCCAATGTAGGCATAGTACCGCTGCCTGATCCACGTCAGGATGTTATCGCGTCCATCGTGAAGCCGCAGAGAGTTGTACCCACCACCATGCAATTCGTGGATATTGCCGGTCTGGTTGCCGGCGCATCCCGGGGAGAGGGGCTGGGCAATAAGTTCCTGGGGAATATCCGTGAAACAGATGCCATATGCCATGTGGTCCGCTGTTTTGAGGACGACGATGTGGTGCACGTCTCGGGCCGGGTCGATCCGCTTTCGGATATCGAAATCATCAACACCGAATTGGCGTTGGCAGATCTGGAGTCGGTGGAGAAGGCGTTGGACAAAGTGTCCCGGCAAGCCAGAACCGGAGACAAGAAGGTGCTGGCCGTCAAGGAATTACTGGAGTCGGTACGCGATCATCTGGATGCGGGCGCACCGGTTCGCGCGATGAAGCTGAACGATGAGGAGCGACGGATGCTGTATGATCTGCATTTGTTGACCATTAAACCCACTTTCTATGTGGCAAATGTGGCGGAAGAGGGTTTCGAAAACAATCCCGCGCTGGAGAAGGTGAATCAACTGGCTGCGTCGGAAGGTTCATCCGTGGTCGCTGTGTGTGCTGCCATTGAGGCTGAGATCGTCCAGTTGGATAAGGCCGAGAGAGATGAGTTTCTGTCGGAACTCGGCCAGACCGAACCCGGTCTGAACCGTGTGGTTCGTGCCGGTTATCCCCTTCTCGGCCTGGAAACCTATTTCACCGCGGGGGAGAAAGAGGTGCGTGCCTGGACTATTCCAAAAGGCGCCACGGCGCCACAGGCCGCGGGGGTCATTCACACCGATTTCGAACGCGGTTTTATTCGTGCCGAAGTGATAGCCTATGAGGATTTTGTTGCCTGCAAAGGAGAGCAGGGAGCGAAAGCGGCCGGGAAGCTTCGGCTGGAAGGGAGGGATTACGTCGTTCAGGACGGGGACGTGATTCATTTTCGCTTCAATGTATAATGATTCGGTCGCCCCTACAATTTGACACCGGCTTGCACGACCGCTATATTTCCCGCCCTTCACGGCTACGTAGCTCAGACGGTTAGAGCGACGGACTCATAACCCGTAGGTCGGTGGTTCAATTCCACCCGTAGCCACCAATTCATATTTCAGTATGGCATCTCAAAATTAAAGAGTTGGTATCGGCTCTGGTATTTTTTACCCAATTGCAAAATCCTTCAGATCTACCTCACGGAACCGAATCTTAAAAAACGGCTACAAATTCGCCGGATGGATCGATTTTGAGCATTTCCGAGTCGAACGCCGGAAGTTACCGAACAAATTTAAAATAACCGGCAAAAAACCTCCTGCATGATCAGATTGGATCTCTGCTGGAAACTTTTTCAGCTACCGATAGTCTTAATTACCGAAGTTGATGTGAGTGGCGCACAGTCTGCGTTGTTTTTGAAATTCAGGTGAATCAGTTCAAGACTCCCCTCTAGACGCTTAAGTCTGGTTATACGGCCTTCTATATGAAGGCCGATTTTTTTGCCCCAAATTAGCGCACAAATCATTCAAAATGCACTGAATAAGTGCGATCTTCTTCTCGCCCTGGTAGTGCACCAATATAACCAATTGATAAACGGGGAGTAATTATTCGGTACGAATTGTGCATTCGATCTCCCGATAACGATCATGTATGACCTACATTTGGTATGCCCTAGGGGTATTCGGGAGACAGTACTTATGAGACAAGCGGTATTTCTTGCCACTATGGCGATGCTTTCACCGGCTCTGGTTATGGCAGATGAAGCGGTGATGAACGGCTCCAGTACAGCCTGGATTCTGACATCTACCGCGTTGGTGCTGTTTATGACGCTGCCTGGGCTTGCGCTGTTTTATGGCGGGCTGGTGCGCACCAAAAACGTGCTCTCTGTGCTGATGCAGTGCTTTACCATCGCGGGCATCTCTTCCGTACTCTGGCTTGTGGTTGGTTACAGTCTGGCATTTGGCGAGGGCAACAGTTGGATTGGGGATTTCAGTAAAGTCATGATGGCCGGCATCGGTCGGGAAACAGTATCGGGGGAAATTCCCGAGTCGCTGTTCATGCTGTTTCAGATGACGTTTGCAATAATCACACCTGCGTTGATCATCGGTGCATTCGCCGAGCGCATGAAATTCTCAGCGGTGGTGCTGTTCAGCGCATTTTGGTTAATACTTGTGTATGTGCCTATAGCCCACTGGGTTTGGGGTGGGGGCTGGCTGGGTCAGATGGGAATCTACGATTTTGCCGGTGGTGTGGTGGTGCACATCTCAGCGGGCGTAGCATCATTGGTGGCAGCCTTGGTGGTGGGGCCGCGTAAGGGATTTCCCCTTACTGCGATGCCGCCGCATAACATGACAATGGCGATTTCAGGCGCCGGAATGCTCTGGGTAGGCTGGTTTGGTTTCAATGGAGGCAGCGCATTGACAGCGGATGGAAACGCTGCAATGGCGATGCTGGTAACCCATATTGCCGCTGCCGCCGGTGCAATGACTTGGCTGTCGATCGAATGGAAGCGCTTCGGTAAGCCCAGTGCCTTGGGCGCCGTCACCGGTATGGTGGCCGGACTGGGTACCATTACCCCCGCCTCCGGATTCGTCGGACCGGGCGGTGCGCTGCTGATCGGCCTGCTTGCCGGCGCAACATGCTACACAGGTACACAATACATAAAAAAGGTGCTGCATATAGACGATTCACTCGACGTCTTTCCGGTTCACGGCATCGGCGGCATGCTTGGAACGCTTTCGGCGGGCATTTTCTCCTCCACCAGTCTGGGTGTTTTCAGCGGTTACGGTTTTGCTGATGGGATTTCCAGCATGGGTGGCCAGCTCTGGGTGCAATTTCTGGGTGTTGTGTCGGTGGTGGCATTTACCGCCCTGGCCACCTGGGCCATCCTGAAACTGGTTGGTTTGCTGACAGGTGGACTTAGGGTCACTGCAGAGCAGGAGATCGAAGGACTCGATCATGTCAGCCATGAGGAGACCGGTTACAACATGTAGCAAGGTATTTTTCGCAAGCAATAAAAAACGGCGATTTACGCCGTTTTTTATTGTGCATCCAACTTGATTTTATATTCCCCGAAAGATGCAGCGTTGGTCGGGATGAGAGGATTCGAACCTCCGACTTCTTCGTCCCGAACGAAGCGCGCTACCAGACTGCGCTACACCCCGGATAATAGTTAATTTCTGCGCTGTATCGCGAAGTCCGCCACAGCTGCCAGCGCATCGCGGTAGGAGGAGGCGGGAAGCTCTTCGAGCGCTTTTTTTGCCTTGTCCGCCTCTTGTTTCGCGAGTCGCGAAGTGTACTCGATCGCGTCGGTTGATTCAATGGCAGCCATAACCACTCCGATATGTTCCCGGCCGCCCTGTTCGATGGCATCGCGCAGCGCTTGCCGTTGCTTGTCCGTTCCAACCTGCATGGCTCGCAAAAGGGGCAGTGTGGGCTTCCCTTCGGCCAGGTCATCACCAATATTTTTCCCAATCTCCTCAGCGGATGCGCCATAATCGAGCGCATCATCGATGATCTGAAAGGCAATGCCCAGGTGGCGTCCGTAATCTGCCAGGGCGCGTTCGCGTTCTGCCGATGCGCCGCATAATACTGCGCCGAGTTGGGCGCCTGCCTCAAACAGCGTGGCGGTTTTACGCAGGATCACCTCAAAGTATTTTTGTTCGTCTATGTCCGCATCATGGCAGTTGAGAAGCTGCAGTACTTCGCCTTCGGCAATGCGGTTGGTTGCGTGGGACAGAATCTCCATTACCCGCATCGTATCGATATCCACCATCATCTCGAATGAGCGGGAGTAGAGAAAATCCCCAACCAGAACACTGGTGGCGTTGCCCCAGACAGCGTTCGCGGTATCCCGGTTGCGGCGCTTGTCAGAACCGTCCACGACGTCATCATGCAGCAGGGTGGCTGTGTGGATGAACTCGATAATGGCAGCCAGGTCGATATGTTTTTCTCCCCGATAATCCAATGTCCGTGCCGCCAGTAAAACGATTATCGGCCGAAGGCGTTTCCCTCCGCTGTTCACGATGTAGTGGCCTACCTGATTGATTAGAACCACATCCGATTGCAGGCGACGCATTATCAGAGCATCGACAAGCTTCATGTCGCGCTCAATCAATGCGTTAACGGCCGCTATATCCATTGTCGTTATGTCGGGAGAATTCATACGGTTACTGAACCTACTCAGCAGGACCATGCATGCTAGAGTTGTGTCCCGCCATCTGTCAAGCCGAAGCGATTTCATCCCGTTAATACGATATTCTATTTGACCTGAGTATCCAGCATGGGTAGAATTTCCGCTCTTTGGTCGATGGGCACATGGTTGCGCATCGAGATAACGGTGAATTTTTGCGGGGATATGGTATGTATGCCGTAATCCAGACAGGTGGGAAACAGTACCGGGTTTCCGAAGGCGATATTCTGAGGGTTGAAAAGCTCGGCGCCGAAGAGGGTGCTGAAATGCAACTCGATAAAGTGCTGATGATTGCCGATGGCGACAATGTCAAGGTTGGGGCTCCCTATGTGGAAGGCGGGAAGGTTTCGGCCACCGTCAGATCCAATGGCAGGGGCAAGAAAGTCAAGATCGTCAAGTTCAGACGGCGTAAGCAGTACCTGAAACGTCAGGGCCACCGCCAGTCGTATACTGAGCTTCAGATAACCGGTATTAGCGCGGGCTGAGAGATTTTCAACTATGGCACATAAAAAAGCAGGCGGCAGCACAAGAAACGGTCGCGATTCGGAATCCAAGCGTCTTGGCGTAAAGGTCTTTGGCGGCCAGACCATCAATGCGGGCGGAATTATTCTCCGGCAGCGTGGAACACGGGTGCATGGCGGAGTTAATGTCGGTTGCGGCAAGGATCATACACTTTTTGCCAAAACTGAGGGTGTGGTCAGATTCGAGGTAAAGGGAGCCAAGAAGCGCAGGTACGTCAGCGTGGTTACGGCCTGACTGCACCGCTTCTCCAGGCTTTAATGATAAAGGCCTCGTCGGATGACGGGGCTTTTTTGCGTTTAGAAGGATGGAACCGATTGCCCCGGTTCATTTTCTCCAGACCTGGCATTAGCTGAAGTAAATTAAGGTCCACCACTGATGAAATTTGTCGATGAAGCAACTGTAGTAGTCGAGGCCGGCAATGGCGGCAGAGGCGCGGTTAGCTTTCGGCGGGAGAAATTCATACCCAAGGGCGGCCCGGATGGCGGCGACGGAGGTGATGGCGGCAGCGTCTACCTGATTGCGAATTCGGGCCTGAATACACTGATAGATTTTCGCCACAATCGTGTTCGCCGGGCAGCACAGGGTGAAGGCGGCGCTGGCCGCAACCGCACCGGCAGGAGCGCGGAAGATCTCTACATTGAGGTGCCGGTCGGAACCCGGGTAAGGGATAATGACAGCGGTGAGATGATGGGCGAACTGCTGAGTCATGGCGATCAATTATTGGTGGCCAAAGGGGGGTTTCACGGCATCGGCAATGCGCGTTTTAAAAGCAGTACCAATCGGGCTCCCCGGCAATATACTCCGGGAAGTGAAGGTGAACGGCGGGAGCTCCGGCTGGAACTGATCCTGTTGGCTGACGTCGGATTGCTGGGAATGCCAAATGCGGGTAAATCGAGTCTTATCCGGAAGGTCTCCAGCGCCAGGCCGAAAGTTGCCGATTATCCCTTTACCACACTTCATCCCAATCTGGGGGTAGTCAGTGCAGGCGAGGAGCGAAGCTTTGTTATTGCCGATGTACCTGGTGTAATCGAAGGGGCGGCGGAAGGTGCAGGACTGGGTATGCGTTTTCTGAAACACCTGGAGCGCACCCGCCTGCTGCTCCATCTGGTCGATATTGCGGCGCAGGATAGTAACGTCGATCCCGCTCGGCAGGTGGCGCTTATTGCGGATGAGTTGGTCCGTTTTAGTCCGGAGCTGGCTGTCAGGGAGCGTTGGCTTGTGCTCAATAAAAAGGATCTTCTGTCAGGGGAGGAGTTTGAGCATAGAATGGCTTCTCTGGTGGAAAATCTCCAGTGGAAAGGGAAGGTGTTCGCTATATCCGCTTTAACCGGTGAGGGAGTTGAAGCGTTGATTCAGGCTCTGATGGAACGTCTTGAACAGCTTGGTCATCGATTTTCTCACGCAGTGGAAGTGGAGAGTAGTCCCGATGAAGAAGAGCCATGGGATCCGTTGAGTGAAAGATAGCAATTCGATGATCAGATCACGCCGAGACCTGGGCTCGACCGGGCGCTGGGTAGTCAAGATAGGCAGTGCGCTGTTGACAGCTGATGGCAAGGGACTTGCGCGGGAAGCGCTCTCTGCCTGGGTTCAGCAGATGTCGGATCGGGTGCTTGCGGGTAAACAGCTGATCCTGGTCTCTTCCGGTGCTGTGGCTGAAGGAATGAGCCGTCTTGGCTGGCAGCGCCGGCCCACGGTCCTGCACGAACTGCAGGCGGTGGCAGCGGTCGGCCAGATGGGGTTGGTACGCGCCTATGAGACCTGCTTCATGAAAAGGGGGCTGCATACCGCCCAGGTGCTGCTCACACATGATGATCTGATTAACCGGGAACGCTATCTGAACGCCCGCAGCACCCTGCGTACGTTGATGACGCTCGGTGTGGTGCCGGTGGTAAACGAAAACGATACCGTGGCGAATGATGAGCTGCGTTTTGGAGACAACGATACTTTGGCCGCGTTGGTGACCAATCTGGTGGACGCCGAACTGCTGGTTTTGCTGACCGACCAACAGGGATTATTCGACGCCGATCCGCGATTCTTTCCTGCTGCGAATCTGATCTCCGAAAGCCGTGTGGACAACACACTGTTGGAGCAGGTGGCGGGAGATAGTGTCAGCGGGTTTGGCAGGGGCGGCATGGCGACCAAGGTGCGGGCAGCGGGGATTGCCGCGCGCTCCGGTGCTGCCACAGTAATTGCGCCGGGCAGGTTGGAGGATATTTTGGGCCGTATTGCCGATGGTGAAGAGGTTGGAACTCTGCTGCTGCCGACACAGGGACCGGAAGCGGCCCGTAAGCGTTGGCTGGCAGGTCAGCTTCAGGTACGTGGGAGGCTGGTACTGGATGCCGGGGCGGTGCGGGTTTTACGCGAATCGGGCCGCAGTCTGCTTGCCGTCGGTGTGAAAGAGGTTATAGGTAACTTTTCCCGTGGCCAGGTTGTCTCCTGTGTGGATGAGGGGGGACGTGAGGTGGCGCGTGGCCTGGTCAACTACGGCTCTCAGGAGGCGAGCGGGATAAAGGGCAGGCCGTCCAGCCAGATCAGGGAAATTCTGGGTTATATGGATGACGAAGAGTTGATTCACAGGGATAATCTGGTACTTGTTTAGGCCCTCTGGTCTGTTTTTCAGCAACAAAAAAACCGGCTGTTTAAAGCCGGCTTTTGTAAGTGAGAGCTCTGTTCTCTGATTACATCGCTTTGATGCGCGCATTCAGGCGGCTTTTGAAACGTGCTGCTTTGTTCTTATGGACCAGGCCCAGATTGGCAGTGCGGTCGATTACCGGTACCGCCATCTTGAACGCTTCCACTGCGCTCTCTTTCTCACCAGCTGCCACCGCTTTTACAACATTTTTCACATGTGTGCGCATATTGCTGCGGCAGGACGCATTGTGCTGCCGATGCTGTTCCGCCTGACGCGCACGCTTGCGGGCTTGTGCTGAGTTGGCCAAAGTAACTCTCCCAATTAACATTAAAAAATAAAGAGCTGCGCATTTTGCGACCAACACCCATTGTTGTCAACATAAAGTTGTATTTGCGGTATTGAGGTATTCAGGTTTCCGGCCGGCCCTAATATATTTCTGCGGGGGATTGTTGAGGGCCTATAATCTCTGCTTTTACTTAACTACGCTGGATGGAATGCGGATCTATGCTCAAGTCGCTGGCAAAGGTCGGATCTAACACCTTGCTGTCTCGTGTATTGGGTTTTATCCGCGATCTGGTGTTTGCGCATCTGTTTGGCGCCAGTGCCGGTACCGATGCCTTTTTTGTCGCTTTTAAAATCCCCAATCTGTTGCGCCGCCTGTTTGCTGAGGGCGCTTTTTCCGTGGCTTTTGTACCGGTTCTGACCGAGTATAAGGAGAAGCGGGGGTTTGATGAACTGAGAATGTTCATCGACCATGTCGCGGGTACATTGGGGACCGTGCTGCTGGCAGTAACTCTACTGGGCGTGATCGGGGCCCCTTTTCTGGTCATGATTTTTGCGCCGGGCTTTATCGGCGATCCGGCTAAACTGGCGCTTGCCAGTGATATGCTTCGGCTAACCTTTCCTTATCTGTTCTTTATCTCACTGACCGCGTTGGCCGGTGGTATTCTCAATGCACACAACCGGTTCGGCATTCCCGCATTTACGCCGGTACTGCTCAATATTTCCATGATCGCTTGCGCGCTCTGGTTGTCGCCTTTAATGGATCGTCCGGTGGTTGCGCTGGCCTGGGGGGTTCTATTCGCCGGTATTGCTCAGCTACTGTTTCAGGGTCCCTTTCTGCATCAGCTAAGGCTGCTTCCGAAGTTCAGGTTCGCACCGAGGGACGAGGGCGTGCGGAAGATAGGCAGGCTCATGCTGCCGGCGCTGTTCGGTGTATCCGTAACTCAGCTGAACTTGTTGCTGGATACACTTATCGCCTCATTTCTGGTAACGGGCAGCATCTCCTGGCTCTACTATTCGGATCGGTTGATGGAGTTTCCTCTCGGTGTATTGGGCGTGGCACTGGGCACTGTCATACTGCCCAGTCTTTCCCGCACCCATGCCATTGAATCAACCGGGGGGTTCTCCCGCACCATCGACTGGGCGTTGCGTTGGGTACTGTTGCTGGGGTTGCCGGCTGCCGTGGGACTGTTCATGTTGTCCGGTCCTATGATCGCAACGCTGTTTCAATCGGACGCTTTTCTGGCAGTAGACGTTGTCATGGCTCAGCGAAGCCTGATCGCCTATTCTCTCGGGCTGGTGCCGTTTATTCTGATCAAGGTATTGGCACCGGGATATTACGCGCGCCAGGATACACGCACTCCGGTACGCATTGCTGTCATCGCCATGGCTACTAATATGATAATGAATATCGCACTGGTATTTCCTCTCGCACATGCGGGGCTCGCACTGGCCACCACCCTTTCCGCTTCGCTCAATGCCTATCTGCTATTCCGCGGACTGAGGCGCGATGGTGTCTATGTGCCTCAATCAGGCTGGCCTCAGCTGTTGTTGCAGGGAGTTGCCGCGAGCACCGTGCTGGGGCTGGTGCTCTATTGGGGGGGTGGAGCTTTATCCGAGTGGACCTCTGCAACAACTCTGAATAAGGTATGGTGGCTGTTAGGTCTCATGGCCGGTGGGTTCCTGGCCTATTCTGTGGCGTTACTGGCCTTTGGAATCAGGCCGCGCCACTTTCGTAATGAGAGTCCATGATTCCCTTGTCAGTGACAGCGATTAACGAATAATTGCTTATAGCATCAATTGAAGCTCTGCGGGCCGGGCACATTTGAACGCCAATCCAAAGGGACGGGGCTGTTTTTCCCCAGGGCTGCGTTATATTTTCGAACATGTGCGGCCAGTACACTACGCTCAGTGCGCCTTGCCCTGTGGAAAAACAGCCGTTCTCGATGGATATCCGCATAGTGTTAACAGGCTTTGGTAGGTTAAACGGGGACTTGTATAGGAAGTTCGCTTATAATCACCAACTTTGGGCTGATCAGTTCCAGGGCTTACTGCAATGCAGGTGATACGTGGTTTGCACAATCTGCGTGCCGAGCACCGGGGTTGTGTGGCGACCATTGGCAACTTCGATGGCGTACACCTGGGGCACCAGGCGGTTTTTGGACACCTGCGGGAGAAGGCACTGCGGTTCGGTTTGCCGGCGACAGTAATCACCTTCGAGCCCCAATCACAGGAGTTTTTCACCCCGCAGAAAGCCCCCGCCCGGCTGACCAGGTTGCGTGAAAAGCTGCACGCAATAAAAAATACGGGTATCGACCGGGTGGTGCTGCTGGAGTTTAATCAGAAACTCGCAGCCATGTCCGCAGAGCAGTTCGTGCAACGCCTGCTGGTGGATGGCCTGGGGATTCGCTACCTGTTTGTGGGAGACGATTTCCGCTTTGGCAGGAAAAGGGCGGGAGATATCGCGTTGTTGCGTACTGTGGGTGAAAAACAGCTGTTCGAAGTGGAGAACATGAACAGCTTTGTGGTGGGTGACGAACGGGTGAGCAGTACACGTATACGGGAGCTGCTGGCCAACGATGATCTTCATCTGGCAGCCCACTTTCTGGGACGTCCCTACCGAATTTGTGGGCGGGTGGCACACGGGGATGCGCGCGGCAGAACCATTGGTTTTCCCACAGCCAACATTAACTTGCACCGTAAAGTGAGCCCTTTGAACGGCGTCTACGCAGTTTCAGTTTATGGATTGCACGAGGCAAGTGCCCCGGGAGTGGCAAATATTGGTACCCGACCAACGGTAAAAGGGGATCGGCGCTATCTGTTGGAAGTACACCTGTTCGATTTTGAACAGGATATTTACGGTGCCCACGTAGAGGTGGAATTCAGGCTTAAATTGCGGGATGAAAAACGTTTTGACTCGTTCGATCAACTGCGGCGGCAGATCGAACTCGATTGCCGGGCCGCAAGAGAATTCTTTTTAACAGACGATTTTAATTTGAAACAACAGAGTAAGCATCCGTGACCGACTACAAGAATACCCTCAATCTTCCCAAGACTGGATTTCCGATGAAGGGAAATCTCGCCCAGCGTGAACCGGAGATGCAGGAAAAGTGGGAGAGCATCGGCCTGTACCGGAAAATCCGCGAAGCGCGCATTGGGCGACAGAAGTTCATTCTGCATGACGGTCCCCCTTATGCCAATGGTGATATCCATATAGGGCATGCCGTAAACAAGGTCATCAAGGATTTCATCGTAAAAAGCCGTACGCTCGACGGCCATGATGCGCCCTACGTACCTGGATGGGATTGCCACGGCCTGCCCATAGAACTGCAGGTGGAGAAGAGGGTCGGTAAACCGGGAGGCAAGGTAACCGCAGCCGGGTTCCGGATCGCCTGCCGAGAATATGCGGCAAAGCAGATTGACAGACAGCGGATGGATTTCAAGCGTTTGGGCGTGTTCGGCGATTGGGACAGGCCCTATCTGACAATGGATTTTAAAACGGAAGCAGACATCATCCGCGCACTCGGAAGGATCGTTGCCAACGGACATGTGCACAAGGGCTACAAACCGGTGCACTGGTGCACCGACTGCGGGTCCGCACTGGCAGAGGCGGAAGTTGAGTATAAGGACAAGGAGTCCTTCACCATCGATGTCCGCTTTTCGGTGACCGATGCCGAATCGTTGATGGCGCGCTGCCATGCCATTCCCGATGGACACGGCGAAGGTCCTTTGTCTTTGGTTATCTGGACAACGACACCCTGGACACTTCCGGCCAACCAGGCGGTGGCGCTCAATCCAGGTCTGGAGTATGTCATCGTCCAAGCCGACACTTCCCAGGGAAAGGAGCGGTTAATGGTGGCGGAGGGACTGCTTAAAGAGGCGATGGGCCGCTGGAATATTGAACATTATCATGTGATCGCCTATGGCCGCGGCGATGCATTCGAGGGATTGAAGCTAAAGCACTGCTTCTATAATCGAGAGGTGCCGGTGATTCTGGGTGAACACGTCACTCTCGAGGCTGGAACCGGCGCGGTCCACACGGCACCGGGCCACGGTCTGGAAGACTATATAGTCGGTCAGCGTTATGGACTGCCGGTGGATAATCCGGTGGGCAGTGACGGTCGTTTTGTGGCGGGAACTGAGCTGTTTGAGGGTGAGCATGTTTTCACCGCCAATGAGAAGGTGATTGACGTGCTTAAGGAGCGGGGTGTACTGCTGCAGGAGGCGCGTATGTCGCACAGTTACCCGCACTGCTGGAGGCATAAGACGCCTATCATTTTTCGTGCAACCCCACAGTGGTTTATCGGCATGGAGCAGGCAGGCCTGCGCGGGACGGCGCTGCAGGAGATCGGAAAAACTCTGTTCACACCTGACTGGGGCCGCGCCCGCATTGAAGGCATGGTTAAGGGGCGGCCTGACTGGTGCATATCACGCCAGCGTACCTGGGGTGTACCCATTGCCCTATTCATCCATAAGGGCAGTGGAGATCTGCATCCGGAGACACCACGGCTGATCGAGGAGGTGGCCGGGCGTGTGGAAAAGGCAGGAATCGAGGCATGGTTTTCGCTCGATTCCGAGGAGTTGCTGGGTGAGGATTCTCAGCATTACGAAAAAGTTTCGGATACGCTTGATGTCTGGTTTGATTCGGGCGTAACACATTTCTCGGTCCTGAAAACACGTGAAGGACTTGAGTTTCCGGCAGACCTCTACCTCGAAGGATCGGATCAGCACCGTGGCTGGTTCCAGTCCTCGCTGCTTACATCGGTGGCGATTGACGGCTGTGCACCCTATAGGGGCGTGCTGACGCATGGATTTACCGTCGATGCCAAGGGGCTGAAGATGTCGAAATCCCTCGGCAATGTGGTCAGCCCTCAGGATGTCATGAAAAAACTGGGGGCCGATATCATCCGCCTGTGGGTTTGTGCCACCGACTACCGTGGTGAAATGAGTGTATCGGATGAAATCCTGAAGCGTACCGCGGATGCATACCGCAGGATTCGCAACACTTCTCGATTTTTGTTGGCCAACATCGACGGTTTCGATCCTGCGGTTAACCTGGTAGCCCCGGCGGATATGATCGAGTTGGACCGCTGGGCGGTTGCACGCGCAAACCAGTTACAGGCGGAAATCGTCGAGGCGTACCAAACCTACCAGTTTCACCAGATCTTCCAGTCGATCCACAACTTTTGCGTAAATGAGATGGGTGGCTTCTACCTGGATATTATCAAGGACAGGCAATATACCACTCAGCGTAATAGCCTCGCGCGCCGGTCCTGCCAGACCGCGATGTACCACATCATTGAGGCAATGGTCCGTTGGCTGGCGCCGATACTCAGTTTTACCGCGGATGAGATATGGCCGCATATTCCAGGTGAACGGGGCGAATCAGTTTTTCTGGAAACCTGGTACGAGGGTCTTTTCGCTCTGGATGAGGGGGACCGATTCGATCGGAGATTCTGGAAGCGCGTAATCGAAGTGAGAGAGGCGGTCGGAAAACAGCTTGAACTGCTGCGCGCAGATGGTGTTATCGGCTCCTCGCTGGATGCGGAGGTCGATCTTTACTGTTCTCCTGAATTGCTGCAACTGACAGAGAGCCTGGGCTCTGAGTTGCGATTTGCGTTGATCACCTCCGCTGCACGGATTCATGCATTTGAACAAAGGCCGGTGAATGCGGTGAATAGCCCGCTTGAGGGACTGGCCATTCTGGCAACCAGATCGGGCCATGCAAAGTGTGCGCGCTGCTGGCATCATCATGAAGATGTCGGCAGCAACAGCGAGCATCCGAGCATCTGCGGTCGTTGTGTGGTAAACATTACCACAGATGGCGAAATCCGGAATTACGCCTGATTTCGCAAGGAGAGTTGCAAATGCTGCGCTGGCTCTGGCTCTCTCTCGTGGTGGTGATATTTGATCAAGTCAGCAAGCAACTGGTTGAGTCAAATTTTCTGGTTTTTGAAGTCGAGCCTGTTCTGCCGTATCTCAACCTGACGCTGGTCTATAACGAGGGTGCTGCTTTCAGTTTCCTGAGTGATCAGGATGGCTGGCAGCGCTGGTTTTTCATCCTGATAGGGTTGATGGTCAGTCTGGTGTTGATAATCTGGATCAGCCGCCTGGCGGCCAATCAGCGACTTGGTGCAGTTGCTTTAAGTCTGGTGGTGGGTGGGGCGCTGGGCAATATCCTTGACCGCCTGTTTTTTGGACATGTGGTCGATTTCATAGATCTCTACTATGGGGATTGGCATTGGCCGGCGTTCAATGTCGCAGATTCGGCAATTACTCTGGGCGTGATATTGATGCTGGTCCAAACGGTGCGAGAGGAGTATAGGGGCAGAGCAATGTAGAGAGGTCTCTTGTCACAGCTGGCCTGCTGTCCGGGTGAGGTGCCTGCATGAAAAGAAGACGATAAAGATTTAGCGATTGAAGTATTTGGGAGGTTTATCGAAACATGAGTGATGCTCTGAATTATCTGTTGAAGGCCCGGCCAGAAGCAATGTCGGCCTATTTCTCTTTTCTGAAAAAATCCGAGACCCATCTGGACATTCGAACCCGGGATCTGATTTCGGTTATTACCAAGGTTGCGGTACAGACCGAGGGCGGCTTTCGCCAATATCTGACCCGCGCGTTACGTAATGGCGCTTCGCCAAATGAGGTTCTTGATGCGCTTCTGATGGCCTTCCCGGTTCTCGGTCTGGCCAAGATCGTGTGGGCCACAGAGATTTTGTTGGACATGGATATCCCGGAGTTTCGGCCGGATAATCTTGATGCGAAACCTGAGTGGCATGATGTTGCACCGGTAACTGAGGTGCCACAGCGCGAAGCCGCTTATTTTGAATCAGACGGACGCCACCTGTTTACCTGGCGCGACGGTGACGAGATAGCCGTGTACGACAGCCGTTGCCCTCATCAGGTGACCGATATTCCCCATCTCTCCCTGGAAGGCACCACCCTGACCTGCCCCAAACACCAGTGGGCGTTCGATATAGAGAGCGGACAATGCATAGCCAAAGGCAAGCGGCCACTGAAAAGTTTTGATCATAAAGTTGTGGAGGGGCGGCTGCTGGCCTATTGGTAGCGAATCAGCCAAGTCCGGCAAAGTATCTGTTCCAATCGAACGCGGGTCCGGGATCGGTTTTTCTGCCTGGCGCGATGTCACAATGGCCGATGATTCTCTTGCTGTTGATAGCCGGGTAGAGAGACATGATGCTTTTTGTCGTCAGAACGAGTCTGTGGTACTGCTGGTCGGTGTAGGGAATTTCGTCGGCCCCTTCCAGCTCTATGCCGATAGAGAAATCGTTGCACCTACTCCTTCCCTCGAAACAGGATTCACCGGCATGCCATGCGCGCTGGCTGAGCGGGACGTATTGCAGCAGCTGGCCGTTGCGCCGAATCAGCAGATGCGCAGAGACTCTGCGCTGCCAGATGTCGACAAAAAAGGGGTGAATGTCCGGATCGAGTCGGTTGTTAAAAAGATCGTCAATCCAGGGCCCGCCGAACTGTTTTGGTGGAAGGCTGATATTATGGATAACCAGCAGATCGATTGTGCAGTTCGCAGGCCGGTTATCCTGATTGGGCGAGCTGCGCTGACTGGCTTCGGCCAGCAGGACGCCGCTGACCCTGGAGTTCACTGCCGCCGAAGGCCTTTCAATGTCATATCTGTATAGCTCACAATACCGACGATATTGCCGTTGTCGACCACCGGTGCTCTTGACAGATGGAAGCGTGTGAACAGGCGTGCGCAGTAGCGGATATCCATATCGGGATCGACGGTAATGACCGGCTTCGACATAATCTCATAGATATTCATCCGGCTGGGAGATTTATCTTTGGCCAGCACTTGGCGTGCAATGTCAGACAACATCACCAACCCGTATTCGTCATTTTCATTGCGTTTTTTTACCACCAGGCATTTGGTGTCCACATGGCTCATCTGGTTGAGGGCATCCTCCACGGTCGCTATGCCGTCAACCATATCGAACTTGGTCTTCATGATGTCCCGGACCCGGATAATTTTATCCTCGCTCACAACTCTTCCTCCACTACGCTGGTTAACTGTTTAATCTGGTGTGAGACGCCCACAGCATCCTCGACATCGATTTGAAATGCGATTCCGGAACCCGGTGTATCGTCAAATTCCCCCACTTGGTTGATCGTCTCCAGGATGCTACGACTTAAATGCTCTTCCACGAGAAGCAAAATCATATCCCGTTGCGTCTCCAGATTAAGACCGAAGAAGGTTTTACTCTTCTCCACACCTTCTCCTCTGGCCTGGCTGATGACAGTGGAACCGGTGGCTCCTGCCTCTCGTGCGGCCTCAAGCAAGGGCTCGGTTTTACTGTCTTCGATCAGTGCGATGATCAATTTGAAATGCACGGCTAATTCCTCTCGTTATCTGCGCGGGACCGTTTGTTCCGCCGGGCGCGCCACTCACTGAGTTGAGCGTAACCCATCACGCTCATGATGGGGAAAAGGCTGGCAAAAGCTATCAGACCGAAACCATCCAGCAATGGATTTCGGCCAGGTATATTGTTGGCCAGACCCAGCCCCAGTGCTGCAACCAGGGGTACGGTTACAGTGGAGGTGGTAACGCCGCCTGAATCATAGGCCAGGGCGATAATCGTCTTGGGGCAGAAAACAGTCTGAATGACCACCAGTATATATCCGACAATTATATAGTAGTGAAGCGGAGTGCCGGTAACGATTCGATAGGCACCAAGACTGATGCCGACAGCGACTCCGATAGCCACCGCGATGCGTAGCCCCCAGGTGCCTATCGCCCCGCCTGAAACCTGGTTTGCCTTGATCGCGACTGCGATCAACGACGGTTCGGCTATGGTGGTGGAAAAACCGATGGCGAAGGCGAACACGTAGACCCAGAGGTAGTGTGCCCAGTCACCATCTCCTCCGCCGGTAGTTCCCAGAAAATCGGGTGCTGTCAGCTGTTCGGCCATCAATTTTCCAAGGGGAAAAAGCGCCTGTTCCAACCCCTCCAGAAAGAACGCAAGACCGAGCAGTACGAACACGAACCCAATCAAAATCTGCCGCAGATTGGGGATGCGCTTCCTAAGAATGACCAGCTGAAAACCGAACAGGATGATCGCGATCGGCAGCACATCACGCAGAGTGCTCAACAGTGAGCCGAAGAAGTGGCTGAAGTAAGACATCAGAGAATCATTCCATAACCCATGACGAAGATCATCGGCGTAAGCGATGCAAAGGCAATCAAACCGAAGCCGTCAGTCAGCGGATTGCGTCCCTGGATACTGCTGGCCAGTCCCACTCCCAGCGCCGTTACCAACGGTACGGTAATGGTGGAAGTGGTGACACCGCCGGAATCGTAAGCGATACCAATAATTTCCGGGGGAGCGAAGAATGTCATGATAACCACACCGATATAGCCGCCGATGATCAGATACTGAATCGGCCAGCCCTTGATGATGCGTAGCACTCCGATCACGATGGCCAGCCCGACCGATAGGGCGACAGTCAGCCGCAGTCCGTCAGCATAGCTTTGCATCGCCGCTTCCGATTTTTCGATCATGCCGCCGGTGGCAGCCACTTTAGCCGCCTCGTCCGCTACCGCGATCAATGCGGGCTCGGCAACAGTGGTCCCGAATCCCAGTGCAAAGGCAAATGCCAACAACCAGAGCAGGCTTCCCTTTCGGGCAAAATCATGCGCCATCGACTCACCGATCGGAAACAGCCCGACTTTAAGTCCGTGAATGAATAGTGTAAGACCGAGAATGACCAGGATGGTGCCGATGACCAGTCCGCCAAAGTCGGGAATTGGCTGGCGCAAAATCAGCAGTTGAAAAAACGCGATGACCGCAATTATGGGTAGCAGGTCACGGACGCTTTCAAGCATCGATCTGGAAAGGAGGAGGATAAGCTTTTTCACAATGCGAACATTACACTACTCTGCATTCCTTGTTAACCACATCACAGATATTGGTATTAGTGTTCCGCCGGGGTAAAGATATTCCGCCGAGGTGTCGCAACAGAGTCAGGGCAGCTACGTTTTTCAATCGTGTCGTTCGACCGCCCCTCTCTGAACCAGGTGTGCATATGAGTTTCCAGAACAACGTTCTCAGTTTCGAAAGCATCCGCGCTAGTGGGAGCAGGCCAGAACTCAAGGATGAGCATCGGGCAGTTGTCAGCAGCTGTCGCCAAGCCGTTTTCAAACTGGCTCCCAAGCTTATGAATGAGATGTTTGAGAGTCTGGATGATGCGCTTTATGAGCTCGCAGATAAGGCGGAAAGCAATATCCGGCAGACGGCTTTCTTCGATGCGATGCGCGAAATCCGTAAAAACCGCGAGCGCATGGAGGTTGGTTTCAGCCAGCAGGTCCTGAAGGGTTTTGATGAGTTCTGGTCAACCGGTACGCTGCCTGTCAAACCTGATAATCGGAAAGTTGAGTCTTCCGAAGATGGCCTTTCTCTGTTGGGCGAAGATGACCTGGAAGAGGGACTGGCAATCAGTAATATGACATCACGTGGGGAAAACCGCCACTTTCGTTCGCTCTACGGTTTGAACCAGAGATTCGGCCATTTGCTTGGATGGGGTGATCTCGATACCAAGGATAATCCACTCTCACCGGGTGCGATATGCCAGGCATTCCACGAAAAGTTCAAAGTGATGGCGGTTGACATACCAGTAAAGCTGGTTGTCTACAAGCAGTTCCAGATCCACGTTATCGACTCGCTTGACCTTATATACGACGAACTAAACGGCTTGCTCGCAAGGGCGGACGTGTTGCCGCAGCTGGTTAATAAGATACGGCGTAGGCCTGGTTATCAGCCGGGAGCAGTGGACGCATCTCCGGCCCACTACCGGGAGAGCAAAAGTGAGGTTCTGGGTGGCGAAAAGGCAGAAGACAATGACTTGCAAGCGGAGCTTTTTTTAACCTTGAAACAGTTACTGAGCGAAAAGAGGCTGGTGGCCTCTGCAGGTGGTTCCAACAGTGTTCGGCTTCCAGTCATTGAGACCAACGACATGATCCAGGCGTTGTCGGCGCTGCAGCGGATTGAGAGTCCCGCACAGGGGCAAATCTCAAATGATACTCCAGGCACTATGGATGTCCGCGCAAATCTGTTCCAGGTGATGGGGCTCGCCCAGGGTGCGACAGCTGAAAAGAAAATAAGTGGAAACGACGAAGATGCAATCGACGTTATCTCTATGCTGTTCGATTTCATACTGGAAGACAGAAATCTGCCGGATGCAATGAAGGCACTGTTAGCCAGGCTGCAGATTCCGATGTTGAAAGTTGCGATTCTGGATAAGTCGTTTTTTCACAGCAAGGCGCACCCCGCCCGGCGTTTGTTGAATGTCCTGGCAAGTGCCGCAATCGGGTGGTCGGAGCAGTCGGGAAAAGCCGATGGCGGACTTTATGAGAAGATGAACAGCATCGTGGAAAGGGTGCTGAATGAATTCGATAAAGATGTAGAACTGTTCAGTCGTCTTCTCGAAGAACTGAATGCATTTATACAGCGCGAAGAGCAGGGTTCAAGAGTAGCTGAGCAGCGGGTTGCCCAGGTAACTCAGGGCAAGGAGCAGCTCAATAGTGCCCGGCACAGGGTATTCGAGGAGATCAATAATCGGTTGTTTGGAAACGACTGGATACCCTCTCCGGTGGTTATGCTGATCAAGGATGGATGGCGTGATGTTTTGTTGCTGCTCAGCCTGAGGCAGGGGGATGAGAGCGAGGAGTGGAAGAGTGCTTTACAGCTGATGGATAAGCTGCTGTGGAGTGTGCAGCCAAATCCGGACAAGAACCGGCGGCAGGAACTGCTGAATGAGATTCCTCTGCTGCTGAAGGGTCTCAGGGCGGGTTTAAAAGAGATTTCCTACGATCAGCATAAAATGGCGCGCGTGTTCAAGGAGCTTCAGGCTTGTCATATCAGATGCCTGAAGGGAGAAGCCCACGAAGATGCCGCGGAGGAAGTTGCAGGAGGCGAATCCGGTCAGTCAGGCGCTGCCACCAACGTGGACGCTGTGCTGTCACCAGCAGTTCCGGATGCGGGTGTCGACGGTGGAGTGGCCCAGAGTTCTGCTGCTGAGGGTCAGGCAGTACACGACGAATACCGGGACCAGGCAGAACAAATTGAAGTGGGAACATGGTTCGAGATACAGGAATCCAGTGGCATGAAGTTTCGTGCCAAACTATCCTGGCGCAGCATGGTTTCCGGAACCTGTCTGTTCGTCAACCGTAAGGGAATGAAAGTGGTTGAAATTCCGGTTGCGGGCTTCGCCTCCTGGTTGCGTACCGGCAAGGCGGTTCCTCTGGATGACGTTGGTGTTCCGCTGATGGATCGTGCGCTGAATGCGATGATGGACGTATTAAAAAAAACCGAGATTGATGATTGATTTTTTTCAACCGCAGGATAACCCTTCAACTGGAGGTGGTCCGCTGCTTCGCATACAATGCTCCACGATCTGACACGTTCGAGAGGAGCTTATGAGCGAAAAAATAACCGATACAGGACTCAAATACGAAGACCTTGCGGTTGGGGAAGGCAAGTCGGCGGCGGCCGGAGAAACCGTGCGGGTACACTATACCGGCTGGCTTGTTAACGGAACAAAATTCGACTCGAGTCTGGACAGAAACGACCCCTTCAGTTTTCCTCTGGGCGGTGGCCGTGTGATTCGTGGTTGGGATGAGGGTGTACAGGGAATGAAGGTGGGCGGACGGCGTAAACTGACCATACCACCCCAGCTTGGTTACGGTTCCAGGGGTGCAGGGGGTGTGATACCACCGAACGCAACACTGGTATTTGAGGTGGAGCTGCTTGAGATCCTCTGAAATGCGGCTCAGGCTTCCTCCAGCCGAAGTGATAACCCGGCAGGTGCGCATTTGCCTGGAGGAGGATATTGGGAGTGGTGATCTCACCGCCGGTCTGATTAACGCTGATGCGGTTTCTCGGGTGGAAGTTATCTGCCGAGAAGAGGCTGTTATTTGCGGCTATGCCTGGTTCGAGGAGGTGTTTCATCAGCTCGATCCGGATATTCGGGTGGAGTGGTTGGTGCCTGAAGGGACGCGAGTCAAGCCGGGAGTTCTGCTTTGCCTTGTTAACGGTAACACTCAGGCGCTGCTGAGCGGTGAACGCAGTGCGCTGAACTACCTGCAGACGTTGTCCGCAACCGCTACCAGGGCCCGTCGCTATGCCGATGCGGTTGCGGGAACCGGTGTGCGTATACTGGATACCCGCAAGACCCTCCCGGGTTTGCGGTTACAACAGAAATATGCCGTGGTCTGTGGTGGTTGCCATAATCATAGGATCGGCCTCTACGATGCGATTCTAATAAAGGAGAATCATATTCAGGCAGCCGGTTCCATTGCCGCAGCCTTGCTTGCCGCCCAGGCAGTTGATGGGGGCGTGGAGATAGAGATCGAGGTGGAGAGTCTGGCGGACCTGGATCAGGCGCTGGCCGTTGGTGCCCGCAGGGTGTTGCTGGACAATTTTTCCATCGAACAACTACGTCAGGCGGTATCCCTGAACGCGGGTCGTGCACGACTGGAAGCGTCAGGAGGTGTCACCCTGGAGGGTATTCGCCTGATCGCCGAAACCGGAGTGGACGATATATCAGTGGGTGCGTTGACTAAAGATATTGCGGCGGTGGATCTGTCGATGCGCTTTGTCTAGGCCTTGATGTCCAGTAGTGAACCAATCATCTGGTCGGCTGCTTTGAACACTGTAAGTGAAGAGGTGGTCATAAGTGTGTTCTGATGCAGTTCGACCATAGCACGAACGGCATCTTTGGTGGGAAGTGCAGTGCCTGCCTGGCCCTGGCTGGCGATTTCAGCGGCGTTTCTGTGTATGCCTTGCATACCGCGCTGGATACCTTTAAGGGCTGTGCCTGTTATGGGTGTTATTGCCATTGTTGTTCAAACGCTCTGCAGGTTGTCTTTTAAAAGATTAGACTGGTGAATAGAAAATTCCAAGTGGATGTTGTCAAAAATGTGACGTATTGCAATTTGTTGACGCTTCTCGTTTCTGCTCTCCTTTTTTGTCCATAAACCCCTGTTAAAATTTGGGAGTATTCATGTCATTTATTATCAGAAAAACCTTTCCCATGCTGCTTCTGGCGGGAGCTTTCGCCAGTGTTCAGGCAGCGGACCTCAATACACTTGAGCAGAAATTCAGCTATGCACTGGGATTCCAGGCTGCCCAGCAAGTGAAAGCACAAGGAATCAGTGTAGATGCTGCTTCCTTTGCCGCCGGACTTGATGATGTGCTCAAGGGAAAACCAGTGCAATTGAGCACTGACGAGATGCGTGCTGCACTGGAGACCACACAACAGTTATTATCCGAGAAGAGACAGGCCGAAGCGCAGGCAGCGCTGGATGCGGGTAACGCTTTTCTGGAGGAGAATAAAAGCAAGGAGGGCGTAGTGGTTCTGCCGTCGGGTCTTCAATACACAGAGCTTAAGGCGGGTGAAGGTGAGTCCCCGAAAGATGATGCCGAGGTGACCGTTCATTATCGAGGGACTTTGATTGACGGTCAGGAGTTCGACAGCTCCTATAAGCGCGGTGAACCCACCAGCTTCGGCCTGGGTGGCGTGATTCCAGGTTTTAAGGAGGCATTGATGCTGATGAAGCCGGGTGCCAAGTGGAAGGTTTTCATCCCCTCTGAACTGGGTTATGGTGCCACTGGTGCAGGTGCCACCATAGGCCCCAACCAGACGCTGATATTTGAGATCGAGCTGATTTCCGTTAAGTAAAGAGATAGTTGTCTGCTTCCAGAGCCTGGCGTGAAAGCACCCTCTCCCTCGTGAGGGAGAGGGGGTCGGAAGTGGTTTTCCAAAGCACCTGTTAAAGTTCCCGCAGGAAGGATGGCCGTATCCCGTTTCGGTTAAGCTGGACGCGGTGGATCTCCGCCAGCAGCCGATCTCTCTCTTTAGGCAGATTGCCAGCCAGTGCAAGCGCATTGGAGGCGTGGTTGGAACGGAAGATAACCGGAGTAGGTGGGTTCAGATTGGAGATCAGGTGCTCCTGCTCAGCCAGAATTCCCCAATCGTCCTGCATCTTGAAAGGCTCTCCGAATTTACGCAGAAACTCCTGTTCAACGATAGGTTCCAGATAGAGCTGCAGCGTGGAGATATAGGTTGATGGGGCCAGATTTAACAGAGCCACCGTCCCGTCGATATGCTCCTGCCAATGGTCTGCACCGCCCAGACCTAATACGATTGTGGACGACAGTTTTATTCCAGCGTCACGGACCTTAAGCATCGAGTCACGGATGGTGCGGCTGGTTGCGCCCTTGGTGATTTTCTTCAGTATCAGGTCAGAGCCCGATTCGATTCCGAAATAGAGCAGGCTGAGTCGATGACTGCGCAGGGTCGCGAGTTCCCTGCAGGTTTTACGCCGGATATTGGCAGGAGTTGCGTAGCAGGAAACGCGGGTGAGACGGGGAAAAGATTTATTGAGATACTGCAATATGCGTAACAGTTGCTCGCCTGGGAGTGCCAGTGCATCGCCGTCAGCCAGGAAAACCCTGGTTGCGTCAGGCCATGCGGATGCAGCGCGGTCGATATCGGCGGCAACCGCCTCCAGAGGCCTGGCCTGATAGGTTTTCTCCTTGTACATCGAGCAGAAAGAACATTGGTTGAAGCTGCAGCCAAGCGTTGCCTGGATGATCAGATTGTTGCCTTCGCTCGGCGGGCGGTAGAGAGGCATGTCGTAATTGAGCATGTTAGTCACTCCGGCGGAAACACCAGACGGATGCCAGCGAAGTGATAACGTTCACCGGCATGAGCCCGATTGCGAAAACTGGGACGTTTCAGACAATGCTGGGTGTGAAGGCAGGCTCCACGCAGGCTGAAGTGCCGGTTGTCAAAATCATGTGTGCGCCCCTCACTGTACTCCGGCGGGCAATAATTTTCATAGGGTTGGAACAGATTGGAGCACCACTCCCATACGCGTCCGTACCCTCTGATTTTTCGCAAGCGGGCAGCGATCTCCCACTGAAATTCATGCTGCAGTACAGCGCCGCTGAAAAAGTCGCTGCGCTTGGAGAGCCAGTTGGTGAAAGCTTCCGCCTCGTATCTGCTGATTCCGGAAACCGGCTCATCGGCGATCAGCTGAAACGGGCCGTTCAGTCCTACCGCATACCAGTTACCCGATCGGTCCTGACGCCAGTGGTCCGGATGAGCGGCTTCCTGTTGCCGCCAGAACCAACCTTCGTTGCTCCAAAGCTCCCGGGAGTTATAGCCCCCCTCCTGCATGAAAGCGAGCCAGGCGCTGTTGGCAACCGGCGTCAACTGGATGCGAAATGCACTAAGCTCGACGATCTGGGCAGGCTCCTCGTTGTCGTAAGCAGCTGGGTCCTGTCTGGTGCCGATACGATAATGGCCTCTGGAAACTTCCACCATCTCTTGTTCCGGCAGTTGTGCCATCAAAGGGCGCTCGACCTGGCTAACCGGATGCTCCATAAGAGTGCGTTGAGTGAGCACCATCAACATCTTTTCATAATTGCGCGCATGCTCCTGGAGGATTATTTGGTGCAGACGTTGATCGCATACCAGCGGATGCTTGCCCAACAGGCCCGGATTGGCCAGGCGCATGAGATTTTCGTCCTGCAGTTCCAGCGCCCAGTTGAGCAGGTGGTCTTTGGGGGGGAGTTGCCGCGAGGCTTCGGCTGACGAGGCATCCTGGGAGAAAAACGGTCGTACGCGTTCGGTCATCTCCGCGTCAGCCTGCACGACTGCCCGCAACCAGTAAGTTTCAAGATACATGCTGCGACCGAAATACCAGGACAGCGGGGCAAGCCGGGTGTGATAACTGCGGTACGCATCAACCTCGGGCAGCGACTCAAGCAGTTGGTTCAACATTTGATGGAGGCTGCTGATTTGGGCAAGTACCGTTTGGGTATTCATGGGATATGATTATAACCGAGCTTGAGAAACCCTCCTTCCTCGTACTGGAAGAAACCTCGATATTCTACGGTCCCCAAAAGTTGTGTCTGCAATGTCGTGCAGCTTGCTTATCCGTTGCATAAACTGCAGCGCCTTGCAGGCACGATTTGCGCTCGGCAGCGCGGAGTTCGCGTGGGGTTATGGGTTAGGCTGCAGCTAACCAGCAGGTACCGTGCGCCCGGCAGCCCACTCCCGCAGCATGGAAATTTTCTCAGACATCACCACTGACAGTGGGTTGGTACGCTCCAGCTCTTCCAGCAGATGGTCTGTGGTCAACGCCTCTTCGCGGGAGTAAACATTGTAGAGCGAAGAGACAATAGCCTGCTCAATCTCTGCGCCGGTGAAACCCTCGCTGGCCTGCTCCAGTGCGTCGAGGTTGAAGCCGCTGGGTGCCTGGTTGCGGCGCCTTAAATGAATATTGAATATTTCGCGTCGGCTGACTCTGTCTGGCAGATCCACGAAGAATATTTCATCCAGACGGCCTTTACGGATCAGTTCCGGCGGCAGGCTCTGGATATCATTTGAGGTTGCGGCCACAAATACCCCAGCCCTGTTTTCCGCCATCCAGGTAAGCAGTGTGCCCAATATCCGTTGGGACACACCATCGTCGGATTGGCTTGGTGCTATGCCTTTTTCGATTTCATCCATCCACAGAACGCACGGGGCCATGGTTTCCGCAGTGGCCAGAGCAGTCCGCAGGTTCTTTTCGGTTTCGCCAATATACTTGTTATACAGACGGCCAAAATCGAGCCTCAGCAGGGGAATACCGAATACTCCCGCAACCGCCTTTGCCGCCAGGCTTTTCCCTCCCCCCTGAACACCCAGCAGCATGACTCCTTTGGGGCGGTCCAGGCCGGTGCCGCCGCGGTGAAACAGCTTTCGGCGGGCCTCCAGCCAGGCTTTCAGATGCGTCAGCCCGGCCAGGTCGGAAAACTTTGCTGTATCGTACTCAAAGGAGATCAGCCCCTCCTGATTGATAAGGTCATATTTCGCCTTCATCACTTTCGGCAGATCGTCATGCCGGATGGCGCCGTCGTCCTCAATCGCCGAGCGGACCAGCCTGCGTGCGTCGCTGGCACTGACTCCGGTGAGGTTGGTTGCCAGTTGCTCCACCGCCTTAGGGTCTGCACTAACCGTTTTTCGCGATCTCTCCTGCCAGTTCTTTGCCTCCTCCAGGATCAGACGTTTGATGCTTGCTCTGTCAGGCAACTTAAGATCAAAGCGGGCAGTGAGATGCCTCACCTCCAGTGGAATTGCAAAACAGCAGCCTATGAAAACCAAGGTTCTGGGAATTTCCGGATATCCCTGGGCGATCTCTTTGATCAGTCTGACATGCAGGGGATTATTGATGTAAGGGTGAAAATCCAGCAGCAGATAGAGACCGGGTTGCGCTGCCGATTTGATGTACTTGAGCGCATCCCCAGGATCTGAATTCGTATCCTCACTGCCGAAATCGACGTCCTGCCGCTTCAATCCTTCGGTGACGGACCATTGAAAGACCGCTTGTCCCAGGCGTAGACCCAGTCGGGTGAACAGCTGCAATATCCTGGGTTCTTCGAGAGACTCGATGACGATAACGGGTGTGCGGGAGCGCAGCAACAGCTCCAGATCGTTCTGTTCAGGCATAATAAAGTCCGGGCGGCAATCACCTGCCCAGACTCTATCAGTGTTGGCGCGTTAACGCACCGACAACCCGCACTCCAGCGCGTTATGGCTGAATTCGCGGGTTCACCGATTTCCGGTATCCGCCGATTTCCATCGGTTGTAAAAGCGGTGGTCAGACACAGCCGGTAGGCTTGGGAAGACCGCCATATTTCGTAATCGGTTTCATCGGACCGGTCAGCCAGAGCTTGAACATCTCTTTTTGGTCCGCACCCAGGTATTTGGAAAATTTGCGGATGGGTGGGACTACCGAATGTTCATCGAAATATTTACGTGCCTTAAGAATCTGCTCCCACTTCTCCTCGGTTAATTCGAAATTATCGGCCTGGGCCATCGCGTGGGCTATTTCGGGACTCCATGCATCCATGTCCTGAAGATAGCCGTCGCCATCGCGGGGGGGTAGTTCGGTATTCATAAAAATCAGCTTCCGTTTAAAAACCAAGTAAAATAGTAGGTATAATTTCGCATGAATTCAACGGGCGATCAACTGAAAATTACAACTCGTTTACCATTGGAGAGTCAGGCATGGACATCAGAGCAAGTCGGTCAACCGCGCCTGGAGTTCCTCGGGGGTATGTGCTGGGGTGGGCAGTGTAAGCCTCAGCAGCCTGGCTTTTTGCCTCAAATCCAGGCCGGTTGCATCCACACCTACCGCGATCGGGCCGCTGTCATTTTGCAGCGCCAGGTGTTGCTTGAGTCGGTTGCCAAACTGCCGGTTGATATCTGCCAGAAGAGCCTCTTCTTGATCATACGTATAGGGATTCTTCGCCTCCATGCGATCAATGCCGACCCAGCGGGCTGCACCGAATCCGGCAACGCAGTAGAAACGTACCGGCTTCAATCGGTAAAAGTGGAAGTTCAGTTCCCTGTAGTACTCATGACTTGCAGGAAAGTAGCGGAAATGGCGATCGGCCTCCCGAAAATCGAGATCCCCTACCTGGACGGCATCAGCCAGGCAACTTAAGCGGGTCGTGGTCTGGATATCTCCCAAATCCTGCTCTGCAACCGTCAGGCTGCAACGGCGCTCTCTGCTCAGATTGCGTGTATGTTTCGCCAGATGGCTGATCAGGATCAGCGGCCAGCCATCCCGGTCGATGCTGTATGGCAACAGGGAGCCAAGCGGATAACCCTCGCATTCTATGGAGTGGGTGGCGAGTATGCCCTGAAAACGGCCCGAGAGAAGTTCCCGGGCGTCGCGAATGATCTCATTTTCTCCATTTTTCCTCACCGCCTTCTCCGATCGGTCGTAACAGACTTTTCAAGCATAGCGCAGATTCAAATCGTCTCCATCTGCCCGTGGGATATCTGTCCCAATGATCTGAGTCTTGTTTACGGCTCGGCAAGTGGTGCAGATTTTCTGTAGTATATCGGGTCTAAAATGGGTGCAGCAGGCTTCGAATCCTGTCTGACAATCGCTGGATCGGATTGAGATCGGTCAATGCGGAGTTGCGCAGGCTTTATTAGTTTAAGCGAATGTGGGACAGAAATTGCCGTGGTGTGAGTGAGCATTCGCCGCCTCAGAATTAACACTCTTGAATGAGGCATATACTTGGATCTTTCGTTGCCGCTGGCTTTCACTGTTGGGCTGTTGAGCGCTCTGCATTGTGTTGGTATGTGTGGTGGAATTGTAGGTGCGCTCAGCTATGGGTTACCACCCGAAATAAGACGGAATACGGCCCTGTTTTCGATCTATCTGCTGATTTACAGCGGCGGTAGGATTCTCAGTTATCTTATGGCCGGTGCGTTGATGGGTACCATCGGCAGCAGGCTTCTGCAGATATTGGGAACGGGCCAGGGCCACCGGTGGTTGCAGTGGGCGGCCGCACTGATCGTCATTCTTATCGGGTTTCACATTTCGGGCTGGTTACCCAGATTAACGAGAGTCGAGCGGATTGGTGTTCCGCTGTGGAGAAAGCTGGAACCTCTCGGCCGGCATTTGATGCCAGTAAATACATTACTTCGCGCTTTTGGATATGGTCTGGTCTGGGGCTGGCTCCCCTGTGGATTGGTTTATACGATGTTACTGTCGACCGCCAGCCGGAGTAGTTGGCTGGATGGAGCATTATATATGTTGGCATTTGGGTTGGGCACATTACCCGCGGTTCTTGCCACCGGGCTGCTGGCGGGCAAACTATATAAAATTGCACGCACTCCCCACCTAAAAACAGTTGTTGGGTTTGCTATCATTGTTTTGGGATTATTAACGCTTTTGTATCCGCAACTGCTGGATCTGGGTGCCGTCAAAACGGCGAGTCCGGTGGATGAATGAGCAAATTGAGATGAACCAAGTAACCACTGATCTTGTTGGCGGCAATCCAGAATTTCTGCGGCTGCTGCATACGATGAGAATGGTCGCGGCTACGGATGCCAGCGTGATGATCAACGGCGAAAAAGGAGTGGGAAAAACAACTCTGGCTGGAGAGATTCACGCCTGCAGTCGCCGCCGGAATCAGCCGTTTGTTTCGATCAACTGTGCGGGCATGTCCGATACGGCTTTTGCAGCGATTTTTCCGGGTGGAGTTCAGCATGAGAGTGCCGGGAATTTGGAAATTCCTCTTTGTGGTACGCTGTTTTTGGATGAAGTGGGTGAATTGTCTAACAGATCCCAGTCCATGCTGTTCCACTTTCTCGATACCTCGGTTCTAGATCGGGATTTGCGAGTGGTCTCATCCTCCAGTCGGAACCTTATGGATATGGTTGCAAAAAGTGAGTTCCGCGAGGATCTGTTTTATCGCCTCTATGTTGTGCCGCTGGATCTGCCCCCATTGCGTGAGCGTCCGGAGGATCTGGTTGTATTACTGAAACATTTCAGCAGGGGGATTTCAGCTGACTACAAGCGGCCGGCACCGCAGTACTCGGTCGGCGCCCGTAATTTATTAAAGGCCTACAGCTGGCCAGGTAACCTTCGGGAGTTGCGCAACCTGTGTGAGCGAATGGTTATTCTGATGGCGGGTAGAACAGTCCAGCCTGAGAATCTGCCGCTGGAGATCAGGCGAGGGAATTCAGATAGAAATGCCAATCCGCTATTTGCTCTCCCTGCCGATGGTGTAGACCTGCTGGCGGTGGAGGGTGATATGATCCGTCAGGCGCTGGGTATGGCGGGCGGTAATCGCAGTAAAGCCGCACGCTTGTTGCACCTGACCCGTGATACGCTGCTTTATCGCATTCAGAAGCACAATATAAAAATTTGATCAGCAGGGATTCACTTTGCCAATTGCGTATATTCATCATCCTGACTGCCTGCTGCATGATGTCGGCAGCGGACACCCGGAGAGACCGGCTCGCCTGAACGCGATTTGGGATCAGCTTATTAGTTCGGGTATGGAGATAATCCTTCAGCAGCACGAGGCGCCTCTTGTAAAACGGGAGCATCTCGACCGGGTACACGACCCGGATTATGTCACGGGACTGCTGGTGGAGGCACCCTACGAGGGTGTTTTAAGGCTCGACGGAGACACCTTCATGATGCCCAGGACACTGGATGCCGCGTTGCGTGCCGCGGGGGCGGTCGTACATGGTGTCGGCCTGGTGATGGAAGGCAGGGCGAGTTCCGCTTTTTGCGCGGTCCGCCCGCCCGGACATCATGCGGAGCGTCACCGGGCCATGGGATTCTGTTATTTCAACAATGTGGCGGTGGGAGCGGCGTATGCGCTTGACATTTGCGGGCTGGACCGTGTCGCAATCATTGATTTCGATGTGCACCATGGCAATGGCACCGAAGATATCTTTCAGCACGACCCGAGAGTACTCTTCTGCTCCAGTTTTCAACACCCTTTTTACCCTTTTACAGGGCACGATTCCGCGAGTGATCACGTGGTCAATATCCCGCTTCCCGCCGGAGCTTCAGGTACCGAATTCAGAACTCAGACAAAGCAACATTGGTTGCCGGCACTGGAGCGCTTTCAGCCGCAGCTGGTTATGATTTCAGCAGGGTTCGATGCCCATGCTGAGGATGAGATGGGCAATCTGCGCTTAAGAGAAGATGACTACTCCTGGATTACCAGAGAGCTGAAGTCGATCGCGGATAAATACGCCAACGGCAGGGTGGTCTCGGTGCTGGAAGGGGGATACGCTCTGAGTGCGCTTGGCCGCAGTGTCGTGGCGCATCTGGATGGGCTGTTGGGCAGCAATGGTTGAAGCTGCGGCACCAAAACAAAGTTGAGGCTGCTGACAGGCTGACAGCTACCGGCCAGAAATCACAGGGAGCGTGCGAGACCGAGCGAAAGCCAGGGCCAGTAAGTGATGATCAGTACTGCACTCAACAGAATCAGAAACCATGCAAGAGTCGCGCGGTAGAGTTGAGTGATCGGTTTTCCGAAACGATAACTTGCGATGAAAAGATTCATTCCCACCGGAGGTGTGAAATAGCCAATTTGCATATTGGCCAGAAATATAATGCCGAGGTGAACCGGGTCAACAGCGTATCCGATGGCGACCGGCAGCAGCAGAGGGACCATCAGCACCAGTGCCGAAAAGATGTCGAGCATTGTTCCCAGCAGCAGCAGGAAAAGGTTCAGCAAAATGAGAAAGGCGTATTTTCCGGAAACCAGCTCCTTTATCCATACGAACAAACGCGAGGGTACCTGCGCATCGATGAGGTAATTGGTCGAAGCAAGTGATACGCCGAGGATGAGCAGTATCCCTCCGACCAGCACCATGGACTCGCGCATTACCGCGGGCAGCTTTTTCAATGGGATTTCCCTTTTTACCACCACCTCCACCAGCAGCGCGTAGCCGGCGGTGACCGCAGCTGCTTCGGAGATGGCAAAGAATCCACTGTATACCCCACCGAGAACCACCAGCGGCAGCGGTATTTCCCAGCCTGCATCCATCAAGGCAGCACGTGCCTCACTCCAGGAGAAGTGAGTAAGCGGCTGAGCGCGGTTGGACCAGATACTCCAGATGGTCAGCATAACCAGCATTAACAACCCCGGCAGGATGCCTGCGAGAAACATGGCATTCACCGTTATCTCCTGGCCAATGCCAAGTTGTTGGGCGATGACCGCGTACAGAATCAGCGGCAGGGCTGGGGCGAACAGCAAGCCAAGACTGCCTGAAGTGGTGACCAGTCCAAGGCTGAAACTGTCGCTGTAACCTGCCTGCTGAAGCGCCGGATAGAGCAGTGCTCCCAACGCCACAATAGTTACACCAGAGGCTCCGGTGAATGCGGTAAAAAGGGCACAGGCAATCAGCGCGATTATTGCCAGGCCACCGGGAAGCCATCCCAGCAAAGCTTGAGTCAGGCGCACCAGGCGTTGTGGCGCCTGACTCTCGCTTAATAAATAGCCGGCAAATGTGAACAATGGGATTGCCAGCAGCACCGGCATTTCGGCGATACGGAAGAATTCGATGGCCACCACCGACTGGTCTATCTCCGAATGATAGAAACCGAGCATAGCGCTGGCGGCAATGATCGTGAACAGTGGGGCGCCCATTAGTGCCAGTAATACCAGCAGCAATGTGGTGATGCCGATCATCGGATCCGATCCGATTCCGCTCGGTGTTCCGCCAGTGATGCGAGCAGAAATCGTATTCCCATTACGCTGAATCCAAACGGAAGTATGAGTTCACATGCCCAGGCTGGTACTGAGCTGAAGAGCAGAACGCCGTCTTCGTACTCGAGGTGGACGAAGCGGGCCGCGTGCCAGGCCATGATGGCGCAAACCGATGCGGCAAAGAGGTCAGTAATCCGGCCGGTAATTGAGCGCAATGCAGGCGTTAGGTAGCGCGGTATGATATCAATCCTGATGTGGTTGCCGCTGCGGGTCGCCGTCATTGCCCCAAGAAGGGCAATCCAGAGGACCAGCACCCGGAGAGTTGGGTCTGCCCAACTAATCCCGGTATGCCAGAAATTGCGCAAAAGAATCTGACTGATCGCCAGCAGTAGAGTGGCTGCCAGCGCTACTGTCAGCAGAGCGTCTTCAACCGCCAGCAGAACTCGCCCCAGCCGTTGCAGCCTAGCACGCATATTTCACCGGGTGAGCTTTGATTTCAGGAAATGCCGCATGTGCTCCGCTTATCGTCCGTTGCGGTAGTCTGAGATGTGGCGTTCAATCTGGTCGAGCAGGCTGGAGGGGTAGTGGCTTCCATCCTTGCGTAAACTGGCCATAGCCTTGCCCACAATGCTTTGCCATTGCAGCATATCTTCGTCAATCGGCATGATCAGGGAGATGCCCTGGTTTTTCAGTGCCTGGCGCGCAGCCTGGTTATCGACCCGGCTCTCGCTGTCCAGCCGTCTGGAAACCTTCTCCAACAGTTCTGACACTGTTTTTCGGTCATCCAAAGACAATTTTTCGAGGTCCCGCTCTTTTATCACCAGGGTACCGTAAAGATAGAGCACCGGCGTATCGGTCAGGTATTTGACCCGGGTATGCCACTGCAGCGCAATGGCGGCAACAGGAGAGGCGCCAATGGTTTCGATCATCCCGGTCTGCAGGCCTGTCAGTACATCGCTCAGGGGCAGTAAAATAGGGGAGACTCCCAGCGCCTCGAAAGCGACCTGACTGATGCTGTCCCCCTCTGGAGCCCAAACCTTACTCTGTCGTAACTCCTCCACCCGGGTTACAGGCGTCTGGGTCATCAGGTAGACAAAGCCTCCCTCCATCAAACCATAACTGACAAAGCCCTCACGCTTCAGACTGTTGATCAGCAGCGAATCCATCCGTTCACGTACATAATCCACCTCATCGAATGAACGAAACAGGAAGGGTAGGCTGTAAAGCTGGATATCCGGAGTCAACGCAACCAAACCACCGGCAGTGAGCACGCCGCCTTGCAGTTGTCCTGCGCGGATTTTACGGAGTACGCTCTTATCGTTGCCCATTACACCGCCGGGATAGAATTGGATTTTAACTCTGCCCTGAGTCTGTTCGTTTATCTCTCCGGCGGCATCCCGCATCGCTTTCATCCAACTGGTGCCGTCGGGAAGCAGGGTGGCAATCTTCAGCGTGGCGGCATGCACCTGCATTCCGAGCGACAATGCGGTCACAATCAATAGCAGTCTTAACATCAGAAGTAGTCGTCCTTCAGCAAGGACTTTGCCAGTCGCTGTGCCAGAATGTTGCTCAATGTGAGGTCCGGTTCCCGCGGATCCGCTGCCAGAACCTCCTGTAGTAAACGGTCGTGAAGCGCTTTATTGAATATAAGGCGGGCGTAGCTTCGGGCATATTCCACTTTTACCATCAGGTCACGGTTTTCCGAGTAGTTGATTGCCTGTTCGAAATGGTGGCGGCTGAGTTCCGGATCTCCCCCCATGGCCGCTGGAAACCGGGAGCGCATGACTGCGAGATAAAGTTGCGCCCGCCCCCGGGCATAGTCCGGTTGCAGATTGACAATATGCTGCAACAGCAGCTCCACCCTGCCGAGATCGGCCAATGCATTCCAGTCGTCACTATGTGCCTGAATCCATCCGGCCCAGCTTTCGGCAAGTGTGTAAAGTGCCTCCAGGTCGGTATGGCTGGTCGTTTCCAGTACCGAGACAAATCGATCAAACGACAGCTGCTCCACCGCGCACATTGCGGGACGCTGATGACACAGGGCGCGGGCCGCATATTCCTTCGACTTGGTTGTTAACTGTTTGCGCCGTTCAGCGTCCTCCACCAGCCCTCCAGCATAAGCGGCATAGAGGCGTGCCCCTGCCAGTAAATAGGCGTTGTCATACGGAGAGTCCACGATCAACCCATCGATCAGCAGCAGATAAGCGGGGGCGCCGCTGCGAACGGTTTCGGGGTCCTCCTGATTCAGCATGGCACTGCCCAGATTTTGCGCAAAGTGGTGGGTGGCCACAGCAGCGCAGCCGGTCAAAAAGTAAATCCCGGCAAGATACAAAAGCAGGCGGTGAACGGCTGACACCGGCGGTTACTCTGCGAATAGAGGCATCGGCGGGGTCAACGATGCTTTTTGTTTACGTTCTCCATATGGTGGAGCCAACTCTGAAAGGCTTTGCCAAGTGATGCACCCCCTCTTCTTCTTCCGCGGAAGGTGCCGAAACAGCTTTCGCCCGGTGAATCGGAAAAACGGGATGAGCCTATGTTCAGAAAAAGAATGATCAGGAACACGTCGAGCACGATGAGAGCCATGACCGATGAGCCATGCAGGATGACATTCCGGGACATCCAGCCAAGCAATGGCCGTTGATACTCGACGCCGGCCCAGATTGTTCCGAACAGCATCACCACTGCAAGCAGAGAAAACAGGTCAGCGACCCATTCATGACTCTTTGTAACTCCCCTTATTTTATTACAAACCGTCATCAGCCCCTCCTTGTCAGCACCCGGTCTTTTTGATTGCGAATCAAGTACCCCCGCGTGCAGCTACCAGTGAATTTACGATCTGACCTCTGCCACTATATTAACCATCTTCCGGTGGCGACAGCAAAGATTATGGCTTCGGCTGCAGTTGGCGATACTGACAGATCTGAACCCTCACCGGAATATCGGCCGACTCAGCTGTTTCAACAGGGTGATTGACCTAACTGCGCGCCAGCAGAAACTCTTCGCAGATTTCATACTGTTTCTGGGCTTCGTTGCGAAGTTCATCGGATTCATCCCTCATCATCAGGCAGTTGTTTGCCATGCGCGACTGGATTGCGGCTTTCCAGGCTGGATTGACACCGGCCGATTGCCGTTCCGGAATGAGAGCTGCGCTGCAGGCGGCCGCGATAAAATGTTCGGCCTGTATCTCCCAATCTGTATCCCGTCCGCAGGCGGTGTATGTTCTGGTGGCCACGGATTTTGCCGTTTTATATGCCATTTCGCGCTCATGCCCGCCACCGTCGGAATCCAGTGCCATCTCCAGCGCCTGTTTCAAACCGCTGTCCATTTCAGGTAATTTTATGCTGGCAACGAATAGAAGCCCGATGGCTCTTTGGTCTTCGATCGATAGCCTGTTGAGGGCACTCCTCAGTTCCCTGTCATTGGTTATCTTCTGCATTTAATTACTCCTTTTAAATCTGATACTTGGCAGCAGGGTGTACCTGAAGGGATAAACCTGCACCCCGGAAAATCTGGGTGTCGGCCAAAAAGTTATCCGGCAAGCAGGAAAAAAGAGAATCTTATCGAGGCGTCAGTATCTCTTTCAGGCGTCGTTTAAAGAGATACTCCCTCTGGCTCCGGGAGCGGAGCAATGATTTATCGCAATTCGTTGTGAGTAGTGGTGTAAGGTGCCGTCGCAAACGCTCAGTCAATGATCGTGCCGTTCAGCACAGGTGATGCAGTATTCGGTATTGGGCAAAACATTCAGCCTGGCTTCAGCTATATCCTGACCGCAATCCACACAGATTCCGTAATCCCCGGCATCAATACGTTCGAGCGTACGGTTTATCTGACTCAACTCGAGCCGGCCGGCCTCTCCAAGCGCATCAAGTACCTCTTCGTGCTCGCGTTCGGTTGCCTGTTCCGCAAAATCCTGGGAAAGGGGGCCGTCGGCATGCTGTTGCTGCTCTGCGATCTCCTGCATCCGCTGGAGCAGGGACTCCCTGCGCAGTAGCAGCTTTTCTCGTATCGTTGTATGGTTATTCATTTGTAGTATCAATATCTTAGTTATCAGAATTTTTCCCCGGGGAGTACAGGGAACTGGGGAATAGGCTGATGTTGTTCTCTTTACCCAGCTCCATGATCTTACTCTGTCCCCTTTTTTGAACTTCGTCCACCCGGATAACCGCATGCATGGGTACCAGGGTCCGGGCAACCCCGGCAAACTCGCTTTTGAGTTTCTCCTCTCCGGGATCGATGACAACTGAACTGGTTTCACCGAATATGAGGCCCTCAATCTCGACAAAACCGTATATCTCCGCCTGCCGCACGGCTTCTGCATAAAGCAGGTAGATTTTGCCCTGGTTGATAAAAGAGACCCTGAAAATACGCATCGGACCGAACCTGCTGTCAACTTTTCCCACAATTATCGAAAGCAATTGTTCTTTTAGAGTATACCATCAGCAATCGGCATGAAGTGGTATGATTCAGCGCAGTAATAGCGAGCGTAACAATGATGAAAGAGACAGAAAAATTTAAACTTGGTGAGAGCCTTCCTCTGGCGCAGGTGCTGGATAGGCTGCCGTATAATAGCGATGGGCTGATACCGGCGGTTTCACAGCAATACGATACCGGTGAGGTGCTGATGATGGCATGGATGAACCGGATTGCGCTGGAGGAGACGCTGGAGCTCGGCCGGGTCTGCTACTGGTCGCGGTCGCGGCAGAAGCTTTGGCGTAAGGGTGAATCCTCAGGGCAGATCCAACTGCTGAAAGAGATGAGTTTCGACTGTGACGGCGACACCATTCTGCTGAAGGTCGATCAGACGGGCCCCGCCTGCCACACCGGCAGACGCAGCTGTTTTTACAATGTGGTCCGCGGAGATCGGGTGGAAGTGGCGGCTGAGGTGATGATTGATCCCGAAAAGTTGTATGGTAGATAGCTGAAATGCTTGAAATCAAACCTATATCCGCCTTCAATGACAACTATATCTGGCTGCTGCGGCAAACGGGAGGGGTGTCGGCTGCGGTGGTCGATCCGGGGGATGCAGCTCCGGTAATCCAGCATCTTTGTCGTGAGGGACTATGGCTTGAGGCTATTTTGATAACCCACAAGCATGGAGATCATGTGGGTGGCGTGAGGGAGCTCAAACGCGCCTGGCCGGAGGTGGTTGTTTACGGTCCCGCTGGAGAGCCGATACCGGCAGTTGAGCAGGCGCTGAGCGGGGGTCAACGGATCACTCTGAACGGCGTCGGTGCGGAGTTTCTGGTGCTCGATGTGCCGGGACACACCGAAGGCCACATAGCCTACTACGGTCAAGATTCCCTGTTTTGTGGCGATACTCTTTTCGCGGCCGGTTGCGGCCGGGTATTCAGCGGGACGCACAAGCAGCTGCACCACTCGCTGCAGCTGATAGCAGCGCTTCCTCCTGAAACCCTGATCTATTGCGCACATGAATATACGTTGGATAACCTGGGGTTTGCCGCCTGGGTGGAACCGGACAATCCTGCTCTCGTTCAGCGTCGGCAAGATGCCGAGGAGATGCGGGCAAAAAACAATCCCACGGTTCCCTCCCGTCTTGACCTGGAATTGCTGACAAATCCATTTCTGCGCAGCAGTGAGCCGGTGGTCATCGCCGCAGCCGAACGCTACACCGGTGGCAGGCTGCAGACACCAGACGCTGTATTTACCGCCATAAGGAGCTGGAAAGACCGGGAGTACGACTGATATGCACACGGATATTCTGGTAAAGAATGCACGCATGGTTAATGACGGCCATATCCTGGAGGGCGACCTGCTCATATCCGGCGGCCGTATACAACGCGTCGCTGCCGAGATTCCCGCTTCCGGGGGCGTCAGGGTTCTGCAGGCGGACGGTCGCCTGCTGTTGCCGGGTATGATCGATGATCAGGTACATTTCAGAGAGCCTGGTGCCCCGCAAAAGGCGGATATGCTCAGCGAGTCGGCGGCAGCACTGGCCGGTGGCATCACCAGCTTCATGGATATGCCCAATACCAATCCGCAGACGGTCACGCTGGCGGCGCTGGAGAACAAATTCGCGCTTGCCGCGGAACGCGCTATGGCCAACTATAGCTTCTATCTCGGGGCGACAAACGACAATCTGTCACAGATTCAAACTCTTAAGCCAAATCAGACCTGCGGTATCAAGGTATTCATGGGTGCATCAACCGGCAATATGCTGGTCGATAGTGCGCCGATGTTGGAAGCTATTTTCAGAGATGCGCCAACCCTGGTGGCAACCCACTGCGAGGATACTCCAACCATACTGCGCAACGAGCGGAAATTCCGCGAAAAGTATGGTGAAGAGGTTCCGATGGAGTGCCATCCTCAGATCCGCAGCGCCGAAGCCTGTTACCTCTCTTCATCCATGGCAGTGGATCTGGCCAGGCGCCACGATACCCGTCTGCATCTATTGCATCTGACAACGGCGCGTGAACTCGATTTATTGACAGCCGGACCACTGGATGAGAAGCGGATTACCGCAGAGGCCTGTGTGCACCACCTCTTCTTTGATGATCGCGATTACGAAATGAAAGGTGCCTTTATCAAGTGCAACCCGGCGATCAAGAGCCGTGCGGACAGAGATGCCATCCGCAAGGCTTTGGTGGATAACCGCATCGATGTCATTGGTACGGACCATGCGCCCCATACCATTGAAGAGAAACTGGGCACCTATTTTAAAGCACCTGCAGGTCTTCCGCTGGTGCAGTGGGCACTGCCCATGGTACTGGAACTCTACCATGATCGTCTGATTTCGCTGGAACAGCTGGTGGAGAAGACCAGCCATGGCCCAGCCAGACTGTTCAATATCTCACAGCGCGGTTACCTGCGGGAGGGGTACTGGGCGGACCTGGTGCTGATCGATCTGGTCAGCCCCTACCGGATCGAACGTGAATCGGTCCGCTACAAGTGCGGCTGGTCTCCGCTCGAAGGGTATAGGTTGCGCTCACGCGTGGTGACGACCATAGTCAACGGAGAGGTCGCTTACCATGAAGGCCGGGTAAACCAGGCTGTCCGCGGAAAGCGGCTTGAATTCGAGCGCTGAGGCGGTAACCAGGCCCCGTTAGCACTCGCTGATCGATCCCTTATCCACCCCCTCGAAGGCCGCCACCCGGAACTCCGATGCCGGGTGCTCTCTTTTCAATATCGTGCAGATGTGCCGTGCCAGATTTTCCACCGTTGAGTCGGTGTCGATCAGATAGCAGGAACGCTTAGGCAGAATCAGCTCGAAACCGCCCTGTCGTGAAATGTAACCGAAGTGATAGTATGCAGTGCGGTCAAGCGTAAATTCCCGTTTCAAATCCGCTTTGGTTCCCAGGTAGCTATCTTTCCAGCGCTGCGCCCAATCTGATTCCAGCTCCGGACTCCGCCGTCCGTCACGGAAAATATATATGCGGGAGCGGTGGCCGTGAGCGATACGCTGGCAATTTCCCTCGTGGTGCTTGAGTCCGTGACTGTATTGATAACTGGCCCCCACGATCTCCTCTGCGTGCAGATTCACGCTTATTCGGAGGACGTTGTCCGGCAGTATCGGCTTGAGCCGGTGCTGAATAGCGGCAGCCAGCGTGGTTTCGTCAATGCGCTCCGCGTCGATGGGTGCGCAGGCGTCCGCCGGCCCCCGGTGTTCAATCCTGGCTCCCGATGCCAATTGAAAGTAAACGTCGCGGCGTCCATCGTGATCTTCAATACGGCATCCGGAATAGGCGGCAGGGATCAGCAGCCTGTGGTCGAATTCGCTGTCCACGCAGCGCTTTATCTGTTTTTTCACCTCTCCAAAGTCGAGCACCATGCCCTGGTGGTCAAGGGAGCCCTCCAGCTCCACGTCCAGATACCAGCTCTGGCCGAGCAGTCCCCGTAGGGGGTCGAGCAGAGAGGCATCAATGACGGTGAGGCGATTTACAAAAAGTATGGTCATGGTCGCGAAGACCCATATGGAGCCGATGCGCGGATTCGAACCGCGGACCTACGCATTACGAATGCGTTGCTCTACCGGCTGAGCTACATCGGCCTTATTGGGGGCGTGGCGAAGTATAAAGAAAGGACCTTTGAGCTACAACCATATAAGGTACCAGGTACGAGGATCTAGGTACTGGGAACCTAGTACCTCGTACTTGGTAAAGATTGACCGTCTGTCGGGATTCCGGCGCCGGACATCCCTTTGCCCTGTGCATCTGCAGGTAGCTTCCGCTATACAGTGCATATGGACAGATATTGGCAAAAAATTCCGGGATTTACCCTGGTGGAACTGATGGTGGCCGTGGCGGTGATCGCGGTTGTGCTGGTTATTGGCGTACCGGGTATAGCCAATATGAAAAGAAGCAGCGATCTGACCACTGCTTCGAAGGATCTCGTCGTAGCACTCAACTTTGCACGGGCTGAGGCAGTCAGGCAGGGGGCAAATATTACGGTTTCCAGTAAAGCCGGAGACAATAATTCCAATTTTAAAACCGGCTGGCACGTTAAAGATGGTAGCACGGTAGTACGAGCTTTCTACGACATCCCCACTTCTAGTAACGTTAATTTGTTCACGGATTCAACAGTTTTCAAGGGTACCGCACCTGTCACATTTGCCGGTCTGGGAAACGTCACTGAGGCGAGCTGCTTCGATATCACGGTCACCGACAACAGCGAGGTGCGCAGCGTGTCAATTTCGCCAGCCGGCAGGGTGACTTCGTGCAATGCGACCTGTGAAGTAATTAAAGACAACACTATTGCTGGCAATCCAACAAAATGCGATTAAGGGGAGTGGGAGAATGAAGAGATCCATTAATCCGGTATCCCGAAGCAGCGGCTTCACGCTGGTGGAAGTGCTGGTCACGGTGGTGATCTTTTCGGTCGGGCTGCTGGGGCTGGCAGGGCTGCAGGCCACCGGCATCAAGCTCAACCACAGCTCGCTGCTCCGCTCCCAGGCGACCCTGCTGGCTTACGATATTGTCGACAGCATGCGTGCCAATCAGGGGAAGAACAAGGCCAATCTGCCGGACTATGCCATTGCCATGGACGACAACCCGCCCACCACGGCAACCAATCAGGCGGATCGGGACATCATGGATTGGATCGGCAGTCTCTCACAGAATCTGCCCAGTGGTGACGGCTCAGTCAGCCTTAACGGCAACAGAGCGACGATAGTGGTTCAGTGGGATGATGTTCGCAACCCGGATATACCACCAAAATCGATGACTGTGGTTACGGATATCTGATTATGCGACGAGAGCTTGAAATGAGAAAGCGGAACGCCGGGTTCGGGCTGGTCGAGATCCTGATCGCAATGGTGCTCGGACTGATGCTGACCATCGGCATGACCAATGTTTTTCTCTCCAGCAAACAGGCCTACCGTACCCAGGATGCACTGTCGATCATTCAGGAGAACGGCCGTTACGCGATGGAGGTGTTGTCGCGCAACATCCGCATGTCCGGCTACCAGGGGTGCGGCAACCTGGCCGCGGTGGTTCCCAATGTACTGGCCAGCAGTATGCCGGGCAGCGGCACCTTCAGCTCCGATCAGTCGATACGCGGCTATGAATATGACGGCAGTGCATTCTCTCCGCTGTACGGCAATACCGGTTCGACTTCAGACGATCCCGGCTATGTTTCCGGCCAGCCCGATCCTGTCAAAGACAGCGACGTTATTACCGTCAGCCGGGCCGAGCGGATCGACTCCTGCGGCGGGAACCTGAAAACGGCGATGACATCGGACAGCGACAGTTTGACGGTCAACGGGGATTCGAGCTGTGGGTTGAGCACGAACGACTACGTGCTGGTCACCGATTGTGAAACTTCCGATCTGTTCAGGATCACCGGGGTAACCAAGGGTTCGAGCGAGGTTCAGATCGATCATGGCAGCACCAGCAATAAAAGCGCGCGCCTGAGCAAGCCCTATTCGACCGATGCCGAGGTGTTCAGGTTCATCCACTCCGATTATTTTGTGGCGCAGAACAGTTTCGGTCAGCCGGCTCTGTTCGTGCGGGAAAACGGCGGTACCCCGCAGGAGCTGGTGGATGGTGTAAAGGAACTTCAGTTGCTGTACGGAGAGGACACCAACAGTGATCTGGCGGCCGACCAGTATATCAACGGCACCACCGTATCCGATTGGGCCAATGTGACCAGCGTGCGCATGATTCTGACTCTGGTATCAAAGAGCCAGAACGTCACCATCGATCGCAAGGAGATGACTCAGACCATGACCGCAACGGTCGGTATCAGGAACAAGCTGCCATGAGAACTGATCGAATACGCCAACAGGGTGCGGTGATGATCACTGCCCTGATGATACTGCTGATCATGACGATATTCGGCATCTCCACCATGGATACCAACATCCTTGAAGAGAGAATGGCGGGTAACATGCGTGACAGAAACACCGCGTTTCAGGCGGCGGAATCGGCACTGCGCGCGGCGGAGGTGTGGATAGCCTCTCAGACCGATCTGCACTCCATGACCCTGAGGGTTGTGAGCGACCCCTATGACACAAATCCACTTTGGGATTTCGCTTCGCCGGATCCCGACAGTTCCACCAGCAAACCCTGGTGGGAGGAAGCGGATCAGACCTGGTGGGACAATAAGGGAGTGGCATTGACCGGCGACAGCAAACTGCCCGGAGTGGATTCGCAGCCGGCTTATATTATAGAAAAGCTGCCGCCCAGCTCCGAAAGCCTGGAAGCGGCGCAATCGCTGGATACTTCGGATATCTATCTGCAGGTGACCGCGCGCGGGGTGGGCGGAACGGCCAGTACCGTTGTGGTGCTGCAGAGCGTATACAAGTGGTAAGAGAACCTAGGGGGTCTCGATGAACAGTGTTAAACGAAATGCCTTTGGTCTGGCCGCGATGCTCGTCACTGGGTTGCAGGCCTGGACAGTGAATGCGGCTCCAGCCCAGGTGCCGCTGTTTCTCGGCGGTTCAATCGAGCCCAACGTGATGTTCACACTGGACGATTCGGGCTCGATGCATTGGGAGATGATGCCGGACAGTCTGCGCTATCCATACTTTGTTTATCCGCGCCAGCCGAATCTGTACCACAGCAGCAAAGAGTACGGCAACTATGTGATCTCCTTCGACCAGTCCAACAACGTCTATGACAGATGGGTCCGCAGCAGCGCTATCAACAAGATCTATTACAATCCCGCGGTCTCCTACCGCCCCTGGTCTAATGCCGACGGCAGTCTGATGGCGGCAGCCTCCCCCAGTTGCGCGTACCATAATCCGATGAAGCCCACTAATCCCAATCCCGGGTGCCGTAACCTTACAGTCCAAAACTCGGAAAAAGCCTATTGGATGAAACACAACGGAACCCTGGCCACCATAACGAGCGCCACTGTTCCGTTCTTTGATTCGACGCAAAGTTTCTGGCCGGCGCTCTATTACACCTTCACCGGAGACGTCAGTTCGACGGCCTCGATAGAGAACGCGGCCAACTACACCCGGGTGGAGATCAAATCGGCGAACGCTCCGTTCACCGGCAGCGCGAACCGCTCGGATTGCGCCGATGCGCCAAGCTGTACCTACGACGAGGAGATACAGAACTTCGCCAACTGGTACACCTACTACCGTTCGCGTATTTTACTGGCAAGGGCCGGTGTCGGACGCGCGTTCGCGGAACAGGGAGTCGGTCTGCGCGTGGGGTTCGCCGCAATCAACAAGGGCTCGGCAACCATCGACAGCGAGAGCAGTCCCGGAGCGGTCGTCAAGGGTGTGCGCAAGTTCTGGGACGATCCCAGCGACACCAGCAAGGACTACAGGTCCCAATTTTTCGATTCGCTCTACACCTACGAGATTCCGACCTTGGACACACCGTTAAGGCGCGCGCTGGACGATGTGGGCCAGTATTTTTCACGCACCGACAACAACGGGCCCTGGGGTGAATCTCCCGGGAGCAACAGTGGCACCGCACATCTTGCCTGCCGCCAGAGCTACAATATTCTGATGACGGATGGCTACTGGAACTCGACCGCCGCATCCACCAGTGGTGCCGTCAACGCCGACAACGTCGCCGGCCCCGCCATTACCGGACCGGACAACCAGTCGTATCAGTACACACCGGCCAATCCCTATAAGGGAGCGCCAAATGTCGATGATCCGGGTACGCCGGAAGATGAAAGTCTTACTTTTCAGAGCGACACCCTGGCCGATGTTGCCATGTACTACTGGAACCGGGATCTGCGGGACGATCTCGATAACCTGGTGCCCACCAACACGGTGGACGAGGCGTTTTGGCAGCATCTGGTTAACTTTACCGTCGGGCTGGGTGTGATGGGTAAACTGGATCCCGCCACGGATTACGATAAATTGAAGAATGGCACAGAAACCTGGCCTGCGCCTTCCATCATTGGCAAGGAGGAGAATATAGACGACCTGTGGCACGCGGCGGTCAACAGCCGCGGTGACTTCTTCTCCGCGTCGGACCCTGAGGAGTTTGCCGACAAGCTCTCCGCAAGTCTCGAGCAGATTATCGGCCGCACCGGCTCGGCGGCAGCCATTGCCACCAACTCCACCAGGCTCAACGCCGATACTTATGTCTATCAGGCCAGGTTCGACAGCAAGGATTGGCGCGGCGAACTGCTCGGCTACAAGATCGACCAGAACACCGGCGCGATCATCGACGCCAAACCCAACACCGCCGAACTGGATCCGGATTGGGAGGCGGCAAAGCTGCTGGACAACAAAAACGCACTGGCGCACAACAAACGCAATATATTCACCCATGAGGCGGCGGACAGCGACGGTGACGGAGAGGTCGGCGTGGATTTTCTCTGGGACGCAACTCATACGCCGCCCGACAGCCTGAAGACGGCGATCAAGCATGGAGACAATAATACCGTTGGCAAGCGGCGCCTGAGATATATCCGCGGCCAGACCAAATTCGAAATCGGTAATGATCCCGATGGCACTTTCCGCAAGAGAACCTCGGTTTTGGGCGATATCGTCAACTCGGATCCCTTTTTTGTCGGCCAGCAGGACTATGGATTCAATGTACTGCCCGGTACCGAGGGGTCCAGCTACATCAGTTACCGCTCCTCCACCGCCTATAAGGACCGTCCGGGAGTGGCTTATGTAGGGGGCAACGACGGCATGCTGCATGCATTCCGCGGAGACACCGGCTACGAGCTTTTCGGCTTTATTCCTGAGGCTGTCATCCCCAACCTTTGGGAGCTGAGCGATCCGAACTACAGCCACCGTTTCTACGTCGACGGCCCAAGCTCCGGTAAGGATGCCTATATCAACAGCAGCTGGAAGTCAGTGCTGTTGGGCACCACGGGCGCCGGCGGCAAATCGGTATTCGCGCTGGATGTTTCCGATCCCGAGAACTTCACCAAAGCGGATGTCATGTGGGAGTTTTCCACCGATGACGATGACGCGGATGCTGACGGTAACGCACCAGGGGACGGCACTGCGGACGGAGATCTGGGATACACCATCGGTCAGCCTACTGTGGCGCGTATGGCAAACGGTGCCTGGGTCGCGGTTTTCGGCAACGGCTTCTCCTCGGTAAATAACCGGGCAGTGCTTTTCATCGTGGATATAGCTACCGGTACGCTGATCCGCAAAATCGATACCAAGGTCGGCGACTCCTCCAACCCCAACGGGCTGGCCTCCCCCATATTGGTCGATTATAACGACGATAAGATCGCAGACCGGGCTTACGCAGGGGATCTGTGGGGCAACATGTGGGCGTTCGATCTGAGCGGTACTGATCCCACCAAATGGGATGTCGACTATCAGGCGGCCAATCTTCCGGCACCCCTTTTTACCGCCAAGGATAAAGACGACATACGGCAGCCGATTACCAGCAAGCCCGAGGTGACCAATCATCCCACAGGCGGTGTGATGGTCTTTTTCGGAACCGGAAAGTACTTTGACTCCGGCGACGGCTCAGCGAAACGCAAAAACAGTTTTTACGGTATCTGGGACGATTTCAATGCGACCAATGCGGTACCGGTATCCGGCGGGCGCAACGATCTGCTGAAGCAGGAGATCACCCATGAAACCTATACCGACAGTTCGGGAGACTCCTGGCTGAGTGATGACGTCACTAAAACTGCAAATCCTTTCCCCTGGGATCTGAGGGTGACCACCGAGAACAGCATCAGCTGGGGAACGCATAAAGGGTGGTATATCGATCTGATGTCACCGCTCTCCTTCCGGGGCTGGGAGGGGGAAAGGGTTGTAAGCACACCTTTGCTGCGCGATGGGCGGGTGATTTTCAGCACCTCGATTCCGAGCCTGGATCCGTGCGAATACGGCGGCACCAGCTGGCTGATGGAACTGTCACTGGTGGATGGTTCACGACTGTCGGTCAGTCCGTTCGATCTGAATGCAGACGGTGCATTTAATGAGGGCGATTATGTCGAAATCTGGGTAAAAGTGAACGGTGTCGATGTAAAGGTCAAGGTTCCGACCTCCGGCAAGAAATCGAAAGTGGGTATTATCAAGACGCCGGCGGTCATCAAGACCAAGGACAAGGAGTTCAAGTTCACCAGTGGATCTTCGGGTGAGATCGAACAGACTCTGGAGTCGCTCAGTTACCGCGACGGCCGACAGTCATGGCGTCAGCTGCGCTGATCAGAATGGTACGGGAGAGACAGATGAAACAGATTCAGCGAAATAGAGGCATAGGGGCACTCATCCTGCTTCTGGGCGTGCTGGCATGGACAGCGGTGTCGGCAATCGAGCTGGGGGAGGGTGCGCCTCTGGGGCTTTTCGAAGCGCAGGGTACCATGCGTTATCTGGATCTGCCCGCGAACATTGTGCAGATTGACGATAAACGTTACAGACTTGCCCAGAACACCGTCTGGTATGGTCTGAATGCCGGGGCGAGTCTGATGCAGCAGCTGCTCCAGGCGGTCAACGGAGAGGTTGCTTATATCGTCGATGCTAAGCAGAAAGTCCCAACGGTAAACGCTATCTGGATACTTCCTTCGGAGGGTAAGTAAGCACCATGCGTAGCGATCTTTTAAGGCGAAAGCAGAGGGGGTTCACGCTGGTGGAGCTGTTGATCGCGGTCGCGGTTTTCGCGATCCTGAGCGCCATCGCCTACCCGATGTACCAGGATCAGGTACGTAAGAGCCGGCGGGCGGCAGTGCAGGGATCGATACTCCAGCTATCCCAGTTTATGGAACGCAACTACACCGAAACCATGAACTACAATACCAGTTCCGGGGGTGGTGCGATCAACAGCATTGATGATGTTTTCAACGCCACCTCATTTCTGGAAGACCGGAATACTATAGAGGAGTATTACAACCTGAGCCTTGCCACAACCGCCACCACCTATACCATTCAGGCAGTTCCCAAAGGCGGACAGAGTGATGACAAGTGCAGTACCATGACACTCACCAGTACCGGTAATCGTACCGCCGGATACTCAAACTGTTGGTAGCGAAAATCGCCGGTTGCGGCGAGTGGAAGCGAGTAGCCCGGATGAAGCAAAGCGTAATCCGGGAAAACCCAGTGCCAATCGCAACAATCCCGGATTCCACTTTGTTGTATCCGGGCTACGGAGTGCAGCCGTAAGCGGGCTAGCGATTCCGGCGAAGCTCCAGGGGAAGGGAGAAGATCACATTCTCCTCTCTTCCAGGCAGCGAGGTAACGCTGCCCGCTCCCCAGCGCCTGAGTGCCGCGATCACCTCTTCAACCAGAACTTCAGGGGCCGAAGCGCCTGCGGTGACACCAACCCGGCTGGTGTGCTTGATCCACTCCGGATCAATGTCCTCTGCGCCGTCAATCAGATAGGCCGGTGTGCCCAGGTTGGTTGCAATCTCCTTCAGCCGATTCGAGTTGGAACTGTTGGGCGAACCGACAACCAGCACCAGATCGCAATTTGACGCCAGCTCTTTTACCGCATCCTGGCGGTTCTGGGTGGCGTAACAGATGTCGTTCTTTTTTGGGCCCTCGATGTCTGGAAAACGACGTTTGAGTGCGTTAACGATCTGTTCGGTATCGTCCATGGAGAGCGTTGTCTGCGAGACATACGCGAGCCCTCGGCTACCGTCGATCTCGATCTCATCGACACTGTCGATATTGACCACGAGATAAATCTGGCCCCCTTTCTCGTTGGCTCTGTACTGGCCCATGGTCCCCTCCACCTCGGGATGCCCGCGGTGACCGATGAGAATGACGTCATGTCCGTTGCGACAGTGGCGGGCAACCTCCAGATGAACCTTCGTCACCAGCGGGCAGGTGGCGTCAAAGATGCGCAGGTCGCGTGATTCGGCCTCGGATCTTACCTTCCGGGACACACCGTGGGCGCTGAAAATGACGGTATTCCCATCCGGTATCTGGTCGAGCTCATCCACGAAAATGGCACCGCGCTTACGCAGGCCCTCCACCACAAAACGGTTGTGCACCACTTCGTGGCGAACGTAGATCGGTGCGCCAAATATCTCCAGTGCGCGCTCGACGATTTCGATGGCGCGGTCGACGCCGGCACAAAATCCACGGGGGTTGGCAAGTTGAATATCCATGATGTGATGATGCCGGCTCAGGATGCCGGTTCCTCAACTTCGATAATCTCCACCGAGAAGACGATATCCACCCCGGCCAGAGGGTGATTGAAATCGACATTGACCCGCTCTGCACCGACTTCGGTTATCGTGCCCGGCACTTCATCCCCGGACGGGGTCGTGAAAGCGATAGCAAGGCCGGGTTCGAGCGCCAGATCTGAGGAGAACTCCTTGCGCGACATCCACTGCAGTTTATCTTCATCCCAGGCACCGAAAGCCTGCTCCGGCGTCAGTTCCAGCGTCTGCCTGTCACCCTTTTTCAGCCCAATGATCGCCAGTTCCAGTCCTTCGGTAAGGCTGCCATCCCCCACCACTACCAGTTCCGGTTCACCGCCGAATGTCGATGCCGCTTCGGTACCATCGGGCAGTGCCAGTGAAAAATGCATAAGCACCCGGCTTCCTGCCCGAATTGTTTGCTGATTGTCCGGCAATTTGGTTAACCTCCCTTGTGCCAGAACACTTCATTGCCGCCATTCTCCCTGGCAAGCACCCGGCCAATAACGAACAGCAGGTCGGATAATCGATTCAGATATTTGAGCGCATTTGCGCTGACCTCCTCTCCCTCCATCCGTGACAGATGGGTCAGTCTGCGTTCAGCCCGACGGCATACGGTGCGGGCGTGATGGCAATGGGCGGCCGGCAGATTTCCACCGGGCAGGATAAACTCCCGCAAAGGCGGTAAATCACCATTGAGCCGATCAAGGTGCGCTTCCAGCTGCTCGACGGCGTCGTCTTTGATCACCTGCATCGATGGTATGGAGAGTTCGCCGCCCAGATCAAACAGCCGGTGCTGGATACCGGTCAGGATTTCACTGACCAACGGAGGAGTTGGCTGGGCAATCAGTACGCCGATCAGACTGTTGAGCTCGTCTACGGTGCCTATTGCCTCGATTCTGGCACTGTCTTTGTCCACCCGCCGACCGTCACCAAGTCCGGTAGTGCCCTTGTCGCCTGTGCGCGTATAAATTTTCGAAAGACGGTAACCCATAGTTTTCCCGCGGCGCTTCAAAAAACGGGAGTATAGCAGTTTGTAGGATGGGGAGCGTCGATCAGATGGACCGTACCACTCAGTGCAGAAATTCCTGGCTGATGAAAAGATAGCCAAGCATTCCGATCAAAAGCGCGACAGCCAGATATTGCACCAGTATGCAGATACCGGGAAGTGAGTTGCATAGCTCGCTGTAACGACAAAGTTTACAGTTTTTCATGTTCATCCCCCGGAAAGATTCATTATTCTGTAACGTTAACTATATTATCTATTTCTAAATAATAAAATCATTGATTTTTCTTCGGGATATCTGAATGGTGATGCTGCGCTTGGTGGGTTTGGAATACCTCAATATCCGGGTGTTTCCGGATACGCATGAATTCGGTACTCTGAGCAGCCAACTGTTTATAACTCTTAACAGCGCGAGGATTTGGAATGTTGATCGAAGGTCCCTTGAAAATCGCTATCGCAGAGCCGGAGGATGGGCAGGGCAAGATCCTCGTGATTGGATTTCAGTCGGAATTTCAAGCACTTGACCGGTCCGGGCGGGTAGGCCGCTTCAGAGCTTACCTCGAAGTGTTGAATGAAAATATCACTGCGCCTGAAGGCACCGACGAACGCAACCGGGCAGGGATGCTGATTGTGCAGCAGATTGCGGAGCAGTTGTTGCCGCATATAGAGTCAGGCGATCTGGTATTGGAAGAGACGATGACAGTGCAGATCCGTCAGGATGAGCAGGCGGTTGCCGTATCTGATCTGCTTGCTCGCGAGAATCCGTGAACAGTTCAGAGGGGAGGGCCTTGCAGTCAGCGACTGTTGGCTTCGTCAGCCTGGGTTGCCCGAAAAACCTGGTGGACTCTGAGCGGATCCTGACCCAGTTAAGGGCGGAAGGCTACCGGATAGCCGCAAGCTATGAAGCGGCAGACCTGGTTGTGGTCAACACCTGTGGTTTTATTGATTCCGCCGTCGAGGAGTCGTTGCAGGCGATCGGCGAAGCTCTTGAGGAGAACGGAAAAGTCATTGTCACCGGTTGTTTGGGTGTACGCGAGAAGGAGATTCGCAGATTGCACCCTGCGGTTCTTGCGATAACCGGCCCGCATGAATATGAGGCGGTGATGTCGGCAGTTCACCGGTTTGCCCCGCCGCTGCATGATCCGTTCACCAGCCTGGTTCCGCCACAGGGTATCAAGCTGACACCTAGGCATTATGCTTATTTGAAGATTTCCGAAGGCTGCAATCACAGCTGCACGTTTTGCATTATTCCCAGCCTTCGCGGTGAACTCGTCAGCCGGCCGGTCGGCGAGGTGATGCGCGAGGCTGAAACCCTGGCTGCTGCAGGGGTCAAGGAGCTGCTGGTCGTCTCGCAGGATACCTCGGCTTATGGTCTGGATCTGAATTACCGGAAAGAGTTCTGGGGCAGCGGTCTGTTAAAGAGCCGCTTGCCCGAACTTGCAGATGCCTTGGGTTCGTTGGGTATCTGGGTCAGGCTGCACTACGTCTATCCCTATCCCAGCGTCGACGAGCTGATTCCGCTGATGGCCGGTGAAAGAATACTTCCTTATCTGGACATGCCGCTTCAGCACGGCAGTGAATCTGTTCTGCGCAGCATGCGCCGACCCGCTGCAACAGAGAAAGTACTGGAACGGATTGCCCGATGGCGAAAGATCTGCCCGGAGCTGACACTGCGCAGCACTTTTATTGTCGGCTTCCCGGGAGAGAGCGAGACCGACTTCGAGCTGTTGCTCGATTTTCTGCGCGCAGCAGATCTGGACCGGGTCGGCTGTTTTTGTTACTCCCCGATTGATGGTGCTGCGGCCAATTCACTTCCGGATCAGGTTGCGGAGACGGTCAAGCAGGAGCGGTTGGAGCGATTTATGTCACTACAGGCAGAGATAAGCCGCCGGCGTCTTGCAGCAAAGGTGGGCCGCGATATTCTGGTAATGGTCGATGCAGTGGAGGAGAATCGGGTGATTGCACGCAGCGCCGCCGATGCCCCGGAAATAGATGGGTGTGTGATCGTGGAGGGTGCCTGGGATCTGGATCCGGGCGACTTCATACGTGTACGGGTCACGGCAGCGGATGAGCACGATCTGTTTGCGCAGCCGCTTGAAGTGGATGAGTCATAAGAGGTGCCTCCTTGCACTCTTATGAGAGTGTCGCAAAAGCCCTCTCCCTCACGAGGGAGACGACTGCAAGGATGCAGGAGGTAGAGTAACGCATGGAGCGGTTACCGAGGGTTGGGGTGAGGGTATAAAGAGATAAGGCCTTGATTCTAATCACCCTCATCCTCGGCTCTGGCATCCTGCTTCGCTCTACCTCCTCCATCCATGGAGTCGTAGCCTTCTCCCTCGAAGGGAGAAGGTATAAAACCTTCTACGACACCCTCCTTATCTCTCCTTACACGCCTTTAAGCGTCTCTTTTCAGAATGCGGTGCCGGTTTTGCTGCCCATTTTTTTCAGGATAACGGCCAGCGGACAGAACCCGGTGAAAGCGGACTGCAAAAGGTTGACACCAATAAAAGCGGTGAACCAGATCCAGTTGGTGTGATGGAAAATTGGACTGCCAGCAACACCCAGACCAAGGCTAAGCAGAATCATCAATCCGGCAAAAGCCAGCACGATACGTTCGACAGACATAGTTTTACCTCATTGGGATTAATTTTACGCCCTGTGGCAATCAGGACGGCGCCTCCAGGATGTGAAAATATTAGCATATTCTAATTTTATTTCAACCATCTGTTCAGTCAGGGATTTCCTTTCGAAACATCAATTTGAAGTAAATAATCCGGCGTCCGGCGGTGTGAGTTAAAGCGTCGATTTCTGCTGCTGATGGCTGGCGGAAGCCTCAGGCATTCACGCAAAACAGGACTTCCCATGGGCGCTGAAGCAACGGTGTATTTACGGTTAATCTGTCACCAATCAATACCGGTTTGCGTGCTGCTCGGGTAATCTTAAGATTATAAACAGACGGGAAGCAGGCAATGTCACCCATCCAGGAACACCACCGGTTGGTCTCCAATTTAATGGAGTGGCTGTCAGCACAGTCTGCTTCAGGCCAGGTTGAACTGATTGAGACTCATATCTCTTCGGTAATCCTGGCTGGTTCGTATGCATACAAATTAAAGAAGCCTCTCGATCTCGGGTTCCTCGATTTCTCCACACCGGAAAGGCGTCGATTCTGTTGTGAAGAAGAGGTTCGGCTGAACAGCCGTTTGTCTGAGAATATTTATTTGGGTGTTGCCGACATTACCGGCACACTGGATCAGCCCAGAATTGCGGCTGGTGGACCGGTAATAGATCACGCCGTAAAAATGCGCCGTTTTAAGGAGGGCACACTCCTGTCTGAACATCCTCAGCGTTTATCGGTGGCGCTGGCAGATAAATTGGCGCGGCAGATAGCTTCATTCCACGCTTCAATCGGCTCGAAAGCGACTCTGCCGCCGTACGGTACGCCTGATCAGGTTTTGTTACCGATGCAGCAGAATTTTGACCAGATCCGGTCTCTAACCGCCGAATACGATGAGCAGATCTCCATTTTACAAGATTGGACCCGGGAGGAGTTCAGACGGCTGGAGCAACGGCTTGGCGAGCGTCGGAAGCAGGGATACATTCGTGAATGTCATGGGGATTTGCACCTTGGCAATATCGTACTCGAGGGCGAACGGCTGATCCTGTTCGACGGTATAGAGTTCAACCCCGGATTGCGTTGGATCGACACCATAAGCGAACTGGCATTTCTGCTTATGGATATTGAAGAAAAGGGTCTTTTCCCGATTGCCAGGCAGGTGCTGAATTCATACCTCGAAATCAGCGGTGACTATCAAGGTTTGGATCTGCTCCGATTCTACCAGCTCTACCGGGCAATGGTTCGGGCAAAGGTGCTTGCGATTCGCCTGCATCAGTCTGATCTCACTGAAGATGAGAAAATGGTTCTGCAGAAGGAGCTTACAACTTACCTGGATAAAGCGCAGCAGTACACGCGATCCGTACGCCCTTCGCTGTTGATCACGCATGGTTTCTCAGGATCGGGGAAAACTACCGTCAGTAACGAGCTGTTGAAGCGTATGTCGCTGATAAGAGTACGATCCGACGTGGAACGCAAGCGTCTGGCAGGACTCGGTGCGCTGGCTGGCAGTGGATCTCCTCCAATGGGGGGGATCTATACCGCCGGCTTCAGTGAGAAAACCTACGATTATCTGCGATCGCTGGCGGAATCACTGTTACGGGCGGAATATTCGGTTATCGTGGATGCCGCTTTTTTAAAACGCAGCCAGCGCAGACTGTTTACAGAGCTTGCTTTCCGGCAATGTCTTCCTTTTCTTATCCTGGATTTTCAGGTTCCGATGCAGGAGCTTAGAAAAAGGGTAACTGACAGGAAGCGATTGGGATCTGATTCATCGGAGGCCGATGAGGAGGTGTTAAAGCTACAGATAGAGTCGCATGAGCATTTGACTGAAGAAGAGCGGCAATACACGGTTCAAGTACATCAGGAATCTGAGGGACAGAGAAGTCTGATCATACAGATCCAAAATCAGCTTCGCGGTCAATCAGTTTCCTGACAGAGTGGCCATCGCAACTACCCCCCCAGGGGAAATTGTGGTCTGAATTCAAGAAGGGAACAGGGGAGACAGGGAGAGATAAGCCAGATTGGCTGCAAACAGGCCGGCAATGATAAGAACCTGAGTCAACTTTTTCTTGGTTTCCGTTGACATTTTCCTACTCCTTAAAAAAGTTTTGTTTATTATTTTCCGGGTTTGCACCCCGGCTACGGGCCCAGAATTATCTACTAACCCGCAAGTTTTTTAAATAAGCAGATAACTTTTGAAAATGTAAGAATTACCCTACAAACAGCTATTTGTAAGCTCTATTTCATGCTGGAAATAACGGAGAAAACGCTATATACGATGCTATGGCTATGAAAAGCGCTACCACCGCAAGATATTCAGTCAGCTTTTTTCTGGATTGCGTGGACATTCGATTTGATTCCTGTGCAATGAAAATACCCCAATTCCTAAAGTGTGAGCTGCGTCACAAAACAATTATGACGCAAATCACCAAAAAGTCATATAGATATTATCTATTGAAAAAATCCGGCCATTAAACCGAGTTTAAGTCTGCTGGGATTGCGCGGCCGGTCTGGTCCAAAGCTTTCAAGATAACGCCTGCATCAGCGCCCGTTTTGTAACTCTGGCTACTCAGATATCGACGCCATGCGCGGGCGCCGGGCTGTCCATGGAACAGGCCGAGAATATGCCGGGTGATGCGGTTCAAAGGTACGCCAGCGGCCAGTTCCCGTTCCACGAAAGGCAGCAGCCCTTCAATGACCCGCTCACGGGTGTGCGCCGGGGTTTCCTCCCCAAACAGCCTGGCGTCAACCTGCGACAGCATCCAGGGGTTTTGGTAGGCTTCCCGGCCGATCATAACACCGTCCACGAGCGACAGATGGGTTTCACACTCGTTTATAGAGCGGATGCCCCCGTTGATGATGATTTCCAGAGTGGGAAAATCCCGTTTTAACCGATAAACAGTGTTGTAACTGAGCGGTGGAATCTCCCGGTTCTCCTTTGGGCTCAGACCCTGCAGCCAGGCTTTCCGTGCATGGACAATAAACGTCCTGCAGCCGGCATGGGAAAGCTTTCCTACGAAATCGCATAACAGTTGATAGCTGTCGAGATGGTCGATGCCAATGCGCTGTTTGACCGTGACCGGAATCGCCACGCTCTCATACATCGCATTGATACAATCAGCCACCAGTTCCGGTTCAGACATAAGGCAGGCGCCGAAGCTTCCTGATTGGACCCGGTCTGAAGGGCAGCCCAGATTAAGATTGATCTCATCGTAGCCCCATTTCTCGCCCAACCTTGCCGAGCGGGAGAGTTGTTCGGGATCGCTGCCACCCAATTGCAGTGCGAGTGGATGTTCGATCGGGTCAAATTGCAAAAGGTGATTCCTATCTCCGTGCAACAGTGCGCCGGTAGTGACCATCTCCGTGTAGAGCAGTGCCCGCCTGGAGATCAGTCGTAAAAAGTATCGACAGAATCTATCGGTCCAATCCAGCATCGGCGCTATTGAGAATTTATGATCAAGCATCTGAAGCAGGTCCACCAAAAAGATTATTTTAACACGCCTGTTTTTCTCAAAATGATTGACAGACAGATTGCAGGGATGCAGGCCGGTCAGCCGGGAATGGATGATGGGTATTCCTCTACAGCCGCTATTCAGTGGCCATGAATGGCTCTGGCATTGAGTGCGTTTGGTTAATGATATAACATAACATAAACAGTTTTTCTGCCTGTTGGTGTTTCTATGCAATTGAGGAAGCTTTCAGCGAAACTTCGAGGTGTGTTTGCCTGCCTGCTCTGTTGGCCGTGGCTGTCGATAGGGGCACCTGAAGTGGTGGTCAGCATCAAACCCGTGCACTCACTGATAGCCGGAGTGATGGCAGGTGTTGGCACTCCCGAACTGTTGATCGGAAATACGCAGACACCGCACGAAATTAGCCTGTCTCCCTCTGCTGTGCGCAAACTGAGCCGCGCGGACAGGGTCTACTGGATTGGCCAGGCGCTGGAAACTCCGATGGCCAAGATAGTGAGCGCCACGGTGGAGGAATCCAAATCTGTGGAGCTGCTGCTGCTGCCCGGAATGGTTAGTTTGTGGACGCGCGAAAGCGGCCTCTGGGATGCGCATGCCCATAGCGACAGGCACGGCGACCACGGCCGGTTTCCTCACCAGCAGGGGGACAACCAAAATAATGCGCGGAATATGGATCCACATATCTGGCTCTCCCCCGTAAACGCCGGTCGTATCGTGCAGTTTGCGGTTCAGGATCTCAGCCGCGTCGATGCGGAAAATGCGGACAAATATTCGCGCAATGGGGAAGCTCTTCTCGCACGTATTCAAACACTGGACCTGGAGATCGGTAAGCGTCTCCTTGCTGTAAATGATCTGCCTTATATTGTTTTTCACGATGCCTATGCCTACTTCGAACGGCACTATGGACTCAATGCGGTTGGTTCCCTGAGCGTCAGCAGCGAGCGTATGCCCGGCATGCGCCGCATACAGCTGCTGCGTGACAGAATCAAACAACTCAATGCCCGTTGTGTCTTCAGTGAACCCCAATTCGAACCGGGAGTGGTAAGCACGCTATTGGAAGGTACACAGGCACATGGCGGACGCCTGGATCCGTTGGGTGCTGATCTGCCGCCGGGTCCGGATGCTTATTTTTTGATGATGAGAAATCTTGCCGACGCTTTGGTTGAGTGTCTGGGTTGATCTGATGGTGGATATGCCTCAGCCAAATTCAATGCTTACTTGGGGAGGGGAAGCACAGGCAAAAGATGCCGGACTTCTGTTGACTGCAGCCGGTATCCAGGTGCGATTCAACGCTCGTCAGGTTCTTGAAGGGGTCGAGCTGCAGCTGCATGCTGGAGAGATCGTCACGCTTATAGGTCCCAACGGGGCAGGAAAGACTACCCTGGTGCGGGTGATTCTCGGACTTCTGAAGCCGGATGCGGGACTGGTGCGCCGCAAAAGCGGGCTTACCATTGGCTACATGCCGCAACGCCTCTCTCTCCCGGACAACCTGCCGCTGACGGTAGATCGGTTTTTGCGGCTCGCTCATCCCGCCAGCGGCGGGATTGTCGAAGCAGTCGCCGGGGAACTGGGAATAGTTCATCTGATGGACAACCCAATGCAGAGGTTGTCGGGAGGCGAGCAGCAGCGGGTGCTGCTGGCGCGCGCGTTGTCACGGGAGCCTGATCTTCTGGTTCTGGATGAACCGGTACAGGGGGTCGATGTTACCGGACAGGCGGAACTCTATCGTCTTATCGGCCATATTCGTGATCGATACCGTTGCGGGGTGTTGATGGTGTCTCACGATCTGCATCTGGTCATGGCCACCACGGATCGGGTGCTCTGCATCAATCGTCATGTCTGCTGTGCCGGGCATCCGGAGAGCGTCAGTAGGCATCCCGCGTATCTTGAGCTGTTTGGCACCCCGGTCAGCGACGGCCTGGCGCTCTATCAACACCATCATGACCATGCGCATGATATCCACGGCAATATTGTCGAAGAAGATGGATCTGAACCTGATGGATGATTTTATGCTCCGAGCCGCTGCAGCAGGAATCGGAGTGGCATTGGTTGCCGCTCCGCTGGGCGTGTTTGTGGTTTGGCGGCGCATGGCTTATTTCGGAGATACACTGGCTCACTCTGCGCTTCTGGGGGTTGCGTTGGGTTTTCTGCTCGATGTTAATTTAAATCTTGCGATTCTTGCTTTGGCGGTGTTGATCGCACTCGTGCTGATACTGCTGCAGAGTCGGCGCCAGCTCGCCAGCGATACGCTCCTGGGCATTCTTGCCCACAGTACACTCTCGCTGGGGTTGGTGGTAATGGCGTTCCAGGATTCGGTGAGGGTGGATCTTGTCGGTTATCTCTTCGGTGACATACTAGCGGTCAGTGCCGGTGATCTCTGGTGGGTCTGGGGCGGCGGAGTGCCGGTGCTGGCGGCACTGGCCGCAATCTGGCGGCCGTTGCTCGCGTCGACGGTACACGAGGAGCTGGCGCAGGTGGAGGGTGTTCCTGTTGCCTTCGTCCGCCTGGCTTTCATGCTGCTGATTGCGCTGGTCATCGCCATTTCGATGAAGATCGTCGGCGTACTGCTGATAACCTCGATGATGATAATTCCAGCCGCTGCCGCCCGCCGTTTCAGCCGCACACCGGAGCAGATGGCGTTGGTTGCCGCATTGAATGGGATATTGGCTGTCAGCATGGGGCTGGCCGCTTCCTGGTACTGGGATACTCCGGCAGGACCTTCGGTGGTTGTTTCAGCCGCCCTGCTTTTCAGTTTTTCCCAAATGCAATCCACGCAGGGTTAACCCGCATCCGTCACCAGGATCCGGAATTTTGGGGCGATTTGGCAAAGCAGGTTGAGCGATCGTCCGCCAAACCATAGCCGTAGCTATGGTTTAAGGAAGATCGCTCAAGATGCGCAGCCAAATCGTTCCAAAAACCGGATAGAACAGAGTGTAAATTCACCAGCACGAGTAAAATGAACGTAATTTGCTGTTTTATATATATTATTGGACATATCTTCGGTTCGCCTGGTGATGGATGCGGGTTAAGGTGCAGTCAGTTCCTTCCGCAATTGCCGGAACCGACCGAGGCCAAGAAAGCTACTCTTCCTGCGCGTTTTCCGACTGACATTGGGCGCAGCTGCCAAGCAGCTCCACCACGGGTCGCTTTGCCTTGAAACCGCTATTCTCCTGCGCCTGCCTCAGGCTATTCACTATTTCACTGTTCTCTATCTCGCTGACATCGCCGCATTCTGAACAGATCAGGAACTGGCTTGCGTGGGGGTGGTCCGGGTGCGAACAGCCAATGTAGGCGTGCAGACTCTCGAGCTTGTGTACCAGTCCCTGATCGAGCAGGAAGTCCAGTGCCCGGTATACCGTCGGCGGGGCTGGATTGCCAATACTCTGCCTCAATTTATCCAGAATTTCATACGCGCCGATCGGCCCATCGGCCGCACACACCAGTTCCAGCACCTTGCGCCTTTGCGCAGTCAGTTTCACCTTGCGCTCATTGCACAATGTGTCTGCCAGTTTCAGAACTTTGGTGAGATTTCTCTTGTTCAACGCCATATCGAATTGCGTGTGGTCAGTGCGCTGGTGTCCTGTACCGGGAGACTGGTTATCTTCTGCTGCCGGTACTTGGATTTTAACTTCAGTTTAATGATCAATGCGCACCCGCCGACAGTTGCTCAGTCGATGATTGCCTCAAATTAAAGATACATTATAACACTTTGAGTCAGTGAACAGTGAGTTCGGGTGTGATCGGATTTCGTCTCCAAGCCTTGGCGCCAATCTGCGCGAGATCCATGAATATTCGGGCAGATCAGTCGCTTAGCATGCCTTCGTATTCGATAAACTCGACGATCTGCTCCAGGCCCTCGCCGGTTTTCATATTCGAAAACACGAAAGGGCGCTTCTTGCGCATGCGCAGGGTATCCTGCTCCATCACTTCCAGCGATGCGCCGACATAAGGAGCGAGATCGATCTTGTTGATAACCAGCAGGTCTGAACGGGTGATGCCGGGGCCCCCTTTGCGCGGCATCTTCTCACCCTCGGCGACGTCCAGCACATAAATGGTGAGATCGGCCAGTTCCGGGCTGAAGGTGGCACTGAGGTTGTCACCGCCGCTTTCGATGAACACCAGATCCAGGTTGGGAAAGCGGCTGCAAAGATCCTCCACCGCCGCAAGATTCATCGAGGCATCCTCACGAATCGCGGTGTGGGGACAGCCGCCGGTCTCCACGCCGATGATGCGGCTCTCTTCCAGCGCCTGGCTGTGGATCAGGAATCGGGCGTCCTCCTGGGTGTAGATATCGTTGGTGACCACGGCAATTTCATATTGGTCGCGCAGCGCCTTGCACAGGACATCCAGCAATGCCGTCTTGCCGGATCCCACCGGGCCGCCGACACCGACTCGAAGTGGTTTGTTCATCCTGGAATCCTCAGTTGGACGTGGTGCAGGGCAAGGCGTAACGACGAGGAATAGTTATTCTATTCCGACGAGTTACAACGCAGCCATGCGCAGCGGAAAGCGTACACTGCACCTCGGAGCGTGATTCACCATACGAGTGAGGACCTGAGTTGATTACTACCCTTTTCATATCAGCCTCTTACTGGAAAATTGGAGTGGCCAATCGAGCATTCTAGGATCATATATTCTCGCTGTCAGGATCTGTAGATACGCGTGTACTGGGTTTCGTGCTGGCTGCTGGCGAGTGCTTGGGCGGGGCAGCTTGTACCGATGCATTCATCGGAGAGTTCCAGCCCCCTCTTCACCATAGCCGGGATCGGCGGAGTAAGTGCCGCGATAATCCTCTGGCCCGAGCTCTGTCCCAGCGGAACAATTTTGACACCGGCAAGGACAATATTCTCCAGCCATCCCCAGAGGTAACCTTCCGCGGCGCTGCGCAGCGGAATTCTCCAATGATACGCAGCATAAGCGAAGCCGGCCAGTTGGCAGTGCTTGAGCAGGGGCATGATCTGGGTTGAAACGGGAATTCCGATCTCCGGCAGCAGGCGCGCCAAAGCCCTGCCACGGTTGTGCTCCTCTTCGCGCAGCTCCCTGGTCTCCCGGGAGGCTATCAGATAATCGCTCCAATACCTTAGCGCCTCATCGTCACTCTCAGCACATGCATGATACAGCCTGGCCAGACAGGGGACCTCCAGATGGGTCAGACTGGTCTGCAGCAGATCGAGGGTCCACTCCAGCAGTTCTGATTCGCTTTTTATCCAACCGGACTCCACCGCCCACTCCAGGCCCTGTGAATAGGTAAAGGCGCCGATCGGCAGCGACGGGCTGATCAGCTGCAGCAGCCGCAGCCGGGGAAGCTGATCCTCAGTGGTGGTGATCATGTCCATGCCCATGTGAATGGTCGTGATTACCCTTTTCAGCACTGCCGCCATAGGCACCCGGTTCGGGTTCGAACGGCGCTTCGGTCGCCTCCACTGTCAGTCCCAGACCTCTCAGCATACCGTCCAGCACGTGATCGTGCAGAAAGCTGACGCTGTTCGACTCGATCTGGATGGAGACGTGACGATTCCCCAGATGGTAGCAGGCTCTGGCCAACAGGTGTGGATCGTCGCTGCGGATGATGGAGAGTGTTTCGACGGCGGCTTTGATCTGCACCCGGTAACCCTCCTCACTGGAGAGCTGATCCCCTTCTTTCAGGGTTGTACCCCGTTCCAGAAAGAGCCCGGCGTCTTCGCCATTGTCCAGTGTGACCCGCAGGCGGCTCTTGATGCGGCTGTGCAGCGGCAGGGTCAGGGTGGTATCCGGCTCAACGGTGGTGTCGGTTTTGCGGGTCAGTTTTATCATGGCGGGGCTACCTGGATTACAGCTCTCTATATCCAGCTCCCTCTCTCATGGAGGGTGTCGCAAAAGCCCCCTCTCCCTCGAAGGGAGAGGGATAAATCCTTTTACGACACTCTCCACGGGGGAGAGGGCAGGGTAGTGGGAATTCAAAACAGAAAATACTTCTGCGCCAAGGGCAGATCCTGCGCCGGCTCGCATAGCAACAACTCTCCATCCGCTTTGACCTGATAAGTCTGAGAGTCCACATCGATCCGGGGTTGGTAGCTGTTCAGCAGCATATCGGCCTTGCTCAGATTGCGGCAGTTTTTTACTACACCTATCAGTGATTTCAAGCCAAGCCGTGCCGCTATGCCAGCCTCGAATCCTGCCTGTGAGACAAAGGTCATGCGGGTGGCCTGCCGGGCGTGTCCAAGCGCACCGAACATCGGTCGGTAGTGTACCGGCTGAGGTGTGGGGATAGATGCGTTGGGATCCCCCATTGGTGCCGCGGCTATCACTCCGCCCTTGATAATCAGGCTGGGTTTTGTGCCGAAGAACGCGGGTTTCCACAGGACCAGATCGGCCAGTTTGCCGATCTCAATTGAGCCGATTTCATGTGCAATGCCATGGGTGATCGCCGGATTGATGGTGTATTTGGCGATGTAGCGTCTGGCGCGCAGATTGTCGTGGTGTGCCGGGTCACCCTGCAGAGCGCCACGCTGCACCTTCATTTTATGCGCGGTCTGCCAGGTTCGGGTCACTACTTCACCGACACGGCCCATGGCCTGGGAGTCGGATGCAATCATGGAGAATGCGCCCAGATCGTGCAGAATATCCTCTGCGGCGATGGTCTCCCGGCGAATGCGTGATTCCGCGAAAGCCACGTCCTCGGCGATACCCGGGTCGAGGTGATGGCACACCATCAGCATATCAAGGTGTTCATCGATGGTGTTGATGGTGTAGGGGCGCGTCGGGTTGGTGGAGGAGGGCAGTACGTTGGAGTGACCGCACGCCTTGATGATATCCGGTGCGTGGCCACCGCCAGCCCCCTCGGTGTGATAGGTGTGAATGGTCCGCCCTTTCATTGCGGCAAGGGTGTGCTCAACAAAGCCCGATTCGTTCAGGGTGTCGGTATGTATGGCCACCTGTACATCGAATCTGTCGGCCACCGTGAGGCAGTTGTCGATGGCGGCCGGAGTGGTGCCCCAGTCCTCGTGCAGCTTGAGCCCCATGGCGCCGGCAGCGATCTGCTCTTCCAGCGCCGCAGGCAGGCTGGCGTTGCCTTTGCCCAGATATCCAAGATTCATCGGCAGCGCCTCCGAGGCTTCCAGCATGCGGTGTATATTCCAGGGGCCAGGCGTGCAGGTGGTGGCGTTGGTGCCTGTGGCGGGACCGGTGCCTCCGCCCAGCATGGTGGTTACGCCTGACATCAGTGCATCTTCGATCTGTTGCGGGCAGATGAAATGGATATGAGCATCAACTCCGCCGGCGGTCAGGATGCTCCCTTCGCCGGCGATAGCCTCGGTGCCAGGTCCGATGATGATATCGACGCCGGGCTGGACATCAGGATTGCCCGCCTTTCCGATAGCGCTGATGCGGCCGTTTTTGATGCCGACGTCCGCTTTAACTATGCCCCAATGGTCCAGGATCAGTGCATTGGTTATAACGGTATCAACCACCTCCGCGCTGGGTCGTTGGCTCTGGCCCATGCCATCCCGGATCACCTTGCCGCCGCCGAACTTCACCTCATCGCCGTAGATGGTGCGATCCTGCTCCACCTCGATCAACAGCTCGGTATCACCAAGGCGAACACGGTCGCCAACGGTGGGGCCATACATCTCTGCGTAGGCGCGATTGCTTATTTTTGTCATCGGTCAATCTCCCAGATCGCCCATTACGGCGCCGTTAAAGCCAAACACCTTTCTGTCACCTGCGTAGGCGACCAGTGTCACCTCCCGGGTCTGGCCCGGCTCGAAGCGCACCGCGGTGCCGGCGGGGATGTTAAGGCGGAAGCCGCGCGCTCTGTCGCGCTCGAAAACCAGCGCCGGATTGGTTTCTGCAAAGTGGAAGTGTGAGCCGACCTGAATCGGGCGGTCACCCGTGTTGGCGACGGAAAGGGTCAGCGATGCTCTGCCGGCATTGAGTTCTCTGTCACCGGGTGTGGTGATCACTTCGCCGGGAATCACGGTTGCGGAGAGGGGATTTTCCGACGCAAGAATGGGATCGTGCACCGTAACCAGTTTGGTGCCATCCGGGAAAGTGGCCTCCACCTGCACCTCGTGGACCATACTCTCCACACCCGCGATGACATCATCGCCGGTCAGCAATGTGCGGCCGAAGTCCATCAGTTCGGCCACGGTTTTACCTTCGCGTGCACCTTCCAGGATGGCGGCGCTGATGTAGGCTACAGCTTCGGGGTAGTTGAGCTTCAGCCCCCTGTTCTTGCGTCGCTCCGCCACCAGCGCTGCGGTAAACAGCAACAGCTTGTCTTTTTCTCTTGGGGTGAGTTCCATGAATCTCTCCTAATCGTAATCGGCAGGGCGTTTTGGCTCTAACCCGCATCCAAATCGTTCCAAAAACCGGATAGAACAGAGTGTAAATTCACCAGCACGGGTAAAATGAACGTAATTTGCTGTTTTATATATATTATTGACATATCTTCTGTTCGCCTGGTGATGGATGCGGGCTAAGTGTTCCAGATACGTGGGTTGCAGGCAGGGCGGCTTAATACTGCGGGTCTCAGCAGTCTCCATGTTTCAGTGAAAAGATGCCTGGCCCGTTCAGTCGAATCTCCCAGGTAGCGTGCGACAAGCAAGCCGTCCATTTGGGTCACTCCAAATTCATGCCGGTGTCTGGCGGGGATATGCTGCCGGATCCGTTGCAGCGGCATCTCCTCCTCCAATGTGGCACAGAGTGTTCCGAAGACCGGATTTCCGCGCAGTCCCGCTGCGCCCTGCAGACTTTTTTCCCCGGAAATGAGCAGGCGTTCGATCAGCAGCGGCTGGTCGTTACGGCTTAGGTTGAAGCTGAAAACAGCTTCGCCCCGGTCGAACCGTTCATTGACCGCGGGACGACCCAGGCAGTGTATTTCCCAACCGATGAATTTGGCATGTCCGGAGAGTTGGATGCTGGTGGAAAGTCCGACATTGGCTCCGGGGAAGAGGATATTCTCCTGCGGGAGCCACTCCAGAGAACCGTCAATCACCTTCAGCGTCTGATATTGATGCGCCCAGGGTCCCGATGAACGGTAGAATTTGGATGCGCCGGGAGTGGTTATCAGCGCAGAAGCATCGTGCGCCACCCGGATGGCTATATCCAGGGTGTCGCCTCCGGCTACGCCGCCCGGCGGATGCAGCAGATAGACATGGCAAAGCTCTCCTTCGGGATATAGCGCTTTTTGCACCGCGAGGGGGCCTTCGCGAAAGCGATCCGCCAACAGCGTTTTACCGGGGCTCTTGCGAAAACCCAGCCTCAGCTTCGCGCACCAGCCGGACTCCGGCTGTTCGGCTGCAATGGCCATGTTGTCAGCGAGGATCCCCGAAGCGTTTCAGCAAACGTAATAAGCCATAAACAAGTGGAAGGCCTATCGCCAGCGCGATCAGCAGATGTTCTGCGAGGTGATGATCGGGCGCTTCCGGGCCCACATGGGCCATGGCAGATGTCGCATGAAACGAGATTAAGGTTAAAGCAGAAAAGATGCGTGTTTTCATGGGTGTACTTCCTTTAGATCGTGAGTTACCGGTTGATCAGACCGTCAGGTACTGGCGGATCAGCTCCTCGTTGAGTTGATCCATCTCTCCGGCGGCCACCTGCCGTCCCCGGTCAAGTATGGAAAAACGGTCCGCCACCTTGCGTGCAAAGGGCAGTTTCTGTTCCACCAGCAGCACAGTCAAGCCGATGTCACGGTTGAGCCGCAGAATGATATCGCCTATCTCCTGTACAATATTGGGTTGAATGCCCTCGGTGGGCTCGTCCAGAATCAGCAACTGTGGATCGATCACCAGTGCCCGTCCGATTGCCAGCTGCTGCTGCTGTCCCCCCGAAAGGTCACCGCCCCGGCGTCCCAGCATCTCTTTCAACACAGGGAAGAGTTCGAAGATAAATTCAGGAATCCGCTTGCGATCCTGCCTGCGTACCGGCAGTCCTATGCGCAGGTTCTCTTCAACCGTCAGCAGCGGGAAGATCTGTCGTCCCTGTGGAACATAGCCGATGCCGAAGGTTGCGCGTTTTTCCGCAATTTGTCTGTTCAGGTTTTCACCGCGAAACAGAATATCCCCCGACTTAACCGGGAGCAGGCCCATAATGCACTGGAGCAGGGTGGTTTTGCCGACTCCGTTGCGCCCCATCAGACAGGTGCATTTGCCCTCGGGAACATTGAGATCCAGGTCCCAAAGAGTGTGCGACTCGCCGTAGAACTGATTGATTGCGTTGACTTCCAGCATCTTTTACTCGTAGTTATCGGTTACCAGCCCTGGCTACAGATTCCGGTGCCAGCTACCCTTATTTTTCGGCCCTCGGCCCTCGGCCCTAGGGCCTTAGCCCTTCATTCCCCCAAATAGACTTCCACCACGCGCCGGTCGTTCTGCACTTCGTCCATGCTCCCTTCGGCCAGTACACTGCCCTGGTGCAGCACGGTCACCTTGCGCGCTATTGAACGCACGAAATCCATGTCGTGCTCCACTACCACCACGGTATGTTCGCCCGCAAGAGAGGTGAGAAGCTCGGCTGTGCGTTCCATCTCCTGGTGGGTCATGCCTGCAACCGGTTCGTCCACCAGCAGGAGCTTTGGATTCTGCATTAAAAGCATACCGATCTCGAGCCACTGTTTCTGTCCATGGGAGAGTGAACCCGCGAGCTTATGGTGGCACTCCTGCAGGCCGATGATCTCCAGCACATTGCTGATGCGATCCAGTTGAGATCCCTCCATGCGCGCTCTGAAGGTCTGCCAGACGCGCTTGTCCCCGGCCATGGAGAGCTCCAGATTTTCGAATACCGTGTGGAATTCGAACACCGTCGGCTTCTGGAACTTGCGGCCTATGCCAGCCTGCGCAATCTCCGCTTCGTTGAGATGAAGCAGGTTGATGTTCTGTCCGAAAAATGCGCTCCCCTTGTCCGGACGGGTCTTGCCGGTGATGATGTCCATCATGGTGGTCTTACCCGCCCCATTGGGGCCGATGATACAGCGCAGCTCACCGGCATCGATATAGAGGTTCAGATCGTTGATCGCCTTGAAGCCGTCGAAGCTGACCGAAACATCCTCCAGGTAGAGGATGGTGCCGTGACTTAGGTCGACTTCGAGCCCGGTGGTTTGCAGCATGAAGTCAAAGACCCGGTCGCGGCGCATCACCTCGCGCAGATTTTGCAAGGAGTTCACGACTCGGCCCTCCTTCGCTTGAGCAGGCCGATAACGCCTTTAGGCAGAAACAGGGTGACCAGCACGAACAGGGCGCCGAGTGCAAACAGCCATACCTCCGGCAGCGCAGCTGTGAAGTAGCTCTTGCCGTAGTTGACCATGATTGCCCCAGCCGCTGCGCCGTATAGGGTTGCGCGGCCGCCTACGGCCACCCAGATGACGATCTCGATGGAGTTCAGCGGGGAGAATTCTCCGGGATTGATAATGCCCACCTGGGGCACATAGAGAGCGCCGGCAATGCCCGCCAGCACAGCGGAGAAGGTAAAAATTGCAAGCTTGACATACTCCACACGGTAACCGACAAAGCGCGTTCGGTCCTCAGCGTCGCGGATCGCCACCGCCACTCTGCCCAGACGGGAGGCAACGATTGCCCGGCAGACGATGTAACCTACAGCGAGCATCAGCGCAGTGGCAACGAAAAGGGCGATGCGGGTGGTATCATCCTGCAGATTGAAGCCGAGGATGTCCTTGAAATCGGTCAGGCCATTGTTGCCGCCGAAGCCCATTTCGTTGCGGAAAAACGCGAGCATCAACGCGTAGGTCAATGCCTGGGTGATGATAGAAAGATAGACTCCGGTAACGCGCGAGCGAAAAGCAAGCCAGCCAAAAACGAAGGCCAGCACACCCGGCGCCAGCATCACCATCAGCAGGGCGAACCAGAACATATCGAAGCCGTACCAGAACCAGGGCAGTGAGTCCCAGTTTAAGAAGACCATGAAGTCAGGCAACAGAGGATTGCCATAGACGCCCCGTTCACCGATTTGACGCATCAGGTACATGCCCATGGCATAGCCACCTAACGCAAAAAAAGCACCGTGTCCCAAGCTCAAAATACCAAGATAACCCCAGGCGAGATCCACCGCAATTGCCAGCAGAGCAAATGCCAGGTATTTGCCGAGTAAGGTTATCGTGTAGGTGGATATGTGGAACGGGCTGCTTTCGGGCAGCATCAGATTCAGCATGGGCACCAGCAGCATGGCCAGAACCAGAGTGGCCAGAAACAGCTGCCCGCCGCGGTCCTGTTTCAGTGGATTGAACAAACGCACGCCTCAACCCTCCGCAGCGCGGCCTTTCTGCGGGAAGAGTCCGCGCGGCCGCTTTTGAATAAACAGGATGATGAACACCAGCACCAGGATTTTCGCCAGCACCGCACCGGACCAGGGTTCCATGAATTTGTTGGCAACGCCTAGCGTCATGCCGCTCACCAGCGTCCCCCACAGGTTGCCCACGCCGCCGAAAACCACCACCATGAAGCTGTCGATAATATAGCTCTGTCCCAGGTTGGGCCCCACATTGGTGAGCTGGCTCAGCGCCACTCCGGCCACCCCGGCGATGCCGGAACCGAGCCCGAATGTCATGGCATCCACCCACTCCGACCGTACCCCCATGGCGCGGGCCATGGCGCGGTTCTGGGACACCGCCCGCACCTGCAGTCCCAGCGACGTTTTCTTCAACACGAGGTAGAGTGCGGCAAAAACCAGCAGCGCAAATACGATGATATAGAGGCGATTGAGAGTCAGTGAGAGTGCGCTGTTGATCTCCCAGCTGCCGCTCATCCACGCAGGGGTCTCGACCGAGCGGTTGAGTGGGGAGAAGATGGAGCGTACGGTCTGCTGCAGGATCAGACTTATGCCGAAAGTCGCCAGCAGCGTTTCCAGCGACCGGCCATAGAGAAAGCGGATAACGCCCCGCTCAATGGCGATGCCGACCAGTCCGGAGACGACAAAGGCAGCCGGTACGGCGATCAGCACCGAGGCTCCGATGTTGTCAGGCAGCAGAAGTTGGATCACGTAAGTGGTGTAGGCACCGATCATGATCAATTCGCCGTGCGCCATGTTGATCACGCCCATGACACCAAAGGTGATGGCCAGGCCGATTGCGGCAAGCACCAGCACCGAACCGAGGCTGAGCCCGAAGAACATGTTTTCTATAAATCTGTAGATCTGCAGTTTGCTCTCAATGCTCTCCAGCACTTTTCCGATCTTTTTCAAAACTTCCGGGTCCTGGGCATTCCGTTGCAATTTGGCCAGTCCGTTGCGTACTGCCGGATGGACATTTCCCTCGAGTGTCTCGATCGCACTCAAACGCTGCCGCACATCATCGGAGGTGAGCGCGCCGAGCGCGGTCACGATCTGCATGGCATCGCGCACCCGGGCGTCCCTCTCCTGTTCCAGCAGCGGCTGCAGCAGTTTGGCATGCTCCGCTGCGGGACGGTCCAGCAGTTGATTGACGGCGGCAAGCCGCCGGTCCGCGTCCGGATGGCGCAGATCCGATAGCGCAAGTGCCTCCCGGATCTGTCTGCGAAGACTGTTGTTCAGGGTGATGATTTTCAGGCTGTTTTTGGCGGTGCGCCCCAAATCCTCGTTGGTCAACGCATCGGTGACGGCGTAAGCCTCACCCCGGCTGTCGGCAATGACCAGTCGTTTATCTGCTTTAGCCGTGTAAAGGCGGTTGTCCAGGAATGCTTCCAGTACAACGCCCGCCTGCTCGCCGGCATGTGCCGACAGCAGGTCGACCGCTTTGGATTTATCTTTGAAGCTTGATGATTTCAGCAGTGCGGCCGCGCTGTTGAGTGGGTCGTCCGATGCAACCGCGGCCGCGTTTACCAGGGTGGCTGCGGTGCATAGGGAGACGAGCAGCAGCCACTGAAAAATCCTGATTAGAGTCATTCGTCGTGTTGTGCCTGGATGCGAGTTCATCGGAGTCTTTTTTTATTTGGTCGAAGAGTTTCGCCGCTTTGTGCGGATAACCATTGAGCCGGCCGTTTAGGGCCGGCTCAATACCGTTTCATCAATGAATCGGATTCAGGTTACTCGTAGTTCTGACCAGAGCATTTGGCCGTCTTTACGTTGTAGTTTCCGCAACTTAGCGGTGCTCTCCAGTCGGCAATGATATCCTTGGAGCCCGGCAGGAAATCGGACCAGGCATCGCCGGCAACCAGGCCGGAGGTCTGCCATACCACGACGAACTGGCCGTCTTCCTGGATCTCGCCGATCAATACCGGCTTGGTGATGTGATGGTTGGGCATCATGGCCGAGAGGCCGCCGGTCAGGTTGGGTACGGCAATACCGATGATCGCCTCCTGCACCGCGTCGGAGTCGGTGGTGCCGGCTTTTTCAACCGCCTTGACCCACATGTTGAAGCCAATATAGTGCGCCTCCATCGGATCGTTGGTGACACGCTTATCGTTCTTGATGAAGGCTTTCCATGCCGTGATAAACTCGCTGTTGGGCTCAGCATCGACACTCATGAAGTAGTTCCACGCAGCCAGATGACCGACCAACGGCTTGGTGTCGATACCCGAGAGCTCCTCCTCACCCACCGAGAAGGCTACCACCGGGATATCCTCGGCGGATATGCCCTGGTTGCCCAGCTCCTTGTAGAAAGGGACATTGGCATCGCCGTTGATGGTGGAAACCACAGCGGTTTTCACCCCGGTCGAGCCGAACTTCTTGATCTCCGAGACGATCGACTGCCAATCGGAATGGCCAAATGGGGTGTAGTTGATCATGATGTCCTTGTCCGCCACGCCCTTCGCCTTCAGGTAAGCTTCAAGAATCTTATTGGTGGTTCGGGGATAGACATAGTCGGTACCGGCAAGCACCCAGCGTTTGACGCCAATCTCATTCATCAGATAGTCGACGGCGGGTATTGCCTGCTGGTTGGGCGCGGCACCGGTATAGAACACATTCTTGGAAGACTCCTCCCCCTCGTACTGGACAGGGTAGAAGAGCAGGCCGTTCAACTCCTCGACTACCGGTAGCACGGATTTGCGTGATACCGAGGTCCAGTTGCCGAAGATCGCAGCGACTTTGTGCTGGCTCAGCAGTTCACGTGCCTTCTCCGCGAAGAGCGGCCAGTTGGATGCCGGGTCGACGACCACCGGTTCCAGCTGCTTGCCCAGCAAGCCGCCTTTTTTGTTCTGTTCCTCGATAAGCATCAACATGGTGTCTTTCAGCGTGGTTTCGCTGATTGCCATGGTTCCTGAGAGTGAGTGAAGGATACCGACCTTGATGGTATCAGCGGCTCCTGCGACAGATGCCGCCGAGAGTGCGATGGCGGTGGCTGCGCCGAGTAGGGATGTTCTGAATCTGCTTCTGGTTGTGCTCATATTACCTTCCATCTTGTTGTTGACAGGTGTGGGCCCGAGGCTTGACAGGCATAAAGCAGGATGCATGCCATATGAGTAAATATTCTTTTTAATCAGCAGGATAGATTCAAAGCGGTGACATTTTCGAAATATGTTGCACCAAGTTGTTGCATAAATTGCGCTGATGCACCATGCGATGATCCGTTATGGTGCGGTATCACGCCTGCTGTGATGACACGCCGGTCGCCGGAAAAAGATGGCGTTTTCCCGGGTGAACGCCGGTTGCGCAGCAGACCGGAGGCTTCCAGCGATGCTCGACACGCCTTCCGGTGATAAGCTCAATGCACTTTGTTCGGTCTGTAGGGACTCACCGGAAATCCGCAGCCGGTGATCGAGGATTGCCTGCGGTGCTGACCGTATCTCCCATTATGAGGCTATCGGATATATCCTACAGTCTCCCAGAGGTTCAGCTTGTTAATTCTGAATAAAGGACCGTTCCATGAGCTATGACCGCAACAACATTTTTGCCAGAATCCTGCGCGGGGAGATTCCCTGCAATAAAGTATACGAAGATGAGCATGCGCTGGCGTTCCATGACATTGCGCCTCAGGCGCCGGTTCATCTGCTGGTGATCCCGAAGGGGGAGTATGTCTCCTTCGACGATTTCTCCAGAGATGCGCCGGCCGAAGCTGTCGCCGGTTTCTATCGGGCATCTCAAAAAGCTGCCGAACAACTTGGGCTGCAGCAGGGGGGGTACAGGATTCTCGCCAACACCGGCGCCGATGCCCACCAGGAGGTGATGCACTATCATCTACATATCTTTGCCGGATGCGATCTGGGCTCAATGATCAAGCGGGGACTGGTCTGAGTTTTAGGCTTTGGTTTTTGAAATCCCAATTGGCGGGCAAGCACTTCTTGCAACTATCCTGATTTGATTCCACCCCGGCGCCGTATCTGGGTGAGCAGATGCCGTGCCAGCATCAGTGGCGGCATTTTCAGCCAGTGTGAGCGCAGATAGAGCAGATTTGCGCAGATTCTGCGGATTACCCCTCGGTGATCGGGGTCCGCAGGAATCAACTGCGAGCGCATCAACGACAGCGTGAACAGGCGGATTGGAAAAGCGGGGGCCGACGCCTTGATACTCTGTTCAATTCTGTTGGGGATATCGGACTTCAACAGCTCGCCGCAGAAATGAACCGCATAATAGAGAGGCCTCGCGAGTCCCAGCTCCCGGGCGCGGGAAACCAGGCGCTGTTCGAATGCCCGCTCTTTCCCGAAGCTCGATAACAGCTCGTTGATGTCCACCAGCTCTCTCAGGCCGTTGATCAGGTCTCCGTCAAAAAAGAGATGGGCAGCGCGGTGCAGTACCGTATCTTCCGGGCTCAGCGTGAAAAAAGGGCTGTTCGCGATCGGACGCGCAGCGGAGATCAGTTTCAGTGGGTCTGGCTTCAGACGCGCGGTGACAGGCAGAATTCCATGATGGAGGTCAACCACGGTACCGCGCTCTTTATGCTGCAGCGGCGGGAGTTCATGCATCCACTCACGATAGTAGTGCTGGTCGTACTCATCCGCCTTCATATGCGACCAACCTGCATGCAACAGCAGCTGTTCAGCCAGGCTAAGCTGGCTCCGGGGAACCAGCAGATCCACATCCGAAGCCAGCCTGCCTTGTGCCAGACCCAACTCCAGCGCTTTGTAAGCCGCGCCCTTCAACAGAATAACCGGTCCCACCGTCGGTTTCAGCACCGCGGCCAGGCGATCGAGCTCCCAGGTGATCGTCTGATTATTATATTCGGCGTGGATTCTGGCACTCAGAAGGTGATCGGCCAGCTTGCCCACGCTCTTTGCCGGGTCGACTCTCGCTTCAATGAATCCAAGCAGCCCGGTCAGCCTCGCCTGTCGCAGAACAAGCGTCAATGCGCTGCCCTCCAGTTCGGTCAGCAGCGGCGGTTGGCGCAGTACATCCAGAAGGGTGATGCCTGCTCTCACCATCCTCTCGGGAGTTGTATTGGCAGTGGATGGATCATATTCTGTAAATCCTGCGGAAGTGATGCCGCTAACTATTCATGTCAGTTTTTTTTACAATCTCACCGTTCATGCGCGGCCTGAAAGGCGGGCAAGTTTTATTTTACAACGAGTTAGATTAAAAGGTATAAAAATTGCATTTAAGTTGGCTATATATACCCGGGAAGCAAAACGAGCAGATCTGGGCAGCAGATTATAGGAAGGAGAGTTGGCATGTCGCAAGACAATAAGAAAGAGATTCATCTTCAGCCGGACCTGCCCGAGCAGGGCATCGAGTTTGCGCACCGCCGACAGGTGATCAGGGGGCTGGCCAGTCTCCCGGTTGCGTTAACCCTGAGCAGTGGTGCGGCTGTTGCAAGTTCCAGCAACCACCAGATGTGCCTGGCTCTGGAAGACAGGGAACCACCGGATTGCGACACTGGCACTCTGCTGCAGTACTGGCATACGGAGAGAGTGGATCACCCATCCCAATTCAAACCGGAAAAAAGTTGCGGTACATATGCGCAGTCGAATGGCGGTGGGGGCTATTCAGTTACCGGTTACAGATATACACACAATTATAATACCTATTACATTGGTGCGGACGGGCAGACAGTCCTCTCCGGTCGCCCGGCGGGCAATGCGCTTACGGCGTCCTGTGCAACCTCTTTTATGGTGAGTGGTGGCACCGGCCTTGGCGGTGGCGGCTGATGAGAGAGCTGGTCTAGTCTTCCACATAGACCCAGCCGCCAACTTTAATTGACGGATGCACCGGGCCCTTTTACCCAGAAACGACGATGGTGGTTCTGTGCAGGAAGTATGGCACTGCCCTTGCTATGATCGATTTCGGGTCAGGGAGTGGGAAGGGGAAACCTTTCTCTTCAACCCGGCATCCGGAGACACCCACCTTCTGAACAGGCTATCCATGGAGATTCTTGGGCTGTTGAGGCTCAATCGGCTGAGTGCGGATTCCCTCATCATTGAGCTTAAGCAGCTTTTTGGTCCAATCGAATCTGCATTGGAACGGGATCAGTTGATTGCCTATCTTCACCAGTTCGAAGCCATGGGCCTGATCGTCTCCCACCATTCATGCGACTGAATCAACTCGAACCGGACTCAATCGCGGATCGAATGCGCAGTGATGGTTTGTGCCTCGCCGTCGGTCCTTTCCTGGTGAGGTTATGCGGCAGTGTTAAGGGGCTGCCGGAGCTGCTGCACCAGATGTATGGCCAAGTGTCTGTGGTTGTGATGCCTGAGAAGTCGTTGATCGACTTCCATATCAGAATGGGGACCGGCAGCGGCCTTCGCCGGTGGTGGCGGCCTCAGGCGGTTTTCGGAACGGATGCAACCCCTCCATTCACGCCTTTTCCCCAAGACCATGCCTTTGCGCTGTTTGAGTGGGGGCTGAACTGGTGCATCGCCATACAGGCCCATCAGTATCTGATGTTCCATTCGGCGGTGCTCGAACGCAACGGAAAAGCCATTCTTTTGCCTGCGGAACCCGGTTCAGGCAAAAGCACGCTGTGCGCAGCGCTGATGTTGCATGGTTGGCGGCTATTATCGGATGAGTTCGGGCTGTATCGCCCGGAGAGCGGCCTGATTGATGCGCTGCCGCGCCCGATTCCGTTGAAAAACGAGTCTATCGACATTATCAGAAAATATTCCCATGACGCGGTGTTGGGTCCTGTATGTAAAAAGACACGCAAGGGGGATGTGGCGCATCTGCAGCCGACCAGCATGAGCCAGCTCGCATCGGACCAGCCGGCCCGCCCTGCTTTCGTCGTATTTCCCAGGTATATTGCCGGTGCGCAGGAGCTGCTGCATCCGTTTGCCAAGGGCAGGGCGTTTCTTAAGCTTTCCAGCAACTCCTTTAATTACCGGTTGCAGGGCGCGCGTGGCTTCGATGCGGTGGCCGATCTGGTGGACAGCTGTGATACTTACTATCTTGAGTTCAGCAACCTGGACAGGGCTGTCGAGCGGCTGCGGCAACTGTTCGAGCAAGCGCCGGCGACCGCAGGGATGCAATAGGTTTGGCAATGCTTGGAGCGGTTGCCGGAACAGAGTGTAATCGGAGTATTCACACTAACCGGCTGTTTAATCAAGGAACACCTGCAATCGTCTGGCCGGGTGAAGTAAGCGGAAAACTGCGTCCTTGTCAATCGGGACTGCCGAGCAGAAAAAAGAGCAGCATATTCAGCAGCAGCAACAAGGCCGACAGATATTGCCAGAAGCGCAACGGATTGCGCTCGAGCAGAGGCAGTTCCGTAATATCCCTGAATTCAGGGTTTGGATGAGTCAAGTCGTATTGGAACTCGGAGAGTGTGGTATAGCGTTTTGATGGCAACGGATGAACCGCCTTCTCCAGTGCTCTATCCACCCAGACAGGGAGTTCCGGGTTGTAGCTACGTGCCGGACGATACAGCAATCGTTTTCGCGGTAGCGGGCGGTCACGCTCCCCGTACGGCAGCTTTTTGGTCAACATCTCGTAAAGGATGACACCCAATGAATAGAGATCCGAAGCCTGAGTTGAGGCTGCCCCGCTGAAACATTCGGGTGCTGTATAGTCCAGCGTGCCCTGCGGAGTACTATGGTCCAGCTCACTGGCAATCTCTTCCATTCCGGTTACACGGGTCGATCCGAAATCGATGAGTTTGATTGTGCCGTGCTTGTCGATCAGAATATTTCCGGGCTTCAGATCCTGATGGAACATCTCCATGCGATGCAGGGCCCGCAATCCATCGATAATCTGTTCGGCCAGCATCCTGGTCTGGTGCAGATCCGCCGGACCATGATCCTGAATCCACTGCTCCAGGCTGCGCCCCTCGACGTATTCGGTAACATTGTAGAGAAAGTGGCGATTGCGCGGCTCCAGAACATTCAGAATATGCGCGTTGCGAATCCGGCGTCCGACCCACTCCTCATGCAGAAATCCTTCCAGATACGCCGCATCATCGCGGTAATTGATTGATGGTGTTTTCAGCGCCACCCGTTGACCGGTCTCGTCGTCCAGCGCGAGAAAAACTTCGCTGCGTTTGCTCGCATGCAACTCGCGCAGGATCTTGTAGCCGTCTATGATCATGCCTGGCTGCAGGTCCGGTGGAAAGGGGAGGTCCGAGATGCGCTGGAAGATATCCGCTTCCGTCTCCAACGGCAGATTGTCTATACGGATAAGCTGGCAGCTGGCGTTGTCATTGCTGCCGTTTTCAAGAGCCTTTTCAACCAGTGCATTGGCGCAGGCCTGAAGCGTGCGCTCATGTCTGGAGACGAGGCTCTGCAGCTCCGGCTGGGAGAGGAAGTCATGTACGCCATCGGTGGTAAACAGCAGTATGTCGCCTTTTTCCACAGCGATTGCACGGTAGTCAATCTCGATATGCGGATCTGCACCCATGGCGCGCGAGAGGTACTCTTTCTCTTTGGATACCCATACCCGGTGGTCGCGGGTGAGCTGCTCCAGGCTGCCGTTGTGCAGGCGGTAGATGCGCGAATCACCGATATGCAGAATATGAGCAGTGGTGGATTTGATAACCACGCCACTAAAGGTGGTAACCAGCCCCATCGCGGAGTCGTACAGCGAGTGTCCCTGTCCGCAAAGCCAGCGATTGATTGAGTCGAGCACCTTACTGGCAGAAGTTTTTACCGCCCAGGAATCCGGGGTGCTCAGGTAGTCATTCAGGAAGCTTTTGACGCAGACCTGGCTGGCGTGACCCCCACCCTCGCTGGAACTGACACCGTCGGCAATGGCCGCGGCCACGCCTTTGCTCTGTAACAGCGCGCCTTGCGGGACGCACACTTTGCAGACGTCATCATTGTTCTCTTTAACGCCTGCCTCACTGCGGAAGGCGTAGTCTATTTCCAGTTTTGAGGGCATAAGCAGACGATCTACCGGGGAAGGGAGAACTCACACCATCCGGGTTGGAAGTTGGAAATCAAGCATGGATTCGGGGCCGGAGTCAAATTTGTTCTATCGGTTGAATGTTGTGCACTCAAAGTCCGGTTAAATTTGATCCCGGCCCCGTTAAACACCCGCTGCGGATGGATCAGGTTACATCGATCATCTGCACACTTCCGTCCTCCATCAGCTCTGCAGTCTGACCCTGGGGTTCATCCAGAAAGCGAACTGCAGCCAGTGCGATCAGCGCCGCGCCACCGATCACCATGAAGAACATCTGCGGAGTGACGAAAGAGAAGACCGTGAGGAAAGTTACTGCACCCACATTACCGTAGGCGCCGGCCATGCCTGCCACCTGACCGGTCATACGGCGTTTGACCAGCGGAACCATGGCGAACACCGCCCCTTCACCCGCCTGCACGAAAAACGAGCAGGCCATGGTGGCGATTACCGCGATGGTAAGCGACCACCCGGAGTCGATCTGTCCCAGTACGAAATAGCCGATGGCCAGGCCGGCGATCAACAGTGTCAGCGTGTTTCTGCGGCCAAACTTGTCGCTGAACAGTCCGCCGCCAGGGCGGGCCACCAGGTTCATGAAGGCAAAGCCGGAGGCAAGCATGCCCGCCTGCACAATTGAGAGGTCGAAGGTCTCTTTGAAGAACAGCGGCAGCATGGAGACAACGGCCAGCTCAGAGCCAAAGGTGACAAAATAGGCCAGATCCAGGATCGCCACCTGCTTGAACTTATAGCGATGGATCTCCGCCACTTCCTCCTTGAATACATGCTTGTTGATGCGCCATACCTGAGATGCCTGATAAGCGTACAGCAACAGCAGGCCGATATAGATGCCGTTGCTCATCATGCCGCTGATGATCTTCAGATTGTCAGGTCCCAGTTTCCAGGTCAATACCGCCAGCGCGAGGTACATGGGGATGTTCATCAACAGATAAAAGTAGAAATCGCCTCTGCTGGTGACCTCCATTGCGCCGGTCTTTTTCGGTTTGAAGTAGGTGGAACCCTTTGGGGTGTTACGCGCCAACCGGTAGTAAACCAGCGAGTAGATCAGCGTAACGGCGCCTGTGAGGAAGATGGCGTAGCGCCACCCCTCATCCCCGCCGAACATCAGCGCAATGGTGGGCAGCGAAAGCGCAGCCGCGGCCGAGCCGAAATTGCCCCAGCCGCCATAGATGCCCTCCGCCACACCGACCTGCCTGGCGGGAAACCACTCACCGATCATGCGTATGCCGATCACGAAACCGGCGCCGACAAAACCCAGCGCGAAGCGGCTGATCAGCAGCATGTTATAGGAGTCTGCGAACGCAAAAAGAAAACAGATCAGGCTCGAGACAAACAGCAGCAGCGAGTAGACCAGTCTGGGCCCGTATTTGTCCACCAGCATGCCAATTACGATGCGCGCCGGAATGGTCAGCGCCACATTGATGATCAGCAGCGCCTTCACCTCCTGCGCGGTCAGCTTGAAGGTCTCCTGTATGGAGGCCATTAAAGGTGCATGATTGAACCAGACGAAGAAGCTGAGAAAAAAGGCAAACCAGGTGAGATGCAACGTCCTGATCTTGCCGGTAAATGTTAAAAGATTGAGTTTTGAATCTGACATGAACTGCTCCTGGACAAAAAAGTGTGCCTGGAACTGTCCCAGCAATAAGTAGGCCAAACTCATGATTTTTGCAGAAAGTGCGGATCTGCGGCGCCCTTGGGGCGCTGTTGCCCTGTGCTCTCAGTGCTGCACTGCGTCAATGGCGTGCAGTTTGGTCGTGGGCGCACCAATCCGGAGCGTAAAGCCCGGAGAACAAGGTTGGCAAGGTATGTCCTTATGACAATGGATCAATCCGATTTTATTGATTTCAAAGGCATAACTCTAAAAAGTAGAACTAGGCACAGCTATTGCATATCCCCTCTTATATTTAATCCGGGTGTCTCTGCACCGGATCAGATTCCAGAGGTTGATGTTGATGAAAAAGAAGTTGGTATTGGTCGGCAACGGCATGGCCGGCGTACGTACACTGGAAGAGCTGTTGAAACTTGAAGAGGCCGGCGACTATGAAATAACGGTATTCGGCTCCGAGCCGCATCCGAACTACAACCGTATTATGCTGTCGCCGGTACTTGCCGGAGAGAAGAGCGTCGACGACATCGTTCTCAACAGCCGCGAATGGTATCAGGAGAACGGCATCAGGCTGTACAGCGGTGAACGGGTGGTTGAAATCAACCGGGTTGGCCGTACAGTCAAAACTGCAAGCGGTATATCGGTTGGATACGACCGTCTGCTGATCGCCACCGGCTCCACTCCGTTCATCATTCCCGTACCCGGTTCGGATCTCGAGGGCGTTATCGGCTTTCGGGATATTTCCGATGTCGAAACCATGCTGGCAGCCACCCGGAATCACGCTAAAGCCGTGGTCATAGGTGGCGGCCTGTTGGGCCTGGAGGCCGCCAACGGGCTGATGAAGCGGGGCATGAAGGTGACGGTGGTGCATCTTATGGACCGCCTGATGGAGCGCCAGTTGGATGATCCGGCGGCAACCATGCTCAGGCAATCGCTGGAAGCCGGTGGTATGAAGTTCCTGATGGAGGCGCAGACCGCAGAGATACTGGGCACCGATCGGGTGACCGGGGTCAAGTTTGCCGATGGCACGCAGATCGATGCCGGCCTGGTGGTGATGGCTGTCGGTATCCGCCCCAATATAGAGCTTGCACAGCGGGCTGGGATCTACTGCGAGCGCGGCATTCTGGTTAACGACACCATGCAGACCTATGACCCCCGCATCTATGCGGTGGGGGAGTGCGTGCAGCACAGAAATACCTGTTATGGCCTGGTGGCGCCCCTGTTCGAGCAGGCGAAGGTGTGCGCCAACCACCTGGCACAGCTTGGCTATGGCCGTTATGAGGGTTCGATAACCTCCACCAAACTTAAGGTCACAGGGATAGATCTTTTCTCTGCCGGTGAGTTCAACCAGCGCGATGGGGACGAGACCCTGGTACTGCAGGATGCAGCAGAGGGGATCTACCGTAAACTGGTGATTCGCGACAACCGGATCAGGGGCGCGGTGATGTACGGCGACACCATGGACGGCACCTGGTACTTCCAGCTGCTGCGCGACGGCACCGATATCTCCGGCTTTCGCAGAACCATCCTGTTCGGCCAGCACGATCTGGGTGATGCCGGACATGGCGATGCCGGGATTCTCTCGTTGCCGGATTCGGCGGAAGTGTGCGGCTGCAATGGGGTGTGCAAAGGTGAGGTGGTGGACGCCATCGTAAAGAAGGGCCTGTTTACGTTGGAAGAGGTGCGCGCCCACACCAAGGCATCCAGTTCATGCGGCTCCTGCACCGGACTTGTGGAGGCGCTGCTGGCCAGCACCGTGGGTGAGGGTTATACAGCCACCCCCAGCAAGAAGTCTATCTGCGCATGCACCAAGCACAGCCATGATGAGGTGATCAACGCGATCAGGGAGCACGGGTTGAAGAGCATGGACGCGGTGCGCGACCTGCTGGCATGGAAGACGCCGGATGGGTGCGCCATCTGCCGGCCGGCCCTTAATTACTATCTGTTGGCGAATTGGCCTGGTGAGTATCAGGACGATGCGCAGTCCCGTTTCATCAACGAACGCGCTCACGGCAATATCCAGAAGGATGGCTCCTACTCGGTGGTGCCGCGCATGTTCGGCGGGCTCTGCACCCCGGACGAGCTGCGTGCCATTGCCAACGTGGCGGATAAATTCAAGGTGCCCGAAATCAAGGTGACCGGCGGTCAGCGCATCGACATGTTCGGCGTGAAAAAAGAGGACCTCCCAGCCATGTGGAGGGATCTTAACGCTGCCGGACTGGTCTCGGGTCATGCTTACGGCAAGGCGATGCGCACCTGTAAAACCTGCGTCGGCTCCGAGTGGTGCCGTTTTGGCACTCAGGACTCGACCGGCCTGGGGGTCAAGCTGGAGCAGCTAACCTGGGGCTCATGGATGCCTCACAAGTTCAAGCTGGCGGTTTCCGGCTGCCCGCGCAACTGCGCCGAAGCGACAATCAAGGATTTCGGCGTGGTCTGTGTCGACTCTGGTTACGAGCTGCATATCGGTGGCAACGGCGGTATCAAGGTGCGCATCACCGACCTGCTGTGCAAGGTCGCCACTGAGGAGGAGGTGCTTGAGTACTGCGCCGCCTTTACCCAACTCTACCGTGAAGAGGCGCACTACCTGGAGCGTACCGCCCCCTGGTTGGAAAGGGTTGGGTTGAATCATATAAAACAACGCCTGCTGGAAGACGAAGAGGGGCGCAGGTTCCTGGTCGAGCGTTTCAGGACAAGCCAGCACCATGCCCAGATCGACCCCTGGAGAGCGCGGGCGGAAGGGCTCGAAGCAAATGAGTTTACACCGATCAGACTGACGCAATTTTCCAAGGTGAGTGTTGGAGCACAATCATGAGCGAGTGGATTGAAGTTGTAGAACTGACGCAGATACCTGTACTCGGCTCCCGGGTAATCCGGACCGGAGAGATGGATATTGCTGTGTTTCGTGGGTCGGATGACCGGGTCTACGCCATACGCGATGCCTGCCCGCATAAGAATGGACCGCTCTCCCAGGGGATTATGCACGGCGACTCGGTCACCTGTCCGCTGCACAACTGGAAGATCGACCTGACCAGTGGCGAAGCCCTGGGTCCGGACGAGGGCTGCACCAATATCTTTCCGGTAAAAGTTGAGGGCGGCATGGTGTTGCTGCAGTTGTCCCTTAGCGAAGAAGCGGCCTAGGGAAATTGAGGTCGGAAAATTTTCCTCAACAATTTCGAGGTTCACTGAATGCTGTTTGGACGTAAAAACAAGAACCCGATCAAGATCGCCGACAAGGGCGTGGTGAATTGGAAATACGCCGCCTGCGGTTACTGCTCCACCGGTTGCTCGATAGAGGTCGGAGTGAATGCCAAAGGCCGGCCGGTCGCCTCCCGTGGCGTGGCGGATGCAGACGTCAACCGTGGCAAGCTCTGCCTGAAAGGGATATTCGAACATGAGCTGTTCGAATCTGCCGGTCGTGGTTTGCAACCGAAGATGCGCACTCACTGGCATGAGCCCTGGCAGGCTGTTGGCTGGGACAGGGCGCTGGACAGGGTGCACGACGAGATCGTCCGTATCCAGCAGAAGTATGGCCGCGACTCGGTTGCGGTCATCTCCACCGGACAGATGTTGACCGAGGAGTTCTATACCCTGGGCAAGCTGACCCGGGGCCTGATCGGCACCAATAACTATGACGGCAATACCACGCTCTGTATGGCCTCGGCGGTCTCGGGATACAAACGTTCCTTCGGCTCCGACGGACCACCCGGCTGCTATGAGGATTTCGAGCATACCGACTGCCTGATCGCCTGGGGCTCCAACCTGCCGGAACAGCACCCGATCATCTACTGGCGTATGAAAGAGGCGCAGGAGAGGCGGGGCTTTCCGCTGATCGTGGTCGATCCGCGTGTCACCATGCTGGCGCAGAATGCCGACCGTCACCTGCCGATCACACCGGGAACCGACGTGGTGCTGCAGAATGCATTGATGCACGTGATACTGCAGGAGGGACTGCAGGACCAGGCCTATATCGATGCCAATACTACCGGCCTGGAGGCGCTGCGCGCCGAAGTGCAGAAGTATGACCCGGTCACCGCAGCGAAGATCTGCGGCATTGATGAGGACAGTATCCGCCACGTCGCGCGTCTATTTGCCAATGCCGGGGCGGCGATGCAGATCTGGACCATGGGTATCAATCAGTCCACGCACGGCTCTGACGGCGTGGTGGGGATCAACAACCTGGCGCTGCTGACCGGCAATATCGGCAAGCCAGGCGGCACCAGCCTCTCCATCACCGGACAATGCAATGCGATGGGCACGCGTGAGTGGTCCTCCTGCTCCGGCCTGCCCAACTACAGGCTGCTGGAGGTTCCCGAGCACCGCGAGGAGATTGCCAGGTTCTGGAATGTGGATCCTGAGTTCTTCCCCAAGAAGCGAGGCATGTTCCAGACCGATATCTACCACGCCATCGAATCGGGCCAGATAAAGGCGCTCTGGCTGATCGCCACCAACCCCATGTCCTCGCTGCCAAACACCGCGCGTGTCCGCAGAGCCATGGAGAAGCTGGAGTTCTGCGCCGTGCAGGACTGTTACGAGGACACCGAGAGCGCCCAGTATGCGCACGTTTACCTGCCCGCCGGCACTTGGGCGGAGAAAGAGGGGGTGATGACCAATACCGAGCGGCGCATCAACCTGGTCAAACCGATCACCACGCCTCCTGGCGAGGCCAGGCCGGATCTGTGGATATTCAACCGCATGGCCGAGCGCTTCAATCGCGAGGGGAGGGTCAAGTTTCCAGAGCGTGCCCCCGACATTTTTCTGGAGATGGCGTCCATTTCCAGAGGCCGGCTGGCCGACATCTCCGGCATGAACCATACGCTTATAGAACAGAGCCGGGGCATACAGTGGCCCTATACCCTGGATCAGGTGGAGCGGGGCGAGGCGCCTCCCAGCGGAGGCAAGCGACTTTACACAAGGAATGCCACCTTCAGTTATCCGGACGGCAGGGCGAAACTGATTCCGCTGCCATTCATTGACAACAACGAGGTGCCGGACGAGAAGTTCCCGATCTGGCTCAATACCGGCCGCCTTATCGAGCACTGGCACGGTCGCACCAAGACCGGCAAGATCGGTAACAACAACAAGTACAGCCCGATCCCTTTCATCGAAATCAATCCGGATCTGGCGTCAGAACTGGGTATTCGGCGCGGTGAATATGTGCGCCTGGTATCGCGCCGCTCCGATGCGGTGGTGATGGCACAGCCGACACAGCGCGTGCCGAAGAACATGATTTTTCTGCCTTTCCATTTCCACGATTGCGCCAACCGCCTCACACTGGGCCTGCTCGATCCGCATTCGCGCCAGCCGGCCTACAAGCAGTCGGCGGTGCGTATCGAGCCGATTTCGGACCAGAAGGAAGCGGCCCGCCTATCGATGGAGATGCGCAAGTTTTGATGGATGCAGGGTGCAGTAAAAGAAGCGCTTTGCACTTTCCACTAACCGGTGAAAACGGTGCAATGCGTGTTGCATATTGCACCCTATGTACGATTGAGGTTGACGATGTATCCCGCACGACCTGATGAACCAGACTACGCCCTGCTAAACGATCCTGACAGCAAGAGTCACAACCGGTACGGGCTGCCCATCGACAAGGCGGCAGAGGGGGACTCGCTGCATGGCCAGAGCCTCAACATTAATGGAGACGGTGGGGTGGGAGCGAATCCCAACCGTTACAAACAGCACGGGTTCTATTTCAATGCCGACAACTGCATCGCCTGCCATGCCTGTGAGGCCGCCTGCAGCGAGAAGAATGACAACCCGGCGCATATAGCGTTCCGTTCAGTGGGCTTCGTCGAGGGGGGCACTTATCCCGCCTACCAGCGGCTCAATATCTCCATGGCGTGCAACCACTGTGACAATCCAGTCTGCCTGAAGGGTTGTCCCACCCGGGCCTATACCAAGTTCGCCGAGTATGGCGCGGTACTGCAGGATCCGGATATCTGTTTTGGCTGCGGCTACTGCACCTGGGTATGTCCCTATAACGCCCCGCAGCTAGACCCGGTTAAGGGCCAGGTCAGCAAGTGCAACATGTGCGTGGACCGTCTCGAGGTGGGCCTCAAGCCCGCCTGTGTCTCCGCCTGCCTGGGTAAGGCGCTGGATTTCGGCGTGGTGGAAAATATTCCTGAGAGGCGGCACCAGGCCAAGACCGAGATACCCGGATTTCCGCGTACCGATATCACCCATCCCAATATCCGCTTTCAGCAGACCCGCACCACCCAGCGCGAAATGGTGCGGGTGGACAGCACGGCGGTGAAATATCATCGTGAGGACAACCAGGGCAGCTTCAGGCCGGTGGTGGATGCCAAGCATGGATTTGATCGCGAGTGGAACCTCGGCAGGCTGCTTGGATCTCACGAAAACGCACACATTATCTTCACTCTGGCTGTGCAGGCGGTGATGGGTGCATTTGCTCTATTGGTTCTGGGCCGTTTGGCCGGTGTTTCACCGGTTGCCTCATTCCATGGCACACCTGCCTATCTGCCGCTGCTGCTGCTGATGTTGGCGATGATGGGCCTGGGTTTGTTCAAACTCAACATGCATCTGGGCAAACCCCATCGTTTCTACCGGGGGTTCTACAACCTCAGGTTATCGCCGGTGAGTCGGGAGATCGCAGGAGTCTCTGCCTTCTTTGCGGGACTGGCGGGTTACAGCCTGTTCGCACTGTTTGACGGGGTCTTTGCGGTTACGATGCAGAGTCTGTTTACCCTGCTTGCACTGCTTGGAACGGGCATCGGCGGTTACTATATGTACAGGCTCTACCGGATTCCAGCACGGCCGTTCTGGGATCACTGGCATACCGGCGCGGCGTTTGTTGGCACCGCGCTGAGTTTGGGCGCGCTGCTGCTGGCGATGACCGCACTGGCATACGATGAGCTTACGTCTGATCTGGGATCGGTGCTGGCGTGGTCGGTGGCATCCGGCTTGGCACTGGAGGGGCTCGGATTGCTGGCCCATGCGCGTGATGTAAGTGGGCAGGAGAGCGAAGGCGCCGCTTCCTTCTATGAGCAGAGCACCAGCTACGGCAAATCCTATTGGCTGCGCAACGGACTGTTGCTGGCCGCATGGGTTCTTGCGATCGCATTGGCTCTTGCGGGTGCCGCAAACCCTTGGGCATTCATGCTGCTGGCACTGGTCGCCCTGACCTCATCCGTCATTGGACGCGCCCTGTTCTATGTGCTGGTGATTCCAACCACCATGCCCGGGGCCTTCTTCTGGAAGAACAGAGGCTTTGTTGAGCATGCCCGGGAGGTGGGCCTGGCCGATATGCCGCAGCTGGGTGTGGCATACGAGCGGCACCACCGGTTCAATTTGGCGGAGTTGTTTGAGACTCTGCGCTCGACATCCTTGCAGGAGAAGGTGGCGCAGCTGAAGTGCATCATCAGTGGTTGATTGGGAGATCGGAGGCTCAGCCGTTATTTTAAGACTGAATCAGTGCCGGTATTCCCTCCTTGGAGAGTGAGGCGGCCTGGTCAGCACACTCCCGATCAATATTGCAGAACTCGTCAAGTCCAGATCAATAATCCTGACCTGGCCAGATATGCCGGCCCGGATCGATCGATTGGCCGGCCGCTCTCTTTTCTGTTTCGGGCAGCACATCCAGGCTTGGCCAGAGTCCGGTCTCCAATGCCTTTTCGTAACCACCGGTCAGACCGGCAGCCCGCATTTTCCGGGCGGCGGACGATGCATCATAGTTCAGCGGATGATGGATGATGCGCAGCCGACCCGGTCCGGCGCTCTCCAGCAGGCTGAACCAGGTCTGCTGGCTGCCGTCGTTGGCGGGCATGCCGATCACGCCGGCGTTGTGCCAGAGTTTGGATCCGATCGGACGGGTGAACGGGATGCCGCTGTGACCCGCGAGTACACAGTCCACATCGAGCAGATCCAGCTCCTGTTGAAAATCAGATTCGTCCAGCGAGGCGAACAGAAAGCGGTTTATCTGTGCTGCCCCGCCATGAATGGCTGCCAGCCGCACACCGTTGCAAGTGAACTCGAGGCGCCTGGGCAGTTTCGCCATCCAGTGGCGCATACCATCATCGATCAGTGCGCTGGCGTAGCTGAACCATTGCCCGGAGAGCAGGTCGCAACTGCTGCCCTGGTCGAATCCGCAGCCGCAATCCGCCGCGCCTTCAGCCAGCGACTCCTCGCAGTTGCCCATCACCACATGTACGCCCCACTCCTGAATCTCCCTCACGGACGCCACCGGGTCGGCGCAATAGGCCACCAGATCGCCGGTGCAGATGCACCGGTCTGCCGAAATAGCATGTACGGCCGCTATCCGGCGCATAGCCCTGGTTGCCTCCAGATTGGAGTAAGGCCCGCCAAATACCAGCAGAGGAGGGGAAAGTTCCTCCAGCTCAAGCGCCGGAGGAAGGGCGGTGTGGGTCAAACCATCTCCCCGCTTTCTTTCAGTTCAACGGTGCGTGTGCCCAGCGCAAAGGCGATACATCCTGCCGTCAGCACCATAATGCAGAGAATCAATAGCTTGGCGTATTTGTGGCCGACACCAAACAGGGGTTCCATCAGCGAGATCTGACCGCCAGCCTCCAGCATATAGATGGCGCCGGCGGCCATGGCGCAGAAAAAGCTGAACGCATAGGACCAGCGAGCCACCCGACGCTTGCCGAGAATGCAGAAAAAGAGAACCGGTGCCAGGAACATGGAGGCGGTTCCGCTGACTGCGACCGCGGCAAAAAGATCCTTGCTGCCGAGAAACAGAAATACCAGACCGCCGATGAGAAACAACGCCATTGCGATGCGTCCGTTGTGCGGAAGTTGCGGGGCCAGTTTCATGTCCACAATCGTCAGCTTGGAGGCGCTGGAGAAGGTGGAATCAAGAGTGGAGAGCGCGGAGACCACCAGGGCTGCGTTGAACAACAGCATGGTCGGCTCGCCAAACAGCCGGGTCAGTGTCGCAACCAGGGCCTCGCCTTCCGATTTGAAAAGGCCTGCGTGCACTCCCAGCAGGCCGAAAATGAGGATGCCGATAATCGAGATCCAGGCGGCGTGCATGAAGCTGCGTCTGGTGGTGGCGCGGTCGGCCAGAAACCCCCTGTCCATCATCACCGGATCGTGCATCGGGTAGCTCCAGATCTGCAGCAGCGCCACCGCCAGCAGCACCCAGCCTGGGCCGGAAGGGTCGGAACTGGAACCCAGTACCGCTGAGACTGAGAAGCCTGAGCCGGTCAGCGTCTGCCCCAGCAGCAGTAGCAGCACCCCGATCAGCACCAGGGTTTGAAACACGTCGGTGCGCAGCGAGGCGCGCAGGCCGCCCATCATCGAATAACCCAGGGTGAGCACCGCGATGGCGATCACGCCGAATGTGTAGGCATTTGAACCGGCGGCACCGAACAGCACTCCGATAACCAGCAGGTTGGCGAAAACCTCGCTCAAAAGCCGCACCGCAACAACGATATTGTAGGTACCGCTACCCAGGCGGCCGAAATGATCGCGCAGAAAACTCTGGATGCTTTCGTGGCCGTGTTCGAAACGGATGCGGTCTATGATGAGCCCGCCAGTGAGAAAACTGAGGTAATATGCCGCGTAGGCCAGTGCTCCGGCTATGCCATAGTAATACCCGAGAATCGCCGCGTTCATCAGGGAGCGGGCAAATATCCAGGTGGTGACCTGAGAGAACACCAGTGTCCATAGCGAAGGCGGTGCACCGTTCTCGGAGTAGCCTTTGAAAAATCCATCGGCAGTCTGGGTGCGGGGGGAGAGCAGAAAACTGATTGCCACCAGCACCCCGGTAAAAAGAATCAAACTCATGTCTACTCCTTAACGAATTCCATTTATACGGCAGCGGATGCCATGGTAAGCACAGATGGGTCTGTATAATTTCCACTGTTTCGCAGCAGGGATACAACCCGATTCTATTGGGGTTTAAAAAAATAGGGAGACCTTACCGGCCTCTCCTCTCATTGGAATTGAGACCGGACCATCCATAGATTTTTTTCACGCGGAGATTGGACCTTGAAGGAGAACCGGTCGGATCCCTTTATGGATGCATAAAGGAATCCGCCTTTTTAACTGCTCTTTCAGTAATTGTTACCAATGATATAACCAAGAGCACCACCAAATATCAATCCTTCGGCGAAATGATCATCATGACTGTGGCGGTGAACCCAATAATGGCGGTGGTGACCGCGGTCTCTGTAGTACCTGTGGTCATTGTGGTGAGGGCGCCAGTGTGGCTGCCGGTGAGGGCGGTGATTATGACCGCGATAATGCTGATCATGGTCTGTCCTGAGATAGTGTGATCTGGTTTCGGAACTGCTTTCCGAACCGCGTCGATTGCCACGCTCCTGGTCTGCGGCAGCAGGTGCCGCAGCGGCGATGGATAAGAGAGAGCTCAATCCGATGGCAAGAATGGTTTTACGCTTTAGCATGGTTTTTTCCTCCTGTTGTTTCCAGCTGAATCCAGTGTAGGAGGGGATTGCTGAACACCAGCTGAACATCAAGAGGTCGGATCATTCTCCGTGCACAGTTTTGCGGACAATTGATTTTCTGAGGTAATCAGTAAATTTTAGTTGCGTTCACCAGGAGCCTGCGGCACAATAATGCTGCGGCGCAACAATTGTCCATTCCGGCGCTCCCGCCGCAGGCAGATCCAATAAATGCTGTTGTCATTTTGGCTCTGCACCCTATTCCAAAGTTCTCCTGAGTTGGCAAGTCACTTGCCTTCAGCTCAGGGATAACCCGGCCGAAATTGCCGGTTTGAGGTTTATACGTTGACGAGGCAGGCATGAACAGTCATCTGATTTTTACCCATCACGGTACGGCTGCTGTGCGCATCCGTATGAACCGCTTTAACAGACTGGGATAGAGGCATTAGATCAGATGAAAAACTGGGTCGAAGTCGCTGGCCTTGAAGATATACCCCGGCTTCAGGCGAGGCTTGTCAAAACCGGCTACCATAAACTGGCGCTGTTCCGTACCGCCAGTGACGAGGTGTTTGCAGTGGAGGATGCCTGTCCCTACAAGCATGGACCGCTCTCCCAAGGCGTCGTACACGATAATCTGGTCACCTGTCCATGCCACAATCTGGAAATTGATCTGGCATCGGGGAAGGTGTTGGGATCTGATGTCGACTGTGCCCGCACATTTCAGACCAGAGTAAAGAGCGGCAGAATTTACCTCTCGCTGTGAGCTTCTACGGCCTACCCTGCCTGCCGCCAGCCAGATAAACGGGCATACTTTCCGGCCGAAAATTCTGCAAACCTGCCACTGCCGGCGAGAGCGGGTCGGTGGTTTTCTGTTTATCGGACGTGATCGTTCAACGACAGAAGGCAATTCAATATCACTGCCCTTTGTAGAAAAGGCAACCCTCCCGCCATATCGATACAATCGTAGTAATCGCTAAAGATTGGCGCTCTCCGGTCGACCTTGAGAGTGGTGGTTAGAACAACTATTCAAAAACAGCTGCCGTCTGTCGTAGGGAAAATCAAGGAGATCTTATTCATGCTGGTCAATAAATTTATGGTTCCATGCCGGGTTGCCGGTTTGATTCTGGCGGTATCGGTTCTGATAATGAGCCCCACTCGATTGGCGGTTGCATCAGAGGGTCCAACGTCGTCCGAATATGGCGTGGTTTTAAACCTGTCCGGGAAACAGCGTATGCTGACCCAGAAGATGAGCAAGGAGATTCTGCTTATTGCACTGGCGGAAGAGAGCACTGCCAACCTCGCCAATCTGAAGAGCACATCCGATCTGTTCGACAAGACCCTGAAGGGGCTGCGTGACGGCAGTGTCGAGCTGGGCCTTCCACCTACCACCAACAGCGGGATCCTGCGTCAGCTGGATAAGATCGATGCTATCTGGGCCGACTTCTATCCGGTGGTGAAAACGATCCTCGAAAGCGGTTCGGTCAGCAGTGAACAGATAGCCGCTGTCGCTAAAAATAATCTGCCATTGCTCAAACAGATGAACAAGGCTGTGGGCCTGTATGAGAAAGATGCCGAAAAGGGTGGCTTGAAGAGCGCTCCCGGACTGGCGGCCACTATTAACCTCTCCGGGAAGCAGCGCATGCTGACCCAGAAAATGAGCAAGGAGTTCCTGCTGGTGGCTTATGGCCACGATGCTGAGGAGAACAAACTCAGCCTGCTGGAAACCTACACTCTGTTCGAACGTACGCTCAAGGGTCTGTTCGATGGGGATGAGACCCTGGGGCTTCCGGGCACGAAACAACAGGAGATCAGAGATCAGTTGGAAGTGGTAAACGGGCTCTGGGCAAAATTTAAACCGATCGTGGAGTATGGCGCCGACTATAAAACCACAAGCATTCCGAAAGATAAGATCAGTTTGCTGGCGAGCGGCAATCTGCCGCTCCTCAAAGAGATGAACAAGGCGGTCGGCATGTATGAAAAAGAGGCGGCCAAATAGTCACATTATTCAATGCGGCTTCGGCCGGCGGGTTACGAGCATGTCACAGAGTGTGTGGACAGACCGGTTGGGGATAGGGTGTAGATAATGACTATTCGTATGAAACTACTGGGCGGTGGCGCCACCATCAGTCTATTGCTTGGTTCGGTGCTGGCGATGGCGGTCTATTCGTTCGGCAACCTGGCCGGAGGATTCTCGGCAGTGGTGCAGAAATCCACCACTGGTGTAGACAACTCGCTCTCCACCGCAACCAATATCAGTGCCGCGGACGAGCGGCTCTCGAATGTTTCCAGCGGAATGCTGATTCTGGTAGATGATATCAATCAGACCAATATGCACGTCAAGGTATTACAAAGAAAGATACAGCAGGTTTCCGCAGCACTTCAGGAGTTGCTCGAAGGTGCCGGAGAGATGGCTGCGGATCTTCCCGAGGGATGGCATGTTCGAGACAGTCTTGAGGAGTTGACCGGCGAAATGGGCAATATCGAAGAGATCATGCGCCGGGAAGCGCTGGTGAGCCTGAAATCGACTGTCGGAAAAATGAGCCAGTTCGCCCAGCGCATCGATGGGCAGGTGCAGGATATCAACCAGCTCTCCGGTGAATTGAATAAAGTCAAAGAGCTGAGTACAGACGTGGTTTCAGCCAATCGGGAGATACAGGCTCTGGCGGAGGATTTCAGCGGCCAGATATATCTGTCCCGTAATGCCATCGGTGCGGTTTTGGTCGGTGCGGTGATTATCTGTCTGGTCGGAGTGATTCTGTTAACCCGTGCCATCACCAGGCCGTTGAACTGTGCAATCGAGGCACTGGAGAATATTGCGGCTGGTGAAGGGGATCTCACCAAACGTCTCGATTGCCAAGGCACCGGAGAGATGACCAGTCTGGCCATCGCCTTCAACAGTTTCGTCGGGAAAATCCATCGAATTGTTTCGGAAATAGCTGACACCATGGGTCATTTCAGCAGCGTGGTGAGCCATACCGCGGAGATTGCCGATGAGACAAATCAGGGCGTGGTGCAACAGCAGACCGAGACGGATCAGGTGGCCACCGCAGTGAACCAGTTGTCCTGTTCTGCCCAGGAGGTTGCCGCGAGCGGTGCCAAAGCGGCTGAATCTGCCCAGCAGGCAGAGCAGGAGGCATCAAATGGCAGAACGGTTGTCGCCGGATCGGTCGCTGCCGTTGAGTCTCTCTCCAGGAATGTTATTGAGTCGGTCGGTTTGATTCAGAAACTTTCAGCCGACAGTGAGGATGTGGGCAAGGTTATCGCGGTAATTCGGGAGATTGCCGAACAGACCAATCTGCTGGCGTTGAACGCTGCCATTGAAGCCGCTCGTGCGGGTGAACAGGGCCGGGGATTCGCAGTGGTTGCGGACGAGGTGCGTACGCTGGCTAATCGTACTCAGTCATCGACCGAGGAGATTCGGGGCATTATCGAACGCCTGCAGGCGGGAACCAAAGCAGCCGAACGCGCAATGCAGGCTGGACGGGAGCAGGTGGGACTCACCGTTGAGCAGGCCGCAATGGCAGGCAAGGCGCTGGATACCATCTCGCAGGTGGTGACCTCGATCAAGCATCAGAATCTGCAGATCGCCAGCGCAACCCGGCAGCAGACCGCGGTAACCGAAGAGATAAACCGCAGTGTGGTCAATATCAATGACGTCAGTAAGCGCACGGCCGGCGGCGCCCAGAAAGCGGCCAGATCCAGCGAAGAACTGGCCGGATTCGCCATGCAGATTCAGGGCTTGCTTGCGCAGTTCAAGATCTGAATAAAAAATTTGGGTCGGAGTAGAATGGCACTTACTTAGTTAGCGTCCAGAAACACCCATCCATGGGATGTTTCTGGAACGAAACCGGAAAATGCGATTTCCCGGTTTCTTCATTTTCAAAGACTTATCGTCTTTGAAAATGTTGGCACATCCAGGTGCCAAGCTAGTGCCCGCCGTTTCCGGACGGACACTACTTAACGGTAATCGTCGACCAGTCGACCTACCGACACAGGTCATTTCTTCCGGAAAACGCCGTAAATACGTCCATGGCCGCTATCGGCTCCTGCCTTACGCGGCACTTGCACGTCCATGTGCGGCGTAGGCTCGACAGTGGCATCTCGGCAATTGCTCCTGCATTGCTCTACCTTCCCACATCCCTGTGGGTCGCCTGCCACTGACGTTTCCTTCAGAAACAACCCGTATCGGCTTAAATTAAGTGCCATTCGGGTCGGAGTAGATTTTTTAAAAGAATCCACTCCAACCCAAATTTTTCAATTTCTATCGTGTGAGCGAGAGAAACAGCTCGGGGAGTTTCCGGGGCAGCCGCTCAACCCGGTCGATTACCGTGAAACGTTGACCGAAGATATCCTGCACATACTCGTCGGCTTGTGGGTCAAGGTTCACGCAGAAGCTGTAGATACCCTGGCGGTCGAGTTCCAATACTGCTTTACGGGTGTCTTCAATCAGCAGTCGCTCATCCTGCTCGTCGATATCGTGCGGCTCGCCATCGGTCAGTATTAGCAGCAGTTTCTTGTCCGCCTTGCGCGCTTCCAGATAGTGTGCGGCGTGGCGTATCGCAGCACCCATGCGCGTGGAGTAGCCCGCCTGCATGGCTGCCAGCCGCGCCTTTACCCGGTCATCCCAGTGTTCGCTGTAACCCTTGATGTGCTGATAACGTACTTCATGGCGCGTATTGGAGGAGAATCCGGCGATTGCGAATTCGTCTCCAAGATGTTCGATCGCAAAACCCAGCAGCGCAACTGCCTCCTGGCTCAGCTCAAGTATCGTCTGATTGCATCCGTCGGGCACATGGTTGAGAGATTCCGAAAGATCGAGCAGCAGCATTACCGCAATATCACGCCCGTCGTGGCGGTGGCTCATGTTGATGCGGGGATCTGGCTGCGCACCTCCCTTGAGATCAATCAGGGATCGGATAGCCACATCCAGGTCCAGCTCGCTGCCCTCTTCCTGGTAACGCACACGTACATACTGCTGCGGTTTCAACAGATCCAGCAACTGTTTCAATTGTTTCACCAGTGCTTGATGCTTGGTCAGCAGCCTGTCGATAATTGCCGCATCGCCCGAAGGGTGCAGGCTCTCATACAGGCTGACCCAGTCCGGGCGGTAGGTTTTACTTTTATACTCCCATTCGGGATAGTGACGCGGCGGCAACCGGTCGGAATCCTCCTGTTCCACCTTGCGCTCCTCTTCGAACATCTCCTCCTCATCGCCCTCCTCGATGAAGCGCCACATATGACGGTTGTCATCGCGATAGCTCACTTCGGTGTCGGCAAAATAGATGTTGGCCGAGAGATCAGACTGACGGCGGGTACGGGCGATATACGAGATAGCAAGGTCCGCCACCTCTTTGGTGGTATGTCCATCCCGTTGCATCAGCTGGTGAAAACGTGCCACAAACTCCAGCAGATCGGCGTTGCGGTAATTATGATCAGGGCAGAGCAGAGCGTATGAGAGCATTGCCAGCCGGTGGCGGATGCACGACTCCTTGTCCGGATCGCACTCCTCCTCTCCCGGTGCCGGATGCAGTGCGGTCCACAGCCTGCGCAGTCCCGGGTAGGATTGCATGGCCAGGTGCTCGACCCGGCTGTCTTCGAACATTTCTATGGCGACGCGCTGAAAAGGGCTGTAGTTGTCGGCGATGATAGGCTTGGTCCAGCGTTTGTGTGCAGCAACATGGGCCAACAGCGCGCGGTAGCGGTTGATGCCGGATATGCGCGCCTTGTCGTCGTAGACATCGGGCACCCGGATGCCCCGGTCGTCATAGTAGGGCACAGGTTTGCGCAGCTGATCGAAGGCGTTGGAGTAGGGCACGAACATCTCATTCCTGTGCCACAGCGCCTTCATGTAGAGATCCAGTTTACGCTCATGATCGGCATACAGCGTACCGTGGCGCTCACGCTGCAGAATCGCCCGGCTGTCGGCGGATTGCAGGCGGAAATAGTCACGCTGCCGTTCAGGGTGTTTCAAGTAGTGTTTCAGGCCGTACTCGATCCAGTTGTTCAGGCCCTCGAAGGAGAGTTCGCGCAACAGGCCGGGAACACGCGCAAGCAGCTCGACCAGACTTGGGCTGGGTATGGTCGCCGATTGGTTGCCGTGGATGGAACTGCTTGTACGCTCCATTATTTCGAGCACTTTTGCACAATAGCGCTGCAACAGCTCGCGGCTGCCCAGCCGTCGTGACGCCTCGGCCAGCGTCTGCAGGAACACCGGGATCGCCTTGCCGTTAGGGCTGCGCGAGATTTTCCACACCGTCTGAGCGACCAGGGTAAGCGTCTCTTCGCCTAGCTTCCGGGCCACATCCGGCATCTCTTCCAGGTAGCAAAGTACCGGTTCGACGCCGCGCCCGACCATACAGACCAGGGAGGCCCCGTCCAGATAATCCTTGACTCCGTTGGGGGAGAGTATTGCCGTTGCTTCTGTTATGCAGTCGCTGAAGACCTGATCAATCTGCTCGAAATTACAGGTCAGCCGGCGGCGATAGCCGCGCAGATCCGTCTCATTCAGACTCATCTCGTTTCCCGCTTGATTCCATCAGGCTTAGGTACCATCTCCTCGCGTTTCATTGCATTTACATCCACCATTCCACTCTTCAGACAAAGACAGCGTCAATGGCGTGGTGCAGAGTCGAGCGTATATCCGTGTCGTCAGTGATCGGATCCACCAGCGCCATCCGGCAGGCGGCTTGCGGCTCGACACCCCGCTTGATCAGTCTTGCCGCATAGACCAGCAGCCTTGTAGAGATCCCTTCGTCCAGGCCATGTCCTTTCAGGTTGCGCGCGGTTTTTCCGATCTTTACCAGCTGGGTGGCGATATCCAGCGGTGTATCGGTCTCTTTAGCCACGATCTCCGCTTCCAGCGCGGCGTCCGGATAGTCGAAGTTCATTGCTGAGAAGCGCTGTTTGGTCGACTGCTTGAGGTCTTTCATCAGCGACTGGTATCCGGGGTTGTAAGAGATCACCAGCTGAAAGTCAGGGTGTGCCGCCACCATCTCACCTTTCTTGTCCAACGGCAGGGTGCGGCGGTGATCGGTCAGCGGGTGTATGACCACAGTGGTGTCCTGGCGTGCCTCGACAACTTCGTCCAGATAGCAGATGGCACCTATGCGTGTGGCCGTGGTGAGAGGACCATCCAGCCAGCGTGTTCCGTTGCTGTCCAGCAGGTAACGCCCGATCAGATCGGATGCGGTCATATCTTCGTTGCAGGCGACGGTGATCAAGGGCCGCTCGAGCTTCCACGCCATATACTCGATAAATCGGGATTTACCGCAACCGGTGGGACCTTTGATCATTACCGGCAGGCGTTCATCGTAGGCGGCCTGGTAGAGGGAGATCTCGGCTCCCTGGGCCTGGTAAAACGGTTCTTGCTTAATGCGGTACTGGTCAATATCGATCATGGAACCCCGTGAAAATTCATTTTTGTGAAAAAAAAAGCCCCCGCCAGGCGGGCAGGGGCTTGGATTACCGCTCTGCTACAAGTACGCAACTACTTGTGGGCTGCGGCTGCCCCGAGCTTTTCGCGCCAGCCGGGATAGAGCTTGTCGGCATCACCGGGAAAGGATTCGAATGCGCGTGCGAACTCTTTATGCTCCTTGGCGAACTCGATCGGGTCGGCACCTGCCTGCCAGCACTCGTACGCCTGACGCAGCGAGATGGCACCGGCAGCCGGGCTGTCGATGTGGCCGTAAGAGCCTCCGCCGGAGGTGTTGATTACGTTGCCGTGACCCAGGTTTTCGAAGAAACCGGGCAGACGCAGCGCATTCATGCCGCCGGAGATGATCGGAGTGGTGGGCTTCATACCGAACCACTCCTGGTGGTAGACCGGGCCGTCGGCGCTGTCGCGTTCGATCATGTAAGCGATGTTGCGGTCATCCGCCTCGCCTTCCATCTTACCGTAACCCATGGTGCCCACATGAATACCTGAAGCACCCTGCAGACGGGCGATTTTGGCCAGCACAAACGCGGTGTAGCCGCGCTTTGACGAAGGCGAGGTGATCATGCCGTGACCTGCGCGGTGATAGTGCAGGTACTGGTTGGCATACTGGCGGCGGGCGGTGGTGATCATGCCCGGACCGCCGACGAAACCGTCCACCAGAAAGGCAACCTTGTCGGCATCCGGGCCGAATGTCTCAAGAATGAAGTCCGCACGGGCGCACATTTCATAGTGATCGTCGGCGGTGATGTTGGCAGAGAAGAGTTTGGCCTGGCCGGTTTCGTCCATGGCGCGCTTCATCGAGTCGTAAACCAATGGATAGACCTTTTTGGCCGGGCAGAACACCTGGTTGCCCTGCGGCTCGTCGTTCTTGATAAAGTCGCCGCCCAGCCAGAACTGATAGGCTGCCGCCGCGAATGGCTCGGGGCGCAGGCCCAGTTTCGGCTTGATGATGGTGCCGGCGATGTAGCCGCCGTTCTGAATGGGGCGACCCAGCACACGCCACATGTCCGAGATATCCTTGGACGGGCCATCGAACAGCTGTATAGCGCGCGGTGGCATGTAGAAGTCGACTATCTTGCCGTATTCGATATCTCCCATGCCCTGATTGTTGCCGATGACCAAAGTCAGGAAAGAGACGATCATCATGCGGCCGTCGGTGATATTGCGATCGAACAGATCGATGGGATAGGCAATGCGCATATCCTCATTGGCTTCGTCAATATAGTAGACCAGTGCGTCGACGCCCTTGGTGAAATCGTCGGTTGTGGATACCTCCACATTGGTGCCGGTGGAGGATTCGGCTGCGAAGTGGGCCGCGCCCTCCAGATACCCGGTGCCCGCTTTGGGTTTCATTTTATATGCCACCAGGACGTGATTGCCGCCCGCGATCAGCTCTTCTTCCTTCAGACTCAGGTCGGAATAACGACTGGATTGGTCAAGTGCCATGTGTTGCTCTCCTTAAAATTAAGCTCGATGTGTTTGCTGGCTGTTGGCCGTCAATTTCCCAGCCGGTCAATGTCTGTGATCCGATCGCCAGGTAACTCCAGGAAATTTACGTGGGTAAGAATAAAGGGATTGTAAATATAAGTAAATTTCGAAATTCTTATGACATCAATAAAAAAAACCTTATGCGAAAACGCTCACCTCTGTCAGACCGATCCAACTGATCCGAAACTTCTAGCCCGCATCCGTCACCAGGATCCGGAATTTTGGGGCGATTTGGCAAAGCAGGTTGAGTGATCGTCCGCCAAACCATAGCCGTAGCTATGGTTTAAGGAAGATCGCTCAAGATGCGCAGCCAAATCGTTCCAAAAACCGGATAGAACAGAGTGTAAATTCACCAGCACGAGTAAAATGAACGTAATTTGCTGTTTTATATATATTATTGACATATCTTCGGTTCGCCTTGTGATGGATGCGGGCTAGTACTCCTTCGAGGCGTGCCTTGCCCTGAACGCCGACAAGCTCACTGCATCCGCAATTATCACCTTGAAGGAGTACTAGCTTGGCGACGCCTTGGTACTATTTGAATTTAAATAGCTATAATCAAATCCTGATAAACCGGAAAAATTTATTAATAGTTGATTATGTAATAGCGAACCGATCGCCGGGTTCCGAGGTTAACTCGACAGGATTGAGAGAGTATGAATGTCACTTTTCGTCAGCTTTCGTTGTTTGAATCGGTTGCGCGCAATCTAAGCTTTACCCGGGCTGCGGAGGAGTTGCATCTGAGTCAGCCGGCGGTTTCCATGCAGATCCGCCAGCTTGAGGATTCGATCGGGTTGCCTCTGTTCGAGAAGCTGGGTAAGCAGGTAAGCCTGACGGAAGTGGGTAGGGAGGTCTACCACTATAGTCAGGGCATCAATCGCTACCTGAGCGAAATGGAGGAGGTGCTGGAGTCGCTAAAGGGACTCAGCCGCGGCCATCTGCATGTGGCGGTGGCCAGCACCGTCAACTATTTCGCACCAAGGTTGATGGCAGCCTTTCATAAAGCCTATCCGGGAATTGACCTGGAACTGGATGTGGCCAATCGCGAGCGGCTGATTCAACTGCTGGTGGCCAACAGCGTCGACATGGTGTTAATGGGGCAGCCTCCGGATAACGTAGAGGTGGAATCTGAGGCATTTATGCAGAATCCGCTGGTGGTTGTGGCACCGCCGAACCATCCGCTGAGCGGCGAGGTGCGGATACCGCTTGAGCGCCTGGCACAGGAGATTTTTGTCATGCGCGAACCCGGCTCCGGAACCCGGTTGGCGATGGAGCGCTTCTTCCAGGAGCACCGGTTGACAATTCGCCAGGGTATGCAGATGACGCGCAACGAGGCGATAAAGCAGGCGGTCAGGGCGGGACTTGGGCTGGGTATTGTATCCGCTCACACTATCGAGCTGGAGCTGGAGACGGGCAGACTGGTGCAGCTCGATGTGGAGCAGTTCCCTATCGAGCGCCAATGGTATCTGGTCTACCGGAAACGCAAGCGGATGTCTCCGCCCAGCCGCGCTTTCCGCAATTTTGTCGTGAACGAGGCGCAAAACGTCAGCGATAACCCGGATCCCCCTCCTGTTCCAGGCGCTTGACCAGAACCTTTGAATTGCGCTGGTAGTTATACAGTGTGCGCTTCGCCATCGGCAGTTGATCCACCGACAGTGGGTCGAAACCACGCTCCCTGAACCAGTGCGTGGTCTGGGTCGTGAGCACGAACACGCTTTTGATTCCGCTGTGCAGGGCACGCTGTTCCATGTGACTCAGCAGCCTGTCGCCGCGTCCCTCGCCGCTGTATTCCTGATGCACAGCAACGCAGGCAAGTTCGGCCATCTGTTCAGGTTGATAGGGATAGAGCGCGGCACAGCCGATGATCATGCCGTCGAGCACAACCACGGAGAAGCGTTCGATCTCCGTCTCCAGCAGTTCCCGCGAACGCCGCACCAATATGCCTTGTTGTTCCAGCGGGGAGAGCAGTTCCAAAATTCCGCCCACGTCATCGATGCTGGCGGTCTTTATGCTCTCATAATGCTCCGCAGTGAGCATGGTGCCGATGCCATCGCGGCTGAAAAGTTCTTTCAGCAGTGCACCATCCATCTGACGGCTGAGCAGATGCACTCGTTTCACACCGGAGCGGCAACATTCGATGGCACTGACCAGACTCTGCTTCAACTCGTCTGGGATATGTTTGCGACGACTGAGGATTGCCTCCAGTTCGTCGGGAATGACGTTGGTGAGAATTTTCCCCCGGCTGTCCTTTATGCCCTGTTCTTCAAGGAGCAGAATGAGTTTATCGGCGCCGATGGACGATGCTACCGAACCGGCGACGTCCGCGGCAGTGAGGTTGAATACCTCACCGGTGGGCGAGTAACCGAGCGGAGGTATAAGCGCTATGGCGCCGGTTTCAAGCAGTTGGCTGATGGCTGATGCATCAATGCGCCTTACCTGGCCGGTGTGGCAGTAGTCGATGCCATCGTGAACCCCCAGGGGCCGGGCGGTAACGAAATTCCCTGAAGCGACGCGTATATTTGCGCCGGCCATTGGCGAGTTGGTCAGTCCCATTGAAAGCAGTGCCTCCACCTCCACCCGGACCGTCCCCGCAGCCTCCTTGACGCAATCCAGGGCGACATTGTCGGTGACACGCAAGCCGTTAACGATTTGCATTTGTGCATTGCGCAGCCGCAGACGCTCTTCTATCTGCGGTCTGGCGCCGTGCACCAGTACCAGCCGGATGCCAAGCCCATGGAGTATTGCGATGTCGTGGGCCAGGCCGGCAAAGCCGCCATCCATCAGGGCTTCGCCGCCGAAAGCAATAACGAAGGTACGCCCGCGATGGGCGTGAATGTAAGGCGATGAAGCGCGGAACCATTCAACGAAGGGATCGCGGAGCCTGTTTTTTTTAATTGCCACTTGCATGATTCCTTAATAGCCTAATGGGCTAACATAGTCTTCGGCTGCAAACAGTTTCTTTCTTCACTCCTGGGAAGGCCGGGATGACGAATTTTAAAAAACTGCAATGAAACAAATTTAAACGGATGAAGCCAATTGATAAAGCACTCGCTGTTAGAAAAGGGGCCGGATCCCTTTTTACATCAATTCTCTCTTTATTTCCTTTGCACCTGGAGATAAAAAGGGATCCGACCTCTTTTTGCAGGGTCTGTTTGTTATTTCTGTTGGGACTCTGCTCTTTGTCAGGTTGCGATGTCCGCAATCTGATGGAGATAGAGATAGGGAGTACTAAAGCGATGGTAGAGCTGGCCGGCGATCCCGAGGCCCGGCGTAAGGGACTGATGGGGCGCACCCAGCTCGGACAGGACCAGGGAATGTTGATGGTCTATCCCTCCCCATCTATTTTGGATATCTGGATGTTGAACACTGCCATACCGCTCGATGTCGGTTTTTTTGATGCACAGGGCAGACTTGTCAATATTGCTTCCATGTTGCCGGATGGTGGAAAACAGATTTACACCTCCATGCTTCCATCGGTATACGCATTGGAAATGAACATGGGGTGGTTTGCGCGGCACGGACTGAAGCCGGGCGTCAAGCTGCAACTGCCTTATTCAGTTCAGGCCCGGTAGTCTGGGAATTATCGACTCCATTCAATTAAAGGCAGAAATGCCTGACCATGTTTCGAAGTAGCCCGATCATCGGAGGTATTCGTTCAAGGCCGAGGAACTCATCCGGCTGATGGGCCTGATCGATATCACCGGGACCAAGGACAATGGTTTCCGCGCCGAGTCGGTTCAGATAGGGTGCCTCGGTGCCAAAGGCGGCACTCCCCGCCGGGTGCCCGGTAAGCGTCTCGGTGACGCGTACAATCTCCGCGTCGGCTGCCGTCTCCATAGCCGGGATGCCATCGAAGGGGGAGACGAGCTCCAGCTTCAGTTCGCTTTTTTGCAGGAGTCGTTCCAGCCTCGATGACAACTCAACACGCAGCGTATCGATCTTCATTCCGGGCAGTGGGCGCAGGTCAATCTGCAATTCACACTGGCCGCAGATTCTGTTGGGATTGTCACCGCCATGAATATGGCCGAGATTGAGTGTGGGCACCTCGACCTCGAACAATGGGTTGCGGAAACGGGACTGCAGCTCCCGGCGCCAGGCCAGTATCTCACCTATGACCAGGTACATGCCCTCCAGCGCACTGACCCCCAGGGCGGGATTGCTGGAGTGTCCGGAACGCCCCTGCAGGCGGATGATCTCCATCGATACGCCTTTGTGCATTCTCACCGGACGCAGGCCGGTGGGTTCACCGATCAGTGCGTGGCGGCCGAAATGACGGCTGCTCTGCACCAGAGACTGTGCACCGCACATGTTGCTCTCTTCGTCGGCGGTGGCCAGTATCACCAGCGGCCGTTTCAGTTGACGCAGATCCAGACCCCTCAACGCTTCGATCGTCAGCGCGAAAAAAGCCTTCATATCGGACGTACCCAGGCCGTAATATCGATTGTCCCGCTCGGTCAGTCGCAGCGGATCTGTGTGCCATAGCTGCTCATCGAAAGGCACAGTGTCCGTGTGTCCCGAAAGTATCAGTCCGTCAGGACCGCTGCCCGCACTCGCCACCAGATTGAACTTGTCCGGGCTGCCGGGAATCGGCAGCACCTCCACCTTAAATCCGAGCTGTTCGAACCAGAGTGACAGCAGTTCGATGACGTCCCGGTTGGACTGGTCCCAGCCGGGATTGATACTGCTTACCGAAGGCGTGGCAATCAGTTGCCCGAGCATGGATCCGAGCGGGAGTTGCTGCTCAGGCATAGCGCGCCAATTCATCGATCCAGCGGTCCAGCTCCCGGGTGCCGCGTTCAAGGAAGCCAGGATCCTGGTACACCTGGGACACCACGATCAGGCCCTGTCCCCGCGCCAGCAGTTGCAGCGAAAGGTCGTGCGCCTCCTCCGTGTACCCCATGTCGCTGAACTGATTGACCAGCCAGCGCTGAAAGATATCGAACAACATTTTCGACTGCTCCTTGAGTTCCTGCCCGCCTTTGGCAAACTCCATTGCAAGTGTCCCCATGGGGCAGCCGGAACGCAGCAGGGCGGGGGTGCTGTCGTACATGATCCTGACGAAACGCTCCAGCCGTTTCTGTGGCTCCTTGATGCTTTTGTCCCATTCGGCCAGCATGCCCGCTATGGTATCCAGCCGGTAGCGGATTACCGCTTTGAGAATCTCTTCCTTGGATTTGAAATAGTAATAAATGTTACCGCGCGGCACGTCCGCTTCGGCCACAACATCTGAAAAGGAGGTCTGGCTGAAGCCCTTTCGATAGAAGAGCTGGTTTGCAGCCTGCACTATGCGCTGTTTGGTCAAGTCGCTTTTTGAAGGCATGTGGAGCTCCTAAAGGGGATGAGGGATGTGTGCTTGGATTATAGTCCTATTTTGTAACTACTCACACGGTCCAGGGTGAACCCGTTTGGATATTCAAACTGAGGGCCTAGGGCCAAGGGCTGAGGATCAATAGGAGTTGCGATCGGTTTTTCCTAGGCCCTAGGCCCTCAGCCCTTACAGCCTGTTGTCGCATTGCGCTATCTCCAATCCGACCCACCCTTCTTATAACCGATATGGTCATGAGTAGTTCCCAGAATATATGCAGGGTGCCTGAACTCTGAATTTGGTGGATAATTCATAGTCAGATTTGGATATTCGGAGAGAGTCATGCCCCAATACCGTTCCCGCACCACCACCCATGGCAGAAATATGGCCGGCGCCCGCGCCCTTTGGCGTGCGACCGGCATGCAGGACGGGGATTTCGACAAGCCCATCGTTGCCGTGGTCAACTCCTTCACTCAGTTCGTGCCCGGGCATGTTCATCTGAAGGACTTAGGGCAGCTGGTTGCGCGTGAGATTGAGCGGGCGGGAGGGGTGGCCAAGGAGTTCAATACCATTGCCGTCGACGATGGTATCGCGATGGGACACGGCGGCATGCTCTACTCATTGCCGTCGCGCGACATTATCGCGGACTCGGTTGAGTACATGGTCAACGCCCACTGCGCCGATGCCATGGTATGCATCTCCAACTGCGACAAGATCACCCCCGGCATGCTGATGGCTGCACTGCGTATCAATATACCGGTCGTGTTTGTATCCGGCGGTCCCATGGAGTCCGGTAAGACATCGTTGCATGGCCAGAAGCTCAAACTGGATCTGGTGGACGCCATGGTTTCGGCGGTGGATCCGGCCAGGAGCGATGAGGATGTGAATGCGATAGAGCGTTCGGCCTGCCCCACCTGCGGCTCCTGTTCGGGTATGTTTACCGCCAACTCAATGAACTGCCTGACCGAGGCATTGGGGTTGAGTCTGCCGGGAAACGGGTCGCTGCTGGCGACCCATGCGGACCGCAAAGAACTTTTTCTGCAGGCAGGGCGTCTAGTGGTCGACCTGGCAAAACGCTATTACGAACAGGATGATGCTTCGGTACTGCCGCGCAACATCGCCACCTTCGAGGCGTTTGAAAATGCGATGTCTCTGGATATCGCCATGGGAGGATCCACCAATACGGTGCTGCACCTTTTGGCCGCGGCGCATGAGGCTGAGGTGGATTTCACCATGGCCGACATCGACCGGCTGTCACGCAAGGTTCCCAATCTGTGCAAAGTGGCGCCCTCGACCCAGCTGTACCACATGGAGGATGTCCATCGGGCAGGTGGTGTGATTGCCATTCTGGGTGAATTGGAGCGGGCCGGTCTGCTGCACCGGGACGCAGGCTGCGTACACCAGGTTTCTCTGGGGGCGGCGATTGCCGACTGGGACATAGCGGTCAGCCCGCAGGAGGCGGCGAAAACCCGATACTTGGCCGGGCCCGGCGGCATTCCCACCCAGCAGGCGTTCAGCCAATCCTCCCGCTGGCCCGATCTCGATCTGGATCGGGCCGCTGGCTGCATCAGAGATATGGAACACGCCTACAGCCGGGACGGAGGGCTGGCGGTGTTGTACGGCAACCTGGCGCTGGAGGGGTGTATCGTCAAAACCGCGGGTGTGGATGAGTCCATACTGAAGTTCAAGGGGCCGGCCCGTATCTTCGAGAGTCAGGAGGATGCCGTGGCAGGGATTCTTGACGACCGCATCCAGCCGGGCGACGTGGTGTTGATCCGCTACGAAGGGCCAAAAGGGGGGCCGGGTATGCAGGAGATGCTCTATCCGACCAGCTACCTTAAGTCGAAGGGGCTGGGCAAGAGCTGTGCGCTGATTACCGATGGCCGTTTCTCCGGAGGAACCTCGGGGCTATCCATCGGTCACTGTTCACCCGAAGCGGCTGAAGGCGGCAACATGGGTCTGGTGGAGGAGGGGGATATCATCGAAATCGATATCCCCGGCCGCACCATCAACATCGCCGTCAGCGAAGACCAACTGTCAGCGAGACGGCAGGCAATGGAGCAGCGCACCAACGCATGGCATCCCGTCGCCCGCGAACGAACGGTATCCAAGGCGCTGCAGGCGTATGCGGCATTGACCACCAGCGCCGCACACGGCGCGGTGCGGGATCTTTCGCAGTTGAAGTAAGCTGCGGCGGCGTGTGGAATGCGGGAGACATAAAGTAGCCCGGATTACGTTTCACTTCATCCGGGCTACTCGTTTGCGCCCTACTCGGGCTTCATGCGGGTTTCTGGATGCACGCACGCTCCAAAAAATGTTTAAGTGTCAGGATTTTTTACGATTTTCTGATAATCTTGCATCGCTAATTTTTTAAGAGTCAGAAAATTATAGGAAAATAACAACTAAATTTATAAGATTGAAATGCTGGTTTAAGTACAAATGCCCTTGCGTACGGTTACAAGGTAGCGTCGTCAGTTGTAAGAATCAGGATCAGATCCGCAAGGCAGTGTCAGATTCGATTAAAATCTGGACGACGCGGTTCAGGCATAACCTGCGGGTCGGAGATGGTTATGGTAACGACTGCAAAAAACGCATTGCTGACCTTGGTAGGGGAGACGCGGCGGCATTCAACCGGGCGTGGGGTATTCTGGTATATTCGTCTTCAAAAATCGCTGCGCTCTTCACCTGTGTGCCAGATGCGCAAGACCAGGATTTTTTGCCCATCGACCCGGTAATGAAGTACGTAACCGCGTCGTCCGAACGGAATTACCAGCTTCCGAAACGCCGGAAGGTCTTCGAGTGGGTGGCCTAAGGCGGGGTTGTCTAACAGGCGGTTCGCCGCCTCGATTATGACCTGCGCGGCGCGCCCGGCGGCCTCGGGGTTATGCGGGACAATGAATTCCCGCAGCCGGGACAGATCGTTGACCGCGCCCGGTTCCCATATCAGTTCCGGCTTGTCGGGCATATGTTTTCCATGTCGGTGCCCCAGGTTTCAAGCCATTTAACGACCGTCTCGTGCGGGATACTTTCCCCGGTTGCCTTGTAGCGCTCCCACCGGGCCAGCAATACTTGTCGTTCCTGTTCCTCGGCTTCGGCCCGCTCCACAAACTCGGCGATGGCCTTTTTCATCAGCCAGTGGGGCGAGCGCTCCCACCGTTCCCCCAGTGCTTTCAATCGGGCTTGCAGGTCTTCGTCGAGTTTGACGCCAACAGGTTTCGTCATGGTGATGTTCTCCTTGGTAATACTGAGTAGCACCTATCAATACTTTAGAGATAAATGTCGCCTTTACGCAAGAAAAAACCGCAGTGTGGCGCGGCAGGTTTTGGGGTTTTTCTTCCAAACCGACGGTTGATACTCAACATCCGTGCTTGGGGTAACATGACCAGGCAGGGTATGGCCCAGCTGTTTTTTGAAAGCGCCGAGCCCACCCTCGACGTACTCGAACCGGATGATTTCTTCGCCCGCTTTGCGGGAGATGTCTACAACCTGTAAGGACCAATAGGGGGCATATATGGTCCTGATATTTGGATCCCGAAATTTGCATGTACCCATGATTCCTTGCAGATGGTGTTGTGACGGGTTCAAATAGTCGGAACGAGATCGTCAGCAGGATAGCTCGTCAAAATAAATAAAAACCAAGATCCAAAAGTAAAGACTTGCCCCCTTTGAAGTTCTTGGTCCTACAGCGAACCCCAGCTGTTTTTACGGCGCTGGAATCTCAGATGCGGCAGGATCAATCCGATGACTATACCCAGGATAATGATTCCGGCACCGATCATGAACCATTTCTGGTTGCTGTTGTTGCTCAACTCGCGGTTGTCCTGTTTGAGTTCTTCCACCTGATGGGTCAGTTGGGCCACCAGTTTGCGCAGTTCGTTGCGCTCATTGGAGATGCGGATGGCGTCTGAGGCTGTTCGGCGAATGGTCTCAAGCTCCTTATCGAGCTTCTCTTTCTCCTGCAAAGTGGTGTCATGGCTCTTCTGCAGCGTTTCCAGATTACCCTGCACAGCCACCAGTTGGGCCGACAGTTTTCCGGGCTCCTGTAAAAGCGCTTTCAAACGGCTCTCCGCATCGGCCAGGCGGTCGCGGGCAACGGGAATATCCAGCAGCTGCCGGGTCAGAACATAACCCAGGGTGCCGTCCTCCGTTTTCACCCGGGAGTAACCGGTATCTCGGTTCGAGCTGACCAATTCCAGTTTGTAACCGCTCGGCAGCATGCGCAGAATTTTGTGGGAGGAGCTTTCACCGGATCTGAACGTGATTTTGAACTGATCGGTAACATAACGGCTCTCTGCCTGAAGCTGGCCAAAACCCAACAGTAGAATCAGACCCAGGAGAATTCTTTTCACTGCGACCCCTAAAAACACGATTACGAATTGATCCGGGGATTTTTTCAGATGAAGCCAGATATGTCCAAGCGAAGTTGGAAAAAAAATAGATCCACCTGCTCTTCTTATCTTCAGAGTGATGGGTTATTCACATTTTTCGACCGGTCTAACCGGCTTTCATACTGCTTGTCAAGCTGTTTCTGGAAAAACGGTAAATTTATTCAACTCGTTGATTATTATATGAAAAATAAATTGTATATTTTTTCTACAATCTAACGAAAATCCCGTGATAGTGCGGTATTAGGTGTTGTTTTCGCATGCTATCCACAAAGTTATCCACAGTATCTGTGAATAATCAGGATTTATTTTCATCGACAAAGCGATATCTGAAAACATGAATCCACAGTATGATGAACGCAACTTAACCAGCTGATTACAAAAGGCTGAAAGGAAATCACTGTGATTGGGGCAGAATCCGCTATAATCGGCGCCCTTTTCCACTTCGGCTCACTGCTCTCATGATCAGCAACCTTCGCAACATCGCAATTATCGCCCACGTAGACCACGGAAAGACCACATTGGTGGATCAGCTGCTGCAACAGTCCGGAACGCTGGGGGACAGGTTTGGGCCGGTTGAGCGGGTCATGGATTCCAATGACCTGGAGAGAGAGCGCGGCATCACCATCCTCTCCAAAAACACCGCAATCCGCTGGGGTGACTATCGCATCAATATCGTCGATACGCCCGGCCATGCAGACTTCGGCGGCGAAGTGGAGCGTGTGCTCTCCATGGTCGATTCGGTGCTGTTACTGGTCGATGCGGTTGAGGGACCCATGCCCCAGACCCGCTTTGTCACTCAGAAGGCTTTCAAGCACGGCCTGAAGCCCATTGTGGTGGTGAACAAGATTGATCGTGATGGGGCCCGCCCCAGCTGGGTGGTCGATCAGACTTTTGATCTGTTCGATCGACTTGGAGCAAGTGACGAACAGCTCGATTTTCCTATCGTCTACGCCTCGGCTATTAACGGTTACGCCGGTCTGGATGCTAATGTCAAGGCAGGGGACATGACTCCGCTTTTTCAGGCGATTGTGGATCACTGTCCGGTTCCTGAAGTCAATCCCGAAGGTCCTTTTCAGATGCAGGTTTCCACACTGGCATATAACAGTTACGTCGGTGCGATCGCCATAGGACGGATCACCCGGGGGCGGGTGCGTCGTAACATGCCGATCATGGTCGCCAAGCGGGATGGCGGCCAGCACCGAGCCAAAATCGGACTGGTGTATGGGTTTCTCGGGCTGGAGAGGGTCGAGGTTGAAGAGGCGGCAGCAGGAGATATTGTCGCGATTTCCGGGGTGGAAGCGCCGAACGTGTCGGACACCTTCTGTGATCCTGAGCAGGTCGAAGCGCTTGCCAGCCTTGCTGTTGATGAACCTACCGTCAGCATGACCTTTCAGGTCAACAACTCCCCCTTCGCCGGTCGTGAAGGCAGGTTTGTGACCTCCCGGCAATTAAAGGAGCGGCTGGAACGTGAACTTCTCTATAACGTCGCGCTGCGGGTGGAAGAGGGTAATGACCCGGAGAAGTTCCGTGTTTCCGGCCGCGGCGAGCTGCACCTTTCGATTTTGCTCGAAAACATGCGCCGTGAGGGTTATGAACTCGCGGTTTCACGTCCGGAAGTGATATTCCGGGAGGTTGACGGCGAAATATGCGAACCCTACGAGCAGTTGACCATCGATATAGAAGAACGCCATCAGGGATCGATTATGGAGGCTCTCGGTGCACGACGCGGGGATTTGAGCGACATGGTTCCGGATGGCAGGGGCCGGGTGCGCCTGGACTATGTCATACCTTCACGTGGTTTGATCGGATTTCAGACAGAATTTCTGACTCTGACTTCCGGTACAGGTCTTATTTATCATGTATTTGACCGGTACGACCGGGCTCATCGTGGCGGTATTGCACCGCGCAAGAACGGCGTTTTGATTTCGAATGGAATCGGCAAGGCGTTGGGTTACGCGCTGTTCAATCTACAGGAACGTGGCCGCCTGTTCCTCAAGCCTGGGGACGAGGTTTATGAAGGGCAGGTGGTGGGAATTCATGCGCGCAGCAACGATCTGACCGTGAATCCGCTGAAAGCCAAACAGCTCACCAACATTCGCGCCGCCGGCAGCGATGAGAACATTCTGTTGACTCCACCGGTTGTCTTTTCGCTGGAACAGGCGCTTGAATTCATTGAATCGGATGAGTTGGTCGAGATCACGCCAGCGAAAATTCGCATTCGTAAACGCCAGCTGAAAGAGACGGAACGGAAAAGGGCTTCACGCGAGGGAGTGGAGTGAACCTGGCGGCAGGAGAAGAGAGAATATTCCGGTTAAAAGAAAACCCTGGTAGCTATCCATGCTACCAGGGCCGTGTCGCCGGGCTTGGTTGGCAAAGGGTATCCGGTCCGTGGAATCATCCATGTAACAGTTGATCTGTCCCTGGACTTCCTTGATTTGGCGACGATTACAGTCTACACCCTTGCGGACAATCAAGTATCGACGTATCGCACAAAATTTTGTAGGAGAAATCTGAAAAATGGGGCGGGAAAACCCTGATTTTAACGGTTTTTTGTGCTGTAGACGGTATTACGCCAGAATGCAGCGGGAAAGTCGATGATCGCTCTTTTACAAAGGGTAAGCCGGGCGCGTGTAGAGATAGGTGGTGAGTCGATAGCCGCTATCGGACAGGGATTGCTGGTTCTGGTCGGCGTTGAGCGGGGTGACGATCGGCGCAGTGCTGAACGCTTGCTGGAACGGCTGCTGGGGTATCGTGTTTTTGCCGATGAAAAGGGCAGGATGAATCTCAGTCTGGCGCAGATCGAAGGCGGGCTGCTACTCGTACCCCAGTTCACTCTCGTCGCTGACACGCGCAAGGGAACCCGTCCAGGTTTCTCCCGGGCCGCCGGCGCGCATCAGGGAGAGGAGCTTTTCGACCACTTGCTGGCATGTGCCTCGGAAAGTCACGCTCCGGTTGCCGGGGGTATATTTGGGGCGGACATGCAGGTTTCACTTACCAATGACGGACCGGTAACCTTCTGGCTTCAGGTATAGAATTCAAATTGTAGCTGATCAAACTCTATGGGTATAAGCAGGGCCAAGGGCAGAGGATCAAGAACAGCTGTGATCGGTTATTCCCGGGCCCTTTGTCCTCACCCTCGTTTGAAACTACTGTTCTGGCCAAACGGGTTCACCATGGCACGGACGAGTGGTGACCTTAAATTTTCTATCGGGAAGCCTGCATTTGTCCGGTTGTTCGAATAAAATAGGCCGACTGGTATAATTCTCTTTCACCCGGCGGAGCCACAATAATGCAGCGCAAAGCGGAAGTGGAACGCAACACTCTGGAGACCCGGATTCGAGTTGCCATCAACCTGGATGGCAGCGGTGAATCCAGGCTGGATACGGGGCTGCCGTTTCTGGAGCACATGCTGGACCAGGTCGCGCGCCACGGTATGATCGACATGGATATAGCGGCAAAGGGCGATCTGCACATCGATGGACACCACACCACCGAGGATATTGGCATAGCCCTGGGTCAGGCGATGGCAAGCGCCGTGGGGGATAAGAGAGGTATTCGCCGCTACGGACATGCGTATATTCCGCTGGACGAGGCGCTTACGCGGGTGGTTGTCGACTTTTCCGGCCGGCCCGGACTTGAGTTCAACGTTGAATTTCCGCGTGCTCAGATCGGTGGGTTCGACACCGAACTTTTTTATGAATTTTTTCAGGGATTTGTCAATCACGCCGGCGTCACGCTGCACGCAGATACACTGAAGGGCCGCAATGCCCACCACATCGCGGAAACGCTGTTCAAGGCTTTTGGTCGTGCCCTGCGCATGGCGCTGGAGCCGGATCCGCGTATGTCCGGCATCCTTCCCTCCACCAAAGGCAAGCTCTGAAAACCGGAATTTCTCGATATGTCGAAAATCATTAGTGTAATCGACTATGGTATGGGCAACCTGCGTTCGGTCTCGAAAGCCGTTGAACATGTTGTTGAGCCGGGTGACAGAGTGTATGTAACCGATGACCCGGATCTGATTCTCTCTGCGGACAGGGTGGTTTTTCCGGGGCAGGGAGCTGCGCGTGACTGTATGGCCGCGATTTCCGATCACCAGCTGAATCGTGCGGTGCTGGAGGCGGCGCGGACCAAGCCTTTTCTCGGGATCTGTATGGGACTTCAGGTTCTGATGGGATTCAGTGAGGAGAATGGCGGTACCAAACTGCTGGGACTGCTGGAGGGCGACGTGCGCCGTTTTTCCAACGGAATGGAGAGCGCGGGGCTGCGATTGAAAATCCCCCAGATGGGCTGGAACCAGGTCCACCAAAGGGGAGATCATCCGCTGTGGAAGGGCATACCCCAGGCCAGCCGTTTCTATTTCGTACATAGCTACTTTGTTGTTCCCAAGGATCGGGATCTGGTGGCGGGCACCACGGAATATGGAGTTACCTTTGCCAGTGCAGTTGCCAGAGGAAATCTTTTTGCAACTCAGTTTCATCCGGAAAAGAGCGCCGATGTCGGCCTCAAACTCCTTGAGAATTTCGTTCGCTGGGACGTCTGACTCAACATAGTGCTAACAGGCCCTAACCTATCCGAGGTTGTCGATCGTGTTACTGATACCCGCAATTGATTTGAAAAATGGCCGTTGCGTTCGTCTGAGACAGGGGCGCATGGATGACGAAACTATATTTTCCAGTGATCCGGTCGATGTGGCAGGGCGTTGGGTGGCAGCCGGTGCACGCAGACTGCACCTGGTGGACCTCAATGGTGCCTTTGCCGGCAAGCCGGTCAATGGCGATATTATCAGCCAGATAGCCGCCGCCTTTCCCGATCTGCCAATTCAGGTGGGGGGTGGGATCCGCGATGAGGAGACGATGGCCGCTTACCTTACGGTAGGTGTGGAGTATGTGATCATCGGTACTCAAGCGGTCAAGGAGCCCGCTATTGTGACAACGGCCTGCAGGAATTTTCCCGGCCATGTCATTGTCGGGCTGGATGCGGTCAATGGCATGGTTGCGATTGACGGCTGGGCCACCGTAACCGAACATCCCGTTACCGAGTTGTCCAAGCGTTTCGAGCAGGACGGCGTATCGGCGATCGTCTACACGGATATTGGCCGGGACGGTATGTTGACCGGCCCGAATATTGCCGCAACCGCTGCTTTGGCCGAGTCTGTATCCACTCCGGTGATCGCCTCCGGCGGCATCACCGATATCGATGATATCAGCGCACTCTGCGAGGTGGCGGCTTCAGGTATTATGGGAGCGATCACCGGGCGGGCGATCTACGAGGGAACGCTCGATTTCGCCCAGGGCCAGAAGTTGGCTGACAGACTGTGCGGATAAACTGAACCCAATGTTATCGAAGAGAATAATTCCCTGTCTTGACGTTGACGCCGGACGCGTGGTGAAAGGGGTCAGGTTCGTCGATATCAGGGATGCCGGAGATCCGGTTGAGGTGGCGCGCCGCTACAATGAGGAGGGTGCCGACGAGATCACTTTTCTCGATATCACCGCGAGTTCGGATGACAGGGATACCATTGTGCATGTGGTGGAACAGGTTGCCGGAGAAGTTTTCATTCCGCTGACCGTAGGTGGAGGAATACGCAGCGTGGATGATGTTCGGCGCATGCTCAACGCTGGCGCGGACAAGGTCGCGATCAACACCGCTGCGGTATTCAACCCCGAATTCGTACGGCAGGCCACTGAAAAATTCGGCTCGCAATGCATAGTCGTCGCTATCGATGCAAAGCAGGTGAGTGCTCAGGGTGAGTCCTTGAAGTGGGAGATATTCACTCATGGGGGACGCAAGCCCACCGGGCTGGATGCGGTTGCCTGGGCGCGCAAAATGGCGGGGTACGGTGCCGGTGAGATCCTGCTGACCAGTATGGACCGGGACGGCACCAGGATCGGCTTCGATCTGGCGCTTACCCGCGCCATCTGCGAGGCGGTTGATATTCCCGTCATTGCATCCGGCGGGGTTGGCAATCTGCAGCACCTGGTGGATGGCGTGGTGGAAGGCATGGCGGATGCGGTACTGGCCGCAAGCATATTTCATTTTGCCGAGTACAGCATAGGTGAAGCAAAACGCTATATGGCCGAGCGCGGTGTTGAGGTAAGGCTGTAATGGAGAAGGATATACTCGCGCGTCTGGCTGAGGTGCTGGAGGCGCGCAAAAATGCTGACGCCGGGAGTTCATACGTGGCTGGGCTCTATGCCAAGGGACTGGATGCCATCTTAAAAAAAATAGGCGAAGAGGCGACGGAAACCGTTATGGCGGCCAAAGACGGCGTGCCGGAAAAGCTGGTGTACGAAGTGGCGGATCTTTGGTTTCACAGCATGGTTCTGCTGGCACAGCAAGGCTTGGGGCCTGAACTGGTATTGGCGGAGCTTGATCGCCGCTTTGGCCTCTCCGGTCTGGAAGAGAAGGCGGGGCGCGATACGCAATAACCTTTTTAGGGTATCATCGAAGCATCGTATCGGGATGCAACCAGTTAGTGGACGATTTTCTTGAGCGGGTGAACCCGGGCCCGTGAAAAATATAGCGTTTTGGAGAGAGATCATGGGTATAGGTGGAATCAGTATCTGGCAGTTGTTGATTGTGCTGGTGATCGTATTACTGTTGTTCGGGACCAAGCGGCTGAAAAACATTGGATCCGATCTGGGCAATGCGGTGAAGGGTTTCAAGGGAGCCATGAAAGAGGGCGACGAGGCGGACAAGCAGCGGCTTGAAAAGGCCGACGAGGAGAGCGTCATCGAGGGTGAGGTGAATCGGAAGGAGAGAGAGAAATCCTGAGGTTCAATCTGTTTTCTCCGTAATTGAAGCACTGACACCATGTTTGACATCGGATTCTGGGAGCTGATGCTGATAGGTCTGGTGGCCTTGGTCGTAGTGGGCCCGGAACGTCTGCCAAAGCTGGCGTATACCGCAGGTAAATGGCTGGGTAAGGGACGCAGCATGCTGAACGCGGTCAAGTCCGAGATTGATAAGGAGATCAAGGCTGAGGAGCTGAAGGAGATTCTGGAGAAACAGAAAAAACAGCTCAATCCGCTGCAGGATGTGATTGAGGAGACTGCTTCCGGTATGCGGGAGCTGAAAGAAGAAGTCGGCAGCAGCATGCGTGAAGGTGAGAAGAGATTCGGCTCTGAAAATGAGTCCTATACCCGCTTTGGTGATACTGCAGAGGTCACCAGCAAGCAGAGCAATGACAACAAACGATCAGGATAGCGATTCCTTCAAGGAACAACCCTTCGTTTCCCACCTGCTTGAGCTGCGCGACCGGTTGTTGCGTGCGCTGGCGGTGGTGGCGGTTTTTTTTCTGTGCCTGTTCCCCTTCGCCAACGATATCTATATCTGGGTCGCCACTCCGTTGATGGCTCATCTGCCCGCCGGGACCAGCATGATTGCCACCGAGGTGGCATCGCCGTTCCTGACACCTTTCAAGCTCAGCCTGGTGGCTGCGTTCTTTCTCTCCATACCCTATACCCTGTACCAGATGTGGGCCTTCATCGCGCCGGGGCTCTATGCGCATGAGAAGCGGCTGGTGGTGCCGCTGGTCGCATCCAGCACCCTTCTTTTCTATATCGGGATGCTGTTTGCATACTATGTGGTTTTCCCCCTGGTATTTGCGTTTCTTACCGGCACGGTGCCGGATGGCGTTACCGTTGCCACCGATATTGCAAAGTATCTCGATTTTATCCTGACGCTGTTTTTTGCTTTCGGTATGGCGTTCGAAGTGCCTATTGCTACTTTCATTTTGGTTTGGATGGGGGTGACGACGCCGGAAAAACTTGTCGAAAAGCGGCCCTACATCATTGTCGGGGCATTCTTTATCGGTATGCTCCTGACACCGCCGGACGTCATCTCCCAGACGTTGCTGGCGCTGCCCATGTGGCTGCTGTTTGAGGCGGGTGTGATTGCGTCCCGGCTGTTCGGCAAGCGTCTGCAGGAGGGGAGGCAGGCCGGGGAAGATGGCAGCAGTGCCGCGCCCAAGCCTGTTGTCCGGTCAACGGCTGCAGCCTCCACCGGCACGGAATCAAACTTCGATCAGTTAAATGGAATCACTTTCGACGGCGACCCCTCCCCGGACAATGACAAGTGGAAACCGGATCCGGATCGCTATGTGCCTATGACCGAAGAGGAGCTGGACGCGGAACTCGATGCGATTGAAGCCGAAGAGGCTGCTGAGAACGAGAAACGGGAAAGGGAGAGCGGGAATAGAGATGCAGCCGAGGGTGCACGCGTTGAGCAGAAGCTGCGTGAAGTGCAGCAGCTGCGTGATGAGGGAAACAGCGCAGGGGCGCGCAAGCTGCTTTACGAGATTCTGGCTGAAGGCAACAAGGATCAGGTGAACGTGGCGAGAAACATCCTGGAGCAGCTGGATACGGACTAGGAACACTAGGAGATACAGGACCGAGTCAGGAACAACAGGAAATACAGGGCCGAGGGCCGAGGAAAGAATTATTTGAAGAGCTTTCAAATTTTGAAGATAGCTGATCTTGAGAGATAGTCAGGTATGGTTTTGCCAAGACAGGGGTAGAGGCGGAGCCGAAAATCGATCACAATCTCTCTGCCCTCTGCCCTCTGCCCTCTGCCCTCTGCCCTCTGCCCGGTTTTTCCCAGTGAGTTTGAACTGACACGGCAAGCCCAATATCGCCATTATTCACTGCAACCCTGAGCGCGATTGGCGGTCTCACACAAAGAGTCCCCGGTGGCGGGGGTATTCAGACAGAGTTGTCCAATGCTCAGATTACCGCTCCTTAGCGTACTGCTCCTGCTCTCCTCATCGCTCCCGGCGGGACTGCTCAATCAGCTGCAGCAACATCCATCCCCCTATCTCGCGATGCATGGCGATGACCCGGTAGCTTGGCAGATCTGGGGCGAAGAGGCGCTGGCAAAAGCCAAGGCGGGCAACAAGCCGTTGTTTATCTCCAGCGGATACTTCGCCTGTCACTGGTGCCATGTGATGCAGCGGGAGAGCTATAAAAACCCGCAAGTCGCTGCACTGCTCAATCAATATTTCATACCTGTCAAAGTGGACCGTGAACTGGAGCCCGCGCTGGATGGTCACCTGATAGATTTCGTGAAGCGCACCCGCGGCAGCGCCGGTTGGCCGCTCAATGTGTTTCTGACCCCGGACGGATATCCGCTGGTGGGTCTGACTTATGCGCCGACAGAGTCGTTCATGGGTTTGCTGATAAGGCTGCGGAAACTCTGGCAGGAGCGTGCCGACGAGCTTGGTGAGACCGCACGAAACGCGTCACTCGCCATGGCATCGGAAAAGCCCGTTCCAGCTTCCGATCCAATTGATGTAAAAACTCTGCATGCCGATCTGGTCAGGATGGCTCTCTCCCTTGGAGACGACATGGAGGGGGGGTTCGGGCGGCAAAGCCGCTTTCCGATAGCGCCCCAGTGGTCGGTGCTGCTGGACAGGCTCAAGGCCATGCCCGATCAAAGGCTGCGCGAGTTGATCGAATTGACGCTGGATCAGATGTCCGGGAAGGGGTTGCGTGACCATATAGGCGGCGGCTTTTTTCGTTACACCGTTGATCCCGGCTGGCAGATACCCCACTACGAAAAAATGCTTTATACCCAGGCGCTGCTCTCCCGGCTCTATTTCAAAGCGGCGGAGGTCCTTGATCGACCGGACTATCTCGACGTTGCGCGTGACACGCTGGATTTCGCACTTGCCCGGCTGCAGGGAATCGATGGCGGATTCATTGCCAGCCTGTCGGCGGTGGATCCGAAAAATGTGGAGGGGGGCGGTTATCTCTGGACGGAACAGCTGCTCGATGAAGCGCTGGATGAAGATGAGCTGGCATTCGCCCGGAAGCGCTGGCGCTTGCATGGCAGCGAGGTGACCGCAGGCGGTTGGCTGCCGGTCGATGAAACCCGTGTCGGGGAGCTGGCCGGAAAAGATGACCGCGCCGTTGATGGGTTGCGGGCGATGGAGCAGCGGGTAAAACAGAAGCTGAGCTTAGCGCGTTCGGTCAGGGACCATCCCCGGGATGAGAAGCAGTTGGCTGCCTGGAACGGCCTGATGTTGTCGGCGCTGGTGGATGCAGTCCGGGTGCTGGATGATCAGCGTTATCGGGAGGCCGCACGCCGGCTGCGTGATTTCCTCGCTACCAGATTATGGGATGGCAGGCGCCTGCAGCGCGCGCGTGGATACGGCGGCGAATTGGGCAGCGCGGCGCTGGAGGATTATGTTTATGTGGCGGGCGGACTGCATGACTGGGCGCAACTGACCGGCTCCGGCGAGGATCTGGCACTCTCCATGAAAATTGTGGAAGAGGCTTGGCGCCGGTTTTTCCGGGAGAACGGCTGGCAGCGAACCGATAAGCTGTTGCTGCCTGGGATCCTGAGGGAGCGGGCGATCGACGATGGGCCCCTGCCCTCACCCGTGGCAATGCTGATCGACCTCACGCTGGAGGGTAATAATCCGAAGCTGAAGAGTGAGGCTCAGCAGGCGCTGCAGATGGGCTATGGCCCGGCCCGTGAGCAGCCTGTCTGGTATGCGACTCAGGTAGCCGTCAGCATTCGCGCAGCGGGTCTGCAGCAGGATAAAAGTGAATAGTATCCCATGGTATGGACCTATTTGCGGTAGCGCATACGGGTACCATGCAGCAGGGAGAGTGTGATCTCTTCTGCACTCAATTCGACAGGAAAGAGGGTGCCCGATATTTTTGCGCCGTTGATGCTGGATCCTTCCAGATTGGTATGGGTCAGGTCCACACCCCGCAGATCGGCCTGGCGCAGATAACAGTCGCGAAGATCCATCCCGGCGGCATCCAACTTGCGTAAATCCAGGCTTCTCAGGTCACAGGCCCTGAGATCGCACTCATCTCCATCGCGCCGTCGCCGGTTGAACTCTTCCACCAGTCCCTCCCTCAACAGGCGGTAGAGAGGATCGTCGTTGTTGAGTAATACCATGATAACCGTCTCCCTCTTTGGCTCCTTTATATTTGATTATAGCCCTGTTTGCACCCCAGTCCTCTGCTCCCGGCATACCGGACAGCCAGGAATCATATCCCGGGAATCAGTAAACCTTCCGGCTGTGGGTCGGTGAATTATTCAGCTGTTTTCGGACAGGGGCGCTTCGATCAGTGTGGTTTCGAATCCGGGTTGCGGATCGTCCGGTATCAGTCGGGCCAGCCCCAGTGAGATCAGCGCCATTATGGCTCCAGCCAGAAATACCGCAGCGGGAGAGGTCAGCCAGAGAATGCCGAACAGCACCGGTATGATTACCGCGGCGATGTGGTTAATGGAAAAAGCCACTCCCGAAGAGGATGCAATGTCTGCCGGGTCGGCAATCTTATGAAAGTAGCTGCGAATACCAATGGCCATTGCAAAGAAGAGATGGTCCGCAACATAAAGCGCAGCCGCCAGCCAGGCGATATCCACAAATGCGTAAGCTGAAAAAATCACCACCAGTCCGACATATTCCAGAGTCAGCGCACGCCGCTCGCCCCAATCGCTGATGAACCGACCGATGCGCGGTGCCAGCCAGCTGTTGATTATATGGTTCAGCAGAAACAGCAGCGCGATGTCTCCGGCGCCGAAGCCGAATCGCTCAACCATCATGAAGGCCGCGAATACCACGAAAATCTGCCGTCTCGCACCGCCCATAAAGGTCAGCGCGTAGTAGAGCCAGTAGCGTCTGCGCAGGATGATAGTTTTGTGTTGAGCTGTTTTCTGGGGGAATCGGGGGAACATCAGCCGGGCAACCACGGCCGCGCCGATGGAGAGTACCCCCGCGAACAGGTAGAGCCATGCGTAGTCGAGTCTGAGCACCTCAATCCCCAGCCAGACAAAAATAAATGCACCGATGGAAGCGATCGAGCGCGCCGACATTTGCAGCCCCATGGCGATCGGCGCCCGGGCCTTGTCGAGCCACTGGAGGGTGAGGGATTGTTGCAGAGTTTCGTAATAGTGGAATCCCACGGACATGATCACCGTGGTGGTATACAGCCCCCAGGCGTGAGGAAACTGGCCCGTTAGGGCTACGCCGATTCCGGTCAGGGCAAGCGCGGCGATAGCCAGCGTCTGCTCCCGCACCAGCAGCAGCACGAACACCACGGTGAACGCCAGGAATCCGGGAACTTCCCGCAATGACTGGAGCAGGCCGATCTCGGCGCCGGTAAACGAAGCCTGCTCCACCACAAAGTTATTGAGCAGCGCCTGCCACACTGAAAATGAGGCGGCCATGGCGCCAGCCATCAGCAGCAACAAAAGTTCGGGGCTGCGCCAGGCATTGGGTGTGTCATTCGGCATGATTCACTCTTCCACAACAGGATTCCGTTACGGCGTTCAATGCTGGGTCACAACGCCAGCAGCAGCAGCAGTGCAGTGGGGATCACATAGAGGTACCAGGGCTGCTGCACGGGATCGATCATCTGGGGTGTGCTCCAGGCCCCCTCGTAACCGTCGGTATCGATTACCCGAACCCTGAACCATGAGGGCATCAACGGCCGGTCCGCCTCCCAGACCGGTTCAGCAAGCACCACCTCTTCGGTGAGGTTGCTGAAATCACTCGCTTCGGCAAGGTGCACCCGGTAGCGTCGACCCTCGCCGGCGCCCGGCCAGCGCAGCCTGATATGCCTGTCGTCTCCTTCGCTGGCTACTTCAGGCTCTCCTGGCGCCGGCCTCAGGGTAAAAACCTGGTACGCGCTCCAGGGACCCTCCTCATTTTCATTGCGTGTGGCGACACGCCAGAAATAGGTGCCTGGTTGCAACGCGTCAGGGGTGAAATGGGTGCCCGGATAATCCTGCAGATCCAGCAGCGGCGTTGCCGCCTGCTTCTCAGCGGACAACTGGAAGTGCACCCTGCTGCCTCCCAGCGGGCGGCTCCATTCGAAATCGGGAAGTTCCGTGCGCACCACCTGCTCCGACTGCGGCTTTATCGCCAGCGGCGGCTGCGGCTGGGCATCCAGCAGGAGATCGCGGGATATCTCCACTCCCTCAAGTCCGGCGGCGTCGATGGCACGCAGATGCAACCTGAACCGACCGTCGGGGAGAAGGTCGGTGCTCAACCCTGTGCGCGTTGTCACTTCGTCCAGCAGCCTGGTATCGTATCCCTCAGCGGTTACCTGCAAGCGGTATCTTTCGGCTCCTTTGACTTCCACCCATCTGATTTCAAGCGGAAAAGCGCGGGAGAATTCGGCAGGTAATTCGATCACCGGCGCCGCCAACAGTTTTTTGGGCGGTGCAGGAGGCTCTCCCTGCAACACAGTGGTACCAAAACCGGCATTGACATCGCGGCGCTTACCGGCGCCGCCCACCGCCACTGATCCGGCCAGCACTTCAATCCTGGACAACCTGGTCTCCTGCCTGTCCACACTGGTGCGAAACTGGGTGCCTCTCACCGCGGTACTGGCCGATGGCGTGCTGATTTCGAATCGTGTGCCCCGTTTTTTAACGCGATTCTCGGTGCGTCCGGAGTCAATCCTCACTTCGCTGTCCGCCAGCCCCGAATCGGAGAACTTGTTCACCCGCCTGAGCGTCACGCTGGTATTCCGACCGATAATGAGCGTCGAGCCGTCTACGTATTCGAGAACCACACTGCCATGATCTCCCGTGCTTATCATGTCACCGCCAGCCAGAAGGGCGCCCGCCCGCAGCGGCCTGGTCTGACCGTCTGCTACTGCGGTGTGGCTGGCATCGCCCGCAACCTCCTTTACCTGGACGTTGGCGGCTTCTGTTTTCAGCCAGCTCAGCGGAATCTTCAGCACGGTACCGGGCGGCAGAAATCGCGGTCGTTCGATATTATTCAGGCGCAGCAGCGGCTGCCACAACTGCATGCCTTGCAGGAATCGTTCGGTGATGTTCCACGGGTTGTCGCCGGGAACCAGGGCGTAACGCCAGGTTTCCTCTTCCGCAGCCAGGTTGCCGTGCCACAGCGTCAGCAGCAGGATTGCCGATGCAGCTGAAAAGACGAAACGGGACTGTTTGCTTAAAGATTCTGGCTGCTGGTTACCGAAGTGGAGTTTCATCTGTACGAAGCCTGTTATTATTCCTGAAAACATATTACCTGGTATACAGCCAAACGGATGAATATCCTGCAGTCATCCGAAAATACATCATAGTTTAGCCGCAAAGTTGAGCGCATGTAGAGATATATGCTTGTGCGCCAAATCAGAGCACGCCATTTGAAACGGAAATATTACGACAGATGGCTGGCGGGAGAATGAGAAGAGCGGCACACCCGGTATGCTCCCTCCGGTCGATAAACCGGAGCAGCTGATCGGCGGATCGGGTATCTACAATGCATAACAAGTCATCATAGCTGGTGTGGAACTCGGAAGGAGGTTGCGCCAACTGCCGGGTTGTGCTGCCGAACTGGTTTCCGTTTTACCCCATCCGGGGAGGTGGGTGATGGTGGATCCTCTGTCGGGATCATCCCCTCTCTGGCTGCAAGAGGTATTTTCGGATTACTACTTAACGGTCGTTATTTCCGTGGGTCCGATTTCATTTGATCATGCCGGGCGCAGAGGTATCCACCGCCGGTTTCTCAGTGTTTGTGCCTGACCTCTTCCCAGGTAACATCCCAGGGTGTATTCAGCCATAGGCGGGCCGATTCTGCCAGGCTTGCCTGCTCCGCCGGTCCACTCTCTTCCGGCTCCGCTGCGTCTGTCGATATGTCCTGAATGCCGGTGATTTCATCAGCGTCTGTGACAAAACTCAAACTGCTGAGTTTGACTCCCAGGTCGATGTTCTTCAGGTCGTTTTCCAGGTTTCTGCTGACACCGCGCAGAATCTCTTTAAGTCCGTCGGGATAAGCCGGGTTATCGATCATCCTCTCGATATCGACTTTCATTTCTGAGATTTTGAGGCGGATCTTTCCGCGCTGCTTTTGTTCTTCCCATTCCAGGCGTGTTATCTGGTGCTCGATCTCTTTGCGCGCGACCGGAAGCGGCGATCCCTCGGTGGCAACGCCACGTCGCCTGAGCAGCACCCGCAGGGATACCGCGGTTTGCGCCGTTCTTTTGAAATCTTCCAGCATCTGTAATGGGCTCTGGTCTGATCCATCACTGGAGATAAAGAGCAGCTCAACCGAGTCGTCGGAACTCAGATCACTATTGGAATAGTGCAGTATCTTTTCGAGTTGCTTCCGGATAATTGCTTCCAGATTTCGCAGGTAATCTTTGATTTTATTTACCGGCAGGTTGCGCAGATTGTCGCTGATGGAGCTGTAAAGATTGAGCGCTTCTTCCGGTAGATCCCTGGACGGAACACCGAGAATCAGCACCGACTCAAGACTGGTCTGCATGCTTTCAATGGTTTGTGCGATGTTGATTATCTGCTCAAGTACCTGGCGTTTATCCTGAATTGCCGAAATATCCCGTTGGAGCATGGAGGTTTCTGTTGTAGGTGACATGTCTGAGATGATCGTTCGCTAGATTTGAGTTTCCAACCAAAGCTGTTCCATTGTTTTGGCAGAGGTGTTAAACCCGTAGCCGGGTCCGCTTTGACGTTCTGGATTATTCCGGTCGGATCCGAGAGTCCCCCACCGGCTGTGTAAACTGTTTTCGGCTGATCATCATGAATCTAAAGAGTTCTTTTTTTGTGGTTGGAGGCAGTCTGCGGGGGCGATGCCCGGCGGTCCAAAACCGGATAGAGGCTGAGATATCCGGAAGGAGATAAAGGGACATGGAATTGGGCACTAATTCCTTATATATTACATGATAAATAAAACGCTTATTTCGAAACCGACACGGTGTGTACCGAATCATGACGGATGAATATGAGCTCCAGCGATTTTCCGCCTACTTCAGAGGTTGGTGTCAGGCGTTTGGAGAACATAAAAGCGTAGCCGGAGACAGCGGCATAAGCTGGCTGCTGGCTGAGGAGCAGGTCGGGTTCATCCTGCCCCAACACATGACCAAGCCGCTCTATCGTGAGGTGTTGAGAACAATTGAGGCGCCGGTGCTTACATTGGACAACAACAGCGTTCATATCGGGAAATTGCGCTATGAACTTTCCGCTTTCTCGGACCATCCGGCGATGATTGCGATTCAAAAGGTGCTGGAATCAGATTCCCCCTCGCACCTCTATCTGACATCTCATTTTATGTACGGACCGGGAGCGAAGATAATAACTCTTTCCAATAAGAAGCCTTTGTCCATTATCTACAAAGAGATGGGCAAGATGCTTATCCGGTTGAGTCGGGATTGAGCGCCAAGACATGCCGCCGGGATAGTTACGGAAGTGGCGACCGGGTTGCGGGAGTCTGTACAAATAGCGATATGATCCAAACTTTCATGGATAGCCGGGAGATGTCAGCTCCGCATGATACGCCGTCTTGTCAATGTAGATAACAGCGGCGGCATTCGCGGTGCCACTGGCTGCGAGCAGTGCGCTGCCAATCGTTCACATTTTCATGATTTGTGTTGTACCTGATACCGGCATGCGGCTGTGTGCCGGCCGCATGCCGGTTTCCATCTTATGGATTTCTTAGCTTGTTCTCATGGCAATCACCGCAACCCACCGGGGTGCCTTTAGGGAACGAGACGGTGATGTGATCCTCTTTCGCCTGCAGTAAACGGGGGGTGGCAGTTCTTGACAACACGCTGCCTTCGCCATCCAGGCCATGGCAGGCGCGGCAGGCATTGGCGTTCTTCTTGGCGAAATCCTCATGCTCCCGGGCAAACTTCGTGTCGCCCACCGGATGCATTCCATGCGGTCCTTTAAGAGTCATACCGAGATCGCCCGCATGGCAGGTGTTGCACTCAATGATGGTTCCGGTATGGCCTTGCAGCTGCTGCGCCGCCTTGTTGTCATTGGCCAGTGCATTGGCGTTGGGCCAGATCGCATGGGTGCTGCCGTGGCAGCCTTCACAGAAGAGTCCGCCGTGGCCCTTGCCGCTGCCATCATCACCGCCACTCAGGCGGAATAGCGGCTTGTTGGAGGCAAAACGTGAATCGCTGAAGTTGAGAAGTGAGAGATTGTCCGGGCCGCCATTGCTGCTGTGGTCAGAGAGTTTGTAGGTCATGTTCAACCGCAGTCCGTCACTGTTGCCACGGCTGTCCGAAACGTTGACGCTGGCATCGTTCAACATACCGCTGCTGTATAGATCGGCGACCTGCAGCACGTCACCCATATGACAGGACTGACACTTGGGTTCACTGGCCCAGGGGACTCGCTTGTTCTGACCAGAGCCGCTGCCGTCCGAGAAGTCGTCACCCACCTGCGCCATCTGGCCATGACAGTCCTGGCAGACGATGCCGCCACCGCCCATGGCGCCGCGCAGACACTTGGTGCGCTTGCCCGGATGGCAGTTGTAGCAGGCTTTCTGCAGGATCTCCTCCTGCTGTCCGGCAGTGCGCTGGCCCGGTGGGGGCATGTCGGGGAATAGATTGTCAAACTTTGGAAATTTATTCAGGTTGCCGTGCGAAGCATGCATCGCACGCGACATGGAGATGTGCTGAGTCTGCTCCTTACCGTTGTCGTCATTCGGACCTAGATGCGCCAGATCCAGTGCCGGTGAGTAGTGGCAGCTGGCGCAGACGATATTGCGCCGTTCATCCAGCTTCGTATCCCCCGGGTTGGTGGCGTGCTTCGCATCATGCAGTCTCAGGATGTTGATCTTCGCCACATTCACAACCAGCTGTTCAACGGTTTCTCCAGGTACGGACTCGGTCAACTGCTCCGTTTGAGGGTCAATATCGATGAAAGCAACTCCTGGCTTTGTGTTGGCGATATCGTCACAGACAAGGGTGTACTGAGTTGTCAGATCGCACACTGCCTGGCTGGCATGGCACTGCTGGCAGTCGGCTTCGGAGGCTACAGGCAGCACCACATCGACCTGAGCCAGAACCTCATCGGTGCTACTGTTCCTGGCCTCGACATTCATCACCGGATAGGGGTTTTCACGACCTTGATCGTCTACCGGAAGAATCGGTATTCCTTCGGCGGTGAAGCGTTTGAAGTTCTTTACGATGTAGCCGATGTCGGGCAGGCCGACGAAGAACGGCAGGTCTTTGATGTAGCCCCCAAACTGCTGCGGTACATTTGCGGTATAAGGGGCTGTGATACCTGGCATGGCTGCTTGATGTGCAGCGAGCGCTCCGGGTTCGTCTCCGGTGTCGGGGGTGCGGTCCGCTCCGAAATAGAGCTGTGCCAGGTCCGGCGCAGGCAGCCCGAGATCGGCAAGAAAGGGAAAAGCGCCGAGAACACCCGTAGGGTAGAGGGATTCATAGGTGGCAAAGCCGTTGGCACCGGGATTGGAATCGGAAGGGTCCCAGAAATTCGATTTGCTTATTCCCGGGGTGTTCTGGCTGGTTGCCGTGATCGAGTCGGTCGCTATAGGAGGGAGGTTGGCACCGTTTGGATCCTGAGCATTGGACTCGATAGAGGTATAGGTGACTTTTATGCCATCGTCGGCAGAGAGGATCCTCGGCTTCTGACCTTTTTCAATGACCTGGGCATTGAGCACATTGTAAGGGGGCAGGATGCTGAAGATCCGGTAATCCTGGTCTGCACAGTGCATACCCAGGTCATTGGCGGCCAGGATGGTGTAATCGCCGTTTGTGATCTGACCATCTCCATCACCCTTGCCTTCATTGCCGACTATCCCTTCATCGCAGTCGGATGGCGCTTCCTCGACGCGTTTTACCGAGGATTTTCCATCCGACTGTTCGACCAGGATGTTGCAGGGAACAGGTTCCATTTTATATTGCTGGAATTTCCACCCCTTTTTACCAATTCGTTTGCTACCGATCTCCTCGCCGTTGGCAGCGTAGCTGAGTGTTACCTTTTTTCCTTTTCTGCCTTTCCCCTTGACCGTGAGCCGTTTTTTCGCTTTTTCCCATTTTGCCGCTTCGATCTTAAATCCCCCGCCTGCCATCGCTGAGTCCGGAATCGCGACAAGCAAAGCCAATATGGTGCAGATGCATAGCAGTAAATTATTCTTGCGCATGCTGGTCATCTCCCAGGGTCGAATTGATTCGGTAACGCGGGATTTATCCGCGTTTGGGAGATGCTATCAAATGGAACTTAACTGGCGCTTAAGCGGAACCGGATATTCGTCACAATATGATTCAGGAGGTTAACTTAATGTTTTATTGGGAAATTCTATCCTAATACACAATCCTTGACGGTTTTCACGATCCTGCAGTGATAGCGTTCCATTGTGTAGTGCCACGACACTTCTGACGATCGACAAACCCAGTCCGCTGCCCTCGCCCTTGGTACCCGGCAGGCGGTGAAAGCGCTCAAAAACAGAAGCTTTTTCCGCATCGGGTATGCCGACGCCGGAATCTTCCACCTGCAGGAGCACAGATCCGGGCTGCGGCAGCAGGCTGACTATGATACTTCCTCCCTTTGAGGTGGCTCGAATCGCATTGTCCAGCAGATTTCTGACTGTGACCGCGATTAATTCACGAACACCGTTCAACATGACCGGTTCCGGCGCCACAAGTTCCAGGTTGACACCCTTTTCCAGTGCGCTGGGTGCATATTCGGATGCCACCTCAACCGCCAGTGAGTTCAGGTCGATGTCGGTGAACACCGGCTCCGCCACATCGGGCTCCAGTTTCGCAATCGTCAACAGCTGCTCCATCAGATGATGCAGCTTTGACAATCCATTCAGCGCCTGATGCAGAGAGTCCTTTTGCACCTGGGCATCACTGGCATCCAGCGCAGCCTGGATCTGTGCCATCGAACCTGCCAATGGCGTACGCAGTTCATGCGCGGCATCTGCGGTAAACCTGTTGTATCGCTCCAATGAAGCCTGCAATCTGCCGAACAGTCCATTGATGGCGTTTATCAGTTCAGTTATCTCGGTAGGGATATGTGCACGTGTGATGGGTTCCAGATTATCCGTGCTGCGGGAACCAATCTCCGTGGCCACTCTGTTTAACGGCTTCAAGGCGCGTTCGATGGCAAACCAGAGCAGTCCTATCATCGGCAGGGCCAATAGCAGCGGTGTCAGCGTGCTGCGGACGAATGCGTGCAATTGGATCTGCCTGCCGGCAACCTCCTGTGCCACCTGAATCCGATGTCGGTTGTCCGCGGTGGTACGCGTATAGACCCGTATCCGTGAATCATTCAGAATCTCGTCGCTATAGCCCCATTCTGTATTTACGGCTAGCGGAGAGTGGGGTGCCTGCGGCCCCCGGACCAGCAGATGCCCGCTGTCGGACCATACCTGAAACAGCGGTGTATAGGGGACATCGGAATGCCGCAGATCCGCGTCAAACTGATGCAGATCCTGTTCGCCTGATTCATGGGTTGTTACTACCGCGAGGATATCCGCCAATTGTGACAGCTGAGCATCGAACAGGGCCGTCGCCTTCACTGTCGCTCGCCACCAGGCAAAACCGGAAATGATCAGCCAGCCGATGGTAAAACTGATCAAGATCAGTGTGAGCAGACGGAAACGCAGTGATTGCCCCATGTCACCGTGCCTTTTCGATAATGTAACCGACACCCCGGACCGTCTGGATCAATTCAGACTCCAGTTTTTTCCTGAGATTGTGAATGTGTACCTCAACCGAGTTGCTGGCGATCTCATCACCCCAGCCGTAAAGTTTTTCTTCCAGCTGCTTGCGCGACAATACCCGTCCCCGGTTTTCCAGCAGTATCTGCAGCAAACCGAACTCCCGGACCGAGAGGGTAACCGGTTTTCCGGCCAGCGAGACGACATGTGCCGCGGTATCCATAGTCAGTTTGCCGTGGCATAAAAAGTCATCCGACCCACCAGAGGCGCGTCGCCGTAACGCCCTGATTCGGGCGCCGAGTTCATCGATATCAATGGGCTTGATCAGGTAGTCGTCGGCACCGGAATCCAGCGCACGCACCCGGTCGGCCACCTCTCCGCGGGCGGTAAGAACCAATATCGGAATATCGTTTTTCGATGCGCGGACCTTCTGCAGGATTTCAAATCCCGAAAGGCCGGGCAGATTGAGATCGAGCAGAACCAGATCCTGTCCACCGTCCGATATGGATGCAAGTGCGCTTTCACCGTCTCTGACCCACTCCACCTGGTCTCCTCGCTGAACAAGGATCTTGCGGATGCCGTCGCCCAGCAAATCGTCGTCTTCAATTAAAAGCAGTTTCGTCATCCACCCAGTTACCGGTCTCCAATCCTGATCAAACTTTGGACTCTGTCACCCGATTTGGCAAGGCGAACGGATGTTCCGATGGACTAAATTAATCAAACCGTCCGTCGCTAACTTAGGCATGACCAAACTGTATGCGACTCCCCCTATTCCTAACGATTGCAACGCGTGGCGGAGCAGGGATACCCATCAATGGAGCCAAGACACGGTTGCGAACTGCGGTTTTTCGAAAATGCAAGGAAGGTGTTTTTATAAAGCGCCAGGAGCAGGGCAGGATACGGGTGCGCCTGTCGATGTCTGATAATGGTCTGCTGCGGCAGCTGTTTCGACTGCGACGAATACAACTGCTTGCCCTCATGTTCATTTCACTGTTTGTGGCTGCGGTTGGCGAACAGTGGCTCAGCGCAAGGCATCAAACGGAGCATGATGCCGGACAGCTCCAGGAGTTGGCGTCCCAGCTCAATGAGCGGACTTTCAATCGGCTAAGCGATGATCTGAACGGGTTGGGAAGTATGCCCTTTATTCAGGGCACCGTCAGGGGTGATCTGCAGCCCGACAATACCGAAGCGCTGGCCGCTGTAAAGACCATTGGCGCTGCGTTAAAAGGCCAACTGGTTTATCTGCTCAATCTGGAAGGTACCGTCGTTGCCTCCACGCCCTATGATGGGGGCAGAACCATCACCGGCAACAGTTACGCGTTTCGCCCATACTTCACACAGGTCATCGAAAAACGCAGACCGTTTTTCTATCCGGCACTCGGCACGACTACCGGTAAACGGGGCCTGTATGTCAGCGTACCGGTTGTTGGTGGGGTTGACGCCAGTGTGCTGGGTGTCGCTGTGGCCAAGACATCGCTGGATGAGCTGGACCAGCGGATGCTCAGTCAGCCCAATCCCACACTGCTGGTGTCTGCCCAGGGTGTCGTTTTTGCCGGCAATCGTCCGGAGTGGTTGATGCAGACGGTTTATCCCGTCACTTCCAGCGAGCTGCAGGCGATACGCCGCACCCGACAGTTCGGTGGCGAAGCGCTGCGGCCGGCAGGAGTCGATCTTTCACAACCGACCGTTCATTTGAGTGGGCAAACTTTCACCCTGGAAAAACTCCCGGTACTGGACGGCAGCTGGCAGCTCATCGCACTATCGCCTCCGCACGATTTCAATTCAGGTCTGTTTGCTTTATTGGCCATTCTGTGCCTGATGTTTCTCACCGGTATGGGCGCCATTCACCATTTCTACCGGGGGCTGAGTCTGAGTGAACGTCGCTTTCGGACCCTGTTCGAAAAGTCGGCACAGCCCTATCTGCTGATAGAGGATGGGCGCTTCATCGACTGTAATCAGGCCAGCGCGGATCTGTTGGGCTGCAGTCGAGGGGAGATACTCGACAAAACTCCGGATCAGCTTTCGCCCGAGCAGCAGCCTGACGGCATGAACTCTTGGGAGAGTGCCGTAAAACGGGTGCAGGAAGCGCTGCGTACCGGAGTTGCCCGATTTGAGTGGATGCACAGGCGCATGGACGGAACCGATTTTGCCGTGGAAGTTGTTCTGACCCGGTTGGAAATCGGCGGTAAAACCGCGATTTTCACCTCATGGCATGATATCCAGGAGCACAAAAAGGCAATCTCCAGGCTGGAAGCCGCGGAAGCCACTCAGCGGGAGATTTTCGCTTCACTCCCCGCAGGAATAATGATTCTGGATGCGAACACGCACAGGTTGCTCTATACAAACCCGGCTGCCGCCACAATTTTGCGGCGTACCCCCGACGAGTTGCTTGGAAAAGTCTGCCATGGCTGCTTTACCACAACCCTGGAAGGTCAATGTCCCATAACCGATCTGGGCAGGTCGGTGGTAAATGAGGAAAAAGTGCTGCCGCGGGCGGATGGCAGTCACTGTACCGTATTCAAATCTGTCAGGCGCTTCGAATATCAGGGTCGGCCTTGTCTTCTGGAGTCCTATGTGGACATTACCGAGTTGAAGAATGTCCAGGCAGAGCGGGAGGCTCATCTGCAGGAGCTCGAGAAAAACCGGCTGACATTGCTTGATATGATGCGCGAGGCCAGTGCCGCCAGAGAAGAGGCTGAGAGCCTGAACCGTCACCTCAAGAAGCAGACGGAGTTGGCCAGGAAACTGGCGGTCGGCGCAGAGGCGGCCAACCGGGCAAAAAGCGATTTTCTGGCCAATATGAGCCATGAGATCCGTACTCCGATGAACGGTGTCATCGGTATGACCAACCTGTTGCTGGACAGCCCGCTCAATGACGAGCAGCATAAATTTGCCGTCACCATCAAACGCAGCGCCGAATCACTGCTCGGTATCATCAATGACATTCTTGACTTCTCGAAAATCGAGGCGGGCAAGCTTGAATTGGAGATGCTTGAATTCGACATGGGGGTCCTACTGGAGGAGTTCGCCTCAACCTTCGCCTTTCGTGCTGAGGAGAAAGGGCTGGAGCTGATCTGTCCTGCGAATCCGGTACTGTGCCGCGGCTACCGGGGTGATCCAGGCCGCATCCGCCAGATCCTTAACAACCTCGTGGGTAACGCCGTCAAGTTTACCGAACAGGGTGAGGTTTCCGTGCTCTGTGAGTGCGTGGAAGAGCGTGATGAGCGAATCCTGCTTCGATTTGCGGTCACAGACAGCGGTATCGGCCTCAGCCCGGAACAGCAGCAAAGACTTTTCCGGAAGTTTACCCAGGCCGACAGCTCCACCACCCGTAAATATGGTGGCACCGGTCTTGGCTTATCCATCAGCAAACAGCTGGTGGAGCTGATGGGGGGAGAGATTGGTGTAACGAGTGAACCTGGGCGGGGTGCGACCTTCTGGTTCACGCTGCTCCTGGAGCCCCTGCCTGAGCCGGCAGCGGTCCTGTACAACACCGATCTCACTGGCGAGAAGGTGTTGGTGGTGGATGATAATGCAACCAGTTGCCGATTGCTTGACCAGTTGCTGAATCTCTGGGGGATCGAACATAGGCTCGCCGGTAATGCCGGGGAGGCACTGCGGGAGCTTGATATTGCGGCACAGGCGGGCAAGCCTTATACAGCAGCGTTGGTCGATTTGAGAGTACCGGGCATGGATGGCATCCAACTCGCTTCGAGAATCCGGAAAAAATCACAGCTGGCCGGGATTCGCCTGGTCCTGCTCTCAACCCGGGGTCGGCGGGGAGACGCAGAGAAAATGCGGGAAGCCGGTTTCGACCTTTATCTGACCAAGCCGATCAATCAGTCTGAACTGTATAAAGGGTTGTGCTGTATTGCCGGTTACGGCAGCGTCAGTGAGCAGCAGATCACCCGTTTTGGTACCCGGGCGCAGCCCCAATTTCAGGCGCGGGTGCTGGTGGTGGAAGACAATATCACCAACCAGAAAGTTGCCCGGGGAATGTTGGAAAAGTTCGGGATAGAGATAGAGCTGGCGGGCGATGGCAGGGAGGCGCTGCACATGCTGAAGCAGAGCCGATATGACCTCGTTTTCATGGATTGCCAGATGCCGGTGATGGACGGTTATGAGGCGACCCGGTGGATTCGCGATCCCCAGTTGAAGCTGGAGGATAGCTCGGTTCCGGTCATCGCGATGACTGCTCATGCCATGCACGGGGACCGGGAAAAGTGTATTGCGGCGGGAATGAATGATCATATTGCCAAACCGGTGGATCCGACAAAGTTGCGCCGGATTCTCGAACAGTGGCTGCCCGGACGATGCCAGCCAAAACCGGGAAATTTAAAAGAGGGTGCCGGGAGTGCAGCGCCGCAGCGGGCAGACAGGGCTTCCGAAAGCCAGGATGAGGGACCAGGCTCAGCCGAGCAGGTGTTCGATCATGCTGCGATGAGCCAGCGTATGATGGGAGATGAGGAGTTGATGCGCGACGTCGCTGAAGCTGTGCTGATGGATCTCCCACAGCAGATCGAGTGGTTGAAAATCCAGGTGGCTAATGGCGATGTGCAACAGGCTTTTGCACAGGCGCATAAAATCAAGGGCGCGGTACTCAACGTCGGAGGCAAGGCTTTGGGCGAGCTGGCCTTGACCATGGAAGAGGCTGGAAAATCAGGCGACCTGGACGCCATACGCCGTGAAGTGCCGGGCCTGGAGCTGGGTTTTCAGAAGCTCAAGGCGGAGATGGAGCGGGTGCTGTTTTAAAGTATTCGGCTCTGTTTCGTGCGTTGTGAATCCAACAAATTTATTTGACAATCCGGTGTCGTTGTCCTAATTATGGGCAGGTGAAGCGGGGGTGCCCCAGGTGGTTCATACAGGCGTTAGGCTTGAAGGAGCATCGGGCGGGCTGAGAGATACCCTTTGAACCTGATCCGGCCTGTACCGGCGTAGGGAAGCAGAATCTTTTCCTCTTCCGAGTTCAATCCCCTGTTTCGTCTAACATTTCTCAACCGAGGACGGGACACTATGAGTGCTATCAGTAAATCCCTGCTGGAGGCGACAGCCAAAATCGGCGCTAAGGCAGGTCAGCCGATTTCCGGCTCTACCAAAATCTACGTACAGGGCAGCCGTCCCGATATTCAGGTCCCAATGCGGGAGATACATCTTGCGGATACTCCCGCCAGTTTCGGTGCAGAGAAGAACCCTCCCGTGACCGTTTACGACACCTCGGGTCCCTACACCGATCCTGCCGCGAAAATCGATCTTCGCACCGGCCTGAAGGCAATCCGTCATAACTGGATCGAGGAGCGCGGCGACAGTGAGCTGTTGACTGGACTCAGTTCCAGTTTCGGACGCCAGCGTGCAGCCGACGCAACGCTGGACGACCTGCGTTTCGAACATCTACGCACCCCGCGCCGGGCAAAGTCCGGTGCCAATGTTTCCCAGATGCACTATGCACGGAAGGGCATAGTCACACCGGAGATGGAATTTGTAGCCATCCGTGAAGGGATGCGATTGCAGGAAGCCCGCGAGCAGGGGTTGTTGCGGCAACAGCATCCCGGCTTCAGCTTCGGCGCCAGCATTCCGCAGGAGATTACCCCCGAATTCGTGCGCAGTGAAGTGGCCCGCGGGCGCGCTATCATTCCCGCCAATATCAATCATCCCGAACTCGAGCCGGTGATTATCGGGCGCAACTTTCTGGTGAAAATCAACGGCAACATCGGCAACTCGGCTGTCTCCTCCAGCATCGAGGAGGAGGTGGATAAGATGGCCTGGGGCATCCGCTGGGGTGCAGACACCATCATGGACCTCTCCACCGGCAGGAATATCCACGAGACGCGCGAGTGGATTTTGCGCAACTCGCCGGTACCGATCGGCACCGTGCCCATCTACCAGGCGCTGGAGAAGGTGGGCGGCATCGCCGAGGATCTTAGCTGGGAGATAATGCGCGACACATTGATCGAACAGGCCGAGCAGGGAGTCGATTACTTCACCATCCACGCCGGCGTACTGCTGCGTTATGTTCCGCTCACCGCCGGCCGGCTGACCGGTATCGTCTCGCGCGGTGGCTCCATCCTGGCAAAATGGTGCCTGGCGCACCACCGGGAGAATTTTCTCTACACCCGTTTCGACGAGATCTGCGAAATCATGAAGGCGTACGATGTCTCCTTCTCGCTGGGTGACGGACTGCGCCCCGGCTCTGTCGCCGACGGCAACGACGCTGCCCAATTCGCCGAACTGGAGACTCTGGGCGAGCTGACTAAAAAGGCCTGGGAGCACGATGTCCAGGTAATGATCGAAGGTCCGGGGCATGTACCGATGCAGATGATCAAGGAAAACATGGATAAGGAGCTGCAGGAGTGCTACGAGGCGCCTTTTTACACATTGGGCCCGCTGGTGACCGATATCGCCCCCGGTTATGACCACATCACCTCCGGCATCGGCGCCGCCCAGATCGGCTGGTATGGCTGCGCCATGCTCTGTTACGTCACCCCGAAGGAGCACCTGGGCCTGCCGGACAAGGAGGATGTGCGCGAAGGTATCATCACCTATAAAATCGCCGCGCATGCGGCGGACCTGGCCAAGGGTCATCCGGGTGCCCAGATCCGTGACAATGCGATGTCCAAAGCGCGTTTTGAGTTCCGCTGGGAGGATCAGTTCAATCTGGGACTGGATCCGGAGCGGGCGCGCCAGTACCACGATGAGACGCTGCCCAAGGAGTCGGCCAAGGTGGCTCACTTCTGTTCCATGTGCGGTCCTAAATTCTGTTCCATGAAAATCTCCCAGGATGTACGCGAATATGCCGCGAACAAGGGGATCTCCAACATGGACACGGCTGTCGCCGAGGGCATGGCGGAGAAATCGAAGGAGTTCACCCAGGGTGGCAGCAGGATCTACAAAGAGGCGTGATGCTTGCAGTGGAGAGAGAAGAGATGATCCGAATCGTGCTGAATGACGATGAGCTGGTGCTCGATCAGGATTGTACCGTTGATGCCTTGCTGAAACAGCTCTCTATGGCGGAGGCGGAGCGCATCGCCGTTGCCGTCAACGACAACGTGGTGCGCCGCTCCGATTGGTCCAGTTACCGACTGAACGACAAAGACCGGGTGCTGATGATCGCACCGATTCAGGGCGGGTGAAATCAGGTACTAGGTACTAGGTATTAAGTCCCTGATCCTAGTACCCAGATCCTAGTACCTAGTACCTACTAAAAAGGAACAAGTGACATGAAACTGACAGAACCGTTGCGCATTGGCGACCGTGACTATCGGTCGCGGCTTTTTCTGGGAACCGGCAAGTTCGGTTCCTACCCGCTGATGCGGCAGGCGGTGGAAGCTTCCGGCACCGAACTGGTGACCGTGGCACTGCGCCGTGTTCACCTGCATGAGGCGCAGGATGACGTAATCGCGCATCTGCAGCTCCCGGGCGTGCATCTGCTGCCCAATACCTCCGGTGTGCGCAGTGCCAAGGAGGCGGTGCTCGCGGCGCAACTGGCGCGCGAATCGCTGCAGACAAACTGGCTGAAACTGGAGATTCACCCGGATCCACGCTACCTGCTGCCGGATCCCATCGAGACCATGTTTGCCACGGAGCGTCTGGCAAAAGAGGGTTTTTTCGTGATGGCCTACATCAATGCTGATCCGGTGCTGTGCAAGCGCCTGGAGGAGGCCGGCGCCGCCGCGGTAATGCCGCTCGGTGCGCCTATCGGCACTAATCAGGGGCTGCAAACCAGGGCGATGCTGGAGATTATCATCGAGCAGAGCAACGTGCCGGTGGTGGTCGATGCAGGTATCGGCGCTCCCTCGCATGCCGCCGAGGCGATGGAGATGGGCGCCGATGCAGTGTTGGTGAATACCGCTATCGCAGTAGCGGGCGATCCGGTGGCGATGGCGGAGGCTTTCCGGTTGGCGACACTCAGCGGACGCATCGCATTCGAAGCCAGGATGGGTGCCGTCAGCAAACAAGCCGATGCCAGCAGCCCTCTGACCGCATTCCTGGTCAACGAATGAGCGTTGTCGCACCTCAGAATCAGCGGCTTCCGGTTTCCACTACGGCAGGAGTAACCATGAGCTTTCTGGACGAGTTTCGGCACCATACCTGGGAGCAGATGGGCGAACGCATCTACACCAAGCGCGAACAGGATGTGATGCGGGCGCTGCACAAACAGGGCCGGCGTGACCTCGATGATTTCTGCGCGCTGATCTCTCCGGCTGCCGATCCCCACCTGGAGGAGATGGCGCAGCTCAGCTTCCGCCTGACGCGTAAGCGATTCGGCAATACAACCCAGCTCTATATCCCGCTCTATCTCTCCAATGAGTGCCATAACATCTGTACTTACTGCGGCTTCAGCGTGGACAACAAGCTGGAGCGTCTGACTCTCGATCGGGATCGGCTTCTGCAGGAGGTTGAGGAGATCAAGGCGCAGGGGTTCAAACACATCCTGCTGGTTACCGGTGAGGCCATGCGGAAGGTGGGAGTGGACTATCTTGCGCAGGTGCTGGATTGGATCAGGCCCCATTTCGCCAGTATCACGATGGAGGTGCAGGCGCTGGAACAGGCTGACTACGAGCGCCTCATTGGGCGTGGACTGAACAGCGTTCTGATTTACCAGGAGACCTACAACAGCCACACCTATAACTCCTATCACCCGAAAGGCAGGAAGTCGAATATGGCCTATCGGCTCGAAACACCCGACCGGCTGGGACGCGCCGGGATCCACCGCATTGGTATTGCGGCACTGCTGGGACTGGAGGATTGGCGGGTTGATTCCGGTTTTGTGGCGCTGCATCTCGGTTATCTCGAGCGCCGCTACTGGCGCACAAGGTACTCTATTTCACTGCCGCGGTTACGTCCCGCTGCCGGTTGCCAGCCGCCCAATGTCATCGTGAGCGATCGCAATTTCGTGCAGCTGATATGCGCTTACCGTATCTACAACGAAAACGTGGAGATCTCCCTCTCCACGCGCGAGAGCCCGGCATTTCGCGATCATCTGCTCAAACTGGGCATCACTTCGATGAGTGCAGGTTCGAAGACAGAACCGGGTGGTTATACGGTGAGCGATGAGGCGCTGGAGCAGTTTGAAGTGAACGATGCGCGCACTCCGGCGCAAGTAGCCGCGATGATTCGCTCACGCGGATTCGATCCTGTATGGAAGGACTGGGATATAGTGTTGGAGTAGCGGTGTTCCGAAATATCCAACCGTGCTCTGTTCCGGTGTTGGTCTGGAGCGGCCTGGCATAGCGGACCCCGATAATATGAATGGCATATTGACAGAACGGTTTATTGATGCGGTTGCGTTCGCGACACGCCTGCACGATGTGCAAGTACGTAAAGGATCGGGCACGCCCTATGTGGCGCACCTCCTTGCCGTGGCCAGTCTGGTATTGGAAGCGGGCGGCTCTGAAGATGAAGTTATTGCAGCGCTGCTGCATGATGGGCCAGAGGATCAGGGCGGGCTGACGACGCTTGAGGAGATCCGGGTCCGTTTTGGGGATGGGGTCGCCCGAATCGTGGCCGAGTGCTCAGACACCTTCGATGCACGAAAGCCTGCGTGGAAGAGGCGGAAGCTGGCCTACCTTAGCAGTCTGGAGAGCGCCTCTCCATCAGCTCTTCTCGTTTCGTGTGCGGACAAGCTTCACAACGCCCGGAGTATTCTCGCGGATTATCGAATTGTGGGGGAAGCACTCTGGACACACTTTAAAGGGGGGCGTGAGGGGACGCTCTGGTACTACAAAGCGCTGGTCGAGCAGTACGAAAAAAGGGCAGAGTCGCCGTCCCTCTCCGGTGAGCTGAACCGGACCGTTATCGAGCTGGAGACGCTGTTGGCGTCATGATGCCTGTGCTCTCCTCGAGGAGGAAGATATCCTAAAGGTTGTTTTCACCAATTAACCTGTGAGTTCCGCCTATCCTGTCTCTGCATACGACTTACTTCCTCCCAAGCCACAGTCAGTCTCTTAAAAACCACCTTTTTTCAACTGGATAACCGGTTAAAACCACACTCTTCTGCTATAAATATATTAGGGAGGGAAGAAGCATTTAACGATGTTTCAACTTTTAACCAGGGAGGGGAGAGAGGGTCGTGTTGTCTCGAAAAAATGGATAAAGGGGGGTAACAATGGATATTCAACTTGCGGATGTCACAATCCATGTAGATCAGAAAGTGGATAGCAAAACCCGGTCTGAGATTGAAACGACGTTGCGTGGTATCGACGGAGTTGTCAGCGTACAAAACGGAGTCAAGGCATCGCATCTGTTTCTGGTGGAATACAATCCCGAGAAAACAAATTCTTACGATCTGTTGAGCGCCGTGAAAGGGAGTTATGGGAATGCAGAGCTGGTCGGGCTTTGAAATCCAACCTGTTTGTTAATCATCGGAAGTTAAAACGGGTTGAAGTTGATTTTCTTGGATGAATAAGCGGACGGTTTGTATCATGGAAGGTGAGTCTTGTCATGTCAGTCGAATCAAGTAGCGAGAAATATGGTTTTCTCCGGAACGAGAGCGAACTCTTTAATAGTTTGTTTGATGAGCGCTTTGAGGAGAAGATGGCGGAAAGAGAGGCCTCTGCAGCCACATCGCTCAGCATCATGGTCACGAAAGGCACTCTGGACTGGGCCTATCCGCCGTTTATCATCGCCTCCACGGCATGCGCACTTGGATGGAAGGTTACGCTGTTTTTTACCTTTTACGGCTTGAACCTTCTGAAAAAGAAGATGGATTTGAAAATAAGCGGGCTGGGCAACCCGGCCATGCCGATGAAGATGCCGTATGGTCCGGCGTGGTTCCGTGAGATCGAATGGAAAATACCGAACCTGTTAATGGCCAATGTTCCCGGATTCGAAAGTATGTCCGCTCACATGATGAGAAAGACACTGACGGAGAAGGGTGTTGCTTCGGTGAGTGATCTGCGCCAAATCTGTGTCGAAGAGGGCGCCACTTTTATTGCATGTCAGATGACATCCGACCTATTCGGCTGGCCAAAAAGTGAATTCATCGAAGAGATTTCTGAATGGGCAGGCGCGGCCTCTTATCTAGCCGTGGCACAGAACAGTAAGGTCAATCTGTTCATGTAAATTTGGAAGCGCTTTTCGCATGTCAACCTCCATATCGCCAAGCCGACCCATTGTCACATCGCTTAATTCCAGAGGTGTCCGGTAGTTCAATATTACTGCATCTCATGTAACAAACATTTCATCCAAAGCCACTCATTTCACTCCCCAAAAGACAGGTTGCTACGGAAATTACCTTATTTATTGATGTTGTGTTAGAGATTCCGGTTTACGCCAGCTCTACTCAGAACTGGGTTTGGATTGCATTTGGTTCCAGCGAGAAATGTGAGATGGATAATTAAAAAATTCAGCCGGCCGCTGCTTGCTTAGGCTGAATATTTTCAAGGTTTCGGGGATGCAGTTGTGTCAGAAATGCCAAATTGTGTAGGATTTAGCCTTAATCAATTCTCAAATAGGAGAATCTTGTGTGAAATGCTTGAATATCCTAACTCTTTTGATTTTGCTTTTGGTAGCTTCAGCTGGGCAGGGCAAAGAGCGATGTCAGTGCACCCATAAAGATTGGGTGGGGGATTGCAAGGCAACAGTGGAGTTTAAAGGTAACTGGTTTAAAGTGATTTCCGACACCCGGCAATGCTCGCGTGTGGATTGGTATATCGGAGAGGATCCAAAGCAGACAATTGTTATTGATGGTGCGGAAATGGAGGAGTGGCCGGGCCAGGCTGAGCCTCCACAACTGGTCGTACAAAGCTGTAAAATCTGTAAAGACGCAAACTACTCCGACTCAGTTTCTGGAAAAAGCGAGTCTAATAAACAATGCAGCTACAGATTTGCTGACATTGGCCAACGGCCGGACGGAATCTATACCGGTCAATGCCTGGACGGTAAGGCTCACGGCAGTGGAAGCATCAGTTACGATAATGGTGAAACATTTCAAGGTGCCTTTCGTACCGGTATTAGGCATGGGCATGGTGTGGCAACCTTTCCCGATGGCACTACGCTAAAAGGGGAATTCAGAGATGGCTATATCCACAAAGGCATTGAAACCTGGGCCAACGGTGCCAGTTATCGCGGTGAATTCAAGAATAATAAACCCCACGGTCAAGGCACGATGACTTATGCCAATGGGGACAGACACAAGGGTGAGTACCGCGATGGCCTTGGCAATGGCCAAGGCACATTGTTTGAATCAGATGGTGATCGTCTGGTCGGATACTGGAGGAACGGTAAACTGTGGAATGGAACTGTTTACACTTCACAGGGCGATGTATGCTGGGTCAACAACCATAATATCTCCGGCAATTGTGAGTGGGAGTAATATCCTAACGGGACGGAAGAGATCAGATTATTGATTTATGATTCAGGAACTTAATTATTTCCGTACGACTGGACTGCCGGATTATAAATTAAAGATCTGACCCCATCGGGTTACGTCTATATGGATATTTTATAAACATAGAAAGTTCGTAATTTATTGTTTTTATTGGTGGGCCCAGTAGGACTCGAACCTACGACCAAGGGATTATGAGTCCCCTGCTCTAACCAACTGAGCTATGGGCCCTAAAAAAGTTACCGCACTTTAAACCCATCCATGGGGCTCTGGACCAGCTCAGCCATCCTGGCTTCGCGTTTTCCCTGCTGCGTTTATGTTACCGGTTTAACAACCGGGCCTCACCCAACTGAGTTATAGGCCGCTGGAACGGGATTATACATCATCAAGCTTTCACTGAAGAACACTTTACCAGGTATCGTTATAAGGAATCCGGGAGGTGTGGTGTACCGTTTTTACTCGTTGTCCAGAAAGCTGCGGAGCTGCTCGGAGCGGGACGGATGGCGCAGTTTGCGCAGCGCCTTGGCTTCGATCTGACGGATGCGTTCCCGGGTTACATCAAACTGCTTGCCCACCTCTTCCAGGGTGTGATCGGTATTCATGTCGATGCCGAACCGCATGCGCAGCACCTTGGCTTCGCGCGAAGTGAGCCCTCCGAGCATGTTCTGGGTGGCTTCGCGTAATCCTTCCACTGTGGCTGAGTCGACCGGGGAAACCACACCGGAATCCTCAATGAAATCACCCAGATGCGAATCTTCGTCATCTCCGATCGGAGTCTCCATAGAGATCGGCTCCTTGGCAATTTTCAGCACCTTACGGACCTTGTCCTCGGGCATCTCCATACGCTCGGAGAGCTCTTCCGGTGTGGCTTCACGCCCCATCTCCTGCAGCATCTGGCGTGAAATGCGGTTGAGCTTGTTGATGGTCTCTATCATATGCACCGGGATGCGGATAGTGCGTGCCTGATCTGCGATTGAGCGGGTGATCGCCTGACGTATCCACCAAGTGGCGTAGGTGGAGAACTTATAGCCTCGGCGGTACTCAAACTTGTCCACCGCTTTCATCAGACCGATATTGCCTTCCTGGATCAGGTCCAGGAACTGCAGGCCGCGGTTGGTGTATTTCTTGGCGATTGAGATCACCAGCCGCAGGTTGGCCTCCACCATCTCTTTTTTAGCGCGTCGGGCTTTGGCCTCGCCAATGGACATGCCGCGGTTGATCTCTTTTATCTCGCTGATACTGAGCTGGCTGTGCCGTTCCAGCTGAAGCAGTTTCTTTTGAGCGCGCAGGATCTCCGGTTTCACCTCAACCAATGCGGCTGAGTAGGATTTACCTGCATCGATCTGGACTTCCAGCCAATTCAGGTTGGTTTCGTTGTCGGGAAAGGTGGAGATAAACTCCTTGCGTGGCATCAAAGCGTCGTTGACACAGTAACCCATGATGCTGCGCTCCTGGTTGCGGATGAAGGCAATCGCTTTGCGCAGGTTTTCCACCATCTCCTGGAACACAGTCGGCAGATATTTAAACTCCAGAAATGAGGCAGAAAGCTTCTCCTGGGCTTTGACGGTCTTGCTGTGCTCTTTGCCGTGCTTGCTGAGATTGTTTATCAGCGTTTTGTGATGTTTGCGCAGCTGGGCAATTTTTAACTTTGCCTCTTCAGGGTCAGGGCCGGCATCAACCACCTCCTCGGAGTCTCTGTCATCGTCGTCATCTTCATCTTCTTCCTCAGAGTCATCTTTGGCAGTACTCTCGGAGGCAGCCTTGATTTGTACAGGTTTGGCAATTTCGTCCGATTCGTTAGGGTCATTGAAGCCGGCAATCACATCGGTCAGGCGAATCTCTTCTGACTCTACCTTGTCGAACATCTCCAGAATCCGGGAAACGGTATCCGGATAGGTCGCCAGTGCCGCCAGTACCTGATTGAGCCCCTCTTCGATTCGTTTGGCGATGGTCAGTTCGCCTTCTCTGGTCAGCAGCTCAACGGTGCCCATTTCACGCATGTACATGCGCACCGGGTCGGTAGTTCTGCCAAATTCGCTGTCGACGCTGGCCAATGCTGCCGCCGCTGCTTCCGCAGCATCGTCGTCGGTGGAAACTGCGTTGTCGGTTATAGACTGATCATCGATATCCGGGGCCTCCTCATATACCTGAATGCCCATGTCGTTGATCATGCGGATAATATCTTCGATCTGCTCCGGCTCCACGATACCGTCGGGCAGGTGATCATTAACCTCGCCATAGGTCAGGAACCCCTGATCCTTGCCTTTTGCGATCAGTTGCTTAAGCTGGGATTGCTGCTGTTGCTGCTGGTCCATTTCCTACCCGTATGATGTGCAGAATTGAAACATTTTCCAAATTCGAACGCGCCACTATATCGCATTCACTATGGCTTTTCCATACCAACTTTCGCTGAGCTCAGTTTCGCTTTTTTCTTCGATAGTTCGCTCAAACGCCTCTTTTCTTGCTCGTTGAGCCCCGCTTTGGCGGCCTTGGCCACCAGCGCTTCCCATTCGAGATTTCCCGATTGTGAGGAGAGATTTTCCAGGGTGTCCCTGAACTCTCGTTCCTGCCCTGCATCCGGCAATGGCAGCATAGCTGCCGCCATTCTCCCCAGGTGTTTCCCCTCTGGACGATGGCGCCAGCGTTCCAGTAGTGCGACTGTGGTAATGTTAGGTTGACTTTGCAGTAATTCAAGCAGCTCTTTTAAGAGAGGAATGCCGGGAAGGTCAAGAGACTTCCACTCTTCCGGCAGGTTTGCGGCCTGCGCACAGGCCGGATTATTGATCAGCAGGGCGATTGCCCGCCGTACCGGCGGCATTGTGCTCAGTGATGTTCCGGGTCTGACTTTCATCCGCTTCCCGGATGGGGTGCCACTTGATCCGGTAATCTGTTCGCCGACTCTTTCAGTCAATCGGCGGTACATCATTTTACGAAAAAGGCCTTCTGGTAACTGATTCAACAGCGGCTTGGCCCGCTCCGCCAGCCTGACCCGCCCTTCCGTCGAATCTGTATCGCACTGAATTGCCAAGTGATCAAGTAGAAAGCGGGAAAGGGGCGCCCCTGATTTTATACGCTGTCTGAAGGCTTCTGCTCCCTCCTTTCTGATAAGGCTGTCCGGGTCCTCACCCTGGGGCAGAAACAGGAAACGAGCCTCACGGCCATCGCGCATCAGCGGCAAGGCTGTTTCCAGTGCTTTCCAGGCCGCGTCTGCTCCTGCCCGGTCGCCGTCGAAACAGAACACCACCTCGGGTACTGTTCTGAACAGACGTTGCAGATGATCCGGTGTGGTTGCTGTTCCGAGCGTTGCAACAACGTTGCGGATGCCGAACTGAGCCAGAGTGACCACATCCATGTAACCTTCGACCACCAGCAGGCGTTCCAGTTGCCGTACAGATTTACGTGCTTCATAGAGCCCGTAGAGTTCCCTGCCCTTGTGAAAAACCGGGGTTTCCGGAGAGTTGAGATACTTCGGCTTGCCATCCCCGAGCAGGCGGCCGCCAAAGCCGATGGTATCTCCGCGGTGATTGTGAATAGGGAACATGATCCGTTCTCTGAACCGATCATAGCGCCGTCCGCCTTCCGATTCGGTGGTCATTCCTGTGACCCACAGGCGCTTCAACTCATCGGCATCCCCCATTGCATGATCCATTAACTGGTGAAAGCCAGGTGGCGCAAAGCCAATGGAGAAATCCGCCAAGATCTCTCCGCTCAGACCGCGCTTTTCAATGTAATCTATCGCTCGTTGCGAGTCGGGATGGGTGCGCAGCTGGCTGCAATAGAACTGCGCTGCTTTCTCCAGAGTGGCGTAAAGCGGACGATAATCGGGGCCCTGTTTTTGCCCCTTTTCGCGTGGAACCTGCAATCCTTCGCGTGCGGCGAGCTCCTCAACGGCTTCCACAAACTCCATTTGATCGTAATCCATGAGGAAGCCGATTGCGCTGCCGTGAGCGCCGCAGCCGAAGCAGTGAAAAAACTGTTTCTCCCGGCTGACGGTAAACGAGGGGGTTTTCTCATCGTGAAACGGACAGCAGGCCTGGTAGTCTTTTCCTGCTTTCTTCAGGGGCAGACGGCTGTTTATCAGATCAACGATATCGACCCGATTCAACAGTTCGTCGATAAACGGGGCTGGTATTTTTCCGGCCATGACGCTTTGTACGAATTCCGCCTGGATATTGAGTGCCTTGCAGAGAACCTTCCGCTGAGGGAGGCGCTTTGCTCTCGGGGTAATTCTGGTAACGCGTTTTGGCAGCTGGCACCCGCATCAAGTATGCCAGGTCCTGCTTTCGATGAAAGTATAGCCCGATAAGGTCAAGGGGTGGTGTTGTGTGATATACAAACCGTGAAGTTCAGCCTGTGAGCCTGGCTTTGATCATGGCGCCGATTTTTCCCATATCCGCACGGCCTTGGGCTTTTGGCTTTATCACTCCCATAACCTTACCCATCTCTTTGACGGAAGAGGCGCCGGTGGAGGCGATGGCCTGATCGATCAAGGTGTCGATCTCTTCTTCACTCAGTGCTGCCGGCAGGTAATCATGAAGCACGGAGATTTCAAACGACTCCTGTTCTGCAAGATCCGTCCGGCCCGCTTTCTCATACTGGGCGATCGAGTCCCTGCGCTGCTTCACCATTTTATCGAGTACTGTCAGCACCTGAGTATCATCCAGCTCGATACGTTCATCCACTTCACGCTGTTTGATGGCGGCAAGCAGCAGCCGGATGACGCCGAGACGACGTTTGTCGCCCGCTTTCATTGCGGCTACCATCTCTTCCTTAATACGTGTCTTCAACATTGGCAGATATCCCGATACAAGGAAACGGAAAGCTGCAGTTCTAATACTGACGTTCCCAGCGGCGGTTATCCCGTGAAACCTTTTTCATATGACGTTTGACCGCGGCGGCGGCTTTTCTCTTACGTTCGGCGGTTGGTTTCTCGTAGAATTCGCGCTTACGAACCTCAGCCAGGATTCCGGCTTTTTCACAGGAGCGTTTGAAGCGACGCAGCGCGATTTCGAAGGGCTCGTTCTCTTTGACACGTACGTTGGGCATTAGCAACCTCAAAAAATTAAGATAAATGGTACTTTCGCAAAGCTAAAGAGCTGGAATTTTACTGGTAGTTGAGTTGCTTTGCAAAGCCCTTTAGCCTGACCCGTATATATCGATCAGCCAATGGCCCTGCACGCTCGTAAAGCAGTCAGGAATGCAAGAGACAAGAGATGAATGTTTTAGGAATAGAGACCTCATGTGACGAGACCGGTATTGCCGTTTATTCTGGTGGACGCGGGCTGTTGGCACACGGGGTATACAGTCAGATTGATCTCCATTCGGAATACGGCGGCGTGGTGCCAGAATTGGCGTCCCGCGATCACATACGCAAAACCCTGCCGTTGATTCGGAGTGTTTTAGCCGAAGCCGGTATTACAGGAGCGGATGTCGGCGGTATTGCGTACACCAGTGGCCCCGGGCTGGTGGGCGCACTGTTGGTGGGCGCTGCGATTGGTCGAACCCTGGCCTGGTCCTGGCAGGTTCCCTCAATAGGTGTGCACCATATGGAAGGGCATCTGCTGGCGCCATTGCTCGAGAAAGAGGTGCCCGAGTTCCCGTTTGTCGCCCTGCTCGTCTCCGGCGGGCACACCCAGCTGGTGGGAGTGGAGGGTATAGGTCGCTACCTTATGTTGGGAGAGTCGCTGGACGACGCCGCCGGAGAGGCATTCGACAAGACCGCCAAATTAATGGGGCTGCCCTATCCGGGCGGCCCTGAACTGGCCAGACTTGCGGAGAGGGGCAACCCCGGACGCTTCATGTTTCCCCGGCCCATGACTGACCGGCCCGGTCTCGATTTCAGTTTCAGCGGATTAAAAACTTTTGCACTTAATACGCTGAATAGTGAATTGAGAAATGAGCGTGATGCCGCAGGGACCGCATGCCTGAAGGCCGATATAGCCAGAGCTTTTGAGGAGGCGGTGGTGGATACACTGGTAATCAAGTGCCGCCGGGCTGTGCATGAAACAGGCTACAAGCGATTGATACTCGCGGGCGGTGTCAGCGCCAACCGGCGTTTGCGTGACCGGATCAGGTTGGTAATGGAAAAAGAGGGCGGGCGCGCCTATTACCCACGTCCCGAATTGTGCACCGATAATGGCGCCATGATCGCTTATGCCGGTTGGCAGCGGCTCAGGGCGGGCCAGTCTGAACCCCTGCAGTTCGGTGCCCGGCCACGCTGGCCGATGGAGGAGCTGCCGACGTTATAGCCACCGCGTGTCAGAGGGTGTTCAACCGCTGATTTTGCCCTCGGATCCGGAAAGCAGGTTGCGAATGTTGCTGCGGTGCCTCCAGAACAGAACGATACTGATAAGAATCTGGGACGCGATCAATTCAGGCGCAGGACGAAAAAACCAGACTACCAGCGGTGCCAGCGCCATACAGACGAGTGCTGCCAGTGATGAGGTATTGAGAATCCTGGCGACGAACAGCCAGATCAGAGCAACGCTGCCGCCTACCTGCCAGGCCAGACCAAATTGCACGCCCAGTGCGGTGGCCACCCCTTTGCCCCCCTTGAAACCGAAAAAAACCGGGTAGAGATGCCCCAGAAATGCGGCCATGCCGGTAGCCGCCAATATGCCTTCGCTGACCCCGTAAAGGTTTGCCGCAAGTACCGGAAGCAACCCCTTCAGCATGTCCCCGAACAGAGTCAGCGCCGCTGCTTTTTTACCCCCGATCCGGAGAACATTGGTGGCACCGGGATTGTTTGAGCCCAGGGTTCGTGGGTCAGGCAACCCCATCACCCTGCATACGACTATGGCGCTGGAGAACGATCCGAGCAGGTAGGCGATTGGGATGAAAAGATAGTCGATCATTGTTCGGATGTTATCTGCTGCGGCTGTATGATTTATCGCTAATCCGGCGAAAACCACTTGAAACAGGATTGTCAGGGTTTGGCAGGGTAAGGGTCAAGAGAGTTTGTTATCACGGCCCGCTGCATTACCATACCTGATTTCAATACCAAACAGGATAGTCCAGGTTCAGATGGATATAGTGTTTATACGCAATCTGAAAATAGATACCGTCATCGGTATATACGACTGGGAGCGCAAAATCCGGCAGACTGTGATACTGGATCTGGAGATGAGTGCTGATATTCAGAGGGCTGCGGCCAGCGAGCGCATTGAAGATGCGCTGGATTACAAAGCTGTGGCCAAACGGCTCATCTCTTTTGTGGAGCAGAGTGAGTTTCAGCTGGTGGAGACGCTCGCCGAGAATTGTGCGGCAATCGTACGCGAGGAGTTTGACGTTAAATGGCTGCGCCTGTGCCTGAACAAGGTCGGTGCGGTCAGCGGTGCCCAGGATGTGGGTGTGGTCATTGAGCGCGGAGTGAAATGACGGTCAGGGCCTGGCTCAGCCTCGGCAGTAATATCGATCGGAAGAACAATATCCGTTCGGCCGTAGCCGCCCTTGAAAAGGCGTTCGGCGAACTCAGGGTCTCTCCTGTTTATGAGAGCGAATCCGTGGGATTCGACGGTGACCCCTTCCTGAATCTGGTGGTCGGGCTGGATACCGACCTCTCTTCGCAAGAAGTTGCCAAGCGTCTCCGGTTGATCGAGCAACAGCACGGGCGGATTCGGGACGGAAGAAAATTTGGTGCCCGCTCACTGGACATCGATCTGCTCACCTATGGTCAGCAGGTAATTCGTGAATCGGGTGTTGACGTACCCCGGGATGAGATTACCCGGTATGCCTTTGTTTTGCTGCCGCTTTCTCAAGTGGCTGGTAACGAATTGCATCCGTTAAAGGGGGTCAGTTATCAGGCACTCTGGGAGGCATTCGATAAGTCGCAACAGCGGCTTTGGGCCGTGGAAATGGATCTGAATTGAGGGACTCCCCTCACAGGAACGTTACTTAGGTGGTTACTGCTGGAGACTGCGGCCACCGTCTACGGCGATGATCTGTCCGCTGATGTAACCGGCGGACTGCGCCAGGAATAGAACCGTGCGGGCAATATCCCCAGGCGTTCCGGCGCGTTTCAATGCGGTGCGCGAGACAATTTCCGCTTTTGTACCCTCGGGCATCTCTTTGTCCGGCCAGAGTATCGCGCCGGGGGCGACACCGTTTACTCTTACTTCGGGCCCCAGCTCCCGAGCCAGGCTCTTGACCAGCATGGCGTTTCCGGCTTTGGCTATGCTGTAGATCGGGTGCTCCGACAGAGGGCGGTCGGCGTGGATATCCACCAGGTTGATAATGCACCCATGAGTTTCACGCAACAGCGGCGCCGCGGCCTTCGAAAGGAAGAACGGAGCTTTCAGATTGGTGCCCATCAAATCGTCCCATTCGGTTTCGCTGGCTGCAGCCAACGGCGTAGGATAGAAGCTCGATGCATTGTTTATCAGCAGGTCGAGGCGACCTTTCCATACCGTTGTTTGTTGTACCAGATCGTTGACTGCCGTCAGATCCAACAGATCGGCCTGCACCAGCCTGACCGAATCCGGCCTTTGTGAGGTCAATTCCAGCTGAAGCCGTTCGGCGCTTTGGTGGGAGCGGTGGTAGTGCAGCAGAATATCCATACCCGTGTGATGCAGCAGGCGGACGATCTCCGCGCCGATGCGCTGAGCGGCTCCCGTGATCAATGCCACCTTTCCATCCAATGGGTTGTCAATTGACTTCACCTGATGCCTCCAGACTCTACGGTTCGGGTAGAATCACCAATTGTCCGGAGAAGATCAATGCCTCCGGCTTTCCAATTTTAACAGGATAAACCCGACGGACATTTGGAAGTCTTAAGCAATGTATCAAACTTACCTGAAATCAGGGGATTGAAAATAAAATGTCAACAGACCCATGGCCGCCAAATGGACATCAGGACCAGTTGAGCAGGTTGCCTGTACCAGATGACGCTCTGCTCCGGCAGAGCAAGAGCCTGGTCGAATTGATTGTGGAGCGTATCAACCAGTCTGGTGGGCGCCTCCCTTTCGACCGCTATATGGAACTTGCGCTGTATGCGCCCGGCCTGGGTTATTACAGCGCAGGGTCTCGAAAGTTTGGCGAGTCGGGAGATTTTATCACTGCGCCTGAAACCTCCAATCTGTTCGCGCGTTGCCTGGCGCGGCAGTGCCGACAGGTTCTGGAGGAGGTGGGGGGTGGTGATGTGCTGGAGTTTGGCGCCGGTTCAGGCGTACTGGCGGCGGACCTGCTGGATGAGTTGGAGGCGCTGGGCAGTCTGCCGGATCGTTATCTTATCGTCGATGTGAGTCCGGATCTTAAGGCGCGTCAGAAAGTGCTGCTGCAACAACGTCTGCCAGGAGTGATGAATCGTATTTTCTGGCTTGATGGCTTCCCGGCGGAGGGATTCCGTGGGCTGATTATTGCCAATGAGGTGCTCGATGCAATGCCGGTCCACCGTTTCAGAGTGGACCAAGGGCGGGTGCAGGAGCAGTACGTCGAAGTCGCTGGTGACCAATTGAAGCTCAATTGGGGAGTGGCTTCGCATGTGCTTCAGGCATCAGTGGAGCACCTGCTGGAGTTGAGCGATGGTATCTCCGTCGATTATGAATCGGAACTCAACCTGAGGGCGGCGCCCTGGTTACGGGCACTCTCTGAACGGCTTGCGGCTGGCTTGATACTGTTGATCGATTACGGCTACAACAGGGCCGAGTATTATCATCCGCAGCGTGAGCGAGGCACCTTGATGTGCCATTATCGCCATCGGGCGCACCAGGATCCACTGTTTCATCCAGGCCTACAGGATATTACCGCCCAGGTGGATTTCACCGGTCTGGCGGAAGCGGCGCTTGAGGCAGGGCTTGCAGTGTGTGGTTATACCACCCAGGCGTTTTTTCTGATGGGTTGCGGACTGGAGCGTCTGCTGGCCGATTCCGATCCGGAGGATGTACAGCGCCACCTGCAGCTGATGCAAGGAGCGAAGCGTCTGACATTGCCGTCAGAAATGGGTGAGCGATTCAAGGTTTTGGGCCTGAGTCGCGGTCTGCGAGCGCAACCGATAGGGTTTTCAGTGCGGGATATGCGCGGCAGGTTGTAAAACGATTCGAAGAGCAGAAAAGTTGGATTCGGTCTGTTTAGGGATATCACCGCTCTACCGATGTCCATTGCCGCCTGGCGGCATCGATTTGCTTGATGCGGGCGCGTGCGATTCGCTGTCCGGTTTGCTCTCCGTCCTCGTCTGGTCTGGTCTCGTCCTCGCCGCGCACCTCGCAGATGGCATGCAGCACGCGACGAAAAAACTCCGCCTGAGGATAAGGCGCCTGCTCGTATCCCGGGCGCCCTGTCAGGTCCGCCTCACAGGCAAGCAGTACCAGCTCCATTCGCTCTGGACGCCGCAAGGCATCCAGCGACGTCAGTTTTTTGAGCAGTGTCGCGGATTTCAGTTCCCACGCACGGTGGAAATCGGTATGAAAGCGCGCTGTGAATACTGCGAGCTCCAGGTAGCGTTTGGGCATGCGCAGGCGCCGGCCGAGTGCATCGATCAGGCGGGCGCCGCGAATTTCATGGCCGATGTGTCTCGGCCACTGCTCCCTTGGTGTGGTTCCCTTACCCACATCGTGCAGCAAAGCGGCAAGCCGCACTCTGGGATCACTGCTGAGTTCACAGGCGCGCTCCAGCGACAGCAGGCTATGTACACCGGTGTCGATTTCCGGATGGTGTTTTTCCGGTTGCGGCACTCCAAACAGCCGGTCGAGTTCAGGTAATACCGTGTTCAATGCCCCCAGGTTTCTGAGCTGCTCGAAAAAAAGCCATGGCCGCGGCTCACCCAACGCTTTATCGATCTCCCGCCAAACCCTCTCCGGACGAAAGTCGGCAAGTGCCTGATCCGCTGCCATCTGACGGGAAAGTGCCAGCGTCTCAGGTGCAATCCTGAAGCCTGAGTCCGCCAGTCGGGCGGCAAGCCGTGCCAGTCTCAGAATGCGGATGGGGTCCTGGCCGAATCCGGGTGTATGGCGCAACATACGCGCCTCTATGTCCTGTAGGCCGAAGAGGGGATCGATAATCTCTCCATCCGCTGCGATGGCAATGGCGTTTATGGTAAGGTCGCGCAATCGGAGATCCTGCTCCACCAGGGCTCGCTCATTGCCGTCGATTCCCGCTCCTCGCGGCAGCGCGTACTCCTCCTTCGTTTGCGGATGCAGGAATACCCGGAAATCCCTGCCGACCGGCTTGAACCCGAGACCGACAAGTGCATCTCCGGTGATGCCGGTAACCAGCCAGTCCCGTTCGGTGCTGGGCTGTCCCAGCATCCGATCGCGTACCGCTCCGCCAACAAGATAGGTATTCATTGCCGCGATGGTAGGTGGAGAGCGAGAGTGCTACAAGGGGGGGATAGCGATAACTTGGGAGCATTTGCATAGAGACTGGGTTACGAATTGATAGTAAATATTCAGACTCTGGTGTCAGGTTTTTTTACACTAAACGGAAAAAGTGTCTGAGAGTGCCAGGCTGCTGAAATCAACCAATTGTTTTTATTTGTAAAGTCTGTTTGAGGTATGATATTTGCTGTTTTGTTGGATGCAGTTTAAGTCGATTGCTGTTTTTTGGAGGGTCGCTTTGAATAAGTTGGTGAAAATGGCCGCGCTGCTGTTGCTTACTCTCCTGCCTGGTCTGGCGTCGGCTATTGTCACCAAAAGTGTGCTTACTGCTTACCTCACGGGCCCCAGCACTGATGTTGTCACCGGGTTGAGCGGGTTCGATTTGTGGATAGAGACGGCGACAATCGGTGCGCAGAGTGGGATTACCAGCCCTCTAAGCTCCGGTGGATTGACTATCACCTATGACAAGACAGCACTCACCTTCGACAGTTTTGATTTTGCTCCCGGCATCACAGGCAACAATACACCTGTGCCGGATTCAGGTTTGTGTGGTTCTTCCGCACTGTCAGGGTGTGTATCGGGAATTGTGATTTTGCCTGGAACCCCTCCTTACGAGACGGAGGTTGCAGGAGGCATCAAATTCGGCACTTTCTTTTTTTATTATGGTGGTGGATCTAGCCTGCTTCAACTTGGCGAAGATGCCGGCGCACCCCTTTCGTTTTCTTTGAATGGTGTAACAAACCCGTACGAAGAGAAGCACTTTATCAGTACAGCCGTCGTTCCTTTACCGCTTGCGGCCTGGCTGATGCTTAGCGGGCTGGGTATGTTGGGAGCGTTTGGATTCAGGAAAGCCGGCTAGAGACAATCGTTAAGTGACCTTATAAAGGCTGCCGCGAAAAAAGTGGCGGCCTTTTTTGTATAAACAGACGAAAACAGTAATCTCCCTGCCAAGTTGTTGAGTCGGTGGAGTAAATGTCAAAGTTATCGTTGGTGCTCCTGATCTGGTTAACTTTTCTAACCGGTTGCAGTTCGATCTCCTACTATGGCCAGGCGATTTCGGGTCACTTCTCTTTGATGGCTAAGCGTCAGCCAATTGAACAGATTGTTGAAGACAATCGAGTAAGTCCGGAGTTGAAGGCGCGATTACTGCTGGCTCAGTCGATTCGCAACTTCGCGTCTGATGCTCTCAAGCTGCCCGACAACGCAAGTTACCGCAGTTTCGTTCCTGTGACGGGAGGAGCGGTGGTCTGGAGTCTTGTGGCGACCGGGTCCTTTTCTGTCGAACCCAAGCAGTGGTGTTATCCGGTGATCGGATGCGCCAGTTATCGGGGATACTTCAGCCTGGACGATGCGCAAGCTCATGCAGCTGAACTTGAAGCGGAAGGGCTGGACGTTGCTGTGGAGCCGGTGCCGGCATACTCAACCCTTGGCTGGTTTGATGATCCGCTGCCAGGCACGGTTGTCTATTGGAATGATTGGCAACTGGCCGGATTGGTATTTCATGAACTGGCACACCAGCGTCTCTACATCGCAGATGACAGCGCCTTTAATGAAGCTTTTGCCAACACAGTCCAAAAGGCGGGAGTTGCTATCTGGCTGGATGCAACACAACCCGTGGAGAAGCGTGAAGCCTGGCGGATCTCCCGGCAGAGAGAAAGCGCTTTTATCAAGTTACTTTTGGAGACCCGCGAGCGCCTGAAAACACTTTATGAGTCTTCTCTGGAAGAAACCGAGATGGTTCATCAAAAACAAGCGGCTTTCGATCGCCTGGTAAAAGACTATCGGCAATTGCGTCGGGAGTGGCAGGGGTTCAGCGGCTACGATGCCTGGTTTAAGCGCAAACTTAACAATGCCAGACTGGCATCGGTCGCAACCTATGAAGAGTGGACGCCCGCATTCGAGCTGTTGCTTGACCGCGCTGATGGTGAGTTTAGTACCTTCTATCAGGCTTGCGAAAAGCTGGCAGGATTGCCGTCAGGACAGCGTCAGATTGAAATGCAGAAGTTGCGGAAATCCGCTCACCGGCAATAACTGCGCATTCCCATCCTGGCCGATGCAGCAGTTGCCCGCAACCGGGGTTTATCGGGATTGGTGTTAATGCATTCGGCGGGTTCAGATTTGACGGCGCAGTTGCTGGTAGCGGCGCCGCACTGATTTGTCGCTTAGCATGTAGGGAACGACAGTGTCGATGCTGGTTGGAGAAATGCCCAGCTCAAGCAGACCATTTTTACTGCACAGGCTGTTAACCTGTAGTGAAAGATAGTTGTCGTAACTGAACGGTTTTCCCGGAACATGGCCGAGAATCCTTGCCTGCAGCCGGGATGCACCGTCTCCCAGTCCGATAATCCGTTTTTTTAAACCGGACTGTCTGGCGGTGTACTCGACCAGCTCCAGGAGTGTGAAGGCGTCCGGACCGCAAAGTTCATAATGTTTGTCCCAGGTGGTTTTGTCATCCAGTGCTCGAACGAAGGCGCCCACCACGTCGCCCACGTATACAGGTGCAAACCGAGCCTCCGGACATGCCAGAGGGAATGGGCCGGGCAGGGAGCCAAGCAGGCTGGCGAAGCGGTTGAAAAAGCTGTCACCGGGACCAAAGATTACCGACGGCCGAAAGCTGGTCACTTTGATCTGCGGCTTTCCCAAGGTGTGGGTGCGGTTTTCGGCCTCGCCCTTGGTTTTCAGGTATACGGAGGGTCCGTTGGATTCATTGGCATTTAGTGCACTCATGTGCAGCAGGCGACTGACACCCGATGCCTTGCAGGCCTCCACGACCCGGTCGGCCAGCTCGATATGGATATGTTGAAAGTCCTTCCCTGCGTGGGTTTCATTAAGAATTCCCACAAGATTGACGGCGGCGTCACAACCGTCCATGACCGCTTCAAGCTGATGCCGGTCGAAGGGATTCGTATTTATCAACTCCACACGTCCACCCGCCATTAATTCCCGATGGCGCTGCGGATGGCGGGTGGGAATTCTGACGTGAATTCCATAACTGTTCATGCGGCAGGTCAGGTGGGAACCGACAAAACCGGTCCCTCCCAGAATACAAACTTTATTGATGCTCATGTATAGCGGTTTCCGTTTTCCCTGGTTCACACTGAAGTGAACCACAGTTGGTCGTTATATCACTCTAAATACCACAGTTTTAATTTCGGAGTACATCAGAAGATCATCCCGATCATCAATAGTCTATTCGACGGAAGAGTAAAAGATTACCTGAGCTGTCGCGTAGAACCAGTTTATTGTCCTGGAGCGCATATTCGTAATAGCGCTTGATGTTGCTGTTGCGTGTCCGCAAGGAGATGATTCTATCTTTTTCCCGCAGCAGATACCCCTCACTGTAACGATCCTGACTCTGGGAAATACGGAATCGGTCGTTACCGATCGATAGTATGTTGCCGAAGGAATCTTCCCAGTCGCCATCCAGTGGGCCTGGAGAGGGCCAGGCCTGCCTCCAATTATAGAAAGGTCCGGCGGCTTGGGGAGGGATGTTTCGCGGATCAGGCATGTAGTTCATACCACCTGGACTCCAAGGTGACATCATCGGCGACAAGGGTAAGCCATTCGGATTAAAAGGCGGAGTGCCTGTGCCCCAGAGAGGCATAGTTCCCAACCAGTCTGAACGATCCGGGTGGTTACTACGGGTCCAACTGTTATCCTTCTCCTTCATCCGTTTCTGGAACGTTGATGAGAATGCATCCATCATATCGAACATGGATTCGGCCAGTGGCCGGTAGCGACCGGATTGGTCTGGAAAGGAGTTGGATGAGAGAATCATCCCAAGCAGCAGAAAATGGGAGAAGCGCGTTCTATTATTCATCATTTCCAGGAAAAGGTTGTTCTGTTTCCGGTATTTTCCGCACTGGATATCAGATCAGTTTACTCCCGCACATGACTAAAGTGTAACCTCTCTTTACCCTTCAGCCTGTTTTATATCCACCTAAGATTCACGCACCGGTTTTTTTTGCGGAGCCTTGGTGATGCAATAGTGTGCACATCACGCGAGCTGGAATTGAGTATGGTAGACCTTGCTGCCATTGAAGCCGCAGAGCTGTGTTAGAATCAACCCAAAACTGCAGTGATCACAACATAGTATCAAAGGGGCTGGATATCATGTCGAAGCAACAGAACGATGATGTAGCGGAAAGACGTGTACGCACCCGCGAAATGGTTGACAAATGGCTCGCGGAGCGGCAGGAGATGCTGGTGCTCTACTGTCAATTGGCAGGTTTGGAACCTTATACACCAGACCGATCAAGCAAGGATCTTTTGCGCAGATTTTGCCAGGTGATGGTGGACTATATCGCGTTCGGGCACTTTGAGGTCTATAACAGAATAAGCCAGGGTGATGAGCGCCGCATGCGTGTATTGAAGATCGCTGAAGAGGTTTACCCAAAAATCGCCAAAGTAGCGGAAATATCCGTTGCTTTCAACGACAAGTACGATACCGGGGATCACGATCAACCGATGGATCAACTGGATGAGGATCTCTCCGTACTCGGAGCAGAGTTGGCCAATCGAATCGAACTGGAAGACCGTGTGGTGCAGGCATTGCTGCGTTGATAAGGAACACCGGGGGCAGCACAGTCTTATTAGCCGGACGAATGGTTCTTATGCCAAGCTGCATGCGAGTAGATCATTGCGGTTCAAGTTGCTGCCGGCTGTGCTGTTATGTTTGACCAATTAACAAAGCGATTTTTCTGGAAGCCGGGGTTAAGAGAATTTCTGGCCCCCATGTCTGTTTCAAATTCCTTTGATCTCGGTATCGAACGCTTTTCCAAGGGCATAGACAACACCCGCATTGATGTTGTTCTGAGTCCGAAATTCATGCACCACACTCAACTATGGATTCGACAGAAGCTTTCCGATTACACCGCAGACCGTAAATCTGCTGCACGCACGGGCAGCGAGGGATCGCATCTGGTTAAGATTAAAGAGGCATACACCGGCATGATGGTCGTGGCGGTGGATCTGGCAAAAAAGAAATCGCGACCTGACCTGATATCCTTGCTGCAGTTAAGTGTGGTGAAGTTTCTGTCGCAGGTGTCTACCGATGAGGTCGAGCGTCTGCAGGCGCAGATGCAGCAGTCGCGGGATGCAAACAAGCAGCATGCCAGCGGAAGAGCAGTAGAGATCCACGAACGTCTTGTGGCACTATCCAAGGAAGACTTCAGTTTTCGATACCGGGTAATTCGCAAGCTGTTTCGCGAGATTCAGAAACTGGAGGAGATGAGCCTTTTTAAAATCAGAAAATCGGTACTCGAAATCGACTGGCCGGTTCCCCAGGGGGTGCTGTTCAATCCACTCCTGCAAATACCTTCGGTATGGGCTGATGAACAGTGGATGTGCCATTATCCACTGGCCTTTAATGATCGGCAGGATCCACAGGTCTTCGACCAGGTAAACAGGCTGGTGGCCGGAATTTTTCATGATTATCTTCCCGATTATGCATGGCCGGCGGAAATCTCATACTTTGCGGACGGAACGGACATATGGAAGAAGAGGGTTGCGGCTTCGCGGCAACGCCAGGACAGGGAGGTTCTGAACGGGCTGCATGAGATCACCGACCTGCTGGAGTGCAGTCTGCAGGGGAATGAATACGAACAAGATCATCTCTGCTGGCTGGACACACCGGAGAATATGATCTGTCTGCTCAACTCCGCGGAGCCGCGCAGATGGCGTCGTATCGATCCAGCGGATATCAAGATTACTCCACTCTGGGATCAGGAACGATGGCCGCAATTCCATAACCGTCTGTTGAAACGAATCTTCCGGGAGCTGCGCAGACATGGACTTGGGCACAAGATTATTGCCAGCTATGCGGCACCTTCGTTGTATCAGGAGCTTGAAGGACGGCTGCCGGTACGCCTGATCTACAGCTATCTCTCCAATATGCTTCCCAGACGTGCTTTGGTACGGCGTCTGCGTGGTATCCAGCCTCCGATGGATGTGGAAGGGACGATGCGGCTGCTGGATAGTGCTACGGTTGATGGAAAGCGACTATCCGCCGCCTACCGTCATCGACAGATGCTCAGATTTCTGGTCGATTTTACGGTTCTCAGACGGGATTTGAAACTTGCTTACCGCGCTCACCAGATCATGAACGGTATCAGAGTGCTTACCCGCTCCGCAGATATAGATCTGTCGCGCGACAACGCTACACTGAATGAATTCGTGCTGGTTGAGGAGCAGAAACCGGAGCAAAACAGGATTCGCAGTCACGTTGTATTGAAAGCAGACGTGCGTGGGTCTACAGATATGATTCGCGAATTGCGCAAACGGAAACTCAATCCGGCGTCTCATTTCAGTCGTAATTTTTTTGAACCGATCAATCGGCTGTTATCCATCTACGGGGCGAAAAAAACCTTTGTGGAAGGTGATGCAGTGATACTCAGCCTGTACGAATACGAGGAGAGTAAATACCAGTGGTTGTGTGTCTCCCTTGCTTGTGGATTAGCCCGCAAGATCCTTCAGGTGGTGGACGCCCGCAACGTCGACAGCCGAAAAAATGGATTACCGGAATTGGAGCTTGGGCTTGGTATAGCCTTCCTGAATGAAGCCCCGACCTTTCTATCGGATGAAGATCGGGAGATCATGATATCACCGGCAATCAACAGGGCTGATCAGCTATCATCCTGCTCAGCGCTGCTGCGCAAAAGCGATTTCGCCAAAGGTTTGGGCCGGGGTGTTGAAGTGGTTGCCGCCAGCGGCCTGCCGATTCTTGAAAAAGACAGCAGTGACCGGATGATGCGTTATAACGTCAACGGAATCGAGCTGGATACCCCTGCTTTTGTTAAATTGCAGTCTGAACTGGCCCTGAACGTGGTTCGGCTGGAAGATGAGATTTACCCCGGTGGAGCCCGATTTTACGTTGGTAAGTATGCCGATATGAAAGGTGAAAACCACTGGCTGGTGGTGCGCGAGGCGCCGGTTCGTGTATGGAAAGGCGGGAGACCGGGTGAAGGCGAACAATATGGACATAGATTCTATCAGGTGGTCACCGATGCCGATGTGATCAGCAGAATCCTGACGCGGCTGAATGAATCAAGAGATCAACCGAAAAAAACTGATTTGGCGAAAAGTGACACCCCGCCGCCTACAGAGATGCATTACGAATTTTAAAGCTGTCCGGCAATATCTCGGGCATGCGCTGTTTAATCTGCATCACTTTGTTGCCGAGCCGCCTATCGTAGATAACGGAGTACTCAAGGACCCGTTCGGTGTAACGGCGTGTCTCATTGAATGGTATGGTCTCGACCCAGAGGTCAGCTTCCTGTGCCTTCTCAGGCAGCCATCGAAGCACCCGATGCGGCCCCGCATTGTAAGCTGAAATTGCCAGCACCGGATTGTCATTCAGACGTTCCAGAACTTTTTTCAGGTAGCTGGTTCCGATATCGATGTTGGTGGCGGGAGTCAATAGATCCTCTCTCCTGGGGGGAGTCCGATTCATGCTTTTTGCAGTGCCCTTTGCGGTAGCAGGCATAAGCTGCATCAATCCCAGAGCACCGGCGTGGGATACGGCATCGACGGAGAAGGCGCTCTCCTGGCGGATAAGCGCCAGTACCCAGGCTTTGTCCAGACTTTTTTCAGTGGCAGCCGCCTCTATGTGACGTTCGTGTTCCAGCGGGAATCGCAACTCCAGATCGTCCCAATACCCGGTTCGGGCCAGGGTGAATATCGCCTGGGAGTGCCAGTCCCAACGCTGAGCCAATTTCGCAGCTGCCTGTAAATCGGAAACGCTGAGATCTTTGATCACCATACTCCACTCTCTTCGGGCATCGGTGAGACGGCCAATGGCGAAAAGCTCACTTGCACGCTGAAATCCAATGCGGGCGGCAAGAGTGTCGATTTGTTTCCGGGATACCGAAAGGGGGGTGTTGTCCAGGTTGTAAGGGAGACCCAGCCGGTCGGCGGCAAGGAAACCGTGGTAACTGCGTTGCCTGGCAAGTGAGCGAAACAGCTCGTTCGCCTGGCCGGTCTTGCCGGTTTCATACAGCGATCTGGCTCTCCAGTAGCGCCAGTTTTCCTTGGAGATCAGCTCTGCCGGAAGTGCGTCAATCCACTCCAGCGCTTGATGCCACTCCTTCCCGGCAAGAGCCTCCCTGATTCTTAATTCATGCATTCTGTGGTCATCGGATCTAACCGAAAGAGCCTTGAGCTTTTCCATTTTGTCCGGGTAGCCCTGGTGGACCCAGGCCAACACCAATGCAACCTCAGCCTGATATTTCTGCTCGTCCGAAAAACGGTAGCGATTGGTCAATGCTTTCCAGGCGGATTCCGCCTGCATGGGGTTTTGACGGGCAAGACGCTTGAGTCCATACAGCAGGATGGCGCCCCGCATGCTGTGCCTTGTCGGAAACCTGGCAGCTTGCTCAATAATCTCTGGCTGTACGTCAACCTGGAGCCAGAGGTCTATCCAGTACTTCTCTTTCTCGGGAAGTAGGCGCCCCAAATACTTGGCAAGTCCGGTGTTGCGTTTCTGCATTGCAAGCTCGATGCGCTGCCATATAAGAGATGGGGAGATTTTTCCTGCTTTCCTCCAGGCATCAAATACCGGATCACAGCTCTTCGGCATGGATCTGCCATTCAGCCATAAGGGCTCCACCGAATTGAGTGCGATCTCTTTTTTACCGGTTTGGATCAGTGCCTGCAGCTGCAGGCAATTTCTGTGCGCGTTGTCGCTTGGGTGATAAAATTCCAGGAACTCTTCCCATCTGCCCTGTTCACCCAAAATGTTCAGATAGGCACGGCGAAATTGTTCAGTGATCGGGGAGCCCTGGTAGCGCTGCAAAAATAAGGCGGCCTCTTTCGGGTCCAACAGGGACAAACGTTGTTCCAGCTCGCGGTATTCGATGTAGGGTAGTAACGGGTACCCCTCAAGGCGCTGCTTGAGTTTCCTGAACTGCATCATGTTGCCATTTTTCAAGGCACTCTCCGCCAGCAGGAAATCCGAACGTTGATCTGACAAATTGGCGGTAAGCGATGCGTGGGCGGTTGTCAGAAACAGCAGTGCAACAACCGCCAGGGGTTTTCGTGCTGCTGTAAATAAGAACATAGTGTCCAGTATCCTTTTAGGTTTCATGGTGTTTGGTAATAAAGCTTAGGTGTTGTTGAGGTATCAGGCAAGGAGGAAATACCCTTAGAGGATGACACATGCTTCCATAGCGCCCCCCCCAAGGTAGCGATGTATTAACACTCCATTGAAAGGGGCAATGATCTGTTTGCTCCGTGTAGAATAGGAGAACGTGGGATGCAACAACGCATAAACCTGTATCCATTGGGACACAGGTTGTCTGGAGTACCGGTGTACACCGGTGGAGGTGAAAATGAGTATCGGAGATCAGATGAATATGGAGCTAAGCAGCGGTATTGCCGCATTCGAGGGCAAACACTTTGCCATTGCATCGCAAACCCTCTCTCCGTTGGCAGAGCAGGGTAATCCGGAAGCGCAGTATCGTATGGCAATCATGGCGCAAAATGGCCTGGGTATGACGGTTAACGCTTTGATGGCTTATAAGTATATGAAAGCCTCCGCCGAAGCCGGATTGGCTCTTGCCCAGCATGGTCTGGGGTTCATGTATCTGGAGGGGGAGTGCGTCGAGCAGAATGGCGAGCGTGCGGCCGAATGGTTCAAACGCGCGGCCGACCAGGGGTTAGTGGGCTCGCAGACAACGCTGGCGATGATGTATGAACAGGGGCAGGGTGTGGAGCAGGATCTGGAAGAGGCGCAACGCTGGTACAGAAAAGCCGGGTTCGAATAGTCGGTGAAAAGGCGGCTCTGGGCAAAGCCCCCGGGATATTATCCCGGCAGACTCGGCTTTCCGGGGGGCGGTAAAAACGGTCCCGACCCGCAGATACACCGTTTTTGCAGCGTATTCTGGGGGGAGACCGCTTTTACTTTTTGCTTCACGATAAGGAGTGTGGCGCTTAAAATTTCTTGTTCATCATCTTCTCAGTCTCCGTAGGCGAGGAGTAGTACTCCGGCACGAAGGTCTGCTCCTGGATCGGCGGACGTACATAGCCCGTATCTTTTTTCAGCTCCGGAAGTTTGATGTTTTCAGGTGTAACATCCTCATAGGGAATAAGGCTCAACAGATGGCGGATGCAGTTTAACCGGGCATGTTTTTTGATATCGGCATTGACCACGTACCATGGGGCCTGCTTGATATCGGTATAGGCAAACATCGCGTCCTTCGCCTTGGAATACTCGATCCAGCGCGAACGGGACTGCAGATCCATTGGACTCAGCTTCCAGCGCTTGAGGGGGTCGGTGAGGCGGCTTTTGAATCTCCGCTCCTGCTCTTCATCACTTACCGAGAACCAATATTTGATCAGGATTATGCCTGAGCGCACCAGCATACGCTCAAACTCGGGACAGGAGCGCATAAATTCGCGGTACTCCTCATCGGTGCAGAATCCCATGACACGTTCGACACCTGCCCGGTTGTACCAACTGCGGTCAAATAACACCATTTCTCCGGCCGCAGGAAGGTGTGGAACATAACGCTGAAAGTACCACTGAGTCTTTTCCCTTTCAGTTGGGGTGTACAAGGCGACCGTAGGACAGACACGCGGGCTGAGGTACTGGGTAATTCGTTTGATCACACCGCCCTTGCCAGCAGCGTCGCGCCCCTCGAAAACCACGACAACCTTAAGCTTTTTGTATTTGATCCACTCCTGCAGCTGGACCAACTCTTCCTGGAGCCTCAGCAGCTCTTTTTCGTATAGTCTGTTTGGGATCTTGTAAGGTTTCTGTTTCTTTTTCTTGCCTTTGGTCTTGACATTCTCTATCTCGGCCAGCTCGTCTTGAATATCCATCCAATCCTCTCTAAATGAGTTATTGCGGTTTTATAACTAAAGCAGAATTCTTAATCCTGACCCATTTTTAATGACAAACAAAAGTTTAGTATCAGATAACAGTTTTTTTCACAGCGACTCAGATAAGTCAAGTTCCAGCACTGTTTCTTTTATGCACTGCATTGGCGAGTTCATGCAGAAGCGGTTCGGTCTCCTCCCAGCTGATACAGGCGTCGGTGATGCTCTGGCCGTAGATGAGATCCTGGTCATTGCGCCAATCCTGGCGTCCGGCCACCAGAAAACTTTCAATCATAACGCCAATGATGCGTGGATCCCCCCGCGCTATCTGACCTGCAACATCCCGCCCCACATCGATCTGTTTCTCGGGGCGCTTGCGTGAATTGGCATGGCTGAAATCGACCATCATGCGCGGCTTGAAGCCTGCCGCTTCCATCTCCTCAGCGGATATGTTGATACTTTCGGTATCGTAGTTTGGGCGGATACCGCCACGTAGTATAACATGGCAGTCCAGATTACCACCTGTGGCGAATATAGCAGAAACGCCTTCTTTAGTGACCGACAGAAAGTGATGTGGCTGAGAAGCAGATCGAATGGCATCCAGGGCAATTTTCAGTGTACCGTTGGTCCCATTCTTAAAGCCCACCGGACAGGAGAGCCCGGAGGCCAGCTCACGGTGCCCCTGACTTTCGGTGGTGCGGGCGCCGATGGCGCCCCAACTGATCAGATCGGCGACATACTGGGGGCTGATCAGGTCCAGAAACTCGGTGCCTGCGGGCAACCCCATGTTATTGACGTCCAGCAACAGCCGGCGTGCCAGATGCAAACCCTTGTTGATATGAAAGGTGCCGTTAAGGTCCGGATCGTTGATCAGCCCCTTCCAGCCGACCGTGGTGCGGGGTTTCTCAAAATAGACCCGCATCACGATCAGCAAATCATCCTTTAACGCTTCCTTCAGCGTCAGCAATTTTCCCGCATAGTCCAAGGCTGCATCAGGATCATGGACGGAGCAGGGTCCAACAACCACGATCAGTCGATGGTCTTCCTCATGCAATATACGATGAACTGCCTGACGTGTCTGATAAACGGTTTCTGCGGCAGCATCTGTCATGGGCAGGTCTGCCATCAGTCTGGCGGGCGATATGAGCTCGCCCATGCCTCTGATGCGGAGGTCATCGGTTTCGTGGCGCATGTTTTAATACTTCTGTAATAATTTTGTAATCCTGGCAAGTTGGGATTATAGAAGCAATAGTTGGTGTGTGATAGGACCAGGTGCCACTCTTGACTCCCACTTGATAACGGAACCACAGCGAATTATTTCAGACTGATTTCGCGCTTTGTGCCCTGACGACGGGAATTGACCCGCCCCGGCCCTGAGTACGTGGGTTTATGTTTCTTCGTAAGAGACCTGTTGCATCCGATTCGTGAGCGGCGCTGGCCCCTCACTATGCGGGGCGCCCTTAACGCAGAATTGCTCTCTGACTGCCTTGTGGCAGTTAAACCCTTTCAGATTCGCGGTTATAGGATCTTCAGGTTGAGATATAAGGAAACAATCAAGAGTTAACAGGTCCAACAAAACATTGAAGGTCAAAATACACACCAGAATAGCTGAAATACCCCGGGAGCAATGGAACCGGCTGGTGCTGGATAATCATCCGTTTCTTCGGCATGAGTTTCTACACGCCATGGAGGTACACCAGTGTGTGGGGGAAAAATTCGGCTGGCTGCCAAGACATATTGCCGTCTATGGTGACAGTGGTGCGTTACTGGGCGCCATGCCTCTCTACGAAAAGCATAACTCGTACGGCGAGTTCGTGTTCGATCATGCCTGGGCTGAAGCCTATCAGCGCTATGGTCTCCGCTATTATCCAAAGCTGGTTTCGACAATCCCTTATACACCGGCCCGGGGGCAGCGTCTGCTCTCCATTGTCGGATCTGAGAGCGAGATATACCCCCTGTTGCTCAATAGTGCACTTCAGTTGACCGGGCAGTTGGGATGCAGCGGTTTTCATTGTCTGTTTCCGATGCCTGATGAGCACCGGTTCCTTAGTCAGCAAATGTTGAGCCGTCACGATTGCCAATTTCACTGGCACAACCGGCAGTACCGGGATTTTGAGGATTTCCTCAGCCGATTGAATGCAAAAAAGAGGAAAAACATTCGCCAGGAACGGCGCCGTGCATCCAGCTCTGGGGTGATCATTCGGCGACTGGACGGCCATAGCGCAAGTGAGGAGGATTGGCACCATTTTAACCGCTTCTATGAGCAGACATTTCGGAAAAAGTGGGGTATGGCGACTTTTAACTACAGGTTTTTTTTGGAGGTGGCCATGCAAATGCCCGAACAGGTGGTATTGGTGCTGGCGGATCTTGAAGACCGGTGTATCGCAGGGGCTCTGATGTACCGCAGCGACCGAGCACTTTACGGACGCCACTGGGGTTGCATTCAACAGATAGACGCCCTCCATTTTGAGGTCTGCTATTATCAGGGGATCGAATACTGTATAGAGCATGGGCTGGAGCTGTTCGAGCCCGGCGCCCAAGGCGAGCATAAGTTGGCCAGGGGATTTCTTCCCACACTTACCAGATCCAATCACTGGATCGTCGATGAGTTGTTCCGGCAACCGATCAACCGCTTTGTTGAGCATGAACAGGAAGCAGTCAGCAATTATATACAGAGACTTTTGGAATCTTCCCCTTACCGCCGGGAGTTATCGGCATGAAACCCTACGCAGAATCCTGCGACCAGAACCGGGATCCCATTCTGAAAGTGATATCCCGTCTGTTTGCCTATAGCTCAAAGGTGCTGGAAATTGGCAGCGGAACCGGACAGCATGCAGTCTATTTTTCCCGCAAGCTGCCCCATCTTTTCTGGCAGACCAGCGATAAAGCTGAACATCACGCCGGTATCTGCATGTGGGTGCAGGAGTCCGGCCTGCCGAATGTGGCTGAGCCACTGTTACTGGATGTCTGCCAGAACCAGTGGCCTGCTGTCGGTGCCGACGCGGTATTCTCTGCCAACACGGCCCACATCATGCACTGGCCCGAGGTGGAGGCGATGATGCTTGGAGTGGGGCGAGTGCTCCCCACTGGCGGCGTATTCGCACTATACGGACCTTTCAACTATCAAGGTTGTTATATCAGTGAAAGCAATGCCCGGTTTGACCAATGGCTCAAGTCCCGCGACCCGCAGAGTGGCATCAGGGATATCGGGGATCTGAACAGAGTTGCTGAAGCATCGGGTATGTCGCTGTCGGATGATTTTGAGATGCCGGCAAACAATCGGCTTCTGGCCTGGCACAAAGACCAGCAGAAGGGCGCCCTTCCTGGTTGGGAGTAGACAGGATTCCAATTTCTTCGCGCAACCAAAGCTCACTTGCCACTGTTTTCCCTTTTCAAAAGTACGCTTTTTTGAAAACCGGTATCTGTTTAAAGTTGAATAAATTTTAAACCGGTATAGCGGGATGCGTTACAATGCCCCGCCGGCTTAAGCAAAATCCTGGGTCGGGATCTGTTTCACCGACCTCCAACCGTACCTAGAGATCGACCATGCCAAAATCCGATGGCGAAGGCAGTTTCGGCAAGATGCGCCGCCATCCACTGCTTGAAGCGGTGGATTCACCCCAGCAGTTGAAACGCCTGCCCACGGACGAACTGACTCGCCTGGCGGACGAACTCAGGGATTATCTGATCGATACGGTATCCCGCACGGGCGGTCATCTGGCGGCAGGGCTTGGGGTGGTGGAATTGACCATCGCACTGCACTACGTGTTTAACACCCCCTACGACCGTCTGGTGTGGGATGTGGGGCACCAGGCTTATCCACATAAAATCCTGACGGGTCGGCGGGAACGGATGGCAACCTTGCGTCAGAAGGATGGTCTATCGGGTTTTCCGCGGCGTGAGGAGAGCGAGTACGACACCTTTGGCACCGGTCATTCCAGCACCTCGATCGGTGCGGCGCTGGGAATGGCGGCGGCGGCCAAGCAGCAGCGGATTCGACGTCATGTGGTGGCGGTGATCGGAGACGCAGCCATGAGCGCCGGCATGGCGTTTGAGGCGCTCAATCATGCCGGTGGACTGGACCTCGATATTCTGGTGGTTCTGAATGACAACGATATGTCTATCTCTCCTCCAGTGGGGGCTTTCAGTAATCATCTTGCGAGAGTACTTTCGGGAAAGCTCTACACGACCGTACGCGAGGGCGGTAAAAGCGCATTGAGCAGACTGCCAAACTTGAGCGAACTGGTCGGGCGGTGGGAAGAGCATATGAAGGGAATGGTGATGCCTGGAACACTGTTCGAAGAGTTTGGATTCAACTATATCGGCCCCGTCGATGGGCACGATCTTGAGACGCTTGTAACAACGCTCGATAACATGAAGAGCATGCCCGGCCCGCGCCTGCTGCACGTGATCACCAAAAAGGGAAAGGGATACAGGCCAGCCGAATCCGACCCTTGCTTCTACCATGGCGTGACGCCCTTCGACCCGGGTACCGGCAAGATGGAGAAGGGAGCAGCCACCGGTCCGACTTATACCCAGGTTTTCAGCGACTGGCTGTGCGATGCAGCACGTGCCGATTCGCGCCTGGTGGGCATTACTCCGGCCATGCGCGAAGGCTCGGGTCTGGTGCGTTTTTCCAAAGAGTTTCCGGATCGCTATTTCGATGTCTCCATAGCCGAACAGCACGCAGTCACTTTCGCTGCCGGTATCGCCTGCGAAGGGGGCAAGCCGGTGGTGGCAATCTACTCCAGCTTTCTGCAGCGGGCGTACGATCAGTTGATTCACGATGTGGCGCTGCAAAATCTGGATGTTACATTTGCCGTGGACCGGGCGGGACAGGTTGGAGCCGATGGCGCCACGCATGCGGGCAGTTTCGATCTAAGCTACGCACGCGCTCTGCCCAACATGGTGATCATGGCTCCGGCCAATGAAAACGAATGCCGGATGATGTTGCAGACCGCATACGAGTATCCGGGACCGGCGCTGGTCCGGTATCCGCGGGGAAGCGGGCCGGGTGTCGAAGCCGGCGCTGCCTTGGAGACGCTGCAGATCGGCAGAGGGGATCTGATACGCGAAGGCAGTGGAACCGCACTCCTTGCCTTTGGCAGCCTGGTCTCCACGGCACTGGAAGTGGGCGACAGGCTGCAGGCATCCGTGGCCAACATGCGGTTCATCAAACCGCTCGACAAGGATCTGATACTTCAGCTTGCAGACAGTCACGAGCTTCTGGTTACACTGGAGGAGAATGTGGTGCAGGGAGGGGCGGGCTCTGCGGTGAATGAGTATCTGTTGAGTCTGATGCACCCGGTCAAGGTGCTGAACCTCGGTTTGCCGGATCGTTTCATTGAACATGCCAGCTGTGACGAACAGCTGCATGAAGCCGGACTGGATGCGGAGTCGATTATTCGATCCGTCCATGCTGCGCAACAGAACATTCGGCAGCTGCTACGCACGAGGCCGGGCCGAATAGACAGTAAACCATAGCGGCAAAAGTATTGGTAATGCAGATTCAATTGGTCGTATGAAAAAGTTCTTTGCTGTAGCTGTACTGGTGATGATTCTGGTGTTCTGTGCTCCGGCAATCATCGGCATCAGGGCGGAAGCCCGCTATCAGCTGGCAATCGACCGAATTCAGCAGAGTGGTCTAGCTGTGATATCCCGCAGTTACAATCGGGGTTGGTTTGGTTCCACGGCGAAAACAGGTATCGTCTTTGTCGGAGCCAAGGGTTCGTCTGCGGATAAAAAAACCGATACTCTGCATCTTACCCTGCTCAGCACTATATCCCATGGGCCGCTTGTCTCTTCCGGCTTCGGTCTGGCGGAAATCAGCAGTGAAATTGAGTTTCCGGAGCATTGGATACCCCTGCCGGATTATCCGGCGCAGATCCATACGCTGGTGGATTTTGATGGCAGGGGACATACCCGAATCAATCTGCCGGCTGCCGATATTGCCGGGTCTGAGCAGTTGCCGGATATCTCGTTTGGCGGAGTGACAGGCGAGATCGACTTCGATATCGCTGGGAATATTGAGATCCATCTCATCCTTCATAGCCTCGGTGTCGGCAATGCTGGTAAAAAGCTTATCGAACTGGGTGAGACCCGACTGGATTCCAAATCCCATTCGGGTGACAGCGGCCTGATGCTTGGAAGCGGAGAGCTCAAAGTCCAGCGGCTGATACTGCATGACCAGGGGCAAAACGAACAGTTTGCGGTGCGCGAATTGGCTGTTGACCTGGAGAGTTCAGAGGAGGCCGAACAGGTCAGGGCAGTTGCCAGCTATCGTTTGGAGCGGATCGAGGCCGGTGGAGCCGTATACGGACCGGGTCTGTTGCGGGTGGAGCTGAGCCGGCTCTCCGCACCTGTGCTGGTGCGTCTGCAGCAGGCTATGGAAGAGATAAAAAATCAGGCAATGTCGGATGCGCAGCGGGGCATGGCCATGATGGGAATAGTAATGGGTGTCGGATCCGAGCTGTTGAAAAACGATCCCGCCATCGCCATAAAACCGCTGCGCCTGATTACGCCGGATGGTACGGTGGAGGGCGAGATCAGTTTGCGTGCTGAGGGACTCAGCCTGGCGGAGTTGTCAAATATGCGTGCACTGGCCGGCAAGTTGGTAGCGGATCTGTCGCTGCGTATGCCGGAAAAACTGTTTCGCACGATGCTGATACAACAGACAAGGCTTCAGGTGGAGCGGAAAATCAGCACAATGATTGAGCAGGGTGCAGAAGCGCCTGCGTTAGAGCCGGGACAGTTGCAGCAATTGGTTGAGCGCCAGGTGGACGAGCAGCTGAGCCATTGGTTGTCGCAGCAGATTATTGAGCGTGACGGTGAGGACCTGGCCACTGTGGCGTCACTGTCGTCAGGATTGCTCACGGTAAACGGAAAAACTATTCCTCTACCCCAGTAACCGGCCCATGCCGGCAGCCAGATTGGCGGAGAAGTTGCTTCGGCCGACAAAGAAGCCGTCCGGCGATGACCGGACGGCTTTTTACGGGACCCCAATCAATCCGGCCTGTCAGATTCGAGTCTTCTCCATCATCCGTTCAATTATCGGTTGCAGGATAATCTCCATAGCAAAGCCCATTTTACCGCCCGGGACCACAAGGCAGTTGCGCCGCGACATGAACGAACCACCAAGCATGGATAGCAGGTAGGGAAAGTCCGTGTTCAGTTTTTTGGGATCGCGAAAGCGGATGACCACGAAACTTTCATCAGGCGTTGGAATGTCGCGCGCGATAAATGGGTTCGAGGTGTCCACCGTAGGTACCCGCTGGAAGTTAATGTCGGTGCGGGAGAACTGTGGCGTGATGTGGTTGATGTAGTCGGGCATGCGCCGCAGAATGGTATCGACGATTGCCTCTTCGCTGTATCCACGTTCGGCATTGTCGCGGAAAATCTTCTGTATCCACTCCAGGTTGACGATAGGCACCACCCCCACCCCGAGGTCTACATGCTGAGCAATATTATACTTTTCGGTTACCGCGAGTCCGTGCAGCCCTTCGTAGAAAAGCAGGTCGGTACCGCTCTCAAGCTCTTCCCAAGGGGTGAATTCACCTGGTTTTTTTTCGGTGCCGAGGCGTGCGTTGTGTTCATCGGCCTCTTCCTGGCTGTGCAAGTAGTAGCGTTTCTTGCCTGAACCTGTTTCGCCATAACTCCGAAAAAGCTCTTCCAACTTGTCGAAGCAGTTGGCATCTGGACCAAAGTGGCTCAAACCCTCGGTTATTTTCTGGCGCATTGCAACCCGGTCGAAACAGTGGAAGCTATCCCCTTCGACAACTGCCGGTCTAAATCCGTCGCGATAGAAAATATGCTCGAAAGCGCGCTTTACGGTAGTTGTTCCAGCGCCCGAGGAGCCGGTTACCGCAACGACAGGATGCTGTGTGGACATGTATATCTCCCAAGAGGTTACATCATTTTAGCCAGCTTTAACTATCTGACTAAGCTGGAATAATTTCCTTTCAAACAATAATCTGAACGGAATAACACAGTTCTTAACATGAAAATGGAATGGCGAAATATAGCACGAACCGACATAGTCTGAACGCTCGCTGTGCTGATGCCAGACTAAGATTTTTCTATGAAAAACGAGGCGATAAGTAATTGTGGTGTAACTGCCGCTGCACCCTTTGTCAAGGGGAGCGGCAACCGGGATAAAACTGCGTACATTTGTTGTGTTAACAGCGTTCTGGGTACTGTTTTTCGGTCAGAACAGATGGGAGTTGATCCACAGGTGACTGAAAATACTTGCCGCGTATCCAAGCGCGATAGCCGGAGTCCACTTAAGATGCCCGAAGAAGGTGTATTTTCCACGGGCCTGTCCCATCAGCGCCACGCCGGCAGCCGAGCCGATTGAGAGCATGGATCCACCCACACCTGCGGTCAGGGTCACCAGCAGCCACTGTCCCATTGACATGTCCGGCAGCATGGTCAGCACTGCGAACATCACCGGAATGTTGTCGACGATGGCGGAGAGAAAACCGACAATAACATTGGCGGAAGTCGGCCCCAAGCCGACGTACATCAATTCCGATACCAGTGCCAGATAGCCGATAAATCCAAGACCGCCGACGCAGAGCACCACGCCGTAGAAAAAAAACAGGGTGTCCCATTCCGCCCGGGCGACCTTCCTGAATACATCGAAAGCGACGGGATCTCCGATTTGTCCATCGTGATCCATCTCGGTCTCGTCATCCAGAGAATTGGAGAGATCTTTATGAAAGGTCTTCTTCAGGTAAAAGCCGAAGAACTGCAGGTATGCCAGGCCGGTGAGCATGCCGATGACGGGTGGCATATGCAGGAAGTTATGAAAACTGACCGCGGTGGCGATGGTCAGCAGGAACAGAAAAATAATGCGTTTGGCGCCGCGTCTCATTGGGATCGAATCGCCCCCGCCTGTGGGTTCCTCATTGGGCACTGCGAATATCATGATCGCGGCGGGTACAAACCAGTTGACTATGGAGGGTATAAACAGCGCAAAGAACGCCCAGAAATCCACCGCCCCCTGAGCCGTCGTCAGGCCTTTCTGCCACACCATAAGCGTAGTGATGTCGCCGAAGGGACTGAAAGCGCCGCCGGCATTGGCAGCCACCACGATGTTGATGCAGGCGAGCAGCACAAACCTGGAATTGTCACCGCCCACTGCCAACACAACCGCACACATGAGCAGTGCGGTGGTGAGGTTGTCGGCTACTGGGGAGATGAAGAATGCCAAAATGCCGGTGATCCAGAACAGTGAACGGAATCCAAATCCTTTGCGCACAAGCCAGGAGCGCAATGCCTCGAATACATTACGTTCATCCATCGCGTTGATGTAGGTCATCGCCACCAACAGGAAAAGCATCAGTTCGGCGTATTCAAGCAGGTTGTGTCGCACCGCCTGTTCGGTTACATGGACGCCCAATTCCGGGTGGTTGTGATAGACCATAGCTATCATTGCCCAGATAACGCCGGCAGCCAGGATTACCGGTTTGGACTTGCGCAAATGGGTAAACTCTTCCGCCATCACCAGTCCGTAGGCCAACACGAAAATTGCAATAGCGGTAAAACCCGCCCAGTGATTGGTCAGGTCCAGGCGGCTTCCGTCTCCATCTGACGCCCAGGCAACGCCTGGAAGCACGATCGAAAGTAGCAGGAGAATTAGCTTTTGGGCTGAGCTGGTCACAATATGATCCTGGGTTTTGATTTATTGTTAATAGGCTTATCCGTCACAAATGAGATACGGATACAGACCGGATTCTACTGGATTAATCGTGAAACATCATTCTAATCATGTTTGGCCTAACAAGGGAGTGCTATTTCAGAAATAATCCGGAAACATGCCTGAAACATTCCGGGGCGCACTTCCTTGGTATCCGGTGAAAGGTATCAATGATTTAATAGATCCTTAAATTCGTTTATGCTGACGAATTTGTACTCCGCCGGGCATCCGCATAGTGTTAACAGGCCCTGATAGTAAGGCAGAGGGAGAGTGCGGTTTGGTTGTTCCCGATAATCAACTGATAACAATGTTAAGCGGAAACAGGAGCAGGGCCGCTGCAGCTGAGAACAGCTTACCTGGTGCCGTGCTTTGCTTGTTTGAAACAACCGGAAAATGCGCCATGTGCCTTGATTGGTGCATCCCAAGGCACAACAGTAACGATTCGATTATCCTGATGGGTCCTGGGTAGTGGGGATTCTAACACTTCTTCTGCTGATGCCGCTGTTCGGTGCTGCTTTGATCGCGGCGATACCCGACGATTTCGGGCGCCTGATTCGGAGCATTGCAGTTGGCGCGGGGTTACTGACACTGGTCATCGCCTGGGGATTGCTGGCGGGCTTCGACCTCCAGAATTCCGGGTTACAGTATTTTGAAATGCATCGGTGGAACCCGCGTATGGGAACTTCCTTCGCCTTTGGCGTGGATGGCTTCTCCCTGCCGATGGTGCTGCTTGCCACTCTGCTGACTTTTGTCGCAATTCTGGCATCGGGCAATATCCGGCAGCCATCGAAGATCTACTATCTGCTGATGCTGGTGCTCGAATCGGCTATGCTGGGCGTGTTCATGGCTCAGGACTGGGCGCTTTTTTATGTCTTCTGGGAACTGACACTGATTCCATTGTTTTTTCTCATTGACCGATGGGGAGGTGCCAACCGCCATGGTGCGGCTCTCAACTTCTTTTTGTATACCATGGGAGGTTCGGTTTTTTTACTGGTCAGCCTGCTGATTCTGTTCGACACAGTACCCGGCCACACATTCGCGATGGCAGACATTGCCGCAGGTGCGACAAGCTTGCCTGAGCAGACCCAGATTTTTATTTTTCTGGGTTTCCTGGTTGGATTTGGCGTCAAGATGCCGGTTTTTCCGATTCACGGCTGGCTGCCCATAGCCCATGTGGAGGCGCCCAGTCCGGTCAGTATCCTACTTTCCGGTGTACTGCTGAAAATGGGATCCTATGGTTTGATACGTGTCACCGGGATTCTGCCGGACGGAGCGGTGGCGCTGCAGGGTGTGCTGATTGCGCTGGCGCTTGTCAGCCTGATTTATGGCGGATTGCTGGCGTGGCGGCAGCGCGACCTGAAAGCGATGATCGCCTACTCATCGGTAAGTCATATGGGTGTGGTGCTGGTGGGGATAGCCGCGTTGAATGTCTCCGGTCTTACCGGTGCGGTCATGCAGATGGTTGCCCACGGACTGGTGGCCGGTGCACTGTTTCTGCTCATCGGTCTTTTATACGAACGGACCCATACCCGGGATATCAATGATTACAGCTCGCTGGTGCGTGTGATGCCACGTTTTGCCGTGCTAACCACACTGACTTTTGTGGCCGCGGTGAGTTTGCCCGGCACCGTGGGTTTCATCGCTGAATTGCATGCGTTGATTGGCGGGTTTCAGCGATGGGGCTGGCTGGTGGTGGTGCTGAGTCTGGGCGTAATGATCAGCGCCGCCTATGCCATCCGTTCTGTCGGCCGGCTGTTTACCGGACCTGTTAGACCGCGCATGTTGCATATTCAGGATCTGAGTGGGGTTGAACTGATTGCGGCCTCAGTGCTGACCACAGGAATAGTTCTGCTGGGGTTGTTTCCTGCGCCTGCGCTGCATCTGATGTCCGCATCCGTCACCAGGTTCAGTTCTATGTTCGCGCTCTGATGTCTGCAAAACCGGCAAAAATGGAGGATATTCGTGATCAGCTGAGGGAAGCTATCGCCCATTTTGAGCATACCCTTCCCGGACAGGCGCCGATCCGGGATTTTGTCCATCACAACACACTGCATGGCTTTCAGCATTTGCATTTTTCCGAGGCACTGGCCGCAGCGGAGCGGCTTACAGGCGCACGAGGATATCTTGGAGACGAGCAGTTCAGAGCAGCGTACGCGAAGGGACGCATAACGCGGGAGGATCTGCTCAAGGTGCTGCAAGCGGACCCGGATCTGGATGCGATGGTACCAGTTGCGAAGAGCGCTCGGGGAGAAATTTACCGAAGGGATATCTATCTGGTGACGCTGCTGAATCCGTTGAAAAGCATTACCGCCAGTCAGCTGAACTGGGAGCTAGAGGAGCTCGATGCGCTGCGCTCTTTCCAGGCTGATGTGCGGGCAGAGGATCGCAGCAGATTGCTTGCCGCTGCCGGAAAATCGGGAGCAGGAGGAGAGGGGACTGCGATAGAGGATCTGTGGAGCGCATGTCTCGAGGGGTTGGGACTTACCCACTATCTGCTTCACCCGGAAGATCTTGTCGACCTTTCGGCCGAGCAGGCACAACAGATGCTGATTGAACTCAGAAGTGAGGATGAAAGCGATAACCAGCCGGCGTTGGATCGGCTGATCCGAAAGGAGTCCAGAAACCTGCTGAGTCTGCTGTTGGAGAGAGTCGGCCGGGATCTCACCCTGGCCGGATTTCTGCACGCGCTAACCGGCCACGACGTACGGGATGAGCTGAGTGCGGGTCTGCTGCGGCAGGTCGCCGGATATCTGGATCTTGGACTTGCCTCCTGGCACTGCGAGACACGGGATGAAGGGTTCTACTCGGTATGGCGGCGTACAGCCTGCGAAGATCCGAACTGGATGTTCGGAGAGATGTCCGGCTGGCACTCTCATCTGGAGTCGCTGCCCGAAGATCCCATTGAAGCGATTGTGACCGAGCTGCGCCGGTTAGGCCTCCGACAGGATAAATGGGCAGGGTATCTCGAGCAGCTGGCACTGGAACTGCCCGGATGGTCAGGAATGTTCCTATGGCGGTGTCGGCATCGCAATTACCAGGGAATGTTCCCTGCAGGGATGCTGATGGTTGATTACCTGGCGGTACGAATTGTGCTCGAGCACATCTTCTGTCAACGCCTCTGTACCCGGTTCTGGCAACTCGAGGCGAGTCTGGATCTGATCCGTTGGCATTTTCGCCATCACTGCGCGGAATTTCTGGTTCGCTACTCGTTATACAGCGCTCGGCTTCCCGAATATCTTTCAACGCTTGCGCAACACATGACCGAGTATAACGCGCAAAATAACCAAGGGGAGGAGTCCTGGTGGCATCTGGCGCACATGGTCAGCACCTGGCGTCAAAGTCCGGCGGCCGATCGTCCGCTGGGCCACAGCGTGTATCGTAGTGCCTGGCCTCTTTTCAGGCTCTCCCAGCACCTAGGTTTGTGTGGTGCCGATATTCGCCACCTGGAAAAACCGCAACTGGAGGAGATGCTGGCGGTGCTGGAACGGCTGCCAGCACAGCAGCGCGGATTTATCTGGCTTCAGGCATACGAGCTGCACTACCGGGATCAACTGCTCAATGCATTGCAGCAGAACCATGGGCGTCAGCCCGGACGTGTGGAAGGGGCATCGGCTCAACTGGTGTTTTGCATGGATGATCGGGAGGAGGGATTTCGCCGCCATCTCGAGGAGGCCGACCCGCAGGTTGAGACCTATGGGGGGGCTGCTCACTTCAATGTTCCACATATCTGGCGTGATCTGGATGGGACAGTGTCGAGGCTTACGCCGGTGGTGTACGACCCGGTGCATGAGATCTGCGAGTTTGCAAGACCCGCTGGCGAACGCTCATTGCAGCAGAGAATTGAGCGACGCGCACGCAGATTCGGGTTGGGGCGCCTGTTGCACCAGGAGATCCGTCGCAATCTGCTCAGTTCAACGCTTTTGATTGTGCTGGCGGCTCCCGGTGCCCTGTTCACACTGCTGGGAAAACTGCTCTTCCCACTGGCGTTCGGGCTGCAGGGTGCGCGCCAGCGCAGGCTCTATGATATTGAGGTGCCGACCCAGCTGGCGCTCACAGCCGAAGCCGACGGCGCCGAGCCAACGCCGGAGCATCCGCGCATCGGCTTTACCGAAACTGAACAGTTGGACCGGATTGAGACCCTGTTGCGTAATATTGGTCTGATCGAGGGATTCTCCCCGCTGGTTGTGATCATGGCGCACGGTTCCAGCAGCCAGAACAATCCACATCTCGCCGCGTATGACTGCGGTGCCTGCAGCGGCCGTCATAGTGGGCCCAATGCGAGGATTGTTGCTGCAATTGCCAACCGGCCGGAGATACGCCGGCGTTTGTCATCCGAGAGAGGAATCTCCATTCCGGCGGCCACCTGGTTCCTCGGCGCCGAACACAATACCTGCAATGAGGATATCGAATGGTACGATCTGCAGGATCTGCCGGATAGTCTGGCGGAAAACTTTTCCCAGCTGCAGCGTTCGCTGGATGAGGCGCGCCGTCGTCACGCCCATGAGCGCTGCAGGCGACTCGCTTCAGCACCCCGCTCCCCCACCCCGGATCAGGCTTTGCGGCATATTCAGGGGCGCGCTTTGGATTTCAGCCAACCCAGGCCGGAGCTGGGTCATGCGACCAACGCTGCGGCGTTCGTCGGTCGCCGCTGTATGAGTCGCGGCACCTTCTTTGACCGCAGGGTATTCCTCATCTCCTATGACCATGCCACCGACCCGGATGGGAAGGTGCTTGAGCGCCTGCTGCTGGCAAATGCACCGGTGGGAGCGGGCATCAGTCTGGAGTATTACTTTTCGACCGTGGACAACCAGAGATACGGCTCCGGTTCTAAAGTGACACACAACCTTACGGGCTTGTTTGGCGTGATGGATGGTGCTGCTTCCGATCTCCGCACCGGACTGCCGCTGCAGATGGTGGAGATACACGAAGCAATGCGGCTGCAGGTGGTGGTGGAGGCGGGCGTGGAGACCTTGAGTTCAATCTACGCGCGTCAACCTGAGCTGCAGGAATTGATAGGCAACGGCTGGATCCTTCTTTCCGCGTTGGACCCGGAAACCGGCGCTATCAGCATGTTCAAACCCGGCCTGGGTTTTGTTCCCTGGGATGGGGTGCCTAAGGCTTTGCCACGAGTCGACTGTTCCGCGGACTGTTACCGCGATTTAAGCGATCCGGTGCCGCCGGCGCTTATTACCGACAGTTATGGTGAGTCGGATGCTGCATAGTCTGGTCTGGCTGATTCCGCTATTGCCTCTGTTGGCCGCGGGATGGATCGGTCTCTGCATGGTTGCCGGCTGGCATGCCGGTGAGCAGGGTGAGAGGTCGGTCTCCCGGGTCGCCCTGATAGCTGTACTTGTTCCGTTTCTGCTGCTGCTGCTGCTCGACATCGACGCGCTGGTCGGTACGGTCCCGGGACAGCTGCTGTTTGGCAGGTGGATCTCCAGTGGGGAATATCTGGTCCATATCAGTTTCTCTCTGGATGCACTTGGGTTGTCGATGGCTAGCCTGGTTGCACTGATTTGCCTGGTAACGTTGATTTTTTCCATTAACTACATGCACAGGGAAGTCGGATTTCAGCGATTTTTCATGATTCTCAGCCTGTTTAGCGGCGCCATGCTATTGATTGTGCTGGCAGGTAACGCGGTACTGGCTTTTATCGGATGGGAGTTGGCGGGTGTCAGCTCGTATCTGCTGATCGGTTATGCCTTTGAACGCAAAACGGCGGTGTTGAACGCCACCCGGGCGTTTGTTACGAACAGGATCGGTGACACCGGTTTTATGTTGGGGATTGCACTCTGTTTTTACTGGCTGGGAAGTGTGGAGTGGCCGCAAATCGCCATTTTCAACGTGGAGGTGGAGCCGTTTTCAAGAGGCCTGATCGCGCTTGGATTCCTGGTGGCAGCGCTGGCTAAATCCGCTCAGATTCCCTTTTCGCCCTGGATCGCCCGCGCACTGGAAGGACCCACACCCTCCAGCTCTGTGTTCTATGGATCATTGATGGTGCATGCGGGGGTCTATCTTGTTATCCGGCTGGAACCTCTGTTCTCCCAGGTGCCTGTGCTGCTGATCCTGATTGGTCTGCTCGGTCTGGTGACAGCGCTTTACGCCTGGTTGGTTGGTCTGGTTCAGACCGATATCAAGAGCTCTCTCATCTTTTCCACCACTGCCCAGGTGGGGTTGATGTTTGTTGAGTGCGGATTGGGTTGGTTCGATCTGGCAGCATGGCATCTTGGTTTACACGCAGTATGGCGCAGTTATCAGTTTCTTCATGCGCCAGCACTGCTGCAAATGGTCAGTGGAGCCGCCAGACCTGCACCTGCCTGGCTGCGCGATAAACCCCGGTTGTATGGCGTTGTGCTGCAGCGTTTCTGGCTGGATCAAATAGCGGACTGGCTGCTGGCTCGTCCAACCAACTCTTTGGCTCAGGATCTCCAGGATTTCGACCAGCGGGTGTTGACGCGTATGGTTGGGTTGCCTGACCAGTCAGGGAGCCTGAATTCCCTTGCAAGCTGGGAGGCGCAGCAGCAAAATCCAAGCGATGCGGATTCGGCTGCCAGTCGAGGGAGGGGCATGGCGGGAAGGCTGATGGAGTGGCTTGCCAGCCTGCTTTACTGGTTTGAAGAGCACCTGGTGTTGAAGGGTGCAGGCGAGGGATTGAGGCAGGCCATCGACCTGATCGGCGGTTATCTCAAACGCGCCGAAGATCTGCTCAGTCAGCCGCGCTATCTGCTGCTGCTGATTATGATCACCTTTGTGGTGATCATATGACCTTTACCGAGCTGCCCTGGGCCGTTCAGGTCAACTATCCCATACTGACTGCACTGCAGCTGCTGCCGCTGCTCTCCATGGCGGTTGTGCTTGTATGGAACGGGCGCCGTCATCTGTTTTGGGTCGGTCTTGCTGCTGCGCTGCTGGAACTTCTGTTGGCGCTGGATCTTTATCGCGCATACGATCTGGCCATCGACGCCATGCAGTTTGCGGAACATCTGTCTCTGCTTGGGCCGCTCGACTACCATGCCGCTGCCGATGGCATAACCGTGCTGTTTGTTCTGCTGAATGCGCTGCTGACCACGATGGTTGTAATCTATTCCGCCGCCCGTCAGCTGCAATCACTGTCGCTGCTGCTGGCGATTGTTTTTTTGGTCGAAGCGACGTTGATGAGCCTGCTGGTTTCACTGAACCTTTTCTGGTTTCTGCTGATGTCAGCGATCCAGCTGCTGCCGGTAGGGTATCTGATATGGCGCTGGGCAAGTTCGCCTGAAAAAGATCTCGCGCTCATACGTTTTCTTCAGTTTATGGGCGTTGGCCTGGTGTTGCTGCTTGCGGGAACTTTGATGCTGGGTCTTAATCACTTTGACGCCACCGGGCGCTGGAGTTTCGATCTGTTCGATCTGGCTGAGGTGGAAGTCGCACCGCAAATTCTTTCCGTAGTTTTCTTTCTGATGTTTTATGGGCTGGCCCTGCGTACTCCTTTATTTCCGTTTCATGGGTGGTTGCCGATCATTGCAGAGCACGGCAGTATTGCGGTGGCGCCTGTATTCCTCCTCGGTTTGAAAACAGGTATTTACGGCTTGCTCCGTTTTGTATTTCCACTGCTGGCGGAAGCGGTGCTGCAGTGGCAGAGGTATGTGGTGGCTTTTGCTTTGGCCGGTGTTTTTTATGCCGCCCTCATGGCGTTGCTGCAGGTGAATCTGCGCCGGCTGTTTGCGTTTGCGGTGGTCAGCCATACCAGCTTGTTGGTGATTGGCCTTTTTACCCTGGGCGAGGTCTCCTTTGGAGGAAGCATTCTATTGTCTGTTAATTTCGGGCTTGCCATTACCGGTCTGGTGTTCATGATCGGATTGATCTACAGACGTACGCAAAGCGTGCTGCTCTCCAGATTGGGTGGGTTGTTTGACGCGCTGCCGCTGCTGGGCATCGCCTTTCTGGTGGCAGGCCTGTCGATCATCGGCATGCCCGGAACTCCCGGATTTGATGCGGTCCACCTGGTGATGGAAGATTCGATTCACCGATTCGGTGCGCTGATAACCATTGCTGCCGCGCTGGGCAACGTGATTGCCGCTGGTTTTTTGTTGCTTGCGTTCCAGCGGGCGTTCCTGTCGATGGATGCATCGGTTGGCGAAACGGAAGAGATCGAGCGTGCTTCCGGGTTGGAGAAGCTTGTTTCGGCCATGGTGATTCTGCTGTTGCTTGGCAGTGGTTTTTATCTTGAACCCTGGCTGCAGCTGGTGGATGCGTCAGCGAAGAGCCTGAGTCTTCTGTTTAATCCCGGAGGTGGCTGAAGGTGACAGCGACCGGCGGCGGTTTTCCTTTTCTCAGCGCTCTTCTGTTGCTGCTGCTGGCAGCTTCGGTAATGATCTGGCTGTTCCGGGATTCACGTCAAGCAAGATGGGTGGCGTTAGGCGCCACCCTGTCGGACCTGGCGTTGACGCTGGCGATGCTCTGGCATTTCGATCCATCGAGTCAGGGTTTTCAGTTCATCGAGCGCATGCAGTGGATTCCGACTCTGAATGTCAGTTATCTGCTGGGAGTCGATGGTATTTCGATACTTTTTTTACCAATGACCCAACTGTTGTTCATCGGTGTAATCGTAGCTTCCTGGACCAATGTGCGTGCAATGTCACACCTTTACTTCAGTCTGCTGCTGCTACTTGAAGCGGTTACTCTGGGGATCTTTTGCGCACTTGATACCATGCTGTTCTTCCTGTTCTGGGAGATGACTCTGCTGCCGCTCTACTTCCTGATCAGCCTCTGGGGCATTGGGCCCAACCGTCGCTATGCAGCGTTGAAATACACACTGTTTATGCTGGCGGGAGGAGTTCCGTTGCTGTTTGGCCTGCTGTTGCTGGCTTTCAATCATGCCGCGGTAACCGGCGCCGGAATTCCGGACGGACTTGCTTTCAGTTACCTGCGGCTGTTTCAGATGGCGGTACCCCAGGGTACTCAGACCGTGATTTTTCTGCTGTTGCTTGCCGGGTTTGCGGTTAAAACACCACTGATCCCACTGCATACCTGGCTGCCGGTAGTGGCGCAGGAAGGACCGGTAGCCATAGTGGCGTTGCTTACAGGTCTGAAACTGGGAGCCTATGGTCTGCTCAGATTCGTGGTGCCTCTGGCACCACAGGCGGCACTGGAGTTTCACTGGCTGCTGGCTGGGCTGGGGGTGGTCGGAATACTGTACGGTGGGGTGTTGGCCTTTCGCCAAACCAATTTGCGACGCATGCTTGCATTCTCCAGTATCAGTCATGTGGGGTTCGTTATTCTGGGTATAGCCTCATTTAATATGCAGGGTCTGCAGGGTGCGATTTTTCAACTTCTCAACTTCACCCTTGTCGCCGGAGGCATCTTTATACTGGCCGGGTTTCTGCATCATCGGATAGGTTCCACCGATCTTCTTCATCTGGGAGGTGCGGCAAAAAGTATGCCTCTGTTGGCAGGTTTTTTTCTGCTGTTCGGTTTGGCTGGTATGGGGATGCCGGGGACCTCTGGATTTCCTGCTGAGTTTTTGATTCTGGTTAGCGCCGTCAGCACGCATACCGGAGCAGGCTTGGCCGCACTGTTTGGAGTGGTTCTGGGTGCAGGGTATTTCCTCGGTGTTTACCGGCGTGCGTTTCTGGGGCCGGTGGAAAACGAATTGGTTGCTGATGCACTGGATCTGCAAAAACGTGAAATTTTTCTGGTCTGTGTATTCGGCTTCCTGATCCTGTTTTTGGGTTTTTATCCTACCTGGGTGTTGGAAATTACCAAGGTTGGCAGTGAAGCCTGGCTGGCCAGAATGACCCCCTGATTCAACTCCCGTCCGGGCCCGTTAACACTACTTGAGTCGTAACCGTCGAAGGCCTTGTTAATTGAGGTTTATGCGGAGGGTGTGATTCAGTAAATCAGCAAACAATTATTCACCTTATTGACCTGGCTCAAAAAGTCGGTTTACCGGTTTGTTTTATGCTTTTTAATGGCGAGCTGGTTTCCAGCGTGACGAAGCGCCCTGAAAAACAGAAAGGAGAACTTGCCATGTTCAAGACTAAACAGTTGTTTGCTTCTGCATTAATCTCACTGGCCGCCACGGTTCCACTGGTGGCAGAGGCTTGGTGGGGATTCCCGTTCGGCGGAGGACCCTGGGATAACGGCTGGGGTGGTGGTCCGTGGGGTGGTGGACCCTGGGGAGGGCCCTGGGGCGGCTATCCCGGTTATGGGTATGGTTATCCCGGCTATGGGTACGGCTATCCAGGTTACGGGTATGGATACCCCGGCTTCGGCTATCCGGCCTATGGATATCAGCCATATGCCTATCCATTTACAGCACCCTCTGCCACATCCACCGATAAGAAGTAGGACTTGATTTGAAGGGCAATTAATAAATCATCTGCCTGCTCCCTGTTAACACCATGTGGATATAAGCATGGTGTTAACAGGCCCTGATCAACTGCCAGTTCCAACTGAGTTCAAAGAAGGTGCAGCGCTACACTGGGAAGTAAAACCGCGGTCGATTGATATCCGCACTGAGTTAACGGGCTTTGACTCGAATGGCACTTAGTTTAAGCCGATACGGGTTGTTTCTGGAGGAAACGCCAGTGGCAGGGATGCCACTGTCGAGCCTACATGGACGTATTTACGGCGTTTTCCGGAAGAAATGACCTGTGTCGGTTAGTCAACTACTCCACGATTATAGTTAAGTATGTGCCATTCGGCCTTGACTCTATAATTCCAGAGCGGGTTTGTTCTGGCGGATGGTTTGTTTAGGGATTTTTCCTTTGTCATTATGAGCGCGGTATCGATGGGTGTGCAGGTATCGGACTGTTTCGATCATAATCCGAATTTGAAAGGAACCCCATTGCTGGGTTATATCCCTCCTTAAGTGGAAAGAATCAGGCTATACTGAAACCTCTTTCCTGGCTGCCTTAATCTTTCCCCCATTCCGGTGTGCCGCTGTCGACCGCGTTGTTTGGGATGATTTTGTGAACTGGATTTTAGACATAATAAAAACCATGCCCGGGCGATTCACCCCTTTTTTCGCCTGGAGCAGCCAATTACGCAACAGTGATACTCTGAGGGCCGATTTGATCGCCGGCATCACCGTTGCATTGGTCCTTATTCCCCAGTCAATGGCCTATGCCCAGTTGGCAGGGTTACCTGCATACTATGGTCTCTACGCCTCTTTTCTGCCACCGATTGTTGCTGCCCTGTTTGGATCTTCACCTCAGCTGGCCACCGGGCCGGTGGCAGTGGTGTCGCTGCTGGCCGCGGCTTCGCTCCAACCCTTGGCAGCGGTGGGTTCTGAGGGATTTATCGCTTATGCGGTACTGCTGGCGGTGCTGGTGGGTATTTTCCAGATGTCGCTGGGATTGCTGAGGCTGGGTGTGGTGGTCGATCTGCTCTCTTATCCCGTTGTTGTCGGCTTTACCAATGCCGGAGCGCTGATTATCGCCACTTCTCAGCTGGGAAAGCTTTTCGGTGTAAACACTGCAAAATCCGAACACCACTATGAAACTGTTTATAACACCTTGCTGGCTGCGATGCAGAACACCCACTGGCCCACATTCTGGATGGCGCTGCTTGCTCTGACCCTCATGCTTGGGATGAAGAGATATGTTCCAAAGCTGCCCAATGTGCTGGTGGCGGTTGCGGCGACCACTCTACTGTCATGGATTACGCGTTTCGAACTGGCTGGTGGCAGCGTTGTAGGAAGAATTCCAGAGGGTCTCCCAGGTTTCTCGATGCCAAATTTCGACATGAGTGCGACCGGGCGGCTGATCACCAGCGCGATTGTGATTGCATTGATTGGTTTTATGGAGGCGATTGCTATCGCCAAGGCAATGGCGGCGAAAACCAGGCAGCGGCTGGATACCAACCAGGAGTTGGTTGGACAGGGAATGAGTAATATCGTGTCCGGCCTGTTTTCCGGTTATCCAGTTTCCGGCTCCTTTTCACGTTCGGCGGTGAATATCGCCGCTGGTGCCAGAACCGGGTTTTCATCCATCGTAACCGGTGCGGTTGTTGCTGTCGCACTGCTGTTTCTCACGCCACTTCTCTACCACTTGCCTAACGCCACACTGGGATCGGTGATCATCCTTGCGGTTGTAAACCTGGTGAGGGTGCAACCGATCATTCACGCCTGGAAAGCGGAACATCAGGATGGTGTTATTGCGATTATCACTTTTTTTCTCACGCTCTATCTGGCTCCACACCTGGAGTGGGGTATTGTCACCGGGGTCGGTCTTTCGATACTGCTCTTCTTTATCCGCAGCATGCGCCCGCGGGTTGCAGAACTTTCCCGATTCCAGGATGGAACGCTGCGGGATATATCGGTGCATCGGCTCCCCACCAGTGACAAGATTGCGGTAGTGAGGTTCGACGGTTCGCTCTATTTCGGAAACGCCGGCTATTTTGAGGATAAGATATTGGAGGTTGTCGCATCCAAGCCTATGCTCGCGTATATCATTATCGACGGCGAAGGGATCAATCAGCTTGACTCCACAGGTGAAGAGGTGTTGCATCACCTGGCTGAACGCCTGCAGAGCAACGGCATTCAAATTCTGGTGGCCCGCATGAAGAAGCAGTTCATGGATACCATCCGAGCGACGGGCCTGATCGAGAAGATGGGCGAGCAGCACTTCTTTGCGCGCATCCAGAATGCGCTGGACTACGCCTGGGATTCAATGGGCGAAAGCTACGACCGCAGGAGCTGCCCGTTGCGCCGCCAGTGACGCTTTTGAACGTAAACCATGGGAATGGGAGTATGTTGGCTTCCGGCTTTGTTGCGGACCGCATATGTGGCGTCGATTTCACCGCCTTCACCGCTTCGCGCCATGAACCAAAATCGCCACGGTCGCGGAGGATTCTGAGACAGGTTCTACCCCGCATCCATCACCAGGCGAACAGAAGATATGTCAATAATATATAAAACAGCAAATTACGTTCATTTTACTCGTGCTGGTGAATTTACACTCTGTTCTATCCGGTTATTGGAACGATTTGGCCGCGCATCTTGAGCGATCTTCCTTAAACCATAGCTACGGCTATGGTTTGGCGGACGATCACTTAACCTGCTTTGCCAAATCGCCCCAAAATTCCGGATCCTGGTGACGGATGCGGGCTACTCACTGGAAAAGAATATATCACCATACTCTGCACTGACGTTTGCACCGCTGTTATCTGTGTCGCTCATCAGTGCGACAACATCGATATAACGGACAGGTCTGCCGAGAAAATGCTGGAAGTCTGTTTTAACGTTGCGTTTTTCCTGAACCCATGAATCGACCTCGGCATCGCCGGAACGTACCGCGATCATCAATGAGCTGTCGGTGAAAGCACTCAACCAACGCGTCTCCTGCGGCAGGGTGCCGGCCCAGACATAGTTGACTGCCTTGGATTGCCAGGGGAAGAGACCTTCCTCCGTGACGATATATATTCTGGCAGGGTAGTCATCCCCTGATTTAGTGCGTTCATCGAGACCCGGAATAGTATTGTTTACACGCCAGCTCCAGTTCAGCCAGGGTGTCTTCTCCAGGTCAACCCGGAGTTCACGAAAAAGCACCGAAGCCGATCCGCTGCTCTCGGCCAGGATAACCTGGCGGCCATCCCGGGTGACGGTGTTGTAGCTGGTTTCCCCGTGGAAGCTGTGTCTTTTCCAGTTTTTCAACCCCTCGCTGGAGAAAGATCCCACCGACAAACTTTCCGCCTGAATCTGACAACAGCAGGCCAAGAGCAGAGGGATCCATGGCAAATTGGGTTTAATGTTTCGTCTCCAGCTACCTGGCCTTGTTGCCGGCCAGATCACTTAATGAGGTTGTTGCCTGGTCAGCGGAGCGGATCAGCGTGTTCGAAATTTACCGCAGGCAGCATTTTCCCCGGATTGAGAATGTTGTTCGGATCGAAATGGGATTTGATACCGCGCATCAGATCCAGGGTTACAGCGTCAATTTCCCGATCGATAAAGTCTCGCTTCTCAAGTCCCACACCGTGTTCCCCGGATAACGTGCCTTCCAGTTTCAACACCAGATCGAAGGTGGCGTCAAGACAGGCCATGGCACGTTCCATCTCTTCCTTGCTGTCCGGATTGGCGAGCAGATTGACGTGAATATTACCGTTTCCAGCATGCCCGAAATTGACAATACGGATGCCGTGCTCCCGGGAGAGCTGTTCCAAACCCTCGATCAGATCGGGAATGCGCGATACCGGGACCACGACATCCTCATTGATTTTTTTTGGTGCCACATTGCGCAATGCCGGAGAGAGCGACCTGCGTGTATTCCAGAGCAGTTCAACCTCATCCGGGCTGCTGGCGCCACGAATCGAGATCACCCCATCCACACTGGCTGCAGATTTAATCGCCTCCACGGCTTGTTTCAGCGAATGTGTCGGACCATCCACCTCTATCATGAGCAGGGCTCCCGTTTCGGGTTCCAGATCAAGACCTGAAAAACTGCGCACCATCTCGATCGCGGCGCGATCCATGAATTCGAGTGCGCAGGGCGTAATCGGGTTCGCCATAATCGCCGATACTGCGGCAGCAGCAGAATGAATGCTGCGGTAACTGGCCTGCAGGGTCGTTTTTGCCTCGGCCAGGGGAGTCAGTTTGAGCACCGCCTCGGTAATGATTGCCAGGGTCCCCTCGGAGCCAATTATCAGACGGGTCAGGTCATAACCCACCACACCTTTGCTGGTAACCACACCGGTGCGGAATTCGTGGCCGTCTCCGGTTACTGCACGCAGACCGAGGGTGTTCTCCCGTGGTGTACCATACTTAACCGCTCTTGGTCCCGCCGAGTTGTAGGCCAGATTGCCACCCAGAGTACAAACCGCCGCACTGGTTGGATCCGGAGGCCAGAAAAAGCCGTGGGCCGACAAGGCGTTCTGCAGATCCTGATTGGTGACTCCCGGCTCCACACGGGCAGTGCGGTTGTCTGGATCGATCTTAAGGATGCGGTTCATGCGTTCCAGGCTCAGCACTATGCCGCCCAGGACCGGTACCGTGGCACCAGTGGTGCCGGTGCCGGCGCCTCTGGGTATCACAGGAACTGCATACCGGTTGCACAATACGACGACTTTCACCACCTGTTCATGGCTGACCGCAAATACCACAGCCTGGGGAAGTGCATGACGGCGGCTGTTGTCGTATCCGTAGGACCAGCAGTCTCCCGGATCCGTGAGCAGCGCATCCTCTCCGACGATCGATGCCAGTTGCTCCAGAAATTCGGTGCGGAGTGGTGAGGTAGTGATTTTGTCAGATGTATTCAAATATTTTTACCACGCGCTCCACTCCTTTGATGTAGCGCGCCTTTTCAACCACTGCCGTCGCCTCCTCCTGGGTAACCAATCCCATGAGATAGACGACATTGTTTTCGGTTACGACTTTAACCCGGGTCGGATCGAAGCTGGGCAAACCGATATTCAGGAGCTCCAACTTAACTTTGGAAGTAAGGTAGGCGTCGTAGGTCTCCTGAGAGAACACACTGGGATAACCAATCTCTATCTGATCGATAACGCGCTTTACCATCGGCGTGTTGCGTGCCAAATCAACCAGGCGTTCCCGGTAACTCGCGTTTTCTGCCTGACCGGTGAGAAGTACGGCGTAGTTGTAACTGGTTGCGGAAAGGCTGCTGTGTTCGTTCAGATCGGCATCGCTGGTGATCGCCGAGAGAATTTTGAACTGTATGTTCTTGTCGTCAAGAACGGTACCGGCAGAGCGGCGGTCGTGGATTACTGCAGCACCGGTGGCGGCACCGCCAAACAGTATCGCACCGCAACCCTGTAGTAAGACCGCCAGCAGTAGCATGAGCAGCATGGCTTTTTTCATGATGTTGTTCTCCGTTTTGGTTGTATTGTCGAATCCCATTCAATCTCTCCTTAGTAACTTACTGACAACCCATTTTCACATGGAGATCTTAGGGCCTGCTATTCGTCTGCATCACCAAGCAGCTGTTGGTCCACCAGGTCGCACAGACAGTGAATGATGAGCAGATGAACCTCCTGAATGCGCGCGGTCGATTCCGCCGGAACCCGAATCTCGACGTCATGCGGATCCAGCAATGATCCCAGGCGGCCACCATCCCTGCCACTGAGTGCAACCACCGACATGTCACGTTCGTGTGCAGCCTCGATAGCTGCATTGACATTCTCAGAATTGCCGCTGGTGCTGATCGCGAGCAGAACATCACCACTCTGTCCGAGGGCACGCACCTGTTTGGCAAATATCTCGTCAAAATCATAATCGTTTGAGATGGAAGTTAGCGTTGAGGTGTCTGTCGTCAGTGCGATTGCCGGAAGGCCGGTGCGTTCGCGTTCGAACCGGTTGAGCATTTCAGACGAAAAATGCTGAGCATCCGCCGCAGATCCCCCATTACCACAGCTCAGTACCTTACCCCCTTCCAGAAACGATGCGATGATGAGCCTGGACCCGCTTACGATCGGCTCCGCCAAATGTGCCAATGCCTCTCTTTTAGTCTCGATGCTGGCGGTAAAGTTCTGTGTCACACGTTCAATCAGGTTCATACGTCTGTTTTCCCAACCGGGCGCTGGAGGCATTCCACTAATGGATTGGCTGGAACGCATCCTTTATCCAGTCAACTTTTTCACCTTGCTTTCCTGTTATTGCAATGACATCAAAACGACAGGGATAGTTTGCCCATTGGGTTCTAACCTGCAGAAAATGCTTTGCCGCCTGGACTACACGGAGCTGCTTTTTCCATGTTACGCTTTCAGCTGCCGAGCCGAAGCTTCCATTGTTGCGTGATCGAACCTCTACGAAAACAAGGCTGTCAGCGTCCAGCATCACAAGATCGATCTCCCCACGGTGGCTGTAAAAGTTTCTCTCCACCACCCGCATCCCCTGGGCAAGTAGATGTTTCAGTGCCTGTTCTTCTGCCTCATCTCCCTTTTCTCTGGGATAAATCATCGTCTGTCAGGATTCGCTTTTCCGTATTCTGTTGTCACCAGCGGGCGCAGGAAAATCCGCAGGTGGACGGGGGAGGGCGTCAGGGGCTTGTGCGGGCACCTCCGGGAAGGCGCCAATGTCGGAATCGAGTCTGGGTGAGAAGCCTGTTATTTGGGGAACTCCTTTTATCATCTCGGCCCAGACCATCTGTCTGCGAAGATGATTCGAGCGGTCCATGTAGATATTGCCCGTTTTACCTTCCAGTACTTCCCGGGGATTGCTTCTCAGACGAGCCAGGTGAGGTATCAGGCGCATGCTGTCAATTCCCATGGCGAGCAACGGAAAATAACTCGGGGGGGTATTGGGAAAAACCTGGAGCAAATGCGCAAGGGAAAGTTTGTCGGAATCATCTGCATCCGCCAGAAGCCAGGGTATCACCGGAAATCTGATCCCATTCAGGTCCTGGTCCTCATCCTGGGAAACAGTGCCGGAATAGGCGTGGGAGGTGGTATAGATGGGAAGGTCTGCGGCGTGATGGAACTGTAGTTGTGGGCGTATCTGGCGCGCCTTCTGGGCTTTTGCCGCCAGGAAAATAAATCCGATATCGCGTCGTCTGCGGGGTTCGAATTCCAGCTTTCTGCCCAACAGTTTCTGAAGCCTGGTATGACGCTGGATGCTGTCGTCGATATTAAGCAGGGTCTGGATGGGTGTGGAGAAGTCGTGCGCTTCTTCATCATAACTTTGGTGTTCGGCCAGCACGCCACCCAGTTCTTCCCATCGTTTCCGGAAAGCGGATGCGATGCGATCACCCCAGTCTCCTGCCGGGGTCAGCGCAATCGCCGTGGAGAATCCGTCGGTCCAGGCGCGGTCTGCCACCTGGGCTGCTTCATCTTCGGGTGACAGACCGAACTGGAAGAGGTTCTGTGCCGGCGGGCCTTCGGATACAATCTGATTCAGGGCCAGAACAGGCACCTCCAGGTCAACCGTTCGGCTGAGCTGCGCAACTCCTTCCTTGTTTAGAGGTCCGATGACCATATCGGCGCCCGATGCGACCGCCTCCTGATAAGTGGGCCAGGTTTGCTCCGGGTTGCTGCTGTCATAAAAATAGAGACGCGGACGTGTTGCCGCCGGCTCCTCGAAGTACGCAGCAAGCATGCCATCCCTTAGCAGTGAGGCGACCCGCGCATAGGGACCAGTATCCGGCAGCATCACCGCGAGCTGGTTGGGCGTGCGATACAGGCCCTTCAATTTCATGAAATAGCCATCGAGAAGTTCAGGCATGGCGGGGTGGGCGGGATGCATGGTCCGCCAGGCTGAGAACTTAAGTTTGATCTGCGCCTCGTCGCTGGAAAAAGCCTTTATGAGGTAAGTCAACCCCATCCAGCCGCTCTGAATGTCCGGTTGCGTTGCCTGCAGCTGCTGCAGGGTATCATCTGTCAGCGCGGCATATGTGCGGATAATCTCCAACTGGTTGTCCAGCCTGCTGTTCTGATCATCCAGCAGTGAATCCACGCTCTCCAACTCGCGGCCACTCTCCAGAATGTTGCCGGACAGGCGAAACGCCTCGCTCCTGTCTTTGTGGTAGCGCAGGCGATGCTCGATTCCTGTACCATCAGGTGGAAGCACGGAAAGCAGGTTCAGCGCTTCATCCGGGCGATTGCGTGAGACGGCCATCTCCGCTGTCAGAAGACGCCGTTGAAAATCGAGAAAAGGCAGGCTGACTACATCTATACGGGCAAGCAGAGCGGAGGCGCTGTCCGGGTCGGCTGCCAGGAAGTGGCTCTCTGCGGCACGCAGCAGCAGGCGCTGCTTCTCTGCAAAAGGTTTATCTGCGGCAATCCTCTCGAACAGACCGGCTGCCGCCACGAAATCACCGTTTGCAGCGAAACTTTCCGCTTGTTTCACCAGTGGATCGTTTGCCGGTTCATGCTGATCAGGCCTCAATTCTGGTGAGGGGACGCATCCTGCCAGCAGCCAAAGCAGCGACAGACACAACAGTGTGTTCCATAATTTGGGTTGCATAGCAGATAAGTCTAGTATTTTATGCCGGTCAGATGTCTTAACTTTTGAGGTGCAGTATGGCGAAGTTCAATGATTGCATGTATGCGGAAACTAGAGCAAACGCCACGGGCACATCCGCTGCACTTTCAATTCTGCCGCCATTCTATATCAACTGCGAGCGGCGGAGTTAGTGGTGACTGTCGCCAAAGGAATTCTTTATGTGGTAGCCACGCCGATCGGCAATTTGGGGGATATTTCTGCCCGTGGCATAGAAGTATTGAGGCAAGTTGATCTGATTGCCGCTGAAGATACGCGCCATACCCGGCCTCTGTTGCGTCACCTCAATATACGCACGCCAATGCTCGCGATGTATGAGCACAATGAGGCAGCGCAGTTGGATAAACTTATGGCCTGTCTTGCATCGGGCCAGGCCATTGCACTGGTTTCGGATGCGGGCACGCCATTGATAAGCGATCCGGGATTTCCGCTGGTCAGGGAGTGCCAGCGTAAGGGGATTCAGGTTTCCCCAGTACCCGGCGCCTGCGCTGCCGTGGCAGCATTGTCGGCGTCCGGACTCGCAACAGACCGTTTTTACTTCGAAGGGTTTCCCCCGCGCACATCCGGCGCCAGACAGCAGCGGTTCCGCGGCCTGGTTGCGGAAAGCGCAACGCTTGTTTTCTATGAATCCAGTCACAGGATCAGAGCGTCCTTAACCGACATGGCAACTGTGTTTGGAGCTGACCGCAAGGCGGTGCTGGCGCGCGAACTGACCAAAATTCACGAGACCATAGTGTCATCCGAACTCGGTCGTCTGGTTGCGGCGCTTGAGCGGGATGCAGACCAGAGAAAAGGCGAATTTGTAATACTCGTGGGAGGCGCTCTGAAAAATTCTGATGATGTTTCGCCAGAAGCGGTACGTGTGCTGGATATACTCCTTGAGGCGCTGCCTGTTAAACAGGCGGCTTCCCTCGCCGCACGCATAACCGGAGAGAAGAAAAACCGTCTCTATCAACTTGCGCTGAATAACGAAGTGGATGGATGAAAACAACAAAACCCGGAGAGGTCGTCGGGGGCAATCAGCGTGAAAGGTGCTGCACCTAAACCCTGAAGTGTCCGGTAATCATCAAATGCCGGCGATTTTTATGGGTCTGTCGTAGCTTTCCGGCGGTTTGGTCACCGCCCGGTAGAACTCCAACTGCCGCTTGCTGAACATTACCCCGATGCAGTTGCTGTTACAGTGAGTGACAACAGCCGGTATATTCCATGTCTGGTCGTTCCAGCTGACCTGCAATTCGATTTCAGTACCAATGCGCAACAGGTTTGAATTATTTTCGAGCAACATTCCCTCTGGTGCGAGATTATGCACTCTGCACAGCCTGCCCTCTTCCCCGGAATGGCGCAATTTAACCGACAGTAGAACTGCATGCCGCTGACCCGAGCGTCGTTCATGTGGCATTTTGTATCCCCCCTATCCGAGAGGCACTTACCTGAAGCAGTAACTCCCAATGCAATTACACTTCTATCACCCTGGCCGAGCCTGGGCCGCGGAGCTGTTTTGCTCAGGTAAATACCATTAACCCCCTTGTCCCTTTAATTTATTGTGTCCCCCGGGCCGCTGGACGATCCAGCAATCCAGGAAGTTGAAAGCAACGCCAAAGCTCAAACATTCAACCTGTCTTAACCGCAAACATTGCACTGATATCGGCAATTTCATCACAGACTTAAGTCCGGGATCACCTGTTTTTCATGCCACTATCGTCGTTACGATTAGTGACGAACTCAGGAGTCCGCCTCCTTAAGTGCTTTGGAGATCGCATCGCTCAACTCCTTCTCCAGGCTTGATTCAGTGTACACCCTGATGCCGTTAACAAAGAAAGTCGGCGTACTGTTAAGACCAAGCCGTAATGCTTCGCTTTTTGCTTTTGCAACTTTGGAGCGAGCTTCGGTACCGGCCAGGCACTTGGAAAATGTTTCAGCATCCAGTCCAAGCTTGGCCGCAAGATTCTGCGGGGAGTTGGCTGAAAGGGAACTTTGTGATTCAAATGCGCGGTAATGGTAAGCCCAGAATTGACCTTGTTGGTCCGCACAAACCGCGCCTTCGGCTACCTTAAGAGAGATGCCTGAACGGTTAATCGGAAAGTCCATGAACACCACACGGATCTTTTCTCCATACTCTTTTTCCAGGCGCTGCATCACTTCAGACGCGGTTTTACAGTGGGGGCACTGGTAATCGGCGAATTCAACAACTTCCACCGGTGCAAGTTTGGAACCTTTACTGGGAAATCCGTCTGTCTCGATGGTGGCTATGGGTGGCAAGGGCTTCTCGATCAGAAGTGCAAACTGCCCCTCCTTCTTAATGGAGGCGATCAGTTTGGAGCGCTCATTAAGCGCCTGTTGCTGGACTATATATTGTGCCACTTGTTGCTTCACCTGCTCATACGGAGCTGGAATATTCGATTTATTGGCCTCGTAAAAGGTGTGCATTGCCTCTTCCGTAGGCTGTGTCAGACTGATCAACCCCATCGCCACCTGTTCGGGTGTTTTTTTCTGGCGTTCTGACTCTTGGGTCAGGTATATCTGCCACACCGCATTGTCAAGCAACAGCTGACGCCCTTCGTAATATTTACTGGCAAGCTGGTGAAGATTTTCGCGAACCTGGATGTCCAGATCGTTTTCGTGATACTCCCTCCCCGCAAAACGAAACAGTGCGCCACTTTTTTCGCTGTTGTCACTGCAGCTGGAAGTCGTCTCCGTCGAGGCACAATCGGCGCCTGAGGCAAAGCCCGGCAGTAGTGCGGTTGCTATGATCAGGGGGGACAGCCATCTTCTTACCATTTGAATATGCTCCATCTTTGGTGATCTGTATTCGGTGTGAGGGGCGGCACCCCTCTTGAGTTTGGGTATATAGTCGCTATCGTGCAGGATTGAGGCGAATTTTTCGGGGCAGATTTTCACCCATATTCTGCGATATAACCATAGGTAATAAAAAAACCGCTCCGGCTTAATACAGGAACGGTTTGTTGCGCGTTGCCGCCAGGTGGTGAAACGCATCCACGTTTGGCGAACGGAAAGGAAGCTGCTTAAGCCGCCAGGTTCGAAGCCACAAATTCCCAGTTGACCAATTTCCAGATCTCTTCCAGGTACTTTGGACGAGCGTTACGGTAGTCGATGTAATATGCGTGCTCCCAAACGTCGATGGTCAGCAAGGGTGTCTTACCATCGGTCATCGGATTCCCCGCATTTGAAGTGTTGACAATCTCAAGGCCACCGCTGCTGTTTTTCACCAGCCAGGTCCAGCCTGAGCCGAAGTTCGTTGCGGCTGAGGTGGAGAATGCCTTCCTGAACTCATCAAATGAGCCAAATGCCTTGTCGATCGCCGACCCCAGCTCTCCGGAAGGTGAACCACCTCCATTGGGCGAGAGGCAGTTCCAATAGAAAGTGTGATTCCAGACCTGCGCGGCATTGTTGAAGATGCCGCCCGAGGATCTCTTCACGATCTCGTCCAGAGAGGCGTTTTCGAATTCGGTTCCCGGCACCAGGTTGTTTAGATTGGTGACGTAGGTCTGGTGGTGTTTGTCGTGATGGAACTCAAGCGTCTCCTGGGAGATGGTCGGTTCCAGCGCATTCTTGGGGTAGGGCAGATCAGGTAGTGTATGTGCCATTTTCTTAGTTTCTCCTCGGATTCATTGTAAATTAACTCAATTAACCTACCAGATTGCACGGTAAATATCGGATGCATTCTAAATCGCACTGCGGGCTATTGCAATAAGCGCCGGCAACCACCGGGTCGGAGGTTGAAGGCATTAAACTTTGCAGGTTTCTGCCGAATAAAGTATGCGACTTCTTCATTTTACACGCTATGTTACCCATGCTTGGTTGCAGAAGCAGGAGGGCACGATGTCGACAATTTGGGAGCAGGTGACTGCCGGCGCCAAGCTGATTTCGCTGCCGGATATCTATCTTCGTCTGAGATCGGTGCTGGACGACCCGGACTTTTCAATGTCCGAAGTTGCTGATGTCATCAGTCGGGATCCGGGCATGACAGCCCGGTTGCTGCGATTGGTGAACAGTGCCTATTTTGGTCTGGCTGCCAAGATTGAAACAGTTACCCGGGCCACGAGTCTTCTCGGTACACAACAGGTGCACGATCTGGTGTTGGCCACTTCGGTTGCAGACACTTTTGAAGGAATGTCCTCAGAGGTAATGGATATGCAGCGTTTCTGGAGACGCAGCATCCATTGCGGCATTCTCTCCCGCCAGCTGGCGAACAAATGTAATGTGTTGGACAGTGAACGATTGTTCGTGGCCGGGTTGCTGCGGGATATCGGCCACCTTGTCATGTACCAGACGATCCCCCTCCAGTCGCAGCAGGCAATGGAACAGTCTGCAAGAACGGCGCGACCCCTGTTCGAGGTTGAACAGGAGATAATCGGACTCGACTACGCCCGCGTTGGCGGCGCCCTGATGCGCCAGTGGGATCTCCCAAGGAGTCTGGTCCAGGCGACCGAATTTCATATAGAACCCGGGCGAGCGGGAGAAAATGCACTGGAAACCGCCATCGTCCATCTTGCCACGCTGATGGCGGAGAGCACGGACGCCGGTGAGCAGCCCGAGGTCCGGCTTGCCCGGGCTGATGAAGCCGCGTGGAAAACAACCGGATTATCGGTGCAGCAATGTATCGGTTGCCTGGCCGAAGCCGATGGCCAGATCGATCAGATTATGCACCTCTTTTTTCCGGAGAAAAAAAGAGCGGTGGGATAAGCTTCGAGGTCAGCTACTCGGCTGCGGCGTCGGTTATGGCTCCCAGCGCGCCCTGAGCTTTCAGAATAGCCGGATTGCCTTTCAGCTGATATTCACTCTCCAATGCACCGGGATCGTGATAACTGATCCAGGTTTTCCCCTCGCCATCCTGATAGACCAAAACCCGCAAGGGAAGATCCAGGCCCGCCGCCGGGTCCTGCTTCATTATTGCGGTACCCAACTTGGGGCTGCCGAAGATCAGCACCTGTGCGGCTCCCATCTCCATTTCCACATTTATCGCATTGGCCTGATGATCTATGCGATTAAAGACTGAAAGTCCCTTGTCGCGGACAATCTGCTCCAACCTGTCCATGGTTTGAGGGACCCCGTTTCGGCTTGCCTTTTTAATCAGGTCTCCAGAGGCATTTGCCGAAAGGCTCACTCCCAGCAGTATGCCAGTCAGAAACAGCTTATTGGTGATCATCCGACTCCTCCTTTAGTTTAAGTTCTGTTCCGGACTGTTTGACCCGGGCTGGGTGTTCCGGTTCCCTAACTTAGCCTAGCCGCTCCATGCAGCCCGGTCCACAAGCACCTCCAGCCCGCCCAGTGAACCTATGCGTGCCGCTGGCAGCAGATCTCCCCGGCGCCAGCCTGTTACAGCATTCTGCTTGTTTTCGCCGGTGACCATGAACATCACCTGGCGGCTGAAGGACAGCGTTGAGTAATTCATGCTTACGCGGTCGGCCGGTGGTTTTGGTGCCGCGTGAACGGGTACTACAAGCGGCCGCTCAGGGTGATTATGGCCTGGAAACAGGCTGGCAGTATGGCCATCTTCTCCCAGCCCAAGCAAAACCATATCGAAGGGAGTTGTTCGGGAGATGCGCTTGGCATAACTGCGAGCGGCGGGCTCGGCTCCAAGCTCGGCCGGAATGATATGGATCTGCTCTTCGGGTATCGAAACCCTGTCGAACAGTGCAGCCGCCACCAGCATGCTGTTGCGCTGCGGGTCTGTGGGAGGCAGGCAGCGTTCGTCACCAAAAAAGATGTGCCATTTGCGCAAATTGCTTGTGGATTCAGCCAGGAGCCGGTAGCAGAGTTCCGGCGTTGACCCCCCCACCAGAACGATAACAAAGCGGCCCCGGTTGAATATAGCATCGCGCGCAGCACGCACTATTCGTGTACAGGCAGTGCGTGCCACCGCATCTGCGTTGTCGCACAAGGTCCAGGTTATCACCTGTGCCAAGGCTCCGGGTCCAGGCTGTGACGCCAGCGATGATGCTCCTTTTCGAATAACCGTTGACTCTCTGTCGGACCCCAGGAGCCTGCGGGGTAGGTGTGGATGCTGTCCTGCCCGTCCGCCCAGCTGCGCAGCACCGGGTCCACCACTTTCCAGGCCTGTTCCACCTCATCGAAGCGAAGAAACAAGGATCTGTCTCCATCGATGACGTCAAGCAGCAGCTCCTCATAGGCGTCGATATGGACATCAGTGTCCCCGACAAGTGCGGCATCGAGGCTGGTCTGGCGGGTGCGCATCTCCAGCCCCGGTTCCCTGGCGGTCATCTCCATGCGCAGGCATTCACACGGCTGGATGCCGAGCAGTATCCAGTTCTGTCTGACCTGTCCAACCTGGGTGCCGCGAAAAAACTGCTGAGGTGGATGGCGGAAGCAGATGGATACCAGAGAGTGGTGTGCCGCCATGCGTTTTCCGGTTCTAAGGTAGAAGGGGACGCCCCGCCAGCGCCAGTTATCCACATAGAGCTTGAGCGCGGCATAGGTTTCTGTGACACTCTCAGCAGCCACCCCCTCTTCCTGAAGATAGCCGGACACCGGTTTGTTCCCTATAACACCAGGACCGTACCGGGCGCGGCAGGCGTGAGTCTGCATCTCGCCCGGCGGGATCGATCGTATCGACTTGAGGACCTTGACTTTTTCGTCACGCAACGCTTCCGCTTCCATTGAAACCGGCGGCTCCATGGCAACCAGAGTCAGCAACTGCAGCAGGTGGCTCTGGATCATATCGCGCATCGCACCTGTTTCCTCATAGAATTGCGCGCGATTACCCACCCCGAATGTTTCCGAGTGGGTTATCTGGATGTGGTCTATATAATTCCGGTTCCACAGTGGCTCCATCAGGGTGTTGGCAAAACGGAATACCAGCACGTTCTGCACCGTGCCCTTGCCCAGGTAATGGTCGATGCGGAAAATCTGTTCCTCCCGCAAATGGTTCCCGATCGCCCGTTGCAATAATTGAGCGCTCGCCAGGTCGTAACCGAAAGGCTTTTCGATTACCACCCGACACCATCCACTGGTTTCAGTCAGCAGCCCGGAGCTGCCCAGGCGATCCACCACCCGGCTGAAACCATTCGGGCTGATCGCCATGTAGTAAATGGTGTTGCCGGGATAAGGCTGATCACCACGCAGTTTTTCGCGAAGTCTGTCATACATCTCCGCGTCTTCGAGATCACCCTGAAAATAGTCAAGCTTCTGGCAGAGGGCATCCAGCACTTTGGCATCATGGCGCTCCTTCAGTTTTTCGGTAATCCACTCCCGTACCTGCCCGATACACTGTTCCCGACTCCAGGGGCGCCGTCCCAGCGCCAGTATGCGGGTGTCCGGGGAGAGTTTGTCCGCCGCTTCCAGCTGATAGAGGGCAGGCATCAGCTTGATCCTGGATAGGTTGCCGGTGGCTCCAAAGATGACATAGGTGCAGGCAGTGGATCGTGTTGTCATGGGCAATATCCGTACCGTATAGCTGTCAAGTTTAAAATCTATACCTGGTCGATGCGGCGGGAGTTCTGCCGCTCCAGTCAGTATGGAAAAACTCGCCGCGGGGACGATCGCTGCGCTCATAGGTGTGCGCACCGAAGTAGTCACGCTGGGCCTGCAGCAGATTGGCGGGAAGCCTGCCACAACGGTAGCCATCGAAAAATGCCAGAGCCGATGTTATGGCGGGAAGGGGAATGCCGAGTTCCACTCCAAGGCCTGCCGCCTCTCTCCATCCTGCTTCCGCTTTTTGAATTTCGCCAATGAAGAAATCGTCCAGCAGTAGATTTTCCAGTGAGGGATCATGCTCGAATGCCTGCTTGATGTTGTTTAAGAAGCGGCTGCGGATGATACAGCCGCCGCGCCAGATCAGCGCAATATCACCATATGCAAGCTGCCAGCCGTACTTTGCCGCAGCCTCCCGCATCAGCATGTAACCCTGTGCGTAGGAGATGATCTTGGCGGCATAAAGCGCATCCTGTATCGCATTCACCATGGCGGAGCGATTGCCTTTGAAGATGATTTGTGGGCGCGGATAGTGTTTCTCGGCCTGCAGCCGCTCCTGTTTCAACGACGAGAGGCAGCGGGCAAATACCGCCTCACCGATCAGGGTCAGCGGAATGCCGAGTTCCATCGCATTGATACCGGTCCATTTGCCCGTACCCTTCTGACCTGTCACATCGAGAATTTTCTCCACTAACGGGCTGCCGTCTTCATCTTTTATACCCAATATCCGTGCCGTGATCTCTATCAGGTAGGAATCGAGTACGCCCCGGTTCCACGCCTCAAACACCTGCCTGATCTCTTCGATATTCATTTGCAGGCCGGTTCGCAGTAAGTGGTAGGCTTCGCCGATCAACTGCATATCGCCGTATTCGATGCCGTTGTGCACCATCTTCACGTAATGCCCGGAGCCTTCCGGACCGATCCACTGACAGCAGGGTTCTCCATCAACTTTCGCGGCAATTGACTGCAGGATGGGTTGTATTTCGGGCCACGCAGATCTGTCACCGCCAGGCATCACGGAGGGACCGTGGCGCGCTCCCTCCTCTCCGCCGGAGATACCGCACCCAATGAACCGGATCCCTTTTTCAGCCAGTTCCCGATTGCGCCTACTGCTGTCGCTGAAGTAGGAGTTGCCGCCGTCCATGATGATGTCACCAGGCTCCAGGTGCGGCAGCAGCTGGTCAATAACCTGGTCCACCGCCTGGCCGGCGCGCACCATCAGCACCAGCTTGCGTGGCCGGCTCAGGCAACTCGCCAGCGCTGCCGGACTGTCGGCTGCAATAATGCCGGTGCCAGCGGCAGGCCCATGGATAAAATTTTCGGTAGTGGATTGGGTGCGGTTGTATACCACCACGCTGAAACCGTGATCATCCATATTGAGAGCGAGGTTCTGACCCATAACGGCCAGACCTACCAATCCGATATCTGCAGAGTGCATACTGACTCCTGAACTGTTGCCGGGAATACAAAAAGAAAGAGTATGGCATAATTCGAAAGGTGTTTTGTTTGCGCCCGGCTACCGATCGGCAACCGCCAATGAGGATGTAATCAGATGTGTGGTTTATGTGGTGAATTGAGGTTTGACGGCCGACCGGCTGACCTTGGCGCGATTCAGCAGATGACCGCCAGACTAGAGCGGCGGGGGCCTGATCATGGCGGAAGTTACAGTGATGGTCCGCTCGGCTTCGGTCATCGGCGTCTGGCGATAATCGATCTCTCCGCCCATGCCAATCAGCCGATGGTGGATCAAGAGTTGGGGCTCAGTCTGGTCTTCAACGGGACTATCTATAACTATCCTGAGTTGCGCCGTGAACTGCGGGAAAAGGGCTACCATTTTTTTTCGCAAGGGGATAGCGAAGTCATCATCAAGGCGTTCCACGCCTGGGGCGGGAAGTGCGTGGAACGCTTTCACGGCATGTTCGCCTTCGCGATCTGGGACCAGCAGCGTCAGCAGCTGTTTCTGGCACGTGACCGGTTGGGTATAAAGCCGCTCTATTACAGCACCGATGGCAGCCGTTTCCGCTTTGCCTCCAGTACCCAGGCGCTGCTGTCGGCCGGAGGGGTTGATACCGCTATAGATCCGGTGGGTCTGCACCATCAATTCACCCTGCACGCGGTTATTCCAGCGCCCGGCACCATACTTAAAGGCGTGCGCAAGCTGGCACCGGGTCACTGTCTGACAATCGATATACAAGGCCGGCTGCATGAGCAAGGCTACTGGCGGTTTTCCGCCTCCCGCCCGGAAATACCGGTCAGTGACGGAGAGTGGCTGGAACAGCTGCATGATGCGCTGCGTGCCGCGGTGCAGACACGTAACGATATTTCCGACGTACCGGTTGGCGTACTGCTCTCCGGAGGACTGGATTCCAGTCTATTGGTGGCGTTGCTGGCCGAAGCGGGGGTGTCTGATTTGCGAACCTTCTCTGTTGGTTTCGAGGATCATCCGCACGAAAAAGGGAGTGAGTTCGAGTATTCTGATCCGGTGGCTCAGCGCTATCAGACCCGGCATCGGAAATTTCTTGTTCCGGACTCGGAGGTGCTGCGGCGTCTGCCGGAAGCTGTGGATGCCATGGCGGAGCCGATGTTCGGACAGGATGCAGTGGCTTTCTATCTGCTCGGTGAGCAGGTGTCCAAAGAGGTCAAGGTGGTGCAGTCCGGTCAGGGTGCTGATGAAGTGTTTGGCGGCTATTTCTGGTATCCGCGCATGCTGTCCGAGACCCTGGGAACTCCGCTGCAGCGATTCGCCAAACACTACTTTGATCGCGATCATGAGGAGTTTCTGCACACGGTTTCGGCGCACTACCGCGGTGAGGACTTTACCAGCCGCACTATTTCGGAACTGCTGGCGCAGCCCGGCGCGGACACATTCATGGATGCCGTGCTGCGCATGGATGTCACCACTCTGATTGTGGATGATCCGGTCAAACGCGTTGACAATATGACCATGGCCTGGGGTCTGGAGGCGCGGGTACCATTTCTGGACCACAAGCTGGTTGAGCTTGCCGCGCGCTGTCCACCCGAGCTGAAACTCCGGGAGGGTGGCAAGTACCCGCTTAAGGCGATGGCACGGGGGCTGCTGCCGGATGCGGTGATCGATCGGCCCAAGGGTTATTTTCCCATGCCTGCGTTGAAATATGTTCGCGGTGAATTTCTCGGTTTCATGCGCGAGGTACTGGAATCCCGGGCATGCCGCGATCGTGGTCTGTACAGCCGGGCCTATGTGGATATGCTGCTGTCGGCGCCGGAGATGCACCATACCCGGCTTCAGGGAAGCAAGTTGTGGCATCTGGCACTGCTGGAGTTCTGGCTGCAGCGTAACGTGGACGTTTCTGCCTGACCGAAAGGATATATCCGATATGTCTGTGGCACTCGTTTTTCATCTGTTCGGTTCCATTATCTGGGTCGGCGGAATGTTTTTTGCCCATATGGCGCTGCGTCCCGCCGCAGCGGAATTGCTGCAGCCGCCACTGCGGCTGCCGCTGCTGAAAGCAGTTCTCGATCGCTTTTTTCTCTGGGTCTGGGTGGCCATAGCGGCGATTTTGGGCAGCGGCTACTGGATTTTTCTCGGGCTGTGGCAGGGTGAGGCCGGATTGCATGTGCACCTGATGCAGGGCAGCGGAGTGTTGATGATCTGCATTTTCCTGTACATCTATTTTCGTCCCTATCGGCGCATGGGGGTTGCCCTGACAGCCGGTGAATTGCCTGCGGCAGCAGCGGAGATGGCGCGTATCCGCCGGTTGATCGGAATCAACCTGATTCTGGGTCTGTTGACCTCGATGACCGCTAAGATTGGGCCTTATGTAATCTGAGCAAAGGCCTTTTTGTGTCAGGGAGGATGAATTGGGAAACAGAAACGCGGAGGAACCATTAACGAGGAACTGTAATTCAGGGCTTTGAATCTGTGGTCGGGGGCCCTGAAGCCAGCCCCTCGAAGCCAGTACCTGATGCAACACTTGAAAACGTCGAAATATGGCCCAATCTAACGCGTTTGAGACAATATTCAATTTTGAGGTGAGTCGATGGATGTGCTGGACAGAATCAGGGAACAGGTGGAGAGTAATCCCATCGTTCTTTATATGAAGGGAACACCCCAGTTTCCCCAGTGCGGTTTCTCTTCCCGGGCTGCTGCCGCGCTACAGGATTGTGGCGAGAAATTCGCTTATGTCAATGTGCTGGCAGATGCCGAGATTTTTGAAAATCTGCCACGTTATGCGGACTGGCCGACATTTCCCCAGCTCTATATCAATGGTGAGCTGGTCGGAGGCTGCGACATTACCCTTGAGCTGCACGCAAGTGGTGAGTTGCAGAAGATGACTGCAGAGGCTGGAAAGAACTGGCCCAAAGAAAAGGCTTAACCGCGTCGCCAATTCTCTGTTTACCAAGCAATAACCCGGTTGGGTTGAAATGCCCGCCGGGTTTTCTTATGGGACTTTAACCGTCTCCCAGGGTTTATCCAGTCCGGAGTTCTGCCAGCGATTGACGATCGCACAGAACAGCTCAGCGGTTTTTTCAGCATCGTAGATTGCCGAGTGCGCCTGATTGCCGTCCCAGGCAATTCCGGCGGCCTCAACTGAGCGCGCCAGAACCGTCTGCCCGAATGCCAGTCCTGCAAGAGAAACCGTATCAAAGGTACTGAAAGGGTGAAATGGATTGCGTTTGAAGCTGGTTCTTTTGACTGCGGCATTGATAAAGCCCAAGTCAAAGAATGCGTTGTGCCCGACCAGAATGGAGCGGTTGCAACCGCTCGCTTTAATCGCTTTATGTATTGGTGAGAATATATGCTTGAGAGCCTCTTTTTCCGGCAATGCCATGCGAAAAGGGTGGTCAGGATCGATGCCGTTGAACTCCAGGGCCTTTGGATCCAGGCGGGCGCCTGGAAAGGGGATTACGTGGCATGAGTGCGTTTCTGCCGGATGCAGCAAACCCTCTGCATCCATGCGGATGATTACCGCAGCGATTTCAAGCAGTGCATCTGCGCTCGCATCGAAACCGGCGGTTTCCACATCCACCACAACCGGAAGAAAACCGCGAAATCTTGCGGCAATCGCAATACTGTATTGAAGAGTAGTCATCTGTTACAGCTTATGTCATTTTAGTGTGCTGCTGAAACCGTGACGTGATTATATGCCCATTGGGTTGAGGGTTTTATCTGTCGGTACAGCCTGTCGAAGCGCAATGAAACGGTGCGTTACATGCAGCCATATGAGGGAGTTATGCAACAGAATCGAGTATGTTTCCGGCCGGTTATTATCTTTTTGGGATTGTGGCTGACAGCACTCTCGGTTGCTGCTGAAACCCCTTTTTCAAAAGGGCTCTTGTTCAGAGTGCAGATAGGCGATAAAGCCCCAAACTATCTTTTTGGTACCATGCACTCGGATGATCCTCAGGTGAGTAAATTGGTATCCCAGGTGGCCTGGGCGCTTAATAAAAGCCGGGTTGTGGCGGTGGAAGTGGAGATGGATGCGCTCACCGCGATTTCAGCGGTGTCGCAGATGGTCAATCCTGAAGGCACTGGCTTACGCAAGCTGCTTGGCGAAAAACTCTACTCACGAGCGCTGATCGAAGCCAAACGGGTAGGCTTGCCCCAGATTGCGATGAATCATTATAAACCCTGGGCGCTTGCGGTGCTCTTTTCACTGCCGCCAACGGAGGGCGGTCAGGTTCCTGATATGATTCTCTCAGGGATGGCGCGGCGACAGGGAAAACCGGTAGTAGGACTGGAAACGGTGGAAGAGCAGCTGGGCGTATTTGACCGACTGCCGTTGCAGGATCAGAACGCGATGTTGATCTATGCACTTAATAATCTGGATCAGTTGCCGATGGTTTATCGAGATTTGAAAAAAAGCTACTTGGCGCGGGATTTGGGAGAGCTGTTGAGGATCAGCAGGAGCAACTTAAGCACAGAGGACCAGGAGCAGGTTGAGCGTTTTCAGGAGGCGCTCATCAACAGCCGCAACCGGCGCATGGCCGGACGCCTGTTTGAGCATCTTAATGCGGGAGGGGTTTTTGTGGCGGTGGGGGCACTGCACCTTCCGGGCGAGAAAGGATTGCTCAATATGCTGAGCCAGCGTGGTTTCCATATCGAAACTGTGTATTGATTTTTGATCTCAGGAAGCGAGCAGGCTAAAAGATTTTCAGGTTAATTTAGATGAGGTCTCAGCCCGGTTGTGCTAGATTTCCTCCACGGCGTTCTCAAGGGAGTGAATTTCCTGCTTTCGGCGTAAAAAAACAGGTCTATCAAGGGGACATAACATAATGACCAGAGTGCAGCTGCTGAGCCAGGTAAGGACCAGTCTGACAGCATTGGTGTTTTTATTCTTGACCGGTTGCGCAAGCACCAGTGAATTCGCTGATCCCAGAGACCCCTGGGAGGGTTTCAACCGGGCAATGTACAGTTTCAACGAAGCCATTGACAATGCTCTTATCAAGCCGTTGGCCAAGGGGTACAAGGCGGTGGTGCCGGTTCCGGTGGACAGGGGCATAACCAACTTTTTTTCCAACCTTGGTGACATAGGTTCTGCCATCAATAATTTGCTTCAATTTAAATTGAGCCGGGCAGGAAGTGATCTGGGACGTGTGGCTTTCAACACCACACTTGGACTTCTTGGTTTTTTTGACGTGGCTACCAATATGAATCTGCCGCGTTATGGTGAGGACTTCGGTCAGACTCTGGGCGTTTGGGGGAGCTCTCCCGGGCCTTATATAGTATTACCGTTGCTGGGTCCGAGTTCAGGTCGGGACGCAATAGGTCTGGTTGTCGACTGGTTTACAGATCCAGTGAGTTATATAGAGGATGATAGTGTAAGAATCGGCTTGCAGTCTCTCTGGTTTGTTGATCGCAGAGCAGATCTTCTCAGCGCCAGTAAATTGGTTGAACAGGCGGCGCTGGATCCGTACGAGTTTGTCCGGAACGCCTATCTGCAGAAAAGACGCCACGATGTATTCGACGGCAACCCTCCTCCGGAACCTGACGACGAAGAGCCGGAAAAACCCGAGTAGCAGTAGCCCGGCCTACTCGATCCGCCATATAAAGCACCCGGTCTATCTGTTGTGGCCGGGCGTGAATTCAAATCAAATAAATTATATATGCATGCATAATAATAATTAATTAGATAATTTTAGAAAATGCTAATATTATTCATTCCATGAAGGCGCAGAAGTAAAAGGCTTTCTGAAGATTAGCAGCACGAGTTCAAACCTTTTTTAAGTTCTGGAGAATTAAAATATGAAAACTATCGTTAAAGTTGCAGCTGCTGCTGCGTTGATTGCCGCTTCTGCTTCCGCATCTGCATGGTGGGGCGGTCCCTGGGGTAATAACGGTTATGGCGACGGCTGGGGTGACGGCTGGGGCGACATGTTTGGTGACATGGATTTCAACATGAGCTCCCGCGCTTCCGGCAGCGGTTATGGTCGCGGTCGTGGCTACGGTCGCGGCTACGGTTACGGCTACCCTTACTACGGCGGTTACGGGCCTTACGGTTACGGTGCACCTTACGGTTACGGTGCACCTTACGGCTATGGTGCTCCCTATGGTTACGGTGCTCCTCCGGTAGCGCCTCAGGTTGCTCCCGAAGCTCAGGCTAAATAATTCAGCCTTGGGCGAGAGACAATAGATCTCCAGGGAACCAGGAATCTGGCACAGGGATGTGCCGATAGAAATAGTGTAATGGGCCCGGGCAGGGCCTGTTCCGTTAGTGAGGAATAGTTGAAATGAAAAAGTTATCTGCAGTCTTTGCGGTGGCCGCCCTTACCACTGTTTCTATGACTGCCAGTGCATGGTGGGGCGGTCCGTGGGGTAATAACGGTTATGGTAACGGTGATTACTACGGCTATCCCTACCTTGGTTACCCGTATGCCGCTCCCGTTGTTGCTCCGCTGAGCGAAGATCAACGGAAGGCGATGGCGGAACAACACAAAGCTGTGATGGAGCAACAGGCCAAGGCATTTCAGGAGGCGCTGGAGGCGCAGCGCAAATACTCGGAACAGTTTGCCGCCGGTAGCCCGCTGCAGGCGCCTTTCGCCAACGAGGCTTTCACTGCCCCGTTGGGACCGGATTTCAGTGACCGGGATTCACTCCGCCAGGAGATGATCAAGCAGATGGATGAACGTCGCAATCAGGCGGCTGCCTTCCGCCCCGCAAATAATGGGTTTGCTCTGGATACCCGTCGTGAGGAGATGATCAAGCAGATGGAAGAGCGCCGCAAATCAATTGCTTCGCGTGCTCCTCATCAGCTCGGCGCTTTCGATAACGCCCGCCGTGATCAGATGCAGAAGCTGATGGAAGAGCGTCGCAATGCCATGATGAACCGTGCTCCGGGCGAATTTCGTGCCAATGACGAGGCTTATCGCACAGAGATGCATCAACAGATGCAGCAGCGTCACGATGAGATGATGAAACGAGTCGAGGCGCAGCGGAAATTTGCAGAAGAGCAGCAGGCCGCAATGCGCAAAACCGTGGAAGATCGACGCATAAAGTCTGACATCTGAACTTCGCAGAAGGATAAAAGATAACCGCCTGTGGCTATTGACCACAGGCGGTTTTTTTGTTTTGAAAAGAGCTGGTTTCAACTGAAATCTGATTGACCTATGCTTGTCACAGACAATGGAAGAAGATCGATAATTTCTGTATATTGCCGCAGTCAATACAAAGAATTGTAAATCACAATAGTCACTCCCCTGATAGTCCGCGTACCGGAGTCAGGCTGGATGCCCGCTCGGTCCCAAGAGCGTTTCCCTGAAGAGAGCTGCTAAAAATGAAGCCCGATATTGATCCGCAAGAGACTCAGGAATGGCTGGACGCACTGGATGCGGTCCTCGAAAATGAGGGTCCCGATCGTGCCCACTATCTACTGGAACGACTGATAGATAAAGCCAGACGCTCGGGAACGCATCTTCCCTACAGCGCCGTTACTGCATACCTGAACACTATCCCAATCACCAAACAGAGACGCTTTCCCGGTGACCGCTCGATGGAGCGGAGAATTCGCTCCTTCATTCGCTGGAACGCCATGGCCATGGTGGTTCAGGCTAATCGCATCTCAACTGAATTGGGTGGGCACATATCCAGTTTTGCTTCGGCAGCAACACTTTTTGATATCGGTTTTAATCACTTCTTCAGGGGAAAGAGCCCTTCGCAGGATGCAGACCTGGTCTTCTTCCAGGGGCATTCTGCACCAGGTATCTATGCCCGGGCTTACCTTGAAGGAAGGATCAGTGAGGAGGAGCTTTACAATTTTCGCCAGGAGGTGGATGGAAACGGACTCTCCTCCTACCCGCATCCCTGGTTGATGCCCGGTTTCTGGCAATTTCCCACGGTCTCCATGGGATTGGGTCCGTTGATGGCGATCTACCAGGCTCGTTTTATGCGCTATCTGGATGACAGGGAGATAGTCAAAACCGGCGATCGCAAGGTGTGGGCATTCATGGGCGACGGCGAGATGGATGAACCCGAATCGCTGGGCGCCATTTCGCTGGCGGGCCGGGAGCGTCTGGATAATCTGGTGTTCGTGGTCAACTGCAATTTACAGCGCCTGGACGGCCCGGTGCGCGGCAACGGCAAGATCATTCAGGAGCTTGAAGGGGTGTTCCGAGGTGCCGGCTGGAACGTGATCAAGGTGATTTGGGGAGGTTATTGGGATCCGCTGCTGGCCAGGGACAAAGATGGTTTTCTGCTTAAACGCATGGAAGAGTGTGTTGATGGCGACTATCAGACCTATAAGGCAGAGGGGGGGGCATATACCCGGGAGCACTTTTTCGGAAAGTACCCGGAGTTGGCCGAGATGGTGGCCACCCTGACCGATGAAGATATCTGGCGGCTGAATCGTGGCGGACACGATCCGCTTAAGGTCTATGCGGCATACGCAATGGCGAACGAACACAAGGGCCAACCGACGGTTGTGCTGGCAAAAACCGTCAAGGGTTATGGCATGGGCATGGCCGGCGAAGGTCAGAATATCACTCATTCACAGAAGAAGATGGGAGAGGCGGCGTTACGGGCATTTCGGGATCGCTTCAACATCCCCATTCCGGATGATCGGATCAGCGAGGCGCCATTCTTCAAGCCACCGGCAGACAGTCCCGAACTCACGTATATGAAGGAGCGGCGGGAGTCCTTGGGGGGATTCCTGCCAAAGAGATCTGTCGATGCACCCAGGCTTGAGGTGCCTGGCCTTGAGATTTTCAAGCCATTGCTGGAGGGCAGCGGTGACAAGGAGATGTCCACTACCATGGCATTCGTGCGTCTGCTGACGGCCCTGGTACGGGACAAAAGTATCGGTAAGTATGTGGTTCCCATTGTACCTGACGAAGCAAGGACTTTCGGCATGGAGGGAATGTTCCGGCAGCTGGGGATTTACTCCTCCGTCGGCCAGCTGTATCGGCCTGTGGATGCGGATCAGGTGATGTATTACCGGGAGGACCGGAAAGGGCAGATACTGGAAGAGGGGATCAACGAAGCCGGAGCCATGTCATCCTGGATCGCAGCGGCAACCTCCTACAGCAATCATGGGATGAGTATGGTCCCTTTCTATATCTACTACTCGATGTTCGGGTTTCAGCGTATCGGTGATCTGGCCTGGGCCGCTGGTGACATGCAGGCCCGCGGGTTTCTGATGGGCGGCACTGCGGGACGCACCACATTGGCGGGGGAGGGACTGCAGCATCAGGATGGCCACAGTCTGGTGCAGGCCGGCACCATCCCCAATTGTGTCTCTTATGATCCGGCGTTTGCCTATGAGCTTGCTGTCATCATTCAGAATGGGATGCGGCGTATGTTCCAGGAGCAGGAAAATATCTTCTATTACATCACCGTAATGAATGAAAACTATCCACAACCGGCGCTGCCCAAAGGAGTGGAGGAGGGTATTATCAAGGGGATATATCTTTTCCAGAAAGGTGGACGCCGCAAGAAACGGGTGCAGCTGCTCGGCAGCGGTACCATACTGCGCGAGGTGATTGCCGCAGGAGATTTGCTGGAGAAGGATTTTGGTGTGTCCGCCGATGTGTGGAGTGTTACCAGTTTCAACGAACTTGCGCGGGACGGTCAGGATGTCGAACGCTGGAACATGCTGCATCCGGAAGAAACACAACGGGTCTGTTATCTGCAACGTACGATGGCGGAGTACAAAGGTCCGGTGATAGCCGCAACGGACTATGTCAGAGCCTATCCCAACCAGATTCGCCAATTTATACAGGGCAGCTATAAAGTGCTGGGTACCGACGGCTACGGCCGCAGCGATCTGCGTTCGCAGCTGCGCAGATTCTTCGAAGTCAACCGCTACTATGTTGTGCTGGCCGCACTGACGGCATTGGCAGAGGGCGATGAGCTTGATTCTTCGGTTGTGAGCGATGCCATCAGGAAGTACCGGATCGATACTGAAAAACCCAACCCGATGACCGTCTGACCGGAGGATATAGCGTGGCAATCGAAAAGAGCGTATTGGTGCCTGATATCGGTGATTTCGAAGGGGTTGAGGTTATAGAGATTCTGGTTTCGGCCGGAGACAAGATCAAGGTGGAAGACTCCCTTGTCACACTTGAGAGTGACAAGGCGTCGATAGAGATACCTTCGCCGTACGCGGGAGTAGTTCGGGAGATTACGGTTAAGGTTGGCGATAAGGTGAGCGAAGGCACTCTGATTTTGCACATGGAAGTCAGTGATGGCAAGGAGGATCAGAAAGAGGAGGGGGAACAAAACGATACCGTCGGTTCGACAGGCGAATCCCAGCCTCCGCCGCCAATTCCTCCCTTTCCGACAGCGGGGATGTCGTCGGAAAGCAGCTCGTCTGCCCGCAGTGTTGGAACCTGGGTCGAGAAGGATGTAGCGGTGCCTGATATTGGTGATTTTCACGATGTCGAGGTGATCGAGATTCTGGTGGCCGAGGGCGATAGCGTCGAGGTTGAGGACTCGCTGGTAACGCTTGAGAGCGATAAGGCGTCGATGGAGATTCCCTCGCCATTGGCAGGTGTGGTAGCCGGATTAGGAGTCAAGGTGGGAGATCGGGTTAGCGAAGGCGACCTGTTGTTGAAGCTGAAGACGCATGTAAATTCTGAGTCTGGTGAAATTGAAATTGTGCAGCAGCATACAGCCGCATCGCAGTCTGTTTCCGTTGCGCAGAGAGAGCAGGCGCATGCATCGGCTTCCGCTCCACATCGGGAGGAGGCGGGTGATTCCCGAAGACCGGCAGGGGAGAAAGAATCACAGCAACCACCGGTTTTGGCGCGACCTTCAGATCTGACCGGCCGCATTCCTCACGCCAGTCCCTCGGTAAGACGTTTCGCCAGGGAGCTGGGCGCGGATCTTGCGCAAATTACAGGCACCGGGCTCAAGCAGCGTATTACCAGAGAGGATATCCAGAATTATATCAAGCGCGCGCTGCGTGGAACCGCTCCCAGCGCTCCGTCGGCCGGGCCGATGCAGCTGCCGGCGATACCGGAAATTGATTTTTCCAAATTCGGGGAGGTAGAGGAGACACAGCTCGGTCGGATCAATAAGCTTAGCAGCGCCCATCTTTCGGCATGCTGGCTGAATATTCCCCATGTCACTCAGCATGATGAGGCGGATATAACCAGCCTGGAAGCGTTTCGCGAGAAGCAGAAAAGCGTTGCGGCCAGGCAGGATATTCGCCTGACATTCCTGCCGTTTCTGATGAAGGCGTGTGTGGGTGCACTGCGTGAACTGCCCAGGTTCAACAGTTCTCTCAGCCCGGATCGAAACAGTCTGATCCTGAAGAAGTATTTTCACATCGGCGTGGCGGTCGATACACCCAATGGACTGGTGGTGCCGGTAGTGCGCAATGTGGACAGAAAAGGGGTATTGGAGCTGGCCTCAGAGCTGATGGCGATCAGTGCGCGTGCACGCGATGGTAAGCTCTCTCCATCGGATCTTCAGGGCGGCTGTTTCTCGATTTCCAGTCTGGGCGGTATTGGCGGAACCGCTTTCACCCCAATTGTGAATGCGCCGGAGGTTGCCATTCTCGGTGTCTCCAGATCTGTGATCAAGCCGGTCTGGGATGGCAAGGATTTTCAGCCGAGACTGATGCTGCCGCTCTCGCTCTCCTATGATCACAGGGTGATCGACGGAGCAATGGCCGCACGTTTTACCACCATACTGGTTGGAATCCTGTCGGATATCCGGCGTCTTCTACTCTGATTTTTGAGGTGCGGCTTCCAATTTGCAATCTATAAATTAGAGAATCGCGACGATAAATAATTTTAATTTATCCGGTTTTGATATAATCTTGATGCACTGCAATAGTAGTCACCTGTTGTCGTTCGGTTAAGCCTTTAGCGTCTGCCGGCCTGAGAGAATCTTGGGTAGTTCTGGAAGAGGCACATTGAATCCCTGTCAGAACTGCCATAGCTGAGAAGAAATCCGTGTTCGTTTCCATCCCGGCAGTGAACGGGGTTTGATCCATTGTGACCCAGTGTTTAGGAGGATTGTGTGAATGCATGCTGAAGTGTTGGTGTTGGGGGCTGGCCCTGGAGGTTACAGTGCGGCTTTCAGGGCGGCGGATCTGGGAAAGAGAGTGGTTCTGGTTGAGCGTTACTCCACTCTGGGCGGCGTATGCCTGAACGTGGGGTGCATTCCATCCAAGGCATTGCTGCATGCCGCGGCTATGATCAACGAAGCTGCAGAGATGGAACACATGGGGATCGAATTTGGCAAGCCCACAATCGACCTGGAGAAATTGCGCTCTGGTAAAGAAAAGGTGGTCTCCCGGCTGACTCAGGGATTGGCCGGCATGGCGAAACAGCGGGGTGTGACTGTAGTGCAGGGATGGGGTTCATTCGAATCGTCCAAGCAGCTTAAAGTGGAAACGGATAATAAGAGCGTCACGATAGAGTTCGAAAACGCGATTATTGCCTGTGGTTCGCGGCCGGTGGAGATTCCCGGCTTTCCAAATGATGACCCCCGTCTGATCAATTCAACAGGCGCTTTGGAACTATCGGATGTTCCGCAAAAAATGCTGGTAGTCGGAGGCGGTATTATCGGCCTTGAAATGGGAACGGTTTATGCGGCTCTGGGAACCGCAATTGATGTCGTTGAACTGCAAAATAGTCTGATCCCGGGTTGTGACCCTGACCTGGTGCGCCCTCTGAAGAGGCGACTGGAGCAGCGTTTTGGCAGCATCATGCTGGAAACCAAGGTAACTGACATTAAAGCTCAGAAAAATGGACTGAAAGTCCAGTTCGAAGGGAAGAACGCACCGGACAAGGCGCAGATCTATGACAAAGTGCTGGTATCGGTCGGAAGAATCCCCAATGGAAAGTTGATTGGCGCTGAGAAGGCGGGCGTCCACGTCGATGAACGTGGATTCATTCCGGTGGATGAGCACATGCGCACCAATGTACCGAATATCTACGCCATTGGAGATGTGGTGGGTAACCCAATGCTGGCGCATAAAGCGACTCACGAAGCGAAGGTCGCCGCCGAAGTAATAGTCGGACAACCCTCTATGTTCGATCCAATGACCATCCCCTCTGTAGCCTATACAGATCCTGAGGTGGCATGGATGGGGCTGACTGAAACCGAAGCCAAGATCAGAGGCGTGGCATACGAGAAGGGGGTCTTCCCCTGGGCCGCCTCTGGCCGGGCATTGGGCATAGGGCGGGAAGAGGGGATGACCAAGCTGTTGCTGGATCCTGAGAGCAAGCGCATCCTGGGAGCCGGTATCGTTGGCGTCAACGCTGGCGAATTGATCGGTGAAACCGTACTGGCGCTGGAAATGGGTGCGGACATGGAGGATATCGGGCTGACTATACATCCGCATCCGACACTCAACGAGACCATCGGTATGGCGGCGGAGATGGCCGAGGGCACCATTACCGACCTGATTCCGCCACGCAAGCGTACCTAGTGCTCCACCGGAAGCCCCCTCTCACGCGTAGAAGGGTGTCGCAAAAGCCCCCTTCGAGGGAGAAGGCTACGACTCCAAGGACGTAGGAGGTAGAGCGAAGCAGGATGCCAGAGCCGAGGATGAGGGTGATTAAAATCGGGGCTTTATCTCTTGATACCCTCACCAAACCCTTTCCCTCATGAAGGAGAGGGGGGGGGTTTGACACCCTCCGTAGCAGGAGGGCTTCCGAACACATGCAGTATGTGAGATAGGACGGCTTTGAAATCCTGGTCAATCGACGCATCCATGCACATCTTCGGCGTGCCTTGCATATTCATTTCATGAAGCTCCACTACCGCGAATACGGTTACTACAGCGATCAGCGTCCGACGCTGATTTTACTTCATGGCCTGTTGGGTGCGTCATCCAACTGGCACAGCATCGCACGCAGACTCGAGGACCGATTCCACCTGATTGTGCCTGACCTGCGCAATCACGGGCGCTCACACCACACGGAAACGATGAGTTATCCAGCGATGGCGCTGGATCTGGCAGGATTGATAGATGATCAGGGTTTGGATTCCGTGTTGCTGGTGGGACATAGTATGGGCGGCAAGGTTGCCATGTGGCTGGCGCTTACGCAGCCCGGACTGGTGTCTGGCCTGGTGGTGGTGGATATTGCGCCGGTAGCCTACCCTAATCGATTTGAAGCCATATTCGCTGCTTTAATGATGATCGAAGTGGAAAGTCTGGAAAGCCGTGAGCAGGCGGACCGTGCGTTGACTCCTGTTGTTGCTGAACCAGGTTTACGCCAGTTCCTGCTGCAAAACCTGGAGCGGCGTGAGGGAGTCTGGCGCTGGCGTTGCAATCTCTCCGTTCTAAAAAGAGAGATGAGCAACATTGCCGGCTTTCCCGAACTGTCGGACCGTAGCAACTATCCGGGCTCTGTGCTTTTTATTCGCGGTGAGGTATCGGATTATATACAACCCGAATATATTCCGCGTATACACTCGCTCTTCCTGCATGCCCGAATCCGGGTTATTCCGGGAGCCGGTCATTGGGTCTATGCGGAGCAACCAGAGGCTTTTTATGCAGCCCTGGCTGGATTCTTGTAGAAGAGCAGCAACCTACACTCATCGGTTGCTGTGGGATATCATGATGCAAAGAGTATTTCGCGCAAATAAGGTGTAAAGATCATATGGAAAATGTTAGCAGACTTTGTATTGCACGACTTACGGATATTCAAGAGAGCAAGATGACTGCCACCCTTGTTGTTGGAGAGGGCGGTTTTCCATTCATTGATGTCGATCACCGCCAGCTTGCAGTCGGGGAGATCGGCTCTCATGTCCTTATTCGTCAGGGTGATATTCAGGTTGTGGCGCAGGTGGTCAGAGCGCGCCAGGAGTTGTTGCCCACCCCAGCCGGATCTTCTGCAGGCAAATCGGATGGAGTGATAAAGCGAGGGCTTTTGGAGCTGTTGCCGCTGGGTGATCTGAGTAAAAACGGCGTTTTCAGTAGAGGCGTGGTTCACCATCCGACCCCCGGTGCCGAAGTCCACCTGATGCGCAAGTTGGAAGTCGAATCGTTATTCAAGAAGTTCCAGGCCAAGGGGTACGAGCTTGGATACCTGCCAACACTTCCAAGTGTAGGCATCTGCCTGGACCCCGCTACGCTGTTTGCGCGACACCTTGCCATTCTGGGGCAGTCGGGCTCAGGAAAATCCTGGGGCGTGGCCAGTATTCTGCAGCGGGCAGTGAATACCATGCCCAATGCACATATTATCCTGCTCGATCTTCATGGCGAGTATGCCTGGCAAGATCATAACGGAGCGCAGCACGCAGCATTTCGGGAAAATACCTATCGCTATGTCGACGCACGTGATCTGGAGATCCCTTACTGGCTGTTGACCTACGGCGAGCTTGTGGATCTGTTGATTGATCGATCCGATGAGAAGTCCTCGACCCAGATGGCGTTTCTCAGAGAGGTGTTGCTTCAGCTGCGAAAAAAAGCCAATGAAAATCTGGAAGGGGTACATATTACAATCGATTCCCCAGTCTATTTTGATCTGAATGAACTCTTTATGGCGTTCAAACGGGCAAATGAACAGGTTACTGATTTTGGGAAGGTAAAGGGGCCGTTGTTCGGTCAATTCGACGAGTTCATCGTCAAGCTGCAGGCGCGTTTCAATGATGTTCGTTACGATTTTCTGTTCAAACCGAAGCGACGCAAATCGTCCGATACACTGGCCGATCTCTTGCGTGATTTCGTTGGTTTGAGAAAGCCAAGCCGCCAGATCACAGTGATCGATTTCAGCTCGGTGCCGTTTGATGTGCGCCCAACGGTTTCCGCCCAGATCGGAAGGCTGACCTTTGAGTTCAATTATTGGAATCCCCGTTCGCGTGAATTTCCGATATTGCTGGTGTGTGAGGAGGCGCACTCCTATATTCCGCGATTTGCCGATACCCAGTATGAGGGCACCAGGCGCTCTATGGAACGAATAGCCAAAGAGGGGCGTAAATATGGTGTTGGTCTGGCTGTTGTGAGTCAGCGTCCTTATGAACTTTCGGAGACGGTGCTTGCCCAGTGCGGTAATTTTATCTGCCTGCGGATAACCAATCCGGACGATCAGGAGTATATTCGCGGGCTGGTGCCGGATGCGGAAGCAGGACTGGTCAACGTCCTCTCATCTCTGGGACGGGGAGAGGCTATGGCCATGGGGGAAGCGCTGCCGATCCCAACCCGATTTATGCTCCATCCGCCGAATCCCACTCCGAACAGCAATGATATCGATTTTTACGGTCAGTGGAAAAGAGGCGCGGAGGATCTGGATGTGTACGCCATAGTCGATGCGTGGCGACGCCAGAAAAAGTAAACAAACGGCAGTTTTCAGCCTACCGGTGACGGTGCCCTGCTATAATACTGCACCTTTTACGCTCATCTATCTTTATCTCCCTTGAACGGGAGAGTTCTGCCATGGAGCCAAGCCATATGTCAGCATCTGGTGTCAATAAAGTTGTACTCGCCTATTCCGGAGGTCTGGATACGTCCATCATTCTTAAATGGCTGGAGGATGAGTATCAATGCGAAGTGGTAACTTTTACCGCCGACCTCGGTCAGGGAGGGGAAGTGGAACCGGCCAGAGCCAAGGCCAAAGCGGCAGGCGTCAAGGAGATCTATGTAGAGGATTTGCGCGAGGAGTTTGTACGCGAGTACGTATTTCCGATGTTTAGGGCGAATGCCATATATGAGGGTGAATATCTGTTGGGTACGTCCATTGCACGGCCGTTGATTGCCAAACGGCTGGTTGAGATAGCCCGCGAAACCGGCGCCGATGCTATCTCTCACGGTGCCACCGGTAAGGGCAACGACCAAGTGCGTTTTGAGCTCGGTGCATACGCACTGATGCCGGACGTGAAGATTATTGCCCCCTGGCGGGAGTGGGATCTGCTGTCCCGGGAAAAATTGATGGACTACGCCCAGAGACACGGTATTCCGGTGGAGCTCAAACGTGAAGGCAAGAAATCCCCTTACTCCATGGATGCGAATCTGCTGCATATCTCTTACGAAGGCTACGACCTCGAAGACCCCTGGAACGAGCCGGCCGAGACTATGTGGCGCTGGACCGTTTCACCGGAGGCGGCACCGGACAAACCGACTTACCTTGAACTCGCCTTCCGGAATGGCGATATAGTGGCTCTCGATGGTGAGGAGATGAGTCCGGCAGCGGTGCTGGAGACGCTCAACCGGATTGGGGGGGAGAACGGAATCGGCCGCGATGATATCGTTGAAAACCGCTACGTCGGCATGAAATCACGTGGCTGCTACGAGACACCGGGTGGCACAATCATGCTGAAAGCCCATCGGGCCATGGAATCTTTGACACTGGACCGAGAGTCCGCCCACCTCAAGGATGAACTTATGCCCCGATACGCCAGTCTGGTCTACAACGGTTACTGGTGGAGTCCTGAACGCAAGATGATGCAGGCAGCTATCGACCAGACTCAGTTGGTAGTGAATGGAGAGGTTCGTGTCAAACTCTATAAGGGCAGTGTAATGGTTGTCGGCCGTAAATCGGCAACCAACAGTCTGTTCGACGAATCTATCGCCACCTTTGAGGACGATGCCGGTGCATACGATCAGAAGGATGCAGGAGGTTTCATCAAGCTGAATGCATTGCGTCTGAGAGTCGCGGCCAGGCGGGGTTTGTAGCCGCATGGAAGTTCACAGTTGTCAATTGTGGTTTATCGGCTAACTTTAGCTGCATGGCCGATGAGACTGAACTGCAACTGCAGCATAAGGATAAACCCATAATCGCGATCAGCAGCTGTCTGCTCGGCGAGCCGGTGCGTTATGACGGACAGGCTCGCCCAGTCAGTTGGATCATCGATGTTCTGTCGCAGCACTGCGAGTTTCTGCCAATTTGTCCTGAGATGGAAGCGGGCTTTGGAGTACCTCGTCCGCCTATCAGGCTGCAGCAAAAAAGGGGTGTCCTCTCGGTTGTCCTGGTTGGGGATCCCAGCGAAGAGAGAACCGAAAAACTTGAAGCCGCATGCAAAAGCGTGTTGGCAGGGATCCAACATGCAGATGGCCTGATATTGAAGGCCCGCTCACCCAGTTGCGGAGTAAAGGACACGCCTGTTTTCGATGAAGCTGGGGCCGAATCCGCTTCCGGTGCAGGGTTGTTCACCAGAATCTGCCTGGCAGCCCGGCCGGGATTTCCGGTAATCGATGAACAGGGACTTGCATCGGAAGCCGGAAGGGTCGGTTTCCTTATACAGGTATTTCGATACTGCTGCCGGCGGCGATACAACAAAGGTGCTGCAGGACTATCTTGATTTCCCCGCCGGGCATGCAACAAAAAAATCCGAATTGGCGAGCGACTCTTCGCATTTTTTCGAGGTATAGGTAGGTGCATCAGGTGAACGGCTTGCCAGACGTTCCTGGGTCTCCATCGCCAACAGCTGTTGCGCCGGCGAGCAGGCTGCTTCCCCGCTGCACTGATTTTCATTGCCGCAAACACTCACAACCAGTTGTTGGCAGGCGGTTGGTTTCTCGACCGGCTGCATTACACTGCACCGGGCAAAAAACGATTCATTCTTCAGCGCTTCACGGCATTGAGCCGACGTTTCGTTGGGCCCCTTACTCTGTGTTTGCCAGGCTTCATCTTTTTCCAACTGCATCAGCTGTCTGGCAGGAGAGCAGCCTGGTTCGTTTCTGCATTCACCACTGAATCCACAAACCTTGATTACCAGTTCGACACAGGCAGAGCTTGCCAGAGGAGCCGACGACTCGTCGTCGGCAGCAGCTTCCGCTGCAAGTGGAGCCACGCTGCCTGCACCGCTGGTTACTATGCCATCCCGAACAATAATGACGGAGCCGTCGTTCAAGCGGTGGGTGCCGTCCCAAAGCTGAGTTGTACCCTTACCCGTATAGATCGTTGCCTTGTTGGTTCTCGGATCAACGCTGACAACGCCGCCATCCTCAAGTCCCTTGGTCCAGGACTGAGCCGGGCTTTGTGTCGCATACGAAAGGATAAAGATGGCTAAGAGGATTGTTGGATTGATCTTCATAGGGTCTGGTTTGGTGTACCGGGTCACACCGTAATCCGAATAATTAAAATTAACATTTTATCGAAGGTTATTCGAGCATGCGCGAATTGAAAGTAGCTAGATTACCCAAAAAGTTTTTTCTCCGCTGAAATATTTCTTATAAATTTCGTTCTGTTTCATCCAGTCCATTGATGGGAGAACTCTGCACGCCGGAGATGCTTGGGGTGTCACTGAATTTGGTGTTGGTGGCATTAACAACTATCCGTCTCACTACAGTAATAAAGGAGACGGTTTTTCTATTTAATACTCTGTGTGGTTTTTCGCTGATGACCAGAGTAAATATTTTTTTTGGCCCACTCGATCAGTTCAGATGCGGAGAGGGGGCGGCTGAACAGATAACCCTGGGCAAGATCGCATCCGCGACTATTCAGATAGTTCAACTCGGCCTCACTCTCAACGCCTTCCGCGACCACGGTGAGCCCCAAACTGTGTGCCATTGCGATAACCGCATTCACCAGCTCACGGTCCTGCGGATCAGTCGTGATATCACTTACGAAGCTGCGGTCAATTTTCAGGGTATCGAAGGGGTAACGGCGAAGATAACTCAGCGAGGAGTAGCCGGTGCCGAAGTCATCCATAGCAATGGATACTCCCATTTCGTTCAGTGCATTCAGCATCTGATCGATGTTTGCATGGCTGCTGATCAATACACCTTCGGTGATCTCCAGCTCCAGGCAGTCGCTGTCAACTCCGGTCTGTACCAGCGTTTGTTGGATGTAGGGAAGCAGCGTAGGATCACGAAACTGACGTGGTGAAAGATTGACGGAGATTTTTAAACTCCAGCCGTAACTATTCCGCCAGCGGGCGATACTTTTCAGTGCCTGCATTATCACATGGCGTCCAATGGGGACGATCAGACCGCTCTGCTCCGCAATCGGAATGAACTCATTCGGAGAGACTGCGCCCAGTACCGGGTTGTTCCAGCGCAGCAGCGCTTCGACCCCTGCCATACAGCCGCTGGAGACATCGATCAGGGGCTGGTAATAGAGAGAGAGTTCATCCCGTTCCAGTGCGCTCCGAAGCTGCTCTTCCAGCAGCAGCCTTCGTGTTGCGTTCTCGTTCATGGCGTTGGTGAAGAAATGAAAGACGTTTCGCCCCTGTCTCTTGGAGTAGTACATGGCGGAATCAGCATTGCGCATCAATTCCGCCTGGCAATCGCCATCATCGGGATAGATCGCAATACCTATACTGAGCGTAAGAACCAGCTCCCTATGGCCCCATTGATAGGGATTCTGGAATTGATCAATCAGTTTCTCTGCTACCGATTGCGCGTCAGCGGCGGATTTGATCCCACTCAGCATCACCACGAACTCATCACCACCAAGGCGGGCAACCGTGTCGTCGGAGCGGACAGAATCCCGTAATCGCTGTGCTGCTTCAATCAGAAGTTGATCCCCCACTTCATGCCCCAGGCTGTCATTGATTTTCTTGAAATCGTCCAGGTCCAGGAACAGTACAGCGACCTTGCTGTCTTGTTGCCAGGCCTCCTTTAAAAGCTGTTCCAGATGGTTTAAAGCCAAAAAGCGGTTGGGAAGGCCCGTGAGCGTATCGAAGTGCGCCTGGTTATAAAGTCGCTTTTCATGGCGCCGCTGGTTTCGCGATACGTTGTGAAACAGTATCCAGGTCAGTAGAAATGCCGCGCTGAACAGCAACGTGGGCATAATCATCTGTCCGCTGAACAGTTCCCATAGAGATCGGATCGGAAAGGAGACGAACGTTCGCATGCTGCCTTCCCTCAGATATCCGGATACTGCCAGGCTCTCTGGATAAAACGGGTCCCGCTGCAACGGTTTGTGGAGAGCAGAAACCCAATGGTCTGGAACTGGGTCGTTGTAGTTGAAGCTGTTCTCCTCTTCCAGAATCGGAAGGCTGAGCTGTACAAAACCATCGTGTCTCAATACGGTGACCCGCATTCCCTCTGGGAGCTTGATCGCGTTCCACAGGGCGTCCGAAGCGTTGATGCTCAGACCGGCAGCCATGACCAGCTTTACCTTTCCCCTTTCATCTCTAACCCCGATGCGTATGGGGATCAACCATTTCTTCAGCAGCTGCATGAAATAGGTTCGGCCAACGACCAATCTGTCTGTATCGAACGCCTTGAGAAAAGTGGATGCCGACTCATGCTGAAACAGCAGGTTGGGTAAAGGCTTTCCTTCGGGAACGCCGGAAACGATGAGCAGCTGCCCGTCCGGTTGAGCAAGCCCAAAACCAGCCATTGCGGGGTTGACGCGGATCAGCTCTTCAATCAGGCTCCTGCCGCGCTCCGGATAGCTTGCTGCATCTATATCAAGGAAGCGTTGCCCCAATATCTTGAGAACAGTTTCATGGTGTTGAATGGTGGACTCGATAGTCTGGCCGATAAGCCTGTTGATGTGATTCAGATCCGACTCGACCTGACTTCTCACCTCCAGCCAGTCATTGGCGGCATAGGCGGCGTAACCGATCAGCAGCAGAGTGGTTGTTGCGCGAAAGAGGCGCTGTATATAAAGCCCCTTGCCAAAAAACCAGTCAGAGATTCTATTTGGCTCGCCTGCTGGCTTTGGTTTGATTTTTAAGCTTCTCATTGATGTTAACCGAGAATTTCGGATATCGCTTCCAAGACACAACGAGTGCTCTACCAGTAATTCCGACAAATGGGCTAAACCGGAGCCGTATCATCGTCTCCGGGTATATTGAATATCTCTTATTGCGGCTGTTTTTCGTATCCCTTAAGAGCGGGATGGGTCAAGATGGCGTGGAAGATCAGTACTAGCCCCAAAAGAATTCCTGAAAAGTCATACTTTTCCGCTGATCTTTTCCTCGCTCACGGAGTGCCGCAGGTTTGATGACGCGGTATTATCAGAACAAGCGATTGATGCCGTTCAGAGCCGCCACCCGGTAGGCTTCTGCCATAGTGGGGTAGTTGAATGTGGTCTCGGTAAAGTAGCGGATATTATTCGCTTCACCCTTCTGACTCATGATTGCCTGTCCAATGTGGATAATCTCTGCGGCCGTTTCACCGAAGCAGTGGATGCCCAGGATCTGCAGGGTTTCACGGTGAAACAGAATTTTCAGCATACCTACCGTATGGCCGGTTATCTGCGCCCTGGCGATACTTTTGAACATGGCATGCCCCACTTCATAGGGGATCTGCCTTTCAGTGAGTTCCCTTTCCGTTGGGCCAAGAGAGCTGATTTCTGGATTGGTGTAGATACCGGTGGGGAAGTCTTCTATCAGGCTCCAGTCGCTCTGACCATCGGCGATCTGCGTGGCGACGAATCGACCCTGATCGTAGCTGGCGCTTGCCAGGCCAGGTGCTCCGACCACGTCGCCAACCGCGTAAATATTGGGAAGCGAGGTAAGGTAGGCCTTATCCACCTTGATCTGGCCGCGGTGGTTTAGCTCGACACCGATCTCCTCAAGCCCCATATCCATGGTATTACCTGCACGACCATTGGCCCAAAGCAGCAGGTCGGTCTTGAATTTTTTCCCCGATTTGCAGTGCAGGATGACACCGTCATTCCGGGCTTCCACGCTGGCATAATCCTCGTTGTTGCGAATCACAACGCCCTGGTGGCGAAGATGGTAGCTGAGCGCGTCGGTAATCTCTGTGTCCAGGAAGGAGAGCAGCTGGTCGCGGGTGTTGACCAGATTCACCTTCACGTCCAGATTGCAGAAAATCGAGGCGTATTCACAGCCGATCACCCCCGCGCCGTAAATGGTAAGCGATTTTGGCGTATGCTTCAGTTCGAGTACGGTATCGCTGTCAAGTATCCGCGGGTGACTGAAATCAATCTCCGGTGGGCGGTAGGGACTGGAGCCGGTTGCAATCACGATGCTATCCGCATGGAGCAGCTCCTGCTTCTTCTCACCACCCGTTACCTCCAGGGTGTGGGCATCTGTAAAGCGGGCGCGTCCATATACAACATCGACCCGATTGCGGCTGTAGTAGCGGTAGCGGGTGCTGACCTGCCGTTGAATCACCTCTTCGGCTGCTTTCAACAGCTGAGGATAATCAAGATCCACCTGATCCATGGTGTGACCGAACAGTGGATTACGCTTGTAGTCGACGAGCATCTGGATACTGTGGCGCAGTGCCTTACTCGGAATGGTCCCCCAATGGGTGCAGCCGCCGCCGACTTGGTCGTGCATCTCCACAATTGCCACCCGTTTACCGGATTTCGCAAGTTTCATGGCTGCACCCTCGCCGCCGGGGCCGCTGCCGATGACTATTGAGTCATACTCTTTTATGTTCATATCAATCCGGGTGGTCCATTCAGACCGTTGAGCAACAGATCTGTTTACCGTTGGTAACTTAGTGAGGGAGCCAGAAATCTACCGCTGAATAATCTTAAGTGCAGAATATAAAACACGATCCAATTTCTTGACAGGTCCAAGTACTCCTAGGTGGTAATTGCCGAACCTGTAATTATCACCTTGGAAGAGTACCAGTATACTCCGGAGTGAGTATCCGGGTCAGCCTGGATTTTTTCCGGAGATGTTCTGAATATGGCTCCTCCCGATAACTCTGTCAAAAGGGGACCATAGCCAAGGGGACGGAGAGAGGTCGTTCCAATCTCCCGTACTCCTGAAACCTGGATCCACAATTCTCATTACTTTTATTTCCTCCGCCTGTTAAGTCCGGATCTCTTCTGCCGATGTTATATGCATAGACGGCAGCATTGCCGGATAACCGGAATCTTCCTCAGGAGTTTTTTGGGACAAGGGTCTTATTGGATGTGTCAGGATTATTTACACAATCAGTGCCGGCAGATGATTCCTTCTGATTTAAGCGACTGATTATTGAAAAGATATAAGAGTTGGCTTGATCACTGCATGAATTTGGGTTCAATCAGAACTACGGAGCAGACCCGATCAAATAAGTAGTCACCATTACAATTGTCTTTCCCTGACTAACCCGACGGGCCTCATGGAGAATCCTGTGCGGATAGGGAAAAATGGCGTTGAAGAGAGATATTAGTGGGATGCTGGATCTAACGAAAAGTTTTAATGCGCACCTAGAGGCTAAAAAAGCGGTAAGCGATGAATTGAAAAACGACGCCTACCGGATTCGCTACAATGTGTATTGTGTGGAGCGCGGCTACGAAGAACAAACCAGATTTCCCGACCGGATGGAGAGGGATGAGTTTGATAGCGAGTCAGTTCATGCCGTGGTCAGGCATAAGGAGTCCAAAAAACCAGTTGGTGTTGTTCGGCTTGTGCTGCCCAATCGGAGAGACCCCAACAGGCATTTCCCAATCGAGAGGCACTTTGGACATCAATTTAAAGCTTCCAGACTGATCAGATTCAACTTTTCCCGCAACGATATTGCCGAAGTTTCGAGGTTTGCAGTTTCAAAGCAGTCTCTTTTACAGCTGCAAAGGCAGATCACCGGTGGAGCCAGACACGAAGCTTCAGACTCTAGGGACGATCCCAGACTTTTGCTGCCCCAAATCTCGCTCGGTTTGATCGCAATGCTGTTTGCTATCAGCGAAGAGCACAGAATTCATTACTGGTATGCGGCGATGGAGCCCTCTTTGAGCCGGCTGTTAACCAGGCTTGGCATCCAGTTCACCCCGATTGGGCCAATCATGAACTATCACGGAAGACGCCAACCCATGATAGCCAGAGTCGATGATTTACTTGAGAATATCCAGCGCAGCCGGCGAGATTTTTATCGGCTGATCGTGGATGTGGGTGGTATCCGTGCTCCCAGGCTGGTCACCGTGCAAACGAAACCACAAAACAATCAGGAAAAGCTCATCGCGTACTGAGAGCCTTACCGGAGCAGGGCCTGTTAACACTCCGATTGAGTTGCCTGTTCTCAGGTGCAGCCCGGAAGGGGGGCCTGTTTCTCTCAACAGGATAATCAGCCGTTTATGCAGCTCAACCAAGCTGCGCTTCTTCTTCCTCCCTTGCCAATCAATATAGGAGCCTCTGGCAGTCAGGATTTGGTCGGTTTAACGCATCCAAGCCGTGGTCAGGTTGTAAATCTGTTTCTTCACAGTTGACATTCAACACAACTCCTTGGGACCCTGTTTTTCAACAGGCCCTGATTCTCAACGTCTGCTATCGTGTTATTTTAACCAGGTTTTCTCAGTTAATGGTATGGACCCATCCCACTAAAAATATGGCGTCAAATGCGCCAAGATGGAAATGTATTAACACCATCGACAATAGTGAGAGGGTCCGAAATGAATGTTAGCAAATCAGTGGTTCGAATGGGTATTGACTTGGGCAAGAATAGTTTTCATCTTTGGGGGGTTGATGATCTTGGGCAGGTTGTGCTGAGAAAAAAGCTTACCCGTAAACACTTACTCAACACCTTGGCGCAGATGCCGGTGTGTCAGATTGGGATGGAGGCGTGTGGAGGGGCTCATTATTGGGCACGTCAAATAGCTGAATTTGGCCACGACGTACGACTGATGGCCCCGCAGTTTGTCAAAGCCTATGTGAAAGGTAACAAGAATGATTTTAACGATGCTGAAGGCATATGCGAGGCAGTAGGTCGGCCCAATATGCGTTTTGTGGCGGTCAAGACGGTGGAGCAACAGGATTTGCAGGCCATGCACCGGATACGCCAAAGCGCGATCAAGGCACGTACAATGCAGGCGAATCAAATCCGCGGCTTGCTGGGCGAATACGGTATTGTCATTGCCAAGGGAATCGGCCATGTACGTCGTCGCGTGCCGGAGATTCTCGAAGATGGCGAGAATGGGCTGACAGAAAGCTTCCGTGCGTTGTTGTCGGAATTGTCTGCGGAATTGAGCCGTATCGATCAGCGGGCCAGAGACTATGATCAGCGCATCCAAGAGGTATTTCGTGCGCAGGAAGTTTGCCAACGTTTAAGTGCTGTCGAGGGGGTAGGCGTGCTCAGCGCGACGGCCGTGGTGGCTACCTTTGGCGATGCGCGTCAGTTTGGCAATGGTCGTCAATTTTCGGCGGCACTGGGGTTGGTACCACGACAGCACAGCACGGGGGGAGAAGCCCGCATGCTCGGCATTAGCAAACGGGGGGATCGGTATATCCGCACTCTATTGATCCACGGAGCCCGCGCCGTCATACAGTCCGTGTGCCGCCGGGACAAAGACGACAAACGCAGTCGCTGGATCAAGCGCCTTGTCGCAGAGCGGGGAACTAACCGGGCAGCGGTTGCATTAGCGAACAAAAATGCACGAATTCTCTGGGCACTGCTCAGCCGTGGCGAATGTTACCAGGTAGGCGTGTGATGGCGATCCCTGTCAGAGATAAGGACCGGGTTTTCCACCCTTTAGCCACCGGCTACGTGCTATATCGAAGGGCACTGCGCCCGTGGATAAAGCGTGGAAAACCCTCCGAGGTATCCTCCAGGCATTGGGGGTAGTTGTTCCAACCACAACGGTTGCGTAGGTACAGTAAAGAAGATGGCAAGATAGGTCAGACCGACACCTCAAGAACCTGTAGCGGTTAAGGGCCTGAAAGGCCGTTCAGTTGATTAGGCTGAGGTGCGCGGATACTCCATTGAGGCCGTGAGTTATCAACAGACTCAGATTGAGGCCGGATATATGACAGCAACCTTTTTCTTCGCCAATTTAATTACTGGGCCTTGCAAAATGGATGGGTCCATATATGACCGCCAACGCTTGGCATCCGCATGAAGTTAACAGGCCCAGATAAGACTTTAACAGATAAAGTAAAAACAGCAGCATGCGGGTACGCTGTTGTCCCGTTTTAACGCCAGCCTTCTGCTCTTATTTCCTGGCGTTATACTGACGTAACAATTTATTAATTAAGATGAAAATATAATTTCGGGTAAGCTGGCCCGAGCCCTGACTGCCGTATGAGGAGCAGAGGCGGGATTTTGATCTGAATTGGATTGCTGACGAAAGGAGAAAATGTGAGTTTCACCAAAGTTCCCAACGCCGTTCCCCGTTTGAATCGCAGTACGCTGGCGGTACCCGGCTCTAACCTGCGTTTTATCGAAAAGGCACCTAAGAGCACCGCAGACGTTATATTTTTTGACCTGGAGGACTCGGTGGCTCCGGACCGGAAAGAGCAGGCGCGCAAAGATGTAATCGCCGCTCTGAACGATCTGGATTTTGGAGATAAATCGCTTTCAGTGCGAATAAATGGACTGGATACCCACTACATGTACAGGGATCTGGTGGATATCGTTGAACAGGCGGGCAACCTGCTGGATCTTATTCTGGTGCCCAAGGTTGGGTGTGCCGCCGATATCTATGCGGTGGATATGCTGTTGACTCAGATTGAGCAGGCAAAAGGTATCAACAAGAGAATAGGCATAGAAATTCTCATCGAGACGCCTCAAGGTATGCAGAACATCTTTGAGATTGCCGCTGCCTCGCCGCGCAATGAGAGCATGCTGTTCGGCTCAGCCGATTATGCAGCTGCAAGCGGCGCCCAAATCACCATGATTGGTGGGCCGAATCCCGACTATCATGTCTTGACTTCGCCTGATGCCGCAGGCGTGAGATCCGCGCATTGGGGGGATATGTGGCATTTTCCGCTGGCCAGGCTGGTGGCAGCCGCCCGCGCCAGCGGACTGCGGCCCGTCGATGGGCCTTTTGCCGATATCAAGGATCCGGACGGATGGCTGGCGAGTGCCAACCGGGCCAGGGTGCTGGGCTGCGAAGGCAAGATGGTGATTCATCCCAGTCAGGTGGAGATGGCCAATGAGCTGTTTAAACCATCGGCTGGGGAGGTCGCTCACGCCAAGCGGGTATTGCAGGCGATGCAGGAAGCGGAGCAGAAGGGAGCCGGGGCTGTCAGCCTGGATGGGAAAATGATCGATATTGCCTCCATTCGCCAGGCCGAAAACACCGTGAAGAAGGCTGCACAAATTGCGGCTAGAAACAGATTATCCAGCTAGTCACTCAACGGAGAAACAGTTATGAAAACCCCAAACGATTTTTTTAAACCCCTGGCAATTGGCGCACCGGCTCCAATGCGTGAATTACCCGTTGCATTGGAGCGTACGATCCATTTTTTCCCCCCGCATATCGAGAAAATGTGCGCCAAGGTGCCGTCAATGGTTAAACAGGTGGACGTGCTCCTTGGTAATTTGGAGGATGCTATTCCGATCGAAGCGAAAGAAGCTGCCAGAGCCGGCTTTATCAAAGTTGCCAAAGAGGTCGATTTTGGCAATACCGGTTTGTGGACCCGCATCAATGCGCTCAACAGTCCTTGGTGTCTTGACGATATCACCCAGATCGTAGAGGCGGTGGGCGACAAACTGGATGTCTTGATGGTTCCCAAGGTCGAAGGTGCCTGGGACATCCACTACGTCGATCAGTTGCTGGCTCAGCTGGAGGCAAAACACAAGGTTAAAAAGCCGATTATGATTCATGCCATCCTGGAGACCGCTCAGGGGGTCATGAACGTCAACGAGATCGCTCAGGCGAGTCCGCGTATGCACGGCATGAGCCTGGGCCCGGCAGACCTGGCCGCCTCGCGCGGAATGAAGACTACCCGGGTTGGCGGCGGTCATCCCTTTTACGGTGTGCTGGCGGACCCCCGCACGGACGGAGGCGAGCGTTCATTCTTCCAACAGGACTTATGGCATTACACGGTGGCCCGTATGGTTGATGCGTGCATGGCCAACGGCCTTAAGGCCTTTTACGGCCCGTTCGGCGACTTTGACGACAGCGATGCCTGCCAGGCGCAATTTCGCAACGCCTTTCTGCAGGGTTGTGTCGGTACCTGGACGCTGCATCCGAAGCAGATTGAGATTGCCAAGGATGTGTTCAGCCCCGAAGTCAAGGAGGTGCTGTTTGCCAAACGTATCCTGGAAGCGATGCCCGATGGGTCCGGTGCGGTACTGATCGATGGCAAGATGCAGGATGACGCAACCTGGAAACAGGCCAATGTTATCGTTAAATTGGCCAGGCTGGTTGCCAGTAAAGATCCGGAGCGTGCGGCGGCTTACGGCTTTTGACAGTGACAGTTCGGATTGGCTGGTGTCCGTTTAGCGGATGCCGGGATGCCGGGATGCCGGGATGCCGGGATGCGGGTGTTTGAAAATATATCTGTACCGACCAGCCACTGGTAAGTTGGAATAGAGAGCAAGAAGATAATGTTCAAGATATTGGAAGGATTGCGGATAGTCGAGGCATCCGCATTTGTTGCTGCTCCTTTGGGTGGGATGACACTCGGGCAGATGGGTGCTGATGTGATCCGTTTCGATCCGATAGAAGGTGGCCTGGATGCACATCGCTGGCCGATCACGGATAAAAATCAAAGCCTGTACTGGCCTGGCCTTAACAAGGGAAAGCGATCATTGGCCATCGATACCCGGATGCCGCAAGGGCGTGAGATTATCCGTAATTTGATCACCCAGCCGGGTGAGGGCAGAGGACTGTTTCTGACCAATTTTCCAACCGCAGGGGGTTGGATGGGTTATGATAATTTAAGGAAGGATCGTGATGATTTGATTATGGTTAATCTGCTGGGTAATCCCGACGGCAGCTCAGCGGTGGATTATACGGTCAACTGCGCCGCAGGCTTCCCTTACCTGACCGGCGATGCGGAAGAGGGGGATCCCACGCCGCATCCGGTTAACCATGTATTGCCTGCCTGGGATGCCATCGCCGGAATCAATCTGGCATTGGCGATGCTGGCAGCAGAGCGGCACCGGCGTTTGACCGGGCAGGGTCAGCTGGTGAAAATTGCTTTGTCGGATATCGCTTTTGCCATGACCGGAAACCTTGGCTACATTCAGGAAGCACAACTCAACAAGGAAGAGCGTCATGCCCAGGGCAACTATCTTTACGGCGCTTATGGCTGCGACTTCAACACCAGCGATCAAAGGCAGGTCTACATCGTCGTTGTCACCAACCGCATGTGGACCGAGCTGGGTAAAGCAACCGGGCTGACCGAGACGTTCCGCTCCCTCGAGAGCAGTCTCGGCCTGAATTTCAGGAAGGAGGGTGACCGCTTTAAAGCGAGCGATGAGATCTCCGGGCCGTTGGCTGAGTGGTGCCGCGAGCGTACTCTGGCCGAAATCGATCAGTGCTTTTCAGGAACCGGTGTCTGCTGGGGCCCTTATCAGACATTCAAGCAGATGGTTGCCGAAGATCCCCGCGTGTCGACCGCCAACCCCATGTTTTCAACTCTGGAGCAACCTGGTGTCGGCCGTTATCTGGTACCTGGATCCCCCATCAATTTTGGCGCTTTTGAGCGGCAGACGCCCCGCCGTGCACCGATCCTGGGCGAGCACACCGATGAAATTCTGAGTCAGGATCTCGGCATGAGCGATAGCGAGATCGGTTCGTTGCGGGATGCAGGCGTAGTCGCCGGACCTATCCATCTGGAGGCATATTGATGGCCGGACAGAGCAGGCCCTTGAGCGACTGGATTGGCTCAAAGGAGCGAAAGGAAGATGTCATCACACTCGCCCCGGCGTTGGGGGTAAGTGCGCTTTTGGACAGGGAAGAGCCTGTTATAGAGATGGGAGCGCCTCTGCCGGCTTTATGGCACTGGTTCTATTTTCTGCCGCAGGTGCCGGGCAGTAAGATCGGCACGGATGGCCATCCGCAACGCGGTGGTTTTCTACCGCCGGTGGATCTGCCGCGGCGCATGTTTGCCGGCGCCAGGATGGAGATTGTTGCGCCTCCGGTGATCGGTCTTCCCGCCACCCGGGAAGGCACCGTACTCAAGGTGACCGAAAAATCCGGCAACAGTGGAAAACTTGTTTTTGTAACGGTTGAGTACAGGGTCTCCCAGGAAGGCGAACTCTGTATCAGGGAGGAGCAGGACATTGTCTATAAGGAGGCCGGTGGCCGGATTGCCGCGCCGATACCGCTGAAAGAGTGGCCGCCTCTGCCGGCGGGTGCCGTGAGTCAGGTCGTCGAGCCGAACGAGGTCTTTCTGTTTCGGTTCTCCGCGCTCACCTTCAATGCACACAGGATCCACTATGACCGCAGATATGCAATGGAGGAGGAGGGCTATCCGGGCTTGGTTGTCCACGGGCCTTTGACAGCGCTCATGCTGGCCGAACTCGCGGCACGCAACAGCACGGGCCGCATACGAAGTTTTTCCTTTCAGGGCAGGGCGCCCCTTTTCGATCTGCACCCGTTCAGGCTAGTTGGTATCAAAGAGAGTGATAAGTTAGTGCTGGAGGCGCAGGGCCCAACCGGAGCAACCGCTATGACAGCGACCGCTGTATTGGCCTGATCGCCCCGGTTCATCTATTTGCAATTGCCGGAGGCAAGCTTATGAAAAGCAAAATCGTAACCGCGGAAGAGGCTGTCGCTCTGGTACATGATGAAAATACCATCTGCTGCAATGGATTCGTCCAGAGCGGTATTCCCGAGGCTTTGCTGGAAGCATTGGAGAAGCGCTACCTTGAGACCGGGCATCCGAAGAATCTGCGCCTGTTTGCCGCTGCGGGGCAGGCGGATGGCAAGGAGCGGGGGCTTAACCGGCTGGGCCATGAAGGGATGCTGCGCAAGGTGGTGTCCGGCAACTGGGGTCGTATGCCCAAGGTTGCCAAGTTGGCGCTGGACAATAAGGTATTTGCCTACAATCTGCCGCAGGGGGTGATTTGTCAGCTCTATCGCACGCTGGCCTCGGGCAAGCCCGGTTTTTTCTCCAAAGTGGGTTTGCATACGTTTGTCGATCCGCGCCTGGAAGGCGGGCGGGTCAATGAGGGGACCACCAAGGATATCGTGAAGCTGGTGGAAGTGGAGGGTGAAGAGTGGCTCTTTTATACCGTCGGCACCGTGGATGTGGCTTTCATCCGGGGCACAACCGCCGATCCCTCCGGCAATATAACCATGGAGAAAGAGTCTCTGACGCTGGATAACCTGGCCCAGGCGATGGCAGCCAAGAACTGTCATGGCATCGTCATCGCCCAGGTGGAGCGTATTGCCGAACAGGGCTCGTTGAATCCACGTGACGTGAAAGTCCCAGGCATGCTGGTGGACTGCGTGGTGGTGGCTGAGTCGCACAACCATATGCAGAGCTATGTCTGTCAATACAGCCCGGCTTTTTCCAAGGAGATCCGGGTTCCGCTGGATTCGCTGGAGCCCATGCCGCTGGATGAACGCAAGGTGATTGCCCGCCGGGCCGCGTTTGAACTGCCCCCCAACGGTATAGTCAACCTTGGCGTGGGCGTTCCGGAAGGGGTGGCAGCCGTCGCCAACGAAGAGAAGATAAGCCAGTATATTACCCTCACTTCAGAAGCGGGCACCGTGGGTGGCGTATTGGCCAGCGGCGGCAACTTCGGCGCCGGGGTCAACTCTGATGCTATTTTTGACCAGAATCAGATGTTCGATTTCTATGATGGCGGCGGCCTGGATATGGCGTGCCTGGGCATGGCCGAGTGTGATGAAAAAGGTAATGTCAATGTCAGTCGGTTCGGCCCCAGGTTGATCGGTTGCGGCGGCTTCATCAACATCAGCCAGAATACCCGCAGCATGGTCTTTGCCGGTACCTTTACTGCCGGTGGGCTCGAGGTGGCAGTCTCCGACGGCAGGTTGCAGATTCTCCAGGAGGGGAGAGCCCGAAAGTTTGTCAAGAAGGTCAATCAGGTAACCTTCAGCGGTGACTATGCGGTAAAGAAAGGTCAACCTGTCTATTTCATCACCGAACGCTGTGTATTTCAGCGGGGCCGTAAAGGGCTGGTTCTGACCGAAGTTGCCCCTGGTGTAGATATAGAAAAGGATATACTTGCACACATGGATTTTACCCCCATCGTCCGCGATCCGGTCCTGATGGACAGTCGGATCTTCCGGAACGAGCCAATGGGCCTGGAGGCGGATCTGCTGAATCTGGATCTGGCCGACCGGATCAGCTACGATCCGACGCGCAATATCCTGTTTCTCAATTTTGAAGGTATGTATGTGCGGGTGAAGGCGGATATTGTCAGTTTGCGGGACCTGTTGGAACAGCGCTGCAAGGAGATCGGCAAGCGGGTGGGCGTGTTCGTCAACTATGACACCTTCCGCATCAACGAGAACGTGGCGGATGATCTGGCAGAGATGGATCGCTACATGCTGCAGCACTACTGGTCAAACATTACCCGCTACGCCACCAGTGCCTTTATGCGGATGAAGCTTGATCAGGCGTTTTCACAGCGCAATATTGCCCCCCATGTTTTTGAACGCAAGGAGGAGGCACAGGCTTTCCTGACATCCGGAAAATAGTCCGGCACCATTTTAAAACAAACAGAGAGTGCAATATGGCAAACAAAACCAACCCGGGTAATTTTTTTGAAGACTTTCAGTTGGGTCAGAAGATTATCCATGCCACCCCACGGACTATCACTCAGGGGGACAGCTCCCTGTACACGGCTTTGTACGGCACCCGTTTTGCAGCGCACTCCTCCAGTGCTTTCGCCCAGGCTGTCGGCCTGCCGGAAGCACCCGTGGACGACATGCTGGTGTTCCATGTGGTGTTCGGAAAAACCGTTCCGGATATCTCTCTCAATGCCATTGCCAATCTCGGCTATGCCCAGGGCCGGTTCGGCCTGCCGGTCTATCCCGGTGACACACTCAGCACCGTCTCGGAGGTGATTGGACTCAAGGAGAACTCCAACGGCAAGACCGGCACTGTCTATGTGCGCTCTGTCGGCACCAACCAGCGCGGTGAAGTGGTGTTGGACTACGTGCGTTGGGTGATGGTGCGCAAGGGCAATGCGAACGCCGAAGTGGGGGAGGCGGTCGTGCCGGAGCTGGCGAAATCCGTTTCTGGCGGAGATTTGATCGTGCCGGAGGGGCTCGACCTCTCCGGCTACGATGCACGGTTGGCGGGCAGTCCCCACTTCTGGGATGATTATGAAGCCGGTGAAAAGATCGACCATGTTGACGCCATGACCGTGGAGGAGAGCGACCACATGATCGCCACGCGGCTCTATCAGAATACCGCCAAGGTGCACTTTAACCAGCATACCGAAAAGGATGGGCGCTTCGGTAAGCGGATAGTCTACGGCGGCCACATCATCAGCCTGGCCCGCGCACTGAGCTTCAACGGGTTGGCCAACGCCTTCAGGATTGCCGCCATCAACGGCGGACGGCATGTCGCGCCCATCTTCGCCGGCGATACGGTCTATGCCTGGAGCGAAGTTCTGGAACAAGAGGCACTCCCAGGGAGAGATGATGTGGGGGCGCTTCGACTGCGCATGATTGCGGCCAAGGATCATGCTTGCAGCGATTTTCCATACCAAAACAGCGATGGGACATATCATTCTGCGGTCGTTCTGGATTTCGACTACACGGTGTTGATGCCGCGTAAACTTTAAAAAAACGGGATCAGAGAACAATTCCGGCTAATATTGAAGACAACTGTCCTCTGACCCAGTGTTCCGCGATCCGAGGATCGCCGCAGGCTGAAACCTCAGGAATCCCTCGCCACTGTACGCTTTAACCGATCAGACCGGTGAGCGGCTCGCCGCAAGAAACGCTGTGTATCGGGCATCTCTGCCGTAAGCGAAAGAACGGAAAAGAATCTAAAGAATATTTCGATAACGGCGATAATTTTAATAAGGGCTGGTCGAGACTGCGGGGAGCACGGCAGTTCGGAGTTTGATACGGTCTACGGGTACCATCTACTACTGCATTAAAAGGTAAATATTACGGCCATGAATATTTTTCCGGATTACATTAATGCAGCGCGAAAGATGTATAGCGAATTTGGGGTTGACGCTGATATTCGCGCTGTCGAAAAGCTTGATTATCGAGATCCCATAACACTGCGTGCGATTGCTCTATTGGTGTATTGGAAAATCACAGTCGGCTCCTGCGGCGCCACGGAGGTCTGGAGTGTAATGCTGCCTAAATCGGCTGCTCAGCAATGTGATGAGTGCGGTGCTGCTGATATGAATGAACTGCGCAGCGTCGAATTCGACGCCAGGTCATGTGCAAGATGGAATATCGACTTTCAGTCGCAGAACGGAATCATCGTCAGTGCAAAATCGAGAAACGATCTGCTCGATGCCATTGTCGACTGCCGCGAGTGTATCGGGCAGATGGCCGGTGGCGTTTGTTGCGCAGCCTGACTCGTTGGTTTGGCTCCCATTCAAACCTGTGATATTTCCCGAGTTCGTGCACGGTGTCAGCCAGGTCACTACTTCCCGCCAGGTCCCGGAAGGTCCTCGCTCATAATCTCAAACCCAAGCGCCCTCAGCTGTCTGTCTAATTTATCCGGATCGTCGGCGATATAGCGCACGATGACAGTGCGTTTGTCTTTGCTGGATTCAGATGTTGGCGATACCACCGAGGAGATGTAGCCACCGCCATCGCTGATCCTGTTTAAAAAGTTGGCCAGCTCCCTTGCTTTGTTGGGAAGTTTGACCGCGATGCGCGTGGTTTCAGTCAGGTTGCTGCCGGTGATGTCCAGAAAGAAGTCAAGTATATCTGTCTCGCTGATGACGCCGATCACGCGTTCGTCTTCGACTACCGGAAGACAGCCTACCTTGCGTTCCCGGATCATCTGTCCCGCCCGCTCGATCAGTGTGCGTCTTGAACAGCTTATCGGATGCTTCTCCATCAATTGACCAACGGTCACTTTCGACGTCAGATAGTTAACCTCACCCACGCTCAAAGTGGTGATGGCGGAAGGTTCCGCCTGCTTCAGGTGTTTTCGGCCGAGCAGTCCGACCAACCGGCCGTCGGCATCTACCACCGGCAGATAACGGCGGTCCTTCTCTTTCATCAGGTGAGAGGCATGACTGATTTTCATGTCTGCGGTCGCAGTGTCGACTTCGCGGGACATGATCTGTTCAACGTACATGGCGCTTTTCAACCTCTGTCAAGTGGTTCATTCCGGGCCGGACCGGCAGCGGAAAGATTTTGCTGCACCCAATCACAGGAAAAATATATGGGGTTTTCTGCCTTGTGTATCAATGCCCCAGATACGCTTTCCGCACTGCTTCGTCGGCGAGCAGTTCGTCGGCATTCGCAGTGAGTATGACCCGGCCTGTCTCCAACACGTAACCGCGGTCGGCTATACCCAGTGCGGCATTGGCATTCTGCTCCACCAGCAGCACGGTTACCCCGCTGTCGTTTAGCTCTCTGACGACACGGAATATCTCCTCGACCAGCAGCGGCGCCAACCCCATCGAGGGTTCGTCAAGCAGCAGCAGGCGGGGGCGTCCCAGCAACGCGCGGCCGATGGCGAGCATCTGCTGCTGTCCGCCGGAGAGCGTGCCGGCCGGCTGTTTTCTTCTCTCCTTCAGAATAGGGAAGAGCTGGTATATTCTCTCCAGCTCCTCGCTCAGCCGGCGTTTGTCGTCACGAAAACAGTAGGCTCCCAGTTTCAGATTGTCCTCCACCTCCAAAGGCGCAAACACCTGCCGTCCCTCCGGGACATGGCAGATGCCGGACTGGACGATCTTGTGGGAGGCCATCCTGGTAATCTCTGTGCCGTCGAACGAGATGCTTCCACCGGATGCCTTCTGCACGCCAGACAGCGTCAGCAGCAGCGTAGTCTTGCCGGCACCGTTGGCGCCGACAATCGCAACAAGCTCGCCTGAATTCACTTCGAGCGAGATTCCGTGCAATGCCTGAATAGGCCCGTAGTGGGAGGTCAGCTCCGCTATTTTCAGCAAAGGTTCAGACGGCATACTCGATCTCTCCGCCGAGATAGGCTTCGATCACTCTGGGATTGTTTTGAATCTCCGTGGGTGATCCTTCGGCCAAGCGGCTGCCGTAGTCGATTACCAGGATGCGGTCGGATACCTCCATAACCAGCCCCATGTTGTGTTCCACCAGCAGTACAGTGATCCCGGCGTCACTGATCCGGCGGATCAGTTTGCGCATCTCTTTTGTCTCGGTGTCGTTCAGCCCGGCAGCGGGTTCGTCCATAAGAAGCAGTTTCGGAGATGCAGCCAGGGCGCGGGCTATTTCAAGCCGCTTCAGCACACCATAGGGGAGCGCATCGGCATCCAGCTGCAGGTACTTGTCCAGGCCGCAGAAATGAAGCGCCTCGCGCGCCCATAGTTCCGCCTGCTTCTCCTCACGGCGGGTTCCGGGCAGCCGCAGCGCACTGTTCCAGAGACGGCTTTTGGTGCGCAGATGGCAGCCAACCTTGACGTTATCCAGCACGCTCATGTTAAAGAACATCTGCAGATTCTGAAAAGTCCGGGAGACGCCCAGCTCCGCGACCTTGTGCGGCAGGCGGCCGACTATCTCTCTGTCGCGGAAACGAATACTGCCCTCGTCAGGCGTATAGATGCCTGAAAGCATATTGAACAGCGTGGTCTTGCCTGCGCCATTTGGGCCTATCACCGAATAGACCTGGCCCTCCGGCACTTCAAAGTCCAGGTCGGAAATAGCGGTTACACCACCGAAGGATTTGCTGAGTCCGCCAACCTTAAGCAGCGCCACGACCGCTCTCCTCCGGCTCACCGGTATCCGGGCCGGCCAACTCACTTCTGTTACGGCCGACTCTGCGCAACAGACTCTGTATGCCGACAAACAGTCCCTGCGGAAGAAAAATCATCATCAGCATCAGAATTGCCCCGAAAATCATCACCTCATATTCCTCGAACACCACCAGCAGTTCGGGCAGGAAGGTTAGGATGACAGCGCCCATGATGGCACCATAGGTTGAGGCCATTCCTCCCAGAACCACCATGGTCACCAGTTCGATGGAGAAGAAGAAACTGAACGAATCCGGACTGACGAAAGATTGTTGGTAGGCAAACAGGCTGCCGGCCAGAGAAGCGATCAAAGCCGCCAGCACGAACACGCCGGTTTTTGTTGCCGTGGTGTTGATGCCCATCATCTCCGCCGCCACTTCGGAGCCGTGCAGCGCGCGCAGCGCGCGGCCGCTGCGTGAGTTGATAATGTTGAGCGCCAGCCATACCACCAGCAGCATTACGCAGACGATAACGATGTACCAGCGCAAGTCAGAGTTCACGTTCCAACCGAACAGGGAGAGGGTGGGTATCCCGCCCAGGCCGTCGGGTCCACCGGTCAGTTCTCCTGTCTGCACCAGTACGATATTGATAATGATGCCCAGTCCCAGTGTCGCCATCGCCAGATAGTGTCCCTTCAGGCGCAGAATCGGGCGTGCCAGGGCAAAGGCGATGATGCCGGTCAGGACCAGGCCGGCCAATATGGCAGGCCAGGGATTCCAGCCGTAACGGGTCGTGAGAATGGCGGAGGCGTAGGCGCCGATACCGAAAAATCCCGCATGTCCGAGAGATATCTGTCCGGCGTATCCCATCAGCAGATTGAGGCTAACCGCCAGGATCGCATGCAGCGCGGCGGTCACGCCCACAACGGTGACATAGTAGTTGTCGGGAAAAACGAGCGGCAGCAGCAGCGCAGCTGCCGTCAGGAGATAAAACCCGCGGAGATAACTCATACGCGCTCTGTCGAAGCTTTGCCGAAGATGCCGCTGGGTCTCAAAAAGAGCACCAGAAGCAATATGATGAAGCCGATCGCATCCTTGTACCCGGATGAGATCAAACCCGCCGCCAGCGATTCGATCAGGCCAAGCAGCAGACCCCCGGCCACTGCACCCATGGGGTTACCCATACCACCGAGAATAGCGGCGGAGAAACCCTTCAGGCCGAGCATGACTCCCGCGTCATAGGAGGTGAAGGTGATAGGTGCCACCAGAATACCTGCCAAAGAGCCAAGCAGCGCGGAGAGTCCGTAAGCGATCAGCATCATCATACTCACGTTGATACCCACCAGGTGAGCTGCGGTGCGGTTGCAGGAGCAGGCCAGGATTGCCTTGCCGTTGGTCGTGTAATTGAAGAAGTAGTGAACTCCCAGCACCAGTACCGCAGCGCCGCCCATAACCCAGAGGTTCTGCGGCAACAGTGTCGCCTCGCCGATCTGAATCGGCTGCTCACCGGAGAAGTGTGGCATGCCGAAGATATCCTTGCCCCAGAGCAACAGAGCCACACCGCGCAGGAATATGGATGCACCTATGGTGATGATAATGGTGGTGACCACCGAAGCACCTCTGGCCGGTGCGATGGCGAAGCGTTGCAGCATCATGCCGACGCAGATCGCCAACAGCACGGCGCCTACGGCAGCAAGCCAGAGCGGCAGGCCCTCTCCTGCGGAGAAGGCTATGGTGCTCATGGCACCGATCATCACGAATTCGCCTTGTGAGAAGTTCACCACATCTGATGCGTTGAAGATGATGGCGAAGCCAAGCGCGACCAGTGCGTAGGTGGCCCCCACGGTAATCCCGGTCAGAACGAATTGGAGAATCTGATCGAACATGGTGTCGTCGTTAAATATTTTCCGGCCAGAAACGCACTATTAAAACAGAGTTCGTCATTTATACCATCACCCCAACCCCTGGAAACCGCTCCTTGCGTTACTCTACCTCCTGCATCCTTGCAGTCATCTCGCTCACGAGGGAGAGGGGGCTTTTACTGCACCTGCTCTGAGGGAAGAGATCAAGCGATTGCAACAGTCACTTGGAGGGAGTGGTCAGGTTGGAGTGAGCGCTGCGATATCCGCTCCGGGGCTGTATGTGCACCCTTTCCGCGATGCGTAATGCTCATCCCAACCTGTATGGAGGATTCCTTATTGAATGATGGTCCAGTCACCGTTTTTGATCTCCAGCATCTTGAATGCATCGATGCCGAGGCCCAGGTGATCGGTTGGGCTCATGTTGAAGATGCCGCCTGTACCTATGAAGCCGGTGGTTTTTTCGATCTCATCACGGACCTTGGCTTTGTCTGTGGAGTTGGCCCGGTCAATCGCCTCCAGTGCCATATACAGACCATCATAGGCGTGACCTCCGAAGGTGGAGACGTCTCCATGAGCAGTTTCGAATTTGGACTTGTACGCCACCAGCACCGCTTTCTGGGGGTCTGAATCGGGCAGCTGGTCGGCTACCAGTAGTGCCGCTGCCGGCAGGCGTACACCCTCGGCTGCATCTCCGGCAAGTTCGATATACTTCTTGGAAGCCACACCGTGTGACTGGTACAGCGGCAAGGTTATCCCCAGCTGACGCACATTCTTGGTGACGATCGCAGGGCCTGTGCCAAAACCGAAATTGAGAATAGCCTGGGCATCGGTGTCGCGGATCTTGGTCAGCTGAGCAGTCATGTCGGTATCTTTTGCACCGTAGGACTCGTCAGACACTATAGTGATGCCATACTGGGGTGCAAGCTCCAGGCTTTGAGCCCGGCCCGATTTGTCGAAGCCGCCGCTGCCGCTGATCAGAGCCACCCTGGTGATGCCCCGGCGCTGCATATCGCCGAATATCTTGGCCGCCGCCATCGCGTCGGTATGCGGGGTCTTGAAAGTCCACTTCTGCACCGGGTGGATGATACTTACCGCTCCGGCCAGGGAGATGAAAGGAACTTTACTGCTGTCCACCAGCGGCATTACAGCCAGAGTAGTGCCGGAGGTTGAACCACCCACAATAACGTCCACCTTATCTTTCTGAATCAGCCGCTTTACGAAATTGACCGCTTCCTTGGCGTTGCCGCCGGTGTCGTAGTGAATCAACTCGACCATTTTGCCATCGACGCCGCCAGCCGCGTTCACTTCGTCTATGTACATCTGCAGTGTCTTCAGCTCGGGATCTCCCAGGAACGAAGCTGGCCCGGTTACTGCCAGGAAGGTACCGACCTTGATAGTGTCACCAGCCAGAGCCGTTATGGCCCCCAGACTCAACAACATTCCGGCGGTTAACATGGAAACGGTTTTATGGATTTTCATTTTATGGTTACCCCTCTCTAACATTCATTTAAGTTGTACTGTTTACAATAACGCAAAACGGTCTGGAACTTGCCTTGCCTGTGCACCCCCGGGGTCAGGCTTCAACGATGCAAAACAGTTTGGCTGAATCAACCCGGTTATCAGTTTTTTCGCATAGGAAATATAATTCATTTTTTTCGAGGATTAGTGAGATTTTGTGACAAATTCCGGGTCTTTCCGGTGAGTCCATCTCTTATTTTTTAGGTCTGGTTGTCCACTTTTTCCGGCTCGTGAGTGAGCATAGCGGCATGTGCGGGCTTTGGTCAACTGCGCTTTTAAATCAAAGGAGAGTGATGCCATAGGCCTGTTGAATGTAAACAGTCGGGTCACTTTGACGGTGGTCAGATGGCCGATTGCGACTTTACTGTTAATTATTTGGGGAAATATGAAAAATAATTCATTCCAATTCCAGGAGGCGCCATCGGCAGGCAACTGCCGGAGAATGGGAGTGGATCAGCATCCAGAGAGAGGTCCGGTTTCTCCTTTCAGTTTCTGTTCCACCCGGGAATCAGCTGCTGCACGCACTCCAGATAGGAGTGCTCATCCGGCATGGTTCCTGCCGATTGAGCCTCCCATAACATGCGACCAAGACACTCCATCAGCCGGTGTTCGGCTTCGTGTGCGTCGCCTACTGTTTTTACCAGTCTTTGATAAAGCGCGCTGATTCCGGGGGGGCGATCGGTTGATATCTGCTCCTGCAGTGTGATGTGCATACCCATGTGCAGGAAGGGGTTGGTCTCCCCTCCTTCGGGAAGAAAATCGCGATCCAACGCCGCGTCCGGCTTCTCTATCAGCTGCTGATACTCCGGGTGCTGCTCGATGATCGAGGAGATCAATGCTTCCAGTGGCGATGCCTCCACATTGGCGCGGTGCTTGCGCCAGGCTTCGGTGAATACCCGCCGTATTTCGATGCGATTGTTTCCAAACATATAATGATACCTGATGGTCTTGGACGGACTCGAACTACTGAGCGAACACTCGCGTCAATCCAGTTTTTTCAACCGGTATTCGCAAAGATCCTCAATGATGCACGAGCCGCATTTCGGTGTCCTTGCTATGCAAGTGTAGCGCCCATGCAGTATCAGCCAATGGTGGGCATCGTGTAAAAACTCTTTCGGGATTGTCCGGAGCAGTCGTTTTTCCACTTCAAGGACATTCTTGCCAGGTGCTATCCCGGTGCGGTTTGAGACCCGGAAGATATGGGTGTCCACGGCCATGGTAGGTTGACCGAAGGCAGTGTTCAGTATGACGTTGGCTGTTTTTCTGCCGACCCCCGGTAGCGCTTCGAGCTCCCTGCGCTGCTGCGGTACCGCGCTGTTGTGATGCGCAAGCAGGATATTGCATGTTTTGATAATATTGGCCGTTTTACTGTTGAAGAGTCCGATGGTGCGTATGTGGCTTTTCAACCCCTCCTCACCCAGATCGAGAATTGCACGCGGCGTATTCGCAACCGGAAAAAGTGTGGCGGTTGCCTTGTTGACGCTCTTATCCGTGGCCTGGGCGGAGAGCACCACCGCAATCAGCAGTTCGAACGGGGTAGTGTAGTTCAGTTCGGTTTCGGGATTGGGATTGCCGGCACGCAACCGTTCGAAAATTTCCCGGCGTTTGGCCGCGTTCATGGCTCAGACAGCCGTTGGTTCCGGTTCTGCTGCAGTTGCGGCTGCGGCTTTACGTGAACTTGCCAGACGCTTGTCGATAATGTTCTTGATGGAGATCATGAATCCCAGCCCAATGAATGCACCCGGTGGAAGAATTGCCAGCAGCATACCCTTGAAATCTTCGCTAAGACTAACTTTGAGCCCGCTGGCAATGTCGCCGAACATCAGGTCAGCCTGGGCGAAGATCGTGCCCAAACCGATGATCTCCCGCACGGCGCCAAGCACGGTCAACACCAGGGTAAAGCCTATACCCATTGCCAGCCCATCCACCAGCGATCGGCCCAGCGGGTTCTTCGAAGCGAATGCCTCGGCCCGGCCGATGATCGCGCAGTTGGTGACGATCAGCGGAATGAATATGCCGAGAATTTTGTAGAGTTCGTAGAACCATGCGTTCATGCTCAGCTCTACTGCGGTCACGAACGAAGCAATGACCAGTACAAATACCGGCAGGCGTACCTCCGGCCGGACCCAGTTGCGGATGAGAGAGACCGTCGCGTTGGAGAGGGTGATCACGACCAGAGTTGCCAAGCCCAATCCCAGTCCGTTTACCGCACTGTTGGTGACTGCGAGCAGGGGACAGAGTCCGAGCAGCGCCACCAGCGCCTGGTTGTTGTTCCAGAGGCCGTCTTTGATCAATCTGCCATAGCCGTTCGTTGCCATACTTGGGGTCCAGGTTATTGAAACAGCGACTCACCCCGGTCGCGAAAATAGATAAGCGTGTTTTTTACCGCAAGTACGATCGACCTTGGGGTGATGGTCGCGCCGGTAAACTGATCGAACACTCCGCCGTCCTTTTTCACTTTCCATTTGGCGGGAAGCGGATCTTGCAGCGATCTGTTTTCGAAGCCGAAGATCCAGTCGGATTTGCGTTCCTCCACTTTGTCACCAAGCCCGGGCGTCTCCTTGTGGGAAATCACCCGAACCCCCCCAAGGCTGCCGTCGATGCGCACCGCTACCAGCAACTTGATCGGGCCGCTGTATCCGTCCGGCACTATGGAGGTGAAAACCGCGGCCACAGGTTTGCCTGCCTTGCGACCAAGGTGTACTTGGGTCTCCTTTCCGCCGAGGCGGTCTGGTGCGCTGACGGTTATAACATCGCTGACGATGTCATTGTCGATTGTGTGGGCCGGGACAAGCGCGTTTAACTGATCCAGCAGTGCCTGCCGTTCGTTGGCAATAATCCGGGCTTCGGTCTGCTGGTGAACCAGCGCCACCAGACCCACACCGGCGACAGCAAACAGAAAGAGCACTATGCCGGCCAGTGTGATCGGGTGTTTAATCATCGCCCGCGTCCCGCTGGCCGAAAACCCTTGGTTGGGTGTAGTAGTCGATCATAGGAGCCGCCATGTTCATCAGCAGGACGGCGAAGGCAACCGCATCCGGATAGCCTCCCCAACGGCGGATGACATAGGTGATCAACCCGATACAGGCGCCGTAAATCAGTTGCCCCTTCTTGGTGGTTGCTGCCGTTACCGGATCGGTGGCAATGAAAAAGGCGCCGAGCAGGGTGCCTCCACTGAAAATATGAAACAGGCCGAAGGGGTGGCTCTCCTGGTCCAGGAAGTGGAACAGCATGGCCATCACCAGCACCGCGCCCAGCATGGAGACCGGGATATGCCAACTGATAATCCGCTTGTAGAGCAGGATCGCACCGCCCAGCAGATACCAGTTTCCGACCCACTCCCAGCCCAGTCCGCCGAAATCGCCCCACAGCGGGCTCTGGCGGATTTCGCTGATCATCCTGTTCTGGTTGAGCTGGTTGCGCATCTCATCCAGCGGTGTTGCCGCTGAGAGAGCGTCCCAATCCAGACCTGGAGGCAGAGTGCCGACGAATATCGCACTCAGTGTCTGCGTGAAATCGAGCGGGTTCTGGTTCAACATGATCGGCGGCAGCCAGGTGGTCATCTCCACCGGATAGGAGACCAGCAGCAGCACATAACCGATCATGGCCGGGTTGAACGGGTTATACCCAATACCACCGTACAACTGCTTGGCTACGACGATAGCGAAAACGATCCCCAGAACGGTCAACCACCAGGGCAGCAGCGGCGGCAGCGCGACAGCCAGCAGCAGTGCTGTCACTACGGCGCTCAAATCGCTTATCGCCGGCATTACCGGTCTGGCCCGCAGTTTCAGCACAAAAGCTTCCGCTGCCACGGCTGCAGCGCTGGCCAGCAGCATGTGTATGATGACTCCCCAGCCGAAGTACCAGGCCATGGCCACAGCACCGGGAAGCAGCGCGATAATTACCCATAACATGGTAACAGTGACGCTGTTGGGTCGGTCCGTATGTGGTGAGGTAATGGTGGCGAATTGCATCTGTCAGCGGTCCTGTTGTTCACTGGCCTGTCGAGTGTCGCCATCACCAAGGGCTTTTCTGCGGGCGTCCGCCTGTTGCACCTGCCGGCGCTGGGCGTCGGTGAGATTATCCGTGTTTTGTGGTTTGACACCCTCCTCGGCAAGTCTCGCTTTTTTTTCCGCGGCGCGCTTCAGAGCTGCCTCTATGGCTGCCTTTTTGGGATCACCGGCTGCGTCTGATCCCTTGTTCGTGGAGGCGCTCCTTGCAAGCGCGGCTTTTTTCTTCTGCGCCCGCGCAATTTTTTCCGCTTCCAGACGGGCCAAACGGGCAAGTTTCGCTTCGTGCCGCATCCGTGCCAGCTCTGCGCTCTTCTTTTCCCGCTCCTGGTCCCAGCATTCGTTTTTGGCGAAACGGAAATACTGCACCAGCGGAATATGCGCCGGACAGACGTGCGAACAGCAGCCGCATTCGATGCAGTCAAACAGGTTGTACTCTTGGGTTTTCTCCAGATCCTTGGCGCGGGCATACCAGTACATCTGCTGCGGCAGCAGGCTGACCGGACAGACCTCGGCGCACTTGCCGCAACGGATGCAGGCAGTCGCCAATCCCGGATCGGGTGCCTCCCGAGTGCTCGCGGCCAGCAGGCAGTTGCTTGCCTTCACGATCGGAACTTTATCGGTGTGCAGCGTAAAACCCATCATCGGGCCGCCCATGATCAGGCGAGCGGCCTCTCCGGTGTATCCACCCGCCTGTTCGATCAGTTCGCTGCCGCTGGTTCCGATCAGAGCTTCCAGGTTGCGGGGGTTGGCCACCCCCTCCCCGGTGACAGTAATGTAGCGCGAGATGAGTGGCCGGCCGCGTAGCACGGCATCTGCAACCGCTGCGGCGGTTCCCACGTTGTTGCAGACAATACCGATACTGGCGGGCAGCTTACCCGAGGGGACCTCCTTGCCGGTGAGCACCCGGATAAGCTGTCTTTCGCCGCCGCTCGGGTAGAGCGTGGGGATGACCACCAGCTCAATGTTATCGACTTCCTGTTCAGAGATGACTTTGGTCATCGCGGCAATTGCTTCGGGCTTGTTGTCTTCTATGCCGATAAGACAGCTGGCGGCACCGACCAGATGCTTCATGATAGTGATGCCTTCAAGGATCTCTTGTGGCCGGTCCCGCATCAGCATGTCGTCGCAGGTGATGAAAGGCTCACACTCCGCTGCGTTGATCACCAGCGTGTCTATGCGCCGTTCTTTTTTTGGCTCCAGTTTGATATTGGTGGGAAAGGAGGCGCCGCCCAAACCAACAATTCCCGAAGTCCGGATACGCTCCAACAGCAGCCCGGGTTCACAAAGCCTGAAATCATCAATAGCCGGCGGCAGCTCGCCCCATTCATCCTCGCCATCGGTCTCTATCACAATACAAAGCGCCGGGAGGCCGGATGGGTGAGCTACCGGGTGCTCGCTGATTTCGCTGACGATGCCGGAGCTGGGAGCATGCACGGAGGCGCTGATTCTTCCCTGCGGATTGGCGATCATTGCGCCTTTCAGAACCCGTTCGCCGACTTTTACCAATACCTGCGCGGGCGCGCCGATATGCTGCTGAATAGGTAGAATCAACTTCCTGGGCAGCGCGGCTTTTACGGTAGCTGTTGTCGTGGACTGGGCCTTGTTCTCGGGCAGATGCAGTCCCCCTGGGAATGTATAGAGCCTGCGAGACGGCTTTTTTTGCGAGGGATAATACATGGCTAACCTTCCACCATGCGTGCGATGGGGGGCTGCACGCCGGCTGCCGGCAGCGGCCATTTCCAGTTACCGATAGTGATTTTCAGCGGCACCATGTCAATGCACTCGACCGGGCAGGGAGGCAGGCAGAGCGCGCAGCCGGTACACTGATCGGAGATCACTGTGTGCATCTGTTTTGCTGCGCCGATAATGCAATCCACCGGGCATGCCTGGATACAGAGGGTGCAACCGATGCACTCGGCTTCCCTGATCACCGCCAGCTCCTTCGGCTTTTCTGCGCTGCCCTCGGCATCGAGCGGCACCGGATCGCGCCCAAGCAGATCGGCAAGCGCCACCATGGTGGCTTCACCGCCCGGCGGACAGAGGTTGATCTCTGCCTCTTCCGCGGCTATCGCCTCGGCGTAAGGCCTGCAGCCGGGGTAGCCACACTGGCCGCACTGAGTCTGAGGCAGGAGGGCATCGATATTGTCGGCAATGGGATCGCCCTCGACACGGAAGCGTATTGCGGAAAACCCCAACAGCAGGCCGAACGCCAGAGCAAGCACTGAAATGACGGTGATGGCAATCAGCATAGTGTTAACAAGCCCTTAACTCGGGACCAGTCCGGAGAAGCCCATGAAGGCCATAGACATCAAGCCTGCGGTGACAAGCGCGATGGCGCTTCCCTGGAAGGGGGCGGGAACATCGGACACGTTGACCCGTTCACGCACCGCGGCAAACATGACCAGCACCATAGAGAATCCCACCGCAGCTCCGAACCCGTACAAAGCCGATTCAACGAATTTGTGGCTCTGCTGAACGTTCAGCAGCGCCACGCCCAGTACCGCGCAGTTGGTGGTGATCAGCGGGAGGAAAATACCCAGTACCTGGTAAAGAACCGGACTGGTCTTGTGCATGACCATTTCCGTGAACTGAACCACCACCGCAATGACCAGGATAAAGGCGATGGTGCGCAGGTATTCAAGCCCCAGTGGGGCCAATAGGTATTTGTTCACCAGGTAGCTGCAGATGGCAGACAGAGTAAGCACAAACGTCGTCGCCATGCCCATGCCCACAGCGGTTTCAAGCTTCCGTGACACGCCCATGAACGGGCAGATTCCGAGGAATTTCACCAGGACGAAATTGTTGACCAGTACGGTACTGATCAGGATAAGTGCATACTCTTTCACGGGATGGCTGTTTTCTGTTCAGGGACTGCAGAATGCTTTATCCCATTCTAAACCAGTTTCGGACAATGATATTCCGCAAGATTACAGGGAATTAATGACTGCATCTCCGGTATCACTTACTTGACCCGCATACCGGGTTCGGCGCCTGAATCCGGAGCAAGCAGGAAGATCTCTTTGCCGCCCGGCCCGGCAGCGAGCACCATCCCTTCGGAGATCCCAAAGCGCATTTTTCTTGGCGCCAGATTTGCCACCATCACGGTCAGTCTCCCCTCCAACTCCTCCGGGGCGTAAGCGGATTTGATTCCGGCAAAGACGTTGCGTGTTACCCCGCCCAAGTCGAGCGTCAGCTGCAGCAGTTTGTCGGCGCCATCCACATGTTCCGCCCTGACTATCCTGACGACCCGCAGATCCACTTTGGCGAAATCCGGGAATTCGATGTTGTCGTTTATCGGATCGCCCGCCAGCCGCCCGTTCGACTTGGACACGGCCTGGGTGACTCCCAGATTCTCCTTCGAGTCTGCCACCATGGCATCGATTTGACCTTGTTCCGCACGGGTCATCAAAGGTTTGAATTCTGCGATGCGATGGCCGGTCAAGGGCGAGGAGAGTGCATCCCAGGTGAGCGGTTCCACCTGCAGGAAAGCTTCCGCAAGCTCAGCGGTTGCAGGCAGTATCGGGCGCAGATAGCCGATCAACAGGCGGAACAGGTTGAGTCCCATCGAGCAGACCGCGTGCAGTTCGGGGTCCCGCCCCGCTTCCTTGGCCATGACCCAGGGTTTCCTGTCGTCAATGTACTGATTGGCACGGTCTGCCAGCATCATGATTTCGCGTACCGCACGGCTGAATTCACGCGTTTCGTAAAGCTCGGCAATCGCGGCGCCGGCGTCGCTGAAGTGAGCCAAAAGCTCTGGTTCGGATATCTCGTCAGCCAGCATGTTGTCGAAGCGCTTGCGGATGAATCCGGCGCAGCGGCTGGCGATATTGACCACCTTGCCGACCAGGTCTGAGTTTACCCGGGCGATGAAATCTTCCAGGTTTAAATCAATATCCTCAACGCCGGACCCAAGCTTTGCCGCAAAGTAGTAACGCAGATACTCCGGATTCAAATGATCCAGGTAGCTTCTCGCGGTGATGAAGGTGCCCCGGGATTTGGACATCTTGAGTCCGTCCACGGTGAGAAAACCGTGGGAGAAGATGGCGGTCGGCATACGGTAGTCGGCGCCGTGCAACATGGCGGGCCAGAACAACGCATGAAAATAGATGATGTCCTTGCCGATGAAATGGTAGAGCTCGCTATCTGAATCGGGTCTCCAGAAGTCGTCAAATTCAAGTCCGTCAGTGCGCTCGCACAGGTTCTTGAAGCTGGCCATATAGCCTATGGGCGCATCCATCCAGACATAGAAATATTTGCCCGGATGGTCTGGGATCTCGAAACCGAAGTAGGGGGCGTCGCGGGAGATGTCCCACTCCTGCAGTCCAGCTGCGAACCATTCGTCGAGCTTATTGGAGACCTCTCTCTGCAGGTGTCCGCCGCGAGTCCACTGCTTCAGAAGGGTTTCGAAATCGCCCAGCCTGAAGAAATGGTGTTCCGACTCGCGCTGTTCCGGGGTTACCCCCGATATGGATGAGACTGGATTGATCAGTTCGCTGGGTGAATAGCTGGCACCGCACACCTCGCAGTTATCGCCGTATTGATCCTTGGCGCCGCACTTCGGGCATTCGCCTTTGATGAACCGGTCAGGCAGAAACATTTTTTCGACCGGGTCGTACGCCTGGGTGATGGTGCGCATGGATATGTGCCCTTTCTCCCGGTTGCGCCGGTAGATCGTATTGGCGAAAAAGCGGTTCTCCTCCGAGTGGGTGGTGTGGTAATTATCGAAGCCGACATTGAATTTGGCAAAATCGGCCCGATGTTCAATCGACATGGCATCTATAAGCTGTTCAGGCTCAACTCCCTGCTGCCGGGCGCGCAGCATGATGGGGGTGCCATGTGCATCGTCGGCGCAGACATAGATGCACTGATTGCCGCGCATCTTCTGGAAACGGACCCAGATGTCGGTTTGAATGTACTCCACCAAGTGACCGATATGGATGGGTCCATTGGCGTAGGGCAGGGCACTGGTGACCAGAATTTTTCGCACTTTTTGGCTCATCGTGATTCAGACAGAAAGCAAGTATTGAGGATATCCGGGTTTATTTCGGTGTGAATGCGAAATCGTATCATTTTCACTCTATCAACCCCAGCATTGCATACCGGTCTGTTGGAGTCTATCGCACCTCACCGCGCCCTTTGTTCCAATCTTGGTTGAAGATGAACGGTAAAAAAACCAACTATTTTGGTTGGAGATTACATTTCAATTTAGTGTAAAATGCGCGCCCATTACTTTCCAGGGACCACCGAAACATCGGCACAGGCCCTGTCCGCAGGAGATGAAACATGGCTGAAGTTACCAAAGAGCAGATAGAAGCGGCGATCAAAGGGTATATAGAGCCCCATATGGAGAAGAACCTGGTCGATGCAAAGTGCGTGAAAGCCGTGAACGTCGATGGCGGGAACGTGAGTGTCTCTGTTGAGCTGGGTTTTCCCTCAGACGGGATCAGACAGGAGCTGATCGAGGCGGTAAAACAGCGGGTCGCATCTGTGGACGGAGTCTCTTCCGTCGAGGTCAGCCTGAGCTGGAAGGTTGTCGCGCACTCGGTGCAGAAGTCGTTGAAACCGATCGACAACGTCAAGAACATCATTGCCGTAGCCTCCGGCAAAGGTGGGGTGGGTAAGTCCACCACGGCGGTCAATCTGGCGCTGGCGCTGGCGGCAGAGGGAGCCAAGGTTGGGTTGCTGGATGCCGATATTTACGGCCCGTCGCAGCCGCGTATGCTGGGCGTCTCCGGTCAGCCTGAATCCAAGGACGGCAAGAGCCTGGAGCCGATGGAGGCGTATGGACTGCAGGCGATGTCAATCGGCTTCCTGGTGGACGAGGAGACACCGATGATCTGGCGCGGCCCCATGGTGACCCAGGCGCTGGAGCAGCTGCTCAATGATACCAATTGGGCAAACCTGGACTACCTTGTCATCGATCTGCCTCCGGGTACCGGTGACACCCAGCTGACTCTGGCGCAGAAGGTGCCGGTCTCCGGTGCAGTCATAGTTACTACCCCGCAGGACATCGCACTGCTGGATGCGCGCAAGGGCTTTAAGATGTTCGAGAAGGTCGAGGTACCGGTGTTGGGTATAGTGGAGAACATGAGCATCCACATCTGCTCCAAATGCAGCCACGAAGAACATATCTTTGGTGAGGGCGGAGGCCAGCGCATGGCAGATCAGTACGGTGTCGATTTTCTCGGCGCGCTGCCGCTGGATATCCGAATACGCGTCGAAACCGATGGCGGCAAACCCACGGTGGTGGCAGAGCCTGATTCCCGTATCTCCCAGATCTACCGTGAGATCGGCCGTAAAACTGCGGCCAAACTGGCTTTGCAGGCCAAGAGCTATGCATCCAAGTTCCCGAATATCGTGATCCAGAATAACTGATCCTGCATCCGATTACTTGAAAGGCGACGACCAAATGGGTATTCCAAAGTATAAAACCATCCTTTACGCAACCGATCTTGGTGAACATATGCGGCCTGTGTTCGGGCACGCGATCAGTCTTGCGCGGCAGTACGGCGCAAAAATCATTATGATCCATGTAGTGGAATCCCTCGGCCCCACCGGAGAGTGGGTGCTTCGTGCGTACATGCCGAAAGGGGCGGATTCATTCACCAGGGACAATCTGAAAAAAATTCTGAAAAAGATGCGTAAGCGGGTCGAGGAGTTCTACCAGGAGGAGCTCAGCGACGAGGATAAAAAGGCCGGGTTGGTATCGGATATCTATGCCGTCAGCGGTGATTGTGCGGAACAGATCAACAGCCATGCCGAATCCCTGGATGCGGACCTGATCGTCATGGGTACACATACTGACGACGGCTTCGGGCACGGCCTGCTCGGTTCCACCGCACGCAAATTGACACATATCAGCAAGCGGCCGGTACTGGTGGTGCCGGTGCAATTGAAGTAAATAGAGGTGGCAGGCCTGACTCTAATCGCCTGTTTGGCTGAAACCTTATTGTGGAGAGCGGGCAGAGTTTTCTGCTGAAAAGCCGCACCGGCCGTCACGGAGCGGAAGTTGTAGCGCTGATTGTTGCTATTTGATTCCGCGTTGCCTGGCAGAATTTATTACGGCTGTTTGTCCCTGTTCACTCCACGTTCAGGTAACGGGATTTCGATTTAAGCAGTTTGTCAACGAACTTTCCCGGCTCCGGCTGGCGTTGGAAATGGAGATAGGATTTCACCGCAAAGCGCTCCGGAGAGATTGCCATATAGACGCTGCTGATTACATCACCCGACTCCCAGGCGCCTACATCGGCTTTCCGGATCATCTCGTCCCGCAGCGCCGAAGGCATGATCGACAGTTGCGTCACACAGGCCAGATACTCTTGGGCGGCCTGTCCCAGGGGCAAAGGTAATACCTGATTGTTCTGCTGGATCAAGGCGTGGGCCACTTCATGCACCACTATGCTCCGGTATTGAATCGAATCAAGGGGTTGCTGATTTACCGACGGCGCCGACATGGTCTGAGTTATTGCCTGCGGCGACATTATCTGTACCAGGTCGCTACGGCTGTCGTAGCTGCCGTAAGCCGAGTAACTGTCGCTGTAAATGGTTTGCTCGACGACACTTACCCGCACCGGACGCGTTGTTTTAAGCCCGTAACCGGCCAGAAAGCCGATTGTGAGTTTCGCTGCGGTGCACACTTCTTTGCAGACTTCGTTTGTCTGCGCTGAAACTTCCGCATTCGCATCGCTGCAGAGTATGGTTTCCGCCGCGATGGCGTGCGGCAATACCAGACAGCCGGTCAAAATCGCACTCCGGAAAAGCCATTCCCGTCGATCGGCCCGTCTGAATAGTTCGTTTGTCAGCATAGGAAAGGTTCCTTATTCCCCGAAGTGCCTATTGCAGAGATTCCTTGTAACCTTTGTGGAAAGCGCCGGTAAAGCCTTTTTTGCACTCCTGGAGAGCACACTACAATTATAAAACCTCCGAGCAATCCCAGCCGGGTGGATATGAGATTCAAAATCGCCAGGTGCAAGGCGCCGATCGCGCGAAAAAAATGCCCGGAAACGGCTTTTGGAATGTATGCTTTGAACGGGGAGTTCGGGGAATGAAATGGAGATTTAGATGTACGCTGTTCGGTAAACCATGTAAAAATGGAACCAGTGCTGAAACAATAAGTAGCGGCAGGCTTCCAATCTTTCGCGGTGAAAGGGAGTCGTTTCTCCGGAGGCAACAGGTTGCAGGAGAGTAGAGTATCCCTTAAGGCAGGTTTGAATCAGATCGATGCTACTTACGGATCGGCCGATATTCGGCTTCTGTTATCGAGCAATTTTTGCGCTTGGTTTTCGATGGCCCAAATCTCAATCGATGTACCACACCGAGGATAATTCATGAATATCTATGTTGGAAACCTGCCCTATAATGTAACCGAAGATGAGTTGAGAGAGGCATTTTCGGAATTTGGCAAAGTGACGAGCGCGACGCTTATCATCGATAAAATGTCAGGCCGGTCGAAGGGGTTCGGGTTTGTTGAAATGGGTAATAACGCTGAAGCTGACGCGGCAATCAAGGCGCTGAACGAGAGCCCTTTCAAAGGAAGAAACATTAAGGTGAATCAGGCTAAACCAAGAGGGGATCGTCCACAGCGCAGACCCAGAAACTAAATTTCAAATTGCTGACCGGACGGAGGGAAGCTTGGATCCTTCCTTCGTCCTGGCTTCTCTTGCGGCAGGTCGGCTGTTTACCTGGCCGGTCACCATTCGTTGATTGGTGCCGGCGCCAACTCCCTCAGCGGAGGGCATACATAATGGGTACGATGACCTCCAGCACCTGAGCCGTTGAGTGGTGGGGTATCCCCGGCATCGGCGAAGCCCGTTGCAGCAGCGAATCGGCCGCTTCGTCGAGCAGGGGATAGCCGGAACTGCTGATAATCTTCCGGGAAAGCAGATTTCCCTCCCGATCGATCCTGAATGAAACTTTGACCACACCCTGCTGGCGGCGCTGCATGGCCCGCCGCGGATAACGTTTGTGCTTTTCCAGCCAGGCGGTAAGGCTGCGGTAATAGTCGGGCGAAACAATCCCGGCAGAGTCGCTGTTTCCACCGCTGCCGGCAGCACCGGAAATGCCCGCTGCTCCCGAGCCATCTCTCCCGCGCAATGATCGATGAGCTGCCGCCAGTGTTGATTGTCCGCCATTGGTTTCCGATCTGCCAACCCCAGATGATTCCCGTGCGGTTTTTTCTTCCACTCGCTTATTCACACTCTTCTCTTCCGGCGGTGCTGCTTCAGATACGCCGGCAGACTGGATTTTCGCTTCAGGATTTACTGGGGATGTTTTCGCGGAAGTGGGTCTCTTTTCAGGCTGGGGTATGGGCAGGCTGACAGCTTCGGGCTCATCCCTGTCCGGGCGTGGGGTGGTCGCGGCAAAAGCCGGTTTCAACAGCGCGGAGGTTTGCGTCTGGGTCTGGAAAGAGGGTGAGAGATCCGCTGCGGCCAAATCGGTTTTCCGGCTTTCCCTGGCTGCAGCGCCGGTCGGGCCTGATCCTATCCGGATCTCCACGCCAGCGTGCCTGCCGCTGCTTTGATCCGAGTACGGGCGCTGCAGCAGCGCGGCCAGAACAAGCTGGATCAATGCCGCCGCCAGCAGCGCCGCAGCCCAATGTCGATGTCCGATTTCCACTATCTTTCCGACCAGGTCAGCAGCCTTACCTTCGAAATCCCGCTCTCCCTAAGTCGATCAAGAATCTGTGTCAGCCGACCCGCGGTAAGCGCTGCATCCGCCCTGATCTGGATCTCCGCGGCATCCCCCTGCTGACGTCCGGCATCGAGTGCAAGTTTTAGCCTGGGTATCAGCGCTTCCAATGCCACCGGAGTTTCATTCAAGGCCAGGGAACCATCGCGGGTGACGGCAATGGTGATGCTTCGCTCCTTTGCCGATAGTTCACTCCGGGATGTCGGCGGTCTGATCTGAAATCGATCAGGCGGTGCAATCTGTCCGATCACCATGAAAAAGATCAGCATCAGGAATACCACGTTGATCAATGGAATGAGATGATCGTCGCTCTTTCCGCGCCGCTCTTTCTGGGGGAGTTTCACGGAGGGTTTCCCCCGAGGGTGATCTGATTGATCCCCACTGCCGAAATTCTGTCAATGACGGTGACCAGCATCTGCAGGTCCGTCGATGGGTCAGTTTCGATCAGTACCTCCGGATCAGTTCCTGCGGCAATCTGTGTTGCGAGCATTGCTGTCAATGTATCCAGAGTTACCGGTGTGTTGTTCAGCGTCAACTCCCCATACCGCCCAATCTGCACGCCGATGAGTCGACTCTGCTGCTCCGGATTATTCTGCTGCCCGGCCAGATTCAACGGCATGCCCCGCCACTGCTGAAAATTCGACACCAGCATGAAAAACAGCAGCAGAATGAAAACGACGTCGATCAGGGGCGTCATGCTCACCAGGCGGTTATTCCGTGAAGGAGGGGTGTCAAGTTGCATGTTCCACCTTCGCCGCCGTTCGCTGTTCCGTACTCTCTGCAGCCTGATCCCACTGCAGGTCCCGGGTAAACACACGGGTCACCGCGTCTTCCATATTGTGCCGGCAGCGATCCACTTTACGTTCCAGCCAGCTATGAGCGAGCACCACCGGAATGGCGACACCCAGACCGAGCGCGGTGGTCAGCAGTGCCTGCCAGATTCCCCCGGAGAGGATCCCCGGATCTATCTGGTTGCCGGAGATTTCGAGCTGCCGGAAAGCTTCTATCATCCCCAGCACCGTTCCGAGCAGACCCAGTAGAGGGCTTAAAGTGGCGATGACTTCGAGCGTCCGCAGATGGCTGCGCAGGCTTGCCAGGTAGGCGCCGGCGACTCGCGTCAACTCCTCGCGCAGGTCGGCCTGGTTGATATCGGGCCGACGCAGATTGATCAGGGCGAGGTGGACCAGGCGGGCGGTCGGTTGGCACTGTCCCTGCAGTCGGTCGATGGCAGCGTTGGGCCTGTGTTGCAGCCAGTGCGAAAGCGCCTCATTTACCGCGCTCAGCGACTCCACCCGAAGGCGGGAGAACTGCCACCATTTAAGCAACACTATAGCCAGCGCAACGGTAGAGAGCAGCAGCAGCACCAGCACTATCGGACCGCCCGCATCAACCAGCGATTTCAGCTGCTCGAATGATTGCATGCCCACACTGAATGACTCAGTGTTATTCATAGCTGCCGTGACCGGAGGTTGTTCGTAGGCGATCGGGTGGGTCGCCCGATCCGGCGCAGCCAGGGACGTGAGAGCAAGTGACGCAGAGGCTGTGTCGGACATACCGGTTCTCTTTCAGTCGCTGGAAATCAGCAGGAACTGGATCAGGCTGCGATTATACCAGCCCGGTGAAATAATGGGTGACCCTGATGCAGAAGTCGTCCGGGTGCGGGATTATGTGACTGGACTGAACTCTGCTTTGCCTGCGCCGCATACCGGGCACACCCAGTCATCCGGCACTGCTTCCCAGGGGGTTCCGGGTGCGATACCACTGTCGGGATCTCCCACTTTGGGATCGTACACATAGTTGCAGATATCACACTGGTAACGACCGTGGTTTGTGCCGCTCTGTTTCTGTTGAGACTCTCCGGCTGCCGCTTCAGGCAAGGACAGCAGGTCGGGCATGCGTCCGGTCATCTCCCGCTGCAGCAGGGTTCTGCCGCCTGCCAGCACAAAACCTGCTTCACTGCCATCCGGCAGGCGGTATATCGCCATCGCGCCATCCTCACCGGTGTCGATCTCCCACTCTCCGTCGATGCCGGGTTTCGGCGGGGAGACCACCAGCGGCAGCGCAGGCGTTTTTACCACTATCGGCATGGCAGCCATCCGCAGCGGCGTTTCCGCTCCGGTCAAGGTGGCGGCCAGCGCCCCGGTCTGCGCCAGCAGCGGCGCGATGAAAGGCAGGTATCCCGCGGCAGATTCAGCGCAGTCTCCCACGGCATAGATATGGGGATCGCTGGTCCGCAGCAACCGGTCTGTGATAATTCCCGTCCTCACCTCCAGCCCGGCGGCTTGTGCGATGCGGATACGGGGCTGCAGTCCCACGGCCGAGAGCACGTGGTCGAACGGCACAGGTGTACCGTCATCCAGCAGAGCCAGGGGTCCACTGCCGGTCTGTTGATAATTTGCGACGGTTCTGCCCATATACAGGGTGCAGCCGGCATTTTCCAGAGCTTCGCTCAGCATGTCACCTATCTTTTCCGGAAGGAGCCTGGCCAGTGGCCAGGGGGCGGGGTCGACCAGTGACACTTCAAAATCCCCGGTGGCGAGATCGTTGGCGAACTCACAACCGATCAGCCCGGCACCGATCAACAGAATACGTCCGCGCCGGCCGATCCCTGTGCGCCAGGCGCGGTAATCGTCGAGATCATTGACCGTAAAAACCTCTATTTCATCGTCGCCATCCACCGGAAAGATCCGTGCATCGGCGCCCAGCGCCAACACCAGCCTGTTATATTCAAGCGTGTTGGAGATATCTCCCGATTGGGTGGTCAGGCGATGTGATGTGCGGTCTATGCCGGTAACCCAGGTGCGGGTTCTGATCTCAATCGAGAGCGCTTGCGCCAGTGCCGCCGCTTCCATCTGCACCATATCGTCGGGTTGGTGACCGCGGGCGAGCGCATTGGAGAGCATGGGTTTGGAATAGACCTCACCCCCGTCCGCGCTGATTAAGACGATAGGGATGGCGGCATCGCGCTGACGTACCTTTCTGGCCAGAGAGTACCCCGCGAGGCCGCTGCCCAGAATAACCAGAGGGACTGCTCCTGTGCGTTTGCGGGTATTTGTACCGGCGGATTCTGCGAAAGGCTCGAACTCCGCTTTGGCGGCACCACAAACCGGGCATATCCACTCTTGTGGAATCGCTTCCCAGGGAGTGTCGGGGGCGATGGCGCCATCCGGATCACCCTGGACCTGGTCATAAACCCAGCCGCATGCTGTACAGATAGTTGATCTTGGAGCAACTGCCATAGGACCTCCGTATACTGATGACTGGGAGCCTGTCGGATTTAGGTGATCGTAGCGAGCATGGTGGGAGAGTGAGATCAAATTTTCACGATTTTGAGGCGCATAGTGGGACTACGTAACGAAAAATTGGGGAAATTTGAGCCGCTCTCCCATCAGCGAAGTAGATTAATCCTAAGTCCGACAGGCTCTCTAGTGTACACTAGCGCGGATGATCATCTATCTGCACGGTTTCAGCAGCTCAGCTGCGTCGAATAAAGCGGAAGTTTTCAAGCGGGCGCTCGCTGAAACCCGTTTCCTGATTCTGGATTACCCGGCGCACCGGCCGCATGCCGCAGTCAGTTCCATCGCCCGTAGTATCACACGGGCCCTGACTGAATTTCCGGATGAGAAGGTGACGCTGATGGGCAGCTCCATGGGTGGATTTTACGCACAGTTTCTCGCTGCGGAGCTGGATACGGTGAAGAGTGTCGTATTGATCAATCCTGCGCTGCAACCGCAAATCACGCTCAAACCCTACATCGGTATGAACACCAATATGGTGACAGGCGAACCGTTCGAATTCGCTCAGCAGGATTTCGAGGCGCTGAGCGAGTACGACAAGGGGTCAGTTGTTGGCAAGCCGACCCTGGTTCTGCTCGACGAAGGAGACGAGGTGATCGACCATCGGGTGGCGGCACAGGCCTATGCAGCAGCGGGAAGAGTTCATGTCTACCCCGGCGGCAGTCATCGATTCGAACACATTGAAGAGGCGGTTGCGGAAATCCGGGGGTTCATGCGGCAGCAGCATTCAGTGCCGGATTGATCTGTTTCGTATCCTGCCGACGGACGATTCCGGTGTTGACGATCTGATTAGTGCTCCCTCAAGGTAACAATTGCGGATGCTGAATCCGTAATTATTACCCTGAAGGAGTACAGGACCGGGAAGTTCGTTACCGGCCGGTGTGGTACCTGCTCAAGCTGAGACTTTCGGTTAATCGCACTTTCGTCTTTCCGGCTTTTACCGATGGAGTGCTTTTTGCTTGAGCAGGTGCCATGTGTTACCTGAGGGAAACGACCCTGATCAAACCCGAACTGGTTTTCCTGCCCGATGGGATGGAGTGTGTCTGGTGTGCTTAAACAGATTCATGATGCGAATGCCGATCCGCCTGAACATAGCGGCTATATACAGGGCGCGCATCACCCGCGCTTTATGTATGTAGTATTCAATCTCCTGATTATCGTAAAAGCTTATCTCGGGATGGTTTCCACTGGTCTCTTTCATTGTACTGCTCCGAACGATCAACAATTAATGCAGTTGATTTAAATCTGCCCGCCACAAAATCGGTGTGACCCCCAGCAGTGGGTCTTCGGGCTGAAATCAGGCCGTTACCCAGTGCTGGTATGTTTAGCGGCTCTACAGGACGTGGCTTGATATCATTAAAAACGATATATTTTCAACTATTAGATGAAAAATATTCATCGTGCGATTTCGATATACATCAGTGATCATTACAATGTGATCTCCACATAGAAAATTTTAGGCGCAATGCAACTTCCGCATCCGGCCAATTTTATGTTCGACCAGAGTGAGGTAGCGGGTGTGCAGGTGCACTCTCCGGTACCCTGGCTGGTGCGTTTGCGTTTGGATCTGGAGAGCGACCCCAGTCGGGAGATCTGGCACGATGTGGCACCCCTGTTCTGGCGTGAGCTGTTGCCGCAAACTGACGACGAGGCTTGGTCTTTCGAGCTGCAGACCCTGACCTGGACCGGCCCGGACGGGCGCGTGCATTGGCAGGGACACGCCGATGGCTGGCTGGGATTCTGTGAACGGCATTGGCTGGTGCGTCTGGCATCGGATCCCTCCCTCCGTTTTCATGGCCTGGGCCAGAAGGCCGGGCCATTTGAGAAGAGCGGGTTGCGCACACTGTTTTTCAACACGGATCTTTGGGGGAGCTATTATCTGGACGAGGTCCGTCATGGCAGGCCGGATCCGCAGTATATCTCCATCCCCTGGATACTGATCGATCACCGGCGCAACGAAGAGGCGCCGGCTGGGGTCAGCGGCATACTGGTGCATCATCCGGGCGCGGTGTTTGTCAGTCTGCAGCCCGATATGCGGCTGCATGAAGGCCAGGCAGAAGTTGCTGAAGGCGCACTCTATTTCGGTGCGCCGCAGGGACCTTTGGAACTCTATCTGGTGGGTGCTCCAGATCTCGATACGCTGGTGCAGCGGCTGCATGCTTTGACCGGCCGCCTCCCCGAGCCACCTGCCTGGGCGCTGGGGCATCACCAGTGCCGCTGGGGTTACCGGGGCGATGCGGATCTGCGCGAACTTGATGAGGGTTTTACCCGGCACGAAATTCCCTGCGACGGCTTCTGGCTTGATATCGACTCCATGGAGGGTTATCGGGTCTTCACCCACTCCGCCAGGCATTTTCCGGATCCGGGCGGCACCACGGCCTACCTGGCGGGGCGTGGCCGCAAAGTAGTCGCCATACTGGACCCGGGCGTCAAGGAGGAGCCCGCCTCTGTCTGTGGATATCAACTCTGTGAGGAGGGTCTGGCGGCACAGGCTTTCTGTAAAGGGCCCTCCGGCCAGCCCTTTCGAGGCTATGTCTGGCCGGGCTCAACCCTGTTTCCGGATTTCCTGACCGGCACCGGACGACACTGGTGGACAAAGCAGGTGCAGAGTTATCTGCGCCATGGCTTTGCCGGTTTTTGGATTGACATGAACGAGCCGGCAACCGGTGCTGTAGACCCTCTTGCCATGCTGTTCGATGGGGGGCGCGCACCCCATTGGATGGGGCATAACCCATACGCCAATGGCATGGCTCGCGCCACCCGCGATGCGCTGCGGGCACACAACCCGGGAGCATCTCCGTTTCTCATTTCGCGCGCGGGCTTCACCGGGATCGGCGCTCTTTGCGGGGTGTGGATGGGAGATAACTTCTCCAGCTGGCACCACCTGCGCCAAAGTATACCCATGGCACTAAATCTGAGTCTCAGTGGCGTGCCGTTTGTGGGAGCCGATGTACCCGGTTTTGGTGATGATGCCGAGCCCGAGCTGATGCAGCGATGGTACCAGGCTCACTGCCTCTTCCCGCTGCTGCGCAATCACAGCGTGCAAAATTCCATAAGACAGGAACCCTGGGTTTTTGGAGAACCCACCACCGGACGGGTAAGGCGCGCCATCCTGGCCCGTTACCGCCTGTTGCCTTATCTGCGCCACTGCTTTGCCGAGCATGCGCGCAGCGGGGCGCCCGTGCTGCGGCCTCTGCTCTCTGCCTGGGGCATAGAACAGGCGCGTGCCTGCGAGGATCAATACCTGCTGGGCCGGCAGGTGCTGGTGGCCCCCATCATGCAAGCGGAGCTGGAGCAGCGGCGCGTACTGCTGCCGCCAGGAGAGTGGTGGTGTGTGAGCGAGCGCCGTGCCTTGCAGGGCGGGTGTGCGCATCAGGTTTCCATGCCTCCGGATTCCCTGCCAATCTTTTTAAGGCGCGATGCGGAGATCCCGGTTTTGCGCCGTCTGCCGGAAAATTCGACGCAGGAGATCGATTGGCAGCATGACGTGGTGGTGTGGCAATGGGGTCAAGAGCTCAGTTGATCCGTGGAATTAAATGAGGTCAGAATTAAATGGGTCAGATTCGAATGGCACATACTTAACTATAATCGTCGAGTAGTTGACTAGCCGACATAGGTCATTTCTTCCGGAAAACGCCGTAAATATGTCCATGGCCGCTAACGGCTCCTGCCTTACGCGGCACTTGCACGTCCATGTGCGGCGTAGGCTCGCCAGTGGCATCCCTGCCACAGGCGTTTCCTCCAGAAACAACCCGTATCGGCTTAAACTAAGTGCCATTCGACTCTGACCCCATTTGATTGAAATTCAAAACGGTGGCGTGGCCGGTTATCATTTGTCCGGAATTCCACCCCGGATAGATGGTGAATAGCACGCATGAGCAACAAATGGGATACCAGGTTTCTGGGTCTGGCCGCGCATATCTCGGGCTGGAGCAAAGATCCGTCATCGCAGGTGGGAGCGGTGATCACTGACGGAAATCGCATCGTATCACTGGGATACAACGGCTTCGCTGCAGGGGTGGAGGACAGGCCGGAACGGCTCTCCGACAGGGAATGCAAGCTGAATCTCACGATCCACGCGGAAGAGAATGCGATGATATTCGCCAAGCGGGATCTGACCGGCTGCACCGTCTATGTTACCCATCCACCCTGTCCGCGCTGCGCTTCCAAACTGATTCAGGAGGAGGTGCAGCGCATCGTGCATATTGCGCCGAGCGAGGATTTTCTCTCCCGCTGGGCGAGGGACCTGGAGCTTTCCCGTCAGATGTATCGGGAGGCGGGTATTGAGGTGAGCTCTTATGAGATTGAGCAGGTCGACATTGAAAACGCCTGCATAACGGTTGCTCCGGGTGGATTTTTCAGATCAGTTCTGAGTCGATTTCTGGAAAAGTAAGCATTACCTGTTCTGCGATGGCAGCCCGCTCCAGCTGAAGCTGCTCAACTCCATCAGATAGATGCCGTCTTTCTCTTTTTTCTCGATGATGACGGGCAGGTGATTGAGCTTGGGTGCGAGCCATAAACTGGCCTGCGATGGACGTCGATTCTTGCTTCTGGCTACTTTCAGGGTTTCGAAATGGCCAGCCTCCACATCCACCTTTTCCTCTCCCTGTATTCGAAAACTGTAATCTTTGGCATGACCGCCGTCTGCCACCGGAAAGTCGACTTTCTGTCTGCCTGCAGCCAGCGCCAGCATCAGTGAGAGCTGCTGGCTGAACTTGTCCTGGGTACCGGGCTTGATCTTCATCGACCAGCTGCTCTCCCCCAGCGAGTTGGTTACCCGCAGCGCCTGCCAGTCAAAACTGAGGTCCACAGATCTCTGGTTGTCGCCGTTTTGGTGCCGGTAGTGGTAGTTATGCGGAATCACGCCCCCTTCAGCGATAATGCCGCTGCTGATTTCGCTGATCTGGTCGCTGTGCAGCGCTGCGGCCAATCCTGCAGGTGTAGTGTGGGCGCTGTAGCGGTAGGCGCCCATGGCGTCGAGTTCAAGGCTTATCTTCACTTTGGCAAGCTTAAGATATCCCCGGCTGAGGGTGTACTCCGCACTGAATGGGCTCAGTTGCGGACTGCTATCAGCCGGCGCGTTCCGGCAAACAAGCGTCAGGCTCAGGACCGAAAAAATGAGTCCCAGCCGCCGCGCTGCGTTCATGGTTCCAGGGTTCCATTCCCCATCAGAGTCAGGGTTTTTTCCAGTACACTGCCGTCTTTAACCACCTGGCCGTTTTCAACTTTCAGCCGCCCTTCGGCGACCCAGCGGATCACCATGGGAAATATGATGTGCTCTTTGCGCAATACTCGCGCTGCCAGCCGCTCTTCATCGTCTTCCGGTTCGACTGCTACCCTGGCCTGCAATACCAGCGGACCACCATCCAGCTCCTCGGTGACATAATGAACACTGGCTCCGTGCTCGTTGTCACCTGCTGCCAACGCTCGCCGGTGAGTGTGCAGTCCCCTGTATTTGGGCAGTAGCGAGGGGTGTATATTCAGCATGCGTCCGCGAAAACGCTGAATGAACTCTGAGGAAAGAATACGCATAAAACCAGCCAAAACCAGCAGTTCCGGTTGAAATTCATGCACCAGTTCGGCAAGCGCCAAGTCGTAGCTCTCCCGGTCAGGATAAGCTTTGTGGTCCAGAACCCGGGTTTCGATCCCCGCCTGCTGAGCGCGCTCCAATCCACGAACTCCGGGCCGGTTGCTGATTACAGCCCTGATCTCCGCCGGCATTCCTGCCGCCACCTGATCGATTATGGCCTGGAGATTACTGCCGCTTCCGGAAATGAGCACGACCAGCGGAAGTTTGTCTGGTTTAGTCATGCTGCTAGTACAAGTTTCACACGAATTCCACTGCGGCTGAACCATCGGAGGCAACAATCCGTCCCAGTTGCGAAACCTGTTCACCAGCCTGTTCGAGTTGCGTCTGTGCTTGCTCCGCGTCAGTAGCCGCTACGCAGACGATCATGCCTATCCCACAGTTGAAGGTTCGCAGCATTTCCGCGTCAGCAATATTCCCCTGCTCCTGCAGCCATCTGAAAAGCTGGGGACGCTCCCAGGCGTTGAGTTCGATCACCGCGCGGGTACCTTGCGGCAGCACACGCGGCAGATTTTCCAACAGTCCGCCGCCTGTAATGTGGGCCAGGGCATGAATATCGATGTTCCGGTGGAGTGCCAGCAAAGGTTTGACATAGATGCGGGTGGGTGCCAGCAACGCCTCGCCCAGACTGGTCTCACCCATGGGCTGCTGCAGATCCGCACCGGAAACCTCCAGGATCTTTCGAATCAACGAATATCCGTTGGAGTGTGGTCCGGAAGAACCCAGACCGAGCAGTACATCGCCCACCTTGACCTTGCCCGGCTCTATGATCCGTGATTTTTCCACTATACCTACCGAAAAGCCAGCCAGGTCGTAGTCGCCGCCGGCGTACATACCCGGCATCTCCGCGGTTTCACCTCCGGTCAGTGCGGCGCCAGCCAGCTGACAGCCCTTGGCTATGCCCCTGATCACCTCTGTCGCGACATTCACATCAAGATGCCCGGTGGCGTAGTAGTCAAGGAAGAACAGGGGTTCGGCACCTGTTACGACGATATCATTGACGCACATGGCAACCAGATCTATGCCGATGGTATCGTGTTTTTCGAGTTGCAGCGCCAGCTTGAGTTTGGTTCCCACCCCATCTGTGCCGGAGACCAGTACCGGCTCCCGATAACGATCGAGAGGCAGCTCGAAAAGGGCGCCGAAACCGCCCAGTCCGGTCATGACACCCGGCCGGAAGGTCTGAGTTACGATGGGTTTGATGCACTCCACCAGACTGTTGCCGGCGTCGATGTCGACGCCCGCATCCCGATAGCTGAGTTTGATGCTCCCGGAACTGTCGTTCTGCTTCACTTTGACTCCAGAGTGACCGAAATGAATTGGCCACAGTTTACCAAATCCTCGGGATCAGGTGTTCCTTTAGACAGAGGATAGTCTGCCGGAGTAATATGGACCTTTGTCCAACCTTTATTTTCCTCAGAAAATCTCACATGTCCGTGTTTGCTGGCAATTCTCATCCCTTCCCATTATCGTCTGGCCTCGCTGCTTTAACCCTGATGCTTCTCCTTGGATTTGGTGCATCGGTGATGAGTGCTCAAGTTGATGGGCTGTATGATGCCGAGTCCCCAGTGTCGGGCGGCGATGCATCCGAACGCAATTCGGCGATTCGGGATGCTTTCGCCAAGGTACTGGTCAAACTCACCGGCAATAGCGGGATTGCCTCCCGCAAGGCGCTGGCTGCGGATTTGGAGAATGCCTCGCACTACGTGCAGCAGTACCGCTACGAAGCGGCGCCGGCAGTTGGCAACGAAGTTCAGAGCGGACGTCTGCTGCAAGTCAGTTTCGATAAAAACGAAATCAACCGTCTGCTGCAGAACCGTGGTCTGCCGATTTGGAGTGCCAACCGCCCGAGTGTGCTGCTTTGGGTTGGCGAGGAGCAGCAGGGAAAACGACGGCTTCTGAATCCGGATATGGATACCGATGTGCGCGCCGCACTGGATCAGGTGGCCGCAGAGCGTGGAGTGCCGCTGCTGCTGCCGTTGATGGATCTGGAGGACCAGGGACAAATGCAGGTCGCGGACATTTGGGGGAATTTCGAGAACAATATTCGCGCAGCATCCCGTCGTTATGCTTCGGATCTGATCCTGACCGGCCGCCTGGTCAGAGTCGACAAGAGTTTATGGCGCGGAGAGTGGAGGCTCTACCATGCCGACTCCCAGAGCAACTGGAACAATGAGGCCGCATCCCGGAACGCATTAACAGTAGACGCGCTGCAGCGCACTGCTGATAGTCTGGCCAATCGATTTGCACCGATCAAAGAGGAGCGCTCGCTGTCTACGGTACGCCTGCGTGTGTCGGGGATAGATAGCCTGGAGGATTACGCGGCGGTGCTTAGGCTTCTCGGTGGACAGAGTTCTCTGGAGAGGGTGGTGATCTCCTCAGTTGAACCGAATGCAGTGGTTTATGATCTGCATGGCCAGGGAGGCGTTGCCGTGCTGGACCGCGAACTTGGCATCGGTGGATTGATCGAAACCGATCCGGGTGCTGCATTTCAGCCCGATGCGTCCGCAATACCGATAGATCTCTACTATCGAATGCGTTGAAACCAGTTATGATCGTACACCGGGAAGATATCCCCAACCTGATCAGCATCTTACGGATTTTCCTGACTATACCGGTGGTCTGGATGTTGTTGATACAGCGTTTCGATGTTGCGCTGGTGCTGTTTGCCATTGCCGGCATATCAGATGGACTGGACGGATTTCTGGCCAAACACTTTGGCTGGCATAGCAGGCTGGGTGGACTGCTGGATCCCATGGCGGATAAGGTACTGCTGGTTTCCAGCTATGTCTGTCTGGCAATGCTCGGTCTGATTCCCACGCTATTGATGGTGCTGGTGATCGTCCGTGATCTGATAATTGTAACCGGCGCGCTGGTCTATAATTTTCGTATTGAAGAGTTACGGGCTGACCCCAGCCTGATCAGTAAATTCAATACTTTCGCTCAGATCGTGTTGGTGCTTGCCGTGGTGCTCGACCAGGGCTTGTTCGAATTGCCTCAAGGGTTGCTGCAATTTTTGGTGTGGACAGTTTTTGCCTCCACTGTTGCGAGCGGGGCGAACTACGTCTGGGTCTGGAGCCGGAGAGCAGCCAGCCTGGCGGATAAGAGGTAACTCTTATTTAATTCAGAAGCCGCAGCTGAGATTCAGAGGTACTCAGAAAAGAGTTGTAAGGTAAAGCTAACGGCTTAAGCGCCATCCCTTTCCAATATCGTTTTGACAAAGGGTATCGTCAGTCTGCGTTGGGCCGAGAGAGAGGCCAGGTCCAATCGATCCATCAGCTCTACCAGCGCTTGGGTATCTCTGGCTGTATGGCTCAGAATATAACGCGCCGTCCCCTCCGGTAACACCAGACCGCGTCTGTGCGCACTCTCTGTCAACAGTTGTAATCTGGCCGGGTCATCCAGCAGGTTGAGCTGACAACATAGCCCCCATTCCAGACGGGAACGCAGATCGGCGAGTCGTACATGTAAACTGGCGGGCGGCCGGTCTGCGCTCACTATCAGCCGCGATCCGCTTTCCCGCAATTGGTTGAACAGGCGAAACAGTGCCATTTCCCAGGCAGGTATGCCGCTTACCCGTTGTATGTCATCCAGGCAGATCAGGTCCAGGATGCCAAGTTCCTCCAGGATTTCCGGTGAAAAATGATCGGCCTGAGACAGTGGAATATAGGCAACGCGGCATGATTCCGAGTGTGCCGCACGGCAACCGGCCTGCAGAAGATGACTTTTGCCCGTGCCGTCCGGACCCCAGAGATAGAGATAGTTTTCTCCGGACTTCGCAATGCAGGCTTTGATATCGGCCAGCGTCCGCTGGTTTCCCAACCCGACAAAAGAGTCGAAGCTGGCACTCTCCCGCAAACTAATACCGAGGGGTATCTGCGGTAGCATTGCTGCTCAGGCCAGTCTGACGGCGGTGGTCGCCAGGCGGCGTCCCAAGGCCTGGCAGAGCCGCTTCTCTTCATCGCTTAAAGGCAGTTTGCTCTCTTTTCCGGCCAGGTGACTCGGACCGTAAGGTGTACCACCGCTGCGCGTGTGCAGCAGGTCCGATTCGCTGAAAGGGAGTCCAAGCAGCAGCATGCCGTGGTGCAGCAGGGGCAGCATCATGCTGGTGAGCGTGGTCTCCTGACCGCCATGCATACTGGAGGTTGAGGTGAAAACACCGGCTGGTTTACCGATCATTGCACCGCTGAGCCAAAGCCCACTGCTGCTATCGATAAAATATTTCATTGCGGCAGCCATATTGCCGAAGCGCGTGGGGCTGCCGAGTGCCAGACCGGCACACTCAGCAAGATCATCAAGCGTGGCGTAGGGCGCACCTTCGGCGGGTACCGGGGGATCCACCGCTTCACAGGTCGTGGAGATTTCGGGCACGGTGCGCAGGCGTGCCTCGATGCCTGCCACCTCTCCGACACCGCGGGCGACTTGCCTGGCCATGCCCGCGGTGGAGCCATAGCGGCTGTAATAGAGAATCAGGATGTAGCTCATGGAAGGATATCCAGAACCTGCTCCGGTGGCCGGCCGATAACTGCCTTGCCGTTGCTGATTACGATGGGCCGTTCAATCAGTTTGGGGTGGTTGATCATTCCCTGTATCAGTTGCTCCCTTGTCAGATCAGGATTGTCCAGGCCGGCTTCCTTGTATTCAGCCTCTTTCTTGCGCATCAGTTCGCGTGGTTCCATACCCAGCATGGAGAGAATTTTTTCCAGTTCGTCCCGGTTTGGTGGTGTCTTCAGATATTCGGTTATGCTGGGCTCGAAACCCCGCTCCTCCAGCAGTTGCAGGGTCTGGCGCGATTTGCTGCAACGCGGATTGTGGTATATCTCTATATTCATATTTGAAAACCTCGTTTTTTTACTGTCCGCTCGAAGAATCTATTGTAGCCAACTGCTCCCGGTAAAAGACAGGCCCGCCCAGGCCGGTTTGTTACACCGGGTATTCTTTTGACGGTACCTGGACATTAGACTACCCCGATGAGTAGCATGAAATAACAGAAACAGGAGAGTCAGGGTCCGCTTGCAAACCGCCAGGATCGCTTTTTCTGGCCCGATGATAGCCGACCGATTGTTTGGAAATGAAAGCCTTAAAACATCTTAAGAGCAACTATCAAGGGATGAGAGGGAATGAAAAAAGAGGGAGGGAAGGTATTGTGACACAAATCCTGGACAGCCCGCTGGGAGGGTTGACCCGGTTTATCCGACTGCTGGTTTCCCGCTTCATTGCTGATCGCGGATTGCCCAACGCCGCTTCACTCACCTACACAACCCTGCTGTCACTGGTACCGTTGATGGCGGTGGGTCTGGCCATATTCTCCGCCTTTCCGGTTTCCGAGAAAGTGGGGATTGAGTTGCAGGATTTCGTGTTCAAGAATTTTGTTCCTGCTTCCGGTGAGATCGTTCAGCAGTATCTTCAGCAGTTCAGCAGCAAGGCGTCACGCTTGAGCGGGGTGGGATTCGTATTTCTCATGGTTGTCGCGATCATGATGATGGTCAACATCGATCAGGCAATAAACGCTATCTGGCGGGTCAGGCAGAAACGCAAACCGCTGGCGAAATTTCTCATGTACTGGTCAATCCTCTCGCTGGGACCTCTGCTGATCGGTCTAAGTGTGGTTGTGACCTCCTACATGGTTTCCATGCCATTCATATCTGATACGGCAGAGACTCTGGGGCTGCGTCACAGATTGCTGGCTTTCATGCCACTGCTGGCCGCAGCGGTTGCATTCAGTCTGCTGTATGCGGTGGTACCAAACAGAAAGGTGCCGACGCGGCACGCGGTGGCCGGCGGCGTGCTGGCAGCGCTGCTGTTTGAAATGGCAAAACGGGGTTTCGCCTTTTATGTGACCCAGTTCCCCACTTACGAGGCGATCTACGGCGCACTTGCGGTGGTGCCGATTTTTCTGGTCTGGATCTATCTCTGCTGGGTGGTGACGCTGCTGGGCGCGGAGTTCGCGCACTGCCTCGCTATTTTCCGGGATGAAGGCCATTACGGTTCCGCCGCGGAGGGCGGGGACCTTCTGCTGGCCTACCGCCTGTTAGGTGAACTTTGGACAGGTCAGAAATCGGGTGCTGCGCTCTCCGCGGAGCGTCTTGCCGTGCCTTTGGGTTATGTTCCGGAGGAGCGCCTGGAGGCGTTGCTGCAACAACTGGAGCGTGCCCGGCTGGTGTTGCAGAGTGCAGACGGTGAATGGGCGCTTGCGCGCGATCTGTCCAATGTCACGCTGCACGATCTTTACCGGATGGAGGGCTTTGTTCTGCCTGAGGCGAAACAGCTGACGGGCTCGCAGGTAGGGGCGGACCAGGCCTTGGCCGGAATACTGGAAAAACTGGGCGAGAGCATGCAGGAGGTCATGGATGTCCCTCTGGCGAAGCTGTATGGAGAACGTGAGTCACGGCAGGGCTCTGCGTTGGGTGTGGATGGCGCAAGCAAATGAGGTATTTCAGCAGGCCAACATGTTTTGGGAGTCTCGGGTTGCGTGCGCTTCTGGTAATTGTGCTTGGCTTGGTCACACCATTCTGGGTACATGCAGAAACAGCGGAATTTGAATTGCCTGACCTCGATGGCAAGCTGCGCCGATTATCTGAATTTCGCGGAAAATGGGTGCTGGTCAACTACTGGGCCACCTGGTGTCCGCCGTGCCTGGAGGAGTTGCCGGAGCTGGAGGTGTTTCATGTCAAGCACCAGCATCGGGATGCAGTCGTGATCGGCGTCAACCTGGAAGATATAGATCTGGCTCGTTTGAGGGCTTTTGTCGAAAATCAGTTTATCAGTTTCCCAGTGTTGCGTGAAAAACCATCCTCTCGAACTGCATTGGGCGCAGTTACCGCGCTGCCCACCAGTTACTTGATCTCTCCTGAGGGTGAAGTGGTGGCACGGCAGGTGGGTCCGGTTGACGGGGAGATGGTCGAGCGTTATATCGAAAGCTTCGATGAGAGAACCAAAGAGCCACCCAACAGCAAGGAGCTATAGATGACGATTTGTGTTAAGTGTCTGGTGTCAGGCAAGGTTCAGGGTGTTTTTTTTCGGGCTTCCACGCGTGAACAGGCATTGATGCTTGGGATAACCGGCTACGCCAGAAATCTTGCGGATGGCAGGGTGGAGGTGATTGCCTGCGGCGAGAGGAGCGCGGTCGATCAATTCAGGAGCTGGCTCTCCCGAGGCCCGGCAGCAGCGCGGGTTACCGGTGTCGCATGTGAGCCCCAGGAGACCCACGGGTATCAAAGCTTTACTGTTCAGTAAGCTGTTGATCCCATCTCATAATCCCGCGCTGTCGGGACCAGGGCGATTTTGGTTTATGGCACAAGGCGGTTCGCTGGGAAAAAGAGATAGCCCAAGTCGGCCTGCATCAGTTGATGCGGACACTGCGCAGGGCTCAGTAGCCTGCTACACTGATGTCCAGTTTCGTCGGCATTGCCGACAGCCGTTTTATGCCGGTGCTGATAGTTCCATCCTGCTCCAGTTCCAGCCAGCGCAGCCCTGGAGGCAGCCTGTCCAGATTGAACTGCTCAAAGAGCGGGGTGAACTGAATACAGGTGGATGGGGCGCCCAGTATTCTGACCTGGTGCCGCATGTCTTCGTACTCTTGATGTATATGGCCGCAGAGAATTGCCCTGACCTGGGGGAAGCGGTCGATTATCTGAAAAAAACTGACCGGGTTGTCCAGTGCCATCCTGTCCATCCACGCACTGCCGATTGGAAGCGGATGGTGATGCAGGCATATCAACGCGTGACAATCGGGGTTTTGAGCAAGATTTTGTTCAAGTATCTCCAGCTGCCTGCTGTTGAGATGACCACCCTCCCGACCGGGCACCGTTGAATCAAGCATGATAATAACCCAGTTATGGAGCTGTACGGCTTCCAGCGTTCTTACTTTTCCCTGGTTGAGATACTGGCTCATTACCTCTGGAACATCATGGTTGCCCGGCAGGCAGCGGACTGGAAGGTTGAGCTTTTCGAAACGACTGCGCATCCGGGTATAGCCCAGGGGGCTCGCATCGTGAACCAGGTCGCCGGTTGCCAGGATAATATCACTGGAGCCGAACTCGGTTTTTACCAGATCGAGTATCGCATCGAATGTATCCAGGGTGTTTAATCCGGCAAGACAGCGGCCCGGATTGGCGTAGAGATGGCAATCTGTGACCTGCACCAGGCGCAACAGGGCGTGTGCTGTGCGCTTTGGCCTGAGATGCAGCGGACGGGATTTTTCGGGTTTCATCGCCTGTTTTTTATGATTCCCAAGGAATTTACTCAATAGTATTGTATTTTTAAACAGACTTTTTTGCCCTATTCTCGCGCCTGTTTGTGGACTGAATCACGATTCTGGCACAGCGAATCAAAAGTTTGGGAAGGAATCTCATCAAATGACACTGAGTGAATTGAGGTATATCGTTGCGGTGGCAAGAGAGCGCCATTTTGGCAAGGCGGCGGATTATTGCTGTGTCAGTCAACCCACGCTCAGTGTTGCGGTGAAAAAACTGGAGCAGGAGCTGGATGTGGCGCTGTTCGAGCGTGGCCAGGGAGAGGTGAATATAACGCCCGCCGGACAGCGGATCGTCATTCAGGCTCAGCGTGCGCTGGAGCAGGTGGAGTTGATCCGTGAGATGGCCAAAGAGGGCAAGGACCAGCTGTCGACACCATTGCGCCTGGCGGCCATCTACACCATAGGTCCTTATCTGTTTCCAGGGCTGGTGCCGCTCCTAAACCGGCGGGCGCCACAAATGCCGCTCTATATCGAAGAGAATTACACTGCGGTGCTATCGAGCCAACTGAAGCGGGGTGAGCAGGATGCAATTATTATTTCGCTCCCGTTCGATGAACCGGGAATCGAAATTCAGCCCCTTTATCATGAGCCGTTCGTGGTCCTGCTTCCGGCCAAACATCCCTGGACAAAACAGCGCAAAATCGATCTGGATGAATTAGGCAATGAGCGGGTGCTGTTGCTTGGCGCGGGCCACTGTTTCAGGGATCAGGTTCTGGCCGCCTGTCCCGGATGCCTGAAACCATCCTCGGGAACTGTGGGAAATTTCGAAGGTGGATCGCTGGAGACCATGCGCTATATGGTGGCCAGCGGATTGGGAATCACCGTGCTGCCACGTACTGCGGCGGGAATCAATGGTTTGTCCAATGAAATGCTGGTAACCCGGCCGTTCAAGGGAGCGGCGCCCCAACGCACCGTAGCGATCGCCTGGAGAAAGTCATTTCCACGTCCCAAAGCAATCCAGCTGCTCACGGAAGTGATCCTTGAAGCCGGACTGGATGGGGTATCCACATTGCGTAACGGCGGTAAAAAGCAGCTGGAGCCAGCTCGATAACCAACCGGTATTGTCGCTCTCAGAAACTATCGGTGTTGGCGAACAGCCCCACGCGCAGATCTTTGGCTGTGTAGATCACCCGGCCGTCGACTTCTACAACTCCGTCGGCAACGCCCAGTACCAGTTTACGGCTGATGACGCGTTTCATATCCAGCCGGTAGGTTACCATGCTCGCGCTGGGCAGCACCTGTCCAGTGAACTTCACTTCGCCCACCCCAAGCGCCCTGCCGTGACCGGGATTGCCGATCCATGCCAGGAAAAAGCCGACCGCCTGCCACATGGCATCCAAACCGAGGCAACCTGGCATGACCGGGTCACCCGGAAAGTGGCATTTGAAGAACCAGAGATCCGGGTTGATATCCAACTCGGCATGTATGCCCCCCTTGCCGAAGGCGCCCCCATTATCGGTAATACTGACCACACGATCCATCATCAGCATATTGGGGACGGGGAGTTGGGCGTTGCCGGGTCCGAACATGCGTCCGTAGCCGCAGTCCAAAAGCTCCTCTCTGGTAAAGCTCTGTTCTTTTGCCATTAAAATTCCAATGTCAGTTTTTCTTTTAAAAATGGAACAATCCGTTCCAGCCCGATCATACTGTTTTCGCTGTCTGTACGCCCACGATATTCCACCTCTCCCTGATCGAGACTTCGTTCACCGACCACCACCCTGTGGGGGATGCCGATCAGTTCCATATCCGCAAACATAACTCCCGGCCGTACGTCTCTGTCATCCAGCAGGACTTCGATGCCAGCCTCAGTCATTTCTGCATACAGGCGGTCCACAGCCTCTTTCACCCGTTGTGATTTAGCTATTTTCATTGGTAACAGAGCGACATGAAACGGCGCAATGGAATCGGGCCAGACGATACCCTGCTGATCATGGCTCTGCTCGATGGCGGCGGCCACAACCCGCGATACACCGATTCCGTAACACCCCATGGTCATCACCTGAGCGCGGCCATCCGCGTCGAGCACACTGGCCTGCATGGCTTCACTGTACTTCCGGCCGAGCTGAAAAATATGTCCGACTTCTATGCCGCGCGCTATGGTCAACGTTCCCTTTCCATCCGGACTTGGATCACCCTCAACAACGGTACGCAGATCCTCGATCTGAGGCAGAGGCAGATCGCGCTTCCAGTTTATTCCGAAATAGTGTTTTCCATTGATGTTGGCGCCCGCACTGAAATTCACCATCGAAGCTACAGTCCGGTCCGCGATACAGGGTATCGGAAGATTGATCGGACCCAGTGATCCCGGGCTGGCGCCGATCGCCTGTTCAATCTCATTATCCGTGGCAAAGCGCAGGGGCGAAGCGACTTGGGGAAGATTATCCGCCTTGATCTCATTCAGTTCATGGTCGCCTCGCACCAGCAGCGCTATCAGCTTCGACTCCTGCGCTTCGGAAGCAGCAACCACCAGGGTTTTTATTGTCTGTTCAATCGGTTGCTGAAACTGTTCCACCAGATCCTGGATCGTTCTGGCGTTGGGGGTATCGACCATGCGCAGTTCCTGTGCCGGGGCGGCGTGTGGGGCGGCGTGTGGGGCGGCGGGCGCGAGTGCTTCCGCTTTTTCCACATTGGCGGCATAGCCGCCCTCAGAAGAGAATGCTATGGCGTCCTCTCCCGAGTCTGCCATGACATGGAACTCATGGGAGGAGCTGCCACCGATGGCTCCGCTATCTGCCTGCACTGCCCGAAACCGGAGGCCACAGCGGGTAAAAATGCGCGAGTAGGTTTCGTGCATGAGTTCGTAAGTCTGCTGCAGTGAGGCTTGATCCAGATGGAACGAGTAGGCGTCCTTCATAAGAAACTCACGTGCCCGCATGACACCAAAACGTGGCCGGATTTCATCTCTGAACTTCATCTGTATCTGGTAGAAGTTGATGGGCAGCTGTCTGTAGCTGTGCAACTCATTACGCGCCAGTTCGGTGATGATCTCCTCGTGGGTGGGGCCAAAACAGAACTCTCTCTGGTGGCGGTCGGAGATACGCAGTAATTCCGGCCCGTATTTATCCCAGCGCCCCGACTCCTGCCATAACTCAGCCGGTTGCACCGCCGGCATCAGCACCTCTAATGCGCCCGCCCTGTCCATCTCCTCGCGGATAATCTTCTCCACCTTCTTCAGGACTCTCAGACCGAGCGGCAGCCAGGTATATAGGCCAGCGGCCAGTTTTCTGATAAGTCCGGCCCGCAGCATGAGCTGGTGGCTGGCGATTTCAGCGTCGGCAGGGATCTCTTTGAGAGTCTGAAGTGGAAACTGTGATGTACGCATTGCAGTCCGTAAGGTCGGGGTAAAATTCAATATTCTATCCCGGTTGCGGCACAATTTGTAAGTGAACTCACCATGACGCGTGTTGGAATTATATGATGGTTCAGATTTGCTGCACTTTGGACGCTAATCAGGCGTGTAAACAGTTTTATCCGCAGTGGGTATGTAACAACTGTTTCCCCATATTCCGGTGAGGCGCCCGGCTATTGCAATCTACAATGGAAACTGGTCTTTTTCTGTGCGCGGTGCGTTCCGGTTGCTGATTGCGCTGTGGTTGAGTTTCGCATACGCGGGAAAAAGCGATGACACAACCGGCTCCAGAACCTGGGTGGAGGAGAAATATGGTGTCGCAGCAGCTGAGCGGGTGCTTGCATGGCGGCGGCTGATGTCAGAAAACCGGAACAAGGATGAACCAACCAAACTTCTCCTGGTAAATGATTTTTTCAACCGACTGAAGTTCAGTACCGATCTCAAACTCTGGGGGAAGGAGGACTACTGGGCGACACCGGTGGAGGCTATGGGGATTGGAGGTGCTGATTGCGAGGACTACTCCATTGCCAAATATTTCACCCTGCGCGAGTTGGGTGTGCAGGATGATAAGCTACGTATCATGTACGTCAAAGCCGTGAGCCTCAATCAGGCGCATATGGTGCTTGCCTATTATAAAACCCCCGGGTCGGTGCCGGAGGTGCTTGATAATATAGTCGGTAAAATTGTTCCTGCTGATCAGCGTCCTGATCTGGTGCCAGTTTACAGTTTCAACGCCAGTGATTTGTGGTTGGCCAAGAGTCGGGGACTGGGTCAGTATGTCGGCAAGTCAGATCGTATCGGCTTGTGGCAGGATCTGCGTAAAAGAATGGAGATAGAGGATAAACGATGATCGCCGAAACAGAGGTTAACTCCACCATCGGACAGCCGAGATGACGCTCTCCAGACAGCTGGTAATATTGCTTCTGCTGATGATTGCGCTGGTGCTGACTGGCGCCTTTGTTATTGGTGTACGTAACAGCCAGCAGTACCTGGAAGATCAGCTTGCCTCCCATGCTCAGGATGCCGCAACCTCGCTTGGACTCTCCATATCCCGGTCACTTTTTGAAAACGACCAGGCATCTATCGAATCCATGACGGATGCGATGTTCGACCGGGGCTTCTACCGGATGATCCGGATCGAAAAAATAGACGGGAGCCCCGTCGTTGAGCGCAAGATTCCGCTCAAGATCGATGGGGTTCCTGACTGGTTCGTCAACCAACTGACTCTACAGACTCCGGAAGGCGAGGCTATGGTCATGTCCGGATGGCAGCAGACTGGCGTGGTCAAGGTCAGCAGTCACCCCGGATTCGCCTACGCACAGTTGTGGCGCAATATCAGCGATATGTTCCGCTGGTTTCTGCTCAGTGCGGTGCTGGCCTCCCTGCTGGGTGTGGTTTTGCTCCGATGGCTCTTAAAGCCGTTGCGCGACATCGAATGGCAGGCTGATGCTATTTGCAGGCGCGACTTTCCGGTACTTGAACCACTTCCGAAGACCAGCGATCTGCGCCGTATCGTCGAAGCGATGAATCGGCTTGCAAATCGAGTAAAAATAATGCTCAAAGAGTCTGAGCAGCTGGCCGCAGGACTGCGTCGCCAGGCTTACCAGCATCCGGTTACACGCCTCAGCAATCGCCGCCATTTCAGGAATACTCTGGCAAATCTTATAGATTCACCGGAAGAGTTTGCCTCCGGCGTGTTGGCATTGATTCAGCTGCGGGAGTTCAAGAGATATAACGACGACAAGGGTTTTGCTGCAGGTGACGAACTGTTGCGCGTGACAGCGGGCAAATTGAGTGAATGTGCCGGCCAGATTCCGCACCATGTGTTGGCACATCTGGGAGGCGCCAATTTTGCGTTGCTGGCGCAGAATTTCAGCGTGCAGCAGGGTTCTGAGCTCGGCGCCAGACTTTGCACTGCGTTATCCGCATTGGGCGGAGCGGATGGGTTGACTGATGCCGGTCCGGTTCATGTCGGCCTGGCTTTTTTCGATGGCGTGGATTCTCCCACGGAACTGATGTCAAAAGCAGATATGGCACTGCAAGCTGCCCGCTCCGCAGGTCCTGGGGGCTGGAAGCTGATGAATGCGGAGGGTAACGGTTTGGTTCCGGTAAGAAGCGCCTCCGCCTGGCGTGTCTTTATTGAACAGTGCCTGGCGATGAACCGTCTCAGGCTCCATACTCAACCGGTATGCAGCTGCCCGGAACGGAAATTACTACACGAAGAGGTGTTGGTAAGACTTCTGGACCAGACTGAAAACGGTGATGAAATAGTGCTTAACGCAGGTATTTTCATGCCACAGGCGGAGCGAGCTGGATTGACTGCAGAGATCGATCGGGCGGTGATAACACAGGTGCTGAAACGGCTTCAGCAGCAGGGGGAGAAGCGCTACGCCGTCAATCTGTCCCCCTATTCCCTCAAGACCCCCGGTTTTCTGGACTGGCTGGAGCACCAGTTGCGAATCGATCGAACAGTTGCCGCCAACCTGGTTTTCGAAATAGCTGAATTCGGAGCCGTGGCCATAATTGACGAAGTGCGTAATCTGGTGCAACTGCTGGAGCGATACGGATGCCAATTCTCGTTGGATCACTTTGGGCGGGGATTCAGCTCGTTTGCCTATCTGCAGTCGCTCAAGGCGCACTATCTGAAAGTGGACGGGAGCTATATGCGGTCACTTGGAAAAAATCTGGATAATCAGTTTTTTCTGCAGTCTTTGAGCAAGATTGCACACGGCCTGGATATTCAGGTAATCGCCGAATCGATCGAGTCGGAAGAGCAGTGGGATCTACTGTCAACATTAAATATTGACGGAGCCCAGGGATATTTTATCGGGCGTCCGGGGTGAGAGCGGTGACTGCTATCTGCAGTACTCCTCTTCCATTTCACGAGCCTTACTGAGTTGCTTCTCACGCTCTTTGGCCGAGAGGCGTTCAGTTGTTCCGTCACGTTTTTTGATGAACTTTATATCCGGATTACGCAACTCCTTGATCGAGCGTTGTGCGGTTTCACAGTTTTCCTCCTGCTTCTGCTGTTTCTCCTGCTTTTCCGAATCCGCGATCGCCTGCTCTTTGGTGACATCCTGCCTGTCGCGCATCTCTCTCCAATCCCGGTTTACCTCTTCCCAGGCTTTTTCTTCCGAAACCGGAGGTGGCGGCGGAGCTTCCATCAGTTTTTTCTCGATATCAGCCGGAGGTGGAACCTGCGAATAGACGGTAACACCGTTTTCATCGACCCAGCGGTAAACGCCGGCGTGGAGCGCCGCCGACAGCAGGATGCCGGCTATTATTGCACTCAAGCGAAGTGGCATCATGGTTGGAGCCTTCCTGTTCATACGCCGCCAATTATGCGATAAGGTAGAAGCCCAGGTCTATTGTCAATATCGCATTATTCATTCATGGTGTTGGGGTTATTCAGGTTGATTTAACCATAAAACCGCTTTCGGCCCTCTTTTCATCACTCTGCTGCTTGACCTGTCCGTGCAATATTAGTAATTTGCAAAGTTTCTGTGATTTATCCCTGGTTTAACTAAACTGACGCGTAACTGAACGGGTGCAGCCGTTTCAGTCTGTGGGAGGTTGTTGTCGTGGAATTGAGTGGTGCCGAGATCGTCATTCAGTGTTTGAAAGAGGAGGGTGTCGAGTATGTATTCGGCTATCCCGGTGGTGCTGTGCTACATATTTACGACGCTCTGTTTAAACAGAATGATGTAAAACATATTCTGGCTCGCCACGAGCAGGGTGCAACGCATGCTGCGGATGGCTTTGCCAGGTCCAGTGGAAAGCCCGGTGTTGCCCTGGTGACTTCAGGACCAGGCGCAACCAATGCTGTGACCGGAATTGCCACCGCCTACATGGATTCCATTCCGATGGTGGTGTTGACCGGCCAGGTGCCCTCGCCGTTCATCGGCAGCGATGCCTTTCAGGAGGTGGATACCGTCGGTATTACCCGGCCCTGTGTCAAGCACAATTTTTTGATCAAAGACGTGCGGGATATAGCCTCCACTTTCCGTAAGGCATTTTATCTGGCTACTTCGGGGCGTCCCGGGCCGGTGGTTATCGATATTCCCAAAGATGTTACCGATCCCAACGTAAAGATCCCCTTCAGTTATCCCAAGAAGATGAAGATGCGCTCATACAACCCGGTTACCAGGGGGCATCTGGGACAGATCAAGAAGGCGGTTGACCTGATGCTCGCTGCAGAAAAACCGGTATTCTATACCGGAGGCGGCGTAATCCTGGACAACGCTGACAAGGAGCTGGTGGAGCTCGTCAGGAGTTTGGGTTTTCCCATCACCAGCACCCTGATGGGACTGGGGGCTTATCCAGGCACGGACAAGCAGTTTCTCGGTATGCTTGGAATGCATGGCACCTATGAGGCTAACATGGCTATGCACGAAACCGATACGCTGATCGCGGTCGGTGCGCGCTTCGACGACCGGGTAACCGGTCAAATAGCCCAGTTCTGTCCCAACGCGACGATTATCCACATCGACATCGACCCCTCCTCGATTTCGAAAAACGTGCGCGTGGATGTCCCCATTGTGGGGCCGGTCCGCTCGGTGCTCGAGGATATGTTGCAGGTGCTCAAAGAGAGTAAGAAGAGCCCTCAGAGTGCCGCCGTCAGCAAGTGGTGGAAACAGATCGAGGAGTGGCGCGGCAAGCGCTGCCTTAGGTACGATCAGAACAGCGGCATCATCAAACCGCAGTTTGCGGTGGAAACCCTGTACCGGGTTACCAGAGGCGATGCTTTCGTGGCATCCGATGTGGGTCAACACCAGATGTTCGCGGCACAGTTCTATCAATTCGACAAGCCCCGTCGCTGGATCAACTCCGGCGGTCTGGGCACCATGGGTTTCGGCCTGCCTGCGGGTATTGGCATACAGTTGGCCCATCCCGATGCTGAAGTGGCTGTGATAACCGGTGAAGCCAGTATTCAGATGTGTATTCAGGAGCTTGCGACCTGCAAGCAGTATGATCTGCCGTTGAAGATCATGCTGCTAAACAATGGCTATATGGGCATGGTCCGCCAGTGGCAGGAGTTTTTCTACGACGGCCGCTACTCGCATTCCTACGTCGATTCGTTACCGGATTTTGTGACGCTCGCCGAAAGTTACGGCCATGTCGGCATGAAAATCGAGAAACCAGACGATCTGGAGGGTGCGATGAAGGAGGCTTTCGCCATGAAGGACCGGCTGGTATTCATGGACGTGATTGTCGATCCCACTGAAAACGTCTACCCCATGATCGAGGCCGGAAAGGGTCATCATGAAATGTATATGTCTCCTGGGAGCGAACTGGTATGAGACACATAATTTCCATCCTGATCGAAAACGAATCAGGCGCGCTCTCCCGGGTGGCAGGACTCTTTTCCGCTCGCGGTTATAATATTGAGTCGCTGACGGTTGCGCCTACCGAGGATCCCACCCTCTCCCGTATGACTCTGGTCACTCGTGGGGACGAAGCGATAATCGAACAGATTACCAAGCAGTTGAACAAGCTGGTGGAGGTGGTAAAGCTTCTGGATCTCTCGGACGGTCCTCACATTGAACGGGAAATGATGATGATCAAGCTCAAGGCTGACAACGGCAGGAGGGATGAAATTGCACGCCTGGTCGACATTTTCCGGGGCAAGGTGGTGGACGTTACCGATAGCACCTTTGTCGTGGAACTGACCGGAAAGAGCGCCAAGCTGGATGCCTTTATCAAAGCTGCGCACGAAGATTCCGTGGTCGAAGTGGTCAGATCGGGGCCCTTGGGTATTGCACGCGGGTCTAAAGGCTTGAAGCTTTGACATTTGATTTATTCATATAAAGTATTAAAGGTAATTGAACCATGACCATGAACATCTACTACGACAAAGACGCCGACCTATCCCTGATTCAGGGCAGAAAGGTGACCATCATCGGTTATGGCTCTCAGGGCCATGCACACGCCAACAACCTCAAGGACTCAGGCGTCGATGTCACCGTCGGGCTTCGCAGCGGATCCGGTTCTGCAGTCAAAGCAGAAAACGCAGGGCTCGCGGTAAAGCCCGTCGAAGAGGCAGTGCAGCAGGCGGATGTCGTTATGATTCTGGCACCTGATGAGCACCAGGCCAGCCTCTACCAGGAGCAGGTTGCACCCAACATCAAGCAAGGTGCAGCGCTCGCCTTCGCGCACGGATTCAATATCCATTTTGAACAAATCGTGCCGCGTGAAGATCTGGACGTGATCATGATCGCGCCCAAAGGGCCGGGTCACCTGGTTCGCTCCACTTATGTGCAGGGCGGCGGCGTTCCGAGTCTGATAGCGATCTTCCAGGATGCATCAGGCAGAGCCAAGGATATTGCGCTCTCCTATGCATCAGCCAATGGTGGCGGCCGTGCCGGTATTATCGAGACCAGTTTCAGGGAGGAGACAGAGACCGATCTGTTCGGCGAGCAGGCAGTACTGTGCGGAGGTGCCACCGCATTGGTGCAGGCCGGATTTGAAACCTTGACAGAAGCAGGATATGCACCGGAAATGGCCTATTTCGAATGCCTGCATGAACTCAAACTGATTGTCGATCTGATGTACGAGGGCGGTATCGCCAACATGCGTTACTCAATCTCCAACACTGCGGAGTACGGCGACCTTACCCGGGGACCCCGTATTATCACGGATCAGACCAAGGCTGAAATGGGACGCATTCTGAAAGAGATACAAAGCGGTGAATTTGCACGCGAATTCATTCTGGAGAATCGCGCCGGACAGGCAACATTGAAAGCCAAGCGCCGTATTGGGCGTGAACACCAGATCGAAGAGGTGGGCGCACGACTGCGGGATATGATGCCCTGGATAAAGGCAAACAAAATCGTGGACAAGTCCAGAAACTGAAATTGAACTTAATTTGGTTTATCTCCGGAAAATAGTGCTTCCGGGCAAAACCGACACTCATCACTAACAGCCGCCGGCAGTCGCCGGTGGTTCTGTTTTGGTCCATGTTTCCACTATAATTCTGATCTGGCAGCTGTCCGCCTGTACCTTTATTTCAGCGGGTAATAGAGTCCATGTCCGAAGAGTTTAAAAAAGAGAAACGTAAACGTGGCATCTATCTGTTGCCCAACCTGTTCACCACGGCAGCACTTTTCAGCGGATTTTACGCGGTTCTGGCGGCGATGAATGGTCAGTTCGAACAGGCATCTCTTGCAATATTCGTAGCAATGGTACTGGACGGCATGGATGGCCGGGTGGCCCGTTTGACCAATACTCAGACTGCTTTCGGCGCCGAGTACGACAGTCTCTCAGACATGGTGGCATTTGGACTGGCGCCATCTCTGGTGATTTACGTCTGGTCGCTCAACACGCTGGGGAAACTGGGCTGGCTGGCGGCCTTTGTCTACACGGCGGGCACGGCATTGCGGCTGGCTCGCTTCAACACTCAGGTTGGCACCTCGGACAAGAGATACTTTCAGGGACTGCCCAGCCCGGCAGCAGCAGCTGTTATTGCCGGCAGTGTCTGGGTTGCAGTGGAGCATGATATAGGCGGCAGTGATCTATCCTACCTGGCCTGCCTGCTGACCGGTCTTACCGGGCTGCTGATGGTCAGCAACTTTCGCTATAGCAGCTTCAAGGAGGTAGATTTCAGGGGCAAGGTTCCCTTCTTCTCCATCGTAGTGATTATGCTCGGATTCGCAGTGGTGGTAGTGCAGCCTGAGTTTGTTCTGTTCCTTCTTTTCCTGATCTATGCTTTCTCTGGTCCGGTAATGACGTTGGTGCATTTGCGCCGCCGCCGTCTGGAGAGACACTCAGCTCCGGCAGATGTGGAAGAAAATTTAAACAAGATGCGGGGGGTAAAGGGTATGGATCAACGGAAAACCAGGATTTCGGCGGATGAGGACAACCATCCGGCGTCAAAGTAGATCTATGCTTCTACTGTTCAAGCGGACTGATATTCTATTGACTTTCAACCCGCCCAGGCAGGTTGACCGGGGAGCCGTACAATGAGCAATCCAGACAAGCTGATAATTTTCGACACCACTTTGCGTGATGGTGAACAGAGCCCGGGAGCTTCCATGACCCGGGACGAAAAACTTCGTATCGCCCGAGCCCTTGAAAAATTGCGGGTGGATGTGATTGAAGCCGGTTTTCCTATTGCCAGTCGCGGAGACTTTGAAGCGGTTCAGGCGGTTGCCAGGAGTATTAAGGAGAGCACCATCTGCGGCCTTGCCCGGGCAACTGAAAAGGATATAGATCGTGCAGGAGAGGCGTTGAGAGAGGCCAATACAGGTCGTATCCACACATTTATTGCCACCTCGCCCATCCATATGGAACAAAAGCTGCGCATGTCCCCCGATGAAGTGGTGGAGCAGGCGGTATGGGCGGTGAAGCGGGCCAGAAATCTGATCGATGATGTCGAGTTCTCGGCGGAGGATGCGGGACGCTCCGACATAGATTTTCTATGCCGGATATTCGAGCGGGCTATCGATGCCGGGGCGACCACCATCAATGTGCCTGACACGGTGGGTTACAATCTGCCGCAGCAGTTCGGTGAGACCATCCGTACCTTGATCGAACGCATCCCCAACTCCGACAAGGCGGTGTTCTCCGTCCATTGTCACAACGATCTGGGGCTGGCGTCCGCCAACTCTCTCGCTGCCGTGCTGAATGGTGCCCGCCAGGTGGAGTGCACCATAAACGGGTTGGGAGAACGCGCCGGCAACGCATCACTGGAGGAGGTGGTGATGGCGGTACGCACCCGGCGTGACCTGTTCAGCTGTGACAGCAACCTGGATACCACCCAGATTGTCAACTGTTCCCGGATTGTATCCGGGATTACCGGGTTTCCCGTACAGCCGAACAAGGCTATTGTCGGTGCCAACGCCTTTGCCCATGAAGCGGGAATTCATCAGGATGGGGTGCTGAAAAGCAGGGAGACCTACGAAATCATGCGCGCCGAGGATGTGGGCTGGAGCCAGAACAGGATGGTATTGGGAAAGCATTCTGGGCGTAATGCTTTTCGTGCCCGGCTGGTTGAGCTGGGGGTGGATTATGGCAGCGAAGAGGAGCTGAACGAAGGGTTTCGTTCATTTAAGGAGCTGGCGGATAAAAAGCACGAAATTTTCGATGACGATCTGCTGGCTCTGGTCAACGATGCGGGCTTTTCTGCCGAAAACGAGCGTGTCAACCTGGTTTCTCTCAGAGTCTGTTCTGAGACCGGTGAGGTGCCAAACGCAAACGTGGTTCTCACCCTGGATGGGGTTGAAAAATCAGGCAGCTCCACCGGCGGCGGCCCGGTCGATGCCGCCTTCAAAGCGATCGAATCAATTGTCCGGACCGAATCCGTGCTGGAACTCTACTCTGTGAATGCCATTACCAGTGGTACAGACGCTCAGGGGGAGGTGACGGTGCGCGTTCGAAAAGCCGGGCGCATCGTCAATGGCCAGGGTGCGGATACAGATATTGTCATCGCTTCCGCCAAAGCTTATGTGAATGCGTTCAATAAGCTGCTTCAGAGTGAAAAGCGTGCTCATCCTCAGCTTGGGGATGTTTGAACCTAGAATCCTCAGTCGACCGCTCCGTTTTGATCGTAAGAGGCTGAAATGAAACTGGTAGTAGCCAAATCGGATCATCACTCATACGGTGAATCACGTTACGCGGTGCAGTGCACGCTTTCCACGGTGCATGGCTGCGTTGTAACTGCTCGGAATAGAATAACTATTCCTCGTCGCTACGCCTCGCCCGGCACCCCGGAAAACGCACCCTGCACCACGTCCGACTGAGGGTTCTAGGTTGAACGGGGATAAATGTTCGATGGAAAATCGCCTGAGGCGGGCGTACCTGGAAGCAATGGGTATTGAGTGCTGGGTACCGCGTCGGCCGGACAGTAATGCACCGGCGGGAGATGATACATCAGCAGTTGGCCCTCCACAGGAGACGCCGCCAGCCGGGATGGACGCCGATGCCGGTCCCCCCGACTGGATGGACGAGGTACCTCCGCCAACGGAAGAGTGGACGTCAGTGGAAATGCCGGAAATATTACCGGTAGCCGCGGACACCGTCGCCACCCTGGACTGGTTGGCACTGGAGCACAGGGTATCCCAGTGTACTGCATGCGGACTGCATGCCGGCAGGCAGAATACCGTATTTGGCGTAGGCGACAGATCGGCGGGCGTGATGGTGATTGGAGAGGCGCCGGGAGCGGAAGAGGACCGCCAGGGGGAGCCGTTCGTGGGGCGGGCAGGACAGCTTCTGAATGCGATGTTGTCAGCTATCGGGTTGCAACGGGAACAGGTTTATATTGCGAATATTCTGAAGTGCCGTCCCCCAGGGAACCGCGATCCACGGCCGGAGGAGGCGTTGAGATGTGAACCTTTCCTGTTGCGGCAAGTGGCGCTGGTGAGACCCCGGGTGATCCTTGCCGTAGGTGGAGTCGCGGCCCAGAATCTGCTTAAGTCTCAGGAGACTGTAGGGAGGATGCGGGGAAGGGAGTTTCAGTTCGAGGGTATTCCCGTAGTGGTCAGTTACCATCCTGCCTATCTGCTGCGCTCGCCGGATCAAAAAGCCAAAGCCTGGCAGGACCTGCAACGCCTGGTCGGTATACTGAAGGCTTGATCCCGTCAGGTTGTCGGCAATGAACAGGGCCAGGAGTACCATTTTCAAGAACCCCCAGCTGCAGCTCTTTCCCATGCAGAAAAGTGACGTGACCGAAGTGGCTCAGCTTGAGTCACGCTGCTACGAGTTTCCATGGACTGAAAACATTTTTCTGGATTGCCTCAGCGTGGGCTACTGTTGCTGGGTCTACCGTCTGAGCACCAAAATTGTCGGCTACGGCATTATGTCGGTGGCGGTTGGAGAGGCACACATTCTGAATATCTGCGTCGATTCGGAGTTGCGGCGACAGGGGCTGGGTCACCGGATTCTGGAGCGATTGTTGAGTCTGGCGCGAAAGCACCAGGCGGACACGGTTTTCCTTGAAGTGCGTGAATCAAATCATGCCGCCCAGGTTCTTTATCAGAGTTTCGGCTTCAACGAGGTAGGCCTGCGCCGAGGTTACTATCCTGCAGGGAAGGGCCGGGAGAATGCGATTCTGCTGGCGCTAACTCTTTAGTACTCAACGATACGGGCAACCGCCGATACGGTATAATCCAAACTTTTTCCTCAGAGGATCTCGTAAAAGCCACCACTCCTTCAAGGGAGCTCTTTCACGACACCCTCTTGCATGCTGACTCACTGATGTCTGAACTTCTGAAACAATTGAAAAGACGGCGAACCTTCGCCATCATCTCCCACCCGGACGCCGGCAAGACCACTTTGACCGAAAAGCTGCTGCTATACGGCGGCGCCATTCAAATGGCAGGCACCGTGAAAGGGCGCAAGGCAGACCGGCACGCAACCTCCGACTGGATGGCGATCGAGAAGCAGCGTGGAATCTCGGTAACCTCCTCGGTGATGCAGTTTCCATATGCTGATGCTGTTGTCAATCTCCTGGATACCCCAGGGCATGAGGATTTCTCGGAAGACACCTACCGCACGCTGACCGCGGTGGACTCTGCGTTGATGGTGATCGATGTGGCCAAAGGCGTGGAGGCACGCACCATCAAACTGATGGAGGTGTGCCGTATGCGTGATACACCGATACTGACTTTCGTGAACAAGCTTGACCGGGAAGGGCGCGATGCCATGGAGGTTCTTGATGAGATCGAGTCGGTACTGCAGATTGACTGCTCGCCAGTCACATGGCCGATCGGCATGGGCAAAAGATTCAAGGGTGTCTATGATCTGCGCACTGGTAATACACACCTCTTCTCCGCTTCTCACGGGGGCCGGATAAAGGGAGGCGAGGTGATTCATGGCCTCGATAATCCCAGATTAAATGAGCTGATCGGCGATCAGGCGGAGGAGCTGCGGGAGGAGATCGAGCTGGTGCTTGGCGCAAGCCATGCACTTGATTTGGATGCTTATGCAAGGGGGGAGTTGACGCCGGTATTTTTTGGCTCTGCCATCAACAATTTTGGTGTAGAGGAGTTGCTCAAGGCGTTTGTTCAGTATGCGCCGGAACCGCAGGAGCGAAAGACCCGGCAGCGTGTGGTGGCTCCGGATGAGGAGGCATTTACCGGTTTTGTATTTAAAATTCAGGCGAACATGGATCCGGCACACAGGGATCGCATTGCTTTTCTCAGGGTCTGCAGTGGCAGCTACCACAAAGGCATGAAGCTGCATAATGTGCGAGTTGGGAAGACGGTGCAGGTCAGCAATGCAATCACTTTTCAGGCGGATGAGCGCAAGCAGGTGGAGGAGGCCTGGCCCGGGGATATTATCGGTTTACACAATCATGGAACCATCCAGATCGGCGATACTTTTACCGAAGGTGAAACCTTGAAGTACGAAGGCATTCCCTATTTCGCACCAGAGTTGTTTCGCAGGGTGGTACTGAAAGATCCACTCAGGTTGAAAGCACTGCAAAAAGGCGTCCTGCAGCTTTGTGAAGAGGGGGCTACTCAGGTGTTTCGTCCCCTGAAAAACAACGACCTGATCCTGGGCGCAGTCGGTGTGCTGCAGTTTGACGTGGCGGCCCAGCGTCTCAGGGAGGAGTACAAGGTTGAAGCGGTAGTGGAAAATGTTGCGATCAATACCGCGCGCTGGGTGCGTTGTAAGGATCCTAAAGTTCTGGAGAGGTTGCAGAATAAGGCCCATGATAATCTGGCGCTCGATGGCAACGACCAACTTGTCTATCTGGCCCCTACCAGGGTCAACCTCGATCTGGCTATCGAACGCTGGCCAGAGGTCGAATTTACCGCTACCAGGGAGCTTTAAACAGGCTCTGACGCGCAAAATTGAAGAGAGATCAGGTATGGAAAACGAAAGAGTACAACAATTGATTGAGGCAGGCCTGCCTGGGAGCAAGGCGATGGTATCAGGCGATGGTCGTCACTTCGAGGCAGTCGTGGTCAGCAGCGAGTTTGCCGGTAAATCTCCGTTGCAGAAGCAGCGTCTGGTTATGGCCACAGTCAGGGAGCAGATTGATAGTGACGAGCTGCATGCGATTTCAATCAAAACACTGACACCTGAAGAGTGGAATAATCAGCAGCGTTGATTTTACCGGAATATCATTACGCAGGCGGCGGTTCTGATTTAAATAAGCCTTCCTTAAGTTCTTATCTATCCTGACGATATAGCTTTTACTTCAAGCTGTAATATTCCAGGAGCCTGAAATGGATTCAGAGAGCCTCTATGACGCGTACAACAAATATTTTAAGGTTATTCGGGCGGATTCTCCTGAGCTTCTGGATGAGGTTTTCAGGTTGCGGTATCAGGTCTATTGCATAGAGCATAAATTTGAGAATCAGCACGACTTTCCCGACGGAAGGGAGCGCGATGTTTATGATAAGCACTCGATACACAGTTTACTGGTGCACAATCCAAGCGGGGCCATTGCAGGATCGGTGAGGCTGGTTCTTCCGTTAATGAACAATCCGGATAGTTGCCTTCCCATTGATCATGTTTGCGAAGAGACAGCGCTGCATGACTCCTCGCTGTTTCTAAGGGAGCATACCGGAGAGGTATCCAGGTTTGCTATTGCAAAAACATTTCGACGGCGTATCGGTGAGCAGGGTTCGCCTTGCGGCGTTACGGAAGAGTCTCTGCAGGCGATGGATGTTGCGGCTAATCTGAAAAATGACAGGCGAATTGCCCATCATCTGACCTTAGGCCTGATATCATCGTTGGTGCAGATGAGTGCGGAACATGGAATTCTGGTCTGGTGTTCCGTAATGGAAAGGGCTCTGCTCAGACTGCTTACGCGTATCGGTATCCATTTTACAGATCTGGGTCCCCAGATTGAATACCACGGGAAAAGACAGCCCTGTTATTCGGTTCTGGATGAACTGCTTGATCGTGTTATGGAGGAGAGACCGGATGTGTGGGAGGTGCTGACTGACAAGGGCCGGTTTTGGCCACCCCACAAAATAACCCAATCTCCGATGCTGTCCGGTTTGATCAACAAAGCGATATGAAAAAACCAGAGTATGCCACTTTAGACTCAATAGAACCTCGATTCCATCAACTGATTGCCGGGTGACGGGTTTCGCTTCATCTGCGTTGCGAAAGCCGGAACACCGCCAACGTCCTCAATCAGTCTGAAAAAATCCTTCCTGCTGCGCTGAATGTTTCTGAGCAATTCACTGACCTGCGCAATCATGGGCTGACGTCTGCCGTGATAATCCATGATCGGGCCGATCGGGGTGAATCTGATGCCGAGCCTTGTCAATAAACGACTCAGTGATGGTTCCATCGCAGCATACCAGTATTCAACCCCTTGTTTTTCGCTGATGGCGAACAGCAGTGCAATCAGGCCAAGAGAGATATGCGGCAGGAGCTGTTTGGGGTCGTCATCGGACATTCTGGTTGGCAGCGAGCGCAGACTTTCTGTGACGAGTCGACTGTGAACATCTCTTAGGGATTGTTTGGAGACGGCAAACCTGGATACTTCTGCAATATTGTGGCGAGTAAAATGAAACCTGTTCATAATCTGCGGTTCGAACAGGTGGCCAAAGTGTGACTCAATAGGGAATTTTCTGTATGGATTTTTCTTGTTTGGAAGTACCAGCCGGACGACACCAACTGGATGCTTGGAGGATTTATGCCGGACCACGGCGTGAACGGATTCGTTATCGAATTTATCCCTCTCCATCCGATCTGGGAACTTTGTGTGATCCTCATAACCGCGTTCCAGGCAGTAAACTTTGAAACGAACCTTGTGAGCATCGATTCTAAGATCTTCACTGTCCGCTATTCTCGCTTCAAGGTGCGTGTGAAAAGAATCTGAAAGATTATGCATCATCCTAATACTTCCCCAAGGTTCGTCCGGAATTTGCTCTGGCCGTGTGCATTAAAATCCCATGGCGCTTCTATACACATTAAGCGATTTGGGATTCTAAGGGCTTTTATTTAAAACGAATGCGAACTGTTGCTCGTTTTATATTTGTAAATCCTGACCTATCTCTCAAATCTAGTGGGCAAGCGAGTGGGTTGGGATTTTTTGCCTTGTTCTCACCTGTATTTTTCAGGCATAAACTACTGAGCTGATACAGGTTTGTGCAGACTATAAACCAGTAATTTTTCTCTATCAATATGATCTCTTTGACGAGTTATTTATAATATTTAATCTAAACTAATCAGTATTATTGGTAGGATTATGATTAATAATCAGAAATCAGAAGTTTTATTTTTTAAGAAATACAACAGAAAAAAACGGACTCAATGGACTGACCGGCAAGTTGTCTGCATGCATCACAATATGACCGGCGGCAGCTTTCCGCACAGTGTTAACAGGCCCTGGAAAGTTTATGCATAACGACCCCAATCAATGGTGATGTGGTTGTTGATGCAGAGAAGAGAGCGGAGTCAGGGAAGTTTGGTTATTGCGAAAGATATATTCACCTCTTTATAAATCCAATATTGTTCCGATCTCAATTCAGTGAGAGCGATAAAGTTGATCCACATCAAAAATTTCCTGCGTGGAAGATTTATATGAAGAACGGAAACTGCAGCCGAGACAAGAAAACACGAACATACGGACTCCGGTGGCTTCTGATCTGGTTGTTTCCCGGTTTGCTGTTGTTCGCTCAGACTCGATTTGCGACTGCCGAATCAGAGACGAAAACAGTAAGCGTTACCCAGTTGCAAAATCTTTATCTTTTTCCGTTAAAGAATGCGCCGGCAAAAACGGTCAGTTTGAATGATGCGCGAGTCAGTGCGGAAATAACCGGGATTGTAAGCGGTATAAAGGTTAATGTCGGGGATGCTGTAAAGGAGGGAGAGCCGATCGCCTTACTGGATTGCCAGGAACACGAAACGAATCTTAACAGGATGAGAGCCATGTTGGATGCCGCCCAGGCTGAATTGGTCTTCTCCAAGTCTCAATTTGAGAGCGGCGCCGCGCTTTCATCCAAAAAGAGCATGTCACAGGAGCAGGTCAGTAAGCGAAGATCGGAATACACCGTGGCGCGTGCAGAGGTGGCTGGTGTAATGGCCGATTTGAAAAACGCGGAAAGAGCAGTTGAGCGTTGTGAAATCAAAGCGCCATTTTCAGGGGTTGTTTTGGAAAGGATTGCCAGTACCGGTGACTATGCGGTTGCAGGTTCCCATATAGTGCGACTGCTGGATAACGAGAATATTGAAGTTTCGGCAAATATCCAGGAGCAGGATATTGCCAGTTTGAAAGAGGCAAATGAGATTATCTTCCTGAGCAGGGAAAAGCGGTTTTCTGTGAGCCTGCGGACGATTCTGCCGATTATGGAAAGTAAGTTAAGGAGCTTCGAGGCTCGTTTTTTGTTCATTGATGAAAAAGCCCCCCCTGGGTCGACCGGGCGACTTGAGTGGAAGCATGGGGGCCCGTTCATCTCTTCGGAATTTCTTGTACACCGGGATAACAGCTTGGGCATCTTTATAAACTCGGACGGTACCGCAAAGTTTATTTCTGTCCCGGACGCAAAGCTCGGTCAGCCTGTACAAGTGAATTTATCCGGAACAACATCGTTAATTCTTGACGGCCGGCAGACACTGACGGAAGGAGACCCCGTGAAGGCAATAGAGACAGATAATCGTTAGCGCATGTGGCTGCAGTGACTCGATAGCTTTTTTAATGATAAAGAGGATTCGGAATAGTGTTCCTGAATCAAAGAGATGATTTGATTGATGAGAACCGGCTCTGACTGAGATGCTTGCGCAGCTATTAAGAAATCACATATTAACCAATCTGATTTTTTTACTTGTGCTGGTAGTGGGTTGGCTCTCTTATTTCCAGCTTCCACGGGAGCAGGATCCGAGTGTGAATTTCAACTGGGTGCAGGTTACCACAGTCTGGCCCGGAGCCTCCGCGACAGATATTGAGAAACGGGTTACTCAGCCGCTGGAAGACGGGATCGAGAAAGTTGTAGATATTAAGTTTATATCCAGCTCCAGTCGCGAGGGCGTTTCAAATATTCTTGTACGGTTCAATGATATAGATAAACGTGACTTTGATAACCGGATAGCCGACCTCAGACGTGAAATTCAAAATAAGCTGGGGAATCTGCCCGATGAATCAAAACAACCGGAAATTAATGAGATAACAAGTTCAAATGCCTTTCCCACAGCAACGTTGCTGGTTATAGGTCAGGTATATGATGAAAACTTAAGAAAGACGGCCTACAACACTGTGAAGGATCTGGAAAGGATGGTCGAGGTTGAGCGTGTCGACACCGTCGGTGATACAACACCAGAACTTCAGGTTCATTTCCATCCCGAACGACTGATCGGGCTGGGCATATCACCCATCCATCTGGGAGATACTGTAGCTGCCTATTTTCGGGATCTTGCAGCAGGCAAACTTCGTTTTGGGGAGCAGGAATGGCTCGTACGGTTGGTAGGCACCAACACCGATCCGGCATATCTGGAAAGCATGCCCATAATAACAGCGAAAGCTGAATTACCATTAGGTAGTGTTGCGGAAATCAGCAGGGGTCATGAGGACCCTAGGCAACTTGTTCGATTTAACGGCCGGCCTGCTGTTCTTTTATCGATTTTCAAGAAGGAGAAGGCAAATAATCTTGAAATGATCGATCGTATTCATCGTTATATTCAGGATCGAAACGAGTTATCCAAAGGTGGTGAAGTGGAATTACTGCTAATGGATGACCAGACACTGTCCACTCGCCAGGCAATAGGTGTGATGGAGCAGAATGCATTGATCGGGCTGGTGTTGGTACTGCTGGTGACATGGTTTTTTCTCGGTTTCAAAATTGCCTTTTTCACCAGTCTCGGGATTGCATTTGTACTGGCAGGGACTTTCTATCTCCTCGGCATGATGGGTGAGACACTCAACAGCACGGTGCTGCTGGGCATAGTTATAAGTTTGGGCATGCTTGTGGATGACTCGATCGTGGTGAGTGAGGCTTTGTATCATCGGCTTCAGCAGGGGATGGACGGCATAGCCGCGGCCATTGCGGCTTTGCGGGAGGTGGCAACCCCGGTTCTTACTGCTGTGCTGACCACAGTGGCTGCCTTTCTGCCTTTGGCATTGATGCCGGGTGTGCTTGGTGACTTCATGCGGGTCGTGCCTATTGTTGTCAGCGTGGCTCTGCTGATCAGTTTGGTGGAGGCATTCTGGCTTCTGCCCAGCCACATTGTCGAGGCCAACACCGGATTCACCGGCAGAACACGTTCACAGATGGTGCGTGATCGATTGACCGCCAGGCTGCGTGGACTCTACAGGAAATCTCTGGTAGCCGTACTGAAAAAGGCAAAACTCGGCTTTGCCTCCATCGCGTTACTGTTGGTTGTTGCTTTCGGAATGCTGGCGGGTGGATTGGTAAAAGTGGATTACTTTGCAACCGATCTTTTCAGGCTGTTCTATATCAATATCGAAATGCCTCCCGGGACAAGTTTGAATAAGACACTTGAGACGCTGCAGAAGATTGAGAACCAGGTGCGTCGAGTCATCCGCGACGAAGATCTACGGGCGATGACAATTTATGCAGGAGAGAGATTTACTGAAACAGAACCTTTGATTGGTGATGAAAAGGGTCAGCTCTTTATCAGTTTGCTGCCGCAAACCGGGAATAACAGAAGCGTAAATGAACTCATAGAGGATTTGCGATCCGCAGTAATGGCCGTTCCAGGTCCGTTGGAGGTCTCTTTTCTGCGTCGAAAAATGGGGCCGCCCACTTCGAAACCGATAAATATAAAAGTTCGCGGCGACCAGGAGTGGGAGATAAGAGAGGCTGCAGATGCAGTGACCTCGATACTTGAAGGTCTGCCCGGTGTCAGCGACATAAGTAACGATGATACGAAGGGCCGAATTCAGATGTCGCTGCGTTTGAATGCAGATGCCATTACCCGTGCAGGCCTGAACCCTGCCGATATTATCCGCATAGTTCGTCTGTATCTTGATGGCGATGTTGTGGCCAGTATGCAGCATGAGGGTGAAAAACTAAATGTTCGGGTACGCGCTTTTCCGCAAAAGATAGAGGATGTTCAATCTTTTTTTAACCAAACGATAAGCCTGCCGGACGGAAGCGAGATAGCATTAGGAGCGCTTCTGGAAAGCGAATCACGCGCCGCAACCAGCAATATCCGACACTATGATTTACGCCGGACGATTACTGTGGAGGCCGATATCGATAGCTCGATTACCGACACGGTTGCCACGAATCAGGCGCTTTTGAAAAAATGGCATGTGGTGGCTGACGAATTCCCTGGAATATCTCTCGACATTACAGGAGAGCTCGATGATATAAAGGAGAGCCTGGGCGCAATGGTTATCCTGTTTGCCATGGGACTGGGGTTGATCTTTCTGATTCTTGGCACACAGTTTAAAAGTTATATTCAGCCGTTACTGATTCTGGCGGTTGTTCCAACTGCTTTCATCGGTGTGATTTTCGGACTGTTCTTCAGTGGAAATCCCCTCAGCTTGTACACACTTTATGGAATCATCGCATTAGCAGGTATTTCGGCAAATGATGCCATCGTACTCGTTTCAACCGCCAACAGCAGATTATATTCCGGCAGCTCCACGGCTTATGCAATTGTCTCTGCCGCAAGACGCCGTGTTGTCCCTATTATCATTACCTCACTGACAACTATGGCTGGTCTTTTTTCACTCGCGGCGGGACTCGGAGGCGAGTCGCTTATGTGGGGTCCGGTGGCAACGGTTATCGTCTGGGGGCTGGGCTTTTCCACGCTGCTGACTTTGTTTTTTGTGCCTCTGTTATATGTGACCCTGATCAAAGAGGCAAAGGAAGAAGCGCTCATACCTCTGCCTCCGTTTTCCAGACAACTTGCATTATCGGAAAAAGCGCAAGTATTCCTGAAATTGAAGAGTATGTTTGGCAGGAAAGACCAGCGCCACTGGTCGCTGGGTTCAACAAACAAAGTCGATGGGAAATATGCAGATTTGTATGATGAAGGGGTGGCGGCTTTAAGGGATGGAAGCTCCGAACTGGCCATCCGTTGTTTTGAGGAGCTTACTGGCTATGCACCTGACAATGTGTTGTTCTGCACATGTGCGGCTCAGGCGCACATTTTATATCAGACTATAAACGGGTGGGATATCGGGTACGCTGCGAGAGCGGAACGTTTTTTGAGCAGAGCTAAAATGCTGGAGCCCGATGCTCCGCAGTTAATCTATCTGGAGAAAGCGCTAAAAGCGATTGTAAAAAAGAGGACTGACTGATTTGATTTTTATGGGTCTTCAGAAAAATTTGTGGGTAAAAACGAGGAGTGGTAGTTCCTCGGTCGCATATTGAAGATCTTTATTTCGGTGATCGATCTACTGCTTTTTGCGTAGTCTTTTTTACTGAAAAAACTGATATATCCGTCGTCCTATTTGGTTTAAACGGCAAATTAGCGATTTCTGACTTGAGGCACGGCTCAGGTATCCCGAAAGAAGTGCTTATATTGTCCGCTAACTATAGGAATGAATAGTTTGGATATAGAAATTCTGAAAAGTAAGACAGGAATTATACGGTAATGGCCAGCAAATTTGATTATTACAACGCTTTCTCAAGGAATATCGGATGGGTTACAACCAACGAACAAGAGATATTGAGGGCCAAGCGTATCTCTATAGCAGGTATGGGTGGCGTCGGTGGGAGCCATTTGCTTACGCTTACCCGGCTTGGTATTGGGGCATTCAATATATCCGATCTCGACTCATTTGAGTTGGCAAATTTCAATCGGCAGGCTGGCGCCAACCTGACTACAATCGGAAATTCCAAGGTTGACACCCTGGCAAATATGGCTTTAGAAATAAATCCAGAGCTGGATATTCGAATATTTCCAGAAGGAATTAACAACGATAATACTGAAGAATTTCTAAATAAATCTGACCTCTATATCGATGGATTGGATTTTTTTGCTGTCCAGGCGAGACGTAGGGTGTTTAGAATGTGCGAGGAAAAGAAAATTCCTGCCATTACAGCGGCTCCTCTTGGTATGGGTGCAGCATTGCTGAATTTCCTCCCGGGCGGAATGACCTTCGAGAATTATTTTCAGCTAGATGGATATCCGGAGAGTGAGCAACTACTCCGGTTTTTATCGGCTTGGCGCCCGCTGGTCTGCAGCAGCGGTATCTGGTGGATCCCACAACAATCGATCTTGCCGGACATAAGGGGCCGTCCATGCCGATGGGTTGTGAGCTGTGTGCTGGAGTGGCAGCTGCTCAGGCTTTTAAAATTCTATTGAAGAGAGGGAAGGTTTTATGTGCGCCGCATGGACTTCAGTTTGACGCATTTACGAATAAAGTGGCCCATACCTGGCGGCCTGGTGGAAATCAAAATATCCTTCAGAAAATCACACTTAATCTTGCTCGGAAAAAAGTTACTCAAAGGAATATGATCTAGGATATTATCGATACTGTGTTAGAGCTAAGGTTTCTGCGTGACTATTTGCTCATTCTTGTTACTCTCAATTGGGCTGAAGCACGGCAACCATAAGACTGAAACTACTCGGTCCGACCAATACCAACCTTTCAGAACAGGTGTAAACAAGGATATATCGTGAAATTATCATATAAAGTCGCATGGATACTTTTTTTTTTGGCTTTTGTGTTTGTTTCCTGCAGTAATGAACTAACAGATTCACAACATGTAGATAACGCAGAGAGATATATCGAGGCTGGTGAACTAAATACTGCGTCAATATCGCTTAAAAATGCCCTGCGGGATAATCCAAACAACCCCAAGGCTCGATGGCTGTTAGGAAAGCTTTATTTCGAGATAGGTAACTTTGCCGGGGCTGAGAAAGAGTTGCGTCGTGCGCGTGAGCTTGGTGTTGCAGAAGAATCGGTTTTTCCAATATTGATGCAGGTGTTGCTTGAACAGGGAAATTATGACGAGATTGCATCGCTCACCTCGGTCACACTTAAAGATAAACAGTCTCAATCAATTGTTTTAGCGGTGAAGGGTCTGGCTAAATTAGCTCTAAATGATCTGAATGGCGCCACTTTGCTGATTGATAATGCATTGTCTGTTTTTAATAAATCAACATTTGCACTTGTTGCCAAATCTCATCTGCTGGTTGTGAGAAAAGAGAATCAACTCGCGAGGGAGAATTTGAACAATGTCTTTGTTATTGCACCTGATTATGCTCCCGCTTACAGTCTGCTGGGTGATATAGAAGTACTGGAAAATCATCCCAAAGAGGCAGAAGAAGCGTATACCAAGGCAATTGGACAAAGATACAATAATAGTGTGGATTTATTGAAACGCGCGCAGGTTCTTGTGCAGCTGGAGGATTTTACCGAAGCCCAAAAGGATATAAATATATTGAAAAAACGGCTGCCAAAGGATGCAACAGTAAATTATGTTCAAGGCCTGATTTACTTCAATAGCGACAATTTAACAGCGGCACAAGAGGCTTTCGAATCGGCGTTGGCGGCTAATAACCGATATCTGTTGGCGGCATACTATCTTGCGGTAACTCATTTACGGTTGGGTAACCTGTCTCAGGCTGAAAACTATGCCAGCAGTTTTTATTCTCAGGCTTCTAATTCGTTGGCAGGGCGAATGCTGATGGCACAAATTCATTTTCGGAACCGAAAATTCGAAAATGTTGTGGAGTTGATCGCTCCTGTCGTTGAATATCAAACTGACAATGTTATTGCCACTGAGCTGCTCGCAAATGCTTTATACCTGCTGGGGAAGACAGACAAGGCAACACAACTTTTGAAAAATTGATTCAGCTCCAGCCTGAATCCGCCATTACACATGTAAGACTTGGAAGAGCACTGTTTCAGAAAGGCGAGATGGATTCTGGATTGAAATCTTTAGAAACTGCGATTCAGTTGAGCCCGAATTTTTCGCCCGCACATATTCAGTTGGTGAAATATTTTCTGTCCCAGAAACAATACTCAGCTGCACTCCAACAAGCAAAAAGGTTCAGGGATCTAAACCCAGGAAAAGCGATTGCTTTTATATCCTTGGGAGTGTTTATCTGGCTTCTGGAGAGCGAGAAGCAGCTGCTGAGGCTTTTCGGCAGGCTTTGAGTATAGAGCCTGGTGACCCAAATGCCAGTCATGCACTGGCTACTCTTGCTATAGAGAAGAAGGACTATGAATCTGCGCACATCTATTACAATGGGGTATTAAATCATCATAAAAACCATCTGGATACATTGCTACTGATTTCTGAACTCTATGCACTGGAAGGAAATGTTGATGCACTGGGAGAAAATCTGGCAAAGGCTGTGGTAGCACATCCAGGCTCCCTCCCTCCGAAAATTTTATTGTCACGTTACTACCTAGCTACAGGTAAGGTGGAGAATGTTGCTACTCTCCTGAGTGAGCTTACGCCTGAAGACAGGAAGAATTCAGCGGTTCTGGAAATTACTGGACTTGCTCATTTAGCCCAAAAAAAGTATCACGATGCCCAACTTGCTTTTAATCAATTGACAGCTGACAGACCTGATGATATGGCGAGAGCACATTATTTGTTGGCACAGGCATATGGTGGCATGAACGATCCTGAAAAGGTGCAACAGGAGTTGGAAAAAACGGTTGAGTTAGCTCCATTGCATTTCTCTGCACGCATTGAGCTGGCGCGACTTCTCTTGTCGCGTGGAAATGTAGATGGAGCCAAAGAGCAGATGAAGAGTCTGCCGAACGAGCATCCGGATGTAATGAGGTTGCAAGCCCGCTTGATGCGTTTGGGAGGCAATGAGAGCGGAGCGGCCATGTTAATGCGTGAGATTTTTGATACCTCTCCCAGTACTCCGGATATGTTGTTTATCGCCAATCAGGGAGTGGGAGAAAGGTAATATTGAAAACGCTCTCGAGATGCAGGTGCAGTGGTCCACAGAGCATCCGGATGATGATATTGCAGCACTGGCCCTTGCAGATGCTTATACAAGAATTAACCAGAATCAAAAAGCAATAATTACATACAAACGAATATTGGAAAAAGATTCAACTAACCTGTTTGCGCTGAACCAGCTTGCTTGGTATTTGCGCAATGTAGATCAAAAGAGGCTTTGCCCTATGCACAAAGAGCAAGCATCATTGCTCCTAAATCTGCTGTCATATTGGATACGCTTGCAATGGTTTTGCTGGCGAATGAAGATGTTGCCCTGGCCAAACGAACGATAGAGCGTGCATTGGTGCAAAATCCACGCAATTCAACTCTCCTCTACCATAGTGCATTGATCGATAATGCATTTGGCCAAAAGACTTTGGCTAAAGAAACTCTGATTAACATCCTCGCTGAAAAAAATGATTTTCCCGAGAAAGCTTCTGTAGAGGAATTGCTTAAAAAAATTGAGTCAGGAGAATAACGTTTATCTTCAAATATTTTTGGAAACCAAATTGGTTATGGTTGCTAAAAGGATCGTTTTTAACCCGCCAAGTTTAAATAGCATGCGGATGTCATTGAGCTCAGCTCTATAACGAGACGAAAGTTGCGAACGCAGGGAGCGCAACCTGCTCTGCAGGTTTGCTGAGCTTTTTCCTCTGTCCGGAGTCTTGATCACTACCAATATTGGCATCGGGAAAGTGGCATATAACAGGCATTTATCACCGAAAATCTTTTCAGACAACTGTTCGAAATCTTCTTTCAGGAATGCTGCACGCAAAGAGCGTTCGTAATCCAAAGAGAAGATATGTGGCTGGTACCTGGCGTTCATGTAGGCGAAATAAATAGCCGATTTAAGGGATTTTAAACGACCAAAATCCACCAGGTAGATTGCCCCGTTTGTTTTATTGATACGTTTTATTTCATTAAAGCACTGTTCCAGAAGTTGCTGACTCGGTAGGTGATGCAGAGCCATAGTGCTGATAACCGCATCTGCGAAGTTATCCTCTATCTGCTTGATATCCGTAATATCGGCCTGGAGGAAATCAATATTATTTATGCCTAATTTATGAACGTACTGCTCTGCCTGGTCGAGCATTTCTGCGGATAAATCAACTCCTAAAAAGTGAGTATCAGGATTAAGTTGTGCAATCTGGGTAAGTTGTGTTGCCGGCCCACAGCCAAGATCAACCACTTTTCCACACCCCTGGATTGTTTGGGTAATTCTTGCAGTTTGAAACAGATAGGCTGCTGCCATGACACCATCTATACGTCCAGCCTCTGTATAGGCGGCAACTTGTTCGGCATCGTCCATCACCAGATCAGGCTCAGGTTCTCTTGGTAATGTTCGCTGCACGGTAATTTCTCGAAGAAGTGTCGGCAACATGGAAAAGCGGGGCATTTCTATTGTTCTCCCAAAAATAACCCTCTCCGCAAAACTGCGGAGAGGGTTATTTTATTCGAAAGAGTCTAAATAGTCTCTTCGGATACTGATTTAAACGCGGCTTTTCCGTCTCTTAGCCAAGGAGGAAGCGCCAACACCCAACATGCCAAGACCTAAAAGTGCAACCAAGCTGGGCTCAGGTACATTGACATTCATGGTAAAGTTAACGTCATCCCAGACGTCGAACGGTGTATTGTTACCCTGTCCGGTGGCCGGTGAAAGGATATTACCATTCGCGCACTGATCCACTTGTACTACACCAGGGATGCCAGCATTAAAGCAACCAACTTGACTGAAGGTTCTACCGGAAAAGTTATCCGTCAGATTGAGGCCGAATTGGAATTGGCCTGCAGCTGTATTTCCAGGAAGCGCACCAACCGTACTGACGTCGTTGGTCGATACATTCTGTGCTCTCCAGAATGCAGAGTCCGTGAAGCCGCTACCCCAGAACAGGGTTCCGTCATTGATCAAGGCTTCCATCTGCGCAATGGTTGTGCCGTTGGCAATCAGGTCCTCGCGAATAAACTCGTGAGTGGAATCAGTAAACCAAGCAACAGCCGCGCCTGCGGAAAGACCAAATTCAGCTGCAAAGCCGGCAGTGGCACCGAACTCAAAAAGTCCAGTTGGTCGGAGAATTCTGAACCGCGGAGGTCACAGTAACGTCAAATATACCGGCCAGCTCATCAAATCCGCTACCAGTCAGAATGGATTGACCGGAAATGGTATCGATTCCGAAAACACCACGCAGTCTGTCCCCAACATCGAGGGTGGTGTCGTTAACTGACGTGGACTCGCACCCTGCGGCACCTGGTGTACAGTTAATCAGGCTCTCAGCACTGTTGTCTGACAACAGGAATGTTCCGCTGGTAGGAAATGGGATATTTGCAGAGAATGCCTGAGACATCCCTAACGCCATCCTGCGGCGCCCAGCGCTTTAATTAATGTTTTTGTTTTCATGATTAATCTCTCTTTAATTAAATGTTTTGCTTGACTTAAATCAGGCATCACGGTTACAGGACGTTTCTTAACTTCGCATGTCGCTAGCAATGTCACTGGCAATAATTTAGCAATCCACATGCCAAAAACAATAACTAATTGAATTAAAATAATTTCTTCATCAGAAGTTTAGTTCAATATGTCATTACAGGCTTAAAATGTAAAAAAACTGACACTATCTAAATTAACGCTTTAAGGTAAAGAAAACCTGCTCCCTTACCCCCAAAAATGCCTGTACGTAAATGTCATTTTGGGCCAACTTGAGAGAAAGGTCTATACTTTCGAAGTTGGACCATCCACCTGTAAACAAGTACTTCTGAATATGGAGGCCTATCCTAAATAATGAACATTAAAGCAGAAAGTTAATATTTTGAAATGAGCATTCAAGAGAGATCATATTTGGACTTGGCTGTTCGTGCGGCAATACAGGCACCATCCGCCGATAATACTCAACCTCTGCGTTATAAGTGGGACGGCCAATACCTTTCGATCTTTTATGACGCCAGACGGGTAGCCGGCAGAACTTTTGGTCCGGACCACCCGGCGACTCTATTGTCGGTTGGCTGTGTGGCGGAAAATTTAAAGCAATTAATGAGCAATCTGAATTTTGAGTTTCAGTATGAAATAAACGAGATAACAGGGACTTCTGGGGATGAGCCTTATTTCAGATGTGTTATTCCAGTTGGCTTTCTCGAGGATGGAAGTCAAACAGGCATTCAATCCATACCGCTGTTCAATCGGCATACAAATAGACTTCCTTACTCTCGTGAACCCCTGACTTGAAGCACATCTTAACCGGGATTGTGACCGAAGAAGGTGGGGCAGGTGTCAGATTATTTGACACTCAGTCAGGCAGGAAGCAGGTGGCGGATTTGATTCAGCAGGCGTCTGAAGTGCGTTTTCAGACCCCAGAAGTTCATGAATGGTTGGCAAACAGTCTTAGATTCACCAGTCAGGATGTGGCATCTGGCGATGGGCTGGATATTGCGACTCTGGATTTGCCTCCCGGAGGGAGGAGCTTTATGCGCTTGATATCCAGTTGGCCCCGAATGGCAACGCTTAACAAGCTATTTGGCATGTACCGATTGTTGGCATTGATTGAGGCTCGTCCTATTCGGCTCTCCCCGGCGATTATCGGGATTGTGGGTCCCTCTGATGCTCGTGGGGCTTTTTAATGCCGGACTTCTCCTGGCTAGATTGTGGATTCATCTAAATAAAAGGGATTCGCTGTTCAGCCCTACTTTGTTGTTTCTGATCAATTGATTCGCAGGGAAGAAGGATTGATACCTCCACTACTTATGAGGCAGACAAATCTAATCCAGGAGAAGGTGGTCAGTCTATTTAAAGTTCCGGAGAATCAGCAACTCTACATGATACTCAGGATAGGTTTACCCAAGAAACAACCAGTTCGATCCAAACGACTGCCAATCAGTTGCCTATTTGAAAGAGCAAACGAAAAATAAATATAAAGGAAAACAGTATTTCTCGAGGAGCCAGACTGAGATCTTGTTGTTACATTGGCGTATGTGATCTGAGGGCAGGCCCTAAATCAAACATTGTAAACAGTTAACCCGTTAGTTGCATAAAAAATGCGTCAAAAACTACGCGAACCCATTTATCTACGCGCTGTGCTGGACGTCATACGCTTGTAGCTGGAGTTCACCAATAGTGCGATCCAGAAAATACCAAAAAATGATGCGACAAAATGGCGTTCAGCAATAAAAAAACGATCCCTGAGTTGGTAAAATTGGAGGCACCACACCAAACCAATGAACCAACGGAGACCGTTTGGATGAAGTGTAGCAAAGCCAGCGTTCATCGCAAAACACATCGCATTCCCGAGATTCGATTCGAAGACCAACGCCTGAGCTCTTTTGCCGGTCTGGTCCTGTTTCAAGCGTTGTTCAATCGGCTCGGATTGAAAGAACAACTCACGGGCTGTTTCCGGCATCTGAAGGTCAGCCCAATCTTTGGTCATGGTCTCACCGTACTGCTGCTGATCGTCCATCTTCTGCTGGGATACCGGCGACTTCAGGATATGCGTTACTACAAGGATGACCCCATGGTGCGCCGTCTGTTGGGAATCGCTCGTCTGCCGGATGTCGCGACGGTCAGCCGTACGCTGGCGGGGATGGACAGCCGCAGCGTGGACAAGCTGCGCCGACTCAACAGGCAACAGGTTCTGCAACGCCTTGATGATCTTGGCCTGGCACGGATTACCTTGGATTTCGACGGCTCGGTACTCGCCACCGGTCGTTTCGCCGAAGGCACGGCGGTGGGTTTCAACCGCAAGAAGAAGGGGCAACGCAGCTACTATCCGCTGTTCTGCACATTGGCGCAGACCGGCCAAGTATTCGATGTTTGGCATCGTCCCGGTAATGTGCATGACTCAACGGCGCCCAGGCATTCATCCTGGAATGTGTCCAGGAAATACGCGCTGTTCTGCCCAGGGCCAAAATTGAAGTACGGATGGATAGCGCCTTCTTCTCGGATGCCATCATCGGCATGCTCAATGCCGAAGGCGTTGAATTCAGCATCAGTGTGCCCTTTGAGCGTTTCACCGAACTCAAGGGCATGATAGAACGGCGGAAACGCTGGCATCGCTTGGGTGATCGATGTGATTTTTCGAGCACCGCTGAAACCTAAAAAATGGCACACAAAACAGCGTTTTCTCTTTATCCGTACCGGAAACCGGAAACAGTATAAGGAACCGATTCAACTGGATCTGTTCATCCCCTATGAATACGGCCACGACTTCAAGGTGATCATCACCAATAAGCGTCTCAGTGCCAGAAAAGTGTTGCGCTATCACAACGGCCGCGGTGCCCAGGAGGGTATTTTCGCTGAGTTGAAGTCGCAGACCCAGATGGACTATGTTCCGACCCGAAGACAAGCGGGGAATCAGGTGTTTGTACTGGCAGCGATGTTGGTGCATAACCTCAACCGGGAAATGCAGATGCTCACCAACGAACAGCAATGCGCTACCACTGAACGACGTGCACCGCTGTGGCACTTTACACGGCTCGGCACTCTGCGGCGTCAACTGATTCAGCGAGCCGGACGGCTGACCAGGCCTCAAGGGACCTTGACTTTGACGATGAGCGTTAATCCAGCTGTCAAATCCGAGTTGTTGCATTATTTGGATGTGCTCAAACAAGTAGCTTGATTCCGTTTTCGTCAGAATTTATGCAATGAATGGGTTAAACTCCAGAGGAGGCTTGTAACCCCTCCCCGAACGAGAAGTTGGATCTCCCGACAAAGTGAGTAAAAGCGGGCTATGAAACAAGTTTTGTCAAGCACCAAAATATATCAAAATCTTGTCGGTGGCCTTTGTTGAAATACAAGTGTGTGTTCGTAACCGGAATCTCCTTCGAATTGTTTTCTAAAACTTGCGGATTGTGGCAGCTACGGATACTGTCAATACAGTCGACCGCTCACGTTTCTTTGCAACATAGTTCCTGCTGGAGGAGATTTGGGTTCAGATCGTTATTCTCTATGCCCTTGTTCCCACTTCCAAACATTCAACCAATTAACATACACTCCGATTTTTTCCTCACACTCCTCTGGTCAAATATATCCTTATAAAAAGCATGCACGACGTAAACAGAAACTTCCAACTATCAATTTTTTTCATGTTGATGATCTTTCTTGTTTCCCTTGACAGCAAGGTGTTGGCAGCCGGCGATGAAGATACTGCTGGCGGTTCCGCGGTGGGGAAATTTTATGAAACAGCGCTGCAGCACTTTACGGGAGGAGACTATCGGGCAGCGGTAATTCAGCTGAAAAATGCGTTGCAGCAGGATTCGAAGCATCTTCCATCCCGCATTCTTCTGGGTCGATCCTATCTTGCATCCGAATTCCCTGTTCAGGCGGAAGCGGAATTTCTACAAGCGCGGAAACTGGGGGCTGATCTGAGAACGGTTGACCCTCTGTTGGCCGAAACCTTTTTACAACTGGGAAAATTTCAATCGGTGCTGGATGAGATTGCAATAGATCCAAACAGTATTGTTGAGGCTTCCAAGCTTCGGGTGTTCAAAGGTAAGGCATACTTAGGACTGAACGAGTCCGACCGGGCGATGTGGGAATTTGTGGAAGCCTCCCGTCTCAATCCCCGTGAAGCAGGTGCTTTGATGGGTCAGGCCCAAGTACATCTCAATGCAGGAGAGTTGCCTCAGGCCAGGAAACTGCTGGCCGATGCCCGGACGATTGAGCCGGATAACCCTGAATTCTGGTTGTTGAAAAGTCAGGTCTCGCAACGCGAGGGAAATCCCGAAATTGCGGTGGACGAATTGTCCAGATTTTTGGAGTCAAAACCCGGTGACAGCAATGCCCGAAGCAGCCGGGCGTCGTTGCTCACTGACCTGAACAGGTTGGATGCAGCTCAGGCGGATATTGATATTCTACAGTCCAGCAAGCGTATCGATCCGTTTGTCGATTATCTCCAGGCAAAAATCAACTTTCACAAAGGCGATAGTGAAGCGGCCAGGAAATCCCTGGCGCTTGCCGGCGACACCCTCGATAGAATTGCGCCGGAACAGCTGGAGAGTAGTGAGAGGCTGTTACTTCTGGCAGGCAGTGTTCAATTCTCCGCGGGACATCTCGAAAAGTCATCGGATTATCTGCGGAAGCTGCTGCACAAATGGCCGGAAAACAGCGCAGCCCGAAAAATTATGGCGAAGGTTCTATTGGCGCAGAATCAGCCTGATAATGCCGAAAAGATGATTTTACCGCTGCTGGAGCAGTCACCACAGGATCCGTTGGTTAAACTGTTATCCGGTCAGATCTATCTGATGAAGGGCGACCATGCGGCTGCTGCCAGGGTTTTTGAAAAACTGGCTTTTGATCGTCCGAACGATGCCCAACTTCAAATAAATCTTGCGCAAAGTCTGATCGGTACAAATCAGATAGGACCGGCGATCGAAGCGCTGGGTGGTGTTGATCGGCAGGGTGAACAGGGGGTAGCTGCCGGAATCATATTGACCGTGCTCAATATGCAACAGGGAAAATTCGACGAGGCCATATCTGCAGTTCAGCAGGTTATCGAAATTGAACCGGACAATCTGTCGGCAATAAGCCTGCTCGGCAGCGCAAAATTGGCGGGTGGAGATTTTGCAGGTGCAAGAGAGGCGTTTGGGCACGCGCTGGATTTGAATCCGGATTTTCTGGCTGCGAAGCTGAATTTGGGAAAAGTTGATGCAAGGGAGGGTAAGCTGGAGCAGGCAAGGGAGCGCTATCAAAAAATGCTGGATGAGAATCCGGGGCAGAGGGAGATTCTGACGGCATATTCAGACCTGGAGGCATTGCTGGGAAACTTTGACGAGGCAATCCGCTGGCGTGAAAAGCTGCGCAGTTTCCAACCGATGGAGATTCAGTCGAATCTTGAACTTGCACAGCTCTATCTCAACTCAGGCAAGCCGAGGCAGGCACTGGAGGTGGTTCAGGGGCTCTATACCAATCATCCAGACGACTACAGGGTGCGGTTGGCGCTGGCCGTCTGTCAGGCGGCGTCAGATGAGCAGGAACTTTCAAAGGTCACCCTGGCCAATCTGGCACGCGACGTCTCGTATGAAGCGGAAAAACTGTACCGTATAGCCCTCTATCAAAAACAGCTCGGGGATTTGAAATCGGCATACTGGTCTCTATCCAAAGCGGTGGAAGGCAATCCCGTATGGTTGCCGGCAAAAGTGGAGCTTGCCTTGGTGGCGATTCAGTTAAACAAGCATGATGAGGCACTGGATCAGGCGCTGCAATTGCAGATAGAGCACCCGGATTTGTCGGAGGGGCACTTTCTGGAGGCTGAGGTGCTGTTTCAGGAAAAAGAGATGGCCGGCGCCGAGCGCGCCTACCTCAAAGCACAGCAAATCAAACCAGAAACAATAAAGGTGTTACGGCTTTATCAGATCTATCGGATAAGCGGTCGTCCGGAGGAGGCATTGCGGCTGCTGGAAAATTGGGTTGCCCAAAATCCCGAGGACCTGCGGGTTCAGAATACACTTGCGGGGGAGATGTTACAAAGCGGTCGGCATGATGATGCCAGGATCATTTATGAGAAGATGTTGATTGGCCACCCCGAAGATCCGTCGCTGTTGAACAATCTCGCCATGCTCTATCAGATGGCAGGGGACGCGCGGGCGCTTGAAACCGCCAGGATGGCTTATCGACTGGCGCCAACCGATCCTTTTGTTGCGGATACCCTTGGCTGGGCGTTGGTCAACAGCGGCAGTCCTGAAGAGGGTCTGCGGTATCTGCGCGAGGCGCGTTCCCGACATGCCGATCTGCCGGATATCGGGTATCACATTGCGTTGGCTCTCCATGCCCTTAAACGGGATGATGAAGCGAAGGCGGAGTTGGAGAAGATAATAAGCAGCGGCCGGGACTTTCCCGATAAGGAGGCCGCACTGGAGTTTTTAAGAAAGTTATCGGAAGGATAGCGGATAGCTGCCGCCCCAAATGCAACGGACAACGTTGCTTTTGACAGCTGCATGTTTGCCGTCAGTAAATTTTACAGCGCATCCCAACTTGAATCGTGAGAGAAAAAAGGAATTTATCGAATATTCATTCAAATCAGTTAATTATTTACTCTGGCTTATATATTGCTAGAAAATCCCTTAATGCCACTGTTTCGGCAAAGAAGTGTAAAAATTCTAAAAACTAACATAGGAAATCGTCAGCGATGGCCAACATATTCACTGGGGTAAACCGCCTGTTTTACTTGATAATTTTTCTACTCGCTGGAGTGGGGAGTGCGCATGCGGCATTCACTCCGCTGAATCTGGTACCCGGTCTACCGGATATTCAGTCACCGGTGCAAATCGACGTAACCTACACTTTTAATGCAGGCACTGGCATCGGCACACTTTCCGCTTTTGGTGGCGCCAGCCAATTGAATCTTTCCTCAGGCACCCAGGCAATCTCCGGGGGTGTGTTCAATTTGAATGCCCTGATTGACACAAACACCATGTCTGCAACAGGCGGCCTGACCATCAACGGTACCAGTAACGGGGCTGGCGGGTCATTTGGAGACCCTCTGCTCACCGGCGCGCTGTCCCAGTTTGGCGCAGGGGCCGGTGATCCGCTCGAGTTCCTGTTTACCGGACTTGGAGGAAGCACTGCTGCACTGTTTGGAGAGAGTGCTGGCGTCATACTCTCCAATTCCGGTTTTGCGGGCTCTCTGCTGGCTAACTTCGGTACAGGCGGCAATTTCAGTGCGTCAGCCAATACCGCGGCTGTTCCTGAGCCCGGTCCGCTTGCCATGATACTGCTGAGTGGCGTTGTGATGATCCAGCTCAGTCGCAAAATAAATCAGTCCTGAAGTGATCAAAAGCAAACAGGCAAAGCCTTTGTGCTTTGCTTGTTTTTTCACGCGAAAGCTTTTAGGAACCAAATTCTTAACGCACTTTTTCCAAATCGAGTGATGCATCATGACTGGAATTAAAACAAGCTGGCAAAAGCAGTTGATTACAGGGATTTTTTATATTTTGTCTGGATTCCTTTTAGGGATGCAGGGCGCATATGCAAACCTTTTGGGAATAGCTGAAGTATTTCCGCGAATCGCTTATGCCGCCCCGGGGGGGCAAAGCTATAACAAGGACAGCGATTTGTTTAGTCTGAGTGCGACACCAATTGATTTTTTTGACGGTGGGTTTGGCACCAACTGTCCTGTTGTCGGTTTACTCGACTGTCCGGTGTTGCCGAATTCAAGCGGTAAGCAGCAAGTAGCGATTGCAATTGAAGTGGATGAAACAGGTGTCTTGGTCGGCGGTACTGCAGGGAACGATCTGGTTGTCACCGGTAAATTCGATATGAATGGAGACGGCATCATCGACTTTGATGGTGTGTTGCTGACCGGTGAGGTTATTGCGTTCGGCTTTAAGGATGGTAATCCTGCAGCCAATTTCGATTTTCGCTTTAAAGTGACCGGCGGTTTGCTCGCCGGCGGTATGTTCCTGAACCAGGACATCGGCGTTACCTTGCTGGTGGAAAATACTCATGGTTGGAACGGATCGTTCGCGGTTACTTTTGGGGGGTCCCCCGTAAAGGGCGCAATCATGCCCATCCCACCTCTGCCCCGGATCGACATTGAAAAATATACCAACGGTCAGGATGCTGACGATCCAAACGATGGCAGCGTTCCGCAGATCAGCCCCAACGGGCAAGTGATCTGGACCTATGCGGTTAAAAACATCGGATCAGTGAGTATTCCGTTAGCGCACATCACCGTCACCGACAGCGTAACCGGTGTCAATCCGGTACTGGTGCCCGACGCCAACAACGCTGATGGTGTGCTCTCCCCGAACGAAGTGTGGTACTACGAGGCAACCGGTACTGCGCTGGATCTGGGATTACTCGCGCTCGGCACCCAGCCGGGTGGAGCGGAGATCGTCCCCGGCTGTAATCCAAGCAGTCAGAACCCTCCGGGAGAGCGCAAAACCTATAAGAATATCGGAATGGTCCAGATTCCGGGAGATTCAGACAGCGATCCGAGTCACTACTGCAATCCTCCGGCCATTGACATCGAGAAGACTACCGACTCAGCTGCCAACAGCAATCCGACCGACTCTGACTACAACAACGAAGATACCTCCAACGGCGCCGGCGTACCGGTGATTCCGCCAGATGCGAGTGTCACCTGGACCTACAAAGTCACCAACACAGGTGCTGTCGCGTTTTCCGCCATTGATGTCGCCGTGACCGACAGCGTCCCGGGCGTGAATCCGCAACTGGTGATCGACTCCAACAGCAGCGATGGTGTGCTCTCTCCTGGCGAGATGTGGTTCTACCAGGCGACGGGCACGGCCAAGGATCTCGGCCTGCTGAGCATCGGTAGCCAGCCAGACGGTTCGGAGATCGTTCTCGGCTGCAATCCTACCGGAGTTAATCCCGGTGGTGACCGCAAAACTTATCTAAACATAGGAACAGTGGATGTACCTGGTGCCACGGACAGTGACCCGAGCCACTACTGCAACCCGCCGCCGGATATCGATATCCAGAAGCTGACGGAGTCGGCCGCAAACGAAAATTCCACACTTGCGGATTACGACAACGAGGATAGTTCAAACGGTACCGGCGTGCCCATCGTCCCACCGGGTGCGGCCGTAACTTGGGTGTATAAAGTGACCAATACCGGGCAAGTTGCAATCGCTCAGGGGGATATCTCCGTTACCGACAGTGTGGCCGGTGTTAATCCACTGCTGGTAGACGATGATGATGGTGACGGTATCCTCTCCCCGGGAGAGATGTGGTTCTACGAGGCTTCCGGTGTAGCTCAGGATCTCAGTCTGCTGGGTATTGGCCAGCAGTCTGACAACTCGGAAATTCTCCTCGGGTGCAACCCAAGCGGCCAGTCAACTCCGGGCGAGCGAAATACTTATAGGAATATAGGCGTGGTGATGATTCCAGATGACATGGATTCTGATCCCAGCCACTACTGCAACCCGGAGCCGGATATCGCGATAGAGAAGACGACCGATTCGCCGGCAAACGTCAATCCGATCGACTCGGATTATGATAACGAGGATGACCCCAATGGTCCCGGCGTGCCGGTGGTGGCCGCTGGAGCCGACATCACCTGGACCTATAAGGTGACCAACATCGGTGATGTGGCCATTGCCGCTTCCGACATAACGGTTACCGACAGTGTCGCCGGCGTCAATCCTGTGCTGGTGGACAATGGAAACGGTGACAGCTTTCTCTCCCCGGGAGAGATGTGGTTGTACGAAGCCTTCGGAACCGCACTGGATCTGACTCTGCCAGCAGATCAGCTGCCGGTTGGTGTGGTCAGAATTCCAGGTTGTAACCCAGACCAGATTCCGGGGCGTGATCGCTTGACCTACGTAAATGTCGGTGTGGTAGAGATTCCAGGATCCATGGATGATGACCTCAGCCACTACTGTAACTCCCCTGACGCCAGCCTGGGCGACTACGTCTGGAACGACAAGAACGCCAACGGCATTCAGGACGACGGGGAGACGGGTATCAATGGCGTGACGGTGCAGTTGCTGAGCTGTGCGGGTGCAGAGCTGAATACGACCGTGACAGGTGCAGGCGGTCCGAACGACCAGTCGGCCGATGTGAACGGCTTCTATGAGTTCACCGGTCTCGAGCCGGGATGCTACAAGGTGATGTTCGATCAGCCGGCAGGCCTCGAAGTGAGCCCGAGACAGCAGGGCGGCAACCCGGCGCTGGACAGCGACGGACTGATGAGCGACGAAGTGAACCTGGTAGCGGGTGAGCGGAATGCGACCATCGATGCCGGATTCTACGAGCCGCGTGCCAGCCTGGGCGACTACGTCTGGAACGACAAGAACGCCAACGGCATTCAGGACGACGGGGAGGCGGGTATCAATGGTGTGACGGTGAGGCTGCTGAGTTGTGCAGGTGCCGAGCTAAATACGACCGTGACAGGTGCAGGCGGTCCGAACGACCAGTCGGCCGATGTGAATGGCTTCTATGAGTTCACCGGTCTCGAGCCTGGTTGTTACAAGGTGATGTTCGATCAGCCGGCAGGCTTCGAAGTGAGCCCGAGACAGCAGGGCGGCAACCCGGCGCTGGACAGCGACGGACTGATGAGCGACGAAGTGACGTTAGTAGCCGGTGAGCGCGATGCGACCATCGATGCCGGTTTCTATGAGCCACGCGCCAGCTTGGGCGACTATGTCTGGAACGACAAAAACGCCAACGGCATTCAGGACGACGGGGAGACGGGTATCAATGGCGTGACGGTGCAGTTGCTGAGCTGTGCGGGTGCAGAGCTGAATACGACCGTGACAGGTGCAGGCGGTCCGAACGACCAGTCGGCCGATGTGAACGGCTTCTATGAGTTCACCGGTCTCGAGCCGGGATGCTACAAGGTGATGTTCGATCAGCCGGCAGGCCTCGAAGTGAGCCCGAGACAGCAGGGCGGCAACGCGGCGCTGGACAGCGACGGACTGATGAGCGACGAAGTGAACCTGGCAGCGGGTGAGCGGAATGCGACCATCGATGCCGGATTCTACGAGCCGCGTGCCAGCCTGGGCGACTACGTCTGGAACGACAAGAACGCCAACGGCATTCAGGACGACGGGGAGACGGGTATCAATGGTGTGACGGTGAGGCTGCTGAGTTGTGCAGGTGCCGAGCTAAATACGACCGTGACAGGTGCAGGCGGTCCGAACGACCAGTCGGCCGATCTGAATGGCTTCTATGAGTTCACCGGTCTCGAGCCGGGATGCTACAAGGTGATGTTCGATCAGCCGGCAGGCTTCGAAGTGAGCCCGAGACAGCAGGGCGGCAACCCGGCGCTGGACAGCGACGGACTGATGAGCGACGAAGTGACGTTAGTAGCCGGTGAGCGCGATGCGACCATCGATGCCGGTTTCTATGAGCCACGCGCCAGCCTGGGCGACTATGTCTGGAACGACAAGAACGCCAACGGCATTCAGGACGACGGGGAGACGGGTATCAATGGCGTGACGGTGCAGTTGCTGAGCTGTGCGGGTGCAGAGCTGAATACGACCGTGACAGGTGCAGGCGGTCCGAACGACCAGTCGGCCGATGAGAACGGTTTCTACGAGTTCACCGGTCTCGAGCCTGGCTGCTACAAGGTGATGTTCGATCAGCCGGCAGGCTTCGAAGTGAGCCCGAGACAGCAGGGCGGCAACGCGGCGCTGGACAGCGACGGACTGATGAGCGACGAAGTGAACCTGGCAGCGGGTGAGCGGAATGCGACCATCGACGCCGGGTTTATTAAGGTTTGCGAAGTGTGTATCGGTGTCAATCAGCTGACGCTGAAGATCACTGCGGGAGCGAATCGTGATCCCAATGAGAGAATCAGAGTCCGTGAAAACGGTCTTGGCGGCATTGTGCTTTACGACAGCTACAATGACGGTGACCCTAATCCTTCGGTACCTACGGGCGGAAGTTTCAGCTTCTCAATTCCGAATCCTGGAACGCCGATTGTGGTGACAGTGAAAGGTGCAAATCACCCGACTGAGACTGTCAAGGCAACTTTTCTCACCGACTGTAATCAGGCAGTGGGGACAAGTGACGGCAACAGCTATATCACATTCGAAGTGACGGCGTTGACACAGCACACAGAAGTTGATGAGACCGGTGCTGCCTGTCGGGGACTGGTTTGCGGCCAGAAGTTTGAAGCCGAGAATGGGAAGTTGTCGGGAATGTTCCAGATCTTCCAGAGCTCCGGTTTTAGCGGCGGTGCCTACGTGAAGGTACCCAACAGCGGTTCCGAACCAATCGTCAATGAGCTCACTGACAGCTATGTCGAGTATAAGTTGACCTTGGATCAGGCTAAACAGGTGAAAATCCAGACTGGTGTGAGAGGACCGAACGGTTCCGATAACTCGTTCTGGGTGACCATTGATGGTCAGCCCGCCGGTGGTTATCTCTACGACACACCTTCCGATGGTGTGCTGCAGAGCGACTATGTCAATGATCGTAATGGCCGTGACGGCGGAGACCCGGTGATGGTCAGTCTGTCCGCCGGCGAGCACACCATTCGCTTCTATCTGCGCGAGGATGGCACCAAGCTTGATTGGGTGAAAGCAGAGTGCAGCATGGTACCAAATGACTGCACGCTGCAAGTCGAGAAGACCTGTGAAATCGCCACTCCACCACAGCCGGAAGTGCTGACCTGCAACGATCTCAAGGATGTGACCGGGCTGGCGATGATCTGGAACGGTGTCAATGGTGTGACCATAACTACTGAACTGGGTCAGGTGATCAGCGACGTCAATAACGGTGATCTGGTGCTTCTCAACACCCCGAAAGACCAGACCGGAAATGATGTTGACGTGACGATCAGCGGTGCTGTAAACGGTTCGTCACAGTTCCATATATCCTGTTCCGATAACGAGATGAACGGCTATGAGGATTGCGGAACCGCGCAGGGCAACGGAAAAGACAACAAATCTTATCTGCTAAACGACTTCATTTTCGGAGGCATGACGGGTCAGAACGGGCAGTTCACCTGTCCGCAAGCGCAGGCATCCGGTGGTTTTCCGACCGAATCCGTGCAGTGTGAGTTTACGCCTCAGGAAGAGGCTGCCAGCTGCGATGCGCTGAAAGATGTGAACCAGCTGACCATGGTGTGGGACGGTCCGGATGGCGTGAATATGACAACGGAACTTGGTCAAGTGATTAACGGCGTCAACCATGGAGATGTGGTTGTGTTCGAGGCGCCGAAGAGCCAGACGGGTAATGATGTTGATGTGTTCCTGACGGGTACGGTAACAGGCACTTCCAGGTTCCATATCTCCTGCTCCGATAACGCAATGGACGGCCCTGAAGATTGTGGAACCCGCCAAGGCAACGGTAAGGACAATAAATTCTACCTTATCAACGACTTCCTGCTCGGGGGTATGAGAGGCGATAAGGGCGAATTTGGGTGCCCAGGCACGCCTTCGTCCTCTGCCGGTGCAGATGTGGTTTTTGGCATCAGCGTGAATAATCCCAACCCCGAAAGCCTGATGGTCCAGGTCATTGATGCCAAACTGGGCATAAGTGAGACGCAGACGATTGCTGCAAACAGCAGCTATGAGTTGGTTACTGACCCGGTTTTTATCCTGCCGGATGGAACCAATGTGTATGAAAACACGGTGGTGGTCACTGGTGAGACGGTATCGGGTGCTAGCTGTGCAGCGTCAGACAGCGTCAGGGTGAAGCGCCTGCCGCAACCAGTTCCCTGTGCCGAATGCAGTGGCAAGGTGACCACACTTACGTTGAAGTATCTCAGTGCAACGGGTGCGGTAATCAAGGTCAAGCAAAAGAATGGAGTCACAGTATTCAATCAGTTTGTGGCTGCTAATGGAGATTTCAGCTTCATTGGCACTGACAAGGGCACCTTAGGTACCGAGATCTACTTGTATATCAATGGCACGAAAGTAACCACGATCCATACGAGTTGCTCACAGGATATAGGTCCGGGAATGGTGTTTGGCAGTTTCCTGGTGGTTTCCGGCGAAAGCAAGGATGGAGGGCTCCTTTGCCCTCTGCCATAATGAAGAAGGTTCTGGTAATAAAAGATTGAAGTCTCGTCCGATGGTGGAAGCCGTAAGGGCTTCCACCAGGTTTTATTAAGAGTAGCTAATAAGCCTGTTCAAGATGAGATTTTAAGAAATTCATTATTGTTCAGCCTGACACATTTTGATTCCTGTTTGCGCTAATCAAGTGAAGGGGTGGTTAACACTGCAATGCGCCCATTACGGAGAGTCGGAAAGTCTGGCGGAAGTTGGTCGGATGACGCTGAAAAGCGAATTAAGCTTCGGTTCGATTTGTCTCAATCATCAGAATAGATCAAAACAGCGCAGGTGACGTTAACTGAGACGTGCTGCTGGCGACGGGAACCTCCTGCCTGTTGTTTTCCCAAACCAGCAGATCATAGTAGCTGCGAATGTTGTCGACATAGTCGACAGGTTCCTTTCCTCTGGCTTTTCCATGTTTGACAGTTTCGTAATACCGCTTCTGTGATAACAACGGCAGATATTTTTTCACATCGACCCACTTGTCCGGATCATCTCCGTGACGCTCGGTGAGGATACGCGCATCTTCAAGATGACCAAATCCAATATTGTAACCGGCCAATGCCATCCACAGCCGATCTGGCTCTGGGATGCGATCGGGGATTTTTTCTCTGACGAGAAGAATATAACGGGAACCGCCCAGAATACTCTCTTCAGGGTTGGTGCGGGATTTTATCCCGAGGTCTTTGGCTGCCGCTTTAGTAAGCATCATTATGCCGGCTACTCCGGTGGGTGAGACCGCAGCTGGTTCCCAGTGAGATTCCTGATAACCGATGGCTGCCAATAACCGCCAATCCAGACCTGTTTCCAGCGCAGCCTGCTTAAAATGTTCGCTGTATTTGGGAAGTCGCTGCAGGATATGCGTACGAAATGTGCGGGTATCCAGTGCCCCCAAGCTCTCAACGTAGCCGTAATAGCGGTCGATGATCCGTTTAAGCTCCCCCGATTGTTTCAGGTTGTCCAGAAATGACAGAGCTGCCTCATACAGGCTGTCATCCTCTGCATGGGGAAAGGCCCAAGCTACCGGTAATGGCCCGGAGAGATCAAACGCCACTTTTAACTCTGGATGAAATCTGCGGCTCAATGCCACTTCACTTGAATTACAAATGGTGTAGTCGACTATTTGTTCGACCACCAGGGAGAGAAGTTCGTCGGACCTGATTCCTCTTTTTTCGGTCCACTCCAGTTCGGGGTGTTCCTGCTTAAGTTCCTGCAACCGCTCTATGTGACTCCTTCCGGCGACCACCTCAAAAGTGCCGCCAAGTGTATCAGTGATCGTTTCCGGCTTTTTTGTGCCCTCCCGGTAGACCAGTTGCTGTGTAACCGATTGGTAACTGGGGGTGAATCTGACGAGATGCTCACGCCCAGGGGTGGCGGTTAGGCCAGCTGCTCCAAAATGAACATCGCCGCGGGCGATCATAGGTAGAATCTGGTCGAAACTTTTTGGAAGGACAAATACTGGTTTTACGCCAAGCTCCCGGGCAAAAAGGGTAACCAATTCGTACTCTAGGCCGCGGGTTCCGCTCTTGCCGCGATAAAAAGTGGTTGGGTTGTAACGTGTGACAACCCGCAATTCACCGCTCTCTTTGACACGATTGAGCAGAGAGTCCGGGATGCTGCACGATGCCAAGATCAGGGGCAGCGCCAATAAAAGTGGAAACCGTTTTGTCATTTCACCTCGAAAACTAAAAGAGATTAGTTAGTGCGAGTTGAATTGTGTAAAATCACCCATCCATCAGTTCATTCTAATGCAGGAGCGGACAAGGTATAAAGCTGTTTTAGCCTGTGGTTGAATGCTGGGTGCCAGAGTGGCCGAATGGGCTTGACTCGACAAGCGGCGAAGCCGCGCAGCACGATGCGAAGCATCGCCCGGAGGGTGAGCCACACAGTGGCGAATGAAATCAAGTGAACGACAGGCGAGAGCCTGTTGGCCGTAAGCAGGGTAGTTTGGAGAGGTGCCAGAGTGGCCGAATGGGCTTGACTCGACAAGCGGCGAAGCCGCGCAGCACGATGCGAAGCATCGCCCGGAGGGTGAGCCACACAGTGGCGAATGAAATCAAGTGAACGACAGGCGAGAGCCTGTTGGCCGTAAGCAGGGTAGTTTGGAGAGGTGCCAGAGTGGCCGAATGGGCTTGACTCGACAAGCGGCGAAGCCGCGCAGCACGATGCGAAGCATCGCCCGGAGGGTGAGCCACACAGTGGCGAATGAAATCAAGTGAACGACAGGCGAGAGCCTGTTGGCCGTAAGCAGGGTAGTTTGGAGAGGTGCCAGAGTGGCCGAATGGGCTTGACTCGACAAGCGGCGGAGCCGCGCAGCACGACGCGGAGCGTCGCCCGGAGGGTGAGCCACGGAGTGGCGAATGAAATCAAGTGAACGACAGGCGTAAGCCTGTTGGCAGTAAGCAGAGAAGTATGGAGAGGTGCCAGAGTGGCCGAATGGGCTTGACTCGAAATCAAGTGAACCCTTTGGGTTCCCAGGGTTCGAATCCCTGCCTCTCCGCCAATTATCAAAGAAGGCAATAATCCATCTAAATTGGTACTCGGAATATATGCCGCATTTTTCCACTGAATAAATACCTCGTTTCCGACAACAAAATTGCGGGATGCCAAGCCAGTTTTTCGGCACAGTATGAATACCTCAAAAACTCAAAGTGTTGAATCGGCCTTCATCCCGGAAGCTACATCGAGAAAATTGCGCCTGACGTTACTCTGCGCAACCATCCTTTTGATGGTAGGGCTTGTCGCACCGATGATGACCATCTCCAAGTTTATACTGGTTACAACCTCTTTTTCGGTACTGTCTGGTGTGCTGGAGCTGCTTTACAACGGGCAGTTTCTGCTGTTTCTGGTTGTCACCGGATTCAGCATAATTCTGCCCATGTTTAAAATAAGTGTGCTTTTTATGCTCATGAGCAGGCAGATGCAGCAAAGCCATAAACTCAATAGGTATCTGCACCTGATGCACGAATACGGCCGCTGGGCGATGCTTGATGTGATGGTTGTAGCAATTCTGATTGTTACGGTGAAACTGGGTGCCATCGTCAGCGTGGAAATTCATTATGGCCTGTTTGTGTTCGGCGCTGCGGTATTGCTGATCATGCTGGTGACGCGGAGCGTGGTGCACTATACAAATGTCGATGGGCGCCCCCGGTAGGGCATAGGAAACCCCTCTTTCGGTTATTGACGGCAGCTGGGGGGTCGGCCAGAATGTTCTTAGCCGTAATGCACACATTAGACAACTATTAGAAGATACGGCATGGGCGAATTCAGGATTCATCTTCGCAACCGGCATGTTGCCCTCTTTTCGAACCGTTTGCAGTGAATTCTCGCTCTCCTTCCGACTGAACGAGGAGGACAGATCCAATGAGCCGGATTATGCAGAGAATTGCAATTCTGTTGACGCTGCTGTCAACGGGCTGCGGAGCGGATCATCAGCTGGATCTGTCGAGTATCAGGAGTTTGAAGTATTCCCTGGAGGGAACAACCGGCCACCCGCGGCCCCTGCCTCTCGCACCCCGCAGTAGGGAGTTTGAAAGCCTGGTTGACTGGCTGAAGGAGAACCGGACAGGCTGGTCACCGCTGGAGGCTACTCTGCTGCCGGGGGGGGTGACAATTTATGGCGATAGCTTTGAACTGCGAGTTGTGCACAATACTGCCGTCCTGCGTTATCTGGATGAATCGGGTCAACAACGGCTGCTGCATAAAAAGATTCCATCCGATAGGCTGGCATTTCTGATGGAATAATAGTCTGCGCATAGGGAACCAATCGGCATTATCGCGATCTCTTGAATTCATTCGGGAACCAGAGGGATATTTTCCTGCGCGGTTTCCGAGTCTGCCCATGACCCGTTGGCAAAGGGTCATATAATCGTGAGACCATAACCGGAAAAGCAGTGCCTTACGCATAATTGTCTGCGTGCGGGTGCAGTTTGGAGTTCGATTGTCGGTTCGCCCGTGAAGCGCATAGTAAAAATTCTTCTGCCGATCCTGATCATCATGCTCAGTGTGTCGATATTCATGGTGCTGCGTGCAAGCAGGCCTGAGCAGCCTCCTGTGTCAACCAAAGATCGGGTATGGCGCGTCGAGGTTTTGGAGGTGGTACCGCAAACTCTGGCTCCCTCGCTTACGCTTTACGGCAGAGTGGAGAGCCCGACACTCTATAAAGCAGCCGCACCGGCTTCCTCCCGGGTTCAGACAGTGCTGGTCAGGGAAGGGGAGCGGGTTGAGAAGGGGCAGCTTCTTATCTCACTCGATCCGCGTGATTTTCTGCCCAGGGTGGAGCAGGCTCAGGCAGAGGTAGCTGAACTGGAAGCTCAGCTGAACAGTGAACGCATCCGGCAGAGCTCTGATCTGGAAGCGCTGGAGTATGAGCGCAAACTGCTTGAGCTCTCCAACCAGGGAGTTGAGCGGGCGCGGCGTCTGCAGACGAAAAAACTGGGATCAGATTCCGAACTGGACCAGGCACGTCAGGAACTGGCGCGGCAATCGCTGTCGCTTACCAGCCGCAAACTCTCCATTGCCGATCATCCTGCCCGTATTCAGGCCCTTGAAGCACGTCTGCAGAAAGCAGCTGCGGGTCTGTCCCAGGCTGAGCTCGATTTTGAACGCAGTCAGGTAAGAGCACCTTATGCAGGCCTGGTGGCAAGTGTCGAAGTGGCGGAGGGTGACCAGGTATCGGACAATCGACAACTTCTGAGCCTGTACGATCCGGGGAGTCTGGAGCTCCGGGCCAGAATTCCTACACCCTATCTGGATGAACTTGAGCAGAGCCTGGAAAATGGTTTTCCATTGATTGGTTTTGCCGGCCAGCCCAACAGGCGGATACAACTGAGTCTCTCCCGGCTGGCAGGAGAGGCGGATCCCAGCGGCATAGATGCGCTGTTTGTGATCGATCAGGGCAGCGGCTTGCTGCGTTCCGGCCAGATATTGCAGTTCAAGCTGCGCCGGCAACCCCGGGAGGGCACTCTGGCAGTGCCTTACTCGGCCCTTTATGGAAAGGACCGGGCCTATAAGCTGGTACAGGGATACATGCAGGGGCTGCAGCTGGAAACCTTTGGCAGCTATGTGACCGAGAGGGGTGATGAACTGCTGCTGGTCCGGTCGGATCAACTTAATACGGGTGATCAGTTGGTGATTACCCATCTCCCCAACGCGATGGACGGGCTGCGGGTTGAAGCCGTTGTTAACGAATGAGACCGTACAAGGCCGACCTGCTCGGAATTTTTGCCCACCATAAGGTGGCAGCCAACCTGCTGATGGCCATTATGTTGTTGGCAGGCGCTCTGGCTCTGGACCGCATGAATGTTCAGTTCTTTCCAAGCTTTGAACTGGATTTGATAACGGTCACGGTGGTCTGGAGCGGCAGCAGTGCTGAGGATGTCGAGGAGGGCATCACCACGCCGTTGGAACAACGGCTGCGAACCACCGACAGTCTGCATAAAATGAGTTCAACCTCAACCCAGGGCACATCGGCCATCACACTGGAGTTCGAGGAGGGTACAGATCCATTGTTGGCACTGGATCAGACCCGGCGCCTGGTGGATGAGTTTCGCAATCTGCCCGGGGATGCAGAATCACCTGTTGTTATGAATGTCAGTCGTTATGAACCTGTGGCACGGCTGCTGGTCAGTGGTCCGGAGAATCCGGACGAGCTGCGCCATCTTGTTCGCCGTTTCGAGACTGAGCTGCTGGATGCAGGTATTGACCGGGTTGACATAAATGGATTGCCCGAGGAGGAGATCGCCATTGAAGTGGATCCAGTGGCGCTGGAGTACCTGGGTCTCAGCCTGGATCAGATCAGTGAGCGCGTAGCAGCCTTCAGCCAGGATCAACCTGCCGGCCTGTTGGGCAGGGGAGAGGAGTCCAAGGAGCTGCGAAGCCTGCAGCAGCGGCGGGATGTACCCGGTTTTTCAACGATTCCAATAGTGAGTGAAGGGGCGGTGCTTATCGATCTTGGCTCAGTGGCCAGAATCGAGCGCAGACCCAGGGATGGCAGTGTGTTGCTGAAAGTCAATGGAAAGCCGGCTGCCGACATCACGGTAAACCGCTCTGTTGGAGGTGACTCCCTGGCTGCGGCAAAGTTGCTGGATGAGTGGCTTGAAAAAAGCCGTTCCACCTTGCCGGCAACCGTTTCCATAACGGTTTACGATGAGACCTGGCAGCTGCTTCGCGAGCGCATCATGCTGCTGCTGAAAAATGGCGGCAGCGGCCTGCTGCTGGTCATCCTGATTCTTTATCTGTTTCTCACCGGACGGGTCGCCTTCTGGGTGGCTGTCGGAATTCCGGTTTCATTCATGGCAACACTGTTCGTGCTCTGGTTGACCGGCGGCAGCATCAACATGATCAGTCTGTTTGCATTGATCATGGCGCTTGGCATTATCGTCGATGATGCTATCGTGGTGGGCGAGGATGCACTGGCGCACTACCAGAAAGGAGAGGCTCCGCTGCTCGCGGCCGAGGGGGGGGCGCGCCGGATGCTGGCACCTGTAATCGCCTCATCACTGACTACTGTCGCAGCTTTTCTGCCGCTGATGCTGATCGGTGGAATCATAGGAAATATTCTGTTCGCAATTCCGTTGGTGATCGTCAGCGTGATCATAGCCTCTTTGGTGGAGAGCTTTCTGGTACTGCCTGGGCATCTGCGCCACTCCTTTTCGCATACCCACGATGTATCGCCTGGTTCCCTGAGATCGAGGCTCGACATTGCTTTCATACGAATAAGGGAACAGATGTTCCGGCCGTTGATCAGAACCGCGCTCAGCTTCAAATGGGTGACCATCTGCTGTGCCGCCGGTTTTCTGATCGTGATGGGGGGGCTGCTTGCGGGTGGTCGTCTGGCATTCAACTTCTTTCCGACACCGGAAGCGCAGATGATTTACGCCAACGCCACGTTCGTGGCGGGCACTTCGAGGCATCGGGTCAACAGCTTTCTGGACCACCTTGAACAGTCACTGTTCCAGACAGAAAAGGAGTTGGGACAGGGCAAGCTGATCAACATCGCGGTTGTACATCAGGGCAGCAAGGCGGGAGACGATGCAGGTGCCGGATTTGCACGCGCCGATCAGTTTGGCGCGCTTAAGGTGGAGTTGGTTTCGCCTGATCAACGGACGCTGCGCAACGAAGCAATAATCAGCGCCTGGAGAGAGCGTATTCACCTGCCTGCGGGATTGGAGAATTTCACTATCACCTCGCGCCGCGCGGGCCCGCCCGGGCGTGATATCACCGTGCGCCTTACGGGGCGTGATGCCAGGGTTCTGAAAAGCGCGGCGCTGGAGCTTGCGGAAACACTCAACGCTATTCCCGGTGTGTCCGAGGTGGAGGACGATCTGGCATATGGACGCGAACAGCTGATCTTTTCACTAACCCCGGAGGGTAAAGCCGAAGGACTCACGGTGGAGAGTCTCAGCCGGCAGCTGCGTACTGCTTTTGATGGCCGCCTGGTGCAGATATTCCAGGACGGAGCGGAGGAGGTTGAGGTACGGGTAAGACTGCCGGAGGCAGTACGGGACAGCGCGGCCGTACTCTACAGGCTCAATATACGTCTTCCCAGCGGCCGGCAGGTGCCGCTGTCAAGCGTCGCCAGCTGGGGGTCGAAACGGGGATTCGAGATACTGCGTCATGCCGAGGGTAAACTGGCGGTGCAGGTTATCGGAGATGTTGACGAGAGCGTTGCCAACGCCAACAGGATTATCGCTTCCCTGGAACAGGGCTATCTGCCGGAACTGGCCCACCGGATGGATATAGATTTCTCGCTGGAAGGGCGCTCGGCAGATCAGCGCGAAACCCTGGCGGACATGAAGATCGGCATGCTGCTTGGCCTGGTGTTGATCTATCTGGTCCTGGCCTGGGTGTTTGCCTCCTACGGATGGCCGTTGGTGGTCATGACGGCCATTCCTTTCGGGTTGGGAGGAGCGCTGTTCGGACACTGGGTTATGGGACTGGAACTGACCATTCTCTCTCTATTCGGTTTTTTTGCGCTGTCGGGAATCGTGGTCAATGACTCCATTATTCTGGTGACCTTCTATAAGCATTTGCGTGAGGAGGGAGTGGCGCTGCCGGAGGCGGTGGAGGAGGCTGCCTGTCAGAGGCTGCGGGCGGTGCTGCTCACCTCTCTCACCACCATCGCAGGTTTGATGCCACTGCTGTTTGAAACCTCGCTGCAGGCCCAGTTTCTTATTCCCATGGCGACATCGATCGCATTTGGTCTGGCATTTGCCACACTACTGATTCTACTGTTCGTACCCACTCTGTTGCTGATCTACGAAAGCCTGAGGGAGCGCTGGGTTGCGGGACGACGGGCTGTTGTGCCGCTGACTGAGGGCAATTGATCCATACTGCCGGGCAACCCCGGCAACGCTGTTCAATCCTGATTGCACTCAGGTTTATCGCAGTAACCGTAAATCACCAGTGCATGATCTTTGATGGTAAAACCCAATTTTCTGGCGATGGCTTCCTGACGCTTCTCAATGGTCGTGTCCAGAAACTCCTCGACCTTTCCGCACTTAAGGCACACCAGGTGGTCGTGATGGTCGCCGCTGTCGATCTCGAAAACAGACTGACCTCCCTCAAAATTCTGACGGACCACCAATCCAGCCGCCTCGAACTGTGTCAGTACGCGATAGACGGTGGCCAGGCCGATCTCCTCGCCCTCTTCCAGCAGGATTTTATAGACATCCTCAGCGCTCAGGTGGCCGCCGTGCTTTTCCAGCAGTGTCAGGATCTTCACCCGGGGCAGCGTGATCTTGAGTCCCGCTTTCTTGATGTCCTGGTTTTCCAATCTCTCTGTACTCCTGTCCAAACGCCGCGCTGAACTTGATGATAGGGACAACGGTTATCGCTTTTCCCTGCACTAGTATACCCAACTCACCGCATGAGGAGGGTTTAGTCGTGAAAAAAGAGTTGCAATGCATCAGATGATAATGAGAAGATTTCTCATTATCATCTGATGCAAACACACACGGGAGTCCGCATGTCATTCAAAAAAGCGATTTTCTCAGGTGCAGCGATGGTGCTGACCGCTGCCACTCTGTTTTCCACCGGCGTCATGGCAGCGGGCGAGGTCAATCTTTATTCGGCACGCAAGGAGGCACTTATCAAGCCGTTGCTGGATCGTTTCAGTGAACAGACCGGTATCAAGGTAAATCTGGTGACGGGAGATGCGGACGCGCTGCTCAAGCGGCTGCAGTCGGAAGGGCGCAACAGTCCGGCCGATCTGCTGATCACCACCGACGCGGGACGCTTGTACCGGGCCGTGGAAGCGGGAGTTACCCAGGCAGTGGAGAGCGAAACGCTCAGGCAGGCGGTACCCGAAGCCTACCGTGAACCTGCAGGCCACTGGTACGGGCTCTCTTTGCGCGCCCGTCCCATCTTTTACCTGAAGGATAAGGTCTCCCCGGGGGAGCTCTCGAGTTATGAGGATCTGGCCGATCCAAAATGGGCAGGCAGGATATGTATCCGCTCTTCCGGTAATATCTACAATCAGTCGCTGGTAGCTTCCATGATCGCTCACTCGGGTGAAGAGAAGACCGAGCAGTGGGCCGCCGGCCTGGTCAGGAATTTTGCACGATCCCCGAAAGGCGGTGATCGCGATCAGATTAAAGCGGCGGCGGCGGGAGAGTGCGATATAGCGGTGGCCAATACCTACTACTATGGCGGTATGCTCACGGGTAAGGACGAATCCGAGCGCCTTGCGGCAGAGAAGGTGGCGCTGTTCTGGCCGAATCAGTCCGGACGGGGAACGCATGTGAATATCAGTGGTGCGGCAGTGACCGCGCACGCGGGCAACCGTGACAACGCAATAAAATTGCTGGAATTTCTGGTCCAGCCCGAGTCCCAGTCCTGGTATGCTGAGGTCAATTACGAATATCCGGTGCGTGATGGCGTGGCATGGAGCGATCTGTTGCAGCAGTGGGGGCAATTTAAATCGGATAACCTGAACCTCAGCCAGTTGGGTAAGAATAACAGCTCGGCTGTAATGATTATGGACAGGGCTGGGTGGAAGTAGCGGTTCAACCGGGTATAGAGCGGGAACACAAACACCGGCCTGGCTTCTGGCGGGCCGGTGTTCTGCTATCTGCGCTGCTGCTGGCGCTGCCGGTTCTGGTGGTCTTCAGTTTTGTTTTCGTCCCTGCAGACGAGGTCTGGCGACATCTGGCCGGGACGGTGCTTGCCGACTATCTGGGCAACACCTCTATGCTGGCACTGGGTGTCGCATTCGGTGTGCTGCTGCTGGGAATACCCACCGCATGGGCGACCACGGTTTACGAATTCCCCGGACGCCGGCTGTTGGAATGGGCATTGCTGCTGCCACTGGCTATTCCGGCCTACATTATTGCCTATACCTATACCGGGCTGCTGGATTTCGCCGGTCCGGTACAGGGACTATTGCGCTCGATTTTTGGCTGGTCCGCCGGGGAGTACAGATTTCCGGAAGTACGTTCGCTGGGTGGCGCCGTGCTGATGCTGTCTCTGGTGCTCTATCCTTATGTATACATGATGTCGCGCGCCAGTTTTCTCAGTCAGTCTCTCTCCACACTGGAGGCGGGAAGGGTGCTCGGTGCCGGTCCCTGGCGGGTGTTTTTCCGCATTGTCCTGCCGCTGGCGCGGCCTGCGGTGGTGACCGGTTTGTCGCTGGCATTGATGGAGACGCTGGCAGACTACGGCACCGTCCAGTATTTCGGTATCGCGACTTTTACCACGGGAATTTTTCGCACCTGGTTTGGGCTGAACGACAGTGCTGCCGCCGCGCAGCTGGCTGCGCTGCTGATGAGTTTCGTATTTGTGTTGATCTTGTTGGAGCAGTATTCGCGCAGGCGCCTTCGTTTTTATCAGACCAGCGGCCGCTACCGTCATCTGCAACGGCACAGAGTTCACGGATATCGCAAGTGGGCCGTATTGCTGCTCTGCCTGCTGCCCCTTACATTCGGATTTCTGATTCCCGCCGGCCAGCTGCTGGTGTGGGCATTTTCCATTGCAGAGGAGACCCTGGATCAGCACTTTTTTCAGCTGGTCGGCCACACCTTGACCCTGGCCGTCAGTGCCGCGCTGATCACGCTGATGCTGGCGCTTTTTCTGGGCTATGGTCGCCGGCTTTACCCGTCGCGCCGGATAGCTTTTGCGGTACGCCTGTCGGCCATGGGATATGCGGTTCCGGGGACCGTTATCGCTGTAGGCGTGATGCTGCCTTTTGCCTGGCTTGATAACCACATCGACGACTGGATGCGTGCCTATTTCGGCATATCGACCGGTCTGTTGTTCAGCGGCACACTCTTCATTCTGCTGTTTGCTTATGCGGTGCGGTTTCTGGCCGTATCCCTGCAGTCTGTGGAGTCCGGACTAGCCAGGGTGACTCCCAATATGGATGATGCCGCACGCTCGCTCGGTTATTCGCCGGGCAGGGTATTGAGGAAAATTCATCTGCCGATAATGCGCGGCGCACTGTTCAGTGCACTGCTGCTGGTCTTCGTCGACGTTCTCAAGGAGTTGCCGGCGACTTTGATACTGCGCCCATTCAACTTCAATACACTGGCGGTTCGCGCCTATGAACTTGCATCGGACGAAAGACTGGCTGATTCCTCAGTGGCCGCACTGACCATTGTGGCAGTGGGAGTGCTTCCGGTCATTATGCTCAGCCGGGCCGTAAGCCGCTCAGGGCAGAGAGATGCCTGATCCACTTGAGTTGCGGCAGGTGGCGATAGCCTATGGAGAAACCCCGGTTGTCCAGGGCATGTCGATGGTGCTCGGTTCAGGTGAGATCGGCTGCCTGCTGGGTCCTTCAGGCTGCGGCAAGACGACCCTGCTGCGGGCTATCGCCGGATTCGAGCCGGTACGGGAGGGTGCTATCCTGATTCGCGGGGAGCAGGTCAGCAGGCCTGGCTATACCCTGGTGCCGGAAAAACGCGGTATCGGCATGGTGTTTCAGGATTTTGCTCTTTTTCCCCATCTCGATGTGGCACGCAATATTGAATTCGGTATCGCCCATCTCCCCGCCAGTGAGCGGCGCAGCCGGGTGAATGAGCTGCTGCACCTGGTCTCACTGCCGAATATCGGCAGCTGCTATCCGCACGAACTCTCCGGCGGACAACAGCAGCGTGTGGCGCTGATTCGGGCACTGGCGCCAAAACCCGCGCTGCTGTTGCTGGACGAACCCTTCTCCAGCATGGACGTGGATCTGCGCGAGAACCTTGCCAGGGAGGTCCGCCAGATTCTCCGGAGTGAGCAGACCAGCGCGCTGCTTGTAACACACGACCAGAGCGAGGCGTTTGCCATGGCGGACCGCATCGCGGTGATGCAGGAGGGGTGCATACGGCAGTGGGACAGCGCATACAATCTCTACCACAAACCCGCCGACCGTTTTGTCGCGGGCTTTATCGGGCAGGGGGTCTGGCTACCGCTGTTACGCGATTCCACCGGGGTGCTGCGCAGTGAGTTCGGACCGCTGTTTCCCGATACTGTCGAGATGCCGCATCAATCCAAAGGGGAACCCGGCGGCGAAATGGTGCTGGAGATGCTATTGCGGCCCGATGACGTGGTTCGCAGCGAGGATGGCGTGCCGGCCGAAGTGATCGATAAGTCTTTTCGCGGTGCCGAAATCCTCTATCGACTGCGCCTGCCCAGCGGTACCGATATTCTGTACATCACCAAAGGCCACAATGATCTGCCGGTGGGAACATCCATTCCGGTTTCGATCGAGATGAATGAGTTGGTGCTGTTTACTGCCGAGTAAAAAACCTGATCTCACCCGAATGGCACATACTTAGCCATAATCGTCGAGTAGTCGACTAGCCGACACAGGTTATTTCTTCCGGAAAACCCCGTAAATACATCCCTGGCCGCTCTCGGCTCTCGGCTCTTGGCTTACGCGGCACTTGCACGTCCATGTGCGACGCTAACTAAATAAATGCCATTATGATCTGCCCCCAGTTTTTCTCAGCGACCAAAATAGTTTCCCTCGCGTTTTTCCAGGAAGGCTTTTACCGCTTCGACATGGTCTTCGGTGTTGTGGCACATGCCCTGAAAACAGGCGCACAGATCAAGAAAATCGGGCAGCTCCTGACGCTGGGCCAGCTTCAGCAGGCGTTTGGTCAGCCGCACCGTCTGCGGTGGTTTGGCGGCGATCTTTGCGGCGAGGTCGGTGGCGCGAGTCAGCAGATAGTCTGGTGCCGTCACTTCCAGCACCAGCCCAAGTTCCAGCGCCTCATCCGCCTTGACCAGACGCCCGGTCAGCGTAAGCTCAGCGGCCCGCTGGTATCCGGTCAATCGCTGAAGGAACCAGGCGCCACCGTCGCCTGGAATGATGCCGAGATTGATGAAGGTCTCTCCGAACAGTGCGTCACTGGAGGCAATGCGCAGATCGCACATGCAGGCCAGGTCGAAACCGGCGCCAACCGCCGGTCCGTTCACGGCGGCGATTACAGGCACCTCGGCGCGGTGCATGGCCAGCGGGATGTTCTGGATTCCCTGCCGGTAGCGCCGCTGGACCTCCAGCACGTCACCGGCGAAGGCGCCGCTGCGGTCGCGCATCTCCTTGATGTTGCCACCTGCGGAGAATGCACTGCCGGCGCCGGTCAGCACGAGTACTGAAACCTCCTCTTCCCGGTTCACCCAGTCGACCGTTTCGACCAGGTCGTTGACCAGTGCGGTTCCGGTCAGCGCATTGCGCACGTCATCGCGATTGAGGGTAAGCGTTGCCACCCGGCCCTCAACGCTGAGCAGGGCATCTTTAAGTTGCGGGAGTTGGTTCATTGGCGTTTATTCCTGGTGTTTAGGTCTGGTTTGTATTTATCCACCGGGAATCCGTAAATCCGCCGGCTATTAATATTTCGAACAGTCTACCCCCTCGCCCCCGTTGGGGGAGAGGGAACTTTTGCGACACCCTCCTCATGGGAGAGGCGATGAAAGGTCAGCCCAGAATCATTCTCGCGTCCACCAACGTATAGCCATCTGAAAAGGCGAGTATCGGATTCAGATCCAGCTCGACGATTTCCGGATGTGCCAGGCAGACAGCCGAGATGCGCAGCATCAGGTCGATAATCGCCTTCCTGTCCACCGGGGGCGCGCCCCGTACACCGCCGAGAATGGCTTTGGCCTTGATCTCCCCAAGCATCTCTTCCGCATCTGAGGGGGTCAATGGCAGGGAGCGGAACACCACATCCTTAAGCACCTCAACAAAAATTCCGCCCAAGCCGAACATCATGATCGGTCCGAATTGAGGATCGCGGGTGACGCCGATAATAATCTCCACACCGCCTCTGCGGGCCATGGGCGAGATCAGTACACCTTTGATGTCGGCGTTGGCACGGTAGGCAAGCGAGTTCTCGATGATGGTGGAATAGGCTTGCTTCATCTCCGTTTCGCCAACGACATTTAATTTGACTGCACCAGCGTCGGATTTGTGAAGGATGTCCCGGGAGACCACCTTCATAGCCAGAGGGACCTCACCCAGTTGTTCACTTGCCTGTGCCAGATCTTCGGGTGAACATGCCAGCACGCTTTGCGGCACAGCAATATTGTAGGCTTTCAACAGCGCCTGCGCCTCGTGTTCGAGCAGGCTGCTGCGTCCCTCGCTGCGCGCGGTCTCCACGATACTCGTTGCCGCAGCGCTTGCTGCGGCCTTGTCACCAGGCTTTTCAGCTGCGATGCGTCTTCTGGCGGCGCCATATTCCGCCAGTGATACCAGGCAGTGCACGGCCCTTTCGACCGATTCATGCACCGGAACACCGGCTGCGCGCAGAGTCACCAGGGACTCTGTACGCATGGGCGCATAGAGGCTCTGCAGGATAATCGGTTTGCCAAACCGCTCGACCATGCCGCCGAGTCGGGATGCGGTATGGGTTTCAATCGGCCCAAGGGTTTCGGAAAAGCGGATGGCATAGCCACCGAACAGCCCTACGATCAGCAATGCATCGACATTGGGATCACTCAGTATCGCCTCGGCGCAATCGGCAAACACCTCAGGGTTTGAGTCGGTGCCACCGGCAACATCGACCGGGTTGGCCAGCGCGGCGGCGGGCGGCAGAATGGCCGACAACCGTTCACGAGTCTGTTGGGTCAGCCGAGGCAGGGACATGCCCAACTCAGTCAATGCATCGGCAGCAATGGTGGCATGGCCTCCACCATCGGCCAGAATCGCTATGCGCTTGGAAGGCGGGGCGGGCAGCAGCGCCAGTGCCTCGGCCACGGAGAGGATCTGGTCGGACTGGCTGACTACGGTGACACCAGCCTGCTGCAAGGCTCCTCTGGCTACTCCGTAGCTTCCGGCAAGTGCACCTGTGTGCGATTTTGCGGCGCTCTGTCCTATCTCGGTTCTGCCCGATTTATACAACACGACCGGCTTGATTCGACATACACGGCGTGCGGACTCCAGAAAAGCATGGCCATTCTTCAGACCCTCGACATAGGCGATAACTACCTTGGTCTTTTCGTCATCGCCAAAATAATCGAGGTATTCATGGAACTGCAGATCGGCCTCGTTGCCCACGCCTACATAGGTGCTGAATCCCATATGGCCGTTGATCTGGCCCTCAGTGACCAGCGAGAGTGCCATATTTCCGGACTGGGATAGGATGCCGATACTGCCTGGTTCCAGATCAGAGAATCCAACCAGGTTGCAGGCTTTGTGCGTATTGAACATACCGGAGGTGTTGGGTCCGACCAGGCGTACGCCAAACTGGTGCGCCGTTGAGATCATCTCCTGTTCCAGCCTGGCGCCTTCGTCACACGCCTCGCTGAAGCCGCCCGCGAGCACAACCGCACCCTTGACGCCCTTCTCTCCACAGGCTTTTACCATGGCGGGCAGGGTGCGGGCGGGGGTGCAGATCAGCGCCAGGTCGATCTCATGCGGCACCGAATCGAGGTCCGGGTGGCAGGGGAGGCCGAGAATTTCGGTCTCTTTTGGATTGATCGGAAAGATCGCACCGGCGAACTTCTCCTTGAGCAGCGTCTGTATCGCGCGAAAGCCGCGCTTGGTGGGGTCCTTGGAGGCGCCGACGATGGCGACCGAGTTGGGATTCAGAAAACCGAGAGATTGGGCCATGTTTACTCCTGATAAATTGTTCCGGGTGCGGTGTTAAATGAGGACAAGGGTTCTAGCTTCCCGTGAAAACCGGCTTGCGTTTCTCGGCAAATGCGTCCACGCCCTCCTGCCAGTCTTTGGTCGTGGTGCAGAAGGTCATGCCTTCGAGTTCGGCGACCAAGGCGGCGTCCATGCCGCGCACTATGCCCTGGTTAAGCTGCTCTTTTGCCAGTGCCATCGAAAAGGGGGCCTTCTCGGCGAGACGGGCAGCAAAGGTGTATACGTCCTCCATGAAGGATGCTGCGGGAAACACACGGGTGGCCAGGCCGATGGCATGGGCCTGAGTACCGTCGATGCGGTCGCCCAGGAACACCAGTTCGCGGGCCTTCACCAGGCCGACCAGTTGGGGCAGCAGATGGGTGACGCCACCGCCAAGGAACGTACCTATACTGATTTCCGGCAGCCCGATCTGAGCGGTATCCGCCATCAGAATAAAATCCGATGCGATTGCCAGTTCCGCGCCTGCACCCAGGGCATAGCCGTTTACCGCCGCGATCACGGGTTTGGGCAGCGAGAAGATGCGCCGGCAGACCTCCTGCTCCCCACGTAGATACTGCCGCCGCTGAAACGGCGTACGGCTGCCGCTGCCGTGTTCTTTCATGTCGGCACCGACACAGAAGGCACGGCCTTCACCGGTCATGATCACGGCGCGCACGGAGATATCCTGCTCCGCATCGTTCAACGCTGTCTGTAACTCATCGTAAAAAGCCTTTACCACGGCATTCATGCGGTGCGGACGGTTGAAGCGGATCTCGGCAACACCGCCTGATTTTTTGTAGATGATGGTTTCGAAGTTCATGGGTCTCTCCGTAATTGGCAAAGAGGAAAAAAGTGCGCAGGCACTCACTCATATCTGTATATCGAGCGCCTCGATCAGGGCCTCGTGGCGGTTGAGGGCAGCCACTGCCCGCTGCTCCAGCCGCTTTGCGACTGCGGAGAGCAGAATCTCGACCAGAACTGCAGAGGAGGCCATGCAGTTACTGAAAAAGGAGCCGGCTGTCGGGGTGACGAAGACATGGGTAGCAGTCGCTGCCAGAGGCGAGGCAAGAGAATCGGTAAGTGCGATAACCTGGATGCCCCGATCGGCTGCCACGCGGGAGGCGGCCACCGTTGCCCGTGTGTAAGGCGAAGAACCGATCAATACCAAGGCGTCCCCCTCCTCCAACTGTGCCAGTCCGTGGGCAACGCCCTGCTGCTGGCCATCGAGCAGCGCGGTATTGTTGCGCAGCATGCCCAACGCATAGGCCATGAAGCCTGCAACCGATGCAGACTGGCGAGCACCGTAGATGGATACCCGCGGCACGTCGGCGATGATACCTGCGGCGGCCTCTACGGCTGACGTCTCCAGATCTTCGGTCATGGCCGAAATGTTGCCCAGCTCTTCTTTGGCGATGCGGTTGATCAGCTCCATTGCAGGATCCTGTCTGGAGCTTTCGGTCAGTCTACCCGCCCGTTGGCTGTAGAAGCCGCCCCGTTCCGAGACATGGCGCCGGAAAATCTGCTGCAGGGCCGTGAACCGGTCATAACCGAGCCGTTGGGACATCCGGGTCAGCGTGGAGGCGTTCACGCCGTGGCTCTCTGCGAGTTTTCCGATGGACAGCACAGCGGTGTGGTGTGGATCCGCCACCATTGCAGCGAGCGTCCGCAGCGCACGTCCCCCTAGCCTTAGCTCTGATCTCCCGCCGGTGATCTCGGCCAGCAGGGCTTTGAGTTCGGATAAACTGCCGGGCGGCATTGATTCCTGGGTCTGTCTGGTCATGGTGGTCACTCCTGATGCCAGACAGTCTAGTGAAGAAAAATAAAAATGCAATAAAAAAATGCATTAAAATATATATGCGTTAAATTATTGCATTTTGTTTGGTATTTTCAGCGACACTCAAGCTTCGTTTGAAGCAGAATCCTGCGTGAACAGCCCGGAATATCGGGCTCTACAGGGTACAATTCCCAACAGATTTAGCTGGCCCAGCCCGAATAGGGTGGCTCCAACAGGGGATCCGCCATCAGCAACCTTCTCAAACTGCGGCAAAACGGCGTCCACCCCGGCAGCAAACCCGTCTATTGGCGGAACCTCCTTTAGGAGTTTCGCCCTAGTGTCTGGTTGCGATCGGAGTAGTGGCGTCTACGGAAAAAAGCCAAATTTGGGAATATCGATGAACTAATCCAGCAGCTTCAGTATCTGGGAGACCACTGCCTCGGCGCGTGCCGGCGCAGGTCCGGTTCCCGCGAGAACTCGCAGCCCCCATATGCTGGAGATCAGGAAGGTGGCAACTTCCGTGGGATCTTTATCGGCTGAGAGTTCACCAGAGTCGTGCGCGGCCTGCAGCGCACTCCTGAAGCAGGACTCGATGACCTCAAAATGGGCATTGACCCGTTGCCGGACTTTTGTATTCCGGTGCGCCAGTTCGAGAATCGTGTTAACCAGAAGACAGCTTTGTTGTGCCTTCGGGTTTGTAGTTGTTGTTGCCAGCTGGCGGAAATAGTTACGAATTCCCTGCAGCGGTGAGTCCGACGCCTTGAGTGCCAGGCTGATTTTTTCGGCACTTGCCTCGCCATAATGGTCCAGAGTAGCCAGAAACAGCTCCTCTTTGGATTTAAATGCGGCATAGATACTGCCTGGATTGAGTTTTGTGGCCTTGACCAGCTGAGTCATGCTGGTCGCGCAATAACCCTGATCCCAGAAGGCCAGCATAGCCTTTTCCAGAACCTGGTCACGCTCAAATTCAATAGGTCTCGCCATACGCCGAGTCTAGCGTTTTTGAATGCATATTCAAAATACTTGTTGATCAGCTGTACGGTTGCGTGCATCATTATTGAACTATCAATCAATAATTAAGGAGGCATCCAAGATGGGAGCCTTGAAAGATGCTATCGATGGCTACAATGAACAGAAGAAAAAAAATGTTTCGGCGGAGATTTTGGCAGCTATGGCCCAGGCCACCGAGGAGTTGATAAACAGCGGGATTGAAAAACGGACCCTGAAAAGCGGGGATACCATCCATGATTTTGAACTGCCTGATCAGCATGGGCAGCTGCGCCGGCTCTCCGATTACCTCTGTGAATCACGCGTGGTGCTGAACATTTACCGGGGAGGCTGGTGTCCTTACTGCAATATGGAGATGAAGGCGCTGCATGACCTGTTGCCGGAAATTGAAGCGGCCGGCGCACGCCTTATCGGCATGGCGCCGGAGACGCCAGACAGGGCGCTGACGACCGCAGAGCGTCATCAGATAAAAATAGATATTCTGAGCGACCAAGGCAACAGAGTTGCCGAAACCCTGGGGCTGGTGTTCGAACTGCCCGAGGCGCTGCGCGCAATCTACCAGAAGATCGGCATCGATGTTCCGGCATACAATGGCGATGACAGCTTCAAGTTGCCTCTGCCGGCAACTTATATCCTGGAACAGGATGGAGTGGTTCTCTACGATTTCGTCAACGCTGATTATACAAAGCGGCTGGAGCCTGAGGAGATAGTCGCCAGGCTCGCCGCGCTTTAGGTTTTTCGGCTGAAGCCCAGTCTTCGAGCGAGAGGTGTCGTAAAAGGATTTATCCCTTCTCCCTTCGAGGGAGAAGGTTAGGATGAGGGTGATTAGAATCAAGGCCTTATATCTTGCCCCCCTCTCCCTCACGAGGGAGAGGGGGGCTTTTGCGACACCCTCTCGAAGAGAGAGGGGATAAAACCTTTTACGACACCTTCCGGGTGGGACAGGACACTCTGTTCAGTGTTTGTGGCCGCGCAGGCTGTGGCCGAACTTTGAGCGCCGGCTCAGCTCAAAGATTTCCCGGTCGCCTCCACTCATCTCTGTGCCGATGCCGTCGAACGCCGCTTTTGCCCCTTCCCTGTCCTTGAACAGGCTCAGAATGCCTTCGGCCCAGGTCAGCTGCTGGCGGGGGTTATCAAACCGTTCGCGCGCGCTCGTATAGAGATCGCGAATAGCGTTGGTATCGCTGCTGATGGTGAGCAACCTGTTGATCACCTGCTGCACCTGCTGGACACTGGCACAGCTTTCCACCGCTCTTTTGAAGAATTCACTGGCCCGATCCTTGTCGCCGATTTGCCCCGCGAGGTCTCCCATGTGGATCCAGAAAAAACGATCACCGCCCGACTTTCCGGCTGCTTCAAGCAGTCGGCTGGCCTCCTGTCTATCCGCCATGTCCTGGTAAACCGCGGCGGCCAGCTTGGTAAAATCGTAACCGCTGCTGTTGTCTGCAGCATTCAGTTTGGCTTCCCAGTCACGGTAATAGCCTGCCGCCAACTCTCGGCCCTGGTCAGGCAGGTAGCGGACCGCGGTACCTACCACGCTGCGGACCGAACCAAAACTGGTACACTGCCCGGCCATCGATGAAAGCAGCTTCCGGCTCCAGTCAGTGTCCTTGAGGTGTGTTGCGATGGCCTTCACCAGATTGTTTGCGCGGTTCAGATCGAAGCCCTGCTCCAGCATCATTTTTTCTGCGCTGCCGAGCAGCTTGCGGGCGTAATGCACATCCTCCAGTTCGGCCATGACATCATCGGTCAACTGCATCAACTTGATGAAATTGTCGGCGCTGATTTCCCGCTTTTGAAATAGAGCATACTTGGCTTGGTTTGCTTCACGTAACGCCAGTTTCTCCTGTCCGAGGTTGATCCACTGCGTATCCCCGGCAAAGTGTTTTTCAACCGCCTGCAGTACATTTTTCATCTCGCCGACACTGGTCACCTGAGCTTCGGCGGCTTGCAGCAGAGGCCGGCACATCCCGGTATCCCCCAATACACCCATGATGCGGTCGCACACCGATAGCAGATCGGGTGTACCCGATGCGTTCTCGGCAGCCTGTGCCAGGATATCGCGGCAGAAATCTTTGTCTGCGGTGTTGTTTTCCACCTGTTCCAGCAGCTTCAGGTACTGACCGAAGTCACTCAGTTTGGAAAAAGCTTTGCGATAGACTTCAGTGGCCTTGCCTTTTTCACCCAACTGTTTGGCCAGATCGCCCGCCAGGGAGATCAGATCATTGGGTTGATCCATGGTCTCTGAGGCGCGCAGATAGATATCCGCCGCATAGCTGCGGTCATTCATCGCGTCGAGTACCGTCTGCGCGAGTTTGCGAAGCTCCGCGGTTCCCGCACTCTTCTGCTCCACTTTGGCGAATATGCGTTTTGCAAGATCGGAATCACCGATCTCCCTGCCGATTTTCGAACCCAGGCTGAGCAATGTGGTTTTATCGTTCAGGTCGGGAATCGCCTTCTCAAAAGCCGCCAGCGCCGCACCCTTCTCCTGCAGCAGATCCCAGTAGCCGTTGCCCAGGTCGAGTTGCTCCTCACCGGTCATCGCGTAGTCGGCAGCCTGTCCCATCAGGCTTACAACCTGCTCCTGATCGTCCAGAATATTCTTAAAGCCGGTTGCCAGCAGGGCAAAGTCCTTGGGGAACTGGCAGCTGCCTTCAGTTTCTTCGAGTATCGACCTGGCCCACTCCTGATCGCCGAAAAGCTGCTTGATCTGGTCGGCGTAAGCCACCGAATCGGCAATGCCGCTCAGGTAGCGCTCCGCTTTTTTGAAAAAACTCCTGGCGCTTACACTATCGCCGGCCTCGATCAGGCTTTTCACCAGTTTGCTGTAATCGGCCAGACTCTTGGCATTGGCATCGACCTTGGACATGAGTTCCGCCGCCAGTGCCTCATCCTTCAGATCTTCTCTGGCATAGCCGGAGATGACAAGGTACTCATCGGGCTTGGAGGCCTCAGCCGCAGCGCGTTGAAGCAGCTCTTTGGCCTTTTCAGTCTGTTCTGTGTTGAGCGCCAGGCTGTGTCCGACAGCGGCGAACTCCATTGCATCGAAACACATCTCCTCGGCCTGGCTGTAAATCTCCATGGAAAATTCAGGATCATCAAGTCCGAGCGCAGACTCAGCGACGGCAACATAGTCCGGCGGCATCTGGGCAGCTGTTTCACCCTGTTCCAGAAGGTATCTGGCATACTCCTTATCCATCGGGTCGGTTAACGCCTCACGCGCCAGCGCTGCAAACTCCTGGGCCGAGCTGCAGTTTGATTCTCTGGGTTCGAGCGTCTCTTTCAGTGCCATGGTCTCTCCTCTGCCGTCTGTGTTGGAAACCAAAAAGGAGGGATGCGCGGCGGGGTTAACCTGTTGCCATTATTGCGCAGCCGTAAGTATCCGCCGATTTTAAAAAAATTTTTGTGTGCCGCACAAACAAATTCGACTGATGTCTACCCCAATTGTGGGTTATAGCCCATGATATAGTGGTCGGCCAGCAGGCAGGCAAACAGCAGGCTCAGATAGACGATGGAATAACCGAAAGTCTTCATTGCATGTTCGGTGCCTTCGCTCAACCAGAATTTGAAAGCGTGGTAGACGAAGCCCATACCCAACAATACCGCTCCAGCCAGATAAAGCAGTCCGCTCATTTTAATCAGGAACGGAGTCAGCGAAACGACGAACAACATCAGCGAATAGATCAGTACCTGAAGTTTGGTGAACTCTATGCCGTGGGTCACCGGCAGCATAGGTACACCTGCGCGCGCATACTCCTCCCTTCGGTGAACCGCAAGCGGCCAGAAGTGGGGCGGGGTCCATACAAAAATTATCAACAGAAGCAGAAAAGCTTCCACGGTTACCTCTCCGGTAATTGCGCACCAGCCAAGCAATGGCGGGGCAGCTCCGGCGAGCCCCCCCCAAACGATGTTTTGGGGCGTCCAGCGCTTCAGAAACAGCGTATAGATCACCGCATAACCGATCAGTGCGAGGAAGGTGAGTGCCGCGGTCAGCGGATTGACTAAAATCCACAACAACGTCATCGAGCATACCGTCAGCAAAAGTGCAAAAAACGCGGCATGAGGGGTATCCATATTTCCGCTTGGAAGCGGTCGGCGCTGAGTCCGATGCATGACGGCATCGATATGCTGGTCTACGATATGGTTGACCACCGCACCGGCAGCAGCCGCCAGTGAAATACCCAATAGTCCAGACAACAGAAGCTGCCAGGGCACTTCTGCCGGTAGAGAGAGCAGCATGCCGACGAGCGCGGTAAATGCGATCAACAATACCACCTTGGGCTTTGTCAATTCATAATATCTGCGCCAGGAAATGCTGTTGGCGTTGGCGACGGTCAATTCATTAGCGGCCATGATTGTTACTGATCTCCCTGGACCCAGTTTGCGGATGCCTTCAGCAGCAGCTCCAGATCTTTCAATATCTCTTTCGGTTTTAGTGTTGCAAGGTTATGCCGCATCATCAGGTCTCCTCTGGGATCTACGATAAACAGCTGATTGGAGTCTTCAATCTGTTCCAGATCAAACAGAGAGACCAATTCGTTAGCAACATCACTGTTATCCGCCAGTAGAATCGAGGTTCCTTCCAACCCCTCCATCGGCGGGGCGTCTGGGGTGCGGCCAGCCGAATCCGGCAAAAGTATCAAAATGCGCGCGACTCTTTTACTTTCAGCTCCGAGCGCCCGACGCAGTTGGCGAATGTTGATCAGTCTGGAAATACATTGCTGATCGCAATCCCCCCGGTTGACCGCAACAAATACCCACTTATCCCGTAGCTCTTCCCAGTTCAGTGGTTGTCCGTTTTCCAGTTTGGACAATCGTAATCCGGTCACAGGTCTGGGTGGATGAATCAATATTCCATTATTGACGGTCTCGCTGGGCAGCCACTGAGGATTCATGATGAACAGCCATCCGAGAAACGGAGGCATGGCGAATATGGCGATCAATGCCAGTAAGGTAAAACGGTTTCTCCTCGCATTAGGTGCGCTAGTGGTCATCATGGTTGGGTAATCCACCTTCGGTCCGGCGATTCAAAGAAAGCCGTAACCAGATAAAAAATACGATCAGTGCGAACGCAAACCACTGTATGGCATAGCCGATATGCATGCCTACATTTGGTATCTCCGGCTGCCAGGAGCGTACAAATCCATATGCATCGGTATCTGATTGCAACAGCACGAATGGAAAAATATCAAGTCCAGACCAGCGCGCATAACGTTCGAGGGTCAGGTAGGGCCAGCGTGGATTGCTGTTTGCCGACAAGCTGCCGTCATCCAATTCGAGTGCAGGGGGGAGGGGAATAATCGCCCTGCCAGTCACTGAGACCGACTCACCCGGCGTCTCAATGGAAGGGAACGGATGGTTCTTTTGCTCTGCCACCCAGCCCCGGTTGACCAACAGATAATGACTGCTGCCGTTGACACTCAATGGCGTAATGACGTGAAAACCACTTCTACCCATATATTTTCTGTTTTCTATAAAAATGGTTTTTTCCGGAATGAAGATTCCCTCTGCCGACAGGTTGCGATGTTCGAACTGTTCATCCGCTGCCGTCTTTTCAGTCAGTCGAAACGGTGGGAGTTTATGCTGGATGTCGAGGGTATCGGCAAGATTGCGCTTCTGCTCCGCGCGCTCCAGCTGCCAGAAGCCCAAAAGCAGAAAGAGTGTGATCAGTACAACCGCAGCGACTGTAGGTATTGGCTGTGGTTGAAATTGCAGGATACTTGGGTTCATACTGATCTAATGTCAATAATGAGCTTCTATCTTTAGCTATCATCGTTGGGATTGCGGCTGACGTATAGAAGCGGTTCTTCATTGAAATGATAAAAATTCCAATCATTCTGGTTTTTCTGGTTATTGTCGGATCACTGATCCAGGGTATGTATTACCTATCTAAAGATGGCGGCAGCCAGAACAAAGTGAGACTCGTACGTGCACTGACAGTACGTATCTCACTCTCCTTTGTTCTGTTTTTTATACTGCTGCTCAGCTATTTCCTGGGCTGGATACACCCGCACGGTTTGTGACGGAAGAACCGGCTACAACCAGTAGACAAAGATAAACAATCCCAGCCAGACCACGTCCACGAAGTGCCAGTACCATGCGACTGCCTCAAAGGCAAAGTGTTTGTGCGCACTGAAATGCTGCTTCATGCTGCGTCCCAGTATGGCGATCAACATGATTGCGCCCATAGTGACGTGGAAGCCGTGGAAGCCGGTCAACATATAGAAAGTGGAACCATATACGCCTGAGCCCAGTGTCAGGTTCAGCTCGCTGTATGCGTGCCCATACTCGTATGCCTGCATGATAACAAACAACAGACCCAGCACGATCGTGGCGATCAGGCCGCGCACCAGCTGCTGGTTGTTCTCCGCTTTCAGCCCCCAGTGGGCCCAGGTGATGGTCGCGCCACTGCTCAGCAGCAAAAAGGTGTTCAGTGCCGGTATACCCCAGGGGCCCATGGGGGTAAAGGGACCGCCCAGCTCACCTGGTCCATGGCTCGGCCATACACTCTGAAACTGACTGTAAAGGAGCTCATGGGTGGCACCAAGATAGCCTTCACCACCCAGCCAGGGAAGTGCAATATTGCGAAGATAAAAAAGGGAGCCGAAAAATGCACCGAAGAAGAAAACTTCCGATGCGATGAACCACATCATCCCCATGCGGAAGGATCTATCCACCTGTTTGTTGTAACGGTCACTCAGATTTTCGGCGATGACATCTCGAAACCAGCCAAAAAGCAGGTAGGCGAATAGTAACAGTCCGGCGATCACAATGAATTTGCCGAGAGATACGCCGTTCATGGCCAGTGCCGCCCCAAATAGCGTGGAGAGCAGTGAGACCATGCCGATGACCGGCCACGGACTTGGATCTGGTATGAAGTAGTGTGAACTATGTTCCTTTGCTGACATGGAGACTCCCCTTGGGACTATCGCTCTTTACGGCTGTTGCTGAACTGGGTTGTAAGGTTCCGGTCTGCTCTTCACTGGCATCCAGCTTCATAAAATTATAAGCCAGGGTGAGGGAATTGATCCCTTCCGGCAAATCCGGAGATACGATAAATCGCAGCGGCATGTCGGCGGATTCGCCACCGTCCAGCAGCTGCCGGTTAAAACAGAAACATTCGATTTTATTGAAGTAAGGTGTTGCCTGCCATGGAACCACACTGGGTATCGCCTGGCCAACCACCTGGCTGCTGCTGCGGTTTCTCGCCTTGAATATCACCTCATACATCTCTCCCGGAGTGACCAGTAAGCGATGCTCTACCGCCGCAAACTCCCACGGCAGATTCGGATGGACGCTGGTATCGAACTTGACCACCACCTCACGCTTGCCATCCTTCGTGGTGCCGACCGCCAGGGTTGGTCCGATATTGCTGCGGATAGCAACCGACTGTACACCGGTTACCTGGCAGAGCAGGTTATAGAGTGGCACCATGGCAAATCCGAAGGCGAACATGCCGAGCGCCAGCCCTGCCAATAACAGCGTGGTCCTGCGTCTGCCCGAATCAGTTGATGCAGCCGGATTCATCTGCCCAGATCACCCGCGACCGAAAACAGGTTCATCCAGAACGGAAAGGAAGTGAGCAGAAAGAACAGCGCCAACCCGCCCAGCAGCAGGGCGAGCCGGATGTTTTTGCGTCTGAGTTCGCTGTCCTGATTTGGCGCGGTCATTTTCTCTATCGCCTCATTTGATTTGAGGCGCCGTCTCCCAAGTATGAAAATCGGGTGGTGAACCGACTTCCCACTCAAGTCCTTTCGCGCCTTCCCAGGACCTGTTCTCCGATTTTTTCAGGCTCTTCCCGCCGCGTATTGTCTGGATGACAATGTAGAGGAAGAGCAGGTGGCTGAAGCCAAATATCATCGCACCGATACTGGACAACATATTGAACTCGGTGAACATGACGTTGTAATCGATGATACGGCGGGGCATCCCGGCCAGTCCCAGGAAATGCTGGGGAAAGAAGGTGATGTTGAAGCCGATCACGTTGACCCAGAAAAAGATCTTGCCAAGCCGCTCATCATACATGTTGCCGGTCCATTTCGGCAGCCAGTAAAACACTCCCGCAAACAGGCCGAAGACTGCGCCCGGCATCAACACATAATGGAAATGGGCGACCACGAACATGCTGTCGTGGTACTGCATATCTGCCGGCACCACTGCCAGCATCACGCCGCTCAATCCACCAAAGGTGAACATCAGGATGATGCCAACCGCGAAAAGCATCGGCGTTTCAAAGGTCATGGCACCGCGCCACATGGTGGCGATGAAGTTGAATACCATCAGGCCGACCGGAATCGAGATCAGGATGGTGCCTACCATGAAATAGGTGACCGCACCCAGCGACATGCCGATGGTGTACTGGTGATGTGCCCAGACCACCATACCGATGGTGGCCACCGCCAGCATCGCACCCACCATGGAGCGGTAACCGAACAGCGGCTTGCGGGCGAAGGTCGGAATCACGTGCGACAGCACGCCGATCGATGGCAGCAACAGGATGTACACCTCTGGGTGGCCGAAGAACCAGAACAGGTGCTGGAACAGCACCGGATCGCCACCACCGGCGGCATCGAAGAAACTGGTACCGAAGTGACGGTCAAACAACAGCATGGTGACGCCACCAGCCAATACCGGTACAACCAGGATCAGCAGGAAGGCAGTAACCAGCCAGGTCCAGCAGAACATCGGCATCTTCATCAGTGTCATGCCCGGTGCACGCATGTTCAACAGTGTGACGATAATGTTGATAGACGCCAGGATGGAGGAGATGCCCAGCAGGTGAATGGCGAAGATCAGGAAGTCCATTGACATGCCCACCTGCACCGACAATGGCGGGTAGATGGTCCAGCCGGTGTTGATCTGGGTTCCGCCACCTGGAAAGAAGGGAACCACGAATGACAGTATCAGCATGGTCGCCGCAGCCGGCAAAATCCAGAAGCTCAGGTTGTTCATGCGTGGCAGCGCCATATCCGGTGCGCCGATCATCAGCGGTATCATCCAGTTTGCCAGACCGGCGGCAGCCGGCATCACTGCGCCGAAGATCATCAGCAGCGCGTGGTTGGTGACCAGATTGTTGTACAGGTCCGGATCGATCAGCTGAATGCCCGGTTGAAACAGCTCGGCACGAATCAACATCGCGCTGGCACCCCCCAGAAACAACATGGTCAGCGCAAACAGAAGATAAAGGGTGCCGATGTCTTTGTGGTTGGTGCTGTAGAGCCAGCGTTTCCAGCCAGTAGGTGCCCCATGATGATGGGCATCGTCGTGACTCATAGTGGTTGTTGTCATCTTTACTGATCTCCCTCTTAACGCGCGTTCTTTACGTCTGCGGGCTGAATGACATCGCCGGTGTCATTTCCCCAGGCATTACGTTCATAAGTGATAATTGACGCTATTTCCAGATCGTTTAGCGAACTCCAGGATTGCATGGCAGTACCCTCTTTACCCTTGAGTACAATATGCAAGTGGCCTTCGATCGGACCCTTTGCGATGGGCGAACCTTTGAGCGGTGGAAATGCCGGCGGCAGACCGGTGCCGTTGATCTGGTGGCAGGCGGCGCACTTGGTGTTGAAAAGCTCCTCACCCTTGGCCATCAGCTCCTCTTTGCTCCAGGCTTTGTCACTGGCGGCTTCCGCTGCGGCAGCCACCTTGACGGCATTCTGCTCGTCCACCCACTGGTTGAATTTGTCGCCTGATACCGCTTCCACCACGATCGGCATGCGCGAATGCCAGGTGCCGCAGAGCTCCGCACATTGACCGCGGAACACGCCTTCACGATCCAGTTCGATCCATGTCTCGGTCACATAACCCGGGATGGCATCCTTTTTGAAAGCCAGTTCTGGCACCCAGAAGGCGTGGTTGACATCGCCGGAAGTATGCAGAAAACGGATTTTCTTGCCGGTGGGCAGGACCAGTCGGTTGTCGACGTCGCGCAGATAGAGATCGCCGGACTGCTCCTTGGTGAGTGCGCGGCTCTCCACCTTGACGCCGCTGTCGAGATAGTCAAACTCCCACCACCATTGATGGCCGGTCACCTTGACATCCATAATCTCCTTCTCATGCGGAACCTCCCACACCGTTTTCAGCACGTTGTTGGCATTGTGGGCGATAGTGAAGTCTACGCCAAGCACCATCACCGGCACGATCACCCAGGACCAGTGCCCGAACCAGGTGTTATGAAAGTTCTGGTCAGCTGGGTAACCACGGCTTTTGCGGTGGAAGTAGATCGAGTAGAGGACAATGGAGAAAACGATGATCAACAGGAACGTGGCGACTTGCATCGTCAGCATATGAACATCGTAGATGTCCTGAGCCAGTTCACCGGCAGGTTCGGGAAAGTTGACTCCAAATTCCGCATGCGCTGTGCCCAGCAACAGCATCCCCAGAATCAACAACAATGGTTTTAATGTGTAAATTCGCTTAAAGCACATACGCTCTCTACTCCGGACATTTTTTTGTCGGGTTTTTGGTTTTAGTTTTGATTTGCCAGATTTACTTTTTGGTTACTGTTCTAAATACTACTGCAACGCGGTACGTAGCTTCGACGCCAGCTTTTCGCGCTCACTCTCTTCCAGAAACGCTCCGATTTCCACATAACGTCCGTGTGAACCGATAACCAGTTTTTTAGGGTGCCAGCTGTAGGGCGCATCGAGCAACGCAATCTTCAGCCATCCTCTGGAAAAACTGACCCCTTTATCGGAGTGGACTCCTTTGCTGGTGCGGACAGTCGTTTCAGAAATCTCCACAACCTGTTGCTGTCCGGACCATTTACATTGTAAACAGACAGCGGTGACCAGTACTATCGCTTCCAGACCGGTGAAAGGTATCACCATCCAGGCCCCCTGCATAGAAAAGTAGAGGGTCACTCCCAGCAGCGCTGCGCAAATGACGCAGGTTGCCAGGCAAACCTGACCTGCATTCAGGCTCTGATTGGGCCGGAGAATGTAGGTCGCCTCCGTTCCTGTTGAGTGGATTTCCTGAACTGCCATAAAAGCTCCCGCTATCAATCCCCTCACTTTCAAACAAATCCGTCACCGGAATTGCCGCTTCACAACCGCCTGGCATACTGATAGGTCAATATTGTGTGATTTGACGTATCAATATACTCCCAATATGACATATATCAATTCAGGAGAAAATAATTTTCTGTTCTTCTAAAAAATCAGAAGATATTAAACTTCTTTTAAAATATTTTTATATACCCACATAAACTTGGTCGGCTGCACACTCTGAAACATGCAGAAATCGCCCCGCTGGTCGGTATCGGGCAGTTTTTGCCTTGCTTTTAATGAGTATGAAGTTTAAAACACGGCTGAATATTTTCGCTCAGCGAATTCTGAAACTAACTTAATATAATAAGTCTATAGGGAGAATTTATGTCACTTACAACTCCGGAGGCCCAGGTTTCCAAAGGTGCACCGATACTGGTAAAGGAAGTAACCCTGGATCACCCTTGGCGATGGATAGAAGCGGGCTGGGCTGATTTTAGAAGGGCACCGGCAATCAGTCTGATATACGGTTTGATATTCGTTCTGGTCAGTTACCTGTTGGTGGTCTGGCTTTACCTGAGTAACCGCTTCTTTCTGGTACCGCCTCTGACCGCGGGTTATTTTCTGGTGACACCGTTTCTTGCACTTGGGCTTTATGATGTCAGCAGAAGGCTGGAACGGGATCAGACACCGGATATGGGTGAGTCGTTTGTCGCCTGGCGCGCCAATCCGTTCAATCTGTTTGCCATGGGCCTGGTTCTTATGCTGCTGCTGCTGTTCTGGATGATGGCGGCAAATTTTGTATTCGCAATCTTCTATACCGGCATCACCCCCAGACTCGATGAACTGCTCCAGGTACTGATTTTATCGGGTGAGAGTCCTGCTTTCCTGGCGATGGGAATCATCAGCGGAAGTTTTTTTGCATTGGCTGCGTTCAGCATCAGCGTGGTGGCTGTACCGATGCTGGTTGACCGCAAGACCGATGTGATGGAAGCGGTTATTACCAGTCTGTCCGCGGTGCGTACAAACATCCGGCCACTCATGCTCTGGGCTGCTCTGATCGTAATGTTTGTAGGCCTCGGCCTGATCACTTTTTTCATCGGTCTGGCTGTGTTTATGCCGCTGGTGGGCTATGCCAGCTGGCATGCCTACCGGGATCTGATAGCGAGTTCCTGACACCTTTCGGCAGATTTTTTAAAGGAAGGTCGGATCCAGGCTGTTTTGATAGGGGCAAGGGCCAAGGCCCAGGGGCAGAAGGCAGAAGGCCAGGGATATGTTGAGCGCACAAAATTTTTAACCTACTGATTCAGATTATCGGCAGAAAAGAACGCTGCCACTAGAATTACACAAAGCATCTACCTACTTTATCCTTGGCCCTTGGCCCTTGGCCCTTGGCCCTTGGCCCTTGGCCTTCCTTCCATTTCATCAGGCTGAAATGTGCCTTATACTGTACAAAAATACAGTATAAGGGTCCCATGCCGACTATCGACTACGCAGAGCTGCACTGCCGCACCAATTTCAGCTTTCTGAGCGCCGCATCTCACCCCGAGGTGCTGGTACGGCGTGCCCATGAGCAGGGCTACAGTGCCCTGGCCATTACCGATGAATGCTCCCTGGCGGGCGTGGTGCGGGCCCATGCCGAGGCGAAAAGCTGCGGTCTGCCGTTGATCGTCGGATCCGAGATTCTGCTGACGGATGGGTTGCGGCTGGTACTGCTGGCCACCAGCCGGTCAGGATACGGTGATCTCTCCCAGCTGATTACGCTGGGCCGGCAGCGCGCCGGTAAAGGAAGTTACCGACTGCAGCGCGGTGATGTCGAACAGGGCTTGGGTGATTGCCTGGCTATCCTGTTGCCGGGATCTGAACCGGATCTGTCTCAGGCCGATTGGTTGCGGTCCCATTTTCCGGAACGTGCCTGGATCGGTGTGGAGCTGCACCGCACCGGTGCCGACCGGCCACGGCTGGCGCTGTTGCAATCGCTGGCCAGCGCCAGCGGCTTGCCGCTGGTGGCCGTGGGCGGGGTACTGATGTCCGAACCTGCCGAGCGGCCGCTGCTGGATGCGATGACGGCCATACGTCTGGGAAGAAACCTGTCCGAAGCGGGGTTGGCGTTGCAGTCCAACAACGAACGCCACCTGCGCAGCCGCACCAGGCTGGCACGTTTCTATCCGCAGGCACTGTTGCTGGAGACGCTGCGGCTGGCCGGGCAGTGCCGCTTCTCCCTGGATGAGCTGCGTTACGAGTATCCCTCCGAACTGGTGCCTGCCGGTATCAGCGCGGCGGCCCATCTGCGTTGTTTGACCGAGGCGGGCATGGCACAGCGCTGGAGCGGCGAGGTACCGCAACGGGTGCGTGAGCTGGTGGAGCACGAACTGGCACTGATTGCGCAGCTCGATTACGAACCCTATTTTCTGACGGTGCACGATATCGTCCGTTTTGCGCGCGCGCGCGGGATTCTCTGCCAGGGACGTGGATCAGCTGCCAACTCGGCGGTCTGCTACTGTCTGGGGATTACCGAAGTGGACCCTGCCCGGATGGAGATGCTGTTCGAGCGCTTCATCTCCAGGGAGCGGGGAGAGCCTCCGGATATCGACGTGGATTTCGAGCACCAGCGGCGCGAGGAGGTTTTTCAGTATATCTACGAAAAGTACGGCAGGGAGCGGGCGGCGCTGGCGGCGACGGTGATCAGCTACCGGCCCCGAAGTGCCATCCGCGACCTGGGCAAGGCGCTGGGCCTGGATCCGGACCAGGTGGACAGGCTGGCATCCAATCTGAGCTGGTGGGATGGACGGGAGGCGCTGCCGGAACGGGTACGGGAGGCGGGCTTCGATCCGGACAATCCCGCTATCAGGCAGCTGCTGGCGCTGACCGCGCAGATCCAGCATACGCCGCGCCATCTCTCCCAGCATGTCGGCGGTTTCGTCATCTCGCGCGGACCCTTGTCGCGGCTGGTGCCGATCGAAAACGCCGCCATGCAGGGGCGCAGCGTGATCCAGTGGGACAAGGATGATCTGCAGACCTTGGGGCTGCTGAAGGTGGACTGCCTGGCGCTGGGTATGCTGTCGGCCATCCGCAGGGCGTTCGATCTGATCAACCATTGGCGCGGCTCGGCGCCGCCGCTGGGAATGCGCCAGGTTCCGGCCGGGGATGCTGCGGTCTATGCCATGATCCAGCGGGCGGAGACCACCGGCGTCTTCCAGATCGAATCCCGCGCACAGATGGCGATGCTGCCGCGCCTGAAGCCGGCCTGTTTCTACGACCTGGTGATCGAGGTGGCCATTGTCCGCCCCGGTCCCATCCAGGGGGAGATGGTCCACCCCTATCTGCGCCGCCGCCAGGGGGCGGAGCCGGTGGTCTACCCTTCGCCGGAGGTGGAGGCGGTGCTGGGTCGGACGCTGGGGGTGCCCATTTTCCAGGAGCAGGTGATCAAGGTGGCGATGGTGGCAGCCGGTTTCAGCCCCGGCGAGGCGGACCGGCTGAGACGCTCGATCGCCGCCTGGCGCCGCCGCGGCACACTGCAGCAGTTCGAATCCAGGCTCGTCGAAGGGATGGTTGCGCGCGGCTACGAGGAGTCCTTTGCCCAACGCATCTATCAGCAGATCCTGGGCTTCGGCGAGTACGGCTTCCCGGAGTCCCACGCCGCCAGTTTCGCGCTGCTGGTGTACGTTTCGGCCTGGCTCAAATGGCACCATCCGGCGGCCTTCTTCGCGGCCCTGCTCAACAGCCAGCCTATGGGATTTTATGCGCCGGCCCAGCTGATCCAGGAGGCGCGCCGGCAGGGTGTGGCGGTAGCGCCGGTGGATGTCCGACTGAGTGAATGGGAGTGCACCCTGGAGGCTGCCGCCGGTTCCCCTGAGCCGCAATTGCGCCTCGGTCTGCGCATGATAAGGGGTCTGTCACGGTCGGGGGTGGAGCGGCTGGTCACTGCCCGTGCGCCAGCCGGTTTTCTGTCGGTGCAGGATCTGGCGCGGCGCGCCTCTCTGGACAAGGGCGATATGCAGCGGCTGGCGGCGGCCGGTGCGCTGGCCGGGCTGGCGGGAAACCGGCATCAGGCCGCCTGGGAGGTGATGGGCACGGAGCCTGCTCTGCCGTTGATAGAGGCTGGAGTGGAAGAGGCGCCCCCCGCGCTGCCAATTCCGACTGAAGGCCAGAATATCCGGGCCGACTATGCCAGCCTGGGGCTGACGCTGGAGCGCCACCCGTTGGCGTTGTTGCGGCCCCGGCTTGGACGGCGCCGGCTGATCACAGCGGCGGCGGTCCGTGCACACAGACATGGTCAGCTGATCCGAACCGCGGGAATAGTAACCGGCCGCCAGCGCCCGGCCTCGGCCAACAGCGTCACTTTCGTTACGCTCGAAGATGAGACCGGACAGGTCAATCTGGTGGTCTGGAAACAGCTGGCGGAGCGGCAGCGCAGTGTTCTGCTCAAAGCACGGCTGCTGGGGGTGAGTGGAGAGGTGCAGCGCGAGGGCGAGGTGCTGCACGTGATCGCCAGACGGCTTTGGGACTACTCATCCCTGCTGGGCCGCCTGCTGACCCGGTCGCGGGATTTTCACTGAAGGTTTATGTCTGCGGGGTCAGGTCGATGATTTTGAAACTCGTTTATCGCAGTGTGACAAGGCCGCAGAATCCACGATCAAAGACTTGACTCCGTAATCTGCTTTATTTTAGCGGGACTGACATGTATCGTGTCGCTGCCATTCCAAAAAGAGGGCTGTATAACCACACAAAAACCGGTGTACTAAGTTATTGTTGGTATCAGACAGCTCGTTTACCAGCTGAAGCTTCCGGGCGGAGGAAGAAACGATGGCGCATGTCGTAATTCTCGGTGCAGGTACAGGTGGCATGCCCTGTGCCTATGAAATTCGTGAGATGCTCGCAACAGCACATAAGGTGACTGTAATCAATGAACGGGATTATTTTCAATTTGTGCCCTCGAATCCCTGGATTGCGGTCGGTTGGCGAGACCGGGAAAGTGTCACCTTCGACATACGTCCGCACCTGGAGCGCAAGGGGATTGGATTTATCGGTAAACGTTGCGAGCGAATCGATCCCGCCAGTAACCGGCTGCAACTGGAGGATGGTGAAACAGTCGATTATGACTATCTGATCATCGCCACAGGCCCGCGTCTGGCATTCGAAGAGATCGAGGGTTCGGACCCAAAGCTTGGTCATACGCAGTCAATCTGTACTGTCGACCATGCCCAGAATGCGTACCAGGCGTATAAGGAACTGCTGCAGGAGCCTGGACACGTTGTTATCGGTGCGATGCCTTTTGCAAGTTGCTTTGGGCCGGCCTATGAATTTGCCTTCATCATGGATGCCGACCTGCGTAAACGGAAAATGCGCGACAAAGTGCCCATGACCTTTGTCACTTCGGAGCCCTACATCGGGCACCTCGGTTTGGGCGGTGTCGGTGACTCCAAGGGTTTTCTGGAGTCGGATATGCGTGCCCACCATGTCAACTGGATCACCAATGCGAAGGTGACTAAAGTGGAATCCGGAAAGATGCATGTCGAGGAGTATGACGGCTCCGGACACCTGTACAAAGAGCATGAGCTTGCATTCAGGTTCAGTATGATGCTGCCTGCCTTCAGGGGGGTGGATGCAGTGGCGAAAGTGGAAGGGCTCTGCAACCCGCGAGGTTTCGTACTGGTCGACAACCACCAGCGCAGTCCCACCTATCCGAATATCTATTCGGCGGGTGTGAGTATCGCCATTCCGCCGGTGGAAGCGACAACCGTGCCTACCGGAGCGCCCAAAACAGGCTACATGATTGAGTCGATGGTGACGGCAATCGTGCACAACATTGCGGATGATATCGCAGGCCGCGAGTTATCGACCAACGCCACCTGGAATGCCATCTGCCTTGCCGATATGGGAGACAACGGAGCTGCATTTGTTGCGCTGCCTCAATTCCCGCCGCGTAACGTCGCCTGGTTCAAGAAGGGTAAATGGGTCCACATGGCCAAGATCGCCTTTGAAAAATACTTTATTCGCAAGATGAAACGGGGAACTTCCGAGCCGATCTACGAGAAGTACATCCTGAAAATGCTTGGAATCGAGAAGCTGAAATAAACCGGTCAGGAAAAGTGGAAAAGGGGTCGGACCTCTTTTTACATTAGATGTACTATCTCCAAATTTTCCGTTTTCGAAATAAAAAGGGGTCTGACTCCTTTTCCTTTCTTTTCCTGCGAGTGAGACAAGAGAGATGTCGGAAAATCCCTTGAAACGCCACCTTACCAGAAGTGTCAGGGTTGACCATGTGACGCTGGGTGGCACTGCGCCGGTAGTGGTCCAATCCATGACCAATACGGATACCGCGGATGTGGCGGCAACGGTAAAACAGGTGGCCGAACTAGCGCGGGCAGGCTCTGAACTGGTGCGTATCACCGTTAATACGGAGCAGGCTGCTGCAGCAGTTGCTCCCATCAGGGAGGCGCTGGACAGAGCAGGGTGCAATGTGCCGCTGATCGGTGACTTTCATTTCAACGGACACAAACTGTTGAGCCTGTATCCAGAATGTGCGCAGGCCCTCGCCAAATACCGGATCAACCCGGGCAACGTCGGGCGTGGCGCCAGACGCGACGAAAAGTTTGCCTCGATGATCGAACTGGCCTGTCGCTATGACAAGGCGGTGCGCATTGGTGTCAACTGGGGCTCAATGGACCAGGAGCTCGTAGTGCGCATGATGGATGAGAATTCACGTTCGGGACAGCCCAAAGACAACGATGAAGTGATACGCCAGATCATGGTGGTCTCGGCGCTGGACAATGCCCGGCGTGCGGAAGAGCTGGGACTCGGCCGGGACAGGATCGTGCTCTCCTGCAAAATGAGCGGGGTGCAGGATCTGATCGGCGTCTACCGGGAACTGGCCCGACGCAGCGATTATGCACTGCACCTTGGACTTACCGAAGCGGGCATGGGCTCCAAGGGAATAGTGGCCTCCACCGCGGCATTGGCGGTGCTATTGCAGGAGGGTATCGGCGACACCATCCGTATATCCCTGACCCCCGAACCCGGTGGCAGCCGCAGCCAGGAGGTGATCGTTGCCCAGCAGATTCTGCAGACGATGGGGCTGCGCTCGTTCACGCCGATGGTGGTAGCCTGTCCGGGATGCGGTCGCACCAGCAGCACTGTATTCCAGCAGCTGGCGCAGGATATACAGGCCTACTTGAGGGAGCAGATGCCTGTCTGGTCTGTGAGATATCCCGGAGTGGAGCAGATGTCCGTGGCGGTCATGGGCTGCGTGGTCAATGGTCCCGGCGAAAGCAAGCATGCCAACATCGGCATCAGCCTGCCCGGCACCGGAGAGGTGCCGGTGGCGCCGGTTTATGAGGATGGCGTGAAGACGGTCACGTTAAAAGGCGACGCCATCGCCCGGGAGTTTCAATCGATCGTGGAACATTATGTGGAGAGCCATTACGCGAGGTAGCAGGGTTCGGCATCTTTACTCTCTTTCAAGCTCTCCCGGTTTTTGATTGATTGTGCCCAGGCTTCCATTGCCACATTGGCCAGCGGCATGGGAGCCTCCATGAAGGTGACCACGAAGGTGTTCTTCAGCTCCACCACGCCTATGGATCGGGGCCTGACCGCCATTGCCTGGGGGTTTGGCAGGGTAATGCCGAAACAGAAAACAATGTTTTTGGCATCCAGTATCGCTTCGTCTATCTGGCCGCACTCCAGCGACTTTGTGTGTCTGTAGTGATCGAAAACAGCAATAAAGCTGGCAACTTTATTCTCATCGATTCTATTCTTCAGAAAAGCGATTATCTGATCAACGCTGGTGAAGCTGGTTTCCCGCTTTTCCACTTCCAATGTGAACAATGGATACTTTTCCTGTAACAGGAACTGCTTCATTGTGGCGCTCCCTGGTTGTGAGGATGATCCTGCTGACGTAACTGACTGCGATTGCGCACAATCTGAACTGCTTTCTTTTATGATCAGGCAATTTTTTGGAAGGCTAAGACAATCCCCGGATGAAGGCATTGAAAAATCGCAATCACCCGTCAGCAATGCGTTCGAGATTTCGGATATCCAGCAGGAAGTTGTTGGGAGCTGTCTCCACCAGAAGGCTCTTGCGTTTGAACTCCGCAATAGTCCGGCTGGCGGTCTCGGTGGTAATGCCAAGCATGGCGCCCATATCCTCACGTGAAAAAAGCGCACATTGACTGGACTGCTCGTCGCGTACCAGCCTAAGCAGGAGTCTGGCGACCCGCTGTTTGGCCGACCCGGTGGAAAGTTCAGTTAACCAGGCATCTGCTTCGACCAGCGCTCTCTGCCAACGGTTCAGCAGCTCCCTGTGCAGTGCCGGGTTGGATTGGGAGAGGGCTCTCACCACGCTTACCGGAAGACTGCATGCCTGGGTTGAATGCAGCACCACCGCATCGTGCCGGTATTTCTGTTCCAGCAACACTTCAAGCCCGGTGACATCGGTGGAGCGCAACAATCTGACGATGCGCTGAGTGCCGTCGGGCAGATACTGAACCAGTTTCAGGATACCGGATCTGATGGTGAACAGACGGTCTCCCGGTTCTCCCGCGCGGTACAGAATCGAACCGGGCGGGAGAGTGTAGAGATCGATGGGTTGATGGATGTTTTCGAAATCCTTCTCTTCCAGACCGGCAAAAAGCACGGAGTTGCGCAGTGTGCAGCTCAGGCAGTCTGCGTGACCCTCCCACGCCTCTTTATCCGATACCGGGTATTTTTTCATCAGCTCTGGTTGAACTTGACCTGGGGGAGGTGTTTCAACGACTCCTGTATTGCCTCTTCCGGGTATGCGTAATCCTGCAACTCCCCCGCGAAATAGCGGTCGTAAGAGGACATATCGAAATGGCCGTGACCGGACAGATTGAACAGCAGCGTCTTGGGCTCGCCCGTCTTGGCGCATTGTTTCGCCTCGCGAATGGCGGCGGCAATGGCATGGGTCGATTCCGGCGCGGGTACTATGCCTTCGCTGCGCGCAAACAGTACACCTGCCTCGAAAGTCTCCAGCTGGGGGACCGCCAGCGCTTCCACCAGCCCCTCATAGTGCAGCTGGCTGACCAGCGCTGAGTCGCCGTGGTAGCGCAGGCCGCCGGCATGAATACCCGGGGGCACGAAGTCATGACCGAGGGTATACATTTTTAGCAGTGGTGTCAGGCCGATGGCATCACCGAAATCGTAAGCGTATATACCTTTGGTAAGAGTGGGGCATGAGGTGGGCTCGACGGCAACCAGTTGAATCTCCCGTCCTGCCGCCTTGTCGGCAAAGAAAGGGAAAGCAATGCCGCCAAAATTGGAGCCGCCACCGCAGGGTGCAAAAATCATGTCAGGGTAATCGCCAACCATCTCCAGCTGTTTTTTTGCCTCCTCACCGATCACCGTCTGGTGCAGCAGGACATGGTTCAGTACAGAACCCAGGGCGTAGTTGGTGTCTTCTCTGCTCGCTGCCTCCTCCACCGCTTCGGAGATGGCAATTCCCAGCGAGCCCTGGGATTCGGGGTCCCGCTCAAGAATCGTTCTCCCCGAATTGGTAATGTCGGTCGGGCTCGCAAATACGTTCGCGCCCCAGGTCTGCATCATGGAGCGCCGGTAGGGCTTCTGGTGGTAGCTCACTTTGACCATGAACACCCGGACTTCAAGCCCGAACATCTGACCGGCAAGCGCCAGCGAGCAGCCCCACTGCCCGGCCCCTGTTTCCGTGGTCAGGCGTTTGATGCCGGCCTGTTTGTTGTAATATGCCTGGGCCACCGCGGTATTCGGTTTGTGCGAACCGGCAGGACTCACCGATTCGTTTTTGTAATAGATCTTCGCCGGGGTTTTCAATGCCTGCTCCAGCCGATGGGCCCGGTACAGTGGCGACGGCCGCCAAAGGCGCAGAATATCCCGCACCTCTTCGGGGATGGAGATCCAGCGCTCCTGGCTCATCTCCTGCATGATTAATGCTTCCGGAAAGATTGCTGCGAGCGCGTCAGGTCCGACGGGATTGCCATCCAGCCCCAGCGGTGGTGCCGGTGGGTTTGGCATATCGGCCATCACATTGTACCAGTGGGTAGGCATATCGGATTCTTTCAGCTGGATCTTGGTTTTCACTCAGGGTGCTCCCGGTTTGTTGAATACGGACTCGACTGCTGTGACACCCTGGATTCGAATAGTTGAGTCTCAGGTAGGTGCCGATGCTGCCAAGCTTTTCGCTAATCTTTACATATTTACGCCGATCCATCAGCTAATTTCCCGACTCTGTTGATCTGGGCTGGTATCATGCGGCTCATGGAGTCATGAGAGAGGTGTTATTGATGGCGCTGGTCACACTGCGGCATATACAACTCGGTTTTGGTGGGCCGCCTTTGTTGGAGGACCTGTCGTTTTCGATAAGTGAGGGCGAGAGGATCTGCCTGCTGGGCCGAAACGGAGCCGGCAAATCCACGTTAATGAAGTTGATTGCGGGGGACCTGCAACCCGATGACGGAGAGATGGCAGTGCGGCAGGGGGCGAAGATTACCCGACTTACCCAGGAGGTACCGGAGGAAATCAGCGGTCCGGTATTCGATGTGGTCGCGTCGGGTTTGGGAGAACTGAGTGAGCTGGTGAGGAGCTATCACCGGCTGGCCGTAAGACTCGAATCGGAATCGGGCGAAGCACTGCTGCAGCAGCTCTCCGAAGTACAGCATCAACTGGAAGTTGCTCACGGCTGGCAGACTGAGCAGCTGGTGGAGAGCGTGTTGACACGCCTGCAGCTCGATGCGGAGAGCGAGTTTTCGGCACTCTCCGGCGGGCTCAAACGGCGGGTGCTGTTGGCACGCGCACTGGTCAGGAAGCCGGACCTGCTGCTGTTGGACGAACCCACCAACCATCTGGATATTGAATCCATCGATTGGCTGGAGCAGTTTCTGCTCGGTTACGACGGCGCGCTGCTGTTTGTTACCCACGACCGCACATTTTTGCAGAAGCTGGCTACCCGTATCATCGAGCTGGACCGCGGCAGTGTCAGTGACTGGCCCGGCGATTATGCCAATTTTCTACGCCGCAAGGAGGAGGCGCTAAATGCCGAGGAGAAGGCTAATGAGCGGTTCGACAAGCGGCTGGCTGAGGAGGAGGTGTGGATTCGCCAGGGTATAAAAGCAAGGCGCACGCGAAATGAAGGGCGTGTGCGTGCATTAAAGGAGATGCGCGACGAGCGCAGCCGGCGCAGGCAGGTGCAGGGACAGGTGAAAATGTCGATGCAAAACGCAGAGCACTCCGGCAGGCTGGTGGTGGAGGTAGAGGGAATCAGTTACGCCTGGAATGAGAAGCCGGTGGTGAAGGATCTTTCCGTCAGCATTATGCGCGGCGACAGAATAGGCGTCATCGGTCCCAACGGCATCGGCAAGAGCACGCTGCTGAATCTGTTGCTGGGCCGGCTCAAACCCGACAGCGGCAGCGTGCGCTTCGGGACCAGACTGGAGGTGGCCTACTTCGATCAACTGCGTGCCGCGCTGGATGAGTCCAGATCGGTACGCGACAATCTGGCAGATGGCAGCGATACTCTGTCTGTCAACGGCCAATCGAAACATGTCATCAGCTATCTGCAGGATTTTCTGTTCACCCCCGACCGCGCCAGGCAGCCGGTAAGTGCACTCTCGGGTGGAGAGCGCAATCGCCTGCTGCTTGCCCGGCTGTTCACCCGGCCGGCCAATGTACTGGTGATGGACGAGCCCACCAACGATCTGGATATGGAGACGCTGGAACTTTTGGAGGAGCTGTTACTCGAATACCACGGAACTCTGCTGCTGGTCAGCCATGACCGCGCTTTCCTCAACAGCGTAGTGACAAGTACACTGGTGTTCGAGGGTAACGGAAGAGTGGTTGAGTATGTTGGTGGGTACGATGACTGGTTGCGTCAGCGACCGGAAGTGGGTCAAAGGGTCACAGTAAAAAAGCCAGTCCAGAGAGCAATCCCGGAAAAGCCCAGAGTGCAATCGAAAAAGCTGGGTTATAAGGAACAACGCGAACTTGAAATTCTTCCCGAAAAAATTCAGTCGCTTGAGCGGAAGCTGGCTTCGCTGCAAACCGAGATTACGGCACCTGGTTTCTACAAGCGGGGTGGCGCGGCTATATCCGCTGTAAACCAGAATATCGCTGCAGTGGAGGCAGAACTGGCCGACAGTTACCTGCGTTGGGAGGAGCTGGAGGAGATTAAGGAGGCTGGCGAAAGAGAGAACGGCTGAGTGTCGACAGAATTTTATTGAGGTTATTCACTCTTCTTTAATTTAAGGACACACAGTAAACGCCGTTCTCAAATATAGATCAAAAAGATCCGGTTTTCGTGTTTGTTTTATCCTTCCAATTTAAGTATCGGTCAAGTTCCCGAGATACTCAGCCGATAAGTAACAAAGAGTAAGGTGCATTGTTCAACAACCTGCCGGTGCCAGTTGCAGATTGACAATAAGGCTGAAATGTTAAGAATTTGATGTAAGGCGCTAATCCAATTCACAATCTTTTTTTATCAATCTAAAGTGTTCTCAAGGAGTGTTTATGTCACAGTTTCTACGGTCTTCGCTTTTTCTGGTGATTACTATATCCCTAACCGGAGCGGCTCAGGCATTTGAGCTGGATACGCTGGAAAAGAAGTTTAGCTATACGCTTGGCTATCAATACATACAGCAATTTTTCAGACAGGGAACAAAGGTGGATATGGAGGCATTTTCCGCTGCTGCAAATGATGTTCAGCAGGGCAACAACCTCCGCATGAGTAAGGAAGAAATGAGTGCTGCGATGCAGACCTACCGCCAGAAATTAGCTGAGGAAGAGAGTGCCAAGGCAGAGGAAGCGCGGTTGGCTGGTGAACTTTTTCTGCAGAAGAACAAAAGTAAACCAGGTGTAGTGGTGCTCCCATCCGGTTTGCAGTATATCGAGCATAAGGCTGGAGAAGGAGCATCTCCCAAACTAAATTCCAAGGTATGGGTCAACTATCGAGGTACCTTGATAGATGGTACAGAGTTTGACAGCTCACAACCGGGAGAGCCAGCCAGTTTCGAACTGAATGGCGTGATACGCGGATTCGTTGAGGCTATTACCATGATGAAGCCGGGCGCTAAATGGACGGTATTTGTCCCGTCCAATCTCGCTTATGACGTAATGGGTTCAACTCCAAAAATTGGTCCATACGCGACACTTATTTTCGAATTAGAGTTGGTCTCTTGGGAGTGAGCTGAGCTGAACTGACTCCTGCCGGCAGGGCTATATCGGCATAAACCGCCAACATAGTCGGCCCGAGGATAGGTTTGGTAATAACGATTGCCGGTCAGTGTGCAATCAGCAGGGATTGAGGCCTCCGCTGCAAGCAGCGGGGGCCTCAATTTGCATACTGTTTTATGCCCACTTCTTGTCGAGCCCGTATAAAATGCCAATAGCAGACAGATAGAGACTCAAGGGGCGACAACGATGAGATGGCAGGGGAGAAGAAGCAGTCAAAATGTTGAGGACCGGCGAGGTTCGGGAATAGCCCGCAAGGCAGGCGGTGGCGGTATCGGAGTCATTGTGCTGGCACTGATCGCAATGTATTTCGGTGTGGATCCCAGCATTATATTGAACCAGGGTGGCGGCATGCTGGGAGGCTCGGGTACTGAGTCTGTGCAATACCAGCCTACCGAGGAGGAGCAACAACTGGCCGGGTTTGTATCGGTGGTGCTGGCCGACACCGAAGATGCGTGGAACAGGGTGTTCGAGCGGCTGGGCAGGCGTTATCAGGAGCCGAAGCTGGTGCTGTTCAGTGGCTCGGTCGAGTCAGCATGCGGTTTGGGTCAGGCAGCAATGGGACCGTTTTACTGCCCGGCGGATCAGAAGGCCTATATCGACCTCAGCTTCTACCGGGATCTGAAATTGCGTCATCAGGCGCCGGGGGATTTTGCCCAGGCCTATGTCATTGCTCATGAAATCGGCCATCACGTTCAGAATCTGCTGGGCATCTCAAGTAAAGTACAGCAGGCCAGACAGCAGCTGGGCAGGACCGAGTCCAATGCATTGTCGGTAAAACTGGAGCTGCAGGCGGATTGTCTGTCGGGCGTCTGGGCGCATGATGCAGACAGAACCCGGCAGCTGCTCGAAAGCGGAGATGTGGAGGAGGCGCTGAATGCGGCAAGCGCTATAGGCGATGACCGCCTGCAGAAACAGACTCGTGGATACGTCACCCCCGAATCCTTCACTCATGGTACGTCCGCTCAGCGTGTCTTCTGGTTTAAGAAAGGCTTGCAGGAGGGTGATATAAACGCCTGTAACACGTTCTGATTCGAAACGGGTTTAAGGCTTGAGATCAATACGTGCCAATGGCTTGACACTCAATGTCGTTGCACCGGTCCAGAACGGATCGAATTCGATATCCTCCATGTAGGCGTATTCCGGAGTGTCGGGAGATTTGGGGAACACGGCTAAGGTATAGATACGGTCTGCGTTGTTTTCTGAAATCCATGACCGCACTTCGAGAAAAACCGCTGCATCCAGCAGCAGTGACAGCTCCGACCTTTTTGACAGATCGAGCGTTTTTCTCGACGTTAGAATCAGCTCGATTGTCTCGTCCGTCATGCCTGGAATCAATTGTAGTGTTTCTCTGGATGCGCTGTTGAAATCCACTCCTTGGTGTTTGCCATAGACGGTGAAAACCGCGTTGACATCTATATCGCTGAACGCCTCTTTGTAACCTCTGACAAAGAGCAATTCCGAGGAAACCTGGAAAAAATTGTTGGCCGGCATGTTTTGCATCCCCATGTCCGTGTAGTAATCGCGCTCTGCACCCTGGGGCATCGCATTGTCATCTGCGTCAATCCAGTCGGTCCAGGCCTGGATCAATCCATCGATCTCACCGGCATCGACGTTTTTCCTGTTCTCAAGAATGCTGCGCATATTGGACTGGGTCAGGTATTTCAGATTGATTTTACTGTTGTTGGGGATGATCACGAAGTCGAGTCCACGCGGCCACTCAGGCTGAGTCAGAATAGCTTCTCGGACAGAACCGATATCAAATTCACCCCCCAGTTTTTTCCAATCGATCAGGCCCTTTCTGATCATGGCTGTCGCCGACTGAATTGCCAGGTCATCTGCCCGGTTGGAAGATATCGCCATGGCTACTCCTGCATTGGTTTGCGCATTTTGGGAGATCAGCGCAAGAAAGCCAATCAGTAGCGCGCTCATCCAGAGAACGGATACCAGGACAAACCCCCTATGCCTGCGCGCATTTCCTTTCATCAAATCTATGCCTGCGGTGTCACCGCTTTGATAAGAGCCATCAGATCCAGATCAGCATGCTGCTCTTGAGCGACCTGCTTTTGCCGGTAGAAAGAGATATGCACCGCTCTAGGCAGCTCCTTGGCAGTCTCGCCTTCGCTTTGAGAGGGCCACTTATCGATCCACTCCAAGTGCTTGTCGATCTTAGAGACGGAGGCATAGCGTATTTTTATCGCTGCAAATCCCGGCACTCTTTCCACTCCGCCCCAATTCATCGTCTCCTCGGAGAAACCGCCGGCAAGTGGTGCCCTGTCCAGTAGTATTCCCGCTTCGCTGTTTCGCAGGCGCCAGACATTCAGCATACCCATTCTTCCGGGTGAGAGTGTGCTCACCCAGGTAAGGGAATCTTCGCTCCCCTTCACCAGCAGTAACGACTGGGTCTCCCCCTCGCGCCGGTAGGTGTATGGATACATGCCCTGAAGCGATCTCTCCAGTCGAAGCAGGTAGAGAGCCAGCTCTACATCGTCCTGCAACAGATCATTCTGTCTACTCCATTGGGTTGATATAGTGCTGGATGCATAGGCCAGGACGCTCAACAGCAGGGCACTCAGACTGATTGCCAGAAGGAGTTCAAGCAGGGTGAAGCCGGCGCTTCGGCGCACGGAAACCGGCTTATCCATTAGGGATTATCCTCGGTACCCAGATCAGTCCCTTGATAGGTTCGATGTCATAAGCGCCCAAGGTGAATTTCTTCAACTTGCCGGTCTGGATGATCTCTTCGCCCGCAAACTCCAGGGCGACTTCTTCATACTCCAAACGACTGCCCTCAGGCAGCAGGGAGTGGGGTGGGTTTTCGTCATAACTGGAATAAAGCATGACGACGTTGGCCAGGAATCGAAGCTTTGCGTCGCGTGCGAACGAGTTTTGGGTCCTGAAGCTCAAATCGTTGCTCACGACAATGGCTGAGAACACCCCGCCGAACACCAGGCCGACGATGGTGGTCGCAACCAGCACCTCCAACAGTGTGAATCCGCGTTGTTTGTTTGCTACGGCCATGAGTCAGTACGCTGGACTACTCTCGTTCGATGTCGATTCGCCCTGATTCCGGCTGGATCAGAATTCGTCGTGTCAGTAGCTTGCTCTTGAAATCAAGCGCACCACCGCTGCTGCTGCCATCGGGAAAAAATTTTACCTGGACACTCTGTGGGCGTTGATCCACATTGTTACCGGATATCTCGACCTCTATCCCCTCATGAAACCAGCTGTTCCGCAGATCATTTTCCGAACGCTCCCGAGGAAACGTCACGTTATTGCTGCGCCGCTCCATGACAGCCTCCAGTCTGGCCCGCCGCAACGTCAGTAGCGCTGAGTCCACCGCTTTGTTGAACTCTCTGGTGGATTCATTGAAAAAAGCGGGAGGGACAACGAGGACGAGCAGTGAAATCAGTGCAACGACGACCAGCAGCTCAAGCAGGGTAAAACCTTTCCCACCCAGCCAGCCGGCAGCAACAGAGAGTCGGCCGATGGTCACCAGTTGACCACATCCTTGTCCTCATTTGTCCCCCCATCTCTGCCGTCGGCTCCGAATGAGTAGAGGTCGTAGCCCTTGCGGTTGTGTTTCCCCGGTTGTTGGTACTCGTACTTGTTGCCCCAGGGATCCAGAGGTATGCCTTTTTTCAGATAGGGGCCGGCCCAGGCCGGATTCGATCCGGAATCCTCATTAAGATCTTCGAGGTTTCGCGGGTATTTGCCCACATCCAGCCGATAGGAGTCCAGAGCGGATTCGATCATGCTCAATTGGGCCGCTGCCGCCTTTTGCTTCGAGCCCCCCAGCTTGTCAAACAGGGTGGGGCCGACGAGTGCCGCCAGCATGGCGATGATAGCCATCACCACCAGCAGTTCAATCAGTGTAAAACCCCTTAATCTTGATCCATTCATTACCGACCTCGCAAATATGGCGTAATTATTCAGTTCTCTCTGCAGTTCAGCTATTGGTTCCAAACTCGCACGAGGTAATTGAGAAGTTATCTCTCGGGTACGAATATGCGCTGGGCTTTCTCCTGTAAGCCCATGGGCTTCCAGGACCCTTCCGAAAAAGAGCTCTCCAGTAACGCCGCGGCGTACTTCACGCGGTTACGAAACGCCTTGTAGAACGCCTCGCCACCATTTGGATCGACGATCTCCGGTACGATCATCAGCACCAGCTCTCTTCTGATCGTACTCAAAGTGGTGGTGCCAAACGCGGCTCCGATCACCGGAATTGACCCAAGAAAAGGCACATACTCATCCTGGTTTCTGGTTGTGGTCTCGATCAGCCCCCCAATCATGATCAAAGAGCGGTCCGCCACCACCGCTACAGTATTGATCTGCTGATTGTCAAAGGATGGAAAGCCCGGCACGGCACTGTTCTGCCCAATCGAAGAGAGCGCCTGGTCTATCTCCAGTTGAATAATGCCTTCTTCGTTGATCTGTGGCTTTACCGTCAGCTCTATACCTGTATCGCGATAAGAGACGTCGTTGGAGACAGTTGGAATGGCATCTGTTGTTGACTTCTGGGCCGTGATCACCGGCTGCTGGGAGCCGACCTTGATGCTTGCCTCCTGATTATTCTTCACCAATATGGTGGGGCGGGAGAGGACATCGACCTTGTTGGTGCCGGCCAGGGTATTCAACACCCCTGTCAGATCTCCGTGTTTGCTGTTGACAACCAGGCCTACTGCCGAACCATCGGACGAAGTCAGCTCGCTCAATACGCCGAAACCTGTCCCGACAAAGCTGCCGGCACTGTCCCATACATGTTTCCAGTCGATGCCGAAAGCGGTGCTGTCGTTGAGCGTCACCTGGGCGATGATCACGCTGATCACCACCTCCAGCGGTGGCTGGTCCATGCGCGACAGGGTGGTCAGCAGCTGCCGGTAGTCACGCGGCGTGGCGCGCACCAGCAGGCTGTTGGTCTCCTCGTCCGCTACGATTACCAGATTGAGGTTTGCCGAGACGCCGCCCCCGGTTGCATCCCCACCGGCCGCTTCCGCAGATTTGGCGGCTGCCGGCTTTTCTGTGCTCTGCTCCAGCCCGGGTACCCTTGAACTGCTTTGCCTGCTGACCCGGGAGAGCCCGGCTTCGCTCTCCGCGGGTGGCATCATGTCGCCCTCCTGTCTGAACACCTCATTCAGCGTCTTCGCCACGGAAACCGCGCTCAGACTTTTCATCCGGTAGACAAACATCTGCTCGCTTTGGGTACTGCCGGCCTCATCCAGAATCCCTATCCAACGCTCAACCTCCTTGAACCCGCGCTGAGGCGGCGACACGACCAGAAGGGCATTGATGCGCTTCAATCCCTGTACCTGGTAGGTGCCTCTATTCCCCTCGATCTTCTCAAGGATACCGCTGAGCTCCCCGGCAACATACTCCACATCGGCATTCTGCAGATAGAAGAGCCTGATGCCACGGTGCTGAAAGGGGTCGATATCCACCAGTTGCAGGAGCTGGTTGATTTTTTCCAGCCGGTCCTGTGATGCGGTGATCGCCAGCATATTGCTGTTATTGGCCGTAGTGATCCGTCCGTTGCCCTCCAGAATGGGAGTCAGCAGCTCGATCGCATTGACTGCCTCCACAAACCTCAGTGGCGTGATCTGGGTGATCAGTGGCGACTGGGATTTGCCCTCCATGCCCTGCAGGGAGATCTGTCCGAGGGCATCACCGGTACCGGGGGTCACCTCAAAAAAATCGCCCCGCTGGACCAGGCTCAAACCGGCGTTGGCCAGCAGCAGCCTGAACAGCGGCCAGATGTCGCGCCGCATCAGGCTGTTCTGCGAATCTGTTTTGAAGGTCACTGTGCCAGTTATCGGCGTGCTGGTCAGCAGGTTGATTCCGAGCAGATCTGCCAGCTCCTCGACGACCACCCGCAAATCAGCCTGCTCGTAGTTCAGCACCAGCTTGTCAGTCGGTCTGCCTTTCCCGGTCGGCGCAAGCAGCGCGTTTCTTACCGGCGGCGCCTTGTCGTCTACGGCAGGCTTGGGCAAGCTGCCGCTCTGGTTGAAGGTGCCTTTCGGGCGACGTGCAGCAGGTTGTTCCGGAGGCTCCAGAGCGGCGGTGCTCTTCCCTGAGGAAAATCCCCCCCGTTTTTGAGTCACAGCGATATCATCACAACACTCGGACTCCGGGCTCAACTGCACGTCGAAAATGCTCCCCTGCTGCTCCCTGGGGTTGAGTCCCGCGCAGCCGGAGACCAGCATGCTGAAAGCCAGGGGGAGCAGCACACTCGAAATCTTGGATTTGGTTGGAAAATGCACAGTCATAACCATTAAGTTTGTTTCCTTCAGGTGCCGATTGATGCGTACGTGGGACGGGCCCGCTCCTGCAATTTAACGTCAGACTTATACCCGAACTTTAGTCAAGGATACAACTCTCGTTCTTGTCATTACCCCTAGTCGTGCCTCTTACCAGAGCAGAGGCAGTCAGCCTGCAGGCGGCAGACCTCCGCTTCCGGAAGATCTGGCCATGCCGCCACGGGTGGTAATCCCGGGCATGGCCGGAACTGGCTCACATTCCCATGTCATTTATGCTGAAGACAGCGGACAGCATCGTCATTACTATGCCGCCAACCACCACACCGAGTACCAGGATCAACACCGGTTCGATCAACGAAACCAGGCGGGAGAGGCGCTCCTTCAATTGGCGGTCATAGCGGAGGGCGAGCTGGTTCAACACGCCATGGGTCCGACCGGACTCCTCACCCACGGCCAGCAGGCGGCTCAACAGAGTCGGAAACTCGGTGTTAGCCTCAAGCGCCCGGCCCAGACCGCTGCCGGCTCGCACCTTCTCCTCCGCTGCCATCACCCCTTGCTGCAATACCTCGTTCGACAACACGCCGCGGGTGATCGCAAGCCCTTGAATCAACGGCACCCCCGCCGCCAGCAGCGCAGATAGCGTACGGCAGAAAAGAGCCGAATCCTGGTACAGCACCAGGGTTCCGAACAGTGGTGAGTGCAAAAGCCAGCGATCGCGCCTGAACTTCATCTCTGGCATCCTGTTCATCAGGCGCCAGCCCAGGGGCAGGGTCGGCAGAGCCACCAACAGAGTCCATCCCCAGTTCCTGATCCAGTCGCTCATGGCCAAAAGAAATGCGGCCGACGCGGGTATGCCCTCCTTCATCTGGCTGAACAGATCAGCAAAACTGGGTACCACGAAACCGATCAGCAGCGCTACAGAGATCACCCCCACTCCCAACAGGAAGGCAGGGTAGATTAGTGCGGATATGATCTGCTTCTTGGTCTGTTCCCGCTCATCCAGGAAATCGGCCAGTTGCGGAACCAGCTGTTCCAGAATACCCGCCTCTTCACCCGCCTTGATCATGGAGATCACCAGCTTCGGAAAGACATCGGATCGCTGGGCCATGGACCCGGCCAGGCTCTCGCCCCGGCTGACGCTTTCCCTCAAGCCCGTCACCAGCTGCACCACCGGCTCACGGTCTGTGGTCTGTGCCAGCAGCCCCAGAGCCCGGTCGACCGGAATATGAGAGGCAAACAGAGTGCCCAAACCGCGCAGGATATCTACCAGATCGGCATTGCGTATTTCAGAGGAGATCGCGCTCTTTGTCCCGCCGGAATCCAGCTCAATTCTTATCGGGCTGAGCCCTTTGCCGCGCAGACGGTGGATTAGCTCAGATTCGCTGTCAGCCAGCTCCGCTGCGCTAATCTGGGCTCCCTTGCGATCTACCGCCGTGTATTTAAAGTGCTGCATAAACTTGTGTTTATTAAACTTTAATAACCATACAGAATAACACCATTAGTGAATTGATCACAGGTAGTTCTATTCGATGATCCAGGGATTGAGGTAAACAGATACCGTCGATCTAACTGCGCTAAGAAATCAATGCCGGGCGCTGGTAACCCTGATCACCTCTTCCGGTGTGGTGATTCCGAGTTTCAACTTATCCAGTGCATCCTGGCGCAGCGTAATCATACCTTCGGTCACTGCCTGCTCCCGGATTGCATCCGTATCCGCTCCGGAGTTGACCAGCCGCCGAATGGCTGAGGAGAAAGGCATCAGCTCATACAATCCGATGCGGCCCCGATAGCCGGTTCCGCCGCAGTTTTCGCAGCCTCCACCGCGTTTGATCACAGGTAATGTCTGGCGTGACAGGTTCAGTACCTGCGCCTCCTCCTCCTGCAGCGGATGCTCGGCAATACAGTGTGGACAGATCCGTCTTACCAGGCGCTGTGCCTGCACTGCCAGCAGGCTGGCGCTGATCAGGTAGGGTTCGACACCCATATCTATAAGTCGGCTTACCGCCCCGGCCGCATCGTTGGTATGCAGGGTGGAGAACACCAGATGGCCTGTCAGCGCTGATTCACTGGCGATATCCGCAGTCTCCTGGTCGCGTATCTCACCGATCAGGATGATGTCCGGATCCTGGCGCACGATGGAGCGCAGTCCGGTCGCAAAAGTCAGTCCGATTGCGGAATTGACCTGCACCTGAGTCACCCCGGGCAGCTGGTACTCCACCGGATCCTCCACGGTGATAATCTTCTGGGTACCGGTATTCAGCTTGTCCAGGGTGGCATAGAGCGTCGTGGTTTTGCCGCTGCCGGTCGGGCCGGTGATCAGGATCATTCCGTTCGGCTGCTGGATCATCGCGTTATAGCGCGCCAACAACCCCGGAGGCATCCCGAGGCTGTCCAGATCAGCGCCCAGGTCACCTCGGTCCAGGATACGCAGTACGATGGATTCGCCGTGCACACCCGGCAGCGTGGAGACGCGCAGGTCAAGCCGTTTTCCACCCAGGGGGAAACTGATACGGCCATCCTGCGGCAGCCGCTTTTCACCTATATCCATACGTGCCATCAGCTTCAGCCTGGAGGCCACCGCGGTGCGTTTGGCAGCAGAGATGGAGTCCAGCTTCACCATCACACCATCCACCCGGGCGCGCACCTCCAGTCCATTCTCTTCCGGTTCAAAGTGGACATCACTGGCGGAGAGATCCAGGGCCCGGGCGATAAAGTGATTGACCAGCCGGATCACCGGCGCGTCTGATGCGATCTCCTTCAGGTGCTCTTCGTCGGCCTCAAGCGCTTCCTCTCCCGTGTCACCATCCTCCTTGCCCGGAGAGAGTTCAGCCCGCCAGAAGCGTATCGCGCGCTCCATGGCCTCATTATCGATGGTTTGGAAGTGGCGGGCCCCGCTCAACATAAAGCGGACCTTCTGCTGCTGCGTCCCGCTGATCCCGCTGGTGCAGAGGATGGTCCCGCTCGACTCGTAATCCTCTGCCGGCACCATGCCCTGGGAGAGCAGCACCTGTTCCAGCATGGTCAGATTGATCTCCCGGAGGTCACTCATCAGCGTTAGCCTTTGACTTTGGCGGCAGCGGAAAAAACCCAACCACCGTCGCCGAGCTTTGCAGATTATTGGCGCCGGTCTCACGCATATTGAATTCCACTACCCGGAGCAGCTTCTCGCCTGACTCCACACGTTCCAGGAAACCCAGCACTGCTGCTTCGGTGCCTCGTGTGACCACCACCTGCTGCAGCAGATGCCAGGCGCCAACCACTTCGATCTCCGGCAGCGACAGCGAGCTGATCTCCACCCCGGCTTCATCGGCGTAGCCCCGCAACAGACTCTGCAGGCGTGCCGAGGCCACTTCGGGGCGGTCGCCCGGCAGAGACTTGGCGCTGAGGGTTGCTTCACTGCTCGTCAGTTTCTCCAGCCGCCTGCGCCACTCTTCCCGGCTATCCAGCAGCCGGTTCAACTGATCCCGGCGATCCATCAGCCGCTCGATATCGGCTCCCAGTGACGCTTTCCACTCCCCTGCCATGGGTACTACTTTGAACGAGAGGAAAATCGCCAGCACCAACAGGAACAACTGGATCAGCCTGTGCTTATTCATCTTTTTTTCTCACTGACTGGCGCCACCCGTCGAAGTCGATACCGGTCAACTTCAGCCGAATACCAAACTGGGATATTCCCTCGCCCCTGCCCCTGCGCAGGTCCTGCTGTATTGCCCTACTGAATGCGACATCCGAGAACTCCGGCCGCACCGACAGCAATTCGATGACGCGCGAGGGATCGGGGCTGACGCCCTCGATCTCCACATTCGATTCCGTCACCCGCAGACCCAGCAGCCAGCTCTCCTTGGGGAGGTTCTCGTCCAGTAGCATCAGCAGAGTGCCGATCTTGATCTTTGGGTAGTTCAGGACCGGTGCCAGACGCTCTTCCAGAGCCATAACCTGCTCGCGCAGGGCCAGCACATCACCCGCCTGCTGTCTCAGATCAGCCGCCTGCTGCTCCAACTCGGCGCGTAGATTCAACTGCTGGGTAAAGGGCAATACCACGTAGGTCAGCAGCATGCCAACCGCAACTACCGCCAAACCCAGCCAGAGCCCAAACCGGGACCGGCTCTTGCTTTTTTCCAACAGGAACAGATAGTCGGGCCGCCGAATTCGCCAGCGTCCTTTAAACTCCTTCCAGGGGAAAGAGGCCCGATCACCATCCTCACTCCCATTTCTCTCAATGCTCTCTTTGATGGACCATCCGGTCAGATCACCCTGAGGATCCACAGTCGCTTCGAGCATGGATTTACCGTCCAGGGAGCTGAACCCGGTGACCCCCAGATACTGGCGGAACAGGTTGCGCGGGCCTACGGCCAATAGTTTCAAGCCTGCCGAGGCGAATGCATGCTGCCAGCGCTCCAGCTCACTTCGTCGCATCCATAGAGCAAGGCTGGGGCTGGGGCTGCAGGCAGCTGTCACAACCAGTGGCTCCATCCCCGGGAACAGCTCATCCTGCTGGAAATGGAGCGCCCGCAGGAGAGCACCGCGGTCAAGCGTGCCAAACTGGTGCTCTGAGGTCGAGAAGTGTTCGGAGGGAAGCAGCAGAATCACGCGGCAATCTGCTGCCAGTCCCAGTGAAAGAGCTGCCAAGGCGACTGCACCGGGGGAAGAGGGGTCGCACTCTGCCTCTGCGGGACTCCCGACGAAAAACAGCTTGCCGCTATCCAAAGTGAGCACAGCCTCGGCTGCGCCCAGTGTGCGGAGATCCTGAAAATCGGCCCAGCGGTCCCTTAGTCTTGCCAAATATTTCATCCGGCGCAGTTTATCTTAAATATATTGAGCGTCGTAAGCGATTTTGATGCCATTATCACTCTTTCCCGATTAAGGTCACTGGTCATGCCTTACTCCCGCAGCATGGGCATGTTCCGAATGTCACACTGTTGGTGACGAGATACACTGAATCATTGATCTGTGTTTTGTCTGTAGCGTCCATCCGCGGCTAAATTTAAATTTAGCGGGAACATGGACGGCAGCGACTTGTTAGCGTCAACGAGGGGTATCCGCAATAGTGTTACAGACCCAGGTTTGGTTGGAGGCAGTGCACCTGGGATTCAGTCCTGAGTGTGGAACCGGGGGAAAAACTTCACATCGGCCTGTGTTTGGCCGTAAATATTCACTCCGTTACGACTGGTGGTGAATGAATGCAGGTGTTCGGACCCTATTCGACTCCCCAGTAGCCGGGCGGTGCGGAATCGATCAGACGTTGTTGTTCCTCACGCAACTGGGCTTGTTCGGGACTATCCTCGAACACCACCGGCTGCTGTGCTGAGGGTGTCTGCTGCTGTGTCGTCGGCTGCTGCGAATCACTGGTTGAGGCGGGACTGTTTCCCTGTTGAGCGCTGCTTCCCCCCGAATTCTCCGCTGCCGGCGCAGATGACTCCGGCGAGGCGCTGGGGATGGCGTATCCAAAGTAGCTGACCGGCGCAGAATTAATCACGCGTTGTTGTTCTTCCTGCGTCTGAGTCCTGCTTATCTCCAGCTCTGTGCTCCGGCTTCGGGTCTGATAGTTTGTCAGCGGTGAGCTATTCCCCTGCTGCGGTCTAGGAACCAAGGCGCGACTCGCTCCTTGTTGAACACCGTTTCCTGCTGCATTTTCCACTGCCTTTTGTGGGAAGTCGCGGCGAACCAGGGCCAGTTTTACGCGGCCTTTCTCACAGGCGGCAATACCCTTTTCCGGATCTGGTGCACAACTGGTTTCCGAAGGCAGTTGCAGCCAGACCGAGCGGGCATCCGCCGAAGTGAGCTTATAACCTGCCAGCCGGTCAGCCAGTTTCCCGTTGAAAGCCATCGGCTCATCTATTACACCCCGCCAGTTAAAGCGGTAGGTTTCACCCTCGGGTCCGCCGATCAACACGCGGTGGTGGTCACCCAAGGTCAAAATTCCGTCCAGACGCAGTTGGGGCAGGGAGCCGCCGCTGTTCGTAGTCGCTTCTCCCGCCTGTTGCAGGCCGCGTTCCGGGTCGAACAGAGAGGCTTCAGCCGGATGAGACAACGTCAGGCCGCAGCAGAGAATCACGATAGAGATGGGTGCGAGGTCGAGAGCCCGGTGCCTTTTTAGGTTGACTGCGTCCAATTTATCATCCCCGTGGTTTTGTATGACTGCGCCAACGATCTGCGCAATCAATCAAACCGGTCAAAAAATCCCAGAAGAAAACACCTGTGCAAGCCCTTGACCTAAGTGTTAACTGTCAATTGAGCCTGTTCGGTGGATGTCATGTAATAAAGCAAACTTAATGCCAATATCATTAATAAATTGTTTTTATTAACTTTTATAAATCTTGCAGGTATTTTAGGCTGTCTCTGAGGTGAATACTGTAAAAAATAGCTGACAGATGAAAAAGAGACGTACAGAGGAAGAGCCGGTCTGAATTTCGTTCTTCATTCTGTGGTTGACTGGATTGTGACACCTTTTAATGATTCTGTTCAAGTTGCACCTGGAATGCCGAGAGGGGGGGACCGGCAACAGTTTACGGATCGACCCGATCCCCTGATCACCTAGGTTCGTGCCAATGGGCAATTCCTTAATAATGCACAAGGCCGGTTTTTTCGGTCGGCATTTAGGCTCCGTCCAGAAAAAGAAAACCGATGCCTGGTGCATAGTCTTACCCGATTACCCATGAACTTCGGCCATCTTCAAAATTTGGGAATTGTTCGATTTATGCGCTGGCAAAGAAGCTAAGCAGGTTGAAGATAGAATAACAATTCCGGATACCACGTCAGCAGCTCTTATATAAAGTCAAACCCTGTGGTACCTGCTCGTCCGGTCCATGGTGAATCCATTTGTATAGATCAGCAGTTTCAAACGAGGGCTAAGGGCCGAGGATCAAGAGGAGCTGAGACCGGTTTCTCCCGGGCCCTTGCCCCTAAGTCCTTACACTCCATGCACGGTTTCTGTTTTTCCCCCTGCGTCTCTGTGGCGCTACCAGTGGGGTTTATGCAAATGAAGAACGAAATTCAGAGCGATTCTTCCTCTGTACGTGTCTCTTACATCTGTCAGCTATTTTTACAGTATTCACTTCAGGGACAGTTTAAAATACCTTTAAGGCTTAAAAAAGTTAATAAAAACAATTTATTAATGATATTGGCATTAAGTTTGCTCTGTAACATGGCATCTACCGACCAAGCCTAATACTCAGGTTAAAGCAAAAGTTAGGTCAAGGGCTTGCACGGGTGTTTAATTCAGGAATTTTTGACCGATTTGAATGTGTTTTTGGAGATGAGTCAGGTGTCAGGTTTTTTTACACATTTACCGCAAAACAGCAAAACATGCGAACTGGCTCACAAAAAAATCAAACAAGAACACGGCTTTAGTAATGTTGGCATGATATTAGCTAGTATAAAAACAGGCAATATGCCAGGCTCAACCAACATTCAGGCCAGAGATTTAGATTAAGTTGTTTTTTCGGGATTTTTAAGCAGTCCGAATCTGTTTCAGGAGATCATTAGCAATGCAAACGAAATATAGACAACTGGCCGGGATTTTGGTGCTGGCGATAGGCGGACTGACAACGGGAAGTGCGAGCTCGGCAGTCTTGTACGACAACACTGGGGGCGGTGTTTCATCGGCTGGCGGTTCCAACTTCTTCAACAACAATAACTGGGGGGCTACTCTGTTCACAGCATCCGGCTGCGGAGCACTCGGGTGCGCGCTGGATAAAATCACGCTGCGTTTAGCCACTAACAACAGCTTAAATATAAACACCGGCCCTCTCGATTTTGCCAAATTCGATCTGAGTATTTGGGGTGACCTTAGCAACCCTGGCTCTCCGCCGGCTTCTACGCCGATTCCTGCTGCGTTGGGAACATCGGGAACGGCTCTCGCTCCCTCTATGTCGATATACAACCCCACGGGAGCAACAGACAATCCCAGCTCTGGTTTGGTTGAAGAGGGTGCTAGTGGTACTTCCAAATATTACGAATTCACGCCTGTATCTGGTGTAACGCTGTACGATAATTTCCAGTACTGGGTCAGGCTGACGGGTAAGGGTGGCGACCCCTCGATATTATGGGATCTGGTCGCTGGCGGCAACAGGCAATTTTCATTCGGCGCTGGCGGTAGTTCAACGCCTGTGATTCCGGATTCTTACGTGATGAAAGTTGAGGCGTCGTCTATATCGGCGGTCCCGATCCCCGGGGCAGTCTGGTTGATGGGCAGCGCGCTGGTTGGATTCGTCGGTTGGGGCCGCAGGCATCAGGTGTGACCGGGCAGGCCAAAAGAATACCTCAGGGTGAGACCGCAGTGTTTGCTCTCCCTGTCGCTGAAGAAGTTTTTCAGCAAAGCTTCTCTCAGACTGCCGGTAATGGCCCGGGTCGGAGAGAGGCGGAAAAGAATTGAGCAGTCCAGCTCAATCCGGATGGTGGTCGATTGATCAGGCTGTCCGGCTTGTACAACGCAATACTAATAAATTATGCAGGAGATTCACATGACTAAAATTAAAATGTTAGCCGCTGCAGTGGCTGTCGCAAGCGTTTCAACCCTGGCCAGCGCCAATCCTCCGGATGCGCCTACAGTGTATGCCACCGGACCCATGTCACCGGCCGTAAACAGCACCAACCTGTCAGCCCAGGAGAGAGCCGCCTTTGCACTGCTGGAAGGCATTCTGCAGAGTGTCGAGGGCAAGATCCACGCGGCTGGTTGCGTCGCGCTGACCCTGCCGCTGAAGGTCTACTCGGACGCACTTACCGATCCGGTCGTGGGTAATGCCAAGCTTGGTACCGCTCCTGCCGATATGACCCTGGTAGCTACCGGCGTGGCTCCTACGTTCAGAGGCCAGATCATAAATGTTGCACAGAATCCTGCCGCAGGTTATGTAGGCAACACCCCTGTATCTGACTATGCCAGCAACATGGTCTTCAACTCCGCCAACAACATGATGGTCGGTGCCATGACCCAGGTGAACGTAATGTCGATCAACTGGGTTCCGAACCAGTTTACCGGCTATGTCATCAAGGACTTCTACATGGGTACGACCGCCGGTGGCGACGCCCACATTGTGTATGACTGGGGCCTGCAGTCCCTGTCCAAAGAGGGTTATCCGGTCGAGAAGTACTGGCAGCGTTCCAAGACCCGCCGTTCCGACGGTGGCAATGGTCAGACTGCATTCGTGAAGGATCGTCTGGTAGGTGTCGTTCCTTGCCGTATCGCGATTTCGCTGAGTGGATTGAACCAGTTCGGTATCTTCCAGCAGACTGGAACCGTGTCAATTCAGCCCGCTCCGGTTCTGCCTGGGACCCCAGCTACTGAAATCACCACTATCCCCAACGTCTAACCGAGGACTGCTCCAACCGAAAACCGCCCGGCCCGCGCCGGGCGGTTTTTTTTGGGGGGGCGAGCTGTCAATTCGCTTTACAGCTTGCCCGTTCTGGTGATCTGAAAAACAGGAAATAGTATAAAATAACTATTTAATTCAATGTGTTAAATATATAGGCATTAATATTGCAGTAATTGTTATGCCTGACACCCATCAAGCGCAACAACTATTGTCGGCTTTCCGTGTTCAAGCATGTCACCATGATGAAGCAAATGCAGGTTTTTTTCAGGATACTGCAGCGCCGCGATCATCGAATCAGGCCCTTGCAGGATGATGGGTGTTCGGTATTTTTAGGTATTGGCCGTGGCTGGCGAGCGAAACTTGCTGCGAACAGAATTTTGCTAGCCAGGCAGTACGGGCTATGCGAAACAAAACTAATAATAGAGGCAGGAGATTCACATGACTAAAATTAAGATGCTAGCCGCTGCGGTGACCGCCGCAAGCGTTTCAACAATGGCCGGCGCCAACCCTCCGGATGCACCTGGTGTGTACACCCTTGGGCCTATGTCGCCGGCAATAAACACCACCAACCTGTCAGCCCAGGAGAGAGCCGCCTTCGCACTGCTGGAAGGCATTCTGCAGAGTGTCGAGGGCAAGATCCACGCAGCCGGTTGTGTCGCGCTGACCCTGCCGCTGAAGGTCTACTCGGACGCACTTACCGATCCGGTCGTGGGTAATGCCAAGCTTGGTACCACTCCTGCGGATATGACCCTGGTAGCTACCGGCGTACTTCCCACGTTCAGAGGCCAGATCATAAACGTTGCGCAGGCTCCCGCTGCCGGCTATGTAGGCAACACCCCTGTATCTGACTATGCCAGCAACATGGTTTTCAACTCCGCCAACAACATGATGGTCGGTGCCATGACCCAGGTGAATGTAATGTCGATCAACTGGGTTCCGAACCAGTTTACCGGCTATGTCATCAAGGACTTCTACATGGGCAACGATAAAAATGTGCCCAGCGATGCACACATAGTTTATGACTGGGGCCTGCAATCTCTCTCGAAGGAGGGTTATCCCGTAGAGAAGTACTGGCAGCGTTCCAAGACCCGCCGTTCCGACGGCGGCAATGGTCAGACTGCATTCGTGAAGGATCGTCTGGTAGGTGTCGTTCCTTGCCGTATCGCGATTGCTCTGAGTGGATTGAACCAGTTCGGTATCTTTCAGCAGACCGGAACCCTGTCAATTCAGCCAGTTGCACCTGCAGCTGCGACTCCTGAAATCGACAACATTCCCAACATCTAAACGAGCATTGCTCCAACCGAAAACCGCCCGGCACGAGCCGGGCGGTTTTATTTTGGGCCGAGCTGTCAGCTTGCTTTACAGCATATGCGCCATACCGACCGGATTACAAGTGGATTTCGTAAATAACTTAATGCAATCAATGCTTTAAAATAATCGGCATTAAAATTGCGTTATTTTTTAGGCCGGGCACCTAGATGGCGCAACAAACAATTAGCTAGGGACAGAGTTTAGCTAACGAGGCTGTGCGGGTTATGAAAAACAATTTTAATAATTTCGTAGGAGAATGATATGACTAAACTCTCCATAACCGCAACCACAATTTGCGTTGTAGGTATTTCAACCCTGGCCAGCGCCGCGCCTCCTCCGGATGCGCCCGCAGTGTATGCCACCGGGCCCTTGTCGCCTGCCATAAACAGCACCAACCTGTCAGCCCAGGAGAGAGCCGCCTTTGCGCTGCTGGAGGGCATCCTGCAGAGCGTCGAAGGCAAGGTCCATGCGGCTGGTTGCATCCCGCTTACTCTTCCGCTGTCTGTCTATTCGGACGCACTGACCGACCCGGTCGTGGGTAACGCTAAACTGGGTACTGTTCCTGCTGATATGACCCTGGTGGCGACCGGCGTGGCTCCTACATTCAGAGGCCAGATCTTAAACGTAGCACAGAATCCTGCCGCGGGTTATGTCGGCAATACTCCGGTATCGGATTATGCCAGCAACATGGTCTTCAACTCCGCCAACAACATGATGGTCGGTGCCATGACCCAGGTGAACGTAATGTCGATCAACTGGGTTCCGAACCAGTTTACCGGTTACGTAATCAAGGATTTTTATACGGGTCTCCAATCCGGGATGGGAGGAATAGGTCCAGGCAACGGCGAAACGGAAGAACCAGGTTCGAATGACACCCACATTTTCTATGACTGGGGTCTGCAGGCGATGTCGAAGGAGGGTTATCCCGTCGAGAAGTACTGGCAACGTTCCAAGACCCGCCGTTCCGACGGTGGCATTGGACAGACTGCGTTCGTGAAGGATCGTCTGGTAGGTGTAGTTCCATGCCGTATCACGATCGCGCTGAGTGGATTGAACCAGTTTGGTATCTTCCAACAGTCAGGCACTTTAAGAATCTCGAATGAGCTGCCCGGAGCTCTGCCGGTTGCCGAGTTTGATGCAATCCCTGACATCTGACCGGGGATTGCTGAAACCGACAAATGCCCGGATAAGCGAGACGGGTGGTTTTTTGATGTGTAGGTGTCAAATGGTTTTACAGCACAAAGGTCGCAATAGCTTGAATGGCAGGTTAAAAGATGATAAATCCAGTAAATACAATATGATAGTAAAGTAGGCATTGAATTTGCATTAATAAAGATAGAGTGACGCCCAAGCTAAAATAAAACAGTTGAAGGCGGGATTATTTGGCTTAACAGGTTGTACGGCTATGAAAATCAGCTCCAAGGATCGACAATGGACAGGCTCTCCCTAACCGCAGCTGGGGTTATATTTGCTGTTGGCTCGGCGGTGGCCGGAGCTGCACCCCCTCCGGCTGCGCCTGCGGTCTATAACTCGGGGCCATTTTCGCCCAGAGATAGTTTGGTCAGCCTATCAACCCAGGAAAGGGCGGCTTTTGCTCTGTTGGAAGGTATTTTGCAGAGTGTTGAAGGCAAGGTCCACGCGACTGGTTGTATTCCAGCCACGCTCCCCCTGGAGGTGTATTCTGATGCGCTTACCGATCCGGTTGTAGGTGATGCCACTCTCGGCGTCGCACCCAACAGTCTAAAGCTGAAAGCTACCGGGGCTACCCCTAATTTTAAGGGTCAAATTATAGCGGTGAAACAAGATCCTGCAGCGGGCTTTATAAACGGAACCCCGGTAACGGACTACACCAGCAACTTTGTTTTCAATTCAGCCAACAATATGATGGTTGGATTGATGACCCAGGTGAACGTAATGTCAATCAACTGGATCCCTAATCAGTTTACAGGCTACGTAATCAAAGATTTCTATATGGGCATAAATGAAGTGGACAGCCACATTGTTTATGATTGGGGCCTGCAGTCGCTCACCAAGGAGGGTTATCCTATCGAAAAATACTGGCAGCGCTCCAAAGTCAGGCGTTCCGACGGTGCGATCGGGCAAACGGCCTTCGTGAAGGATCGTTTGGTGGGCGTTACCAAATGCCGTATCACGGCTGCTCTGTCAGGATACAACGCACCGGATCTCTTCTGGCAAAGCGGAACCCTTACAATCTCACAAGCATCACCTGGAGATCCGGTTCCGGAATTCGCTGCAATCCCTGATATTTAGCCAAGCACTCCTCTGTCAACAGCCACCTGGTGAGAGTCTTTAGGTTTATGCCGCTTTTGGCTTTTCGGGATTGACTTTCAATCGACCTCTTTTCCGGGTTACCCATATCGCCCCGCTGGCGATCCTTACCGTAGACAAGCACTAGGAGCCTGTCGGACTTAGGATGAATCTACTGCGCTGATGGGAGAGTGGCTCAAATTTCCCCGATTTTTCGTTACTTAGTCCGACTATGCGCCTCAAAATCGTGAAATTTTGATCTCACTCTCCCACCATGCTCGCTACGATCACCTAAATCCGACAGGCTCCTAGCACCCGGATTTGTTGCTCCGCCTTTGGCAGGAATCCTAATCATGCTGTCTCCAGCCCCTATTCCTTGGATGCATTTCATGGTACGAAAAGCGGCGCAGTTTCGTCCGGCCATGAACCTAGCGTTGGAGTCCAATTGTGCTGGTACAGGCAGCTGTTCGGTACCCACCGATAGCGGTTTAGCCGATAGTTGAGAGAATCGGTTCCAGCCGGCTTTTCTCCAGTGGAATATCCAGACCGCTGATTTCGACAACACGCTGCAGCAGGCTGATGAAGGGTTCACCTCCGTTCTTTCCCGGAGCAGTTTCGAAGCACTCGAAGTAAGCTTCCGCCACCACGCCGATAAAATGTTTCTCCGCTTCGCCTAGCTCAGCGATTGTTTGCTGATCGGACGTGCTGCAGGCGCTGGCTTCGGCGATGCGTGCCAGTTGGGTCGTCACTGCATCGAGGTAAGCCTGATCGTGGCGACGATCGAACATGTCCTCTGTGGAGAGGCGCTCCAGCATCCACCGGCGGCTCTCCGCCGGAAGCTGTTTAATCTGCGTTAAAGCCTGCAGCAGGTCACGGGACAAAGCTGCCAGCTCCGGATCTGGCGCTTTGGTCTGCATCTCCGGAGGTTCCTGGTCGGAAGCGTATTTTTCATACTCGGCAAGTTCGTATTCCAGCGCGATTATAAAGATTCGTACGCCTTCCTCATCACCGATGCTGAGCTCGGTCAAAGCCCGCTCTACGGCGCCAATCTGTTCCGGGGAAAAATAGCGGGGGGCCAGGAAACGGGTCATGTCGGGTTCTTCTGCTTCTCCTTGTGTCCATGGAAAAGCTAACATTATCCGAGTCTGAAGTCTCGCACCGGATCAATTGGGTCCGGCCCTGATGGCATTGAAGAAAGCCGATACCGGTTGTTTCTGGAGTAAACCTCGGCGGCATGCAACCCACAGGGCAGGGATTGTTCCTGCAATCCTTCTGCATTTTCTCCTTCCATGGAGGTCAGATGTGGGAAGGTAGAGCAACGCAGGAGCAGTTGCCGAGATGCCGCCATCCAGCTTCCAGGAAGGATTTACGGCTTTTTCCAGAAAAAATAACCGGTAGCGGCTAGTCTGGCACAGGAGCGAATATCCCAGGTCGGCGCCATTCGGGTCCTGCCCTGGTTTGCCTGAGATGCCGTCAAGCCCAGCTGTAGATGACCATCCGATAGGAGTCCGGGTCCCGCTCTTTCAGCTCTTCGAGGCTCGGTGTGTATTCGGGTTCGGGCAGGTAAAGTGCCACCCGCTGATCTTCAGAGATCTCCGCAGGGCTGCCCTGCCGGCCGTACAGGTAAGGAGGCATCCGATAATGGGTGGCTTTATCGATGTTTTTGCTGTTGTTCATGTCGCATCCTCGTGTTTTTTCTCTTTATTATTGATTCAGCAATCCATGTGCCATGTAATAAAACCATCGGCCATTCAGTTGCTTACTTAAAATATTTTTTATATCGGCATGAACCCTGTCTTCCGGATGTAAAAAAAATGGACATGCGGAATGGGGCGGAAGAAACTACCAATCTATTCAGATGGGTTGACCTTGGACCGGGCGAGTAGTCACTTTTCGCGTTGGTTCAAGATTCTCTCGACAGTATCCACGATCGCCTGGGTCTGGGGATCGATCTCGATGTTTACCCTGTCACCGGGTCTGCGCCCCCCGATGTTGGTTCTGGCCAGCGTCTCCGGTATCAGACTGACGTCGAATTCCGGACCGGATACCTGGCCCAGTGTGAGACTGATGCCGTCGATTCCAATGTAGCCCTTGGCAAACAGATAGCGGGAAAATTCCTCCGGTAGAAGGAATCTGATCTGATGATTATTTTCGCTCTTGATCACTTCGATCACCCCGGCGGTGCAACTGATGTGGCCGGACATCTGATGACCACCGATTTCGTCGCCGAAGCGGGCGGCACGTTCGAAGTTGACCCGTTCTCCCTTCTTCAGCGTCCCCAGGTTGGTTACTCTCAGCGTCTCCTGCATCAGATCGAATGAGACCAGATCGTCCTGAATAGCGGTAACCGTCAGGCAGCAGCCGTTGTGCGAAACCGAGGCGCCGGGCCGCAACCCCTCGACACTCTCCCGGGGAAAGCGCAAAGAATGGGTTCTGAACGCCTCCCGCTCGACGACATCCACAATCTCCGCGGTACCCTGGATGATGCCGGTAAACATGATTCTCTCCTGTAAAAAATGCGCTGTATAAATGATATCATCCGCCGGCGGTTGGATTCCCCGCTGCGCCGAAAAACCCGGTAGAAGAGAGTTAAGAAATGAGAATTACCCGATTTGTTTCCCCCGACAATGAGATTATGTATGGAGAGGACGAGGGAGAGGAGCGTGCTCTGCTCCTGGAAGGCGATCCCTGGCGCGGTTTCAAAACCACCGGCAGACGAGTCGTTATCGGCGAACGCCTGGCGCCGGTGGAGCCGGTCAATATCTTCTGCATCGGTCTGAATTACCGGGCGCACGCGGAAGAGACCGGTGCATCGCTGCCGGAGAACCCGGTGATATTCATGAAGCCCACCACCACGCTCAACCATCCGCAGCAGGAGATTGTGTTGCCCGCTTGCTGTAAGCATGGACCGGAGGTGGACTTTGAGGCGGAGCTTGCTGTGGTGATCGGCAGGAGAGCCAGAAACGTCAGCGAAGAGGATGCGCTCGACTATGTCTTCGGCTACACCTGCGCCAACGATGTGTCCGCGCGCAGGTGGCAGAAGCACGGCGGCGGCGGGCAGTGGGTGAAAGGCAAGTCTTTCGACAGCTTCTGTCCGCTGGGGCCTGTGCTGGTGACCGCGGAGGAAATCTCCGATCCCCAGACACTGAAGGTGGAATCGATACTCAACGGCAAAGTGATGCAGCAGGGCCATACGTCGGACATGATCTTTCCGGTGGCACGGCTGATTCACCTGCTGAGTCAGGACACCACACTGTTGCCCGGAACCCTGATTCTTACCGGAACGCCGGCCGGCGTTGGCTTTGCCCGTAAGCCGCCGGTCTATCTTGCCGATGGCGATCGCATCGAGATACGGATCAGCGGCATAGGCGCGCTGGTCAATCCGGTGGTGCAGGGTTGACGGTTTTACTGTAACTACTCATACCCTATGGGTTACTAAGAAGGGTGCGTCGGATTAGTGACAGCACAATCCGATAACAGGCTGTAAGGGCCTAGGAAAAGCTGATCGCAGTTACTCATGATCCTCGGCCCTTGGCCCTCATTTAAAACTACCGATCTACGCAAATGGGTTCTCCATGGACTGGGCGAGTAGTTACGTTTTACTTTAGTAACTCTGGTAGATGCGTTCGAATCGAAACCCGGTACGGCGGCGGTCCTGGCGGCGGCGCTCGCCGTTCTGCGACAGACTCGGTATGATGAAGTGGTTGCGCCGGTCACGCTCGCTGCTGCGTTGAATATAACGGCGGACACCGACAGTGGTGCCGTTTAACTTGGCCCCGTCCAGCTGCTGGATCGTGGAGAGCGCGGTTTTGATTGGCTGAATCAACACAAGCCCATGACATTCCATGGTCTTGGTCTCAGGATTCGTGACACGCAGAATCCCGCATTTCTTGATGTTTCCCCGGTTACTTGAAGGAATAAAAAACCACCTGTTGGATATTCCTTTCCTGACGAATTTTCTAAGATCGTCGTAACTGGTGTCAGTGGAAATTTTCGTGATAATGAGCCACATACAAAACTATCCTTACAAAAGATCGTTGGCGCTGCTCCATGTAATACGTTGATTATAGCGATGCGGAAACGGGACAGCGTATCCCTCTGGCTGATTTCAAACTTGTTAACAATCAGGACAACTTTTCAATGCCTGTAGAACCCGGTTGCTTTGTAGTTACCATCCGTTTCTGTTTTTCCGCGATCAAACCTTGTAGTGAAGAGAATGGCTTCTGATCCACCCCATTTTGGACTACAAGCCCAAGCTGGCCGGCGACTGTGCAAATTGACGCCATTATCCGCTAAAATGCATCCGATGCCGAGGGCTGGAAAGCAGAGCAGGATTACAGGTTTACAGTTATAGGCACCGGCAATATGAAAAACAAGAGAAGATTTCTATCCTTGATGTATATGGCTGTCACCATTTTCAATGCTACACAGGTTATTGCAGCAGGAATGCCACGCTCGGTGGATCAGGTGCTGGAAAAGTACCGGGATAAGGTGGAGTCAAGGTTGACTCCTCACTTTCATTATGCCGGGGCCGAATGGCCGCCGCGGGAGCTGCAGTTACTGGCTATCAAGGAGACACGGCGCATGGAGCTGTGGGCCCGCTCGGATAACGGTTGGCACTATATCCGAGATTATCAGATCAAGGGTATGAGCGGTGGATTCGGGCCCAAACTGAAGGAGGGTGATCGGCAGGTTCCCGAAGGTATCTACCAGATTTCCAGGCTCAATCCAAACAGCAGCTTTCATCTCTCGCTTAAAGTCGATTACCCCAACACCTATGACCGGGAGATGGCCCGTCAGGATGGTCGCAGCGGGCTCGGTGGGGATATATTCATACACGGGAACCGGGTATCGAGCGGCTGTCTTGCGATTGGTGACAATGCAATCGAGGAGCTGTTTGTTTTCACCGCTCTGCTGGGAAAAGAGCAGGTTCGCCTGCTCATCTCACCGGTGGATTTCCGCATCTATTCAACCGAATCGTTGCTGTCCAACAGACCCGGCTGGGTCGGCGCTCTATACCGGGAGATATCGGATGAGATGCGCAAGTTTCCGCGCCAGTAGCTGTATCATAAATGGTGAGACGAAGTACGGGACAAACCAAGGGAAGCACCACCCGAAAGAACGCGGCCAGCCCGGCCAGGCGATCCGGTGGAAAGCGTGGCGGACGAGCTAAACGGCGCGGTTATCGTTGGTCCACCCGCCTGCTTGCACTTACTTTTCTGCTTTCGTTGATTAGCGGCATCTATCTGCTCTATCTCGATAATCTCGTCCGGGTCAAGTTTGACGGCAAACGTTGGTCGGTGCCGGCACGAGTCTACGGCCGGCCGCTGGAGCTCTATGCAGGCGCCCGCATCGGTCCGGATCAGTTCATGGAGGAACTCAACCGGTTGGGTTATCGCAAGGTGCGCCATCCGCAGGGGCAGGCTACCTGGTCCCGTAACAACAACCGGTTTATTGTTCGCACCCGACCTTTCACTTTCTGGGACGGTTCCGAACCGGGACATTACCTCGATCTTCGTTTCGAACGGGAGCGGCTTGCCGGTCTGTTCGACTCCGGCGGAGCGCCGTTGGCGCTGGTGCGTCTGGAGGCGCCGGAAATAGGGAGTATCTACCCTTCTCACAATGAGGACCGTCTGCTGGTTTCCAGGAAACAGCTGCCCGATCTGCTGATCAAAGGGCTGTTGGCGGTGGAAGACCGATCCTTTTTCAACCATCACGGGGTTGATCCCAGGGCGATACTGCGGGCGGTTTGGGCCAATCTTCGGGCGGGCGGTCTGGTACAGGGCGGCAGCACGCTGACGCAGCAGTTGATAAAGAACCTTTACCTGACCCAGGAGCGGACGCTCTGGCGTAAACTGAACGAGGCGGCGATGGCGCTGATTTTGGATGCCCGCTACGACAAAGACGCCATTCTGGAAGCTTACGCCAACGAGATCTATCTGGGACAGGATGGAAGCCGGGCGATTCATGGTTTTGGATTGGCCAGCCGCTTCTATTTCAACCGACCGTTGGTTGAGCTCGATCTGCCGCGTCTGGCGCTGTTGGTGGGGATGATCCGCGGTCCCTCTCTGTACGACCCACGGCGCCATCCGGCGCGGGCAAAAAAACGCCGTGACCAGGTACTGGAGATGATGCGGCAACAGGGTGCCATAAGCGATCAACAGGAACAGCAGGCAGTCAAGTCCCCGCTCGGCGTTGACGAACCCGGCAGCGGCGGAGAGGTCAGATACCCAGCATTTCTATCCCTGGTGCGGCGCCAGTTGCACAGTGACTATCGCGAGGAGGACCTTACATCCGAAGGATTGCGCATATTCACAACCCTGGATCCCTGGGTTCAGGAACAGTCAGAAAAAGCACTCTCCAACCGTCTTACTGTGCTGGAAAAGAGCCACCGTCTGCCCGCAGGCAGGCTGCAGGGAGCGGTCGTTGTTGCCGCAGCCGGCAGCGGCGAGGTGCTTGCGCTGGTAAGTGGCCGTGATACGGAACTCTCAGGTTTCAACCGTGCGCTGGATGCGGTAAGGCCGATTGGTTCGCTGATCAAACCGGTGGTCTATCTCGCAGCACTCATGCAGCCGCGCCGTTATACATTGACTACCCACATTGAAGATGCGCCGGTAAATCTGAAACTGGCCGGCGGCAAACAGTGGAAACCTGAAAACTATGACCACAGGTTCCATGGTACTGTCACGCTGTTTCAGGCACTGACGCACTCGTATAATCTGGCGACGGTGAATCTTGGGCTGGATATAGGGCTGAGATCAGTGACCGATCTGCTGGTGGATCTCGGTATCACGCGCAAGGTGGAGATGGTCCCCGCACTGCTGTTGGGAGCACTCTCGCTCTCGCCACTGGAGGTCACCCAGCTTTATCAGACCCTGGCAGCCGGTGGCTTCCATTCACCGCTGCGTGCCATTCGCGAGGTTCAGTCGCAGGATGGCGGTGCCCTGCAGCGCTATCCGTTAACCGTGCGCCAATCGGTGGATCAGGGGCCGGTCTATCTGGTAAACCGTAACCTGCAGGAGGTTGTCAGCACCGGTACGGGCCGGGGCTTGTCCGCTTTTGTTTCCGCGGACCTGCGCCTTGCTGGCAAGACCGGTACCACGGATGAACTGCGCGACAGCTGGTTCGCGGGATTCGACACCGACCGGGTGGCAGTGGTTTGGGTGGGCCGGGATGACAACAGTCCGGCCGGGTTGACAGGCTCTCAGGGTGCAATGCGTGTGTGGGGTGATCTGATGCGTCGGCTTAAACCGGATCCGCTCCATTTGCCGGCGCCAGTTTCCGTGGATAATGTCTGGGTTGATGTCGGATCGGGGCTGTTGGCGGATGAAAGTTGCGCCAATGCAACCCTGATGCCCTATTTGAAAGGATCTGCACCGGTTACGGAATCGTCCTGTGTTACCCGGCCAGCGCAGGGAATTGGTGACTTTTTCAGGGGTTTTTTTGAATGAAACAGGTTCTGGTTTGTATCACAATCAGTGCGGTATTGGTGTCGGCAGGTTGTTCCACCGGTCCCAGACGCGGTGCTCCGGCACCTGTGGTCCGCTCCGAGGCGGTTCCGGCAGCTGCAGCCACTGGAGCGGCGCAGAGCGCTGTCGCACCGGAAAGCGGCGTCTATCCGCTACAGGAACCTTTGGAGGTTGAGATCACGCCATACGTGACCGGGGATTCGATTACACCCGGAGTCAGCCCATATCCGGCTGCCGAGCCTGCTGCTCCGGTAAACTCCAACAACTCGGCCGTTGTGGCGCTGCTCTCCAATGCCGGCAGACAGCAGCAGGGCGGAGATATCCCGGGAGCAGCGGCAACGCTTGAACGTGCGCTGCGCATCGAGCCGCGTAATGCCCGTCTATGGCATAGATTGGCCGCACTGCGCCTGGATCAGCAGCAGTATCGGATGGCCGCCGATCTGGCGGATAAATCGAACTCCCTCGCACCCGATGACAGAGAGCTTACACGGGCCAACTGGCGTCTGATCGCCCGTGCCAGGTCGGCCCTCGGTAATAGTGAAGGTGCAAGGCAAGCCTGGCAGAAGGCGCAATGATTGTAGTCGGCGTCCTCAGGCCCTAATATACAACCTTAGTTTCTTAGTAACTACTCACCCCTTACTTCCCCTCTCCCCTCAAGGAGGGTGTCGTAAAAGGTTGAGTCCCTTCTCCCTTCGAGGGAGAAGGCTAGGATGAGGGTGATTAGAATCAAGGCCTTATATCTTGCACCCTCACCCCAACCCTCTCCCTCACGAGGGAGAGGGGGTTTTACGACACCTTCTCAAGGGGAGAGAGGGTTATTAGTTACGTTCCTTAACCGGTTTCAGGACCGATATCGAGAGGATTCTGAGGAGGATGCGTGAGTGTCTATGCCGAAGAGAAACTGATCGGCCAGGCACGGCTGCTGGCCGCTGAGTACCGTCGCACTATGGGCAAGCCGCTGCCCGGGATCAGCAGCGAGATCGCACTGCATGACGCGATACGTCTGCTCTCTCTGCGGCCTGCCGATGGAGCCTGCGGCGGCATAGATGCCATCGATCCCAAGCGCGGTGATAAAAACATCCAGATAAAAAGCCGGACCATTTTCGATGAGACAAAATCGGGTCAGCGCATTGGTCAGCTCAATGTGGAGCAAGCTTGGGATTCGGTACTGCTGGTGCTGATGGACGAAGAGTACGAGCCTTACGAAATCTACGAAGCGGAACGCGGAGAGCTGCTCGAGTTTATGCAGAAGTCAAGCAGCGGCCGTGCAAAACGGGGTGCTTTATCGGTCGCCCGCTTTAAAATAATCGGAACGTTGGTATGGGCCCGGGACGGCGGCCTGGAACCGGAGGTCTGGGACAACCAGGCCTGATCCCGTACCGCCGGATGGTTGGTCATTTCCCAGGCGGTGCCGATGTATGAGATATCTGAAATTCTGGGCCCTGACGGCCTGCTCTCCCGCACCATCGATGGATTTGCCTGCCGGCCCCAGCAGCAGGAGATGGCGCAGAGCGTTGGCCGGATTCTGGAACAGGGCGGGGTATTGATCTGTGAAGCCGGTACCGGCATCGGCAAAACTTTCGCGTATCTGGTTCCAGCACTACTGTCGGGTAAGAAGATCATTATCTCAACCGGCACCAAAAACCTGCAGGATCAACTTTTTCACCGTGATCTGCCGCTGATTCTCCATGCACTGGGGGCTCCAACCAACGTGGCGCTGCTCAAGGGCCGGGCCAACTATCTCTGCTCCCATCGGCTGGAGATTACCCTGACGGAGGGGCGTCTGACCTCACGCGAGATGGTCGATCAGTTGATGCAGGTTCAGCGCTGGACGGGAAAAACCCACGCGGGGGACATTGCGGAGCTGAGTGATCTGCCTGAGGATGCGCGCATCTGGCCGCTGGTCACCTCCACCACCGATAACTGCCTGGGCCTGGAGTGTCCCAGCTACAACGGTTGTCATCTGCTGGAAGCACGCCGGCGCGCCCAGGAGGCCGATCTGGTGGTGATCAATCACCATCTGCTTTGCGCCGATTTTTCGCTGAAAGAGGAGGGTTTCGGCAACCTGCTGCCGGAGGCAGACTGTTTCATCGTTGACGAGGCACATCAACTGCCCGGGGTGGCCAGCAATTTTTTTGGCACCACGGTCAGCGGCCACCAAATGCTGGAACTGGTACGGGATACCGAGATGGAATATCTGAGGGAGGCCGGTGATCTCAAAGAGATTCCCGGGCAGTGCGCCGCTCTCGGCAAGGCTGTCAGAGATCTGCGCTTGACCTTCGGTCTGGACAATCGACGCGGCACCTGGGCTGAGCTGGCTGAAAATGAGCATCGGCTTTCGGTGCTGCAAAGAGTCAGAACGGCGCTGGGCAGGCTGGGTGAACTGCTGCAGCTGATACAGGGTCGCGGCAAGGGGCTGGACAGCTGCCTGGCCCGTTGCCAGCAGCTTGCCACCGATTTGGACAACCTTTGCAAAGAGGAGTCGGATGAGGAGATACGCTGGTTTGAAACCCAGCGTCATAGCTTCCGGTTGAACCTCACTCCAATGGAGATTTCGGGTCTGTTCAAGGCACGTATGGAGCGCTACCGGGGCAGTTGGGTGTTTACCTCAGCTACCCTGGCGGTGGGCGGGAGTTTCCGCCATTTCCAACAGCAGCTCGGTCTCGATCTGGCGCAATCCGCGCTTTGGGGCAGTCCCTTCGATTACCCCAGTCAGGCGCTCTGGTACCTTCCCACGGGACTTCCAGCACCCAATTCACCGGATTACACCGCCGCAGTAGTGGAAGAGGCGGTGGCTCTGCTGAACTGGAGCCGGGGCCGCGCATTTATGCTTTTCACCAGTCACCGGGCGCTGCGGGAAGCGGCGGAACTGCTGCAGGAACGCATCGATTTTCCTTTGCTTGTGCAGGGTAGTGCACCCAAAGGGGAGCTGCTCAACCGGTTTCGTGAACATGGCAATGCGGTATTGTTGGGTACCGCCAGCTTCTGGGAGGGTGTCGATGTCCGTGGGGAGGCGCTCTCCTGCGTCATCATCGACAAGCTTCCCTTTGCCTCACCGGGTGACCCGGTGCTTCAGGCACGCATCAGCGCCTTGAGAAAAAGGGGTGGCAATCCATTCATGGAGTTTCAGCTGCCTCAGGCGGCGATTGCGCTCAAGCAGGGTGCAGGCAGGCTTATCCGCGACGCCAACGACCGCGGGGTGTTGGTGATCTGTGACCGCCGTCTGCTGAAGCGGAGCTACGGACAGATATTTCTGGACAGTATGCCGCCAATGACGCGTACCCGGGATCAGGCTGATGTTCGGCGCTTTTTCGAGAGAGGGAAATAGGGGTTAGACCCGAATGGCACTTAGTTTAAGCCGATACGGGTTGTTTCTGGAGGAAGCGACAGTGGCAGGCGACCCACAGGGATGTGGGAAGGTAGAGCAATGCAGGAGCAATTGCCGAGATGCCACTGTCGAGCCTACGCCGCACATGGACGTGCAAGTGCCGCGTAAGGCAGGAGCCGTTAGCGGCCATGGAGGTATTTACGGTGTTTTCCGGAAGAAATTACCTGTGTCACCCAGTCGACTACTCGCCGGTTATAGTTAAGTATGTGCCATTCGGATTAGACCCCATTTTTTCGCAAAAAATCAGGTCTAACCCCTATTTCCCAGATACAATGCATCGATGAAAATTCTTGCAATAGAGACCGCAACCGAGGCCTGCTCCGCCGCACTTTACATAGAAGGTGAGATAAGTCTGCGTTTCCGGGTGGAGCCGCGCAGGCACAGTGAACTGATTCTGCCTATGATGGAAGAGTTGCTGGCGGAGGCAGGTATCGCCCTCACCAGGCTGAACGCACTGGCTTTTGGTCGCGGGCCTGGCTCCTTCACTGGCGTGCGCATCGCGACGGGTGTTATCCAGGGCGCGGCATTTGGCGCTGATCTGCCGGTCGTGGGGGTCTCCACGCTGGCGGCGCTGGCGCAACGACGCTATCGGGAGCATGGGGAGAAAAATCTGCTTCCGGCCTACGATGCACGTATGCATGAACTCTACTGGGGCTGTTACCGGATCGGTGAAGATGGACTGGTGCGGGCTCAGACCGATGATCTGCTGGTTGATCCTGACCAGATTGATTTACCCACCGGAGACAACTGGGTGGGGATAGGTTCAGGCTGGAACAGTTATGGCGTAAACCTGCAAAAAAGGCTGGGCACTTCCCTGGCCGGGTTCGACGGAGAGTTGTTGTGCAGCGCCTGGGATGTTGCTTTGCTGGGTGCTGCCGGTTTTACAAATGGCGAAGCGGTACCGGCGGAACTGGCGCTGCCGGTCTATCTGCGCGATAAGGTCGCTGAAAAAACAGGGCTGAGGGCCTAGGGCAAAGGGCCTGGGACAAAGGGCCGAGGGCCAAGGGCTGAGGGGAACAAGAATATTTATTGATGTTGGCGGCTAAAATTCAGAATCTCAGCTGCCGTTCCTTACGAAAACGCTACCCGACGGTATCTCTCGCAGAGTCGAGTAACAGAATTACAATCTGTTCTCGACAATCGCCCCGCTTTGTGCTGCCTCGCTGAGCAAGCGGGCTTTGGATAGTTTTTTCCTTGGCCCTTGGCCCTTGGCCCTTAGCCCTCGGCCCTTAGCCCTAATTCTTAGCCCCTTAGCCTTGTTCAGTCAGTTGTTTCTGCACTGCGTTCAGCGCGACGCCGGTGCGGATTTCAGCACCCAAATCGGACAGCACAGCCTCCAGCGCAGCAACGCAGAGCAGGATGTTCTCCGCGCGGCTGGCGTGCCCCATCAGGCCGATACGCCACACCTTGCCTGCCAGCGCGCCCAGACCTGCGCCTATCTCCAGATTGTATTCGTGCAGCAGACGGTTGCGCACCAGCGCGTCGTCAACGCCCTGCGGTATCGAAACCGCATTGAGCTGCGGCAGGCGGTCGGCTTCGGGTACGATAAAATCCAGGCCCATTGCCTCCAGGCCCGCTTTAAGCGCCTGGTGATTGCGCTGGTGGCGGTTCCACGCATTCTCCAGCCCCTCCTCACGCAGCATCAGCAGCGCTTCATGCAGCGCATAAAGCGCATTGACCGGTGCGGTGTGGTGGTAGCTGCGCTTGGCGCCGCTGCCCCAGTAGCCCATCACCAGATTGAGATCCATAAACCAGCTCTGCACCCTGGATTTACGGCCGCGGATCTTCTCCTGAGCCCGTTCGTTGAAGCTCACAGGGGAGATTCCCGGAGTGCAGGAGAGACACTTCTGGCTACCCGAATAGATTGCGTCTATACCCCACACATCCACTTTGACGGGTGTGCCGCCGAGCGAGGTGACCGCGTCAACGATGGTCAGACAGTCGTGTTTATGAGCAAGGCTTACCAGGGTTTTTGCATCGGATTGGGCGCCGGTCGAGGTCTCTGCATGAACAAAGGCGACAATCCTGCTGTCCGGATTGGCATTGAGTGTGTCTTCCAGCTTCTGGGGGTCGACCGCCTTGCCCCATTCGTCCTCGACCATCACCGCGAGGCCGCCGCAGCGCTCTACGTTCTCTTTCATGCGACCGCCGAAAACACCGTTCTGGCAGACGATCACCTTGTCACCGGGCTCGACCAGGTTGGCGAAACAGGTCTCCATACCGGCCGATCCAGGCGCGGATACTGGCATGGTAAGGCTATTGTCGGTCTGGAAGGCATACTGAAGAAGCGTCTTTACCTCCTCCATCATTGCTACGAACAGCGGATCAAGATGTCCGATGGTCGGACGGGAGATGGCTTCCAGTACACGTGGATGGACGTCTGATGGCCCCGGGCCCATTAAGGTTCGTACGGGTGGGTTAAAGCTGCGAATTTCCATAAACGGGGTCCTGCTGTCATGTCTGCCATCTTGTGTAGGCAGAGGTCTTATTCGGTATTGTGAAGCAGTGGCTGGTGGCCAAATTCCCCATCGATCCACTGCGATAATCCGGATTCTACATTAGTGTCGGCCGCCAATCTCTATTCCGGGTGGGTTATTGTCCCTGCAAAGATTGTTGCCATTTTCGGGAAGGTCGGGAAACCGTCTCAAACCGATCGCCGCAGGAATACCCCGATTGACTCCGCAGGCCACTAAATCCTCCTTGTTATCCAGTCGAGTACCGCGGTGGAGAGTACCCGCTTCAGGTTGCCAAGAAGATAAGTGGGAACAGTGACATAGTAGCGGGCGCGCGGCCGGGGACTCTCCAGTGCATGGATAACCCGCTTCAACACTGCTTCCGGCGGCAGGGTAAAAGACACGGCAGCCCCTTCCTTTGCCAGCCGCGCTACCGTGGCTTTGTAACTTTCACGGTGCACGCTGTTTTCCATATCAATGTACTTTTTTGCCATGATCAGGCTGTTTGCACGAAATCGGCTCTCGATGGGGCCGGGTTCGATCAGGCTTATGTGCACACCGCTGCCGTGCAACTCCATCCGCAGTGTGTCGCTTAATCCCTCCAGCGCAAACTTACTCGCGGTATAGGCGCCGCGATAGGGCAGCGCGACCAGGCCGAGTACCGAACTGTTCTGGATTATGCGTCCCTCTCCCTGCTTTCGCATCACCTGAATGACACGCCGGGTCAGATCGTGCCAGCCGAACAGATTGGTTTCAAACTGGGCCCTGAGCACGTCCCGACTCAGATCCTCAACTGCTCCCGGCTGGCCATAAGCACCGTTATTGAATAGCGCATAGAGCTTGCCGCCGGTCTGCTCAAACACCTCTTCCAAGGCATCCGAAATACTCCGGCTATCGTCCAGGTCGAGGCGTACCGAGGCAAAACCCTCTTCTGCCAACCGCTGCGTGTCGCGCTGTTTTCTTGCGCTCGCAAAAACCCGGTATCCGCGTTCCCTGAGTGCATTGGCGGTGACATAACCGATACCGCTTGAGCAACCGGTAATGAGTATCGGCCTGGCTTTTTCTGCAGCCATCATTGTTTTTCCTGTAGACATGGTTAGGTCCCTGCTGAGGCGCCCGGTAAGTGCCTGGCAGATTGAAACAAGAACTAAAGTTTTCCGCCACCGTTCCGTTATCCACTCCAAATAGACGATCTGTCGGCCGGAGGGGCCAGGCTGTAGATATAGGCTCCGTTCATTTGCTTCTATTGTCCGCTGGGTACTGACGAGGTTTTATGTGGATATTGCAACACTGATAGGCTTGCTGGGCGGTTTCGGTATTATCATCGGTGCGATCGCCACCGGTGGTGATGTGATGTTGTTTGTGAATCTTCCTTCGATTCTGATCGTGGTCGGCGGTACCTTCATGGTGACGCTGATGCAGGTCTCACTTAAGGATTTTCTCGGTTCTTTCAGTATTGCCATGAAAGCCTTTTTCTACAAGACCGATGATGCCAACCAATTGATCGAAGAGGCGGTGCAGCTGGCGGATGTGGCACGCAAGAACGGGTTGCTGGCGCTGGAGGGCCAGGAGATCAGCAACGATTTTCTGAAGCAGGGTATAGGCCTCTGTGTCGATGGCCACGACCCGGCGCTGGTGCAGCGTCTTTTGTCAAAGGATATCAATCTCACCATCCAGCGCCACGAGGTGGGGCAGACCATGTTCAAGAACATGGCTATCATGGCGCCGGCGATGGGTATGATCGGTACCCTGGTTGGCTTGGTGCAGATGCTGGCGAACATGTCCGACCCGGCGAGTATCGGACCGGCCATGGCGGTGGCACTGCTCACCACCCTGTACGGGGCGGTGATAGCCAATGCATTTGCCCAGCCCATGGCCGACAAGCTGGCGCGCGCAAGTCAGCTGGAGAGAACCAATAAATCTCTTATTCTGGAGACCATATCGGGCATACAGGAAGGTATGAATCCGAGGGTGCTGGAGCAGATGCTGAGCACCTATCTGCCTTCCGGCAAAAGAGCAAAGTCGGAAGATTAGGCTATGGAAGAAGAGTGCCCCAAATGTGATGCCGGTTTACCGGCCTGGCTGGCCACATTTGCCGATCTGATGTCTCTGCTGATGTGCTTTTTCGTGCTGCTGCTCTCCTTTGCCGAGATGGATGCGATCCGCTTCAAGAAGATGGCGGATTCGATGAAGGACGCATTCGGCGTCCAGCGCGAGATTCCCGTAATGGATGTCGTCAAGGGAGTCAGTGTGATCAAGCAGGAGTTCTCTCCTTCCGTCAACCCGGATCCTGCGGTGGTCAACGAGATTCGGCAACAGACTACCGATGCCGACCAGAAGGATCTCGATATCAACGATGGACAGAAAGATAAAGATTCGGTGGACGTTAATGACGCGGTGATGGAGGCGGTGGCTGAAAAGATAGAACAGGAGGTAAAACTGGACGCCGAAGCGCTAAAGGAGGCGCTGAAAAAGGAGATCGAGCAGGGGTTGGTAAGTGTGGAGACCGAAGAGGCGAAGATTATCGTAAGGATTCAGGAGAAGGGGTCTTTCTCCTCGGGCAGCGCCAATCTGGACGCCGGTTTTATCGCCGTCATGGACCGCATAAGCGCAGCTGTAGCCAAATCTCCCGGAAACGTAATTGTCGCGGGGCATACCGACAACGTTCCCATCTCCACGGCCCGTTTTCGCTCCAACTGGGAACTCTCCTCGGCGCGCGCAGTAACCGTGGTGCACGGCCTGTTGAAAAATCCCGATATAGATCCGGCAAGAGTTATGGTTGAGGGCCACGCGGACTCCAGGCCGCTGGTTCCGAACGACAGTTCAGCCAACCGGGCGATCAACCGCAGAGTGGAGTTGATTCTGGAGCGCGGTAATGACAGGGATAATGGTGATATGCTGATTATCGAAGATTCGAAAGGCTGAGCGGGGAAATAAAGAATGACAGACGATCAACAGCCCGATCTATTCCGGGAGCGGCGTGGATTTTTTCGTATCGACGATACGGTCGCGCTGAGTTTCCAGGCGGTTCCACCGGGCAGCCTGGCAAAGAAACTGGAACGTCAGGAAAAGGGGCTGGAGAGCGACTTTACCATCATGAGCAACCTGTCGGTGATCAGCCAGGAGATGTCCGGTGTCCTGCGTAAAATCGAGGGGGTCTCCCCGGATATCGCCCACTATTTGAAGTCACTGGATCAGAAGATCGACCTGTTGGGCAAGGCTTTTCTGACATGGACCAACGAAATGGCAGACCAGCCTGCCAGCGCGGTCAACCTGAGCGCCAGCGGAATGGCTTTTAATGCGCCGGAACCCACCGAAATTGGCACATTGCTGGAGTTGAAGATACTGCTTCCCTTTTTTACCGGACTGATTCTGTACGCGGAGGTGGTGGCGTGCGAAAAGCTGCCGTCGGAGGGGGAAGAGAGCGGGTTGTATCAGACTCGTGTCAATTTCACCCATCTGCGCGACCGTGACCGCGATGTGCTGATTCGCCACGTATTGCAGCGGCAGAGCGAATCTTTACGCAAGCAGCGGCTTGAACGGGAAGATAAATCGCTTAGGTAGTGTCCGTCCAGAACCCCCCTCTCCCTTGAGGGAGAGGGCTGGGGTGAGGGAGATAAGCTTCTAAATTTCATACCCCTCACCCTAACCCTTATATGGACCCGTCCCGCGTTGCAAGGTTATTTTCCGGGGTGACAGGAACAGGATTGCTGCCTTATATCCGGCCTGTTGTTGAGGCATTTGCTGGCCTCTGGCCCTGATGAGATTAGCGCACATCGACCTCATCTCTCCCGCGGCTTCCCAAGGAGCCCAGGGTTGGGGCAGGTTTGCGATGTGCCGTTTGTCCTGTGATGTCATCTTGTTGAAAATAACCTACGCAATCACTCTGGTTGGAAAAGTATCTTTTCGTTTACATCGGTTCAACTCGCCGTCGGCAAGCCGGACGGATGGTAATTTTCCTCGCGACTGAGCACCACCCAGGCCATTCGCGCCAGTTTGTTGGCCAACGCTACCGTCGCCACATTGGTGCCACGGCGAGCCTGCAGACGAAGGATCCAGCGACTGAGCCGGTCCTCCTTGCCCGCGGCGTATCGGATCACCGCACGGGCACCATGGATCAGCAGTGCCCGCAGGTGCTTGTCCCCCCGTTTGCTGATTCCCAGCAAACGCGGCCTGCCGCCTGTACTGTGTTGACGCGGCACTAGTCCCACCCAAGCAGCCAGTTGGCGGCCATTCTTGAAAGTGTGCGCATCACCCACCGCCGCCACCAGCGCCGTACCCACCATCGGCCCAATACCCGGGATGGCCTTGAGCCGCTGACAGGCAGCATCGCCTGCAAAGAACTTCGCCAGACGTTTGTTGTATACCTCAATGCGCTCGTCGAGCCACACAACCTGCTCATACATCTCGGCCAACAGCTCACGAAACATCATCGAGAGCCCATTGCCCACCTCTTCAAGTAACCATGGCACACCTCGACGAAAAGCTGCCGTACCTTGACCCAGGACGATGCCACGCTCGGCCAACAGACCACGCGCCCGATTGATCCACACCGTACGCTGGCGGATCAACCCTTCGCGCAGCCGGTGCAGTGCCTGCAGATCCTGCTGTGCCTCGCTCTTCAGGGGTACGAAACGCATCTGCGGACTGACGACCGCCTCGCACAACGCCGCCGCATCGTTGTAGTCGTTCTTCTCTCCACGAAGATAAGCCTTGACGAATTTTGGGTTAATCAGCCGTGCCTCATGTCCCAGACGATTGATTTCTCGCGCCCAGTAGTGCGCTCCGCCACAGGCCTCTATACCTACCACGCAGCGTGGCAGATTCGCAAAATACGCCAATACTCCTCCTCGCCTGATCCGTCTCTTCATCACCTGCTTACCCTTGGCATCAGCACCCACCAGATGAAAAACTTGCTTTGCTAAATCAAAACCAATTGTTGTAACGTTCATAGTGGACCCTCCCGTTTCGCTCCGATGATTGGTTCTAATTTCATCTTGGCTCATTTGAAGCCGTTGAGGAAGCGGGGCGGGTCCATCCCATCTCTCCCCTTCTTAGTCCCTTTCAACTGAGATCTTGTTCATATAGACAAAGAAATTCTACACGGTGTCTGAGCAAAGAGAAGGGACAATAAAATATTCACGAACTTTCAATGTTGTAACCAGGATACGACGACCAAGTTTTGTAAGGTAATACTTGTATCGATGCCCGATTTTCTTGATCAAACCATGGGTGCGAAGGCGCTTGAGAATATACGAAGAGCGAGAGGCCGATAAGTTGGGAATATGCGAACGCAGATCGGCGGCACGGAAACCGCTGATGGACCATTCGCCCCGCACCAGAGTGAGAAAGAGACGGTAATCATCGCCCAGGAACAGATTGAAACCTCGGTAGGAATGGCCGTTATCCTGGGCGGGCTTGGCCATTTTGTCGATGGCTTTGAGTCCTGCATCGGGATTATCGATATCCGCCATGAAGGCGAGGTAGCGTTCATTGGCGGCTTTTAACAGTTTGCGCAGGTCGCGCAGGCTGTAGATGTTTTTACGTAACGGGGCCAGTTTCCAATGCTGGTAGCCGTCGCGTTGTTCCACCCAGCGGTGGATTTTGAAGAAAGAGGCATCATTGGTGGTGCATTCGACCCGGGCCATGATGCCGGCTTTGTCATAGAGTTTGATGGAAGCCGGCCCCATCTGGTGCCGGATGCGTGTACCCTGGATACGGGTGGAGAAATCATTGCCCACCTCGCCCTGATAGGCGGTGGTCAATTTACGACCGAGGAAAGTGGCCACATTATCGGCCCGAATGGCATGGATAGCGGTGTGGGTAATGGTTTCGTAGAGTGGCTGAAATTCGGCTTGTTTGTGAAAGACGACGTCGGTGGCGAATTCCACCTGCATGAAGCTCCAGTGATAACCGGAGCGAAAGCGTGAAGAAACTGAGCAGAACTGCTTCGCCCATTGATTCAGCCGTCGATGTAATTGTTTGGCATCCAGGCGATCGGCAAGGCGCTGGGCTTTCTCCGGATTGTCAATGGAGAGGAAGGCATTATCGGCCATCTCGAAGGAAATGCCTGCCTTTTCCAGTTGCCGAGCCAACCAGTGATGGCCGTTGAAATAGACTTGGAGACGGAACGGTGCCCAAGTGGGCACCCGGATATAGCAAAGTCCGAAGGATTCGTCGATGAAGTAAAAATAGTAGTGGAGGCATTTGCCGGATGTGGGTTTTAGTGTGGTGTGGGTTTTTTTCTTGTCATGCCAGGGTCGATAGGCGGTGCAGGACTCCATGGCTGAAAAGATATGAACCAGGCCAGGATGTTCTCCGCGTTCGGCGAGGATGGCTTTGATCCGGGCTTCTTTACGGAAAGCCTTATGGCTCCGAATGAATTCGATCTCGATACCCGCCTCTTTGGCGAGTTGTTCAGCGTGTTGACGTAATTCATTGCGCAGGGGATCTGCCCAGCGGGTATAGTCGAACAGTCGAACATTGTGGTAACTGAGGTAGCCTGCCAAGGCCCCAGCGTAACCGATATCGGGCAGAGTTCCGGTGATAACCACACGATCGAAGCAGGAAAGCACGCCAGCGATCTTATCCTGGTGGCGTTCGACGAAAGGATTCATGGTAGCTATCCTTTGTTCTTGTTGATGACGATAAGGATAGTGGATATAACGAATTTTGGTTCTGGCTATGCCAGGTTAGGGGAGAGGGGATACCCTTTCTGGACGGGTACTAGGTAGTATTCCTGCTATATGGGTTCTAAGAAGGGTGTGCCTCAGATTATTGATAACACAATGCCGCGGCAACAGGCTGTAAGGGCCAAGGGCCGAGGAGCAAGAGGAGCTGCGATCGATTTTTTTCTTTGGCCCTCGTTAGAAACCACCGATCTATCCAAATCGGTTCTCCATGGACCGCACGAGTAGTTATTCGCATGGTTGGTTAACAGTTATCCGGGATCTGTGTAACCGCTTTTTCCCTGCTGTGGTAATATTCTCCGGTTTTCGATAGTTCTCCGGTGCCGCCTATCGAGCCGGTGTCGGCAGGTGCTGATGACCAGGAATATTGCCATGCCCTTATATGAATACCATTGTAATGCCTGTGGCCATGAGCTGGAGGCAATGCAGAAGTTGAGCGACGCGCCTTTGACCGTTTGCCCGGAATGTGGTGAATCATCGCTGAAGAAAAAGATATCCGCAGCAGCTTTCCGGCTTAAGGGCGGGGGCTGGTATGAAACCGATTTCAAAAACGGAAAACAGAAGAATCTCCACGAGTCTCCAAGTGCGGATACAAAAAAAGAACCATCAAAAGAGACGGCAAAAGAGCCGAAGAAGGAGTCGAAAGTGGACAAGTCGGCGGCCGGAAGTTAGCCCGGAGCCTGCTGATACCATGCGCATATCCTTCCACGAAACCTGTTTTTTCCAGGACAAGGTGCACTGATCTGATGTCTTTCCTGCGACGCTATCTTGTAGCCGGGCTTTTGGTGTGGATGCCGCTGGGCATTACCCTGCTGGTGGTGCGCCTGCTGGTCAACTGGATGGACCACAGCCTGCTGCTCATACCTGAGGCGTACCGGCCCGAGAACCTTCTCGGATTTCACGTGCCCGGGCTGGGAGTTGTGCTCTCCCTGTTGATCATTTTCGTAACAGGGGTTTTTGCGGCGAACCTGTTCGGACGCTCATTGGTCTCGCTGTGGGAACATATCCTGGCCAGGATTCCGCTGGTGCGTTCCATCTACTCAGGTGCCAAACAGCTGGCCGAGACCGTGTTCAGCGAAAAAGGCAAATCGTTCCGCAAGGTGCTGCTGATAGAGTTTCCCCGGCGCGGACTCTGGACCATAGCCTTTCAGACCGGTGCCGATATCGGTGAAGCTCAAGCGAAAACGGGTATGGATGTGATCAATGTCTATGTGCCGACCACGCCGAACCCAACCGGCGGCTACTTCGTCATGATACCCAGAAGTGATGTCATCGAGCTGGATATGAAAGTGGACGACGGACTCAAGATGCTGATGTCGATGGGGGCGGTTGTACCCGATGCCCGTTCAAAGGCTGTTGCAGCCAAAGTGACCAAAACTTAACATTCCTTTTTTTCGGCCAAATCCAGCCGGGATCCAGTCAACGGAACAGATCACATGCGTACTCACTATTGCGGACAAGTCAATGCATCCCATATCGATCAGGTGGTCGAGTTATGTGGCTGGGTCCACCGTCGTCGTGATCATGGCGGGGTGATATTCATAGATTTGCGTGACCGTGAGGGGCTGGTGCAGGTGGTTTGTGATCCGGAGATCCCGGAGGTTTTCCGTATCTCTGAGCAGGTGCGGAATGAGTTTGTAGTGCGGTTGAAGGGAAAGGTCAGGGCTCGGCCGTCAGGATCGGTCAACCCGGAACTTCCCACCGGCGAGATTGAGATCCTCGGACAGCAGCTGGAGGTGCTGAACCGCTCGGAAACGCCCCCTTTCCAGCTTGATGAGCATGAGAAGGCTTCAGAGGAGGTGCGCTTGCGCTATCGCTACATCGATCTGCGCCGTCCGGAAATGCTGGAGCGCATCCGGATGCGTGCCAGGGTGACCCGTGCGCTGCGCAACTTCCTCGACGACAATGGCTTTCTCGATATTGAAACACCGATGCTGACCAAGGCGACGCCGGAAGGAGCGCGCGATTATCTGGTACCGTCGCGCACGCATCCGGGCAAGTTCTTCGCTTTGCCTCAGTCACCGCAACTGTTCAAGCAGCTGTTGATGATGGCGGGAATGGATCGCTATTACCAGGTGGTCCGCTGTTTTCGCGATGAGGACCTGCGCGCCGACCGCCAACCCGAATTCACCCAGCTGGATATTGAGACCTCCTTCATGGATGAGGATGAGTTGATGACCCTGATGGAGGAGATGATCCGCCAGGTGGTGCGCAGCGTATTGGGCAGGGAGCTGCCCAATCCATTCCCGCGCATGACCCATGCAGAGGCAGTCCGGCGCTTTGGATCAGACCGGCCCGATCTGCGCTGCCCGCTGGAACTGGTGGATGTGGGAGACCTGATGAAGTCAGTGGAGTTCAAGGTTTTCTCGGGTCCCGCCAACGATTCGGATGGCCGGGTGGCCGCACTGCGTCTGCCCAGCGGGTGTGAGTTGACACGCAAGGAGATCGACGGCTACACAAAACTTGTCGGTATCTATGGCGCCAAAGGCCTTGCCTACATCAAGGTGAATGAACTTGCCATGGGGCGCGATGGGCTGCAGTCGCCGATTCTCAAGTTCCTGCCGGATGATGTGATCGATGCCATTCTGGATCGCACCGGGGCCGAAGATGGAGACCTGATATTCTTCGGTTCGGACAAGGCCGTTGTTGTCAACGAAGCGCTGGGTGCGCTGCGTATCAAACTGGGAGAGGACCGGCAGCTGATGGAGAGCGGCTGGCGGCCGCTTTGGGTGGTCGATTTCCCGATGTTCGAACGGGATCAGCAGGCCAACCGCTGGAGTGCGCTGCATCATCCCTTTACCGCCCCCAAGGCAGAGCACCAGGTGCTGCTGGAGAGTGATCCCGGTGCCTGTCTGTCTCGCGCCTACGACATGGTACTCAATGGCACCGAGCTGGGCGGCGGCTCGATCCGTATCCACCGTCCCGAGCTGCAGGAACAGGTGTTCAGGCTGCTTGGCATCGGGGAGGAGGAGGCACAGGAGAAGTTCGGTTTTCTGCTCTCCGCGCTCAAATATGGCTGCCCGCCGCATGGGGGACTGGCATTCGGTCTGGACCGTCTGGTGATGCTGCTGGCAGGAGCCGGCTCGATTCGCGAAGTGATGGCCTTCCCCAAGACACAGACCGCTGCCTGCATGCTCACCTCGGCACCCTCAGAGGTGAGCCTGGATCAACTGCGCGAGCTCTCTATTCGGGTACGTAAACCCCAGACAGAAGAGAAGAGCGCCGGCTAGTACTCCTTCTTGCTGGAAAGCCACATGGGGATGCTGAACCCGTAATTATCACCTTGAAGGAGTACTAGTTGGACGAGGTTCTCTCTGAGCGGACTCTGAACCGGGTCTACAAACGACCGGAATCCATTCTTTTGTTAGTCTATACACGGGCCGGTGATGTACTGATGTTGAAGCGTAAACGGCCGAACTATTTCTGGCAGTCGGTGACCGGAACTCTCGACTGGAGAGAAAGCCCCCGTGAGTGTGCCGAGCGGGAGCTGCGGGAGGAGACCGGACTCGAATTCAGGGGGCGTCTCGTAGACTTTCGGCATACGGAGCATTTCCCCATTATTCATCCCTGGAGAGTCCGCTATGCACCGGGGGTCCACTACAACCGTGAACACTGGTTCGGGCTTTGGCTTCCGGCCAGAAGAAGTGTCCACCTCAATCCGGAGGAGCATTCGGAGATGCGTTGGCTGCCGTTTTTTCAGGCTGCGCTTCTGGCCAGCTCCTGGACCAACCGCAATGCGATATTACAGATAGTCGGGGGATATGCTCCTGCGGAGTCAATATCCCAACTCCGGGGTCAATCCCTGTATCATTGACAGCCTGGTTTTACTGAGGTACCAATTCAAACAGGCGCGGCGGTTCCATCGACCTTTGCCGGAATTTGTTTGTCGCTTCCATTCACGCAATTTCAACCGCGGAGTCCATTCATGAAATTTGAAGGCACAGACCGCTATGTCGCGACGGAAGATCTGCAAATGGCGGTCAATGCCGCGATCACACTGCAGCGTCCGCTGTTGATAAAAGGTGAGCCCGGAACCGGCAAGACCATGCTGGCGGAGGAGGTGGCCGCGGCACTGGGCAAGCCTATTTTGAGCTGGCACATCAAATCCACCACCAAGGCGCATCAGGGTCTATATGAGTACGATGCGGTGTCGCGGCTGCGCGATTCGCAGTTGGGCGACGAGCGGGTGCACGAGATCTCCAACTACATACGCAAAGGGATGATGTGGCAGGCGTTTGAGACCGATGAACCGGTGGTGCTGCTGATCGACGAGATCGACAAGGCGGATATTGAATTCCCCAACGACCTGCTGGTGGAGCTCGACCGGATGGAGTTTTTCGTTTATGAGACGGGAGAGCGGATAGTTGCCAGACACCGGCCCATTGTCATCATCACCAGTAACAATGAGAAGGAGCTGCCGGACGCTTTTCTGCGTCGCTGTTTCTTTCACTACATCCAGTTTCCGGACAAACAGACAATGGCTGAGATAGTACGGGTCCACTATCCCGACATTCAAAAGCGGCTGGTGGATGAGGCGCTGGAGATCTTTTTCAGGGTGCGCGAGGTAAACGGCCTGAAGAAAAAGCCCTCCACATCCGAACTGATCGATTGGTTGAAGCTGCTGATGGCGGACAATATTCCGGTCGATATTCTGCAGGGCAAGGAGAGCAGCAAGGCGATTCCCCCGCTTTATGGTGCACTGCTGAAGAACGAGCAGGATGTGCACATGCTCGAAAGGCTTGCTTTCATGCTGCGCCGCGAAACCCGTTGAGCGGGAACCGCGATGCTGATCGACTTCTTCTCGGCGCTGCGTAAAGCTCAGGTTCCGGTCACGATCAAGGAGCTGCTGGTACTGATCGAGGCGCTCGACCGGAAGCTGGCATTCGCCAGTCTGGATGAATTTTACCTTTTGGCCCGTCTCTGTCTGGTAAAGGACGAAAAGTATTTCGATCGATTCGACCGTGCATTTGGCGGCTATTTTCATGGACTGCAACAGATGGAAGGTTTCATGCAGGCGTTGATTCCGGAAGACTGGCTGCGTCAGGAGCTCAAACGGCTGTTCAGCAAGGAGGAGATGGCGAAGGTCGAATCACAAGGGGGGCTGGATAAGCTGCTGGAGAAGCTGAAAAGACGCCTTGAAGAGCAGCAGGGGCGCCATGCGGGCGGGAATAAGTGGATCGGGACCGGCGGAACCTCACCTTTTGGGCATGGGGGTTATAACCCGGAGGGGATAAGAATCGGCGGCGAGAGCCGTCAGAGACGGGCGCTGAAGGTGTGGGAAAAGCGGCAGTTCAGAGATCTGGACGACAGTGTCGAACTGGGGACAAGAAATATCAAGGTGGCACTCAGAAAGCTGCGCAGGTTTGCCCGCAGCGGAGCAGCTGAGGAGCTGGATCTGGACGACACCATAAGCTCCACGGCCCGCAACGCAGGTTTTCTCGATATCAAAATGGTGCCCGAGCGCCATAACGCAGTCAAGGTGTTGCTGTTTCTCGATGTCGGTGGATCCATGGACCCCTATATACGCGAGTGCGAACAGCTCTTCTCGGCAGCCCGCAATGAATTCAAGCACCTTGAATACTTCTATTTTCATAACTGTGTCTACGAAAAAGTCTGGCGCAGCAATACTCGGCGGTTCAGTGAATCCATACCTACGCTGGAACTGCTGCATACTTATGGCCGCGATTACCGGGTTATTTTTGTTGGTGATGCCGCCATGTCGCCTTACGAACTGCTGGCGGAGAATGGCAGTGTGGAGCATTGGAATAAGGAGCCGGGTCAGATCTGGTTGCAACGGATCATCAATACCTGGGAGAAGGTGATCTGGCTCAATCCAAGCGAACCTGACTACTGGAAATACAGCAGCAGCACCCAACATATCGGTCAGCTGCTGGAGGGGCGTATGTTCCCTCTGACCCTGACCGGATTGGATGAGGGTATCGCGATTCTTTCAAGATAAAGATAACTCTACTGAGTTGACAAGCAGCACGATTTTAGGGGAAGTGATGGGGTTGTTGCACTCTGTTCCGGTGCTATAAGGTTTCCGACGCAAAATCGGCCAAGCGTGAACGCTCTCCCCGTAACAGAGTGATATGGCCGCTGTGTTGCCAGTTTTTGAAGCGGTCGACCGCGTAGGTGAGTCCCGACGTGGTTTCGGTGAGATAGGGTGTATCTATCTGACCAATGTTGCCGAGGCAGACAATTTTGCTTCCCGGTCCGGCACGCGTGATCAGGGTCTTTATCTGTTTTGGCGTCAGATTCTGCGCTTCGTCCAGGATAATGTACTTGTTCAGAAATGTGCGGCCGCGCATGAAACTGAGTGAGCGGACATGAATACGTGCGCGTAACAGATCATCCGTGGCGGCGCGTCCCCATTCGCCACCTTCTGTTTTGGTCAGCACCTCCAGATTATCCATCAACGCCCCCATCCAGGGAGTCATTTTCTCCTCTTCGGTACCCGGCAGAAAACCTATGTCCTCACCCACCGGCACTGTCGCCCTGGTCATGATGATGTCGCGGTATAGATTACGGTCGAGCGTCTGCGCCAGTCCGGCGGCAAGTGCGAGCAGAGTCTTGCCGGTACCGGCTGTACCCAGCAGGGTGACAAAGTCCAAGTCAGGATCCATCAGCATATTCAGCGCAAAATTCTGCTCCCGGTTGCGTGCAGAGATGCCCCAGACCGACTGTTTTTGACTACGATAATCAATGGTCATTTCAATAATGGTGTCTTCTCCATCCTGCCTTTTGACCATCGCTTCAAAACCCTTCTCTCCCTCCATGAACAGGCATTGGTTGGGATACCAGTTATCCGGATTTGCTCCCTTCAGCCGGTAAAAGGTGCGTCCACTCTGCTGCCAGGAGTCGATATCCCTGGAATGAGCCTCCCAGAAGTCCGCTGCGACTGCCTCCTCACCACTGTACAGCAGACTGACGTCGTCCAGCGCCTGATCGTTGAAATAGTCTTCCGCTCTGATACCGATCAGTGCGGCTTTGATTCGCAGGTTGATATCTTTGGAGACCAGGGTCACCCTGGTCTGTGGAAACTTCTCCTGCAGTGCCAGGGCGGCACCCAGAATATTGTTATCCGGGGTATTGCCCGGCAGGGATTCGGGCAGCAGTCTGGGAAGCGTCTCGGTTTGGAAGAAGAGGTGACCACGCGCGGTGGAGCTTTCACTCTGACCCTTTCCGGAGGAGGGCAGGGGTAATCCAGCGTCGATCTCCTGCTTGCTCAGGCCAGCAATCAGTTCATCCAGGAATCGTGAAGTCTGGCGTACATTACGGGCCACTTCAGACATGCCCTTCTTACCCTGGTCGAGCTCCTCAAGCACCATCATGGGCAGAAAAATATCATGCTCATGAAAACGGAAGATCGCAGTAGGGTCGTGCATTAGCACGTTGGTGTCGAGAATAAAGAGACGCCGTCCCGGATGACCGATATTCATTTGTTCAATGATTTTACCGCCGCAAGCACCTGATCAACATGGTCCTTGACCTTTACTTTTCTCCACTCAAACCTGAGCACGCCTTCGGCGTCAATGATAAAAGTGCTGCGCTCAATACCTCGCACCTCTCTTCCATACATCTTCTTAAGCTTGATGACGTCAAAGGCGGTGCACAGTTTCTCCTCTGGATCCGCAACAAGATCGAACGGAAACCCCTGTTTGGCTTTAAAATTCTCCTGAGCCTTGAGGCTGTCGCGGGAGGCGCCGAGGATCACCGCGGACTGGCGTCTGAATTTGTTGATTGCCGCCTTGAAATCGAGCCCCTCCTGCGTACAACCGGGCGTGCTCGCCTTTGGATAGAAGTAGAGCACCAGGATCTTGCCTCTAAAATCCGATAATTTCATCGACTGGTCGCCGGTGACATGGAGTCCGACCTCAGGTACGCACTCACCGACCGCAATTTGACTCATGGATAACCCCCGCTTACAGCTTGATTGGTTCCAGCACTGCGTCCAGGTTCGTGGCATCGCAAAATTCCATGAACTCTTCACGCAGGGATGCGATGTGAACATCAGCCGGAATGCTGACGACGATGTGGACCGAGAACATGGGTGTACCGGTGTGGACAGCTGTGTAGCTGCTGGTTGCCATCTCCTCGATGTTGATTTTCCGCCGCGAGAAAAAGTTGGCAAGCTGGTGCACTATACCCGGGTGGTCCAGTGCCACAGCGTCGACCTCGTACGGCAGCAGATCTGACTCGCGTTTGCGCCCTTTGGTCTGCTTGACCATGATTTTCAGTCCAAGCTGATGTTCCAGCAACGCACAGTTCGATTCCAGTTTTGCCAGGGAGTTCCAATTGCCTTCGATCATCAACATGATGGCGAACTCGCCACCAAGAACAGTCATTCGGCTGTCATTGATATTGCAGTCAAGATCAAGGATCGCTTTCGAAAGCTGATCCACGATACCCGAACGGTCCTCTCCCAAGGCTGACAGCACCAGATAGGATTTTTTTGCAGGCATTTTTGGCAAGGCTCCGGAGTGCTAGGTAGGGTATGCAGTTTAGCTCTGTTCACACTGATTATACTAGGTGGGCCTGTTTATGTGCTGCCGATTTCCGGCGGTGTCGCAAAAGCGTTTACCGCCAGGGTTTTTGGATGCACCGGGCTCGATACATAGCGGCAAAGGCACAGCCTTCTCCGCGGTGCGCTCCTTGTCAGCATCCGGGTTCAGGATTTAGAATGCGCGGTCAAGCTACTATTTTTTAGGAAAAGTAAATGTTTCAAGGCAGCATTGTAGCGCTGGTTACGCCCATGAGGCTGGACGGCAGTGTGGATGAGTCAAGCCTGCGCGACTTGGTCGATTGGCACGTGGAGCAGGGTACTGATGCCATAGTTGCTGTGGGAACGTCCGGTGAATCTGCTACTTTGGACGAGAAAGAGCACTGTAAAGTGATCAGACAGGTGGTCGATTTCAGTGCCGGTAGAATTCCGGTAATCGCCGGTACCGGCGCCAACTCCACCAGCGAGGCGATCAGTCTGACCCGTTGTGCTGCGCAGGCGGGAGCGGATGCCTGTCTTCTGGTTACGCCCTACTATAACAAGCCGACTCAGGAGGGACTTTTCCTGCATCATAAGGCAGTGGCAGAGGCGGTGGATATTCCTCAGCTGCTCTATAATGTGCCGGGCAGGACCGCCTGCGATATGCTGCCTCAGACTGTCGCCCGTCTGGCCCAAATCTCCAACATTATCGGCATCAAGGAGGCTACCGGAAAGTTGGAACGCGTGGCTCAACTGAAGGAGCTTTGCGGCCCCGATTTTCTTCTTATCAGCGGGGACGATGCAACCACCCGTGAGTTCGTTCTGCTGGGAGGGCGGGGTTGTATTTCTGTCACCGCCAATGTAGCTCCAGCGGCAATGCACAGGATGGTGGCTGCTGCGTTGCGGGGTGATGTGGCGGAGGCCGAGAGTATAGATGCCAAATTGGCCGATCTGCACAGGTCTCTGTTTCTCGAATCAAATCCAATTCCGGTGAAATGGGCCTTGGAGGAGATGGGGCGGATTCCCCCGGGTTTGCGGCTGCCTCTGACCCGGCTCTCCGAACAATATCATGACGCTGTGCGGCAGGCACTCTCCAGAGCTGGAATTATCTGAATGAACATAAAAAATAGCGCTAAGGTTTTCTGGCTTCCGCTGTTATTCACGTTTGCTGTCACCGGTTGCGGCAGTCTGCCTGGTGTCGATAAGGTGCTGCCCGACCGTAAAGTCGAGTATAAAAGGAGTAAGCAGGCCGAGAAAAACCTGGAGATTCCACCGGATCTGACCAGGAGCAGCATTCAGGACGAGCTGGTGATACCAGGGGCGGGGGCTGCCAATGCAGCGACACTGTCCCAGTTCGAGAAGAGCCGGCCGTTCACAGGGACAGAGGCGGTAAGAAAAGGTGTGCTGCCAAAAGTTGAGAATATCGAGGTAATGCGCGATGGTGATCAGCGTTGGCTGCTTATAAAGGGAAAACCGGAGGACATCTGGTTTCAGGTGGTCGAGTTTTGGCAGGAGAACGGTATTCTGTTGGAGGAGCAGGATCCCACCGTCGGCATAATCGTTACCGGATGGCTGGAAAATCTTGAAGATATCAGCAGTGATTTCATTACCGATACTTTTCGGAAATTTGCTGGCGGACTCTACTCTGCATCGACCCGGGACCAGTTCCGGCTGAGAATCGAAAATGGAATCTCACCGGGTACCACCGAACTCTATCTGACGCACCGTGGGATGCAGGAGAAGATTATACAGGATGGGCGCGGTACCGTGGAGCGCACTGTGTGGAATCCGCGCGAACCTGATCCGGGTCTGGAGGCTGCGATGCTGAGGCGCATCATGGTTTATCTGGGCAGCACCGACCAGGCGGCGGGGGCTCAACTTGCAGGAGCCAAGGAGAAAGCGCGCAAACCCAGGTCACGCCTGAACAAGGGTAACGGTCAAATATCTTTGACTGTCGATGAGAACTTCGACCGTTCCTGGAGATTGGCAGGTGTCGCGCTCGATCGGGTCGGATTTGCTGTTGAAGACCGCAACCGGTCCGATGGTATCTACTACGTTCGTTACACCGACCCGATGCAGCAAGCTGAAAAGAAAGGTTTTCTAAGTAAGCTGGTGTTCTGGAACGTGGATGAAGCGGAAATCGACAAGCAGAGCCAGTACTGGATAAAACTGGTTGAGGTCGCCCAGGCCACCAATATATCAGTACTGAATGCCCAGGGCATCCGTGACAATTCGGAAACAGCGGAGCGCATTCTCACTCTGATTCAGGAGCAGATCCATTGATGTTCTGGAGAGCCGAGCCATCAGTAAGGGGTTGTCCTTAATGGACTGCGGCACAGATAGTTGGACTTTGAGTGAGCAGTAGGTGCGATTTGCTTCGCTGGGCAGCGGAAGCCGGGGCAACGCCACCCTGATCGAGACCAGCGATACCCGCCTGCTCCTTGATTGCGGTTTTCCTGCCAGGGAACTGGAGAAAAGGCTGAAACCGTTCGACCTTGCCCCTGACAGTCTGGATGGCATTCTGGTTACCCACGAACACCAGGACCATATACGCGGTGTCGGTGTTCTGGCGCGCAGATTCGGACTGCCGGTATGGCTCACCCACGGCACATTGCGCAGCCGTCGTCTGGGAGTGATGCCCGATGTACGTATTATCCATGGACATCGGACTTCGTTTTGCATCGGTGATCTGCGGGTAACCGCCTATCCTGTGCCACATGATGCACTTGAACCGGTGCAGTTTGTTTTTGAAACATCTGATGTACGGTTCGGCGTTTTAACCGACGTTGGGGTGGTTACGCCCCATATCGTGCGAATGCTTACAAACTGCACCGCTCTGCTGCTGGAGTGTAATCATGACCGGAAAATGCTGGTCAATGGGCCTTATCCACCATCACTGCAACGACGGGTCGGTGGATCTCTGGGCCATCTCAGCAATCATCAGGCGGCTCGGCTTCTGGTGCAGGTCGAGCATCCCGGACTTAAAAGGCTGGTCGTGGGCCATGTCAGTGAGAAGAACAATACACCGGGTCTGGCAAGAGAGGCCCTGGTTTCGGCTGTTCCGGATATTGACGGCAGACTGACGCTCACCTGCCAGGACCAGGTAAGTGATTGGTTCGAGGCTTGATGGATGATTCTGAGGCAGCTGCTGTTCCCCGCCGTATCCCGTTTTTTCCCAGGACAGCGCTGGGTCAATATCATGCTGCGCACCTTACATCTCATCGGTATTGCCGGACTTGGCGGTGGTTTTTTCTACCCTGCCGAGGGGGATATCTGGCGGACATTTTTTACTTTGACCATCTGGTCCGGAGTGGGATTGACTGCCATATCAATATGGAGCAACGGAATCTGGCTGGTGCAGCTTCGCGGTCAGGCTATTCTGATGAAACTGATATTGCTGGGGTTGATGCCGTTATTGCCATCACAGCGATTGTTGCTGCTACTTGTAATTCTGGTCATTTCGGGCGTCATATCCCACGCACCAGCCAAAGTCCGTTACTACTCACTGTTCCATGGCAGGCGTATTGATTCACACTGATACGCACCTGGGATCCTATGGCATTGTATGAATGGTAAATCCAAGTATGCGGTTGGAAACCCGGGTCGCGCTGCGCAAAGATTGAGTGCGCGCCATCGCATTTTTGCGATCATCACTATCTTTCTGAGCGTGACCGCCAGTCTGGCTGCGATTGAATGGCTTCTCTCCTACCAACGTCAAATGATCGAGCGAAGTGATCAACTCCAGCCCGGCATGATACTGTACGATCCGCGCCTGGGTTGGCGGCTGAAACCAAACTGGTTCGGATCCCATAAACATTACGATTATGACGTCTATTACAGCATCAACAAGTTTGGGTTTCGCGGCCCACCGCCGCCGCAGACCGACAAGCTTCGCTTCGCACTGGTCGGAGACAGTTTTACTTTTGGCCAGGGTGTAGGCGACGACCAGACATTCGTTCATCTGTTAAATGAAGCGGGTAAAGGCACGGAGTTTTTAAATTTCGGTGTGCCCGGGTACAGTACCGACCAGCAGTATCTGATGATCAGGGAGAGAGTCGGCTTATTCAAGCCGGACGTCTTGGTTCTCGTGGTTTATCTCGCCAATGACCTGTTTGATAACGAACGACAGTACCCACTCCAGGGTGATCATGCCAAACCCTATTTTCACCTGCATCCCGATGGTGGTCTGGAGTTGCTCAACACTCCTGTGCCCACCGAATCCAGGCCTGCTGCGGCACGCACGGATAGCTTGACCAATTTGGTGCTGGGCGAGTCGCAGCCCCCACCGACAACACTTCAACGCTGGCTGGGTGGTTTTGAGATCACGCGTCGGCTCGGCATGTTTCAGCCGGTATATCGGGGTGATGATGCAGATTTTGAGGCGCGATTCAGTTACACGCTCGCGCTTTTTCGGGCCCTTGTGGGACGCATATCCGAGAGTGCACGCGAGCTGCAGGCGGAACTTACAGTGGCGTTGCTGCCAGGTCGCTCGTTTGTAGAAAATCCGGAGGGTCTCTCTGCAGGGTATCAGGATTTCCTGCGTCGATCGCTGTTAAGGGATCTTTCCACTATGGCGGGCGTCAAGGTGATCGATCTGGCTGGTGCCCTGCGGGAGGCCCAACAACAGGGCAAAGGCGGGCTGTACTACCCCAACGATGGTCACTTATCCCCGCAGGGGCATCTGCTTCTGGCCAGACTGATCGGTGAGCGTCTGCTGCCGTAATCAAGAGTGGCTGGAGATATGGCGTTGACACCATGGCATGAGTTGAACCATCTTCCCCAAACTTAATCGATTTCTTGAATACTAGCCGAAATATACGTTTATTTCCTGATAGTTAAGTTGAGGGATTAAAGCTATTTCTTTCATTCTATTCCTGGGCTAATGTATTAAACTACGGGTTGCTGGCCTCTTTTTACACAGCATTTGAGCGGTAGTATCCTCTCTTTACAGTGAGTTTACGTTTTCCGGCGAAAGCGCTTGATTTGAAAGCGTTAAACGCTTTGTGGTAGTTGCGGCATCCGCGGCTTTTCAGGTTTCCGTTCAGAGACTGTTTCATCGGTTTATATGGAGTCATATTCTTTTGATCACACGGCTTTTGACTGCACTACTCCTTCTCACGTTTTGCCTTGATGCAGTTGCGAAATCCGCGGCTGATTTTTACGAATCTGCTGTTGAGCGGTTCCGTCAAGAGGATTACCGGGCGGCAGTCATTCTGCTGAAAAATGCGCTGGAGGATGATCCGGACCATTTGCCTTCCCGAATTTTGCGCGGCAATAGTCTGTTACATGCAGGGGATGCCGCTGCTGCCGAAAAGGATCTGCAGACTGCGCTTGCCAGCGGAGCCGATGAAGAGCAGGTTGTGGTGCTTCTCGGTAGTGCATACCTGATTCAGGGGAAGTATGAACAACTCCTTAACGAGGTCAAAAGTGGAGGACGGGCTACAGATATAGAAACGGAGATACTGGTGCTTCGGGCCCACGCTTATCTCTATCTTGGCCAAATGGAGCTGGCGGAAGAATCCTTTACCCGTGCCAGACGCATTTCACCCAGGGAGGCGGGTCCAATCCTCGGACTGGCAACGGTGGAAATTCAGAGGGGCAATCTAGATGCTGCTGAAAAATTTGTTGAAGAAGCAGAGCAGTTCGGTCCTGATGAGGCAGAAACCTGGTATGGAAAGGGTGAGATACAACGCCTGCGGGGACAGAATGATCTTGCCTTGACCAGTCTCAATAACGCTATAGAGAGAGACCCGCAACACATGCCTGCGCGCTTGAGCAGAGCAGCGATCTTGATAAACCAGGGGGAGGACGCCGCTGCCAGGGAAGATGTCGATCTTATCCTGAAAAATTCACCTGACAACTATTCCGGAAGGTATTTAAACGCCATGCTCCTGGCACGGGCCGGGAAATACAAAGAAGCAATAACGGAAATCAATGGAATTTCACAAATTTTATCCACATTCAATACCAGTTTTATCAATAATCACAGTCCCACCCTGTTATTACTGGGAACTTTGGAGTATCTGCAGAATCATTTGGACAAGGCGGAGGTTTACTTAAAACGTTACCTAAAAATACATCCGCAGCATCTTCAACCCAGGATGGTTTTAGCTGAAGTGCAGATGAAAAAAGGCGACAGCGATGGCGTCATTATCACCCTAAAACCCATGCTTGCCGATCATCCGGATAATGCAGAGTTGCTCATATTGCTTGGTACAGCCTTTCTGAATGCCCAGCGTTATGACGAAGCAACAGAAATGCTGGACAAGGCGGCGGTTCTCAAGCCCAATCTTGCGTCCATTCGTACCCGTCTGGCACTCAGCCGCTTGGGAGCAGGGCAGCCAGACGCGGCCATGCAGGAACTCGAAAGCGCCCTGGAGATGGACACCAGCCAGTCCAGGCCAGGGATAATGCTGGCCATTATGCAGCTGCAGAAAGGGAGTTTTGACCAGGTGCTGGCAACAACCACTGCTCTGCAGGCGGAACACCCGAATAATCCAATGGTATACAACTTGACGGGTGCAGCGCATCTGAGGAAGCGGGATATAAACGCCGCTCGGGAGGCTTTTGAGAAAGCCCTACAGGTACAGCCGGAGTTTCTCCCCCCGCAGCTGAATCTGGCAAATCTTGATATCAGCGAAAAGAAATATGATGCCGCACGTGCCCGCTATGAGCAGATTTTGCGCAGATTGCCTGGGGAGGTGCGTGCGATGAGTGGTTTGGCAACAATCGCGCAGTTTCAGGGAGAGCATCTTCAGGCAATCTCATGGCTGGAGAAAATTCGCAACACCGAAACCCAGGCCAGTATTTCTCCTGATCTGATGCGCCTGGCGAATCTCTACCTTCAGACCGGACAACCGGAATCCGCACTTGAGGTTGCCACTCAGTTGGGTCAGTTGGAACCCGGAACTCCCGCCGTGATGGAAATCATGGGCAAAGCGCATCTGGCAATGGGTAACCAGACGGATGCGGCCCGTTTTTTCCGTATTGTCTTTCAGGGAAATCCTGACTCTTTGGCAACCTTGCAGCGTATCGGGGTGCTTCTTATACAGGCAGGCGATCTGAAAACTGCCGGTAAAGCATTGGATACAGCACTGGAAAAAGACCCTGGGTATCTGCCAGCGCGAGGAAGTAAGATTCTGTTGGAAAATATGCTTGGACACTCAGATCAGGCGATAGCACTGGCGCTTCAACTGCAGAAGGATCATCCGGGTCTGTCCCTTGGATATCGCCTGATGGGAGATTTGTATATGCAGACCGGGAACTTTGACGGGGCAGCGAAAGCTTATGCCGCCGGTTTTGAAAGGCAGCCAAGTTCAGGTCTTCTGCTGACTCTTTTTCGGGCTGAGCAAGCCGTGGGAAAAAGCGAAAGCGGTATCGGGTTGCTCAAAGAGTGGCTGGAGAAGCATCCGGGTGACTATCAAATCCGCCGGTTCCTCGCGGTTCTGCACCATCGCGATGACCGTCAGGACGAAGCGCTAAAACAGTATGAGATTTTGGCTGAACAGAGACCGGATGACTTTGAGGTTCACAACAATCTTGCGGGTCTTTACCAGCTGTCGAATGATCCACGGGCCCTTGCTTCTGCCCAAAAAGCCTACGAGCTTGCCCCCAAACAACCGGCAGCCAATGATACCCTGGGCTGGATTCTGGTTAAGCAAGGCAAGTTCAATGAGGGGCTGGCATATCTAAGGCAGGCACATGCGTTGGAGTTTCAGCAACCGGAGGTTCGTTATCATCTCGCTGTCGCTCTCTATGGTCTGGGCAGAAATGAAGAGGCAAAACAGGAGCTTGAGGCAGCATTGGCGACTGATAAACCTTTTAAGGAAGCGGAGGAAGCGCGCAAGTTGCTGGCCCAGATCGGTAGCAGTCAATAATATCCACTAGGTTGCCGTTATCCAGTAGAACATTGAGTCTGACTGGAATCGCTTTCACTGGTTTCAAAAAAAACGCTGTTGGAAAATGATGCCTCGGTGCCTGTGAATGTTGTCAGAATTCTTTACACTTTATCCGTTTTCTTAGGTTTCAAGACGGAAGTCGTGTTTTCTTATTATTGTTTTATAAGTTGTTTTTTCTGACTGGCTTGATATTTGCTTGCTAAATCGCCAGAAAAGTATATTTTTTTGAGTGCGCATCCAATGCTAAAAAAATTCAAAACTATTACAGCAGCCTTGGCAATGGGCGTTTGTGGCAACGCTTTGGCATACAACGTGGACGGTAAGCTGGATGATTGGCTTGGTGCCAATGCTCCTTCCTCCGCTTCCTATAGCGGTAGTACCAAATCTTGGATTACCAACCCATATCTTCGGTTTGAACCGACGACCGACGGCAATCAGATGGCAGCCGATGGCAGTAACAGTAGCTGGAAACCGGTAGTAGATGCTGTTTACGTTGAGGAAGATGGGTACACATCAAATAAAGGGGATGGCCTTAACGGAGGCCCCATATACGACGCAGCGGCAATGTACTCGGCTGTATCTGGAGATAAGTTATATCTTGCAATCGTTACCGGCACGCCAGAACACCTCGGCGTGTCGGGCTGTAGTGGTTACACCTCCGGGTGCTGGGACCCGGGTGACATTGGCATATATGTGGGCGACCATGAATTTGTTTTTGGAACAGACCAGTATCAATTTGGCGTGGAAACCACAGGCAGAATAGGCCACCTTGATTATTCTTCTCCCCAACCTTCACCTCAACAAACCTTCGCAAAGGGTACGCTTGTCAAAGACCCTGTTTGGGCTCACGGGTTGCCAGGTACCGATGGGACCGAAAAAACGGCGATGCTGAATGGTACAGCAGTGGGTACGGTTGCGCTGAGTTACGATAATAATTCCAAATTCTGGAAGCCGGATTGGTGTTCCGAAGTTATGGGGTGTAACCCTGCCAAATGGGATGTATCACCGGATGACGGCTGGCAAGCCTATTATGTGATTGAGGCGGCTATCCCACTGGCTATGATTGGGATATCTACCAGCAGCAATCCATTTTACTATTATGCCTTGTCCTGGACACAGAATTGTGGAAACGACGCTATCAGGCTGACAGGCAGAGATCCAGGCCGGTCGGTCCCGGAACCGGGTGCACTCGCAGTCATGATGATCGGCCTGGTAGGGTTGGGAGTCTCACGCAGAAGAAAGCAGGTTGCGCGCGGTTAATACGCTCCATCCGGATTTCATATTATTAAAGAGCGGCCTGAAGGGCCGCTCTTTTTTTAGGCTGTATCTGACAGAGCAGATTTTTTTGGACGTCAAAATCCCCAATCCCCCGGGCTGGCACACCTATTAGTGTCCTGTCTCAGGCCAAGTGCCGGTTGCCTCTTTGCTGACACGAGAAGAGGGACCCTGGCCGCACGACGAGAAAATTTTCATAACTTACAGTACTATTGGGAGTCAATCCTCCGCAGCCATTACAAGGTGAACCATGCTCAGTCTCCGCGGCGCTCCCGCTTTATCGGATTTTCGCATCAAAAAGCTGGAACGGCGTTTGGAGCAGGCGGTTGCTGCGCCGGTCGGTGTATATGCCGAGTTCATCTATTTTGCGGATCTTGACGCGGCTCTGGATCCAACTGAGCGGCAAGTCCTCGAGCGGGTATTGAGGCATGGGCCACGGATGGTGGAACATCAGCCCGATGGTTTTCTGGTGCTGGTTGTGCCGCGTTCCGGGACCATATCCCCCTGGTCCAGTAAGGCAACCGACATTGTCCGCCACTGCGGGTTAGGCAAGATCAGGCGGCTGGAGCGCGGTATTGCATACTATCTGTCGCTCATGGACGATCCGGACGAGGATCAGCAGGAGAAACTGGTTGCGTTGATGCATGACCGCATGACGGAGGCAGTACTATATGATCCGGAGGGCGCTGATTGTCTGTTTGCTCATGCTGAGCCAAAGCCTTTTTCCCGTGTTGATGTAATAGTGGGGGGAAGGCCCGCATTGGAGCAGGCAAACCGGATGCTTGGACTGGCGCTGTCCGATGATGAGATTGACTATCTTCATGAAAGTTTCAATGGCCTGAACCGGAATCCCAGCGACGTCGAGCTGATGATGTTCGCACAGGCAAATTCCGAGCACTGCCGGCACAAGATTTTCAATGCTGACTGGATTATTGACGGAGAACCCCAGTCCAGATCCCTGTTTGAAATGATTCGCAACACCACAGAGTGCTCACCTGAGAACGTCTTGTCCGCATATAAAGACAATGCTGCGGTGATGACGGGGCCTGAAGGCGAACGCTTTCTGCCCGATCCGCAAGACCACAGTTACGGCTATAGTCGCGAGCGTCTGCATATTCTGATGAAGGTGGAGACGCACAACCACCCAACGGCAATTTCACCTTTTCCAGGCGCCGCCACCGGCTCAGGCGGTGAGATCAGGGATGAAGGAGCCACCGGCCGCGGGGCCAAACCGAAAGCCGGACTGACCGGCTTCTCTGTCTCGAATCTGCGCATTCCCGGTGCGGAACAGCCGTGGGAGTCCGACAACGGAAAACCCGAGCGTATTGTCTCTGCACTGGATATCATGCTTGAAGGCCCCATTGGTGGTGCCTCCTTCAACAACGAGTTCGGCCGTCCTAATCTATGTGGATATTTCCGCACTTACGAGCAGTGGGTGGACGGGCCTTCCGGGAGGGAACTGCGTGGCTACCACAAGCCCATTATGCTGGCAGGGGGGCTCGGCAGCATCAGTGAAGGAATGATAGAGAAGAGCAGTTTCCCCCCGGGTTCCCAGCTGGTTGTGTTAGGCGGTCCCGCCATGCTGATAGGTCTGGGTGGGGGAGCTGCCTCCTCGATGGCCAGTGGCGCTTCTCAGGAGGATCTGGATTTTGCTTCGGTGCAGCGTTCCAATCCCGAGATGGAGCGCCGTTGTCAGGAGGTAATAGACCGCTGCTGGTCGCGTGGATCAGATAATCCGATTCTTTTTATTCATGATGTCGGGGCTGGTGGTCTCTCCAATGCGCTGCCGGAGTTGGTGCATGATGCCGGCCGGGGTGGAAGTTTCGAACTGCGTCAGGTGCCGAATGACGAACCAGGGATGTCTCCGTTGGAGATCTGGTGCAACGAGGCGCAAGAGCGCTATGTGTTGGCGATTGATGCAGAGCGGTTGGAAGCGTTCGAGGCGATCTGTGAACGCGAACGTTGTCCCTATGCGGTCGTGGGCCAGGCGACCGTGGAGGAGAATCTGTTGTTGGGAGACAGCCATTTCGAGAATCACCCCATCAATATTCCGATGCCGCTGCTGTTCGGTAAGCCTCCGCGTATGCTGCGTGAGGTCAGGCATCGTACATTCTCCAAACCAGACCTGGAATTTACCGGTGTTGCATTGAAAGATGCGATACACCGGGTGTTACGACTGCCGGCTGTGGCGGACAAAACCTTTTTGATCACTATCGGTGACCGCTCCATTACCGGGCAGGTGGCACGTGACCAGATGGTAGGTCCTTGGCAAGTGCCGGTAGCCGATCTTGCGGTGACACTTTCGGATTATCTTAGTTATAGCGGTGAAGCCATGGCAATTGGTGAACGCACGCCGCTGGCATTGATAGATGCACCTGCCTCCGGACGCATGGCGATCGGCGAAGCCATCACCAATCTGGCCGCTGCAGCTATAGACAGGATCGGTAATATCAAGCTTTCCGCCAACTGGATGGCGCCGGCAGGCCACCCCGGGGAGGATGCCAACCTGTACGACACGGTCAGAGCGGTGGGGATGGAGCTCTGCCCTGCGCTGGGTATAGCAATCCCGGTAGGCAAGGACTCCATGTCTATGAAGTCGGTCTGGAACCAGAATGGAGAAGAGTTCGCGGTAACCGCCCCCCTTTCGCTGATCGTAAGCGCTTTTACACCGGTTTCGGATGTGCGGCTTACACTGACTCCGCAGCTGCGCATGGATCGGGGGGACAGCGATCTGATACTCATCGATCTGGGTAAGGGCCAGAACCGCCTCGGTGCCTCTGCATTGGCTCAGGTGTATGGGCAGCTGGGCCATCACGGTCCTGACCTGAATGATCCGCAGGCACTCAAGCGCTTTTTCGGGGTGATTCAGGAGATGAACCGGGACGGCTTGCTGCTTGCCTATCACGACCGTTCGGATGGCGGTCTTCTGGTAACACTTTGTGAAATGGCATTTGCCGGTCGCTGTGGCGTATCGCTGCAGCTTGATGATCTGGGCGAGGACGATTTTGCGGTGCTGTTCAGCGAGGAGCTGGGTGCCGTGATCCAGGTGCTGCACCCGGACACCGACCAGGTGCTGAAAACGCTGCACGATGCCGGGCTTGGCCATTCCTCCCATGTTATTGGAACCGTGAACGGAGATCAGGTCATTGAGTTCTCCCGGGGCGGAAGCGTGTTCTTCAGCGCCAGCCGTGCAGAGCTGCAACAGGCCTGGTCCGAAACAAGCAGTGCGATGCAGGCATTGCGGGACAATCCGGAGTGCGCGCGCGAAGAGTTCGAGCGTATCAGCAATGATAAAGACCCAGGTATTCAGGTAAATTTGGTTTTTGATCCAAAAGCCAATCCAGCGGGACCCATGATCGCCAGCGGTGTCAGACCGCTTGTCGCGATCTTGCGAGAGCAGGGGGTGAACGGGCAAATTGAGATGGCGAATGCTTTCCACCGGGCGGGTTTCGACTGCATGGATGTGCATATGTCGGATCTTATTGAGGGTCGCGTTACACTGGATCGGTTCAAGGGAATGGCGGCCTGTGGCGGCTTTTCATACGGGGATGTACTGGGTGCCGGGGAAGGGTGGGCCAAATCGATTCTGTTCAATTCCCGGGCACGCGATCAGTTCGAATCTTTTTTTGAACGAAAGGACAGCTTCACTCTTGGTGTCTGCAATGGTTGCCAGATGCTGTCAAATCTACACGAGTTGATACCAGGGGCAGACCATTGGCCCCATTTTGTGCGCAACCGTTCGGAACAGTTCGAGGCGCGTTTTGTTACCGTGCGCGTTGAGCAGAGCAACTCGATCCTACTGCGGGGAATGGCGGGCTCCTGCATCCCCATCGTGGTCGCCCATGGCGAGGGCAGGGCTGAATTCCGGGATGAGGATCAACGGGAGAGCGCAGGCAGACACGTGGTCATGCGCTATCTGGAAAATGACGGAACCTTGGCCAGCAGCTATCCAGCCAACCCCAACGGATCCCCCGACGCTATTGCCGGACTCACCAGTGAAGATGGTCGGGTCACCATTATGATGCCGCATCCGGAAAGGGTTATCCGCACGGTGCAGAACTCATGGCATCCGGACGACTGGGGAGAGGAGGCTCCCTGGCTGAGTCTTTTCTGTAACGCCAGGAGCTGGGTGAATTGATACGGTTGTTCTGCCATGGGAATCACAGATGTTCACATTTTTTTACGCACCCTGGCAGATGTAATACTCTATCATTCAAATCAGGCGGAAACTTTTTTTCGTTACCCGTTGCCGAATGATCATGATTTTGCAGTCAATACGGGTTACAGGAGAACATTGATGAACAGCATGACAAAATGCACTATCGCAGTTGCCGTGGCAGCGGCATTAGCAGGATGTGCCGCAGACGACCCCAACCTGCGTACGAAGACTGGGGCGGCGATTGGTGCGGTGGCGGGAGCGATAATAGGTCACCAGGTGGACGGGAAATCCGGAAGATATGTGGGTGCGGCGGTGGGCGCGCTAGCGGGTGGCGGCGCCGGTTATTATATGGATAACCAGCAGAAGGAGTTCGAGAAGGCCCTGCTTGCGGAGCAGCAGAGTAAGCAATTGGAGATTGAGCGCCTGCGTGATGACACCCTTAAACTCAGCCTGGACTCGGAGGTTTCCTTCGACGTCGACCAGTCCATGATAAAGCCTGCTTTCCGGCCTTCGCTGGATAAACTTGCCGATGTGCTCATTAAATACGACCGAACCGTGGTACATATAGTTGGACATACCGATAACACCGGTTCGGACAGTTACAATCAAAGTCTGTCGGAACGACGGGCACGAAGCGTGTCAACCTACCTGGAACAGCGTGGTGTACCGCATGATCGCCTGCGCTATGAAGGACGCGGTGAATCCGAGCCAAGGGAGAGCAATGCCACCGCCGCCGGGCGCCAACTGAACCGTCGCGTCGAAGTTTACGTCAAACCAATTGTTGAAGGCCGCGAACAGGACGCCTACCAATCACCCAGTTATGGAACATAGGTTATAGATTTTCAATTGAGTTGGGGTAAGCTCCCGAGCGAGCCCCACACTCAACAGCCTGCCTAACCCCCAACCCTGACCGCCAGAACATCGCATTTAGCCTGATGCAATACACCGTTGGCGGTTGAACCCAACAATAGTTGCAGGCCATGTCGGCCATGACTTCCAACAACGATCAGGTCGGCTTCGTGCTCTTCCGCGAGACAGACGATTTCACGTTTTGGTATGCCGATCTCGACGTATTGTGCAGCCTCCGGGATGCCGTTCTCATTTGCCAGAGCTTTCAGTTTGAGTACGGCCTGCTCTGCCAAATCACGGTCCAGATTCAAATCCTCAGGCAGTGGGATATCCCCCGCATACATCGAACTTGCATACTCCACCACATGGAGCAGAATTAGACTTGCCTGATTTCTCGCGGCTATCTCAAACGCCTTTTTTACCACCGCTTTGCTCTCTTCGGAGAAGTCGACCGCTACCAGAACATTTCGGTAATTTGCCATGCTTTTTCCCTCCTTCCGGTATCTGCCTTCTATTATAAATATTAGGCCAGCCGTACACATTATCCAGTGGACCTGGAACTGACGGCTTGCGCGGATTCTGCTAGTCTGAAAGCTCCTTGAACGCTGGTAAGTGTCATGGGTCGAAAATTCATATTTACCGCACTGATATTGTTGCTGCCGATCCGCATGGCAGGTGCGGTCGATCAGCTCATTCGAATCGGCGTACTTAGCCACCGCGGCGTCGAAGCGACATTGAAAAACTGGTCACCGACCGCTGACTATCTTAGTCTCACGGTTCCCGGTCATAGGTTCGAAGTCGTTCCACTGGGTTTCGCTGAGGTGGATCCCGCCGTGAGATTCGGGCAGATAGATTTTCTGCTGGTCAATTCCGGCATCTATGTCAACATGGAGGTGAAATACCGGGTATCCCGGATCAGCACTCTCGACAATCTGGTGGGCCGCACGCCTTACAATGTGTTCGGCGGCGTGGTATTCGTACGTAAAGACAGGCGGGATATCAACAGTCTGGAGAATCTTCGTGGCAGAAGCTTAATGGCTGTGGATGAGACCTCTCTTGGCGGATTCCAGATGGCTTGGCGGGAGATGCAGCGAGTCGGAATCGATCCGCATAGGGATCTTGCCAGCCTCACCTTCACCGGTGTCCACGATCGGGTGGTGATGGCGGTAAAGGAAGGCAGGGTCGATGTCGGTACGGTTCGCACCAATATTCTGGAGCGCATGGCTGCTACAGGTGAGATCGAGCTGGATGAATTTCGTATCATCGGCTCCAAAGTCGGTTCCGAATTTCCGTTTGTGCGTTCTACCTCACTTTATCCTGAGTGGCCGTTCAGCAAATTACAGCACACCCCGAATGAATTGGCCCAACGGGTTGCGGTTGCACTGCTTAGCATGCCCCGCTTTCATCCTGCGGCACTGGCAGGGAACTATGCCGGTTGGACAGTGCCTCTGGATTATCAGTCGGTGCATGAGTTGTTCATGGAGCTGAAACTGCCACCTTACCAGAATATAGGAAAGTTCACCCTGGCGGATGCAGTCAGGAAATACTGGTACTGGCCATTGCTGGCGTCGTCCTTCCTGATAATGATGTTCATTATGACAACCTGGGTTGCACGCCTTAACCGTCAGCTGAAGCGCTCCAAGCTGCATCTGGAGCAGCAGCATGACCTGATTCTCAACTCGGTGGCGGATGGCATCTCAGGCGTCGATCTGGAGGGCAACTCGACCTTTGCCAACCGGGCCATGTCTGAGATTACCGGCTGGAGTGCGCATGAGCTGATTGGACAGAACCAGCACCAAATGCTGCACCACTCGCACAAAGACGGTTCTCCCCATTTGTCGGGGGAGTGCCCTGTATACCAGACCTTTCGCGACAACACACCGCGTTACATCGATGATGATGTGTTCTGGAAAAAGGATGGAAGCTCTTTTCCGGTGGAGTACAGCAGTACGCCGATCCGGAATGAGAAGGGTGAGGCTGTGGGCAGCGTGGTGGTGTTCAGGGATATCAGTGTGCGTAAACAGGCACAGGAGGATGCGCGTCAGTATCAGATGGAATTGGCTCATGTTGCCAGGCTGAGCACGATGGGGGAGATGGCATCGGGTATAGCCCATGAGCTCAATCAACCATTGACTGCCATTGCCACCAACGCGCACGCCTGTATCCGTATGCTGGAGTCCGGCAAGGTCGACAGCGAAAGGTGCGCGGATGTAATGGAAAGGATCGGAGCCCAAGCGGAGCGGGCGGGAGAGATCATCAGGCATCTGCGCAATTTTGTCAGCAAGGAGCCGTCCGAGCTGACTCAGGTGGACATGAACGAATTGATTGCGGAGGTGTTGAATCTGATCAGGCCGGAGGTGAACAGAGCGGGGGTGCGCATCCTGACAGATCTGGACCCGGCTATCGGACTGGTAACTGCCCAGCGCATACAGATTGATCAGGTGATCGTTAATCTGTTGCGCAACGCCCTTGAGTCGATTGTCGAAGCAGATTCGCCGACGCGGGAGATTCGGATACTTACCCGCATGGACGACGCCGCGAAAATGGTTGTCACTACTGTTGCGGATACCGGTCCCGGTCTTTGTGAGGAGACAAAGAGGCAGCTGTTTACACCTTTTGTAACCACCAAGTCCAAAGGAATGGGGTTAGGTCTTTCAATCAGTCTGGGCATTATCAAAGCCCACGATGGTAATCTGTATCAGGATACAGAGCCTGGTGCCGGCGCTGTATTCCGTTTTACCCTGCCGGTATCCGCGGAGGATGAAATTGAGTGAGTGACCAGGCCAGTGTATTTGTGGTTGATGATGACCGTGAGGTACGTGATGCGCTCAGGCTGTTGCTGGAGTCGGTCGGTCTCAGGGTGGAGTGCTTTGAGTCATCCCAGGCATATCTCAAGCAGTTCAATCCGGAAAAGCCAGGCTGTCTGGTGCTGGATGTGCGGATGCCCGGCATGAGCGGCCTCGATCTGCAGGCGCGCCTGGCCGAGGAGCGTCTGTGCCCGCCTATAATCATCGTGACCGGTCATGGGGACGTACCTATGGCAGTCAGAGCGGTGCAGGCAGGCGCGATGAATTTTATTGAGAAGCCGTTCAACGATCAGGTACTGCTGGACAGCGTCCACCGTGCCATGGAAAAGGATGCACAGCAGCGTGGGGAGGTCTCGCGTCTGGCAGAGATCGAAGCCCGGTTTGAAAAACTGACGCCGCGGGAACGGGAAGTGCTGAAACTGGTGGTGGCAGGAAGGCGCAACAAGCTGATCGCGGCGGACCTGGGGGTCAGTCAATCCACTGTCGAAGCGCACCGGGCCAAAGTTATGGAAAAAATGGAGGCCGCTACCCTGTCGGAACTAATGCGGATGATGCTTTCCCTGGAGCCCCATTAAGGTTTTCCCCAACAGACTTAACTGTATCTAAGAGTTTTATTTTTCTGCGCATTACCCTCTAATTCACTCAACCTTTTCAATTTTCTCACGGCAGAAGTTGATGCCGTTTGTCAAGCGGGATCTATACCCTAAGCGGCAGTTGGAAAGGCTGATCGTCGACCGGCATACCGGGAACTAATGGACAAGTGCCAACACCCACAGACAAAAGTGGAGGACAACCGGTCAGATAACCTTGACCCGAGATTCGGAGGATTGAGATGACAAAATACCGGAAAAGCCTGGCCTCCCTGGTGGGCACTCTGACGCTGCTGACCGGCACAATACTGACTGTTCCAACCGTCAATGCTGTCGATGGGGCCAGCAATATCGAAAAGGGAAAAGCAATTGCATTCGGACGTACCCAGGGCAACTGCCTCACCTGCCACGTCATGGACAACGGAGAGTCTCCCGGCAACCTGGGGCCACCACTTATTGCCATGAAAGCGCGCTTCCCGGATAAGGCGAAGCTGCGGGCCCAGATTTGGGATCCCACGGTAGCCAACCCAGAATCGGCCATGGTTCCTTTCGGCAAACACAAAGTCTTGACTGAAGAGGAGATCGATTACCTTGTTGACTACATCTGGACGCTTTGACGGCCGGATTTGGAGTCACAGAGTTCCCTGAGTCGGAGAGAAGAATGAGCATATACAGAGTGGTGACAAAACTGGTGCTGGCCGCTGTTGCCGGTGGCTTTGCGGTAACGGTCCTGGCCGGACCGGATGAGGATCGGCAGGCATTTGTCGACGCCTACAAGTGGAAATTTCCCGATGTGCCGTTTGCAGAGTACGCCAATGGTGTATACGCCATTGACAAAATCGGACGTGAGAACTGGGAAGCCATCGAAGAGTTTCCACCGTACGAAATTTTTATAGACGAGGGTCGGGGGATGTGGGAAAAGTCCTTCGCCAACGGCAAGAGTTATAAAGATTGTTTCCCTGATGGTCCGGGTATTGCCCATAGGTATCCTCACTGGGACAAGCAACAGGCGATGGTGATAACACTTCCCCTGGCGATCAACCAGTGTCTGGAAGCAAACGGCGAGAAGCCGCTGGGTTACAAAAAAGGACCGCTTGTCAGCTTACTTGCCTTTATGGCATTTGAATCCCGTGGACAGGTCACCAACGTGGAGATTCCACAAGACGATCCGGGTGCAGTGGCAGCGTACGAACAGGGTAAGAAATTCTACTTCACACGACGCGGTCAATTGAATTTCTCTTGCGCCACCTGCCACCTGCAGAATACCGGTATGCAGGTGCGCACCGAGATACTGAGCCCGAGCGTGGGACATACCACTCATTGGCCAGTATATCGCTCCAAGTGGGGGACCATCGGCACCCTGCATCGCCGTTTCAGCGGTTGTAACGAGAATATCCGCGCCAAATCATTTCCGGCTCAAGGTGAGCAATACCGGAATCTCGAGTATTTCCTTACCTCTTTGAGCAACGGACTGGAACTGAATGGTCCCGGCGCCCGCAAATAGCTCTGACGGAAACTGAATAACTGGAGTTAAACCATGTATATGAAAAAAAGACTCAGTGCCGTATTGCTGGCGATCTGCCTTGGTGGCGGATCGGCTGGCCTGATTGCGGCCGATGTGAAAAACGCCGATGCCAAAACAAGCGAAGCAAAGGCGATGATTGCGGCTGCAGAGGAAGCCAGAAAGAGGGCGGCTTCGGTCGACAGCGAGTGGCGCGACACCGGCGATTATATCAAGCAGGCTCAGGCTGCGTTGGAAGCCGGCAAACCTGACGATGCAATTCGTTTGGCGAAGATGGCTGAAGATCAGGGCAATCTGGGTTATGAACAGGGGTTCTCTCAGAGAGAGTTAAAGCTGCCTTCCTATTTCAAGGTGAAAGCCTCAGCACCGTCCGCAGCAGCTGCGACCGTGATGACAAGCAAGGAGCACAAGATCACGCCGACGCTGACCAGTGTCGATGTAATGCACAATGGCCGGAAAGTGTCGATCGGCAGGAGTGCAGATGCGGAAGCAGAGATTCCCAAAGCCTATACGACTACCGATCGGGAATGCCCGCCATTCTGCATCCAGCCCATGAGCATAGGTCCGGGTGTGGATACCATCGGAGAGTTGGATGTTCTAGATTATCTGCAGCGCATCGCCAAGGGCGATCCTACGGTACTCGTGGTCGATTCCCGTTCACCGGAGTGGCGGGTGCGCGGCACCATCCCCGGATCAGTCAGTGTTCCCTGGAACAAGATCAATTTGGACATTCAGGGCAGTTTTGATGATCAGCAGGCAGCAGAATCAATGAACGATATTCTGCAAAATCTGTTTCACGCACGTAAAGCGAATGGAACGTGGGATTTTAGAAATGCCAAGACCCTGGTTCTGTTCTGCAACGGTATCTGGTGTCCACAGTCTGCAGCTAATATCCGCACGTTGACCAAGCTGGGTTACCCTGCATATAAGCTCAAATGGTATCGCGGAGGCATGCAGAGCTGGGTCAGCGTAGGTCTAACGACCGTTAACAATTAGCCAACTCATGCGATCAATGGGAGAACGGGATGATAAACAATAAACGCAGATTATTACTGCAAGGGTCATTAACGGCGGGTGCGCTTGGCGTCGCGATTGGGGCAGGCCTGCTGACACCTCATAGCGTATTGGCTGCATGGCCGGAAAAGGCGTTTAAAGCGAAAGCCATGCCGGAGATGCTGATGGAGCTGATGGGTGTGGATGGTGTCGAGGAGAGTGGTGATATACAGATCAAAGCCCCGGATATTGCCGAGAACGGCGCAGTGGTGCCGGTCACCATCACAACGAATATCGCCGGTGCGGAGTCGATAGCGGTTATAGCTGTCAACAATCCGGCACCGCTGATTGCCAGTTACGATCTTGGCGAGGGCACCGAAGGCTTCGTATCCACTCGAATCAAGATGGGTAAAAGTGGCGATGTGGTGGCTGTGGTCAAGTCTGGCGGAAAGCTCTACAGCGCCAGGAAAGAGGTAAAAGTCACCATAGGCGGCTGCGGTGGGTGAGCCTCAAAATTTGGTCCAGTGGACCAAATTTTGAGGCGAACGCCTGGCATGGAAGCCAGGCCGGATCGGCACTACATGGATGTATTCCGTAACAGAAGCCGAATCAGGACTAACACAATATCGCGGAATCATGTCCAGTGGACCAAATTTTGAGGCGAACGCCTGGCATGGAAGCCAGGCCGGATCGGCACTACATGGATGTATTCCGTAACAGAAGCCGAATCAGGACTAACACAATATCGCGGAATCATGTCCAGTGGACCAAATTTTGAGGCGAACGCCTGGCATGGAAGCCAGGCCGGATCGGCACTACATGGATGTATTCCGTAACAGAAGCCGAATCAGGACTAACACAATATCGCGGAATCATGTCCAGTGGACCAAATTTTGAGGCGAACGCCTGGCATGGAAGCCAGGCCGGATCGGCACTACATGGATGTATTCCGTAACAGAAGCCGAACCAGGACTAACACAATATCGCAGAATCATGTCCAGTGGACCGATTTTTTAGGCGAACGCCCGGCAAAGTGAATAGCTGGGCAAAACAACAGAGTGCAGAGGAAAAAAAATGGCGACAGATTCCATCAAAATAAGAGCCCAGTTGAAAGATGGCGTAACTACGGTTAAAGCGCTTATGACACACCCTATGGAGACCGGTGCACGCAAGGACAAGGATGGAAGTTTGATTCCAGCCCATTTTATTCAGGAGGTGAGCTGCGAAGCTGGTGGCAGGAAACTGCTGACAGCGCATTGGAGCGGCGGCGTGTCCAAGAATCCCTATCTTTCGTTTAAGTTCGGCGGTGCCAGCGTGGGAGACTTGGTGAAGCTTTCCTGGATGGACAACAAAGGCGAGTCCGCCAGCGCTGAGGCTGAAATCAATTAGTCATTGATCCCGGGGGCGATGCCGATTGTTCAGGACTCGGCCCCAATTCAACCGAACAACCAAAGTATCTTGCACAGACCGTGTTTGGCCTGTCTGATGGGTGGTACCTAATGAAGATTTCCAGGCGAGAGTTCATTCGGCTTATGGGACTGGCCGGTGCCGCCGGCATGCTGCCGGGTTCGGCACTCTCCACAATGAAAAGACCGGGTGACCTCTACGAGATCCCTAAATTCGGGAATGTTTGCTTGATGCACATGACCGACTGCCATGCGCAGCTGAATCCCATTTATTTCCGTGAACCCAGCGTTAACCTGGGTGTCGGTGGTGCTTTAGGCAGGGCACCGCACCTGGTGGGAGACTCGCTGCTCAAACAGTTCAATATCCAACCTGATTCTGTTTACGCCCATGCTTTCAGTTACCTGAACTTTGATCAGGCTGCTCAACAGTACGGAAGGGTAGGAGGATTTGCCCATCTTGCCTCACTGGTAAAACGACTGCGCGCAGAGCGGGGTGATGGCAATAGCCTGCTGATGGATGGCGGTGATACCTGGCAGGGTTCGGGCACCGCATACTGGACCCGTGGCAAAGACATGGTGGGAGCGTGCAACCTGCTGGGTGTGGACGTGATGACCGGACACTGGGAGTTCACCTATCTGGACAAGGAGATAATTGAGAATATCGGTGAGTTCAACGGAGATTTCGTGGCTCAGAATGTCGGCATCAATGATGCTGCACTATTCGACTACAAATTTGCCGATTTCGAAGGATTCAATGAGGACGATGGACTTGCTTTCAAGCCTTACACAATAAAAGAGATCGGTGGGGTTCGTGTTGCCGTGGTCGGCCAGGCATTTCCCTATACACCGATCGCCAATCCACAGCGCTTTATTCCCGACTGGACCTTTGGAATCCAGGATGAGCGCATGCAGAAGATAGTCGACCGGATTCGTGAGAGTGAAGCGCCCGATCTACTGGTTGTACTCTCCCACAATGGCATGGACGTGGATTTGAAAATGGCCTCCCGCGTCAGCGGCATCGACGTGATTTTTGGCGGACATACCCATGACGGTGTCCCTGCACCGTCAGTTGTCAAAAACAGTGGTGGAGAGACCCTGGTGACCAACGCAGGATCCAACGGCAAGTTTCTCGCTGTCATGGATCTCGATGTACGCGGAGGGAAACTGCAGGATTTTCGCTATCGTCTGGTGCCGGTTTTCTCGAATATACTGGCTGCGGACGCCGATATGCAGGCCTATATCGATCAGGTTCGCGCGCCCTATAAGGCTCAACTCGAAGAGAAGCTGGCGGTGGCGGAGGAGACGCTCTACCGCCGGGGTAACTTTAACGGAACCTTCGACCAGGTGATCTGCGATGCACTGCGCCTAGTCAACGATGCCCAGATATCTCTCTCGCCGGGATTCCGCTGGGGCACCACTGTACTGCCCGGACAGACCATTACCATGGACAACCTGATGGATCAGACCTGCATCACCTATCCTGAGACCTACCGCCGAGAAATGAAAGGATCTGAGATCAAGGCGATACTGGAAGATGTCAGCGATAATCTGTTTAACCCTGACCCATACTTCCAGCAGGGCGGGGATATGGTACGGGTCGGAGGCCTGGACTATGTGTGCGAGCCAGGCCAGTCGTTCGGAAAGCGCATCAGCGCAATGACTCTGGACGATGGCACTCCGATTGATGCTGACAAGAGCTATATGGTAGCTGGCTGGGCGACCGTGGGCTCGAAGTCATCCGGTCGTCCGATCTGGGATCTTGTTGCCGATTATCTGCGTGACCGGAAACTGATTAAAATCGACAAACTGAACACCCCAAAGCTGGTTGGCGTAGAGGGTAATCCTGGCATTGCCGGCGGTTAAACGGCAGGGAAACTTCGCCGTTCTCCTTGAGGCGCCGATTGGTGCCTCCCTCTTAAGGCGCCTCCCGGCGTCTTTTTTTTAAGCTGGTGATGCACTCCAAAACCAATGGTCAGGAAAGCCCCTGGTATCCAGAGTCTTGGTGAAATATGCGTGCTGGTAATCCTGTTTTTCCATGTGTCTGCATTGACTCCGGAACCTGGCCTGCGTATTATTCCTGGCTCTTCGCCGCTGGTTTGGATTCATGCGATCGGGGTATAGCGCAGCCTGGTAGCGCGCCTGCTTTGGGAGCAGGATGTCGGGAGTTCGAATCTCTCTACCCCGACCAATTAGTGACTGTTCACGCGCCCGTAGCTCATTCGGATAGAGCATCGGCCTTTGGGTGTGTACTTAAGGTACACAATGAGGAGCCTTTACAGGGAAACGGAACCTGTAGAGTGGATCGCACTGTATCGGGGAAACCTTAACAGGTAATGCTGATGGTAATCCCGAGGAAACCGTTGGTTGACCCGTCTGTCGGTGTGGTGATATTTGGCGAAGATGCATCACACCAAAGAGAAGGGAGACTTGGGTGTTTTAAAGGCTCAGCTCGACCTATTCGAGCAAGGATTCGTAATTTTGAATCCCGTGACGGAGCATGCGCCCTTTGATTTGGTGGCGTACAGGAACGGAGAGTTCAAAAAGATACAGGTTAAATACAAGTCGGTAGACAAGACAGGTGCGATAACGGTTCATTTTCGTTCAAGCTGGGCGGACAAGAATGGAATCCATATGCGCCAGATCGATAAGGATGAAATAGATCTTTATTGTATTTATTGTCCCGATACTGATGAGTGTTATTATCTGCATCCGAAAGACTATAATCGTTCAGTCACATTGAGGGTAGAGACATCCAGGAATAATCAGTTGATGAACGTAAAGTTGGCTTCTGATTATCGAAGGGTTCCGTAGAGACTATACGTGTGACACCTGAGATGGTGAAGAGATAGTCCAGACCACAACTCTAATCGAGGCGTCGAAAGGCGTAGTGGTAAGCTAAGCCGAGGGTAGCAGGTTCGAGTCCTGCCGGGCGTACCAAATTGGTAGTGAAAAAGTTTAATGGTGGGCGTAGCTCAGCTGGTTAGAGTCCCGGATTGTGATTCCGGTTGTCGTGGGTTCGAATCCCATCGCCCACCCCATTTTTCAGAGTTCGGGCCATTAGCTCAGCTGGTAGAGCAGTGGACTCTTAATCCATTGGTCGAAGGTTCGAATCCTTCATGGCCCACCAATATATCTCCATAAAACAAAGAGATAGAAATATATCTCTTCTTGCTTTAGTGCCGTCGAGGCAGCACAGGTACAGTGCCGAGCGTTATCCTCAGTTCCCTGTTGTGCGCCGTTGTTCGGGATTGAGCACAATCACCGACAAGAGTTTGTCGACAGCTGTTTGTTCAAGTTCACTATAGTGCTCTTTTGTGTTCCAGCGAAACACATTTACCAATGGATAATAGGTACATGTGTCTTCAGTGGGATGCAGGTTGTGGTGAACTATCCATCGACTGAATTTGTGTAGGGGTGTGTGGATTAACTGGCAGGGGATAGTGGGCATCACAAGCGCCGACCTGTTTAGCCCGGCTTTGCCGATTCGAGCGTCTGACGGCGCCAACTAATTAATTCATATAGAACCAACCTCGAAGGTCGGCACTACACTGACACGGGGGTAGCGTCCAGTGCCCAGGCAGCGGTGATCTTTGGCGGTGTCAGTTCGGGTGCATGCCGGTGTATCTGCCGGGCCAGGGTGACGTGCAGGCAGTAGACCAGGAACGCGACAAAGATGTAGGCCTCGATCTGTGGTTCGAGCTGATGATAGATCGGTCGGATCGCCAGATCACCTTTAAGGTTGCGTAATGCCTTTTAGATTCGGGTGAGCTGCAGTTAGTAGCGCCTCAGCTCGGTGGGATCACAGCCGGTGAGATTGGTGCGCCGCAGATAGCGTCCCTCGCAACGGCGTGGCTGTTTGAGCTTGTCCAGCCCGAGACGGAAAGTGAAGTAGGGATTCTGCTGATCGACCTGCACCTTGCGTGCTGCGCCGAGCTTCATCAGTAACTCCTGGTGGGATTCTGAATTTTAGCGACTACTGACTGGTGGAATACTCTGGTAAAGACAATTGACACAGGATACAGATATTGTGCTACATTATGTAGGCATAAATAAATAGGGGCACGCATGGAAAAATTCGATGTTTTTTCCGCCAGAGATCTCCGCAACCGATCCGGTGAACTCTTGAAGGATGCTGAGGCAGGTCAAGTTTCACTGATAACGAAGCATGGGAAGCCCGCGATTCTGGCCATTCCATTCGACAACTGGTTATTGAGTCACGGCGTTCATCGGGCCATGGCCCTGCATTTGTTTGCATCTCACCAGCTGACGTTGGCGCAATCTGCCAAAGTGGCAAATCTCTCCCTGGAGGAATTCATTGAGCTTCTTGGAGAGGCTGGTGTCCCCGCAGTCGATTACTCCCCGGAAGAGCTCGATGATGAGTTGACTGTAGCATTGTGACAGGGATTGTCGTTGCTGATAGCGGACCACTAATAGCTCTGGCAAGGGCGGACCATCTTCCCTTGCTCCAATATCTGTACAAGGAGATTTTGATACCGCCTGCGGTCTATGCAGAACTATGCCTTGAATCGGGTCGTCCAGGGTCAAAACGATTGGCCGGAGCCATCGTGGAGGGTTGGTTGGTGATGAGACAACCCTCAAGCATTATGACGGAACAGATGTCAGAGCTTACATTGATACTCGATCCCGTTGAAGCAGAGGCGATTGCGTTGGCTGAAGGGGTAAGCTGCCGGTTTCTTCTGATTGATGAACGGAAAGGCCGCGCAGTCGCCAAACGCAGAGGTGTACCTGTAGCCGGTTTGGCGGGTTTTTTGTTGGCTGCGAAAAAGAATGGAATTATTGATGAGGTTTTGCCTATCGTGAAATGTCTGGGAGAGAGCGGTTATCGGATGTCTCAATCCCTGATAACAGAAATTGCTAGGCTGACTGGGGAGAGCGTAGTTTCGAAAAGGGGATAATTACGTTGCCTCTTATGCGGTTGCTATAATATGTAGTACGTACTACAATCGTGGGGCAATAGGATTTCGTGGAGACTTTTAACATGCAACGACAAGTTCCCATCCGCGAGGTGAATCAACATCTCTCCCGTTATATCGAGATCGCTGAACAAGGCGAAGAGGTCATCATTACAAGACGTGGACGTCCTGTTGCTCGCCTATCTGCTGTCAAACCAGAGCGCGAGTTGAGTAAAGCACAAGAGGATGCGCTTACGCGTAGCCTCGCCAGGATGAGAGAGGGATACGATCTGGGTGAGTGGACCTTTGACCGGGACGAACTGCATGAGCGGTGAGAAATACACCCTCGATACCAACATTCTTATTTATTGCATTGACCGGCATGCTGGAGAGCGGCATATAAAGTCCATTGAACTGATTGAACAGATGTCAAAATGTGACTGCATACTAACACTCCAGGCCCTATCTGAGTTCTACAGCGCAGTCACCCGAAAAGGGAAAATGCCCCACGGAGTTGCGCAGGCCCAAGTCCACGATTGGATGATTCTTTTTTCTGTCGTCACTGCTGTACCGGCGGTACTTCAACGGGCCATGCAGGCGGTTGATGAACATCAGTTATCATTCTGGGATGCCATGTTGCTGGAGACTGCTGTGCAAGCAAATGTGACTCGATTTCTTTCGGAAGACATGCAACATGGTCGTATATGGAAAGGGATGAGCATCGAGAATCCGTTCGGGCCGGTGTAACCACGTTCTACCCATTGGCGCTTATCTGTATTGTAGACAAGGGAGTGTCAGACTTGGTCTGCGATAGCTAAAGAAAAAGCACTCAGCAACCACAGCTTCCTCAGGTACATTCAGGGTACGCTGCGAAACACCTCTCAAGTTCGCCAATGTGGCATATAGTTCAGAGTGACCAAAATATCTGATGGGTTTTCCCCGATTTCTGATCACATTATCTGATGGATAAAGAAAAACCCCCTCAAATAACTTGAAAATCATCCGAGGGGGCTGTCTCCTGTTTTCGACCAAGAAAAGAGAGAGACAGAACAAATGTGCCACGCCTTTCTTACGGATTCCAGGTTTTATCGTTTTTTGTTCGAACTTGATCAGGATATTGCCCGTCAGGTTCGAACCGAGGGATGTCCATGTGGCGGTGCTCTTCATAGTGCCCGTTATCCACGTAAGCCCCGCGGACTTCGTTCTCCGTTGGATGCATCCTATTCGACCCGTCTCAGTTTCTGCTGCGCCAACGATGGCTGTCGACGACGCAGCACACCGCCCTCTGTGCGTTTCCTCGGCAGGAAGGTGTATTTGGGTGTGATCGTGGTCCTGATCACCGCGCTGGAGCAGGGTCTGCCGGCAAAGCGCCGGCAGTGGTTGATCGAGGCCCTCGATATCTGGCCACAGACCCTTTCCCGATGGCGCACCTGGTGGCGGGAAACATTTCCGGCCAGTCGTTGCTGGCAGACACAGCAGGGTAACTTTATCCCACCAGTGAAAATTGACCGATTACCTGATGCATTGCTGAAGGGGCTCCGTGGGATAGACCTCCGCCAGCGTCTGTGTCAGTTGCTGCTGTTGCTGGCCCCGCTCACCACGGCCTCATGGTCAGGCTATTTGAGGGTGAGAATCGACCCGCAGAAGATGTGATCGCAATCCGTTCAAGGTTCTCCGTAGACTCCGGGGCTGGTTGAAAACGGAGAGAAGGGATGAATCATGATCACGATCCGGATCGTTGGGCGAGGTTACGCTTTTCGATCATTGGCCCCCTATTGGCGGCGCCACCCGAACAAGGCGAATTGTGCAAGCGGCTTCAGACGTTGGCCGGGAGCCGTTGGAAACACCCGGTAAACGGCACGATGATACGCTTCAGCTATGCCACGTTGGAGCGTTGGTACTATCTGGCAAAGGGTGCCCGGGATCCGGTCGTGGTGCTGCGCCGCCGGCGCCGTAACGACGCCGGACGGGCACGCCGTTTGTCTGCCGCACTCATCCAGGCGCTCTCGGCGCAGTACCAGCAGCATCCCGGCTGGACGGCGCAACTCCACTACGACAACCTGCTGGCCCTGGCACAAGAGGATGCGGACCTGGGCGAGATACCAGCCTATGGCACCGTCCGGCGTTATCTCAAGACACGGGGATACCACCGTAAACGACTTCCCAGGCGAGACACGCCCGGTACCCGCCAAGCGGAGCGCCGCCTGGCGCAGCTCGAGGTGCGCAGTTATGAGGCCGAATACACACATGGCCTGTGGCATGCCGACTTCCATCATGGCTCGCGCCGTGTATTGACCGCGAATGGGCGCTGGGTCACACCTGTGCTGCTGGGCATTATTGACGATCACTCCCGGCTGGTCTGTCATCTGCAGTGGTATCTGGACGAGACGGCCGAGACACTGGTGCACGGGCTCTGCCAGGCGCTGCAGAAACGAGGGTTGCCCAGAGCGCTGATGACCGATAATGGTGCGGCGATGCAAGCCGAAGAGTTCCGCGCCGGTCTGCATACGCTGGGCATTCTGCACGAGACTACCCTCCCGTATTCCCCCTATCAAAACGCCAAGCAGGAGACCTTCTGGGCCACCCTGGAAGGCCGTCTGATGGCGATGCTGGAAAACGTTGCCGATCTGACCCTCGACCGGCTCAATGAGATCACCCAGGTCTGGGTGGAACAATCCTATCATCAGACCCGGCACGCCGAGATCGGCATGCCACCGCTGCAGCGCTATCTCGAGGCTGCTGATGTCGGACGGGCGTGTCCGGACAGCGCCAGCTTACAACGCGCCTTCCGGTGTACGGTCACTCGTCGTCAACGACGTAGCGATGGCACCCTCAGCCTGGCGGGCAAACGCTTTGAACTGCCCAGCCGGTATCGTCATCTGGAACGACCGCAGGTACGGTATGCCCGCTGGGATCTCCGCTCGGTCGATCTGATCGATCCCCATACCCAGGCCGTGCTCTGTTCGCTCTATCCCCTGGATAAAACGGCTAACGCCAGTGGTCAGCGCCGCGCCTTGGAAACGGCGGATGGAGAGCCGCCGGCAGTATCGTCACCGACTGGCGGTGAACTGCCGCCGTTGCTGCGCAAACTCCTGGCCGACTATGCCGCCACCGGCCGGCCCCCCGCCTATCTTCCCAAACCCCCACCGGAGTCCGACATATGAATAAAAAACTCCTGGCCCTGTATGGCCTCAAATGGAACCCCTTCTCACCGGAACTGCCAACCGAGGCACTGTATGTCACGCCCAGGATCGAGCACTTTTACTGGCGCATCGAACAGGGACTGATCCAGGAAGGGGGCTTCGCGCTGATCACCGGGGATCCCGGCACCGGCAAAAGCGTGGTCCTGCGTTTACTGGCCGAACGCCTGAGGCAGCTGCGCGATATTGCTGTCGGCGCCATCACCCATCCCAGCAGTAATCTGGCCGACTTCTATCGCGAAATGGGGGATCTGTTCGGTGTTGAACTCAAACCGCACAACCGCTGGGGCGGCTTCAAGGCTCTGCGCGAACGCTGGCTGGCCCACCTGGAAGGCACCTTGTTGCGACCGGTGCTGTTGATCGACGAAGCGCAGGAGATGCACCCCGCCGTCCTCAATGAGCTGCGTCTGCTCAGCAGCACCCAGTTCGACTCCCAAATCCTCCTCACCGTCGTCCTGGCCGGCGATGTCCGCCTGAGCGCCAAATTACGGCGGGATGAGTTGCTGCCCCTGGGCAGTCGGCTGCGCACCCGCCTGGCCATGGAGTATGCCGATCGAAAGGAGTTGTTGGCGTGCCTTAAGCATCTCCTGGCCAGCGCCGGTAACGCCAACCTGATGACCCCGGAGTTGATGCAGACCCTCTGCGACCACGCCGTAGGAAACCACCGCGTCCTGACCAGCATAGCCGCTGAACTGCTCGCCTCCGCTGCCCAGCAGGAGATCACCCGGCTGGACGAAAAACTGTACCTTGAGGTGTTCGGTGCGCCGGCATCCAAACCTCGGAAACCCGTCTGATCAACCTTACAGGAGATCCCAATGGATACGCCTTCACTCATGCTCGTCGAACCACCTGAACTCGCCGATGAGACCGCCAGCGAGATGCTCGACTTCCTCTACCAACTCGTCAACGCATTTGAAAACCAATACCGCAATCAACTGCAGCGTCACCATCAATCGACCGAGTTACCCCAACCGGATCTGTTCGAAGACTTCGATGATGAGTTGCCATCCTTCTGAGAAACAATCCTTACCAACAACATAACCGGCAGGGAGGCCGGTTCCAATCCATTCATACAGCTTCGTGGATGGGTCCATCAAATAGCTTGAACATGAGCACATCGATTATCGTGATCATGCTCAATAGTGCGCTAAATTGCTGTTTGGTATAGTAAATTGCTGTTCGCTAAAGTTACGTCTAGTACGCTTGATAACACAATATTATCAATAAGTTACGGTTTTATTCTGACACTCTTAATCCATTGGTCGAAGGTTCGAATCCTTCATGGCCCACCAATAACCAAGGGTGCTTACCACACACACATGGGTAACACTCTACTCCCGAATTCTTCAATGCCGGCCAAGCCAGTTCCGGTCTGCGTAACATTCATTGGTACGGCGTTGAGGCAGCGTGTATCGGCGTGGGCGGCTCGGTTCAAAACAGAGGGCCTGGTTCTGCTGATGTATAGTGCACCTGGCGTTTTTCACAAAGCCGGCGTTGCTTCTGCAGGCTGGCTGACCACACAATGTTCGAGATCGGCGATACCGCCGTCCACGAAGCCTTGGTAGTGAGCCAACAGCTTACGGTCTGTCTGCCCCGGCTTTAATTCGCCACGCTTGCGAAGGAACCGCTTGGCAGCCACCGGCCCGGCGTTGTAGACGGCGTAGCTGGCCCAGGCCAGGTATTCGGGGTTGCCGGTCTGCCTGACCACATCGAGACCAGGCCCCTCAAGGTAATGCAGCAGGATCTGAGCGCCTGCTCTGGCGTTATAAGCCACTTCCCACTTCAGTCGCTCGGCGTCGTAGAGACCTCGCCATACCCGCAGGTTGATCTGCATCATACCCACAGCTTCGGCGCTCGAGACCAGGTAGGTGATCTTGCCATCCTCGCGTTTGAACTGGCGCCAGCAGCTTTCTGTCAGGGCTGTGGCGGGTAACAGGTCCAGAAAGACGGCGTTGTACGCCTTGCCAAGCTCGCGTGTGGCTAGCTCTTGTTGGCCGATCACTTTCAGCAACTCGGCAATCTGCTCTGCATAGCTCGTCAGTTCGTTGCGCCGGGGCATCCGGCGCCCGAGGGCACGCTGCAACTCAGTAACCCGGTCGGGAACGGCTGTTGATGCTTCGGCAGTGGGGACCAGGAGGTCCAGCAGTTGTGCCCAGAGTGGCAGGCGAAGCGCCGAATTGTCGGGAGAGTTCGGCGTTTCGTTTTCGCCCTCCGGATCCGGGGGAGTGGCATCAATGGTTGGTTCAACTTCGTCCGGCTCTTCAATGAACTCTTCGGGCGGTGACGGCGGCGGCTCGGGCGGCAGCCCGAACAGCTCGCGCAACGCCGGGTCTACGTTATACTGATACTCCAGGTTGGGCGTCGCCCCTGCAGGCGCTAGTTCGTGCAGCGCTGTGCGCAGCCCATCGCGCGAAATCCACAGCGCGAGCTGTGGCAAGGCAGCATCCAGCGCCAGCAGCGTGTCGCCTGCATTGAGGAAGCTGGCGTAGCGCAGCAGGCGAGAATGAGTGATCGTACCAGGGTCAACCGCCAACAACAGATGCCGCAGCCGTTCCCAATCCGAGATGAACAGGCTGCGCACCGGCTCCTCCCCGAGTGGTTCATCGTGATCAAGAATATTGACCAGCCGATAACGGCTCTCCAGCAATAATGCCAACAGCTGCTGGCGCAGCGTTGGGTCGGTAATCTCCCTTCCCAGCAGTTTCACCACGGCCACCAAAAAGGCGTCGAGCCGTTCGAGCTGCAGCTGCGTCAGTTCAGTACTGGCGAGGCCAGCCTCGTCGGCCTGCCCGGGTGGCGATAAACGATCAACAAACCCCTCGGGCAGAGTCAGCTGTGCCTCGACCAATACTCCCTGCTCATTTACCTGTGGCTTGCCGGGACGCAGGCTTGCCAATACCGACTGCAACTCAACCAGCCCACCCGGTTCGACCATTGTCGACAGCAACTCATTGATCTGCTCCCTTGGCGCTCCAAGGTCCAAGCCGAACAGCTTGGCACGCCGGTTGATGAAAGGCCGGATCAGCCTGCCGATGAAGTTCAATAAGGTTGCCGGCTCACCCTGGGCATCACGCAGCTCAGTTCTGCCAAGACGGAAGCGCAGTTTCCATTCCGCATCGATATACGGCTCAAGCAGCGCGTCCACACTGCCTTGCCAGTTGATCGGTTTGATGCAGAAGCCGAACAGTGATATGCCGAGAAGCGCCTGGCCACGACTTACCAGGTACAGCTCATCATTGCGCAGATTCAGCCACGAACCGTCGATGTGCAACCGGCGGCATCTCCCATCGGCGAATTCAGCCGGCTCTTCGCCTTCGCGCGGTTGCCAGGCGAGGTCGCCGAGCAGTGCGTAGGGGATGGTCAGGGGAAATTTGAGTTCGGTATCCGCCGGCGTGCAGAGTGTCGCCGCCGGCCACAGCAATACCAGCAGGCCGAGCAGGCACCATCCGCGGGCATATGATGCCATCGACAACCCCGCCTTGCGGACGCTTAATCCATTGATCAAAGGTTCGAACCCTTCATCACCCGCCATTTGTGTTCGTAATTCTGTTGTAAATCAGCTGATAGAAAGTGGAACACGAAATAAGAAAAGGCTCTATTTACCTTCATCCCGGGGAATGAGATTGATTTCCAAACCACTATTTTTCCAGGTATTCTCCTCCAGGATGTAACGAAATTGAAAATCTATTCGGGATGGTTTAGTGGGAAACATACCCTCTAAGACCAGTTCGCCATTCCTATCAATATTCGGTATACGTTTGAATACCGGTTCATGTTTTATAGCGGGCATCAAGTTTGAATTGTCCCGGATGAATCCCTGAAATGTTGAAGCGAAGTGGTTTGCTGAGTACCGCTGCTTGAAGGTGCTCGCCATTGTGTCCCAGAAACCCTGTAGATTGTTACTATTTACCGCATTTGCAAAGGCTGAAATCGTCTGTTTGGCCAGGCGTGCGCTCTCCTGGTCGCCAGGTGCAAAAAGTGTCACCAGGCCTTTCTGTGAAGTGAACTGTATCCCGCGCTCCAACCCGGCAATTCTCCAGTTTATATTCTCTTTTTGAAAGCTCAGACGAACAGGGATCCTTAAACTCTGATCATTAGCATGAATGAAGCCTGAGAGGGTTGCTCGATCTCCATCCACCTTGACTTCCTGCCAGGAACGGGCACTGGGCCGACCAAGGCCTGTGTGGTTGATAAAAGTTCTTAATTTATCTGTGGATGTTTGCTGGGCCAACGAGTCGGCAAGGAAGCGCTGGGCGCGGGCATAATCATCCTTCTCGATGGCAATCCAGAACTGTTCTGCTGTCTCCTGTATCGACTGGTCGGTCAGGTTACCGCAGGCCGATAACACAAAGGAAATGATGAGAAAAGAAATAAAATTGAGTCGGTATTGCATTGTGCGCTGATCCCCGAAGTCTATCCACCGTTTATTGCCCATGTTCGAATCCGCATTGAAAATAACAGAACACTCGATCGATTCAATAACTCATCTATACCCGGTATTCTTCTGAAATCGATATCCGGTTTATCTACAAGAACTCACACGAAACTATGATCTTGTAACTCTTCAAGTGTCAGAAGTTTTTACAATTTAATACTTTTTAATATACAAATAATATTCCCAATTATCTGATAAATATTGTTTTTAAAATTACTGGCAGACATATTGCATGCGCTGATACTCCAACGGATTTTAACTTTAAAAATTACAATAAGCCTTATACATCCTAAGGATTTAAGAGTTTTAGCTAAAGCTGTCTTAAAAAGGGTTTCGGCATCTTTGGGTTCAAGCTTCCTGCTCTCACAAAAATGCCGTGGTGTTTCTGCTTAACAACAATAAATCAAAGCTGCAGTTATGGTTTCTAGGGGCCATGGTATGACCAAACGTTTCGCTTATCGAGTCCTCGTATCTCTATTCACTTTGAATCTTGTTTGCGCACCGGTTTCCCATGCCTTGGTCGACAATCAGACCGGCACCAGTGGTGCAGCCGGAACCGCCGGAAGCCCCGGAAATCCAGGAACCAATGGTGGGCCGGGTGGTAATGGTCAGGACATTACCATTTCAGTGACGGGCAATACCGACGCGAGCAATACAGCAGGAGCGACCGGTGGTTTTGGCGGTAATGGTGGTAACGGTGGCTCGGCCAGTCCAGCTACTGCTGCCGGGGGAAATGGTGGGAATGGGGGTAATGGTGGAGAAGCCGATGCAACGGCGGAAACCAATGTAACCGGGCTCAATGCCTCTGCGACCGCCAATGCGACAGGCCGCACGGGTGGTCGGGGTGGAAACGGCGGCAGTTCCGGCGCCGGACAGGCGGGTAACGGAGGTGATGGAGGGCTCGGTAGCGATGCGACAGCTTCAGCCAGCGCAATAACGACCGGTAGCTCTTCTGCCACGACAAGTGCCACGGCGTCAGCAGGAGCAGGCGGGCAGGGCGGCGCTGCCGGAAGCACAACGACAGGTACTGCAGGCCTGGCCGGAAACGGAGGCGATGCCGGGGCTGCAACCCTGGGTAGCGTATACGGCCAGTCCGGTACGGGTTCTGTGACGGTCACCGGTACGATCAACGGTGGCAGTGGTGGGAGTGCAACGGAAACAGGGAATGCAGGAGACGGCACAGTTGCCTCTGCTACTGACGCAGTGGATGGTTCGACGAGCGGTGTTCTGACGCTGCATCAGAATGTGACGGGCGGCAGCAGTGGCGCGGTGCAGGGTGGTCTCAATGGCACGGCCGGCAGTGGCTACAGTTCACTGACCAAGGATGTGAGCGCGGATGCGACCAAGCCGAGCCGTTTGATTGTGAACACGAACGGTATTGGCGGCAGCGGCGGCAGTCGCACGGCGGCGACGGGTACGGCGGCGGCCGGTGCCATGGGCACATCGATCAGCACGGCGATCAACAACGGTGGTTGGGCTGAGGCGAACACGGATGCGCGCGGTGGTGTAGGTGGCATAGGCAGTGGAGGCGCCAGTGGCGGTGCCGGTGGAGATTCGGTTTCGGTGGCCACGGCGAGCACGGCCGGAGACGGCAACCGGGTGGATGTGACCGGTCTGGCGGGTTACTACGGAAGCGCAGGCAATGGAGGCTATGTCACCGGTGGTGTTGCGGGTCAGAGTGTGGGCGGTTCTGGTGGTGATGCGACCAGCACATCGACCGGCACGGCGAGCGGCAACAGCCTGGTCTATGTATACGATTATGCCTATGGCGGTAACGGCGGCTATATCAGCAGCGGCGAAGGCAGTGGTGGTGCGGGCGGCAGCGGCACCTCGAATGCCAGCGGCAGCAATGGAGGGAGTTCAAGTGTCAGTGTGACCAGCACGGCTTATGGCGGTACCGGTGGCTATAGCCGGGGCGTAACCGGGACGGGTGGTGCCGGTGGTGCGGGTATTCTGGGCACGGTGAGCGGTTCCTCGACCAGTGGTAACGTGAATGTCAGCGGCACAGCCGGAGGTGGTGCCGGTGGGCGGGGCTACAGCGGTGGTGATGGTGGTGTCGGAGGCGATGCCTATGCCATCAATGCGCTGTCCGGATCGACCTCGGGCAATCTGACCCTGACGCAGAATTCGACCGGTGGAGCGGGTGGTGCCAGCGATGATGGCGGCGTGGGCGGCCAGGGTGGTACGGCGGATGCGGAGTTGACCGGTAACAATACCGGTGGTGGCAACCTGACGATGACGGCGAGTGCCACGGGTGGAGCGGGAGGTGCGGGCTACACCGGCAGTGATGCGGGAGATGGAGGTGCGGCGACGCTGGGAAGCGGGACGGGCACGGTGGTGGGCACCTCGCTGGCCGGCAGCACGGTGACGGTGACGGCGAATGCGACCGGTGGTGCGGGTGGCACAATACAGAGCGGCAGTGGAGCTGCCGGAGACGGTGCCGCTGTTGCGATGACCGACAAGGTGGATGGTTCGACGAGCGGTGTTCTGACGCTGCATCAGAATGTGACGGGCGGCAGCAGTGGCGCGGTGCAGGGTGGTCTCAATGGCACGGCCGGCAGTGGCTACAGTTCACTGACCAAGGATGTGAGCGCGGATGCGACCAAGCCGAGCCGTTTGATTGTGAACACGAACGGTATTGGCGGCAGCGGCGGCAGTCGCACGGCGGCGACGGGTACGGCGGCGGCCGGTGCCATGGGCACATCGATCAGCACGGCGATCAACAACGGTGGTTGGGCTGAGGCGAACACGGATGCGCGCGGTGGTGTAGGTGGCATAGGCAGTGGAGGCGCCAGTGGCGGTGCCGGTGGAGATTCGGTCTCGGTGGCCACGGCGAGCACGGCCGGAGACGGCAACCGGGTGGATGTGACCGGTCTGGCGGGTTACTACGGAAGCGCAGGCAATGGAGGCTATGTCACCGGTGGTGTTGCGGGTCAGAGTGTGGGCGGTTCTGGTGGTGATGCGACCAGCACATCGACCGGCACGGCGAGCGGCAACAGCCTGGTCTATGTATACGATTATGCCTATGGCGGTAACGGCGGCTATATCAGCAGCGGCGAAGGCAGTGGTGGTGCGGGCGGCAGCGGCACCTCGAATGCCAGCGGCAGCAATGGGGGCAGTTCGAGTGTCAGTGTGACCAGCACGGCTTATGGCGGTACCGGTGGCTATAGCCGGGGCGTAACCGGGACGGGTGGTGCCGGTGGTGCGGGTATTCTGGGCACGGTGAGCGGTTCCTCGACCAGTGGTAACGTGAATGTCAGCGGCACAGCCGGAGGTGGTGCCGGTGGGCGGGGCTACAGCGGTGGTGATGGTGGTGTCGGAGGCGATGCCTATGCCATCAATGCGCTGTCCGGATCGACCTCGGGCAATCTGACCCTGACGCAGAATTCGACCGGTGGAGCGGGTGGTGCCAGCGATGATGGCGGCGTGGGCGGCCAGGGTGGTACGGCGGATGCGGAGTTGACCGGTAACAATACCGGTGGTGGCAACCTGACGATGACGGCGAGTGCCACGGGTGGAGCGGGAGGTGCGGGCTACACCGGCAGTGATGCGGGAGATGGAGGTGCGGCGACGCTGGGAAGCGGGACGGGCACGGTGGTGGGCACCTCGCTGGCCGGCAGCACGGTGACGGTGACGGCGAATGCGACCGGTGGTGCGGGTGGCACAATACAGAGCGGCAGTGGAGCTGCCGGAGACGGTGCCGCTGTTGCGATGACCGACAAGGTGGATGGTTCGACGAGCGGTGTTCTGACGCTGCATCAGAATGTGACGGGCGGCAGCAGTGGCGCGGTGCAGGGTGGTCTCAATGGCACGGCCGGCAGTGGCTACAGTTCACTGACCAAGGATGTGAGCGCGGATGCGACCAAGCCGAGCCGTTTGATTGTGAACACGAACGGTATTGGCGGCAGCGGCGGCAGTCGCACGGCGGCGACGGGTACGGCGGCGGCCGGTGCCATGGGCACATCGATCAGCACGGCGATCAACAACGGTGGTTGGGCTGAGGCGAACACGGATGCGCGCGGTGGTGTAGGTGGCATAGGCAGTGGAGGCGCCAGTGGCGGTGCCGGTGGAGATTCGGTTTCGGTGGCCACGGCGAGCACGGCCGGAGACGGCAACCGGGTGGATGTGACCGGTCTGGCGGGTTACTACGGAAGCGCAGGCAATGGAGGCTATGTCACCGGTGGTGTTGCGGGTCAGAGTGTGGGCGGTTCTGGTGGTGATGCGACCAGCACATCGACCGGCACGGCGAGCGGCAACAGCCTGGTCTATGTATACGATTATGCCTATGGCGGTAACGGCGGCTATATCAGCAGCGGCGAAGGCAGTGGTGGTGCGGGCGGCAGCGGCACCTCGAATGCCAGCGGCAGCAATGGAGGGAGTTCAAGTGTCAGTGTGACCAGCACGGCTTATGGCGGTACCGGTGGCTATAGCCGGGGCGTAACCGGGACGGGTGGTGCCGGTGGTGCGGGTATTCTGGGCACGGTGAGCGGTTCCTCGACCAGTGGTAACGTGAATGTCAGCGGCACAGCCGGAGGTGGTGCCGGTGGGCGGGGCTACAGCGGTGGTGATGGTGGTGTCGGAGGCGATGCCTATGCCATCAATGCGCTGTCCGGATCGACCTCGGGCAATCTGACCCTGACGCAGAATTCGACCGGTGGAGCGGGTGGTGCCAGCGATGATGGCGGCGTGGGCGGCCAGGGTGGTACGGCGGATGCGGAGTTGACCGGTAACAATACCGGTGGTGGCAACCTGACGATGACGGCGAGTGCCACGGGTGGAGCGGGAGGTGCGGGCTACACCGGCAGTGATGCGGGAGATGGAGGTGCGGCGACGCTGGGAAGCGGGACGGGCACGGTGGTGGGCACCTCGCTGGCCGGCAGCACGGTGACGGTGACGGCGAATGCGACCGGTGGTGCGGGTGGCACAATACAGAGCGGCAGTGGAGCTGCCGGAGACGGTGCCGCTGTTGCGATGACCGACAAGGTGGATGGTTCGACGAGCGGTGTTCTGACGCTGCATCAGAATGTGACGGGCGGCAGCAGTGGCGCGGTGCAGGGTGGTCTCAATGGCACGGCCGGCAGTGGCTACAGTTCACTGACCAAGGATGTGAGCGCGGATGCGACCAAGCCGAGCCGTTTGATTGTGAACACGAACGGTATTGGCGGCAGCGGCGGCAGTCGCACGGCGGCGACGGGTACGGCGGCGGCCGGTGCCATGGGCACATCGATCAGCACGGCGATCAACAACGGTGGTTGGGCTGAGGCGAACACGGATGCGCGCGGTGGTGTAGGTGGCATAGGCAGTGGAGGCGCCAGTGGCGGTGCCGGTGGAGATTCGGTTTCGGTGGCCACGGCGAGCACGGCCGGAGACGGCAACCGGGTGGATGTGACCGGTCTGGCGGGTTACTACGGAAGCGCAGGCAATGGAGGCTATGTCACCGGTGGTGTTGCGGGTCAGAGTGTGGGCGGTTCTGGTGGTGATGCGACCAGCACATCGACCGGCACGGCGAGCGGCAACAGCCTGGTCTATGTATACGATTATGCCTATGGCGGTAACGGCGGCTATATCAGCAGCGGCGAAGGCAGTGGTGGTGCGGGCGGCAGCGGCACCTCGAATGCCAGCGGCAGCAATGGAGGGAGTTCAAGTGTCAGTGTGACCAGCACGGCTTATGGCGGTACCGGTGGCTATAGCCGGGGCGTAACCGGGACGGGTGGTGCCGGTGGTGCGGGTATTCTGGGCACGGTGAGCGGTTCCTCGACCAGTGGTAACGTGAATGTCAGCGGCACAGCCGGAGGTGGTGCCGGTGGGCGGGGCTACAGCGGTGGTGATGGTGGTGTCGGAGGCGATGCCTATGCCATCAATGCGCTGTCCGGATCGACCTCGGGCAATCTGACCCTGACGCAGAATTCGACCGGTGGAGCGGGTGGTGCCAGCGATGATGGCGGCGTGGGCGGCCAGGGTGGTACGGCGGATGCGGAGTTGACCGGTAACAATACCGGTGGTGGCAACCTGACGATGACGGCGAGTGCCACGGGTGGAGCGGGAGGTGCGGGCTACACCGGCAGTGATGCGGGAGATGGAGGTGCGGCGACGCTGGGAAGCGGGACGGGCACGGTGGTGGGCACCTCGCTGGCCGGCAGCACGGTGACGGTGACGGCGAATGCGACCGGTGGTGCGGGTGGCACAATACAGAGCGGCAGTGGAGCTGCCGGAGACGGTGCCGCTGTTGCGATGACCGACAAGGTGGATGGTTCGACGAGCGGTGTTCTGACGCTGCATCAGAATGTGACGGGCGGCAGCAGTGGCGCGGTGCAGGGTGGTCTCAATGGCACGGCCGGCAGTGGCTACAGTTCACTGACCAAGGATGTGAGCGCGGATGCGACCAAGCCGAGCCGTTTGATTGTGAACACGAACGGTATTGGCGGCAGCGGCGGCAGTCGCACGGCGGCGACGGGTACGGCGGCGGCCGGTGCCATGGGCACATCGATCAGCACGGCGATCAACAACGGTGGTTGGGCTGAGGCGAACACGGATGCGCGCGGTGGTGTGGGTGGTTACGGTAGTGGGGGCGCCAGTGGCGGTGCCGGTGGAGATTCGGTTTCGGTGGCCACGGCGAGCACGGCCGGAGACGGCAACCGGGTGGATGTGACCGGTCTGGCGGGTTACTACGGAAGCGCAGGCAATGGAGGCTATGTCACCGGTGGTGTTGCGGGTCAGAGTGTGGGCGGTGCGGGTGGTGATGCGACCAGCACATCGACCGGCACGGCGAGCGGCAACAGCCTGGTCTATGTGACCGATTACGCCTATGGCGGTAACGGCGGCTATATCAGCAGCGGCGAAGGCAGTGGTGGTGCGGGCGGCAGCGGCACCTCGAATGCCAGCGGCAGCAATGGGGGCAGTTCGAGTGTCAGTGTGACCAGCACGGCTTATGGCGGTACGGGCGGCTACGGCCGGGGTACGGGTGAAAGCAGTGGTAATGGCGGCGATGCCACGGCTGTTGCCTCAGGGTCCAACAGTGGAACAGGTTCGGTTTCGGTAACAGCCAATGCGCTTGGCGGTAGTGGCGGTAACGGTGTTGCAGGTGCATCCAACGGACTTGGTGGTAACGCCTATGCGTCTGCGTTTGGCTCCGGTGTCTCAGGCAATGCCAGTAGCACCGCGACAGCGGGTACATCGACCGGATATCTGGTCAATGACATTAATGCAAATGCTCTCGCTCCGGTGGGTAGCACGGTAAGTTCGCAGGCAAAGGCGCAGTATTCCGGGTCCGGCTTCACAGTACTCGATGCCTTGGGCAGCAGTTCGACCGCACTCGCCTATGGAGCACCTGACGGTAATGCAAGTCTACCGCTCATGTACACCAACCCGGCCGATCCATCGGCACCGGATTCGACTCCGGTGCACGCCAACTTTGATGTGACGGGAACCTTTAACAACCACACTTTTGTGAATAGTGGTCAACTCGACAGCGACATTTTCGGTGTTGGTGTGCTGGGAGGGGGGTACCCAGCGGATGGTTCCGGAGCGACCAAAGTCTACAATACTTACATCGATTTCGACATCACGCCCAGTGCACTGCAGGCTGCAGAGCAAAACCTGCTGATAGGCTATATGAATCCCGTGATCACCGGTGATATATCCACTGACCCTAATTTTCAGGTTACTTTGAACATGCGTCGTGAGGGCGGTGTTATCTTTTCGCAGACGTTTACCAACGCAACCGAATTGATGAACTACTTCAATGGTGTCACCCATGACATGGGGGCGCTTGATACCGGCTCTGTTAGCGGAGATCTGGATATCCGTATTGATATGGCCGTCCGGGCAAGTGTTCCAGGCGTTGGTTTTGCCGTGGATACCATCTTCGGCAACTCGACCATGACCGCACGTGCCACGCCTTATGTGAATAACACGGTGATCGACACCGGTGAGATGCATGTCGGCGATACGGTGCTGGCCGGAATCGATGTAACCAATAGCGCAATTTCTGGCTCAGATGGAGCCAATGCCGAGTTCACGGGAAATACCGGAGATGTAATTACCCTAGGAGGGCCACTCAATAACCTTGCACCCGGTGCCTCTGATAGTACGACGCTTCAGGTTAGGGTCGACAGTTCTTCATCGGGTGTACGTAACGGTACAGCCACAGTGCAGCTCTCCACGGATGGCGTGGTGACTGGCAATGCAGAGGTTTTTGCCAATGCGTTGGTTGAAGTGACAGGAACCGTTTTTCAGTTGGCTGATCCAGTGATCAATAACGCCCAGCCGATCGCTTTCGGTAACTTTCGTGAGGGCGCATTGGTAACAGCGCAAGCGTTGTCCATTACGAATAACGCTGCGGATGATGGCTTTTCAGAAAACCTGAACGCGAGTGTTGAGGGTACCACGGGTGGTGTTGTCGCCAGCGGCGCGTTTAATGGTCTCGGTCCGCAGGCGACCAATAATAGTGATATAACCATCAGCATAGATACATCGACTGCAGGCTCCAAGGATGGCACCGCCGCAATAGGCCTGGTGTCCGACGGTACCGGCATCAACAGCTTGGGCCAGACAACCCTCTCCTCTCAGTCTGTCAATGTTACCGGCACAGTTTACCGACTGGCAGAGGCGGGTGCCCATAGTCCGGAGCCTGTGGATCTGGGCAACATTCGCGTCGGTGGCAGTTTTGGTACGCAGGCGCTGACGATACAGAACACAGCGGCGAATGACACGTTCTCAGAGAGACTGAACGCCATCATTGGCGGCGAGACGGGTGATGCTTCGGCGAGTGGTTCGTTCAGCCTGCTGGGAGCGCAGCAGACCAACAGCGCAGATCTGGTGGTGGGTCTGGGCAATGCGGACACGAGCACGGCGGGTGCCAAGAGCGGTACTGCGACGATCAGTCTTGAGTCGGACGGTACGGGCACCAGTAACATTGTTGGAAATGTTGACCTGGGCACGCAGACGGTGAACGTGAGCGGTAATGTCTACCGACTGGCGGAGGGCCTGGCACAGGAGGCGGGTGATAATGTGATCGATTTCGGTAATTTCCTGGTTGGGAATACCGTTACCCGTAATCTCACTATTACCAATACAGCGCTGAATGACACATTTTCAGAAGAGCTGAACGCTCTCTTCGGTACCCTGACCAACGGCACTCCAAGCTTTGGCACCCTGTCAACCAATGGAGGATCTGTGGATCTGCTTGGTGCAGGCCAGTCGAACAGCGTCAACATGACGGTCTCCTATATGGCGGCTGCGGCGGGTAGCATCGGTGGTTCCGTGGAGATTTTGTTCGAGTCTGACGGTACCAACACCAGTGGGTTCTCTGCGATCTCGATCGATCCTGATGTGTTGTCAATCTTCGGCATTATCGGCCAGGCGGGCACACTTGCCATTGCGGGTCCGGCGACACCGAACCCGGTAACGGGCTCGATCCGAGTGGGCGATACGCTGGTGGAAGGACTCAGTATCAGCAATCTGGCAACAGCCCCGGCAGAGGGTCTGAACGCTTACTTCAGTGGCACGAGCGACGCGGCAATCACCGCTAACGGCACCGTGGGAACACCGGGCAGCGCCCCTGGCCTTGCGCCGGGTGCGGTCAGTACAGGTGATCTTAGTGTTCAGGTTGCAGGTAATGCGGCGGGAAATATAAGTGGTACGGCGACGCTGAAACTTGAGTCGGATGGAACATTCAACAGCGGCACCATCACCAATCTCGCAGATCAGACCATCAATGTTGATGTGGATGTATTCCGACTGGCGGAGGCGGGTGCACACAGTCCGGAGCCTGTGGATCTGGGCAACATTCGCGTCGGTGGCAGTTTTGGTACGCAGGCGCTGACGATTCAGAACACAGCGGCGAATGACACGTTCTCAGAGAGACTGAACGCCATCATTGGCGGCGAGACGGGTGATGCTTCGGCGAGTGGTTCGTTCAGCCTGCTGGGAGCGCAGCAGACCAACAGCGCAGATCTGGTGGTGGGTCTGGGCAATGCGGACACGAGCACGGCGGGTGCCAAGAGCGGTACCGCGACGATCAGTCTTGAGTCGGACGGTACGGGCACCAGTAACATTGTTGGCAATGTCGACCTGGGCACGCAGACGGTGAACGTGAGCGGTAATGTCTACCGACTGGCAGAGGCGGGTGCCCATAGTCCGGAGCCTGTGGATCTGGGCAACATTCGCGTCGGTGGCAGTTTTGGTACGCAGGCGCTGACGATTCAGAACACGGCGGCAAATGACACATTCTCGGAGCGTCTGAACGCCAGCATAGGCGGAGAGACGGGAGATGCTTCGGCGAGTGGTTCGTTCAACCTGCTGGGAGCGCAGCAGACCAACAGCGCAGATCTGGTGGTGGGTCTGGGCAATGCGGACACGAGCACGGCGGGTGCCAAGAGCGGTACCGCGACGATCAGTCTTGAGTCGGACGGTACGGGCACCAGTAACATTGTTGGCAATGTCGACTTAGGCACGCAGACGGTGAACGTGAGCGGTAATGTCTACCGACTGGCAGAGGCGGGTGCCCATAGTCCGGAGCCTGTGGATCTGGGCAACATTCGCGTCGGTGGCAGTTTTGGTACGCAGGCGCTGACGATTCAGAACACGGCGGCAAATGACACATTCTCGGAGCGTCTGAACGCCAGCATAGGCGGAGAGACGGGAGATGCTTCGGCGAGTGGTTCGTTCAGCCTGCTGGGAGCGCAGCAGACCAACAGCGCAGATCTGGTGGTGGGTCTGGGCAATGCGGACACGAGCACGGCGGGTGCCAAGAGCGGTACCGCGACCATCAGTCTTGAGTCGGATGGTACGGGCACCAGTAACATTGTTGGAAATGTTGACCTGGGCACGCAGACGGTGAACGTGAGCGGTAATGTCTACCGACTGGCGGAGGGCCTGGCACAGGAGGCGGGTGATAATGTGATCGATTTCGGTAATTTCCTGGTTGGGAATACCGTTACCCGTAATCTCACTATTACCAATACAGCGCTGAATGACACATTTTCAGAAGAGCTGAACGCTCTCTTCGGTACCCTGACCAACGGCACTCCAAGCTTTGGCACCCTGTCAACCAATGGAGGATCTGTGGATCTGCTTGGTGCAGGCCAGTCGAACAGCGTCAACATGACGGTCTCCTATATGGCGGCTGCGGCGGGTAGCATCGGTGGTTCCGTGGAGATTTTGTTCGAGTCTGACGGTACCAACACCAGTGGGTTCTCTGCGATCTCGATCGATCCTGATGTGTTGTCAATCTTCGGCATTATCGGCCAGGCGGGCACACTTGCCATTGCGGGTCCGGCGACACCGAACCCGGTAACGGGCTCGATCCGAGTGGGCGATACGCTGGTGGAAGGACTCAGTATCAGCAATCTGGCAACAGCCCCGGCAGAGGGTCTGAACGCTTACTTCAGTGGCACGAGCGACGCGGCAATCACCGCTAACGGCACCGTGGGAACACCGGGCAGCGCCCCTGGCCTTGCGCCGGGTGCGGTCAGTACAGGTGATCTTAGTGTTCAGGTTGCAGGTAATGCGGCGGGAAATATAAGTGGTACGGCGACGCTGAAACTTGAGTCGGATGGAACATTCAACAGCGGCACCATCACCAATCTCGCAGATCAGACCATCAATGTTGATGTGGATGTATTCCGACTGGCGGAGGCGGGTGCCCACAGTCCGGAGCCTGTCGTGATCAATGCTCGTGTTGGTGACCTGGCTGAACAGGCACTGTCAATGACCAACACGGCAGCCAATGACGGCTTTTCCGAAGGTCTTAATGCGAGCATAGGCGGTGCAACAGGCGATGCGACTGCCGTTGGTTCGTTTAACCTTCTCGGCGCGGGAGACACGGACAGCAGTTCGCTGGTGGTGGGTATTGACACCACCACGGCCGGAGCCAAGAGTGGTACTGCAACCATCACTGCTCAATCGGACGGCGCGGGCACCAGCAATATCGCTGGTAACGTGGATTTGGCGGATCAGACCGTCAATGTTTCCGGTAATGTCTATCAGACGGCCCAAGCATCGGTGAGCATTGCTCCTATCGACTTTGGTATTGTCCACGTAGGTGATTTGGCAGAACGTACACTCGCTGTGTCTAACACAGCACCCGTTGCTGCTCTGAATGATACTCTGACCGGTGGAATCGATAATTTCACCAATTCCCGGTTTAGCGCTCCGGCAAACCTGGGCACAGGTGTTATGGCTGGAGGTACTGACAACACAAGTCTGCTGGTTTCCATGGATACCGGTTCGGCAGGAGTGTTGAATGGAGCGATGGATCTTGAGCTGTTCAGCCACAATCAGGATCTTGCAGATCTACTGCTGGTCGATGAAACCATTGGTTTGAGCGGCCAGGTAAACGAGTATGCTAATCCTGCCTTCGACAAGAGTGCTGGTAATGGTGCTCTTACTGGATCCGGTGTCTTGTTCACTCTGAACTTCGGCGACATTCTGCTGGGAAGTGGGGTGACTCTGGAAGCCACAGCCGCTTTCGGAAACAATGTTCTTGGAACCTTTGTCGACCTGATGGATGGCGATTTTGTTTCAACAGCAGGTGATTTCGTTGTTACCAATCTGCTTACCGGTTTCGATAACGCGGGGGCCGGAATTTTCTTCGATGTGGCGACCATCGCGTTTGACAGTACTGGTCTCTCGCAAGGGCTTTATTCAGGAGCGCTTGTTTGGCAGGCACGTGGCCACAACGCCAGCGGTTACGAGGACTTCAGAAACGTCACCCTGGCGGTACGAGCAAATATTGTGGATGCAGCGAGTGTTCCAGAACCTGCAGTCCTATTGCTGCTGATTCCCGGATTGTTGATCATGTTGCGATTTACAGAATCGCGCAGAAGAACGGCAGCCTAGTCTATGCAGCGGCATGGGGAGTCGATTCAGCTTCGACAGGAAGATCTGTCTGGAGCCGCCGACGGTAGGCCACACACTGTGGAAGCGCCAAAATACGAAGACGGAAGCAGTGACCGACAACCGGGTAGATGGCAGTTCTGGTTGTTGAATCTGATCGCACTGTTCACGCTGGTGACTGTAGTGATGGTTATCATCTTCTCCTTGTTTAACCAACAGATGAGGGCAGAGGTAAGCCAGCGCCAGCGTATCATTAACGAAGGGATCAGGTTCAGCCGCTTGAATAGTCAACTGATTCAGACTCTGGCGGAAACATCCGCAAGAACTGGAGACGCCGCCCTGAGTGAACTTTTGGCTTCCCAGGGCATAGGCTTTAGCATAAAACCGGCATCCTCAAATGAGACAAGTGCTATAAATAGCGGGCAGGGAAAACAGTGAGCAGAACGCATTCACCAATGCACCGTATACACCAGAACAAAAATAACATCTTCCTGCCGGTTTTTTTGTTGGGTGTGGCTTTTCTCGTTCTGACAGGGTTTCAGCTGGTTCAGCTGAAGCGGGAGCGAAATCTGTTAGCGGAGATTTTGGCAAATCAGGAGCAGTCTGTTACTGAATCACAAAAGGTTCGTGAGCAACTGGAGGTGATTGCACAGGGAACCAAGATGCTGGCAATTGCCGGTAATGAAAATGCCCAGAAAATCGTAGCTGGATTGCAACGTCAGGGTGTGAATATACGGCTTTCAAAGGATTCCACCTTGCCGCAATCAAGCCGGCCCTAGGAGATCCATCTACGGCAAATTCCAGAGATCTGGGGGAGCATATACACCGCTCCGGCACCTTGGTCTTGGGCCGGACTCTGTTGGAACCGAGACTCGTCCGGTCGCTGTTTGATGCCAGATTACATATTGCGATAAAACTACTCTCGCCGAAATTCCACAGTGAGCTATGCTCTCTTCTGAGAGCGGACTTTTGTCAGACATCGACAAGTAACAAGATATCAGTCCATTGTTTACAGACGCCGAAGAGAAATGGAACTCTGCGACGGCGCGAGCATCACTTTTAAAAATATACAGATAGTTGTAATAACAACTAACCTCAACCGAGGAGCGAACTATGTCTACACATATCACTCTTGTGAACTTTACTGATCAGGGAATCCGGAATGTAAAGGAATCGCCGGACCGGTTTGAAGCTTTCAAGGCACTCGCGGAGCAAATGGGGTTATCGGTTACAGGCGTCTACTACACTGTTGGGCATTATGACATGGTGGTGATATTGGAGGGGAGTGACGAGGCGGCTACAACTGCACTACTGAAGGTAGGTTCACTCGGTAATGTACGTACGGAAACGATGCGGGCCTACTCAGTGGAGAGTATGCGAAAACTTGTCGGAAATCTGTAGTCGGGTTTTTTTGAGTTCGGGAACTTCCATACACATACGCAAAAAATTTTCTTCAACTATACCCATTCATTGCATAAATTCTGACGAAAACGGAATCAAGCTACTTGTTTGAGCACATCCAAATAATGCAACAACTCGGATTTGACAGCTGGATTAACGCTCATCGTCAAAGTCAAGGTCCCTTGAGGCCTGGTCAGCCGTCCGGCTCGCTGAATCAGTTGACGCCGCAGAGTGCCGAGCCGTGTAAAGTGCCACAGCGGTGCACGTCGTTCAGTGGTAGCGCATTGCTGTTCGTTGGTGAGCATCTGCATTTCCCGGTTGAGGTTATGCACCAACATCGCTGCCAGTACAAACACCTGATTCCCCGCTTGTCTTCGGGTCGGAACATAGTCCATCTGGGTCTGCGACTTCAACTCAGCGAAAATACCCTCCTGGGCACCGCGGCCGTTGTGATAGCGCAACACTTTTCTGGCACTGAGACGCTTATTGGTGATGATCACCTTGAAGTCGTGGCCGTATTCATAGGGGATGAACAGATCCAGTTGAATCGGTTCCTTATACTGTTTCCGGTTTCCGGTACGGATAAAGAGAAAACGCTGTTTTGTGTGCCATTTTTTAGGTTTCCAGCGGTGCTCGAAAAAATCACATCGATCACCCAAGCGATGCCAGCGTTTCCGCCGTTCTATCATGCCCTTGAGTTCGGTGAAACGCTCAAAGGGCACACTGATGCTGAATTCAACGCCTTCGGCATTGAGCATGCCGATGATGGCATCCGAGAAGAAGGCGCTATCCATCCGTACTTCAATTTTGGCCCTGGGCAGAACAGCGCGTATTTCCTGGACACATTCCAGGATGAATGCCTGGGCGCCGTTGGAGTCATGCACATTACCGGGACGATGCCAAACATCGAATACTTGGCCGGTCTGCGCCAATGTGCAGAACAGCGGATAGTAGCTGCGTTGCCCCTTCTTCTTGCGGTTGAAACCCACCGCCGTGCCTTCGGCGAAACGACCGGTGGCGAGTACCGAGCCGTCGAAATCCAAGGTAATCCGTGCCAGGCCAAGATCATCAAGGCGTTGCAGAACCTGTTGCCTGTTGAGTCGGCGCAGCTTGTCCACGCTGCGGCTGTCCATCCCCGCCAGCGTACGGCTGACCGTCGCGACATCCGGCAGACGAGCGATTCCCAACAGACGGCGCACCATGGGGTCATCCTTGTAGTAACGCATATCCTGAAGTCGCCGGTATCCCAGCAGAAGATGGACGATCAGCAGCAGTACGGTGAGACCATGACCAAAGATTGGGCTGACCTTCAGATGCCGGAAACAGCCCGTGAGTTGTTCTTTCAATCCGAGCCGATTGAACAACGCTTGAAACAGGACCAGACCGGCAAAAGAGCTCAGGCGTTGGTCTTCGAATCGAATCTCGGGAATGCGATGTGTTTTGCGATGAACGCTGGCTTTGCTACACTTCATCCAAACGGTCTCCGTTGGTTCATTGGTTTGGTGTGGTGCCTCCAATTTTACCAACTCAGGGATCGTTTTTTTATTGCTGAACGCCATTTTGTCGCATCATTTTTTGGTATTTTCTGGATCGCACTATTGGTGAACTCCAGCTACAAGCGTATGACGTCCAGCACAGCGCGTAGATAAATGGGTTCGCGTAGTTTTTGACGCATTTTTTATGCAACTAACGGGTATACTTGCGTTTGCCTTGAATGAGAACGGGGTACAGGTGGATGGTTTCTGCTGTTCAGCTGCCTGCCACCCTCACATGATTGAAAAAACTGGAGGATAAAACCATGAATCTTAAGTATGTATTTGCGGCTGCGACCCTGCTCTTGCTTAGTGGACAGGCCCTCGCATTTCATTGCCCCCTGGATATGAGAAAGATTGATCAGGCATTGGCGGCAAATCCGCAGCTGGATGCTGAACAGCTGGCGATGGTCAAGCAATTGCGAAGCGAGGGTGAGGCATTACACAATGCTGGACAGCACCAGGAATCGGTCGATACGCTCGGCAAGGCCTTGGCGATACTCCAGATCCAGTAAGTGTTCTGAGTTGCGGAATCGAAAACCGGAAGGTGGCCGGCATTCCCTTGTATATCCTGGAAACAGGCCGTGCCACTGCTTTTCTGCTCTCTTTGGATGTGATCATGATGAAATATTCTGCATTCAGACTCTAACTTGAGTATGATAGAGCACTTCCATGCGCTTGTAGCTCAACCGGATAGAGTACCGGCCTTCGAAGCCGGGTGTTGGGGGTTCGAGTCCCTCCAGGCGCGCATCGATTGAAAAGTTGAATCTGGCTGCACCCCCTTTTTTCTGCGGGCACAATGCCAACGGATCTGTGCAGGAAAGTTCCTTCGGGGAACATCACGGTGTCTTTATCAGCGTCTCCTTAACCACGGATACTTTGGGGCAAACGGACTGGGTTTTACTCGACACGGATCAATGCTTCGCCCCCGACCTCACATGTTCCAATTGGCCGGTACTGTTGTTATATCGAAGCTCGTGGATATCCCACTTTTCACTTAACTTTCTCGGCGCTTCTATTTTTTGCGCGACAATCACTTTTTCGCCGTCAGTTCTTAAAGTGATCATTCCATATACCACCACGTTGCGATCCTTGCGCTCCTGCATCTCCTGTTCCAGCCGGTTTTTCTCCTCTTGGGATGAGGCTTCCGCGATTTTCCTTTCGTAGACGCGAAGTATATTGATGTAGTCGTAAACATTGATAAATTCTCTGGTGCTTCTCGCCAACTCAGTGCTGAAGATCAGTGGCCTGATGCCACGGCTGTATTTACCGAATGCACCCAGTGCATCCGGTCTTGGATGGGAGTAACTCTCATTGTCACCACTTGATATAACGGTGACGACCGCATTCAAGGTTTTCAGGAATGTCTCCGAAAAATGGTGGCTGCCATGGTGGCAGGCCTTGGTAACGTCGACCTGAAAATGGCGCCTGGCACGGGCAACGACGGCATCGATTTCAGTCTGCATTTCCGCCAGTTCCTGCATTTCAGCACCATCGACGTGACACCCCTTTGCCTGCAGTTCGTAGATGCGTTCTTCCAGCTTCGATACGGCCCTGGTTGCTCCACCGTAGTGCTGCAGCAGGTAATCCTCGGACTGGGTATTCAGATCACCGCCCAGCATGACCTTAAGCCTGCCGATTTGCAGCTGAAGAATCACGGAATGGCCATTCTTGGTAACGCTCTTGTCACCAAGGCGAATCAGGCACTGTTTCGACTCGTTGCCATAGGTGATTTTCTCGGTTATCGGTCCCAGGACCTTGAAACGAAGTTCTTCTGATTCTCCAAATCCATCGATATAGTCATCCTCTTTATTCAGAGCGATGAAATTCACTTCGGGGTTGTTATTTCTTGCCGCTCTCAATGTGCTCAGATAGAGTTTTCGCGTTGATGCATGCTCAACGATCAGATCGTGCATCTGCCGGTTGGTCGTAATCACATCCCAAACATAGGTTTCGTCTCCGTTTTCAACATAACCGCCAAGGTCATCGTTGCTGTAGTATCTGAGTCCGGGGTCTCTGTCGCCGTTCCCGATGCTCCTTTCCACCAGTGAGTTATGGTAGATATTGAGTGGTTTCAGTTTCCTGTTTTCGAATACATCCCTGAAGCCGTAATAGTGATCCTTGTCGGGATGAGAGATAACCACGTGATCAAGATTGACCGCTGCACGCGCGCCTTGATCACCCTCTTTTACCCCGTCGACGCCGATCACTTTCAAACGCCTGAGATTGTAGCGCCAGTTGAGAAAGCGGAACATATTGTCGCCTTCACCGGAATCGATCAGGATTATCTCGTCCCCGGGCGTGACAATATGGCAACCATCACCCTGCCCGATATCAAGAAAATTTACCTCAAGCAGACGCTTTTCGCTGAATGACGATTTAGGCAGCCATCCGGTATTGCCGCGGGAGCGTACTTTGGCCCAATCGGTAGTCTCTTCCCCGGCAAACCTGAGCCAATCACCCAGCAGCAAATGGTTCACCGCGTTTGCATCATCGGATGATGAGGAACGAAGAACCACATCAATAACGGAAACGAAATAGTTAATACCTCTTCTGAGAGCCATATCGATATCCCTTTAACAGGCCGGCTTATCATCAGGTGCCGATTTTCTGTAATAGAGAATAGGTTATTAACAAGAGGGGAGGAAGGGGCCTGTTTTACCAGCAAAAAGAAAAACAGGACAGAATCGGGGTGCGTTTGCCTGGGTGTGGATCGTTGAAAAAGCGTATTCTAATTCTTGTGATGTTCGGCATAGTCAGATGCTGAAAATAGGCTAAATTAGAGAAGAAAAATGCAAGGCGTTATCCGTAGCTTTCAGCAATGTAAGTACCACTGATAAAAGGAAACAAGCCTGTGTCAAAAGGATTGAAACCCCCCAAGACTGTTCGTCTGCGCGGCACCAGTGAAACGCAGGATCTGCAGACCACGCCCAAGGTCGATGCACGGCACCTGAAATTGAAACCCAAAGGCCGGGTCAGGCTGGGAGCCGCACGTGATGCCGGAGGCGTGGTGGAACTGCCCGGCATGGAGCAGGATGATCTGGCTTGCGTGGAATATTCCAACGGCTTCAAATTGTGGATCCGGGTGGATGATCTGCACCAGGCCCATGCCGCAAAGGGGGGGCACTCCCGCTCCGCACGCGGAGAAGTGCTGGTCGATGCGGATGTGTGGGAGATCGACCCACAAGTGCCGGGATCAGCTGCAGAGCGTGGTGTGGTTGGCCTGGCCATCGAGGCGCTTGAGTTCTTCGGCGTGGACCTCAAGGAGATGGCGGCGGAGAAGCTGGCCCAATGGCTGGAACATAAAAAAATCGGTAGAGAGGCAGGGCTGTATCACTGTGTGCTCGATGAAGGCTTCAAGCTGACGCCAGCCGGCAAACTGCCGGCAAAAGCCACCTCGGACGATCCACCGCTGCTGGTGTTCATTCACGGCACCGCTTCCAATACAGAGGGCAGTTTCGGAGCACTCTGGTCCGACAACAATACCAGCGCCAGGCAGCTGCGGGCGCGGCTCGCTGCCGACTACAGGAGCGGCGTTTTCGCTTACGAACACCGCTCCCTTACCCAGAGTCCGATCGACAATGCCCTGGAACTGGCTGCCGCCTTGCCTGAGGGTGCGGCGCTGCATCTGGTCAGCCATTCACGCGGCGGGCTGGTGGGCGAACTGCTCTGTCTGGGGCAGCGCGGGTTGGACAAGGATCCGCTGAACCCGACGATGCTGGATAACCTGTTTGCTGAGGATCGCACGCAGGGGAACCTGTTCGGTTTTGGCAGGCGGGACGATGCAGAGGTGGCACAGGCCTACGCTGCGGAGCGCGGAAAGCTGGAAAAGCTGCTCACCCTGCTGGAGAAGAAGCGGTTGCGTGTGACGCGCTTCGTGCGGGTGGCCTGCCCGGCGCGTGGCACCACTCTGGCGTCGGGTCGTCTTGACCGCTGGTTATCTGTGCTCGGCTGGCTGTCGCCGGAGATCCTCGACGACGGGCTCGACTTCCTGCTCGGCGTGGTCAAGCAGCGTACCGATCCGCGCACGCTGCCAGGACTGGAGGCAATGATGCCGGGCTCGGCCCTGATCAGCCTGCTCAACCTGCAGGATCTGCAGGTGGACGCCGATCTGTCGGTAATCGCCGGTGACATCCAGGGGGAGACCCTCTGGTCGAAGATGAAATGGATACTGGCCGATTGGTTCTATGCCGGCGATCACGATCTGGTCGTGAACACCGGCTCCATGTACGGCGGTGCACAACGGCCAGTGCAGGGTGCCCGCTACTTTTTCGATCAGGGCAAGGAGGTCAACCACTTCCGTTACTTCACCAATGAGAAGACGGTAAACGCACTGCTCTCCGGTCTGACGCGCACGGAAGGCGCGCTGGCCGGTTTCAAACCGCTTGCCGCGGCCAGACTGGAAAAGCCTGAGTGGCATGAAGCTGTGGCACGCAGCGCCACCGGAACACCGCGGCCACTGGTTTTTCTCCTCCCCGGCACAATGGGCAGCCAGCTGAAACGCGGCGGTGATCGCATCTGGCTCAGTTATTGGGATTTGGCACGGGGCAAGCTGGCCGATCTCGGGATCGAGGCACCCGGCGTCACCCCGCTGGATCTGCTGGACGACTACTACGGTGAGTTGATGCAGTACCTGGCTCGCAGCCACCGGGTGGAACCCTTCCCATACGACTGGCGGCTCTCGGTTCTGGAGAGTGCCGACCTGTTGGCACAGCGGGTGGCCGAGCTGCTCCCCTGGTGTGAGCGGAACAGGCAGCCGATGCGTTTTCTGGCCCACTCGATGGGCGGCCTCGTGGCTCGTGCAATGATTGCCCGCCGACCGGATCTGTGGGAGCGGGTGCAGAAGCTGGAGGGATCGCGCCTCATCATGCTCGGCACGCCCAATGCGGGTTCTTACGAAGCGGTGCGCTGGCTTACCGGATTCAATCCCACCGAAGACAAGATTACCCTGCTCGACTGTCTGCACGGTCGTGACGGAATTATCGGAATTGTATGCCGCTACCCAGGGCTGCTGGAACTGCTGCCGGCCCGTGCAGGCGCGCGCGACTTCTCCAAGCGGAAGCTGTGGGACGATCTGAAAACCGAGCTTGAGGAGAGTTGGCCGCTGCCGGAGAGTGCGGACCTGATCAGGTTGTCGACCACCTGGAAGGTGATTGCCGGCTCGCCGGTGGACACCCAGCGTATGGTCTATGTGGCCGGTTGGGCGCCGCACACGGTATGCGATTACCAGGTGAAGGAGGAGTGGACCTTCTGGGATCCGGAACAAAAGCGCAAGGTATTGCGCTTCTACGCCAACAAAAAGGGCGATGGAACCGTACCCTGGGATCTGGGCCTGCTGCCGGAAGTGCAGACTTGGTATGTGGAACAGGCAGCGCATGATGAGCTGCCGAACTGTCAGGCCGCCTTCCCCGCGTACCTTGAACTGCTGCAGACCGGCAGCACCGTGCGCCTGCCTGTATCGCCCCCTTCGATCAGCCGCAGTGCTGCGGGGGAGGAGGAACTTTTCGCGGTTCCACTCCAGGCCGGCGATAGCCTGGCGGGCGAGGCCGATCTGTCTGGTTTCGTGTTCGGTGCCTCTTTTGCTGCGGCCGCCGGCAGGCAGCGCAGGCTGCCGCGGGTCAAGCTGAGCGTGCGCCACGGAGATCTGGCCTATGCGCGCTACCCGGTATGTGTCGGGCATTACCAGGGTGACAGCATCGTCAGCGCCGAGGCGGCTCTCGACAGGCGTCTCAATGGCGCCCTAATCCGGCGCGCCAGGCTTGGTTTATACCCAGGACCGCTGGGCACCCAGCAGGTTTTTATTAACCCCGATCCGAGGAGCAAACCGGGCGGTACGCTGGTGATCGGTTTGGGCCGGGTTGGTGAGCTTACCCCGGGTGCACTGGAGAGTGGCATGGCCCGGGCCGCGCTCGAATACGCGCTGACTGTGGCCAACTGGGGTGACGACCGTTTCGGCAGTGGCAAGGCGGTGCGCTCGGCGCGCCTCTCCTGCCTGCTCATAGGATCAGGTGCTGGCGGCATGGACGTGAACGACTCCCTGCGCGCGATCTTGCGCGGGGTAAAATCGGCCAACGACCGCCTGATGGAGACCGGCCTTGACGACAAGGTGCTGCTGGACGAACTGGAGTTCCTGGAGCTGTACCAGGATACTGCCATCCAGGCGGCCCGGGATCTGCACCTGGTGCTTGCGGACGGCGACCTGGCCGACAGCTTCGACTGGCCGGAGTGCACGGTACAGGATGGCCAGGGTGGACGTCGCCGCGTGCTGTTCGAGGAGGCTCCCTACTGGTGGCAGCGTCTGGAGATCATTCATGACCGTGAGCGCGACGAACTGCGCTTTGTTGCATTGACCGACAAGGCCCGGGCCGAGGAGTCGCTGGTGGCCGGACAGATCCGTCTGGCCGAGGATTTCGTGCGCGAGGCGGAGGCCAGCACCGGCGAGGACGAGGAGGTGGCGCGCACGCTGTTCGAGATGCTGTTGCCAAACCAGTTCAAGGAGATGGCGCCCGATCAAAACGACCTGGTGCTGGTGGTGGATGACCTCTCCGCCCGTTTTCCCTGGGAGATGCTGCAGGACGGCTGGTCGGTCAATGGCAGGCCGCTATCGGTGGCGGCAGGTATGCTGCGTCAGCTCAAAACACCCGTCTATCGCGCCCATCCCAGTCGCTCCCACGCCAGAATGGCATATGTCGTGGGTAATCCGAAGTTGCCGCCGCAGACCGGCAGCATGCAGTTTCCAGATCTTCCTGGTGCCGCAAAGGAGGCCCAGGAGGTGGCTGCTCTGTTGTCACAGGCGGGCTTTGAGGTGACCGAACGGATCGGCTCCCGTGCCAGAGACATTCTCATAGCCCTGCACGGCAACGCTTACCGCATACTCCATCTGGCCGGACACGGCGTACATGAGATGGAGGTGAAACACACCCAAAATGCGCAGCCGGCTGATTCTGCCGGCAGTCCAACGTCGCCCGAAATTAAGCGGAGGGTTTCTGGTATGGTCATCGGCGAAGGGGTCTATCTCACCCCCGGCGATGTGGAACAGATGCGCTGGGTGCCGGAGCTTGTGTTCATCAACTGCTGCCACCTTGGTTCAACCACCAGTTCCGACCCGGCCTGGAGCCGCTACAGTGCGTTGGCGGCCAATCTGGCGACCGAGTTCATCAACATGGGGGTGAAGGCGGTGGTGGCCGCGGGCTGGGCGGTGGATGATGCCGCCGCGCGGCGGTTTGCCAACTGTTTCTACGATCGCATGCTCAAAGGCGAGGGTTTCGGCAAGGCTGTGCTGGCCGCTCGCGGGGATGTCTATGAACATTTCCCCGGCGTGAATACCTGGGGTGCATATCAGTGCTACGGCGATCCGGATTTCCGGCTGAACCACCACCGCGGGGGTTCCGGCTGGGAGGCAACGCCCTATCATGCTCCGGCCGAAGTGGTTGCCGACCTGGAGAACATGACCAGCAATATCCGCATGGCCTGGAAAGAGAATATCAGTGTCGCTGAACAGCAAGCCAGGGTGGAGGCACTGCTCGCACGTATTCCCCCGTCGCAGCGGGAAAAATGGTTGGCACGTGCAGACGTAAACACAGCGCTTGGTCTTGCCTATGGCGAAATGGCCGACGTCGACAGCGGCATGCGCCAGGGTGACACCAGCCTGCTGGATCAGGCTATTGACGCCCTCAGCGCTGGGATCGCCGCAAAGAGGGCGGAGATCCCCGTGCGTGCCGTTGAGCAGCGCGCAAATTTCCGGGTTAAGCGCGCGTTACAGCGCTGGCTGTTGGAAGCTGACAAGGTCAGGGATCGAACCCGGCGCAATGGTGCCAAACCAAAAGATACCGGCTGGTCGAGAGATCTGGAACAGGCGATTCATGATCTCTCCGCACTTATCGACATGGCAGGCACCGCAGAGCGCTATGCACTGCTTGGAAGCGCCTACAAGCGTCAGGCATGGATGCAGACGAAACCGGCGGAGATGAAAGACGCCCTGACCAGGATGGCGGACAACTACCTGCTGGCACTTGATCCTGACGACCGTAACCAACCGGCTCCCTATCCGCTGACCAACTGGCTGACTGCCGAAGCCATGCTGAACTGGTTCAAGGTCAAGCATGGGGACGATGCATATCGCGGAAGGATTCCCGGCTGGATCGATCAGGCAGTGAACGATGCCGTGGCACGTCAGCAGACTGACCCCGACTTCTGGAACAGTGTGGTTGAACCGGATTGCAGACTGGCGTTGGCACTGGCGCAGGATCAGTTGGAAGAATCCACCATCGCCGATACGGCGGCGGGCTATCGGCGTGCGATGGAGCAGGGCAGCAGTCCGAAGGAGCGGGGTTCAGTGCTGGAGCAGCTGGATTTTCTTGCCGATATGGCGCAGCGCTCAGGTAGGAGGGAGATTGCCAAGGCAGTCGGGGAGATACGTCGGCAACTGGTTTGAACAAGGGGCGCGATTTCAGCTGCGAAAGATAATGGAGCAGACAGATGAAGAGTAGGTTCATAGCAGCGTTTGCGCTGCTGGCTGTGACCGGGTGTGCCACCCAGCCGCCGGTCGACGAAATACGCCTGGTGGCCAGGGCCTTCGACAATCTCAACACGGCAAGCCAGCCGCTGCTGGACGAATTGGCGCTTGCCGAACGATCGCAGGGTCAATCGGCCGCACTGGCCCGTGCCGATGCGCACTCGAAGGCGCCAAGCAATACCCTGCCCACTTCGCCGGGGTCGGAGCCTTGTCCTTATATTCAGATTCTGGGCGGGAGGATGGAGGGTGTGCCTGCAGTGCAGGACGGCTTCTGCCGCGAAGACAGCTATTACTATTCGGAACTCGCCGATCCACCCGGTACACGTGCTTTCCGCCAAGCGCTGGCGGCGGTCGGCGGCTATACGCAATTGCTGGTTGTTCTGGCCGAGGGACGCAATCTGGATGAAGCCAGCCGCCAGTTGGCGGCAATAACCGGCAATCTGGGGCTGGCGCTGAGTGCAGCCGGCGTCAGCGGTGCCGGGCCGACGCTGAATCTGCTGCTGGAGGCATTCAATCCCCTGTTGGATCTTGCCGCGAAGGGTGCCAACGCTAAAGAGCTGCAACGGCTGGTGGTACAGGAATCCCTGCATGTTGAGCGGCTGGTGAAAGAGATGGGTAACCAGGCCGGTGAGTTTTTTACCACCCTTACCGAGGCTTCGATGGCCCGATTCAACCTGGCTCTGGACAAGCCCGATGTTGAAGCAGCCGAAGCCGCGCGCATCGAAGCGTACCGGGTCGCGGTATCCAATTACGTCGTTCTGCTTGACCAGTATGGGTCACTATTGAGCGAACTGGTCAGGATCTATGATCAATCCGGCGGCGCTCTCACGCTGGCATCGCTGGCCGAGCGCTCCGCCCAACTGAGCGCACAGGCCGACGCCTGGCGGCGCAGTCTGGCTGCTCTTCGCGCCGGATTGCGCTGATTCGAATTGGAGGAGTAGGAGATGAACCTGATCGAAGAACTGCGCTACGAAATCAGCCGCACCATCAACACCCTGCGTCTGCGCTACGCAAACAGTGCCGACCCGGCGGAACGCAAAGCCATCCTGGGCAGCATCGGGGAGCTGAACGGTAAACTCTCCATTCTCAATCAGGCCGGCCTGTTGCAAGCCGCCGACGTATTGGCGGATGCCATTCAGGAGGTCACCGCGGTTATCGCCTTTGCCCGCGTGGGACCGTTCGACGGCTATCTGGGAGCCATCGAGGCACACTTGAACCGCCTCAATATCCTGTCCGGAGAGATGCATGCGGTCGAAGCCCTGCCACCGGCGTCCGAGGAGTTTATGGGTGAGGAAGAGGCTGAATCGGCAGCCGCCACACCCAAAAACCGGAGACTGAGGCGGGCACGTGGTCTGCAGGCCGAACTTCAGATGCCACTGCCAAGTAAGGAGTTCGCCCAGCTCAAGGAGGAGTACCAGGCGTGGTTCGACGCCTGTGAAGTACGCAGCCGTCAGCAGGGTGCGGTCGATTACTACGTAAAGCGGCTCAAACAGGGGGAACCAGTCTATCAACAGGTCGGTCGCGATCTCAATGGCATTCCCTGGTATTTCATCGGAGTCATCCACGGTATGGAGTGCGGCTTCAATTTCAATGGTCACCTGCATAACGGCGATCCGCTGAATGCACGCACCCTGCATGTACCGGTGGGACGCCCGCAGACCGGTTCGCCGCCGTTTACCTGGGGTCAGAGTGCACGCGATGCCCTGACCATGAAAGGTTTTCACCAGGTCAGCGACTGGAGCATGCCGCACATGCTCTTTTTTCTCGAACGCTACAACGGCATGGGCTATCGCATGCGTGGGTTGGCCACGCCCTATCTGTGGAGTTTTTCCAACCTCTACAGCAAGGGCAAGTTCGTGCAGGATGGGCGCTTCGATGAGGATGCGGTCAGCAGGCAGTGCGGTGCGGCATTGATGCTCAAAGCCGTGGCTGCCGCCGCTCCGCGCACGATAAGGCGGCGCCGTACACGCAGGTAAGCACCAGCTTTACACTCAAACAGAGAGAGGAGATCGGCATGGCAAATAAAAAGGCATTACTTATCGGCATCAACCGCTACAAAATTCCGGGCGCGGATCTGCGCGGCTGCGTCAATGACGTCAGAAACATGCAGTCCGTGCTTACCAAGTACTTTGGCTTCGGCGATGAGGGGATCTCCTTGCTGACCGACTACGATGCCACCAAAAAGGCGATACAGGCCGGCATCCTCAAATTGCTCAAGGGAGCCAAGTCGGGTGATGTGCTGCTGCTGCACTATTCCGGCCACGGTGCCAACGTACCGGACAAGAGCGGAGATGAGGCTGATCATCGCGACGAGATTCTTTGTCCCACGGATCTCAACTGGTATGACCCGTTGCTGGACGACTGGCTGCGTGCCACCTTCGACAAGCTGGCCGCTGGGGTAAATCTCACCGTGATCATGGATTGTTGCCACTCCGGTTCCAACACGCGTGCTTTTCTTCCGCCGGATGCGCCATCCATTCCGCGTTTCCTCCCTTGCCCACTGGATCTGATGGCCGCCGAATCCGGCCGCAGGCTGCGTGGTAAGACCCGCTCCCTGTTACGTCGATCCAATGCGGCGAGCCGCAGGAAAAACGACATCGTCAACGTCGATATCCCGGAGCTCCTCATCACCGGATGCCGTGACACGCAAACCTCGGCAGACGCCTACATCAAGGGCAGTTACAACGGCGCCCTGACTTACAATCTGGTGGCGTCCATCAGGGCAGCGCGCGGACGCGTCAGTTACCGCAGTCTGCATGACAATACGACGACAAGGCTCGAGAGCGGCAAGTTTGATCAGGTGCCGCAGCTGGAAGGACGCAGTACTCACTTCGATGCGCGGTTCCTGGCGCCACTGGTCTGAGGCATGGCAGTCTCATTGAATGGATTGTATTGCCTGCAGCCAGCTGCTTCCTGATTGGATGTTGCCCGGGAGCTCCACGGCTTTCGGACAGCATCAATTGTCAGATCGTCCGCAACGCAATCATCAACGCAGGCGCGGCGAGCCGTTCAGCTGCAGCCAGATCCGGATATCGTCGGACTCAGGATCCTGCACGAGGTGCTCCCAGTCATCCTCAAGCTCGCGCCGGGCCTGCTTAAGAATGTTCAGTATGCTGTTGCGGGTTGGCGCGTCGGCTGGTGTCTGCGGGTAGCCTGGGTCGAGATGGATCGCGCAGAGCGCACGGTTGAACTGGTAGTAGAGCCCTTCGTCCGAGCGTTCTCCGCGCAGTTCGACCGCCCGGTCGAGGCACGTTTTGGCACCTTGCCAGTCGGGGAACATCTTGTCCTTGAGCGCATAGCCCAGCTGCCCATGTGCAGCGTGCCACTTGGGGTCAGCGCGCACCAGCGCTTCAAACACCGGAATCGTACGTTCCATCAGGTGTTTGTCCGTAGCCCAGTTTCCGCGCCGCACCTCGTAAGCCAGATTGAATATGGCGTTGCGCACCTGACTGCCCGCCCGCTGGATGGCTGAATGCAGTCGCTCCACATCCGCCTCTTTCAGCGCGCTGCCCGCGTGAAGCTGCCGGTATCCCAGCACGAGGGCGACCTCGTCAATTTTCCCCTGAGGCGTGTTCTCGGCGATATCGAATGATGCCTCGTCGCCGCCATACAGCATCTCAAGCTGTCGGCTGAATTGCCATTGAAGGTCCTCAGTGTTGCGGTATTGCGTGACATAGTGATGGTTGAGCGTCAACAGCCTCTGCTTGAATTCGAGCATGCTTTTAATGTTGTCGTCGATGCTGGCGGTGAGGATGAAGTCATTCTTGAAGTAAGTGTAGATGCGCTGACAGCGATGGCCGGCAAGCATCTCGGCGTGTGCGGTTTCAAATTCCGCCAGCGTATACCGGCCGACCTTGGTGAAGAACAACATTACGAAAATATCGCATTCGTGGATGGTCTTGTTGTATTCGCTCTGCAGACCCTTCGGCGACATCGCATCGATGAAGTTCTCCCAAACGACCAGATCGAAGACGATATCCTTCTGGCGCCACTGCTGGTTGATGCGCCCGAGCATCAGCTCAAACGCGCGCCGGTCTTCCTTCAACTCCTCGGACGATGCGAGAAAGATCCGCTTTACCTGCATGTTTGTCTTCTCCAGCCATACGTAATTACCGCACTCGCCACGTCGCGCCATGAATCGAAATCGCCATGGTCGCGGCCGCGCGGGAAAACGAGCCATAGCCAAAATCGCATTTTTGTTTTGCGTCTCGGAATATCCCGGGGACGGAATTTTTTGAGGTCCACTACAGAGCCGATGCCTGGTTCTGAGCGATTACTGGATCGGAGGCAGACCCCGTTTGCTGTAAGCTTCCTCGCTGTCGAGCATCAGGCGATTGCCTCTTTTTATCATGGCCTCGCCCTCTTCCATCATCTCTTCGCCATCGTCGATCATCTCTTTGCCTTCATCGATCATCTCTTCGCCATCTTCGATGCTGCTCTTGCCTTTACGGATCAGTTTTTCGCCTTTTTTAACCAGGCTTTCACCTTCGAGCCACTGCTTCCCAAGTTCAGCTGTGCCTTCTCCCTGACTCAGCATGATCTCGCCCGCGCTTTTTGTGGTCGAACAGCCGCTGAGTGCCGCCAATAGAGGTAAAGTGATTCCGATACAGGTAAGTCCGGTCAGTTTATTCATTTGTAGTCCAAATTCAGATGTTGAAGTTTGTTAAATAAAATCGCCATTGTTCAGAAAATAACCGCGGATTATACCATATGCACCATTGCCTCGAAAAAAGGGTGCAACGAATTTCCTGATTATTAACGAGACTCAACAGTTGAATCACCGGATTCCGGATGATGGAACTGCATCGGAATACGTAGGTTGGAATAAGTGTGGCGGTTCCAACAAAAATACTGGAAGCAGAGAAAGCCTGCCTCAACTGTCAGATTTGCACTTTTCTGAATTAAACAGAATTTTTACGTAATTGTTGTATATCGGATTCCCTTCCGGAAAATATTCGAGTACCGCTGCGGCATAACGGTCAAACGGATTCTCGATCTTACAAATACGCTTCTTTATGGGCTTAGGCAGATCGTAGCTGTTGTGCCGGACAAGGAAGGGTACCGGGTAGTCGGTTCCGAACAGGATCTTGTGGTGCACATCCCGCTGCATTGAAAGATGGCGCAATGCCCGCGCCCGCATCGGTGAGAGCATGGCCGAGATATCGCCGTAGAGGTTGTCATGACTCTTCAGCATATCCAGCAATCGAAAATAGTCGGCATCGAAGTTACCTGGATTCTTTGACAGATTTTTCCACAGACGAAGCTTGTGGTTGATGCGTCCCAGCCCCATGTGCGCGGCGATGACCGTGACCCCGGTGGCCAGTGGAAGGTCGAGCATATCGATGCGTTCGAAGCGGGCGAAGGAGTGAATGCTGTATTCGCTGCCGATGTGGATGATTAACGGAATCTTCTTCTCTTTGAGTTTTTCGTAGTAGGGGATGAACCGCTCATCGTTCAGATCCACGCCCCAGTAGTTCTGCAGAAATTTGGCGCCCACGCATCCGCTTTCGCAATGCTTGTCGATCAGCTCCAGCGCATCGGGCCGCAGTGGGTTTATCGAGAGGAAGGGGATGAACTGCTCGGGATATCCTGCCGCCACCGCCAATACATCTTCGCTCATTGCGCAGACGGTCCTGTCCCGGTCGATCTCCCGTCCCCGCTCGTCGAGGCGTGCATCCACACCGAACAGACAGGCCTTCTCCACATAGTGCGATTCACGCACGGCACGTGCCATGGACTCGACATAAGCCGCATAAGGCCTGGCCATCAACTGCGCCGGATCGGCACCCAGATTCCTGGCGAAGAAACGCACGGAGATCCTGTCGAACAGCCGGTCGAAACGTACATTGGGATTGAGCAGATGGGTATGGATATCGATGGTTTTCATGCGGCCGTCGCCTCCTGTGCAATCCGTTTGGCCCGGCCGAAGTCGTTCTTGCCGCTGCCGAGTTTCGGGATAGCCTCGACCGGGATCAGCAGCGACGGCCGCATCAGCGGGTTGAGTCCGGACCGATCGATCAGCGCCTTCAGGGCGTCCACTTCGATATCACCGGCAAACAGCAGTGCCACCTGCTCCCCTTTCCTAGCGTCCGGCAGAGCGGTGGCGAGTATCTCGGCATCCTCGGGGAGAAGCTTCCCTATGGCTGTTTCGATCGCGCCGAGGCTGATCATCTCGCCGCCTATTTTGGCGAAGCGGGAATAGCGGTCGACGATGGTAAGGAAGCCGTCTTCATCCAGGCAGCCCTTGTCGCCGGTCTTGTACCAGCGCCTCCCATCCAGTTCGACTATCGCCTCCGAGGTTTTTTCGGGATCGTCCAGATACCCCAGCATCACCTGTGTGCCGCCGAAAAGGATCAGGCCATCCTCCCCGACCGGAACTGGCTCCAGCGTTGTCGGGTCAACGATACGGAAACTTCCTCCCGGCAACGGCAGCCCAACAGTTCCCGGTTTGCTGCCCTGCTGAACCGTCCAGTCGCCCGGATCGATCCGGTCCGGAATGTTGACGCTGGCCACCGGGGTGGTCTCGGTGGTGCCGTAACCCTCATAGATCTCCTTGTTGAATTTCAATTTAAACGCATCTCTCACCTCCGGGCTCAGCTTTTCGGCGCCGGCCACCACCACCCGCAGCGACTCCAGCATCAGCGGATGGATGCGCCGGTTGCGGCTGAACAGGCGCAGAAAGGTGGAGGTGCCGCAAAACACCGTCGCCTGGAATCTGGCGATAGCTTTGGCGATGGTCAGCGCATCGGTCGGATCGGGATGGCAGATGGCGGGTATGCCCTCAACCAACGGCATCAGTCCGGTCACCGTGAGACCGAAGGCGTGAAACAGCGGCAGTGTTGCCATCACCACGTCTTCGTGCCGGGTATCGAGCACATCCGAGACCTGGCGGATGTTGCCCATGATGTTGCGGTGGCTCAGTACCACCCCTTTGGGCTCGCCCTCGCTGCCGCTGGAGAAGAGGATAGCCGCCGGCTGTTCCAGCTCGACAGACCGGCCGAACAGCGTGTAAAGCAGCCGGGCGGGTAGCAGTACCGATGCCGTTAATAGGGCAATTTTGGTGAAACTGCCGATCTCATCCTTCAACTCTTCGAGAGTGTAAACCTGTACGCCCGCCAGAAGTTCGCTCAGATCCATACCCCGCTGTTCCAGCTTTCTGACAAAACGGCTGGAGGTATAGATGCTGCGGATCTGCGCCTTGTTCACCGCGGACTGCAGCGCCGGCAGGCTGGCGGTGTAGTTCAGATTGACCAGCGTCTTGCCGCGCAGCAGCGCCGCCATATTGGTAATGAGACCGGCGCTGCTGGTGGGCAGCAGCAGCCCGATATTCTGCTCCGGAGTGCGGCTGGCGATCAGCCGTGATAAGGCGATCACCGCGGTCAATGTTTTATAGCCGGAGAGCGCTGTCTCTCCCTGCACGTCGGCCAGGCAGAGTTCACCGCCGCGCCGCTTTGCGGTGCGCATCCAGGCCAGCGGAATCGGATCCAGTGTACGCGTGTGCTGCTCCCAGGTGTCGATGGAGAGGTCGAAAACGCGCCTCTTCAGCTCATGTGCAGGGGTCTCCATCGGCAGCGGCTTGCCGAAGGCGACGATCACCTCGGAGCGCATCCGCGTGTTGCGGATCTGCTGCAGTTTCTCGCTGGAACGGGAGAAGCGGCTGCCCCAGAGACCACGCAGGTAGAACGGCAGAATCACCCCATCCACGCCGTCAACCACTCTCTCGTAGCCCCGCTTGAACTCGCCCAGCTGGCCGCTACGGCTTATTGCACCCTCCGGAAACAGGCAGACCACCTCACCCGCGCGCAGCAGTTCGTTGATCCGGTTCAACGCATCCCTGCTGTTACCGCTGGCGATGGGAATGACGCCAAACAGATCCAGAAACCACTTCAAATACCAGCGCTGGTAGATCCCCCGGTGCATGACGAAGCGCACCGGCCGGGGGCAGGCAATCTGGATCATCGCCCAGTCGAGCCAGCTGATGTGATTTCCCAGCATCAATACACCGCCCTGTCCCGGCAGGTTGTCGAAACCCAGAACCTCGATGCGGTGGGTGCTGGCGAACAGCCGTGCTATCACCAGCCGCACCAGCGACTGGGGCAGCTGGTAGACGGTATAGATCGCACCGACCAGCGCGGTAAGCATCAGCAGATGGAGCAGCCCGACGCTATTGATTCCCTTGATTGCGAACAGCACGGTCAATCCCAGAAAGCAGAGCATCACCAGGTTCTGCACCCAGTTGTTGCCCGCCAGTACAGTGCCCAGCTCGCTATCCCTGGCATGGAACTGGATCAGCGCATTCAGCGGCACGATGAACAGGCCGCCGGATACTCCGAGCAGCAGAAAATCGATGACCAGCGCTCCGTTGGAGTTGAGCTGCGGCAGGAAAAAGAGGGCCGCGACTATGCCCAGCGCGCCCAGCGGCACCAGGCCGGTCTCTATATGGTGGCGGGATGCCTTGCCTGCAATCAGGGAGCCGATGATGATGCCGATGCCGGAGCAGGCCATCATTCCCTGAATGACGACCGTGTTGGTCTGCCCCATGCTCTCTTTGACATAGGCGGGAAAAGCGGCCAGCACAACCTGTGAAACCCCCCAGAACACCGAAAGGCCGACGATGGAGAGCCAGATGACGCGGTTGTCCATAAGCTTGCTGAAGTTGCCGCGCAGGTAGCGGCCGCTGCCGTATCGGCCCCAGTCGAAGCGAAGGTCCGCAGCCTCGGCCGGAGTGGGCTGCAGTTTCAGGGTCAACAGGAACTCTGCCAGGGAGCAGGCCACCAGCAGCCAGCCCAGGGGGGCGATCGCCTGCAGCAGTTCCGGTTCGCTGCGGTATGCGACGCCGGCCAGGCCCTGTTCGAACAGTACCGAGAAGATGAAAATGCCGGAGAGAATGGCGACGATGGTGACCGCCTGCACAACGGCGTTGGCCGCGGTCAATCGCTCCTTTCCTATCAACTCCTTGATATAGCCGTACTTGGCCGGCGAGTAAAAGGCGCTCTGCGTCGCCAGCAGAAAGGTCATTCCAAACGAGAAGCGAAACCAGCCAAGATAGTAGGAGAGGGTGATCAGCAGCGTCAGCCCCACCGCCACCGCGGCGCTGACCTGCATCACCCTGGGCTTGCGGTACTTGTCCGCCAGAAAGCCCGCCGGGCTGAACAGCAGTATGAACGGTAGCAGGATCAGGCCGTTGACGATGGCGGTCAGGATGATCTGGGTCTGCCCGTCGTAGATCTTGAACACTGTATTCTGAATCAGGATTTTGTGTCCCAGATCGACAAAGGCGTTGAAGAAGATGATCAGAACGAATGGGAGGAACCCGGCGATTTTGAAAAGCTTGTCCATTACTGGCTTCCTATACGGTTATTGCTGTAGATATGTCCCGGCAGCTTTTCTCAGCTGCTCATGAAGCCCTTGAGGAAGTTGCCAACCAGCAGGTCGGTCAGGTTCTGCACCGACTCGACACCCACAACATCCAGCTTATCTGACACCGCCAGGATGCATACGCCATGTACGCCGCTCCACAAAGCGCGGGCAGCCAGAGCGATCTCCCCGGGAGAGTGCTGTGCGGCCAGCGGTTCAAGTCCGGTTTCCACCAGCGCAAACATGCGTGCCACCTTCAGCTGGAACCATTCTGGTATCTCACGCTCCCCGGTAAGCCGGTGCTCGAAGATCATCTGCCAGGTGTGCGGCTCTTCACAGGCGAACTGAATGTAGCTGTGGCCCAACTGCAGCAGACGCTCTTTTGCCTGCTTCTGTTTGGCCTGCTCCTGCACCATTCGGGCGTACAGGCGATCCAGCGTGCGACCGTTGACCTGCAGTATCAGGTCGTCCAGGTTGTCGAATACCAGGTAGAGGGTGCCGACGGTATAGCCAATGGCACCCGCCACTTTGCGCGCGCTGAGACCCTGGTAGCCCTGTTCGCCTACAATCCGCTCGGTGGCCGACAATGCCATCTCATGGATCTGATCGCGGCTGTGGTCGCTTCTTCTGGCCATGCATGCCCTCCTTTTCAATCGATGATTCAGCTTGTCGATAGTTTATTAAACGGTGTTTATTATTGCGCCTTAACATAACTGAACACCGTTCATAATGCAACTTGATTTACACATACGTGAGTTTTTTTGTGCGGTAAGGGGGAGGGCTATGGGGCCTGCAGCAGGATCAGAGGGTGGCGCCTTGGGAGTGGCGGAAGAAACAATACATGCCTGGGCTCCCGATGAAGCTTAACAACCGTCGCTTATCGGCTAACAACCGCAAACCGGCAATTTGCCGCTTCTTCCTTCCCCGCCCTCGGTGGCATAGCCATCACGTTTCCACCACTCCAAACCGCCCAGCAGTTCCTTGACCGAAAAGCCGAACCGGGCCATATTCAGCGCACCTTTCGTCGAGGCATTGCAGCCAATGCCATCGCAGTAGGTGACGTACTTTTTTGCCTTATCGAAATGCGATGTCAGCGAAGGATTGAGCGGGCCCGTATCTTCTCGGATCGGGGTTATAAAGCTCCAGTCTTGCCTCTTTTTGACCGCGAATATCATGGAACTGGTCATTAAGATCCGAAGCATACGAGCGCATGTCGGTCTCAATGGGCAGCTCCTTGGTTGCTCGCAAAAGCGTTCACGGTGAAAGATGGCTTCGGCAATCGCCGTATCAATTTTTCGCAGCATAGTAGACGCCGTAACTCCCATCTGAAAAACGGCTCCCTTCAGGATTTAAATGGGTGAATGCCGCCATGATCGGCGTCGTGCAGGGTCCAAAATGCGGTCTTTGTCAGGGACGAGCTTGAGATCGCCAACTTCTTCCCGAAGGCGGTCATTTGTCAGGCCTTCGATATCCAAGACGGTATCGAGATCTCCGGCACTTGCGACTCGATCAAAAGACCAACGGGAGGGAAGCGGCTGGGAACCAGCCGCCATGATGGTTGCCATCTGACACTGGAGAGTGGAACGGCGTCTCCTCCGACATCGTCCGATGCGGCATATTCACCGCACCCGGTATATGCTCCTTTGCGAACGCCTCCGGCGAACGCGCATCTATCACAATGACGTTCTTCGAACTGTTGAGCTCCTCGAACAGATCCCATGAATCGGTTTCAAACCGCAGCTTCATCTCGTAGAAATTTATTTGATCTTCCATTGCCTGCCACTCCTTCTCTTGTGTTCGTCTGGACGAGTTGGTTACGCCAGTTCCTCATTCAGTTTTGCCACTGCCTCTTCCCAGTTCTTGCCGTCGAAATCAACCACATCGTATGGCTCCGTCGCCAAGTCAAAATCATCCAGGCATCTCACATTGATGCTGAACATATCCCGTGCCGCGCGTGGATTGCTGAATGGATGGATGCCACACACCTTGCAGAAATAGTGTTTTGCTTCTTTCGTGTCGAATTGGTAAAGGGATAACTGCTCTGCACCCTCGATCAGCTGAAAATTCTCCGGCGATACTCTATGGTGGAGCACCCCCTTTTTCGAGCAGATCGAACAGTTGCACGAAACCACCCTGTCCAGGGTGGTATTAACAGTGAATCTCACGAGTCCGCAATGACAACTTCCGTGATAGGTTTTCATCTTTTCTCCTTGTGTCGGCCTTGGTTTTCAGCTTTTTGGGCGGACCCCGTATGACTTCATCGCCTGATCGATCTGGTCTTGCTCGGTTGTTTCCGGAAACAGCCAATAACTGGGTGCTATTATCGGCTCTGATTTTTCGATGGCCACCGCGATGATGCCGTTCACCGGAAACGCGGACTGGACTTGTTCCGTTAGTCACTGCTTATCCACACCGCATGGCCCTGCGTACCCAATGTCCATGCGGTGGGGTTTCTGTGTGGCCTGGTAGTGGCACCGGCGGCGAGTAAAACTACATATTCGGATAATTCGGTCCGCCCGATCCCTCCGGGGTCACCCAGGTGATGTTCTGTGCAGGGTCTTTGATGTCGCAGGTCTTGCAGTGGACGCAGTTCTGGGAATTGATCTGGAACACCGGCTTGCCAACGTCATCCTCCAGCACCTCGTAGACGCCGGCGGGACAGTAGCGCTGCGCCGGCTCGGCGTAGCGGGGCAGGTTCTCCCGCAGTGGCAGATCAGGGTCTGCCAGTTGCAGATGGCAGGGCTGGTTCTCTTCGTGGTTGGTGTTGGAGAGGTAGACCGAGCTGAGCTTGTCGAAACTGATCTTGCCATCGGGTTTCGGGTATTCGATCGGGGTGCAGTCGGCTGCCGGTTTGAGGCACTGATAATCGAGCTTTTTGTCGTGCAGGGTCAGTGGCAGCCTGCCCCTGAAAACCACCTGTGACAGCCAGTTGAATGCACCGCCCATGAGCGGACCGAACTTATGCATCGCCGGGCCGAAGTTGCGGTGTTCCTTCAGTTCCGCATGGAGCCAGGAGTCCCGCATGCGCTCTTCATACTGGTCGAGATCCCGACCTCCCTCATCGCTCTGCGAGAGCGCCGCGTGCACCGTCTCGGCCGCCAGTATGCCGGACTTCATTGCGGTGTGGCCGCCTTTGATCGAGGCGAAATTGAGCGTACCTGCGTCGCATCCGATCAGCAGTCCTCCGGGAAAGTGCATTTTCGGCAGGCAGTTGAGACCGCCCTTGGTCAATGCCCTGGCGCCATAGGTGATGCGTTTGCCGCCCTCAAGATGTCGGCGCAGGGTGGGGTGGAGCTTGAGCCGCTGAAACTCGTCGAAAGGGCTGAGGTAGGGGTTTGCATAGTTGAGATCGACGATCAATCCGACCGCCACCTGGCGCTCCTCCATATGGTAGAGAAACCAGCCGCCGCTGGTCTCCTTGTCCAGTGGCCAGCCGGATCCGTGCACCACAAGGCCGGGGTGGTGCAGCTCCTGCGGAACCTCCCACAGCTCCTTGATGCCGATACCATAGTGCTGGGGATCCCGGCCCTCGTCCAGATTGAACTCTTCGATGAGCTGCTTTCCCAGATGCCCCCTGCTGCCTTCGGCAAACAGCACATACTTTGCGCGCAGCTCCATTCCAGGTTCGAAGCTATCCTTTTCACTGCCGTCGGCGGCGCGTCCCATGTCCCCGGTGATCACACCGCGGACACAACTCTGTTCCATGATCAGTTCCGCGGCAGGAAAGCCCGGAAACAGGTTGACCCCCATCGACTCCGCCTGCTCCGCCAGCCAACGGCAGAGGTTGCCCATGCTGATGATGTAGTTGTTCTGGTTGTGCATGCTGGGCGGGACGAGAAAACCGGGAAATTTGACCGCGCTGCGGTCGTCTTTCAGCATGAACATCCTATCTTCGGAAACGGGCGTGTTGAGCGGCGCACCGCTGTTCTTCCAGTCCGGAAAAAGCTCATTTAAAGCCCTGGGGTCGAGCACGGCGCCGGAGAGGATATGCGATCCCACTTCCGAGCCCTTCTCCAGCACGCACACCTCCAGCGTTTTGCCGCTCTCCTGGCCGATCTGCATCAGCCGGCAGGCAGCCGATAAGCCGGCAGGCCCGGCACCGACGATGACGACATCGAATTCCATCGTTTCACGCTGCATCTTCTTTACTCCTCTGAGATCTGGCGCTTCTTTCCTGCTTCAACTCTGCAGTCCATCGGCTGCAAGGTTAATCCCCGCGCACCGCGAGCCAGAAGGATACGATGAGTCGCCCGCCTGAGTCGAGTGGAGTCCGGTTATTCGACAGGGTGATGGCTGCTTCACTTTGTTTTGCTTTTCTCGGACATGAGACTGCAATAGGGATAGTTACTAAAAGGGCCGAGGGCATAGGGCCAACGTGTATTCAGAACAGCAAGCTAAATGTTCTAGCGCTGGGTCCGGGGATTCATACAATTGTTGTGGTGAACGATCTCCCCATCACATCATCTCATTTTGGGTCGAGAAGTCGTTGCGAGTTCGCCCGGTTACCCCGTTTCACCATTGTTCGCATAACGCTCGGCTATATCAAAATAACGGGCAGCCGTTTCCGATCTCCCCCTTTTTACCGCGCCCTGGGCCATAATGCGTGCTTTCTTTGCCACCATGGCCCTGGCTGCATACAGCTCATGGCCAATCAGTGAACCGCTTTGAATAATCTTCTCCAACGCCACTATGCGGAAGCGGTCCATGCCCCAGTGGCGGCGGGAGAGCTGATCCTGGTGCCCCCCGTACTTGACGATCTGAGGGGATTCAACAAAGGCTACGGGATGTGAAGCGCAGATTCGAAGCCAGAGATCGTAGTCTTCGCAGGCGGGGAGCGACTCGTCGAACAGGCCGACCCGGTTGAACAGGGAGCGGTGGATCAGCACCGACGAGGGGGAGATGATGCAGCGCGGAAGAGAGTGCCTAAAGATATTGCCGCCGTATTTCGCGTGCTTCTTCATCTGGTTTACACGCCTGCCGTTGCGCACCCAGATCTCTTCTGTGTGACAGATGCGGTGATCCGGCAGCGAACCCAGCAGCTTCAGCTGAGCAGCGAGTTTTCCGGGAAGCCACTCATCGTCGGAATCGAGCAGCGCGATCCATGTTCCGCCGGCCGATGTTATGCCCAGGTTGCGGGCACTGCTGACACCGCGATTTGGCTGGTAAAGATAAACAGCCTGTGGGTATCGGCTGGTTACCATCTGCCTGGTGTCGTCAGTGGAGCCGTCATCGACCACTATGATCTCATCAGGCTGATGCGTCTGTTGCTCAATGGATTGCAGCGCACGAGCCAACGGCCCAGATCGATTATAGGTGGGTACAACGACGGAAATGGAGTATGGAGGGAGAGACAATCCGTGGAATCACCCGTCAGCGTCGAGCACTTTATCCGCCTGACAGCGGGCTTTATGCAGTTCATCCACCATCTCATCAAGAGGTGCGATGGTATCCATACGTTCGATCATCGTGGATACCGGACCGAAGCGCTGCAGGGCACTGGCATAGAGGTTCCATATGGGATCGGCATTGTATTGCGCCTCTTTCTCCTCTGCACCACAGAGAATCACCGCACCCGCGAGGTGGATCTGCTGTACCCGCTGGCGCGGCAGTTTCCAGAGGTACTTTAGTGGATCGAAACCCTGATTCACGCTGCTGGCATGAAGATTGGCGGCGTCCAGAAGAATCAGGGAGTCGGATTGCTCGGCAACCGCCTGCAGAAACTCCGCCTCCGGGATCTCCGGCGATTGGTCCGCGTACTCCATGGGTACATTCTCAAGCAGTACCTGTCGCCCCAAATAGTCCTGCACCTCCTTGATTCTCGGTACCAGGTGCTCGAGCGCATCCTCGGAGTAGGGCAGCGGCAGCATGCGGCCCTGCATGTCATCGGCACCGCTCCAGCAGAGGTGATCTGAGATCCATGCCGGCTGCAAGCGTTCGATCAAATCTTTCAACCTGGCCAGATAGTTCATGTCGAGCGGCCAGGGACTGCCGATTGCCAGTGAAATGCCGTGCATAACGATGGGATAGGATTTTCGGACCTCCTCCAGCTGCCGAAAGGCTTGGTCCTGCTCTCCCAGATAGTTCTCCGAAATTATTTCAAACCAGTCAACATCGGGACGTTGCCGCAACACTTGCGGCAGATACTCCTTGCGCAGGCGCAGCCCAAATCCCAAATAAGGTATTTTCTTCATCTCCATCGTCTATTAAAGACCGGTTTTGCGCAGAATGGATTGACTTCCGAAGATACCCCTAACCCAAACTTCCCACAAGCCACGGAACTGTCCGGCGGATCCGATTGTGGATGAGATGCGCATCACCCAGTCGGATTCCGGCATTAGACATTGCACCGCAGCATACAGTAGAATCGCCCCGATCGGCGACCACCTTCATTCGTGGTGCCGCTCCCCGTTTTATCCATCTGAGATGGCTCCATTCGGATCTGTCCCATGTGCTGCGCCTGTAGGGGACTGTTTCTTTGAGAAAATCTGCTCTTTTAGTACTGCAAGATGGATCGGTATTCCAGGGGGAATCTATCGGCGCGGAGGGGCGTACCGTAGGCGAGGTTGTGTTTAATACCGCGTTGACAGGTTACCAGGAGATTCTGACAGATCCCTCCTACTGCAAACAGATTGTCACCCTTACCTATCCTCATATCGGCAACACAGGCACAAATGACGAAGACGAAGAGTCATTGCATGTCCATGCCGCTGGATTGGTGATTCGGGATCTTCCGCTGCTACCCAGCAATTGGCGCAATCGACAACCGCTTGACCAGTATTTGCAGCAGAAAGGCGTGGTGGCTATCGCCGGCATAGATACCCGCAGACTGACAAGAATTTTACGTGAAAAAGGCGCGCAAAGCGGTTGCATCCTGGCCGGCGGAGAGTTCGATGAAGCGGAAGCCCTGGTTGCGGCCAGGGAGTTTCCTGGTCTGCAGGGCATGGACCTGGCAAAAGAGGTGACTACCGGCACGAGTTATGAATGGGTCCAGGGGAGCTGGACATTGGAGGGGGGCTTGCCTGAGCCGCCCCGGCCGATCGACGGGCATTTGCCGTTGCACGTGGTTGCCTACGATTACGGTATCAAACGGAACATCCTGCGCATGCTGGTTGACCGCGGCTGCCGCGTTACCGTGGTGCCGGCACAGACGCCGGCTGCCGAAGTGCTGGCATTGGCGCCGGACGGCGTTTTTCTCTCCAATGGTCCCGGCGATCCCGAGCCCTGCGATTACGCCATAGAGTCGATCAGACATCTGCTCGACAGCGGTACTCCGGTTTTCGGTATCTGTCTCGGCCACCAGTTGCTGGCTCTGGCTAGCGGTGCCCGTACCATGAAAATGAAGTTCGGGCACCACGGCGCCAATCATCCGGTTCAGGATCTGACGGAAAAAAGGGTGATGATCTCCAGTCAGAATCACGGCTTTGCGGTGGATGAAGCGACATTGCCACCCAACCTGTTGGCTACGCATCGTTCACTGTTTGATGGCTCGCTGCAGGGAATTCACCGGAGCGACAGGCCGGCATTCGGTTTTCAGGGACATCCGGAGGCCAGTCCCGGTCCACACGACGTGGCGCCGGTATTTGATCATTTCATTGAGTTGGTCAACTCCGTGAACACTGGGGAATAACGGCGCATGCCTAAAAGGACAGACATTGAAAGCATACTGATAATCGGCGCCGGGCCGATCATCATCGGTCAGGCCTGCGAGTTCGATTATTCCGGTGCGCAGGCGTGTAAAGCGTTGCGCGAAGAGGGGTACAGGGTGGTCCTGGTCAACTCCAATCCTGCCACCATTATGACGGATCCGGATAGCGCCGATGCGGTCTATATCGAACCGATAAACTGGCGTACGTTGGAGCGTATCATCGAGAAGGAGCGGCCTGATGCACTGCTGCCCACTATGGGTGGGCAGACCGCGCTCAACTGCGCACTGGACCTGGTGCGTGAAGGCATTCTGGAAAGGTACGGTGTTGAGATGGTAGGTGCCTCCAGAGAGGCGATCGATAAAGCCGAGGACCGTGACCTGTTCCGTCAGGCGATGAAGAAGATCGGACTGGAGATGCCCCGCTCAGCGATAGCGCACAGTATGGAGGAGGCGCTGCAGGTTCAGGCCCAGATTGGCTTTCCCACCATTATTCGCCCCTCCTTTACCATGGGGGGCTCAGGCGGGGGTATCGCCTACAACCGGGAGGAGTTCGTTGAGATCTGCGAACGCGGGCTGGACTTGTCGCCGACCAGTGAGTTGTTGATCGAAGAGTCCGCGCTTGGCTGGAAAGAGTACGAGATGGAGGTGGTGCGCGATCACAAGGATAACTGCATCATTGTCTGCTCGATAGAGAATTTCGATCCGATGGGGGTGCACACCGGTGACTCCATCACAGTGGCTCCCGCACAGACGTTGACCGACAAGGAGTATCAGATCATGCGCAACGCCTCGCTGGCGGTGTTGCGTGAAATCGGGGTCGATACGGGTGGTTCCAATGTTCAGTTTGCGATCAACCCGGAAAACGGGCGCATGATCATCATAGAGATGAATCCGCGTGTTTCGCGCTCTTCCGCACTCGCCTCCAAGGCGACCGGTTTTCCCATCGCCAAAGTGGCGGCCAAGCTGGCGGTTGGTTATACCCTGGATGAACTGCGCAACGATATTACCGGCGGCGCGACACCGGCTTCGTTCGAGCCCTCGATAGATTACGTGGTTACCAAGGTGCCTCGCTTCGCCTTCGAGAAGTTCCCCCAGGCGCCGGACCGGCTCACCACCCAGATGAAATCGGTCGGCGAGGTGATGGCTATCGGACGCACCTTCCAGGAGTCGCTGCAAAAGGCGCTGCGTGGCCTGGAGACCGGTAAAACCGGTCTCGACGAAGTACTGGATCTTAGTTCCGAGAATCTGACGAGCAAATTCCGCTACGAGCTTCGCGAGCCCGGCGCGGAACGTATCTGGTACCTGGCCGATGCATTCCGTGCCGGTATGTCCCGTGAGCAGCTGTTTGAAGTGACCAGGATCGACCCCTGGTTCCTGATTCAGATCGAAGAGCTTGTTCAAATCGAAGCGGAAGTGCGGGCTGCCGGTCTGGATGCGCTGGACGCCGATCGTCTGCGCTGGCTGAAGCGCAAAGGTTTTTCCGATCAACGGCTGGCGATTTTGGTCGGATCCAATGAAAAACGGATCCGCGAACTTCGCTGGAAACATAAGGTGCGCCCGGTCTACAAGCGGGTTGATACCTGTGCCGCAGAGTTCGCCACCAGTACTGCGTATATGTACTCCACTTATGAAGAGGAGTGCGAGTCGTCTCCCACCGATAACCAGAAGATTATGGTGCTGGGTGGCGGACCCAACCGGATCGGACAGGGTATTGAGTTCGATTACTGTTGTGTACATGCTGCGTTTGCGTCACGCGAGGATGGCTATGAAACCATCATGGTCAACTGCAATCCGGAAACGGTCTCCACCGATTATGACACCTCGGACCGGCTCTATTTCGAACCCTTGACATTGGAGGATGTGCTGGAGGTGATTGCGGTTGAGCAGCCAAAAGGTGTGATCGTCCAGTATGGCGGTCAGACGCCGCTGAAACTGGCGCGCGATCTGGAAGCGGCAGGCGCACCGATTATCGGCACCAGTCCGGACTCGATCGACCTGGCCGAAGACCGTGAACGATTTCAGCAGCTGGTTGAGAAATTGGGCCTCAGGCAGCCTCCCAACCGCACTGCCACCGATCCGGAGCAGGCGGTGGCGCTGGCGGAAGAGGTGGGGTATCCACTGGTGGTGCGTCCATCCTATGTGCTGGGCGGCAGAGCCATGGAGATCGTCTACGATGAAGAGGATCTGCGCCGGTACATGCGCGAGGCGGTCAGTGTCTCCAATGATTCGCCGGTACTGTTGGATCATTTTCTGAATGATGCCATTGAAGTGGATGTCGATGCCATCTGCGATGGTCGGGAGGTGGTTATCGGCGGTATCATGGAACATATTGAGGAGGCAGGGGTGCACTCGGGTGATTCGGCCTGCTCGCTGCCGCCATACACTCTTTCGCAAGATATTCAAGACCGGATGCGCGAACAGATTCGCAAGCTGGCGCTGGAGCTGAAGGTGGTGGGGCTGATGAACACCCAGTTCGCCATCAAGGATGGAGAGATCTATCTGCTTGAGGTAAATCCACGCGCGTCCCGGACGGTGCCGTTCGTATCCAAGGCAACTGGTGTGCAGCTGGCTAAAGTTGCGGCACGCTGTATGGCAGGCGTCAGCCTGGAGCAGCAGCACTTCACCAAGGAAGTGATTCCCGACAACTTTTTTGTGAAGGAGGCAATATTCCCCTTCGTGAAATTTCCCGGTGTGGATACGCTGCTCGGACCGGAGATGAAATCCACGGGCGAGGTGATGGGGGTGGGATCCAACTTCGGGCAAGCTTATGCCAAAGCGATGGAAGGCGCCGGAGATCTGCTGCCCAGAACAGGCAAGGCGCTGTTGTCGGTGCGCGACGCCGATAAAAAGCGCGTCGTCGAAGTTGCTCGTGAACTGCGCCGGAGTAACTTTGAACTGGTAGCCACCGGGGGCACCTGTAACGTTATCCAAGCCGGGGGAATTGCATGCACCCGCGCAAACAAGGTTGCCGAGGGTCGCCCCCACATTGTCGATATGATCAAGAATGATGAGTTTGACCTGATCATCAATACCACGGACGGGAAGAAGGCGATTGAGGATTCTGCTGAAATTCGGCGAGCGGCATTGCGCCACAAGGTGTCTTATACTACAACCATGTCCGGAGGCGAGGCGATCTGTCTGGCGCTGAAAGAGTCTGACAGCACCAACGTCATCCGGCTGCAGGATCTGCATGGGTAATCCGGGATAGCAGCTTAACTTGACTTTTCCCCAGACGTTATAGAAAAAGGCGGGCGACGGAGTACGTATCCCGCTTTTTCTTTTTTACCCGGTGCTGCCGATACTTCTCAGGAATGTCAGGGCATCTGCAAAGTGTTAATGGGCCCGAGGGGTCTTGAACTTGATTTGGAGAGAATCCGATGAAAAAGGTACCGCTGACCCTGCGAGGGGCTGAAATGCTGAGAGAGGAGCTCAATCAGCTTAAAAACGTTGCACGTCCGAAGGTTATTCAGGCGATCGCGGAAGCGCGCGCCCATGGCGATCTGAAAGAGAATGCCGAGTATCACGCCGCACGCGAGCAGCAGGGTTTCATCGAGGGACGTATCAAGGAGATTGAAAGCAAGCTTTCCCACGCCCAGATAATCGATGTCAAGAGATTGGATGCCGGTGGAAAAGTTATATTCGGTGCGACAATCGATGTTTACGAGGAGGAGTCCGACGAGGAGCATAGTTTCCAGATTGTCGGTGACGACGAAGCCGACATCAAACAGGGGCTGATATCTGTCAGTTCTCCTATTGCGCGCGCCCTGATTGGTAAGTCAAAAGGAGATGAGGCTGTGGTTGACACCCCTAAGGGGGCACGCCACCTGGAAATTCTGGAAGTGCGCTACGAGTGAGCGCAGACTTTGGTTAAATCAGACTAACCGGGCAGCCGGATCTTCTGCTTTTCTGAATTGGGTAAATAGAACACCGCTATGTGGCCAATGGTCTGCACCAGTTCGGCTCCGGTTTTTTCGGTGATTTCGGCGATAATGCCAGCGCGTTCCTGTCGATCACCGGCATTGATGCGCATTTTGATCAGTTCGTGCGTTTCCAGCGTCAGTGCAGTTTCGTTTAATACACTTTCAGTGAGGCCATGCTGTCCGACCATGACAACCGGCTTGAGGTGGTGAGCCAGACCCTTCAAGTGACGGCGCTGTTTTTCGCTAATCGGCATGAGATGCTCCGCATGATAAAAAGGTCGCGCATTCTAACTCAGTCAAGCGGGATGTGCACACCGTATCTGGCTTGGCCAGATCTGGTTCTGGTTCGGCGATCCCTTAATAGAAATTGTTGACTAATGAAAAAAAGCAAAAGCAGTCGTCAATGGCTGGATCGCCATTTCCGGGATGAATATGTAAAAAGGGCGCAGGCCGAGGGTTACCGCTCCCGCGCCGCCTACAAGCTGCTTGAGCTGCAGGAACAGGAGATGTTGCTCAGATCCGGACAGACTGTGGTTGATCTGGGTGCTGCTCCCGGTGGCTGGTCCCAGATTGCAAGGCAGATCGTCGGTCCGGGAGGCAGGGTACTGGCGCTGGACATTCTGCCGATGGATCCAATCACCGGAGTGGAGTTTATTCAGGGTGACTTCCGCGAACAGGAACCGCTGGATCGGCTGCGGGAGCTGTTGGGCGGCGATGCCGTTGACCTTGTTATTTCTGACATGGCCCCCAATGTCAGTGGAGTATCCGCTGTAGACCAGCCAAAAGCAATCTATTTGTGTGAAATTGCGCTGGATCTGGCAAGAGAAGTATTGCGACCCGGTGGCGGCTTCCTGGTTAAGGTGTTTCAGGGTGAAGGGTTTGATGCATACATCCGGGAATTACGCAGTACCTTTTCCAGAGTGGTCACGCGAAAACCACGCGCATCCCGCGCGAAAAGCCGGGAAGTTTATCTGGTGGCGGGGAACTTTAAACTATAGTAGTGTACTCAGTAATATACGTAGTTGAGTGCGTCAAAAGATTGTTTTATCAAGATTTATTTCTTTTGCAAGTTGGTTTTGCAAAGTATTGAGGGAGTTCGTCTTGAACGATATGGCAAAAAACCTGATTTTGTGGGTGATCATCGCGATCGTCCTGATGTCCGTTTTCAATAATTTTACGGCCCAGAAACCCCGGCCCAACATGCTGGCATATTCCGATTTTATCGATCAGGTCAATTCGGGATCGGTACAGACGGTCACGATTAACGGACGGGAGATTGATGGGTCACTTACCTCGGGCGCTGCATTTTCCACCTACAGCCCCGGCGATGACGGTCTGGTGAGTGATCTGCTCAAGAACAATGTCGAGATCCTGGCCTCTCCACCAGAGAAACCCTCCATTTTGATGCAGATACTGATCAACTGGTTCCCTTTGTTCATCCTCATTGGGTTGTGGATCTTTTTCATGCGCCAGATGCAGGGAGGTGGTGCTGGTAGAGGCGCCATGTCCTTTGGTAAGAGCAAGGCGCGTATGCTCAGCGAGGATCAGGTCAAGGTGACATTTTCCGATGTGGCCGGAGTGGAAGAGGCCAAGGAAGAGGTCTCGGAAATGGTTGAATTCCTGCGTGATCCAAGTAAATTCCAAAAACTGGGCGGCAAGATTCCGCGCGGTGTGCTGATGGTGGGATCGCCGGGTACCGGCAAGACCCTGCTGGCCAAGGCAATTGCCGGTGAAGCCAAGGTACCGTTCTTCACCATATCCGGATCCGACTTCGTGGAGATGTTCGTTGGTGTCGGTGCTTCCCGTGTCCGGGATATGTTCGAGCAGGCAAAAAAACATGCACCCTGCATTATTTTCATCGATGAGATCGACGCGGTTGGACGTCATCGCGGTGCCGGTCTGGGCGGAGGACACGATGAGCGCGAACAGACGCTCAATCAGCTATTGGTGGAGATGGACGGGTTTGAGGGTAACGAAGGAGTCATCGTTATAGCGGCAACCAACCGGCCTGATGTGTTGGATCCGGCACTTTTGCGCCCTGGACGCTTCGACCGACAGGTGGTGGTGCCCCTTCCCGATGTGCGGGGGCGCGAGCAGATTCTCAAGGTTCATCTGCGCAAGGTGGCGTTCTCGGAAGATGTGACACCGTCATTGATCGCCCGGGGTACCCCGGGGTTCTCCGGCGCGGATCTGGCAAATCTTGTGAACGAGGCGGCTCTGTTCGCGGCTCGGGCCAATAAGCGCCAGGTTGAGATGCAGGATATGGAAAAGGCAAAGGACAAGATCATGATGGGCGCGGAGCGCCGCTCGATGGTGATGAGCGAGGATGAGAAACGGCTAACCGCTTTTCACGAGGCGGGACATGCGATCGTAGGCCGCCTGGTGCCTTCTCACGATCCGGTTTATAAAGTGAGTATTATACCTCGGGGCCGGGCGCTGGGTGTCACCATGTTTCTCCCGGAAGAGGACAGGTACAGCGCCAGCAAGGAGCGGCTCCAGAGTCAGATATCCAGCCTGTTCGGCGGCCGCATTGCGGAAGAGTTGGTGTTTGGCAAGGAGCGTGTGACCACAGGCGCCCAAAACGATATCAAACGCGCGACCGACATTGCCCGTGGTATGGTGACCAAGTGGGGACTCTCTGAAAAGCTTGGTCCACTGACTTACGGCGAAGAGGAGGAAGAGGTTTTTCTGGGCCGTTCGGTGACTCAGCATAAGAACGTTTCCGATGAAACCGCGCACACAATCGATGAGGAGATTCGTTCTTTTATCGAGAACAATTATGAGCGCGCTGAGAAGATTCTGACCGAACGACTGGATACACTGCATCTCATGGCCGAGGCTTTGATGAAGTACGAAACGATTGACAGCGATCAGATCGATGACATCATGGCTGGTAAAAAACCCAAGCCGCCGAAGGACTGGGCGGACGATTCAGAGCCTAAATCGGGTAAGGGTATAGATGCCTCCTCCAGTGATGAAGCTGCGAAGGAAGATGAATCCAAGGGTTCGATAGGTGATCCAGCCGGTCAACACTGATTTGCATGATCAGGATTGACTGCGCGGGAAAGCTGACGGAATTTTCCCGGCCCCTGGTCATGGGGATATTGAATGTAACTCCCGATTCCTTTTCAGACGGTGGAGAACACTTCAGCTTGGATCTGGCCCTCTCCCGGGCGCGGCAGATGGTAAACGAGGGCGCGGATATCATCGATGTGGGAGGCGAGTCCACCCGGCCCGGGTCGCAAGGGGTCTCCCTGCAGCAGGAACTGGACCGTGTTATTCCGGTGATTGCGGCGATCTGCGCGGAAATTCCAACACCCGTTTCGGTAGATACCAGTAAGCCGCAGGTGATGCGCGAGGCGGTTGCTGCCGGCGCGGGCATGATAAACGATGTCATGGCGTTGCGTCAGCCTGGTGCGCTGCAGGCTGCCGGAGATCTCGAAGTGCCGGTCTGTCTTATGCATATGCTGGGCGAACCCAGGTCCATGCAGCAGCGACCCGCTTACCGGGACGTGGTTGTCGAGGTCAGGCAGTTTCTGGAGGAACGGGTCGAAAACTGTGAGAGGGCGGGTATACCCAGGGAAAAACTGCTGCTCGATCCAGGCTTTTGCTTTGGCAAGAATCTGGATCACAATCTGAGCCTGCTCAAGAATCTGGGTAAGTTTGCCGATATCGGATTACCGCTGGTTGTGGGTATGTCCCGTAAATCAATGATAGGTAAAATGCTTGACGACAGACCGGTTGACGGACGGTTGTTTGGGAGTCTCGCAACGGTGGTTATGGCGCTTGAACGGGGTGCGGCCATGGTCCGGGTTCACGATGTCGCCGCGACAGTCGATGTGGTCAGGGTTGCTTCTGCGGTTCTTGCGTCCACGTAGTTTAAACAGGCCCTAACCAAGCGGTAGCGTTTCCCCGGGCGACTCTTTCATATCAGGCCAAAGGTGTAAAACAATGGAGCGGAAGTATTTTGGTACGGACGGCATACGTGGCCGGGTTGGAGAGGGGCATATCACTCCCGGGTTCATGTTGCAGCTTGGCTGGGCGGTGGGGCGGGTCCTGGGTAGGGAACATGGCAGCAAGGTGCTTATCGGTAAGGATACCCGTATCTCGGGCTACCTGCTCGAATCAGCGTTGGAGGCTGGACTGGTTGCCGCTGGGGTCGATATTCATCTGCTTGGCCCCATGCCCACTCCGGGTATCGCCTACCTTACCCGCACGCTGCATGCGCAGGCGGGAATCGTGATAAGCGCCTCACACAATCCGTACTACGACAACGGCATCAAATTTTTCTCTGAGTCGGGCAACAAGCTTAGCGATGATCTGGAGCTTGCCATAGAGCAGGAGATCGACAAGCCTCTTACCACTGCTTCTTCGGATAAGCTTGGGAAAGCCTACCGGGTCGAGGACGCTTCAGGGCGCTATATCGAGTTCTGCAAGCGTACCATTCACTGGGAGATGCAGTTCCGCGGCATGAAAGTGGTGATAGATTGCGCCAACGGTGCGACTTACCATATCGCGCCGCATGTGTTTGAAGAGCTTGGCGCGAAGGTGGTTGCAATTGGCGCCAAACCAAACGGACTCAACATCAATGCCGGTTTAGGGTCGACGCATATAGAGGCGCTGCAGCGGGCAGTACTCGAAGAGAAGGCGGATTTAGGTGTGGCACTCGACGGGGACGGCGACAGATTGATCATGGTCGACGCGGATGGTGCGGTGCTGGACGGAGACGATATTCTATATATTATCGCAAGTTCCAGGCTGCAGGACGGCATTATGGAGGGCGGTGTTGTCGGAACCAAGATGACTAATCTTGGGCTTGAGCATGCGCTCCAGAGAATGGGTCTGCCGTTGGAAAGAACCGATGTCGGGGACAGGTTCATCATGGCGCGACTGCAGGAGAACTCCTGGGTGCTGGGTGGAGAGCCATCGGGCCATATTATCTGCCGTGACCGGACCACGACCGGAGACGGCATCGTTTCTGCGCTGCAGGTGATGGCTGCGATTTACCGCAGTGGAAAGAGTTTGAAAGAGTTGCGCAGCGGTATGACCAAGTACCCTCAACTGCTGCAGAATGTCAAGCTGGGTGAAACCAGCGCCGATGAGATCATGGCGTCGAAAACCCTGCACACTGCACTTCTGCAGGTTGAAGCTGAACTTGCGGGAACTGGACGGGTTTTGCTGCGCCCCTCCGGCACCGAGCCGCTGATTCGAGTTATGATCGAAGGCCGGGACGGCGAAAAGGTGAGGATATTGACGCAGCAGTTGGCCAGTGTGGTCGAACAACTCGCTTCAGCAGCGCCATCGCTGCCGAGAAGGGCAGAGGGCTAAGGGTCGAGGGCTAAGTGGTGGCTCTTTACGCTATCCTTAAAAATAGCGAGATATGGCTCACAATGACAAGCTGCTGAATCCTTCTTCTTACAAACCCGGCCCTTAGCCCCATTTTCACCAACTCCCCTAATCTGTCGTTACCGGCCAAGATATCAATTGAGCTATACGGCATATTCGCTTTGGATTGATTTAGCGCTCCCCTGCCGGTAATATTGCCGGTTGCTTTTATAGGTAATTTCTGGAGATGGATATGCGACAACCACTCGTGGCAGGGAACTGGAAGATGAACGGCTCGCGCGCGAGCATCAAGGTGCTTTTAGATGGACTCAAGAGCGGAGTGGGCAGTGTCAAAGTTGCGGAAGTCGCTGTCTGCGCGCCAGCCATTTATCTGCCCGATGTGCAGGCGCAGTTGCAGGGTACAGCCATCGCTTGGGGCGGGCAGGATCTCTCTACCGAGGCTTCCGGTGCTTTTACAGGTGAAATAGCCGCGTCGATGTTGCTGGACTTTGGTTGCAAATACGTCATCGTAGGGCACTCAGAACGGAGGGAGTACCACCAAGAGAGCGATTTAATGGTAGCCGGAAAATTTGCAGCTGCCAGGGCTGCAGGGCTCATACCCATACTTTGTGTTGGGGAGACTCTCGAAGAACGCGAACAGGGAATAACTGAAGATGTGGTCGCGCGTCAGTTGGATGCCGTGATCAAGCTTGAAGGTGTCGCAGCGCTCGCCGACGGCGTGCTTGCCTACGAACCAGTCTGGGCTATCGGGACCGGACTCACAGCGACACCGGAGCAGGCCCAGGATGTTCATGCCTTTCTGCGTACCCGGGTTGCCGGACATGATGCGGATGTTGCCGATGGGTTGCGTATTCTTTATGGTGGCAGCATGAAGCCAGGAAATGCCGCTGAGTTGTTGGCCAAGGCGGATATCGATGGCGGTCTGATTGGTGGTGCGTCGCTGAAAGCGGAAGATTTTCTCGGTATTTGTACAGCAGCAAACGGTTGATGATTTTAGACTGATAAATTCTGCACTGTCGCTATCATCGGCGGTCCGGGCAGTTAATTTGGAACAAAACGCGATATGCAGACTATTTTGGTGGTTTTCCATCTTTTTCTGGCCCTCGGCTTGATCGGCTTGGTGCTGATGCAGCACGGTAAGGGTGCGGATGCGGGTGCGGCTTTTGGTTCCGGTGCATCGGGTACCGTGTTTGGTGCCAGTGGAGCGGCTAACTTTCTCAGCCGTGCCACAGCTCTTTTGGCGACTCTGTTTTTCGTCACCAGTCTGACACTCGCCTGGTATGCCATGCAGACGACGGAACAGACTGGTTTGATGGAAGCCCAAGAAGCCATCCTTCCGGCGCCGGCAAAGATAGAAGCCAATGAAGTACCTGTGATTCCCGGTCAGGAAAACAGTGCGAATTCGGCCGCCTCGCCGATACCTGTAATACCGGATTCGCTTCCAGCCCAGGATCAGGCTAAAGAAGTTCCAAAAGTGGCAGAATAGTCGGATTTTATCAGGTATACTTCGAACGCTTTTATAGCCGATGTGGTGGAATTGGTAGACACGCTATCTTGAGGGGGTAGTGGCGTAAGCTGTGCCGGTTCAAATCCGGCCATCGGCACCAGACAGAATACGGTATCGCCTGAGCGGCTGATACCGTTTTTCCTTAATCTAAAAAATACAATATAAGTTGTTGATTATTAATATAATTTAATTGGAATTCGTGTTGACAGGCCGGCTTTGGTTGCAATAGAATTCTGGCCGTTCCAATAAGCTGATTCTATTAGCAACTCTACCCGCAATGGGGGCTATGGAAATATGCTCGAAAATTATTTACCTATACTGGTTTTTATCGCTGTGGGCATCGCGGTCGGATTCGTGATGATCGCCATGGGTTTCATGCTGGGCACCCGGCGTCCGAACAGTGAAAAACTCTCGCCGTACGAATGCGGTTTCGAGGCATTTGAAGATTCGCGCATGAAGTTCGACGTCCGTTTCTACCTGGTGGCAATTCTCTTCATCATTTTTGATCTGGAGATTGCGTTCCTCTTTCCCTGGGCCGTGGTGCTGGATAAGATCGGCATGGTTGGCTACCTTTCGATGACGCTTTTCCTGGGAATTCTGGTGATCGGATTTATTTACGAGTGGAAAAAAGGAGCGCTGGAATGGGAGTAGAAGGCATCCTTGAAAAAGGGGTGATCACCACCACCGCCGACAAACTCATCAACTGGGCGCGGACCGGATCGCTCTGGCCCATGACCTTCGGTCTTGCCTGTTGTGCCGTCGAAATGATGCAGGCAGGCGCATCGCGATACGACCTTGACCGGTTCGGAATTATCTTCAGGCCAAGTCCGAGGCAGTCCGACGTGATGGTGGTAGCCGGAACATTGGTCAATAAGATGGCGCCTGCGCTCAGAAAAGTTTACGACCAGATGGCGGAGCCGCGCTGGGTGATATCAATGGGATCTTGTGCCAACGGTGGCGGTTACTATCACTACTCTTATTCGGTCGTGCGAGGTTGTGATCGGGTGGTTCCGGTAGATATTTATGTCCCTGGCTGCCCTCCGACGGCAGAGGCGCTGCTCTACGGTATCCTGCAGTTGCAGGAGAAGATTCGCCGAACCAACACCATAGCCAGGTAGGTGGGAATCCATGAGTGAACCTGTAAACAGCGGATCAGCACAACGGCATCAGTCGCTTGCAGAGAACCTGATGCGTGAATTTGCCGACCGGGGCTGCGTGGTAAAGTACGAGCTGGGAGAGGTCACCATCGAGATCCCCGCAGCTTGTCTGATCGAGGTTGCCACCAGGCTGCGGGACGAAGCCGATTTCCGATTCGAAGTGCTGATCGATGCCTGTGGCGTGGATTACTCAGAGTATGGCCGCTCCGAGTGGACGACCGGTGAAGCCTCTTTTACCGGATTCGGACGCGGTGTGGAGAGCACCGGTGCCCATGGTCCCGAAAATGACCGCCGTTTTGCCGTTGTCTACCACCTGCTTTCTATATCTCTCAATATGCGCATGCGCATGCGGGTCTATGTCGATAGTTCACAACCCATAGTCGAATCGGTGACCCAGGTCTGGGCTTCCGCTGAGTGGTACGAGCGCGAAGCGTTCGATCTTTACGGCATTCTGTTTGGTGGACATCAGGATCTGCGGCGCATTCTTACCGATTACGGTTTTGTCGGACACCCTTTTCGCAAGGACTTTCCGCTTGAGGGCCATGTGGAGATGCGTTACGACAGTGAGAAATCCCGTGTGGTATACGAACCCGTTAGTATCCTGCCGCGTACGCTGGTGCCCAAGGTGATCCGGACGGACAATCGTTACCTGGACAATGCCAACCAACAGCAGGATCCAGCAGATGCCTGAGATTCGTAACTACACCCTCAATTTTGGCCCCCAACATCCCGCTGCTCATGGTGTTCTGAGGCTTGTGCTGGAGATGGACGGTGAGGTGATCGAACGCGCAGATCCCCACATCGGGCTGCTGCACCGGGGAACAGAGAAACTGGCCGAATCCAAGCCGTATAATCACAGCATTCCTTATATGGACCGCTTTGACTACGTCTCGATGATGTGTAATGAGCACGGGTATGTCATGGCTATCGAGAAGTTGCTTGGTGTACAGGTGCCGGAGAGAGCGCTTTATATCCGCACCATGTATGATGAGATCACCCGGCTTCTGAATCATCTGATGTGGTTGGGCACGCACGCTCTGGATGTGGGTGCGATGACCATGTTTCTCTATACATTTCGCGAGCGGGAGGATCTGCTCGACTGCTACGAGGCGGTCTCCGGTGCGCGCATGCATGCGGCTTATTACCGCGTTGGCGGCGTCTACCGCGATCTGCCCGATGAGATGCCCAAGCACGAGAACAACAAATTCCGTAGCGATGCAGAGATTGCCAAGAAGAACGAAGTCCGGCAGGGATCGCTGCTCGATTTCATCGAAGATTTTACCCAGCGCTTCCCGGCTCTTGTTGATGAGTATGAAACTCTGCTGACAGACAACAGGATATGGAAGCAGCGCACGGTCGGAATCGGCGTCGTTTCGCCCGAACGGGCGTATCAGTTGGGATTCAGCGGGGCGATGCTGCGCGGTTCGGGCATTGCGTGGGATCTGCGCAAGAAACAGCCCTACGCCGCTTACCGGGAGATGGATTTCGATATTCCGATCGGCCACAACGGCGACTGCTATGACCGTTATCTGGTGCGGGTGGAGGAGATGCGTCAATCCAACCGCATTATCAAACAATGTGTCGATTGGCTGCGGAAAAATCCGGGTCCGGTAATCGTCTCTGACCACAAGATTGCCCCGCCAAACAGGGTCGATATGAAAGAGGGAATGGAGGGGTTGATTCACCATTTCAAGCTGTTTACCGAAGGCTACTGCACTCCCCCCGGTGAGGTTTACTCAGCGGTGGAGGCGCCGAAAGGAGAGTTCGGCTGTTACATCATTTCCGACGGTGCCAACAAGCCCTACCGTTTGAAAGTCCGGGCGCCGGGGTTTGCCCATCTGTCCGCCATGAACGAGATGGTCAACGGACATATGCTGGCCGACGTTGTTGCCGTGATCGGCACCATGGATATAGTTTTTGGGGAGGTCGATCGCTGATGGGTTTCAAGAATGTACCGATGAGCACAGCCAAGCCTTCGGAGAACAAGGAGTCTCTTTTCGATTCAAAACTACGGGCTGAGATCGACAAATGGATCGCCAAGTACCCCCAGGAGTGGCGCCAATCGGCGGTTATGGCTGCGCTGATGCTGGTACAGGAGGGTAACGGCGGTTATCTGACTACGGAGTTGATGGACAAGGTTGCCGCATATCTGGACATGGCACCTATTGCAGTCTATGAAGTGGCATCGTTCTACTCCATGTTTGAACTCAAGCCGGTTGGCAAGCACAAGGTGTGCGTCTGTACCAACGTCTCCTGCATGATCAACGGTTCTGATCGGATCGTCGAGTATCTCGAGAAGAAGCTCGATGTGAAACTTGGTCAGACCAGCAAAGATGGCAAGTATTCGTTGAAGGAAGTTGAATGTCTGGGTGCCTGTGGCGGTGCCCCCATGTTCCAGATAGGGAACAAGTACTACGAGAACCTGACCCCCGAACTGATCGATTCGATTCTGGACGGCTTGGAGTAAACGTCATGGCAAATGAAGTCTGTTTCCGGAATATGGATCAGGATCGGCCCTGGCTGCTGGAACAATACCGCAGCCGTGGCGGTTATGAGGTTCTGACCGGAATCCTGAAGGAGAAGCGCTCTCCTGAGTCGATCATAAACGAAGTCAAAGCTTCCGGCCTGCGCGGACGGGGTGGAGCGGGCTTCCCTACCGGATTGAAGTGGAGCTTCATCTCACGCAACACGCCGGGGCAGAAATATGTCGTGTGCAACTCGGACGAGGGTGAGCCGGGAACATTTAAAGATAGGGATGTTCTGCGCTACAACCCGCATCAGTTGATCGAGGGGATGGTGATCGCTGGCTATGCCATCGGTGCCACCTGTGGCTATAACTACATTCGGGGTGAATTCTGGGAGCCCTACGAGCGTTTCGAGGCCGCACTGGAAGAGGCAAGGGCCGCCGGTTTTCTGGGTAAGGATCTGTTCGGTTCCGGTTTCGATTTCGAATTGCACTCACATCTGGGTGCGGGCGCTTACATCTGCGGTGAGGAGACGGCGCTGCTTGAGTCAATCGAGGGCAAGAAGGGGCAGCCGAGGTACAAACCTCCGTTCCCGGCGCATTTCGGCCTCTACGGCAAGCCAACCATCATTAATAATACCGAATCGCTCGCCTCTATCCCGGTAATCCTGGAGAAGGGCGGCGAGTGGTTCAAGGCACTCGGGGTGGAGAACAGCGGTGGCTCAAAACTTTTCTCCATATCCGGCAACATAAAAAATCCCGGTGTCTTCGAGATTCCGTTGGGAACGCCGTTTTCTGAGCTTCTGGAAATGGCCGGCGGTATGAAAGACGGCAGCAGGATAAAAGCGGTGATCCCGGGTGGATCTTCTGCACCGGTTATTCCGGGTGAGCAGATGATGGAGTTGACGATGGATTATGACGCCATCGCCAAGGCGGGTTCCATGCTGGGTTCCGGGGCAGTCATTGTGCTGGATGAAAGCAACTGCATGGTGAAAGTACTGGAGCGAATGTCCTATTTCTATTATGAAGAGTCCTGCGGCCAGTGTACTCCCTGCCGGGAGGGCACTGGCTGGCTTTATCGTGTGATTAACCGCATAGAGACAGGACGTGGGAGGCCCGAGGATTTGGCGCTGCTGGACGACATGACGACCAAGATCGCAGGGCGCACTATCTGTGCGCTGGGGGATGCTGCCGCAATGCCGGTGCAGGGCATGTTGAGGCATTTTCGCGAAGAGTTTGAATATCACATAGCGCATAAACGCTGCTTGGTCGGTTGACCGTATGCGCTGCGTTGGATCGGCTGCAACATTCAAAGCCGAATTATTGAAATAATTGTCTTCCTGTTTGACAGGCGGAAACTGGTTTTAGAGAACAACATCAATGTCCGATGACCAGATGGTAACAATTGAAGTTGACGGCCGTGAGTTGAAAGCGAAGGCTGGTACTTTATTGATCGAAGTGACCGATGCGGCGGGCATCAGTGTTCCCCGGTTTTGTTACCACAAGAAGCTCTCCGTCGCTGCGAACTGCCGGATGTGCCTGGTGGAAATAGCCAAGGTACCCAAACCGATGCCGGCTTGCGCAACGCCGGTTAATCAGGGTATGCAGGTTTTTACCCGCTCCCCTGCTGCGCTGGCTGCGCAGAAGGGTACGATGGAGTTTCTGCTGATCAATCATCCGCTTGACTGCCCGATCTGTGATCAGGGCGGTGAGTGCGAGCTGCAGGACATAGCGCTTGGTTACGGGAATGATGCTTCCCGCTTTGTGGAGGGGAAAAGGGTGGTTCCCAAGCGCGACATAGGTCCGCTGATCGCCACCGATTTCACCCGCTGTATTCACTGTACCCGCTGCGTTCGCTTTGGTGCGGAAATTGCCGGTATCCGTGAACTCGGAGCAACCGGCCGCGGTGAGCATGTGGAGATCGGTACCTATATAGAAAAAAGTGTTGATTCAGAAATGTCGGGAAACATCATCGACATCTGTCCGGTGGGATCACTCACATCCAAACCTTTCCTTTACAGCGCGAGAGCCTGGGAGTTGGTTCAGCGGAAAAGCATCGCGCCGCACGATTCGGTTGGCTCCAACATCAATCTCCATGTTCGCCGCAACCAGGTGATGCGGGTTCACCCGAGAGATAATGAAGAAGTGAATGAGTGTTGGATCTCGGACAGAGATAGATTCAGTTACGAGGGTCTGTCCAGTGTGGACCGACTCACCCACCCGCTGATCAGGAAAGGTGACAAGTGGATCGAGGCAGACTGGCAGGATGCACTTGATGCTGCCGCTCAGGGTCTGAAGAAGGCCCGGGGAACCAGCGGTAATAGACTCGGTGCGCTGGTTTCCCCCGGTTCAACACTCGAAGAGTTGTACCTGGCACAAAAACTGATGCGGGGGCTGGGCAGCGAGAATATAGATTTCAGAATTCGCCAGGGAGATTTCAGGGGCGAAGAGCCCGCTTTTCCCTGGTTGGGTCAGACCATTGCACAGCTGGATGAGCTGAATGCGGCACTTCTGGTTGGGTCCAATATTCGTAAAGAACAGCCGATCCTCGCTCATCGTCTGCGCAAAGCTGCACTTGAAGGGGCGGATATCAGTTTCATCACCCCACTGGAGCTCGATACCAACTACCGGGCAACTCAGGTTGTGAACTCTCCGGCAGGAATGATTTCCGATCTGGCTGCCGTAGCCAGGGCGCTGGGCGGCAGCGGAGGTTTGATCGATGGTGCGGAAATCGGTGATGCCCACCGCGCAATAGCCGAGCAGTTAAAGTCCGCAGCTAAAGCGACGGTACTGCTGGGGAATCTTGCGGTTGCCCATCCCGACTACTCGCTGATTCAGGGACTGGCAAGCGTCATTGCCGGGAAGAGCGGTGCCGTTCTGGGATATCTGCCGGAAGCGGCAAACAGCGTGGGTGCCAGGTTGAGCGGCGCCATGCCCGGCACCGGTGGTAGTAACGCCCAGGAGATGCTCAGTAATCCGCATAAAGGCTATCTGCTGATGGGTGTGGAACCCGGGCTCGATTTCTGGAATCCGGCCAAGTCGATGGAGACATTGGGTCAGGCGGAGTTCGTTGTGGCGTTAAGCGCCTTCAGATCGGAAAGCCTGGAGCAGGTGGCGGATGTGATATTGCCCATCGCCAGCTTTGCGGAAACCTCCGGTACCTATGTCAATGCGCAAGGGGAGTGGCAGTCATTCAGCGGTGCGGTGGCGCCGGCGGGCGAGTCCAGGCCGGCATGGAAAGTTCTGCGTGTGTTGGGGAATCTGCTCGATGTTGCGGGATTTAATCAGGTCAGCTCGGAGGATGTTCTGGCCGAGGTCCGTCAGCTTGCAGGAGATATGAAGCCGGAAAACAGTGCCGTCAACGGAATCGAAAATGAGGCGCTGTTGGCTGGCACCGGACTGACCCGGATCGGCGATGTCCCGATCTACGCGGCAGACCCCTTGGTGCGTCGCGCCGCTGCCCTGCAGAAGACACGGGATGCGATCAAGGCAAGCGCCAGACTTAATCCAAATCAGGCGAAAATTGCAGGACTGGCCGACGGCGATCAGGCAGTCGTAAAACAAGACAAAAGCAGCGCCGTACTGCAGGTGGTAATAGACCCTGCGGTACCCGATGGGTGCGTACGGGTTCCCGCCGGCCTGGCCGGGACCGAGACGCTCGGCGGACAGATTGGCAACGTGACCCTGGAGAAGGCGTAACCGATGGATTTACTGATGAGCCTCTGGGAGTGGTTGGGTGAGAATCTGGTCGTCATTCAGATTCTGATCAAGATCGTGATAATTGTTGCTCCGTTGATGTTGTGTGTAGCCTATTTCACTTACGCCGAACGCAAGATCATCGGATACATGCAGGTGCGTATCGGCCCCAATCGTGTCGGACCGAAGGGGTGGTTGCAGCCCATAGCAGATGCGGTGAAACTGATGTTCAAGGAGATCATCATTCCCAGTGGCGCCAACAAAACACTGTTTCTCATCGCCCCGGTACTGACACTGGGTCCCGCACTGGCAGCTTGGGCGGTGTTTCCGTTTGGCGATGGCCTGGTTCTCTCAAACATCAATGCCGGACTGCTCTATCTGATAGCGCTCACTTCGGTTGGCGTCTACGGCGTTATCATTTCCGGTTGGGCCTCCAATTCCAAATACTCATTCCTTGGGGCCATGCGCTCCGCTGCCCAGATTGTCTCCTACGAAATCGCCATGGGATTTGCGCTGGTAGGTGTGCTGGTAGCTGCAGGCAGCCTCAACCTGGGAGAGATCGTACGTGCGCAAGAGGGTGACGGCGGACTGTTCAACTGGTTCTGGCTGCCGTTGTTTCCGCTTTTTCTGATCTATTTTATCTCTGGTGTTGCCGAAACCAACCGCGCACCGTTTGATGTGGCAGAGGGTGAGTCCGAAATCGTGGCCGGCTTCCATGTGGAGTATTCGGGCATGCCTTTCGCTGTTTTCTTTCTCGGCGAGTACGCCAACATGATTCTGGTGTCGGCGTTGACTGCACTGCTGTTTCTTGGCGGCTGGCTGTCGCCCTTCAATGGCTGGCCGCTGCTGGGTGCAATGTTTGACTGGGTGCCCGGTATCGTATGGCTGTTTCTGAAGACAGCCTTCGTCGGATTCTTTTTTCTCTGGCTGCGCGCCACCTTCCCACGCTATCGCTACGACCAGATCATGCGTCTCGGCTGGAAGGTGTTTATTCCCATAACCATCGTATGGATCATGGTGATCGGCCTTGCCGTGGTGTTCGAGATGCCCTGGTGGTTTGATTGAGGCGGAGTGACAGATGAACGTACTGCGTGACTACATCAAGAGTCTATTCCTGCTGGAACTGGTACGCGGCCTGGCGTTGACCGGCCGTTATATGTTCAAAAAGAAATTTACCGTGCAGTATCCGGAGGAGAAGGCGCCGATATCGCCGCGTTTCCGCGGTTTGCATGCGCAACGCCGCTATGCCAGCGGTGAAGAGCGCTGCATCGCCTGCAAGTTGTGCGAGGCAACCTGCCCGGCGCTGGCGATCACTATTGAGGCGGAACCACGGGAGGATGGATCGAGACGCACCACGCGTTACGATATCGACCTTTTCAAATGCATATTCTGCGGCTATTGTCAGGAGTCCTGCCCGGTCGATGCGATAGTGGAAACCCGCCTCTATGAGTACCACTTCGAGAACCGTGAGGACGCCATCATGACCAAGGAGAAGCTGCTTGCCATGGGCGACAGGTACGAACAACAGCTGGCGGCCGATATTGCGGCTCAGGCGAGGTACCGATGAGAACAGCGGTGCGTATCGGGAAAACTGATTCTGACTGGATGATCTGATGACATTCGAACTGTTTGTCTTTTATGTTTTTGCCGCCATTCTGGTGTTTGCCGCGACTATGGTGATAACCAGGAAGAATCCCGTGCACTCGGCACTTTTTCTGGTGTTGGCGTTTTTTACCAGCGCCGGCATCTGGCTGCTGGCGGAGGCCGAGTTTCTCGCCATTGTTCTGGTGCTGGTATACGTTGGCGCGGTGATGGTGCTGTTTCTGTTCGTGGTGATGATGCTTGACATCGATATTGCCACCATGCGCGCCGGCTTCGTGAAAAATCTGCCACTTGCTATTTTGATTGCGGTGGCGATGTTAGTCGAGATTTTCCTGGTGGTTGGTTCGGGAAACTTCGGACTGGATCAGTTCGCTGCGCCATCACCTTTACCTTCCGACTATAACAACACCGCCTCGCTGGGCAGTGTGCTCTACACCGAGTACATGTACCCGTTTGAAATCGCTGCGGTAATCCTATTGGTGGCCATTATTGCCGCGATCGGTCTGACAATGCGCAAGCGTCCCGAGACAAAATATCAGGATCCTTCGAAACAGGTACGCGTGAAGAAGGGTGATGACAGGATTAGCGTACTCAAAATGGATGCGGAGGATTGATATGCTTGCATTGACCGATTTTTTGATGCTCGGTGCAATCCTCTTTTCACTCAGTGTTGCGGGGATTTTTCTGAACCGTAAGAACGTCATCATTCTTTTGATGTGTATTGAACTGATGCTTCTGGCGGTAAATATCAATTTCGTGGCATTTTCCCACTATCACGGTGATGCAGTGGGGCAGGTGTTCGTATTCTTCATTCTCACCGTGGCTGCGGCCGAGGCGGCAATCGGTCTGGCAATTCTGGTGGTTCTGTTTCGTAACCGGCGTACTATTAACGTCGAAGACCTGGATGCGCTCAAGGGCTAAGCATGGAAATACTTTATCTGATCATCGTGCTGGCGCCCCTTCTGGGGGCCATCGTTGCCGGTTTCTGGGGCGCAAAAATCGGTCGCGCCGGGGCGCATTGGGTGACGAGCAGCGGAGTCGGCATTTCGGCGCTGCTCTCGATCTATGTGCTGAGCGGGTTTATCTCAGGCAGCCGGGAACTGTTTAACGGCACCGTCTACACCTGGATGGTGAGCGATGGACTTAATATGGAGGTAGGCTTCCTGGTCGACCGGCTCACGGCAGTGATGATGAGCGTGGTGACTTTTGTCTCCTTCTGTATACATATCTACACCATCGGCTACATGGCCCATGACGAGGAGAACTGGCCCAGTGACAGTCTTGCCGGGCACAATAGCTACCAGCGCTTTTTCAGTTATATCTCATTATTTACCTTCTCCATGCTGATGCTGGTAATGTCCAACAACTTTCTTCAGCTCTTTTTTGGCTGGGAGGCGGTTGGTCTGGTCTCCTATTTGTTGATCGGCTTCTGGTCGGTTCGCCCCACCGCCATATTTGCCAATCTCAAAGCGTTCCTGGTTAACCGGGTGGGCGATTTCGGCTTTGTGCTCGGCATAGCGGCAATAGCCCTGTATACCGGCAGTCTGGATTACGCTGAAGTATTTTCCAGGATACCTGGATTGGCCGATACTCAGATCCAGGTTTTTGGCAATACCAGCTGGTCATTGACATCGGTGATCGGTATTCTGCTGTTCATCGGTGCCATGGGTAAATCGGCGCAGGTGCCATTGCATGTGTGGTTGCCCGATTCAATGGAGGGCCCTACACCGATCTCCGCATTGATTCATGCCGCCACCATGGTGACCGCCGGTGTATTTATGGTTGCCCGGATGTCACCGATCTATGAATTCTCCGAGACCGCTCTCAGTTTTGTGCTGGTGATCGGTGCAACGACTGCATTTTTTACCGGTCTGATAGGTGTCGTCCAGAACGATATCAAGCGCGTGGTTGCTTACTCCACGCTTTCTCAGCTGGGTTACATGATGGTGGCATTGGGCGTTTCCGCTTATGCCGCAGGCATTTTTCACCTGATGACCCATGCCTTTTTCAAGGCGTTGCTGTTCCTGGCGGCTGGGTCGGTCATCATCGGCATGCACCACGACCAGGATATCCGCAACATGGGTGGTGTCCGCAAATACATGCCCTGGACCTACTGGACATCGCTGATTGGTTCGTTGGCGCTGATCGGATTCCCCGGTTTCTCCGGCTTCTTCTCGAAAGACGCCATTATCGAGGCAGTGCATCACTCGCATATCGCCGGCTCCGGCTATGCCTATGCCGCGGTGCTTGTCGGCGTTTTTATCACCGCTCTCTACAGCTTCCGTATGTTTTTCCTGGTATTCCATGGCGAAGGCCCGCGAGACAGTCATGCCAAACACCACCTGAAGGAGTCGCCCAAAGTGGTTACCGTACCACTGGTACTTCTCGCGATTCCCTCGGTCGGTATCGGCTATCTGACCATGGACACGATGCTGTTTGGGGAGTGGTTCGATAACGTGCTGTTCGTGTTGCCGCAGCACGACACTTTGGCTGAGTTGGGCGAGCATGTGCATGGGCCGAACTCGATGATCATGCATGGGCTCATGGGGCCGGCGCTTTACCTTGCACTGGCCGGATTGGTTGTTGCATGGGTCATCTATACCAAAAAGCCGGGAATCGCCGAGATCATCAAGACGCGCTTGGAACCGCTTTATCGCACACTGGATAAGAAATACTGGTTCGATGAGGCCTATCAGTTTCTTTTCGCCGGCGGCAGCAGGGGACTCGGCAATGCGCTCTGGTCAAAGGGTGATCGTTTTATCATCGACACCGTGATTATCAACGGTTCGGCGCGAACCGTCGGCCGTATTGCGGATTGGGCAAGGACCGTACAGACCGGTTATCTATTTCATTACGCCATCGCCATGATACTGGGTCTGTTGTTGTTACTGACCTGGTTCGTGATTGCTTAATAAGGCAGGAAACTACGCATGTTTGCAGATTGGCCCATTCTCAGTTTGACCATCTGGCTGCCCATCATCGGCGGTGTACTGGTTCTCGCCAGCGGTGACAAGTCCGTCAACGCCACCCGCTGGACGGCACTGGCAATTTCGATACTGACCTTTGTTGCCAGTCTCCCGCTCTACAGCAGTTTCAATTCTTCCACTGCGGAGATGCAGTTTGTTGAACGGGCACCTTGGATCACACTGTTCAATATTGAGTATTACCTGGGGATAGACGGCATCTCCATGCCCCTGATTCTTCTGACCACCTTCATCACAGTGTTTGTTATTATCGCCGCCTGGGAGGTTATCCAGTACAAGCCAGCGAGTTACCTGGCCGCTTTCCTGATTATGGAAGGGGTCATGGTTGGCGTATTCTCCGCGTTGGACGCGATGTTGTTTTACGTCTTCTGGGAGGCGATGCTGATCCCGATGTTTCTGATTATCGGGGTCTGGGGCGGGCCGAACCGGGTCTATGCGACCATCAAGTTTTTTCTGTACACCTTTTTCGGATCGGTTTTTATGCTGGTGGCGCTGATCTACATGTACTTCCAGTCCGGCTCTTTTGACATATTGGCTTTCCACGATCTAAAGCTGGGGCTGAGCGAACAGATCCTGATATTTATCGCCTTCCTGTTGGCATTTGCAGTCAAGGTGCCTATGTGGCCGGTACATACCTGGCTGCCCGATGCCCATGTGGAGGCGCCGACCGGCGGATCGGTTATCCTGGCCGCGATCATGTTGAAAATCGGTGGCTACGGCTTCCTGCGTTTCAGTCTGCCGATATCGCCTGATGCAAGTCATCAGCTTGACTGGTTGATCATCAGCTTATCGTTGATTGCGGTTGTCTACATCGGCTTTGTTGCGCTGGTTCAGCAGGATATGAAGAAACTTATCGCCTATTCGTCAATCGCGCATATGGGATTTGTCACACTCGGCTTCTTCATCGTCTTCACCATAACCGCCAATCCCAACATTGAAACCGGTGCCATGCTGGGAGTTCAGGGGGGCATGGTGCAGATGGTCTCCCATGGCTTCATCTCGGCAGCGCTGTTCCTCTGTGTCGGTGTTCTTTATGATCGGGTTCACAGCCGCGATATTTCAGCCTATGGCGGCGTGGTCAACACCATGCCGGTTTTCGCTGGTTTAATGGTATTTTTCGCAATGGCCAACGCCGGACTGCCTGGCACCTCCGGTTTTGTCGGTGAGTTTATGGTCATCCTGGCAAGCTTCCGTGCCGATTTCTGGTACGCATTTCTGGCCGCCACCACACTCATCATAGGTGCCGCTTATACGCTTTGGATGGTGAAGCGTGTTGTGTTTGGAGAGGTCGCCAACGACAATGTTGCTGCGTTGCAGGATATAAGCAGCCGTGAATTACTGATACTTGGCTCCCTGGCACTGGCGGTCCTGATGCTTGGCCTTTGGCCTGGACCTCTGGTGGAGGTGATGGATGCCTCGATCGCCAACCTGTTGAAGCACATCGCCGTATCAAAACTCTGATACGGCCTTAAATGAGATAAGTGTCCATGCCATTTGAGATGCCAAGTCTGATACCGGTCCTGCCGGAACTTTTTATCCTCACCATGACCTGTGTGATTCTGGTGGTGGACCTCTTTCTCAAAGATGAGCAGCGTGTCATAAGTTATGGCCTGGCTCAGGTCAGCCTGTTACTGGCTGTCTGTATCGTCTATCTGACATCGTCCTCCGAGGCCGAGGTTATTTTTTACGGCAGCGTGATTCGCGATCCGATGGGCGATGTGTTGAAGGTGGCTGTTTATCTGATCAGTGCTGGTGCCTTCCTCTACTCAAAGGACTATCTGCTCGATCGGAATCTGTTCAAAGGCGAATTCTATGTGCTGGGTCTGTTTGCAGTGCTCGGTATGACGGTGATGGTTTCGGCCAACGGTTTTCTGACCGTCTATCTTGGGCTCGAGCTGTTGGCCCTTTCGCTCTACACCCTGGTTGCCTTCGACCGAGATTCGATTGCCGGGTCCGAGGCCGCGATGAAGTACTTCGTACTTGGTGCGCTGGCTTCGGGCATGTTGTTGTACGGCATTTCCATGATCTATGGTGCAACAGGTTCCATTGAGTTTCAGCCGGTGGCGCAGGCGGTGGCGGAAACCGGTATGGACAACATGGTGCTTGTGTTCGGTTTGGTGTTCGTCGTGATCGGGCTCGCGTTTAAGTTTGGTGCGGTGCCTCTGCATATGTGGGTGCCGGACGTTTATCATGGGGCGCCGACCGCAGTGACACTGTTTATTGGCAGCGCACCCAAGATTGCCGCCTTTGCGCTTGCTATGCGCCTGCTGGTGAACGGACTCGAACCGCTGCATGCGGACTGGCAGGGGATGCTGGTTATTCTGGCGGTGCTGTCGATGGCACTGGGTAATGTCATCGCGATTGCGCAGACCAATATCAAAAGAATGCTGGCATATTCAACCATCTCCCACGTCGGCTTCATCCTGCTGGGGATTCTGGCTGGCACCAGCAAGGGTTACACGGCAGCTATGTTCTACAGCATTGTTTATGCGATTATGGCGCTTGGCGGTTTCGGTATTGTGATGCTGCTCAGCCGGCGCGGGTTCGAGGCTGAAAATCTGGATGACTACAAAGGGCTGCATGATCGCAGCCCCTGGTTTGCGGCCATGATGCTGCTGCTGATGTTCTCAATGGCAGGAGTTCCCCCAACCGTGGGATTTTTTGCCAAGATGTTCGTACTGGAAGCGGTGATCAGTGTCAACTTGCTTTGGCTGGCACTGGTGGGTGTCTTCTTCTCCATCATTGGAGTCTACTATTACCTGCGCATCGTCAAGCTGATGTATTTTGATAAACCTGTTGACAATACTCCATTGACCGCAGGATTGGATACACGCATCGCGCTCTCGGTAAACGGATTGATGATGCTGGCGCTGGGAATGTTTCCAGCAGCGATCCTCTCTCTGTGTGCTGCTGCAATTGGATCCGCGTAAGAAATATACCGGTCCGCCCGTTTACAATCAGTTTTTGTTTTGACCGGAAACAAACTAGTTTCGTAACTATTCAGCTCGGTGCCAAATGCCGTTGAGAACCGATATTTCTTCCGGAAAACGCCGTGAATACATCCTTGGTCGCTCCCGGCATCCTGCCTTCCGCGACACTGGTACATCCATGTACGGCGTAGGCTCGACGACGGCATCCCTGCCGTCGACGTTTCCTCCAGAAACAACGGTTCTCAACGGCACCAAGGGCTGTTTGGTCATCAAGCTGAATAGTTACCTAGTTTCGATAGTTACGCCATTACGCATAACCGGATCCGGGAAATCTGACAGGTTGCAGAATAATATTCCCGGCTGCCCTTTTCGATTCCACCGTGATTACAAATCGACTGTAAAAGTACTTGCGTAATGCCAACCCGGACTGTAATATGCGCCCCTCAGCTGCGGGGTGGAGCAGTCTGGCAGCTCGTCGGGCTCATAACCCGAAGGTCGGAGGTTCAAATCCTTCCCCCGCTACCAAATATTTAATGTTAAAACAATGGCTTAGAGTGTACGCTCTAAGCCGTTTTTCGTTTCAGGACAATAAGTGGGTGACTTTTGGGTGACCCGCTCTCACAAACACTATTTGCCGCATCCAATAATTCCTCTAGCTTGGGAGCGGAGTGGTGCGATGTGATGTCACTGTTCTTGTGGCCGAGTAGTACTTTCCTGGTTTCCAACGGAATACCTGCCGCTCTCAGCCTTCTACCGAACGTGTGTTTGAGATCATGAACCCTTAAATGTGCGAACCCCCGGGATACTCTCTCCCTGATCTCCTGAGCATAGCGAATAGCGGCATCAACTCGAGTTCGCTTCCATCCGCTGTTATATAGCTTACCGACGGGTTCTCCTCGATAGGTAAATACTCTTGAGGGATGTTTTCCCCGCTGAGCATCGACAACCGATTTGGCTATGCGGTTACCTTGCAAGCAGCGGCTTGCGGCATACACAAACAACCTTCAGCGCATCGCAAAGAGCGAAAGCGGATCCGGTTGATTTTTCACAACCCGCGGGACTATCCCGCTCACTTGAAAAGGAGATGAAACCACCATCGAAGATAGCCCTTGATCGGGCATGTTGGATCGGCACGTGTTCTTACCCCACAGGGAAAGCCACGTGTGGCCTGAGACCAGGCCTGTTCAGGTCTAGGGAGTGGTGTCCCAGGACCGTACCGCTTAGGCGGATTCAGTCAGCTGAGGCTGCTGAATGGTCACTAACACTTACCAGATATGTTTGTACACCGATGAGAAACCTGAACAACCAACTTAAACAGCTTCGCCGTCAGAACCGGGACGGAAACTACAGCACCCAGAGTAAACGGTGAAACCTTTTGATGCATTCCGCGATCAGCATGATCGCTGGACCAAGATGGCCGAAGTCGGAGAGTTTTATCGCGGGCGGCACTTCACCTAAAAACGACCGCGAAGTCATGGGTCTTGCCTGCATTTACCATGGCAACGGTTTCGCATGTGCGCTCGGGCATGGTATCCACCCTGAATTTCGCAAAGCTCGGCAAGCTTGTTATCTAAGAAGTCGAAGAGACGGTCGAGGATGTAGGGGGAAGCTGTCGCAGTTCCGTGATGAGGGGGTAGCCATTCACAAAGACTGCTTCGCACTTCTGACGATTGGGCGAGTGCTGAATCAATGAAATATTAAAAACATTTTCAGTTAGATCAGCGTTCGGTCGGAAACCCAGCCTGCTGCCATTCCGGAAAACCATCCTTGAGGCGCCTCGCGTATAGCCCCTTCTTCCGCAATTTCGCCACGGCATCGAACGCGAGGACGCAATGCGGTCCTCGGCAGTAGGCGACAATCTCCAGCTTAGGATCCAATTCCTTTAGACGCTTTTCTAACTCCTTCAACGGAATATTGATCGCACCGGGCAGATGTCCTGACGCATATTCTTCTTGCGGACGCACATCCAAAACGGTCACCAGGCCATTGCGTGCACGCTCCAACAACTGGTCTGCTGGTATTGGCTCCAGGCTGTCTTTTACCTTGAGATAGTCATCGACAAGGCGATCTACGTCCGCCAAGCGGCGCTCTGCCACTTCCCTCAGAGAGCCGAGTAGTGCCGAAACATCCATTCCACTCAATCGATAAAAAACCTGCTTTCCTTCCTGGCGATTCGCTACCAGGCCTGCTTGCCTGAGTTGCTGCAGGTGCTGGGAGGTATTGGCTACGGAGAGCCCCGAAACCTGCGCAAGCGCATCCACACTTCGTTCCCCCTGAGCCAGGAATTCCAGTAGTTCCAGCCGGTAGCCGTTGCTCATCGCCTTGGCGATCCGGGCGAACTGATTGAAGAGATCATGTTTGAAATTACCAGTTGACATATTGCACCTTTTGTCATTCAATCATTCAATAAAACGATTGAATGATTGATCTTTGGTCGAAATTATAACAGCTTAGCCGTCGCAGGAAAGCGAAGCATGAACTGGAATGATTGGATTCTTGGGAATGAGTTACCCATCCGTCTGGGTTTTTTCTTCGGCATTTTTGCCGTGATGGCGGTCTGGGAGGTGCTCTCACCCCGCCGCGCACTGACCGTTTCCAAGGGGATTCGCTGGATTAATAACCTTGGCCTGGTCTTTCTAAACAGTTTTGTACTGCGTTTGTTGTTCCCTGCGGCTGCGGTGGGCGTTGCCGTCATTGCCCAACAGCGGGGTTGGGGGTTGCTCAATCTTTACGAGGTGCCTTTCGTGCTATCCGTTGTCATTGCGGTGGTGATAATGGACTTCGTCATCTACCTGCAGCACGTGATGGTCCATGCGGTACCCATTCTTTGGCGCCTGCATCGGGTACACCATGCGGATCTTGACTACGACGTGACCACCGGCGCTCGCTTCCACACCCTCGAAATCATTCTTTCCATGTTGATCAAGTTCGCCACCATCATGGTGCTGGGTCCACCTGTAGTGGCGGTGGTGATTTTCGAAGTTCTGCTCAACGCCACTGCCATGTTCAACCATGGCAACGTGCATATTCCCGAAGGATTGGACCGGGTACTGCGCTGGTTTGTGGTCACACCTGACATGCATCGGGTACACCATTCTGTGGAGGTTGACGAAGCCAACAGCAACTTCGGCTTCAACCTTCCATGGTGGGACAGACTCTTCGGCACCTATCGTGATCAACCGAGAGGCGGTCACGAAGGCATGGCCATCGGTATTCACAAGTACCGAGATCCGAAACAGGTAGACCAGTTGCCCGGTATGTTGGCGCTGCCCTTTATCGGCAAGATCAGCGGATATGCCATCAACCGGCGTGAGTGGAGCAGCGATGAAAAGTAAATCGCTGCGTTGGCTGTTGGTTGCCCTGTTGGTGATCGGCATTGCACTGACGGTTCTCTATCGGGATCGTTTGGATGTCGCCGCCCTGCAGCAGTGGGTCCAGCAGGCCGGTACGGCTGGGCCCCTTCTGTTTATGCTGATCTACGCTATTGGCACCTTGTTCTTCCTGCCTGGATCGGTATTGACCTTGGCAGGCGGTGCCCTGTTCGGGCCGGTCTGGGGAACCTTATGGAACCTAACCGGTGCCACATTGGGTGGAGCGCTCGCCTTTGTAGCTGCCCGCTACCTGGGAGCAGAGTGGGTGGAGCGGCGCGCTGGACCAAAGCTAAAACGCCTCACTGATGGGGTGGCGGCGGAAGGTTGGCGATTCGTGGCCTTCGTGCGTTTGGTGCCGCTGTTCCCTTTCAATCTGCTCAATTACGCGCTGGGTCTGACCCGTATCGCTTTCATGCCGTACCTATTGGCCACCTGGGTATTCATGTTGCCCGGCGCGCTTGCCTATACCTATCTGGGTTACGCGGGACGTGAGGCCATGGCCGGTGGCGAAGGGCTGATTCAAAAGGGATTGCTGGCCCTGGCTCTGCTGGCGGTCGTGGCTTTCCTGCCGCGTTTGATCGCCAAGTTACGCGAGCGCCCCATGCTGGAAGTGGGCGAGCTCAAGCAGCGCCTGGATGCAGGAGAAAACCTGCTGGTACTGGATGTGCGCACTGCCGCCGATTTTGTCGGCGAGCAAGGACACTTGGCCGCCGCCCGCAACTTGCCGCTGGAGGAATTGCCGGCGCACGTGGAGGAAATGGAGCCCTGGATGGAGAAAACCGTAGCGCTGGTGTGCCGTACCGACCGACGTTCTGCCAAGGCCGCCGCCATCCTGGCGGGGGCCGGGTTCTCCGACGTACACGTGGTACGCGGCGGCATGACGGCTTGGCTCACCAATGACTGGCCCGTCGAAGAAGTTCAACTGACAGAGGAGTGATTTAATGTGAAAACCTTACTGATTCTCAACGATCCCCCTTACGGCACCGAACGCAGCTTCAATGGCCTACGCTTGGCCAAGGCGCTGTCCAGCGAGAAAGCTGATGTGTCGGTTTTTTTGATGGCGGACGCCGTGGTCTGTGCAAAAGCCGGACAGAAGGTTCCCCAGGGCTACTACAACCTGGAGCTGATGGTGAAGTCGGTGGCGCGTAAGGGTGAGGTTCTCTTGTGCGGCACCTGTATGGATGCGCGGGGCTTGACCGATGACGAACTGGTGGAGGGCGCACGACGCAGCACCATGAAGGAACTCGTGGAGCAGACCCTGGCTGCCGACCGGGTTCTCGTCTTCTGATCCACCGGCACTAAGAGACTGGCAGATCACGTCCCAGTGGAGAAACAAAAAATGAAGATTCTCATAGTGGGTGCTTCTTTTGGTGGGATGACCACAGCCTATGAGCTGAGAAAACGCCTTTCTTCGGGACAACGTGACATTACAGTCATTTCAAAAGATCCCCGATTCACGTTTATCCCTTCGCTGCCGTGGGTCGCCCTGGGGTCGCGAAGCCTTGATCAGATCAGTTTCGATCTCGCGGGATCTTTCGCGCGCAAGGACATTGAATTCGTGCATGCTGGCGTTACCCGCATAGAACCGGAAACCAGACAGGTATTTACAGACGCCGGTGAATATGCGTACGACGTTTTGGTCATTGCCACCGGACACCGCAGTGCTAACGAAGCTGTTCCCGGTCTCGGACCATTCGATGGTCCCGGACACTCGCTTATGTCACCGCCCGAAGCGGAAAAGGCGAGGAGTGCATTTTCGATTTAGGTGTTACCACCGAGAGGGATATGAAATGTTGAAACGACTAATCTGGTTTTCCATGGATTTCCCGAAGTCCACCATCCTTCTGGTCCTGTTGGCTACCGTTGCTTTTGGTATTCAGTTCCCGAAGATCCACATCGATACTGACCCCGAGAATATGTTGCCTGCCGATCAGGCGGACCGGGTGCTCTATAACCGCGCCAAGCAGGAGTTCGGCATTTACGACCTGATCGTGCTTGGCATCACCGATGAGGCAGGGATGTTCCAGCCCGACACGCTATCCAGGGTGGCGCGGGTGGTCGATCGCCTTTTAGGCATTCACGGCGTGATCACCGCGGATGTCATCAGCCTCACCACCACCGATGATGTGAAATCAAAGGGCGGGTTGCTGGAAGTGCGGCCTCTTATGGTGCGCCCTCCGGAGAACGAGGCGGAGAGTGTTGCACTGCGTGCCGCCATCGCCGACAACCCATTGTTTACCGACAAGCTGGCCTCGGCAGACGGTACTGCGCTGGCGATTTACATCCCGATTGAAAGCAAGGACCAGGCGGCACGTATCGGCGGGGAACTGCGCGCCATTCTGGATGACGAGTTGGCCCCACAGCAACGTTATCACCTGGCGGGGCTGCCGATCGCGGAGGACAGCTTCGGTATCGAGATGTTTCGCCAGATGGAGATCGTATCGCCAGCCAGCGGCGGCATGCTGTTCCTGCTGCTGTGGATCGCCTTCCGCAAGCTCACCCTGGTGGTGCCGGTGATGGGGGTGGCCATGCTCGCCGTGGTCTGGGGCATGGGGCTGCTGATCGGCATGGGCTACACGGTGCACATCATGTCCAGCATGATCCCGGTGTTCCTGATGCCCATCGCGGTGCTCGACTCGGTGCACATCCTGAGCGATTTCTACGACCGCTACCCTCGGCTCAAAGACAGGCGAGCGGCCCTGCGTGAGAGCATCGGGGAACTCTACACCCCAATGCTCTATACCTCCGTCACCTCGGTTGCCGGCTTTGCCTCGCTCATGCTGGCCGACATCCCGCCGGTGCAGGTGTTCGGCGCCTTCGTCGCCTTCGGCATCCTGGCCGCCTTTCTGCTCACCCTCACCCTGATACCCGCCTCGGTGGTGTTGATCCGCGAGGAGCGGCTGCAAGCAGTCATTGGCTCCATGGATACAGAGGGAGGGCGGCTCGGCAGAGCATTGCAGGGATTTGGACGTTTCGCCTTCAGCCGCGCCGTGCCGGTGGCTCTGCTCGCCGCTCTGGTGCTAGGCCTGGGATTCTGGGGGGTGTCGCGTACCGTGGTCAACGACAACCCGGTGGCCTGGTTCCCCGAGAGCCACGATTTGCGAGTGGCCGACCGGGTGATGAACCGCCAGTTCGGCGGCACCTACATGGCCTATCTGCTGATCGAGGGCGAGGAACCCGGTGCGATGAAGCGTCCCGAGGTCATGGCCTACATGGAGGGGTTGCAACGCACCCTGGAGACCGATCCCAAAGTAGGCAAGACCTCCTCCCTGGCGGACGTCGTCAAGCAGGTGAGCTACGTGGTTCACGACGCCGATCCACAGCGCAGGCGTATTCCGGAACAGGCCGATGAACTGGCCCAGTACCTGTTCCTGTACGAAACGGCCGGTGATGCGGGCGATTTGGACAATTTCGTCGATTACGACTATCGCACCGCCAATATCTGGGTACAGATGCAGGCGGGGGACAACCTGGAGATGGCACGGGTGGTGAAGCTTATCGAAGCGCACCTCAAGACAGAACCGCTACCCGCGGGGATCCATGTGCGCTGGTCCGGCCTTACCTACATCAACAAGGTGTGGCAGGACGAGATGGTGGTGGGGATGATGAAGGCCGTGATGGGCGGCTTTGTTGCTGTGTTCGTCTTGATGGTCTTCCTGTTCCGCTCTCTGAGTCTGGGTTTCCTCTCCATGCTGCCGCTTACCTTTGCCATCACCCTCTCCTATGGCCTCGCCGCCTTCGCAGGCAAGGAGTATGACATGCCCATGTCGGTCTGCTCGGCCCTGACCCTGGGGCTGTCCATCGACTTTGCCATTCACTTCATCCAGCGCTACCGGCACAATCTGGCGCGGCTCGGTGGCGATGGAGACAATCGTGGCGCATTCCCTGGATACCTTTTATTACGCGGGAGAGGACCAGCGTACGCGGGTCAGCATGCGGCTCATCAATCCTCAGGGCAAAGAGCGTAAGCGAGAGATGACCCTGTTGCGCAAGAATCTGGGTGCCGCAGGGGAGCAGCGCTACTACATCTATTTTCACGAACCGGCCGATGTGAAGGGCACCGCCTTCATGGTATGGAAATACCCGGCCCGGGAGGATGACCGCTGGATCTTCATCCCTGCCATCAAACTGGTGCGGCGGATCGCCGCCGACGACAAACGCTCATCCTTCGTGGGCTCCGACTTCACCTATGAGGATGTCTCGGGCCGCGATGCAGCAGACGAGACCCATAGCCTAGTGGGGGAGGAGACGCTGGACGGTCGCCCGGTCTTCAAGATCGAGAGCCTACCGAAGGCTAAAGTGGACTACGCCCGCCGTCTCTCCTGGATCGATCGGGAGCGGGGCCTACCTCTGAAAGAGGAGTATTACGATGTTCGCGCCGAGCTGCTGCGTACCTTTACCACCGATGAGGTGCGGGAGGTGGATGGCCATTGGACCGCAACACGCAGGACCATGCACAATGCGCAGAGTGGCCACCGCACCGAAGTGGTATTCGACGAGGTGAGCTACGGCGTCGGGCTCGGTGAGGAGCTGTTCAGCGAGCGCTACCTCCAACGCCCGCCGCGGCAATGGATCAGATGAGACCCTTTTTCTTTGGACTGTTGTACACCCTGACTTGGAGTGCGAGTACACCTATCAATGCAGCTGACTGGCAGCCGGAGATGCACGGCTTCCTACAAGCGCACGGGGCATCCCGTATGGGGGGCGTGGAGTGCCCGGCCCAAACGGCCTGTGACTGGCCCTATAACGAACAGCGGTTCCAGCTCAAGCTGGAGGGGAGCGGACTGGAAGTTTCATTGGGTTATGCCGCCAAGTTGGACCTTGTGAATGATGCCGCGCTTGGTGACTCAGACCTGGATACCCGAGAGCTTTATGTTGACTACAACACCGAACGCTTCACAGTACGTGCCGGCCGCCAGGTGGTCACCTGGGGAGTGGCCGACCTGCTGTTCATCAACGACACCTTCCCCAAAGACTGGGTCGCCTTCTTCGACGGCCTGCCCCTGGAATACCTCAAGCTCGGCAGCGACGCTCTGCGCATCGAGCTTTTTCCCGAGTTTGCCGATCTGCAGGTCATGCTGGCCGACTTTCGTAAAGACAGCTTGCCGGACAGGGATCGGTTTATCCTGCCCGGGCCGGCCATCTCCGCTGACCTGGATGAGCCCTCGGAGCTGGAGGCCAGCCTGCGCGCTTCGCGCTATTTCGGTAGTTGGGATGGAGCCATCTATCTCTCACGCACCCACTATAGTGCCCCGGCACTAAGCCAAATTGCGGGGCAGTGGCACGGCGAATTCCCGCGCCTGAATGCCTATGGGGCCAGTCTCTCAGGACCGCTATGGAACGGTGTGCTAAGCCTGGAGGCAGGCTACTACGATTCGGTCGAAGACCGAAACGGCACCGACCACGCGGTGGAAAACAGTCAGACGCGCTTTTTCGTTGCCTACAGCCGCCAGATCGCCGAGGACACCACGCTGGGGATTCAGGGCTACGCGGAGTGGATGTACGATTACGACGCCTACCGCCGCGCCCTGCCGGCGGGAATGCCGGAGCGCGATGAACTGCGCACGGTAGCGACATTTCGCTTCACTCAGTTCCATCTGCACCAGACATTGCGTCTCAGCCTCTTCGCTTTCTGGGGTGGCAGCGAGGGCGACGGTTACCTTATCCCCTCGGTGCGCTACGCATTCAGTGATGATTTATGGGGGGAAGTGGGTGCAAACTTGTTTGTAGGCGATCGTAACGGGCAGTTTGGTGCCCTCGGCGACAATGACAACATCTACGCGACATTGCGATACGCGTTTTGAGGAAGAGAAAGAATCATGTCCGGAATCACCATCATGTCCAAGCAGCCCCCAGGTGGGCGCTGTTCCCTGAAGAGGCAAAAATATTGGAAAGCAAAGATTGCGCTTCTAGGTTTCACCTTCGTTGGCGGCGCAGCGATAGCCGACGTCGAACACGACCGCGACCCCGCGACGGGGCTGGAGACCTGGCAGTGGCAGGGCGACGGGGTTTCATTCACCTTTACCCAGCGCCTTCCGGATCAATCCCGCGCCTATTTCCAGGGTCGTGGTTTTCAGCCGGCCGATGCCGAGGCGGTGGCCATGGCCTGCGTCTTTCAAACGGTCATCCGCAACCGTGCGGATGCTGTCGCACCGGTCGATCTGGACCTCTCGGAATGGCGGGTGAAACCGATCCAGGGGAGTGCACATCCACCGCGACTGGAAGCGGATTGGCAACAGGAATGGGAGCGCCGCCAGGTCGCCGGGCCGGCGCGTACCGCCTTTCGCTGGTCTTTGTTCCCGACCCGGCAGACCTTCCAGCCCGGCGACTGGAACATGGGTATGGTGACCTTTGACCTGCCAGCGGGCGACCGCTTCGATCTCGAACTGACATGGCGCCGCGATGGCAAGCCCAGACGGGTGGATTTTAACGCGCTGCGCTGTGCACCCGATCAAAACTGAGAGGACGACATCATGCTTCGCAACTTTCTGCTGATCGCTGTACTCCTGCCGCAACTGGCGGTCGGGGCAACGCCTCTGCCGCAGACACTGACGCTGATCGAGGAGCGACCCACGGCACCCGATTTTTCGCTGCTGGACCTAGACGGTGAGGTCCATCGGCTCTCCTCGCTGCGTGGCCGGCCGGTGATAATCAACTTCTGGGCCACCTGGTGTCCGCCGTGCCGGGAGGAGATGCCCTCCATGCAGCGTGCGTGGGAAAGGCTTGAGACTGAGGGGGTGATCCTGCTGGCCGTCAATGTCGGTGAAGATCCCGACACTGTGTTTCAGTTCACCGCCAACTATCCGGTGGAGTTTCCTATCCTGTTCGACCGTGATGGCGCAGTGAGCGGCGCCTGGCCGGTTGTCGGCCTGCCCACCACCTTTGTTATCGACCCCCAGGGGCGCATTGTCTACCGTGCCATCGGCGGGCGCGAATGGGACGACCAGACACTGCTGGAACCCGTGCTCGAATTGCGCAACTCGTCAGCGAACGCCACCACTCCTCAGCCGCCACCAACAGGAAACCTAAAATGACCGAAACTACTGTGAACAAATTTGCGACACGCTGCGTTCATGCCGGTGAACTGCCGGACGTCAACGGCAGCCCACACACGCCCATCTACAACACGACCACTTTTGCCTTCCCATCGACAGCCGCCATCCTCGATGTGGTGGAGGGACGTGCCGAGGGAAGCCTCTATACCCGTTACGGGTTGAACCCAACCATCAAGGCACTGGAGGCCAAGTTGGCCAGCATCGAAGGCGCCGAGGCGGCTCTCGCATTTGCTTCCGGCATGGCCGCGGAGGCGGCCCTGTTCCTCACCCATGGTCGTGACGGGATCGTCTGTATCGGCGACGCCTACGGCGGCACACTGGAACTCATCGGTCAGCAGCTTCCACTTCTGGGTATTCCCACCCATCTCCTGTTGGGTACCGAGTTGGACCGTCTGGACGATCTGCTCGCCGGTGGTGCCCGGCTGGTGTTCTTCGAAACGCCGAGCAATCCGACCCTGGAGTTGTTCGACATCGCCGGCATCGCCCAACAGGCGCACGCCCACGGTGCCCTGCTGGTGGTGGACAACACTTTTGCCTCGCCGGTCAACCAGCAGCCGCTGGCGCTAGGGGCCGATTTAGTGGTGCACAGCGCCACCAAGTATCTGGGTGGCCACAGCGATATCACAGCAGGAGCGCTGATGGGGTCGAAGGAGTTGCTCGATGCGGTCCGGCCCTGGCGGAAAAATCTCGGGCAGACACCAGCCCCGGAGACGGCCGCGCTGCTGGCCCGCAGCCTGCGCACCCTGATCGTGCGGGTCCGTCAACAGAATGCTTCGGCGCTGGCAATCGCCCGGGCGATGGAGGCACACCAAAAAATTACGCGGGTCCTGTATCCGGGCCTGGAATCTTTCCCGGGGCATGCGCTGGCCAAACAACAGATGGCGGATTTCGGCGGCATGCTCACCATCGAGATCGACGGAGGTGGTGACGCTGCTGCAGCGGCGGTGGATCGCCTCAAGTTGTTTGCCATCGCTCCCAGCCTTGGTGGCGTGGAAAGTCTGGCGACTCAACCGGTTACTACCACCCATCACGGCCTTAGCCCCGAGGAACGATCACGGCGAGGCATCACCGATGGCATGGTCCGTCTCTCCGTAGGGCTGGAAGATCCGCAAGACCTGATCAAGGACCTGGAGCAAGCCCTGCAATGACATCTCCCCTCAACTTTGACTACAACGCCACGACGCCTGTCGATCCGCAGGTGGCGGATGTTATTGGGCCCTACCTGCAAAGCGAGGTGGCGGCTTTCGAATGACGCGTCTTGCGATCCCGGATAGTTTTATCACTCAGCTTGGCCGGCTAGGCGCCGACCCAGGAGAATCGGAAGAAGATCGCCTGCATAAGACGCTTTTGATCGGCGCCAGCCTCATGTTCGTTCTGGCAGGCCTGTTGTGGGGCAGTGTCTATACGGCATTCGATGAGCCGCTGGCTGGCGCCATCCCCATCTCCTACTCGGTATTCTCACTGTTGAGCGTCGCCGTATTCCGCATGACGAGATCATTTGCGCTGTTTCGCTTCATACAGCTGCTGCTCATACTCGTTCTCCCTTTTGTCCTGCAATTGGCTCTGGGCGGGTTCGTCGATTCCAGTGCCGTAGTACTATGGGCATTGATCTGCCCCTTCGGTGCTCTCCTTCTCACCAAACGCCGTGAGGCGATCGGGTGGTTTTTGGCCTTCCTGAGTCTGGTCTGTCTGAGCGGTGTGCTGCAGCCGGGCGTGGATCATGTAAACAATCTGCCCAACTGGCTGGTGCTCCTGTACTTCATCGCCAACATCGCCGCGGTATCGACGATTGCCTTCCTACTGCTGCACTATTTTGTCGGCCAGGAGCAGCGATTTCTCCGGCTGCTTCGCATCGAGCAGGAAAAATCCGAGCATCTGCTGGAGAATGTTCTGCCCAATGAGATTGCCACCGTTCTCAAGGAGAGGCAGGGCACCATAGCGGACTCTTATGGTTCCGTCAGCATCCTGTTCGCCGACATCGTTGGCTTCACTGCTCTCTCGGATAAATTATCTCCGACACAGATGGTCGAGCTACTTAATGAAGTGTTCTCGCATTTCGACCGGTTAGTGGAGAAGTACGACCTGGAGAAGATCAGGACAATAGGCGACAACTACATGGTGGTCTCGGGTGCTCCGCGCCCACGACCGGATCACGCCCAGGCCCTGGCGCGCCTGGCATTGGAGATGCGAGCTTACGTCGAAGAGTTCAGGCGTGAAGGTATCCGACTCGACTTTCGTATCGGCATGGGTTCCGGGCCGGTGGTGGCCGGCGTGATCGGCCGCCAGAAGTTTCATTACGATGTCTGGGGCGATGCGGTGAACATGGCCAGTCGTATGGAATCCCAGGGCGTGCCTGGCAAGATCCAGATTACCCGTGAAGCATACGAGCTGATCAAAGAGGAATTCAACTGCGAACCCCGCGGTCGTGTGGCGGTGAAAGGCAAGGGTGAGCAGGAGACCTGGTTTTTAGTTGGTTTGCGCAGGGAGAGTACCGCAACGCCAGGCTCCGTAGGGCCGTCCAATGGCAACCGGATAGGCGTGCATGGATAGACTCATTCGCTTCGCTGCGAGATATCCCTTGCCTGTGGTACTGGTCATCGGATTGATCACCGCAGCCGCCGTGTTGAAGCTGCCTGGGCTAAGGTTCGAGCTCTCATCAGAAAGCATGATGGTGAAGAACGATCCGGCCAGAGAGTTTTACCGTCATGTGCTCGATACCTTTGGTTCTGATAAGGTCACCATTATCGTCTTCGCCGATCCCGATCTGTTCCATCCGGAGAAACTACGCACCATCCAGATGGTCACCGCCGCAATCGAAGCCTTGCCCTTTGTCGAGCGCACCGAAAGCCTCTTTTCTCTCAGCCATCTGCGCAGTGTCGAGGGATTCGTTTCAGCAGATCCCTATCTGAAAGAGGTGCCCGCATCACCGCAGGTGGCGGAGAAGATCAAAGCAGAGGCACTACACAATCCGTTCGTCGCCGCCAATCTGCTTTCCGATTCGGGTACTGCATTGGCAGTCAATGTCTATCTCCGCGCCAACGATGGTCAACCGGACTACGATGCCCGGGTATCCCGCGGTATCGATCGTCTCCTTCAGTCGCTCGGTCGAAAGCTGGATGTCTCCTTCCAGATCGGCTCCCCCTACGTGCGCACAGAGATCCTGGAAAAAATCCACCTTGACCAACGCAGGGTGCTGCCGCTGGCGGTTCTGGTGCTGTTCGCTACCCTCGCTCTTACCCTGAGGTCGTTCGGTGGAGTGATTATCCCGTTCCTGACGGCAGGCCTGAGCGTGGTATGGACGTTGGGGTTGATGGCAATCCTGGATATTCCCTTGACCGTGATGACGGCCATCGTTCCGGTGCTGCTGATCATCATCGGCTCGACCGAGGATATTCACATGATCGCCGAGTACCAGGCTGGAGTCCGTCAGGGTATGCAACGGTCGGAGGCGATTCAGCACATGGCTTACACCATGGGCATGGCGGTGCTGCTGACTTTTGTGACCACCTACCTCGGCTTCCTTTCCATCGCTCTGAATGAAGTGGAACTGCTGCGGCAGTTTGGGTTGGTGGCCTCCACCGGACTGCTCATCAACTTTCTATTGACCATCTTTCTGGTGCCGATTGGTTTGCGCTACTTCGGTGCACGGAACCTGGGGGCGTCTGCTGTCACTACGAAAGCCGTGCCAAGTGCGGGGGTGGGGCGGATATTGCAGCCTGTTCTGGCGCATCGGCGGAGCTTAATCCTTATGGCTGGCGTCATAGCCTTGACCTGCGCTTATGGGGCGCTTTCGTTACGGGTCAGCAATGCGCCGTTGGATTATTTCGAGCGCGGTTCGCCGGTCATCCAACGTGTCAACGCCCTGCAGGAACACTTTGCCGGTAAGGAGACCTTCTCTATCGTATTGAGCTCAGGGATAGAGGGCACCTTCCTGAAGCGGCGTTACATCGATGAGTTGCGACAGCTTCAGGAGCATTTGGCCGCGACCGGCTATGTTGGGAAGTCGCTCTCCTTCGCGGATTACATTGCTTTGGTGCACAGCGCCATGGAAGAACTCACCACGGGCGATCTTGTACTTCCTGATTCCGATGACATCGTCCGCGAGTACATGAACCTCATCGGGCACGAGCGGGTCCGCGCCTTTGTATCACCTGATTACAGTGAGGCAAGAATCATCGTCCGGCACGGCATCGGTGATTCCTGGGAACTGGGACAGGCGTTGGATAAGCTGCGCCTCTTCCTTGACGGGTCCATCGACCCTGGGCTGGAGGCGCACATCACCGGCGAATCCATACTGATCCAGCGGGCCACGGACGTCATGGCCAAGGCCCAGGCCAAATCCCTGGGGTTGATGATCCTGGTCATTTTCTCCGTTATCGCCTTGCTGTTCGTACACGCGAAGGCAGGCTTAGTCGCGGTCTTCCCGAACCTGTTCCCCATTGCTGTATTGTTCGGTGTCATGGGGTATGGGGAGATCCCCCTGGATACCGGCACCGCTATGGTCGCGGCCATATCCCTGGGGATCTGCGTCGATCACACCATGCACTTTATGGTGCGTTATCACCGCCGGACGAGGTCGCACGAGGATGAGGCTGCGGCTTTGCATGAGACGGTCAGGCAAGAGTCCGTCCCCATCGTATCCGCTTCGCTAGCTTTGGCATTCGGGTTTGCCGCACTGATGCTATCCGGCTTCCCGCCGGTCGTTCGCTTCGGCATGTTGAGCGCGCTGGTCATGGGGCTGGCGTTGCTGTCTACATTTATAATTACACCCGCCTTATTGTCATCCGTCCGGTTGATCACCCTCTGGGATCTTCTTTCAGTTCGTATCAAGTCACAGTTCGTCGAGCAATGCCCGCTGTTTCTGGGTATGCGTCTCTGGCAGATCAAAAAAGTTGTTCTGGTCAGCAGGGTCTACCAATACCAGCGTGGCGATTTGATCGTCAGGCAGGGTGACCCGGGCAAGGAGATGTTCGTATTGTTGGAGGGGAGTGCCGAAGTCCGGATGACGCAGACTGATGGTTCCCAAAAACTGGTCCGCATGCTCACGAGCGGTGACCTGTTTGGGGAGATCGCACTGGTCAGCCGGGTGGCCAGAACTGCCGATGTGGTGGCGCAGGAGAACTGTAGAGCCTTGGCGTTTCAATGGGATGGCCTCGACCACGTAGCGAGGATATTCCCACGGATCTCCACAAGGCTGTTTCGTAATCTGGCCGCCTTACTTGGGAAAAAACTGGCTGAGGCGAAACCGTGAGAATCATGAACGACGAAAACACAATGTCGGTTGTTCGAATGACAAGGGAAAGGTTCACCGAATTGTGGAAAGCGCATACTCTTGCCGCGTGTCAGCCTGATTCAGGTGATGTCTATGGCGTACTATGGATTCGGTATAACGAAGATCATCGACATTACCACACACCTGCGCACATCGATTTTTGTTTGGCCCAATTTGACCTTGCTAGGCATCAAATAGACGATGCGGACGCAGTGGAAATGGCAATATGGTTTCATGACCTGATCTATGATCCTGGGGCGTTGGATAATGAGCAGCAGAGTGCGGAGCGGTTTGTCCAGCTTGCCAAGGGATATCTCGATCCGGTGTTCGTGGAGAGTGTGTGCAAACTGATTGTTGCAACCATCCCCGGCAGAACTCCGGAAGGCCAGGATGAGGAGTTCGTCGTGGATATCGACTTTTCGAGTTTCGCCTCGCCATGGCATGAATTCAAACGCGATTGCCGCGCTTTACGGGATGAATGTGTGCATCTGACGGATGCATCGTTTCACGCGGCGCAAATGAAGTTCTATCAATCTCTGCTAGCCAGGTCCAGCCTATTTTACACGCCGTTCTTCCGCGAGCGCATGGAACAGACGGCTATAGAAAATATTGGACGGTACATGGAGGAGTTGCGTGCCAAAGGAATCCAATGAATGGCTCGTGAAAACCTCTCAAGGTGCATCTCCAGGCTCGTCGAGTGATTCGATCGAGCCTGCCGTCTATCACGCCTGGTATGAGACACCGCGCGGGGGCTGGATCGCCAGCCGGGAACTCGACCTCATGTTCTCTTTGTTACGACCCCGCCCGGCGAGTCGATTGCTTGACGTGGGCTGTGGTACCGGCTGGTTCAGCAGCCGCTTCGCTGATTCCGGGCTCAGCGTCAGCGGCCTTGACCCGGATCTCCTGGCCCTGCGCTTTGCCCGGCAACGCGATAACCGGATTTGCTGGGTTGAGGGGCAGGCCGAAGCGCTGCCTTTTGCTGACGCTGCTTTCGATTATGCGACGGCGGTCACCAGCCTCTGTTTCGTCTCCGATCCCATAAAAGCGCTACGGGAGATGTGGCGGGTGAGTGGCCGAGCTGTGGTACTCGGATTGTTGCACCGGCATAGTTTGCTGTGGCTGACAAAACGTGGGCAAGGTGGTTACCGTGGTGCCCGTTGGGACCTGCTGGACGAGGTTCGGTATTGGGCCAGGGAGTTGGAACCAGCGCCCGATATCCAAGCGGGGTGGGCGATATTTTTGCCCTGGGGAGGCCCGGTCGCCAGAGGGATAGAAGCTGTTCTCCCTGCCCGGCTGCCCCTGGGGGGCTTCCTGGCGGTATGCCTGCGACGGCGAGAGCCCATAACAGCACCCACTTGAACATAAGAGCCTTATCAGCGAAATCAACCTTGATGACGAAGAGAGTTGCAGAACTGCTGCAAGGAGTTGCTGCCAGGCAGGTTCAACATAGGACGTGGCTTCGATATGCTAATCAGGAGATTTTCAAATCCGGAAAGGTCGGCATGCGAACGATCCTTGCATCACACGACAGGCTGTTCACGCTGCCCAGCCAGGCGATGATCTTGTTGATAGTGAGCCTTTTTTATGTAAGCACAGCATAGTTCAACACTGGTCAAATTACCGTTTTTTCCGGCCAGGTTTTGGCCCAAAAAATGGGGCATACGAGTGCCCTATTGGAGATTGGCCGATCAACCGGCCGCCTTTCGGCGCTCAAACTTGTGGAAGCTGAGCAATTGACACTTGAGGAGGTGCACTGGGGAGTCATGCATTTCATGCGCAGTTACTACGCTGAGCACTGGGTTGCCTCAGATGCACGTTTTGTCATCAAGTACTTGACCAATGAGGGCGGCGAGGGCAGAGATGCCAAGAGTGTACACTCACAGGTATACTTTAATTTGAACTATGGTCTAGAATGCCATAATGAAGGCGCGAAAGCTTTTCCACTACAAAGACCGGCAAGGTGAAATCATTGTGGAAATGGTTCTTTGGGCATTGCCGATGAAAACGAAGGAAAGGCCTCATGGCTTGAAATATCGGCTTTTCTGCGGAAGCGGTAATGAGTGTATCGTGCGCTACGATAACGAAACCAGCAAAGGCGATCATCGTCACTATGGAGAACATGAAGAGCCATATAGTTTCGTATCGGTTGCCAAGCTGATCGAAGATTTTCGTAATGATTGCACCCGAATATCGGGTTGGAGGTGGGAATGATGAGGCGTATAGAGATAGAGATCACGAATCCCCGAACCGCACTGGATACCTTTACCAAGACATGGCAGCGCGCTGAGGCTGGAGAAGAGGTGACTCCACGACTGGCTTTCGGGAAGCTAAAAGATCTGTTTTCAGCCATTACAGAGAAGAGACTGGAGCTCATACGGTTTGTGGCGGAGCACGAGGGATTAAATACTCGACAGTTGGCGGAACAGCTTGGACGTGATTACAAAAATGTTTATACGGATACAAAAGATCTCGTTGAGCTTGGGTTGCTGGATAAGGATGGTCGGGGTCGGCTCACGGCGCCCTTTGACGAGATCGTCATTCATGCAACAGTCCGGGATGCAGCCTGAAGGTTGGTTATTAACGTTACGGAAAACGTACCAAGAGTTGAGTTTTAAGAAGGGCTTGCGTGAATTAGTTCTGTATAGTTACGCAGATCTATTTAGTGGAAGGGCATTTTTACATCATCCTGTTTGACCAGACCATTCTGGATCATCCATTTTCGAACTGCCTTTAGCTTTACAGCTTGTTAATTCTTTGCCTGGACAAACTGATGATGAGGATTATGATAAGTAACATGTTACCAGTTTATTGGATTGAACGATGACAACAGAATCGATACCAATGACACCCAGTGAAAAGATGCAACGTTATCGCAACAAATTGCGGGCAGCGGGTTTGCGTCCCGTTCAGGTCTGGGTGGCCGATACCCGTGCCCCAGGATTTGCGGAGGAGTGCCGCCGCCAGTCTCGGTTGGTCTCAGAGCATGCCAGTGAACAGGACATCATGGAATTTTTAGAAAACGCCCAGGATGTCAGTGAATGGAACGATTGAAGCGGGGTGATATCGTGTCGGTCGCACTGCAGGGTGATTTTGGCAAACCCAAGCCGGCTGTCGTCGTTCAGTCCGATCTTTTCAGTGAACATGCCACGGTGACAGTGTTGCCTGTTACCAGCACGCTTCTGGAAGCGCCGCTGCTCCGTCTCGACCTGGAATCTGACGCAGAAAACGGTCTGAAAAAAACATCCCAAATCATGGTTGATAAAATCATGACAATCCGGCGCGTGAAGGTTGGCCAGAGAATTGGTGCTGTGAGCGAAGAGCAGTTGCTTCAGATCAGCCGTTCACTGGCGCTTTTTCTGGGCATCGTGTAGACAACTATTTCCTTACTTGCCGTTCCTGGTTGTTGGTTAGGTTACCGTGCTGTGATCACTTTACTGCTACAACCGATCTGGCCACAGACGGGCACTGTGCCTTATCGTCAATATATTGATCGCATCAGCGACCTCGTAAACAACGATGTATGTTTGTGAACTACCAATATACGAGTACCCTCAATCCGGCCAAGTCGGCCAGCGAAGGGGTTGTCTGGTCGTGTGGTTTCAACCGAAGAGAGAATCTGTTCTCCCAATTCCATTGCGGCTACCGGTTCATCAGTAGCAATGTACGCAAGGATCGCCTCAAGTTAACGTAGTGACTGCGCTGACCAGCGGAGCTTCATGGGCCGTTTTGTTCAGAAGCCTTCTCTGACACAAAAAGCTGCAACCGCTGACGTATTTCATCAATGCTGTACAAATGGCCACCCGCGACATCGGCGATGCCCTGACGGACTGAAGTAACAAATGCCTCCTCTTCGGCAAGATAGAGCTCAATCGCTTTATTGGCTAAAAACGATTTGGATCTACGTGTAAGGGTGGCTAACTCCTCCAGCCGCTGGGAGGTTTCAGACTTGGTGTGAACCGAGATTACCGACCGGTTTGACATGGCAATTTTACCTAATTAACCCGTTAGTTGCATAAAAAATGCGTCAAAAACTACGCGAACCCATTTATCTACGCGCTGTGCTGGACGTCATACGCTTGTAGCTGGAGTTCACCAATAGTGCGATCCAGAAAATACCAAAAAATGATGCGACAAAATGGCGTTCAGCAATAAAAAAACGATCCCTGAGTTGGTAAAATTGGAGGCACCACACCAAACCAATGAACCAACGGAGACCGTTTGGATGAAGTGTAGCAAAGCCAGCGTTCATCGCAAAACACATCGCATTCCCGAGATTCGATTCGAAGACCAACGCCTGAGCTCTTTTGCCGGTCTGGTCCTGTTTCAAGCGTTGTTCAATCGGCTCGGATTGAAAGAACAACTCACGGGCTGTTTCCGGCATCTGAAGGTCAGCCCAATCTTTGGTCATGGTCTCACCGTACTGCTGCTGATCGTCCATCTTCTGCTGGGATACCGGCGACTTCAGGATATGCGTTACTACAAGGATGACCCCATGGTGCGCCGTCTGTTGGGAATCGCTCGTCTGCCGGATGTCGCGACGGTCAGCCGTACGCTGGCGGGGATGGACAGCCGCAGCGTGGACAAGCTGCGCCGACTCAACAGGCAACAGGTTCTGCAACGCCTTGATGATCTTGGCCTGGCACGGATTACCTTGGATTTCGACGGCTCGGTACTCGCCACCGGTCGTTTCGCCGAAGGCACGGCGGTGGGTTTCAACCGCAAGAAGAAGGGGCAACGCAGCTACTATCCGCTGTTCTGCACATTGGCGCAGACCGGCCAAGTATTCGATGTTTGGCATCGTCCCGGTAATGTGCATGACTCCAACGGCGCCCAGGCATTCATCCTGGAATGTGTCCAGGAAATACGCGCTGTTCTGCCCAGGGCCAAAATTGAAGTACGGATGGATAGCGCCTTCTTCTCGGATGCCATCATCGGCATGCTCAATGCCGAAGGCGTTGAATTCAGCATCAGTGTGCCCTTTGAGCGTTTCACCGAACTCAAGGGCATGATAGAACGGCGGAAACGCTGGCATCGCTTGGGTGATCGATGTGATTTTTTCGAGCACCGCTGGAAACCTAAAAAATGGCACACAAAACAGCGTTTTCTCTTTATCCGTACCGGAAACCGGAAACAGTATAAGGAACCGATTCAACTGGATCTGTTCATCCCCTATGAATACGGCCACGACTTCAAGGTGATCATCACCAATAAGCGTCTCAGTGCCAGAAAAGTGTTGCGCTATCACAACGGCCGCGGTGCCCAGGAGGGTATTTTCGCTGAGTTGAAGTCGCAGACCCAGATGGACTATGTTCCGACCCGAAGACAAGCGGGGAATCAGGTGTTTGTACTGGCAGCGATGTTGGTGCATAACCTCAACCGGGAAATGCAGATGCTCACCAACGAACAGCAATGCGCTACCACTGAACGACGTGCACCGCTGTGGCACTTTACACGGCTCGGCACTCTGCGGCGTCAACTGATTCAGCGAGCCGGACGGCTGACCAGGCCTCAAGGGACCTTGACTTTGACGATGAGCGTTAATCCAGCTGTCAAATCCGAGTTGTTGCATTATTTGGATGTGCTCAAACAAGTAGCTTGATTCCGTTTTCGTCAGAATTTATGCAATGAATGGGTTGATTCCGTTTTCGTCAGAATTTATGCAATGAATGGGTTAATGCATATGTATACGTCATACGACATATCGGTGGTCCTACAAATCAATCTGGGCTTGCGTGAATCAGTCATGAAAAGTTGTGCATGGTCCTACAGAATGTGGCATCGGGCGCTGCCTCCCGCAGGCAAGGAAGAACCAAATCTCATGCCTGCCAGTCCCCGGAAGTTCTAAATTCAGATTTAGCCTGTCTGTTCACAGCCAGCTTTTAGCCTACACTGATTTATTACAGCCGAGGTGCAGTCTGAAGGCCGTACCACGGGCAATCCTCATCGGCTTACATCCACCAAAAAGCGAGGGGACAGATATGACGAGCCGCTCTGACGACGGGTTGACAACAAAAGACCCGGCCACACCGAATCAACTACAACAACGTAACGCCATGGAGTGGCCACCCCATGACAACCTGCGGATCCTGCAGCAGATGCGTGACGAGGCTCGCCAGGGTGGCGGTGTCAAACGCATTCAGGAACAGCACGACAAAGGTAAACTGACCGCCCGGGAACGGCTGAATCTGCTGCTCGACGAGGGTTCTTTCGAGGAGTTCGATGCACTGAAGTCGGGCCGGGGGGGGCACCCCGGCGGCGGACGCGAGTATCTCAGTGATGGTGTTCTAAGCGGCCACGGCACGATCGATGGCCGGGAGATCTGCGTCTTCAGTCAGGACTTCACCGTTCTCGGAGGCTCCCTTGGGGAAGCCCATTCGGAGAAGATTCGCAAGGCGATGGACCACGCGGTGCGTGTGGGTACACCGGTGATCGGTCTGAATGATTCCGGCGGTGCCCGCATTCAGGAGGGGGTCGATGCGCTGGCCGCCTATGGCGAGATCTTTGCCCGTAACGTGAACGCCAGCGGTGTCGTCCCGCAAATCTCCTGCATCATGGGCCCTTGTGCCGGCGGCGCAGTCTACAGCCCCTCCATGACGGACTTCGTGTTCATGGTGGAAGAGTCCTCCTACATGTTTGTCACCGGCCCGAATGTAGTGAAGAGCGTGATTCACAAGGAGATCAGCTCAGAAGAACTGGGCGGGGCAATGGTTCACACCACGAAAAGCGGTGTTGCCCATTTCGCTATGCCAAACGACATCCTCCTGCTGCGCGAGGTCCGCCGGTTGATCAACTATCTGCCGTCCAACAGCCGCCAGCGGCCGCCGATCCTTGATCTGCGTGATCCCCCGGACCGGACCGATCCAGCGCTGGACTATCTGGTGCCATTCAATCCCAACCAGGCGTACAACATGCGGGTACTCATTGACAGCATTCTCGACGGGGAGGAGTTTCTTGAGGTACACGCCCGTTTCGCGCCCAACCTGGTTGTGGGTTTCGGCCGCTTGGGAGGCGAGACCGTCGGTTTGATCGCCAATCAGCCCGCGATTCTGGCAGGCGTGCTCGACAACAACGCATCGGTCAAAGGCGCACGCTTCGTGCGCTTTTGCGACGCCTTCAATATTCCGCTCATCTGCCTGGTCGATGTCCCGGGCTTCATGCCTGGCCCAGAACAGGAGCATGGGGGAATCATCCGCCACGGCGCGAAACTACTCTACGCCTTTGCCGAAGCCACGGTACCGCGGATTACGGTTACAGTGCGCAAATCCTATGGCGGAGCCCATGTGGTGATGAATTCCAAGCATATCGGCGCGGATATGCATTACGCCTGGCCCACTGCAGAGATTGCAGTACTCGGACCGCGCGGAGCCGCAGAGGTGATCTACCGGCGCGAAATCCAATCCTCTGCAGATCCCACGGCAACGCTGATGGAAAAAGAGGAGCAATATCGCAAGACTTTTGTCAATCCTTTCCTCGCCGCAAAGCGGGGCTACATCGACGACGTCATCTTTCCCCGGGATACGCGCGGACGACTGATCCGTACTTTACAGTTTCTGGAAGACAAAGAGACGACACGGCCGAATCGCAAACACGGCAATATCCAACTGTGAGGTGCAACCATGTTTGACAAAATCCTGATTGCAAACCGAGGGGAGATCGCACTGCGGGTGATTCGCACCTGCCGGAAACTGGGTGTGGCAACTGTAGCCGTCTACTCCGATGTGGATTTTCGTTCGCCGCATGTACGCGAGGCGGATGAGGCGGTTTTTCTCGGTCCCGCGCCTGCCTCGCAATCCTATCTGGTGAAGGAGAAGTTGATCGAAGCCACTCTGAGCCGTGGTTGCCAGGCGATCCATCCGGGCTATGGTTTTCTCTCCGAGAACGCGCAGTTCGCTCGAATGGCCACCGACGCGGGTGTGGTCTTCATCGGGCCGCCGCCTGAGGCCATCGCCATGTTGGGGGACAAGATGGCCTCCAAGGCGCTGGCTATCCGTTGCGGCGTGCCAGTGGTTCCCGGTCACCATGAGCCGCTGTCGGATTTGAGCGAGGCGAAGCGCATTGCCGAACAAGTAGGCTTCCCTCTGTTGCTCAAGCCCGCCGCCGGCGGCGGAGGCCGCGGCATGCGCATCGTAAACCATGCCGGGCAACTCCCCAGCGCACTGCTGGCCTGCCAGGACGAGACCCGGAAAAGCTTCTCCGACGACCGTATCTTTATAGAACGCTATATCGCACGGCCGCGCCACATCGAAATCCAGATCATCGCTGATCAACACGGTAATGTGTTTTTTTTGGGCGAACGCGAGTGCTCGGTGCAGCGCCGTTACCAAAAGGTCATCGAAGAGTGCCCATCGTTAGCGCTCGATGAACAGTTGCGTCAGCAGATGGGGCAAGTTGCCTGCTCCCTCTCGCGGGAGGCCGGATACACCAACGCAGGTACGGTGGAGTTCATCCTGGATGAAGATAAAAGTTTCTATTTCCTGGAGATGAATACCCGGCTGCAGGTCGAGCATACAGTTACCGAGTGGGTTTTCGGTGTGGATCTGGTGGAGCTGCAGCTGCGTGTGGCGAACGGTGAGCCGCTGTCCATGAAACAGGAGGAGCTGCGGCCGCAGGGTTGGGCAATCGAGGCCCGCATCTGCGCCGAGGATCCATCCCGCGATTTTTTTCCGACGACCGGAATGATCACCCGCTATGCCGCACCCAGGGGCCGCAATGTGCGTGTCGATGACGGAGTGACTGCCGGCAGTGTCATCAATATCCATTACGACTCCCTGCTGGCCAAGATTATCGGCTTCGGTGAAAATCGCGAGCAGGCGCGAAAAACACTGGTCCAGGCGTTGAACAGCTACCATGTGGCCGGCATTACCACCAATATCGACTTTACCAACGCCATCATCACGCATGACGCTTTTGCTGAGGGCAACCTTTCCACAAGGTTTATCGAAGAGCATTTCGACGGCGGCAGGCCGAAAGAACCACCGTTGCAGGAACACCTCCACTTAATGGTGATCGCCGTAACGACAATATATCATTTCCGTCAGCGCCTGGTTCACGACTCGCTGATGCCGATGATCGCGCAGGTAGGTGGCAAGCGCTTGCTGGGCAGGCGCTACGACTATGTGGTTCAGGTGTCCGATGGTATCTTCAAAACCCGGGTCGAAAGTACAGGGGAGGCGCAGAGATGGCGCATATGGGTGGACGATGGCGGATATGAGGTGGTGACACCGCCGTTTGAGTTCTACCGCCGCCGCCTGAAACTCAGAATCAATGGCCACTACCATATGTTTCGGGTCCGCCACCAGGAGCACCATATCCAGGCTGCCTATAATGGCATAGTTCGCAATTTCGAGATCTACTCCCCGCGTGAATGGGAGCTCGCAGCGTACATGCCTCGGCTCAAGGAAGCGAGCGAAGAGAGTTATCTGCGCTGCCCTATGCCGGGGCTGGTGGTCGCGGTCAACGTCGAAGCGGGAAGTTACGTTCGCCGTGGTCAGGAACTTGTGCGCATCGAATCGATGAAGATGGAAAGCGCTATCCCTGCGCCAAGAGAAGGTCTGGTGGAGAGTGTCTCGGTGAGCCCGGGGCAGGCGGTGGAGACAGGCGAACCGCTGCTGGAGTTCGCGCCGCCCTCCGGAAGCGGCTGAAATGTGGAATGGGGTTTTCTTCGTGCCCTGTTGGGCCAAGCAAAAAGGCCGACAAATCCTGGAAATCAGGCGCTCGGCTGGGAAGACTTTGGCGGCAATACGGAGGTTCTTATAGAACAGAGTGTAATAGAATTATCGTATAATTCATTACGCAACTATCTGTCCGGCCACGGCAAACTTTGAAGTCGGGGTTTGCCTGGTGAAAAAAGCGGGCTAGCGAATCGATCGATATTCAGGTCTGACGCCACGATTGGACAATACGATCTGCCATAACTGGCCATGGCCCGACCGGAACATTCCGGCGCAGCAATGCAGATAGTATTTCCACATGCGGTAGAAGCGTTCACCGTAGCGCTCTTTCAAATCCGGCCAGGCGCTGTCGAAATTCTTCCACCAGGCCATCAGGGTTCGATCGTAGTCAGGGCCAAAATCATGCCAGTCGCGAACAATGAAATCCGGTTCGATCGCTGCGGTGATCTGGCTGGCCGAAGGCAAATGGCCATTAGGGAAAATATACCTGTCTATCCAGGGATCAATAGAATTATACGAACAGTAATTTCCTATAGTGTGCAGCAGAAACAGTCCCGTATCTGACATCACCCGTCTGACGGTACGAAAAAAGTCCACGTAGTTCTTCGGTCCGACGTGCTCAAACATGCCCACCGATGCCACTTTGTCAAACCGCCCGGTCAAGTCCCGATAGTCCATCAACGCTATCTCAACCGGAAGGTCCCGGCACCTCTCCAATGCCAGTTTTCGCTGCTCTTCGGATACGCTGATCCCTACAACCTCGACACCATAATGCTCAGCCGCATGACGGGCAAGACCGCCCCAGCCGCAACCTATATCCAGCAGCCGCTCGCCCTGAGCGAGTTCCAGTTTCCGGCAAATCAAATCCAGCTTGTTGCGTTGCGCCTGCTCCAGGCTGGAAGCATTGTGCCAGTAGCCGCAGCTGTAACTCATGGTGGAGTCGAGCATCGACCGGTAGACATCGTTACCGATATCATAGTGGCACTCGGCCACCTGAAAAGCGCGACGGCGGGATTGAAGGTTAACCAACTTGTGGGAAAGGAAATTGAAAGCGCTGGCGGCCAGCAAACGGATACGCAGGATGCCTCGCACTTTGCGGTCGATGTCGAATCTTAACAACCGGGTGAACAACTCATCGAGATTCAGGCAATCCCACATCCCGTCCATATAGGCTTCACCAAATCCCAGTGAGCCGCGGTAGAGGATGCGGTCATAGGTTTCAGGGTCGTTCACCTGAATATCCCAGGGTCGGTTGCCGTTAAATGCCACATCAGCCGGTGCAATCAACCTGGTCAAAATCATCGGTGCCATCCGTGTAGACGAATCCAGTGTCTCTGGATTACTCCAGTTGGCTCCTGAACCCGCTGACTGGTTCATGGTTTACCTCCACTTTGACGTATGGAAGGCAGTTTCTGACTCGCGGAAAATACCTATACGCAATAAAACGTCCGACTGCCTTGCGGTTCCCGATAAATCCTCCTTTTCGTATTTTTTACCATTATCAGGGATGTCGTCAAATATGCAGCGATCCAAATGACCTACTCCGCCCTTAGCGCCTCTACCGGGTCCATTCGTGCTGCCTGATAGGCCGGAACAACCCCGGCAATCAGACCAATCACCATGGCGATAGCCTCTGCAAGCACTATATAGGTGATGGGTATATGAACCGGTAGTGCCGGCAGCGCAGTGTGCAAGAGTGTTGCTATGCCAACACCCAGGGCCAGGCCGCTGAGGCCGCCCACTGCGGCAAGTACGATAGCTTCACCCAGAAACAGACTCAGAATCTGCCCCTGTCTTGCACCCAGTGCGAGGAGCAACCCAATCTCGCTGGTGCGTTCATTGATGGCAATGGTCATTATGGTCACTATGCCGATGGCACCCACCAGCAGCGAGATGCCTCCAATCGCAGCGACAGCGAAAGTCAATATGTTGAGTACCGAACCCAGTACATCCAGCATTTGCTGTTGCGTGGTAATGGTGACGTCGTCTCTTCCGTGGCGTGCTTTTAGCGTATCCTTAATCCCCTGCACAACCTTGTCGACGGGCGTGTCTGCGTCGTACATCACATCGATTTCAAACAGGGTTTCATTATTGAACAGACTCAGTGCGCGGGCAGCAGGGATGTATACGGTGTCATCCAGATCGAAACCAAGCAATGAGCCTTTGGCTTCCATCACGCCTACGACCCGATAGCGATTACCACCGATAGTGATGCGCTGCCCGAGCGGGCTGCGCCCGCTAAACAACTCCTGCCGGAGCTTGCTGCCAAGCACTGCCAAGGCGCGTGGCGCTGTGGGATCGTCGTCGGGTAGAAAGCGCCCCGATTTGACCTTCATACGAAACGCTTCCGGCATATCCGGACCTGCCCCATAAACCGTTGTCCGGCGCCTGCGGTTCCCCGCCTCGACTTCAGCATTGCCCTGTACGAATGGCACGACCGCGCGTGCAAACGGCAACCGTTTCAGAGCTTGCGCATCTTCGATGGTCAATGGCCGTTCGGTGCCGAACATACCCATGCTGGTACCGGCTGTAGTTGCCTTGCCCGGATTTATGCCAACCAGCGTTGTCCCAAACTGGGTGAACTCTGACAAAACAAACTGGTGTACGCCTTCGCCAATCGAGGTCAGCAGCACTACGGCGGCAATACCCACGGCTATACCCAATGCGGTGAGAAAACTGCGCATGCGGTGAGCTATGAGGGAGCTGCCCGTCAGATTGAGGAAATCGCGCGTGCGCATGTTTAGCCCGCATCCGTCACCAGGATCCGGAATTTTGGGGCGATTTGGCAAAGCAGGTTGAGTGATCGTCCGCCAAACCATAGCCGTAGCTATGGTTTAAGGAAGATCGCTCAAGATGCGCAGCCAAATCGTTCCAAAAACCGGATAGAACAGAGTGTAAATTCATCAGCACGAATAAAATGAACGTAATTTGCTGTTTTATATATATTATTGACATATCTTCGGTTCGCCTGGTGATGGATGCGGGTTAGCGCCTCGACAGGGCCAGCACCGGATCAAGCCGCGCTGCGCGCAGTGCCGGCATCAGACTGAATGTAAAGCCGGTAATCAAGGCAACTGCCAGCGCAGTCATAAACGCCCAGCCCGGTGCATAGGCAGGCAATACCGGGAACGAAGCCCGTATTACAAAGCTGCCCAGTTGTCCCAATATCAATCCGGCGGTTGCTCCTATGGCTGACAGGATTACGGCTTCTGTCTGAATAAGCAACAGTATCTGCCGAGGTGCTGCGCCCAAAGCTTTCAATAGACCGATCTCGGCGGTGCGTTGCGATACTGCAATCAACATGACATTCATGATAAGTATCCCGGCAACTGCCAGGCTGATTGCCGCAATACCGCCTACTGCATAGGTCAGCGCACCGAGAATACGGTCAAAAGTCTGCAGCACCGCGTCCTGGGTAATCACGGTGACATCTTTTTCGCCCTGGTGACGCGTCTGCAGAAGATCGATGATGAACTGTTTTGCAGGTTCGATGGCATCCCGATTCTTTGCTTCGACCAGGATGCGGAACAGCGAAGTGGTGTTGAACAGCTGCTGAGCGGAAGCCACAGGAATAATGATCGTCTCCTGCACGTCGACACCGATGGAGCGGCCTTCCGAGCCCATGATACCGACCACCCGAAAACGGCGGTCGCCGATCCGGATCCATTCGCCCAGCGCACGATCTGCGCCAAACAGCTCATCCCGGACCTTGCTGCCGATAACGGCTTCCGGTGAAGCACGATCCAGGTCCCTGTACGGTAAAAAACGGCCTTGCCCAACTTCCCAATGGCGAATATCCAACAAATCGCGGTTGGAACCCAGTATCACCACTTCGCGCGACCTGCTTTGGCGGCTGACCACGGCCGAACCGACATTGATTGGCGCAATACGCCGCACACTCTGGCTGCGCAACAGCGCCTGCGCGTCGTCCAGTGTCAGATCGCGTGGTGTCTCCCCCATCATGGTGGATGGATTGATCCCAGCGGTTTCCGAACGGCCCGGAAACACAATCACCAGATTTGTGCCCAAAGAAGCGAATTCGCCGGTGACATAACGCCGTGCACCTTCGCCGAGCGAAGTCAGCAATACCACGGCTGATACGCCAATCGCCATGGCGATCAGCATCAACAGAGTGCGGGAAGGGAAGCCGCGTAAAGCGCCCCATGAAAAGCGCAGCACGTCGGTATTATGCAGTGCCATGCCGCTCGCCTGAAATCCTTCCATCGACCATGCGCAGCTGACGCCGCGCGCGTTGGCCCATGTCAGGATCGTGAGTAACCATGATTAAGGTGATGCCGCGCGCATTGAGCGCTTCCAGAATAGCAATCACAGACTCACCGGACTTTTGGTCTAGATTACCCGTCGGTTCATCCGCAAGCAGCACCTTGGGTTTGGTAACGACCGCGCGGGCGATTGCCACGCGCTGCCGCTGACCGCCCGACAGCTGGTCGGGTTTGTGGTGAGCGCGATCCGTCATCTGCAGCTCTGCAAGTGCGCTGGTCACCAGCGGCTGACGCTGTTCCGGCGACAGCCCGGCAAGAATCAGAGGCAGTTCGACGTTTTCTGCTGCTGTCAGCCGCGGTATCAGGTGAAACATCTGAAATACGAACCCTATCTCCCGGTTGCGTACCTGTGCTTGTTCGATATCACTCAATAAGGTCACATCCCGCCCATTCAGCCGGTAACTGCCGGAGCTTGGGCGGTCCAGCAGACCGATCAGATTCAGCAGGGTGGATTTGCCGGAACCGGATGGCCCCATGATCGAGACGTACTCTCCTTCTGCGATGTGGAGACTGACATTATCGAGTGCATGCACCGTCTGCCCGCCCACCAGAAAGTTGCGGTGAATACCCTTAAGCTCAATCATTCTTGTCACGTACAGCAGCAACACCGTCTTCGACGCCTTCACGATCAACCGAAATCACGATTTCTTCACCTTCGCTCAGGCCTTCCGTGACTTCGGTCCATTCCCAGTTACTCAGGCCTGCTTTGATCTCACGTTGTTGCAGGGTGTTGTCAGAGGTAAACAACAGCACCTTGTTGCCTTCGAGAACCGCCTCCGTCGGCACGCGCAGGGATTTATCCTGCTCCCTGATGATCACTTCAATATCCGCACTGTAACCGGGTAACATGCCTTCGCACTCTTCCGGACAGAGAAAATCGACCTCCACATCCAGGGTGCGTGCCTGTTTCTCCCTCTCCAGCACATAGGGTGCAATGCGGCGCACCTTACCCGCAAAGATTTTTTGGGACATCGCATCCAGCGAAATTCTGGCTGGCATACCAACACGAATCTGCGGAGCATCGACCTCATCGATCGGTGCGGATACATAGAGACAGCCGACATCAACCAGATCCACTGCCGGTGGCGTCGGTATCCCGACAGGCGATGGTGTTACAAATTCACCGATCTCACCATTGACCTCAGCGACTATGCCGGCGAACGGCGCCGTCAGGCGTGTCTGCTCCAGTTCTGATTCCACCAGACGAATTTTTGCCTCGCTGACTTTTTTGGTCGCACGTGCCGCATTGCAGGCCGCCTGTTGCGCGCGGGCTTCACCATCGGCCTTGTCGGCGGCCTCATCGGAGGCGAGGTTACTTTTCTTCAGCTGCATTAATCGATGGGCTTCGCGCAGTGCAACATCAGCTCGGATACAAGCCTGTCTTGCATTAGCCGCTGCCGCGTCGGCCTCGCTGGTTGCCAGTTCGAGTTGCGCCAGCCGGTCATGGTTCCATAACTCCATCAGCAGCTGGCCCGGCTTGACGAGGTCGCCCTCTTTCACCGGCATACCTGCAATCTGCCCGCCGATTGAGGGTGAGATGCCAGCCCGTCGGCAAGCCTTGATCGTTCCCGCCCGGGTATTGGCAACCGTATGCTGTACCTTACCGAAGGCTATAGGTTTCACAATCACTTCGATTGGTTTTACCCTGCCAAACCAGGCGAATAGCGCCACAGCGGCAGCAAGAACGGCTGCAAGAGATATGAGTAATTTGTAAGGTTTTTTCGGCATGAGTTTCTCGTTTTGCAGAATGGGCTCCTAGATTAACACTTAGAGTCTTCCCGAACGCCCGGATATTCCGGGTTTAATGAATCCGGGGTGCTTCAGCACTTCGGCGGCGGAAAAGATTCGTTATACTTTCCCCTGTGAATACACATCCCCATGCTGAATTCCGTTTCTACGAGGAGCTCAACGATTTTCTCCCCCGGGAAAAACGCAAGCTGACGTTTGACTATCCGCTGCTGCGGCGCGCCTCGGTCAAGGATATCATCGAGGCGCTGGGCGTGCCGCATACCGAAGTTGAGGTGATACTCGCCAACGGTGAATCCGTGGATTTCGGTTACATCGTCGGCGGAGGCGACCGCATCAGTGTCTACCCGATGTTTGAGAGCCTCGATATCCGGCCGCTGCTGAAACTGCGCGAATTACCCCTGCGACAGCCGCGTTTCGTGCTCGACTGCCACCTTGGCCGGCTCGCACGCTATCTACGCCAGCTCGGTTTCGACACACTGTATCGCAATGACTACAGCGACGAAGGACTCGCGACTATCTCTGCCGGAGAGAAGCGCATCCTGCTGACGCGCGACCGGAATCTTTTGAAACGGCGCATAATCGACCACGGCTACTTCGTGCGCAATCAGGATCCGCGCAGGCAATTGGACGAAGTGCTCGCGCGTTTCGATCTATATTCCGACATCGAGCCTTTCGGCCGCTGTACGCGGTGTAACGGTGAAGTCGCCGCTGTCGATAAAACGGAGATACTCGACCGGCTCGAAGCTGGGACACGGCAGAATTTTGATGAATTCTGGCAGTGCAGTTCGTGCGGCCAGATCTACTGGGAAGGCAGTCATTTCGAAAAAATGAAATCGCTTACCGATACCCTCGACCCATCAAAGAGGGGTGGCTGAAAACCTGTACCTGTCTTTCAAACCATGGCGAAACCTGAAGTCAGGGTTCACCTTGTGATAGATAGTCCCTTTCAACTGAGATCTTGTTCATATAGACAAAGAAATTCTACACGGTGTCTGAGCAAAGAGAAGGGACAATAAAATATTCACGAACTTTCAATGTTGTAACCAGGATACGACGACCAAGTTTTGTAAGGTAATACTTGTATCGATGCCCGATTTTCTTGATCAAACCATGGGTGCGAAGGCGCTTGAGAATATACGAAGAGCGAGAGGCCGATAAGTTGGGAATATGCGAACGCAGATCGGCGGCACGGAAACCGCTGATGGACCATTCGCCCCGCACCAGAGTGAGAAAGAGACGGTAATCATCGCCCAGGAACAGATTGAAACCTCGGTAGGAATGGCCGTTATCCTGGGCGGGCTTGGCCATTTTGTCGATGGCTTTGAGTCCTGCATCGGGATTATCGATATCCGCCATGAAGGCGAGGTAGCGTTCATTGGCGGCTTTTAACAGTTTGCGCAGGTCGCGCAGGCTGTAGATGTTTTTACGTAACGGGGCCAGTTTCCAATGCTGGTAGCCGTCGCGTTGTTCCACCCAGCGGTGGATTTTGAAGAAAGAGGCATCATTGGTGGTGCATTCGACCCGGGCCATGATGCCGGCTTTGTCATAGAGTTTGATGGAAGCCGGCCCCATCTGGTGCCGGATGCGTGTACCCTGGATACGGGTGGAGAAATCATTGCCCACCTCGCCCTGATAGGCGGTGGTCAATTTACGACCGAGGAAAGTGGCCACATTATCGGCCCGAATGGCATGGATAGCGGTGTGGGTAATGGTTTCGTAGAGTGGCTGAAATTCGGCTTGTTTGTGAAAGACGACGTCGGTGGCGAATTCCACCTGCATGAAGCTCCAGTGATAACCGGAGCGAAAGCGTGAAGAAACTGAGCAGAACTGCTTCGCCCATTGATTCAGCCGTCGATGTAATTGTTTGGCATCCAGGCGATCGGCAAGGCGCTGGGCTTTCTCCGGATTGTCAATGGAGAGGAAGGCATTATCGGCCATCTCGAAGGAAATGCCTGCCTTTTCCAGTTGCCGAGCCAACCAGTGATGGCCGTTGAAATAGACTTGGAGACGGAACGGTGCCCAAGTGGGCACCCGGATATAGCAAAGTCCGAAGGATTCGTCGATGAAGTAAAAATAGTAGTGGAGGCATTTGCCGGATGTGGGTTTTAGTGTGGTGTGGGTTTTTTTCTTGTCATGCCAGGGTCGATAGGCGGTGCAGGACTCCATGGCTGAAAAGATATGAACCAGGCCAGGATGTTCTCCGCGTTCGGCGAGGATGGCTTTGATCCGGGCTTCTTTACGGAAAGCCTTATGGCTCCGAATGAATTCGATCTCGATACCCGCCTCTTTGGCGAGTTGTTCAGCGTGTTGACGTAATTCATTGCGCAGGGGATCTGCCCAGCGGGTATAGTCGAACAGTCGAACATTGTGGTAACTGAGGTAGCCTGCCAAGGCCCCAGCGTAACCGATATCGGGCAGAGTTCCGGTGATAACCACACGATCGAAGCAGGAAAGCACGCCAGCGATCTTATCCTGGTGGCGTTCGACGAAAGGATTCATGGTAGCTATCCTTTGTTCTTGTTGATGACGATAAGGATAGTGGATATAACGAATTTTGGTTCTGGCTATGCCAGGTTAGGGGTTGCATAATGACACGTCAAGTGTGATTCCAGCGTAAAAAAAACCGGCTTAAAGCCGGTTTTCAAAGGTCGCATCAACATCCTGTCATACGGACCATCGTCGTTATTCCCTCTCTATCTCATTCCACAGTCACCTTCTGTTTCGTCACTTTATTTGTTTTGGGAAGATGAACTTCAAGCATGCCGCTGTCGAAGGTCGCCTTAACCTCGTTCCCGTTAACCTCCACCGGCAACTGAAGCGTCCGGCTAAAGGAACCTCTGCTGATCTCGGAACGGAAGTACTCTCCCTTCTCTTCCTTCTTCTCACGTTTCGTTTCACCCTTAATGGTCAGCATCTGACCACTGATGTTGATATCCAGATCCTTCTTGTCAACACCAGGCAGCTCAGCCCGAACAAGAATCTCATCCCCGTTGTCCAGCATATCGACTTTCGGCATTCTCAGATCGAAATCACGCTCTGCCATCCACTCGGGGAACATCTCATGAAACGGCCGCAACCATCCGCGATGGAACATCGAATCAAATGCTTTGTCCATCTCTTCCCACGGGGTAAGACCACGTCTCTTTTCAGGCGTTGTCCTGCTGATTTCATTGGTTTTGGTTTTCATCTCACACCTCCTTTCAATTCATTCTCCTAATAATATGGATAGGTCCATTTCAGGCCGATTTCAAGAGCCGGAGAGATTTTATTATTTTATATTTATCAATTGGTTATTAATCGTACGGGTTACTCTTGAATAACTCCGTGCGGAACGAAGGGGAAGCGGCTTCACTAACTGAAGGGCCAAGGGCCAAGGGCCAAGGGCAAAGGGTTGAGGGCAAAGGGCAAAGGGTTGAGGGTCAGGGAACACAGGGCGAATCAGCGTATTCATGGCATTTTTCTCGGCCCTTAGCCCTCGGCCCTTATTTGCTGTTATTCCGGTAACCGCTCAGTCATTCGCAGCCGGCTCGATGTCAAACTGAATATCGTTCTGCTGCAAGCGGATGCTTACCTTGCTGTGTGGCGGGCATTCACCCTTTACTATCTTCATTGCCAAAGGGTTTTCCACCTGATGTTCCACCTCGCGCCTGAGCGGGCGGGCGCCGTACACCGGATCGAAGCCGTCCCGCGCAAGTTTTACGATCACTGCATCCTCAACCTCCAGTTCCAGATCCCGTTTGCGCATGCGTTCCACCAGTTCATCGACGAACATACGTGCAATCTGTCGGACATCCTCTTTTTCCAGATAGTGGAATACGATAATGTCATCCAGCCGGTTCAGAAATTCAGGTTTGAAAAATTTTTTTACCTCATGCATCACCAGCTGGCGTGCCTCCTGATAATCCGGCATTTCCGACTGAATAAAACCGATAGGACGTTTCTCCGGTGACAGGGTCTCGGTGCCGAGATTGGACGTGCCGATCAGAATCGTGTTGCGGAAAGAGACGGTGCGGCCCTGCGCATCGGTGAGCTGGCCATCCTCGAGAATCTGCAGCAGCATATTGAACACATCCGGGTGAGCCTTCTCCACCTCGTCCAGCAGCACCACGCTGTAGGGGTTGCGCCTTACCTTCTCGGTGAGCTGACCGCCTTCGCCGTAGCCGATGTAGCCGGGTGGGGCGCCGATCATCTTCGAGACCTCGTGACGTTCCATATACTCGGACATATCCAGGCGTACGATGCGCGACTCGTCATCCAGCAGAAACGCTGCCAGCGCCCGGGCCAACTCAGTCTTTCCGACACCGGTCGGCCCGAGAAAAAGAAATGAACCGATAGGACGGCGTGGTGTGGCAATACCGGCCCGGTTGCGGCGAATGGCATCCGCCACCGAGCTGACAGCATCCTTCTGGCCAACAATCCGTTGATGCAGATTCTCCTCCATGCGGGAGAGTTTCTGCGATTCCGATTCGACCATCCTTGCCACCGGGATGCGGGTCCATTCGGAGACCACTTCGGCAATGTCCTCTTCCGTGACCACTGAATCTACTTTGCTCCGGTCAGCCTGCCAGCTTTCGCGGGCGGACTTGAGCTTCTCTTCCAGCTTCAGGATCTCCATCTGCAGGCTGGCGACTTTCTCAAAGTCCTGCGCGTCAAAGGCCCGCGTTTTGTCTCGCTGGACAGTCTGGTGCTGCTGTTCCAGTACCTTGATGTTGTGTGGTATTGAGATAAGCCGGATATGTTTCCGTGAGCCAGCCTCGTCTATCAGGTCCACCGCCTTGTCCGGCAGCTGTCGGTCGGTCAGGTAACGCTCGGCAAGCCGTGCGGCGGCCTCGAGAGCCTTGGGTTGATATTGAATCTGATGGTGTGTTTCGTAACTGGGCGCGATGCCTTGAAGTATCCGGATAGTCTCATCAATTCCGGGTGCCCTGACCAGTATCGGATGAAAACGGCGCTCCAGTGCCCTGTCCGCCTCCACGAAGCGGTGATATTCGTCCAGCGTGTCGGCGCCGATCACCTTCAGATTGCCCTGTGCCAGAGCCGTCTTGAGCAGGCTGGGCGCATCCAGTCCGCCTGCACCGGCGCCAGCCCCTACAACGGTGTGCAGTTCATCGATGAACAGGATCACCTTACCCTTGGCTTTGATGACCGCGTCGCGTACCGACTTAAGGCGCTCTTCGAACTCTCCGCGCATTTTTGCACCGGCGACGATCTCCCCCATATCCAGCGCAAGCAGCCGCTTATTGATCAGGGTATCCGGAACATCGGCATCGGCGATCCGCTGCGCCAGGTGCTCAACAATAACGGTTTTACCGACGCCGGCTTCCCCGATCAGCACCGGGTTGTTCTTTTTGCGGCGGGAAAGCGTCTGGATGATCTGATGAATCTCATTTTCACGTCCGATTACCGGATCCAGTTTTCCTTGCCGTGCCAGCTCCGTCAGATCCCGGGTGTATCTGGCCAGCACATCGGCTTCGGTTTCAGCATCCTGGCTGGATATGCTTTGTCCCTGTCGAATACGCTTCAGCATTTCCACTGCCTTGCTGTAACTCAGTCCACTCTTGCGCAGGAGTTCAGCGGTGTGTCCCACACCCGGGTCGAACATGGCGATAAAGAGTGTGCCGGTGGCAATGAACTCGTCGCCCAGTTTTTTTGCCTCCTCATAGGCAACCCGGAACAGGTTCGTCAGTTCCTGAGAGCCGACGATCTGGGTCGCTTCGGAGGGTGCGGAGAGCTGATAATTTTTTTGTATCTGTGTCTTTATCTGGGTCACCACATTAATAGGGTCAACGGAGATCGATTCGACAATTTTTGCGGCCTCCGAATCGGGCTGCGACAGCAGCGACAACAGTATGAAATCCGGAGTGAGCAGATTCTGTTTTTGCTCCACCAGCAGTGAAACAGCCATCTCAAGGGTATTAAGGACCTTTTTGGTGCTTTTCTGGATGTATTCCTGAATCACGCAAGAACTCGCTGGTTGTTCGGTTGCATATTTTCTGCAAATTAAACTGGCTATATCTTGGATCGTCGTAGAGAACGGCAGCCAGGATGCATGGGAAATCAGGTCGCCGTGTGGTCACAGTGAAATAATTTCAGCCGGGATCCGGTCTTCATATTTCAAGCAGAAACAAAACTGCTGAAAGTTGCCTGAAACCGATGCACACCCAGGGATGGAGAGCGCGTCTCTGGATTAAAGGTAGCATATTGAGAATGTTGGTGGAGCCGAGGAGGATCGAACTCCCGACCTCCGCATTGCGAACGCGGCGCTCTCCCAGCTGAGCTACGGCCCCATGGGGCTTATTTTACCACTGCAAAGCGCTTGCCTGGCAAGCTTGTCGTTTGACCGGACAGCGAATACCATTGCTACCCAATTTTTTAAAAAAGACGAATAAGCCCTCATGCTCGATACAGCACCGCTTTTATATCCAACCACATTTCCCCTGATCAAGCGCGGCAGATTGGAGACACTGCAGGTGAACCTGGGGTATCTCTGCAACCAGACCTGTAAGCACTGTCATGTCAATGCCGGTCCCAGCCGCACGGAGTTGATGACCCGAGAGACCATCGATCAGGTACTGGAGTTGCTGGCGGCACATAAGGTCTCTTTGCTGGACCTTACCGGTGGCGCGCCCGAGCTCAATCCGCATTTCAACTATCTGGTGGAACAGGCGCGGCAGCTCGATGTACGTGTGATAGACCGCTGCAATCTGACGATACTGGAGGAGCCGGGACAGGAGCAGCTGGCCGGTTTTCTGGCACGGCAGGGTGTGGAGGTGGTGGCCTCACTGCCCTGTTATCTGAAAGAGAATGTCGACAACCAGCGGGGCAAGGGCGTTTACGATGCCAGTATTGCCGGCCTGAAGAGGCTCAACCGGCTGGGTTACGGCAGAGCGGGGAGCGGTTTGCTGCTGAGTCTGGTGTTCAACCCTCAGGGAGCTGATCTGCCCCCCGCGCAGGATGCGCTTGAGGTCGACTATAAACAGCGTCTGTGGGACGACCACGGTATCTCTTTCAATAATCTGCTTACCATCACGAATATGCCTATTTCCCGATTTGGCAGTACGCTGCTTTCGAAGGGCCAGTTTGAATCCTACATGCAGTTGCTGAAGGACTCCTACCGCCCGGACAACCTGGGTACAGTGATGTGCCGTACGCTGGTCAGTATCGACTGGCAGGGATATGTCTACGATTGTGATTTCAATCAGATGCTGGACCTGCCGATTGAAAATGGAAACGATCGCAGAACCCGCATTTCGGATCTTCTTGATGTGGATCTGAAAGGTCACAGCATCAAGATCGGGGAGCACTGTTACGGCTGTACCGCCGGGCAGGGCAGCAGTTGCGGTGGGGCGCTTTCCGACTGATTCGTCCCCTCCACCCTGAAGCTGCCCGAAGAAATAGTTAATGCGGTTTCCCCAGGCGCAGATTCTGTTATTTGCCAAGGCACCCGAGGCGGGAAGAGTGAAAACCCGGCTGATCCCTGTACTGGGTGCCGAGGGTGCTGCCGGTCTCTACCGCCGGCTGCTGCGCTCCACCATCCTTTGGATAAAGGATGCGGAAATTGCCCCACTGATCTGCTGCTGTGCACCTGGCGCTGACCACAAGGAGTTTCTGCTGCTCTCCCGAGACATTGGTCTAACGATGGAATCCCAGCTAGGGTCGGATCTGGGTGAGCGCATGGCGCACGCGGCAAGCTCTCGGCTGGTATCAGGCAGAACGGTGGTGCTGATTGGTGGTGATTGTCCGGCGCTCCAACCCAGGCATCTGCTGCAGACGTTGACTTGGCTCGATGGCGACTGCGATGCGGTAATCGGACCGGCGGAAGATGGAGGTTACGTATTGCTGGGCTTGAAAAAGTGCAGTCCGGAGCTGTTTCGTGGAATCGCCTGGGGTGGTGATACTGTGTTGGAGGAGACGCGCAGCCGGCTGCAGGAGTTGAGATGGCAATGGCGGGAACTGGAGCCGCTGTGGGATCTGGATCGTCCTGCAGATCTTGAACGGTTCCGGGAGATGTCGGATTAGCTGACAAATGCCGCAACAACAATACGGCTCAGCCACCCCGAAGTCGGCGTGTCTGTGCGCGCTCGATTCTGTTGATGCTGCGCCTGATCTTCTGCAGGGAGGCGCTGTCGATGTTTTTGAATTTGCCGCCGATTCGGGTTACCTGCTGCTGTGGATTTCTGCTGCAGAAGCATACCTCCAGAGAGAAGGCGATCTCGCCCTCTCCGGGAACGGAGATGATGCAGCTGGGCAGGAGTTCACCCTGATACAGGTGTATCTCCTCGGCCAGAATGATACCGGCACCGTCACGGGAGAGATCGTTGACATAACCTTTCACTATCTGCCGCATACCTTTGCCGCGCAGGCCGTGAAAAGAGATGCCCAATCCCCGCGAGGGGATGCGATAGGCGTTGCGCTGTTGACGATGCTCGATGGTGTTGGGCAGGCGTGTTTTATAATATGCGACTCCATTCTTTTCCCGGATCTCCAGCAGATCGGTGGTAAAACTCAGATCCACCCCTTCGAGCCGTCCGGAGAGCTGCATTGCAATGCCTTCCCTGAGCATCTGATGACCCTGTTCCGGAGTGAGTTCATCCAGAATGATAAACTCGTGCTCATCGTATATTCCAAGCAGGGCGGTGCCGAAGGTGTCCTCCTGTTCGGGTAAGCGGACGCTGAAAAGAACGTGGTGTGTCGAGGCGCGCAGCAGCAGCGCGACAATCTGCTCCCGCTGTTCGATCTGATGTTCCGTTGCCGGAGGCTTCTCCTGCTCTTTGTCGGAAAAAATGCGCCGGATCAGGTTAAACATCGGAGTCTCTACTGCCTCAATCCTTGGGCGGCGGTTGGCCGATTAGACTTTAGCCAGACTCTGGGGTGAGCGTCCCATCCGTTGTCCGGCAGGACCGTAGGTGCTCTCCTGATCGGTGTGGCAGGTAAGTATGTTCAGGGCCTCGCGTACATGACGCTGGGCAAGCGCGACGATTCCGCCGTTGACTTCATTACGATAGTTTAATTGGGTTGCCAGTGCCTGAATCTTGCTCCAGCACTGCCGGATTGCACTGTCTGAGTCCGTTTGTCCGATAAAAAGATCGGTACCCTCTTTGCCGGATGGCAACCGGTGAGCAGCCAGAAACCGGTCCCGCACCAGCAGCTGCTCTCTGAGCAGCATGGTTTGTGCCTGCTTCTGCGCACTGATCGCTCGGATCTCCTCCGCCTCACCGTTTACCAGCAGCTGATGCTCCTGCTCCAACAGCTCAAGCAGTTTTCCGGTGCTCTCCAGTTCTGCTGAGAGCAGTTGCTGGAGCCGTCCGCTCCCCTCATCAATAGTTTGTTGTAACGGCATCAGGTCTGCACTTCCAGAGTGGCGAGCTCTTTCTCCTGAGTGAGCAGGTTATCTGCAGCTACGGCGGGTTCGAAGCTGAAACTGCCGGTCGCGACCGCACGCTGGGTCTCCGCAACAAGGAACTCATCGGCCACCGGAAGCTGTGCGACCCAGCTGGACAACTCCTGCAGCAGAGTTGCGGAGCTTGTCAGACTGACCGTGTCGCCGCTTGCCGGTGTGGATGACCGGGAGTTGCTGCTCGTTGCCGATTTCGCTGAAGTCACCTGTCGATTATCGCCAGCACTTCGGATATTTCCGCCGGGTAAACCATTGATTTCAACGCTCATTGGGCACCTTCTTTCATCGACCAAGGAATCTCTGTTGGAAAATAGCGGCCATTCAACCTGAAACTTTAGCAGTAAATCCGGTGACCATACAGTGTTATCTACAGAGTTACCTCCACCTCCCCGCGAGCAATTACCGTGCCTTCAACCTGACGACTGGAACTGCTGTTCTGGACTTTGATTCTTTGTCCCATGGCACCGTCCGACAGCGCTTTTCCGGACATCCGCACCTCAATTCCGCCGGCACGGCCGAGAATAGTCACCTGACTGCCCCGCATTACTTCAGGAGGACGCCTGAGCTGACCGGGAGAGATAACCGCACCGCGTTTCAATGTCAGCTTGAGCACGCTGCCAACGGCATTTTCAGGTTTTTCTATATAACCCCTGTGCAGTCCGGAAACCATCCGTTTTTCCAGTCTGAAATCTCCCTTGGAGATGATTCTGCCCCGCTCCAGTCGGCGTTTTGCCACCAGGATGTTTTTGTTTACTTCAACTTTAACCGTAACGTACAGTGTCCAGCTCTCTGCTCCATTGCAGCGCACTCCGACTGTTTGCCTGGTTCCCCTATTGGCGGATGCCGGCGAAAAACTTTCCAGGGGAAGTGTGCATTTTGCCAGCCTCAGCCGCCGGTCCAGTTCTGCCGGCATAACTTTGATATCTTCTTCAGGAGTTCCCTTGAACTGGGACAGGATGTGTTCACGCGCCGCTTGCCGGATACTCTCATGGGATTCGTATTCCCCCGCCTGCAACGGCAGGGCTGTACCGCTGTTTATCAACAGTGCGCAGATCAGGAGTGGTAGACGCATATCTCTTCTCGTTTCTGGTTTCAGAGCGAAATAGGCCCGCTAGTCAGAATATTGACACTTTTGAGTGAAGCCATTGAATCACATGCAAACAATGTGCCGATGGTTTTTGTGGCTGCGACCATCCTGCTTTTTTCGATTAAAGCTGAAACCGCTTACGCCGATACCAACGATTAAGCAGAATCAAAGGAGAGAGGAATGGCAGGCATTCTGGAAGGTATCGATCAACGAACGAATCTTGCCGGACAAAACCGGTTTGAGTTGTTGCTTTTTCGATTGAGCACCAGGCAACGCTTTGGTATCAATGTTTTCAAGGTGCAGGAGGTTATTCGTTGTCCGCACCTTTCACAGTTGCCGGGCTCTCATCCGGTGGTGCGCGGAATAGCCAAATTGCGCGGCCGGACGATCAGCATCATCGATCTTTCATTGGCTATCGGAGGCGATTCACTGGGAAATGACGAAGAGCAGTTTATTATTCTTACCGAATACAACCGCCGCGTGCAGGGATTTCTGGTTGGGTCGGTTGACCGGATCGTCAATATGACGTGGGGCGAGATTATGCCGCCGCCGAAAGGAACCGGAAAAGGGAGTTATATGACTGCGGTTACCCGGGTGGAGGATGAGCTGGTCGAGATCATCGATGTTGAAAAAGTACTCAAGGAGATTGTCGGCGGAAGCGAAACAGTCTCCGAAGGCATCATCGATGAAGAGGTTCGCAGCGAGATTCAACAAGTTCTCGTGGTTGATGACTCGGCGGTTGCCAGAAATCAGATCAAGCGGGTCCTGGATCAATTGGGTGTGGAGACGACACTCTGCAATGATGGGGGGCAGGCATTACAACAGCTACAGAGCTGGCTTGATGAGGGCAGGAATGTGGAAGATTTTCTTTCGCTTGTTATCTCCGATGTGGAGATGCCCCGGATGGATGGCTATACGTTGACTTCGGAAATCCGTAAGCACCCCCGGCTCTCCAAGCTGCATGTCGTGCTGCACACCTCTCTCAGCGGTGTTTTCAATGAAACGATGATTCAACGGGTTGGCGCAAACAAATTTCTGGCAAAGTATGAGCCTGATGAGCTGGCACTTATGGTTCAGAAACAGATAAAGGCTCATAAGGCTTCACGGGAAGCCCTGGCCTGATTCCCCTTAGCGGCGGACTCTACCGCCATCCATACGGCCGAAGACCCTAATGCAAGAGATGAGCGTGAAAAAAGGGATACTTTCCCAAAGTGATTACAAGGCATTTCAGGATTTCCTGCAGGATGCCTGCGGTATAGTGCTTGGTGCCGGCAAGGAGTATCTGGTATCCAGCCGTCTCGGCAGTTTAATGAGACACTACGACATCGCAACGGTCGGAGATCTGCTGAATCAGTTGAGTTATGGGCGTAATCCCAGTCTGAAAACAGGAATCATAGACGCCATGACCACCAACGAGACCTTCTGGTTTCGGGATATGGCGCATTTCAATCTGTTGGAACGGCGCATACTGCCAGAACTTAGCAACAGACCGGGGCAGCGGTTGAGAATCTGGTCTGCTGCCTGCTCATCCGGACAAGAGCCATACAATATCAGTATGGTGGTGGAGGAGTTTCGGGCCCACAATCGCGGCTGTTTCGGCAACGTGACCGAGATAGTGGCGACAGATATATCCAAGCGTGTTCTGGATGAGGCCAGACGCGGTGTTTATTGCGGCATGTCCGCGTCGCGAGGGCTCTCGGCCGAGCAGAGCAGCCGCTACTTCATCAAGAACGGAGATTGTCTCGAAGTGCGTCCTGAATTCAAACGGCAGGTTAGTTTTCGTCATGCCAATCTGACACAGGGTTATGAACTGCTGGGCCGGTTCGATGTGATTTTCTGCCGTAATGTGCTTATCTATTTTTCCCGCATCCAGAAGCAGGATATTCTCTCCCGAATGGCACGAATTCTGAATCCTGGCGGTTATCTGCTGCTTGGTTCCACTGAATCCATTTCAGGCCACTCGGATCAGTTTGAAATGATCAGCGAATCCGGCGGCATCGTCTATCGCCTGAAGTAGTTGTCTGTTCCCGAATACCCCGGCAGAGATTGTCGATAGCGGATGCAGTTTGCCGTATTGCCGGTTCCGGATTGCCACTCCACCGCTTGCCTTAGCGCAGAATTTAAAGAATCACACCCCTTTCGCACCGGGCTTCTCTTCCCAATTATCCGTTTAATCTGGCAAACAACCACCGGAGTTTGTCGTCTTCGGTAGATTTTAAATAATCTGGTACGAAAACTGCTTTATCCGGAACAGAGTCAACAAATCTGGGATATGTGGAATGAAACTCGACAACGCTTTCGGAATCCATGAGCAGGCGCTGAAACTGCGAACCCATAGGGCAGAGCTGCTGGCGGGCAATATAGCCAATGCTGACACGCCGGGCTACAAAGCACGTGATTTTGATTTTCAGAAACTGATGCAGCAGCAGCTTCCGTCGCGTGAGTCCATGCGGGTAACCAGTCCCCGCCATATACAGCCGGAGAGCGGGCCGGTTTCTGCCAGTGAAATTTTCTATCGCATCCCCCGCCAGCCGAGTCTGGACGGCAATACAGTCGACAGTCAGCTGGAGCATACCGCTTATGCCGCCAATGCAATGGAGTATCAGGTGAGCCTGCGTTTTCTGAGTGGCGGCATAAGAAAACTGATGACCGCAATCAAGGGATAAACAAGCATGTCAATGTTCAAAATATTCGATACCGCGGCGTCGGGAATGAGTGCCCAGTCGCTGCGTCTGAACCTGGTGGCCAGTAACATGGCCAATGTCGACAGCGTAAGCAGCAGCATCGAACAGACCTATCGGGCGCGCCAGCCCGTGTTCAGTGCGATGCTGAACCAGCTTGATCCCAATGCGCCGGCTGTCGGTGTGCAGATGAAAGGTGTGGTGGAGAGTCAGGCGCCGTTGGTGATGGAGTATGCCCCGGAACATTCGATGGCAAACGCGGAGGGTTATATCTACCGGCCAAACGTCAATATGGTTGAGGAGATGGCCAATATGATATCGGCCTCGCGCTCCTACGAGAGCAATGTGGAGGTAATCAATACCGCCAAGCAGCTGCTGACCGCTACCTTGAGAATGGGCGAATAGAGGATATCTTCAGATGACCGCGATAACCAATGACACCACGCTTTTTCAGACCCTGGGACTGAGCAAGGAGTTGCAGCAGAACGCCGGCAGCGAGTTGCAACTGGATGACTTTCTGGAGTTGATGGTGACCGAATTGACGCATCAGGACCCATTCAAGCCGATGGAGAACAGTGAGTTGGCCTCGCAGATCTCTCAGTTTGCGACAGTATCCGGGATCGATGAACTGAACGATAAATTTTCCAATCTCTCGGGTTCCCTGCTGTCGGACCAGTCCATGCAGGCTGCCAACCTGATTGGAAGGAGAGTGCTGGTTCCGCTCGGTGGTGGTTATCTTGAGACAGGCAGCAGCATCGATGGCGTGATTGGACTCAGCGATCCCGCCAGCAACCTCACGGTTTCGGTGTATAACGCCGGTGGCGCGTTGGTGCGCGAAATGCAGATGGGCACCCAGACCAAGGGCGAGGTCCGCTTCAGCTGGGATGGCTTAACGGACGCCGGTGAATACGCCCCAGCCGGACAGTATCAGATCAGCGCGCGCGCCAGCGCCAATGGCGAAGAGTTTTCACCCTATGTATTGACCGAGGCTGAAGTAAACAGCGTCAGTATCGGTTCCGCTGGTCAGGGGCTGGCGCTCAACCTGAAGGGACTGGGCCCAATCTCATTCAATGACGTTGCCGAGATCCGCTGATCCGGGATCTTTTGCCATGATGGAAAGAGCTACCGTCATGCTGATGACGGACTTTAGTTAATCGAGGAGATACCAAATGCCTTTTCGTATAGCACTCAGCGGTCTCGATGCCGCATCCACAGATCTGCAGGTAACCGGGCACAACATAGCCAACTCTGCAACCACCGGATTCAAGGAGTCGCGCGCTGAATTTGCCGATATCTACGCAACGTCGATTCAGGATGTGAGTTCCACCTCTGCCGGCCGCGGCGTGAAGGTGACCCGGGTGGCTCAGCAGTTCGGCCAGGGTAATCTGGACTTCACTTCCAACAATCTGGATCTGGCGATCAACGGTGAAGGTTTCTTCATTCTGAATGACGCCGCCGGTAACACATCCTATAGCCGGGCCGGCGCATTCAGCGCGGACCGTGACGGCAATGTGGTCAACCACGCCAACGAAAATCTGCAGGTGTTCGCCCCGATCGATACCGCCGGCACCAGATTCAATACAGGTGCCACCATCGATCTGGTGCTGCCGACGCTGTCGGGAACGCCTCAGCCTACGGAGAATGTAGTGGCGGCGTTGAATTTGTCCGCTTCCGAGACGCAACCTGCTATCGCCTGGCCGGCCGGTACAACCGACACGACTGCCGTGGGTTACAGCGTTTTAACGGATCCCACGTTTGAGAGTAATGTCACCACCGACATGTACAACCACGCCACCTCCACCACGGTTTATGATTCGCTCGGTAATTCGCACCGGGCAACAATGTACTACCGGAAAGTCGACACTGTTTCTGGGCCGCAGCAGTGGCGAACTTATACCTATATTGACGGTACACTGGCAGGTGACGCGGCAACAACCAACCACTATTCGACGCTGATGTTCCAGCCGTCGGGTGCATTGGATACCACCACCGGTTCTCCCAACTCGGTAAATGCGCAGGGTCGTTTTACGCTGGATCCCTGGACTCCTCTCGGAGGCGCAGATGATATAACCCTGACCTTCGACTACGCTAACACATCCCAGTACGGCACGGATTTCGGGGTCAACGATTTGACTCAGGACGGTTATACCGCGGGACGATTGAGCGGTGTCGATGTGGACAACAGCGGCGTGGTCTTCGCCCGTTTTACCAACGGCCAATCCACCGCGTTGGGTAAGGTTGCACTGGCTAAGTTCAACAATCCACAGGGTTTGCGCCAGTTGGGCGATACCAGCTGGGCACAGACCTATACCGCGGGCGATGTGCAGTTGGGCGAGCCGGGCACTTCCAGCCTGGGATTGATCCAGTCTGGCGCATTGGAGAACTCAAATGTGGACATCGCCGAGCAGTTGGTCAATCTGATCACCGCACAGCGTAATTTTCAGGCCAATGCCCAAGTGATCACCACGGCTGACACCATTACCCAGACCATTATCAATATTCGATAACTGATAGGCAGTCTCAGTCGAATGGCGCTTATTTAAGCAAAGAAAAACCGTCATCCCGGCGAAGGCCGGGATCCACAACCAACAATGGTGGTCGCTTCCCTGGATTCCGGCCTGCGCCGGAATGACAGAGAAAGCAGTTGCAGTAGATGCACCAGTTACACACGCCTGAGGAGGCGCATATGGATCGCATGCTTTACGTTGCCATGAGTGGAGCCAAGGAGACGATGATCGCTCAGGCCAACAACAGCAACAATCTGGCCAATGCCAATGCACCGGGCTTTCTGGCCGATCTGCAGCAGTTTCGCAGCATGCCCGTGTTCGGTGACGGGTTTCCAACCCGGGCGTACGGACTCAGTGAGCGTCCGGGCACCGACTTTACCCATGGCGATCAGGTTCACACGGGACGGGATCTTGATGTGGCGATTGCCGGCGACGGTTGGTTTGCGGTCCAGGCGCGTGATGGCAGTGAAGCCTATAGCCGCCGGGGAGACCTGAACCTCGATGTCAACGGCCTGCTCACCACCGGCAATGGACTGCCGGTCATCGGCAACGGCGGGCCTATTGCGATACCTCCGGCGGAAAAACTGGACATAGGACCGGATGGAACCATCTCCATCGTTCCCCTGGGTCAAAGCGCTTCCGAGATGGCGGTAATCGACCGCATCAAGATGGTCAATCCACCGCTCGGTGAAATGGTAAAGGGGAAGGATGGACTGCTGCGGATGAAGGACGGCAAACCGGCCGAGGAGGATGGGGCCATGCGCCTGAACAGCGGCACTTTTGAAGGCAGCAATGTCAACATCGTCAACGCGATGGTGGATATGATCGAACTCTCGCGCCGTTATGAAATGCAGGTGAAGATGATGCAGACCGCCAAAGCCATGGAGGAGTCGTCGACCCGGATCATGCGTATGGGGGGTTGATAAGGTTCTGAGTACGTAACTACTCGTCCGGTCCATGGTGAATCGATTTGGATAGATCGGTAGTTTCAAATCAGGGCCTAGGGCCAAGGGCCAAGGGCCGAGGATCAAGAGGAGCTGCGGTCTGATTTTCCTAGGCCCTTGGCCCTCAGCCCTTACAGCCTGTTGTCGCATTGAGCTATCACTAATCCGACGTACCCTGCTTATAACCCATAGCGTATGAGTAGTTACCTAGAACCTTTAATTGGCAAACAAATTGCATTGTATAAAAGTGAACGAATAATTGATCGAAGGATATCACTATGTACCCGGCACTCTGGATAGCAAAAACCGGCCTCGATGCGCAGCAGACCCGCATGTCGGTTATTTCCAACAATCTGGCCAACGTCAATACAACCGGCTTCAAACGCGACCGCGCCTCGTTCGAGGACCTGATCTATCAGAATGTTCGCCAGGTCGGCGCCAGCTCCTCTCAGGACACCGAACTCCCCTCCGGGCTCAATCTGGGCACCGGCGTGCGTACCGTGGCCACGCAGAAACTGCACACTCAGGGCAATCTGGTGCAGACCAACAACAATCTGGATTTCGCGATCGAGGGACGGGGCTTCTTTCAGATTCTGACACCGGACGGAAGCATCCAGTATACGCGCGATGGTAGTTTCAGCATGAACCAGGATGGTCAGATCGTCAGTCCGAACGGCTATCCGCTTGAACCGGCCATAACCATTCCGGCCAACACACTGAGCGTTACGGTGGGTTCCGACGGAACGGTTTCGGCACTGGTGGCGGGCAATGATGCGCCGACCCAGATCGGCACTGTGGAACTGGCTGATTTCATCAACCCCATGGGACTCGAAGCGATGGGGGGAAATCTGTTCCGCGAGACGTTGGCCAGCGGGGCTCCGACCACCACCACGCCCGGACAGGATGGTGTTGGCACGCTGATTCAGGGTTCGCTTGAGAGCTCCAATGTCAACGTGGTGGAGGAGTTGGTGAACATGATCGAAACCCAGCGAGCCTACGAGATGAACTCCAAGGCGATCTCCACCACGGATGAGATGCTCTCCTATGTGACCAGTCAGCTGTAATGGACCGGAGTGAAGCTATGCACAGGATGAACTCCGCACTGCTGCTGGTGCTGCTGGCGCTGATGCTGGCCGGCTGCAGTACGGCTCCCAAACGGGATCCGGAGTATGCGCCGGTCAGACCGGCACTGCCGGCACCCTTGCCGCAACCCAATGGCGCAATATTCCGGGCAGGTTATGAGACCTCCTGGTTCGAGAACCTGCGTGCTCGCCGCGCCGGCGATATGCTGACCGTGAAGCTGGTGGAGAAGATGACTGCAAACAAGGAGGCCAAGACCGATGTGTCGAAGGAGAACAACACATCGATCTCAAATCCCACCATTCTGGGTTCGACACCTCAGTTCAATGCACCCGGATTTATTCCGCTTGCCAGCAACAGGAACAACTCACTGGCTTTCGGCCTGGAGTCGAGTAACGCGTTCGGCGGCAAGGGCAGCAGCGAGCAGTCCAATCTGTTGGAGGGCGACATCACGGTGACGGTGACAGAAGTGCTGTCCAACGGTTACCTGATGGTGCGCGGAGAGAAGCGTATCGGTATCAATCAGGGCAACGAGTACATCCGTCTGTCGGGCATAGTCCGGCCCATCGATATTGATGCGGATAACACGGTGCTCTCCACCCGTCTGGCGGATCCCACCATTGTCTATGTGGGAGACGGCGCGGTGGCCGATTCCAATGTAATGGGGTGGCTGGCCAGATTCTTTATCAGTTCACTTTTTCCTTTCTAGGGTGATGGTCATGAGGAACGCACGCATCATGTTGAGACTGATCGGGGAGCAGCTGCGAGGCTGCCTGTCTGTGGTGCTGGCTTTAGCGCTGGTAGTCGGCGCCGCTGCCCAGGTGCAGGCGGCGCGTATCAAGGATCTGGCTGATATCGCCGGTGTGCGCAGCAATCAGCTGCTGGGATATGGGCTGGTGGTCGGACTGGATGGCAGCGGCGACAAGGACAATGCCGCGCCTTACACCATGCAGAGCCTCAGATCGATGCTTACCCAGCTGGGAATAGTTGTGCCGCCCGGTGTCAAACTTAAGCCGAAAAATGTGGCTGCGGTCAGTATTCATGCGGAGCTTCCGCCGTTCGCAAAGAACGGTCAGCGGATCGATGTGACCATCTCCTCCATAGGTGATGCGAAAAACCTGCGTGGCGGCAGTCTGCTGATGACGCCGCTGAAAGGCGCCGACGGTCAGGTCTATGCCGTGGCTCAGGGTAACCTGGTGGTGGGCGGTCTGAGCGCGGGCGGCATCGACGGCTCCAGTGTCACGGTCAATATTCCCACCGCGGGTCGCATTCCGAACGGTGCCACCGTCGAACGCACGGTGGAGAACCTGTTCAATACGGGGAACTTTCTGACCCTCAATCTGAAGGCCGGCGACTTTACCACGGTAAAGCGGATGGTCGACTCCATCAATGCGGCGGTGGGAGCGGGTGCGGCCCAGGCGATAGATGCCTCCTCGGTCAGGGTGAGTGCGCCGATGGATGCCTCGCAGCGTGTCGGTTTTTATGCATTGATCGAGAATCTGGAGGTTAATCCCGGCATTGCGTCGGCGCGGGTGATCGTGAATTCACGTACCGGTACCGTGGTCATCAGCAGTGAGGTGCGGGTCTCTCCGGCCGCGGTCTCACACGGCAATCTGGTGGTGACCATCAGCGAGGAGCCTGCCGTGTCGCAGCCGGCTCCCCTCTCGGGCGGCACGACTCAGGTTGTACCTCAGTCGCAGGTGAATGTATCCGAGCAGGATAGCCGAATGTTTCTGTTCAACCCCGGAACCACGCTGGATGAAGTGGTCAGGGCGGTTAACCAGGTTGGTGCCGCTCCAAGCGATCTGGTTGCGATTCTGGAAGCGCTCAAGCAGGCCGGTGCGCTGCAGGCGGAGCTGGTCATCATCTGATGAATGCTGCCGCACCGCTCTATGCCGATTTCTCCGGTTTGGCGGAACTCAGGGCGAGATCGGTCAGCGACCAGGCGGGTTCGACCGCCGAGGTGGCCCGCCAGTTCGAATCGCTGCTGATCAACCAGATGGTCAAATCTATGCGCCAGGCAAGCCTGGGGGAGGGCATTCTGGACAACGACCAGAGCCTTTTCTACCGCGATATGCTCGACCAGCAGCTGTCGCTTCATCTGTCCGAAAATGGCGGAATCGGACTGGCCAAGGCGATTCAGCGTCAGCTGGAGGGGGCTCAGGCTGATCTGCATAACAGCGGTATGGAGATAGCGTCGTACAGGGCAAAGCCGGTGACCACACCCACCATTGCTGATGGCGGGTTCCCTCCCGATGCCAGTCTGGCGGCATCCGAAACCAACCCGGGTAAGAATTCAGACTCAACAGATGTGAGCGACTGGAGCAGCACCGATTTTGTGGAGAAACTCTGGCCCTGGGCTCTGGAGGCAGCCAGCCGCATCGGACTCCAGCCGCAGGCGCTGCTGGCGCAGGCTGCGCTGGAAACCGGTTGGGGGCAGAGAATGATACGCCAAGTCGACGGTTCTCCCAGTCACAATCTATTCGGTATAAAGGCGGACAACCGTTGGGATGGCAAGCGTGTCAGCGTCTCAACCCTGGAGTACGAGGATGGCAGCGCGGTAAGGCGGCGGGATTACTTCCGTTCTTATGACTCGTTCAGGGAGAGTTTCAATGACTATGTGGAGTTCCTGAGTGCCAATCCCCGCTATGACCGGGCACTGAGATCGACATCCGACAGCAGGGCTTATTTTACCGCGCTGCAGAAGGCAGGTTATGCAACAGATCCCCGCTATGCGCAGAAGATCGATTCGGTGATGCGCGGGCGTGAGATGAACCAGGCGCTCCGGCAGCTAAAAATGAGTGCGGATCAGCCGCTATAACTCTTCAGGATGACGGAAAAGTTGGCGGAACCATCAAGGTAAGGCAGCATGGCAGGCATACTCGATATCGGCGTTTCGGGACTGTTGGCGTTTCAGAATTCACTGAACACGACAGGCCACAACATTGCCAATTCGGACACCGAAGGCTATAGCCGTCAACGCACCCTGCACTCCACCCAGATCCCCCAGCACAGCGGTTACGGCTGGATCGGCTCGGGCGTCAAGGTGAGCGGAGTGGAGCGGATCACGGACCAGTTTCTCTCCACTCAGGTACGCTCCGCCCAGACCGTCTCGTCACAGCTTAAGCTCTATTCCGATTACGCCGGCCGGCTGGACAATGTGCTGGCCGATCCCAATATCGGCCTGGATCCGGCGCTGCAGGATTTTTTCAATGCCGTGCAGGTGATGGCCGACGATCCAGCTTCGGTCCCATCCCGTCAGGTGCTGTTCTCCGAGTCAGGATCGCTGGTGGACCGCTTCCATGATCTGAACCGTCAATTTACCGATATGCGTCTTCAGGTTAATCAGCAGATGGAGGCGACCACCGGTGAGATCAATGATATTGCCCAGTCTCTGGGACGCCTGAATCAGAGCATCGTCGAGGCAATCGGCGCCGCAGGCGGCGATGATCCAAACGATCTGATGGACCGGCGGGAGCTGCTGCTGAGTGAACTCTCCAAACGCACGGATATCTCGATCGTGCCCCAGGATGACGGTGCCTGGAATATCTTCATAGGCAAGGGGCAGGCATTGGTAATGGGCTCCAAAGTGGCGACCCTCGGCACTCGGCCGAGTGTCTCGGACGTCAGCCAGATGGACGTGATCTTCACCGACAGCATTGGCAGCCGGGTGATTACCGATCAGATGAGCGGCGGCGAGATCGGCGGTCTGCTCGATTTCCGCGATCAGATACTGAATCCGGGACAGAATCAGCTGGGGCTGGTGGCGATCGGCATAGGCGAGCGCATCAACGGCCAACAACAGCTGGGCATGGATCTGAACGGGAAACTGGGCGGCAGCATATTCGGCTCACCCACTATTTCACCCTTTCCGCACAGCGGCAACGCCAGCGCGGTGACCGTCTCGGCCACGATTGTCGACAGCGGCAATCTGACCACCAGTGACTACAAGCTCGAGGCGGGCGTGGGGAATAAGTATACGCTCACGCGTCTCAGTGACAACAAGACATTTGCGATTGATATAGGGGTGAGCAACCCCACCGCGGAAATCGACGGCATGACGCTTACAATCTCAGGTGCGGCAACGCTGGGCGATAAATTTTTCATCCAACCCACCCGCAACGCGGCCGAGCAGATCAACCTGCAGATAACCGATCCCCGCGCTTTTGCGGCGGCCGCGCCGCTTCGGGTCAAGCAGGCCGTCAATGGGGACACTGGCAATCCCAATGCAGGCACCGGGGTGCTGACGCAGCCGGAAGTGAGCAACCTGACAAATCTTCCCCTGACCGGTCCGGCCAGTATCACACTCGAATGGCGGGCGGATCTTGACCTTGATGCCGATGTTTTGACCAAAGAACCCGGATTCCGCGTCACCGGCGGACCCGGCGGCACCATCGCCTACGATCCGGCCACCCAAAGCAGCGGCGCCAGCTTTACCTTTGCCGGCTATGGCGGCATGACCTTCACTGTCAGCGGGGTCCCCGCGGAGGGGGACCAGTTCATCATCGAAAACAATACCAACGGCGAGGGTGACAACAGGAATGCGCTGGCCATGGCCGCGATACAACAGCAGAACACGCTGTTGGGCGAGACGAACGGCGTGAAGGAGACCGCTACCATTCAGGAGGCGTACGGACTGCTGGTCTCGGACGTGGGTGCCAAAACCCGGCAGGCAAACATCAACAGCGAGGCGAGCGACGGGTTGCTGCAGCGCCACCAGACAACGCTCTCTTCCGTCTCCGGTGTAAATTTAGACGAAGAGGCCGCGAATCTGATCCGCTATCAGCAGGCTTACCAGGCGTCGGCTCAGGTTATCGCAGTTGCCAGCACCCTGTTTGATACACTCATCGGCGCTGTCAGGCGATAGTTTTAAGAGGCCTTAGGCATGGCACGTATTTCCACCATGAATATCACCCAGCGCGCGATCGATGCCATGCTGCGTCAGCAGGCCAAGGTCAGCGATACCCAGCTGCAGATATCCACCGGCCGCAGGGTGCTTACACCCTCGGACGATCCGGCATCCGCCACGAGAGTGCTGGGGCTGAACCGGGCGCTGGAGACGGTACAGCAGTACCAGAGCAACATAGACCGCGCCAAATCCAGGCTGGAGACGGAGGAGGGGGTGCTCGAGGGTGCCACCAATCTGCTGCAGCGGGTAAGCGAGCTTGCTGTTCAGGGCAACAACGATACCCTGAGCAAGAGTGACACGACAGCGGTTGCCGCAGAAATTCATCAACTGCTGGATCAGCTCTACTCCATGGCCAATACCCAGGACAGCAACGGCGAATATATCTTCGCCGGTTATCAGAGCGGGACCAAACCTTTCACCAATCCCGCCATAGGCAGCTACCTCTACAATGGCGATCTGGGGCAGCGTCAACTGCAGATATCCCCGGATCGCAAGGTGGCGGATGGCGACAATGGCTTTGGACTTTTCGTCAATGTGGAGACGTCGGCATTCGCGAAGGTTACCGCTGTCGCTGTCGACGTCACCGACCTGACCGCCATCGCCGACGGCGATATCACCATTGATGGCGGCAACGGCAATGGGCCGGTCAGCATCGGCGCCCTGACCGCTGCGGCAACGGAGGCGGAGCGGCTGCAACAGTTGGCCGATGCAGTTAATGGGGTGAAAGAGAGCACCGGCGTACGCGCAACAATCAACGCAAGTGGCGCTTTGGAACTGAGTGTTGTCGGTGGATCCGGCATCACCGTGGCATTGGGTGCAGGTGCAGCGGCAAAATCCGGATTGACGGCAGGCAGCGAACCAACGACCACTATACCCCGTAATGTCTTCGAGACACTGCACCAGCTTGCCACCGAGTTGGAAAACGACCGGCCCGTCGATCGCTATATCGGAGACGTTCACCTGGCGTTGGAGAGCGTGATCAATACCCGCACCGCAGTTGGCGGCCGGCTCAACAGCATCGACGAACAACAGGAGGTCAATGCCGACCTGGAGCTTTCGCTGGAGAGCCACAAATCGCAGGAGGAGGACCTGGACTTTGCCGAAGCGATTGCCCGCTTCGAACGGCAGATGACGGCACTACAGGCCGCACAACAATCCTATGTGAAGATCAAGGGGCTCTCGTTGTTCGACTACATGTAACTGGTTAACTACAGGGCAGAGGGCCAAGGGCTGAGGGCCAAGGACCAAATAAAGCATCAATAGATTAGATTTTCCTCGGCCCTGGGCCCTACTAAATGATCCCCTTCCCATCGTTTCATACACAGAATTTGAGAAGTTAGGGTAATCAGATTTAGCCTCCCCAAAATACCCGAGAAACGGATTCCCGGGAACGAAGTTATGCTCAGACATATCCAATAAAAACAGTCAGATATGGTATGTCAGTTGATTTTATCCAGGTTCTCGCACACCAGGCTTTTTTACTAAAGGATTGATGCGTCCTGCCGTTACAGATGTCGGAGGCGGTAAATGCACAACATCCTGAGCATATCCGCCAGTTATCAACCTGACCCACTTAGCGCTTCGATTGAAAGCAGCCGGTGGGAGTAGGAGCAAGCAAATGCCACAAATCATCAACACAAATGTTACTTCCCTGACCGCGCAGCGTAATCTGAACAAATCCCAGAGTTCGCTGGCCACCGCGATGCAGCGCCTCTCCTCCGGCCTGCGCATCAACAGCGCCAAGGACGACGCCGCCGGCCTGGCCATATCCGACCGGATGACCTCGCAGATCCGCGGTCTGAATCAGGCGATCCGCAACGCCAACGACGGCATCTCGCTGTCGCAGACGGCCGAAGGCGCGCTGGGCGAATCCAGCAACAGCCTGCAGCGTATCCGCGAACTGGCCGTGCAGGCAGCCAACTCCACCAACTCCGCCTCCGACCGCGAAGCGCTGAACGCCGAGGTGCAGTCGCTGCTGGCAGAGATCCAGCGCACCGCGACCACGACTCAGTTCAACGGTCAGAACATCATCGACGGCAACTTCCAGGCGGCGCAGTTTCAGGTAGGCGCCAACGCCAATCAGACCATCACTGTCGGTGTGGCCGGTGCCACCACCAACCTGCTGGGTGCTTACCAGGCAACCAGCTCGGCGGTGACCACGGATGCATTCGATGGAACCGGGTTCAAAATCAATGATGTCGCTGTCGGCGTCTCGGTGAGTACCTCGGCTGCCGGATGGGATAGCGACAGCGCTGCGGCCAAGGCAGTGGCAATCAATGGCATATCAGCTCAAACGGGTGTCACCGCAACGGCTACAAACAGCCTGACTGGAATTGCACCTATTGCCGGTGCGGCCCTCGGTGGTAACGACCTGTGGATTAATGGCGTCAGCGTCGGGTCCGTTTCAGCGGACGGCAGCGCAGTGGTTCAGGGCGGCTATGTCGCGGACGCAATCAATGCTATCAGTAATCAGACCGGTGTAACTGCTGTTGCGGATGCAACAACCGGTGCGCTAACCCTTACTTCGACTGAAGGTCGTAACATCAAGATATCGTCAGGTGACGGTGCTGCCGATACGATCACAAACATCTACAATGCCACCGGTTTGGATGCGAGTGATACCGATGTGCCATCCGGGAACGATTCCGGTTTATTGTCCTTCGATAGTTCAACGGTGGTTGTAGCATCCGACACCGCCACCACCACCGAAATCGTACTGGGAGATACACTTGTACTGGACGGGGTTACCTATGAGTTCAATGTGGCCGGTACCACCACTTCCAATGTGCTGGTGACGGTAGTTGCTGGCCAGACCGAGACGGATATAGATGGTGCGCTGGCGGCTGTTATCAACACGCAGCATGGCCTTGGCAATACTACGCTTTCGGCTACAGACAACGGCGACGGAACTATTACGCTCACCAATAACAAGCTGGGTGCGGTGGGTATATCTTATGATGAGACTGGAATGACCGATGCAGCTACCGCAGGTATCGGTGCTGTCTCCGGAGGTACCAACGCCACGGCTGATGCCGATGGTGTAACCACTTTCGGAACACTTACCTTAAGTTCCGCAAAGACATTCTCGCTGAGTGGTGCGAACCTGGACGATGCCGGCCTCGACTCTGTAAGCGCCACGCTGAGCAAACTGAACGCTGTCGATATCTCCACGGTGGCAGGGGCAAACGCCGCTCTCTCCGTTATTGACGGTGCACTCTCCCAGATATCGACCAGCCGCGCCGATCTCGGTGCGCTGCAGAGCCGGTTTGAGTCTACTATCGCGAATCTGAGCGTGACCTCGGAGAACCTGAGCGCTGCGCGTTCCCGCATCATGGACGCAGACTTCGCGGCAGAGACCGCAATGCTGACCCGTGCGCAGATCCTGCAGCAGGCCGGCGTGGCGATGGTTTCGCAGGCCAACGCGCTGCCGCAGAGCGTGCTGTCGTTACTGCAGTAAAACTGGACGTGACCGGGGAACCGGAAACACCGGTTCCCCCCACCTAATGAGTAGGTGATACCCATGATTAATGAAATCTCTCAAAATACACTAGGGACGATAACGTCCCAGTCGAGGAGGGAGACGGGTGCGGCCAGCAAAACACAGAGTGCTCAGGCGGTTGATCTACCTGCCGCGGCACTCCCCAGGGGACAGGGGCCGGATGCAGCCAAAGCCAAAGAGGCCGCCGGATCGGCGGTAAATGAAAAACAGCTCGAAGAGATGGTGGATGATCTCAACGGGCTGGCCCAGTCGGTTCAGCGACAGCTGGAGTTCACGGTCGATGGAGACAACGGAAAAGTTATCGTGATGGTCGTGGATGCCGATACAAAGGAGGTCATACGGGAAATTCCCTCCGAGGAGATCCGCAACATGCAGAAGCAGCTGCGGGAAGTGAGCGAAATGATGTTCGATAAGGGGGGAAGTACCTCATTTCTTTTCAAGGGCGAGGCTTGAGGCGGGACAGGAACAGGGAAGTTCCCTTCCCTGTGAAATCGGATCAATTCGGATAACTAAATGCCAATCTCATCACCAGGTTTGGGTTCAGGGCTGGATGTCACCTCCATCGTTTCACGCTTGATGGAGGTGGAACGGCAGCCTCTGTTGAGATTGAACCAACAAGAGGCCCGGGTGCAGGGGGCGATATCCGCTTACGGCGCCCTCAAGGGCGGGCTTGCCTCGGTGCAGAGCTCTTTGGCCAAGCTGAAGGATGCCGTGACTTTTCAGGCCACAAGCGCCAAATCTTCCGACAGCGCCGTGCTCGGGGTCTCCTCCGGCTCAGATGCGGTTACCTCCTCTTACAATGTCACGGTGAACCGATTGGCGCAGCAGCACAAGCTGGGCTCTGCGGAGTTCGCGGCAACCGCCACATTCGGCGGCAGCACAGGCGATGCACTGACACTCACCGTAGGCACGGAGAGCTTCACCCTGGATCTCTCCTCTGCAAAAACCCTCTCTCAGATCCAGGCAGCGATCAATGTTGACAGCAATGAGACCGGTATTACCGCAGGACTGATTACGGGCGACAGCGGCAATCAGACGCTGGTGATGACATCAGGCGAAACCGGTTACGATAACCGGGTGCAGCTCACTTTTGCAGGCGCATTGGATAGCAATACTTTCAATTTCTCCCTGTTGAACCGGGATTCCGATAATCAGCTGCTGGCAACGGAAAACGAGTTGGATGCTGCGCTGACCGTGGACGGTGTAGCGGTCACCCGCAGCAGCAACAGTATCAGTGATGTGGTGGATGGTCTCTCTTTCACGTTGAAGGAGGCCGGTCAGGCTGATGTCGAAATCTCCCGCGACACGAGCATCGCGGTAAACGCGGTCAAGGGCTTTACCACTGCCTATAACCAGCTCAAGGATCAGATTGCGGCTTCGGGTGGGTTGGGTGTCAGCGGCGGTGTACTGCGCAATATCGAGTCGCTGATGCGCGGTGTTCTCAATAACGGTCTATCAGGACTGGGCGAATACGCTTACATCTCCCAGCTGGGGGTCACCACCGATTCGGAAACCGGCAAGCTGCAGCTCGACAGTGCGCAACTCATTAGCGCACTGGAAGAGAACCCGGACAGCGTGGTCGGTTTTTTCAGCAATGAGGATAACGGGTTTTCGAGCAGGCTGGATGCACTGTTGGACGGCTTTCTGCAGTCGGGCGGCACATTCGACAGCGCTATCAACAGTGCCAAAAGCCGTGTCAGCAGCATCGAGCGCAACCGGGATTCGATGACACAGCGTATGGATGCCATCGAGCAGCGCTATCTCAAACAGTTCGGTGCGCTGGATACGCTCATGGCCAGTATGACGACCACCAGCGAATACCTGACCACCCAGCTCGATGCAATCTCGAATATTTCACTTAGAAACAACAATTAAGGATTCAGCGCAGGCTGAATAAAGGAACGGGCCCCATGGTTAAATCAAGAATCAACAGTGCGCTGTCGGAGTATGCCAGTGTCAGTGTAACTTCCGGGATCGAGGATGCGACCCCCCATCGGCTGATTCAGATGCTCATGGCGGGTGCATTGGACAAAATCGCCACCGCCAAGGGGCATATGCTGCATGAAAACATGAGCGAGAAGGGACGCCACATCAGCTGGGCCATCTCTATCATCAGCGGGCTGCAGAGCAGCCTGGACATGGAGAGCGGCGGAGAGGTCTCCGCCAACCTCGACAATCTTTACGACTACATGGTCCGCCGTCTTGGAGTGGCCGGCGCCAACAACGACGCAGCGATTCTGGACGAGGTCTCTTCGCTGCTGCTGGAGGTGAAGTCCGCATGGGATGTTATTCCGAAGCAGTTGGCCATTGAGAGCCGGCAGGCAGCTTCATAGCCATTGAATCTGACTAATGCACCGGCCCGGAACAGTTGTGAATGAACAGATGCCAGACTGCACGGCGCTGCTGCAGAGTATTCTGGATGTCACCAGAAAGATGCGGGAGAGCGCACTGGAGTCCGACTGGGATAGCGTGCAGCAGAATGAGAAGTACCGGCAGACGCTGATTGGGCAGTGTTTCCCTTTGCAGCAACCGATCGAAGATCCGGGTCAGGCGTCCAGCTCGATCCATGAGGTGATCGAAATGGACAGATCGGTCATGTCGTTGCTGGCGGCCGCCAGGGAAGAGCTTGCGGCAGGTTTGGGAAAATTGAAGCTGGGACGCCAGGCGGCCAATGCCTACACGGCCGTGGTAATTGGCGGCCAGCCCGATAACATCAGCTGAGAACGAGCTCCAGAACGAACTTGCTGCCGAAATAGGCCAGCATCAGTACGACGAATCCCGTCAGCGTCCAGATCAACGCCTTCTGGCCGCGCCAGCCTGATTTGAATCTGCCCCATAGCAGGGAACCAAACACGATCCAGGCGGCAATCGAGAGCACTGTCTTGTGTGCCAGCCGCTGCGCAAACATATCCTCCAGAAACATGAAACCGCTCAGCAGTGCCAGGGTAAGCAGTACAAAGCCTGCCCCGATCATCTCGAACAGCAGCGCCTCCATCGTCTGCAGTGGCGGCAGTGAACGGATAAAGCCACCTGGATGGCGGTGGCGAAGGTGGTGGTCCTGAACCGCGAGCAGTATCGATTGAACGCTGGCCATCGCCAGCAGGCTGTATGCCAGCAGTGAGATCAATACATGCACACGCAGTCCCCAGGGTGCATCCGCTGAGAGGAAGTGAGAGGTGTGAAAGCGGATGTCCAGAATTATCATCACCGCAGCCAGCGGGAGCAGCAGAATACCCAGATTTTCCACCGGTTTGGAGAGTGCCGAGATCAGCAGCAGCAGCAATATGGTCCAGGTTACCAGCGCACCCGCGTCGAAAAAGCCAAGATTGACGCCGGTACCGGTAAAAATGTTCTGATACAGAAAAATTCCGTGCAGCAGCACACCGGCAAATCCCAGTCCCATGCCGACCGGGCGGGGGATTATCTGTGCGGTATCGCTGCGAAACAGGCGCAATGCGATAACAACAGATGCCGCGATGTAACAGGCAATGGCTAAGAGTGCGATGATCGTGCTGTTCATGCAGACGGATGTTCTCATAACTCTGGTTAACCTGGAAAGTGGTATAGCCGGTGGCAGCCGGGGTTTGGAAGCTGCGCGGGTTCGCGCTGCAAGAGTGCTCCTACTATAATGGCCCTGGTTAGGTGTTCAGGGGCAATCGAGGTAGAGACCAGGCATGTTTGACAATCTCACAGATCGACTTGGGAATGTGCTCAATAAACTGCGCGGGCAGGGCAGATTGAGCGAGGAGAATATCAGGGAGACCATGCGTGAGGTGCGCATGGCGCTGCTTGAGGCGGATGTTGCTCTGCCGGTGGTTCGTACCTTTATCGAAGAGGTGAAGAGCAAGGCGCTGGGAGAGGAGGTACTGCGCAGTCTGACTCCCGGCCAGGTACTGATCAAGATTGTCAACGACGAGCTGGTCAGGGTTATGGGACAGGCTAATGAACGCCTCGATCTCTCTACGCAGCCTCCCGCCGTGGTATTGATGGCAGGCCTGCAGGGTTCCGGCAAGACCACAAGCGTGGCCAAACTGGCCCGCTGGCTGCGGGAGACGCAGAAAAAATCGGTAATGGTGGTCAGCTGCGATGTCTACCGCCCGGCCGCTATCGACCAGTTGAAGACACTGGCAGCAGAGGTTGGCGCCGATTTCTTTCCCAGCACACCGGAGCAGAATCCGGTGGAGATCGCCACCTCCGCGCTGACCCAAGCCCGCAAGCAGTTTAAGGATGTGCTCATCGTGGATACCGCGGGTCGTTTGCATGTGGATGAGCAGATGATGGGGGAGATCAAGCAGCTGCATGCCCGAATAAAACCGGTGGAGACGCTGTTTGTGGTCGACAGTATGACCGGGCAGGATGCCGCCAATACCGCCAAAGTCTTCAATGATGCACTGCCACTGACCGGTGTGGTGCTGACCAAGATCGATGGTGACGCCCGCGGCGGCGCTGCGCTCTCCATTCGCCAGATCACTGGTAAGCCGATCAAGTTTCTGGGTGTTGGCGAAAAGAGCGATGCGCTTCAACCTTTTCATCCGGAGCGCATGGCTTCGCGCATTCTGGGTATGGGGGATGTACTCAGTCTGGTGGAGGAGGTGCAGCGGAAGGTAGACCATGGCAAGGCTGAACAGCTTGCCAAAAAGCTGCAGACTGGAAAGGGATTCGATCTGTCGGATTTCCGGGACCAGATGCAGCAGATGGCGAGTATGGGTGGTGTGAGTTCCCTGATGGATAAGCTGCCCGGCATGGGAGATATACCGGATCATGTCAAAGGACAGGTAAATGACAAAGAGATCCACCGCACAATCGCGATCATCAACTCCATGACGCTCCAGGAGCGGCGTTTCCCGGGAATTATCAAAGGCGCACGCAAGCGCCGAATTGCGCTGGGCTCCGGCACCCAGGTTCAGGAGATCAACAAGCTGCTGAAACAGTTTGCCCAGATGCAGAAGATGATGAAAAGGATGAGGGGCGCCGGCGGCATGGCAAAACTGATGCGCAGCCTGAAAGGCAGAATGGGCGGGGCGGGTGGCATTCCGCCGGGTGGTTTTCCCTTTTAGGAAAAACAGGGCAGAGGGCGGAGGATTCTGATTTGAATTCCCCGGCCCTCTGCCCTTAGCCCTGTTTTTCCTGTTTTAAAGTACTTCACATTTCCCTTTTATAGCGTACAATGCCCGGTTTACCTCCCGCCAGCTGGTCGGTAGGGTGGTGCCTTACAAATTTAACACAAGGGTTGGACATGGTATCGATTCGCCTTTCAAGGACGGGCGCCAAAAAGCGGCCGTTTTATCACATTGTGGCAACGGATAACCGGAGAACGGGTGATGGCGCCTGTCTGGAGCGCCTCGGATTCTTTAACCCGGTTGCGACCGGCGGTGAGGAGCGGTTGAAGATCAACAGCGAGCGGGTGGAGTACTGGATTTCAACCGGTGCTCAGACCAGTGATCGTGTTGCACAACTGATCAAGGAAGCCGCCAGGTCTGCGAACGCCTCAGCCTGATCGGCGACGGACATAAGCGCTGCCGGGATCAAATTATGAGCTCCGGTAAACCGATATCGACAGCCGGGCAATCTGCCTCCGAAGTAGGCCTCGTTAAACTGGGCTGGATTTCCGGCCTGTTCGGTGTCCGCGGTTGGGTGAAGGTTTTCTCGGACACATCGCCGCGCACCAACATTTTAAACTTCCCCTGTTGGCATTTATGCCTTGCGGGTGAATGGAAAGAGCACCGGCTGTCAACAGGGCGGGCTCAGGGTAAAGGCGTGGTGGCCCTACTTGAGGGTTTCGAAGACCGTGACCAGGCGGCTGCATTGGTGGATGCCGAGATAGCAGTTCCCAGAAATCTGCTTCCAGCTATCGGGACGGATGAATTCTACTGGACGGATCTTGAGGGAACCCAGGTTGTCACGCTGGAAGGAGTCGATCTTGGCAGACTGGAGAGTCTCTTCTCAACCGGCTCGAATGATGTGATGGTGGTAATGGGTGAGCGCGAAAGATTGATCCCATTCATCGATGGCACCGTGATAGATGTGGATCTGGATCTGCAGAGAGTGACGGTCGACTGGGATCCGGAGTTCTGAGTTTCACCATGCGCTTTGCTGTGGTGACCCTTTTTCCGGAGATGTTCCGGTCGATGCTGGGAAATGGGGTCACCGGTCGGGCTTTCGAGCGGGGAATGGCGGAGTTGATGCTTTGGAATCCTCGCGACTATGCCCGGGATGTGCACCGGACCGTGGATGACCGTCCCTATGGCGGAGGTCCGGGGATGGTGATGAAACCGGAACCATTGCTGGCAGCGATTGAGGATGCCAAGTTGGCAATGCCGCAGGCAAGGGTGGCCTGTCTCAGCCCCCAAGGTCGCGCATTCAACCAGCAGGTGGCGAATGATCTGGCGCAGCGGGAGAGCATCATTCTCGTTGCAGGCAGGTACGAGGGGATAGACGAGCGGTTCATGAACCGCTGTGTCGATGAAGAGTGGTCAATCGGCGATTATATCCTCAGTGGCGGTGAACTGCCGGCATTGGTGCTGATTGACAGCGTTGTGCGGCTCTTGCCCGGAGTGCTTGGAGACGAGGATTCGGCGCAGCAGGACTCCTTTATGGACGGTCTGCTGGATTGTCCGCACTATACGCGTCCGGAGATATTTGACGGCGAGGTGGTGCCCTCCGTGTTGATGAGCGGTGATCACAAGGCGATATGCCGCTGGCGGCTAAAGCAGTCGCTGGGGCGAACCTGGCTGCGGCGGCCCGATTTGATACAGCTGCGTAAATTGAGCGCCGAAGAGCAGATTTTGTTAGATGAATTTATCCGGGCGCAGGCAGACGCCGGTTGATACACAGGAGCATATGACCATGAATAAAATTATCCAGGAGCTTGACGCCGAGCAGATGAGCCGCGAGGTTCCCGATTTCAGCCCGGGCGATATCGTGGTAGTTCAAGTGAAGGTAAAAGAGGGTGACCGAGTACGCCTGCAGGCTTTTGAGGGCGTGGTTATCGCCAGAAAGAACCGCGGACTCAACTCATCGTTTACGGTTCGCAAGATCTCAAGTGGGGAAGGTGTAGAGCGCGTATTCCAGACATACAGCCCGCTGGTGGCGGAGATCAAGGTCAAGCGCCGCGGCGACGTGCGTCGGGCCAAGCTTTACTATCTGCGTGGCCGCACCGGCAAGGCAGCCAGAATCAGAGAGAAGTTGTAATCGCTGTTCGTAGGTCAGCGTGATAAAGGACACCCCGCCACGGCGGGGTGTCTTGTTTTCACGGCTGCGATTTTGGTGTCAGGATGGCAAAATAATCAAATGGCATTGACACTCTATTGGCATGACTATGAGACCTGGGGTACAGACCCAGGTCGCGATTGGCCGGCTCAGTTTGCCGGTCTCCGCACTGATGAAGATTTTAAAGTCATTGGTAAGCCGCTTTCGCTCTACTGCTATCCAGCCGACGATATGCTGCCACAGCCCGAGGCCTGCATGGTGACCGGGATAACGCCCCAGCTGGCGCGCATGAATGGAGTCATTGAGGCGGATTTTTTCCGCCGGATACATGAACAACTGGCGCTCCCCGGCAGTTGCGGAGTCGGGTACAACAGCATCCGTTTTGACGACGAAGTGACACGCTTCGGACTTTACCGCAATTTTTTCGATCCCTACGCCCGGGAGTGGCAAAACGGAAACTCCCGTTGGGATATTATCGATATGGTGCGTCTGACCCATGCTTTGAGGCCGGACGGAATCGAGTGGCCCAGCCATGCGGATGGTACACCCAGTTTTCGCTTGGAGCAGCTGACCGAAGCAAACGGTATTCCCCACCAGGGAGCGCATGATGCATTGACGGATGTCTATGCAACTATTGAACTGGCGCGCTTGATCAAGCAGCAGCAGCCGAGATTGTTCGACTATCTTTTCCAGCTGCGCGACAAGCGGCGGGTTGCCAGCCTGCTGAATCTTAATACCATGCAGCCTGTGCTGCATGTATCCTCGAAATATCCAGCGGAGCGGGGCTGTATAGCCATGGTGGTGCCGGTTGCCAGGCATCCGGTCAACAAAAACGGCATCATCGTATATGATCTGGCGCAGGATCCGGAACCCCTGCTGAGTTTGAGCGTAGAACAGCTTTCTGAACGACTTTTCACACCACGCAGGGAATTGCCCGAAGGTGTCGAACGTATCCCGCTTAAAACGATTCATCTGAATAAAAGCCCGGCGGTGGTGCCAATGAGTACGCTCACCAATCGGGCCGCGGAGCGCTGGTCGATCGACGTCGCCGTCGGGGAAGTGCATCTGCAGCGCCTGAAGAGTGCCGCCGGGCTTGCTCAGAAGGTTCAGCAGGTACATTCGTCCAGCCTGTTCGAGCCGCTATCCAATCCCGACCTGAATCTCTATGGCGGAGGTTTCTTCAGTTCTGACGACCGCCGGAATATGGAGCGAATCCGGGAGACGGCGCCGGCCTCTTTGGCCTCTCTGGATCTGAAATGGGACGATGCCCGGCTGCCGGAGATGCTGTTTCGTTACCGTGCGCGCAACTGGCCCGACACACTGTCGGCAGGCGAGCGCAGGCGTTGGCAGGAGTTTCGGGTCGATCGGATCGGGAACCCTGAAGGTGGAGCGAGTATCACACTCGAAGAGTACCGGCGGAAACTGGCCCGGATGATGATTGATCCCACTGTCGATGACCGGGGAAGGGCAATTTTATCGCAGTTGGCCGACTGGCCGGCTGAGATCGGTATCAACTGACGGCTACTCCTTGATCCAGCCTTGAAGCGCTTCTATGAGCGCCTTGGCTTGGGCGGCGCTGGAGATATTAAATTTGGATTTCGCAAGGTACTCCCCGTTTCTTTTCTGGTAGCGGCGGATACTGTACTTTTCCGGACCGTACTCGGCCTTGCTCCGGTTCCACTCCTGGTATCTGAACATAACGGTTGACCAGGCGCCCTTCGATAGAATCACCTTGTCCAACTCTTTTACGACGTCAACGCCATCTTCGGTGTAGTTGATCGTCAATTCGTCCACGCTGGATGCCATTTAATCTGCCTTTATTCTAGCGGTTGCCATCCGGATAGAAGCGCTCTCCTTACCCCGGAAACAGGGAAGTGAGTTTCTACTGGACGGATACAGGTTTCGGACCGGTCGTCTTTTCATCTTCTGCTGCCCGCCATTTGTCAGGCGGGAAACAGCGACCGGGGAAGCGCAAGTTACCAGAAGATTGGGTGCGCCGCCATTGGAAGCTGCACTCAGGATTGGTTTGTCAGGGTTCGAGCTGTGCACCATGGCGTTGCAACAAGCGGATTATATCCTCATCACCTCTCTCGGTAGCCTGAGTGAGTGGTGATTTTCCTGTTTTATCGCGCTTGTTGGGATCGGCCCCTCCCTGGGTAATGAGATATTTGACCAACACTCTGTCATCGGCGCTTATCGCAAGGGTTAAAGGAGTGTGGCCGTCACTGTCCATGTGGTTGACGTCTGCTCCCAATGAAGCCAGCAGTCGGAAGACATCCCGATCGATGACATGATTTGCGACAGCAGCGAAAAGCAGTCGGTTTGCATCGTAAGCAGCCCCCTTTTCTATAAGAAAGTCAGCTACCTGCGTCTTGCCTCCCATGACTGCGATATACAGGGGAGAGTGGCCATTCCTGTCCAGGCCGTCAATATCGGCGCCGTTTTTCAGCAAAAGCCGAATGACAACCAGCTCTCCCTGCAATGCTGCCACATGCAGCGGTTGACGTCCGTCGACATCGAGCTGATTAACATCAGCGCCCCACACGATGTGGCGCTGAATCTGATCGATATCGCCTCTCTGAACCGCCAGATAGAGACTGAGTGTGGGTTTATCCGCGCTGTCGCAGGCAAAGAGCAGTGAGACCAGAAAAAGCAATCTCAATAGTTTCATTGGAAAATTGTTCATCGCTTATGGATGGTAAAACGTGCGTCGGTGGCACTGCAAGGATTAGCTAGTACTCCTTCAAGGTGATAATTGCTGAACCCGTAATTATCACCTTGAAGGAGTACCAGAGCCTGTACACGGATGTACAGCCGCATGATAAGGTACACACGCCATGTTTATGAAACTTCTGTTGACACTGTTGGTCATTGCCGGAGCCATAGGTGCGCTTCGACTGCGTAAACGTCAACCGCGGCGACCGGTGAAGTCCGACATCAATGAAAATCATTTGCCGGCAGGGAAAAGCGCACTGCCGAGGATTGCAGCTTACGGTGCATTGGGAGTTATGTTGCTGGGTTGTGCCGTTTTTATCTACCTGCAGTTACAGGATGCATGGCAAGTTGTGACGGTACGCATTATCGATGCCGGCAGTGGCAAGGAGTCGACTTACCAGGCTTATAAAGGGGATGTAAGCGGGCGTTCCTTCACTACCACCGATGGCCGCAGGGTAAACCTTGCCGAAGTCGAGCGAATGGAGTTGGGTGGACGCTAACCATGGCAGCCCCAGCATTTACGTAAGTATTTTTTGCCGCAGCTTTGTACCAAAAAAATGCCTTCCGTCAGGGAAGGCAATGAGAGGAGAGAGTGCAACTTTAAGCGTCAGACTGGAACTGAGCGAAGCAAAAGGTCTAACCGGTTACCCTGAATTGCCGAATGTGCGCCAAGCGCCTGACTGCCCGATTGTTCGAACTGCTGGCGGATTCTGGCCACCAATGCACTGGCTTGCTCCATCGTTTCCGGGAGGGATCTCGCTTTATCGGTTTGTGCGGTGGCGGAGTGTTGCAGAAGTTGTCCAGTGTTACTCAGATCCAGGCTGTCATCGACTCTCTTTTTAACTGCGTTCGGATCACTCTCCCCGTGCTCGCCGGAAAGAGCTGAGGTTCTGCTCCCTTGAGATGCGTTTGCGCCTGTAGTGAGTGACAATAATTTGTCGTTTACATTGATTTTCATGGCTGGGCCCCGGTATTCGTCAAAATATTGGCAAACATTCGTCAAATATCGCTGTGTTGAAATGATTAGGCAATATACAGGCCAGAATTTGCGTTTCTTCCTGGGAGCCTGTCAGATTTAGGTGATCGTAGCGAGCATGGTGGGAGAGTGAGATCAAATTTTCACGATTTTGAGGCGCATAGTGGGGCTACGTAACGAAAAATCGGGGAAATTTGAGCCGCTCTCCCATCAGCGCAGTAGATTAATCCTAAGTCCGACAGGCTCCTAGGGCTGGTGAAATGATCGGGCGCCTGCAAGATCTAATGGTCGTTCTTATTGGTTGAAGGAGCGGTTGCATCATCTTCCGCCAGTTGGATATGCGTGATATCCGGGATTGGCCTGGCCTGAACAACCTGTTTGCAATCCTCCAGTGAGCCGCTATTCGGCGGTGCAAGCGTCAACCCCTCTGTGTGGATAGCCCGTTTGGGGGTGGGGGCGGACTCGTCGATTACAACGCCTGCCGGTGCAAGGTGAATATTCTCAATATCAGGCAGCGGGGCGGGGGTAACTGCAATGGCGCAGTCAATCAGATTGCCAGTGTTGGGTGGAAGCAGGGTCAGTGTTTCTTCAGCCTGGTTATCGGAATTTGAGCCGACTTGGGCAGTGTCGGATTTGTGTGGTCTGATATCGAGCAGGGCTCCCGCATCACGCAACGCAACCCTGTATCTGATGGCGGTATCCTGATCCACCCCCGATTTAATGCGCATAGGTTTGCCGGAAAAAAGCAGGTCCAGGGTTTGAGTGTCAACACCAAAAATGCTGCCCACTTTCAGGCGAACCTGATCAGGCTGCGCGTCTTCGATGGTTTTGCCCGAGAAATACAGGTCGAAAAGGGTATCGGCCATGCTGTGGACCTCCTTCAAGCGCCAATGCTGGGCATCCGCAGAGTGTTAACAGGCCCTAACTTTGTCATAACCCTTTTCCGGTTTCCAGCATGGGTTGTGGAGAGTAACCGGCTCATAACCAATCCGTGAACAGATTAACTTCTGCCTGGAAAGGCTGCGATAGCATCCTGAACAGCGCGATCCACATAATAGTAAAACAGCTCCGGTGTCTGAATTCCTACGATTCGTTCAGCGAGTTCATTTCCGTCCGGATCGAGAAACAGCAGTGTTGGGGTCAGCTGGATTTTATAGCCGATAGCAAAGGCTCTGCTTGTTTGCGTGTTTCCTTTGAAGTCACGTACGCTGCTGCCAGGAGAATCGATTAATATCTCACGAATCAACAGCCGGCCCAGGTATTCGCCTGAGGCAATCATCGGACCCAGAATCTCCCTTTTTATCTGCCGACAGAAAGGACAGCGCTCTTGTGAAACGAGTAAAAGAATAGGCATCCCCTCACGGCGGGCGAGCACCGCATCATTGGAGAAATCACGCGCTTCCACCAATTCAGGCAGATTCTGTTCCGAGCTATCCTGATCTCCAGAGAAAGCATGCAACGAAGAAAACAGTAGAACGATGAACAGGATGCCCTTCACGTCAGGTTGGTTTCACAGGCAAATTGTTAACCCACATGTAATTAGACCGCATTGTTCCCGGTAGACTTCTGACCGTATATTCATCAGTGCGCTGTACAGTGATGCATTTAACCGACTCTGCTATGTCCGATAGGGAAACGATCATTATTTGGACTCCACTCTTGTTGTGTCGCCGCATGAACTAAAATCGCCATAGCTGCGGACATAGGTGAATGTGGGATCGGCATTAACGCCTCAGCCTGGCGATTTTTTCGGAATAGGACGCCTTCATTGCCCGTTCGAAAGCCTCATTCGAAGCATAGTCGAATCCGAACACAGGTTTCCAGAACCGTTGATTTTCCATGCACAGGTAGAAAAACACCGATTTTTTCCAGTCATCTGAGAAACTTTGATAGGCAAACGAGAACATCTCCTGTTTTATTTCATCCGGGTAAGATAACTTGCCGTCCGCTTCCACCAGCGGCAGCTTCAGAATCTGACTGTATTCGCCCCGTTCCCTTATTTTGCGTATGACCTGTTTGATAAAGGTGAGTGTTCCCAGCGATATCATGGCAATCTGGTTTGGATCGAAATTCTGCTGCAGACTGGTAAATATGCTGCCATAGGCCTGCTTCCATCCCTCGAATTGAATCATGGGGTGGAAGTGAAAACCGACCAGCATGCCCCGTTCCGCCAGGCGTCTGGCCGCATCCAGCCGTTTATCGAGCGGAGCGGATCCGCGCTCCTCGTTGTCCACAATTATTTGCGGATTAAGGGACCAGGTGCAGATCAAATTGGGTGGTGGATTGCTTTTAAGCAGGTGGCCGATATTTGCCGACTTGGTTTTCAACTCCAATATGACATTTGGGTGCCTGTGGGCGAAAGCAATCAACGCATCCAGGATGCCGTGACTGTTTCCCCACATCAGCGAGTCGGATGATTGTCCAGTGCCAATGTGGTAAGTCCGGCTCCTGTCTATCTCCAGTGCAGCTAGTTTGACGGGGAAATCCGGGTCGAAAATAACCTGGTTGTTACTGAAGAATGATTGAATACTGCAATAGGAGCATTCATACCCGCAGTTGTCGACCGCATCCAGTGTGAGCAGATTGCAGCAGCGGGTTTTTGCGGACGCCACCGGGCAGAAACCTAGGCCCAGTTGCGGTTTCTTTTTACTCAATGCGTTGACCTTTAATTCCGTATCAGGAATGACGGAACTGTCTGGATATTGATTGGGTTCCTGCTTCAGTGCATCCCATGTCGCCCTCAGTTGCCCGATGGCAAGCCTCTTTTTTTGCTTCGGGTCTGAAGTGGCAGCTGTTTCTGACCATCGCTGCTGAATGGATCCGCTGTTCCACATCTCCAGATCCAATGCGATTTCCGCCACCTGACGCAACTCCTGCAGGGTGAAACGATGCCGGTGGGCTATCTCTCTGAGAAATGCCTGTTGCGTTTCTGGAAGATTCGGAAAAAGTGTCTTTTCTGCGATGGATTCGAACTTTAGCCGGTAGTCGGAGAACATGATGAAGTATCCGCATAATGTTACAGGTTCTGCGTATTGTACCTGCTCTACAGGTGCAAACTACTCGCGCTATTGCGGCAGGTCTGGGTGCAAATCCAGATTTTATTAGATCCGCGAAGTGGGGGTCACCTGAATTAAAGGGAGTGTGTGAGTCTGTCCGATTTCCGCTTGGGAGTAGGTGGGATTCATGCCAAGAACTGATCTCCAAGCAATTGGATCCTGAAATTTACTAAAGAAATTCCCAAAAAAAACGATACAATGACGGATAGGTTAAAGGGGATCCAAATCAACAATATTCGCGATGCCGTCCGATCGGGGTCCGGTATGCAGGGTTACAATCAGCGCCAAAAAGGTAATCTGGCGTTAGGTTTGAAAAAATGAAAACAAAGATCATTGGTTTGATACTGCTTCTGACGATTTCGTGTGGACTGCAGGCATTGGGATTCAGGGGGGTCACGGTCGATTCCTTTCTCAATCAACCCCTGGATGCCCGAATCGCTTTGGTTTCAATCAATCCCGCAGAAGTGGATGGACTGAAGGTGTCGCTCGCGAACCCCGAAGCTTTTCAGAAAGCAGGAGTTGTTCGCCCTTTGCACCTCACCAGTCTGCAGTTCAAACCCCTGGTTGATAAAAACCAGCAGGTTTACATTCATGTCACCACCAAAGAGAGTGTCCGTGAACCATTCCTCAATTTTCTACTTGAGGTGTCGTGGGAGGGAAAGCGGCTGTTGCGGGAATACACGATTCTGTTAGACCCTCCTTCCAGCGAGGTTAGGGCTGCCCATACATCTTCAGCTGCCGGAAACACGGGGCAGGTAACGAATCAAACAGCCCAACCGCAGACAATAGGCAAAAAATCCCCCTCCCCGAGCAGCTATGGGCCGGTTAAACACACTGAGACTTTATGGGTGATAGCTGCCCGTGTAAGACCGGATAATTCAGTCTCCGTCGAACAGATGATGATGGCGCTGCTGCAGGCAAATCCGAATGCGTTCCGACATGGAAACGTCAATTTTCTTCAGCAGGGTGCTGTACTCGATATACCCGACTACGATGCAATCACCAGACTGAGCGCATCTGAAGCACGCCGCGCGTTTCATCAACAGAATAAAGAGTGGCAGGCATTGAGGAGGGGCGCATCCGCAGCACAAATCGAAATTGCGAGTCCGTCGCAACCGGCTCAGCTCAGTGAAAGTGAGACGCAAGCGGCCGCAGGCTTAACCGAGGACACCGCCGGTGACAGTGTAAAACTACGTGTGGTTGAGACCGGCAGAGAAGAGACGGAATTAGCAGGTGCCGAAGAGAAACTGGTCAGGGAGGAGGCGGAAATTGCCAGTGAAGGAAGGCTTGGCGATGAGATTGCCGAATCCAAAAGGGATCTGGAAGCGGTACGGGAGATTAATCGCGACCTGGTCGAGCTCAAGGATGCACTGGAATTGAAGATTGAAGCGTTGCGCAGGTCATTGGAGGAGCGCAATCGGATTATTGATCAGTTGGAGCAGCGTCTTAAGGAGGTAACTCCAGAGCCGGAATCAGCCGAAGTAACAAAAGCAGGAGCCGATTCAATTGTCGGCGATCAACAGAAAACAGACGGAGGAGTTAGTTCGAGTATTGAGATGGGCCGTAAACAGGCGGCTGTGAACCCCCCGGTCAAGCCGGCTGCAACAGAGCCAGAACAACCGGACTGGTTGACGTTTGCGCAGAAGTACTGGTTGCAGCTGCTCGCGGGCGTATTGCTGCTACTGGTGGTGCTGCTCCTGATGGTGCGCAGGCGCCGAAGCGAAAGTGGCTTACCCGACCACGAAGCGTTTGGTTCTTACATTGATGTGGACAGTGAGACAGCCACAGAGGAACATGCCCTTGTTTCTGAAGATGCCGCCAGGCAGCGGGTTGATAAAGAGAGCAAGCAGATCGAAGGCGATTTTTCACATGGCTCCAGAGCGGATGTTGCATCGGCTCTGACCGAGGCCGATATATATCTGGCGTATCGTCGTTACGGACCGGCAGAGGAGTTGATAAAGCAGGCGATCGATGGCAATCCCGAAAATATGATTCTGAAAGCCAAACTCCTTGAAATTTACGCATATCGTAAAGACAAGAACAAGTTTGTTACAGCGATGGAGCAGGTTTACCAGTCGATGATTGCCCGTTCGCCGGAGATTTGGGCCAAGGTCGTCGAAATGGGGCGGGATATAGCGCCGGATCATGAACTGATCACCGGAGCGGTTTTGTCTGAAGAAGAGACAATGATCAACAATCTTTCGTTTGACCTGGACGATATCACCGAGTCCGATGACGGCAGGCCACTTGCCCCGGGGCCGGAAAAAGGTGGTATATGATGTTGCTTTATGGCGCCAGTGATTTGCACCTCAAAGCCACCGGAATTGCTTGGTCTATGCGGCTGCTCCGATGCGGTGTTAGTCGCTGTTGCCTGTCGGGGCGCTAACTTCACCCTGTTTGTTTTTTGTTCCTGGATGTAAAATACCCGGCCTTCCCGTTTGTTTGGGTGTCTCCTGCCACTGGTGCATTAATCCAGACCTGTTTGGATATATCTGAAAGGCATTTGTGTTTTACGGGATTACCGATTCAAAATTCGTGAGGATAAAACAAGAGGAATTTTTCATGTTGGTGAAAAAGATTATGACCGGTTCGCCCCGTACAGTTACCCCGGAAACCGGCCTGCTGGAGGTTGTGTCTTTGATGTGCCTATACCGCTTCAGCGGACTGCCGGTAATGGATGGGGGGAAAATGGTGGGGTTCATCGCTGAAAAGGACGTGCTGCACAAACTGTTTCCAACACTTGAAGACATGATAGCGGATGGCCTGGGTTCGGTTGATTTTGACAGGATGATGGGAAAGTACATCGATGTCGTTAATCTTAAGGTGAAGGATCTGATGATATCCAACGTCATCAGCGTTTCACCGGAAGACCACATCCTGAAGGCTGCTTCAACCATGGTACGCAATCGCTTTCGACGCATTCCTGTTACGGACGGGGAAGAACTGGTGGGAATGATAAGCCTGGGCGACGTACACAAAGCACTTTTCCAGGCCAATATTTCTACAGGTATGAAAGGCAAATAGATCAATTTGTCCGGGTCTGTTTTTGGGTGTGGCAATAGCTATTGTGTGGGTTTTACCTTGATATGGAATCGATGCCGCAGATTTTCTGCGGACAAGCAGCGGCCAGCCGTCGATGCCATTTTTTCGATTCGGCTGTCCTTGCGATAGCTGTGTTAGGCAGGGCTGGGTTTTTTGCCTGTGGTTGTTTCTGCCGGGTTACGGGTATTTTGAGTGGGATGGTGGCCGACGCTCCTGATTACACGTTTGCCTGCTTGAATGTATAATCAAACCCGCTTTATCGAAAAAAAGCTTTCTGGGTAAACGCGGACAAGAAGCGAAAGTGGCGGAGTTGGTAGACGCGCTGGATTTAGGTTCCAGTCCCGAAAGGGGTGGGAGTTCGAGTCTCCCCTTTCGCACCATATTTTGAGATCGGCGGTCGCCATATTGAGGGGCCGCATCTGGTAGATATTTTATTCAATTGCGATAGCTGCGGAACTAACCGCCGAAGAGGTCATTAATGCAAGTTTCGGTTGAATCTGGAGAGGGGCTCGAGCGTCGAATGACGGTCGAATTACCTGCTGAAATCGTCAATGGTGCGCTGGAAAAACGCCTGAAGGAGATCGCACGCAGAGCAAAAATTGCTGGTTTCAGGCCGGGTAAAGTTCCACTTTCTGTTATTCGTCAACGTTACACCGAACAGGCCCGCCAGGAGATTTTTGGCGATCTGGTTCAATCGACCTACTTTGAGGCGCTGGCAAAGGAGAAGCTGCAGCCTGCGGGCGAACCCAGCATCGAACCGCTGGAAGCAGCGCCGGCCGAAGGTATAGGTTATGTTGCCGTATTCGAAGTGATGCCGGAAGTGAAATTGCAGGATATGTCGGAAAAGGTGATTACTCGTCCTCAGGTGGAGGTGACGGAGTCTGATCTGAATGCGATGTTGGAGAAATTGCGCAAGCAGCGCACCACCTGGGACGAGGTTTCGCGGGAGGCCAGGATCGGCGACCAGGTGACCATTGATTTCAAGGGTTTTATCCAAGGAGAGGCGTTTGACGGAGGCAGCGCTGACGCTGTGCCTCTGGTGCTGGGTTCGTCCTCGATGATTCCGGGTTTCGAAGAGGGCCTTCTGGGCGTTAAAGCCGGTGAGCATCGAATCCTGGAACTGCAGTTCCCGGAAGAGTATCGGGCTGAACATCTGGCGGGTAAAGAGGCGAAATTTGAAGTAAAGGTCAGCAAAATTGCAGAACCGATCCTGCCGGAGATCGATGAGGAGTTCGCCAAGGTTTTTGGTGTAAAGGAAGGTGGTGTTGACGCGTTGAACAAAGAGATACGCGGCAATATGGAACGTGAATTGCAGGAAAAGGTCCGTAACCTTGTGAAAGAACAAGTGATGGATCTGTTGCTGGAAGCCAATGATGTGACTGTACCAAAGGCGCTTATCAATCAGGAAGCAGCTACGCTGCAACAACAGACAAAACAGAATCTGGCAAATAGTGGGCAGTCCAGTAGCATAGATCTGCCCCTCAGCCTGTTTGAAAATCAGGCAAAACGCCGCGTGGCGCTGGGATTGATAATCGGTGAAGTGATCAGGGAAAACAACATCGTGCTGGACAAGGACCGGGTACGTGCCAGGGTTGAGGCGTTTGCACAATCTTACGAAGATCCCCAGGAAGTAATCGATTTTTATTTAAAAGATAAAAAGCAGTTGGCCTCGGTAGAGAATGTGGTGCTTGAGGATCAGGTGGTTGATTGGGTGATTGAACAGGTAAAGGTGGAGGAGAAAAAGCGTGGTTTCGAAGAGATCATGAATAACTCAGCCTCTGGCGCCGAAACAGATAGTTAATTTCTGATAAAGGAATTCCTTGTAATGGTCGATAGAACTCTCATGGGTGGTTTAGACGTGAATAATCTGGGTTTAGTCCCCATCGTAGTGGAACAGACAGCCCGCGGTGAGCGTTCCTACGACATCTTCTCCAGATTGCTCAAAGAGCGGGTGATTTTCCTCGTTGGCCCGGTAGAGGATTACATGGCCAATCTGGTGGTGGCGCAGCTGCTTTTTCTCGAATCGGAAAACCCGGATAAAGATATTAGCGTGTACATCAACTCTCCGGGTGGCTCGGTCAGTGCCGGGTTGGCAATCTATGACACCATGCAGTTTGTGCGCTGCGATGTGAGCACCATGTGTGTGGGACAGGCTGCAAGTATGGGTGCGCTGTTGCTGGCCGGGGGATCCCCCGGAAAGCGATTCTGTCTGCCCCATTCCAGAATGATGATTCATCAACCGCTCGGAGGATTTCAGGGCCAGGCGACAGATATTGAGATCCACGCCAAAGAGATACTTCTCATTCGGGATCGTCTCAACCAGATCATGTCCAAGCATACGGGCAGACCATTCGACCAGGTTGAAAACGATACGGAGCGAGACAACTTTATGAGTGGGGAAGAGGCGGTGAAGTATGGCCTCATCGACCAGGTTTTGGAAAATAGAAGTGACGAAAAGGCTGCATAGAATCTGACGCGATTTCCGGCTTCCTCAAATCCGGTTCTGAATTCCCACTGATGGGAAGCGGCAGGTGAACTTTGCCAAGTTGCTGCAATCGGATATTATGTGAATAAACGGGTTTGGAGCGGCTTTTGCCCATTTACTGCCCGAGTAAAGATCTGAAAGGAAGAAAATATGAGCGATGATAAGATCAGGGGCGATGATGGAAAGCTGCTGTACTGCTCGTTCTGTGGCAAAAGCCAACATGAGGTACGCAAGCTTATTGCAGGCCCGTCAGTCTTTATCTGCGACGAGTGTGTAGAACTCTGCAACGACATCATTCGCGAAGAGATGCAGGAAGGGGCCAAGGAATCGAGCAGCAGCCTGCCAAAACCCCAAGAGATCAATGCAATGCTCGATCAATACGTTATCGGGCAGGCAAGGGCAAAAAAAGTCCTCTCGGTAGCAGTTTACAATCACTACAAGCGTCTTGATTCGGGTAGTGGGAAGGATGATATTGAGATTTCCAAGAGCAATATCCTTCTGATTGGCCCGACAGGCTCAGGGAAGACTCTACTGGCTGAGACGCTCGCCAGAATGCTCAATGTACCATTTACCATCGCAGATGCCACTACACTGACAGAAGCCGGTTATGTGGGTGAAGATGTAGAAAATATCATTCAGAAACTGCTTCAGAAGTGTGATTATGACGTAGAAAAGGCTCAGACCGGTATTGTCTACATCGATGAAATCGATAAGATTTCCCGCAAGTCTGATAACCCTTCCATAACAAGGGATGTCTCAGGAGAGGGTGTTCAACAGGCATTGTTGAAGTTGATAGAGGGCACCGTCGCCTCAGTGCCTCCGCAAGGTGGCAGAAAGCATCCTCAGCAGGAGTTCCTGCAAGTGGATACATCCAATATTCTGTTTATCGTCGGTGGCGCATTTTCAGGGTTGGAAAAAGTAATCCGAAATCGTTCAGAAAAAGGTGGAATAGGGTTCTCTGCCGAAGTTCACAGCAAGGATGACAATAGCAATGTTGGTGAAATTCTGCCGGGAGTAGAGCCTGAGGACCTGATCCATTATGGGTTGATCCCGGAGTTTGTGGGCCGGCTGCCTGTGGTGGCGACATTGGAAGAACTTGACCAGGAGGCACTGGTTAAAATATTAACTGAGCCCAAGAATGCGCTGGTCAAACAGTATGCAAAACTTTTCGAAATGGAGGAGTGCGAGCTCGAGTTTCGTCCCGATTCTCTTCTGGCCATCGCTCGCAAGGCGATGGATCGTAAGACCGGAGCACGCGGATTGCGTACAATAATGGAGCAGGTTCTGCTCGACACCATGTATGATCTTCCCTCGATGGATGATGTCAGTAAGGTTGTGATAGATGAGTCGGTTGTACTTGGAGAAAATGACCCGTACATTGTCTATGAAAGCAACGACAAGCAGTTGGCTATCTCGTCAGATTGATATTACATACTGAGCGGTTAGTTACTGAGGCCGACGTCTTTTCACCCGGCCAGTTCCGGGTGTTGAAGATTCTCCACTTTAGCCCCATTTAAAAGAACGGATAGCAGTCAAGCTGGTGGCAAACTGTTTTTTGCCAGACCATCTTTTCGATCTGCGGTTCCGGTGAAAAGATCGACGGATAGTTCCTGCGGATCGTTTTGTTTTTTAACCGCTTGCGCTATCGGGAAAAGAGCTCGTCAGTTGGAGAACCCAAAATGGGTCAAGAAGATAATGATATTGCAGTAGATTTAGAGCCAAAGGGTCCTGTTCCCGTGCTGCCGCTGCGTGACGTTGTGGTTTACCCGCACATGGTTATTCCGCTGTTTGTCGGGCGGGATAAATCGATCCAGGCATTGGATGCAGCGATGAAGGACAATAAGCAGATCCTGCTGGTAGCACAGAAGAGCGCTGACACCGATGACCCGACTCTGGACGATATGTACCAGGTTGGAACATTGGCAAACATACTTCAACTGCTCAAGCTGCCAGATGGCACAGTAAAGGTTTTGGTGGAGGGCGGTGATCGTTCGAGGATCGTCAAGTACATCTCTACCGATGATTACTTTTCCGCCAAGATGAAAGTGATCAAAGACATTCTCACGTTGGATGAGCGCGAAATCGACGTGTTGATGCGATCTGCCACCACCCTGTTTGATCAATATGTCAAGTTGAATAAGAAGGTGCCTCCAGAGGTGCTCACTTCACTTTCCAGCATAGACGATCCGAGCCGCCTTGCGGATACGATGGCCGCTCATATGTCGCTAAAACTGAACGAAAAACAGGAGGTTCTGGAGATGGCCGATATTTCGGCCCGCCTCGAACACCTGATGGGGCTGATGGAGTCTGAAAATGACCTTTTGCAGATAGAGAAGCGCATCCGCGGCAGGGTTAAGCGTCAGATGGAGAAGAATCAGCGCGAGTACTATCTGAATGAACAGATGAAGGCGATCCAGAAGGAACTGGGGGAATTGGAGGAAGCGCCAAACGAAATTGAGGACCTGACAAATCGTATTGAGAAAGCGGGCATGCCGAAAGAGGCGAAATCCAAAGCGCTGGCAGAACTGAATAAACTGAAACTCATGTCGCCAATGTCCGCAGAAGCGACTGTAGTGCGTAACTATATAGATACTCTGGTCAATGTGCCTTGGAAAAAACGCACTAAGATTCGTAACGATCTGAAGATGGCAGAGGATGTTCTTGAGGCCGACCATTACGGGCTTGAGAAGGTGAAGGAGCGTATAACAGAGTATCTGGCCGTGCAGCAGCGTGTGCGCAAGCTTAAGGGTCCCATTCTTTGCCTGGTTGGTCCTCCCGGAGTCGGAAAGACGTCGGTAGGTCAATCGATTGCTCATGCCACCAATAGAAAGTTTGTGCGCATGGCCTTGGGCGGTGTTCGGGATGAGGCCGAAATAAGGGGGCACAGAAGAACCTACATCGGTGCGCTTCCGGGAAAAATCATTCAGAACCTTTCCAGGATAGAAACCAGGAACCCACTGTTTTTGTTGGACGAGATAGATAAAATGGCGATGGACTTCCGTGGTGATCCAGCGTCTGCCCTACTCGAAGTGCTGGACCCGGAGCAGAATCACACATTCGTGGATCACTATCTGGAGGTGGACTTCGATCTTTCTGAAGTGATGTTTGTTGCCACGGCGAATACCATGAATATTCCACCGGCGCTGCTGGACCGAATGGAGGTAATTCGCCTGTCCGGGTATACCGAAGACGAAAAAATCAATATTGCACTGCGCTATCTGATTCCAAAGCAGGTTGAAAACCACGGTCTTGCGGAGACCGAGTTAATGATACGTGAAAGCGCAATCAGGGATATCGTGCGTTTCTATACGCGCGAGGCGGGTGTGCGTAATCTGGAACGGGAGATATCAAAAATCTGTCGTAAAGTGGTAAAACAGATATTGCTGAAGCGACGGGACCAGCGGATTACCATCACCCCGAGCAGCCTCGACAGGTATTTGGGCGTCAAGCGATTTCGTTATGGCGAAGTTGATGAGTATGACCAGGTCGGGCAGGTAACCGGACTGGCCTGGACAGAAGTGGGCGGTGAACTGCTGCATATCGAGGCGGCTCTTGTGCCGGGCAATGGTAAGTTGAGTCATACAGGGCAGTTGGGCGAGGTGATGCAGGAGTCGATACAGGCCGCCATGACTGTCGTACGCAGTAGAGCAGAAGCACTCGGACTTGCAGAGGACTTTCATCAGAAACATGATGTACACATTCATGTCCCCGAAGGGGCCACTCCGAAAGATGGTCCAAGTGCAGGAATCGGTATGTGCACATGCCTGGTTTCGGCACTTACCCAAATTCCGGTGCGGGCCGATGTCGCAATGACCGGCGAGATTACACTAAGGGGCGAAGTGCTGCCGATTGGTGGTCTTAAAGAGAAATTACTTGCTGCTCATCGTGGCGGTATCAAGACCGTTATTATTCCCCAGGAGAACGAGCGCGATCTGGTGGAGATTCCAAAAAATATCAAACAGAATCTTGAAATCAAACCTGTACGTTGGATCGATCAGGTGCTGGAAATTGCATTGACGCAAATTCCGGAAGCTTTTGAACAGGATGAGGATGATGCCAAGCAAAAAGTGGCTACTCGGAAAAAAGTCACCAAAAAGAGTAGTACCTTAACTCAACATTGATAAGCGGCAGGCAGCCTGTCAGATTTAAGGTGGTTATCCACTAACCTGCAATATGCTTTCAAAACAGCAGGTGGCAGATGGCTGTAACAGATGGGAGGGAGATGTATTCACGTGTGTGTTACCTTGACACTTAAACAGGGTCACTGGTATAAATTGGGCCCATTTTTTTACTCAATTGATTAAAATCCCATGCGATTCTCAGGCTGAAGGGCAATAAGAGGTCGCGTACGAATCCTACACAGGGGAGATGGTTAGAATGAACAAGACGGAGTTGGTTGATGCGATGGCAGAGAGTGCGGATATCTCCAAAGCCGCGGCAGGCCGTGCGCTTGATGGTATGATCGAGGCCATTACCGCATCACTGAAGGTGGGCGATCAGGTTAACGTTGTCGGGTTCGGCTCTTTTTCGGTCAGGGAACGTGCAGCCCGGACAGGGCGTAACCCCCAAACGGGTGCCGCAATTGAAATCAAGGCCTCTAAGAATCCGGCATTCAAAGCTGGTAAAGCACTCAAGGATGCCGTAAACTAGCGGCCCTTCACGCGGGCGCTTAGCTCAGCTGGGAGAGCATCGCCCTTACAAGGCGAGGGTCGCAGGTTCGATCCCTGCAGCGCCCACCAATTTTGGAGCGGTAGTTCAGTTGGTTAGAATACCGGCCTGTCACGCCGGGGGTCGCGGGTTCGAGCCCCGTCCGCTCCGCCAGACCTGAGAAGACACGCGGGGCATCGTAAAGATGCCCCGTTTCTGTTTTTGGCCAAGCAATCGAGAGAAATGACATGCTTCAGGAAATCAGGGAACGCGCGCAAGGCTGGATAGCCTGGTTTATTGTTATTCTTATCAGCGTGCCTTTTGCACTGTGGGGCATCAGCTCCTATCTCGATGGTGGTTCGACTCAGGTCGTAGCATCGGTCAATGGCCAGGATATTACTGAGCGGGAGTTCGAGAACGGTTACCGGCAGTTCAGACAGCGGCTGCGTGACCAGCTTGGCAATAACTATCGCCCCGAGCTGATTGACGACACCCGTATGCGTAAAGAGTTCCTGTCGAGCATTATCAGGGACAGACTTGTGCTTCAGGCATCGAGTGATATGGGATTCAGTGCTGGTGACGCATTGGTTCGGGCATATATCAACAGTATCCCCGCATTTTCCGTAGGCGGAACATTCAACAATGAAGTTTATGAGCGAACGCTTCGCAATCAGGGATTGAGCCCGGTCGGGTTTGAATCCCAGGTCAGGCAATCACTGATGACCGAGCAACTTTCAGGAAGTGTGAGCGGCACCGAATTTGCCACTGAAGCCGAGCTGCAGGACTTACTGAGACTGCGCATGCAACGCCGCGGGTTGGATTATGTCATTATTCCGGCAGCCGGTTTCATGAAAGATGTCGAGGTCTCCGAAGCTGACATTCGCAGTCATTATGAAGCCAATCAGCAGTCATACATGGCACAGGAGAGAGTAAAGATTGAGTACATCGAGCTGGATGTATCCAATATCTCCAAGACACTTAAGGCTGAAGAAGCTTTGTTGCTTGGTTACTACGAACAGCACAAGAACGAGTATGCAGTACCTGAACGCCGGCGTGCGAGCCATATCCTTTTTGTGCAGGGTGAGGGGAAGGCCACAGAAGCTGAAGTGATGAAAAAGGCCTCGGATGCGCTGCAACGAATACGCGGCGGCGAGGATTTTGCCAAAGTGGCCAAAGAGCTCTCTCAAGACCCCGGATCTGCAGATTCCGGCGGGGACCTGGATTATTTCGAAAAAGGCATCATGGATCAGGCCTTCGATGAAGTAGTGTTTGCGATGTCATTGGATGAGGTCAGTGAGCCGGTCAAGACCACGTTTGGCTACCATATCATCAAATTGACGGGCATCCAGGCGGCGAGCGGCAAGCACTATGATGAGGTTAAGGATCAGATTAAGTCTGCATATCTGAAAAGTGAGGCTGAAAGACTGTTCTACGAATATGCTGAGCGGTTAAGTGATCTTGCCTATGAAGACCCCGACAGTCTGCAACCTGCCGCAGAAGCGCTTGGTATTGAAACCAAGAAAAGCGAATGGATTGAACGCAATGGCGGCAGTGGTCCGTTTGCATCCAGCAAGGTGACAGGCGCTGCATTCAGCGATGATGTGTTGCTGGAACGTCACAACAGTGAAGCCATCGAAATTGGCCCTGAACATATCCTGGTGCTGCGTGTGGTCGAGCACGAGGAGTCTTCGGTGCGACCGTTGGATGCTGTGAAAGAGGAGATTGCAGCTCAGCTCAAATCCGAGGCCGCATCCAAGCTCGCACAAAGCAGAGGCAGAGAGATGTTAAGCGCACTCTCCGGCGGCGAAGGCTTTGAATCCATGGCTGCAAGTGCTGGCCTGGAAATTATCAGTAAAAAGGCGGTTGACCGTAGTAACAATGAGCTTCCAGAGGAGGTTAATGCAAGCCTGTTCCGACTGCCAAGACCGAATGAGGGTGGCAGAAGTTTTGGCGAAGCGAAGCTGACGAACGGTGACTTTGCGGTACTTGCACTGAACCATGTCGCGGACGGCAGTGACAAGGATGCGGGTGAAATCGGCGGCGTGGAAGCGCTGAAAAGTGCTTTGGAAAGATCCCGGGGGCAGACTTACTTCCAGCACCTGATACAGAATCTTGAAGATAGCGCTAAAATCGTTATCAACAAGCGGGATGGTTAGGCAGCGTAGACGGTGTCGTAAATCAACAAAGTACGGCAGCCTGGTTTAGGCTGCCGTATCTTCTTACAGCACAAATGCCGCCCCCGAATACTACATACCGCTCAGGCGATACCAAGAATATGGTAGCCTGAATCGACATAGATCACGTCGCCGGTGATGCCAGATGCCAGATCAGAGCAGAGGAAAGCGGCCGCATTCCCCACCTCTTCGATAGTTACGTTTCTCCGCAACGGGTTTTTCTTCTCCCCTTCCGAAAGCATTCCCTTGAAACCCGAAATTCCGGCTGAGGCAAGGGTACGTATCGGACCTGCCGATATCGCGTTGACCCGGGTGCCTTCAGGTCCGAGGGCGTCTGCCAGATAACGGACGTTTGCTTCAAGACTTGCCTTGGCAACACCCATTACGTTGTAGTTAGGGATAGTGCGGACGGCGCCGAGGTAGGACATGGTCAGTAGAGAGCCATTTCTTCCCTGCATCATCTCCCGGCCGGCCTTTGCCAAAGCGGCAAAGCTATAGGCGCTGATATCGTGGGCAATGGCGAAGCCCTCGCGGGTGACTGCATCCACATAGCTGCCTTCCAGTTGTTCCCGCGGAGCGAATCCAATGGAGTGCACAATTCCATCCAACCCATCCCAGGCTTGCCCGAGACTTTGAAACAGATCATCGATCTGCTGGTCAGAAGTTACATCCAATGGCAGTGCGATGGACGAGTTTAGCTCGGCGGCCATATTTTCCACCCGAGGTTTCAGTTTTTCGGTCTGGTAGGTAAAAGCGAGTTGTGCGCCTTCGCGATGCATAGCCATCGCAGTGCCCCATGCAATAGAGCGGTTACTGGCCACACCGGTTATAAGAATGCGTTTGTTCTGTAAAAAACCCATTATGACTCCTCAGCTGATGCGGGAAATTCAGCCACTGTGATACAGACATCTGAATGTTGCCAAATTTACATAAAACGACAACAAAAATCCCGCGCTATGGTTAAAATACTGTTTACTATCGGTCAAGACGGTAATTTTATGGCAGTGAATCAGGCACAGCTGATCAGCATAACCAGGTGGATCTGTTTATTGCTGTTTGTCTGGCTATTTACTGGTTGCAGTGATAGCGAATGGAACAATCCCTATCCCGCATCCGAATCAAGGCAGGAGATCCTTTACAGCTCGTTCTCCGAACGACCAAAACACCTTGACCCGGTACGCGCCTACAGCTCCAATGAGTATGAGTTTATCGCCCAGATATATGAACCGCTGCTGCAGTATCATTTTTTAAAACGACCTTACCAACTGGTGCCATTGGCCGCGGCGAGCGTGCCCGTCGCGCGTTACTATGATGCAAAAGGAAATCTGCTGCCGGAAGAGATCGATAGCAGCGAGATCGATATCAGCGAGTACGATATCACCATTAAAAAGGAGATGCGTTACCAGCCCCATCCTGCGCTGGCACGTGATAGCAACGGGCAGTATATCTATCACTCGTTGGGCCAACTTCAGATCGCAGCATTGAATACACTGACCGATTTCCCCATGACCGGTACCCGTGAGGTGACAGCCGAGGATTTCGTCTATCAGATAAAACGGTTGGCGTTTCCCAGGCTGAACTCACCAATCGCCGGTATCATGGGTGACTATATTATCGGTTTTTCTGAATTTGGACGGGAGTTGAACGACCTTTATGGCCGTAGACAGTCTGAGAGTGGAGGAGACTCCGGTTTCTTCGACCTCAGACCTTACTCGATTGCAGGGGTTGAACTGCTGGACAGGTATAGTTTTCGCATCCGGCTGAAGGGGAAATACCCGCAGTTTGTCTATTGGCTGGCTATGCCCTTCTTTGCTCCTATGCCCTGGGAAGCGGATGCTTTCTACTCGCAACCCGGGCTTGAGAAACGCAATATCAGCTTGAATTGGTATCCACTCGGCAGCGGCCCGTTTATGCTGGAGGAGAATAATCCGAATCTGCGTATGGTGCTTTCGGTGAATCCCAATTTTCATGGGGAAACCTATCCCTCGGAGGGTGAACCGGGTGACCGGGAGCGGGGATTGCTGGACGATGCCGGCAAAAGGCTGCCCTTGATCGAGAAGGCGTTTTACAGTCTGGAGACAGAGACAATTCCTTACTGGAGCAAGTTTCTGCAAGGGTACTACGATACCTCGGGTATCTCTTCGGACAGTTTCGATCAGGCGGTGCAGTTTTCAGCGCAGGGGGAAGTTGGCCTGACCGAGTCTATGATCGAGAAAGGCATCAGTCTGAATACCGCGGTCACATCCTCGGTGTTCTACATGGGTTTCAATATGCTGGATCCGGTGGTTGGCGGTGATTCGGAATCAGCGCGCAAGCTGAGGCTGGCAATCTCCATCGCCATGGATTTTGAGGAGTATATATCCATTTTCAATAACGGACGCGGAGTCGCCGCACAGGGACCGATACCGCCAGGAATTTTCGGCAGCGGATCCGACGTTGACGGGATCAATCCATATGTTTACGAACTGCAGGGGGGGAAAGTCCGTCGCAAGGGGATCGGGCAGGCCAGGGAGCTGTTAAAACAGGCTGGTTACCCGGATGGAAGAGACCTGGAAACCGGGAAATCGCTGATTCTTTATTACGACACCACCTCCTCCGGACCGGATGGCAAAGCGCGGCTCAACTGGATGCGCAAGCAATTCGCCAAACTCGGCGTGCAACTGGTAATCCGGGCCAGTGACTACAACCGCTTCCAGGAGAAGATGCGGGATGGCACCGGGCAGATATTTATGTGGGGATGGAATGCGGACTATCCCGACCCTGAGAATTTTCTGTTTTTACTGTACGGTCCCAATGGCAAGGTTGAGCATGGAGGCGAAAACGCGGCCAACTACAGTAATCCGGAATTCGATAAGCTGTTCGTGAAGATGAAGAATATGGAAAACAGCCCGCAAAGGCAGCAGATTATCGACCAGATGGTGGAAATTTTGCGCCGTGAAGCACCCTGGGTCTGGGGCTTCTTTCCTAAAGCCTTCTCTCTTTCCCATGCCTGGTATGGCAATGTTAAGCCGAATCTGATGGCGAACAACACACTTAAATACAAATCACTTGATCCCGCATTGAGGGCACGTCAGCGGGCGTTATGGAATTCTCCCATCGTATGGCCGCTGATAGCGATAGTGCTGGTACTGATACTCTCTGCGGTTCCGGCCGTGCGGCTGTACCATCGCCGGGAGAGGAGCGCAGCACGATGATGGCATATATTGCGAGGCGGATTCTGTATGCGATTCCTATCCTGATCGGAGTGAACGTTCTTACCTTTCTGCTCTTTTTCGTGCTCAACTCCCCGGATGATATGGCGCGCATGAATCTCGGTCAGAAGCGGGTGACGCCGGAAGCGGTCGAGAACTGGAAGCAGGAGCGCGGCTATCATCTGCCGCTGTTGTATAACGCCTCCGTACAAGGGGCGGCCCGGCTGACGGACACGATCTTTTTTCAGAAATCGGTCAAATTGTTCCAGTTTGAATTCGGATCTTCCGACAGCGGCCGGGACATCGGCTACGACATCTCCCAGCGCATGTGGCCTAGTCTGGCAATTGCTGTGCCGGTGCTTCTGGTGGGGCTGTTGGTGAATATCAGTTATGCGTTGCTGATCGCCTTTTTTCGCGCCACATATATCGATTTCTGGAGCGTTGTGCTGTGTGTCGTGATGATGTCGATATCCGGCCTCTTCTATATCATCGGCGGTCAGTACCTGGTAAGCAAACTGCTCCATCTGGTACCTATATCCGGTTACGACACCGGCTTCAACTCGATCAAGTTTCTCATCCTGCCGGCTATTATCGGTGTTATCGGCGGTATTGGCTCAGGTACACGCTGGTATCGAACGCTTTTTCTTGAAGAGATCAATAAAGACTATGTCCGTACTGCCCGCGCGAAAGGCCTGTCCGAGAGGGCGGTACTGTTTGGTCATGTGTTGAAGAATGCGTTGATACCCATTCTCACCGGGGTGGTGGTGGTGCTTCCGCTGCTGTTCATGGGCAGTCTTATTACAGAATCTTTTTTCGGTATTCCCGGATTGGGAAGCTATACCATCGATGCCATCAACAGCCAGGATTTCGCCATTGTCCGATCCATGGTGTTTTTGGGCTCGGTGTTATACATACTGGGTCTGCTGCTGACAGATATTTCCTACACCCTGGTAGATCCCCGGGTGCGCTTGTCATGATTTCGCACCTGGTCATACTCTGGACAGACGCACTCATTTTTCTTTTGCTGGTTCTGGCTCTTGCATTCGGTATCTATGCGTCGCGCAAGCCCCATCTTCGCCGTCCATGGGGTCTGGTGGTTCGCAGCCGGGTAGGCGTCGGCACGCTGGTGGTGCTCGTTTTTTATCTGATTGTCGGGCTGCTTGACTCGATTCATTTTCACCCCCTCAGTGAAACTTCCGACGCTGCCGGGAAGGCCAGCCGGTCAAGCGAGGTTATCAGTCTGTTCGACAGCATGGTTTCCGGGCTGCGGGCGCGTCAGGAGAAGACCTATTCGGCCCCGTTGGCCACCCATCTTTATGCCAAGGAGAGCATCGAGCTGGCAGACGGCAGCACAATCCGGGATTTCCCGCGCCTTGAACATGGTGGGTCACATTTGAGTGATCCCGGGCAGAAACCGGCGGATCTTGTCAGACTCAGCGCAATAGGTATTCTGAAGGGACTCGCCGTCAGCATGGTTGCGGCCAACTGCCTGATCATACTGCTAGCTGTCGCAGCTCGCAGTAACTTTGGCAACCAGGCAAAGGCTGTTTTAACGGCCAGCACTGAGATACCCTGGCGTGTTGTGCTGGTCGTGTTGAGCATCATGCTGGTGCTCATCTTCTGGAGTGCAGAGTTGGCCTCCGGGTATCATCTTCTGGGTACGGATAAGGTGGGAGAGGATGTCCTTTACCAGGCGCTCAAAAGTATCCGTACCGGTCTGGTTATCGGCACACTGACCACGCTGGTCATGTTGCCCGCTGCCATTATGCTGGGAATCATGGCAGGCTACTTCCGTGGCTGGGTGGACGATGTCATCCAATACATCTACACCACACTCAACTCTATTCCCGGCGTGCTGCTGATCGCCGCCGCCATTCTGATGTTGCAGATCTACATGAGCAACCATGCGGAGGAGTTCAATAGCCTGGTGGAGAGGGCGGATCTGCGACTGCTGTTTCTCTGCATCATCCTGGGCGTAACCAGTTGGACCGGTCTATGCCGGCTGTTGCGAGGCGAGTCCATGAAGCTGCGTGAAGTCGATTATGTTCAGGCAGCCACTGCCTTTGGCGTCGGCCACCTGCAGATCATTGGCCGGCATATCCTGCCTAATGTTCTGCATATTGTGTTAATCGCGGTAGTGCTCGATTTTTCCGGACTCGTACTGGCTGAAGCAGTGCTCTCCTATGTCAACATCGGTGTCGATCCAAGCATGAACAGCTGGGGCAACATGATCAACAGCGCGCGCCTGGAGATGGCGCGTGAACCGATCGTTTGGTGGTCGCTCGCGGCAGCCATGATTTTCATGTTTACCCTGGTGCTCTCCGCCAATCTGTTTTCGGATGTAGTGCGGGACGCTTTCGATCCGCGTCTGCACAGCAGCCGCTGACAGGGGAGGCGGGAAGATGGGTGAAATGCTGCTGAAGATCAAGAATCTGAAAACCCGGCTCGGAGATGCCGACAATCCGGTCTACGCGGTGGATGGTGTTGACATTGAAGTTCGCCGCGGCGAGATATTCGCGTTACTGGGTGAATCGGGCTGTGGCAAATCCATGACTGCGTTATCGGCCATGCGCCTGCTGCCTCCGTCGGGATGCATTGTTGAAGGAGAGGCTTTTCTCGAACAAACCAGCCTTCTTGATCTGCCGGAGAGAGAGATGCGCAGGGTGCGAGGAGGCAGCATGGGAATGATTTTTCAGGAACCCATGACCTCATTGAACGCAGTGATCACGATCGGGGATCAGATCGGAGAAGCGGTCCGATTGCACGATCCAGACAATCGGGAGAATGTTTCGCGCAGGGTGATTGAACTGCTCCGGTCGGTCGGTATTCCGGACCCGGAACGGCGAACACTGGAGTATCCGCATCAACTCTCCGGCGGCATGAAGCAACGGGTCATGATCGCTATCGCGCTCGCCGGAAAACCGCGGCTGCTGATTGCCGACGAGCCCACCACCGCGCTTGATGTGACCATTCAGGCGCAGGTGCTTTCACTGCTGAAGGAGCTTCAGCGCCGCACCGGTATGGCGGTGCTGCTGATAACGCATGATCTGGGCGTGGTGTCCGAGGTGGCGGACCGGGTGGCGGTGATGTATGCAGGTCAGATCATTGAGCTGGCCGAGTCGCGAACATTTTTCCGGCAACCGCTCCATCCCTACAGCAGAAAGCTTTTTCGCTCGCTCCCGAGTCTGAGCAAACGAGGCCAGGAGTTGGCCGTGATCGAAGGCTCGGTACCCCGGCTTAATCAATGCTTCAACCGGTGCCGTTTTCTGGAACGTTGCGATCAGGCGCAGGATATTTGCGCACAGCAGGAACCCGGATGGTCGGAGACAGCAATGGGCGGCGGCGTGCGCTGTCATCTTTTCTCTGCTCTGCCCGGTCCGTTGACACGGCCTGAAAAGGTGTTGATGGAGAAGCAGCAGGAAATTCAGAAGCCTGCAGGGAGCCTGCTTGAGGTTGAGGGTTTGAGAGTTCATTTTCCGATTCACAAGGGCCTGTTAAAGCGCATTGTCGGACATGTCAGAGCAGTCGACGATCTCTCCCTCTCCATTGCACGAGGGCGTACCCTGGCATTGGTTGGCGAGTCCGGCTGCGGCAAGACGACGGCAGGCAAGGGAATTCTTCAGTTGATTAGACCCACCGCAGGGAGCGTCCGCTTTGATGGCGAGGAATTAACCAACCTGCCTGCCGGAAAACTGCGCTCCCGGCGTGCCGATATGCAGATTATTTTTCAGGATCCTGTGGCTTCGATGAATCCCCGTATGTTGGTCGGCGAAATCATCCTCGAAGGTATGCAGGCTCAGAGGATCGGCGCAAACCGCGTGCAGCGGCAAGCCCGGGTCAAGGATCTGCTGGATCAGGTCGGACTTCCGGCAGATGCCGCCGAACGCTATCCGAACGAGTTCTCCGGTGGTCAGCGTCAGCGCATCTGCATTGCACGTGCTTTGGCGGTCGATCCCCGCTTCATCGTTTGCGACGAACCAACCAGTGCACTGGATGTGTCGGTACAGGCGCAGGTGCTGAATCTGCTCAAAGAGTTACAGCAGCAGCGCGATCTCTCTTATCTTTTTATCACTCATAATATCTCCGTTGTCTCCTACCTGGCCCACGAGGTGGCAGTTATGTACCTGGGGCGTATTGTTGAGCGGGGTAGTGTAGAGGAGGTGTTGCAAGCTCCGCGCCATCCTTATACGCAGGCATTGCTCTCGGCGGTGCCGGAGATAGATCGGCTGCAGCAGCGTAGCGTGATTCGCCTGGAAGGTGATATGCCATCCCCGGCGAATCCGCCCCGGGGGTGCCATTTTCATCCACGCTGCAATCAGGCTATCGACAGATGCCGTTCAGACTACCCAAAGCCGGTCAGGCTCAGTCCGACACGCAGTGTCAGCTGCTTCAGGGTGGATCAGGGTTAGAGTCGGTAAGTGCGCTTTTTAGTTTCTAACTATTCTGAAAGATTGTCATAAATGGCTCAACGAACCGCCGTCTGTCCGGTGATTACCGATGCGACTTCGGCGATTAGATTGTTGTTCAATAGGGTCAGTTTCTGGCCGGGCCGAAGGGTGTCTCCGACAGCAATGCTGTTCCATCGTGCCAGCAACTTATGATCTATATTGTGTTTTTTGGCGATTGTCCAAAGCGAATCGCCATTGCGAACCGTATAGATGGTTTTTCCCCCGGCAAGATCGACTGGTGATTGCCTTGGACCGGCAGCCGGGAGTGGACGACCGGCGATGCGCTGGGAGCCGGGAATGAAAAGGCGCTTCCCTGCCAGGATATTGTTGCCTTTCAAGCTATTGGCCTGTTTCAGTGCGTCAACCGTGATTCCGTGTTGCCGCGCAATGGTTCCCAGATTGTCACCAGGCTGAATGATATACTTCGTCCAACCTGGGTGTTTGTCAGGGTCCAGTTCAGCCAGCTTCTCCATAAACTGTTCTATGTTTTCCAGCGGTAAAACCAGCCTGTGAGGTCCCCGCGGAGCCATGGCCAAACGGTGAAAACCCGGGTTCAGCCGTTGCAGCTCTTCGACTGTGATATCGGCCATTTTTGCAGCGAGCGTCAGATCGAGCTGCGCCTCAATGTCGACACTGTCGAAAAAAGGCTGGTTCGGAATTGTTGCAAGTCGGGTGCCGAAGGCTTCGGGTTGCTCCACCACTTTAGCCAATGCCAGCAGCTGTGGAACATAGCGTTTTGTTTCCGGGGGGAGGTCGAGAGACCAGTAGTCGGTGGACTTTCCCTGTTCCCGATTTTTCCGAATAGCCCTGTTTACGGTTCCTTCTCCTGAGTTATATGCTGCCAGCGCCAGTTTCCAGTCACCGTCGAACAGCGTGGCCAGCGATTGCAGATAGTCCAGTGCGGCATCGGTGGCAGCCACGACATCGAGCCTGCCGTCGTACCACCAATTCTGTTCCAATCCGAGCATCTTTCCGGTGGAGGGCATGAACTGCCAGATGCCGGCGGCATTTTGCGAGGAGTAAGCAGTGGGTATGAAGGCGCTTTCGATCGCCGGCAGAAGCGCCAGTTCCATTGGCAGGCCACGCTTCTCCAGGGCCTCCACAATGTAATAGAGGTAGGGACGCGCCCGCTCTTCAATCTGAGTGAGGTGATCCGGGTTTTCCTGGTACCATTTCAACTGGTTCCTGACAAGGGAATTATCCACAGGTGTCAGCTCGAAACCCTGCCGGATGCGAGTCCAAAGATCTATCTCCGCGAGCGTATTTACATTGGCTTCGGGTCGTTTCCCTGCAGAGTCCGCGGTGTTCCGCCAGTTCTCTTCATCCGGCGAGGCTTCGCTGGCTTCCGGCAAATACGGATCGAGATAGAACCATGTTTTTGTGGTTGGCGTGGAGTCGTGGTCAGCTTGCAGCAGTGAGTCTTTCAGCCAGGACCACTCAGCGACCAAAGTCTCAGAGCTTTCGCTTTTGTCCGGTGGGGATGATTCGGTATCGATCGAAGATCGTACAGGCTGGCTTCCGTTACACCCTGCAAGCCCGATCAGGGTAATAAAGCTCAGGGTTACAAGGGAATATCTGGTCGTAGGCATTGTTTACTCTAATTTTCATGTCACGGCCGCCCTGTGGGCAAAACAGGCGGCATTATATACTTAAAACCTGGAATTTTCCTAAGCCTACGTGTTAATTAATATGGAAGTCGATTTCACAGTTGTGTGACCAGGTGGATAATGCACCGTACCGATTCGATAAAACGTTGGTTCAGCCAGTATCCAGGCAGTCTGCTGCTGGATCAGGAGCGTGCTTGTCTGGAGGAGGTCGGTCATCGTTGTTTCGGCTATTACCTGCTCCAGGTCGGCTCGATCGGGGGAGAGGTATCTGGTCTTGTTCCCGGGCGCTTGCGATCCCAAATCATCGTGGCACCGGAGCAGCCCGGTACTGACACAGACTGCTGGATTCGGGGAAATCCCGATCAACTGCCGATTGCCAGTGACAGCGTGGATGTCGCATTGTTACTCCACACACTGGATTTTTATCCCGACCCTCATCAGACTCTGCGAGAAGTGGACCGGGTGCTCATCCCTGAGGGAAAACTTGTCATATTTGGGTTCAGCCCATGGAGCCTGTGGGGCCTCAGGCGGCTGTTTACCGACAGAACAAGCCACTCGCCCTGGAATGGTCGGTTCATTTCGATTTATCGCATATACGACTGGTTGTCACTGCTGGGCTTCCGAGTCGAGGCGACCTGGCCACTTATGTTCCGGCCGCCTTTGCGGCAGCGTGTGTTGATGCAACGGCTCGATCTGCTGGAGAGATCGGGAAAACGCTGGTGGCCCGCACTGTCCGGGGTCTACATGGTTGAGGCAGTGAAACGGGTTTCGACGCTGACCCCGATCAAACCACAGTGGAAACTGCGCAATTCTATTTTGGGGGGAGGTGCCATAGAACCGTCTGCGAATGTTGCCCCATGGGGCAGAAGTGGGAGTCGGCATGGTTGAGCGGGTCGAGATTTATACCGATGGCGCCTGTAAAGGCAATCCCGGCCCTGGCGGCTGGGGTGTCCTTTTGCGCTATCGGGATAGAGAGAAGGAGCTATATGGCGGTGAAGCCTATACCACCAACAACCGGATGGAGTTGATGGCGGTTATCCAGGCGCTCGGTATGTTGACCCGGTCAGTTCCCGTGCGCATAACCACCGACTCCCAGTATGTCAGGAAGGGTATCACTGAGTGGATAATCAACTGGAAGAAGAATGGCTGGCAGACGGCTGCAAAGAAACCTGTTAAAAACTCCGATCTGTGGCGGCAGTTGGACCAACTTGTCGCCGCCAACGATGTTGTTTGGGCTTGGGTAAAGGGTCACAGCGGGCATCCTGACAACGAACGTGCCGACATGCTGGCAAATCTTGGAATCGAAAACCAGAAAGCCCCTGATCAAATTAAGGTATAGGAGTAACTACACATACCCATGGGCTATAAGTCGGGTGCATTGGATTAGCGATAGTACAATGCGACATCAGGCTGTAAGGGCTGAGGACCGAGGGCCGGGGATCAAGAGGAGCTGCGATCTGTTTCTCCCGGGCCCTTGGCCCAAGGCCCTCATTTGAAACTACCGATCTATCCAAATGGGTTGAGCACGGACCGGCAGGGTAGTTACGTATAGGCAGGCTTTAACATATGCGCCAAATAGTACTGGATACAGAAACGACCGGACTGGATCCCCTCCAGGGACACCGCATCATCGAGATTGGCTGTGTTGAGATGGTCGACCGACGATTAACCGGCAGGACTTTTCATCAATACCTGCAACCCGACCGTGATATAGACAAGGCTGCACAGGAGGTGCATGGCATCAGTAACGAATTTCTGGCTGATAAACCCCGCTTTGGCGACCTGGCGGAAGATTTTATGGATTATCTCAGCGGGGCGGAGTTGATTATTCACAATGCGTCTTTCGACGTCGGCTTTCTCAACTGCGAACTTGAGCGGTTGGATCAGAAACGGCCGCCGATCGAGAGTATTTGTAGCGTAACTGATACCCTTGAGATGGCAAAGAGATTGCACCCCGGGCAGAGAAACAGTCTGGATGCATTGTGCAGGCGCTATGCAATCGACAACAGCCAGCGGGAACTTCATGGCGCGCTGCTGGACGCTGAAATACTCGCCGAAGTCTATCTGGCCATGACCGGGGGGCAAACGGATCTGTTGCTGGACGGGAGCAACAGTGAGGGGGACGGGAGCGGTGACAGCGGCATCAGGCGGCTGCCCGCCAGGTATACCGCTTTAAAGGTGGTTTATGCTGGGCGTGAAGAGCTTGAAATGCATGCTGCGTGCCTGGAAACAATTGAAAAGGAGATTGGAACTGCCTGTGTATGGAATTCAATGTCAGAGCAAGAGGGCACTGAATCAGGTTGACTGGATCTGGTTCGTGTCGCTGCTGGAGCGTTTGACAACGCTTTCCAGACGCTGTAAATCCAGCAGTTGTATATGTTTACGTTCAACTTCCAGTAGTCCCTCCTCCTGGAAGCGGGTGAACAGACGGCTGACTGTTTCCACGGCAAGTCCAAGGTAGTTCCCTATCTCATGGCGGGACATGCTGAGATAGAAATCGTACGGTGAGAAACCACGGCGCTTGAATCTTCCTGATAGACTTAACAGAAATGCAGCCAGCCGTTCCTCTGCGTTATTCTTCCCCAGCAATGTCAGCATGCTTTCGTCCTGGCTGATTTCCCTGCTCAGAAGCCGGTACATCTGGTGTTGCAGGCTCGGCATGCTGATGCTCAGCTCCTCCAGGTGGCTGAAAGGGATTTCACAGATGGCAGAAGTTTCCAGCACCTTTGCTGAGCAGTTGTGGCTGGCGTTTTCGATAGCATCCAGGCCAATAAGCTCTCCCGGCAGGTGGAATCCCAGAACCTGCTCCCCGCCATCCTCACTTGGTGCATAGGTTTTTACCGAACCGGTTTTGACAATATAGAGACACTGAAAGGCATCGCCCTCACGAAACAGATGATCTCCTCTGTGCAGTGGTCGGCTGCGTTTGATAATCCGATCCAGCCTGTCCATATCCTCCGGATCGAGCCCCATCGGCAGACAGAGAGTCACCAGGCTGCAACTTTTGCAGGCGATCTTTATATTCTCGAAGGAGATGACTTTCCTATCGCTCACAATTTGGCCCAAGGCTGATATTCAAATAGGCACTATTGTGGCGTTTCGATTGATCTCGATCAAGTCGGATTTTGATTTGAGTCAACTGATAACAGCATCTACATTGAAATGTGAATCAGCCTGCTGGCTGTTGGAATGGATTCGGTAGTTGGTTGAGCTTAACAAAGCGGAAAATTTTCTGGCGATTTTACTCACACCCATCGCGCAACTCGAGTTGCGAGTATGGCAACTTTTCGCTACCAGCTTTTCAAGCGAAAAAATACATTATATTTATGATAAAAAATATTGATATTGTTTATATTTATAGCTTTATAAGGTGCCACCCAGAGGCCGAAGCCGGGGCTTGAATGAGCTCTCTGTGATTGTGGATCAGTGCGCTTTCTGTTAGCTTATCTTGCCGTCCGGCATCATTCCTTCATCGAATTTTTTCCATGACTAAATATGTTTTTATTACGGGCGGTGTGGTCTCCTCACTCGGAAAGGGTATTGCCGCCGCATCCCTGGGTGCTCTGCTTGAGGCGCGAGGACTCAGGGTTACCTTAATTAAGCTGGACCCCTATATCAACGTGGATCCCGGCACCATGAGTCCGTTTCAGCATGGGGAGGTGTATGTAACGGGAGATGGAGCGGAAACGGACCTCGACCTCGGTCACTATGAGCGCTTTCTTCGCACCACCATGGGGAAAAACAACAATTTCACCACGGGACAGATTTACGAGAGCGTTATCCGCAAGGAGCGGCGCGGCGACTATCTTGGTGGAACTGTGCAGGTTATCCCTCACATAACCAATGAAATAAAGGATAGTGTAAGGTTGGGCGCGGGTGACGCCGATGTAGCCCTGGTTGAAATCGGTGGTACGGTCGGCGATATAGAGTCTCTTCCCTTTCTCGAGGCGATTCGCCAGATGGGGGTGGAACTGGGGCGCGAAAATGCACTGTTCATGCATCTGACACTGGTGCCGTACATCGCAGTCTCAAAAGAGATCAAGACAAAACCCACCCAGCATTCGGTCAAAGAACTGCGATCCATAGGCATTCAGCCAGATGTACTTTTATGCCGGTCGGAAAGAACAATACCTGATGCCGAACGGCGTAAAATAGCGTTATTTACCAATGTCCAGGAGCGGGCGGTTATCTCGGCGGTTGACGCAGACAGCATCTACCGGATTCCATTGCTTCTGCATGAGCAGCATCTGGATGAAATCGTAGTAAAACAGCTTGGATTCAATGTACCGGCTGCAGATTTGTCCGAATGGCGCGCGGTGCTGGATGGTCTGGATAACACAGACGGCATGGTTACCATATCGATGGTCGGGAAGTACATGCACCTGACCGAGGCATACAAATCCCTGTCTGAGGCGTTGATCCATGCAGGTTTGCATACACGCACAAAGGTCCGGATCCAGTATCTGGATGCCGAGGAGGTAGAGGAGAAAGGCGTTGGCTGTCTTGATGGCGTGGATGCGATCCTGGTACCTGGTGGGTTTGGTGAGCGGGGTGTCGAAGGGAAAATATCGACGGTCAGGTATGCGCGGGAGAGGGGTATTCCCTATCTGGGTATCTGCCTCGGGATGCAGGTTGCGGTAATAGAGTACGCGCGCAATAAAGCGGGGCTTGAAGGAGCGCAAAGCACAGAGTTCAATCGTGAAACCCCTCATCCCGTTATAGCGTTGATAACCGAGTGGCTGAATGCGGACGGAGAGTTGGAAAGACGCAACGAGAATTCAGACCTCGGCGGAACGATGCGCCTCGGAGGACAGGAGTGTCGCCTGGTTGAGAATAGCCGGGCACGTCAGTTGTACGGAAAAGAGGTGATTGTCGAGCGCCATCGCCATCGTTACGAGTTCAACAATCAGTACCTTGAAATCCTGGAGAGAGCGGGATTGAGAATCGCCGGCCGCTCGATGGACGGGAAATTGGTGGAGATGATTGAGATCCCGGACCATCCCTGGTTTGTTGCCTGCCAGTTTCACCCGGAATTCACCTCCACCCCGCGCGATGGGCATCCCCTCTTTTCGGATTTTATACGCGCCGCCCGGGAGCACCAGCGTCATTTGAACCGCGGTACCGGCACCATATGAATTTATGCGGCTTCCAGGCAGGGATCGATCATCCGTTTTTTCTGATCGCAGGGCCCTGTGTTGTGGAGGGAGAGCAGTTGACGATGGACATCGCCGGAACGCTTAAGGAGATGACCGGTCGGCTGGGAATACCTTTTATTTTTAAGTCCTCCTTCGACAAGGCCAACCGCTCTTCTTGCAACAGTTATCGCGGACCGGGACTGGAAGCAGGACTGGCTGTTTTGGAGAGAGTGAAATCGAAGATCGGGGTACCCGTGTTGACCGATGTGCACGAAGATACACCGCTGAATGAAGTGGCGGCGGTAGTGGACGTCCTGCAGACACCGGCTTTTCTCTGTCGTCAGACCAATTTTATCTCGGCGGTTGCCGCAATGGGGCTGCCGGTCAACCTGAAAAAAGGCCAGTTTCTGGCGCCGTGGGATATGCAGCACGTAGTGCAAAAGGCACACTCCAGCGGAAACCGGCAGATCATGGTGTGCGAGCGGGGCGTTTCTTTCGGATACAACAACCTGGTATCGGATATGCGCTCTCTTGCGGTAATGCGGCAAACGGGTGCTCCGGTGGTATACGATGCCACGCATTCCGTGCAGTTGCCCGGTGGACAGGGTGCTTCGTCCGGAGGGCAGCGGGAGCATGTCCCCGTTTTGGCCCGTGCTGCAGTGGCTGCCGGCATCTCCGGGCTTTTTATGGAGACCCATCCGAATCCGGATCAGGCTTTGAGCGACGGACCCAACTCCTGGCCGCTGAGCCGGATGGAGAAGTTACTGGAGGTTTTGATGCGGATCGATGAAGCAGTGAAGGCATCACCCTTTGCCGAAGCCAGGTTGTCAGAAACAGTTGAAAAACTGGATTGACGTACTCAAGGCCAGGTTCAACGCGAATAATTCTCCAGTGGTAATATTGGGGTAACAAATATGGGCAAACATGCTCTAGCCTGGATTTGGTTCCAGCGGCGTGAATAAATTTATTTGTTCTGACCGCAGAGTATCGGAAGAGCAGCAGCATCTCAGTAGCGAATTTAATCAGTAGTCAAACTCAAACTACAATGGAGTGATCATGTCGGAAATCGTTGATATTCGTGGCCGTGAAATTTTGGATTCGAGGGGCAACCCGACTGTTGAGGCTGATGTGATCACCGCCAGCGGTGCCATTGGTCGGGGGGTGGCGCCTTCCGGAGCGTCCACGGGTTCCAGGGAGGCGCTTGAACTGCGTGATGGGGACAAGAGCAGATACCTCGGAAAAGGGGTGCTTAAGGCGGTCGCAAACATTCGAGGTGAACTACACGATGCGGTGACCGGAATGGAGGTAAGCGATCAGGCTGCGATCGACCGGAAAATGATAGAACTGGACGGTACCGACAATAAAGGGCGTCTGGGAGCCAATGCCACCCTCGCGGTTTCGCTTGCCGCAGCGCATGCGGCAGCGCAGGAAAAAGCCGTACCACTGTATAGCTATCTTTCGGCCGGACCCTATCGGATGCCGGTACCGATGATGAATATCATCAATGGTGGCGCTCATGCGGACAACAGTGTGGATATTCAGGAGTTCATGATACTGCCCGTGGGCGCATCCTCGGTGCGTGAGGCGGTTCGCTACGGGGCCGAGGTGTTCCATTCGCTGAAAGCCGTACTCAAGAAACGGGGATTGAATACCGCGGTCGGCGACGAAGGTGGATTTGCCCCTGATCTTCCCTCCAATGAAGCGGCGGTAGAGGTTATTCTGGAAGCCATTGACAAGGCTGGCTTCAAGGCTGGTAAAGAGATCTATCTTGGTCTGGATGTGGCCAGTTCCGAATTCTACAAGGATGGTGTCTACGATCTTGCATCTGAAAATCGCAAATTCAGCGCCCCCGAATTTGCCGACTATCTGGCCGGACTTGTTTCCCGCTATCCCATAATCACCATTGAGGATGGCATGGACGAGAGCGATTGGGATGGATGGAAGATCCTCACAGAAAAACTTGGAGGCAAAATCCAGCTGGTGGGAGATGATCTCTTCGTAACCAATACCTCCATTCTCAAGCGCGGAATCGACCAGGGTATCGCCAACTCCATTCTCATCAAATTCAATCAGATAGGCACCCTGACTGAAACTCTGAACGCGATTAAGATGGCGCATGATGCCGGCTATACTGCGATCATCTCCCATCGCTCGGGAGAAACCGAGGACACAACACTGGCCGACCTGGTGGTTGCGGCGAACACCGGCCAGATCAAAACCGGTTCACTCTCCCGTTCGGACCGGGTGGCAAAATACAACCAGCTGATGAGGATTGAGGATCAGCTCGGCGACCAGGCCGTTTATGCCGGCCGGGGGGCATTTACCAATCTATGATGAAAATTCTCATCGCCGCCACACTTCTGGCGATGCTGATGGTGCTCCAGTATCGTCTCTGGGTGGGGGAAGGCAGCCTGGCGGATGTGCACAATCTCAGACAGGAGATTGATGATCAGAAGCAGGAGTTGCTTCGGCTTGAAAAACGTAACAGCGCACTGCAGGCGGAGGTCGCTGATTTAAAGCGCGGTCTGGACGCCATCGAGGAACGGGCGCGCAGCGAACTCGGTATGATCAAGGAGGATGAGGTTTTTTATCAGGTTACAGCGCCTCAAGGCACCGGGCGGTGAGTCCGGGGCGGCGCTATTGGGGCGTTGTACCCGCTGCCGGTGTGGGTCGGCGCATGGGAGGGATGGTACCCAAGCAGTATCACTCCCTTAACGGTAAATTGGTAATCGAGCACTCTATTGGCAGACTGCTCAAGCATCCATTGATCGATTCTGTCTATGTGGCGTTATCCCGCGAGGATCATTGGTGGGAAAGCTGCTGTTTTGCCGGACATGCCGGAGTTGTACCTGTGGAAGGGGGGGGGGAAAGATGCCACTCGGTGCTGAATGCGCTTTGCCGGATCAGGGAGGAGGCTAACGCGGAGGACTGGGTGTTGGTGCATGATGCAGCCAGGCCCTGTCTTCGACTGATGGATATCGATCGGTTGGTCCAAGAGCTTGCGGACGATCAGGTGGGAGGCATCCTTGCCTGCCGTCTGTCCGATACAGTGAAACGGGAGGAGCAGCCGGGAGTGGTTGCGGAAACGCTCCCGCGCGAACATTTGTGGCGCGCATTTACACCCCAGATGTTTCGACTTGGACTACTCTATGAAGCGTTGAGCTCAGCGTTGCAGACGGGCAAATCGGTTACCGACGAAGCCAGCGCAATCGAAATGCAAGGACTGAAGCCCAGGCTGGTGGAAGGCCATTCGGATAATATCAAAATCACCCATCCTCATGATCTGGCGTTGGCCGGATTTTACCTGCAGCAGCAAGAAAGCGGAGTTGCCGATTAGCTGTAAAACCGTATTATTTCCCCATTCCTTGACATTTCAGTGACTGATAATCGGTCCGGCAGGTAAAGATGAGGATAGGACAGGGTTATGATGCACACAAATTCACACCCGGCCGAAGGCTGGTGCTGGGAGGGGTGGAGATCTCCTATAATCTTGGTCTGGCCGCACATTCCGACGGTGACGTACTGATTCATGCCATATGCGATGCACTGTTGGGTGCTGCAGGACTGAGAGATATCGGTAAACATTTTCCCGACAGCAGCGATGAATTCAAAAATATTGATAGCCGCGTTCTGCTGCGTGCCACGCGCGAGAAAATAGAGGAATTGAATCTGCGAGTGGGTAATCTGGATGCCACGTTGGTGGCCCAGATGCCCAGGTTGTCACCTTATATTGACAGTATGCGCATTCGAATTGCTGCCGATTTGAAAGTCGATGCAGATCGTGTCAATGTGAAAGCCACGACTACAGAGGGGATGGGCTTTACCGGACGGGGTGAAGGAATAGCTGCTCAGGCGGTGGTATTGTTACTGGAGCCATGAACAGCGCATGGAATTATAGGACGGCTCCCGATGTATTGATGACGGGCAAGGCATTTGATGTGGAAGCGGATACCTCAGTCCCGAAACTGCCTTTTGCTTTTGGAGGACCATGCTGCCGTGCTCTCCTAAGGTTCGAACCAGAAGATTTCAGGGTGGATGAAGTTTCTCTGGTTGAACCCGACGGCAAAGGCGAGCATGTGCTGCTCTGGATTGAAAAACGCAATACCAACACCGATTGGGTGGCGGGTCTTCTGGCGCGCCTTGCCAAGGTCTCGCGACGGGATGTCGGCTATGCGGGAAAGAAAGATCGCCGGGCATTGACCCGTCAATGGTTTTCGGTGCGCCTGCCGGGAATACAGGAGCCGGATTGGACGGCTCTTGACTCCACCGAAATTCATGTTTTAAGGGCCGTCCGACACAGCCGGAAATTAAGAGCCGGGGCGTTGAAGGGTAACCAATTCGTGATTCGTGCGCGCGGATTGGAGGGGGACAGCACCCTCCTGGCGGAACGGTTGGGGTGCCTGGCCCATTGCGGCATGCCCAACTATTTTGGCGAACAGAGGTTCGGTCGCGAAGGTTCAAACCTCAAAGGTGTCTTATCTATGTTTGACGGTTCTGGCGGCAGGCTGTCGCATCAGAAGCGCGGACTTTACCTCTCTGCAGCCAGATCCCTGTTGTTCAACAAGGTGCTCTCCCGGCGGGTCACAGAAAACAACTGGAATCAGCCGCTTGAAGGAGAACGCCTGATTCTTGATGGAAGCCGCAACAGCTTTTTGCCGGACCAGATTGATACCGAGATTCTACGCCGAGTCTCGGACATGGATATTCATCCGTCGGGTCCGCTTTGGGGGAGGGGCGATCTCCAGGTGACGGGAGAAGCCGAACGATTGGAGCGGGAGGTGCTGGCGTCGATGGATGAGCTTTGCAATGGATTGGAGAGATTTGGATTGAAGCAGGAGCGCCGATCCCTGCGGACAAGGGTCCTCGATCTCAGTTGGACGCTCGCCGGAGGCGATCTGGAATTGAGTTTTTTTCTAGCTAAGGGCAGCTATGCCACAGCAATGCTACGGGAGTGTCTGGATTACCGTGTTGCAACGGCCTGATCAGTTGTGGGCATTCTCTCTTTTGAGTAAAACGTAGACTGCGCCGGTGCCGCCATCGAAGCGTGTTGCGGAACAAAAAGCGAGGACTTCTGAACGCTGGCGCAGCCACTGATTTACTTTCTGTTTCAATACAGGCTGTTCAGTTCTGGAACCAAATCCCTTGCCATGTACGATGTGGATCACCCTTAGCCTGTGGTGTCTGGCAAATGCAAGGAAGCGGGTCAATTCAAAGCGAGCCTGTGAGACTCTGAGCCCGTGCAGGTCAAGCGATTCTTCCGGAGGCAGATGGCCCCGCCTCAGCTCCTGAAAAAGTCTATTCTGGATGCCAGGCCGAATATATTCGAGTATTTCGCCGGTTTCGATGTTCAGATCGATCAGTTCCTGCCCCTCTTCAGCCGGTATAGCAGTTTTTTCCGGCGGTAGCGGGAAGGGTCTTATCTTTTTTCTGTAGGGTTCAATCCGGTCGTCGCGATGGCGCAGGGTGCCGCTCATCTCATTGAGGAACAGGTTTGGCTCCTCATCCGCGTCGTGGTTCTTTTTGGTCATGATTCCAGCGCCTGAAGCGTTTCGCATTTGAGGCTGACTGCCGCATTGCGCGCAGAACAGTTCAGTGGATGCCTTTTACCCGTATATAGTGCCAAATAGTTCGACCATGTAAAGGATACGATCCACCCCGCCTGAGTGTTTGGGTACGCTTCCGATTGGAATGGCGGGATGAGTCCCGCATATATTTCCAGTATAGTCTCAGCTTTGCAGAGCGTAATGTTGTATCGGGTATTCCGGCCAAATGAGAATTTTGTTGAGTAATGATGACGGCTATCGGGCGCCTGGACTTTTTGCGTTGTATGAAGCGCTGATGTCGTTTGCCGAGATAACTGTTGTGGCTCCCGAGCGCAACAGGAGTGGGGCTAGTAACTCGTTGACACTGGAGAATCCTATTCGTGCGGAGCAGGCGGAAAATGGATTCATCCGCGTCGATGGTACACCAACGGATTGCGTTCATCTGGCAATTACCGGTCTGTTGGAACGGGAACCGGATATGGTTATTGCCGGTATTAATGCAGGTGCCAATCTTGGAGATGATGTACTCTATTCGGGTACTGTGGCGGCTGCCACCGAGGGGCGGTTTCTGGGACTGCCGGCGATTGCACTCTCGATGGCCAATCATGAACCAAAGTATTACGAAACCGGTGCGCAGGTGGCGGCCATGCTGGTTAAGCATCTATCGGTTTCACCGCTCACCCCCGATTCAATTATAAATGTCAATATACCGGATCTGCCGTTTGCATCCTTGAAGGGTTTTCGGGTGACCAGACTGGGACACAGGCACAAAGCAGAGCCAGTGGTCAGGGATACCGACCCGAGAGGTCGTACCATCTATTGGGTCGGCCCTGCCGGGGTGGAACAGGATGCCGGTCCGGGTACGGATTTCCATGCGGTGCGGGAGGGTTTCGTATCGGTGACGCCATTACAGGTGGATCTGACACGGTATGCTGCGTTGGATAACCTGAGCAGATGGATCGAGGGGATAGCGCAATGATCAATCCCCTGCATCGTGGCATCGGCATGACTTCCGAGCGCACCCGCAAACGTCTGATAAAACGCCTGCGGGAGAAGGGCATCCAGGATCTCAATGTACTGAACGCGATGCGTGCAACCCCAAGGCATATCTTCGTGGATGAGGCATTGGCCAGCCGGGCTTACGAAGATACAGCACTACCTATAGGTCATGGGCAGACTATCTCCCAACCCTATATTGTGGCTCGCATGACCGAACTCCTGGTGGAGGCGGGGCCGCTGGATACAGTACTTGAAATCGGAACCGGTTCGGGTTATCAGACGGCGGTTCTTTCCAGACTGGTAAAGCGGATTTACAGCGTTGAACGTATCGAATCCCTGCAGCGACTGGCGCGCAAGCGGTTTCAGGAACTGGGGTTTAGAAATATTCGTCTGCACCATTCAGACGGCGGTTTGGGGCTGCCCGAATATGGACCGTTCGATGGGATTCTGGTTACCGCGGCACCGGAGGGAATTCCCCGTGCTCTGGTCGATCAGTTGAAGCAGGGCGGACGTATGGTGCTGCCAATTGGACAGGAAAATGCACAGGTTCTGGTGCGGGTTACCCGCACCGCGGCGGGGTATGAGAAGGAGTTGCTGGAAAGAGTGGTTTTTGTTCCGTTGCTCGGTGGAATCTTGTAGTGTGGTTTTGGAAACTGTTTGGTAACTACTCATGCCCCCATCGACAGTCTGTTCCGGAAGACGCCTTGAATACATCCCTGTAGGCTCGACTTTGGCTTCCCTGCCAAAGACGCTTCCTCCACAGACGGCCCATGGGGGTTCCCACCTAACTGGTGAGTAGTTACACTGAGCAAACATTGTTGACTAAGAAAATGACAGACATCCTCTTTGCCGGCGGAGTGAAATGAATGCGCCTGTTTTCCTCGCTTTATGAACGGGTGATGCTCTGGTCGCGGCACCGGCATGCGCCACGCTACCTGGTGGGCCTCAGTTTTGCCGAGTCCTCTTTTTTTCCGATACCACCGGATGTGATGTTGGCGCCGATGGCGCTGGCTGCGCCTTCCCGTGCCTGGCATTTTGCCTTTATCACAACAGTCGCATCGGTGCTCGGTGGCCTGTTCGGTTATTCAATCGGTGTGTTCGCGTTCGAACTGGTGGAGCCTGTATTGAAAGATGCTGGATATTACGCCAGCTATCTGCGGGCCAGGGAGTGGTTCTCCGAATGGGGGTTTTGGGCTATTTTTCTTGCTGGTTTTTCCCCTATTCCCTACAAAATATTTACCATTACGGCAGGTGTTATCTCAATGGCGCTGGTGCCGTTCTTTCTGGCATCACTGATTGGTCGCGGTGCACGTTTTTTTCTGGTTGCTGCGCTTATGGCCTGGGGAGGTGAAAGAATGGAAGCTAGTCTTAAACAGTATATTGAACGAATCGGCTGGGCTACGGTGGTGTTGATGATAGGGGTGATTCTGGTAGCCAAATTTTAGTGTGGTGACCTTTCAGACGGCAAGGTGGTTAATTTTTTTGGCGCTTGCCGCTTTGTTGCTGGCAGGCGTACAGATCAGTGGCTGCAGTACTCCTACCCGGGCAAAAGTGGTTTCCCTGGAAAAAAGGGTAACAGGCGCGCAAACCGGAAACCGCTCCTCCTATCATCGGGTAAGAAGAGGAGATACCCTTTACACCATCGCCTGGCGTTATGGAGTGGACTTTCAGGAGCTTGCCGGCTGGAACGGTATCAGTCCGCCGTACACCATATATCCGGGACAGTCGTTACGCCTCTCCTATCCGGTTACTCGAGTGGCACCCGATACGCCAGGGCAAGAACATAAGAAAGCGTCTTCCGGCAGCTCTGCAACCACCGCGAAAACTGCGCCTGAAGCAAAGGTGGCCGCCCGGCGATCTTCTGACAATAAGGGAAACCTGACAGGGCAAAAGCAGAAGGTCGTCGACAGCAATTTACTTGAACGCACAAATCTGGTTTGGCAATGGCCAACCAATGGCAGGCTGGAACAGCGATTTTCCAATGTTGATCCGAGCCGCAAGGGTATAAAAATCAGCGGCAGCAGCGGCCAGCGGGTGGTTGCCGCGGAAAGTGGGAAGGTGGTCTATGCAGGAAGTGGTTTGATAGGGTATGGTCGGCTTATCATAATTAAACACAATAAAAACTATCTCAGTGCTTATGGCCATAACAGAAAATTGTTGGTGAATGAGGGGGAGGTTGTGAAAAAAGGTCAGCAACTGGCGGAAATGGGTAAAAATGGAGCGGGAAAGCCAACGCTGCATTTTGAAATCAGGAGAAACGGGACACCCGTGAACCCACTGAAGTTTCTTCCCCGGCGACGTTAAGGTTCGGTTTCATGACAAACAAAACTCCATCGGAAGATGATGATGACGATGATATCGAGCTGGATTCGGAGCCTGAATCAGATCTGTTGCCACCGGAAACGGATGACGACAAGGCGGAAGAGAAGATAACTTTTGATGCCGGGGATTTTTCCAGGGCACAGGTTGATGCGACCAGGCTCTATCTGAGCGAAATTGGCAGTTCGGATCTGCTCTCTGCAGAAGAGGAGGTTATGTTTTCCCGCCAGGCCCAGCAGGGTGATATGGCATCCCGCCAGCGCATGATCGAAAGCAACCTGCGGTTGGTGGTTAAAATTGCCCGCCGTTATATGAACCGGGGACTTGCGTTGTTGGATTTGATCGAGGAGGGTAACCTCGGATTGATCAGGGCAGTCGAAAAATTCGACCCAGAGAGAGGATTTCGCTTCTCCACCTATGCCACCTGGTGGATTCGCCAAACGATAGAGCGGGCGATTATGAATCAAACACGGACAATCCGGCTGCCGATCCATGTGGTTAAAGAGATTAATGTCTATCTCAAGGCTGCGCGGAATCTTGCGCAGATTCAGGATCACGAGCCAACTACCGAAGAGATTGCCGAGTTGTTGGATAAGCCGATTGGCGAGGTGAAGCGAATGCTTGGCCTGAATGAACGCATTGCTTCGGTCGATACACCCTTTGGCAAGGATGCAGACAAGCCCCTGTTGGATACCATCCCCGATAGTCAAATCCAGGATCCGACAGTGAGTATTCAGAATGAAGGGCTGAACGCCAATATTGATGCCTGGCTTGGTAAACTCAATCAAAAGCAGCGCGAAGTTGTGGAGCGCCGCTTCGGCCTGCACGGCTATGAAAATTCGACGCTTGAAGAGGTTGCCAATGAGCTGGGAGTAACCCGCGAACGGGTGCGGCAGATCCAGATGGATGCACTTAAGAGGCTGCGGATTATATTGGAAAAAGATGGCTTCTCAGTCGATACGATTTTTAAATAGTCCTTGCACTTCAGTGCCTGTGCTGAGGTTGGCTTCCGCTATCTGTTCTGATATTTATCATATAATTAAAAAATAGCCCTGAATATTAAGCTGGATGCGCAATGGACAAACCGCGTTTTTCGACTCACCACTCCCAATGTGAACCGCAGGCAATCCGGGATGCATTGGTCGAAGTGGATTGCGAGGATTGTGGATTGGATCCAATCTGCATGGTGCTTGACTATGCGGAGGAGGCCAGCGGCGTTCCGGAAGGGGTATTAGTGCGACGGCACCCGGTGGAGCGGGGGGAAACAATTTTTCGTCAGGAAGATCCTTTCCATTCCATTTTTGCGGTCAAATCCGGCTCGTTTAAGACCTCTGTGGAGTATGCAGGACGGTCGAGGCAGATAATTGGGTTCCAGTTCCCGGGGGAGCTGATCGGCGTCGAAGCAATGTCCCAGAAAACCTATCCCTGTACCGCTAGAGCGTTGGAGCGAAGCAGTGTCTGCCAACTGCGCATCGACCGTTTGCCGGAATCAGGAAGGCCGTTGGAAACACTTCAGGCATCCATTATTCAGCTGCTCGGGAGAGAGGTGACATTCAGCCATCAGCTGGTCTCGTCGCTGGTCCATCAGTCTGCTGAGCAGCGGATCTCCGGCTTTTTATTGAGTCTCTCCAGCCGGTTGACTCGGCGTGGAATGCCAGGTACCGAGTTTATCCTCACAATGTCGCGAACAGATATCGGCAGTTATCTGGGGCTGGCCAGCGAGACGGTAAGCAGGGTTCTGACTCGTTTGGGCAGATCAGGCGCTATTCGCCTGCGGCGCAAGCGCATTTTGATCCTTGATCGAAACACTCTGGAACAGCTCACTGCCGGCTGATCTCCACAGCTCCCTTCTGTGCTATCCAGGTGTATAAAACAAAATAAGAGTATTAGTTTTTATTGATCCAAATCAACAATCCAGTCTGATCAAAAAAATCTTTAAAAAACAATTTGTAATAGGCTGATTTTAAGGCTTTATCATGTTTTTGATAGAGGGCGGCATATTGACATTTATCAGTTTTTACGGTGTCATACCGCGCACTCAAAACCCAATATTTTGGGGTTTTGGTGTATGCATTACCTTGCTTTTTATGTAGTTTTTCTTTGAATATTTCTTTTAGGGGGATTCATGGACGCCACAGCTGAGCAAAAGTACGACTATGGAGTCGTGCGCTGGTTCACGGTCATGGCAGCCGTCTATCTGATGGTAGGTGCCCTCGTCGGGGTATATATCGCCTCGGAGTTGGCATGGCCTTTTTTGAACTTTGATCTTGAATACATCACTTTTGGGCGTCTTCGTCCGCTGCATACCAACGCGGTGATTTTCGCCTATGGCGGATGTGCACTGATGGCGACTGCCTTCTATTCCGTTCAACGCACCTGCGCCACCCGGCTCTGGAGCAATAAACTGGCATGGTTCACCTTTATCGGCTGGAACCTGATTATCGTTTCGGCTGTCATCTCTTTCCCGCTGGGTCTAACCCAGGGCAAGGAGTATGCTGAGCTGGAGTGGCCGATCGATATTGCCATCGCGGTAGTCTGGCTCTCCTACATGTTCAATTTCATCATGACCATCGCCAACCGCAAGACATCGCACATCTACGTCTCGAACTGGTTCTTCCTGGGCATGATGGTGATGATCACCTATCTGCATGTGGTAAACAGTCTCGCTGTTCCGGTTGGGCTGTTTAAATCCTACTCCATCTTCTCGGGTGTGCAGGATGCGATGATCCAGTGGTGGTGGGGGCATAATGCGGTGGGCTTTTACCTGACCGCGGGTTTCCTGGGGATCATGTATTATTTCGTTCCAAAACAGGCCAACCGCCCGGTGTACTCCTACCGTCTGTCGGTAATCCATTTCTGGGCCCTGATGTTCGGCTACGTCTGGCTGGGTGCACATCATCTTCAATATACCGCTTTGCCGGACTGGACCGGTTCCCTGGGTGCAGCGGTCTCACTGGCTATGATCATCCCCTCCTGGGGAGGCGCCGTGAACGGCATGATGACGCTTTCGGGTGCCTGGGACAAACTTCGCACCGATTATGTGCTGCGTTTTCTGATCATGTCACTGGCCTTCTACGCCATGTCCACCTTTGAAGGCCCGGTCATGTCGATCAAAACGGTCAATGCACTCTCGCACTATACAGACTGGACCGTCGGGCATGTTCATTCCGGTGCGCTGGGTTGGGTTGCCATGGTGGGTATAGGTGCGATCTATCACATGATGACCAAGGTTTTCCATGTTCAACTCTGGTCCACCAAACTGGTCAATGCGCATTTCTGGACTGCGACAATCGGCACGGTAGTGTATATCGTGGCGATGTGGGTCTCCGGCATCATGCAGGGCCTGATGTGGCGGGCTTATGATGAGTACGGCACGCTGGCTTACACCTTTGCCGAATCGGTTGAAGCGATGCATCCATATTACGCTATGCGTGCCGTTGGCGGCATGATCTTCCTGCTGGGCACGGTATTGATGGTGTTCAATATCCTGATGACCGTTGCCAAGGCTTCAGCTGACGGTAGTGTGCAGGCTGCACGTACTGCGCCCGCCACTGCTTGAGAGGAGTAAAAAACAATGGCAATGCAAGAGAGCATGGAAAGAAATGTCTGGGGATTGGTGATCGTACTGGCGATCGCACTCTCCGTGGGCGGTATCGTTGAGATTGTTCCGCTGTTCTATCTCAAGAGCACAATGGAGCATAACAGTGCGCCTGAACTGATATGGCAGCGGCAGGACGGTCAAACCTTGAACGATCACAAGCCGGGTGACGGCATGCGACCTTACAAGGCGTTGGAACTGGCTGGCCGCGACGTCTACATCCGCGAGGGCTGTTACCTTTGTCACTCGCAGATGGTTCGTCCCTTCCGCGACGAAAAAGAGCGCTATGGCCACTACTCGCTCGCCTCCGAATCGATGTACGACCATCCGTTCCAGTGGGGTTCCAAGCGGACCGGTCCGGATTTGGCCCGTGTCGGTGGCAAGTACTCGGACGACTGGCACCGTAAGCATCTGCGGGCACCGCGCTCGGTTGTGCCCGAGTCGGTCATGCCAAACTATCCCTGGCTTAAGGGCAATCCGGTGAATGACTCCATAGGCGACCATATGAAGGGAATGCAGATGATCGGTGTTCCTTATACCGATGCCGATATCGCAGCGGCTGCCAAGGAAGTAGAGGGCAAGACCGAGGAAGACGCTGTGGTGGCATATCTGCAGGTTTTGGGCACCATGGCAAAACTGGATGAAAACAAGGTGTACCGTGAGTAGCCTGATGGAATATTTCCATACGGATTGGCAGGCAATGACCGGTACCGACTGGGTGGGAACCATCCTTACGGTCGTCATATTCCTGCTCATGGTGGGGCTGTATTTTTATGTCCTGCGTCCAAAAAACCGGGATAAGTTCGAACCGAACAAGTACATCCCGGTGGATGACGAACAAATTAGAAGCGGAGAAAAAAATGGCGGATAAAAATCCTTTTCCGGGTGAAAACAATACCGGGCACATCTGGGACGACAATCTGCGGGAGCTTGCAAACCCGCCGCCACGCTGGTGGATGGTTGCCTTCTGGGCTTCGTTAATCTGGTGGGTAGCCTATGGTGTTATCTATCCCATGTGGCCGGCTCTACCAGGCAGTCAGGGGTTCACCAAGGGTGTGACTGGCTGGACTCAGATGAAGGAGTATAACGAAGGCGTTGCTGAGGTCGAAGCTGTACGCGCTCAATTTGAGACAAAGCTGGCTGGACTGTCTGCTGCGGATATCTTAAAAGACGAGGGTCTCTCGGCCTACACAGTCGCTTCCGCGAAGGTGCTGTTTGGCGACAACTGTGCGGCCTGCCATGGAAGAAGCGGCCAGGGTGGCCCGGGCTTCCCGGTGCTGGTGGACGATGACTGGCTGTATGGCGGCACGATTGAGAATATCGAGCAGACGATCACTGGCGGCCGTAAAGGCGTTATGACTGCCCACGGCAACATTCTGAAAGCTGAAGAGGTGGATGAACTGGCCAACGCGGTAGTGGCCGGCAAGCCGGAGTCATCACCGTTGTTTCTACAGAAAGGTTGCATTGCCTGTCACGGAATGGACGGAAAAGGCATGGCGGCTCTGGGTTCGGCTAATTTGACCGACAGTTTGTATCGGTTCGTTCCGCAAAATGACCAGAGTGTGCTGGAAAGTGTAAAATACACCATTATGCACGGTGTGAATGATCCTACGGATCCGAACACCAGGCAGGCGGTTATGCCGGCGTTTGGTGAGCGTCTCTCCCAGGATGAAATCAAGAAACTGGCGGTTTACGTTCACAAATTGGGCGGTGGTCAGTAACCGTAACGCTCGAAAATGAAACTGTAGTGTGGGGCCGGCTTGGTAACGAAACGGCCGGCGCCGAGTATCATGGAGGGAAATAGATATGGGGATTAGCGATCCGGTGGTATGGGGATCCATCGTTGCAGTGGGAATTGCAGGGGCCATCTTTGTGTTTCTTATGTTCAAGATGAAGGCTTTGATGGAAAAGGATGCACAAGCCCATAAAAAGTAAACAAGGGTAGGGCCCACACAAAATATCAAACTCATGGGGGGAGCCATTCCCCCCTTTTTATTGTGACTTTAGACGCTTTGAAAATTGATAATTCTCATTGTTTCGTGATGCTCTTAAAGTAGACTGAGCAGCTTATTTTCAGCATTTTGAAAGACGGCCAAGATATTGAACCAATTGCTTTTTAAGTCGTCTCATTTGAATTGATTCGCAAAGGAGAGAGCCGTTGAGTGACAACAAGCAGCTGCAACGGGACACAGCCGTAGAGGCGCTCTATGCAGAAGCCGTTCACTGGCATATCAATACCGGTGATGAAACTATCCACGCCAAGCGGGTGGGGGGTAAATGGCGTAGATTCAAGTGGCTGACGAATGCACTCTGGCTGATATTGTTTCTGGGCCCCTATCTGCGCTGGGGGGATCGTCAGGCGGTTCTGTTCGACATACCTAACCGCCAGTTTCATCTGTTCGGTGTGACGATATTGCCGCAGGATTTCTGGATGCTCTCACTGCTGCTGCTCTTTTTTGCCATACTGCTGGCCGTGGTTACCGCAATCGCCGGACGTGTATGGTGTGGATTTTTCTGTTTCCAGACGGTTTGGACAGATGTCTTTACCTGGATAGAAGAGAAACTGGAGGGTCCTCCGGCGCAACGGCGGAAACTCGAGAAAGCACCTCTCAGTTTCGAAAAAATCAGTAAAAAGGGTATCAAGCATCTGCTCTGGTTGATGATTGCGTTTCTTACCGGGGTAGGATTTATCACCTGGTTTGTTGATGCCCGGCAGTTCTGGATTGACCTGGCCAGTTTCAGTCTCGGGACTACCGCATTGATCACCCTTGCTCTGTTCATTGCGGGAACCTACGTGCTGGCCGGGTACCTGCGCGAGCAGACCTGCTTCTGGCTCTGCCCCTATGCGCGGATACAGGGTGTGATGGTGGACAATAGTTCAGCGGTTCCCACCTACGACTTTCACCGGGGAGAGCCGCGTGGACGAGTCAAAAAGGGGCAGAAATCGGATGATCAGACGACCGGCGATTGCGTGGATTGCAATCAATGCGTAGCGGTTTGTCCGACAGGCGTGGATATTCGCCACGGTCAACAGGAGGGGTGCATCATGTGCGCTCTCTGCATCGACGCCTGTGATATTGTCATGACGAAGCTCGATCGTCCGACCGGGCTGATCCGTTACGAATCTCTGGATACGCTTAGCGGTAAAGAGAATCGACCGCTGTTGAAGCGACCGAGGATCTGGATTTATGGTGCTGTGTTGATGCTTTCTCTGGTTGGCATAGCCTATGGGCTCTCCACACTGGAGGCAATTGAAATCAAAGTCATTCATGACCGGCAGCCGCTGTTTGTGATACAGAGTGATGGATCCATTCAAAATAAATACACGGTCAAGATTCTGAACAAGATGACCGAGGATATGGACGTTACCGTCAGCGCTACGGGAATTGATGGCCTGCAGATGGCGGGTGCGGAAAAGCCGATTGGCTCGCGCCATGGTAAAGTGACGCCAAGAACCGTTTTCGTTAGGGTGCCGCGCGAAAACATTAAAGGTGGGTCAATGTCTCTCCTTTTTCGGGCCGAAGGCAGGGATAGTAGCGGACAGCCCTTTATGAGCGAACGGCAGAGCGTATTCATGGGACCGGATTAACACAGAGTGCCGGTGGGGAGAGTTGATCTCTGTCCGATCCTGTCAGAACTGAAGAGAGCTGTATGAGAGATAAACAATCAGCATGGCGCAGCCCTTGGGTGATAGCATGGGTCGGACTGCTGGTGACCTTTATACTGGTCAGTGGTTTTCGGATCTATCTGGCGATTCAGACCAATCCTGGGCTGGTGCACAACGACTATTACCAACGGGGGCAGGAATACGAGCAGAACCGCCTTAAAAAGCTGGCACGGGATCCTGGCTGGAATATGCAACTTGAAGCACCGGAAGCAGTGGATATTGGAAAACCCGCCCATTACAGGTTTCGTGTTACCGACAGGAGCGGAACACCTGTAACCCCCGATTCGGTCACTTTCTATGTATACCGGCCATCAGACGCAAAGCAGGATTTCTCCGTGCCCATGCAACAAACCGGTATTGGCGTATATGAAGCTGAGGTAACTTTTCCAATACTCGGACTCTGGGATATTCTGGTCAGCGTGAAAAATGGCGAAGACGAGTATAATCATCCCCACTGGGTCAGCGCCGGCGTCAATTAGTGGGCAGAGCCCGGCAACAGACCGCTGACCCGGAGCAGCGCTGTTTTCACTGTACGCTTCCGATTACTGGGACCGATAGAATCGACGCGGAACTCGACGGTAAGTCGCGATCGTTCTGCTGTAACGGTTGTCGCTCTGTTTGTGAGGCGATCTACAATGCAGGTCTTGAGGGGTTTTACCAACGGACTCCCGAAGGCACTTTGCTGGGGCCGCCGCCTGAACTGCCGCGCGAATTGGGTTTTTACGATCTGGATGAGGTGCAGGAGGAGTTCGTCGGGGACTTGGGCGAACTCAGGGATATTCACTTGTTGGTTGAAGGAATCCACTGTGCTGCCTGCGTCTGGTTGATCGAAAACAGTCTGCACGCGATGTCGGGCGTTACTGAAGCCCGGGTCAACCTTTCCGGGCGTAAGCTGCATATCAAGTGGGACAACAGTCGCCGGAAGCTCTCCTCCATCATTGGCAGGCTGGGTCAGATCGGTTATGCAGCCGTGCCCTACGATCCGGATACTGCCGAAGGCAGGATAAACCGGCAGAACCGAAGCCTGCTCTATCGCATGGCGTTTGCGGGTTTCACCATGATGAATCTGCTGTGGATCTCCATCGCCCTCTACTCGGGTGCTGATAAGGGTGAGTTTCGCACATTGTTTCATTGGGTCGGTTTCGCGCTCGCGACGCCTGCACTGCTCTATTCCGGTTACCCGTTCTACAGGGGTGCCTGGAACGGACTGCGCAATCTGTACCTGGGTATGGATCTGCCGATTGCGATCGGCGCCAGCGTCACTTATCTCTACTCTCTCTATGTCACACTCAGCGGCTCCATCTCCGGTGAGGTTTACTACGATACTGTGGTCAATTTCCTCTTCGTTATTCTTCTGGGGCGTTATCTTGAGGCCCTCTCCAAAAGACAGGCAGTCGCATCGACTCAACGCCTGCTCGATCTGCAACCTCGGGTGGCCACGCTGGTACAGGATGGCGCGGAGAAGGTTGTACCCATCCGTTCTGTAAAACCCGGAAATCGGGTTCTGGTGAAACCCGGTGAACGCATTCCGGTGGACGGCACCATCAGTGAGGGGGTCAGCTCGGTCGATGAAGCGATGCTTACCGGAGAATCCGGAGGGGTTGAGAAAACCGTGGGCGATACTGTCTCTGCCGGCACCATCAACGGGAACGGTCCGTTGATGATAAGGGTGGAGGGGCTGCTGAAGGATACGGCGCTGGGCCGCATCATTCACCTGGTGGAGGAGGCACAAGCCAGCAAAGCACCGATTCAATGCGTGGCCGATCGTATCGTACCCTGGTTTGTCGCTGTTACCTTAGGGCTTGCTGTTGTCACCTTCATCTGGTGGCTGAAGAGTGATCTTGAGACAGCGTTGATGGCAGCCACTGCGGTGCTGATCATAACCTGTCCATGCGCCTTTGGGCTGGCGACACCGATGGCGATCGCGGTTGCATCCGGACTGGGAGCGCGACACGGCATACTGGTCCGGAATGGCGAAGTGCTGGAAACGCTCTCATCCATCCGCCATTTTGTATTCGACAAAACGGGCACCCTGACCGAAGGGAGGATGCGTGTCGTATCGCTGCTGACTGTGAGCGAAAGCTGGAGTGCGGAAGCTAGCCAAATGGGACCGGAGACGCGCCGTGTCCTCGAACAGCTTGCAGCTGTTGAGCGCTACTCGGAACACCCGATCGCTGCGGCGGTGATCGCGAGTGCGAAAGATGCCGGACTCTCCATCCCGCCTTCTGCGGTGGAAAGTTTCGCATACCGGCCGGGATTCGGGGTTAGCGCAACCTTTCAGGGTCAGCGGATTGTAGCTGGTACAACTGCCTGGATGGATGACCGCAAGGTATCGTTCAATCCCCGCTTTAGCGCTGAGTCGGCGCGCCTGGATGCGCTTGGGGTTGGCTACCTCAGATTCGCCGTGGATGGCACTGAGCAGGCTTTGATTGCAGTGGATGACAGACTTCGTAAAGACGCGCCGGCGCTTATCGACGCGCTAAAACGGGATGGTATGGATGTGACTCTGTTGAGTGGTGACCGCCAGGCTGCCGCCGAGAAGATCGCCCGACGGCTGGGTGGGATGAAGGTTATTGCCGAGGTGCTACCGGAACAGAAAGACCGGATGATCGGTGAACTCCAGTCTGACAGGCACAAGGTTGCAATGGTGGGGGATGGCGTCAACGATGCTCCGGCACTGGTGCGTGCGGATGTCGGCATCGCACTGGGTTCAGGCACAGACGTTTCGATAGCCAGCGCGGATATCGTCCTGATAAGCAGTGAACTTGAAAAGGTGCGGCTGGCTGCGGCGCTCTCCCGCCGGACCCTGCGTACCATAAGGCAGAACATCGCCATCTCAATCACCTATAATCTGATTATGGTTCCATTGGCGATGATGGCCCTGATTACACCCTTGGTCGCAGCAGTCTCCATGCCGGTCAGTTCGCTGCTGGTTATTGGGAATGCAGCAAGGATCAGGACACTGTTCAAGTCCGTGAGATAGCGGCGGTGCATGCTAAGCAAATTGAGCGACAGTAAATGGATGGTATCCTCGTTGGCCCTTGGCCCTTGGCCCTTGGCCCTTGGCCCTTGGCCCTTCCAGGGCACTAACGCTTTTAGTCTATAATGTCACTTTCCCGTCGTTTTGCAGGGAGTTGTTGAAAAGTTACTATGGATGTGATTTACGGATTGATTCCCGGCATGATTATTCTCGGACTGGTCGGCGTCGGTGTATTTTTCTGGGCTGCCAGAAGCGGACAGTTCGAGGACCTTGAAGGAGAGGCGAGCCGCATACTGATGGATGAAGATCTCTCTCCCCGGAAATCTCCTATACAAGAGCAGAAAGAGAAATCGGAAGAAAACGGGGAAAAGGGTTAGCCTGATTTTTAATCTTCGAAACTAACACCTGACCGCCGGCCTGTTTCAGTTTATCCTCTCCATCCATGTATTCCGAACTCCAGGATATCAGCGAGTTTCTCCAGCTGTTGCAGCAGCGCGAGCGCATTATTATCCCACCGGATACCGATTCCGGGGAGAAACTCCCTACGCTTATTTTTGCCAATGCGCTGCTGCGCAACGCAATCCAGCGCAACAAGGAGTGGTCTCTGCCGCTTCAGTTGGGCGTAATCGGTCCAACCCAGTCGGGTAAGAGCAGTGTGGTCAACCTGCTGCTCGGGACGAAGATGGCCGCGGCAAGCCCGCTGGCCGGTCATACCCGGTATGCGCATGGTTTCGTCAGCGAGGAGATGACACCGGATGCGAACCGCTGCCTCAAGTCGGTTCTGCCGGGATGGCGGCAGGTTGAACCGGAGAGTCCGGGCGAGGGCGACCTCTTCTCACTTTCCCGTTCCGGGCAGGCAGAGTCATTTGCCAGGCGGCCTTCGATCGTCTGGGATACCCCGGACTTCGATTCGGTCGGCTCACGCAGCTACCGCGACACGGTGCCCGAGCTCTGTGCGCTGGCGGACGCGTTGCTGCTGGTGGTCAGCAGGGAGAAGTACGCCGACCGCTCGGTCTGGCGAATGCTTCGCCTGATCGCACCTCTGGGGATCCCGCTAATGATCTGCCTGAACAAGACGGAGCGGATGGAAGAGGCCGCATTGCGTCACTCTCTGGAAAAACGGCTGCAGGTCGAATCCATATCCGTTGCCGGAATTCTCTCCCTCCCCTATGTCGAAAAAGCGGGCGAAGCACTGGCGGTTACTCCCGCTGCAAAGAGTTTGCGCACACACCTGGCTCAGTTTCTGGACTCGCCGGAATCCGGCCGGTCTTCCGAAAAACTGATTGCCTATCTCGGCCAACACTGGAGCGAGTGGACTGCTCCGCTCAGACGCGAGCTGGCAGCAGCCGACTATTGGCAGCGCGCGGTGGAAACCGGCATTGAAGAAGCTGTTGTCGTCTACCGGCGTGAATGTCTGGATAATCTGCATTACTCCTACGCGCTGCAGCGTGCCATCCTGCGTTTGCTGGAGCTGTTGGAGATCCCCGGAATCGCTGCGGCGCTCACCAAAGTCAGATCTGTGGTGACCTGGCCGGCACGACGACTTCAGGCGCTGTTCAAGGAGCGTTTTTCAGGGAAGAGTGCCGGAGGACATGAACAGGAGGCGGGCGTGCTGCAGGAGACGGTATCGCACCTGCTCATAGAGTTGCAGCGAAAAGCCAGTGAGCGGCTGCTTGCCGGAGAGGATTCGGCCAATGCCTGGTGGCGGGAGCTGTTGGCGCTGCTGAATCTGGAGAGTACACCTATCAGAAGTGAGGCGCAGGCGGCGGTGGCTGACTACCAGTCAGGCTTTGAGGCGGAGATCGAGGAGGCCAGCCAGCGACTCTATCGCCACCTTCAGCAGCATCCCACAACCCTGAACGGACTGCGGGCAGCCAGGCTAACCACCGATACCGCGGCGATTGTTCTGGCGGTTAAAACGGGTGGTGTGGGCATCAACGATCTGTTGTTGACCCCGGCCATGCTCTCAATCACTTCACTGCTTGCCGAAGGAGCGGTGGGGGGATATATGAAACAGGTGGAGTCGGAGCTGAAAGAGCGGCAACTGGTGTTGCTGCGGCAGACTCTGTTCCGGGGGGTACTGGCGGAACGGCTGCTGCATCTGCCGGGCTGGATTCCCGAAGCGCGCTGTTATGCCATTCCAACCGAACTGATCGAGCATGCTGAGCGGTCGCTTGCACTGTTGACAGGCCCCAAATGAACGAACTATTCGAACAACAACATCAAAAGCTCGAACAATGGTCCGAAGCCGCATCAGCGGAGGGCTGGATATCCGGGCGCGATATTGATCAGCTCCGGGAGATAGAGCGGCAGCAGGCGGAGGCGATCTTCTCCCGCAAGGGCCAACGGCCGCTGATTGTCGCCTTCTTTGGCGGCACCGGTGTCGGCAAGAGCAGCCTGCTGAATCGTCTCGCCGGAGAGAGCATAGCCCGTACCGGTGTGGAACGTCCCACCTCCCACGAGGTGACCCTCTTTCTGCATCGCGATTACCTTCTGGGCGAGTTCCCCGCCGATCTGCCGCTGGAAGAGACCAGAATTGCGTACCATGCAGATGACCGGAGGCGTCTGATAGCCTGGCTGGATATGCCGGATTTCGACAGTGTGGAAGAGCAGCACAGAGTTCTTGTCCAGGCATGGCTGCCCTATGTCGACTGGTTGATCTATGTTGTAAGCCCAGGACGCTATCAGGATGACATCGGCTGGCGATTTGTTCAAAAGCGCGGCGGGAAGCACTCCTGGCTGTTTGTTATGAACCAGTGGGATCAGGGTCATTCCGAGCAGCTGGAGCACTTTCGGCGGCGACTGCAGCAGGAGGGATTCGGCGATCCGGTCATTCTGCGTACAAGCTGCATTGATCCTGAGCGGGACGACGACGATTTCAGCCGCTTGGAACAGACGATCAATGAGGCCATTGAGACCTATGGTCTTGAACTGCTGCAGCAGCTCGGCGTGCAGGCGAGGCTGGAGGAGCTGGAAAGAGTATGCGAAGCATTTGTTGACAGATTGGAAGGCTTACCGCTGGACGAACTGGAGACTGCCTGGAGAGAGAAACTCCTGCAGAGCCTGGAGGAGGTGGATGCAGAACTGACGACCAACGGCCGGCTGCTGGCAGGGAGTTTTCAGCAGGAGAGTGTTCTTCCATGGCGTGCACCGAAAAAAGAGCCGGGAGAGCATGCGGGCAGCTTGCAGCCGTCGGTATTGTTGTCCGGGATCTGGAGCAGTCGAATAGAGACCCGTTTGCATGATATGGCCAGTGAGTTGGAGTATCTGCTGCAGCAACGAAGTGTACCCTTGGTTCCGTTCGGGAAGTGGCTGCAACAGCTGCGCCAGGATGCGAAAGGCGAGTTTCTGCAGGGAGGCGAAGCTGCATGCGCAAATGCGCTGCTGCTGCCTGGCGGCACCATTCGACGCGGGGTCTGCCGTATGGCGGGTTGGTTGAGCTGGCTGCTGCCGGCGGCCGCCTCCGGTTGGGTGGTATACCATTTGGTCATACGTTTTTACCAGGGTACCCAGGGGAAAGCCCAGTTCCTGGGGCTCGATTATGCAATCCATTCGGGCCTGCTGATTTTACTTTGTTGGCTGCTGCCGTGGCTGCTGCAGCGCAAGCTCGTGCCGACACTCTCCGAATCGGTTGCTCAGGCGCTGAGAGCAGGCACGCGGGCGGGATTGGCCCGGATAGAGGAGCAGGGTGCAGCTGCACTGGCAGTTGCGTTGGATTCACGGGCGAACTGTCTCTCCGGTGTCAAAGCGATATGCGATGAGCTGAGTGAGCGATCAGAGGCGCTAACTACGAGACTACCATGGAGTAAGTGAGCAATAGGTGCTCTGATCCGGATGGTACTTAATACTATCCTGGGTCCGGCAGCAGTTGGCCTCTGTATTGTCCGGTCATGTTGAGCATAGGTTGCAAGTCATCGGCGATCGGCTAACTCTTCGCCTATGTCTTGCTGCCCCAAAATACGAACAATGACGATGTCGTCAAGGCTGATTTGATAGTAGATCGAGTGCGACTTGTAAACGCTGCGGCGGTAACCTTGGCGAATGTGATCGACCTCTGGATAGAGTTCCGGTCTGTCAGCCATTTCCTGAAATCTGTCCACAATCCCATCAAAATAGACATCGGCTTGTCGTAAACCGAAGGTCAATATGCCAAATTCATAAAGCTGGTCCAGGTCTTCGAGCGCCTCACGACTTAAGTGGTAACTGGCCATTCTTTCGCAGTCGTTTCTTTACAGCTTCCCGAATCTGTTGAGGTGTCCGGTCGCTGATGCCGCTTTCCTCGCCCTCGATTAGTGCCGCACGGATAGCTTCGATCTCAGAAAATCGTGCTTGGTCACGCCGAATCAGATCGCGAATGTACTCGCTGTCGTTGGTAAACTCGCCAGCAGCGATGCGTGACTTGATCCACTCATCCTGCTGGCCAGTGACGGTGATTGTTTTACGTGTGGTCGTCATCTTTGTCTCTAATAGTGCTACATATAATCATACTATTGATGCATATAATCTTACACAAATTATGTGTGAAAAACTGAGGACAGACCATAGTGGCACTTGCTCAGGAAAATTATTTCTGTCATCGTGACAAATATAAGGATCCGGTGGCTATAAATGCCCCAAAGTCGCTGGATTTTGGCCTCCGCCAGGATGACAAAGAGTAAATAGACGGCTTAAGTAAATACCATTAGTCACAAACCCCTGTCATATGGCCAAACCTTTTCATTATGGAAGCTTCTTTGCCACGGCCCGATCATGCCTGCATTTGTGTGAAGAACCAACAATTTTTATGTAGGTTTTACAATCTGGATAATTCCAGTTTATGATCACCACTAAGGATCACCAGAAGGTGGCGATAGGAAAACACTTCTTGGATTTCAGGGAAACAAGGGGAAAAGAGAAATGAAGAACGGAAGACACCAATTACTTGATTATTTACTTATAGGCAGTGCAGTTCTACTTATATCTGGATGCGCTGTAAACCACGCGCAGGTCCCACACGCCACCACATACCCGGCAACTAATCAGCAGATAATGCAGGCCGGCCATCATTGGGATGTACTTGCTGGAATCGAATCTGAAAAGATTATGAGATCGCTTCCAGAAGGCAGTACAGCTCTGGTAATCAATAAGCCCACAAGTAACAGAAGTGCTTTCGCTGAAGCCTATTACGACCTGCTACAGAGTCAGCTGGTTAAACAAGGGGCACTGGTGTTGAATTACGATTCAAGTTCAGCCTCACACCTAAGCTACGATATCAAGATTCTTACTCACAATGATCGTGGGTACACCGCCCCACCGATGGGAACCTATTCGGTTGCTGCGGGTTCGGTGGCTTTGCTTGGTTATGCGTTTACTCAAACCCACCCAGGCTGGGTAGTTGTTCCTTTTGCCGTTGGTGCTGATCTGTTCTCCGGAAGCGCAGCTTCACCTACACCAACTGAAGTCTTGATCACCACCAAGTTGACAAAGGACGGGCGCTTTCTGATGTCCGACTCCCGTATCTACTATATCAATGACGGAGATACCGGTAATTACCGGCCCCAATCCGCCAGCAAGACCTTTCAAGTCGTAGACAACTGAGGAGAGCCGCCATGAGAAAATTGATTGCTGTCCTGTTGTTAACCATGGGTCTGTTACTGTTGGTTGGCTGCGAGACTGTACCTAACAATATGAAAAGGGAAGTTATTGCCGATGCTGATCTTCTGGCAACCAGCCATCAGGCCGCAGAGGCATTGATCACAAAGGCAGGGGGGAGACTGCAGCCCAGCCGCCCGGTGATTGCGGCAAGTTTTGTCAATATTGATAATCTGTTTCAATCCTCAACTTTTGGTCGTATGGTTTCCCAACAGGTTGTCACCCAGTTCTCCAACAAAGGCTTTACCGTTATAGAGATGTTACTTAGGAAGAACGTCTATATCAAAAGCCAGAGCGGAGAGTTTCTGCTTTCGCGGGAATTGCAAAACATTAGCGCAGAACATAACGCCCAAGCTGTAATTGTCGGCACCTATGCGCAAGGAAGTAGATCATTATTCGTAACCGCAAAGGTAATTGACGCAGTAACCAATATCGTTATTGCCTCCCACGACTACGTTTTGCCCATAGGTCCTGACACTAGCTACATGTTGCGGAATTAGTTTTCCAGATTTCACAAAGCCTCAGTAATTTTGAGGAGTTGCCTGCAGGGACAGGGGACGGAGGAATTATTATTTGAACAGATCGCCATGCGCCTTGCATGGCATCCTTCTTGTCAGACCAATCGTATAAAATATAATCCCTCCGTCCCTTTTATCACTGCAGCAACGAAGTGTACCCTTGGTTCCGTTCGGGAAGTGGCTGCAACGGCTGCGCCAGGATGCGAAAGGCGAGTTTCTGCAGGGAGGCGAAGCTGCATGCGCAAATGCGCTGCTGCTGCCTGGCGGCACCATTCGACGCGGGGTCTGCCGTATGGCGGGTTGGTTGAGCTGGCTGCTGCCGGCGGCCGCCTCCGGTTGGGTGGTATACCATTTGGTCATACGTTTTTACCAGGGTACCCAGGGGAAAGCCCAGTTCCTGGGGCTCGATTATGCAATCCATTCGGGCCTGCTGATTTTACTTTGTTGGCTGCTGCCGTGGCTGCTGCAGCGCAAGCTCGTGCCGACACTCTCCGAATCGGTTGCTCAGGCGCTGAGAGCAGGCACGCGGGCGGGATTGGCCCGGATAGAGGAGCAGGGTGCAGCTGCACTGGCAGTTGCGTTGGATTCACGGGCGAACTGTCTCTCCGGTGTCAAAGCGATACGCGATGAGCTGAGTGAACGAATGAAGGCGTTGACGACGAAATTACCATGGAGCAGGTGAACATTTTCGGCCTGCTCCCCAGGTCATTTGATTCCTCTATGTTCTGCTGAAGATGAATCTATATTCCAAAGAAAATCTTCCGCCACCTAGTGACGATCTCCTGTTTCGAATCTCGCCGTGGGGGCCTTTGTTTGGCTTTTTGATCTTCCTGTCAGGTCTGGTTGCCGGGCTTGCGCTGTTTATCCACTCTGTGCTTTCCTCGATTGCCTGGGGCATCTTACTGTCCGCACTCTACACCCTGATTATGTGGGGTATCTGTCGTGTACTTCTGCGTGCGCTGAAGGCGACTTTCTCACCAGCCAACTGGTTGGCACGAATTGGCCATGGCGGGATTTTACTGAAATACCGTTCCTACCTGCATGATGATTCACCGGAAGAGGATCCTATTGCACTGTATCTGTCATGGCCGGAGATCACAGAAGCGCAACTGCAGCGGGAGATTCATACGACCACCGATATGGATGGAAAACGCCAGATCCGGCGCTGGTTTTTAACCATCAGACTGAATCAGCGCTATGTCGACATGGGTAAGATAAAGTCGCTTCTGGCGTTCGAGAGTCAGCGCAAACCGGCGCACTTCAGGGTCGATGATCTGAAGCATGAGCTTTTCATCGCACGTAAGAACAAAGCGCCCCGTTCGGAAGTGGAAAATATCAAAAACGAAATTGCAAGTGAAAAAAAGCGCCATCCAGGCCGGCATGGAAAAGTTCGCTTTCATGACCGCCCGGTCATCTTTGTCAATCCGGATCAGCTGAAAGTGGAGTGGACCCACGTCACTCCGGGAAGGCAGAAACTGCGCCAGCTACTTGTGCAGCATACCAGCGTCGCCGGGGATCAGCATCTCCAGTTTGATATCGAGAGACCAATGACAAAGACTGAATTCAACTCTCTGCTTGCGGTTCTGCTCAGTCGTGATGAAATAGTGGAAGCGACCAAACTGGTAAAGCGGCAACTGGGCGTCGGCACGACAGAAGCCAAGGCGTTTATAGAAAATGCCCGGCTATCAGAATAACAGCTATCTCAGCAACACGGTTCGTGGGAGATCATGATACGGGTTCTGAACAGTGGCGTGCACGGTTGACGGAAAATGAATGAATCAAAGCTGATATCCGAGAGACTGAAAATGTCGGGAGTTCTGCTGGATCCCAGGTTAAAGAGAGATTGTCATCCACTTGGGCGACTGGAAGGCAGCGAACTGCTGTTGATGCGAAATGCGCTGTTTCCCTGGTTTGTACTGGTTCCGGAAACAGCTGAAATTGAATTTTACAGACTGGAGATGCAATTGCAGATGCAGCTACTGTCCCAGATTAATCTCCTGTCGGAATTTATCGTGGAGAATTTTCCGACCGACAAGATAAACATCGGCATGATCGGAAACATGGTTTCGCAGCTGCATGTTCATGTTGTTGGCAGAAATCGGGAGGATAGTTGCTGGCCGGGCGTCGTCTGGGGTGCGCAACAATTCAGACCATACGAGACGGGAGAGGTAGTAAAAATAGCAGAGAAGTTAACATCCTCAATGCATGGTCGGTTTTCTGCAGATCCCGCAATTATCACCTTGAAGGAGTAGTGGTCTTCTCCACCCATATTCAAATATCCGGTTAAAACAAGTGAAATTTGTCAAATTCGGAATTGAATCGGTGAAACAGGGTTAAAAACCGTAGATAACCGGCAGCAGAAAACTCAGTGCAAGCCACATCATCAGGCTGAGCGGTACACCGATTCGGACAAAATCTGAAAAGGTATAACCGCCCGCGTTCATTACCAGCAGATTGGTCTGATATCCCATGGGCGTTGCGTAACTCATATTGGCTCCAAACAATACTGCAAGTACGAACGCCTCGGGCGGCTGTCCGAGTTGCTGGGCGATGCTCACCGCGATAGGCGTGCCTATGACCGCCGCCGCATTGTTGGATACGATGTTGGTAAGGATAGACATCAGCAGCATCAGTCCGCTCAGCACCATTCCCGGTGATGCGCCCTGCGTCAGGTAGAGGAAGATCTGCGTGATATAGTTGGTGCCGCCGGTCTCCAGCAGTGCATTGCCCAGCGCCAGACTGGCAACAACAATCAGAATGACCTGGGCGCTCAGGGCGCTGGTGGCATCCCGCCAGGTGAGGCACCGGGTAAGGATGAGCAACAACGAACCGAACACCGCACTGATAGCGATGGGCAGAATGCCGAAAGCGGCAAGTATCACAATCATTGCCATGATCGCGAGCGCCAGCGGTGCCTTGTCCGTATGGGGCAGATCGGTGGTGGCATCGAGCACCAGCATGTTGCTGTCCTTCTTGAGGGCAGCTATCTGCGTCTTGGATCCCTGCACCAGCAGTACATCGCTGACCTGAAGAAGAATATCGGCCAGCTCTCTGCCGCCGCCCGGCCAGACCGCCCGGCCTTGCCGATGCAGGGCCAGCACGACCAGGTTATAGCGTTGCACGAAACGCGCCTGGCGGAGCGAAACACCGCTGACAGATGAGCCGCGTACAACCACCACCTCCGCTATCTGCTGGTCCTGTGCCTGCAGCGGGTGCTCTTCATCCACCCGGTGCTCACCTGAGTACAAAGCGGTATTCAGAATCTGCTCGAACTCCTTGAGGTTCTGCGGTGTATCGTTAACCAACAAGCGGTCGCCTGCTCTGAGGACCACATCCGGAATCGGCATTAAAAAGTTGTTGTTACCCCGGCGGATACGGTCAACCTTAAGTCCACCATCGGTGCGTTTTATTGCGGTTGCCAGCGTCTCACCGACCAGTGGGTTGTCCTCGTTTATGCTGAGTTCTGCGGAGAAGACCCTGGGTGAAATATTGCTCATCGGGGTTTCGCGGCGCGGCAGAAGACGGGGAGCGATCGCCCACAGGTAGAAGATTCCCAGGGAACCCGCGATGACGGCCGGTAGCAGGAAATCGAACATGCCGATCTCCTTAAGGCCCATATCCGCTGCTACCGAGACCACCAGCAGATTGGTCGAGGTGCCGATCGTGGTCCCCATTCCGCCCAGCAGCGTGGCCAGACCCATCGGCATCAGCACACTGGAGGGCGAACCCCCGGTACGCATCGCGACGCTGACCAGAATCGGGAGCAACAGAACGACAATCGGGGTGTTGTTGACAAAAGCGCTGAGCAGTGCCGCCAGGACCAGGGTGAGTAGCAGCGACAGTTGCGGCCAGCGTCCCCACAACCTTGACAGAATACGGCCCAGCGGCTCCAGCGCGCCGGTTCGTACCAATGCCTGTCCGGCCACCATCAGCGCGCATACCGCCACCAGTGCCTGGTGGCCAAAACCGGAAAAAAGATCCACCGCACTCAACGTCTCCTTCCCGCCATGGAAAGGAAACAGACTCAATCCCAGTGTAAGTGTCACCAGGATCATCAGACTGGAGGTTTCCAATGGGATGCGGTCGCGCGAGAAGAGAATCAGTGCGATTCCCGTTAGCAGCAGGATCAACAGCGCATGTGTGTTAGGCAAGTCGGGGAAAATCACTGGTTTCAAAGGCCGCTTGGTAAGGGGTGAAAGTGCAAAGTATAACTCGGCTTGATGTCAGAACTACAATATGAGGGCAGAGGGCAGAGGAGCAAGGCTGAGGGCTGACCGAAGCATCTTTAGAATATTGCGCTTTTCTGTTCTTTACTTTACCTGATTACCCCTGAAGCTCAGCAATCTGCAGGATTTGCAAAACCTTCCTGTAATTCTCTCGCAAAGGCGTGGAGCCCGCTTAGATTATAAGGTGACTTTAGCCGATCAGTGCATTGCCGAACGGGGTGGGTGCTACGCCATGGCCGACACTTACACCCTCTCCGAGCGCCTTGATCTCTCCGGGCGTCATGGCTTCGCAGCTGACCATCAAATCGTGCAACCTGCCGGGCCCCGAGAGTCCACTCTCCAATGCCGTGCTCAGGATATCAGCGGACTGGCTGAGCGCCTGTCTGGCGTGCTCTTTGGTAAGGTATTGCAGAAAACGCTTGGGCGATATGCCTGCCCAGGCGCTGAACAGCCGCTGCAGCCGCTGCTCGCTCAGATGCACCTCGTCGGCGATATCGGCAAGGCTGGGCTGGCTGCGTGCATTGGTGCGGATGAATTCAATTGCCCGCGCGACGACGGCATAGTGGCGGCTTTGCGTTTCAAACGAAGACTCGATCAATTTTGTTCACCTGCCTGACAGATAATCCGGTAGGTACAGATTCTGTCATATTGACATAGCGCACCACCCGATTCTTGTCGAATCTGGAATCAGATGGAAAAAGTAGGAACTTTAAGATTACGGAACTGCGGGTCGGTCGGATGAGTTTACCCGAATGTTGCAAAAAATCATCCGTAGCCTGGATGGAGCGAAGCGGAATCCGGGATCGGGGCACAAACATAGCCTCTTTTCTACCCGGATTCCGCTTCGCTCCATCCAGGCTACAAATCACTAGTGATTCAACATCACTGGGAGTGAATTTGAGCCACGGGTTCGCTGGTACCGATAACGCTTTTTTTCGTAGGGCGAAAATGACTACATGCCCCAATTTTATGCAACTGGTAGGTTTATATTGATCCACTCTGTCAGCCAATCCGGACCTCTATAGATCAGCTGACTATGTACTGTTTTCTCTGTGTCTTGGCGGTCTCTGCGAGAGGTGTTGTCGGATAGCGCTATCGTAAAAAGCTGCTGCTGAGACTCAGAGGTAATCACCTTTCTTTATCTCTGCCCTTGGTCCTTGGCCCTCGGCCCTTTTTTAAGCTGATGCGCTTGAGGTACTATTTCCAGATGAGTCTGGATTTCAATACGCTCGATCTGCTGCGCCAGACACATCCTGCATGGCGGCTTCTTAACTCTCAGCATGCACCTTTGGTGATCAGTTTTCTGCAGAGGGTTTTTATTCAACCCAATGAGAGGGTGATTTCCCAGGCCGATCTGGCTGAAAGGCTGGAGGACGATTTGTTCGCGCTGCGGGAGAGTCTGGGTGCCGATGCCTTTCCCAAGGCGGCGTTGGAGTACCTCAACGACTGGGCCGGCAGTGACAGGGGTTGGCTGCGCAAGTTCTATCTGCAGGATTCTGATGAACCCTATTTCGATCTGACCCCGGCCACGGAAAAGGCTATAGCCTGGCTGGAGTCTTTGACCGAACGAGCCTTTGTCGGAACGGAATCGCGCCTGCTGACACTGTTTGAACTGCTCAAGCAGATCGACAACGGCAGCGAGACCGACCCACAGGCGCGTGTCACCGAACTGCAGAAACGGCGTGATGAAATCGATGCCGAGATATCCCGCGTACTCGACGGTGATATGCCTCTGTTGGATGCAACGGCTCTGAAAGAGCGCTTTCAGCAGTTCATGCTGATTTCGCGTGAACTGCTCTCCGATTTTCGTGAGGTTGAGCACAACTTTCGTACGCTGGACCGGGGGGTGCGTGAGCGCATTGCTCTCTGGGAAGGGGCAAAGGGAGAGTTGCTGGAGGAGATCATGGGCGAGCGCGACGCCATTGCCGGCTCTGACCAGGGTCGCAGCTTCCGCGCTTTCTGGGACTTCCTTATGTCAAGCAAACGACAGCAGGAGTTCAGTGAACTGCTGGAACATGTGTTGGTTCTGCCGGCTGTAGCCGAGCTGAATCCGGACGCCCGCACCCGGCGGGTACATTATGACTGGCTCGATGCAGGTGAGCATACGCAGAAGACCGTGGCCCAGCTATCACAACAGTTGCGGCGCTTTCTCGACGATCAGGCTTGGCTGGAGAACCGACGAATCATGGAGATTCTGCGCGGGATCGAGAGCAAGGCGTTGGGCCTGCGCAATACGCCGCCTCGCGGTGAATTCAGCTCTATTGACGAAATTGGAGTAGGCATAGAACTGCCGCTCGAGCGGCCGTTATATTCGCCGCAACTTAAGTCCCACATCGATGATATGGTATTGGAAGCGGCTGAAGTGGATGTGGATGCCACAGAGCTCTTTTCGCAAGTGGTGGTTGACAAGGTGGTTCTGTCCGGGCAAATCCGTCGCGCGTTGCAGGGCACCACCCAGGTTTCCCTGGGTGAGCTGTGCAGGCGATGGCCGCTGCAGCATGGCCTGGCAGAGCTGCTGGCTTATCTGGAGCTGGCGGGTGGACCCTTCACGAGTACGGTTGATGAAGAGGCTGAAGAGATCATCGTCTGGTCCGGCAGCACGCGGGGTGGGGCGCAACAGACAAAGCGAGCGCGGTTGCCGCGGGTGATATTTATCAGATGAACAGGGAGCAACAACAACCCAAAGCGGATGCGGCGCAGAATCTTTCGTCGCTGGTCATTCCGCTGCTCAAAGGGGTGATCTATCGTGACGAGACGAGCGCGCGTGCCGCCGGCCTCTGGAGCACTTTGCTCAACCTTCAGGCACGGGTGCGCGACTATGTCGCAGTGTTGGGGCTTGAGCTGGTGCTGGACGAGGCGGAAGGCTACGCTTTCCTGCGTTCGGGACAAAGCGATGACGACGACTCCGTGGATCAGTTACCGCGCCTGGTGGCGCGCCGGCCGCTGTCGTTTCCGGTCAGCCTGTTACTGGCGCTTTTGCGCAAGAAACTGGCCGAGTTCGACGCCGGCGGCGGCCTGGATACGCAAGGGATCAGGCTTGTGTTGACGCGTGATGACATGGTTGAGCTGATTCGTGTATTTCTACCTGATACCAGCAATGAGGCGCGCCTGACGGACCAGCTTGACAGCCACATCAACAAGGTTGTCGAGCTGGGTTTCCTGCGCCGCATGAATCGCGCTGCGGGGCAACCGGCGGTGTTCGAGGTGCGGCGCATCCTGAAGGCATTCGTTGATGCCCAGTGGCTGGCCGATTTCGATGCTCGGTTGCTGGCCTACAAGGCACAGCTCGATGATGCAGACCGGGTTGGTAATGATGTCTGAATTACCGCAGACGCTGGGGCTGGATTTCGCTGCAGACGATACGCTGGCGGGATTCCGCCTGCACCGCCTGGAGGTTTTCAACTGGGGCACCTTCGATAGCCGTGTCTGGACGCTGCAGGCTGAGGGCCATAATGCGCTGCTGACCGGCGATATCGGAACCGGTAAATCAACGCTGGTCGATGCGGTCACCAGTCTGCTGGTGCCGGCGCACAGGGTCGCCTACAACAAGGCGGCCGGCGCAGACAGCAGGGAGCGAACCCTGAAGTCCTACGTGCTCGGCTACTACAAGACCGAACGCAGCGAGATGAGCGCTGCCGCCAAACCTGTAGCGCTGCGCGACCACAACAGCTACTCGGTGATCCTCGGCGTGTTTTATAACGCCGGTTACGATCAGACGGTGACGCTGGCTCAGGTGTTCTGGATCAAGGACGCACAGGGGCAGCCGGCACGTTTCTACGTCGCAGCCGAACGGGATTTCTCCATAGCACGCGATTTTGCCGGCTTCGGTTCGGAGATCACCAAATTGCGCAAGCGACTGCGCGCCGACGGTGTCGACCTGTTCGACAGTTTTCCGCCATATGGCGCCTGGTTCCGGCGGCGCTTTGGCATCGGCAATGAGCAGGCGCTGGAGCTGTTTCACCAGACCGTATCCATGAAGTCGGTCGGCAATCTGACCGAGTTTGTACGCAACCACATGCTCGAACCATTCGATATGGTACCGCGCATCACCGCACTGATTGCCCATTTCGATGATCTTAACCGCGCCCATGAAGCGGTCCTCAAGGCCAAGCGGCAGATAGAGATGCTGACGCCGCTGGTAGCGGATTGCGACCGGCACAAGGAGCTGACCGACTCGACCGAGGAGCTGCGCGCCTGCCGAGAGGCTTTGCGGTCCTACTTTGCGGGACTCAAACAGACTCTGCTGGAGAAGAGGATCAGCGGACTGGAAGAGGAGTGGCTGCGTCAGGAGGCACGCGTCCAGGAGCTGACCGAACAGAGAAACGGAGAGCGCGCGGAGAGCGCAGAGTTGAAACAGAGTATCGCCGCCAATGGCGGTGATAGGCTGGAACGGCTTACTGAAGAGATTCGGGTAAAAGGTGTTGAGCGTGATGCCAGAAAAGTAAAGTCAGAGCATTATGCCAAATTGGTCAGAGCCGTAGGTGGTCACCCGGTAGATGATGAATCTGCGTTTCAGAGGCAATATCAGGGGTTCAAGCGTCAGCTGGAACTGACCGGCACACACGAGGCGGATCTGCAGAATGCAGTGACCGAACGATCGGTCGATCTGCGCCAGGGCAAACAGCAACACCGGCAGCTGGTCGCTGAGATCGACAGTCTGAAAAGCCGGCGCAGCAATATTCCTGACGAACAGATACGCATGCGTGCGGCGCTCTGCCAGGCGCTGGATCTGCCTCCGGACGAGATTCCTTTTGTCGGCGAGCTGCTGCAGGTGCGCGAAGAGGAACAGTCGTGGGAGGGCGCTGCAGAGCGGCTCTTGCACAACTTCGGACTCTCTGTGCTGGTACCCGATAGCTGTTACCGTCAGGTTGCCGACTGGGTTGATCGCACTCACCTGCGCGGACGGCTGGTCTATTTCCGGGTGCGCGCTTCCGCCCGGCTTGAGCTTCCGGAACTGCATCCCGACTCGTTGGTACGTAAATTGGCAATCAAATCGGACTCGCCGTTTTACGACTGGCTGGAACGTGAGTTGAGCCACCGTTTCAATCTCGCTTGTTGCATCACCGGAGAGCAGTTCCTGCGCGAGACTCGCGCAATCACCCAGGCCGGACAGATCAAGTCGGCCGGAGAGCGCCACGAAAAGGACGATCGGCACCGCATCGATGATCGTCGCCGCTACGTGCTTGGCTGGAGCAACACCGGGAAGATTATGGCACTGGAGGCGGAGCAGCAGCAGCTGGAGCTTGGTCTGGCCGAAACAGGCGCGCAGATTGCCCGACTGCAGCGCGAGCAGGCTGCATTGAAAGAACAGCTGGGTGTGCTGATCAAGCTCGGTGAGTACCGTGATTTCCGCGAACTCAACTGGCGTTCGGTGGCCGCCGAGGTTGCCCGTCTCGAAGCGGAGAGAGCGCAGCTGGAGCGTGCCTCGGACCTGCTTATGGCGTTGACCGCGCAGCTGCAGCAGTTGGAACAGAGACTGGCACAAACAGAGAACCAGCTGGAGATGAAGCGGGAGGAGCGTGCCAGAACCGGACAGAAACGCGAGGATGCCGAAGCCCTGCGCGGTCAGATTCTGGCCCTGCTGGACGATTCCGCAAGTGCGGTACATGAACAGCGGTTTTCACGCCTGGAGCAGTTGCGACCCGAAGCACTGGGTGAACACCATTTGAGCGTTGAGTCCTGCGACAATCGCGAACGCGAGATGCGCGATTGGTTGCAGACGCGCATCGACGCGGAAGAGAGACGCATTAAACATCTGAGTGAAAAGATCATCCGCGCGATGACCGAATATAAGGAGACCTATCGACTGGAGACAGATGAGGTGGATGCCAGTATCGAAGCAGCGTTCGAATTCCGTACCATGCTCGAAGCGTTGCAGGCCGATGACCTGCCGCGTTTCGAGGCACGCTTCAAGGAGCTGCTGAATGAGAACACCATCCGCGAAGTGGCCAATTTTCAGTCGCAGCTGGCGCGTGAGCGCGAGCAGATCAAAGAACGCATCGCGCGCATCAACGAGTCGCTGGCACAGATCGACTACAATTCAGGGCGCTTTATCCGTCTCGAAGCGCGGCTGAGTCCGGATCCCGAGATCCGCGACTTCCAGAACGAGTTGCGCGCCTGTACCGAGGGGACGCTCACCAGCTCCGAAGATGCGCAATATTCGGAGGCCAAGTTCCTGCAGGTCAAGCAGATCATTGAGCGTTTTCGCGGGCGTGAAGGACAGACAGATTCGGATCGGCGCTGGACCGCCAAGGTTACCGATGTGCGCAATGGCTTTCTGTTCGCCGCCAGCGAACGCTGGCGCGAGGATGACAGCGAATACGAGCACTACTCCGACTCGGGCGGAAAATCCGGAGGCCAGAAGGAGAAGCTTGCCTACACCATCCTTGCGGCCAGTCTGGCGTACCAGTTCGGACTGGAATGGGGTGCTGTACGCTCGCGCTCGTTTCGCTTCGTGGTTATCGATGAGGCGTTTGGGCGCGGCTCGGACGAGTCGGCGCAATACGGGCTGCGCCTGTTTGCCCAGCTCAATCTGCAGCTGTTGATCGTTACCCCATTGCAGAAGATTCACATCATCGAGCCATTCGTCAACAGCGTAGGCTTCGTCCATAGCGATGACGGCCGTGTCTCCATGCTGCGCAATCTCTCCATCGAGGAGTACCGGCAGGAGAAGGAGAGGGCTTCAGCACTGTGAATTGGACGGATACCAGGGATCTCCGTACACAGCTGCAGCGCAGCTGGGATCGGGGTGAGCTGTTGGCCGGGATGGTTTCCGGTGAGCCGACATTTCCCAGACGGTTGATGCTGAAAGGCCCGACATCGGCGCAACTCGCCGAACAGTTCGACCAGGTGCGGGCCTGGATCGCCGAACTGCGTGCAGTGCCGCACTACCGGGTGGAGATGCGCGATCTGCGCCACAGGGTGCTCGGCGCCAACCAGGTGCCCAAAGCGGTCTGGGTGGACCGGCTCGAAGACGCGCTCTCTGTGTTGAACAAGCACCGACAGGCAGCACTTTTCTCCAACCTGGTCGAGTCTGCCCGGCAGCGTCAGCCGCTGCTGCTGGAATGGATCTTGCGCAGACCTCTCAAAGTATTGGAGCTGGCAGATGCATGGGAGCGTCTGCTCGACGTGGTCGACTGGATCGATCGGCATCCGCGTCCAGGCATCTACCTGCGTCAGGTCGACATCCCAGGCGTGCACAGCAAATTCATCGAAGCGCACCGGGGCGTGCTGATGCAGTGGCTGGATCTGATTCTGCAGTCTGACGCGGTTGATGCCGGAGTCACCGGAATAGCCGGTTTTGCCAGGCGTTATGGGTTTTGCGACCGGCCCCAGCGAATCCGGCTGCGCCTGCTCGATCCGGCATATGCGTTGTGGCCGGGCGCGGGGGACGCGGATATAACACTGGACGAAGCGAGCTTTGCCCGTCTGGCACCCGGAGTCGCACGCGTCTTCATTACCGAAAATGAGATCAACTATCTGGCTTTTCCTCCACTGCAGGAAAGCCTGCTGATCTTCGGTGCCGGTTATGGTTTCGAAGTGCTGGCGCAGGCGGACTGGCTGATGCACTGTCAGGTTTTTTATTGGGGCGACGTGGATACTCACGGTTTTGCGATTCTCGATCAGCTGCGCGCACATCTTCCCCACACTCGCTCCCTGTTGATGGATCGCGCCACTTTACTCGCTTGTAAGACCCAATGGGGTGAGGAGGAAAAGCAGACGCTACGCGATCTGCCAAGGCTGAATCGGGAGGAGCGTGCGCTGTACGACGAGCTGAGAGACAATCGCCTTGGATCTAACCTGCGCCTGGAACAGGAGCGCATTGGATTCGGCCGAGTCGAGGCGGTGCTTGCCGGCTTGATGCGCCATAGCGGGCACACGTAGAGGGGTCAGCCAACGAACTTTACTTGGGCAGCACTAGGTAATGCCAACCACTATGAACATAGCAGAGTCAGCCTCAGATGAGGCCATTCTAGGAGAAATCGGCAGACGCATTGCTCGCCGGCGGCTTGATCTCTCTGTTACCCAGGCAGAATTGGCAGAGCGGGCAGGCGTCTCGAAGCGTACGCTGGAACGGATCGAGGCCGGTTCCTCCGCACAGATGTCCAGCCTCATCCGGATTTTTCGTGTGTTGGATCTGTTGCCTGGGTTGGAGCGGCTGATGCCTGAAGCGGGACCGGGGCCGATGGAGCGCCTCAGTCAGAAGGGAAAAATCCGGCAGCGTGCGTCGTCGCGAAAGCATTCGGAATCGGAAGAGTGAGCTGCGGTGTCGGCCTGGGACACTGTGAAACGAACATGACCGCCGAGGTTAGACTTTGGGGCCGGACCATCAGCCCTGTTTAGAACCGTGTGTAGGTATCTTGGCGAAGCTGCTCGTTTGCCTTAACCAGATTTCCCCATAAGGTCGGCCAAGGATTTTTGCAGATTTTCCGTGAACTGCTGCATTTGATCGGCGAGTAATCTTTGTATTTCGTTGGTAAACTTCATCTGCTCCGCGACAACGGCTTGCACACTTTCAACGAACTCCTGCATCTGATGCTGCGTGGCATTTGGCGTGCTTGCGGCAAAAATCTGCAGCTGTTGGGCCATGATGCGTTGTACACTTGAAGAGAAATCATCTATCTGATCGGCCATGGGCGCATGCATGTTTGCAGTCAATAACCTGATTTGCTCGGTCAAGATGTTATGCAGGTTGGAACCAAGCGTCAGCCCCTGATTAACAATCGGTTTTTGCGCTGTCTGGAAAACCTCCAGCTGCCTGACAAGCGTTTTTTGTACATGCCCGGTCATTATCTGTTGCATTGCCAGTGAGAATCCCAGCATCTGTTCTGTCAGTCCTTGATACATTGTTGCCTCTTTTGTCTCAGTGCACCGATTTTGGCGCTCGTGGATGAGCGGTTAGATTACCTCGGTGAAAGTATAACTTCGTTTGTCAAAATAGCACAAAAAATAGGGCTATCGTCACCGCAAACCTTCCCAGTCCGAACTGCTGGAAAAACGCCGGCATCCTGTGCTCAATTGACGGTGTAAGCAAAAGGGGACATCCTTGCTGGCCGGCACTTGTCAGCGGTTAACCTGATCTTGCGTAACGCTGTTTGGCAGCAAGTTTTGTTTGCACGGCATGCGTGGAGTTATTTTCCATTCCGAGGAATTCAACACAATCGTATATGACCATTTTCTTCCTTACTGATATTATCAATCCAATCGGGAGGCCACACTGCTGCCGATGCCTTGGCTGAACATCAGGGACCGCAGACGGAGTGCGAGTATGAATAAATCACCAGATGGAAAAAACAAGTGTCCGATGAACTAGATCCGGGACAGTCCTCACACACTCTCTCAGTTGCCATTACCGGTTCGGGAGGAAGCGGCGCGGTCACCGCCGGAGAGATGCTGTTGATCGCGGTGGCAAACGCAGGATTTTACGGCTTGATGGGCCGTTCCGCGGGGCCACAGATCCGAGGGGGGGAATCGGCGGTGATGCTGCGAGCCGGCGTTGCCCCGGTGGAATGTCTGGATGACCGTTTCGATATTCTGATCGCGCTGGATTGGCTCAACGTGAGCCGCTTCGCCGAAGAGATCCCGCTTACCCGCGACAGTCTGATCATCTGCGATCCCGAAGCCGGGGAGATACCGCCGGATATTGCCCGCCACGGCGCCCGGGTGGTAGAGCTGCCCCTCGAGGCTTTGGCCAAAGGGATCGAAGGCGGCCGCACCAACATGATCGCGCTTGGAGTGCTCGCGGAGCTGTTGGGCATTCCCGAGGAGGCAATGCTGACAGTGGTGGACGCCAAGCTGGCGCGCAAAGGGGCGTCGGCGGTCGTTCCGTCGCAGCGGTGTATCAGCTGCGGATATAATGAACCCAAACCGCAGCAGCTGCGGCAGCGGCTGCCCCGCATTAAGGATCGCCCTGCACGTTGGAACATCAGCGGCAATGAGGCAAGCGGCGTCGGTGCCATACGCGGCGGGGTGCGATTCGTTGCCGCCTACCCTATCACACCGGCAACCGAGATGCTGGAGTGGCTCGCACCCAATCTGGAGCGAGTGGGGGGCGTGCTGCTGCAGGCCGAAGACGAACTGGCCTCGGTCAACATGATTATCGGCGGATCTTTCGGTGGTGTGCCCTCGATGACCGCTACTTCCGGCCCCGGCCTCAGCCTGATGATGGAGGGGTTGGGTCTGGCGGTGGCCAGTGAGACTCCGGTGGTGGTAGCCAACGTCATGCGCGGCGGTCCTTCCACCGGCATCCCCACCAAGTCAGAACAGTCCGACCTGAATATCGCGCTTCACGGATTTCACGGTGACGCACCCCACCTGGTGCTGGCTGCACTGAATATCCGGGACTGTGCTTTCACCACGGAATGGGCGGTGCACCTCGCGGAAGCGCTGCAAACGGTTGCCATCGTACTCTCGGATCAGTTCCTGGGCCAGGCGCGCAGCGTGACAGATCCTCCGCCCACCGCGCCGGCCGGGCCCGGCCGCAGGCTGGCGCAGCCCGCCGCGGAAAATTACCAACGCTATACGCTGGCCGATCCCGGCGGCATCTCCCCAATGGCAATTCCCGGCACCGAGGGCTGCCTCTATACCGCCGACGGCCTGGAACACAATGAAAGAGGCACACCCTCCAGTATGCCTCAGGATCATCAACTTCAGCTGGAAAAGCGCCGGCAAAAGTTAACGGCCATCGACGGCGGCGAACACTGGGCGGAGGTGCACGGCAGCGGCGATCTCTGCATCCTCACCTGGGGATCCTCCTCGGGCGCGGCATTCGAAGCGGCCGGCCGGCTGCTGACGATGGGCAGACCGGTGAGGGTCGTCGCCATCCGTCTGCTGAGCCCGCTGCCGGAACAGCGGATGCTTGATGCCATTGACGGCGCGGTGCGGACGCTGGTTGTGGAGCAGAACCACGCTGGCCAGCTGTTTCACTACCTTCATTCGCTGAATCTGCTGCATGGAGAGGTGCGGAAGCTTGCCAAGCCCGGTCCGCTGCCGATTCGCCCGGGTGAGATCGTCAATGCAATCTTGGAGTGGATCTGACATGTCCGGAAAACCTGCTGACACCCTGCTCAAGGCCAAAGACTACAAATCGGAGGTAAAACCGGTGTGGTGCCCCGGATGCGGCCATTTCGCGGTGCTCAGCGCGACCACCAAGGCGCTGGCTCATCTCGGACTGCCGCAGAAAGACGTTGCCATGATCTCAGGCATCGGCTGCTCCTCGCGCCTGCCGGCCTATGTCTCCGTGTACGGATTTCACGGCGTGCACGGCCGCGCGCTGGCCGTGGCTTCGGGGCTGAAAGCTGCCCGGCCCGAGCTGACAGTGCTGGTGGCGGGCGGCGATGGCGACGGCTTCTCCATCGGCGGCAACCACTTTCTGCACGCCTGCCGGCGCAACATGGATATGACCTACATCGTGATGGACAACGAGGTGTACGGCATGACCAAGGGGCAGGCCTCCCCAACCACGTCGCCGGACTGGGCGGAGAGCAAACTCACACCGCACGGCCCCGGCGTGCCCAGCTTCAACCCCGCCGCCATTGCACTGGCCTCGGGCGCCACCTTCATAGCGCGGGGCTTTACCGGAAAGCCCAACGACCTGGCGAAACTGCTGGTCGATGCGATCCAGCATCCGGGTTTTTCCTTCATCCAGGCGTTGAGCCCGTGCACCACCTTCCGCCCGGACCAGAACGATTGGAAAAAGATCGTGCGTCCGTTCGAACAGGAGGCAACCGACGACCCGGTCGAGGCGGCCAAGCGTATCCACGCCGACGACGGCATGTCCACCGGCCTGCTCTACCAGACCAAAGTTCCAGTCTGGCAGCCGGAGAGGAGTGTCCGTGCACAAATCGATCAACTTGAACTAGGCTTTCAGGTATGAACGAAAACGATCCCTCAATCATCCGGGACATACCCGATTTTCTGGCGCATGCGATTGCACTTGAGTTCGAATCGGTTGAGCGTTATCAGGAGTTGGCGGACAGCATGGATGTGCACAACAATCCCAGGGTCGCGGAGCTGTTTCGCAAACTGGCCCATTATGGTGAATTGCACGCGCATGAGATCGAGCATCATGCCCTCGGCATCGATCTCCCGGAAATCTCTCCCTGGGATTTCAAGTGGTGCACGCCGGAAGGCCCCGAGAGCGGCACCTTGGAAGGCGTTCACTATATGATGAACCGGCGTCAGGTGCTGGAATATGCGCTGTGCAACGAACAGCGCGGACGCGATTTCTACGCCGGTGTGGCTGAATTCTCGCCGGATGAAGGGGTGCGCGAATTGGCGGCTGAGTTTGCCCGCGAGGAGACAGAGCATGTCAATATTCTCAAATCCTGGCTGCTCAATCTGGTCGAGCCCGACTCGGTCAGGCCAGCGGATCTGGATCCACCCAATATTCCCGAATAGCGTCTGGAAATACGTACCGTACATCCACCGGCGATGGATTCAGGCGATGGCTTGAAATCCGGCAACGATCACCGGTGTGTTCTATGCAACCGAAGGGAGATGTCAGGCTGAGGCTGGTTGCGGTGAGGGGAGCGCTGTCATCCTTTGAGCTTGGCGTTCTGTTCCATCTGTACCATGTTGATGAATCGTTGCAGGGTAAATTCATCGTTTGCATTAAGGTTAACAAATTTCCCGCCAACACGATGCGTTGTCTGACCCTCTTTTGAGCCGATATCGGTGATATAACGGATTTCAAAATTCACTTTCACACTTGGATTGGCCGGCAGGGTCAATTTGCAGTTCTCGATTCGGTCACCTTCGGATAGCTTCAGCTGCAGCGATTTGTCGTCCAGCGACAGACCCTTGGCGCCGATGTCGATGATTTTGAGCTTCAACGGATGCTCGTCATCCCGCATCACACTGATGAATGCCGGGTGCGATATCAGTGGTTTGATACGAAAGTATTCGCGCCGCTGGAGATGGAGTACGGAAGTGGGTATAGGTGCGGCGAAGGCTGGCTCACCCTTGTATTTTACTCGTTTGACATCAGTGCAACTGAAACGGGTCTCAACCATTTCATGGTAGGTTGTACAGATGATGCGCTCTGCCTCCAGCAGTTTCCTGTTCAACGAATCATCGGGCCCGTAGTCCAGTATGATCAAATTCCTGTCGGGCAGGATGTCGAGCACCGCTGTTATCACACTGTGGGAACTGTCCGGAATTTTTGCGGTAATCAGGTCCGGCCTTTTGGCAAGCGACTTCAACAGCGGAACAATCTTCCGACTGGTATGCAAGAGGTATTTTTCTATTCCTTCCATGCCTGGTTTGCCAATGCTTCGATTTTTAATGGAGTTGAATCGGTGACTTCAACTTATCTGGTGATTCGTCAATTTAGCTGAGTTAAGCAATTCTATCCGAGCATACATGCCTCTGGTGATATTTTCTATTTTTGGATGGATGAAAAAGAGTCCTTGTCAGTCTCCTCCAGTATCCAGGTTTTGAACAGTGCGACCTTCGGCCGTTCCATAGATGACCTGGGTGCCACCAGATAGTAACCTGCCGCAAGCGGCATTCGGAATTCAAAAGGAATCACGAGGCGGCCTGCGGCAATGTCCGGCGCGGCCAGTTTGTCCAGCGTGAGTGCAACCCCCTGGCCCTCTATTGCAGCTTCCAGAGCCAGGTTGGTATGGCTGAAACGCGGGCCGCGCTGGGGATCCACATGCTTCACACCGGCAGCTTTCAGCCAGTCAGCCCAGCTGGGCTGATCGGTGCGCTGGTTGGGTGCCTCATCATGCAGCAGGCGGTAATGTTTAAGATCCTCCGGTTTTTTCAGTGCATTTTTGCCTTTGCAAAGCTTCGGACTGCAGAGTGTGACCAGTGAAACGGAGAATAACCGCTCGGAGTAGAGATCGCCGTACTGCCCATAACCGAAATCGATTGCGATATCCGCATCGTCATTGTCGAAGTCGGGAAGATCGTAGGCAGCCGTGATCTCCACATCGATCTCAGGGTGCTGCTCGGAGAATCGGTCCAGTCTCGGTACCAGCCAGCGGCTTGCGAAAGTGGGCGCTGAGTGAATCTTGATCGAACCGCTGCGTTCCACGCTGCGCAAACGCGCCGCCCCCTCTGCCAACCGGTCGAATCCTTCGCTGAAGTAGGGTAGGCACTCCTGTCCGGCATGCGTCAACCGCAGTGCGCGATTGAGACGAACGAACAGCGGCACATCCAGATACTCCTCCAATGTGTGTACCATCTGGCTTATCGCGGCCGGTGTGACACTAAGCTCCTCCGCAGCTTTGCGGAAGCTCAGATGCCGGGCCGCCGCTTCGAAAGCTTTCAAGGGATTTAACGGGGGAAGACGGCGATGGCTGGTCACGTTGGGTTTTCTGGTTCCTTACTCAAATGCATGAGCGATTTCGATGGTTCCCGTTATATGCTGATGTGACTCTCATGAAAAGTGGCTTTTTCCAAGCGTCTGTCCGTTTAAAAATTCGGTAATGTTTTGAAGTATATTATATTTCTCAGACGCGGGTTGGGTCCCGCACACCTGTGACAACTGCTGCAAATGATCTTCAGCCAATTCGGCAAGCCGCGGTCTGCCCTCCATCGCATCTCGGCCCGGTATAGAATACCAGTATACTTACCGTATATCGGCGAGTTTCCATGCGGCCTGCTGCTGCCTGAAATCGAAACGAAAGAGTAGATCAAATGGACCAGAATGACCAATCAACGCTTCCTCATCGGACACTCGAGTATCTGCGCCGCGGCTGGAGCAGTATCACGGAGGCGGCGCTTGTCAGGATTACCGGGAACGTGCGTGACGATCTGCCTGAAGAGGATCAGCAGCGGCTAGCCAAACAGATAGATGAATGCCTTGAGGGTGCTGGAGGAGATGTATCCCAGCGCGCCAGGGCCGCTGATGTGGGCCGCACCTACCTGGGGCTCAATGATACCGGGCGGCGGAATTTTCTGGAGATGCTGGCTCGCGAATATGGGGTGCATGAGTATGAGCTGGCGCTTGCCATGGACGAGTGGAAAAAGCTGTTTCCCGATGGCGATCATCTGTTACGGCACAAAGCAGAAGTGAAACTGCGCAGATTGCTGGTATCGCCCAGAATCCAACTCTTGTCTCAGTTCAACACGTTGCCCGAGGGGGTGAAGTTTTTGGTGGATATGCGTGCCGAACTGGTCTCCCTGGCGAACAGGGATCCTCTATTCAAACCGTTGGAAGAGGACCTCAGGCAGTTGCTGGCGTCCTGGTTCGATGTCGGGTTTTTGGAGTTGCAGTCGATCACCTGGAATGCACCTGCTTCACTGCTGGAAAAGCTTGCCCAATATGAAGCGGTGCATGCGGTGAGACACTGGAGTGACATTAAAAACAGGATGGCTGCAGATAGGCGCTGCTATGCATTTTTTCATCACAAAATGCCAAATGAGCCCATCATCTATGTCTGGGTTGCACTGGTTAAAGGCATTTCCGACAATGTGCAGGCACTGCTGGATGTCCGGCACCGGGAGGTCGAGGAACCGAATGAAGCAGACACTGCGGTATTCTACTCCATATCCAATGCCCAGGCCGGTCTGAAAGGGATCAGCTTCGGAAATTTCCTGATCAAACGGGTGGTGAACGCCCTGGCGCAGGATTTTGAGAATCTCAAAACATTTGTCACACTCTCTCCGATACCCGGTTTTTGTCCCTGGTTACAGCAGCAGCTGGCGGAACATGGAGCGGATCTGTTGCTGAAAGCGGAGAGAAAAGCACTGGACTCTGTGCTGAATGAGCCGGTTGAACAGGCATTCCCCCTCATGTGCAAGGATCACTCCCTCTGGTATCGGAAGCCTGAGAGGGAAAAGCTTATCCGGGGACCATTAATGCGCCTCTGTGCCACCTACCTGAGCCAGGCCAAACGCGGATCGGGCGTGCTGGATCCGGTAGCCCATTTCCATCTTTCCAACGGTGCGAGCATGGAGAGAATCAACTGGTTGGCGGATACATCATCGAAAGGATTTAAACAGTCGGCCGGCATGATGATCAACTATCTCTACAAAACAAGCAGGATTGAGAAGAACCACGAGGCCTATTCCAGCGCAGGAAATGTACAGATGTCGAGTGGCTTCAAGACACTGCTGAAGAGTTGACCCCGCAGGCGTCGTGGGTGCGGGATCAGCGCGTAAAGTGAGTCGACTGTTTCAGCATGTCTGGGGTTACCAGAACAACGCCTTTCCCGGTGACTCTGAATCCATGCTGCCGGTCCTGCTCGTGGTCCTCGCCAATAATCATTCCTTCGGGAATGTTACAACCCCGGTCGATAATGGCCTTGCTTATACGGACATGGCGTCCGATGGTTACCGAAGGCAGCACCACGCTCTTCTCCACATGTGTATAGGATTTCACTTTGACATTGGAGAACAGCAGTGCCCGGTCCAGCTTGGCTCCAGATACCACGCAACCGCCAGAGACCATTGAGTCTACCGCCATGCCGCGGCGATCATCGTCGTTGAATACGAACTTTGCGGGTGGTAACTGTCCCTGATAGGTGAGGATAGGCCAATCTGCGTCGTAGAGATTCAGTTCCGGAGTGACCGACAACAGCTCCATATTCGCCTCCCAGAAAGCATCCAGTGTCCCGACATCACGCCAATACGCGCGTTTGCCGGTTCTTTGGTCGCGAAAGGGAAAGGCGAATATATTATGGTCGGTGATGATTTTTGGGATGATATTCCGGCCGAAGTCGTGCTCCGACTCTTCGCTGTCGGCGTCCAGTATCAGTTGGTCGTAAAGAAACTGTGTATTGAAAATATAATTGCCCATCGAAGCGAGGCAGATACCCGGCTGGCCCGGGATACATTTGGGTTGCTCTGGTTTCTCCTCGAATCCGATCACACGGCCGTCTTCGTTCACCTCGATAACGCCAAAGGCACCTGCGGCCTCTTCCGCCGGCACCTCCAGACAGGAGATGGTCATATCTGCGCTGCAATCGGTGTGATATGCCAACATAGTGCCGTAATCCATCTTGTAGATATGGTCTCCCGATAGCACCAGTACATAATCAGGTCGATGGTTACGTATGATGTCCAGATTCTGATAGATCGCGTCAGCGGTGCCCTGATACCAGTCATTGGCTACCCGCTGCGACGCAGGCAGAACCTCGACAAACTCTCCCAGTTCGCTTTTGAATCCGCTCCAACCCAGGCTCAAATGGGCCACCAGGGAGTGGGCCTTGTACTGGGTAAGTACGCCAATCCTGCGAATACCTGAGTTGATGGTATTGGACAGCGGGAAATCGATGATTCTGAACTTGCCGCCAAACGGAACCGCAGGCTTGGCGCGCCAACTGGTCAATTCGTACAGACGCGATCCCCTGCCGCCAGCCAGCACCAGGGCTATGGTTTTGCGGGTCAGCAGGCTGACAAACCGGTGATGTGTCTGGGTCTCCATTGGTGCTGCTCCAGATTGTGTGAATGGGATTATCAGTTCCTATTGTACATGAACCTATCCCATAATCCCTCGCGGCCGTGAGGGATTATGGGATAGGTTTAACCAGGCAGCGGGTCTGTTCGGTCAGATAGCAAATTGACCTGCCTGGCATAATCGCGTAATGATATAGATCCCTTCGATTGACCATGGCTTGAAAAGTACTCAGGTTCCGATGCGGAATGCGAGAAAAATTTAATAAATTTTTGCTGTTGCTGATCGTGTCGGCAATTTCACTGCTGCCGCTGCGTTTTGCTCAGACTGCTGCGGCACAGGCTGCATCCCCGACCAGTGATACCGTTGCACACCATATCGGCATGGCCGGATGTGAACCTGCCAAAAGTCCGCATGCCGCCAACGGCTGCGATACTTATAAGGGTGCAGCGTCATCCATGGACGATTGCTGTGGTGACAACTGCGCTGGTGCGCAGATGTTGTTAACACAGGGTTTTGACTTTTTCTTCATATCGGCCAGCATGTTCAATCCGGTCCAATCGCAACAACTGCCGGACCCTATAGTCTCTGCCGAACATAGACCTCCAATAGTGATCTCCTGATATTTTCAATCTGCAGTATAGGTTTATTCCCGCCGAGATGATCGCGGGTGTTCTACCAGTTGAACAGGAGAAACAACCAGTGAAGTCACAAACCGTCCTTGTCGGGCTGCTGCCCTTGATGCTGATAGCCTGCTCCCCGGGTGAATCATCACAAAAGTCCGCTTCGTCCCCCTCCTCGTTGACCGCGCCTAATCCGATGGTTTCAGAAAAACCGATGGAGCGCTGGTACTCATTTAAGCATATCAGTCAGGGAGGCAAGGTATTTCAGGAAAACTGTGCTGCCTGTCATGGCAAGTTGGGTGAGGGTGCGCCGGACTGGAAGCAGGTTGGCGCCGACGGGAAATATCCCGCACCACCCCTCAATGGTTCCGGACATGCATGGCATCATCCATTGAGGATGTTGTTGCATGTTGTCAGGAATGGAAGCCCCGGAGGAGAGGGAGGCATGCCTGCCTGGGGTGAGAAGCTTTCTGAAGATGAGATGATTGCGGCCATAGCCTGGTTTCAGTCCAAATGGTCCGATCAAATCTACTCCACCTGGATGCAGCTTGAGACGGCATCCAGATCAAACAGCAGTGGTTAAGATTATTGCCGGCAAATGCAAAGAGATTGGCTTTTCAAGCAGACGTCAGGAAGAGTCCGGGCGTATCAATAGAGAACGAATTTACAGGTAAAATGATGAGCAATAAGCACAAATTAAAACACCGATTCAGTAATTCAATGAAGTTGATTGCAGGAGGGGCGGTACTTCTGATGGCAGGCTTACTGGTTTGGCTGCCCAAAGAAAACTTTGCGGATGGTCCGGAAGTCACGGTCTACAAGTCCGCCACCTGTGGCTGCTGCGGTAAATGGATAGAGCATATGCAGGACGCCGGTTTCAAGGTGACTGCTCATAACCGGCAGGATATGAACCAGATCAAGGAGGAGCATGGCGTAGCCTATGAACTGAGATCATGCCATACGGCAGTAGTCGATGGTTACGTTCTGGAGGGGCATGTACCCGCCGGAGATATACGTCGGTTGCTGAAAGAGCGCCCGGCAGTGGACGGATTAGCTGTTCCGGGCATGCCTTCAGGATCTCCGGGGATGGAAGGTAAATATGAAGATCCATACGAAGTTATTGCTTTTACCAAGGGAAAGAAGGACGCTGTTTTTGAGAAGCATTAAGAATGAACTCAGACTGTATTGCATTATCCCGTCAAATGACAGTAAAAACTGGTTGAGCGGGATAATTTGGATATGAGTAGACGGTTCTTGACGTTGGCAATAGCCTCGGCATTGATTTTTGCTGCAGCGCTGTCGTGGTACCAAACTGCGGGAGTCCGGAGAGAGAATGCAGCTACCGCCGGGAACAGCGCAGAACGGATGCTTGGTCCATTCAAAAAAATAGAAAAACCGCAACCTCTGCCGGTTTTTCACTTTGTGGATAGTTCAGGCGCAAAGCGCACCCTGGCGGATTTCAACGGGCGGACGGTTCTCCTCAACGTTTGGGCGACATGGTGTCCCCCCTGTCGCGAGGAGATGCCGTCGCTCGACCGCCTGCACTCCAGAATGGCTGGTGACAGCTTCCAGGTGCTGGCAATCTCAACCGATTTGAACGGTATTTCCGTGGTGCAGGAGTTCTATCGGAAGGTGGGAATCAACTCGCTTGAAGCCTACATAGACGAGGACGGCGAGACTGAAAACGCACTGAAAGTTCCCGGGCTGCCAACCACCCTGCTGATCGATAAAAAGGGGAATGCCGTCGGAGTCAAAGTAGGCCCTGCGGAGTGGGACAGTGATGAGGTTGTTGCCGTGGTTAATGCTCAAACAGACTCGCAGGTCAAGCTTGATTGACACCTGGACCAATGGATTCAGAGCTGTTTGGTTTTTTCAGCGCAACGAATATTCGTACCATACCCGCAGATCGGGTGTGATACGCACTTTAACCGATTGCTCCCATGATGTACTCCATGATCGGGTCCGGCGTCTGTGGATTACTGAATGCAGGCGGTGTGAACTTGGCTGGTTTAATCAATTCCCGTTCCCGCAGTTCGGCCAAAATCGGCAGGTAGTTGAGGGATGTCTTGCCGATGAACAGGTCGTCGAAGCAGGTACCCTCTCGATAGGCTTTCAGGCAATCATGAACACCCCGCAGGTATAGATAATCTTTGGTGAAACCACCGCCTCGATAGGCGCGCGTGGAAAGATTGAATGCAGCGTCGGCGCTGAATCCATGCTCGTCCATCAGCCAGGTGAATACCTCTTGGAACGGTGCGCCACTGACCATGCGCTGGATGACGAGCACCCGTAAAGCCAGCATTCGCAGACGCTTCAGAGTGATGTTGCCGGACAGGTACTCGGCCAGTATCGCAAGCCCTTCCTGGGTCAGTGTGTTCAGCGGCAAGCCCAGGGAGAAGATCTTAAGAGGCTGTTGCTCGGCGTTGCGGGTGGTGACCAGATGCACGCCGATTTCGTGGTGAATAAGTGCCTGCAACTGGCGCTGGTTCACCATCGCGCTGTGTTTGATCAAAACCGCATTCTGTGAAGCACTTACCATCGCTGAGGCAACAATCGTGCGGCTGATCTTTACCCGCCCCTCTATGCCTTCATTTCTCATGTAATCCAGCATCAGTTCGCGAATTTTGTCCGCGGGTATATTGGCGGGAGGAGAGTGCTCCGGCAGCGGTGGTGCATGCAGCAGAAACTGTGCGTTTGCAATGTCACGCGCCGACGGCTCGCCATAGTAGCGCAGGCTGTTGTAAAGGAATTTACTGCTGCCGATGCTGGCGAGTTGTTCCACTTTATCGGCGTAGGCGTTGATGACGTCCCGATAGAGCCCCTGCAGCGTGGCGTCATCCAGCTTGTCCACCGGCAATTGGTAGAGCTGCTCCTTCAACCTGAACGGATCTAGTTGGATCGGCCGGTAGTGAAACTGAGGGTTCTTGTGGTAGTGGTTACGGTAGAACAGGCTGCGTGCTTCTGCCTGATTACTTGGATTGACGTGATCGAGCACGTCCATCTTTCCCACCAGCCGATAGAGCTCGTGATCGAGAGATTTTAGAATTGGATCGATTCCGTCGGAAACCTGCTTCTGTCCTGGCGCCGCCCGTTGCCATCTCTGCCGGGTAAATTTCCGCACCGTTTTTTGCACTGCCGGAACCAACTGCTCGCTGATTGATTGCACAATCAAAGGGAAAGGATCTCCGCTTTTTTCGTCGCAATAGAATTTTGCGAGTTCGGTGGAAAGTACCAATGTATTCTTGAAGTGCTCCCGGGTAAATCGGGAAATGTAACCCCGGCCCTGAAATACATCGTTTTCCGCGACTCTGAGTGTGTTTTTCTCGATTGAAAATCCGGCAAGCTGCTGCAGCCAGAACGCTATGGTTCCGCGAAACCTGTGGCGTGCCACCTGGCTGGTTCCCAGGTTGAAATGCGGCCAGTCAATGCGTCCGAGACGTTCGGTATTGTAGCTGTGCATATCGAAAACCAGACAGCGGCCGTGGATTTTTTCTATCCGCTCTATCAAAGCCCGGTAAACCCGATAGAAAGCTGCATGTTTGGCCAGGCTGAGTGCACGCTGATCCTCGGTCAACGGAGAGCGCCACACCTGTTGACCCCAGGCTTGCTCATATATGCACTCATCGGGCGTACGGTTGAGGTCGTACTCGTAGCGTGAATCGCGCGCAACTATTACCAGAGGCAGAGCTTCTATCATTGCGCCTGTGTGCGGATCCTCCTCATGCTTCCTCTGTTGATCGCTCAGCAGGCAGCATCGGCGCAACTCCTCGCGCAGCTGGTGGCCGTCGTGAATTGCGGTGGCAAAGAAAGGAGGATAGTCGGCGGCGCGAATATAGAGGCTGCCATCAGCCAGTACAGCTTCGAATGGCTGCTTTGCGGCTATCCTCTGAAGAACCTGTTCAATGTGTGCCATTTGCATTTTCAATAGCTTTACCGAGCCCTGTTCAGGAGTATATGGCGTGTTCTATTTGAGAACCTGGTTCAGTGGCTTCCCATTCGGAGCCGGATAACCGTCAGACATTGTAACGGATACGTTTCCCGAAAGTTACCCGGATTCGGAATACTGTTTTTTTGGGTTGTCATTGCGGGCAGGAGCCAGCTTATGGAGCCGGGTCTCCTGAGAAGAGAGCCGGTTTCCACCTGGATAGACCATGGAAACCGGTTGCTATAAATGCAGACGTGCTAACCGGTCTGGTGGGAGCGCAGTGCGTTGCTCCCCAAAATTCCGGGATTGACGGGTACGCGAGAGCAGCTGCTACAGAGTTTCCAGATAATCTGCTCCGATATCCATGCGCAGCCTCTTCATCTCCTGCAAATGCTCAAGCCGTCGGCGTGCATCCAATCGCGATCTGTTCGTATCGGATGCGGGAATGTAGCAGGCTTCCGGGTCGGCCAGGAAAGGCTCTTCGAAAAGGGGTTCTTGTTCTTGAATCATCTTGGATTACGCCATGGAGAGTTAAGCAGGCGGCCTAGTTTGCGGAAAAGTGATTTCCGCGCAACAAAATATTTTGTACGTGACGATAGCTGATTGTTATAGAGCGTTTAATCAGCATTCCCTCCGTGAGTGGAGTCTGCCAACCAGATCCCTCCACTCAGTGATGAATCGTTAAACCATTTCTGAACTTCAATATGAACAGTCGTCGCCGGCTAATAGCGCGTATAAAGGTGCAAATACGATCAACATAACCACAAACCAGGGAAAGCCTCCACTTATCGACGCCAGGGTTAACGAGGCGAGAGCCAGCAGATAGCCGGTGATTACCGCGACCGACAGTAAGCTGTGTGTATCGATCAACGTAATTTCGTTGGATCTTTTGAGCCACTCTTTAAGGTCCAGCGTTGCATTTGTGTTATGAGTGATATCGGTATGGGTAAGATTTGCCAATGACATAATACACCTCCGACAATGAATACATACTAGAATACTGGGTTTTGAGGGTGCACCTATACAGCACTGATTAAATCGGCCTCAAATTCAGGGTTCGGCAATCTACTGCGACAAACAACGGACGCCTGTTTGCCTTAGCCAGCCAGGAAAAGCGGAGCTGTCAGAAACCTGACACTCCTTGCTAATAAACGTAGACAATAGCTGTGAAGTGTCAACATTGTGTTAATTAAGGTTAATGCAGGTGCTCCCAGCTGTTGAACCCCCTATCCGCCGGAACCAGAATGGCCGGATTCTGCCGACAGGCGGCCTCTTCTACTTTAAGAACAGCGCGATCAGAATCACAATTAACGCGAAACCCTGGAAAGCGATTCGGGCGTTCATCAGCTTGGCTGAATGATCCTCATCGTATTCGCCCCCGTGAACCATCGATACCAAGCCCCACATCAGGCTGGCAACAGTTGCCAACAGCGCCACAACCACCAGAAAAGTAAACAGTGACATCTAACCCTCCCGTTTTTACCTTGCGGTATTCATTATTTTGCAGCCGGTATTTGAATAGTAGCAGGATGGGAGGAAAAAACGGCAACATCCTCGGATTTTTCACTATCTATCCGTTGCCGGAAAGCCGGGAGCATGGCTCATTGCATGACCTTATTGCTGCTTCTGGAGGACTCAGGCCAGCAGCGCCACACTTTTGATCTGCGCGTACACTTTGCTGCCGGGCTCCAGTCCGAGCCGGTGCTGTGATTTCTGGGTTATGCGGGCCAGCACCGGCACACCTCCGACTTCGAGCCTTATCACCATACGTCCACGCCCATGGGCCTGCATCTCCATCACCTGGGCAGGCAGTATGTTCAGGATACTTGTGGGGCCGGGAGGATCGAGTGCCAGACTGACATCTTTGGCGTGTATACGGATACGGATACTGTTGCCGACAGGCTGATCTATGGCTGCAATGGTCAGTTCGCCGCCTTTGAATCCGACGCGGGTTAAATGAAATTCCTCGTCATGTTCGAGAATTCGGGCGGAGATTATCGCACCGGCATCATAGTCGCGGGAGATCGGCAGATCCACTCTTGCCATCATCTCTTCCAACGCTCCCTGGGCGACCAGGCGTCCCGCCTCTATCAGCAGCAGACGATCCGCCACTCGCACCAGCTCCTCCGGATCGTGGGTGACATAGATGATCGGTATATTGGTGCTGCGATGGAGGCACTCGAGATAGGGGATAATCTCCTTCTTATGGCTGCGGTCCAGCGAGGCCATGGGTTCATCCATCAGCAGCAGACGCGGATTGTTCAGCAGCGCCCTGCCAATGGCGACACGCTGTTTCTCCCCACCCGACAGCTGGTAGGGATAGCGTTGGAGCAGGTTGTGCAATCCAAGCAGATCCACCACGCGCTGTAGGCTCTCGATTTGCTGCAGTTTGGGTGTGCGTTTAAATCCGAACAGCAGATTCTCCCTGGCCCTCAGATGAGGGAAAAGGACCCCTTCCTGGAATACGTAGCCGATACTGCGCTGCTGGGGCGGTACGAACAGGCCCTGTCCGGTGTCGTGCCAGATCTCGCCGTTGAAGCGCAGAAAAGCCAGTGGGGGCTTCTCCAGACCGGCGATGCAGCGAAGCAGACTGGTCTTGCCCGAACCTGAACGGCCGAACAACGCTGTTACTCCCTGACCCGGAATCTCCGTATCAATTTCGAGATTAAATTCACCCAGTGGCAGTGAGAAATGAAAACAGATACCGCTGCTCATGGCCTCGTCCCCTGTTCACACTGGCGCTGGTTCATCCGGTAGACCAGAAAAAGAACCAGAAATGAGAAGATAAGCAGCGCAGCGGAGAGCCAGTGAGCCTGCGTGTACTCCAACGATTCGACATGATCGTAGATGGCTATTGAGAGCACCTGGGTTTCCCCGGGAATACTGCCGCCGATCATCAATACGACGCCAAACTCGCCGATGGTGTGGGCAAAGCCGAGGGTTGCCGCGGTGATTACTCCGGATCTCGTCATCGGCAGCACAACCGAGAAGAAGCGATCCAGTGCTGTTGCCCGCAAGGTACTGGCTGCCTCCAGGGTGCGTTCTTCGATGGCGGAGAAGGCGTTCTGCAGTGGCTGAATGACGAACGGCAGCGAGTAGAAGACCGATCCGACAACCAGACCGGTAAAGGTGAAGGCCAGGGAATAGCCTCCCAGTGCTTCCAGTAAACCACCGATCGGGCCATGCGGCCCAAGCGCTACCAACAGATAGAAACCGAGAACCGTGGGGGGAAGCACCAGGGGCAATGCAACCAATGCCTCCAGCAGAAATTTGAAGCGCCAGCGGGTGCGTGCCAGCCACCACGCAAAGGGTGTTCCAAAGAGCATCAGGATCAAGGTGGTGACTGAGGCGAGTTTAAGTGTGATGAACAGGGCCGTCAGATCGGATTCACTCAGCATCGGGTGCTCCGTAACCGAATCCGCGAATCGTTTGCAGCGACTCCTCGCTGCGCATAAAGGCCAGAAAATCACGCGCGATATCACTCTCCCGCAACATCACAGCCTGCTGTTCTATCGGTGAGTAGAGCGACTGGGGAACATCCCACAGCGAACCTTTAATCGACTGGCCGGGCCGCATCACTTGGGAACGGGCGATAAAGCCCAGCGCGGCATTGCCGCTGCTGACAAACTGAAAAGTTTGACCGATATTCTCACCGCGCACCAGGCGACCCTGAAACGACTGCCACTCACCGCGTGATTGCAGCACCTCCTGCGCTGCCCTGCCATATGGGGCCAATCTGGGATTGGCGATAGCCAGATGCCGGATGTTTCCATCCGCCAATATTCTGCCTTCCTCATCCACATAGTCCATTAGCGGACTCCACAGGATCAGTTTACCCAGGGCATAGGTGAAGCGACTCCCCGGCAGGGCAATACCCTGCTGTTCCAGCTGTTCCGGTCGCTCTGCGTCAGCAGCGAAATAGGCGTCGAAGGGTGCGCCGTTTCTGATCTGGGCATAATGTTTTCCGGTGGAGCCGGTAATCTGTATCACCTTATGCCCGGTATGCCTCTCGAATTGAGTGGCGATAACTGCAAAAGTCTCTGCAAAGTTGCTCGCGACAGCCACGCGAATCTCGGCGGCTTCCAACCCGGCGGCGATCAATAGCAGCGTTGTGGTCGCGATTATTGATAATATCGGTCCAGAGTGTTTCATTTTGCTCTTTTTCGGAAACGCAAATCAGTTTTAACGGCACGGCAGCGGTATAATATTCACTATTCACCGGAAGCATTCAGCAATCTTAAAAAAATGTATATCGATTTAAGATCCACTGAAGGTCAGAATTAATCGGAACCTGAACTGAATAATGATGTTTACCCCAACCCGCATCAAGGTAGCGATCGTGCTGCTGCTGATTGCAGCAACGGCAACCTGGTCCAAGCTGCGTCTGCTTGAACCGGAGGACCAAGAACCGCAGCGCTGGCGCGTGGATGAGTATCCAGGGTTCCAAAAAAACAGATCCTGGAATTGACTCAAACCGGCTTTCCTTGGAAAAGATCGCCCATAACCGGCATGCTCCCGAGGTTCATCTTGAAACCTATCAGGTCAGCCAACGTTTTATTGACAGGGGTGTAAATGCCGTGTTCTTTGCCAAGCCTGACCACGGCTCCATTGATGAAATCGATTTCGGTCGCTTTCCCGTTTCGAATATCCTGCAGCATGGATGAGTGGTGGCCGGCAGTGGCGGGCAGCTGTACCGATCTAAGGTAGTCCAGATAATCGCCGGTTGTGGACCAGGGAAGGTCTATGCCTTCGCTACTGCATACCGCCCAGGCTTCTTCGATAATCCGCTCGATAACGGACCAGGTATGCGGCTCTGCGAGATTGCCATAGGGGACATCCAGGATCGCACCCAATGGGTTGAGCGCGCAGTTGTAAAGGGTTTTGGCCCAGAGGTTGGTACGGATTGCGGCGCTCCCTTCAACATTGAGACCAGCTTGTCTGAACAGTTCGACCAGGCGCTGCACCTTGTCGTCCATACCTTCCGGGAAGCGGCCGAGCCGTATCGGGCCCGCTTCTACGGTCACCTGGACATCGGCCTCTCCACGCCACTCGAACCCTGTGATTATGGTGCCGCCGATGACTCGGCTGCTGAATTCTGCAATGATCTCCTCATTGCCTATGCCGTTTTGCAGACTTACCACCTCGGTCTGGGCAAGCAGTGACCTGTGCTCCATGCAAAGTTGCCGGGTTTGCATAGACTTACAGGTGATAAGGCAGTAATCGAAGGATTCGCCAATGGGAGTTGTTGCCGAGGCATTGAAGTGGAAGTTCCCTTCACCCCATATCCCGTGCATGTGAAATCCCGATCGCTTGATGGCATCGGCATGCTTCGGGCGGCACAGCGCCTGGATTTCGCAGAAGGGCACAAGGCGGGCCGCGAGGGAGAGTCCAACGGCACCGGCCCCGAGAATAAGAAGTTTCATCGTGTTTATCGTACCCGGTTTTTTTATGGTTCGTGGTTGGTGTCGGATTGTCCCGATAATAGCTCAACAGGAGTTAGAAGGATGATCTGTTTCCGTGCCATATGCCAAATACACAGGCTGAAAAAGGACGGTTCATGGTTCAAGTGCTCTGTTGGCAAACAAACGGTGCTTATTGTCAGTTTTGTTTACAGATTGTAATTGAGTTCGCTGTACGGTGTGTTCAGGTGCCGACTGAAAAATGATTCTCAATATCTGTCAGTTCCGTGGTCGCCTGCGCCAGGCTCGATTCATCGGCTGTTGTAGATAGAACTCAATGAGTTACAGAGATTTGATTATCTACAGGATGGGATATGGCAATGGTTATCTGGGGATCCGCAGTCAAGTAAAAATATTGGAATGGTATTTGCTATGAGTTTATAGTTAAAGCTGTATTGCTGTTGATGGACCAGAATAAGGTTGCATTACCAAGGGTAAATTATTTTAAATGGCAAGAAGCTGCGATCGATGCAGCTTAACCGCTTGCTGAAAGGGGAGATGGCTAGCGTGTACAGTGGCTTTTTCGACAAAGGCTTGGCATGCCCAAGTTGTGGATCGACTGATGGCGACCGGATAGCGAGGGGTCTCCTCGACAGGCTTCTTCTGCGGAAGCGCAAATTCGTCTGCCGCAAATGCAGAGCCAAATACTCCACAGGAAAAAGCACTGAATCTTCCATGCGGGCGCAATCGTCGGATAGGCTGAGCTGAGCAAAGGGGTATGTCTGCGCAACTCCGAAGCTGGTCTAATTTCAGGGATACAGGTACCTCCGGCCAATCGCCAGGTAATTGCGCCGCGATGATAAAATAGATAGTGAAGTGAGACGCCATATATTTCTTTGTGCTACCCCAACCAAGCCGAAGTGCCATGGTACGGATATGGGCGCGCACTGCTGGAACTTCCTGAAACAGCGATTGTCCGAACTGGGCTATGCCATACCCCAGAATGGGATAGACAGGAGCAAAGTTGACTGCCTGCGAGTCTGCCACAACGGACCTGTGGCATTGGTATACCCGGAAGGTGTTTATTACCAGGAGCTGACACCTGACAAATTGGAACGCATCATTCAGGAGCACTTGATCGGCGGTCGTGTGGTGGAGGAGTATCTCCACCAAAGCCCCTATCGTCTGCTCAAACAGTAATCTGCCTAAAGTTTCGTTGGGGCTGCTCGATTGGGATACTCAGGACTCTGATTTCTGCCTGTCCAGAATGAGTCCCGCCAGCGCTTTGTCGGTAAGTAGCACATGGTCGTTAATCCAACCGGTCAAAAAAGACAGCAGCTCATCCGTGTCGATGAACTGCCGTCTCACCAGCTTTTCCTGCAGTAGCACGACTCGTTGGGAAAACAGCCGATGCTGGGAGATATGCTTATCGGCCTCGGCTTTCTCCTCTTCGGTAGTGGCATACTGCTTCAGCAGAGACTCTTCCGTATTGAAGTGGTAGATTGAGTAGCCGAGGAGTTCCCGTACCAATGAGCGGGTGTTTACAGGAGACCCATTTTTCAACAGTGACAGATGTGTATGGTTGATCAGATTTAACAGGTGTTGATGCTGATGGTCTATCTCCTCCACTCCTGTGAGAGCAGACTCATCTAAAACCAGTGGTCGCGTGTATTTCATAATCCGTTTTGTCGCAATCAGGAATCAAACCAACCGGTGCTCGGGCGGTACTGCTGCAGCCAGTTCAGAAAAGCCATAGAGTCCATAGGTCTGGCAAACAGGAATCCCTGCATCTCATCGCACCCTGCCGCCCTCAGCCAGCGAAGCTGCTCCTCAGTCTCCACGCCCTCGGCAATTACCTTCCGGCCGAAAGCGCGACCGAGTCCGATCGTCGCTTCGATCAGGATTCTGTCTTCACTGTTCGACAGCAGGTCGTTAACGAAGGATCTGTCTATCTTCAGTGATTGAGCGGGAATTCGACGCAGATGGTCCAGCGTTGAGTAGCCGGTCCCGAAATCATCCAGGGAAAAAGTGACGTCCATGGCTTCGCAGCGGCGAACGAGCGCCGGAAAATCGCGAATTCCTTCAAGTGCGGCACTCTCCACTATTTCAAGATCAATGGAGAATCTCTGCCCTGTTTTGATCTGATTCAACGTATGCTCAAGCTCTTCGGCGAAATTGGGTTGCTGCAGCTGGCGGGCAAATATATTGATGCCGACGGATAAGAAGTGTCCCTGCTGCAGCCAGGCCCGTGCCTGAACCAGCGCTTCCTGAATCACATAACGGCCGAGTTCCAGCGCAATATCATGCTCTTCAACCAACGGTATAAAATGGGCCGGGGGCAGCGTTCCCAATACCGGGTGCTGCCAACGCAGCAGCGCTTCGGCACCGACGACGGCTCCATCATGGCAGCGGATCTTGGGTTGATAGTGCAAAACAAACTCCCGCTGGGACAGGGCTCGGGCGATATCGTTGAGCGAGTCGTTGCGGGCCAGCAATCGCTGCTCAAGGTTGGGATCGAACCAGTGGTAGCGGTTTTTCCCGGACCGTTTTGCTGCATACATAGCCTGGTCCGCATGCCTGAGCAAGGTGTCCGGATCCCTGTTATCGGCGGGATAAAGGGTGATGCCGGCACTTACCGTGATGCCGGACTCGATGTTTCCGGCTACGGTGTAGGGGTTGGAGAGAGAGCTGAGAACACGGTTGAGAATTGATTCGCACTCCGTTTCATCTTCGATATTGGCCAACAGGATGACAAACTCATCGCCCCCCAAGCGGGCTACGGTATCACCCGCTCTTACACAGTTGACAAATCGGCTGGCCGCCTCCACCAAAAGCCCGTCTCCAGCTTTGTGGCCATAGGTGTCATTGATATGCTTGAAACCATCGAGATCGAGATAGCAGACGGCGAGAATTCTGCCCTTGCGCCGGGTATTTTCGACCAGTTGCTGCATTCGATCATGCAGCAGTCTCCGGTTTGGCAATCCGGTCAGCGCATCGAAATGCGCCATTTGATCGAGCTGGTTTTCATGGTATTTGAGATCGGTCACATCGGACACCGAGGAGACTATGCCGGTGACTGCGCCGCCCTTAACTTCTGTGACCGGGATGACGTTGATGGTTACCCAGCGTTGGCCGGAATCGGGCTGTTCGATGCCGATAATAACGCCTTCCCGCGCCTTTAGATCAGACAGGGTTTTTGTAATTGGAAACTCTGCAAGAGAGAGCGGATCGCCATCTTCGGTGACAAGCTTTATGCTGTTTTCCCCGAATCCGACACTGCAGCCGAATTGCTCCATGCAGAGCAGTTTTTTGAAACCGGGATTCGCGTACAGCAGCCGCCCCTCTGCATCCCACAGCGCAATGCCTTCGGATACGGTATTGAATACGGTCTGCATCTGTCGTTCATGGATGCGCAACGCTCTCTCAAGATTTCTGCGGTACCGGATTTCCCGTTCGAGATGCTCGGTGCGCTCGTTGACTCTCTTTTCCAGCTCCAGATTAGCCTGCACCAGCGCTGATTTGGAGGCGTCGATTTCGCGGCTCATGCTATCCACGCCCATACCGAGCAGAGCGAGTTCACTTGAGCCCTGGAATCCGGTCGCGACTCCAATGTCACCTTTGGCCACCCGGCTCACGGTCTTGCCGATTCGACGCAGAGGCTCTGCAACCCAATGATTCAGCAGATAGATGATTAAAACTGCACTGAGTATCAGGATGGCTGTCTGACTGAGCCAGTTTGACAATGCCAGGTTTTCACGCAGCGCGTCGCGCTTGGCACGTACCAGATCGTAGTTCAGATAAAGAACATCGGACTGCCCGGGTTTTGACTCGTTAGCTATCCCGGATGGCGAGAGCGGGGCGTAGAGAGTGATGGATTTCCCCGAAGGGCTTTTATCGATAACCATACGCTGCTCAGATTTTGCTTGTTGATAGGCATCTGCGTCAAAGTCCGTGATCACCTCATTGGCCGGCTGCATTTTATCTGTGTTTTTTGTGGAAAAAACAATTTCACCACGTTGGTTCAACAGTGCGAGAAATTCGACATTGGAATCAGCGCCCTGCATGCGGATGATCTGCTCTGCATTCGGTGATTCTGCAATGGCTGTGTCTGAGCTCAATGCCTGTTGAACCATACCGATAAGTTGACGCGCAGATTGGATTTGATGCTTCTCCACACGGGGCGGCTGTTCAAAGGCTACTTCGAGAGCTTTCTCCAGAATCAGATGTGCGATAATCAGAATCGACACGATCAGTACCAGCGTGAAGCGCAACGGCGGTGGCGATGGTCGGCCCTCTATCGGCATGCGGATGACCCTCTGTGAGCAGGCCGAATTTGCCTGCCAGATCTGCCATTGAGCACGCAGCACTGCAACTCGGGTATGACTATTAAAAAGAGGCGGGTGAAATCGTCCGTTTCCCGATGGATCGCGTAAGAAAGGCTATCTGAGAAAAAAACAGTGAACAATACCCGGGCGGCTGAAAAGCGCCAAACAGAGGTGTTTCCCGACCACCAGGTCGCAATCAACGCTATTATATCCCTGAGAGTCTGTTGCTGGTGATCAACCAATTCATCAGCTCTCTTTTGACCGCTGTACAACAGGCCTCGGTTAGCAGTTCCAAAAATCTGAAACCATCCCCACTGTTATTATCGGAACCTATTCTGAGAACTTTATTCTTTAATTATTTTCCTGATCATTCTGCAGTGATTGATTCGATTCAGAAGTTAAGCTAATCCAACCCGTTCCAGAAACCAATATCCGCCAATGAACGCAATACACAGCGAGACAGGCATGGTAATGAACCGCCGGTACCAGCTTTTTCTACTGAACCAGATACCTACGGCAACGAAACAACCGGCAATAACAGCAAGCTGACCCAGCTCAACACCCAGATTAAATGCGATCAGACCAGTGAGAAAGTGATCCGGCGCAAGTCCGATCTCCCTGAGCACTCCGGCAAACCCCAGTCCATGCAGAAGGCCGAAAACGAACACAATCAGCGGCCGCCATCCGGTCAGGTGATCACAATAGAGGTTTTCAAGACAAACATAGACGATTGACGCCGCTATAAGCGGCTCCACAATCGTCGATGGAATCTGGATAATGCCATAAATACCCAGTCCCAGAGTGAGGGTGTGGGCCAGTGTGAAACTCGACACCTGCCACAGCAGGCTGCTTAAGCGGGCGTTGAGCAGGAACAGTCCGATGACGAAGAGGATGTGGTCCATGCCTTTCGGCAGGATGTGATCGAATCCTATCGCCAGATAGTCAAAAAAGAGATCGCCGGTCGACTTTGCCGCGATCCCACTCAAGGGGATCAGTTCAGAGGATTGGCCGGCCTGCAGATAAGCGGTATAGAGCTCCTCGCCGGCAGTGCCGTCTACACGCAATACATTGGCGCCGAAGCGGCTGTCCCAGGTCCACTCCAATGTCCTTGAGTTCGCAGGCGGAAAACCCTGCAGCCGGATAATCGAATCCCGCGCCAGATTGGTATCCCCAACCTCCGGTATCTCCAAACCGATAAGTCCGAGTTTTATCGATGCTCCATCGGCACGCAGCGAGCTGCCCGCGAGCAGTCGGGGCAGAAAAGCCTTGAAGCCGGATTCCAGCTGCGTGGCTGCAAGTCTCCTCAACCTGTTGTACTCTGCCGCTCTGTCCGAGTCGTCGGTATTTTTGTGTTCGCTGCCGATACCCGCGATCAATGCCTCGAGATTGATCCGCATGGTCAGGGTAAGCCGCAAGTTCTCCCCGATTTTCAGATCTATTATGGCCGGTCGAATCTCGTGTGCGAGTCCCGGTGAGAGGAGGAGTGCCGTAAGCAGAAAAGCGAGGATCAGCCTCGGCCAATATTGCGGTGCCGTCGATACCATGATCATAATGGCCAATATTCCTCTGCAAATATCTGAATTGGGTAAAGGACTCTATTATGCGCGACCTGCTGCGCCCGGGAAAACCGATTGTTGGATTGTTGATGCTGGTGTTCACACTTCAGTCGGCAGCGCACGAATACTGGATCGAACCACAAAGCTATCAATTGGCGCCGGGTACAAAACTGGTCGCACAGCTCAAGGTCGGACAGCACTTCCAGGGGGATAGCCAGGTTTATCTTCCCGCCAATATCGAACGATTTCAGATTGCCTATGGGGCAGCTGAGCCGGTTACCGATGTAAGCTCCAGAATCGGCGATCTTCCTGCACTGAATCAGAGCGTACCGTTGACAGGTCTGGCGCTTGTCTCTCTGGTCAGCAACATTTATGTGCTTGAATACAAGGAGCGGGGGCTGTTCGAAAAATTCCTGGCTTACGAGGGTCTTGAGGGAGTACTGGATGAACACCGGCGTCGTGGACTGCCGTTGGTTGGCTTCAAAGAGGGGTACCAGCGCTTCGCAAAGTCGCTCGTTCAGGTGGGTGGAGGCACAGGGGAAGACCGCTTGCTCGGGTTGAGGTTTGAATGGCTGCTGGAGACAAACCCCTATACTGCAGTGGATAACCGGATACAGGCGCGGCTATATTGGCAGGGAGAACCGTTGGCTGCAGCCCAGGCCAGGTTATTCGTACGTCGGGCGGGACAGCTGGAGGAACAGATATTGATCACAGATGGGGATGGGAGGGTGCAGTTTTCGCCGGATCCAGGCAGCGAAATCCTGCTCAACGCTGTGCAGATGCGGGAACCCTCCGACAGATACCTGGCACCTGAAGGATCTGCCTGGATAAGCTACTGGGCGACAACCACGTTCTTACTGCCCGAACGGGTGCCCCCAGCAACCCGATCTTCAAAATAAACACTGTTCCCGTTCAGCTATCCGGTCCCACCTGCACCAGACTGGGTGTGTAATCTTTCGGGGGAATAAAGCCGAGCAGGGTGATGCAGGTGGCCGCCAGATTGGCAATACCCGGATCCTTTAGCTGGGCGCTGCGCGCGTTTGCAGCATTCGACGGATCGTAGATGACTGCAGGGACAGGGTTTAGGGAGTGAGCCGTCTTGGGTAGATATCTGCCTTCGTCATCCAGTTTCAACTCTCCGGTCCGCTTGTCCACTTCACACATGTCATCCGAGTTGCCATGATCCGCCGAGCAGACCAGGATGCCTTCTGCCTTCTGAACTGCGGCCATCAGCCTGCCCAGCCCCTCGTCAACCGCCTCGACCGCCACCTTGACCGCTGCAAACACACCTGTGTGTCCAACCATATCCCCATTCGGGTAGTTGAGACGAATGAAACGATACTCGCCACTCTCGATGGCACGGACCGTTTCGTCGGTTATCTCATCCGCCTTCATGCGCGGGGCCTGTTCGAAAGGGCAGATGTCCGACGGAATCTCTTTCCAGGTTTCGCTGGCGAACTGTCCTGAGTTATTACCGTTGAAGAAGTAGGTCATGTGGCCGAATTTCTGGGTCTCGGAAATGGCAAACTGTTTGACTCCGGCATCGGAGAGGTACTGGCTCATGGTGCGGTCGATTGCCGGCGGCGTGACGAGATAGCGTTTGGGGACACCGAGATCGCCGTCGTACTGCATCATCCCCGCGAAAAGTACCTCCGGCCTGGGCCCCCTCGGGAACTCGTTCAGCTCCTCCGCCTCGAACGCCTTGGTGATCTCCAGCGCCCGGTCTCCGCGGAAGTTGAAAAAGATGACGCTGTCTCCGTCGGTTACCGGTCCGGCCGGAGCCCCGTCTCGCTCTATGACAAAGGGGGGTAGGTCCTGATCGAGGATGCCGGGCGCATCTTTGCGATAGGTCTCAATGGCCTGGCGCATGCTGGCAAATCTTCGTCCTTCACCCTTGACGTGTGTCGCCCAGCCGCGCTCCACCATGCTCCAGTTGGCATTGTAGCGGTCCATTGTGATATTCATGCGTCCACCGCCTGAGGCGACGCAGTAATCCACCGAACCATCACTGTTGATCTCCTTCAGAAAGTTTTCGAAGCGGTCTACATACTCCAGCGCCGAAGTGGGCGGTACATCGCGTCCGTCGATCAACGGATGGATCCGCGCTTTTTTCACCCCCTCATCCTTGGCCTGTCTCAGCATCGCCTCCAGGTGCGTAATGTTGGAATGCACGTTGCCGTCCGAGAAGAGACCGATGAAATGCAGAGAGGAGTTATTTTTGTTCACGTTGGCCACCAGCTCCCGCCACACCTCTCCCTGGTAGAGAGTGCCGGTTGCGAGGGCTTTACCGACGAGCGCAGCACCCTGATCAAAAACACGACCGCAGCCGATCGCATTGTGCCCGACCTCGGAGTTGCCCATATCGCTGTCATCCGGGAGACCGACCGCCGTACCGTGAGCACGCAGCTCGGTATAGATCGCATGCTCACGCAGCCAGTCGAGATTGGGTGTGTGGGCGATCTTCACATAGTCGCTGTCTGGGTACCTGCCGATCCCCACGCCGTCCATGATCACCAGCACCACGGGCCCTGCCGGACCGCTAAAACTTCCGTTGGGTTTCAATCTGTCCATCTCGGTTCTCCTGAATAGCCTGCTGCTTCTTAAAGTGGTGAAAATTGGGGCGGCCGCTCGTCAGTGAACGGTTCTGCAGGGCGCCGCTTACACTGCTGAGCGGCCATTCTATCCGATAAATATTACAACTTTCTTTGCCTAAGCCTCATCGTAGTAGTGTTTCAGCCGGGGAGTCTGTGAATAAGTCGGATCCGGAATGACTGTTGATAAGTCTGTGCCGGTTCGGAAGCAGGGCGCTACCAGGTGCGGAAATTCCCGGTATCCAGGTGCACAAAGTCAGATTTTCTATACAGGCCGACACCTCCTGCTTTCAGAGCAACCGCCGCTTTTCGCAGGTTGGTACAGTCGACGCCAGTCAGGCGCACATCCACGGCACGTCCCTGCATGTGCAGGCTCTTTTTTGCTACACCGCTGCTTTTACTACGCAGTTTCGAGTTGGTCGCGGGAGAGCGGTAGCCGGATATCACCTGGTAAACGCCATTGCTTCCGGTCAACCGTTTCAATGCAAACAGCTGGTCGAGCAGCAGCGGGTCTATGTTTTTTATGTCACCGGTGCGAAAGTCCCGCAGACAACTGTCGATATCCGATAGCGGTTCGGAAAGATATTCAAATCCGTCATGATAAACTACCGAAAGTTTTTCACCTGTATGGGTATGATAAAAGGAGAGTTTTCTTTCACCGGAGAACGCGGCGCCCGCAAGCTGCGGAAAGGGGAGAAGAGGTGCAAGGATGGCGCTTTTCAGGATCAGTCTTCTGGTTTTATTCATATCGCTTGGATTTTATTCTCAGGCTGAAAACCGAGAGAATATATCAGATGTACAAGGGAAATTACCGTTAACCAGATCATGAAACAGACGTTTGTAAGATATGCTTTGACGATATCACTGCTTTCTCCTCTGGTATGGGTGCAGCCCGCAGCCTCTGTCTTTGCTGGGGATAACCAACAGCATCGCATGTGCGACCAGATAAAAGTGCTTAGCAGCACCGGGCAATTGAACATCCAGCAGGAAGCCGTTACAGCCGATTCGCTGATACCTGAACTTTACGCCAGAAATGACTATAGTCTGATCTGGCAGCGTGACCAGAGCATGAACGATCTGCTGGATCTTATCGAGACCAGCTCGGCTGAAGGACTGACACCGGCGGATTACCATCAAGCTGCCCTGAACCGTATGCTGCAGAGCTATCGGTCGGGCTCGCTGAGTGTTTGCGAACGTGCCGATCTGGATATACTGCTGACCGATGCACTGCTCCGTCTCGGGTATCATCTGCTCTACGGAAAGGTGAATCCGAGAAACCTGGACCCTGATTGGAACCTGAAAAGGGATATGTATCAAAGGGATCCGGTAGACCTGCTGCAAAAAGCGATAGAATCGGACTCTCTGAGTGGTTTTCTGCAGCAGTTCACTCCGGTATTGCCCCTGTATGGCAGAATGAAGCAGGCGTTGGCGGACTACCGGGCCATAGAGTCGCGCGGGGGCTGGCCACAAATTCCCTCCGGCCCAACCATCAAACCGGGTGACCAAGACCCGAGAGTGGCGCTGATCCGGAAGTTTCTGTTGATTACAGGCGATCTGGATGAGCGGTTGGATTCAGATCAGGCGTTTTACGATCAGACACTCGTGCAGGCGCTCACCCGTTTCCAGAAGCGGCACGGGCTGGAGACGGATGGCGAGATTGGCAAAAAGACCATCGCTGCCATGAATGTGCCGGTCGCCGCTCGCATCGATCAGATCAGGGTGAACATGGAGCGTTCACGTTGGATATTCAGGGACCTGCCCAATGAGTTCGTCATGATAGATATCGCGGGATTTCAGGCTACCCTGGTAAAGAACATGAAGCCGGTCTGGGAGGCAGCGGTGCAGGTCGGTACGCCCTACCGACAAACGCCGATTTTCCAGGATGTACTGGAGTATCTGGTTTTTAACCCTACCTGGACAGTACCGCCGACAATCTTTGAGAATGACCTGTTGCCGGCATTGAAAAGCGATCCTGAATACCTTCAGGAGAAGAGCATGAGGGTAATCGACAGCCAGGGCAAAGATGTGGATACATCCACCATCGACTGGCAGCAGGTGAACCGCCGAAACTTCCCCTATATGATCCGCCAGGATCCCGGGCCGCACAATGCTCTGGGAAGAATCAAGTTTATGTTTCCCAATAAACATTCGGTTTATCTGCACGATACACCGAACAAGTCTGGATTCAGGCGGCAGAAGCGCACTTTCAGTTCAGGATGTATCAGGGTGGAGAGGCCAATTGAACTGGCCGAGCTGCTGTTGAACGATCCTGTAAACTGGTCGCGCCAGCAAATAGAACAGGTTATTGAGTCACAGGTTACACGAACCGTTCCGCTGAAGAGGCGGCTGCCGGTGTTGCTACTCTATTGGACGGTTGGCGTGGATGATGAGATGGTCTATTTCAAACCGGACGTCTATCAGCGTGACGGTGAAGTGTTGAATGCGATGAAGGGTGAGTTTAGGTTCGATCCGCCGGACAATATGCCGGCCTGGTACCGATATGGTCGATTGCCTGAGAGTGGTGCAGATGGAGGCAGCTGAAAGATTCATCTGGTGTGAGATTGAAATCACTAATCCTAAGCCTGTCCGATAGGTTACGGGACAAAGCGGTTTGTGGGTAAGATAGTGATACTCAGAACTGTGGGTTCGCTGATTCAAGTGTTGGATGATTGATGCCCAGACCAATGACAGAAACAGTCGCGATACTCGGTGCGACCGACAATCGGGATCGGTTTGCATACAGGGCTATGTTGGCGCTGGTGGAGCATGGCCATAAAGTGCTGCCAATCAACCCATTTCACGACGAAATCGATGGTACTCAATGTTTTAAAGACCTGGCAGCCTGCACGGTCGAGATCGATACCATTACCGTGTATGTCAGTCCCGGCATACTCAGGGAGCTGGTGAAAGATATCGTCGCAGCCAAGCCCGGAAGGGTAATTCTCAACCCGGGAACCGAGGATCAGGGTGTCATCAGTCAGATCCGAGAGGTGGGGATAAAGGTGCAGAGAGCCTGCACACTTGTGCTTCTCAGTTCCAATCAATACATGCCTTCCAACTTATAATTGCACGGGACTTTTCATTAACACCCGCTCGAGCGATTGGTGCCTGAGGTTCCTTCGCACATACATTTGTGTCGCAGGGCAGCGGCGGTAGACGGCTAAAAGCGGGTGCCTGGAGTAGACGTTTGCGTTCAGTCTCAGGCTGTGATCGTGATTTGGCCCAGTTTTTCCGAAATGGCCCCTGGAGCCATTCCTGCAGGTCACTATGGCGACCGGTCGATGCAGCAGTTATGCTGCGTTCTTCCTTCTGGAAACCGCGATAATGCCGAATATGCCCGATCCGAACAGCCAGATCACGGGAGGTATCGGGACAAAGGCGGCCGATGAGAATTGTGCATGGGTTAATATGCTGCCATCGCCCATGGGATCTTTGATCCAATCCTCATAGGCGGCGACCGACGTTCCTACAGTCCAGTACCCGTCTGCCCAGTTAGGCGGTATGTCGTTGTTGGGGTCCATATCATTATTGGCCGGGTCGAAATCCGTTTCGTCGAATATAAACGAGTTAATCGCCGCCACCGCTTCACCGTCAACGGTATGCAGAAACATGCCACCCCCGCTGTCTCCGGGTGCCCCGCCGCCGGTGCCGTACGCGCACAATATTACACCGCCGGCACAATCGGTAGGAAAGATGGTGGGGAATGGCGGCACACCCACTCGATCGAAGGGATCAGTCGTATCCGTGGCGACTGACATAAAACGTCGATCGAAACTTGTTTGATCCACGCCGATAGTTGTCTGCCCGTATCCGGTCACCGTTGTCGCAGCGGGCAGGTTGCCCGGCAAAGCAAGACTCGAAAAGGTGGCGAAACTTACATTGGCCGTGAGGGGGTCTATTCCTGTGGTCTGAATCAATGCCAGATCATCGTGGAGCTCACCTGTCACATAGTTGGGATGGATGATCACTTGCCCGATGAAGAAAAAGTCCTCTCCTGCGGCGCCGCCCGGATGTCCGCCGATCAAAACGAGCGGGGGGGTAGTGTCGACGACATGTGCCGCCGTCAGCACCCAGAATTCGCTGACTGCCACGAAGCTGCCAATCGAGCTGAAAGTAACCACGGAACCGATCTCACTGTACTCATCAATATCAGCGAGGTTTCCCATGACGATTGCATGGGCGCTTGAGTTCAACATGATGTATAAAAAGAGGCAGCGGGCTAGGGATTTCATTTGTGTTGCTTATTCGACCTCATCTTGCCCTGTTATCAGGTTAAATTCCGGTACGCGACCTTCGGGATCGCAAGCGACACCGCGTCGAAATTATTCCGCGTGTTGCGCGGCGATTTTCCAGGCGCCGATTGGCAAGCCCTTGTTCAGCTGCCTGGGTGGATCATCTTTTAGCAAAGAATAGGAAATACGACCTACTGATTCAAGGCATTTTGAGAGTGAAAAAAGTTGACTGGAGACGGTGGCGAATTCGGTAATCCTGTCTCCTAACACTGAAGCCCACTTTATCGGTGCGGCGCATAGGTGATAAAAGCTTGAGCTTTCCCGGACTCAATTAGCTTGCGGGCCTGGTTATCGTGGCCAACCCGGGCGCGCATGCAAATTGTGTTGCACATCTGCTGATGAATTCGGAGGGAATGATTATTGCTTTTTCAGAGGACTAACGATTAACTTACCGGCATTGCTTCAGTCCCCTTTCCCCGATACTCGATGCGACCGACAATCGGGATCGATTTGCATACAAGGCAGATGTGGCACTGGCAGATCATGGCCATAATGTGCTTCCAGTCAACCCTTATCATGACATGATCGATGGTAATCAATGTCTTAAAAACCTGGCAGCTTGCCCGGTCGGAGTCGATACCATTACGATCTATGTCAGACCCGGCATACTCAGGGGGCTGGTAAAAGATATCGTCGCAGCCAAGCACGGAAGGGTTATTCTCAACCCGGGAACCGAAGATCAGGATGTCATCGGTCAGATCCGGGGGATGGGGATTAGGCACAGAAAGCCTGCACACTCGTGCTTCCCGGTTCTGATTAATACATGAATACCGACTTCTGAATTAGCGGGACTGTGTATTGGCAAACATTCTGGTGAATGGTGATTGTCATTTTTCCCTGCTTAAAACAATTGCCAGACAATTGGCGGGAACTGGTCGGAACCGGTTTTGCATGACAAAAAATAATGAACCCCGAAAGGGCGCACCGTAACGGGGTTCTGTGGCAGCTCAAACTGCGAGTCTTACGCCTTCTTTAACTGTCATTACCTGTAGCCGATACTGATCAGGCCAGGGACTGTCAAATCATTTTTATTCTTACGCTATGACATAAGCAAATCGTATGCCAAATACTGTAAAAAATTGAAATATATAATAATTTATCGACTTTTTGTAAAAAACATGTACCAGAGTGTAAAAAAGCCTGACGCTCATGGTGCACTGACCTACGAGATTTCACTCCTTTGCTATGCCAAGTGCCGCCCATAGCGGATTTGGTGGCCGGTCTCCCGCGAACCCAGACGGCGGGTGAAAACGCATGAAGCCATGACAGAAATGGTTGATGGCGCTGTAGTAGATCCCCAGGAAGTCCCAGGGTTCATGCTCCAGGATCCAGGTTGCCGCTGCATGCGTGGAAAAGGTTTGCGACAAGGTTTTTGCAATCGAGACCAGGCGTGTATCCTTCTCCTGGTCCACCTCGCGAAAGCGAGGCACGAACAGGGAGATTACCTCGGTATCGATCTCATCGGGGGTGACGAGAAAATCGCTCAGTTTCTCCCGTAAGCTGTCGGGATGCACAATCCCGCCAGGCATAGTGTCCGCGCCACCCGCGCCTTTGAGCGCCTGCTGAGGAAACATTTCAGAAATAGAGATGCCATTGATTGGTTCCGCCGGATGGCTGCAGAACCAGTTTACGACATGGGTGCGATAGCCCTCCTGGCTGAGAATATTCCAGATAGCCTTGACCCGGCGCGACAGGCTGGTGGAGGGGCGTACTTCGCCACGATCCTCATCAACCTCCATGAAGCCCAAAATACCGTGCCGATCCGGCATCGTGCCGGTGGCAATCGAGTTCCGGACCATTGGCGAGAGCATCGGTTGCAGGGTGGCAAGGTTTCCCATCACCCCGCCACTGATCAGCCTTTCAAGATTGGGCATCTCACCCCTGTCCAGCAGTGGATCGATGATCCGCCAGTCCGCTCCGTCCCAACCGATCAGGAGTGTTTTCCTGGGGGTTGCTTCGGGTTTTCTCATTCACCGGTAACCAGCGCAATCAAGCTGAGGCCTGCTTGCCACGGCGATAGATATACTACATCGGAGAACGAACATTCATGAGCTTTCACCCTGGGTGGTATACAGGCTGTTTTCCTGAAACAATTGCCACGAAACAGAGGCTGGCCGCTTGCGTGTAATTGAGACGCTGTAGAGGTTCAAAACGATGGAAACAGGTCCACGCGAAATCGTCACCCCCTTTCGTCCGATTCCTCTGGATGTACCGGAAGGGATGAAGCCCAACGAGTTTTTCAACAGCACCGAGAATCTCAACGATCTGGCACACAACAACGGGCTGCTGAGCAATCCCGAGCATCTGCTGCTCTACCGGAAGGCGTTGGGCCACAGCAACGAGTTCGATACCTCCATCATTTACAATACTTCCCGGATCATCCTGGATCCACTGGGGCGTCCTGTACGCCGCACTCAGGTGCCGCAGCAGGTAAGGCATGTCTGGAACCGGATGAACCAGATCCTGATCGACTACATGATCGAGCAGTATCCGGACCCGCAGCAGGCTCTGGTGCTGGCCGGGGAGGCGAGTCTGGACGCCACTTGGCCGCTGACTTCACCGGGTGTGCCCAGCATCCGCATGCTGCATAACCACTTCATGGTGTTTCCCATGCAGAGCCTGAGCAACGCACCATTGGCTGATCCGGCCAACCCGAACCTCACCGACGGCGGTCAGCACAGTCTGTTCCAGGCCTACATGCACGAGGTGTATCAGGCGTTCTTTGAAACTGCGCTGGATCTGGAGATCCTGGTGCCGGTCGATTCCACAGCGTCAACGGTGCGTTTGACCGGCTATCCTCAGGGGCTGCCCTGCTGGCGGATCGGCGGCGGGGTGGATGCATTGAAAGATATCTGTTTCTGGATCGAATACGACAGGATCCTGCAGGGATTCATCGATTTCTACCGCACCTTTTTTACCCAGGTTTCCACCCGTAACGCGCCTGTACCCAAGGATGCCTACTTCCCGGAACAGATCGAGCGTACGCTACTGTTCAACAACGACTTCCTGAAAACCGCAAAGAAGGTACGCGACCGGTGTATAAAAGATGCGAAATACGCCAATGCCATCCGCTGGCAGCCGGCCTTCAAGCAGCTGATCTACCGTAACGATGCTGGTGACCTGATTGTCACCATCAGCCAGAACTCCATCGGCAACGCCATCACCGAACTGCTCGGTGTAGTGGTGAAGCGGGTACCTGATGCCGAAGCTTACGCGCAATCCGAGCCGCGGTTGATAGCAAGACTGCTGGAGGTACGGGCCCGTTTGATCGAGGCGGATCTTGGCGAAGGCATTGCAACAAAGCAGTGGCCGGCAGCTTGAGCATGCGTGCCGTGCCGGGCGATGGTCCTCTTTGTCGGGGGCAGGTATGCTCCTGTTTTTCGATTTCCGATATCGGTGTTGACAGACCCCGGTCGAAGGCGGGCGGCCTTCACCCGAACAGGTAGTGCTTCTCAACCGCCTTGGTTATCTTCCAGGTACACGAGAGTCCTGCGGGAAAGGTGATCAGGTCGCCGCGGCCGAACTCCTGCGGCTCGCCGCCGTCATCCGGTGTCACACTGAATTTTCCACGCAGAATGTAGCAGGTCTCCTCGCGGTCGTACTTCCAGGGAAACTCGGAGACCTCTTTCTCCCAGACCGGCCAGTCGTAGACGCCCAGGATGTCGAGCTTGGCGGGGGAGGCGCGGTGTTCGCAGAGTATGTTCATCTATCTTACTGTTTCTTTATTTTGAGGAATGCACATATTAGCCCAATTTCCTCCGGACTGTCAGAGAACGACATTGCCAGTGGCGGCGCAAATGCGGATACTTTCCGACAATGGACAAGGAACTGGAACATTCAGCCAGTGAACTCGGCGACCGGCTGCGTTCACAAGCGCTGACAATCGCAACTGCAGAGTCCTGCACCGGTGGTTGGGTGGCCAAGGTATTGACCGATATCGCAGGAAGCAGCGCCTGGTTCGAGCGTGGCTTTATCACCTACAGCAACGCAGCCAAGCAGGAGATGCTCGGCGTGCGGCCGGATCTTATCGATACAGAAGGGGCGGTCAGTGAGGCTGTGGTGCGGGAGATGGTGCGCGGTGTCATCGCCAACAGCGACGCAGATCTGGCGCTTGCGGTCAGCGGAATTGCAGGCCCCGGCGGCGGAACACCGGAAAAACCGGTGGGTACGGTCTGGTTTGCCTGGGGCCGTTCCGGCAGCGCAGTGGTGACGCGCATGCTGCGCTTCAGCGGGGATCGCGAACGGGTGCGCCGACAGGCGGTGTTGGCTGCGCTGCGGGGGGCACTGGATCTCATTGAGTGATAAAAAGACAATTCGGCTCTTTTTTGCGCTTTGGCCGGATCAGGCCACCCGCAAACGTCTTGCCGCCGTTCAGAAAGAGTTCTCCGATCGGCCGGGCCGCTTCAACCATCCTCAGGATCTGCATATCACCCTGGTCTTCCTCGGGCCGGTGGAAGAGGCGCGCATGGGGTGTGTTGTCGATGCTGCGAATCGGGTATCGCCGGTCCCTTTCTCCCTTTCAATAGATCATTTCTCTTCCTGGAAAAAACCGAACATTCTCTGGTGCGGTCCGTCAATTACGCCGCAGCCACTGACGCAGCTGGTAACCGATCTTGAAACGGAGCTGGCCGGCTGCGGTTTTCCGCCAGAAAAGAGGCGTTACACCCCTCATGTGACACTGGCGCGGAAAATTCAGGCCGGGGAGAGTGGTCAGCTGGCAAACTTTCTGCATTGGCCGGTTGAGGGTTTCGTTCTGGTTGGCTCGGGCGGTCAGGGTCCGGGACCAAGATATAAAGTTCTGAAAAAATGGCCCACGGACTCATGACTTGAGCTTTTGCCTGTGCCATAATAGAGAACAATTAGAGAACTAAGGGGCGGCGGGAGGCTGCCTCTGACAACAGACCCCCGGAGGCATAATGGACGAAAATCGTAAAAAAGCTCTGAGCGCCGCACTCAGTCAGATCGAAAAGCAATTTGGCAAAGGCTCTGTAATGCGCATGGGTGATGCAGGCGCCATTCCTGATATAGAGGTTATATCCACCGGTTCCCTCGGCCTGGATATCGCGCTGGGTGTCGGCGGTGTGCCGAAGGGTCGCATAGTCGAGATCTACGGCCCTGAGTCCTCGGGCAAGACGACAATGGCTCTCCACGTCGTGGCGCAATCCCAGAAGCAGGGCGGCACCGCGGCGTTTGTAGACGCCGAACACGCGCTGGATCCGGTATATGCCGGCAAGCTGGGGGTCAACGTGGATGAGCTGCTGGTCTCTCAGCCGGATACCGGAGAACAGGCGCTGGAGATTACCGATATGCTGGTGCGCTCCGGCGCGGTGGATGTGGTGGTGGTCGATTCCGTTGCCGCGCTGACACCCAAGGCGGAGATCGAGGGTGATATGGGAGACACCCATGTGGGCCTGCAGGCGCGCCTGATGTCCCAGGCTCTACGCAAGCTGACCGCAAACATCAAGCGCTCCAATTGCGTGGTGATTTTCATCAACCAGATCCGCATGAAAATTGGTGTCATGTTTGGCAGCCCGGAGACCACCACCGGCGGTAATGCGCTCAAGTTCTACGCGTCGGTTCGGCTGGATATCAGACGTACAGGCGCGATAAAGCGGGGCGATGAAGTGGTTGGCAGCGAGACCAAGGTTAAGGTGGTCAAGAACAAGGTGGCGCCGCCATTCAAACAGGCATCTTTCGAAATTCTTTATGGAGAAGGCGTCTCTCTGGAGGGTGAGTTGATCGAGCTGGGCGTCAATCTCGGCATTGTCGATAAATCTGGTGCCTGGTACAGCTATCAGGGCGACCGAATTGGCCAGGGCAAGGAAAATGTCCGTATATTTTTGAAGGAGAATACGGCCATTGCTGCGGATATCGAGGCCAGGATCAGAGAGCAGGTCTTTCCTAAACAGGAGAGTAAAACGGCTGATGCGGACGAAGAGAAAGAGGCTGAGGTTTTGCGGATTGTGTGACAGCCCATCAAAGCATCGGGCATCAGTGAAACAGGTATGGAAGTAAAAATGGACTTGGGGGTAATACCCCAGAGAACAGGGAGAAGATAGCGTAATTCCCTGTTCGTGCACTCGGTGTTTTTGCGAAAGAACAAACAGCTGACTGCAATGGTGAGACGGCTTGTCCGACTTTGATATTTACAGCCTGGAACAAACAGCGTTGCGTCTGCTTGTCAAGCGCGAACATTCCCGCTGGGAACTGCGCCAGAAACTGAAAACAGGTAAGGCAAGCCCAGGACAGATTGAGCAGCTGCTGGATGAGCTTGCAGAACAGGATGCCCAAAGCGACCGTCGCTATGCGCAGGAGTATATCGATTTCCGCAGGCGCCGTGGATTTGGACCTGCTCGCATCCGTCTTGAGTTAAGCGAACGGGGAATCACCCCTGAGTTGGTGGATGAGCTGCTGGATCCGGATGACGAGCAATGGGATCAGGTTCTGCTTGCAACGGCGAAGTCCAAATTCGGTGGGAATCCGCCGCAGGGATTCCGGGACTGGGCCAGGCGGGCCCGCTTCCTTGAGTACCGTGGCTTCTCTCCAGACACTATTTGCCGGTTACTGTCGAAGTAGCCATCGACCCAGCATAAACCCTGCTTAATCGCTGAAATGAACCCCACCGTTGCTTCTTCCGGCGTGCGCATCGGCCCGCAGTTCCGATTAATTCTCATGCAGTGGTGACAAGTCTCTGCTTTCTCTTTAGTATTCAGTCTTTTGAGTTTCTGACTGGCTGGAAGAGATGAAGACAAGCGCACAACTCAGACGCGCGTTTATCGACTATTTCGTTGAACATGGACATCGCGAGGTGGCCAGCAGCTCGCTGGTGCCGCACAACGACCAGACCCTGCTGTTCACCAATGCGGGGATGGTCCAGTTCAAGGATCTGTTTCTCGGCAGGGAGAAACGCGATTATCAGCGGGCCGCAAGTTCACAGCGCTGTGTGCGTGCAGGCGGTAAGCACAATGATCTGGAAAATGTCGGATACACCGCGCGCCATCACACTTTTTTCGAGATGCTCGGAAACTTCAGTTTCGGCGACTATTTCAAGCGCGAGGCGATTCAATATGCTTGGGAGTTTCTGACCAAGAACATGGGTCTTGCGCAGGAAAAACTGTGGGTAACGGTATTCGAGGAGGATGATGAGGCGGCCAATATCTGGCTGAAAGAGATCGGTGTCGATCCAGCGCGTTTCTCCCGCTGTGGTGCCAAGGACAATTTCTGGTCGATGGGGGATGTGGGTCCCTGCGGTCCATGTTCGGAGATATTCTACGATCATGGGCCCGGCGTATGGGGCGGTCCGCCCGGCTCACCCGAAGAGGAGGGTGATCGCTACATCGAAATCTGGAATCTGGTGTTCATGCAGTATAACCGGGATGCCGGGGGCAGTCTGACACCGCTGCCGCGCCCTTCGGTGGATACCGGTATGGGACTGGAGCGTCTCGCAGCGGTGATGCAGGGGGTTCACAGCAACTATCAGACCGACCTGTTCCAGAGTCTGATCAAAGCCGCCGCGGAAGTGACGGGCTGCAGTGATATGGAGAATAAGTCGCTGTTCGTTATCGCCGATCACATCCGCTCCTGCGCATTTCTCGTGGTGGACGGTGTGCTTCCCTCCAACGAGGGGCGCGGCTACGTGCTGCGCCGGATTATTCGCAGGGCCATCCGCCATGGCTTTATGTTGGGCGTCAAGGACACTTTTTTCCACAAGCTTGTTGAGCCGCTTACGCTGGAAATGGGGCCGGCCTATCCGGAACTGGTAAAAAACCGGGTGCAGGTGGCGCGTGTATTGAAACTGGAGGAGGAGCGCTTCGCGGAGACGCTGGAGCAGGGAATGAGAATACTTGAGGGAACGATTGCGTCACTGGCAGGAGATCAGATTCCCGGGAGCATGGTGTTCAAGCTCTATGATACCTACGGATTTCCTACAGATCTGGTGGCCGACATCGCGCGCGAGCGCGATCTCACGCTGGACATGGAGGGTTTCGAAAAAGAGATGGAAGTGCAGCGAACGCGGGCACGTGCCGCCAGCCACTTCGGTGTGGATGCCGACATTCCGGTGGACCTCAAAGGGTCAACCGATTTCACCGGTTACGACCGGCTGTCGGACCGTTCTACCGTGCTTGCGATTTTGCATGACGGCAAATCGGTGGATACCCTCGACGAAGGGAAGCCGGGCATGCTGATACTTGACCATACCCCTTTCTATGCCGAATCCGGCGGCCAGGTGGGAGACCGCGGCGAGATCCGTCTCCACAATGGTGCACGGTTCATCGTTACCGATACCCGGAAGCAGGGGGGCAATGTCTATCTTCATGTAGGGGAACTGAAAGGGGCTGCGCTCTGCGTAGGCGAACTTGTTGAACCGCAGGTTCACCGGGAGACGCGCAATAAAACCGCGCTCAACCATTCAGCAACCCATCTTCTGCATGCGGCACTGCGCCAGGTGCTTGGAAATCACGTACAGCAGAAAGGTTCACTGGTTGACGCGGAGCGGCTGCGCTTCGATTTTGTCCACTTCGAGCCGGTCACCAGAGATCAATTGCGGACTGTCGAACGTTTGGTGAACGAACAGATCAGATATAACCATCTGGTGGAGACTCGCATCATGTCGCTGGATGATGCAAAAAAAGCTGGCGCCATGGCGCTGTTCGGAGAGAAATATTCGGATCAGGTCAGGGTGCTGCGCATGGGCGATTTTTCAACGGAGTTGTGCGGCGGCACCCACGTCAAGGCGCTTGGCGACATCGGTCTGATTAGGATTACCGGTGAATCGGGGATTGCATCCGGCGTGCGCCGTATCGAGGCGGTTACCGGGGAAGCGGCCATAGATTGGATGGAGGATGAAGATGATCGGCTGCATCAGGTGGCGCAGCTGGTTAAGGCGGGACGCCAGGATGTCCAGGCCAAGGTTGCTCAGTTGGTCGAGAGGAACCGGCAGCTGGAAAAAGAGCTGGAGCGAATCAAGGAGAAGTTGGCCAGTGCAGCGGGCAGCGATCTTGCTGACGGCGCTGTTGATGTGGGAGGTGTCAGGGTGCTTGCGGCAGTGCTGGAGGGGGTTGATCCGAAATCACTGCGCGAGACCATGGACAAACTTAAAGACAAGCTGGGAAGTGCTGTAATTGTGCTGGGAACCATAACGAACGACAAGGTGAGCCTGGTGGCCGGTGTAACCAAAGATCAGATCAAAGTGGTGAAAGCGGGTGATCTGATAAAGTTCGTGGCCGAACAGGTCGGGGGCCGCGGTGGAGGGCGTCCCGATATGGCTCAGGCCGGAGGAACTAATCCTGCTGCCTTACCCACGGCATTGGCGAGCGTGGAGGCTTGGGTAAAGCAGCGCCTGAACGCCGGCTGAAGGGGTAACCCCCAGTCCGCTTCAATTAACCCCACATCAACTGTTTATGCGCAGATTGAAATGGTGTTTAATGGGCGCCTTTTTCGTAAGCATCCGGAATTCCGGTAAAAATGGGGCATTTACCGGGTCAGATCGGTCTGAATGAAGCTCACTTTTTTACGGTTTTGAAGAATGAGGCGGTGGTTATTCACCGACTCCGGTATAACGGGCTGGTGGATAGTCACACCGTTTTTTAAATCCCGCGTCATCGCTCTATCAGAGCCTGTGGCGTATTGAGACTCATAGCGAAAAGGCATGGCGCTAGGATAATGGCTCTAATAGTACAAAAGTATGGCGGCACCTCGGTCGGCACGGTCGAGCGAATCGAAGCGGTCGCGCAAAAGGTTATTAGGGCGCGGCAGCGTGGTGATAAGGTGGTTGTGGTGGTTTCCGCTATGTCGGGAGAGACCAATCGACTGATCGCGCTGGCCAATTCTATCAGCGAGTTTCCCGACCCACGGGAGATGGATGTGCTTTTGTCGACCGGCGAGCAGGTCACAATTGCGCTGCTCTGCATAGCCTTGCACAAGCAAGGATGTCCCGCCTGCTCCTATACCGGGGGCCAGGTTCGCATACTGACCGACAATGCTCATGGCAAAGCGCGTATTCTGGAGATCGATGGTGGCTCGGTTAACGAAGATCTGGCAGCCGGTAGAGTCGTGGTGATTGCCGGGTTTCAGGGTGTCGATGAAGGCGGCAATATAACCACACTTGGCCGAGGCGGCTCGGATACCACGGCGGTGGCTATGGCAGCGGCGCTGAAAGCGGACGAGTGCCAGATTTTCACCGATGTGGACGGTGTCTACACAACAGATCCGAGAGTCGAGCCGAAAGCGCGCAAGTTAGACAAGATAACCTTCGAGGAGATGCTGGAGATGGCCAGCCTGGGTTCGAAGGTCCTGCAGATAAGATCGGTGGAATTCGCCGGGAAGTACAATGTACCCCTGCGTGTTCTGTCCAGTTTCGAGGAAGGTGAGGGTACCCTCATCACCTTTGAGGAAGAGAATATGGAAGAGGCGAAAATTTCTGGTATCGCATTCAGCCGCGACGAGGCGAAATTGACCATTCTCGGGGTGCCTGACCAGCCCGGAGTTGCCTACAGTATTATCGGACCGGTTTCCGGTGCCAACATCGAAGTGGACATGATCGTACAAAATATCGCCAAAGACGACACGACTGATTTTACCTTCACGGTTCACCGCAATGACTACCACAAAGCGCTCGAACTTCTGAAAGAAACAGCAGAGGTATTGGGTGCGCGGGAAGTGATAGGTACCAAGAATATCGTTAAACTCTCCCTGGTCGGTGTGGGCATGCGTTCCCATGCCGGAATCGCCAGTACCATGTTTGAGACGCTGGCAAAGGAAGGTATCAATATCCAGATGATATCGACCTCGGAGATTAAGATTTCGGTGGTGGTGGACGAAAAATATCTTGAGCTGGGTGTTCGCGCTCTGCATGAGGCATTTGGATTGGCCGGGGAACTTAAGGAGTGAGTTCAGGTCATCTGTTTTATTAAGGTTATTGAATAGGTATTCAATTCCCTTTTGCTGAAGGCTTCTGGCTGGTAGACTGAACGCGCCCTGCTCCACAGGAAGGTTGTGTGGTGTAAGAGCTTGGTTGGCGTGGTGAATTGGTTCCAGGAATAGGGAGACCGATGAACCACAAAATTTGAATACACGGAGATTAGGACGATGTTAATACTGACCCGTCGGGTAGGCGAGACTTTGATGATCGGCGATGAGGTCACGGTAACAGTGCTTGGTGTCAAGGGTAACCAGGTACGAATCGGTGTGAATGCACCACGTGATGTAACGGTTCACCGTGAAGAGATCTATGAGCGCATCAAACAGGAACAGCTGTCTGATCAGGAATCGGACGACTGAAGCCGCAATATATCCGGGGTTGTTTCTTGCCCCGGAAGTGTATTCCAGTTTTGTCCTCCAAGAATCAATTCAAGTTTTAACGAACACTTTTTAAGATCCCAAATTCATTGAGGTTGCGAATGGAAATGCGCTAGAATGGCGCGGTTTTCAACGGACCTCCTGGTCCACAAGTTTATCTGGAGAGATGGCCGAGCAGGCTGAAGGCGCTCCCCTGCTAAGGGAGTATGGGGCTAATAACTCCATCGAGGGTTCGAATCCCTCTCTCTCCGCCATAAATACAAAAGGCCCCAGAAGGGGCTTTTTGTATTTATCGGGGATAGTGAGGATTGGATTTGAACCCTTAGTTCGACAGCAGATGCGAAAGCATCTGCGCAGACGCCGGCTGCGCCGGCGCCCCGAAGGGGTGAGCTTGCAAAGCAAGCGAATCAATCCCTGCTGAATTCACCACCAAATTTTCCGATTACGAAACCGTAAAAGGCCCCTTTTCGGGGCCTTTTGTATTTATGGCGGAAATTCTCAAATCACCCCCGTATACCCACTTCGATACTTCTAGAAAACGATGCAAAGCTTGCTAAACTCAGATCCGAGTTGGGCAGCTGTTCCGGTATCCGGCCTTCATTTGAGAGTGACGGTCAATGGTATTTTCACGCTAATAACAGAAAGGAAAAGTGAATGACTGAGAAGGCAATCCTTACAATAGATGGCAAGCAGTACGAATTCCCGGTGGTGGTTGGTACCGAGGATGAACGGGGCATTGACATCAGCAAACTGCGGGCACAGACCGGCCATATCACGCTTGATCCTGGTTATGTCAACACCGGCAGCTGTAAGAGTGATATCACATATATCGATGGAGAGAAGGGAATACTACGCTACCGTGGCATCCCGCTGGAGCAGTTCGCCAACGGGCCGAATTTCATTGAGGTCTCCTGGCTGCTGATCTTTGGCCGCCTTCCCACACAAGAGGAGTATCGTGAGTTTGCCCGGGAGCTCACCCATGAAGCGAATATTGACGAGGGGATGAAGCACCACTTCAACAGTTTTCCACGCAAGGCGCCGCCCATGGCCATTCTGGGCTCCATGGTGAACGCTCTCTCCTGTTTCCATCCTGAATTTCTTGATCTGGATGACGAAGAGAAATTCTATGCCGCGGCCGCAAGACTGATCAGCAAGATCCGGACCCTGGCGGCGTTCGCTTATCGGCACGCCAATGGTCTGCCCTATCTCTACCCCGACCCAAACCTCAAATACGTGCCGAACTTTCTGCATATGATGTTCTCTATGCCCTACAACCACTATGAGTGCGACCAATTGACGCGGGATGCGCTTAACATGATCTTCATCCTGCATGCCGATCATGAACAGAACTGTTCGACCTCTACGGTGAGAATGGTGGGATCCAGTCAGGCCAACCTGTTCGCCTCCTGCTCGGCCGGTATCAGTGCCCTCTGGGGGCCGCTTCATGGCGGTGCCAACGTGGCGGTGATGGAGATGCTGGACCGGATTCACAGGGGCAATGTCTCTGCGGAGGAGTATGTCAAGCTGGCCAAGCAAAAGGAGAGTGGGGTAAAGCTGATGGGATTCGGCCATCGCGTCTACAAGAACTTCGATCCACGTGCCAAGCTGCTCGGCGAGATTGCCGAGAAACTGCTTCCCAGGATGGGCCGGCAGGACCCGTTGCTGGATATTGCCCGCCGGCTGGAAGAGTTGTGCCTGAAGGATGAATACTTCGTGGAGCGCAAGCTCTACCCCAATGTCGACTTCTACAGCGGTATCCTGTTGCGCGCGATAGGGATCCCGACAAACATGTTCACGGTAATATTTGCCATAGGCAGGATGCCAGGCTGGATCGCACACTGGTGGGAACAGAAACATATGGAGGGTGCCCAGATAAACCGCCCCCGCCAGATTTATACCGGAAATGGCCTGACCGATTACACACCCATGCCCGGCCGGAGTTATCCCAAACGCGGGTAACAGAACAGAAATGCAAATCTGATAGTCCGGCATCACCGGTACGAGCCATGAACAAAAATCACTAGGGTCGTGGCCGCAGTCGGAGACAGGTTCGAGTTTCTGTTGCTCCCGGACTCAGGTTTTTCTTCTTCTTTGGAGGAGGTACGATTTCAGATAAAAAAAGAGTTCCAAAAGCCGATAATTTTCTGTAAATAGTCTGATCTGAAATCTCTGGTATGGTCAGTCACCGATCGGGTATGTGGGAGGTCTTGTTACGATGAGCAAGAATGACATTTGGATTGGCTATCTGCAGGCTGGTGAGAAAAGCAGTCCGGTAGTTCGCGATACGACTCTGGAGACGAATAGCAAAAAAACGGTTTACCTCTACAACTACAAAAAAGGCGTTATTCTTGAGTATGCCATTGAGGTTGTAGAGCCGAAACTCCGAGAGATTGATGATTCAGAGGAGATACCTCAGGATGAAATCCTGAATGCCTTCAAAGCGGCCCGCAAGGCATTTCTTGCAGGAAAGACAATCAGGAAATGGGAAAAAGAGGCACCTGCCGCCAGCACTTCGATTTCGAGGGAATCGGAGACGATGGACGATGACAACTCGATCGATTTCGATGACGAATTTGAAGAGGATGAACTCGAGGTTTGAGCTTTGCGAAGGCTTGTTCCGGTATGCTTATTCCCTCCCGGCGAAGATAATCCATACTCCACAGTTTTGAAGATAGGTCTGTATGGCTGCCATTGATGCCTGCCGAGCTTGACTGCCCACCATCAACTGTAGCCTTACCCTATGCGCCTGCCCGCCTTTTCGACACTTCCCTTTCACTACGGCTGGGTCATCGTCGGAACAGGGACGATGGTTATCATCGCCTGCCTGGGGTTTGGGCGGTTTGCACTGGGTATGCTGTTGCCATCCATGGGAACCTCTTTGTCGCTGGACTATGCGGAGATGGGAGCTGTCTCCACCGGCAACTTCCTCGGCTATCTTCTTGCGGTACTGGCAAGCGGTCTTATGGCTTCACGCCTGGGAGAGAAGCGCCTGATCGTGGTGGGACTGACATTGGTAGCCTGTTCCATGGTAGCGGTTTCGCAGGCACAGGACTTCCGGGATGTACTCGTTTTCTACATTGTCACCGGCTTTGGAGCGGGTACCGCAAATATTCCCATCATGGCGCTGGTGGCACACTGGTTCGGACGTACACAAAGGGGAAGAGCGGCCGGATTCATTGTCAGCGGCAGTGGCTTGGCAATCGTTTTCGCCGGTTGGGCGATTCCGCTGATCAACGCTTACCTGGGCCCGGAGGGGTGGCGCTGGAGCTGGATGCTGCTGGGTGCCCTGGTGTTCATTATTGCCCTGGTCTCTCTCAAACTGATACGTAATCGTCCGGCCGAGATGGGACTGCATCCGCTCGGAGTCTCTGCACATCGAAGTGAATCGCATCACCGGGATATCCACCATTCCCATACCGGTCGGATTCTGATTCACCTGGGGCTCGTCTATTTCACCTTCGGCTTCACCTACGTGATCTACGCCACCTTCATTGTCACAACGTTGGTGCAGGAGCGCGGTTTCTCAGAAACGCTGGCAGGAGAGTTCTGGATGTGGGTTGGATTGGTAAGTATTTTTTCGGGGCCGTTGTTCGGCTCACTCTCCGATCGATTTGGCCGCAAGCCGGTGCTTATGTCGGTGTTTCTGCTGCATACCCTGGCCTACCTGATCATCGCTTTTCGTTTGCCCGATATTTTCGCCTACCTCTCTATCTTTCTCTGGGGGATCGGCGTTTGGAGCATTCCCTCGATTATGGCGGCGGCGGTCGGCGATTATCTGGGCGCAGACCGTGCCGCAGCTGCGTTCGGCACCATCACACTCTTCTTCGGCGTGGGGCAGATCGCGGGACCAGGCCTGGCTGGCGTGCTGGCGGATCATACCGGTACCTTTGCCTGGAGTTTCGCCATGGCTGCGGGGATGACGACTCTTGGGATGGTTATGAGCCTGGCATTGCGACGCCCGGAGCCGGAGATGTGAAGGCGCCGTTTATCCTGTCTCACAGCCCTATAACCGGAGAGGTGAAGAATGGAAAGCCCCCATTTTTAGCTGGAGAATGACTCCAATGATGTCCTGGCGAGCTCAGGTCAGACCCCAATCGCCCTGAGTTGGCGCGTCCTGCCTTGTATTCCTTTCCTCACCTTGGCGATTATACTTTAGTCTGTGCAACGGGAGATGGATATGGGTATGAATAAGATGTTAGTGGTTGCCTGCATGGCAGCGGTGGTATCTGCATGCAGCATGGACGAAGAGTCGAAGGCCAAGCTCGAACAGGCCGGCAGTCACGCCAAGCAGGCAGCCAAGGAAGTGGGCGAAGTGGTTTCCGCCAAAACATCCGAGATGGGGGAGAAATGGCGTGAGATGAACGCCAATCGTTTCGAAATGCCGCCAAAGGAGGATTCAAACCTGCCCAGCCAGAAGGTGGATGTCAGTGACCTGAAGGCCAGAATCAAGGCAGCCAAGGATGCCTTCATGGAGGAACCGGAGAAAACCGGGAACACAACCGGAGGAGCGCGTAAAGAGGGTTGATTTTCACCCGGACTGGGGTTCTGGTGTTCATTGTCTGTTCATCGCTCAACGTCCAGGCAATTCATTTATTTGGCCTTTGCGTAACCGAAGCCGCTGAGCGGGCGAGGGCCATTTAAAACTACTCGTCAATATGACATCTGCTATGCGCTGTGCAACTTAAAATTCGTGGGAACCCTGACAGATTTAAAACTGCTCCGTAAGTAAATGCATAAACAAAAACAAGGAGCGACCGACCATAGACATCAACGATCTGTTTGACTGAACCAAGAAGAGTATCAACCAATTTGTCGACGAGATCGTGGAGCAGCGCTTGCAGGTTTAATTGCAAGGCGCCGGACGATGTCCGGTGAATGGGGGTAAGAATACGGAGAATTTTAAGGCGAAAGAGAAGCGCGGTATGATGGATTTCCTTAAAAAAAGCAACCGTGGCGGCAGCAACGGCTTCCTGGAAGGACGCAGGTCGCCGACAATATGCATAAAAACAAAAACCCGCCCAGTAGCCGGACGCGGTTAGCGGGCGGGTCTGTGTTTTGAAATTGGTGGAGGCGGCGGGAATCGAACCCGCGTCCGCAAGTACTCCGCCATCGGCTCTACATGCTTAGATCTGTCGATATGTTTAACCGGCTGCTGCTCGACAGACAAGGCGTGCAGATGGCGGTTCCGTTAAGTTTTAGCGAATCGGCCCCGGACCTGCTTCTTCGCGATCTTGTGAGCTATGACGCCTGAATGCCCCGAGGGGCGCTGGACGCACAAGCACGGCTCCAGTCAGACGGCATCTACCGGTTATTAAGCGGCGAGTGCGTAGTTGTCGTCGTTGGCAACTATAGTTTTACAGGCTTTTTTACGAGGCTGTCTGTATCCTCGGCATGCACCTCAGGTTTCGCTACCCACGTCGAAGCCATGTCGCCCCCAATTGATCATCTCAATCATGGGAACCGTCCCTGGTGGTTCATTCCAGCTCGGTCGTCCAGGACCTCGCGTTCAGCCCTACAAAAGCCATGTTAGATGGCTTTTGCCTGCCTTGCGGCCACCGGGCTTCACCCACGTCGCCCCCACTGATTATCTCAAATCATGGGAACCGTCCCTGGCAAGGCTTGTCAGCGCACTTCTCCTTAAGTTTGCTTTCGACTCTGTCCGGAGATCCGTGGGGATCGCCGGTAACAGTGAGACATTATAAGTCAGGGTGGGTTCCCTGTCTTGCAGCAATAATCAGCGGGCTTTCATGATGCGCGCCCTGTCGCGCTGCCAGTCGCGCTCTTTATCTGTAGCCCGTTTGTCGTGCAGCTGCTTGCCTCTTGCCAGCCCGATCTCCACCTTGACCCGGCCATGTTTCCAGTAAACAGCGGTGGGAACCAGGGTATAGCCTTTGCGCTCGACCTGGCCGATCAGCTTGTCGAGCTGGTCGCGGTGCAGCAGCAGTTTGCGGAAACGGGTGGGGTTCGGTTGGATATGGGTCGACGCCGTTGGCAACGGAGTAATCGTGCTGCCTTGAAGAAAAGCCTCATTCTTAGAGATGTTGATGTAGCTCTCATTAAGCCCGATTCGCCCTGCACGCAGGCTTTTTACTTCCCACCCCTCCAGCGATATACCCGCCTCGATACGCTCTTCGATAAAATATTCGTGCTTTGCCTTCTTATTCAGCGCTATAGTCGACCCTCCTTGGGGCCCTTTCTTTGTTTTCGCGGTGTTAGCCATAGCTGCGGATTGTAAGCGAGTCAGGGAACCTGGCGCCAGTGTATTGCAGAATTGGAAGGTACTTACAGCACGGCAGCGACCGAGCAACCGGAACGGTTTGTGCCACTCCCGCATGACGGGTTTGTACCTGATCGCGAGGCTTATTTCTTATCCAAGAGGGCGATTTTACACCTGGGCTCTGGTATCTTGTGCACCGGGTTGTAATGCCGGTGGGAGGCGCTGCCGCTGCTCTCCTGATGGTTTGGAGTTTGAAATTGCCTGTTGTCAACAAGAGCGCGATAGTCCCTTATACTGCTGAGCAGATGTTCGAGCTGGTCATAGATGTGCTCTCCTATCCGGAATTTCTGCCCTGGTGCAGTGCCACCAGGCTGCTCTCCATGGATGAAACCGAACTTTGCGGTGAGCTGGAGGTTTCGCGCATCGGCGTGCACCAGAGGTTTTCCACCATCAACCGGCTATATCCGTTTGAGCGTATCGATCTGAGTCTGCGCGAAGGCCCTTTTAAAAAGCTCCATGGCGGCTGGCGTTTTACACCGCTTGGTGAGGCGGCCTGCAAGGTGGAGCTAACACTGGAGTTTGAGTTTTCCGGTAAATTGATCAACGCCGCTTTTGGAAAGGTGTTTGGACATATCGCAAATACACTGGTGGGGGCATTCTGCAAGCGCGCACATGAGGTGTACCGTGGAAATTGAGCGTATTTCTGTCGAGGTTGTGTACGCGAAACCGGATAAGCAGCTGGTTATTCCACTGGAGGTGGAGTCCGGTGCTACGCTAAAGTCCGCAATAGAGCAGTCGGGTATTTTGCAGCGCTTTCCGGAAATAGATTTGGAAACCGTAAAGGTGGGTCTTTTCGGCAAGGCAGCATCAATGGATGCTCCGCTGACTCCCGGTGATAGGATTGAGATCTATCGCTCTCTGATCGCAGATCCCAAGGAGGCGCGCAAGAAGCGGGCGGCCGAGGGTAAACAGATGACCAAGGGTGGCGGTAGCTCGCCAGGGTCCGGGACAGATGCCGAATCTGAAGAGGCGGAGGAGAGCAGCGGCAAGTCCCCCTAGCATCAGGCGAACTCTACGCCGCGGTTTGAAATTTCCTCTCTATTCGTCTTCGAAGCCGATCTTCTCCAGCAACCGGGAAAAAATTCCCTTGGTATCGTTGTAATCAGGCACCGAGAAAACCTCTGCCTCCCGCAGGGGTTTGGTAGCATCTTCAGGCGCAGGCCGCATATCCCCTTCGGTGCGCACCAGTTTGTCATCTTCAAAAAAGAGCGCGATATGCTTCTGCTCCGACTCCCCATTGCCTCTCTGTATACTGTAATAATAGTCCCAACGATTCAGATGGAACACGTCAATCAGCATCGGGGTACCCATGATGAACTGAACCTGGTTCTTAGACATTCCCGGTTCAAGCCGACTGATTATCGGTTGCTCAATCGAGTTGCCCTGCTGAATGTCGATTTTATAGAACAGCGAAGTACGCTGTATGGAGTTGGGAATCACATCTCCGATTCCGCTGACGGTCTCTTTCACGGTGGAACAACCTGAAGCCAGCAGGAGTGAGATAATCGCGCTGGGAAGGAGAAGCTTCTGCATGCTTTTTATCCGCTTTACAATAAGCCTTGGAGTGGCCGGAAACATCATCCTCCCCGCTGATTAGGGTGTCGCAAAAGCCCCCTCTCCCCCGTGAGGGAGAGGGTTGGGGTGAGGGTATAAGAGATAAGGCCCTGATTTTAATCACCCTCATCCTTGCCTTCTCCCTCCAAGGGAGAAGGGATAAAACCTTTTACGACACCCCCCGTTTGGAGAGGGGATTATATTTCCGGACGGCCAATAAACTGGCGGGAATGATAACCGATCCAACGCTTGAAAACATCCAGAATAGGCTTTCAGTTAGATAGTGAGATCATCTCATTGGCGTGGGCAAGGGTATTCTCGGTGATATCTATCCCGCCCAGCATTCGCGCAATCTCAAGCACTCTGGCATCTCCCTCCAACGTGCCTATCTCCACCATCACGCCATTTTTTCCGGAACGCTTTCTGATCTGCAGGTGATGCCGGCCACGCGCTGCCACCTGAGGCAGGTGGGTGACGCAGAGCACCTGTCGCTCCTCTCCCAGGCTGCGCAGCAACCGACCGACAATCTCAGCCACGCTGCCGCCGATGCCTACGTCCACCTCGTCGAAAATAAGCGTGGGGATGCTGCCGCAGCGGATGGTGGCAACCTGAATCGCCAGGCTGATACGTGAGAGCTCTCCGCCGGAGGCAACCTTGGCCAACGGTTGAGGCGGCTGACCTGGATTGGTGCTTACCAGAAAAGAGATTCGGTCAAGGCCGTTGGCCGTGGTTCTTCCATCCGGCAGCTTTTCCACCAGAATCTCGACCCTTCCGTCAGGCATGCCGATTTTCCGGATGTCGCTGCTGACGGTTTTCCCGAGTGTTTCAGCCGCCGCCCCCCGTGCTTCATGCAGCTTTTCTGACTGCGCAAGTAAGTGTTTCTCCAGTTCACTGCATCGCTGCTCCAACTGCTCGAGCCGGCTGTCGATATGCTCGATCTCATCCAACTCCCGTTGCAATATGGCCAGATGCTCCGGCAGCTCCTGCGGCCGGCAGCGGTACTTGCGGGCAATATCCTGTATCTCCTCCAATCGCTGCTCCACCCGGGCCAGGCGTTTCGGATCCAGTTCGATGTTCTCGGCGTAATCCCTCAGTGTAGCGACCGCCTCATCTACATGAATGGCAGCGCTTTCCAGCATCTCACGGCAGTCTGCCAGTTCCGGTTCCAGCTGGAGCATCCGGTTCAGTTCAGTACTGGCGCGGATCAGCTGGGCGCGAGCAGAACTCTCCTCTTCGTCCAGCAGATCGAGGATGCGGGCGCACTGGATCCGCAGCTGACCCGCGCTGCTCAGCCTGCGCTGTTCCCGGTCGATCTCTTCAACTTCACCGGAGCCGAGCGCAAGTGTGTTCAGTTCATCAATCTGGAAGCGGAGCAGTTCGAACCTTGCTCGTCGTTCAGCAGCGGTTTTATACACCCTCTCTCTATCCGTTACTGCCTGATGCCATTCATGGAACAGGCCGGCAACACTGTCGCGGAGTTTGCGAGTGCCCGCATAATCGTCCAACAGCTCCCGTTGATGATCCGTTCGCAGCAGACTCTGATGTGCATGCTGCCCGTGGATGTCAACCAGCTGCTCGCCCAGCGATTGAATCGATTTCAATGCTGCCGGGGAGCCGTTGATGAAAGCGCGGGAATTCCCTTCACGCACCAGCACCCGCCGCAGAATGCACTCCCCACCGGCATCCAGCGCCTGCTGTGTCAGCCATTGGTTCGCTTCTTTGGAATCATCGAGCTGGAATACAGCGGTGATCTCCGCCCGATCACAACCGGCACGGATCATGCCGGTGTCCGCCCGATCGCCCAGTGCCAGCCCGAGCGCATCGATGAGTATCGACTTGCCAGCCCCGGTTTCGCCGGTGAGAGAGGTCATGCCGTTACTGAACTCGGCGTCCAGGGTAGTGACAATCGCCAGATCCTTGATATGCAGTCGGGTGAGCATGGAGTGTTCAGTCGGGATAAACGGGGTGACCGCTCCAACTCAGCTTCTTGCGCAGAATCTTAAAATGGTCGTGCTCGGGAGGGTGAATCAGGCGTACCGGGCAGTGGTGTTTTCGGATACGAATCGCCTTACGCTGCACCGGCAGACTGGTCTGACCGTCGCAGGTGACCCGCACCTGTTCAAGATCTGTCTTGCCGCAGACGATGATCTCGATCAGGCTTTCACCGGCCACAACCAGCGGGCGGTTGCTCAGGGTGTGCGGACAGATTGGCACCATCACGGTGGCGTTCAGGTCAGGCAACATCAACGGCCCACCGCCCGATAGTGCATAGGCGGTGGAGCCGGTGGGTGTCGAGATAATCATGCCGTCTGATCTCTGGGCATCCACAAAAGCACCATCAATATAAGTTTCAAATTCGATCATGCGGGCGGTGTTCCACTTGTGGATCACCACATCATTGAACGCAGTGGAGCTTTTGCCATTGATCTCGGCGTGCAACAGGAAGCGGCGATCCTCCTGGTAATGACCGGAGAAGATTTGGCTCAGCTTTACGGTCATTTCTCCTGGCGAAATATCCACCAGAAAACCAAGCCGGCCCAGGTTTACTCCCACCAGCGGGACATGGTAATCGGCCAGACTGCGGGCGGTGTGCAGCAGGGTCCCGTCCCCTCCGACCACGATCGCGAGATCGCAGACACAGCCTATCTGCTCCAGCGTGGCGACCTCCATTCCGTGTCCGGGTATCTTGATGGCAGTGGACTCCTCCAGTAGAACCTGCTGTCCATTACTCAACAGGAACTCATTGAGCTGCAGCAGAAGGTCGTTCGGAATCGGTGCTTCAAGTTTGCCGATCAGGCCAATGGTTTGGAACTGCAGCGCCATATGTGGTTGTACCCGTGAAATCTGGTCTAACGAACCTTATCGTGTTGTTCGCTGCAACTTAACATGCCCCCCGACCACCGCCAACAGTTAAAAGGCAACATGTTAGAGCAGGCACCTATGGTCAGATATCCTTCAGGAAGGCACCGGCAACTCTGCTTGACACCTCTGGGACGCGAATCTGATAATTCAGATCAGGTTTATGAATATACACCAGCACCGGAATTGCAACAGTGCTGGTCATTCTTGTGATGCTGCAATCCGATTGCACGTTCCATTGGGAAAAGCAACCCGGCGTCAGGTATTGGGATGGTTCCGGAAGTATAAGTGGCGGAAAAGTCAAAACAATCAGTGGATGCGGAGTCCGTTTCAGAGCGGGCCCAACATTTTTTGAAGGTTTTGATTGAGCGCTACATTCGCGACGGCGAGCCGGTGGGTTCGCGCACGCTGGCCCGTGAATCCGGCCTCGACCTCAGCCCGGCAACCATCCGCAACGTCATGTCCGACCTGGAGGAGATGGGGTTGGTAATCTCTCCACACACCTCAGCCGGGCGCATCCCCACGGTTTCAGGCTATCGAATGTTCGTGGATACGCTGGTAACTCTCAAACCGCCCGGCTCCGATGAGGTGATGATGCTGATGCAGGAGTTGAGAGGGGAGAGCCGCTCCAACCAGATTGTGGAATCCGCTTCCCAGATTCTCTCCGGACTGACCCACATGGCGGGCGTAGTGATGATTCCCCGTCGGGAACGGATCATTTTTCGCCATATCGAGTTTTTGCCACTTTCTGAAAATCGCGTGCTGACAATATTGGTCACCAGTGAGGGTGATGTACACAACCGCATCATCAAGACGCGCAAGGCCTTCTCCCAGCAGCAACTGCAACAGGCGGCCAACCTGCTCAACAAGCATTATACCGGGCGTGGACTCAAAGAGATGCGCAGCAAGCTGGTTGCCGAGATGGAGGAGACGCGCGACAGCATGAATCAAGTGATGGCGCGGGCGCTGGAGATGGCGGAGCAGGTTATCGAGAGCACCGGAGAGGACGGCGATTTTGTCATGACAGGCCAAACCAACCTGATGGACTTCAATGAGTTGGCACAGATGGATCTGCTGCGCTCTCTATTCAACTCATTCAGTCAGAAGCGCGAACTGCTGCATCTGCTGGATGAGTCCATGCGCGCGGAAGGGGTGCAGATTTTCATCGGCGAGGAGTCCGGCTATCAGCCATTGGACCACTGCAGCCTGATCACTTCGCCTTATAAGATTGACAACGAGGTGGCCGGAGTGCTGGGCGTTATCGGTCCGACACGCATGGCGTACGACCGCGTCATTCCGATTGTGGATGTCACTGCACGACTGCTCGGTGCCGCCTTGAAACCACGCTAACCACCCCCACCTAGGGGTATGTCGTTGTATTGCCTTTTGCGGATTTGCCTTCCGGCCTGAATGATTGAGTGCCGGAGAGCCGTTTTTTTGAAACTGTTTATAGTCGGATTCAGAGGTAAATGGGATGGAAAAAGAGCAGGTAACGGTGGAAAACGAAACCGTGACTGACGAAAATGGTGCTGCACCCGAGGAGTCTGTTGAGGCGGAAACCCAATCGCCGGAGGCGGAATCGGCGAATCAGGAGAAACTGGTGCTGATGCTTGAAGACGCTCGCACCAGGGCAGACGAGAACTGGGATCAGCTGGTAAGAACACGCGCCGAAATGGACAACCTGCGCAAGCGCCAGGCGCGGGAACTGGAGAACGCACACAAGTTCGCGCTGGAGCGGTTCGTCAACGCACTGCTGCCTGTGCGGGACAGCATGGAGATGGGGCTGATTGCCGCATCCGAGGAGAGTGCCGATGTGGCCAAATTGCGCGAAGGCGTCGAGCTGACACTGAAGCTGATGACGGATGTCATGGGTAAGTTCGACGTGGTTCAGATAGATCCGCAGGGGGAGCCCTTCGACCCGGAACTGCATCAGGCCATGTCCATGGTACCGCGGGAGGATGTGCCTCCGAACACCGTGGTGATTGTGGTGCAGAAGGGCTATACGCTCAATGGCCGGCTGGTACGGCCTGCCATGGTGATGGTTTCCCAGACCACGGATCAATAAATCAGGCGTCAATCAATGGTTTTCAGCCTTGAAAACAATCCGTTCATGCCCCATCTGGGTAGGCAATAAAGATCAATTAGAAAGTCAGCGTTTTACTGGAGACAGCAAATGGGAAAAATCATAGGCATCGACCTGGGAACCACCAACTCCTGCGTGGCAGTGATGGAAGGCAAAACCGCACGGGTCATCGAAAACAGCGAGGGTGATCGCACCACCCCGTCCATCGTGGCGTTCAGTGGCGATGGCGAAGTGCTGGTCGGTCAGTCGGCCAAGCGACAGGCGGTCACCAATCCCAAGAATACCCTGTTCGCCATTAAACGTCTGATCGGACGTCGATTTGGTGATGATGTGGTGAAGCGTGACATGGACATGGTGCCGTACAGGATCGTCAAGGCTGATAACGGTGACGCCTGGATCGAGGCAAACGGAAAAAAGATGGCACCACCGGAGGTGTCTGCCAAGGTGCTGCAGAAGATGAAGGATACTGCCGAGGCCTACCTGGGCGAAGCAGTAACTGAGGCGGTCATCACGGTTCCGGCGTACTTCAATGACTCCCAGCGCCAGGCTACCAAAGATGCGGGCCGCATCGCAGGGCTGGAAGTGAAACGCATCATCAACGAGCCTACTGCGGCAGCGCTGGCTTACGGCATGGATAAAAAGTCAGGCGACCGGAAGATCGCGGTCTATGATCTGGGCGGCGGCACCTTTGACATCTCCATCATCGAAATCGCTGAGATCGACGGTGAGCATCAGTTCGAAGTGCTCTCGACCAACGGTGATACCTTCCTCGGCGGCGAGGATTTCGATATGCGAATCATCGATTTCCTGGTTTCCACGTTTAAAAAGGATCAGGGCGTGGATCTGCGCAATGACCCGCTGGCGCTGCAGCGGTTGAAAGAGGGGGCTGAAAAGGCAAAAATTGAACTCTCCTCCAGTCAGCAGACGGATATAAACCTGCCTTACATCACCGCCGATGCAAGCGGTCCCAAACATCTCAATATCAAGCTGACCCGGGCAAAACTGGAGTCTCTGGTTGAGGATCTGGTGGCCCGTACGGTGGATCCCTGCCGGGTGGCACTGAATGACGCCGGTGAGACGGCTGCCGATATCGACGATGTGATCCTGGTCGGCGGCCAGACCCGTATGCCGATGGTACAGGCGAAAGTGGAGGAGATTTTTGGCAAGGCACCGCGTAAGGACGTCAACCCGGACGAAGCGGTCGCAGTGGGTGCGGCTATTCAGGGCGGCGTGTTGACCGGCGAGGTCAAGGATGTGCTGCTGCTTGACGTGACACCGCTCTCCCTGGGAATAGAGACCATGGGTGGCGTCATGACCAAGCTGATCGACAAGAACACCACCATTCCGACCAAGGCCCAGCAGGTGTTCTCCACTGCCGATGACAACCAGACGGCAGTGACGGTACACGTCCTGCAGGGTGAACGTGAGCAGGCGGCAGCGAACAAGTCCCTGGGCCGCTTTGACCTGAGTGATATCCCGCCGGCGCCACGCGGCATGCCGCAGATCGAAGTGAGCTTCGACATCGACGCAAACGGCATTCTGCATGTATCGGCCAAGGACAAGGCAACCGGCAAGCAGCAATCGATCGTCATCAAAGCATCCTCCGGCCTCAATGAGGAGGAGATCGAACGTATGGTCAAGGATGCTGAGGCGCATGCCGATGAAGACCGGAAGTTCCACGAACTGGTGCAGGCACGCAATCAGGCGGATGCAATGATTCATGCCACCAGAAAGTCGATGAAAGAGCTGGGCGAGGATAAACTTGAAGCCGGTGAGAAAGAGGCTATAGAGTCGGCAATCAAGGATCTCGAGGCAGTTATGAAGGAGGGCGACAAGGAGACCATAGAGGCCAAGACCAAGGTCTTGACCGACGCCTCCGGCAAAATGGCAGAACGGCTCTATTCCCAACAGGGTGCAGCCGAAGAAGCCGCTAAAGGGACAGCCGGTGGCGCCAAGGCCAGCACCTCATCATCGGATACCGGCGACGACGTAGTGGATGCAGAGTTCGAAGAAGTAAAGGACGACAAGAAATAGTATTTTTATCTGCGGCCCGGCTTCGGCCGGGCTGCTTTGATTAGGGCCTGTTAATACTATGCGGATGCCCAGCGTTGGCGCTCAAATGAGCCCAGCCAAGGCGCGCAGAGTGCGGTTTGGTTGTTCCAAACAAGCGATGTGCAACACGGGATGGGCTCATTTGAGCGCCAACCCGAAGGGACGGGGCTATTTTTCCCCAGGGTTGCGTTGCACTTTCGCTTATGTACGGCAAGTACACTACGCTCAGTGCGCCTTGCCCTGTGGAAAAATAGCCGCCGTCGATGGATATCCGCATAGTGTTAACAGGCCCTAGGACGTGCCGGCGTTTTACGCCTGCACGTTTTGCTGTTTAAAAAGCGGGCGTTCTGTCTGCGCTTTTTAAACTCGGCCAGCCGAACGGGTTAAAGGAAGTACGCCATCAATATCGATCCGGTGGAGTACTGGAAAAAATATGTCAAAACGCGATTACTACGAAATTCTGGGTGTCAGCAAAAATGCCAGCGAAGCAGATTTAAAAAAAGCTTACCGCAGGCTGGCGATGAAGTACCACCCGGACAGAAACAGCGGGGATAGCGCCGCAGACTCAGAGGTAAAGTTCAAGGAGGCCAAAGAGGCTTACGAGGTGCTTTCTGATCCACAGAAGCGCATGGCCTACGATCAGTTCGGGCATGCCGGCGTGGATCCGGGCATGGGTGCCGGGCCCGGTCCGGGCGGCGGAAGTTTCAGTGATATTTTCGGAGATGTTTTCGGCGATATTTTTGGCGCTCGCGGCGGTGGCCGATCCCAGGTCCACCGGGGTGCGGATCTTCGCTACAACTTACAGCTGTCGCTGGAGGATGCGGTGGCAGGCACCAGCGTCACCGTACGGGTACCGACGATGGTGAAGTGCAACGTCTGCAACGGCAGCGGTGCAAAAAAAGGCAGTTCACCCAAGACCTGTTCGACCTGTGCCGGCCACGGGCAGGTGCGAATGCAGCAGGGTTTTTTCTCTGTCCAGCAGACCTGCCCCACCTGCCGCGGTCAGGGCACGGTAATTGAAGATCCCTGCAGCGCATGCCATGGTGCCGGCCGGGTTCAGCAGCACAAGACACTTTCGGTCAAAGTGCCTCCCGGAGTGGATACCGGGGATAGGATTCGCCTGGCCGGTGAGGGTGAGGCGGGAGAGCATGGTGGTCCGGCCGGCGATCTCTATGTTCAGGTGGCGGTGAAGGAGCACAGCATCTTCACCCGGCAGGATAACAACCTCTATTGCGAGGTTCCGATCTCCTTTGTCGATGCAGCGCTTGGCGGAGAGTTGGAAGTGCCAACCCTGAACGGCAAGGTGATGCTGAAAATCCCCGAAGGAACTCAGGGCGGCAAGATGTTCCGTATCCGCGGCAAAGGAGTCAAGCCGGTCCGCGGCGGACCGATCGGAGACCTGCTGTGCAAGGTGCTGGTGGAGACACCTGTTCATCTTACCGAGAAACAGAAAGATCTGTTGCGCAGGTTTGAAGAGACCATGTCCGGCACCGGGGGTAAACACAGCCCGCACTCCTCGTCCTGGATGGATGGGGTCAAGAAATTTTTTGAGGGTGTCGGTTTCTAGATTTAAATCTATCCATCCCTCACTCTAATGAGGGTTTCGTAAAAGGTTGCATCCCTGCACCCTCCTAAAAAAAGGGTCAAAGTGATGTTGTAAACCATTGAATATTTTATTTTTACATTACTCTTTTCTCCTGCTGGAGAAGATGAAAATCCCGGTAAATATAACCAACAACGGTTCAATAGGGGTTGGATATGATCAGAGTTGCGGTAGTAGGCGCCGCAGGGCGCATGGGAAGATCGCTCATCGAAGCGATTGATCAGGCCGAGGACCTGGTGCTTGGAGCAGCCACCGAACAGGCAGAGAGCAGTCTGATCGGCAGCGATGCCGGGGAGATCGCAGGAGTGGGCCGCTGTGGCGTCAGGCTGGTGGATGATCTTGCGCCTGTGGTGGATGATTTTGATCTTGTTATCGATTTCACCAGACCGGAAGCGACACTCCGGCACTTGGCAGTGTGTCGGACCAAGGGCAAGAAAATGGTGATCGGCACCACCGGATTCAGTGATGAACAGAAGGCTGAGTTAAGTGCGGCAGCGCTGGAAATTGGAATCGTGTTCGCCCCCAATATGAGCATTGGCGTCAATCTCTGCCTGAAGCTGCTCGATATGACAGCGAGGGTTATGGGCGACAATGTGGATATCGAGGTGATTGAGGCGCATCACCGCCATAAGATCGATGCTCCTTCCGGAACCGCGCTGCGCATGGGTGAGGTGGTGGCGGCAGCGTTGGGCAGGGACCTCAAAACCTGTGCGGTTTACGGCCGAGAGGGAGTGGCCGGTGAGAGGGAGCGCACAACAATCGGTTTTGAAACCATTCGCGCCGGGGACATTGTGGGTGAGCATACGGTGATGTTTGCCGATATCGGCGAACGGGTGGAGATTACGCACAAGGCATCCAGCAGAATGACATTCGCCAAAGGTGCGGTGCGTGCGGCACGCTGGATTTCCCAGCACGACAGCGGCATGTTCGACATGCAGGATGTGCTCGGCCTGAAATAGCCGAGTCTGGCAATGAGAAACTGTTTACGAGCCCGGTGCCTGGCTCAAACAACCCTTTGACAAATCACTGGAGCCGGTTCACGGGCGTTGTCAGAGTTCATGGATAGTGCCAGCGGCATACAGGAAGCTTTCGGTAAAGTGAGGCACATAGAGAGGAGCCGCAAGCCTTTTTGGCACGCGACCTGCAACGTATGCTGCAGCTTCTTTCGAATTCAGGTTTAGCAACATGAACGGACCAGTAAACAGTGCGGGCACAGGCAGTTTCAGCTCCTGTCTGAAAGCTATATCAGATATGGAAAAAACTGGTGGTGGCGCTTCGCATAAGCTGCAAGGTATTGAATTTTCAGATCTTATTGAACAGCAGAATGCCGTTCCGGAACTGCTTGAAGCGTTGAAGGGTTTGCTTCCGCAGCAGGATTTCAGCCAGATTGAAGCATTGCTCACCGATGGCAACGGATTGCCGCCTGCGGCAGTTCCGGGTAGCGAATTTGATCTGATGCCCGGTGAATCGACACTTCCCATTTTCGCGACTCTGGCAGTGGCCAACCAGCAACAGGCCGCTGCCCAAATTGCGGAAGGGGTTTCTGCCCCGTTGGTCAGGTTGGCGAACCCTGAAACCGGGGCTGTGCCGGCCTTGGTCGGTGGCAAAATCTTTACGACTGATGTCCGGTCTGAGCTGGGGATGGATGTGCCCAAAGCCCTTCCCGGTAGTGTTGAGCAGTCAGCCCCAGGGTTTACTTCACAGTTCTTGGGCGCCGATTCAGACTCCATCGCCCGCACCCGTGGATCAGCGATGCAGGATATTGCTGCAGCGGTTGCCATTAGCCCGGTTTCTGCATTTAAAGCAGTGGAAGCGGCGGCGACGCGTATCGGTTCGCCCGTCATGCCTGCGCTGGAGACGCCGCTGGCAGGCAAAGGCTGGGAGCAGGGCTTGGGTGAGCGTGTCATCTGGATGGTGGGCAACTCGGTGCAGACGGTATCCCTGAAGATCAGTCCGGCTCATCTGGGACCCATAGATATAAAACTGTCGATGCAGCAGGATCAGGCGTCGGTTAGCTTTCATGCCCAACATGCAGTAGTCAGAGAGGTTTTGGAAGCGAGCATCCCACGGCTGCGCGAGATGTTTCAGGAGAATAATCTGCAACTGACCCATGTTGATGTCGGGCAACGTGGCAGTTCCGGACAGCAGGCGGCAGGTGAGGATGCCCGCAATGGGCACCATGGAGCCGCCGGACATGTTGCGGACCAGTCGGGTTACGAGAGCTCTGACAACCAGGAGCAGGTCGTTGTTCACGGCGTGGTTGATGGACTGCTCAACGACTACGCATAACCGTGTCATAAAAGCATCTGTTCTGACGCTGGATCCGGATCCCCGGGCCGGCGACAAACAAGTGGCGATCCACGGGAGGGTACGGGTATCATTGCCGTTTGGTGAAATCGGTCGAGGAGCTCCCCAGTCGTGCGATTCTTCAAACTGCTGTTCATCCTTCTGGTGATGTTGGTTGGTGCCGCTTTTGCGGTGATGAACGCCGAAAATGTCAATCTCAACTATTACTTCGGTTCTACAGTGCTTCCCTTGTCGGTGGTGCTGGTCGGCGCGGTTTGTTTCGGAGCGTTACTAGGTATTCTGGCCGGGCTGGGCGGCCTTGCCAGCCTGAAGCATGAAAATGCCAACTTGCGCCGGGAGGCGCGCCTGGCATCTCAGGAAGTTCAAAATCTCAGAACCATGCCCATGAAGGACGACTGAGTGGTCTTACAGGACATTCTGTGGCTGCTGTTGCCCGTTGCAGCTGCATCCGGCTGGTATGCGGCGAAGCGTAACGCGCGGATGACGGAAGTTCCCCGAAACGATTACACGCCTGCCTATTTCAAGGGATTGAATTTTCTGTTGAATGAACAGCCCGATAAAGCGATAGATGTGTTTGTGCAGATGCTTGAAGTGGATAGTGAGACGGTAGAGACGCATCTGGCTCTGGGCAACCTGTTTCGTCGCAGGGGCGAAGTGGATCGAGCTATCCGTATCCATCAGAACCTGATAGCCCGACCCACACTGAACCGTGGTCACCGCGCGCAGGCGCTGCTGGAATTGGGCCAGGACTACATGCGTGCGGGCTTGTTCGACCGGGCTGAGAATCTGTTCAATGAGCTGGATGAGATGAAGAGCCACCAGGAACCAGCGCTGCAGAATCTGTTGATCATCTACCAGCAGGAGAAGGATTGGGAGAAGTGTCTGCAGGTGGCCAGTCGACTGGGGCAGATTTCCGGCAGGTCATTGAAATTGGAGCGGGCACACTACTACTGTGAGTTGGCTGAAGAGGCCGAGCTGAGCGGGGACCGGGCCCAGACGATGCACTACCTCAAAAATGCACAGGCATGTGATGCGGATTGTGTGCGTGCCACCCTGATCAAAGGAAAGCTGGAGGTCGGTGACGGAGCCTGCGCTAGCGCTATAGAAACGCTGGAAAAGGTCGAACGACAGGATGCTGAATATCTGCCTGAAGTTTTACCCATGCTACTGGAGTGTTATCGGCAGACCGGTAATCGTGAAGATCTCTCCCTCTTCTTGCGTCAACTTTATCAACGAAACCATGGGATAGACCCGGCGCTGGCTTTGACCGATATGATTCAGGCGGATGAAGGTGAAGCGGCGGCTGTGGAATTTCTCTCAGCATACCTTCAGAAGTACCCTGATATCGAGGGTATGGATCGGCTGATTGCGCTGGGTGTGAAGGAGATGGAGGGATCAGCAGCTGATATGTTGCAGCTGCTCCGGCAACTGTTGAAAAAGCTGTTGGCGGGTCGGCCGGGGTATCAGTGCACTCATTGCGGGTTTATGGCCAAGACGCTGCATTGGCAGTGCCCAGGCTGTAAAACCTGGAGCAGGATCAAGCCGGTACATGGGTCTTCGCAAATTTGAATCCAGTATGTTCATAACGACTGCCAGCGCTTGTTTATGATTTATTAATGTTATTACTATCAGTAATATATGGAATATAATGAATGTTATAGATAGAAATCCCCGTATCATTGTTGCGCTCGATTTTTCCTCCAAGGAACCCGCCCTGGATCTGATCTCGCAGCTCGATCCTTCGCTGTGCCGGCTTAAGGTCGGGAAAGAGATGTTTACGCGCCTTGGACCGGCATTTGTGGAAACGCTGGCGGCAATGGGCTTTCAGGTCTTTCTCGATCTGAAATTTCACGATATTCCGAATACCGTTGCGGCAGCCTGCGAAGCGGCAGCTGATCTCGGGGTCTGGATGATAAATCTGCATGCCTCAGGCGGAAGGCGCATGATGGAGGCCGCGAGAGAGCGTCTGGAACGGCGACCGGAACGGCCGCTGCTGGTGGCGGTTACTATCCTGACGAGTCTGAGTGAGAGAGATCTTGCCGAGGTAGGATATTCCGGAACAGCGGTTGAGAATGTACAGCGGCTGGCCGGATTGGCCCATTTTTCCGGACTTGACGGAATCGTCTGCTCTCCTCTTGAGGCCGCTGCGGTGCGGGATCAGGTGGACCGGGAATTCCTGCTGGTTACGCCAGGGGTAAGGCCACTCAGTGTTTCCCAGAATGACCAGAAGCGGGTGATGACCCCACTGGATGCCTTGAACAACGGTGCCGATATGCTGGTGATCGGCCGGCCGATCACTGCTGCTCCCGACCCACTCGAGAGTCTGCGGGCGATTCAGGCGGAGATTGCCGGGTTCTGTTGATGGACGGTTGACAAGGGAGCGGTGGCAATTTAGTCTGAAAGCTGCTTCCAGGAGGGAGGCAGCCGGGTCAAAGCTGCCCGGTCTCAATCTTAAATAAACAGGAGTGTTAACCATGGAATGGTTCACAAGGATGTTGTTCACCGTACTGCTGCTCGTCTCCACAAACCTCTTGGCCGGATCCGTCGATATCAATAGCGCCGACGCCGATACCCTGGCGACCGCCCTCAATGGTGTCGGCGAAGCCAAGGCGAGAGCCATTGTTGCCCACCGTAATCAGTATGGCGCCTTCAAGTCGGCAGATGATCTGGCGCTGGTCAAAGGTGTAAGCCAACGGTTGGTCGATCTGAACAGAGATGCCATCCGCATCGGTAATCCGGTGATAGGGCAGAGTAGCAAGTAGAAAGTTCCTCTCCGGAGCACCCTCTCCCATAAGGGGGGTGTCGCGCAAGCCCCCTCTCCCTTGTGAGGGAGAGGGGATCTGCCACTTGGTTGAAGATCACCGGCTGTACACCTTATCTCTTTTCGCTACAGACTCGCTGTTTGCGCCTGACGGGAGGTTATACTTTCCTAACCCGAAGACTTCATAAATTTGTGCCGATATCGCGCAGTATATTGGTTTCACAAGGAAATTTCCGAAGGAGTGGCGTATCAGTGACTACGGCCGACTGAGGAGATATTTTTTGTGGAATCAAGAGACAAGCGAGATCAAGCATAATTTATGAAAGATTCGGGCTAATAACGGGAACCTCGATGCTCAAGCTGTATCAATCCAATCGAATGGAGTACCTGGCTGACCTTTTGATCGAGATCACCAGGCCCCCTCCTGCAGATCCATTCGCACCAGAATACGTTATTGTGCAACATCCGGAGATGGGACGCTGGCTCACTCTGCAGATAGCGGAGCGCACCGGTATCTGTGCGAATTTTCAGTTTCCGCTGCCGGCGGGTTTTATCTGGAGTCTGTTCGGCAGGCTTATACCAGGACTGAGTGAGCAGCAGCTTTTTGCTCCAGCGGTGATGCAATGGGCGCTCTTTTCACTGTTGGGCAAGATTGGTGGCGAACGCCTTTTTCAGCCAGTCAAACAGTATCTTGAGAGCACCGGCGAGCATGCTGCTTTTGAACTGGCGACCCGGCTTGCCATCTGCTTTGATCAGTATCTGGTTTATCGGCCGGACTGGATCCAGGCCTGGGAAAGTGGAAGAAACGCCACCAACAACGATGGTTGGCAGGCTGAGTTATGGCGCCGTCTGCGGCATACACTTAAGGCGGAGCACTGGGTCGATCTGCATCAGAGAGTGTTAAGGGAGTTGGCTGGCGAAGGCGTACCTCCAGATCTTCTGCCCAAGCGCATTTCGTTGTTTGGGATTCCCGCGCTCTCCAGCGGATATCTCTCGCTGTTGCAGCAGCTTTCCGGCTGGATGGATATCCACCTGTTCCTGCTCAATCCCTGCGAAAAGCACTGGAGTGGTATCGTCGATGCCACCGAACGCAGCGGACGTGAACTTGCCGGAGAGTCGGCAGCGCTCTACCTGGAGACGGGAAATCCCCTGCTGGCTTCGCTTGGTCGCCAGGGCAGGGACTTTCTGGCCACTTTACTGGAGTTCAACCCACCGACCATTGACCTGTTCGGAACAAGTGGAGGAGAGACGCTGCTCGAACAGCTGCAGGAGGATATTCTGACACTAAATGACGGTACCCGAAGCGCCGGACGCAGAGTCAAAGATCACGATGGCTCGATAAGCGTGCACAGCTGCCATGGCCCCATGCGGGAAGTCGAAGTGTTGCGCGATAACCTGCTCGACCTGTTTGAACGACATGCGGATCTGCAACCGCACGAGGTTCTGGTCATGGCGCCGGATATGGGCCTGTACGCACCCTATGTCGAAGCCGTATTCGGCGGTGGCGCAGCTGCTGCGCATATCCCGTTTAGCATTGCCAATCGTACCGGCATGCTGGAGAGTCCGTTGACGGCCGCCTTTCTGCAGCTGCTCGAAATACCAGGCGGACGCTATGAGAGTACAGAACTGCTGTCGCTGCTGGAGGTGCCCGCAATACGCCGGCGTTTCTCCATCGGAGACGGGGATCTTAGCCAGATTCAACGCTGGGTCGGGCAGAGCGGAATTCGCTGGGGTTGGGATGCCGGTAGCCGCCGGGATCTTGGGTTGCCGGAAACCGACCAGAACAGCTGGCGAGCGGGTCTTGACCGTATGCTGCTTGGCTTCGCGTTGCCCGGTGAGGAGGAGCGACCTTTCCAGGGAGTCCTCCCGTATGACGGGATAGAGGGAGCGGAGGGTGAGATTCTGAGCGGTCTGTGCGCCTTTCTCGATAATATTTTCCAATTGCGGCAGCTGCTTGCCGGCCGCCATCGGCCGGATATCTGGGAAGACCGGCTGACCTCACTGATCTCCCGTTTCTTTCAGCCCGAAGCAGAGGAAGAGCAGCAGCTGCAACGACTGCGCGATCTGATCGCAGGGCTGCTTGGCAATGCCCGGTTGGCCCTTTTCCATGAGCCGGTATCGCTGGAATTGATGCGTTGGCAACTGGCGCTGCAGCTGCAGCGTGAAGCAGACAGCAGCGGATTTCTGGGCGGTGGCGTCACCTTCTGCGCGTTGACCCCGATGCGCAGCCTGCCATTTCAGGTAATCTGCCTGCTGGGTATGAATGACGGCTTGTTTCCTGCCCACCGGCAGCCGCCCGAGTTCGATCTGATGGCACGCCAACACCGGCTTGGCGACCGGCACCGTGGGATGGAGGATCGCTATCTGTTTCTGGAGACGCTGATTTCATCCCGGAAATCCCTCTATATCAGCTATTCAGGGCAGGATATGCGCGATAACAGCGCTCTTCCGCCGTCGGTATTTGTCAACGAACTGCTCGATTACCTGGACCAATCCTTCGTATTCGAGAATGGGGATTCTCTGCATTCACGCTATCCGGTCAGGCACCATCTGCAACCTTTCCATTCCAGTTACTTCGAACCCCAAGGCAGGTTGTTCAGCTTTGATACCGCGATGGAGGCGGCGGCCAGGGCGCATATTCAATCCTCGATGCGTGCCGGGAATCTGCTGCAGTCACCTCTGCCTCCACCCGGAGATGAGTGGCGCGATGTGGAGCTGCCGCGGCTTATCTCCTTCTTTGCCAATCCGGTGCGATATCTGTTGCGTGAGCGGCTGGGGATACTTCTTGAGTACCAGGAGAAGGTGCTGGAGAACCGGGACCCGTTTGCGCTGGACTATTTCGAGCAGGACCGTATAGGAAGCCGGTTAATCAAATCAGCACTGGAATCCGATAGTACCGAACAGCTGTTGAATCTAGAAAGATCCGCCGGGCGCCTGCCTCATGGCCAAGCGGGAGAGCAGCTTTTTCGTCAGCTGCAGCAGCGAGCCTTTATACTTGCGAGTAAACTCAAAGAATATGAAAAACCAGATATAATTGAATTTGTTAAAGTTGATTACGCACATAATGGTTTAAGATTGACAGGCGAAATCGGAAGGGCATTGCAGAACCACATTGAGGGCTGCAGCTACAAACCACTTCCGGCAGCCCGCCTTCTCGGTCTATGGATTACCCATCTGGCGCTAAATGTTTCCGCAGTTGGGGGCAGTGATCGAGAGACGCGCTGGTTGAGCGATACTGAATTGATCCGACTGCCGCCGGTGGACGATGCGGGGTTGCTGTTGGGGGAGCTTCTTGATCTCTACTGGGAAGGCCTCACTACCCCGCTGCACCTGTTCCCGAAGAGCTCCCGGGAATACGCCGGCCATAGGCTCCGGGATAAAGATCCCGTATTCTGCCTCGAAAAGGCCCGCGTCAAATGGCATGGTGGATACCAAGGTATGGGCGAATTCGCCAACGCCTATTACCAGCTTGCCTTCCCCCTGGGTGATGCACTGGATGAGACGTTTCAGTGGCACAGTGAACAGGTTTTCGCTCCGCTGCTCTCGATTATGGAATCGCTCTGATGGAGCCGTTGGACCTCTATGCGACTCCGCTGCAGGGCCTGAATCTGATCGAGGCCAGCGCAGGCACCGGCAAGACCTACACCATTTCAGCGCTCTACCTGCGTATGATTGCGGAGCTCGGGCTGCCGGTGGAACGTATTCTGGTGGTCACCTACACCAAAGCTGCGACTGCCGAACTGCGCGACCGGATTCGCCGTAAGCTGGTGGAGGCCAGGCTGGCGTTGGCGGCAGATACAGGGGGTGAACAGCTCAGAGGATCACTGGCAAAAAGCGGCATAGATCCGGAACTGAGCCTGAGGCGTCTCAATCACGCCATTCTGGGCTTTGACCGCGCCGCGATATTTACCATTCATGGCTTCTGCCAGCGGGTGCTGGCGGACAATGCTTTCGCCAGTGGCCGGCCTTTCGAAACCGAGCTGATACCCGAGGAGAGCAGGCTGATACAGGAGGTGGTGGACGATTTCTGGCGCCTGCATATCCAACAGCTGTCGCCCGGAATGCTGGATTATCTTCTCGCTCAACGATATACACCGGATACTCTGGCGCTGTTTCTGAAGGGGAAACTCGGAAAACCTTATCTGCTGCTGCGGGGCTGCCCGAAGCCGGTTGGACTGGAAGGAATCGAGTCGAATTTTATGGCGGTTTTTCGGGAGGCTCGGGAGCTGTGGAGGGAGGCGGGCGAAACCATCGGTCAGATGTTGCAGTACAACACCGGTCTGAACGGAAACCGCTATCGAAAGAACGCCATACCAGGCTGGCTGTCAGCGATGAACCAGTACCTGGCCGAACTTCCGGGGCCCTGGTTCGATGCGTTTGAGAAATTCTGCAGCAGAACATTGGCCGACTCGGTCAAAAAAAACGAAACCCCTCCGCAGCATCCTTTTTTTGACTGCTGCCAGCATCTACAGGATGCGAGGGTGCTGTTGATCGGAGCCTACCGGCAGAAACTGGTTCAACTGCTTCAGTCACTGGTTGAATATACCGACGCGGAGCTGGCGAAACGCAAGTCGCAGCGGGGCTTGCAGTCGTATGATGATCTTCTACTCAATCTGCGGCAGGCGCTACAGGGGGACTCCCGGGAGGCGCTGCTTGCTGAAATCAGGCGGCATTATGGCGCGGCGCTGATTGACGAGTTCCAGGATACGGATCCGCTCCAATACGCAATATTCGGCGAGATATATCTGGCGGCAGACGCTCCTGTGTTCCTGGTAGGGGATCCCAAGCAGGCCATCTACAGCTTCCGGGGCGCGGATATTTTTGCTTATCTCAAAGCGGCCCGGGATGCCCAGGCACGCTACTCACTCGAGCGCAGCTGGCGTTCCGGTCCGCAGTTGCTGACTGCACTAAATAAACTATTTAATCAAAATGATAGAGCATTTATCTATAAAGAAATCTCATATGTGAATGTGTTGGCCGCAGAGACCCGGCGGGAGCTGTTGGCAGGCGATGATCAGGAAGGCGGTGCCCTCCGCATTGGCCTGCTGGAGGGAAACCTGACTGCCGACGAGGCACTGGAACAGGCTGTGCTCTCAGCCGCCGCAGAGGTGTGCCGGCTGCTGAAACTCGGTGCGCGGGGTCTCCTGCGGATCGGAAGCCGGCCGCTGGCCGGTGGTGACATTGCGCTGCTGGTGCGCACACACAGGCAGGGTGCACTGATCAAGCAGGCGCTCAGGGTGTTGGGAATCAACAGCGTGCAAAATTCCCAGGAGGATGTCTTTCACTCGCAGGCCGCGGTACAAATGGAGCGCCTGCTCAAGGCGGTACTCTATCCAGCCCGGGAAGGGTTGGTGCGCGCCGCATTGACAACTTGCATTATCGGTGTGGACGGCAACCGCCTGGCACTGATGGAGGAGGGCGAGCTGGAAGCATTCATGGACGCATTCCACGGTTATCACAGGCTTTGGGGGGAACAGGGTTTTATGCGCATGTTCCGCCGGCTGCTTTCGGAACAGGGTGCGCCCGCCAGACTGCTGCGGTTTGAGGAGGGCGAGAGACTGCTGACCGATCTGATGCACCTGGCAGAACTGCTGCATCAGTACGAGCGGGAGGGACGCCCCGGCATGGAGCTGCTGCTGAACTGGTTTACGCGCCAGTGCCAGGCTGAAATTGCCGAGAGTGAAGCGTCACAGTTGCGTCTTGAGAGCGACGATCAGCTGGTGCAGATAGTCACGATTCACAAAAGCAAGGGGCTGGAGTACCCGGTCGTTTTCTATCCTTTTGGTTGGGAGGGCGGCGCTAGGGAGATTGATACCGGAGCCCCATACGCCTTCCACGATCCAGGCGCGGATTTTCGTCCGATACTCGATCTCGGTTCCCAGGAGTGGGAGAGGGATCGTGGCCTTGCCCAGGCAGAGATGCTGGCGGAGAGTGTGCGACTGCTTTACGTGGCGCTTACCCGGGCCCGCCATCGATGTTATCTCTACTGGGGCAAGGTCAAAGGTGGCGGACGATCGCCAGTGACCTGGCTACTGCACCCTCCGGCCGAACCCTGGAGAGATGATCTGCTGGCTGCGATGGCCCGTCACTTCTCCACTCTGGAGGAGCGGGATATAGCTGTCCGCATCGAACGGCTGGCCCGTGAGTCGGATGGGGCCATCAGTGTGCATCAATGTTGCCGGGTGGCCGCTCTTCCGGCGGTTGATCAAATCGAGCGCACTGAAGAAGTATTGCTGAGTGCCAGACAATTTCGCCGGCACCTCTCCAATGCACGGCGTATGACGAGCTTTTCCGCGCTCTCCGGCAGCCATGCGAGCGTGGAACTGCCCGACTATGACAGAGTCGATGGGGCTGAGGAGATAGCTCAGGAAGCTCCGGCAACGAGGAGCATTTTTCAGTTTCCGCGGGGTGCCAGGGCCGGCAGCTGTCTTCATGCGGTTTTCGAACGGATCGACTTCACACGCTGCGCCAGGGCTGTGCTGGAACAGCTGGCTGCTCAGCAGCTCGCGGCCCACGGCATGGATGTGATGTGGCAGGGGGCAGTCTGCGACATGGTGGAGCGGGTGCTGGCTACACCCCTCGATCAGAATGGAGAGATTTTTCTGGCACGGGTCCCTGCTGAGCGCAGACTGGTTGAGATGGCATTCCACTATCCGCTCGACCGGATCAACGGTGCAGGGCTCTCGCGTCTGCTGCTCGAGCATGGATTGGCAGGCGACGAAGGGCTCAGAAGTTCGCTGGGGCGGATAGGTTTCGGTGATGTTCAGGGTTTCATGAAGGGATTCATCGATCTGGTATTCGAATCGGGCGGGCGCTTCTACCTGCTCGACTATAAATCCAACTGGTTGGGGGATGAGCCCTCTCACTATGGTCGTCCACAGATGGCACAAGCGATGCAGCGGGAGAACTATACGCTGCAATATCTCTTCTACGCACTGGCCCTGCATCGTTATCTGCGCAAACGGATTCCCGGTTACCACTACGATTCCCACTTCGGCGCGGTCATCTATCTTTTTCTGCGCGGTGTCGATCCGCATGCCGGTACGGACACCGGGGTCTACCGGGAACGCCCCGACATCGACCTGATCGAAGCGCTGGACCGCTATATAGGCCATCCTCATGGAGTACCGTTGTGATCGGCATGCCGGAGCTTGAACAGCTCGCCAGGCAGAGCGTACTCAGCACTCTGGACCTCCATTTCGCCGAATTGATGGGGCGGCTTTCAGCCAATACTTCGCCCGAACTGTCGCTGGCGGCGGCATTGACCAGCAGCGCCATCGGCAAGGGCCATGTCTGCATGCAGTTGAACAGTTTCGCCGGCACCCGGCTGGGCAACCCTGTGGTATGTAAGCTGCCAAGCCGTACCGATTGGGAGCGCCAACTGCGTGCCTGTACAGTCGTGGGTGCTCCTGGGGATTTTGCTCCACTGATACTAGATAACAACGGCAGACTCTATCTGCATCGCTACTGGCGGTACGAACAGGAGATTGCTCATGCGCTGCTGCGACGTGCTTCAATGCCAGCCGGGGGTGTGGACGAGGCACAGCTGAAACAGGCGCTGGACCGGCTCTTTCCGGAGCAGACGGCGCTTGCACCCGACTGGCAGAAACTGGCGGCCGCCACGGCCGTGTTGCAAAACTTCACGTTGATTTCCGGCGGTCCGGGCACCGGCAAAACCAGTATTGTGGTGCGTATCCTGGGGCTGCTGCAGCAACAGGCTGGCGGTGTACTAGATATCGCGCTGGCAGCCCCAACCGGGAAGGCGGCGGCAAGATTGCAGGTTTCCATACAGCAGGCCAAACTCGCGCTGCAGCTAAGCCCCGAGGAGGTGTCGGCCATTCCGGAACGGGCAGGAACCATCCATCGGCTGCTGGGAAGTCGACCCGACAGAACGCAATTTCGCCATCACGCAGACAATCCTCTGCCGATCGATGTGCTGGTCATGGATGAAGCGTCCATGGTCGATGTCGCGCTGATGGCCAAGTTGTTGCAGGCCCTGCCCGCCGGCTGCCGCCTGATATTACTGGGCGACCGCCACCAGCTCTCTTCGGTTGAAGCGGGCTCGGTGCTGAGCGACATCTATGGCCGTGCATCGGGTTTCACCCCGGCATTCTGCAGGCGACTCGAGCGGGTGACCGGCATTACGGTTGAACCTTCGACAGAACCGGGCCTGGCGTTGAGCGACTGCGTGGTAAGGCTCCGGCACAGTTATCGTTTCGACAAACAAAGTGGCATTGGAAAACTGGCAGCAGCGGTAAAGCTGGGGAATGGAGATGAGTCCCTGCGGCAGCTGCGCAGCGGTCAGGCAACGGATATTGCCTTGCTGGATCGACGTGAAGAGCTGGTCTCCATTGCATTGGATGGATATAAAACCTATCTGGAACTGGCACAGCGTGATGTTTCAGCATTTGAGGTGTTCAGGTCATTCGAACGCTTCCGGATTTTGACGGCACTCAGTGCAGGAACGGGTGGAACCCTGATGCTGAATCAGGCAATCGAGAAGGCGCTGGTTGATCTCGACATCGCAGACCGGGCCTCCGCCTGGTACCCCGGCCGGCCGGTGATTGTCCGTCGTAATGACTACAATCTACGGCTTTATAACGGGGATGTAGGTATTCTGCTTATGGATGAGTCCGGCGAGCCGCGGGTCTGCTTTCCTGCTGCGGAGGGTCTGTTTCGCTGGATTGCACCCTCCCGCCTGCCGCAATGGGAGTTGGCTTATGCCATGACCGTGCATAAAAGTCAGGGATCAGAATTTGATAGGGTATTGTTGGTGCTTCCGGAGCATGATGCACCGCTGCTCACACGGGAGCTTGTCTACACTGCCGTTACCCGCGCCAGAGAACGGTTCGAGGTCAGTGGGAGCGAGGCGCTGCTCAGACTTGCTGTAGCACGCCGGCTGCAACGTCCTTCCGGTTTGAGGGATGCATTGTGGGGGGATGACTCTGTCTGCTCAGATTGAACAGGAGCGTTTTTTCGAACGGATACCGACTATCTTCGCGCTAACTCAAGAAAGCACAAAGATTCACCTTTTGCTGTTTACAACGACAGTGAGAGTCAAGTTATACTCTTGATTGATGCTGATTGGCGCCCGGATACGATGAACTACTCCATTATCCCCGTGACACCCTTTGAACAGAACTGCACCCTGATCTGGTGTGGTGAAACAGGCAGGGCTGCGGTGGTGGATCCAGGCGGCGATCTGGATCGGATACTGGCGGAGATTGACAGCCGCAAGCTGGTGCTGGAGAAGATCCTGATAACCCATGCCCATATCGATCATGCCGGGGGTGCGGGCGAGCTGGCGCGCAGGACCGGGGTTCCAATCGAAGGACCGCATAAAGACGATCTGTTTTGGATTATGGGAATGCCGGATCAGTGCAGAATGTTTAATTTTCCAGGCGCGGAGGTATTTGAACCGGCCCGCTGGCTGGAGCAGGGTGACCGGGTCAGTGTGGGAAATCAGACACTCGAAGTCCACCACTGCCCTGGACACACTCCCGGGCACGTCATATTTTTCCATCCGGAAACCAAGCTGGCAATTGTCGGCGATGTGCTGTTCAAGGGCTCGATAGGGCGCACCGATTTTCCGAAAGGAAACTATGCAACGCTGCTTGATTCAATCCGCACTCGATTGTGGCCGTTGGGGGACGAGGTGAAGTTCGTGTCCGGACACGGTCCCATGTCAACTATAGGATTCGAACGCAGACACAACCCATTTTTGAACTGATCACAGGTATGATACGAAGCGAGCAGCTGAAAAAACTCTCCTGGGAACACCATGATGCGCTGAAATTTGCCCGCAACGTGGGACGAGGTCTGAGTCTGAATGCCGATCTGACTCAGGTTAGAAGTTATGCAGTGAATATTGCGGAAAACTTTCTGGAACCGCATTTCAAGCTTGAGGAGAATAGCCTGATATCCCGCCTGAACGAAACCCAACAGCGCAATGAATCGGTTGTTGAGGTGCTAAGGCAGCATCGGGAGTTTGCTCAACTCAAACTGCAGTTGCAGCAGGCGGAAACGCCGGAATTGCGTCCATTGCTCGACCGCTTCAGTGTGTTGCTCAAGGTGCATGTGAAACTCGAGGAAGGAGCATTTTTTCCCTTTATCGAGCAGACGCTCAGCATCGAGGAGCTGCAGCTTGCAGAAAGGGAGATCGATGCAGGCCACATTGTCAACTGCAGCAACTGGCCCGACCCTTTTTGGAAGTCAAGAAGTTAAAGAGTGATGGGTTGTATACAATTAAATTGATCGGAGAGAGGAGATATCGGAGATGAATAAAGCCAAGAGTAAATCTATTATGGCAAACCTTATTGTTGTCTGGCTGTTGGTGATGTCTGCGCCGATGGTGTTGGCTGGATCACATGGGATGGGGCCAGCACATAAACTGGTAATTCAGGTCAGCACAGACGATGCAACCAGTCAGAATTTGGCGCTGAACAATGCGGTGAATCTGCAGAAATCACTGGGGCAGGATAATGTTGCGATCGAAATTGTCGCGTACGGCCCCGGCTTGAGCCTGCTGACCGACCAGTCGAGTCAGATGAAGCGGGTGGAGAGTCTTGCCATGCAGGATATAACATTCAGTGCATGCGGGAATACAATGAAACACATGTCTGAGAAGACAGGTAAAATGCCGGTATTGATTCAGGGGGTAAAAGTGGTTCCGGCAGGCGTACTGCGAATAATGGAACTGCAGGAACAGGGATACGCTTACATTAGACCATAGCGCTTTCAAGTTCCCCTTTTTTTATCGAAGAGTCTGGCTGGCAGGGACGCCGGCCGGGAGTGCCTGAATGGAGATCTGTTTCAATCAATTATAATCCGGCTTTGGCAAAAGCAATCCTCTCCAAATAACATTTATCCGCCACTACACCAACAATCAGCCCGCTCCGGCCGGATCTCCGGATTTCCCGCTCCATTTCGGATTGTGAGAATTAGTTTCAGATCTCGGGCCAAATGCCGATAAGGAGTGGCAAAGCCATTTTTTGGGAATAGATCTGTTTTTTCTGGTCTACGGATGACAAGCTTCAACTTCAAGCGACACGAAATAGAATCCAAAGTCTTTTTGGTTGTGGACGATTTTGGCGATATGCGGGGCATGCTGCGCAGTATGCTCAGCTCAATCGGCGTTGCTGAAATCGACACCGCGATCAACGGCAGGGAGGCTATCGAAGCGTTGGAACGGAAACGCTATGACGTCATCCTTTGTGATTACAACCTCGGCCCAGGCAAAAACGGGCAACATGTGCTGGAAGAGGCGCGCCATCGACAACTGATTGGTCTGGATGCTGTTTTCGTAATGATCACCGCGGAGAATACGCGGGAGATGGTCATGGGAGCGGTCGAATATGAACCCGATTCTTATCTGACCAAGCCGTTTACCAAGGATCTGCTGAAATCCCGTCTGGAAAAATTGGTTATCAAACGTCAGGATCTGCAGGAGGTGGAGACGGCCGTCAGCGCTCAGGAGTTCGAGAGTGCAGTTCAGATGCTGAATGAGAAGATCGCAGCCAGACCCAAAAATCTGGCCGAACTGACAAAGCAGAAGGCGGAAATTCTCTATCGCTCGGGCGAATACGAGCAGTCGGCCGAAGTCTATGAAAATGTATTGTCGGTACGCGAGATGCCTTGGGCAAGGCTTGGGCTTGGGAAGGTGTTTTTCGCAACGGGACGCTTGCAGGAGGCTGCGGTTATTTTCGAAGCTTTGCTGCAGGAGAACGAGCGTCTCACTGCCGCCTATGACTGGCTGGCACGCACGCTTCAGTCGCTGGATCAGGGACGGGAGGCACAGGAGGTGCTGCAGCGTGCTGTAGCGCTTTCGCCACAGGCGATACTGCGGCAGAAGGCGCTGGGTGAACTGGCGATGAAAAACGGCGACAACGCAGTGGCCGAGCAGGCGTTTTCACAAGCAGTCAGGCTGGGGCGCAATTCGGTATATAAGGCTCCCGGTATTTTCGCGAACCTGGCGCGGGTCAAATCACGCTGCGGAGATGGAAAATCGGCTTTGAAAATTGTTGATACCATGGAAAAGGAGTTCAAGGGCGCAGATGCATCTCAGCTTCACGCGGCGATGGCAAGGGGAGTTATCCACCAGAACCTGGGTGATCCGGCAGAAGCGGGCGTCTGGATGTGGCAGGCAGGCGAGTTGTACGAAAGTCTGGGGCCACAGGTATCGGCTGACTTAACCCTGGAGATGGCTCGCAGTTACGGTGAACTGGGGGATACGGACAAAGCCCAATCCATGCTCAGGCACGCCGTCAGGAACAACCACTCTGATCAGGAGCTGCTAAAGCGGGTCGAAGGACTGGTCGGGGAGCTCAATCTGGGTCTGGATCCCAAGAGTTTTGTCGCGGATATTCGCCGGGAAATAGTCAAACTGAACAATCAGGGAGTGGCGATGGCCAAGGCCGGCCAGCTGCGCGAGGCGGTTGCGCTGTTTAGTGAAGCGGTTGCAGCAATGCCCAGCAACAAGGTGGTTAACCTGAATGCAGCCCGGGTAATGATACTGGACATGCGTGAAAGGGGTATTGAGAGAGAGCAGCTGGGACAGGTGCGGGAATTGCTGGATCGGGTGAAAAAAATGGATCCCGAGGGTCCCGCATTGCGCCGGGTACAGAGCATGTACCAGGAACTGGTGAAGCAGGGATGATGATCCTAGAGTCCTCAGTTAATGGTATGGACCCATCCCACTAAAAATATGGCGTCAAATGCGCCAAGATGGAAATGTATTAACACCATCGACAATAGTGAGAGGGTCCGAAATGAATGTTAGCAAATCAGTGGTTCGAATGGGTATTGACTTGGGCAAGAATAGTTTTCATCTTTGGGGGGTTGATGATCTTGGGCAGGTTGTGCTGAGAAAAAAGCTTACCCGTAAACACTTACTCAACACCTTGGCGCAGATGCCGGTGTGTCAGATTGGGATGGAGGCGTGTGGAGGGGCTCATTATTGGGCACGTCAAATAGCTGAATTTGGCCACGACGTACGACTGATGGCCCCGCAGTTTGTCAAAGCCTATGTGAAAGGTAACAAGAATGATTTTAACGATGCTGAAGGCATATGCGAGGCAGTAGGTCGGCCCAATATGCGTTTTGTGGCGGTCAAGACGGTGGAGCAACAGGATTTGCAGGCCATGCACCGGATACGCCAAAGCGCGATCAAGGCACGTACAATGCAGGCGAATCAAATCCGCGGCTTGCTGGGCGAATACGGTATTGTCATTGCCAAGGGAATCGGCCATGTACGTCGTCGCGTGCCGGAGATTCTCGAAGATGGCGAGAATGGGCTGACAGAAAGCTTCCGTGCGTTGTTGTCGGAATTGTCTGCGGAATTGAGCCGTATCGATCAGCGGGCCAGAGACTATGATCAGCGCATCCAAGAGGTATTTCGTGCGCAGGAAGTTTGCCAACGTTTAAGTGCTGTCGAGGGGGTAGGCGTGCTCAGCGCGACGGCCGTGGTGGCTACCTTTGGCGATGCGCGTCAGTTTGGCAATGGTCGTCAATTTTCGGCGGCACTGGGGTTGGTACCACGACAGCACAGCACGGGGGGAGAAGCCCGCATGCTCGGCATTAGCAAACGGGGGGATCGGTATATCCGCACTCTATTGATCCACGGAGCCCGCGCCGTCATACAGTCCGTGTGCCGCCGGGACAAAGACGACAAACGCAGTCGCTGGATCAAGCGCCTTGTCGCAGAGCGGGGAACTAACCGGGCAGCGGTTGCATTAGCGAACAAAAATGCACGAATTCTCTGGGCACTGCTCAGCCGTGGCGAATGTTACCAGGTAGGCGTGTGATGGCGATCCCTGTCAGAGATAAGGACCGGGTTTTCCACCCTTTAGCCACCGGCTACGTGCTATATCGAAGGGCACTGCGCCCGTGGATAAAGCGTGGAAAACCCTCCGAGGTATCCTCCAGGCATTGGGGGTAGTTGTTCCAACCACAACGGTTGCGTAGGTACAGTAAAGAAGATGGCAAGATAGGTCAGACCGACACCTCAAGAACCTGTAGCGGTTAAGGGCCTGAAAGGCCGTTCAGTTGATTAGGCTGAGGTGCGCGGATACTCCATTGAGGCCGTGAGTTATCAACAGACTCAGATTGAGGCCGGATATATGACAGCAACCTTTTTCTTCGCCAATTTAATTACTGGGCCTTGCAAAATGGATGGGTCCATATATAACCGCTCCGTTTTGATCGTAAGAGGCTGAAATGAAACTGGTAGAAATCAAATCGGACCCTCACTCATACGGAGAATCACGCTACGCGGTGCAGTGCACGCTTTCCGCGGCGCATGGCTGCGTTGTAACTCCTCGGAATAGAGTAACTATTCCTCGTCGTTACGCCTTGCCCTGCACACCGGAAAACGCACTCTGCACCACGTCCAATTGAGGATTCTGGGATGATGAAACAGGGCATGTTATTTGCGGATATCCTCGCCTCGCTGATCCATGACATGAAGAATTCACTATGGCTGGTCATTAATACGCTGGAGTCTTTCACTTCTGAAACTCAGCAGAGGGCCGATCCGGACAAGGTTTTCACGCTGCAGCAGGAGGCCAAGCGGCTGAACACCAACCTGATCGAATTGTTGACTCTCTACAAGATTGAGAACGAAAGGATATCTCCGAATATCGAAGAGCTGAACGTCGCCGATTTTCTGGACGAGTTGGTTCTCGAAAATCATGCTGCCGCCACAGCACAGGGAGTCAAACTGGTCTGTGAATGTGATCAGGCACTAAGCGGTTTTTTTGATGAAGGGCTGGTTCGGGGTGTGGTAAACAGTCTGATCGGCAACGGAATGCGCTATACAACGGAAAATCTCCTGATATCGGGCAACGAACAGGAAGGGTACCTGGTTATTCAGGTGGAAGACGATGGTTCAGGATTCCCACAGGAGATGCTGGCGGCTCAGGATGTGATCGATAACCACGCAGCGATTTCCGAGGGGAGGACTCAGCTTGGTATCTACTTCGCCTCCATGGTCGCCAGGATGCACCGCAATAAGGATAAAGTGGGTTATATACGACTCTCGAACGGGAATCGCTTGCAGGGCGGCTGCTTTTCTATCTGTCTCCCGTAATTTCATGCTGTCTTGTGATTCGGCCCGAATGCCGGGGCTTTGTTCATGGAGCCGGGCATCTTCTATAATTGGGCACAGATTGGCTGAGCCAGCCACAAAGTGACCACCAATATGCAAATGCTCCGTAAGGTTAACGGCCTTCTCCGGTTTCTGCAGTTGCCGTGCCCGTCTTTACGGATCCGGGCCAGGAGCCAATTTTTGGGTGCCAGGGAGATAGTTTACCCAGCGCGGTTCAAGGAGAGTTTCCTCTATCTGGCGGAAGATGTCGCCAGCGGCGGGGAGGTTATGCGCTCGGAAGCCATGTTCAGGCGGTTCCATACTGCATCGATGCCGGATTACTGTCTGAGCGGTGCCTACCTGCGTGAGCCCAGCATGCAATGCTTCATCCCGGCCCGCTCGGATCCTATCCGCAAGCAGAGTCGGGCCATTGGTTTTTGGAAATGAATCGACCTCTGGTCGCGCTTGCCGCTGGGCAGCCCGAAGTGGAACAGGCGCTGGATGAGCTTAACCGGCAGTTGCATCTTCCCAGAGTTCTTCCGGGTGGCGGTGATTCTGAACTACTGCTGGTACTGACCAGTGAGCGCCTGGAACTGCGCCAGAACGGCGTGGCGGGTCAAGGCCCGGTGTTCGTCGATTTTGTCTCCGGCAGACTTGCCCACCGCCGCCTTTACGGCGACGGCAGGGCACAGCCGCTGGCTCGAGCCATCGGGCTTAAAAAAGGCAGGAATCCACAGGTGTTGGATGCAACTGCCGGCCTTGGGCGGGATGCTTTCGTACTCGCCACACTGGGTTGTGAACTGGTCATGCTGGAACGCTCTCCGGTAATTGCGGCCCTGCTTCGGAACGGATTGGAGCGTGCACTGGCGGACGACCAGACCGCTCAGGTCGTGCGCAGGATGCAGCTGCATTGTGGCGATGCCATCGACTACCTGAACGGGCTGGACCACTCGCAAAAACCGCAAGTGATCTATATGGATCCGATGTATCCCCATCGTAAAAAAAGTGCATTGGTGAAAAAGGAGATGCGCCTGTTCCGGCGGCTGGTGGGCGAGGATGCCGACAGCGCTGAGTTATTGTCGGCCGCCAGGCGTCATGCCCGGCACAGGGTTGTGGTAAAGCGTCCAGCCGGTGCAGCTTGGGTGGGGGATGAGAAGCCGGCCATGGAGATAAAAAGTCCAAACACCCGTTATGACGTTTATGTGAACAGCGGCCTCGGGAGCTAGTTTCCTGCGCTTTTTAATCGTTCATCCCTGCGCTTGTTTCTGCGTTCCTCCACTTTCGCCTGCCGGGCCTGGGCACGTGCTTTTCTTTCCGCTTCACGTTTTTCCGCCTGCGCACTCCTCTGCAGCTTGCGATAGGTCGCACCATCCGCTTTCATAACGAATCCGGTCGCCTTGTCCACAATTTCCATGCAATCCCCAAACGCGGTTGGCTTGAACTCAAACGCCTTCTTGCATGCGCCTTTCAGATTTTTTTCATAAACGCGGTCGCAGCTTCTTTTGCTTGCGCCTTCGGTACCGTAGCAGTCAATCAACTCACCGCATGCTTTGGTAAAATCGGCTTGTTTCCGTTCATTCTCCCCAGAGACTTCCCACCTGTCCTTGATGCCGAAAACCTCCGGTTTTCCAACCTGGTCACAGGCAGAGGACACCCCCCCGGACCAAGGCAGGCAGATCGTCAACAGTGCGAAATGGAGGCAAAAATTTCTGACGGAGATCATATATCTGTTTCCCGGCTTCAGGCCGTAGGGTATTTCAAGGTACAGAAAGCATAACCCGGCAGATCGGCGAATCTAAATTTTTGCCTCGTCAGAAAAATTCATGGGTCACCTTTGGTACAGGTAGAGCTCCAAGTGCATGATATAGAGCGATTTCAGCCGCATGATAAGTTCTGAATCCATACGCTTTTCTGGTAGTCAGTTTTGCTTTGTTGTTGAAGCCCTCGACAATGCCGCTGGAAAACTGCTTTTTTGCCCGGAACCAGTTCAGCAGCAATGGCCGATGCTTCCTCAAACTGCGAGCGATATCTTTCATCGGCTCAATCTTCGAGCGCATCGTTTTCGCGCACCATTTGTCCAGAAACTGTCCCGCCCAATACGGCGACTTATACGACCAGAAGAGCTGAAACTCCTCTTTCAGCAGGTAGCTCCTGATCGACTTCAAATTATACCGCAAGAGATCTGCCAGCTTTGTCTCCTGTTTATCGGTCAGGTTTTCCGGGCGTTTCAGCAGCAGCCAGCGGCTCTTCGTCAGCACCGGATCATAACCCTTCTCCTTCAGCTCTTTCGCCTCCTGAGCGCGCACCTTGTCTATCGCCTTGCTCACGTTCGACATGATGTGGAACCGATCCAGAACATGGATCGCTTGTCCCGCCTTTTTGGCAATCACCCTCAGGTAGGGCTTCCACATGTCACTACAGATATAATCCAGCTCCTTGGTTCGTTCCTTGCCAAACCAACGAAAGAATCTCAGCAGGGTCTTAACCCTCCGCTCCTTACCGATCCACAGCAAGCGCCGGCAGCCAGCATCGATCTGATAGACCAGCGTCAGATACTTATGGCCCCGCTGCCATTGGATCTCGTCGATACCAATGGCTGCAATACCCGTCAGGTCTCTTTGTACCCGGCCCCAGGTGACCGCCATCTCCACCGAGCAGAAGACGTGGTCCCAAGTCGTACGAAAGGCTTCGGCCACTTCTTTCCAGCTCAGGCGCCTGGCCCAGCCTGCCAGAAACCAGGCATAGGTTTCGGTCAGGCGGTGTTTCCCTTCCGACCAAGGCATCCGCTCCACCCGGATACCGCAGGTTGGACAATCAACCCGGCGTGGTGCATAGAGAAAAAACACCTTGATGCCCCATGTCGGGATAAACTCGAATCTTCGAATCGGCAACCTGTCGTAACCGGGTCCTTTGCAGCCACATTCAGAACAGATCGGTCGGCTGTTGGCACGAGGGTGCAGTTCGACCTCTATCGTTGGTTCCTTCGCTTCTTCAACCCAGCGAATCGATCCGTACACAAAAGATTTGAATTTCTGAATCCGATTAAGGATAGTCTTCAGTTGCATCCTCGCTCCTTTTTTTCTGATGAATGGTTGCTCGCACTTCCATTTTCTCAGAATCGGAGCGCAGGATGCGCTATCTCTAAATCAAATCGTAAATTCGTACTCCTGGGGAGCTATCACTCCTCTTTTTTACCCACAAATTTTCCTGAAGACCCAAATTTTTCTGCAACGCGTAGACCACGACGGATTTTCGGAAAGGAGCGCGTTGCGCCCGGCCGGTTCCGGGAAGAGCGTTTTTTTGAAGTATACGGGTGAAAGAGGAGTTTGGCGGAGCGGACGGGGCTCGAACCCGCGACCCCCGGCGTGACAGGCCGGTATTCTAACCAACTGAACTACCGCTCCGTTTTACGGCTGCACAGGGGTTTAAAGCCAGTGCGTTGGAGGGCGGAAGTATAAAGAACTCGGGAGAAAGGTCAACAAATTAAAATGAGGAAATAACAGGCCCTGGCAAATCGCCTGTATCAGCTTCGGGCTGACTGCTCCTGCAGTGCATAAAGCTGTCGTATCTCCTCCGGCCAGAGGCTGTCGTCAACTGTTTCCAGCACCATGGGAATCTCTTCGAAGCGGTTGTCATTCATAATATAACGAAACACCTCCCAACCGAGCTTGCCCTTGCCCAGGCTCTCATGCCGGTCGACGCGCGCACCCAGTTCCGGTTTGGAGTCGTTGAGGTGGACACCCCGCAGATACTCGAAGCCGACAATCTCGGCAAATTCGCCGAATGTTCTGTCGCACGCTTCCATGGTGCGCAGATCGTATCCGGCGGTGAAAGTGTGGCAGGTATCCAGGCAGACGCCTACTCTCTTTTTGTCCTCCACCCTGTCGATGATCGCTGCCAGGTGCTCGAAGCGGTAGCCCAGATTGGTGCCCTGTCCAGCGGTATTTTCGATCACTGCAGTTACTGCGGAAGTGCTCTCCAGCGCACAGTTGATCGATTCCGCGACAATCGCCAGGCTCTCATCCTCCGTGGCTTTCCCAAGGTGGCTGCCGGGGTGAAAATTAAGCAGTTCCAGTCCGAGCTGTTCACAACGCATCATCTCGTCAAGAAAGGCATCCCTGGATTTTTTCAGGCCTTCGGCTTCAGGGTGAGCGAGATTGATCAGGTAGCTGTCGTGTGGAAGAACGAAACGGGATTCAATTTCCGCTTGTTCCAGATTCTCCCTGAACGCTTCGATACTCTCGGGGGTCAGTGGTCTTGCCTTCCATTGCCGTTGGTTCTTGGTGAACATGGCGAAGGCGGTGGCGCCGATTGAGAGGGCGTTCAGCGGGGCATTCTCCACACCGCCGCCGGCGCTGACATGGGCTCCGATTCGTTTCATGGTCTGCTCGTCAATTCCCGGGAAGTGGATTGGCTGAAAGCCGCTATTATAAGTCAATGCCGAACGAACGTCCGGTTTCTGCGTTTTCCGGTTTGCCGGTAATATGAACCTGTCTCAGGATCCTCGTAACTCAACCTGTAGAACGAAAATCGATGAAACAACATGAAAATTCCGATTACGACCGGCGCTTTGGAGGGATCCGGCGGGTTTACGGGAGCGCTGCACTGGAGCGCTTTTCCAGCGCCCGGATTTGTGTCATCGGCATTGGCGGTGTCGGGTCTTGGGCCGCAGAGGCGCTGGCGCGAAGCGCCGTTGGGGAGATCACACTGATCGATCTCGACAATGTGGCGGAATCCAATGTCAACCGTCAGATCCATGCGCTGGACGGTGAATTCGGCCGCCCCAAGGTCGACGTGATGAGGGAGCGGGTGCGGGCGATCAATCCACTCTGCTCGGTCCATGCAATAGAGGAGTTCGTTGAACAGGACAACCTGGACCGGTTGATAGACGGCCGGCTCGACTATGTTGTGGACTGCATCGATGCTTATCGTACCAAGGCTGCACTGATCGCGCATTGCAGGCGTAGAAAAATACCGATTGTCACGGTTGGCGGTGCGGGTGGACAGGTTGATCCACTAAAGGTGTCATTGGCGGATCTGAGCCGCAGTGAACAGGATCCTCTGCTGTCTAAAACCAGAAAGCTGCTGCGCCAGGAGTACGGTTTCAGCCGAAATCTAAAGCGCAGGTTTTCTGTGCCTTCGGTCTTTTCGGTCGAGCATCAAAGGCAGCCAGAGGGAGAACGGGAGGTCTGCGATCCGGAGGGTGGCAAGCCAGGTATAACCGGTCTCTACTGTGCCGGCTTCGGTTCTTCCGTCGCGGTCACCGCAACATTCGGACTGGTCGCCGCCTCCCACGTGCTGAACAGAATTGCAGCGTCTCCAGGGAGCTGAACTTTGGAGTGGATTGGCGCGGTTATACTGCTGTTGATTGCGGTTGCTCTTTACAATCCGCACATACCGCCTGGGCAGCAGCTGCCGGTGGCACAGGGCGGTTCGTTTCCACTGCCTGTGGTACCGATAACGGCACCGCCGGTGATCAGTCTCCTGACCGGTGTCTCTGCCGGCGTATCACCGATGGGTGTTGCACTCTTTTCACAAAGTTCGCCCCAGGTTGCGATGCTCACACTCATTTTGTGGCTTACCTCCACCTTGCGTCCGTTGGCCTCGCAGAAATAGTCGTATGTCGGCATGCTACTGCTCCTCAAATTTTTTGGGTCATATTCCGAAATCAGCCATAGTTTAACCCAACTTCAGACTATTCATACTCCTTCGGAACCATGCACATAAATTTCAACGGAATAGCCCCGGTGTTGCGGTACTGGTGCTTCTCCTGAGGTTTGACCAGGATATAGTCGCCGGATGTTATCGGCCGGGCCCGATCTCCCTCCAGCACTTCGCCACTCCCTTCCAGAATATAGTTGAGGTGTTCGCTGTCGTGGCTGTGGTGCGGTGTATGGCCGCCGGGTTGGATGGTGAATACGCAGATTGAGAAGTTGGGCGTACCATCGGCTATTCCGATCGGTACCTGTTTACTGGCATCCTTCACGCCATCCATATTTACCGGCATCACTTCGCAGGTTTCCAGGCGGGTTATTTTCATCGTTTTAATCCTCCAGTCAGCCTCATCCCGGCAGACGCCGGAATCCAGTAACTTGCGGAATTTCCTGGATCCCGGCTCGTGCCGGGATGACGAAATAATGTGATCCCGGTCGGCGAAAATAGTTGCTCAAAGTTTCCGGATCTTCTCCAGCTGCTCTTCCAGCTTGGATTTTGACGTCTCATGGGCGGCCAGCCGGGCCCGCTCCTTCTGCACCACGGCCTGCGGTGCCCGATCGACAAAGTTGGCATTCGCCAGCTTGTTTCGCATGCGCTCCAGATCGCCGTTGATCCTGGCGATCTCCTTTTCCAGCCGGGCCAGTTCCGCCTCCTTGTCAATCAGCCCGGCCATTGGAATCAGTACCTTCATCGCACCAACCAGCGCAGTGGCGGATTCGGGCGCCTCTTCACCGGGCTGCAGAACTGTCACACTCTCCAACCGCGCCAGAAAGTCCAGGTAGTAACGGTTTGCTTGAAGGCTGCGCAGATCGCTCTCAGCAGCATGTTGCAGCAGCACAGGCAGCGGTCTGCCGGGAGCGATATTCATCTCCCCCTTGATCTTGCGGATCCCCAGGATGAAAGTTTTCACCCACTCCATCTCCTGTTCTGCCTGCTCGTTGATCAGCGCCTGGCGGCAGCTGGGGAAGGGTTGATGCATGATCGTCTCACCGCTGACCCCGGCCAGTGGTGCCGCTTTCTGCCATATCTCTTCGGTGATGAACGGCATTATCGGGTGTACCAGGCGCAGCAGAGTCTCCATTACCCGAACCAGCGTGCGTCGGGTGCCCCGTTTGGCGGCAGCGGAGGCATTGGCATCGGTCAGGATCGGTTTGGAGAGTTCCAGATACCAGTCGCAGTACTCGTTCCAGGTAAACTCATAGATCGCCTGGGCGGCATAGTCGAAACGGTAGTTTTCAAGCGCATTGGATACCGCAAGCTTGGTTTTCTGCAGGCGTGAGAGGATCCAACGGTCGGCTGCTGAACGTTCGATTTCGGCTGTGGGTATGGAGTGGCCGGTCGTTGCCGGACCGATAGAGAAATCCCTGCCTTCGGTATTCATGAACACATAGCGGGCGGCGTTCCACAGTTTGTTGCAGAAGTTGCGGTAGCCTTCGATACGGCCCATATCGAACTTGATGTCGCGTCCGGTGGCGGCCAGCGCCGCGAAGGTGAAGCGCAATGAGTCTGTGCCAAAGCCTGGAATACCTTGTGGGAACTCGTTGCGAGTCTGCTTTTCAATCTTTTTGGCAAGTTGTGGCTGCATCATGCCGCTGGTGCGCTTGGCCACCAGCGCTTCCAGCTCTATGCCGTCGATCAGGTCGATGGGATCGAGTACATTGCCTTTGGATTTGGACATTTTGTCGCCATGGCTGTCGCGCACCAGACCGTGCACGTAGACCTGGTGAAAAGGTACCTGGCCATCCCTGAACTTGAGACCCATCATGATCATGCGGGCGACCCAGAAGAAGATGATATCGAATCCGGTGACCAGTACGCTGGTAGGGTAGAAGTCCCTCAGGCGATCGGTCTCCTCGGGCCATCCCAGTGTGGAAAACGGCCACAGCGCGGAACTGAACCAGGTGTCGAGTACATCCTCGTCCTGGCGCAGCGCATAGTCGTCCGGCAGCCGGTGTTTCCCGCGCACCTCCTCTTCCGAGCGTCCCACGTAGACATTTCCTTCATTGTCATACCAGGCGGGTATGCGGTGTCCCCACCAGATCTGACGGCTGATGCACCAGTCCTGGATGTTGCGCATCCATTCGTAGTAGGTGTTCTTCCAGTTGTCCGGCACGAACCTGATGCTGCCGTTCTCGACCGCCTCGATGGCGGGTCTTGCCAGGGGGGCGATTTTGACGTACCACTGGTCGGTAAGAAAAGGTTCGATGACGGTGCCGGAACGGTCACCGCGGGGTACCATCAGCTTGTGGTCGACGATTTTCTCCATCAGACCCAGAGCCTCCAGGTCGGCAACGATCTGCCTGCGAGCCTCGAACCTGTCCATGCCGATATAGGCTTTGGGGAGCAACTCCCCCTCTTCGCAGCCGTTCTGCCGGATAGAGGCATCCCCGGTAAAGATATTGATCAGGCCGCCGTGGGCCTGCCCGCTGATCTGCAGTTCGTCGCGGTGGCGCAGCCACACATCATAGTCGTTGAAATCGTGCGCCGGAGTGATCTTCACACAGCCGGTGCCGAATTCGGGGTCGGCGTGTTCATCGGCGATAATGGGGATGCGGCGGTTGGTCAGTGGCAGCTCCACCAGCTCGCCGATCAAGTGCTGATAGCGTTCGTCCGCCGGGTTAACCGCCACCGCGCAGTCGCCGAGCATGGTCTCCGGACGCGTGGTGGAGACCACCAGGTGGCCTTGCCCGTTGGAGAGCGGATAGCGCATGTGCCACATATACCCGCTCTCCTCTTCGTTCAGAACCTCAAGATCCGAGACGGCGGTATGCAGTTTTGGATCCCAGTTGACCAGGCGCTTGCCGCGGTAGATCAGACCCTCTTCGTGCAGCCGGATGAAAACCTCTTTCACCGCATTGGAAAGCCCGTCATCCATGGTAAAGCGTTCATGCCGCCAGTCCAGGGAGGAGCCGAGACGGCGCAGCTGACGGGTGATGTTGCCGCCTGACTCTCCGCGCCACTCCCAGATCCGCTCAATGAACGCGTCGCGCCCCAGATCGTGGCGCGACTTGCCGTCGGCCTCCAGCTGGCGTTCCACCACCATCTGGGTAGCGATGCCGGCATGGTCGGTTCCCGGCTGCCACAAGGTTTTATCACCCTTCATCCGATGATAGCGAATAAGCGTATCCATTATGGTGTTGTTAAATCCATGGCCCATGTGTAGGCTGCCGGTGACATTCGGCGGTGGGATCATGATGCAGTATGGAGCGCCTTCACTCTCCTTGGGAGTAAAGTAGCCTCTCTCCTCCCAGGTCTGATACCAGCGTTGTTCCAGGTTTTTTGGATCGTAGGTTTTTTCCATATCGAATGTAATCTTGCAGTAAAGGAGACGACTTATTATCGCGGCAAAGATGGTCATTATACCCGCTAATTATTTGCCCATGGGCAGTTTTAAATCTAACCTGCTCAACTTATCGACAACATAAGGAGCACCATCCAGTTATGTCCCCAGAATCATCCGGCAGCAAACAGTGGGTTTTCTCTTTTTCGGAAGGCGACGGCAAAAACAAAAAACTGCTAGGGGGCAAGGGTGCGAATCTCTGCGAGATGACACGCATCGGCCTCAATGTGCCACCGGGATTTGTGATTACCACAGAAGCCTGCCTCAAGTATCTGGCCGCCGGCAAACTGGCGGATGGGATCATGGATCAGGTGCGCGATCAGGTCCGGGTGGTTGAGGATTTGACCGGAAAAGGTTTCGGCTCCAGCAGCAACCCACTGCTGGTTTCGGTGCGCAGCGGCTCGGCCATGTCCATGCCCGGCATGATGGATACCATTTTGAATTTGGGGTTGAACGCGGATACGCTGCACGGATTGATCACGCAAAGCGGAGACGAACGCTTTGGTTACGACGCTTACCGCCGCTTCATCCAGTTGTTCGGCAAAGTCGCATTGAACGTGCCTGATGAACTGTTCGATGCACAGTTCGATGCCGTAAAACGGGCGTCGGGGGTGAGTGGAGACCTCGATCTCTCCGCTGCGGATCTGCACGAAATCTGCGGCCGCTTTCTCAAGGTGGTCGAGGAACATACCGGTAAGCCATTTCCGGAAGACCCTTACCGCCAGCTTGAAATTTCCATCAAGGCGGTTTTTGGTTCCTGGATGGGCAAGCGCGCGGTGGACTATCGCCGTGAGTTCAAAATCACGCCCGATATGGCCAATGGCACCGCGGTCAATGTCTGCACCATGGTGTTTGGCAACCTGGGTAACGATTCTGGCACCGGTGTCGCATTTACGCGCAATCCGGGCAGCGGTGAAAACAAGCTGTATGGCGAATACCTGGTGAACGCTCAGGGCGAGGATGTGGTGGCCGGTATCCGCACGCCCAAACCGATCGATCGTCTTGAGCAGGAGATGCCGGAGATGGCGCGTCAGCTGGCCAGGCTGCGCGATAATCTCGAGCAGCATTACCAGGAAGTACAGGACTTCGAGTTCACTATCGAGAAGGGCACGCTCTACTGTCTGCAGACGCGCAACGGGAAAATGAACGCGGTTGCCATGGTGCGTACGTCAGTAGAGATGGAGAAAGAGGGACTGATCAGCAAAGAGAAAGCGTTGCTGCGCATCGAGCCGACGCTGCTGGAACAGATGCTATACCCGAGACTCGACCCGACAGCAAAGGCGGTTCCGCTAGCCCAGGGGCTGCCGGCCTCACCGGGCGCTGCATCAGGCCACGCGGTATTTGATGCAGACCGGGCGGAGGAGCGCGGAAAAAAGATGGGTGAGAAGGTTATCCTGCTGCGCGAGGAGACCAAGCCCGAGGACATTCACGGCTTTTTTGCCTCTGAAGGGATTCTGACCAGTCGCGGTGGCAAGACCTCCCATGCGGCCGTGGTTGCAAGAGGCATGGGTAAACCCTGCGTGGCGGGTGCAGAGGGTATTTCGGTTGACGTCAGACGACGTGAAGCTTACGTCGGCGATATCATCATCAAAGAAGGCGACCTGATAACCATCGACGGCTCCAGTGGCAACGTCTATGCGGGTGCGGTGCCCAGGGTCGAACCGGAGTTTTCGAACGAGTTGAACACCCTGCTCAGCTGGGCTGACGAGGTGGCGCAGCTCAAGGTTCTGGCCAATGCGGATACTGCTCTGGATGCGCGCAGGGCCGTAGGCTACGGCGCCAAAGGAATAGGTTTGTGCCGCACCGAACGCATGTTCAATTCCGTTGACAGGCTGCCTGTTGTGATCGATATGATCGTCGCAGAGAGCGAGGAGCAGCGGCAGGAGGCTCTGGATAAACTGCTGCCCATGCAGCGAGCGGATTTCATGGATCTGTTCGAGGCGATGGCACCTTATCCGGTAATCATCCGCCTGCTGGATCCGCCCATTCACGAATTCCTGCCGGCGGAGCAACAGCTGCAGGATGAACTGCACACGCTTGGCCACCTGCGTGCTTCCGCCCGCGGCATGGAAGTGCTGGCGAATTCCATGGCGTTGTTGAATCAGTCGGAAGAAGCCAGGCAGCGGGCCGACAACATGCGCCAGCTCATCGACGCTCATCTGGTGGAGGAGGCGATCGCCAAGAAAGAGGTCATGCTGCGTAAAGTGCGTGCGTTATTCGAAACCAACCCTATGCTGGGTCATCGCGGTGTACGTCTCGGAATCACCTTTCCGGAGATATATGCCATGCAGATCAGGGCAGTGCTTGAGGCGACCGCCGAGTGCGCAGCCAAGGGGATAGCGGTGAATCCGCAAATCATGGTGCCGCAGGTCTGCACCGTCCAGGAGTTGCGACGGGTAAAACGAGTTGTGGATGAGATTCGCACCGAGGTGGAGGCGGAGTGCGGTCACGAACTGAACTTCCGTTTTGGTACCATGATCGAGGTGGTGCGGGCCTGTATGCGTGCGGATTCGCTGGTGGATGAGGCGGAGTTTTTCTCATTCGGCACCAATGATCTGACGCAGGCCGTCTTCTCCTTCTCGCGTGAGGATGCGGAAAACAAGTTTCTCCCCATGTATAACGAAAACGGTATCCTGCGCGATAATCCGTTTGAAGTTCTTGACACAAACGGCGTTGGTAAGCTCATGAAGCTGGCTGTAGGCTGGGGCAGAGCCAAGCGGCCGAATCTTAGTGTCGGTATCTGTGGCGAGCATGGTGGTCATCCGGCATCCATCCGGTTCTGCCAGGAGGCGGGATTGAACTATGTCTCCTGTTCGGCGCCGAGGGTACCGGTGGCTCGCTTGGCGGCGGCTCATGCAAAACTGCTCGCCTGAGCAAAGGCTCGTCAGGAGTCAACCAGACCCTTGAGTTAGTAGCACAAGGGTCTGGTAAACACATTTGGATAGAACGGTAGTTTCAAATAAGGACCTAGGGCCGAGGATTAAGAGGAGCTGCGAACTGTTTTTCCTCGGCCCTCAGCCCCTACAGCCGTTGTCGTATTGTGCTATCGATAATCCGCCGCACCCTATCTTATAACCCATAGGGTATGAGCAGTTACGGTGGTACCTGGTGAAGAGCCAGCGGTGCAGATACTCAGGTCAAATGACCGCTTTACGCATCGCCTTCAGTTTTTTGTTGACCTCGTCGATGTCGAAGTGCTCGGGATCGAAACCATCGCCGATCCACTCCACCTTTTCCCGGTGATCCGGGTGCCCGCTGTCTGTGTAGGCTTCCAGAAACTCCTGGTAACCCCAGGCACCGCCGACGTCCTCCGGAGGACAACTGCGTCTGCCATCAATGCATCTGGGGCCAGCCGCTTCGGGTTGAAACGGCAGAATCTTTTCCAGCAATATTTTGTGTTCCCAGCTATCGCCGAAATCGTATTCGTAGGTTATCCATTGGTTCTCATGCTTCAGAAGAGAACCTATCCGTTTTCCCCGTTCCGGGGTTAAGCTGTCTCCATACTCCGTATCCGGGATTCCGAACTGCTGATGGTCAGCGGTAAACTGGTGCAGATCCGAGTTGGACCAGCCCATCGCAATTTGTATAACCTGGTGCAACTCTGCCAGGTCGGTGGAGCTCGAAATCAGCAGACGTCTCCATACAGGCGGTTCCACTTCGCTAAGGGAAATCCTGATTTGAAACAGATCGCGAAGATTCCGTTGCATATTGCCTTTCCGGTAAAGCACGCAGAGTGAAAATTCAGAGCTGCGACTCCCTGCTTTACAATAGCTTTACTTAAGCCTAACACTGTTGATCTCGGGTCAAGGAAAGATATTTGCAGATTATTTGATGCAGATTAAGTTGCACTCGCTATTCACGGCTCCGTGATTTCCGGAGGTATTTGGCTCCATGCCAGACCAGAAGACTGGGAAGACGCGGCGTTCTTTCAGCCCGGTGGGAAGTGTCACGGCGGGTTGTCAGGTGCGTTCGGGTAAATTGTTATAAATCTGTTACGCTTGTGTTGAAATCAAAACGGAACCAGCCTGGTCCTCTTTCCTAATCTTTACAAACTTAAAAGGGTTTTTGATGAATCTTCGCAAGGGCATTGTACTCGTTGTCATAGCGCTGCTGATCGCCGCGTTCTTTCTGTTTGATGTCGGCGGTTACCTGACGCTTGAAAATCTTAAGTCCCAGCAGGAGAGCCTGGTTGCATGGCAGCAAGCCAAACCCTGGCAGAGCGCCCTGGTTTTTTTTCTGGTCTATGTTGTGGTAACCGCACTTTCGCTGCCCGGTGCAACGATCATGACGCTGGCAATAGGAGCGATTTTCGGGCTGTGGGCAGGTACGGTTCTGGTCTCATTTGCCTCTACAATCGGCGCTACCCTGGCTTTCATTATCGCCAGATTTTTACTCCGGGACACGGTGCAGGCAAGGTTTGGCGACAAGCTCGGAGCAATCAATCAGGGTATAGAAAAGGACGGCGCCTTTTACCTGTTCGGATTGAGGCTGGTGCCGCTTTTCCCGTTCTTCGTGATCAATCTTGTGATGGGTCTCACCCGCATTTCTGTCGTAACCTTTGCCTGGGTAAGTCAGGTGGGCATGTTGCTCGGAACCATTGTTTACGTGAATGCCGGTACCCAGCTCGCTGCAATCGATTCGCTATCGGGGATACTCTCTCCCGGATTGATTTTCTCTTTCGTTCTGCTTGGAGTGTTTCCGTTGATAGCAAAAAAGATACTGGCGGGGATCAAGGCCAGAAAGGCCCTGGCAGGATACTCCAAACCGGAGAAATTCGACCGTAATCTTATCGTGATAGGCGCCGGGTCCGGTGGTCTGGTGGCGTCTCTGATCGCTGCGGCAGTTAAATCCAAGGTCACTTTGATAGAGAAGCACAAGATGGGCGGGGATTGCCTGAATACCGGTTGTGTTCCCTCCAAGGCGCTGATCCGCTCTGCACGCTACATCGAGCTGACCAGACGCGCATCGGAGTTCGGATTCAGATCCGCCTCTGCAGAGTTTGATTTCGCGGATGTAATGGAGCGTGTTCAGCGCGTGGTTAAGCGGGTTGCACCGCACGACTCGGTGGAGCGGTTCACCGGTCTGGGAGTGGATGTGATTCAGGGTGAGGCGCGTATTACTTCTCCCTACAGCGTCGAGGTGAATGGTCGTACACTGACCACCAGAAACATCATTGTTTCCACCGGCGCGCGTCCATTCATCCCGCCGATCAAAGGATTGAACGATCTGCCCTATCTCACTTCAGACAATTTGTGGGAGATAAGGGAGCTCCCCAAGCGGCTGCTGGTGCTTGGCGGTGGCCCGATCGGTTGCGAGCTGGCACAAAGTTTTGCCCGCTTCGGCGCGGAAGTGACCGTTGTGGAGATGGCACCACGGTTGATGATTCGGGAGGATGTCGAGGTTTCGTCCATTGTGGCGGAGCGTTTTGCCCACGAGGGTATCAATGTCATGGTGGGACACATGGCCAAGGAGTTCGTCGTTGAGAACGGCGTCAATCGCATGATCGCCGAGCATCAGGGCCAGGATGTGAGCGTCGAGTTCGATCGGGTGCTGGTGGCCGTAGGCCGCGCGGCCAACACCGATGGATTCGGATTGGAGGAGCTTGGCGTCACGCTGACCAGCCGCCGCACAGTGGAGGCCAACGAATTTCTGCAGACCAATTTCCCCAATATCTTCGTCTGTGGTGATGTCACCGGTCCTTACCAGTTCACCCATACCGCTTCACACCAGGCCTGGTACGCAGCAGTGAATGCGTTGTTCGGTATGTTTCGTAAATTCAAGGTCGACTATTCGGTAATTCCGTTCGCCACCTTTACCGATCCGGAAGTGGCACGGGTGGGGTTGAATGAGCAGGATGCGATCGAACGCGATATCAAATATGAAGTGACTGTCTACGGTCTGGATGATCTGGACCGTGCGATCGCCGATGGTGAAGAGTACGGTTTCGTCAAGGTTCTAACTGTGCCTGGAAAGGATAAGATCCTTGGTGTCACGATACTCGGTGAGCACGCCGGAGATCTTATCGCTGAGTTTGTGACCGCTATGCGTCATGGGCTAGGCATGAACAAGATTCTCGGCACCATCCATATCTATCCAACCTGGACCGAAGCCAACAAGTTTGTTGCCGGCAACTGGAAAAAGGCGCATGCACCAGAGAGGCTGCTGGAGTGGGTGGAGAGATTTCATACCTGGCGCAGAGGCTAAGGCCTGTTAACAGGCCCAAAAAGAGTGGGGGTAGAGAACCCGATGTTGAAGCTGAACCGCCCTCAATGGTGGTCTGTCAGCTAATGCGCGATCTCCGTTGAGCATGCTCCTGCCACAATTCGGCAAATTGACAATTTCCATTCTGTGGATAGAATCGGATTGAGAACTATAATTATTTTTTATCGCTGCAGCTGCACTGTAAATATGCTGCACGACAATAAACGGAAAGCGGGCGCGTAATGGATTGTGCTCCATGTGTCAAAGAATAAAGTGAATCATAGGCTGTTGTACTCCTTGTCCGGCATATATCAATTGGATTCGGCATCCCTTTCCGATTTGCCGTACAGGGGCGACACAGGTGAGGATGCTTTATTTCTTCTACAGTTATTCTCATGACCCATTATGATCGCTGATGCTATTTCCCGTTCTGATATCTCTCTTGAGATTTTCCGCTCCCGAGAGGAGGTCTACCTCGCCAGTTTTCGCTGGCGTGAGGAGGAGATACACACCTTTGGCAGAAAGTGTGGAGGAGGAGGTGTGTTTATGTTGAAGAACAGTGAAGGGAAGACATTTGGTTTTGTCACTTTTGCCATAGACCCTGGCAATCACTCGCTGACTATCAACACCGGTGGCACGACAGGGAAGTATCGCAATATGGGCTATGGTATCCCGTTGCTGGACAGCTTCTACAGTCTGATTCTGGTCATGGGCATAGAGCAAATTGAAATCACCATTGGGCACAATAATCCGTTCGTTCTGATGTTGATCACGAAAACATACGGGTTCGGACCTGCACAGATGGTTCACGATCAATCGATGATAATAGGGACACCAAGCAAAGCACATCCAGATGAGTATCCGGTATATTTTATCGGGGAGGAGGCTCGTCGGTTGATTGAGCATAGCGAATCCGAAGATCCTCCGGACCCTTTTGGACCACGTTATAAAACCATTGAGCAAGCCGATCGCATGCCTCCCAACAGTATTACCGTCTATATTATGCAGCCCTACCGGATAATGGATCGGACCAAACTATATCAGCGTATATTCACATTCTTACCCGAACTCTATCATCACCCCGACCCGGCGCTTCCAGCCAGGCGCATTCTCTGGAAGTCGAATGCTCTCTCCCGAGCACAGTCACTCCTGATCAGCAGTACAAAACCCGAAAAAAACCATTGAACCTCTTTTCATGCATCCACTGACGCCTGTGTTGGAATAATGAAGCCAGCCACATATACTTTAAATTTTTTTGTGGGGTTAAATAGTGTAGGGTTTTCGTATCGCGGGGAACATACTGGTTGATCGATCGCGTTTGGAGGTTGGTATGGGAAAAAAAAGCAGTTCAAAAAAAACAGCGGATAAGTCAAATGGAAAGCTCAAACTCCTGGAAAAAGTGGTACACGATCAACTGGAAAAACTTTCGGAACGTCAGGCAGCGAATCTGCTGAGACTCGAAAAGTTTGAACAAAGAATAGACGAACAGCTGGAACAGCTCTCAGATCGGCACAAAGCCAGTTTACGTAAACTGATTAGTTCAGAAAAAAGAATTGATGAGCACTTGGAGCAGCTTTCAGATCGTCATGCATCCAGTCTGACCAAAGTCATACAGCTTGAACAGATGGTTGAAGAGGAGTTGGAGCAGTTGTGGTCCTGGCATTTCTGGGTCGAAAGCATCGAACAAAGGCTGGATGAACATCAGCAACAGCTTTCCGATCGGCATGCAGCCAGCTTGCGCAAAATGGCGGATACAGAAAAGCGGATTGACGAGCAGCTGGAACAGCTTTCCGACCGGCATGCCGCCGGACTGAGAAAATTTTCCCAACTCGAGAAAATGGCGGAAGAGGAGCTGGAACAGCTGCGATCCTGGCATTCATGGAACCTGGACAAGTTTACAGAACTGGAACAGAGAATTAACCGGAAGTTGCAGATGGTTTCGGATTCCTAGAATCCGGATTCCCGGATTCCCTTAATAACCCACCGGCCGGAATCGACTCATTGGATCAGCGTCACCTCGGCCGGGCGAGTTTGCTGAACTTCGATAGCGACTCATTCGGTGTGCTGCAGATAGTGACTGCAACACCCTATCAGCTGGGCAGCGCTCTCCTCGATATTCTGGCCTGAGGTCATCAGTTGGTAATTGGTCAGCAGGTAGTCGGCCTCCCGCTCCTCAAGTATCAATTTCAGGTCATGCAAGGCCTGCTTGGTGTTCGCCAGCGGCTTTTTATCGCCCTGCAGGATTACCCTATTCATGTGGTCTGCGGGTGTGGCACGTACCCAAACCGTGTAGTAGTGCTCGCGTAACAATCGGTAGGTCTCGGTTCTCGATATCAGGCTGCCGCCGGTCTCGACTACCGCGCAGGGATAGGTGTCGATCGTCTGCCGCAGCGCTGTCATCTCCAACTGCCGGTAGAGGCCCTGTCCGGTCAGAGCGATCAACTCCTCAGGTTCCATTCCGGCCAGCTGCGCGATCACTTCGTGCATGCGGACAAACGGCACATCGCAGTACTCAGCCAGTTTTCCCCCCAATGTCGTTTTTCCGCCACCGCGCATACCGATCAATGCGATACCTGAATAAGCTTGCTGTTTACCGGCGAATGAGTTGTGCAGCAGTCGATAGGCCTTTTTCTGGGCCTCAAGATCGAAATTATCAATAAGTTTGCCAAGGGGAGAATAGCGGATGCAATTTACCTCATCATCCGGCAGTAAAGAGCCGGTGCGCACTCCCAGAGCGTTGGCAATACGCGTCAGCAGTACCAGAGAGATATTGGCGCTGCCGCGTTCGACCTGGGCGAGATAGCGCTCGGACACATTTGACTGGTGCGCCAGACTCTTCCGCGTCAATCCCCGCTTCGAACGAATCGAACGCACCATGGATCCTACACTGAGGATCAGCTTTTCCACGTTCAATTCGGATTCCGGGGGTTTAATTGCTCGCTCCTTCATCTGTGTGTCTGCAGATTCATTGGCGGATCGGTGTCCGCCACTTTGAGTGTCATATTAATAGCAGTGGAAGATGAGTCAAAACGGATATGCTGGTGGGCCGATAAAAATTACCGGAAAACGGGTTGAGAGTGACCGGCACGTGCCTGGGAATAACCAACGCCAAAGGCGATCACGTGGATGAGGCGCAATAATGCGGGTAAGGCGCTGAAGATCGCGCAGGTTGCTTGCGATAGGCACGGCGGCAACAGGATATCCGACGAGTATCACGTCATATGTCCGGGGCAGTGCAGTGGTGGCTGTGATTGGGAGTGACTGGTTGCTTAATGGCTAGGGTGATGCTTTCAACTACAGCCCGATTGAGTCAGAGAGCGGAGTTGACTCCGCGCCGGTGCTGTTCATTTTTGGAGGATAAAACGGCAGGAAATCAGAGTAAAAACTAGCAGGCTTCGACCGCCTCTTCCCGGGTATAAAAACGTCCATCATGCAGGAAACCTGCGATTACGGCTTCATCAACTGCAGTGACATGACCACTCTCATCCACGGAGGTGATCCAATGCCGGGGCAGTCCATCCAACACATGAATGGGGGCATCACTGCCGTCCGCGAAGCGCGATACAACGCACTCACCGTTGCGTGTATTCTGGAAGGCGGGAACGAATGCTTTTTCTCTGTTGCCTGCACTGACGCCTGCGGTATCCGCGAACTCCTGATTTTGATCGCGCAGCAGCTGCTCGCTTAGTATGCCTCTTAACTTCATCTCTCTTTTGCTCTCCAGCAGGTCGCCGCCGCGCTGATCCTCTCCATTCAATGCCATCGTCCACATGCGAATGACCTCCAAATAAACCACTCCCGCTGATATAAATGCAGCATGGAACGTGCCAACAAAAACATGGGGTTTTAGGGAGGATTGTTCAAGAATTACTCAGAAAAGCGCAAATTGATTCAACGTATTGTTATAGAATCTCTACATATCGTTACAAAGCACGGATTATAATAGATCCATTTTCTGTTAGGGAAATTTTACAGTGTGTGGTTTCACCGGTACACCTCAGTCGGTTTTTCATGGCGTTCTGGGGGCAATCCGGGGAAATAGTCCAAGATACTCCCGGTGCCACCAGTTTCCGCTCTCGGCCTGCTCAGCTGAGGTGGTAAATCGGTACTTATACGCCAGAACTCTCAAATAGATGGGTGGATTTCCGCCGAAAGGATCTGTTGCAAACAGTGCACTCACCTCTGTAGAACCGTGGGCTAGCCGGTTGATCAAGCGGTCGAAGACGTAGATTCCAGGCGGCTGCTGGGTTGGCACGAACCACATCATCCAATCGAGCCGGGGCTGGTGGGGAACGATGAAAGCGGGCTTTCTATCGGGCGCACCGGGTTGCCAGGGCAGGGCATAGGAATGCCAGGTTTTTCCGTCTCTTGATCCTTCAATAATCAGCTCGATACGCTCGGTCTGCATGGTCTGGAAAATGTGGTAGGCGTTGCCCAGTCCAAAACTCCGTATTCGGTCGCTCAATTGGACAGTGAGCCAATCGGGTTCTATTCCTGTCAGCATGTTGAACAACAGGGGCATGCTGGAAGTGAGAATAAGAATCGCGCCGGTTGCAGAGAGCAGCGTTTTCGTCCAGTGTGGTTGACTGTCCGGCTTCCGGTATATGCGCTCTTGCCGGAATCGCAAGATCCCTTTCAGACAGTCATCGTCCAGCAGGAAAAGGCATAGGGCAATTGTCAGCAGGTTAATGAAGTTGTGATTGCTGGTTGCGATGATCAGCAACTGCATCCCGATAGTCAGAGCGGCGGCAGTCACGCGCCATCCTCTGGGAAGAAATATAAAAAACGGGACGATCAGTTCGCTGAACAGGGTGAGTGCTGTACCCGTCTGCAGCAGCCAGCCCGGCAGCTGGTGTGCGTACCAGCTGCCGACATGCGGAAGCGGCTGTGTCTCGAAATAGTAGTTTAGCGCGGTGAGGTTTGACCAGGTGGGATCGCCGCTGGCCAGTTTACCAATGCCGGACATGAAGCGCAGGCGGAACAGCAGCCAGTGAAACATGAAAACGATCAGCCGGCTGGGTCCTCCAACCAGAAATATAGCCAGAAAACCCGCTTCCAGCAGCAGATAGTCCCACTGAAAATTGAGAAATATCTGTCCCGCCTTTGCCAGGGATAGATAGAGGATGAACAGGGCAATCAACGAGAGCCGCGGCATAATACCGAAAAACAGTGCAGTCGAAAATGCACAACCGAGCCAGGTTGCCGCTGTCAGCGCACTGTTTCCACTGTTGAGCCAGAACAGTGTCGGCAGATAGAACCAGGCATTGCCGCCAAGACGCTGGGATGCATCCTCCAGCATTGTGTCCAGAGGCAGAATCCCCTCTGCTCCCACCAGGCCGGTTATCTGTCCTGTAAGAGAGAGGAACGCGGCGAAGTAGATAAGGGCGAGGATCTTCAGAAACCACCAACTGGCCAGGCGGTATTCGGCTGCACTTTGAAAAAACGCAGTCAGCCGCTTAATAGTAGGGTTCATTCAGCTGCCCTGTCAGAAATCGTTTCCTCAGAGGGTCCGGGTCTGCGGCTGTTTGAAATGCGCGACAATGAAATCAGAGAGGCAGGCTATCACCGGCGACGCAGAAGAGGATCCGCGTATCAGTGTAATCACCGAATCAGGCAGTTCCGGAAACCCCTCGCGCGGCGTCAGTTCCAGCATTCCTTCGCTAAGTATACTGCGCACCAGAACTGTAACGCCTAGTCCGGCGCCAACGATCGCCTCGATTCCGGTAATGCTTGGACTGGAGTAGGCAACACGGTGTGGTTTGTTTATCTCCGTCAGAGCCTTCAGCGCCCAGCTGCGGAATATACAGCCTTGCTGAAACAGTACCAGTGGAAGTGGGTCGATCTCTTGTGCGAAATGAGATTTCGAAGTGGCCCAAACGGTTGCTTCACGCCGTAGCACCTGTCCTTTTTCGTTACCGGGAAGTTCGGTCACTATAGCCAGGTCGACTTCTCCTTTGCCTGTGGATTCAAGCAGAGATTCACTGGGTTCGCAGATCACCTCCACCTCCACCATCGGAAAAGCGTTGGCAAAAGCAGTCAGAATCCCCGGCAGAAATGCCGCGACATAATCATCCGGTATACCGATACGGACGCTGCCCACCATATCCGGTTGGCGAAGCGTCACAACCGCCTCTTCGTGCAGCTTCAGAATGCGCCGGGCATAGGTGAGAAGAGTCTCCCCGTTCCGGGTCAGTTGCACGCCGCGCCCGATTTTTTCAAACAACGGGTGTCCGATGCTCTCTTCGAGTTTTTTCATCTGCATGCTTACCGCTGACTGCGAGCGATGGACCACACCCGCAGCACGAGTGAAACCTCCACTGTCGGCAATAGCGACAAATGTCTGCAGCAGGTCAGTATCCAGCATGGAGGCCATAGCTATATCAATCTGTTTCTCTGATGAATTGAATGAATATTATTCGTTGGATCAATGTTTATCACGGGGCCATTATCTCCGCAATCGAAAAGTTCAAGGAAATACACTTGTGGAGGGTCATATGGCAGGAACCATATCATGCGTGGAAAATCAGAGCGCACGGAGTTACTTCCGCGTATACCGGTTTAATCGGCGTACGCCTGATCTGTTGAGCAGGATTCGTCGCTGGAGCGAGCTCTCACGTCAGCGCCGGGAACTTGCCCGGCTTAGTGACGAGATGCTGAAGGATATAGGTATAAGCCGGATAGATGCGCTGCGCGAGGCAAGGCGTCCCTTTTGGGATGATCCGAAGTGCCGGGATTGAATTCCTTGGGGATGATAGCCAGGATTGCGGGTGCTCAGGCAGGAAGCGTTTCAGGCGGAATTTAACGTCAATTGGGTATTACTGCTGTAAAAACGGGTTGGTTTTCAATGCAGCTGTTTAAAGGACTGGTCTCGCCAGAATTTGTACTGTCAGTAATGTTTACAGGGGCAGATTCATCATAATTCTGGTATCGTTCTAACCTGTTGTAAGTAAAAAGGTAACTCGTATTGGCATTTAAAATGCTATGTTCTTGGTAAGGGCGTGGACTGGCCACAATCGGGCTACTCAAGAACTTTACATAAGAGCCACTCACCCTTGGTGAAATCCCCAATCTCAATGTTTGGGGTTTTCTTTGCCCGGTAATAAGCATCAATTTCCTATTGAGGTTAAGGATCCGCTCCGGTGCCGGTTTTCTGGCGTCAGTTATCTATACATCTATTCCAATTGTTCCTGACCATTCTCCGCTAACTGTTTGATTATCTTGTAAACCATAAATCAGGTATGGCTATTGCTTGGCATTAGACCAGAGTTGTTGGTTTGAAAGGAGTTAGAAGAATGTATACGGCAATCAACTGGATCGCGGCACTGGGCTTTGTTTTGCTCAATGCGGCCTGGTGTTTTTTGATTATGTGACGAGATCCTATCACACCGGGCCTGAACAACTTCATATTCTCCGACAAGGCTGCATAGGAAAGGCAATACAGGGAAATGTGGTTGTCACCCAGTGAGAAGGTTGCCTGACCCGGTGATAAATGGGGTTAAAGGCGTACCCGCCAACCGTTTAAGACGGATAATCCTCCTCTATGGTTTGTAATCCGTGACACTGGCCGTACATGAGTCGGTTGGGGCAGACGTCCCTTAACAGACGGGCCATTGACGCGCTGTGACTCATCCAATATCGTTACCGCAATCGGCGTCATCCGACGTCTGGCGAGGAACAAGTAAAGATGGCTGGTAAAAGTGTCTCCCTGGTGCTGGGAAGCGGTGGAGCGCGTGGTCTTGCTCATATTGGGATAATTCAGTGGCTGGAGGAGAAGGGCTATGAAATCGAGTCAATTGCCGGCTCTTCCATGGGCGCGCTGGTCGGAGGCATACATGCCATCGGGGAGCTGGAAGCCTATGCGCACTGGGTCAGGGCGTTACGCCAGATTGATGTGTTGCGGCTATTGGACTTCTCTTTTCAGAAAAGCGGGCTGATAAAGGGTGACAGGGTTATCTCGGCGCTGAAGGAACTGACCGGTGATCGCAACATTGAGGAGCTGCCCATCTCTTTTACCGCGGTTGCCACCAACGTGAACGATCAGAAGGAGGTGTGGCTCAATCATGGCTCCCTGTTTGATGCAATCAGGGCGTCAATTGCGATTCCGACAATATTCACACCGGTAAGGTATAGAGGCAAAATCCTGGTCGACGGCGGCTTGATCAATCCTATCCCGATTGCGCCAACGTTGAAGGACAAAACGGATTTGACGGTCGCGGTCGATCTCAGTGCAGGTCCGGATCCGCGCTGCAAACAGTCGATACATGAGGTCTCCCGCAGCGAGACAGGGGAGAACAGCTACCGCCGCCGTATCTCGCAATTTGTCGATTCACTGCAACAGCGGCTTGTGCGGTCGAACGAAGATGAAATGGGTGTTTTCGATGTGATCTCCAACGCTATGGAGACGATGCAGAACACCATTGCCCGCTTCAAACTGGCGTCATATTCGCCCGATGTCACTATCTCCATTCCCAGAAACAGTTGTGCATTTTATGAATTTTATCGTGCCGAAGAGATGATAGAACTCGGTCGATGCCATGCGGAGAAAGTTATGGGGGCCTATGTTTGATAACTCCCCAACTGTAGGGAGTAGAAAGACTTTTACCCGGTTGGTATCCGGGTCAGGCGTAGGCGACAGCGGTTTTAAGAATGGTGCTCAATGGTTGGGGCATGCCGACGCCATAGCCCTGGGCATAGTCCACACCAATCTCCCTCAGTTCAATAATCAGTGCTTCTGATTCGACGTACTCTGCAATAACCTTTTTATTCATGAAGTGGGCGATTTCGGTAATCGATTTCACCATGGCATGGCTGGATTTTTCCTTCATCATGTCCTTGATGAAAACACCGTCAATTTTTATACAGTCGACCTCCAGGTCCTTCAGGTAAGAATAGGAGGCATAACCAGATCCAAAATCATCGAGATAGAATCTACAGCCAAGCTGCTTTATCTCTTTCATGAAGTTGTTTACTAGAGCAATATTTTTAACGACAGCTGTCTCGGTTATTTCAAATCCTATTTTGGCCGGAGGCAGAGTTCCCGCCTGCAGGTGTTGGATGATATATGCTCTGAATGAAGCATCCATCAGAGATTGTCCGGATAGATTCAGGCTGAAGCCCTCGATGCCTGCGATTTGATGGCTATGTTGTTTCGCCCACGCAAAGAAGGTATCGATGATCCAGCGGTCAACCGAGCGCATGCGCTCATACTTTTCGGCCGCCTTGATGAATTCAGTCGGATCCGAAGGACGGTTATTCTCATCGAGCAGCCTCAACAGCACTTCATAATGATCGCTACCCTCGCCCATGAACAGTGGCGTGATCAACTGGCCATGCAGAATGATCCTGTTTTTTGCCAGGGCTTCTTCGATCACCGGAACCGATTTGATCAGCTGTTTCTGCTGCTGCAGCTCCTCGTCAGACAGTTGAAACACCTTACTGCAGTTGCGCCCGGACTGTTTGGCCAGACTACAGGCTGAAGAGGCGGCTTTCAGCAGGCTCTGAGCATTGATTCCCGTATTGTCCACAGCCACGATACCGATGCTTACGGACACCGGAACAGACTGATGTTGCCATCTGAACTTGAACGCTTCCAACGCCTGTCGCTGGGTTTCTGCGATCTGAAATCCGCGGTCGACAGTGGTTCCTTCCAGCAGTATTGCAAACTCATCGTCACCGGTCCGTGCAATGACAGCACCATTCTGCTGATAGGTGGTGATAATGCTGGTTACCGACTTGAGCAGCTGATCGCCGCCTTCGTATCCACAGATGTCGTTGACCATCGAGAATTGGTCTATATCCACCAGAACGAGAGCATTGTGGCTTCCGTCTGAAATCGAACGCTGTAACAGCTCGTCTATCTTTTTTGTAAAAGCTTTTCGATTCAGCAGGCCGGTAAGTTCGTCTGTTTGGCTTTCACCCGATATGCGGGAGAAAGTGTTTTTTAACATGCGCTCCACCGCGCGCTCCACCATTGGAAGTTCACGGCTCTCCAAGAGCGACAACTGACCCGATTCGAAATGGTCGGCCAATCTCTGCACATTTGCTTCAAGCGCTTTGTTGCCGCTTCCGTCAACAAAGATGAAGTGAGTGTTCGCGGTATTTCGCCAGGCAAGGTTGATCAGCCTGACCTGGTTGTGTTCCCGTTTTTGAATTATCCAGTCGCCGTTTTCAATGGTTTGAATCAACCGCCCCCACTCGGAGTCGGGCATGGCATCGCCATGTGACTCCTCTGTCCCGGGTGCCTGTTGATCGATAAGTTCACGAATGTACCTTGTATCGATGTGGATTCTATTCTTGATGAAAGTGCGCCAGTCCTCCCCGGCCCCGTTCAGGCAGGATTCGATCTCATTTATCAGCTGTTGCGCTTTTGCGGAGTGTACCGGGTAATCCGAGAATCCTTTACGCAGGATCGCAGTCAGACTGCCCAACTTGTTGGATGCGAGCGGCGATGGCTCGCGTCCCAACTCAAACAGTTTGACAAGAAAATCGAGCGCACCAAGATAAGCTTTTGTTTTGTTTTCCGCGTCGTTTTTTGAGATTCTGCATTGAATCAGTAGACCCGGCCACCCCAATCGAAGCAGGCGATCCACAATGACCGAAACGGAGCGGTTTTCAAGTCTCTCGTCAAGCTGCTGCTCAATATGTTGGCGCGCCTTTTCCAGCAGATCGTTTTGCATGCTGCTTTCGATAACTCTTGAGAGGTTATTATCGAAAGCTTCCCGCTTGCGGCTGAGCAGATTTTCAATCTTATGCGTTGCCTCAATCAGCTGAGCCTGGCTCTGTTCTGCCGGTGCGCTACTGATTTGCTCGATGATCTGCAGCAGCGGCTCTTCTGTTTCATCGCTGCTCGAATAGGGCGCCAGCTTATCGATGCTCTCCAGCAGCTTTCTTGCCGGGTGATGGGCATCATCCAGCAGTGTGGGATTCTCCAGAACCTCCCGGATAAACGGGATTTTCAGGCCGCGAACAAGACTTTGTAATCCCTCGCTCAGGCGATTGTCCTGCTTCAGGGCGGACAACAGCTGTTCTGTAGCGGCGATGGTATCCCGGCTCTCCCTGTTCAATCTGACCGGGCCGTATCCCCCATCTTTTTTGGCAAGCGACTGTTCGATGAGATCTGTTACGGAGCGTTCGCTGATCCTGTTCAACGAGTCAAGTGAGCTGATTATCTCTTTGCTGGTGGCAGAGCGCCTGTCGTGGATTGATTTTTTCTCGTTTCCTTTGCTCTTCCATTCGGAAGAGATCAGTGAAGAGAGGGTTCCCATCATCGATCTGTTACCATCTTTGCGGGATGGTTTGATGCCCGAACTCGTCGGCTTCGATTTTGGTGACCTGGATTTTATACTGACCACGTTGGTATCTATGTCGTGGCGTTCGAAGATATCGCTCAGTTCTGTATATAGTTCATCAATCCGGCTCAGAACTGTTTCCTTGAAAATGCCATAAACGACTCTTCTTGCAGGCAGTTCAATATTGAGGTTTCCCAGGGCGCTGGAGAGTGTCCACAGGAGAAAGGCCGGAGATATCGGATTGGTATCGCTGTTGATCGCCCGTTTGATCAGGCAGGTCAATCCCATCTCCACCATGTGCAGCAGGGCGGGGATCTCTGCTTCTACCGAGCGGCCCAGTCCTACGATAACCACCCACTCCTCAAAATCCTCCTTGTCCACAAGGTCCATCTCCTGGCTGATCGAGGCCTGGGAGTTTTTCGACTCCTGTGGGCTGGTGTGCTCTCTGAGTTGATCAAATCTGCTGTTCAGTTGGGTTTGTTGAGAATCGACAATGAAGGATTCCCGTTCCTTTAACATTGAATGGGCGTAGTAGATGTCTGATCTCAGTATATCCAGCGGTGCTGTTTCAGCTTCTTCGGGGAGCTTTTTTTCACACTCTGCGAAGAACTCCGACATGTGTTTGTTGAGAAACCGCCGGCAAGCGCTGACGATCCTGTCAAAAACCATTTCAATCTGTTCGGATGAGTGGCTTGGCCCTTCGGTTACTGCTTCTAAAGGCTCTCGATTATCCGAGTGTGTTTCGTGCAGAGTCGCAAGGTATTGAAAAAGTTTTGGATTCTGTTGCAGATAAGCAACGCCAATGCCGGTTTCGCATACGTAGGTGAGGCGTACAGCTGCTGTGAAAGGCTCCTCTTCGCTCTTCGTTCTGGGAATCTCGATCAGTGCATGTTTGATGTTGGGACCACCCGGTTTGGGTACGGTTGTAGTCACCAGAGTGTGGAAATCGCAGCTGCTGCTCTCCAGATAGAGCCCGCCTTTGGAAAAGTTGCGGATACGGCAATCCGTCAGCGTGGTGCCGTGGTAAAAGAGGGAGGCCGGATGGTCGGTCTCCGATCTCGGATATTGTCTGCGGTTGTCGATGGACATTCTATCTCAGGCAGCAACCCTGGAAATGTTTATGATACTGATCAACAGGTGAACCGGGTGCAGTTCTGTGCCTTGAGATCACTATCCTCTATCCAGAGTTGCGGCGAAAATCGTCATATCTTTAATAGCGGATCCAGTCGGGGATGAAGGGGGATGGGCCGGTGGACAAGGTTCCGGCAACAGGCCGGCGGCCGTGCGCCGGGATTCAGAGTCTTTCCTGAGTTGAAAGACTTTAATTGCAGCACCTTCCGAAGATCAGTCAAACAGGGCAAATGGCTGGACCTGGACAGTTTCACCCGGCTCTACGCTTCCCCGTTCCTCGGGCAGCACGATAAAACAGTTTCCGTCGCTCATCGAACTGAGCACCCCGGATCCCTGGCGCCCGCTGGAGCGAACTGCCCAGGTGCCGTCGGGCTCCCTGTGCATGACACCGCGCTGAAATTCAGTGCGCCCCGGGGACTTCCTAAGCTTGGAGCGGCAGGTAGTCTCGAACAGCGGCAGTGTCAGGTCGATTTCGCTCCGCATCCGTACGATTGCCGGTCTTACAAACTGGAGAAATGTGGTCATGACCGCCACCGGGTTGCCGGGCAGGCCGAAAAACGGTGTGTTACCGATATGGCCGAACGTGAGCGGACGCCCAGGTTTGATCGCCACCTTGGAAAAGTGGATGGTGCCCAGTCTGCGCATTGCAGCCATCACGTGATCGGCCTCACCCACCGAAATACCACCTGAGGTGAGAATCAAGTCGTTCTCCTGTGACGCCTCCTGCAGAGCTGTGGAGATGCTCTCCTCCCGGTCAGGAACAACCCCAAGATCGATCACCTCCACGTCCAGTCGGCTCAGCATACCATGCAGGGTATAACGGTTGCTGTCGTAAATCTGGCCCTCTTCCAGCACCTCCCCGATACTCCTGACCTCATCTCCGCTGGAGAAAAAAGCGACTCTGGGTCTGCGCCTGACGCGCAGCTCGGCAATTCCCAGCGACGCAAGCAGCCCGAGCTGAGAGGCGTTTATCCGCCTGCCGGATTCCAGCACCAGGCTCTCCCGCAGGATATCCTCTCCCGCCTGGCGCACATTCTGCCCCGGACGGTTGTCTGCATCGATTAAAATGGTGTTGCCGGATCGTTCGGCCCGTTCCTGCATAACCACTGTATCCGCCGCATCTGGCATCTTTGCTCCGGTCATGATGCGTATACACTGGCCCTCACTCAGTTGCCCGGCGAATGGTCTGCCCGCGAATGCTGTGCCGATCACCTGCAGTTCTGCTCTGCCCTGAGTGGGCAGATCTTCGCCGCGCAGGGCGTAGCCGTCCATTGCCGAGTTGCGATGAGCCGGGACATTCATAGGGGATATGATCGGCTCGGCAAGTATGCGCCCCAGTCCATTCCTTAGTGCAACACAGTGAAAGCCTGAGATTGCATCGATCTTCTGCCCGATGACTGCCAGAGCTTCGGTCATGCTGATCGACTTGTCGCTGCTATCCTGACAACTCTCCGTGAATTTGACGCGATCATTCATTCTGTTTTATCTCCTGCATATGTTACGGGGCGGGTCCTCGACTCTGGCAGCGGCGAGCGATCGACTCCGGCGGGTAAATTTTTACGCTCCATACGACCCTGATAGAGATGGAGATGCCGGGAAATATGCAGTTCACCCTGTTGTGGATCATGGCTGGTCAGTACCACGGAAATCCTGTCCTCTTGCATCTGGTTGATCAGCGCGAGGCACTTGCTGCGCGATGGTTTATCCATATTGGCGAGGGGTTCGTCCAGCAACAACAGCCGGGGTGTCAGTACCCAGGCGCGTACCATGGCAACCCGCTGTTTCTCGCCGCTGGAGAGCTCGCCGCAGTGGCGCCGGCGCAGGTGTCCCAATGCAGTGGCTTCCAGTGCTTCAGCGACCATGCGCTCGATTTCACTGCCATCAATACCACGCCGGCGCAGGCCATAAGCAACGTTGTCGAAAACCGAACCATCAAACAGATAGGGCTGCTGGTGGAGATAGCAACAACTCTCTCTCAGGATACCCAGGTTACGCCTCCAGCCGCCTGTTAGCTTGTTGCCGTTGAACTCGATTGTTGCACTGTCCGGATTAAGCAGACCAGCCAGAATTCTCAGCAGCGTGGTTTTTCCGGAGCCGTTGTGGCCTGTCAGCAAAATCAGTTCCCGACTGCAGAACCGGAGGGAGATGTCACTTAAAATGGAGCGTCCGGCGCGGCTGAAGTTGATGTTTCGCAATGCCAGCCAGACAGTTTCATCTGGATTGTTCATGGAGATACCGCGCCTTTTCCTTGAATACTGGTCAGCGCCAGGTTGAGCGCCAGTGCAAGCAGCAGCAGTACCAGTCCCAATGCAATGCCCTGTGCGAAACTTCCCTTGCTTGTTTCCAGGGCGATTGCAGTAGGGATATTGCGTGTGTGGTTCAGGATATTACCGCCAACCATCATTGAACTTCCCACTTCGGCGATGATGCGACCGAAGGCGGCGACCAGAGCTGCAGTCAGGCCAAATCTTGTCTCGTGGATGACTGTGATTACGGCACGTAATGGAGTGGCTCCAAGCGTGAGGGCTGTCTCCCATACACGGCGGTCTGTGGCCTGCAGCGCGGAGTGGCCCATGGCGACCAGTATTGGGAAACAGAGCAGGATCTGACCGATGATCATCGCCTCCTGGGTGAAGAGCAGACGCAGATTGCCCAAAGGTCCGGCGCGAGACAGCGTCATATAGAGTGTGAGGCCTACAACCACCGCCGGGATTGAGAGTGCGGTATTGAAAAAGGAGATTAGCAGCCGCCTTCCGGGAAACTGAGTGTAAGCCAGCATAAACGCGCAGATCAGGGCGAAGGGTGCTGCAAAAAGTATGGCACGCAGGGAGACGGTGAACGAGATCCCTATGATGGTCCATAGCTCTCTATCACCGGTGAACAGCAGGTAAAGTGCCTGCAGGCTTGCCTCGCTCAGTGTTTCCATCTTGTTCCTGTACACCGTCGCTGCTGGATTGACAAGGTTTTCCATGCGCGACCATGGGTTGTGCATTATAGCCGGGGAAACAACCCGCATATACTGGAGCGGTTGGGTTGCCGGTGTTTAATGCGCCGCAGCATAAAATCTGTCATTTCCGCAAGGAGGCAGGTTCGTCGTTATTCGGACCATAACTCTTGTATGCGGTTGATTCTGGTCTATTCTTGGAAGCTAAGTGACTTTTCTGAATCCGCCTTGTGACCAGTTGGCAGGACTTGGAAAGATAACCCAACGACCGGCCGGACCCAATGGAACGTCCGTACAACAATAACCTGGGTTGCTGGAAAATTTTCTGCTTTTTTAAAGTACACTGAAGTTCCGGACCCATTAAGATCCTTTTCAGGAGACCCCGATATGCTGAGATCGCTCTCAATCGAGCCAGAAAAATGCACCGGCTGCCTGCAGTGTGAAATGGCCTGTTCCTACGAAAACGAAGGAGTTTTTAATCCCGCCAAATCGCGCATCAAGGTGTTTGTTTTCGAGCGCGAAGGAAGGAATGTTCCCTACACCTGCACTCAGTGCGCCGATGCCTGGTGCAAGAATGCCTGCCCAACCGAGGCGATTCAGATTAATGCAGCAACCGGAGCGAAGGAGATAAACAACGGACTGTGTGTCGGGTGCAAGGTGTGCACCATCGCCTGTCCGTTTGGCACCGTGAACTACAACCATGCCACAGGTAAAGTGATCAAATGCGATCTGTGTGGCGGAGATCCTGCCTGCGCCAAGGCCTGTCCGACCCAGGCAATCACCTTTGTCGATGCCGACTGGACCGGTTACAGCAAGATGCGCAATTGGGCGCAGCGCACAGACACCCAGTCATCGGCACAGGTTTGAGGAGTAGATATCATGGGATGGCATAAGAAAGTTTTACGCGTAAATCTGACTGACGGAAGCTGCAATGCCGAACCGTTGAATATGCGGTGGGCTTCTGAATATCTGGGCCAGCGCGGTCTGGCAACCAAATATCTTCTGGAAGAGATCGATCCACAGGTGGATCCGTTGTCACCTGACAACAAATTGATTTTCGCTACCGGGCCTTTGACCGGCACCATGGCTTCAACCGGTGGCCGCTTCTCAGTGGTCACCAAAGGCGCGTTGACCGGCGCCATAGCCTGTTCCAATTCCGGAGGATATTTTGGTGCCGAGCTGAAGTTTGCCGGTTGGGATATGGTCATATTTGAAGGCAGGGCGTTGTCGCCGGTCTATCTACTCATCAAGGACGACAGTGTGGAGCTGCTTCCAGCCGATGATCTCTGGGGCAGGAGCGTCTGGGAGACCGATGAGATTCTGCACCGTCGCCACCAGGATCCACAGCTGCGGATCGCCGCGATCGGTCAATCGGGCGAGGAGGGTGTATTGTTTGCCTGTGTGGTCAACGATCTGCACCGGGCCGCTGGTCGTTCCGGTGTCGGCACTGTGATGGGATCGAAGAACTTGAAGGCGATTGCGGTGCGGGGTACCCAGGGGGTAAAGGTCAAGGATCCTGCCCGGTTCATGCGTGTGGTGAATGAGAAAAAGCAGATTCTGGCGGAAAATGCGGTAACGGGCCAGGGCTTGCCCACATACGGTACCCAGGTGTTGATGAACGTAATCAACGAAGTGGGCGCATTGCCGACCAATAATGCCGCCGACGTTCAGTTTGCCGGGGCCAGCAAGATCTCCGGCGAGGCGATGCACGAGGTGCGTGCCAGTGACGGCAAAGCCAATCTGATTGCCAATAAGGCCTGTTTTGGCTGCACTATCGCCTGCGGACGCATATCAAGGATCGACAAAACGCACTATACGGTGGTCAATCGCCCCGAATATTGGGGTGCGTCGGGCGGACTCGAATACGAGGCGGCATGGGCGTTGGGTGCCGCCACCGGAGTCGATGATCTGGAAGCGCTTACATTTGCCAACTTTGTCTGCAACGAACAGGCGTTTGATCCGATCACCTTCGGCTCCACGCTGGGTGCGGCGATGGAGTTGTACGAAATGGGATTGATCAGCGATGCCGACACCGGCGGTACGGCGTTGAAATTCGGCTCCGCCGAGGCGCTCACCAAAATGGCTGAGCTGGTTGGCAAAGGTGAAGGATTCGGCAAGATTCTTGGACTCGGCTCCAAACGCCTGTGCGAAAAGTATGGACATCCGGAGCTCTCGATGAGCGTAAAGGGACAGGAGTTTCCGGCGTACGATCCACGCGGTATTCAGGGTATGGGCCTGACCTACGCCACCAGCAACCGCGGTGCCTGTCATCTGCGCAGTTACACCGTTGCCTCGGAGATCCTGGGCATCCCGGAAAAGACGGATCCGCTTGCCACCGAAGGCAAGGCAGGTCTGGTGAAGGCATTTCAGGATGCCACAGCCGCGGTGGATTCCACCGGACTTTGCCTGTTCACCACGTTCGCCTGGTCGCTGGATGATTTTCAGCCACAGGTGGATGCGGCATGTGATGGTGAATGGAGTCTTGAGCGGCTCTCCGAAGTGGGGGAGCGTATCTGGAATATGGAGCGCCAGTTCAATCTGGCGGCGGGCTTTACCGGTAAGGACGATACCCTTCCCAAGCGACTGCTCAAGGATGCCGCCAAGACCGGTCCTGCCAAGGGTCGGGTAAATGGCCTGGATCAGATGCTGCCTGAGTATTATCAGCTGCGGGGTTGGGATGATGCCGGGGTACCGACCCAAGAGACGCTCTCCAAGCTGGGACTCTGACGGGTGAGATACGCGATTATCGGTGCCGGTCCGGCCGGAGTGGTGGCTGCGGAGACCCTGCGCGCGCGGGATTCGGGAGGGGAGATCATCCTGTTGGGTGGCGAAGCAGAGCCCGCTTACTCGCGGATGGCGATACCTTATCTCCTTGCCGGTCAGATCGATGAATCCGGAACCTATCTGCGTCACACGCAAGGCCACTTCGAAAGCCTGAGTATTCAATATGTTCAGGACCTGGTGAAAGCGCTGGATGTGGAATCCCGCAGGCTCATCCTGAAGGAAGGCGGCAGTGTGGAATTCGATCGCCTGTTGATCGCCTGTGGTTCCCATCCTGTTAAACCCCAGATCGAAGGGCTCGACCAACCGGGTATTCACCACTGCTGGACACTGGAGGACGCCCGGAGCATTGCCAAGTATGCCACTGCCGGCAGCCGGGTGGTGCTCATGGGTGCCGGTTTTATCGGCTCCATCATCATGGAAGCTTTGGTGCGGCGGAAGGTGAAGCTTACCCTGGTTGAGATGGCGGACCGCATGGTGCCGCGCATGATGGATCAGACAGCCGGTAATCTGATCAAGCAGTGGTGTATTGAACAGGGGGTAGATGTTAAAACTTCAACCCGGGTCAAGGCGGTAACACCAGATAGCTCGGGTAAAGCCCGCTACCTTCTGGAGACGGATGGGGCAGGTGAGATTCCGGCGGATCTGGTGGTCGTGGCAACGGGTGTGCGTCCCACAATAGGGTTTCTTGCAGGCAGCGCCATTGAGACCCGGCAGGGGGTGGTGGTCGATGACCACCTGCAGACTTCGGTGAAGGGCATTTACGCTGCGGGGGATGTCTGCGAAGGCTTTGACTGGAATAGTGGAAATCGCGCCATTCATGCGATTCAACCGGTGGCAGCCGAGACCGGACGGCTGGCTGCCCTCAATATGAGTGGATGCAAAACTCTTTATACCGGGAGCCTGGCAATGAATGTGCTCGATTCAATCGGGCTTATTTCAACCTCTTATGGCGCATGGCAGGGCAAAGCTGGCGGTGATGATGCGCAACAACTGGACGCGTCAAGATACAAATACATCAAACTTCAATTCGAGGAAGACCGGTTAATTGGCGCAATCACGCTTGGCATTACGGAACACGTAGGCGTTTTACGCGGTCTTATTCAAAGCAGGATAGCGCTTGGAGAGTGGAAACAGCGCCTGGTCAGAGACCCCAGCAGGATCATGGAGGCTTATCTGGCGAAAACCCAGTAGCAGCTTGTGGAGATCGATGAGACTCAAGTTTAAGCTTTACGCCTCTTTGGGCGAATATCTGCCGCCCGGCGCGGAACGCCATTCCGTAACCCTTGAGGTACCGGAGAGCATATCTCCGATGGCTATTCTGGAACAGCATGGCGTGCCGCTGGCGCAGGTTCATCTGGTTCTGATTAACGGAGTATTTATTCCACCAGGTGAACGACACCTCCCCCTCTCGGAAGGCGATGAACTGGCCGTCTGGCCCGCCGTCGCGGGTGGGTGAGCCCGATTATTTTGTCCAGTGGATAAAATGATCGGGCGAACGCCCGGCAAGGATGCCGGGCTGGGACCACACCTATAGGGCAGGGATTGCTCCTGCAATCCATCTGCATTTCCTCCATCCATGGAGGTCAGACGTATCTATTCACCGATGGTGATTCAAATCGGGCGAACGCCCGGCAAGCGGACCTGTTCCAATTATGAACGATAGTGTGCCCGCGAAATTTTCCCGGGAGATGGGGCTCACATTCAACGAATTTCTCAGAACCCTCTCTGCTGCTATAGATCCATTAACCTTCCGCCTGGACGGCAGGGTGGTCACTATTGTTGATCCAGCAGGAACCATTCTGATCGACCTCCATGAGACGGGCGAGCGGAAGATTGCTTCCCTGAGTTTGCCTGTCACCCGCGTCGATTTCCAATTCATCGACCTGGATGAGAAGAGGCGGAAAGTGTTCATGGATAGATTCGACCTCTATTTTCATCGGGGAGGTGGTTGAAGGAAGCTGCAAAGGTTGTTCAGTGGCCATACCAATCGTGCAATGCTGCCAGGGAGCACCGGTAGTGGTACTGGATCTGTTCGAGTGTATAACGGTGTTCCGGATGGATGGGGCAGGCCAATCGTGCCGGGCAGCGGTCTGCGCAGGGTGAGTCAAGACTCAACCGGTGATCTATGCAGGACTCCAGTGCAAAGCTCTCTACCTGGACCGCGTTCACCGGACAGGCGCTTACACACGGTTTTTTAAAGCAGTTATTGCAGGGCGAGGGGGCTGATGTACTGAAAGTCAACGGTAGTTCGGCATTGATAAGGAACGCAGCCCGGTAAGCAAACCACACACCGTATTCGGAACTGATGCCGGATCCCAGCGGTGATGGAAAGGACCAACCGGAGAACTCTCCCAGCTGCTGTAATGGGACCACGTATTGGAGTGTGGGGTAGAGCCAGAGCACAGCTGCATTGTCCAGGTAGGTACTTATAAACTGCTGTGTCAGGAAAATACTGTAACGATCGATTGGGTTGGCGGAATCCATGCCATGCGCCTTCAGTGTCTGCCACATGCACCTCCCTCCATGACCGATCAGGACCAACCGCCTGTAGTCGATAATAGGTATCCCCGAACCTTGCATGAATTTCAATGTCCGTGCAGGCAGATCAACACAATTCATTACAGAGATCAGATTTAACCCGTTTTTTTTGAGGAATTGAAAGCCCGCTTCAACGCTTGTCATATTGCATTCAACCTGATTGACTACACTAGGATCTGTAAACACTATGCGGATGGATATCCGCATAGTGTTTACAGATCCTAAGTCACCGGCTACTCATACGTATCTCAAGAAATAATTAACGGCAGAATTGAGAATATGGTGCCTGTCAGCAATGATACACTGGTCGAGCCGCGTATTTCTTCGCACTCTGTCTGGTAATTGCACTGCTATCTGGTAGATAGATGATAATATCCGCGTTACAACAGGAGCATGGCGGTTATCCACTGGTTATTCGACGATTTGGGTTGATCTGACATCAGGTTTCTGTGTTTCGACTATGGAGCGGATTTCGACTGGACACAGAATCGAGCGGACACTAAATTTAGCGGCTTGTTTATGGCTAACGGGGTTTTTAGCGGTTTGAAACAGAAAAAATCCAAGATCAGAAGTAAAGACAACAAGGGCGCTGTTGCCAGTCTTAGCAATCTTTACAGGATCTTTACCGTTCCTGAGACCCCTTATTCCACACTTGGAAAAATAGATATTGAGATCTCACAAAATCTCACGGGATTTCTGCGCCAGCATATTGTGGCCAGCGAGATGGACCTGGAAAAAATCGAGAAGGACTTCTCTGATCCTAATATTCCCGAGCAGCCTGCTTTTGTTTCCGACTATACCCATTTTTTGATGGATAATCTGGTAGCTCAGTCGGTGCACACCGCAGCGCCCGGTTTTGTCGGTCATATGACTTCAGCTTTACCCAGTTTTATACTGCCGTTGTCACGTATTATGACAGCGTTGAACCAGAATATGGTAAAAATCGAGACGTCCAAAGCGTTTACCCCGATGGAAAGGCAGGTACTCGGCATGCTCCATCATCTGGTTTATCGGCGCAATAAGAGTTACTACAAACGGTGGATGCACGACTGCGATGCGGCTCTGGGCGCCTTTTGTTCCGGTGGAACTGTCTCCAACATCACAGCGCTTTGGGCTGCACGCAACAATCTATTTCCCGCTACCGAAGGGTTTAAGGGTGTGGCGCAAGAAGGGATACACAGAGCGCTGCGTTTTTACGGGTTCAATGATGTTGCGATACTGATATCGCGTCTTGGACACTATTCATTCGGAAAAACGGCGGACGTCCTGGGAATCGGCCGCGAGTCAGTGTTTACAGTTGACACCGACAGAAACAATCGAATAGATCTGCGCAAGCTGCAGAGAACCTGCAGACAATTGAAATCCAAAGGGGTGAAGATACTCAGTCTGGTAGGCATCGCGGGAACCACGGAGACCGGAAACGTCGACCCTCTTGCCGCCATGGCGGAGATTGCCGAAGAGTTTGAGTGTCATTTTCACGTGGATGCAGCCTGGGGTGGTCCAACTCTGTTTTCAGACAGCCACAAGCATCTGCTGAATGGTATCGAGCGCGCAGATTCGGTGACGATCGACGCACATAAGCAGCTCTATGTCCCGATGGGAGCGGGCATGGTGCTGTTTCGGAATCCCACTTCACTGTCGAGCATCGAGCATCATGCCGAGTATGTTCTGCGCAAAGGATCCAAGGATCTTGGAACGCACACGCTGGAGGGTTCACGTCCGGGAAAAGCCATGCTGGTTCACTCTGCATTGAGTATCATCGGACGCAGAGGCTACGAATTACTGATTGATCAGGGTATTGAAAAAGCCCGGAAGTTTGCCGAGTTGATCGAGGCGGACGAAGAGTTTGAGCTGACAACACGTCCGGAACTTAATTTGCTGACCTACCGTTATGTCCCGGCAGCCATTCAGCGGGCGTTGTCGGAGGCAACCCAATCCGAATCCATGGCAATCAATAGGATACTGGATAAGATCACACGAAGAATTCAAAAACTGCAGCGCGCTGCGGGCAAGACTTTCGTCTCGAGAACCCGATTGAATCCACACCGTTACAATGAGCAGGTGATCACCGTTTTTCGTGTGGTGCTGGCAAATCCGCTTACCACTAACGAAATCATGCACGAAATATTGATGGAGCAAAAGTCAATAGCCGGGGCCAGTAAAAAGATCAATAATCAGATTTCCAAGCTGTTGCAGAAATCCGCAGCCTGAGCAACCTGGCACATCTTCGTAGTGATGTGCATTATAAGCCTGCAAATTTTAACCTGGGATCGGACAAGGTTTTCACCCCCCCAGCGTACCGAAGTTTGACTTTTTCTCTGATTGAACCACAGTCTGCCCGGTTGCCGGCCGGGAGCGCGTCAACCAGCTTTTTTCAAAGTAGTGGGAGCGTTTGCCGTAATCGCTGATTATACGTCTGACATAGGCTTTTGTTTCCGCGAAGGGGGGGATTCCGTTGTACTCCATAACCCTGTTCTCTCCGGCGTTGTATCCCGCAAGTGCGAGTTCGACATTGCCGTTGAAAAAGGCGAGCAGCCAGCGTAGGTAGGCCATGCCGCCACGCAGGTTCTCCTCCTTGTTCCATGGGTCCTTTACACCGAATCGTTCCGCTGTTTCAGGGATAAGCTGCATCAGCCCCTGAGCATTCTTGTTGGAGAGGGCACGGGGATTGAATGCAGATTCAGCCGAGATCACCGCCAGTACGAGATTAGCGTCCAGCCTGTAGTCAACCGCCAGCTTCTCCACCATGCGCACGATTTTCCTGCATGAGGTTTTCATGCACCGACTCTTCAACCAGGGAGCACTTGCCACATGCGAGCAGCCGGTCTTATCTGGAGTACCGACCTTATCGACAATGCGTTTGACCAGACGTGCTGCATAGTCGTCTCCTGCGCCCGCCGCTTTGTTCAGCCAGTATGCTGCCAGTTTGTCGTCTTTTTCCACTCCCTTTCCGTTAGCGTAGATCCAGCCGAGACTGCGTTGGGCATCAGCTGACCCACGTCCAGCGGCCAGGCAATACCAGGTGATTGCAAGCCCAATATCCTTTGTCACCCCCTCACCATGTTCCAGCGCTGTCGCCAGCTCCACCTGAGCAGTCTGGTCCCCCATCCTGGCCATTTCCGTCAACTGATCCAGAGGCACCTTGGCATAATTGATGCCGAATGCGGGCCCGATCAGCAGAAGAGCGAGAATCGGTGAGGCGATGAAAAGTCTGCCTGGATTTATGATCATGATTCGGTCTGGTCGGCTCTCTGGTAGACGTAATATTCGAGTAAAGCAAATTTAGGGCCAATTTTTTAAATGGCACCCGAAACAGATGATTAAACCACTCTGGTCGAAAGAGGATTGGAACAGGTGTAAGAAAATCTGACGATTATTGCCCTCATTGGATGGCAATGCCCAACTGTTGGATCTCCTTCTGACTAAACTGTTTTCGGACTTGGCTGGAAAATATTGAGAAAATTTGGGGTGGTTTTCCAGAACACGATTACCTTGTAGGTGAAATCCACTGTACGCACAAATCCCGTATCCTGCTGCGGGATTTACAGGCGAACCGAAACAGATTCATGTCTACAGCGGCTTCCGGCAATTGCATGTATAGGCCTGATAGGCTATTATCTGACCGATAATGCCGGGGCTTTAAAGGAAAAGCGCTGCTTGAGTGGGCAGCAGAACTGGCAGTGTGTTTCGTGAGAAACCCCGGCGTCGGGGTTTTTTTATTGGGCGGGCCGGAAAAAGCGGCCTTTCGCCAGCGGCAAATGCCCAGGTTCGGGCGTTTCGGGAAGTGGGCCTCTGGCCCATTTTTTTTTAGTGGATTGTCGAATGGCTGATACTTCGGACAACTTGATCAATCTTTTTACCCCTGCAATTGAGGGCATGGGTTACGAGCTTGTGGGTGTTGAGTATCTGCACAAGGGTGGTTCAGGCGGTGGTGGTTTGCTGCGTATCTACATTGATAATCCTGATGGAATTACGCTGGAAGACTGTTCCCGGGTGAGCCACCAGGTGAGTGGAATTCTCGATGTGGAAGATCCGATCAGGGAGAACTATAACCTTGAAGTTTCATCGCCGGGGCTGGATAGGCCGCTTTTTGGAAGGCGGGATTTCCAACGGTTTGCCGGCAACCGCGTAACGCTGAAATTACGCACAAAAATATCGGGGCAGCGCCGGTTTAAGGGTGAACTACAGGGTATCGACGATGACGACGTGTTGCTGGCGGTCGACGATGAAGTATTTCGTCTGCCGCTGGATCAGATCGACAAGGCAAGACTTGTCCCGGAATTCTGATTAGGTATAGAGGCGATGAACAATAAAGAAATTTTAATGGTTGTTGATGTCGTTTCCAACGAGAAAGAGATAGAGAAGGAGATCATTTTCGAGGCTATTGAGGCTGCGTTGTCATCGGCAACCCGTAAAAAGCATGGAGGTGAAATCGATGTCAGGGTTTCAATCGACCGGGAGTCGGGAAACTACGTCAGTTTTCGTCGCTGGGAGGTGGTCGCCGAGGCGGATGAGGAGGAGGGGCTGAATCCTCAATCCCAGGTGCTGCTAGAGGATGCTCGCAAACAGCATCCTGCAATCAAGGCAGGTGATTTCATTGAGGAGCCTATGGAGTCTATCGCTTTCGGTAGAATCGCAGCGCAGACGGCAAAGCAGGTAATCGTCCAGAAAGTTCGTGAAGCCGAGCGCGCCAAGGTGGTTGAGGCTTATCAGGCACGCAAAGGTGAGTTGGTGACCGGAGTGGTCAAGCGGATTGAGCGGGGTAACGTGACGCTGGATCTGGGAAGTAATGCCGAGGCGTTGATTCCGCGGGAAGAGATGATCCCCAGAGAATCGGTCAGATCCGGTGACCGAATCCGCGGCTATCTGTACGATGTTCGACCGGAACCCCGGGGCCCTCAGCTTTTCGTAAGTCGCACGCGTCCTGAGCTGTTGATTGAACTGTTTAAGCTTGAAGTGCCGGAAGTGGGGGAAAAGCTGATTGAGATAAAAGGTGCAGCCAGGGATCCCGGACTCAGAGCGAAAATTGCGGTGGTCTCAAGGGACTCCCGAATCGATCCTGTCGGTGCATGCGTTGGCATGCGCGGATCGCGTGTACAGGCCGTTTCAAATGAACTCAACGGGGAGAGGGTGGATATCATTCTTTGGAATGGAAACGTAGCTCAGTTCGTGATCAACGCGATGTCACCGGCAGAGGTGGTCTCTATTGTCGTTGACGAGGACAAGGGCAGTATGACCGTGGCGGTCAGTGAGGATAATCTTTCTCAGGCGATCGGGCGCGGCGGACAAAACGTACGTCTTGCCAGCGAGCTGACCGGATGGGAACTGAACGTCATGAATGAGGCGGATGCAGCTGCGCAGAGCGAGGAAGAGGGCAGAGTCTACATAGAGCATTTCATGAAGCAGTTGGATGTGGATGAAGAGGTGGCCACCATTCTGGTACAGGAGGGTTTCTCGTCACTCGACGAGGTGGCCTATGTGCCTATCAGCGAAATGCTTGAGATTGAGGAGTTCGATGCTGATATCGTCGACTCGCTTCGGGCCCGGGCCAAAGAGGTGCTTCTGACTCAGGCTATCGCCAAGGAAGAGACGTTGAAGGAGCCGGAGGAGAGTCTCATCACTATGGACGGCATGACCAGGGAGCTTGCTTACTCACTGGCTGAACGCGACGTGATCAGCATGGATGACCTTGCTGAACTGTCGGTCGATGAGCTGATGGAGATTGAAGGAATGGATGAGGAACGGGCAGCTGCACTGATTATGACCGCACGTGCACCCTGGTTTGAAGACGATGGGCAACAGGGATAGGGCTATTTTGGAGGTCCTTTCACAATGAGCAATATAACGGTAAAACAGCTGGCGGACGATGTTGGCATTCCGGTCGACCTGCTGCTATCCCAGTTGGGGCAGGCTTCCCTGTCCAAATCCGGGGCTGAAGATATTATCACCGAAGAAGAGAAGCGTCAGTTGCTGACCCACCTGAGGGAGAGTCACGGCAAATCGCAAACCGGTGCTGCCGGCGGTCCCAAGAAAATCACACTGAAGCGTAAGACGGTTACCGAACTCAGACAGCCGGGTGCACCCGGACGTACCATTGGGCGCGGTCCGGCAACACGTGCCGGAGGCAAGACGGTTAGTGTCGAAGTGCGGCGAAAAAAAACCTATGTCAAGCGCAGTGCTGTGGATGAAGATGATCAACGCTTGGAAGAGGCTGAGGCTGCGCGTAAGGCACTGGATGAGCAGGCACTTCAAATACGTGGAATCGAAGAGGAAAACAAGGCGCGCCAGGAAGCCGAAAGGAAGCGGCTGGAAGAGGAGAATGCAAAGAAGCTCGCGGCGGCGGAAGAGGAGGCCAAGCGTAACCAGCTGGCTGAGCTGGAACGGCGGGAAGAGGAAGAGAAGAAGCGTCAGCAGAAAGCCAAAGAGTTACGCAGACAGGAAGAGGAGGCGCGGCTGGCCAAGCTGGAGGAACAGGCTAAAGAGACTACGTTTGAACGGTCCGCGAGAAAAGGGACCGCCCGCAGGGAGGAGCAAAGAGATAGTGAAAATCTCAAGGGAAGAGGTCGCAGGGAGCTGCATGTTTCCGAGGAGAAACGCGGTCGTCGCAGAGGCAAGATCATGCAAACGAAAGGTGTTCCAGCCAAAGCGGACGGGCAGCACGGCTTTGTGATGCCCACGGAGCCGATAGTACATGAAGTGGAGATTCCGGAGAGTATTACGGTTGCCGATCTGGCCCAGCGTATGTCGGTGAAGGCCGCCGACGTTATCAGAGAATTGATGAAAATGGGCATGATGGTAACTATTAATCAACCCCTGGACAGAGACAGCGCCAGCCTGGTGGTAGAGGAGATGGGACACATACCAGTAGCCCAGAAGGAGGCCGATATCGAGGCAGAAGTGATGAGCTCACTGGATGATGAAATCCAGGGTGAAATACGACCGAGAGCTCCGGTGGTCACCATTATGGGACATGTCGATCATGGTAAGACTTCACTGCTGGATTATATTCGCAGGACAAGGGTGGCCGCCGGCGAGGCAGGGGGCATTACCCAGCATATCGGCGCCTATCATGTCGACACGGAGAAGGGGATGATCTCGTTTTTGGATACCCCCGGTCACGCCGCTTTCTCGGCAATGCGTGCCCGCGGCGCCAAGGCGACCGATATCGTGGTTCTGGTTGTCGCAGCGGATGACGGCGTCAAGCCTCAGACTATCGAAGCCATTCAACACTCCAAAGCGGCTGAAGTGCCTGTCATCGTGGCGGTAAATAAAATCGATAAGCCTGATGCGAATCCCGATAAGGTGATGCAGGAGCTCTCCCAGCAGGAGATCATCGCTGAACAATGGGGCGGTGACACCATGTTTGTTCAGGTATCGGCAAAAACCGGTGAAGGCATTGATAGCTTGCTGGATGCCATTCTTCTGCAGGCTGAGGTGCTCGAGCTAAGGGCTGTGGTTGATGGCGCGGCACGTGGCATCGTCGTGGAGTCAAGTCTGGACAAAGGGCGAGGGCCCGTGGCAACGGTTCTGGTTCAATCCGGTACCCTGAAGCAGGGGGATATGCTGGTTAGTGGACAGGAATTTGGTCGTGTCCGTGCCATGCTGGATGAAAATCGCCAACAGACGAAAACTGCGGGGCCCTCCATACCGGTGGAAGTGCTGGGGTTGTCTGGTGTGCCCAACGCAGGAGATGACGCAATCGTTGTCTCAAGCGAGCGCAGGGCACGGGAGTTGGCGGCGAGCCGTAAAGAGAAGCGGCGTGACAGCCGTTTCGCAGCTCAGAAAGCCTCCAAGATGGAGGATTTCTTCGCACAGATGACTGAGGGTGACGTCAGCTACGTCAATCTGGTTGTGAAGGCGGATGTGCAGGGCAGTATTGAAGCGCTGCGCGATTCGCTCTCGGGCCTTTCCACTGATGAGGTTAAAGTCAAGCTGGTGGCTACAGGTGTCGGTGGTATCAATGAATCTGATGTGAGCCTGGCGTTGACCTCAAATGCCGCCGTTATCGGCTTTAATGTCCGGGCCGATGCTGCAGCCAGACGCATTGCCGAAGAGCAGGGCGTGGAAATACGCTACTACAGTATTATTTATGAAATCCTGGATGATGTGAAAAAAGCACTTTCCGGACTGCTCGCACCGGAAGTGCGCGAGGAGATTATCGGCCTGGCCGAGGTGCGGGATGTGTTCCGCTCATCCAGGCTCGGCTCTATTGCCGGGTGTATGGTTATAGATGGAACGGTCAAGCGCAACAGTCCAATTCGGGTGCTGCGCAACAATGTCGTGATTTACGAGGGTTCGTTGGAATCGCTGCGCCGGCATAAGGATGACGTTAATGAGGTTAAAGCGGGAACTGAATGCGGTATCGGAGTAAAAAACTACAACGATGTCCGGGCTGGTGATCAAATTGAGGTGTTCGACCGCACCGAAGTGGCACGCCAGATATGATGCCAGAACTGCAGATAGCTCACGCACGGTTGCGCCGGATTTTATAGATGGCACGTGAATTCAAGCGTACTGATCGGGTCGGGGCTCAGATGCATAGAGAACTTGCCGCTCTGGTACGTGAGGAGTTGGACGATCCAAGGCTCGGTATGATCACTATCCAGGCTGTCAGGGTCGTACGCGATTTTTCTCATGCGACGATCTATTTCACTGTCATGGCCGGCGAGATGGGAAAGCCTGAAACCACCCGGGTTCTAAACGATGCCGCTCCATTCTTTCGCCATGAACTGGGCCGCAGGATGAAGCTGCGCACACTGCCGGAGTTACACTTTGTCCACGATGAATCCGTGGAACAGGGCGAAAGGCTTTCCAATCTGATCGAGCAGGCAGTCAAGTCCGACTCGGACAAACACACAGAGTAACCGGAAACCGAACATGGGCCGACGAGGTAATGCAGGACGTAATGTGCAGGGTATTCTTCTGCTCGATAAACCCTTGGGAGAGACCTCCAACGCCGCCTTGCAACGAGTCAAGCGCATCTATTTTGCGCGCAAGGCGGGTCATACCGGCAGTCTTGATCCATTGGCCGGGGGTCTGCTGCCGATCTGCTTCGGCTCTGCAACAAAAATCTCCGCTTTTTTACTGGATGCAGACAAACGTTACTGGGTACGGGTCAAACTCGGGGAGACTAGAGTCACCGGAGACGCGGAAGGGGCCATCGTCGAAACACGCCCGACGGAGGGTATCAACGAATCCGATATTAGCGGAGCGTTACACAAGTTCATCGGCGAAATCCAGCAGATTCCTCCAATGTATTCCGCGCTCAAGCACAAGGGTGAGCGCCTCTATAAACTGGCCAGAGACGGAATCGAGGTTGAACGCGAGCCGCGTACGGTACGGATTCATGAATTGGAACTCCACTCATGCCGTCTTCCTGAATTCGAACTCAATGTTCACTGCAGCAAGGGAACTTATATACGTACTCTGGTAGAGGATATAGGTACTGTTTTAGGCTGCGGAGCGCATGTCGCTGCGTTGCGCCGGACCGGAGTCGGGCCTTTCACCGCCGGGCAAATGGTGCGCATGGATGAATTGCACAGCGCATTTGAAAAGGGTCGTGATGCGCTGGATGCGCTCTTGTTGCCGATGGAGAGCGCAATCATTAACTGGCCGGCAATCTGTCTCAACTCGGATAGCACTTTCTATGTAAAACAGGGACAGCCGGTGCAGGTGCCGAGAGCGCCAATTGAGGGGCGGGTCCGTCTGTACGATCATAAAAATGGTTTTATTGGCGTCGGCGAGATTCTTGACGATGGACGTGTAGCGCCCAAGAGGCTGATTTAATGATACCACCAGGGCCAAGGGCAGCAGACAAGAGGGCCGAGGACCAGGGAATAAGGAGAAAAGCTGTAGGCAACTACTCATATCCTAAGGGTTATAAGCAGGGTGCGTCGGAGTAGTAATAGCACAATGCGACAACAGTCTGTAAGGGCTGAGGGCCAAGGGCCCAGGAAAAACCGATTGTAGCTTCTCTTGATCCTAGGCCCTTGGCCCTCTGCCCTGTTTGCTGGGTCTTTCTATCCCATTTTTTCACACAGGGTTTTAAGAAGTTTTCCTTAATCGTTTGATCGTTGGAGCAAAAAGCAGCATAATCGGCGGTCCGCTGATCCCGGATGGCTATGCCGGCTATCCAGGTATCGAACAGGCCTGGTTCCCTGAACTCATTGTTGGGGAAAGGCCTTTTTAACTTTTACCAATGAGGAGAAAACAATGGCATTGAATGCAGATCAGAAGAGCGAAATCATCGGGAAGTACAGCCGGGGTGAAAACGATACCGGTTCACCCGAGGTGCAGGTGGCGCTATTGAGCGCTCGTATCAACGAACTTACCGAGCACTTTTCCCAGCATAAGCATGATCATCACTCGCGTCGTGGTCTGGTGCGAATGGTCAACTCCCGTCGCAAACTGTTGGACTACCTGAAATCCAAGGATGTGGAACGTTACCGTACACTGATTTCCAACCTCGGCCTGCGCCGTTAACCACGGCTTAAATAATTGAGGACACTATAGTGACTCCTATCAAGAAAGAGTTTCAGTACGGCGTTCATAAAGTGACGCTGGAGACCGGCGAAATCGCGCGTCAGGCTGACGGTGCGATTATGATCGATATGGATGGTACAGTTGTTCAGTGTACCGTAGTCGGCTCCGGAAGCAGGGTGGAGGGGCGGGATTTCTTTCCAATGACCGTCGACTATCAGGAGAAGACCTACGCCGCCGGCAAGATTCCTGGCGGTTTCTTTCGCCGGGAGGGTCGTCCCGCGGAGAAGGAGATATTGGTCTCCCGCCTGATCGACCGCCCGGTTCGTCCCCTGTTTCCCAAAGGCTTTACCAATGAAGTCCAGATCATCTGCACTGTCATGTCGCTTAATCCGGAGGTGGATCCCGAGATTCCGGCATTGCTGGGGACTTCTGCTGCTCTGTGTATCTCCGGCCTGCCGTTCAATGGCCCGATCGGCGCCGCCCGTGTCGGCTATAAGGATGGCGCGTACCTGCTCAATGCACCTGGTTCGGGATTGAGTGACCATACCGACCTGGATCTGGTTGTCGCTGGCACGGAAAGGGCAGTGTTAATGGTGGAGTCGGAGGCAAAGGGTCTGCCGGAAGATGTAATGCTGGGTGCAGTGCTGTTCGGGCACGAGCAGATGCAGGTTGCAATCTCCGCCATCAAGGATCTGGCCGCTGAAGTGGGTAAGCCGGTTATGGCATTCGAACCGCCGACGGAGAATGTCGAGCTTACCAATGCTGTCGAAAACAGTGCCGGAGAGGTGCTCAGCCATGCGTACACCATCCCTGACAAAATGGAACGCTACAGTCGTATCGATCAGATAAAAGCAGAAACAATAGCGGTTCTCTGCAGTGGGGGCACGCCGAGCTGGCCCGAAGCGGAGGTTCTGGAAGCACTGGAAAAATTGAAGAAGCGAGTCGTCCGCAGCCGGATTCTTGCGGGAGAGGCTCGCATTGACGGCCGGGATACCAGGACCGTGCGTCCGATCACTGTACGTACCGGCGTATTGCCGCGTACGCATGGTTCTGCGCTCTTCACGCGTGGCGAAACTCAGGCGCTGGTTGTCACCACACTTGGAACAGAACGGGATGCTCAGATAATTGATGCACTGGATGGCTCTTACCGCGAACCATTCATGTTGCACTACAACTTTCCTCCCTTCTGTGTCAACGAGATCGGACGGGTGGGCAGTCCAAAGCGGCGCGAGATAGGTCATGGCCGTCTGGCCAAGAGAGGTGTGCTGGCCTGTATGCCAGGCCTTGCAGACTTTCCGTACGCGATCCGTGTGGTATCAGAAATTACCGAGTCAAACGGCTCCTCCTCAATGGCTTCCGTGTGCGGCACCAGTCTGTCGCTGATGGATGCCGGTGTGCCGATCAAGGCACCGGTGGCCGGTGTCGCAATGGGTTTGATCAAGGAGGGCGATGATTTTGCAGTCCTGACCGATATTCTGGGTGATGAGGATCATCTGGGTGACATGGATTTCAAAGTGGCCGGCACCGCGACCGGTGTCAATGCGCTGCAGATGGATATCAAGATCGACGGCATTACCCGCGAGATAATGGAAATTGCGCTCGATCAGGCGAAAGCCGGGCGTCTCTACATCCTGGAGGAGATGAACAAGGTGATCTCCTCGCCGCGCAAAGAGATGTCCGAACATGCGCCGCGCATCGTCTCCTTCAAAATAGATCCCGATAAGATTCGCGACGTAATAGGCAAGGGCGGCACCACCATCCGTGCCATTACCGAAGAGACCGGTGCCACTATTGATGTGACGGATGACGGTATGATCAAGATCTTTTCGGTCGACAGAGCTGCAGGTGAAGATGCCAGGAAGCGTATCGAACTGATCACCGCCGACGTCGAGGTTGGTGCCGTCTACGAAGGCAAGGTGGCACGCCTGATGGACTTCGGGGCATTCGTCACTATATTGCCCGGCCGCGACGGTCTAGTTCACATTTCCCAGATTTGCGAAGAGCGGGTCGAGAAGGTAAGCGACAAACTCTCTGAGGGGGACGTCGTAAAGGTGAAAGTTCTCGAGGTGGATAAACAGGGACGCGTACGCCTGAGCATGAAGGCGGTAGCGGAAGGTGAAGGTTAATCCTCCAGTCAAAACCTAAGTATAAGGGGGCTTCGGCCTCCTTTTTTGATTCGCTTGAAAAGGCTGTTGAATCGACAGGCCTGCTCTGTATCGTGACATCCATATACAGTTTTCCACCAGTATCCTCCCCGGATGCCGAACTGCTTATTTTGGGCTCCATGCCTGGTAAGGCATCACTCTGTGCAAACCAGTACTACGCCTATCCACGAAATGCATTCTGGCCTTTGATGGAGTCGATTTACCGTGTTGACCGTTGCCTTGTATACGAAGATCGCTGCAGACAACTGTTGAAGCATAAAGTTGCGGTATGGGATGTGCTTAAAAAATGCATCAGGAAAAGCAGCCTGGATTCCGATATTGTCGGCACTTCCGTTATTGTAAATGACTTCGAGGGTTTTTATGCAACTCACCGGCATATCCGGAATGTCTATTTCAACGGGGCGATGGCAGAGAAGAGTTACCGACAGTACGTTCTCCCCAGCCTGCCGGATCATATGACCGGGATACCGCTGGTCAGATTGCCGTCAACCAGCCCTGCTCATGCGGCGCTGAGCTTCGAGCAGAAGCTGGCGAAGTGGGAACAGATCAGAGACGCCTGAGTATTCCATGTTTCTGCAAAGTCAGGCACCGGGGTTGAGCAACGGAAAGACCTGCATAATCAGACCCGGCCCGATACTCGCGTAACGGGTAAAAAACGAAGAAAACGCAACGGAGAATTGCACTTTCCGGGAATAGCCAGCAGTGCTGAATCAGATTGTTCGGAGCAAAAACTTGGGACACTTACTGGGCTCTTGAGAGAGTGGCGTCGTGTCGGTTGCTCTGGCAGCATAAGCGCACTATGAACACAGCAGTATCGACGGCAGACTGTGCCGGTCACAGGGTTGAACAGGATGGGATTCTGATCAAGGGGAGAGTTGGCAAGTGGCGGAAATGACGGATTTTACCTTCTGGATGACCGTTATCGTTTTCTCGGCAACGATTCTGGCTGTCATAAGTGGGATAATCGACAGCTCGGTCGCGGCGGTGTCGGGCGTGCTGATCATGGTGTGGCTGGGCACTATGAGCGAGTCGGAGGCGTTCAACGCGGTTGACTGGAATGTCATGGCCATCCTGGTGAGCATCTGGATCATAGCCGGCTATCTGGGGAAAACGGGAATCCCCGAATGGCTTTCGGTAAAGGCGTTGGTGGTGTCCGGAGGCAACGGCGCACTGCTGGTGATGATCCTATCTCTGCTCTCGGGCATTATCTCGCTGGTAGTGGATAATGTGGTGGTCATTTTGATGATGGCGCCGGTGGCGATCCCGATAGTTCGCCATCTGAACCTGCCGCTGGCTCCGGTGATTCTAATGATCGGTTTCAGTTCCAATTTCATGGGCACAGCGCTGCTGCTTGGAGACCTGCCGCCACAGATGCTGCACAGTGTGTCCGGCATCGAGTTTATGGAGTTTATCTGGCAGGATGGACGCCCGTCCTCTTTCCCCATCCTGATGGCCACATTCTTGCTGACACTGTTCATCATGTATTTTTTGGGATTCAGAAACCCATCTGCCGCAGGTGCGGGCCCAGGTCCAAACGAATCAGGAGCTTCGGTTGATGCTCCCATCGATGCCTCCATACCCGACAAGTTGTTCGCTGCCATTGTGGTATCCGGATTTTTTGCCACCATCATTGCCATGGCGCTGCGGGAGTATCTCGGATTTCAGCTCGGCTTTATTGCGCTGACCGGTGCGATGCTTCTGATTCTTGTAGTGGAGGGTATGGGGCACCGTCTAAAGAAGCCTGAGTTTGAGGAGATACTGCAGGAGTTGGACTGGCGGGCAATCTTTTTCTATATCGGCCTGTTTGCCCTGGTTGGCGGTTTCGAAAAAACTCATCTGCTGCAGCAGCTGGCCGATTATCTTGCCCCACTGTTTCAGGAGAACATAATCGCAGGTGCCTCCCTGCTCTATTGGGTGACCGTGCCTATTGTCGGTATAGTGGAACACGATGCTTACATATTGACCTTCCTCTACATGATACGCGACCTCGGAGAACAGGGTGTTGAAGCTTGGCCACTATACTGGATGCTGGTTTGGTCCGGCACGCTGGGAAGCAATCTGACAATTGCCGGAGCGCCTGCGCTCTATGTCGCATTGAATATAGTGGAGAGGGAGGATAAACGGAAAGTTCCGATCAAGGAGTTTCTCAAATGGAGCCTGACCTTTACCCTGGCTGCCAGTGCAATCTGCTTCACGCTTGGAATGCTGGTATGGGTTGTACCTTTTGCCCACTGATACCAGCGTAACAACTAACGGAGATTCCCGGTTGCCTCGGGGCAAGGTGGAGGAAACGATGTACAAAAGAATTCTGGTACCGCTCGACGGCTCGGCGCTTTCGGAAAGAGTGTTGCCCATTGCCGTATTTCTGGCTCAATTGCTGGGTGCCGATATAGAACTGATTCTGGTAGTTTCGAAGCCTGCGGAGGAGATTCCGAAAAAGCTAAGCTCCCTGGCGAAAAAGGAAGCTGATGATTATCTGAGGAAGAGAATCAAATCTCTGTCCGAGGGTTTTGATAAGAAAAAATTGAGTTATAGGGTAAAGGTCGGATACCCGGCTTCCCTGATTATCGAGCGCGCCGAGTCCCGGAAAGAGACACTGATTCTGATGTCAAGCCACGGCTACTCCGGTGTACAGCGTCTGCTTCTCGGAAGCATTGCGGGTAAAGTTGTACAGGCTGCCCGGACACCTGTTCTGCTGGTACCGGCAAATGCCAGGAGCCCCGAGGGTGATCTGGTCAAGTTTCAGCGAATGATCGTTCCGCTGGACGGCTCCAAACTTGCTGAGTCTGTGCTGCCGCATGTGCTGAGCCTTTGTCAATCGCTGGATATGGAGCTGATTCTGGTGAGGTCCTATGATCCCAGTTTCCCGGGATCTTCCGTCCGGATGCGCGACATCGCAAAAATCGTACGTGACTCGGCGGAGAACTATATCAGGGAGAAGGTCGAGGAGTTGAAGGCCAAGGGATTGACAAGGGTCTCCTACAGGATCTTTCGTGGGCTGCCGGCTGACCAGATCACCGATTTTGCGATTGAGACTCCTAACAGTCTGACTGTTATGTGCACACACGGGCGGCAGGGTATCGGGCGCTGGATGCTTGGCAGCGTGACCAATGCAGTCATCCACTGCTCCGAAGAACCTGTTCTGGTGATCCGAAGCAGTGACAAAAAAAAGTGAATTCAATGCAGATCCGAAAAATAGGCGAGTACTCTCTCGTCCACCCAGTAGCGGGCTCTCCATGGACTCCGGCCAGCAACGAAACCGACATGTCCTCCATGAGCCGATATTTCCAGTGTGACGGCAGGGGAGAGCTCGGCTGCTGACGGTATCGTCTGCGGCAGCATGAACGGATCGTCCAGCGCGTGCAGCAGTAAGGTTTTGGTACGGATCCGCTGCAGATACTGGCGTGAACTGGATTCACTGTAATAGTGGTCTACGCCCTTGAAACCGTGCAGGGGTGCAGTGACCTTGTCATCGAAATCGCGAAAGCTTTTCAGGCAGCTGACGTCGACGTCCAATGGCGACTGGATTAATGCAAACTTACGCTTGTAGGAGCTTCGCATTTTACGCAGCAGGTAGTTTCTGTAGAGTCTGGACACACCCTGGTTCAGTCGTTCCGCACACTGGTCCAGCCTGAAAGGTACCGAGACGGCAACCGCTTTTTTCAGTGTTGGTTTTTCCTGCATCTCTCCCAGCCATTTCAGCAATACGTTGCCACCGAGCGAAAAGCCGATGATGGCGCTGACGGCGTTGTTTGAACGCTGTTCGACGTGCTCGACAAGTGTCGAAAGATCCCCGGTCTCTCCCGAGTGGTATCCCCGGGCAAGCCGATTGGGCTCACTGCTGCAACCTCGAAAGTGCATGAATACGGAATTAAAGCCTGCCTGCCAAAGGCTGTTGAGAAGACCAGTGGCATAGTGGGATTGAATACCGCCCTCCAATCCGTGCAGTACCAAAATCAATGGGCTCTCCGGAGATGCTTTCAGCCAGGCGATATCGAGAAAATCGTGATCCGGAAGTTCCACCCGCTCTATCCGCAGCGGCAACTGCGGACGGCGTCTGAAAAACACCGGCCATATTGTCTGAAGATGGGCTCCGGGCAGCCACCAAGCCGGTTTGAAATTGCTCTTGCGGATCAAGCCTAGTACTCCTGGCGCCCGTAGAGCGATGCGTAGAGCCCCTGATTTCGAATCAGCTCCTCATGACTGCCCTCCTCAACGATACGCCCGTCTTCGAATACGAGCGCCCTGTCAGCCTGTTTCACCGCACTCAACCGGTGTGCGATGATCAGCGTGGTGCGTCCTTTGAGAAAACGCTGCATAGCGTCATGCAGCCGGCTCTCGGTGGTGGTGTCAAGCGCAGAGGTGGCTTCGTCCAGAATGACCACTTTGGGATCGCTTAACACCATGCGGGCAAGCGCCAGCCGTTGCTGCTGGCCGCCGGACAGCCGGATGCCGTTGCGCCCCACCAATGTATCCAGTCCCTGGTCGAGTTCGCTGACCGTTTCGGCCAGCTGGGCAATCTCCAGCGCCTGCCAAAGTGATTGGTCGTCCATCTCCCGGCCGAGCGTCAGGTTGGCGCGCACACTGTCGTTGAACAGTGCCGGATGCTGCAGCACGGTGGCGACATTATCGCGCACCACGTCCATGCCGATTTTCGTTACAGGTACTCCGTCAAACAAGATATCTCCGGATTCCGGCGGATAGAGTCCCAGGATCACCTGCACCAATGTAGTCTTGCCGCCGCCGCTGGCGCCGACCAGGGCTATTTTCTCTCCGGCCCGGATATCCAGCGTGATATCGTTTAGCACCAGGGGTCCATCGCCATAGCGGAAACTGATCCGATCCAAGCTCAGAGAGACAGTCGTTTTACCGCGAAATGGATTAACTTGATGGGGGAATACAGGTTCGAGATCGATCTCCATCAGCCGGTTGATACGGTCGAGTGCTGCACGCGCGCCGTTGTAAGCGTACTGTATTGCCAGTACCTCCTGTACCGGTCCCATCATGTACCAGAGGTAGGCAAAGACCGCCAGCATCTGACCGATGCTCAGATCGGAGAACAGTACCATCAACATGCTGAGCGCGCGAAAAATATCGAAACCGAATAGAAATACGGTGAAAGAGAGACGCGTGGCGGCATCGCTTTTCCAGGTGAAAGTTGCTGAATGGTGACGGATATGGTCAGCCTTGCCGATGATACGCGCGATGTAGTGAGACTCGCGGTTGCTCGCGCGGATCTGCTGAATGGCATCCAGCGTCTCTGCGAGTGATTCCTGAAAAATCTGGTAGGCGCTGTTCTCGCGTTTTTTCAGCTCCTTCACTCTGCGTCCGAAGATGGTTGTCACCCAGATTACAAGAGGGTTCAGAAACAGGATGAACAATGCCAGCTGCCAATGCATAAGCAGAAGCACCACCGCGGTGCCGACAATGCTCAGCACCGCTACCAGAAACTTGCTGGTGGCGACGCCAAGAAAGCTGTCGACCGCATCCAGGTCGGTCACCAGATGTGATGCCACCGTGCCGCTGCCCAGGGTCTCATATTCAGACATGGAGACCCTGGCCAGGCGCTGCAGCATACCCCGCCTGATACCGAAAATAATATTTTTGGAAATGGTGGTGAACTGGCGGGTCTGCCATACACCCAATACCAGAGATGCGAGCCGCATCAGCAGTGTAAGCACCAGGATGGCGGTAATATAGAGGATCGGCCCCTGCCAGGTTTCCGGAAACAGGCGATTCATGAAGGCAATCGCGTTCCCCGGCCGGTTCAGCAGCACTTCATCCACCAACAGTGGAATGAGCAGTGGAATAGGGACGCTGAGCAGCGCGCCGAAAATGGCAATGATATTGGCTTTGAGCAGTTCCGATTTGTGCCTGAACACCATTGAGATAACTTCACCCCAGCTGTAGGGCTGGTTGCGGATCGTCTCTTCAGGTTCGGTTTTACTGGATGAAGTCACTTGCGGAAGTTCGGTAGGTTTCCTGGCTTGCCGGTTGGGAACGTCAGTTGCGGTATTGGTGCGGCAAATATCCACTGATTTCCAATTTTTCAGCATACCAATTTATACTTACCGGTGCGATACTCCAAAGCTTCGATTGTCAGAGTTAACTTTTTATCCATGCCCTTGTCGAAAAAAATCCTGTTACTGCTTCTTCTGTCATTTTCCACTATCAGTATTGGCGCTCAGCTTTCGCTTTCCGGATCCTTCGTGCAGGGGGGGCTGGTTACCGGTAAGAGCCCCCCAGGTACCAGGGTGATGGTTGACGGCGAGCCGGTACGGGTATCGGAGGAGGGCTATTTTCTGGTCGGATTCGACCGAGACCATGCCGCGACGAGCCTGGTTAAAGCTGTCTTTGCGGATGGAAGCGTCGAATCCCGGACGTTGCAGGTTAAAAAGCGGGACTATGATATTCAGAGAATAGACGGTCTGCCGAAACGCAAGGTGACGCCGGAAAAGATTGACTATGCGCGTATTCGCAAGGAGGCAGAGGCGATAAAGCTGGCCAGGAGAAGGGATGATCAGCGTACCGATTTTCTGAGCGGTTGGATCTGGCCGGTTGAGGGGCCGATCTCAGGTGTCTATGGCAGTCAACGGGTGCTCAACGGGGAGCCGCGCCGTCCTCATTATGGCGTGGATATCGCGGTGCCGGTAGGTACACCGGTAAAAGCACCGGCCGACGGTACAGTTACGCTGGCGCACCCGGATATGTTCTATTCCGGTGCGACACTGGTGCTGGATCACGGTCACAAGCTTTCATCCTCGTTCCTGCATTTAAACAGGACGCTGGTCAAGGTAGGTGACCGGATACGTAAAGGTGATATTATCGCCGAGGTGGGAGCGACTGGCAGGGTTACGGGAGCACACCTTGATTGGCGTATGAACCTGCGAGACGTGAGAATAGATCCACAGCTACTGGCAGGTGACATGCCAAAACAGCAGAGTGATCGGAATTAAACGAATTAACAGGTATACTCGCACCCCTAGGGGTAATCCGAGTTGTTATCAAATAGATTTCTGAAAATAAAGGAAGCCTGGGAAATGAATTTACCCAATCGAATGCTTATCGTGCTTTGCATGTTGGCGGCCGGTGCCGTGCAGGGCCAGGATCTATTGTCGGTGTATGATCTGGCGACGCAACAGGATCCGGCGCTCAGAGAAGCCAAAAGGAGTCTCGATTCGGCCCGCGAGGCGAGGCCGCAGGCCAAAGCCCAGCTGCTGCCGAATCTGTTCATTCGGGGCGATGCCGGATATACCAGTCAGGATACTGTCAATAGTTTTGTCTCGACCAGAGAAGGCCGGGAGGATTACTCGGATTATGCATTGGCATTGCGCCTGCAGCAGCCGATTTACCGGCGCGATCTCTGGATTCAGCTGGATCAGGCTGACAATACGATTGCCCAGGCAGAGGCGCAATACGCGCAGGCCGAGCTGGATCTGATGTCCAGGGTCATCAATGTCTATTTCACTATTCTTGCGGCGCAGGATGATTTGACCGTATCCAAAGCACAGACTGAAGCCAATGGCCGCCAGCTGGAGCAGGCAAAGCAGCGCTTCGACGTGGGCCTTATCGCCATCACCGATGTGCACGAGGCACAGGCTGCGTACGACAGTTCACGGGCTGATGAGATCGCGGCAGAGAATAGGGTCGACGATGCATGGGAATCCCTGTTTCAGATTGTAGGCCCCTATGAAAAGAATATTGCGAAACTGGGTGAAGAGCTGCCTTTAAGTCCGCCTGAACCAGCTGACATAGAGAGCTGGGCAAATTCTGCCGTACAACAGAACTACTCGGTCATTGCAGCAATCAATGCGGCTGAAGTGGCACGCAAGAGCATTGAAATTGCGGGCTCCGGACACTATCCAACGCTCGACCTGGCGGCATCGTATGGAATCGACCGGAGTAATGCGGACGAAGGCTCAGATCATAATACCGGCAAGATCGGTTTCGAGCTTAACATCCCTCTGTATCAGGGTGGTGGGGTGAGTTCCAAGCAGCGCCAGGCCCAATATGATTACGAAGCAGCCATGGCCTTTTTGGATAGGGAGAGACGCTCGGTCAATACGGATATACGCAACGCCTACCGTGGTGTTATTTCCAACATCAGCCGGGTCAACGCTTTGAAGGCCACTATGGTCTCCTCCAAAAGCGCGTTGGATTCCACCCAGGCCGGTTACGAGGTGGGCACGCGTACTTTGGTTGATGTGCTTACAGTTCAGAGCCAGATGTTCAATGCAACCCGGAATTACCTGGGCTCGCGCTACCAGTACATCATCAACGGCCTGTCGCTGAAACAGCAGGCAGGTATCCTCTCCAGGGAAGATATTGCCCGGGTAAATGACTGGCTTCAGAAGTAACGGACCCGGCGCGGCTGTCTGATCAGAGATGTCGGGCAACTCATACGGAAAGCTGTTCGTAGTCACCTCGTTCGGTGAGAGTCACGGAGCTGCGATTGGCTGTATTGTGGATGGCTGTCCGCCGGGCATGGAGCTGGCGGCGGAAGATCTGCAATCCGACCTGGACCGGCGCAAACCCGGCACCTCACGCCATACCACGCAGCGGCGGGAGGCCGACCGGGTAGAGATTCTTTCGGGGGTGTTTGAAGGACGCACCACGGGCACCCCGATTGCGCTGGTTATCCACAATACCGACCAACGCTCTAAGGATTACTCGAAACTTATGGACCGGTTCAGGCCTGGTCATGCCGACTACACCTATACCCAAAAATATGGGATCCGCGATTATCGCGGCGGCGGCCGTTCGTCCGCCCGCGAAACCGCAATGCGTGTGGCGGCCGGTGCAATCGCAAAAAAATATCTTCTCGAGAAGTGCGGCATGCATATTCGTGGCTATCTCGCACAGCTTGGCCCAATAAAGGCCGAAAAGCTGGATTGGGATCAGGTCGAGAAAAATCCGTTTTTCTGTCCAGACTCAGGCAAGGTGGCAGAGATGGAGGCATATATGGATGCGCTGCGCAAAGAGGGGGAATCTGTGGGAGCGCGTATCAATGTGGTCGCCAGCAATGTTCCGCCCGGTTTGGGTGAACCCATATTCGATCGCCTGGATGCGGATATCGCGCATGCCATGATGAGCATCAATGCGGCAAAAGGAGTTGAAATCGGTGCCGGCTTTGACTCGGTCATACAGAAGGGAACGGTACACAGAGATGAGATGACGCCCGATGGGTTCCTCGGGAACCATGCGGGCGGAGTGCTTGGAGGCATCTCCAGCGGGCAGGATATTCTGGTCAGTGTTGCTTTCAAACCCACATCAAGCCTGCGCCTGCCGGGGCGTAGTGTGAACCTCCGGGGCGAGCCTGTGGAGGTGATTACCGAAGGGAGGCACGATCCCTGCGTCGGTATTCGCGCCACACCCATCGTAGAGGCGATGCTGGCGCTGGTGTTGATGGATCATCTGCTCAGACATCGCGCACAGAACATGGATGTGGTGAGCGGAACACCGGTTATTCCCGCATCTGTGTGATTATTTTGCAGGTTAAAATTTCAGCTTCTGTTTAATGCCTTACTGGCGCCTCTCCCTCTTTTATCTATGCTATTTCGCAGCGCTGGGCGCGCTCGTACCCTTCTGGGGGCTATACCTCAAGCAGCTGGGTTTCAGTGCTAGCGAGATCGGTGAGCTGATGGCGATTCCGATGGCCACTAAGTTTGTAGCGCCTTATCTTTGGGGGTGGATCGGCGATCACCTCGGTCATAGGATGTTGATCGTCCGCATAGGGACGATGTTGACGAGCTTGGTGTTTCTGGCCGTTTTCTGGCTGCAGGGGTTCTGGCAACTGGGGATTGCGATGGCACTCTTCAGCTTTTTCTGGAATGCTGTTTTACCCCAGTTTGAATCGGTTACGCTGCTTTATCTGAATAAGCGTGCAGACCGCTACGCTCGTGTCCGGGTCTGGGGCTCTATCGGTTTCATTGTGACGGTGCTGCTGCTCGGCGTCGCAGTCGACAACAACGGGCCGGCGGTAGTGCTGCCTGTGCTGTTTTCGATATATCTGGCAATTTGGGTTTCCAGCCTGCTGATCCGCGATCCACAAACTGAAACTTCCGCTGCACCCCAACCATCTATTCTCTCCATTCTCAGACAACCCCCCGTCATTGCCTTCTTTTTGGTCTGCTTTCTACTGCAGGCGGGGCATGGCACCTACTACACGTTTTACTCGATCTTCATGGAGGATGTGGGTTATTCCAAAACGCTTATCGGGCAACTGTGGGCGCTGGGAGTGATTGCCGAGGTGCTGGTATTTCTGTTTATGCACCACTTGCTACAGCAGTTTGGCGCGCGTACTGTACTGATAACCAGCCTTCTGCTGGCGGCACTTCGCTGGATTCTGATCGGAAATTTTCCGGCCTCCCTGCCGGTACTTCTGTGCGCGCAACTACTGCATGCCGCTACCTTCGGAACTTTTCATGCTGCGGCTATTCACCTGGTTCACCACTATTTTACAGGCAGGCATCAGGGTCGGGGACAGGCTCTCTACAGTAGCCTCAGTTTTGGTGCCGGAGGAGCGCTGGGCAGTCTGTTGAGCGGATACTTGTGGAACAGCTCGGGACCGGGGTTTGTCTTCGGCGTATCCTCGATGATCACATTTCTGGCTGCAATCATTGCCTGGCGTTGGGTAGTCAACGAGTTGTGATCCTCCCGGTTTCTGCGTTTTTCTGTTCGGTAAAGCAGAGGCAGGTGTCGAGCATCGCCTGGGCAGAGTTAGACAAGGTATGGCCGCGGTGGTGTACCACTCCCAGAGAACGGGTCAGATTGATGTCCGAGACTTCGAACTCTTCAAGATCTCCATCGCGGGACATGGTTTCCGGGAGCAGGCTCCACCCCAGTCCAATAGATGCGAGCATCTTCAGAGTTTCCAGATAGTTCGTTGCCATGCCAACCTGGAGCCTCTGTTGGGTTGGTTTGAGCGCCTGCTCCAGAATATCTCTGGTATAGGTTCCCCAGGAGGCCAATACCGCAGGATGTTGAATCAGATCTGCCGGGTGCACCTTTTTCATATTGGTGAGAGGGTGGCCGGGGGAGGCGACGAAGTGCAGGTTGTCGCACCAGATCTCCCTGAGGGTAAGGCTGGCAGAAGGGTTGGGCGGCAGGGTCACGATTGCCAGTTCCAGATTCCCCTGCTCCACAGCGGTGCACGCGGATTCCGAATCCATAAAGCGAATATCCAGTTTTACCTGACCAAACCGCTGATTGTATGCCTTCAGCACCGGAGGCAACCGCCGCAGTCCGATATGGTGGCTGGTTGCCATGATCAGGGTGCCACTGGGTTCCCGGTTAAGGCCGGATATGTTGCGCTGCAGGTTTTCGATATCCTGAATAATCCGGGCGGCACGGGCAAGCAGGTATTTACCGGCTTCGGTCAGGTTGACGTTGCGGCCTATCCGATCAAACAGCTTCGCACTGAGCTTCTCCTCCAGCGAGGCAATACGCTTGCTTACCGCCGGCTGGGTGATAAAGAGTTGATCAGCCGCACGCGAAAAGGAGAGGGTTTCTGCAACCGCGATAAAAGCCTTGAGCTCATTGATCTCCATAATTTCCATTCTACTTAAGAATGGAGAATATGAAAAAGATGAATTTGTTTTATATGAATTCTCGCCTTATGCTTATCCTTCCAATCACAGGTAGATAGAGTCATGAGCGCAAAAACACTGTACGACAAGCTTTGGGAAGATCACCTGGTGCGCACCGACGATGACGGCACCGGACTTCTTTATATCGACCGCCATCTGGTGCATGAGGTGACATCTCCGCAGGCCTTCGAAGGGCTGCGGATGGCAAAGCGCAAGCCCTGGCGGGCAGACGCAGTGATTGCCACACCGGATCATAATGTCCCGACAACCGATCGTGCATTGGGCATTGCAGATCCGGTAGCCAAGGTTCAGGTGGAGACTCTGGATAGAAACTGTGTTGAGTTTGGAATCACAGAATTTGGAATGAACGACACCCGTCAGGGTGTGGTCCATGTTGTGGGTCCTGAGCAGGGTCTGATCCTCCCGGGTATGACGGTGGTGTGCGGGGATTCCCATACTTCCACGCACGGTGCGCTCGGTGCGTTGGCCTTCGGTATAGGGACGTCCGAGGTGGAGCATGTTCTGGCAACCCAATGTCTGATCCAGAAAAAGTCGAAAAGCATGAGAATCAGTATTGACGGCTTGCTCGGTGCAGGGGTTACCGCCAAAGATATCGTGCTGGCCATCATCGGCGAGATAGGTACAGCCGGTGGTACGGGATATGTGATTGAATTTGCCGGGGATGCCATTCGTGCACTCTCAATGGAGGGACGCATGACGGTTTGCAACATGACCATCGAAGCGGGTGCGCGTGCGGGTATTGTGGCGGTAGACAACACCACGATCGACTACGTGAGAGGCCGACCGCACACCCCGGTGGGCGAAGCCTGGGAGAAAGCAGTACGCAGCTGGCGGAATCTCCACACCGATGAAGGGGCGGTTTTCGACCGGGAGATACAGATGGATGCTGCCGCCATCGCACCACAGGTAACCTGGGGAACCTCACCGGAAATGGTGGTTTCCGTACTCGGCAATGTTCCCGACCCAGCTCAGGAAGCGGATTCAACCAAGGCCGAGGGTATGCGGCGAGCGCTCGACTACATGGGATTGCAGGCGGGTACTCCAATCAGAGAGATTCCCGTAGATCTGGTTTTTATCGGCTCCTGTACCAACGGCCGTATCGAGGATCTGCGATCGGCGGCAACAGTCGCACAGGGACGCAAGGTTTCTGACAAGCTGGTTCAGGCGTTGGTTGTTCCTGGCTCCGGACTGGTTAAGGCACAGGCGGAAAAAGAGGGGCTGGATAAAATATTCATCGAAGCCGGCTTCGAATGGCGTGAACCTGGTTGTTCGATGTGCCTGGCTATGAATGCCGACCAACTCAAGCCCGGACAGCGCTGCGCATCCACTTCAAACCGCAACTTTGAGGGGCGGCAGGGCAAGGATGGGCGCACCCATCTGGTGGGTCCCGCTATGGCGGCAGCTGCTGCGATTGCGGGTCATTTTGTAGACGTGAGAGATTTGTAGGATTTGCCGATATGGAAAAATTTATCAAGTTCAGCGGTATTCTTGCCCCACTGGACAGGTCCAACGTGGATACCGACGCAATAATACCGAAACAGTTTCTGAAGTCGATAAAGCGCAGCGGCTTTGGACCGAATCTGTTTGACGAGTGGCGTTACCTGGATCAGGGTGAGCCGGATAAGGATTGTGCTGGACGTCCGCTCAATCCATCTTTCGTCCTCAATGACGCCCGTTACAGGAGTGCATCGATTCTGTTGACACGGGCGAACTTCGGCTGCGGCTCATCGAGAGAGCATGCTCCCTGGGCGTTGGCCGACTATGGTTTCAAGGTCATTATTGCGCCGAGTTTTGCCGATATCTTCTTTAATAATTGTTTTAAAAACGGGATATTACCTATTGTTCTTAATGAAGATACTATCGATAATCTGTTTGTGGAAGCTACCCGTAACGAGCCTGTTGAACTGAGCGTTGATCTTCAATCTCAGCAACTTGTCACTCCGTCCGGAGAAACCATCCATTTCGATATCGACTCATTCCGTAAGCACTGCCTGCTGGAAGGACTGGACGATATAGGGTTGACGCTGCAGCACAGTAATGAGATTCGAGCATTTGAAGAACGGCGCAGAGAGACCGCGCCCTGGGTATTCTGAATACAGGGCCAAGGGCCAAGGGCAAAGGATAGGGGAAGGAGCACAGTGGACAGAGGACATAAGATAGAGGAGTAAAAGTAATATTTAAAATTTTTTCACCTCAGCTTCAGACCCTCGGCCCTCAGCCCTATGCCCTTTTTTAATCTTACAAAGGTATTGAGATTATGAGTAAGAATATTCTGATTTTGCCTGGTGATGGTATCGGCCCGGAAATCGTCCACGAGGCGGTAAAAGTGCTGGTCTGTCTGCGCGACGATTTCGGTCTCGATATTGAAATGGATGAGGCGCTTGTTGGCGGTGCAGCCTATGATGCCGCTGGCCACCCACTCCCGCAAGCCACCCTGAAGCTGGCACATGAAGCGGATGCTGTACTACTGGGTGCGGTGGGCGGGCCGAAATGGGAACCACTGGACATCTCGGTGCGTCCGGAAAAAGGGTTGCTTGGATTGCGTTCGGAACTGAAGCTGTTTGCAAATCTGCGCCCCGCCATTCTCTATCCACAGCTGGCGGAGGCCTCTTCCCTGAAAGCCGAAGTGGTTTCGGGACTGGATATCATGATTGTCAGGGAGTTGACGGGTGGCATTTATTTCGGCCAGCCTCGGGGGGTGCGCAGGCTCGAAAACGGTGAGAGGGAAGGGTTCAATACCCTGGTATACCGTGAGTCTGAGGTCGAGCGCATCGTTCGGGTGGCGATGGACATAGCAATGAAGCGTAACCGTCGGGTCTGTTCGGTGGACAAAGCCAACGTACTCGAGTGTACGGAGCTCTGGCGTGAGGTGGCAACCCGCACCGGTGCAGATTATCCCGAAGTGGAACTCTCTCATATGTACGTCGACAACGCTGCGATGCAGCTGGTAAGGGCGCCTAAGCAGTTCGATGTGATGGTTACCACCAATATGTTCGGCGATATTCTGTCGGACTGTGCGGCCATGCTGACAGGATCCATCGGCATGTTGCCCTCAGCTTCACTGGATGCGGCGGGCAAGGGTATGTATGAACCAATCCATGGTTCTGCTCCCGACATTGCGGGCAAAGGGGTGGCCAATCCGCTTGCCACCATTCTTTCGGTGGCCATGTTGTTGCGCTATTCGCTGGATGAGCCGGCGATGGCGGATCGGGTTGAACGAGCCGTTGATAATGTTCTGGATAGTGGTATCCGAACTGCCGATATCTACTCGACAGGTATGGAACAGGTGGGTACGGAGATGATGGGAGACGCTATTGTGGCTGCGCTCCGGAAAGCCTGAGGCTTTGCCGGACAATTTTAACGGCTAAACTAAACAATACGGTGTAACTTAATGAAACGAATTGGTTTTGTTGGTTGGAGAGGCATGGTCGGTTCGGTCCTTATGGAGCGCATGCTGGCGGAAAAAGATTTTAATCAGATCGATGAGCCGGTGTTTTTTACAACCTCGCAGATCGGAGAGCCTGGGCCGGATATAGGGAAAGACATTCCTCCACTGAAAGATGCACATGATCTGGCGTCGTTGCGTGAGCTCGATGCCATCGTCTCCTGCCAGGGGGGAAGTTACACCAGTTCAGTTTTTGGCGAACTTCGCAAATCAGGATGGAATGGCTACTGGGTCGATGCGGCATCAACACTGCGTATGACGGCTGATAGTGTGATCATATTGGATCCGGTGAATTTGAACGTGATCACAGACGCTTTGCATGCGGGTGTGAAAAACTTCATCGGTGGCAACTGCACGGTTAGCCTGATGCTGATGGGGCTGGGTGGCCTGTTTCGAAATGGATTGGTTGAGTGGGCCAGTGCCATGACATACCAGGCAGCTTCCGGTGGAGGTGCCCAGCATATGCGTGAGTTGCTGAGCCAGATGGGCCGTGTGTACGGCTCGGTCAGTGAGCTGTTGGAAGACCCTGCATCCGCGATACTTGAGATCGACCGAAGGGTCGCAAAAACTCTGCGCGGGGAAGATTTTCCCACCGACAATTTCGGAGTGCCGCTGGCAGGCAGTCTGATTCCCTGGATCGACAGTCAGTTGGAAAATGGACAAAGCCGTGAAGAGTGGAAAGCGGGGGTCGAGAGCAACAAGATACTTGGCACACAGGATAACCCGGTACCCGTCGATGGCCTCTGTGTGCGCGTCGGAGCGATGAGGTCGCATAGTCAGGCACTGACCATCAAGTTGAAGCGTAATCTGCCGATAGACGAGATTGTTGACATAGTTGCCAGCGCCAACCAGTGGGTCAAGGTGATACCCAACGAAAGGGAAAGAAGTATTGTTGAGTTGACGCCTGCATCCGTTACAGGGACCTTGACGGTGCCGGTTGGTCGTTTGAGAAAGTTGGCGATGGGTGGTGAATATCTGTCGGCATTCACAGTTGGTGATCAACTGCTGTGGGGCGCAGCCGAGCCTTTGCGACGCATGCTAAAGATACTTCAGCAGCAGTAATACTGAATAATTCCAGTTGTACTGTCTGCGGCAAGGCTTGATATCAGTAGTTAAAAAGCTATAAGTTATTTATACTTGGGTGGTTATATTCAGTTGTATTCTATAGCTGTGGTGCCGCTGGCTGGTTCTACTTCCCCAAATTTCGGGCGGAAGCCATTTACTTTAGGAAAACTGTCAACCCGGATCAGGGAAATGGTAAAGGCGATAAGTTCAAATGAGCCGTCGCTCGAGACCGCTTCCAGGGATGGGTTGAAGCAGGAGAGGGGGTTGCATGGTTCGTAAACTTTCCCTGGCAATAGCGCTGGCACTGGGGGTTACTCCATTTGCTGTAAACGGCCTGGGCCTTGGCGACATTAAGACCAGATCGGGGCTTAATCAGCAGTTCGAGGCAGACATCGAACTTTTGTCTGTAAGAAACGAAGAGATCGGTGACATACGCGTCACCCTCGCTTCTGAAGAGGCTTTCACGAAAGCAGGTGTAAACCGGCCCTATTTCCTCTCACAATTGAAATTCAAGCCGGTCCTCCTGCCGAATGGCAAAGGCATTATCCGGGTTACCAGCAGCGATCCGGTGCGTGAGCCATTTCTCAATTTTCTGATTGAGATGAACTGGCCCAAGGGTCGTCTTTTCCGTGAATTCACCGTACTGCTCGACCCGCCTGTGACATTGCAGCGGAGGCCTTCACCTGTTCAGTCTGCAACCACCACCGGCAAGGCAGGCCCCGTGCGGAGTGTGGAGCAGGCCAGAGTCGATGGCAGCGTGAGTACCGGCAGTCGCGGCTCCGGAGAATATGGTCCGACGCACAGAAACGATACGCTTTGGAAGATTGCCGCGGAAGTTCGCCATGCGGGCACCACTATGGAACAGATGATGATGGCTATGTTCCAGGCGAATCCACAGGCGTTTATCAAACGCAACATCAATAATCTCAAGGTCGGCGAAATATTGCGGATACCCGAGCGTGATGAGGTATTGGCGATGACCGCCAGCGAGGCTCGCAGCGCTTTTCGTGATCAGGTTGAGAATTGGCGTGTTGACCGTACGGCACCGGCTCCGGAGCAGCAGCCGCAGGAGACGGTGGCGGGAGACTCAAAGACCGCAGGGGAGAGTTCAACGACCCCTGTCAAACCGGATGAGACCGCGGTACCCGAGGCAGAGCTCAAGATCGCCCGAATGCGTACCGAGGAAGAGGCGGGAAAGAGCATTGCCGACAGTGTCGATCAGAAAGAGAGCAGTGCCGGCCTCACAGAAGATCTTCTGGAAGCCAGAGAGATGAGAGAGAGCGCTCTTGAAGAGAGCAAGCAGCTCAAGAACCAGGTTGAGAATCTGGCTTCTCAATTGGAAGATCTTCAGCGTCTGCTGGTGTTGAAGGATGAGCAACTCGCCAAACTCCAGATTGCGCTGGGCGAAGAACCGGTTGTTCCGGTGGTCCCTGCGGCGGAAAAAGCTGCTGCCACAGATAGCGCAGTTGCGTCTGTCGGGAAAGATTCGGGTGAGTCGTCTGCTGAACCAGCCGCTGGCGGCGAAGTGGCAACCGTGTCGCAGCCTGAAATCATCGACAGCAAAACACCAGGCGTCGAGATGCCACGGTTTACGGGTTTGCCGGAGCAAAAGGAATCTGCCGCCGCCGCTGGAGATGAAGCTAAGACAACTGCTCCTGAGGTTGCCGAGAAAGCAGCGGTGGTAGCTCCGGCACGCACCGAATCTGAATCCGTCACAGCGACTGTTGACAAGGGGGAGATAAAACCTCCCTCCAAAATCGAGCCTGAATCGGTTCAGAAACCGGAAGCGGGTTTTCTGGAAAAACTGACGTCACATCCACTGCTGAAAAAGATAACCAGCGATCCAACAATGATGGCTATTGGGGGCGGTGTGATTGCTGTGCTTTTCGCCCTGATCTGGCTTTTAAGCGGCCGGAAAAGAGGGAAGGACAAGGAGTTTCAGGAGAGTATCCTTATGGATACGATCGGTGAAAAGGAGGAGGCTGGGGCGCTAGATCAGACTGGAACCGGAGAGCCTGATTCGAGAAATACCGAGGAGACTTCGTTCCTCAGCGATTTTTCACCCAGTGATATTGATGTTTTGCCGGAAGAGACAGGTGAAGTCGACCCGATGGCAGAGGCTGATGTCTATATCGCTTATGGGCGATACGGACAGGCGGAAGAGTTGGTTCGGCAGGGATTGGAGCGCAATCCGCGGAATCAGGAGTTGAAGCTCAAACTTTTCGAAATCCTCTATGCTACGAAGAATATAGGGGCGTTTACAGCGCTCGCGGAGGCTGTGAAAGCGGAGGGTTTGCCTGAGACCGATCCGGGTGCCTGGGAGTCTGTGGCAACCATGGGGACGAAACTGGTTCCCGGCAATGCGCTTTTTACAACCGGGACAAGCACAGAATCCGCACCGGAACAGGATTCCCAGGATGAGATGAAAGAGCTCAACGATCTCGATCTTGGAGATCTTGCAGCCAGTCTGGATCTGGAAGATGAATCGAAAGAGGCTCAGGCAAAAGAGATCTCCTCCGGCTCGGCAGAAGTGGTGCAAAAAACATCACCGCCGGTAAGTTCCGACTCGTTGAGCCAGTCCGAAGCCAAGGATGATAACGCGCCCGATTTGGATAACCTTGGGGATGAACTGGCATCTTTGAATTCTGCCTTGGAGTTCGATCTGGACGAAACGGACAGCGGCAGACTGGATCTTGAAAAGATTGCTGAGGACGCGGTGACGCCAGCCAAAGACGAAACCCTATCCCTGGACCTCCCGTCTCTCGACATGGATATGGATTTGGATGCCGCAAAGGATACGAGCTTGTCATTGGAAGGTGTGGAAGGCCTGGAGCTCGATACACAAGAGGTGGAACGGCTGGAACTGCCCGAAGTCGATGAGCTGTCGGCGGAATCCGCCGGTGAATTTGGTGAGGATACCGCTGACTCTTCCGACGAAGTCAACACCAAACTGGATTTGGCACGTGCCTATCTGGAAATGGGTGACGAGGAGGGGGCCAGGAGTATTCTGCAGGAGGTGGTAAATGAAGGAAGCGAACAGCAGAAGTTGGCAGCGCAAAAGATGATGAGCGGTTTATCCTAGCCTCTCGGAATAAGGGCTTGTTAACACTGCTCGGCTGCGCCTGAAGAAAGTGCCCTTGGGGTGCAAATCCCCGGACGATGATCATCTTAGCTTATCGAACTCGTTGAACAGCTTTGCTACTCGCCTTGTTCGATAATCTGGTTTGATTCGCCTCCAGTGATTTTCGCTTCAAACGGATAAATCGGATAGGCTCCAGGAGTCTGTATCTTTTCCCGCTTAATGGGGTTGTCGGTCGTTTCTCATGCCTTGTTATTCGAAAACAAGAGCCTCTGGCAGTAGCGATAAAATCTGTGTTGCCAGGCCCTAATACAAGGTTTGTATCAATTAAAAAAAGGCGCACCAGTGTGCGCCTTTTCGCATTAAACGAGGAGTTGGCTGTCGATGCGGGTGGCGATGGGGGTCGAGTACGATGGTAGTTCGTTCCACGGCTGGCAGCTGCAGGAGCATGTCGATACCGTGCAGGGAGGGCTTGAGCAGGCGATCTCCAATGTTGCTGATCATCCGGTCAGGGTCCATTGTGCTGGTCGCACCGATGCCGGTGTGCATGGGCTTGGCCAGGTAGTTCACTTTGATACAGACGCTAGCCGGCCCATGCGAAGCTGGATACTCGGCACCAATGTCAATTTGCCTGCGCAGATCAATGTGACCTGGGCGCAACAGGTGCCTGATTCCTTTCATGCCAGATTTTCCGCCCAGCACAGGCACTACCGCTACTTGATACTAAATCGGATGACGCGTTCGGCAATTTGGCGTGACCGGGCGGTATGGGTTCACCGGCCGCTCAATGTGGAAAAAATGCAGCAAGCTGCCCGGCACCTGATCGGAACCCATGATTTCTCCTCTTATCGCGCACTTGGTTGTCAGGCAAAGAGCCCGGTAAGAAGCATCACAATGCTGCGTGTCGAGCGTGAATACGATCGCATCATCATAGATCTTCAGGCAGATGGTTTCCTGCACCATATGGTGCGCAATATTGCCGGTGTGCTGATTGCCATTGGAGCGGGGGATCGTCCGGTTGACTGGTCCCGGGTAGTGCTTGAATACAGGGACCGCACTCTGGGAGGCGTAACTGCGCCGCCGCATGGCCTCTATCTTGTAGGCGTAGGCTACCCGGATGAGTTTAAACTACCGGAAAATCCACACCGGTGATCCGCGCTAAGGCCTGAGACATCTTGCTATTTTGCCGTCAAGCCTTTCTCCAGAGGGCCGGATCCTGTATCTTTAAGCGCCCAATGCAAGCATCGTCAGGCATCCTATGCGCACCCGTATCAAAATCTGCGGTATAACCCGCCGGGAGGATGCCATTTTGGCGGCACAAGGAGGGGCGGATGCAATTGGTCTGGTATTTTATGGTCCAAGCCCGCGCAACGTTTCCCCGCACCAGGCTGCGCAGATTGTTCGGGTGCTGCCGCCATTTGTGACCATCGTCGGGCTGTTTGTGAACGCACGCCCGCATGAGATTGAACAGGTGCTTGCCACGACGCGCATTGATTTGCTGCAGTTTCACGGTGACGAAACGCCTGAGGAGTGCAGTGCGTTTGACAAGCCCTTTATCAAAGCGATCCGGATGCGTGATGGCATAGATCTGTATCACGAGCGCAGCCGCTACAAGGAAGCGGCCGGACTATTGCTGGATACCTATCGGCAGGGCGTCCCGGGCGGAACTGGGGATGCATTCGATTGGAGCCGGATACCAACGGAAATTGCCGACTCTATCATACTTGCGGGTGGATTGAGTCCTGACAATGTGGAACGGGCGGTTCGCACCGTCCGGCCGTATGCGGTGGATGTCAGCGGCGGGGTTGAGCGTGACAAGGGTATAAAGGACGAGGCAATGATCGCAGCATTTTTTCGAGGAGTTGAGCGTGCCGACAACCAACCAGACTGATTTTTCGGGCCGGCCGGATTCCCAAGGCCACTTTGGCCGCTATGGCGGTATGTTCGTGGCGGAAACCCTGATGGGCCCGCTGCAGGAGCTGCGTGAGGCCTATGAGAACTGCATCCTGGACGGCGCTTTTCAAGCCGATCTGGAAGCTGATCTGCGTGATTATGTGGGCCGACCTTCGTCCCTCTATTATGCCCGACAGCTGAGCCGGAAGATCGGCGGCGCGCGAATCTATCTGAAACGGGAAGATCTCAATCACACGGGCGCGCACAAGATCAACAACACGATCGGGCAGGCGTTGTTGGCGAAACGTATGGGCAAGACCCGGATTATCGCTGAAACCGGTGCGGGGCAGCACGGTGTCGCCACGGCCACCGTTGCCGCCCGGCTGGGCCTCGAGTGTGTGGTTTATATGGGCTCGGTGGATATTGCACGCCAGGAAGCGAACGTCTATCGCATGCGTATGCTGGGCGCCAGAGTGGTTGCGGTTGAATCCGGTTCGAAAACCCTGAAAGACGCCTTGAACGAGGCGATGCGAGACTGGGTCACCAACGTGGACAATACTTTCTATATCATCGGAACGGTAGCCGGCCCTCACCCCTATCCGGTAATGGTCAGGGAGTTTCAGGCAGTCATCGGACGCGAAGCGCGTGAGCAGATTCTGCTACAGGCCGGGCGTCTGCCCGATGCACTGGTTGCCTGTGTTGGAGGGGGCTCCAATGCCATTGGTCTGTTTCATCCTTTTCTGGGGGATGCCTCGGTAGCCATGTATGGTGTTGAAGCGGCCGGCGAAGGTCTGGAAACCGGTCGCCACGCAGCCCCTCTTTGTGCCGGCACACCTGGTGTACTGCACGGCAACCGAACCTACCTGATGCAGGATGAGAACGGACAGATAATCGAGACTCACTCCATCTCCGCCGGTCTCGATTATCCCGGGGTTGGTCCGGAACACGCCTGGCTGAAAGAGAGTGGACGTGCCAGTTATGTTTCGATAACCGACCAGGAGGCGCTGGATGCTTTTCATCAGCTGACCCGCAGCGAGGGCATCATTCCGGCACTTGAGTCCAGCCACGCGTTGGCATATGCCACCAAACTGGCGGCGGGAATGAGTACCGATCAAATTGTTCTGGTCAATCTTTCGGGCCGGGGTGACAAGGATATGCACACTGTGGCCGGACTGGATGGGTTAAAGATATGAGCCGTATCAGTCAAAGATTCGAACAATTGAAAGCGCGCAACAAAACCGCGCTGATACCTTTTATTACTGCCGGAGATCCTGACCCGGATGTGACCGTCCCATTGATGCATGCAATGGCGGCGGCGGGCGGCAGCATTATCGAATTGGGGGTGCCGTTTTCCGATCCGATGGCCGATGGCCCGGTGATTCAGCGGGCCAACGAACGTGCGCTAAAACACAATATCAGCCTGCGGGATGTTATCGGGATGGTGCGCAGGTTTCGCGAGCAGGACCGGGATACGCCGGTGGTTCTGATGGGTTATCTCAATCCTATCGAAGCCCTGGGCTATGAGCAGTTTGCAAAGTTGGCGGGCGAGGCGGGTGTGGACGGTGTCATAACGGTGGATATCCCGCCGGAAGAGGCGGATGAGTATCTGGCTGCGTTGCAGGCGCATGGGATAGATCCGATTTTCCTGTTGGCTCCAACCAGCGGCGAGCAGCGCATCAAGCGGATCTGCGATGCAGCTTCCGGTTTTGTATACTATGTCTCCGTTAAAGGTACAACCGGAGCGGCCAGCCTTGCCATTGGGGAAGTGGCAAGCAAGGTTTTCCATATCCGAAAGTCGACCAGGTTGCCGGTCGGTGTGGGATTTGGCATCAAAGATCCGGAATCGGCACAGGCGGTGGCGCAGGTTGCGGATGCGGTTATCGTGGGCAGTGTCCTGGTGAACCAGATCGAGTCTTTGGCCGGACAGCCGGACGACATCGCGCCGGCGCTCTCCAATACGATCTCGCAGATGCGTATCGCCATGGATTTGATTTAAGGAAGCGCCTGGATTGATGGCGCGGGCCGTGTCGGAGAAATAAGGCAGCGTATGCTCCCAGTAAATTCATTCAATAGGGGACGAGGGCCAAGGGCCGGGAAAATCTTTGTCGATGATTGGGTTTCTCCTTAGCCCTCGGCCCTTGGCCCTTTTATGACACTGTTTTCTTCATTCAGCGTTCATTTTCCTCATCGTTGGGCTCGGTATTATTGAGAAGTTATTTCTATAGGACTTACCCATATGAGCTGGTTTGAAAAATTGATACCCAGCCGTATTCGCATCGAAGGCGGCAATAAGAGAGGGGTGCCCGAAGGGTTATGGGCAAAATGCCCAGGTTGCGCGGCGATCCTCTACCGGGCGGAGATGGAGCGCAATCTGGATGTCTGCCCGAAGTGCGGTTATCACAATAGAATCGGCGCCCGGCGGCGGCTGGAGATCTTTCTGGATCCGGATTCCGGAGTGGAGATAGCCGCCGACCTGATTCCGAGCGATCCGCTAAAATTCAAGGACAGCAAAAGATATAAGGAGCGTATTTCCCAGGCGCAGAAGCTCAGCGGTGAAAAAGAGGCGCTGGTTGTAATGCGCGGCCAGTTGAAGGGCATGGATCTGGTGGCTGTAGCTTTTGAGTTTAATTTCATGGGTGGCTCCATGGGTTCGGTAGTCGGTGAAAAGTTTGTACAGGGAGTCAATATCAGCCTCGAACACTGCATTCCCCTCGTCTGTTTTTCCGCCAGTGGCGGTGCCCGCATGCAGGAGTCGCTGTTCTCGTTGATGCAGATGGCCAAGACCAGCGCCGCGCTGGGTCGCATGGCAAGAAAGGGAATCCCATATATCTCAGTTTTAACCGATCCGACTATGGGTGGCGTTTCAGCAAGCTTCGCCATGCTGGGTGACGTGAATATCGCGGAGCCCAATGCGCTGATCGGCTTTGCCGGTCCCCGTGTCATTGAACAGACAGTGCGGGAGAAATTGCCCGAGGGCTTTCAGCGCAGCGAGTTTCTGCTGGAGCATGGCGCAATCGATATGATCATCGATCGGCGGGAGATGAGAGACCGCTTTGCCAGTTTGATCAGCACGCTTACACATCAGCCCAGAATCTGAATTGTCGCGTTTCCAAACCCTGAATCAGTGGCTGCAGTGGCAGGAAGGTCTGCACCCAAAGAAGATAGAACTCGGCCTGGAGAGAGTTGCATCTGTCTGGCGCAAAGCAGCGCCAGGGGAGGGGCTGCCATTTCGTGTCATTACAGTTGCGGGGACCAACGGCAAAGGGTCATCGGTGGCTTTCCTGGAGGCAATTTTCAGGGCGGCAGGCTATCGGGTCGGCTGTTTCACTTCGCCTCATCTTGTTCGCTATAACGAACGCATACGTATCGATGGCAGGGATGCAGACGACGAAAGTATCTGTGCAGCTTTTGAACGAATCGATCAGGCTCGCGGTACAACGTCTATAACCTATTTTGAGTTCAGTGCTCTGGCTGCGTTAAGCATATTTTGTGATGTAAAACCCGATGTGGCAGTGCTGGAAGTGGGGATGGGAGGACGTCTGGATGCGGTCAACATTATAGACCCGGACCTGGCACTGATCACCACCATCGGTTTGGATCATACAGATTGGCTGGGGAGTACATTGAATGAAATAGCCCGGGAAAAAGCAGGCATCATGCGTCCGGGCAAACCTGTTGTATATGCCTCACCAACAGCCCCCGATTCACTGATTGAGCATGCCCGAAGCCTGCCCGCTCCGATCTATCTGGCCGGTTCCGATTTTGCGTTTCGCAGCAAGGGACCTTCCTGGGATTGGTGGAGATCCGGTGAGCGCATGGAAAATCTGCCGCTGCCGCGTTTGCGCGAGGAGTATCAGCTGCAGAATGCTGCCGGTGTCCTTATGGCACTGAGCTTGCTGCAAAGGGAGTTTAAGTTGGAGCGCAAGGCTATAGATCAGGGTTTGCAGGCAGCAGCGGTGCGCGCGCGGTTTCAGGTGATTTCCGGCAACCCCAGGATCGTGCTGGATGTTGCGCACAATGCGGAAGCAGTTGGAATTCTCGCGGAAAATCTGAAACGGCTGCCGCGTGCTGGTAAGACCAGAGCGGTCTTCGGCATGATGTCGGACAAAGACGTCCATTCGGTGGTCGCCATAATTGCCCCGCTTGTGGACAGTTGGTATCTGGCAGACCTCGGGGTGAGCAGAGGCATGTCGACCGACCGGCTATCGAATATCGTCATGGATGCCGTTATCGGCGGCACGTATATCAAACAATATCCAACCGCAGGTGCGGCTTTTGATGGAGCTCTGGCAGAGGCCTTCGCGGATGACACCGTTCTGGTGTTTGGCTCCTTCTGGCTGGTTGGGGATATTCTAAAAAGGATTTAACCGCTGTTCATCTACATACGGTTTTCTCCTCCTTACCTTGATCTTAAACATAGAACAGGATTCCTTTTACGCTGCTGGATTGTTTCATTTCCAACTGGAAACCGCGCTATAAAAACTGGTAATACCAATATCCGTACTCTTTGTCGAAAATGTATAACGTATCAGCCTTTGTTGCCGACACACCGCCAGCCACTAATGCTATTACCCTATAAACATTGAACTTAATAGATACAAAATCTATTTATAGGCTCATTAATTATTAGACATGAAAGATCTCGATGCGGTATTATACAGAAATAATTGGTATTACCAGATCATGGCGTAAAGTAAAAACACAGCCAGTTTCCTACCGGGTCTGGGTGGGAGAGCGGGATTTCAGCCTTGCCCGGTTGTGCAGGGTCAGGGAGGCACAACTCACACCATAGCAGAGGATATTTATAAAAATGTTTCAGATACGTATTCATGGCCGCGGTGGCCAGGGTGTGGTTTCGGCCGCAGAAATGTTATCGATCGCGGCTTTTGAGCAGGGCAAGCACTCCCAGGCGGTGCCCAGTTTCGGCTCCGAACGGATGGGTGCGCCGGTGGTCGCCTACGTCCGCATCGATGATAAACCGATCGAGTTGAGGGAACCGGTGCTCGATCCCAATCTGCTGATCGTGCAGGACCCCACGCTGTTCAACGCTATTGATGTTTTCACCGGACTGCGGGATGACGGCTGGGTGCTGATCAATACCTCGAAAAATCTTGACGATCTGCATATCGGAGAGGCCACCAACCGGCTGCCGGCAGGTCATGTCATTGCTGTATCGGCCACTGAGTTGGCAATGAAGCATCTGGGGCGGCCAACACCAAACACTGTACTGCTCGGCGCACTTGCGGCGATGAGCGATGAGATCGACATTGATGCCGTGTGCAACGCCATCAGGAAAAAATTCCCCGGAAAGGTGGGCGAGGCCAATGTGCTTGCAGCACAGGACGCTCATCGGCAGGCGGCAGCTGCTTGAGTCGGGAGAGTAGAGGAGAAACTGGTCATGTTGAAGCAGATTGAAGGTTCACAGGCGGTCGCCGAGGCGGTAGCTCTGAGTCGCCCGGAAGTTATCTCAGCTTACCCGATAACCCCCCAGACGCACATCGTTGAGGATTTGGGGATGATGGTAAAGTCGGGCAAGTTGGCACCGTGCGAGTTCCTGCTGGTGGAGTCGGAATTTGGCGCGCTCTCCGCCTGCATCGGGTCATCCGCTGCCGGGGCGCGCAGCTACACCGCCACCTCCAGCCAGGGGATGCTGTTCATGATGGAGGCAGTCTATAACGCCTCGGGTATGGGACTGCCCATTGTCATGACGGTGGGCAACCGCGCCATCGGCGCGCCCATCAATATCTGGAACGACTGGAGCGACTCCATGTCCGCGCGCGATGCCGGCTGGATTCAGCTGTTCGTCGAGACCAATCAGGAGGCGGTGGATGTGCACATCCAGGCCTTCAGGCTGGCTGAAGAGCTCAGCATGCCGGTCATGGTATGCATGGATGGTTTCATTCTCACCCACTCATACAGTCAGGTGGATATGCCCTCCCAGGAGCTGGTCGACAGCTACCTGCCTCCGTTTCAGCCGCGTCAGGTGCTGGACCCCTCTGCCCCGGTCTCAATGGGGGCGATGGTGGGACCGGAAGCGTTCACCGAAGTCCGTTATCTGGCACACCACAAGCAGCGTGAGGCGCTGAAACTGATTACAGAACAGGCGGCAGAGTTTGGCGCGTTGTCGGGGCGGGACTCGGGCGGTCTGCTGAAAGAGTATGACTGCGCCGGAAAGGAGACGGTTGTCGTCACCATGGGATCGGTAATCGGAACCATGAAAGAGGTGCTTGCAGAGATGCGCCAGGAGGGCCACTCCATCGGCGCGCTGACCGTACGCTCCTTCCGGCCATTCCCGATTGAAGCGTTGCAGGAGGCGTTGAAAGATGCCAAACGGGTTATTGTGTTCGAAAAATCCCTGGCGGTCGGCATGGGAGGTATTCTTGCCAATGATATCCGCATGGCGACCCGGGGTCTGCACCTGGCCGTGCACTCCGTTATCGGCGGTCTGGGAGGACGGCCCATCACCCGGGCGAACCTTCGTCGCATGTTCGAAAAAGGCCTGAACGACCAGCTCAACAGGATCCATTTTCATGACATGAGGATGGATATCGTCAACCGTGAGCTGGATCGGGAGAAGGCACAGCGACGCTCCGGTTCGGCCGCGGAGAATATTCTGAGCGATGTCGGCCTGGTTGCCGCCGCGAAAACCATTTAGCGGAGAGACAACAGAGATGCCACAACTACCCGAATCGAAACAGAAGGTAAAATTTTATCAGACCGGCACCTTCACCGTTGGCAACCGCCTGCTGGAGCAGGATCACCGGACTGTACAGGCCACCATCGACCGTTCCAACTCGCTGGACTCGGGGCACCGGGCCTGCCAGGGTTGCGGGGAGGCGCTGGGCGCGCGCTTCGCCATCGATGCCGCGATGCGTGCCACCAACAATCAGCTGATTGCCGCCAACGCCACGGGATGTTTGGAGGTGTTCACCACGCCTTATCCGGAGACCGCCTGGTCGATTCCCTGGATTCACTCACTGTTCGGCAACGCTTCAGCGGTTGCTTCGGGCATTGCTGCGGCGCTCAAGGTGAAGGGCCGCGCCGATGTGCGGGTGATCGCCCAAGGCGGCGACGGGGGGACCACCGATATCGGTTTCGGCTGTCTCTCCGGGACTTTCGACCGCAACGATGACGTCCTCTATATCTGCTACAACAACCAGGCTTATATGAATACCGGTGTGCAGCGATCGAGTGCCACGCCGGCCGCCGCCCGCACCGCAACCACCCAGCCTGTGGGTGACGAGCCCGGGAATGTTTTCAATACCGGCAAGAGCGTACCGCTGGTTGCGATTGCCCACCAGATCCCATACGTGGCTACCGCGTCGGTGCATGATCTGCATGATCTTGAGCTAAAGGTAACCAAGGCGATGCAGATACGTGGCGCACGCTATATCGAGATCTTCGTGCCCTGTCCGCTCGGATGGGGCTCACTGCCCGGCGACACGATCAAGATCGCTCGTTATGCCGTGGAGTGCGGCATGTATCCGTTGATCGAGGGAGAGTATGGAGAGATCACCGCTGTTACCAAGATTCGCAGACGGGTGACGGTGGCCGACTATGCAAAGCTGCAGAAGCGCTTCGCACATGTCTTTAAGCCGGAAAATGCGCATCAGCTGGAGCAGCTGCAGGCGATTGCCGACCGCAACATCAAACGTTTCGACCTGGTCTACCGGGAAGGTGACGAATCATGAGTAAAAAGAGCGCCCTGCAGGAAAAAAAGCCGTTTGCCGTAACGCTGGATGTTGGTACCAGTCTGCTCAACAAGACGGGCAGTTGGCGCACCAGCCGCCCGGTCTATGTTGATCGTCTGCCGCCGTGCAACAACGCCTGTCCCGCCGGAGAGAATATTCAGGCCTGGCTGTTCGAAGCTGAGGAGGGCAACTACGAAGCGGCCTGGCGCAAGATCATGGAGGAGAATCCGTTTCCCTCGATCATGGGCCGGGTCTGTTACCAACCCTGCGAAACCGCCTGCAACCGGGCGATGCTGGACGAGTCGGTCGGCATCAATTCGGTGGAGCGCTTCCTTGGCGACCAGGCACAAAAGTACGACTGGAAAATAGCCGTTGGCAAACCGACCGGTAAACGGGTGATGGTGGTCGGTGCCGGTCCGGGCGGGCTTGCGGCCGCCTATCACCTGCGCCGTTTTGGTCATGCAGTGACGGTGTTCGAGTCTGCGTCCAAGGCTGGCGGCATGCTGCGCTGGGGTATTCCCAAGTACCGGCTGCCGCGTGAAAAGCTCAATGGCGAGATCGAGCGGATCGAGGAGATGGGTGTGGAAATCCGTCTTGACACGCCGGTGGACGACCTCAAGGCAACGATGGAAGAGGGCGGCTACGATGCGGCTTTTCTCGCCGTCGGCGCGCATACGCCGAAGAGCCTGGATATACCGATCAGCGGCAACATACCCGTCATCGAGGGGATCACGCTGCTGCGCGACGTTGAGTTGGAGCAGACCAGATATCTGAAGGGCAGAGTGGTGGTCTACGGCGGCGGCAATACTGCCATGGACGTGGCGCGTTCGGCCAAGCGGCTGACCGGTTTTACCCCCAAAGTTATTGTCCGCCGTGCACGGGAGCGGATGGCGGCGCACGATTTCGAGGTGCATGAGGCGCTGGAGGAGGTGGTCGACATACTCAACCTGCGCACCATCAAAGAGATCAAGGGCAGTACCTTCGTACTTGAGAAAATGGTGCCCGACGACAGCGGGCGGCCTTTTCCCACCGGACAGTTCGAAGAGATCGAAGGCGATGTTCTGGTCATGGCGCTGGGTCAGGACAGCGAACTCGGCCTGCTCAGGAACTTTCCGGACATCGAGATCAAATGGGGCGTGGTCAGCGTGAATGCCGGCATGATGACTGGCCATGCCGGAATTTTTGCCGGTGGGGATATGGTGCCGTCGGAGCGCACAGTCACCACCGCCATCGGCCACGGCAAGAAAGCGGCGCGCAATATCGACGCCTGGCTGCGGGGTGAGCAGTATGCGCCTGCGGCCAAGCATAAGATTGTCACCCACGATATGCTCAATACCTGGTATTACTCGGATGCGCCGCGGACCATCAGGCCAACACTGGAAGTGATCCGCCGGCAGAGTGGATTCGCCGAAGTGATCGGCGATCTCAACGAGGAGAACGCCCTGTTCGAGGCGCGCCGCTGCATGTCCTGCGGCAACTGTTTCGAGTGCGACAACTGCTACGGCATCTGTCCGGACAACGCCATCACCAAGCTCGGACCGGGCAATCGGTTTGCGTTTAAATATGACTACTGCAAAGGCTGCGGCATGTGCGCTACCGAATGCCCCTGCGGCGCGATCGAAGTGGTGCCCGAGGAGATCTGAAGGCTGAAGTGCCAGGGGATCAGGGGGTCAGGACATCAAGTGTCCTGACCCCCTGATCCATAGCTAACTCGATCGCAGACTCAGAAAATCCCAAGCTCCAGCGCCGCAGCCAGCGTTTGCCCGAGTTCCTCCGCCTGCTGCAGTGCAGACGGGTCAATCTCGCCCCGTACAATCAACGGCTCGGATACGCGTCTCATGGAGTAGCCCCTGGCAATTCTGTCGATATTGAATTCGGCACCGCTGCCATCGTTCCCCGCGCTGATGAAGATCGTATAGGGGAGGCCCACTGTCGCATCTCTGGCCGCTTCGTAGGTGCGATCAAAGAAATCCTTGAGTGCGCCCGACATGTAACCAAAGTTCTCCGGCGTGCCGAATAGCACCGCATCAGCCCACAGAAGATCCTCCACACCTGCATCGAATGCTTTCAAAAGTCTGGTTTCCACGCTGCCCCGATATTCCAGGGCTCCCCGGTATACGGACTCGGCCAGCGCCTGGGTATGGCCGGTCTGGCTGTGATAGACGATAAGCAGATGCTTCAAAAGCCACTACCTTGTGCAGGTGGAAGTCTCTCAACCATAACCCCAAAACCGGGAAAAAGGGAGACAGGACGATTGGTAAGTCCGGTTCTTCCCTTTGTCCTTACAGTCTTGTTGACAATTCCCAGCTTCTGCCAACTAACTGGTACAATAACCCAGGTTTTTAAGTTAAGGATCTCTCCGGTGGATGATGGCCTCAAAAAGAGACTGATCGGTGCGACCGTACTGGTTTCACTGATCGTGATTTTTATCCCCATGCTGCTGCAGCATGAGCCGGTCCTCGAACAGGGCATTCAGAACAGCAACATCCCCTTGCCCCCGAAAACAGATTTCAGTTCCCGTGTGATCCCGTATAAGAGCGAACCTCCTGCGCCGATGGTATCCAGGGCGTCGGTGCCTGATGACCGGTCAACCAGTGCCAGCGCGCCGGATGAAACCCAGGCTCAACCTGTAGTGGCTGCCCCCCAGCCCTCTGAACAGGTCGAAACCAGAGAGGGATTGTCGGCATGGATGATTCAGGTGGGAAGCTTTTCTCTCCGGGACAATGCGGAAAATCTGGTGAAACAGCTGAGGGAAAAATCATTTGCGGCGGATATAGAGCAGGTGTCTGTCAAGGGAAATATGCTTTTCCGTGTATTGGTCGGGCCCGAAGTCGACAGACAGAAAGCGGAAAAACTACTGGAACAGGTCAACGCAGAGGTGAAACCGCTCAATATCGAAGGGACACTCAAAAGTTATCCCTGAGGTTCTTCTGTGCTGAGGCTTTTGCTAAAATTGACATTTTGATCCCGCAAGCTTTTTGGGAACCAAGTCCCGCCGTATGATCTGGGTCGACTACATCATTATCGGAATAATCGGACTTTCCGCACTGATCAGTCTTTTGCGCGGCTTTATGCGGGAAGCGCTCTCTCTGGCGGTTTGGGTTCTTGCATTCTGGGTGGCCTGGACCTTTTTCCGTGATTTGGCGCAGCATCTCGACTGGTTTTCGCTTCCGTCGGTTCGGCTCGGTGTTGCACTGGCTCTGCTGTTCCTGGTAACGCTGATGGTCGGCGGGCTGGTTACATATCTGATCGGGCAGCTCGTGGAGAAGACCGGGCTGACCGGTACCGACCGCCTGATCGGTATGTTGTTTGGTGCGGTGAGGGGAATACTGCTGGTAACCCTGCTGATTTTTCTTGCGGGTTTGACGCCATTGCCGGAGGATCCCTGGTGGACCTCTTCCAAGCTGATTGGTTTTTTTCAGGAGTTGGCCGTCTGGCTGAAAACGTTGTTGCCTGAGGATCTTGGCGGGATGTTCAGGTATGCCTGATTCCGGATCCACCGGCTGCGGAACAACCGACCGGATTATCGAAATTAGTGGATAGATTTTTCTGAAGAGGCATAGAAATGTGTGGCATCGTCGGAATTTTCGCGTATAGCCCCGTCAATCAGGCACTCTATGATGCGCTCATGGTTTTGCAGCATAGGGGGCAGGACGCTGCGGGCATTGTCACCATGGAGGGGCACCGTTTGCATCTGCGTAAAGACAACGGGCTTGCCAGGGATGTTTTTCGCACGCGTCATATGATCGATCTCAAGGGAAACATCGGTATCGGTCATGTGCGTTATCCAACGGCGGGTTACTCCACTTCCGCAGAAGCACAACCTTTCTACGTCAACTCACCCTATGGCATCACATTGGCGCACAACGGCAATCTTACCAATGCCCAGGAGCTGACCGGGGATCTCTACCGCGAGGATTTGCGCCATATCAATACCTCTTCCGACTCTGAGATTCTGCTCAACGTATTTGCCCATGAACTGCAGGCTTTGGGCAGGTTGCGGATCACCCCCCAGGATATTTTCAAGGCAGTTGCCGCGGTTCATAGGCGTTGCCGTGGCGGCTACGCAGCTATCGCAATGGTTACCGGTTATGGGTTGCTCGGTTTTCGGGATCCGCACGGTATCCGCCCGCTGGTTTATGGCAGGCGCGAGAGCGCCGACGGCACCGAATATATGATGGCGTCGGAGAGCGTTGCGCTGGATGCGCAGGATTTTGAACTGGTGAGCGACGTTCAGCCGGGTGAGGCTGTCTTCATCGACATGGAGGGCAAACTGCATAAATTCCAATGCGCGGCCAATCCGGTGCATACCCCTTGCGTTTTCGAATTTGTCTACTTTGCCCGGCCCGACTCGATTATTGACAATATTTTTGTACACAAGGCCCGCTCCCGCATGGGGGCACGGCTGGCCAGGAAAATTCAGCGAATCTGGCCGGACCACGATATCGATGTGGTCATCCCCATCCCGGATACCAGCCGCACTGCAGCGCTGGAACTTGCCAATGAACTGAAGGTCAAGTACACGGAAGGATTCATCAAGAACCGCTATATCGGCAGAACTTTTATCATGCCCGGACAGCAGGCTCGCAAGAAATCTGTACGGCAGAAACTGAACGCGATCGAGTCAGAATTTGAAGGCAAGAATGTGATGCTGGTCGACGATTCCATCGTGCGTGGCACCACATCCCAGCAGATCGTGCAGATGGCTAGGGATGCACGCGCGAAAAAAGTCTATTTTGCCTCCGCGGCGCCACCGGTGCGCTATCCCAACGTGTATGGGATTGATATGCCTGCTGCAGACGAACTGGTTGCCCATGGGCGCACCGAGGATGAGGTCAGGGAGATAATCGGTGCCGACCGGTTGATATTCCAGGACCTGGATGACCTGATCAAGGCAGTCCGGAAGCTTGGAAAATCAGAAGTGGAGAGATTCGACACTTCGGTCTTTAACGGCGAGTATGTCACCGGAGATGTCAGCGACCACTATCTGGAACAGTTGCAGCTGCTGCGCAGCGACAGTGCAAAACAGTCATGGGAAGATGATTCGGGTTCATTGCTGGAGTTGCATACCAATCTTTAGGTACTAGGGACTAGGTTCTAGGGACTGGGTAAGTATACTGAAACACCCATCTATGGGATGTTTCAGGAACGGGAACGGAGAACGCGATTTCTCGGTTCACTTCATTTTCAATGAGTTACACTCAAAGAAAAATGGCGGCGCTTCTTTGAGCCGCTCAGTTTCCCGACGTTTTCGAACGGAAACCGGGTAACACCCTCCAGTACCTAGAACCTAGAACCTAGTGCCTAGTACCTTTTCGAGCGAGTTGTAATAAACTCCGCAATGGTTTAACTTCTCTACTTAAGCGCCGATTTGTCTCAGATTGCGGGCGCTCAATAAATACAGCTAAAGCAGAGAAGCCTGCTTTGGCCTGTGCCGGGCGGGATTTTTTTTGCCTGGCGACGGGTGGCGGGATCACTGCTTCAACCAGTGCACTTAGGTGGCGAATCATGAAAAAGGAAGAGCAGAACAACGAGTGGGGACTGGCAACCCAGGCGATCAGAACAGGACACAGACGCACCGCGGAAGGTGAACATTCCGAGCCGATATTCGCGACATCCAGTTACATATTCGGCAGTGCCGCCGAGGCCGCTGCCCGATTTGCCGGAGACTCTCCAGGCAATATCTACTCACGCTTTACCAACCCGACCGTGGAGTGCTTCGAGCAACGTCTGGCGGCAATGGAAGGGGGAGAGGCGTGCGTGGCGACCGCGTCGGGCATGTCGGCTATTCTCGCCACCTGCATCGGGTTGCTCAAGGCCGGGGATCATATCCTCTCATCACGCAGCATCTTCGGCAGCACCACCATACTGTTCAACAAGTATCTGTCACGCTTTGGCATAGCGACCAGCTACGCGCCGTCCGGGGAACCGGAGGCATGGAAAAGAGCAATACGGCCGGAGACCCGACTGCTGTTTCTGGAGACACCCTCCAATCCGCTCACCGAAGTGGCCGATATCCGGGCGTTGTCCGACCTGGCGCATGAAAACGGCTGTCTGCTGGTGGTGGACAACTGTTTCTGCACGCCTGCACTGCAGCTGCCACTCGCCCTGGGGGCGGATATCGTCATCCACTCCGCCACCAAGTACCTCGACGGGCAGGGCCGCTGCCTGGGAGGCGCAGTGGTTGGCCCCGCTGACACGGTCGGCGAGGAGATCTATGGGGTGCTGCGTACCGGCGGCGCCACCATGAGCCCGTTCAATGCCTGGGTATTCCTCAAAGGTCTGGAGACACTGCAGCTGCGCATGCAGGCCCATTCGGATAATGCGCTGGCTCTGGCGCGCTGGCTGGAGATCCTGCCGGCGGTGGAGCGGGTCCACTACCCGGGGCTTATGAGCCATCCCCAGTACCGTCTCGCCGCCCGCCAGCAGAAAGCGGCCGGTGGGATTTGCTCGTTCGAGGTGAAAGGGGGGCAAAAGGCGGCCTGGAAGCTGATCGATTCGCTGGAGCTGCTCTCGATTACCGCGAATCTGGGCGATACCAAAACAACGGTCACCCATCCGTCCAGCACCACACACGGCCGGCTGACACATGAGGAGAAGGCAGCGGCGGGTATCAGCGATGGTTTGATACGCATTGCGGTCGGACTGGAGGATTTCACCGATATCCGTGCCGATTTGGCACAGGCGTTCGATGCCATCTGATGCGGTGACCGATCCGAACGAGGCGCTGAAGCAAAAATGGGATCAGCGCCACGCATCGGCGGAGGGCATTGGCGATGTGGCTGCGGTGCTGGCGGAGAATATTCACCTGCTGCCGCCTGCGGGTGATGCGCTGGACCTGGCATGCGGCCGTGGAGCCAGCGCTATCCGGCTGGCCCGGGCGGGGCTGCGGATTACCGCCTGGGATCTCTCGCCTGTCGCCATTGAGCGGTTGAATAGCGCAGCCCGTGAGCAACGGCTTGCCATTGCTGCAGAGGTGCGCGATGTCATTGCCCGGCCCCCTGCGCCTGAAAGTTACGATCTCATTCTGGTCAGCTACTTCCTGGAGCGTGCCTTGGCACCGGCCATCATCCAGGCACTGCGCCCCGGCGGTCTGCTCTTCTATCAAACCTTCAGCGTTAATGCGGTGTCTGATTGCGGTCCCTCCAACCCGGCTTTCCGGCTGCAGGAGAATGAGCTGCTGAAGCTGTTTCAACCCCTCAAGGTAAGAGTTTACCGTGAAGAGGGGCGTCTGGGAGACTGCCGGTTCGGTACCCGGGATATCGCCATGCTGGTGGCGCAGAAGCCGGGTATAAATGACAACTTCTGAATACATCGTCGCGGAGACCATCCGTGTCTACGGCACGGTGCAGGGCGTCGGTTTCCGCCCGACGGTCTGGCGGCTTGCCCGTGTGCATAAGCTTACGGGGTCGGTCTGGAACGATGCGCTTGGCGTGGGTATCCGGGTCTGGGGGGGTGCGCGGCAACTGGAGGCTTTTATCGGTTCGCTGCAACGCGAATGCCCGCCGCTGGCCCGGATAGAGCGCATCGAACGCAGTCCGATGGTTATCGGGCGGATACCCGATGCTTTCGAGATATATTCCAGTGTGACCGGCGAGACGCAGACCAACGTGGCTGCCGATGCCGCCGTATGCGATGCCTGTCGGCAGGAGGTGGATGACCCGGCAGACCGCCGTTTTCGTTATCCCTTTACCAACTGTACGCATTGCGGTCCCAGGCTCTCCATAATCCGCACCGTTCCCTACGACCGGGCCAATACCAGCATGTCGGCCTTTCCCATGTGTCCGCAGTGCCTTGCCGAGTACCAGGACCCGGCCGACAGGCGTTTTCATGCGCAACCCAACGCCTGCCCGGTATGCGGTCCCAGGGTTTGGCTGGAGAGTTCCGCCGGAGAGATGGTCGAGACGGGTGGGGATCAGGATCCCATAACCGCCGCTCAAAGAGTGATAGCGGAGGGTAAAATCGTCGCGGTCAAGGGAATAGGCGGCATCCATCTGGCTTGTGATGCCTGCAATCAGCAGGCAGTACAGCGATTGCGGCAGCGCAAGCAGAGATACCATAAAGCCTTTGCACTGATGGCCGGCGATACTGCCATGATTGAGCGATATGCCGGCGTGAATGAAGTTGAACGGGCGGCGCTTCGCTCTGCTCAAGCTCCCATCGTTATTCTGGATGCCAGGGGAGAGGCGGTAGCCGCCGGGGTGGCGCCGGGACAGTCCACGCTGGGATTCATGCTGCCTTACACGCCGCTGCATCGGCTGCTGATGCAGGGATTGGATTGTCCCATCGTGCTGACATCCGGGAACCGCAGCGACGAACCCCAATGCATCGACAATGAGGATGCGCGCCACCGTCTGGCGCAGATTGCCGACTATTTTCTGCTGCATGACCGGGATATCGTCAACCGGCTGGATGATTCTGTCCTGCGCATGGCGGCCGGAGAACCGCGTATACTGCGCCGGGCCCGCGGTTATGCACCCGCGCCCATTGTGTTGCCTGAGGGTTTCGAAACCAGCGGCGGGATACTTGCGATGGGCGGTGAGTTGAAAAATAGCTTTTGCCTGCTGCAGGGGGGCAGGGCGGTTCTGTCACAGCACATGGGCGATCTGGAGAATGCCGCCACTTTCGCGGATTTCCGCCACAATCTTGGGCTGTATCGCAAGCTTTTCGACTTCCGGCCTGCGCTTATCGCGGTCGATTGCCATCCGGATTATCTCTCCACCCAACTGGGACGTGAAACTGCGCATGCAGAAAAGATTGAGCTGCTGGAGGTACAGCATCACCACGCCCATATTGCTGCCTGCATGGCTGAACATGGCGTGCCATTGCACACTACTCCGGTGCTGGGCGTGGCGATGGATGGATTGGGCTACGGCAGTGACGGCGGCCTGTGGGGCGGTGAATTTCTGCTGGCGGATTACCGGGAGAGCAGGCGGCTGGCGCACTTTATCCCTGTTGCGATGCCGGGAGGCATCCAGGCGATGCGTGAGCCCTGGCGCAATACCTACGCCCATTTGCAGCAAGCATTCGGCTGGGAGTCGATTAGCAAAGCGTTTTCGCACCTGCGGATCCTAAGAGAGATCGATCAGAAGCCGCTGAAGAATCTGGCGCTGATGATCGGACGTGGCCTGAACAGCCCTCCTGCTTCCTCCTGCGGACGCCTGTTCGATGCGGTGGCCGCGACCTTGGGAATCTGCACCTGGTCCCAGCATTTCGAGGGCCAGGCGGCGATGGAGATGGAGTCCCTTGCAGCACCGGTTTTTCATGAGCAGTCCGGCAATGCCTATCCGTTGGATCCACAGCAGACGGAAAAGGATATCGGGGTTATTCAGTTCAACTCATTGTGGCAGGCACTGCTGGAGGATCTGGCCGAAGGAACCGACGGTGCGATTGCAGCAGCGCGTTTTCATCAGACCATATGTGCAATGATTGCGCAGACAGCCACCGATCTGGGCCGAAAACATGGATTGTCCACCGTTGTATTGAGCGGTGGGGTGTTTCAAAATCGATTGCTGCTGGAGGGAGTCACCGCCAGACTTGACGCAAGCGGGGTGCGCGTACTGAGTCCGGGTGCTGTTCCCGCCAACGACGGCGGGCTCTCCCTGGGCCAGGCGGTGATCGCCGCCGCGAAAACGACGGGATAATCGGAGAGACAATTATGAGCGATGAGAATAGTTCCGTGGAGGAGATGCCTGTATTGCTGCGCAGCGACAGCGGGGGTGTGGTGACACTCACGCTCAATCGCCCCAATCAGTTCAATTCGCTATCGGACGAGCTGCTGGATGCGCTGCAATTCGAATTGACTGGAATAGCCAGGGACGAAAACGCCCGGGCCGTCGTGATCGCCGCCAATGGCAAAGCGTTTTGCGCGGGCCATGATCTTAAGCAGATGCGCGTCAATAACAGTGAAGCCTACTACACAGCGCTGTTTTCCAAGATGGGCGCACTTATGACGAGCATCATGTATCAGCCGCAACCGGTTATCGCGCGGGTGCAGGGTATAGCAACCGCCGCAGGCTGTCAGCTGGTTGCCTCCTGTGATATGGCCGTTGCGGTGGATAGTGCTAGGTTTGCCGTATCCGGCATCAACGTCGGGCTCTTCTGCAGTACACCGAGCGTTGCACTGGCGCGCAATGTCGGCAGAAAGCGAGCGCTGGAGATGCTGCTGACCGGAGAGTTTATCAGTGCCGAACAGGCCGCTCTGGAAGGACTGATCAACCGGGCGGTTCCATTGCATCAGCTGGACGAAGAGGTGGGCCGTCTGACCAGTGCTATCTGCGCCAAGTCCGCTATGGCCGTGCGCACCGGCAAGCAGATGTTCTATCGGCAGCTGGAGATGGGGGTGGATGACGCATATCGGTATGCCAGTGGCGTAATGACCTGCAACATGCTGCACGAAGATGTGGCAGAGGGGATAGATGCGTTCATGCAGAAACGTCCGCCGGTATGGAAAGGCTCCGATTGATGTATCGATCCCCCGTTGACTCTTCAGGTTCCTGGAGCTTGTAGTGAGGGCGGGCTAACCAGGCTGCACTCAGTCCGAGCGCATCCGTACCTTAGGCATCACATGAACGGTGTCAAAGCCGTTGCTCAACCAGACTTCACCATCCTGAATGGTGCAGTGCAGCCGCATGTTCCTATCGGTCAAAAGCGCAAGCTCCCGGGTTGAATCAGAGGGCAGATCGATTACGCCGAGGTTGTCGAATCTGGTCAGTTTTTCGCGATTCTGCTCCCACCAGACAAGATTGTTCTGATTTGCATAAGAGTAGATGAGCACTTTTTTTGCTCTGCCGCAGGCCTTTCCGATTCGCTTGATGTCCGGCTGTCCCAACTCAATCCACAGCTCGATCTCGTCACTGAGGTTCAGCTGCCACAGATCGGGCTCATCGGTGCTGCTCAACCCTCTGGTGAATGCCAGCTGATCGTTGGCGTTCAGTGCAAAAGCGAGGATTCTCACCATCATTCGCTGCGCTGACTCTGAAGGATGGCGCGCGATGATGAGCGAGTGCTCCCTGTAGTAGTGTCGCTCCATGTCGGAAACCTGGAGTTCCGCTTTAAATATGGTCGATTTCAGGGCCATAAACTGAGTCTCTTGAGTCAGTTAATCAAAGGAGTCTATCAAGGAGGTCAAACTCGAATGGCACTTACTTAACGGTAATCGTCGACCAATCGACCTACCGACACAGGTCATTTCTTTCGGAAAACGCCGTAAATACGTCCATGGCCGCTAACGGCTCCTGCCTTACGCGGCACTTGCACGTCCATGTGCGGCGTAGGTTCGACAGTGGCATCTCGGCAATTGCTCCTGCATTGCTCTACCTTCCCACATCCCTGTGGGTCGCCTGCCACTGACGTTTCCTTCAGAAACAACCCGTATCGGCTTAAATTAAGTGCCATTCGAGTTTGACCCCTTTGATTGGATGAGCTGGATTCATGATACCACTCTGCCATTTATTTTGCGGTGCAGGCAAAGCGGTTAACCCGGCCTTCCTGCCCGGGACTTTACAGAATTGTTAGGAATTCGTGATTTTCCGGAGATCTATTCGTTGTCAGATAGGCATCGAAGCATGTCGCTTCGACGAATTACAACTTTGGAGATTACCATGACTAACAAAACCAAATCCGCTTCTGCTGTCGTATGTTCTGAATTTCGCCATTCCGGCAGGATCGTTCCATCCCTTCTCCTCTCCGTATCGCTGGTCTTTACCGCTGCCGCCGGTGCCGATTCGATGATGAAGGATTCCGCCATGAAGGCAGGGGAGGGCATGATGGAAAAAATGGATATGCAGGGTGAAAAAGGAATGATGAAAGACGATAAGGGGATGATGGAGGAAGGCAAAACGATGATGAAGGATGAGAAGGGCATGATGGAGGAAGGTAAAACGATGATGAAGGATGAAAAAGGGATGATGGGGGAAGGCAAGACAATGATGAAGGATGAGAAAGGGATGATGGGGGAAGGTAAAACAATGATGAAGGATGAGAAGGGGATGATGGAGGAAGGCAAGGCAATGATGAAAGATGAGAAGGGGATGATGAAGTAGAGCGTGACGCAGTAGCTTCCAGACTGCTGTTGGTGTTGAAGGCACCCCGGATGGAAAGCAGATGTGACAGCCCGGCGCAGGGAATCGGCTTGCATTGTCCGGATCTCCATGCTCTCCTTATTGACGGCGCCGGGCCGGGGTGCCGCCATCAACGGGGCACCATATGAGCCACAGTATTCTGATTATCGAGGACGATCCCGACATTGCGCGTCTGGTGCAGATGCATCTTCGGGACATCGACTGCGAGGCGGATATTGCGACAGATGGCAATGAGGGAATCAGCAGGTTCAAGGCCGGAGATTACGATTTGGTGATACTTGACCTGATGCTCCCCGGCAGGGATGGGATTTCCGTTTGCCGCGATCTGCGATCCAGGGAGAGCTATATTCCGATTCTGATGCTGACGGCAAAATCTTCGGAGCTGGATCGTGTGCTCGGTTTGGAGATGGGCGCCGATGACTATCTCACCAAGCCGTTCAGCATTCCTGAATTGATGGCAAGGGTAAAAGCACTCTTCAGAAGGGTCGATGCGCTTTCGGTTCCGCATGTACAACAAAACAGTGATGGTCTTATCCGCTATGGGGATCTCACCATCGACCAGTCGAAACACAGGGTTTCGGTTGCAGGGAGGGAGGTGGATCTGACCGCCAGGGAGTTCGAGCTGCTCGCCTGTTTCGCGAGAAATCCAGGTCGTGTCTACAGCAGGACGCAGCTGCTGGATCAGGTGTGGGGTTATAATCATGAAGGGTATGAACACACGGTCAATACCCATATAAACCGGCTGCGCGCGAAAATAGAGAAGAACGCCGCCGATCCGAAATATATCCTCACGGTCTGGGGTGTCGGCTACAAGTTCGCCGAGATGTGACCTTGAAAACGCTCTACGCGAGAATGGCGCTGGTATTGATTCTTCTGTTTGCCGCAGTGGGATTGTTGTATGCGTTGATCAGTACCTCAGCGACGGTTCACTACATGGATGAATTGAATCAGAAGCTGAATCGTGACCTGGCAAAAAATCTGGTTGCAGACCGGAATCTCGTAGCTGAGGGGCGTATCGATCAGATGGCGCTCAAAGAGACCTTTGCTCAATACATGGTGATCAATCCAAGTATTGAAATTTATCTGCTGGATCTGACCGGAAAAATTCTGGCCTATTCGGCAGACCCCGGCAAGGTCAAGCGAAACCGGGTCTCACTGGAACCGATAAACGAGTTCATCAGGCAGGCAGGGAAACTGCCGTTGCTGGGCGACGATCCACGCAGCCATGACCGGCAGAAAGCTTTCTCGGTAACCCAGGTGCCGTCAACCGAACATCCCGAGGGTTATCTTTATGTGGTGCTGCGCGGCGAGCAGTTTGAAGCAGCGGACAAACTGGCCAGAGAGAGCTTCTTTCTGCGCCTGAGCGGTTGGTCTGTGGCCGCCAGTCTCGGCTTCGGTTTGATTGCGGGGCTGGTGATTTTTCGCCTGCTGACCCGCCGTCTGCATCGCCTTTCGGCGCTGATGGACAGCTTTCATCAGAGCGACTTCAGCGCGCTGCCCGTTTATACCGGATCCAGCAGACTACTGGGAGATGAAGTCGATCGCATCGGCATCAACTTTGAGCAGATGGCTGTTCGGATTCAGGATCAGCTGGGTCAGTTGAAGACCCAGGATAACCTGCGCAGACAACTGGTGGCCCAGGTCTCCCACGATCTGCGCACTCCGCTCACCTCGCTGCAGGGTTTTCTGGAGTCATTGATCATCAAGGGGGAGAGCCTCAGCAGGGAGGATCGGGATGAGTATCTCGCCATTGCTCTGCGTCAGAGTAAGCGGTTGTCACAACAGCTGAACGAGCTGTTCGAACTGGCGAGTCTGGATGCGCGTGAAACCGAACCGGTGAGCGAACCCTTTCCTCCGGCGGAACTGATCCAGGATGTGGTACAGAAGTATCAACTGAGAGCCGGAGATCAAAACATACAGGTACAGATGCCGCCGCCGGGGCCGCTTCCTTTTGTCCGGGCGGATATAGGTTTGACCGAGCGTGTGCTGGAAAACCTCATTGAGAATGCATTCGCGCATACTCCCGGAGGAGGAGTCATCAGTGTTCTGGCAAAGTCTGACGGCGATTTCATATCGGTATCGGTAAGCGATAGCGGAAAAGGAATTGATGTGCAGGACCTGAAACATATATTCGAACCTTTTTTCCAGGCGGAGAACGGTGGAAGGGATAGGCAGCATGCAGGATTGGGACTGGCCATTGCACGGCGTATCACAGAAATGCAGGGAGGGAGGATCTTTGCCCACAGCGAACCTGGAAAAGGGGCAACAATAACGTTCACGTTACCGACAGAAAAGCCTGCGTCAAAATTCCCTCCAGAGCCGGAAGGGCTAGCAGGTTCATCGTCCGCCAAACCATAGCCATAGCTATGGTTTAAGGAAGATCGCTCAAGATGCGCAGCCAAATCGTTCCAAAAACCGGATAGAACAGAGTGTAAATTCACCAGCACGAGTAAAATGAACGTAATTTGCTGTTTTATATATATTATTAACATATCTTCGGTTCGCCTGGTGATGGATGCGGGCTAGCATTCACCTGCAGCGTCTCATCCTTCAGCAGTCGCTGCCATCGTCGTCACACTTCCTTCCGCAGCGTTAAAAAAAGGCTTGGAATCAAGCATATGGATAGTATATGGTTAAGCAGTTGCACTCATTTTTGTAACGGTTACGATGAGTTGAACGCAATTGTCCTCCCGTGATTTTCAAGAAATGATCTGCACATTTGTAAACAATTAATCTTCGTTAAAAGAGTTAGGTAATTCGAATGGCTACAGGCACAGTTAAATGGTTCAACGACAGTAAGGGGTTTGGTTTTATTGCCCCATCTGACGGAAGCGACGATGTCTTCGTTCACTACAGCGCAATTCAGGGCAGCGGTTTCAAATCACTCGCCGAGGGGCAGCAGGTGACTTTCGATACCGAGAACGGCCCTAAAGGAATCAGCGCCGTAAATGTCGTTCCACAGTAGGCCGTCTTCGAAAGGATAGTTGCCATCCTGGGAAAAGCAGCCCCGCCTGTGCGCGGGGCTTTTTTTAGAGGCTGTTAACACTGTGCGGAGATCCATCTCAGGGTGCCGCTCTATCGTCACTACTACGCCGTGATCGTCCTGGAGTTACCGATGATCGAACCTGAAGCCGCTGTTGCGTTTTTATTCGCCTCCATACTGCTTGGTCTTGCACCTGGTCCTGACAATATCTTTGTACTGACGCAATCCGCTGTTTATGGCAGAAAAGCCGGTTTTTTTGTGGTGTTCGGTCTCTGTACCGGCCTTATAGTTCACACGGCCGCGGTCGCGCTTGGAGTTGCCGCACTTTTGCAGACATCATCTTATGCTTTTACCACGCTCAAACTGGCGGGGGCGCTCTATCTTCTGTGGCTTGCCTGGCAGGCGTTCAGGGCGACAGGCCATAACCTGACAATCAACCCCGAAAACAGGCGCACATATTGGCAGCTGTATCGCCGGGGGATTTTCATGAACGTCACCAACCCCAAGGTGTCCCTCTTTTTTCTCGCCTTCCTGCCCCAGTTTGTCGATCCCGCACACGGCCCGGTAGCCGTTCAGATTGGTTTATTGGGAGGGCTGTTCATAGTTGCTACACTTCTGGTATTCGGATCCATCACCTTTGTTGCAGGGATGCTCGGCGAGAGACTGGGACAGTCGGAGTGGGCTCAGAAAATTCTCAACCGAATCGCCGGAACCGTTTTTCTTCTACTGGCGGTTCGGTTGGCCAGTGTGGATCGTTAACTGATTCCTGAACCTAGAATCCTCAGTTGACCGCTCCAATTCGATAGTAAAGGGCTGTTATGAAATGGGTAGTAATCAATTCAAGTCCTCACTCGTATGGTGAATCACGCTACGAGGTGCAGTTCACGCTTTCCGCGGCGCATGGCTGCGTTGTAACTCCTCGGAATAGAATAACTATTCCTCGTCGTTACGCCTTGCCCTGCACCCCGGAAAACGCACCCTGCACCACGTCCAACTGAGGATTCTAGGTTGAATAGCCAAATGAAAAACCGCAGCACTGAACTCCAGACTGATCCACCCGGCATGAATAACCAAGGCTCCTCTGTGGCGGGAAGTGGCAAAGTGGATTCTCCGGCGTACTGGCTGAAAGTATCCGGCATGAGTTGTGCCCACTGCGTGGGAGCGGTTGAACGGGCTATCTGCTCAGTCTCCGGGGTCGAGGAGGCTGCGGTGGATCTGGTTGAGCAGAGTGCCCGTGTGGTCGGCGGGGATGCCAGCAGGGTAATCGAAGCTGTAGTGGACGAGGGATATACAGCGGAATTGATAAAGCTGAGCCCGGATACAGCAAGCTCGGAGTGTAAGGCGGGTTCGTTCCGACTGATCTTCAGCGGCGACTCGGTGCAGGGGCGAGGCAAACTGGAGCAGTTTCTCGCAAGCGATCTGCTGCATTCGGCGCATGAGCTCCATTGGCCGGATCTGAGCATCGAAACCACTGAGCATCCGGCAGACCTGCTGCTGCGTCTGCGCGCTGCTGAGTTGGACGCAAGGCTGGAGGAGACATTCATAGATCCCTATGCGGAGCAGGCACGCGAGGCCAGGGCCAATATACGCAATGCCTGGCGGCGTGCACTTCTTGCGGGTTCGGTAGGCGTCTGCCTGATGGCGGGGGAGATGGCAGGAGTTCTGCCGGAGTTGACGGCAACTCACACCTGGCTGGGTGTAAACGGTCAGATCTTCTGGGGCTTGATCGCACTCCTCTGCCTCTTCACGATGTGGTTCAGCGGCAGCAACTTCTATCTGACTGCCGTGCGGTTGGCGGGGCACCTCTCGGCCAACATGGATACATTGGTGGCGCTGGGCACTTCGGCTGCCTGGATATCTTCGGCAATCCTGATTATCAATCCGGACTTCATACCGGGCGGCGGGCGACATCTCTATCTCGATGCCGCCGTGCTGATACTCGCTTTTCTTCAATTCGGTAAAGCACTCGAGACAAGGGCAAAGCGCACCACCAGCGAGGCGATCGGATCACTGGTAAAGCTCGCACCGAAAGTTGCGTCTGTCGTGTGCGACCGGGGCGAAGTTGAGTTGCCGGTTTCGCTGCTGCAGCCCGGCGATCGAATCCGTGTCAGGCCCGGAGAGACCCTGCCGATCGATGGTCGTGTACTCGAGGGCAGCTCCAGCATCGATGAGTCCATGCTCAGCGGGGAGCCTTTGCCGGTCGCGGTGAGTGAGGGCAGTGAGGTAACGGGAGGGACCATAAACCGCACGGGAACTTTTCTGTTCGAAGTCACCCGGGTTGGCGAAGAGACCACGCTCTCCCATATCATTGCCATGGTAAAACGCGCCCAGTTGAGCAAGCCCCCCATCGGCAGACTGGTTGACCGGATCTCCTCGGTGTTCGTTCCCGTTGTCATCCTGATATCGGTCTTCACTTTTTTCGCCTGGTATCTGCTGGGTCCGGAGCCGATTCTGGCCTATGCACTGACCGCCGGCATCTCAGTGTTGGTGATCGCCTGCCCCTGTGCACTGGGGCTGGCGACTCCCATAGCCATAATGATGGGAACCGGCAGGGCAGCGCAGCTCAATATTCTGATTCGCAACAGCGATGCGCTGCAGAGTGCCAGCGCGCTGGACTGCCTGGTGGTGGACAAGACCGGTACGTTGACCCGGGGAGCACCGGAACTGACCGACCTGATGCCGGCGGAAGGGGTGCAGGCCGGGCGGCTGTTGCAGCTGGCGGCAAGTCTGGAACTGGCATCGGAACACCCGCTGGGTGAAGCGATCATCCGTCGGGCCGGGTCTGAGGGAGTGGATTCTCTTCCGGTTGCCGATTTTCAGGCGCAGGCCGGAAGAGGAATAACCGGCGTGATAGGCGGCACCGTCCATCTGCTTGGCAGTTATGCTTATATGCGGGAGAGCGGGCTCGATATACCATTGGCTCTGGCCGAGGCGTCAAGCCAACTGGCACGCCGCGGGGGTACGCCGGTCTGGCTGGCGGACAATGCCCAGGTGTTGGGGCTGCTGGGACTTAAAGATCCGATACGCCCCGATTCAGCCGATGCGGTACGTGCGCTGCAGAGGCAGGGAATACAGATCGTCATGTGCACCGGAGATAACAGCGCTACAGCCAAGTCAGTGGCTGCTGAACTGGGGATTTCGGAGGTGCACAGCGAACTGCTTCCGCAGGAGAAGCTCAATGTGGTGCAACAGCTGCAGCAGCGGGGGCACAAAGTTGGCATGGTGGGTGACGGTGTAAATGATGCGCCCGCGCTGGCACAGGCGGATACCGGTTTTGCCATCGGCAGCGGCACCGATGTTGCGATCGGCAATGCGGATGTTACGCTTGCCGGAGATTCATTGGCCAATGTTGAAACTGCTGTGGCCATATCCAGGGCGACTCTGCGCAATATCAAGCAGAATCTGTTCGGTGCATTTGTCTACAATGTTATCGGCATTCCTTTGGCAGCCGGGCTCTTTTACCCGTTGACCGGCTGGCTGCTGGAACCTATGTTCGCCAGCGCAGCCATGGCCCTGTCTTCGGTTACTGTCGTTACCAATGCCAATCGTTTACGTTTTTTTAACCACAGGAGATGAATATGTCGACAACAATTGAGCTGGAGATCCAGGGAATGACCTGCGAACACTGTGTCAAGCGAGCCACAAAGGCGCTGCAGGCGGTACCCGGTGTCTCCGCGGTGCAGGTGACCCTCGAACCGGGGAGTGCCAAGGTCAGCGGTACTTCCGGCAGTGGCGAGTTGATCAAAGCGGTGGAGACGGCAGGTTACAAAGCGGCGCTCAAATAGCTGGCAGGATCAGCTGTCAAGCTCCCATAGCAGCAGCGACAGGTCAGGCTGCCATTGATGTGCCCTGTCAATGGTGCGGCCGGAAAATTTGACGCCTTCGCTTAACAGCAACTCCCTCTGCGAGATGTATCCGGGGCTTGCAAAAGGAAAGGATATCCGCCGCTGAGCGTTGATCACACGATGCCAGGGCAGACCCGATTCGGCAGGCGCCGAGCGTAACGCCCTACCCACCAGCCGGGCTTTCCCGGGCAGACCTGCAAGGTCCGCGACCTGGCCGTAGCTGGCGACTTCGCCTATTGGTATCAACATGACAACCTTCCATATTTTCTGATAGTTTGCGTTGTGCATCTGGCTTTTGCGACACCCTCTTGAAGGAGGGGGAACTCAGTTTCCTGACCAAAGAACTATACAGCTGTTGACGTATCGTGATTAAACCCATTCGGAATCCGTGTCAATGATCAATTGGAAAGCGTTGTTTGCAGGTATCTCCGTTGTGATAGTGCTGGGCCTGCTGCTGCAGCTGGCCTTTACTTCGGTTGTAGTGGCGCAGAAGGAGTTGAGCAGAAGCTATCCTGAATATACTGCAATGATCGATGCCATACCTTATCTGGTCGGGTTTGGTGGCTTTTTTCTGGTGATGGCATTGGGTGGTTATGTAACGGCAACTATCGCACTGCGCCGGGTTGTGCTGAACGCATTGATCGTCGGTGCGGTGACCTCAGGTTTCTCCCTGTGGCTCTCAATCGGTTCGGGTGATATTAAACTCAGGAGCCTGATATTCTTTGCTCTGGGTATGGTCTTCTCCGTCATGGGTGCGCTTTTATGGCGCCGCAGGCAGGAGTAGTCTTGAACAGGCGGATATCAAAGCGAAAGAGATTTTGCCATGTCTGATGATGAGCTGCAGATTCGTCACTCGATCGTACATGCCTGCCGGCGTATGGAGCCGCTCGGACTGAGTCACGGCACGTCCGGCAATATCAGTGTACGCTGCGGCGACAAGCTTCTCATCACTCCTTCCGGAGTTCCCTACGATACGCTTTCATCTGATGGCATTGTCAGTATGGATTTCGACGGCGGTTGGCAGGGGGAACTTGCGCCCTCATCGGAATGGCGGTTTCACCTCGATATCATGCAAACCCGCCCGGATGTCAACGCGGTGGTGCACGGACATCCGCTCTATGCGACATCATTGGCAATCTGCAGACGTGATATTCCCGCGGTTCACTATATGATCGCGGCCGCCGGCGGAGCCACGATCCGCTGTGCCGAGTACGCAACTTTCGGTACTCAGGCCCTGTCGGTGAATGTGCTGAAGGCCATGCAGGAGAGAAACTGCTGCCTGCTCGCCAATCATGGAATGATCGCCACCGGGGCAAACTTGGAGAGGGCGATCCGGCTCGCGTCGGAACTGGAGAACCTGGCTCATCAGTATGTCATCAGCCTGACAATCGGGAATCCCTGTATCCTCTCTGACACGGAGATAGAGAAGAATATCGCGCTGTTCGAAAACTACGGCCCGAAGAGGATGCCGAACGACTAACAGCAGCCTGCACCTTTCTCGCCGGGAACGACAACCCGGTCGAAAAAGGCAGAGGTGCCAAACTAATCCCGGTTCTGCAGCAAGTGCCTCAATGTACCGCTGAATGATTACTCGGCTTTGGCTTCTTCTGTTGCCGTTTCAGTGGCGGCCGCAACTGCTTTGGAAGCTGCTGTTTTACCAACACGCCGAACAACCTTTCGCTTTTTCGAAGCGGCCTTTGCCCAATCGCGCTCAAACCCTGCCTGCACTTTTTCCAAGGCGACGAATTTCTTCTGTGCTTTTTGCGCCTCGCTTTGAGCTGATCTGGCACGCTGCAAAGCATCACGGATATTCTTGATAACAGCATTGCCGGCCTGAAGTGCTGCGTTGGCGCGAACCACTCTGGTCTTTGTTGCCTGCCCCGGTTTCTCTGTCTGACTCTGGACTGCAGCTGCTTTCTTCTCTTTCAGCACGGATTGTCTGGCCAACGCCCGTTCCAGTTGTGTTTTCAATTTCACAACCTCTTTCCCGCACAGCGCAATCTCTCTTTCATGTGCTTTTGCAAGTTTGGACAGCGTGACGGACAACTCTTTCTCCGCTACCGCTACTTGAGAAGATGATGCAGCAGACGTAACGCTCGCTGTTTTCTTTGCAGACTGTTTCTTGACCGGCGCAGATGCAACCGCAGTTTTCTTTGCAGTCCGCTTCTTGACGGTTGCGGATGTGCTGCCGCTTTTTACAACGGCCTTTTTTACAACACGTTTCTTAGCTGCTTTCTTTAGTGCCATTTTTTTTCCTATTGATCAATTAAAAAAAAGAGATGATGCCTGGAGTAACAATAATGCCAAACACAAATAGAAAGAACTAGGGATAAATCGAATTACCGGCATATTCCACTGTTCTTTTGATTCAACATTTCTCACTTTGTTTATTATAGAGCGATTTTCCATGAAGTCAGTTTTCGGTAATGCATTCAACGAATGTTGCGCGATTTCCTCAACTGATCGGAAAGCTTCAGGATATCTTTAGAAGAAATAAATGGGGTCAGAGCAAAATTAGATTAAAGATAGCAAATGTTTGTCGAGGAAGTTGAGTCTACCCGAATGTAGAAAAAATCATCCGTAGCCTGGATGGAGCGAAGCGGAATCCGGGTAGAAAAGAGGCTATGTTTGTGCTCCGATCCCGGATTCCGCTTCGCTCCATCCAGGCTACAATTCTGTTTCATCCGGCACTTCTCTATTTCCATATCGAGCGTTCACAGCTGCAAACAATGCACTTTATCAGATTCATCCTCTGCTCTCTGTTCGATGCATTATCCATATCCCTGCTGTAGTGAATAGATCACATCCCCGCTTTTGAAAGCTCAGTAGCGCATTTTACTGCCTTCATAATCCAGCCCGTTTTTTGCAGCCTGATCCTTAACTGCACTCTGGATTTTGTGATCCAGGGAATCTTCACTGCTGCCGAGCTCTTTAACTCTTTGCTCGAGGTAGGCGGATCGTTTTTGGCTCAGCGCCTCGATCTCCTGCCTTATCAGTTTGCGCTGTTCGGCTTTTTCCGTGATCAACAGCTTCTGTTCTGCGGGGGCCATGGCCTGCATGGCAGATGGCAGCGATTTAACATCGATGCCGTCCAATTCAATGCGGCCGCTGGCGACGTCATCGATGAGTTCATTTTCTCCGAGAAAATTCGATTCTCCGCTCTTGGAGAGATTGTATTCGGCCCGGCGTGCACGTGATTCGACCGATGAACCGGCATGCAGTTTTTCGGCAGCGTCGAGTTTCAGCCGCTGCTTCTCCTTCTGTTGTGCGGTTCCATAATAGAGCCGGGTGTCATCCAGCTCTTTGGAGAGATGCGCAATCTTTTTATCGAAGGGCGTGCCCAGCACCAGTGCGCTCCCTGTCTGGTCAACCTGGAAATATTCACCCGCACCGAGCTGCGCTATATCGATCCAACTTTTTCTGGTTGAGCCATCCCGGCCGCATTGAATGGTGTTGACGATAATCTGCCTGTTTTTGGCATCGGCCATGATCTCGGGAAAGCGCCGCTCATTTGGATAGTCCATGTGCGGTGGGGCGTCGCCCACCAGGAATATGACTTTGTAGGTGTTCTGCTCCTGACTCCAGGAGATTTTATTCAGCGCATCGTCAAGCGCCTTGTTGACGCTTTCGGGACCGTCCCCGCCGCCCGCGGCCTGATAGTCCATAAGTGAGGCGTACATGCTGTCCATGTCCGCAGAGAGGTCGTGTACCTTGGTGATAAAGTTGTCTCCACGGTCGCGGAAGGCCACCAGTCCGATGCGTATTTCGGGTGCCGGCTGAGCCGACGCCATGTTGGACGCGATCGACCAGATCTTCTCTTTTGCAGCCTCGATCATGCCACCCATGCTGCCGGTCGTATCCAGTACGAATACCACATCGACCTTAGGCTGCGATGCAATCTGTTGCTTGATATCTATTAACGGTTTCGCGGGTGCTTTACCAAAATCATAGGCTTCAATTGCCGGGTAAGCAGCGATCGCTACAGCCGTTGCGGAAAAAAGTGCGATTGCAATCAGTTTTGTTTTCATCAGATTACCTCCGTTTGTGCGGATAGGTGCTATAGGGAAATCATTTTTGAAAGTGCTTTTTGTGCGCTCTGCCAGGCCTGGTAAAAGCCCGCATCTCCGGATTCGGGTGAAAAGTCATTTTTCGACCGGTTTTCGGGTATGGCGACAAACAGTGCCTGCATCAGAAAAAAGCACCAGATAGTGAGAAACAGACTTCCGCTCTGCACTGTTGCCCAAGCGGCTGCAGCCAGGCTCAGAGCGGTCAGCGCCAGATCGGCAACAGCCGCCAGCACACCCTTGTGCATATAGAGCGAGCGGACGATCCAGATGAAACCGCAATGCAGCAGTACGGAAAGAAGCAGGGAAGGTGCCAGCAGCAGACCGGTCAGAGTAACCAGAAGCCAGCTACCGAATGCCGTAATACGTCCAAGCCGTTCGCGGCTGCGTGTCATCAGGTAACCGATGTATGCCAGACTCAGCAGTGAAACCAGCAGTCGCAGGAGCGTATCTCCGGGTAACACCAGATTCAGCGCACTGAACAGCACGCTGCCGGATATGGCGGCAATCAGTGACAGCAATGCACCCTCAAGAATTGTCGGTCGTTTCATGACAAACCTCTCTTCTGCTTCTCCCGCAGCAGTTCGAGTTCCACCTCCCGTTCCAGAATCTCCCTCTCTATTGCAGGCCGGTAATCTTCCGTCGGCATCTGAGGTTTCTCTGCAGCGCAGAGCTCTGCTTGCTGCCGGGTGCTCTCCAGACGTGTATGGTTCTGTTCGATTGCCCCCCTCAGTTCAGTACAGCGTTTTTCCAATCTGCTGCGCCTGGCCGCCAAGGCTTTTAAACTGTTTTCTGCCTCAAGCCGGCGCCTGATCAGATCCCGGGCAAGCATCTCCTGGCCGTTTTCGAAGCAGAGGTCGAGCTTGTTTTCGTTGTCGTTCAGGGATTGCCGAATCTCCTGCTCCCGCGTCTGCAAACGATCCTGTTCATGCAGCAACAATTTGTAGCCTTGCCTGTCTGCTGCCAGTATCTCCTCCATTTCGCGAATCGCCTGGCGCAGCAGAATTTCCGGCTCCTCCAGCGCGTCGAGAACCGCGTGCAGATCTGCCCGCAGTAGTGTTGAAACTCGTCTGATCAGTGCCATGATTGGATGCCTCCTGTTTGTGAACTGTTATTCACTCTAAGGGGGGAGGGAGCGGGAAAGTAGACAGGCTTTGGTAAAATGAGGGCCGCCACTTTTACAGGAAATTTACATGTCATGCCTGTGGCGGACTGCTAGACTGACCCTCAATAGGAGAGACATGCAGAGAAAATTGCGCATACTGGTTGTGGAAGATGAAGAGCCTATCCGCAATGGACTGGTGGATGTGTTTCTGTACCACGGTTATGCGGTGGAAACCGCTGCGGACGGCAACTCCGCTGTTCAAAAAGCACTGGGCGGTGGCTTTGATCTGATACTTCTGGACATCATGTTGCCGGGAATGGATGGGTTCGAAGTCTGCAACAGGCTGCGTGCCGCCGATCCGGAACAGCCGATCATCATGCTGACTGCCAGATCCGGTGACGAGGAGATCATTAAGGGGCTTTCGCTCGGTGCCGACGATTATGTGGCCAAGCCCTTCTCCATTACGCAACTGGTGTTGCGGGTAAAGGCGGTGCTGCGGCGCACGCGCGTTGTCAACCAGGCGCAGCAGCATATACGTCTGGGCGATTACTGCGATGTGGACTGCCTCAATCTTTCCGCTCGGTCAGGCACGCAGACAATTGGTTTTACCAGGCGGGAGGTCGAGATTCTTCAGTATCTGAGTGTAAATACGGAGCGCCCGGTCTCGCGCGAAGAGCTGCTCAACAAAGTTTGGGGCTACGCGAAAAATCTGGATCTGGAGACGCGGACCATCGATATACATATCGCCAAGCTGAGACGCAAGATCGAGCCGGATCCGGGGCAGCCCCGTTTTCTGGTCACGGTGCGTGGTGCCGGTTATCGGCTGCATACTGAAGGGTGACCGGCGTGGTGGAGCGCAGTACGGTTGCCGGATCGGAAGTAAATCGCCTGCGCCTCTGGCTGCTGCTGTTTTTTCTGGCGCTTGCGCTTCCAGCGCTGGTGCTGGTGTGGCAGGCCTATTCGGAGTTGAAATGGGAGGCGTTTCATCGGCACAGGTTGCAGGCCGAGGAGTTGGTGTCGCGCGTGGACAAGCGGTATCTGCAGCTGATGAAAACGGAGGAGTTGCGGCCATTTACCGATTTCTCATTTCTAAACGTCCTGGGTGATGCAAACTCCAATTTTCTGCAGCGCTCGGTATTGGCCACCTATCCGGTGAGGTCTGAAATTCCCGGCCTGATCGGCTATTTTCAGATAGACGCCGAAGGGATATTCAGCACGCCTCTGCTGCCCGCACAGCAGAGTGAGGCGTTGACTTACGGTGTTACTGAAGGCGAGTACCGGCAACGCCTCGAACTCTCAGCCCGGATACAAACTATTCTGAGTAGCAACCGTCTGGTGCCTGAAGTGCGGGAGATAACTGAGCAGAGACAGTACTCGGAGCCGGACGACGCCGCTGCTGACTCAGAGCGGCGGGAGCGCCGGGTTGCATCCGGATCCGTCAACGGCTATGCAGGAAGCCGGTCTGGAGCGGCAGGATTGGCGGCACCCCCGGCAAAGACGGAGGTTCAGTCGCAGGCGGCTTTCGATCTGCTGGAGAAGTCGACCGTAATCAGCCAAAAGAGTAAGGAGCAGAAGAGATCCGGCATTCTCGGACGGGTGGAGGACTTGAAACTGGATCTGAAGTTTCAGTCGGGTGCCGGGGAGAAGATGGCTGCCGAGCCTGAGCTTTCTCCGGCTGTCAACGAAAAGCATGTGCGTAAGGAGCGAAGCCAGCTGCCGATGTCCGCAGCGCCTCTGCTGCGGGATAGGCTTGGTGAATCTTACCCTCAGCTTTCAGGCGTGCCGGTGCGGACATTCGAAAGCGAACTGGACCCCTACCGGTTGAGTCTGCTCGACAGTGGAGAGTTCGTTCTGTTCCGCACCGTATGGCGCGACGGCAAGCGCTATATCCAGGGCATGCTGGTTGCACAGCAGCCGTTCCTGCAGGAGGTTGCCCTTGCAATGTTCCGTGAGGGTGCGCTATCGGAGATGAGTGATCTGCTTGTTGCTTACAATGGCGATGTACTCTCGGTTGTCAACGGCGCCGGCCGGCGCAGCTATTTTTCCGGCAGCGGGAATTTCCATGGCTCGCTGCTTTACCAGAAGGCTTTGTCTGCACCGTTGAACGGAGTGAGCCTCATCTTCAGCATTACCAGCCTGCCGTCCGGGACGGGCGGGTCCGTCATCCTCTGGACCTCGGCTGTTCTGCTGCTGGTACTCTGTGGGGGATTCCTGCTGATCTACCGTTTGGGCGTCGGACAGATCGAACTGGTGCGTCAGCAGCAGGACTTTGTGGCGGCGGTCAGTCATGAACTCAAGACACCGCTGACATCGATTCGCATGTACGGCGAGATGCTGTTGGAGGGGTGGGTAAGCGAAGAAAAGCGGCAGACCTACTACCGATATATCGCCAGCGAGGGCGAGAGGCTTTCACGCCTGATCGGAAATGTACTGCAGTTGGCCAGAATGAACCGGAACGAACAGCGGATTGACCTGCAGCCCAGATCGGTCTCAGAGCTGTTGGAGGAGCTCGGCCCATGTATAACCTCTCAGGCGGAGCATGCCGGTTTTACCCTCAGCCTGGACTGTCATCCCGAGGCTGCGGATTTGCTGATTCTGGTGGACTCGGATTGTCTGACACAGGTGGTTATCAATCTTGTCGACAATGCGATCAAGTTCTCGTCCAGGGCGAAGGAGAAGCTTATCGAAGTCCGCTGCATGCTCGATCCGGAGGGGCGTGTGCAGCTCTCCGTGAGGGACCGGGGCCCGGGCGTGGCACGCGACCAGGCAAAAAAGATCTTCCGGATGTTTTACCGCAGCGAGAGCGAGCTGACACGTGAAACGGTGGGTACAGGGATAGGCCTGGCGCTGGTGCATCAACTGGTTCTGGCAATGAACGCCCGGGTGAATGTGATCAACCGCAATCCGGGAGCTGAGTTTCAGATCTCTTTTCCAGTGTACGAGGCAGATACCGTTTAGTTACTGTCGAGAAACACGTCAATTAAACAGAGCACGTCATCCTGGCGAAGGCCGGGATCCAGAGAATTCAACACCTTACCGGATGGCATCCTTGGCTCCTAAACAGTACATCCATGTACCATTACTCCGGCATCCGCCGGAATGACGCTGTGAGGCGTTTCTAGATTACACACTATTTCGATAAATCCACATCTTTCCCCTCAGCCAGCAGCTGTTCGGTACGGACGTTGAGGTACTGGTAAAAACTCTTCGGGTACTTCTCGTAGTGCCGTTCACCGATGTAACGCAGCGTCTCTTCGAAGTGATAGCTGTAGAGCATGCCGTCAATGCGGCTGACCTCTTTGCCTTTGTCGTAAAGCACTATGCCCGGCCGATAGCTCAAACCGAGCCTCTCGGCGAACTCCCTGGGCGTGGTGCTGTTTCCCTCCGGATCGATGATAGGGGTGCTGCTAAGCGCATCCAGCCGCACAAAGGTGAAATTCTCCAGCACCGATCTGACGGCAGGATTTTTCAGATGACCGTCGTGCAGCTCATCGCAGAGATCACAATGGATATCCTCGAATAGAATGGCGAGCGGGTTGCCAGCGACCGACTGCAGGTTGGAGATCTGTTTGAGCTGTGGATGTGGTCGGAAACTGTACTGTTTCTCAGGTGGGCGGCGGTCGATGAATTGAGAAAGCGTGCTCTCCATATAAGCTTTCTGCTGGACATATTGAAGGGCATAACCAAAATCGCGAACCGATCGATAGCCGTTCAGGCGCAGCACCGTTTTGTTTTCGCTGTTGAGAAAAATGACCGTGGGTGTATAGCGTACCTTGAGCAGGGCGGCCAGCTCCTTTTCGCTTACGTTGGTATCCGCATTGAATGCGATCTCCCGGTCACCCTTTATGTTGAGCTGAATTACGTCGAAATTCTCCTTTATGAAATCGGTGTAGGGCGCATGCTTGAAGTTCTCTTCAATCATGCGGTGGCAGTAGGGACAGTCGTTCAGTTGCATGAAAAGTATCACGTGCTTGCCGGCTTTGGCGGCCTGGTCGACATCTTCTGCGATATCGAGAAAGCTCTCCTTGAACCAGTCCGGATGTTCGGAGAGTACTCCACCCTTAAGCTTGCCCCTGGCAATCGGATCTGCAGCAAGGGCGGACCATGTCAACAGGGAAAAGCAAACAATCAGGATTGTCCGGAGGTGTGCCGAAAAATTGAGCTGCATGATTTTCTCCCTGGAAATTTACCCAATCATAGTCTCTGTGTATTGCATTCCGAGTCAATTAAGGAAACTGCGTACCGGATTGTGGTTTATACCTATAAGGAGGCTGGTAAGGAGGCTGGGTGCAGTGGCGGGATTTTGTGCTGATTCTATACTTACCAATGAGAGTGTTTTATTGGATCAGGTGCCCGGATAGGGAAGATGTCATGGCAGGAAGATTGAAATCACTGATAGAAAGCCTGGGGCCGGCAATCGGACGCTCCTGGATTGAAAGAGTGTCTCAACATGAGAACATGCTGAGGGAGATCAGACAGGATGTTGAATATACCTGCTCACTGACGGGAAGAGATGCGCTGTCCGAAGAAGTTATGGCGGCGATGGAGCAGGTTCCGAGGCATGAGTTTGTGGTGCCGGACTGTCTGGAGAGGGCATATGCCAACAGGCCCCTTCCCATCGGAGAGGGACAGACCATATCACAGCCGTTTATCGTTGCCTTGATGACGGATCTTCTTGAGCCGGAGAAGGGGGATCTGGTGCTGGAGGTCGGAACGGGATCCGGATACCAGGCGGCAGTGCTCTCAAGACTCGTCAGCCGCGTCTACTCAATGGAGATATTGCACTCCTTGTCCCGGCGCGCAGAGTCCACGCTTGCCAGACTTGGTTATGACAATATCGAGTGCCGCTGTGGCAACGGTTATTTCGGCTGGCCGGAGAAGGCGCCGTTCGACGGTATTCTGGTGACCGCTGCGGCGCCGAACATCCCACAGCCTCTGGTCGATCAGTTGAAACCAGGGGCGCGTCTGGTGATTCCGGTGGGTCTGCCCGGCATGCACCAGGAGTTGATGCTGCTGGAGAAAGACCAGGCGGGAAGAACCCGCACCCGGGATGTACTGGATGTGATATTCGTACCGCTGACCGGCGAATCGCTGGCGAACCCTGCGAATTAATCAGGATTCCTGCCTGACTGTCAGCGCATCGATGAAATCCTGCAGGCCTTTAGTATAGCGGCTGCGGCTCAGCAGAAAACCGTCGTTGTGTCCGCCATCTATTTCCAGAAAATGTTTTGGCTCCGGTGCATGTGCATAGAGCCTGCGTCCATGGGTGACCGGTATGATCTCGTCGCCTCGGCTGTGAATCACCAGCACCGGCACCTTAACCGACTGCAGATAGTGCAGCGTGTCGTAACGGAAGCGGGAGAGCCGGCGGACCGGAAAGATCGGGTATATCCCGGCAGCCAGATCGGAAACCGAGGTGAAAGCGGATTCCAGAATCAGACCCATGACATCGGTTCTGGCTGCCAGCCAGGCCGCAATCGATCCGCCCAGCGAACGGCCAAACAGAATTATCCGGCGAGGATCAATGGCGCGATGGACAGTCAGATAACGCAAGGCTGCCTCTGCGTCGAGATAGGTTCCCGCTTCGTCAGGAGTACCTTGGCTCAACCCATATCCGCGGTAATCAAAAATCAGAACGGAGAGCTGCAGATCGTTGAACAGTTTGAGGGAGTCCAGGCGATGGGAGATATTGCCGGCATTGCCGTGAAAAAAAAGCAGGGTCGCGCGCGGATTCCCGGCCGGGATATACCAGCCATGCAGCTTGACACCGTCCTCTGCCATGAATTCCACCGATTCGAATTCCATGCCCATACTGTCGGGGAGAGCGGTAAGTTGCCGGGAGGGCAGATTTGGATGGTAGAGCAGCCGGGACTGGTAAAAATAGAGTACGGCAAGAAGAAAAATGTATGCTGCCAGCGGAATCAGCAGGTAGGGCCAGAGGTTATCGAACGAGAATCTCGACATGATTTAAATGGACGTTGTCAGCGTTTTTTTTACGCTCATTGAGGGTGCCGCAAAGATTTATCCCTTCTCCCTTCGAGAGGGTGTCGCAAAAGGTTTTATCCCTTCTCCCTTCGAGGGAGAAGGCCAGGATGAGGGTGATTAAAATCAGGGTCTTATCGTCTGCACCCGCACCCCATCTCTCCCTCACGAGGGAGAGGAGGGTTTACGTAACAGCACTGCCCGCAGAGACACGGTGAATCAGGGGCTCCGCGATGGCGCAACAGGGTCCGTCTGCTCTCCTTTTTCCAGCGGCAGGTCCGGATCCGGCGCGTCAGGCTGGGAGTAGTAGTCGTAGCGCGCATGCAGTTCGGAAGTGAATTTCCAGGCTTCGTTATATGCCAAACCACTGTTTTCCGGGAACACCACTTTCACATAGAGACCGTTGGTTTTTTCTGTTTTGAGACGGGTCAGTCGCTGCTCCAGCTCGGCTCTGCTGATGGTTTCGTAGCCGGAAGCAACATCGGTGGTGAATTCGATCCTGGGTGCGCCATCCACTTTCGAATAGCGGACGATGACCTGGTAGCGGCCCTCCGGAGAGCGCGCCGGGCGGAACAGTTTGTCATACTCAACCTTAAGTTTGTCGTATTCACCCTGCAGAGAGTTGAGCCTGAAGCCGGAGCTGCGCATTGCGTCTTTTGCCTGCTGCAACTCAGCTGTCCTCTCGGAGAGGCTTCGCTGCAGTGCATCGTACTCACTCCGCGTGCTCTCCTGCAGCGCCTGCAGGCTGGCGACATCATGCTCCATGCCGGCCAGCTGGCGCTTGGAGCTCTCCAGCTGCTGGCGCGTCGACGTCAGATCCTGCAACAGGCTCTGTTGATCCTGCTGCAGCGACTGAATCCGCACATTCGCTCGCTCCAGGCGCTGGCTCAGGGAGTCGCTTTCGGTCGTCAGCTGTGCTTTTGCCCGGGTCAGCGTATCGATCTCCAGCTGCAGGCTGGCAATCAGATCGGTCTGGTTGATGATAAGACGTTTCTGTTCGCGATTGGCTTCGTCCAGTTCGCGCTGCTGCATCCGTCTGATGGCAAGTTCATTCTCGGCTGCCATCAGCCGCAGCGAGATGTTCTCTTTCTCCTCGCCGGTGGAGCGTGCCAACTCCATCGCCTCCCTTTCCGCGCTCATGGTTGCGCGCAATTGGTTGACCAGATCGATATTGCGCAGCAGCAGCACCACCATGGCGATCATGAAAATCATCACGACCACCGTCATGATATCGGTGAATGACGGCCAGAAGCTCTCCTGATTGTGGCCCTCCTGAACGTTCAGACGGAGATCGATGAAAGCGTCGTCGGCTCTCATGACTCTTCAGGCAGGCGAAAACCGAGTCTGAGCAGCCGCTTGATGTCAGTCATCTCTTCGTGGACCGGCTGAATCTTGGTGCGATGGACATCCACCAGAGCGGATATGATTCTGGTCTCCAGATCCTCGAAGGCGCTTTGCGAGTTGCGCATCTCCTCGGCCAGCTTCTGATAAGAGTTCTGAGAGTTTTTCATCTGTCCGAGCAGTTCCTGCAGGCTCCGGATCAGATCGGCGAATTGATGCAGCACCGTTTCCGTCTGGATATGGAAGCGCGGCATGAAGTGGTTGCCGGTGAGTTGCTCGACGGCGCTTATCAGATTGGTCTGGACATCGGTCAGCTTGAGGAAGAAATAACCGAAGTAAACATAGCAGGCGATTGCGGTAATGGTGGTGGAGAGCGCCGTGGACATGCCATGCACCACCATCCCCATGCCATCCATGTTAACCGCTGATTCCAGCAGATCGGTTGCTCCGACCAGCGCAATGGAGAGCGAAACGATGGTGCCGAACACGCCGCTTAGAATCAGGATGTTGTTGATAAACTTGGGAAAGCTATTGCGGGTGCTTTCCGATGCGACCAGGGTTGATGCCAAAGCGCTGTGATTTATCGGAGTATTGCTTTTATACAACTGCTCCATGATCCGATAGCGCCGGGTGACAATCCTGTCCTCCGGAACTTCAGACAACGGTTTGAAGCCCTGCTCGATGTTGTCGATCACCTTAAGGATGGCGCTCTCCTCTCCGGCGTATCTGAACAGCAGCCAGATGACGCGCAGCACGCCCAGCGCAAACAGCGAGATGATGGCGCTGTTGAGCACTATGCCGGTGGGAGTCAGCTGATCCTGGAAATAGACGCTGTTGACAAAATCGAACTGCCAGGCGATCAGCAGAGCGACCAGCACAGCGAGAACAGACATCTCAATCAGGATGTTCCGGCTGAAACGTCGGTGTTGCAGTATGCTCTTCAACTCCCGGTACCTCGTTATTGTCTGCCCATGAATCAGCAGCGGAAAAGCTTACCATATCCAGGTTGGAGTAATCAGTTTTGAACTTTGCCGCCGTTTGTCACGATGGGGAGTATAAAACTTGATTTGAATGCGTGATTTCAGGCTACTGTAATGAATCTGCCGTAAAGAATAAAGATCTGTGTTGGCCGGCCGCTATTTTGGATATCTGTAGGGTTAATAAAGAGTCATCTGGCGTTCCTGATATCGGGAAAGGATGCCCTTCGTTTACAACCTTCACTTACAAACAGGGTATTCAAAATGAACCTCTTTCGCCGCATTAAAATATCCCATCGGCTTTGGTTGTTGATCGCGGTTGCTGTACTCGGCATCTCGGCAACGACCCTTACCGCGCTGTTGCAATCCAGAACCGGATTGATGGAGGAGAGGGCGGCCCAGACCAGGAAACTGGTGGAGTCCGCCCACAGTATTCTTGCCAGTTTTCATGCACGCGCCACTGCCGGCGAGATGGAGATGGAGGCGGCCAGGACGGCTGCCCTTAAGACCATCGAGAACATCAGGTTCGATGGCGGAAATTATTACTGGATCAATGATATGTCCGCCACCATAGTGATGCATCCGATCAAGCCGGCCTTGAATGGCAAGGATCTCTCCGGCTTTGAGGATTCATCGGGTAAACGAATATTCAGCGAATTCGTTAAAGTGGTGAAGGCCAACGGCGAAGGCATTGTTCCATACCTTTGGCCCAAGCCCGGATCGGAACAACCTATTGCCAAGATCTCCTATGTCAAAGGGTTCGCTCCCTGGGGCTGGGTCATTGGCTCTGGCATCTATGTGGACGATGTGGATGCACTTTTCTGGAGAAGCGCATCGATGGTCGGCGGTATCGCATTTGTTGCGCTGCTGTTGTTGCTGTCGGTTGCATTCCTGATCGAGAGAAGCATATGCACCCCGTTGAAAATGACAACCGGCGCGCTGCAGGATATAGCCAGCGGAAACGGGGATCTCAGTAAACGACTCGAACAGAGAGGCCATGATGAGGTAAGCAGCCTGGCCGCCGCGTTCAACTCGTTTGTGGATAACATCCAGCGGGTCATTACCAAGGTGGAGAATGCCAGCCGACAGCTGGAGGAGGCTTCCGGTGAACTCTCTGCCGTCAGTGAGGAGAGTCAGAAACGGATAAGCCGGCAACAGGAGGAGACCCAGCAGGTTGCCACGGCAGTAACCGAAATGGCGGCGACGGTGAAAGAGATAGCCAGAAGCGCTGAATCGGCAGCGGCATCCGCAGGCGAGGCAAATCAGGAAGCGAACGCGGGCAACGCCACGATGGGGCAGACCACGCAGGCGATCGGGCTGCTGGCCGAAGAGGTTAATGAGGCGGCGGAGGTGATCAACCAACTCCAGACGCAAAGTGACAATATCGGATCGGTGCTGGATGTGATCCGAGGTATCGCGGAGCAGACCAACCTGCTGGCACTGAATGCGGCCATCGAGGCAGCCCGGGCGGGAGAGCAGGGCAGGGGTTTTGCAGTGGTTGCGGATGAAGTTCGCACGCTGGCAAGCCGGACCCAGGAGTCGACCCAGGAGATCCAGAAAATGATCGAGCGTCTACAGGAGGGAAGCCAGCGGGCGGTAAAAGCGATGGAGAAGGGCAGCGGCACCGCGGGTTCCACCGTGGGAACCGTGCAAAAGTCGGCCGAATCCCTGATGAAGATCGTCGGTTCGGTCAATGTGATCATGGATATGAATACCCAGATCGCGGGGGCTGCGGAAGAGCAGTCCACGGTGGCGCAGGAGATAGACCAGAACATTGTACACATCTCCGAGTTGTCGCGGCAGGCCACGGATTCCAGCTGCCGGGTAAATGAAGCCACCCGCAAGCTCTCCCAGCTGGGCGGCGAACTTCAGTCACTGTTGAGCGCGTTCAAGATACGTTGATTCCCTGGTTTAATGCCGGGAGGAAAATGGATAATAACTGAAACCGCTGTTCTGCAGCTCGGGTTTACCCGGCTGCGGGACAGCATCTCTCTCTGAACCTGAACACCTTTCTCTTACCCTTCGCTGTTTCCGCAGTCGTCCGGTTCTCCCCATCCCCCCAAGTACGTATACTCCCTGCAACGGGTTGAAACTGTTCAACCGCAGGGCCTGGACGGGGTGAAATGAAAACTATTCGGGAGGCGCGCAGCGAACTGCTGCGGATATTTAATGCCGGCGTGGCCGCCGTGGACGGCCGCACCGCCGTAGCCGGATATCTTGCACAGCATCCAATGGGGCAAAATTGCTCGCTGGTGGCGCTTGGCAAGGCGGCCGGTGCGATGGCGCAGGGGGCGATTGATGCTCTGGGCGGGACTCTGCTCGACGGGCTGGTGATCTCCAAACCCGGGCATCTTGACCGTCCCGCGCTTGAGGCCCGGAGATTGATGACGATGGAGGGAGGCCACCCGCTTCCCGATTCAGGCAGCCTGGAGGCGGGCAGGGCGCTGATCGACTTCCTGTCCCAGCTGCCTCCGGACAGGGATCTCCTTTTTCTGATTTCAGGCGGCGCCTCAAGCCTGGTCGAGGTGCTGCATCCGGGCATCGGGCTCGATGACCTGAGACGCGTCAACCAGTGGCTGCTGGGCAGCGGCTTTTCCATTGAGAAGATGAACCGGGTGCGCAAGTCGATCTCCGCGATAAAAGGCGGCGGGCTGTTGCGCCATATCGGAGAGCGCAAAGTGACCGGGTTGCTTATTTCCGACGTGCGCTGGGACGACCCGGCGGTTATCGGTTCGGGTCTGCTGGTGGCCGAGCAGGGCAATGAGGAGGCGCCCGGCTCATTACGGTTACCCCACTGGATAACTGCTTTGACGCTGCCAATCGATACGGATCAGCTTGCTGTCGCACCTGATGTGGATCTGCACATCGTCGCCAGTCTGCACGATGCGCGGGAGGCTGCCGCACAGGCAGCCAGGGCGCTTGGCTACGAGACGCAGGTCAGCCATGCCTTTATCAACGCAACCGCGGAGAATGCAGGACGACGTCTGGCGCTGGAACTTATGGACAGCCTGCCCGGCGTCTATGTATGGGGCGGTGAGCCCAGCGTTCTGCTGCCGGAAAGTCCGGGGCGTGGCGGGCGCAACCAGCATCTGGCGCTCTCGGCTGCCACTGTGATCGAGGGATCCGACGATATCCTCTTTCTCTCCGCCGGCACGGATGGCAGTGACGGTCCAGGAGAGGATGCCGGCGCGCTGGTCGATGGCGGTACGCTTGGACGGGCCAGACGGCGGGGATTCGATCCCGACAGGTCGCTGGCCGCTGCCGACTCTGGCTCGCTGCTTGCCGCCAGCGGCGACCTCATCCAGACCGGCCCCACCGGAACCAATGTGATGGATCTGATGATCGGTATGCGTATCGCAAAGAGTCATAACCACGAGTTCGAGTAAGTCGACTTAACTTTGTGCGCGGAAACCGGGCATCCTGTGAGCCCAAACTCATTTGTCGGCATATTTTACAAACCGGCCTAGTCGGTTAAATACTACCCTGTTAACAACATGTTTTTAAATAAAAAGTCAGAAATGGCTTGAAAAGTGCAGTGGATTTTTTAACCGGCGATCAACGGTTAGGGAGGGCCTCTAATATTATTGCCGAAAGCCAGTCTGCATCAACGACTCTAATGCAGTCATCGGGAGGAGTGGTAGCACGTTGTATTGATGATCTGAATTGTTGTTGGTGGGGCTATGGTTATCGGAACACGGGAACATTATCGCTGGTTGAGGGGCATGGTCATCGCTTTGGTTATGCTGAATGCAATCGATGGGGTTCTGACCATAGTATGGATAGAGACCGGCCGTTTCACAGAGGCCAATCCATTGATGGATCTGTTACTCACTAACGATCCTGTACTCTTCATATCGGTCAAAATGTTACTGGTCTGTCTTGGTATTCTGTTGTTATGGCGTTGCCGGGACAGCGGATTGGCCGTGATCTCGATCTTCTTCTGTTTTACCGCCTACTGTTACGTCCTGACTTTTCACTTCGATGCTTTCAACAGGCTGCTGTTGACTGGCTGACAGCGGCTCTGAACGCTCATCCGTGCAAACTTTCAGTTGAAATTGTTGGGTTATACGGCGCGCTTATAATCTGTAAATATCTTAGCAGTCCAGTGGGATGCGCGCCTAACCCAACCTACATCGTTTTGTTTTTTAAGCACGGGGTTTTAGCGGTTGCTGTACCAGCCTGACGGAGTTGGGCAATTAGAAGCCGATGCCGACTCCCACGCCACCGCGTGTGCTGCCGCCCGATCCGACGCTGAGCCCGAAATTGAATCTGGGTGTGACAGTGGCACCATATTGCTGTGGCCAGAGTTGTATCTTCTGTGTGAGCAAAACCGGAAAGAGATAATCCGCCTGACCCACTTTCCCCTCCCGCAGACGGTCGATCTCCCCAGTGACCGTCACCTGACGACCGCGGGCGTAATCTCCTGATTCCAGATAACCCGCACTCACCGCGATAAAACGTCCCACAGGCGGCTCATCTGTATCCGGCCGGCCATTCCGTGCAAGCGGGTAGGCGATAATCTGAAGTTCGGTGCTCTGCTTCAGGTTTTCCAGGGCGACGATTACGCCCCCCCATTCTAACATGGCCGAGTCCGGGGAGCTTTTGAGGCGGGAAACCTGATCCGGGGTAATGGACCGGATTCCTGCTTCCGGATATGGCTCCAGGGTGCTGCAGGCTGAGGCAAGCAGTAGTGTCGAAATGAGTATCAGCGCACTTCCGGTTTTCATCTGACGCTCCTTACACCGACTGGTGCGGATAGATTACCACCAGTAAGGGTACCTGTACCCATAAGGATACCAGGGGTGGAAAAATGGATCCCGATAATAGGGGTAGGGGGGGTAATATGGCTCTTCTTCCGGCCACAGGTAACGGGCTTCCGCTTCGATCACCGGGTAGTCGTAAAGATATTTGCCAATGGGCTTGCGGATGTTTGCGGACAAGGTACCGGTCACCGACAGCAGCCGTCCCTTCGGATACTCCTCGGGATCCAGAAAGCCGGATAATTTTGCCAGGAATCGGCCCTTGCTCCTCGACCCAATATCCGGTTTCCCCTGTTCCGAGAGTGGACGTCCCAGAACCTCCACCAGCGTATATGTTTTGAAGTTTTCCACAGAGACGATATTGCCGCCCCAGCGTACCCGGGAGCCGGTAAAACTCTTGGGGTTCAGCTGAACTTCCGGTATCCCGATCTCCGCGGCCGGGCCCTTTCTTATCATTTCCGGAATGTTCGAGGCGCAGCCCGCCATAACGGCAACCAGGGTACACGCCGGCAGGAGAAGTTTGAGCTTTGAATCAGGTATAAACATCATCACTCCTAGACATCCAATCGAAAACGCTGTTCCCGGGAACGGGTAAATCACTGTTAAAACGCTAATTTCGACAGTGGGTTAAGATTGCGCCAATCGCTTCCGGATTTCCATCCGGGTTTAAGTTTCCTCCACCGCGGTCGACATCTAGTGACAACAATAACCGGATATTCGACTCAACCATGCAGGCAAATACTGCAGCCGCAATCGACTCGAAGCTGGATGGTGCTGCAACGCAATCGGACAATTTTACTCCAACCGCTGCCGTTGTAGTGCCTGACAGCCGACGCGAGCGCCCCGACAGAAAGCGTACCATGCCCCATGCTCTCTCCCCAGAGCTGGCCCAGCGTTGGCTTGCCTGGCAGTGCAGGATGGTGGCAGGGATTATCCGCGGCAACCTCTATCTCTCAGTGGGCGGGGAAACGCCCGGTGAACTGATCGCCAACTGGCCGGGTGAGGGTGAGGGCATGGAACAGCTGCAGCAGGCTGCAGCCATGGCACTCAAAGCAGGCCGGGGTAAGGTGCTTTCAAGTCAGCAGTATGGCCCCGGAGGCCAACGCAGGTGTGATTTGATCTCCTGCCCACTGCTGCTGGACGGCCGGCCGGCCGCCGTTGTTTCGGCGATGATCTCCACGCGCTCCGAAGCGCAGCAGCATGCGGTGCTGCAACTCCTCCAGTGGGGTGGATTATGGATGGAGTCGCTGGCCGACTGGCAATTGTCGGCGCAACAGGAAGGCGGTGCCTACAGCGTCGAGATCATGGCGGCGATCCTCAGCCATTCGGCATCCAAAGCGGCGGCGATGGAGGCGGTGAACCGGCTGGCCGAAATCTTTTCCTGCGAACGGGTCAGCATCGGTTTTCGCAAGGGGCTGACAATGCGGCTTGAGGCGTTGTCACATGTTGCCGGCTTTGATGCGCGGACTCAAATGGTGCGCAGAATTGAAGCGGCAATGGAGGAGGCGCTCGATCAGTCCAATACGCTCATCTATCCCGGTATTCCAGGTGATAAGTCGCTGCTCCTGCGCGCTCACGCGGAGCTGTCGGAACAAAAGGGCAGTGGTTCGATACTGACGCTGCCGCTGCCCGGCCGCAGTGGCTGCGTAGGTGCGGTGACGCTGGAGAGAGGATCGGATCAGCCGTTCGAAGACCGCACTATGGCGAGATGCGAATCCCTGGCCAGGGTCATCGGTCCCGCGCTTGAACTGAAACGGCGCGAGGAGCGCGCGCTCTTTTCCAGAGGCGCCGAGGGCCTGTCCGGTTCTGTTCGCAAGCTGCTGGGCCCATCGATGCTCGGGCTCAAACTGACAATATTGGCTCTGATTGCACTGATTGGCGCACTTTCCGCTGTTCCCGGAACCTATAAGGTAACCGCGCCTGCCGGCATAGAAGGGGCCGTCCGGCAGATATTGGTGGCGCCGCAGGCTGGGTTCATCAAGGATGCACAGGTACGGGCAGGTGATATCGTCAGAGCCGGCCAGCTGATTGCGTCACTGGATGACAGCAATCTGAAGCTCGAAGCTCAGAAGTGGCAGAGCGAACGCAACAAGATTGAGAAGGAGTACCAGGAGGCGCTGGCGAAACGTGATCGTACAGAGCTGAGCATACTGCGAGTACGCATCGAGCAGGTGGATGCGGAGCTGGAACTGGTGCAGGAGAAGATCGGCCGTACCCAACTGCATGCGCCGTTTGACGGCATATTGATCAGCGGAGACCTCAGTCAGTCCCTTGGCTCGCCGGTGGAGACCGGCCAGGTTCTGTTCGAAGTGGCGCCGTTGGACAGCTACCGGGTTGTACTCGAGGTGGATGAGCATGATGTGGCCGGGATGGAACAGGGCAAACAGGGAAATCTTGTAGTTGCCGCGCTGCCGCAATCCTCGTTCAAAATAAATGTGGATCAGGTTGTGCCGGTGGCGGAGTCGGGCGAGGGGCGGAACTTTTTCAAGGTCGAAGCCTCGCTGGTTGAACACTCCCCACTGCTGCGGCCGGGTATGCGCGGCGTTGCAAAAATAGGGATCGGGCAACGCGATCTGCTCTGGATCTGGACCCATGAGCTGTTCGATCGCATACGTCTCTGGCTCTGGTCCCTGGGACTCTGAATTAAGCGGGCTGGCGGAGATGTCACAGACGACGCACCAGAACTGGCCGTTGATTGCCGGGCTCAAGCCGCAGCTGCGCCAGCATATTCACACCTGCCCTCAAATCTACCGCGGTGAACGCTGGTACGTGCTGCGCGACGAGTCCAACGGACGCTATCTTCGTTTCAATACGGAAGCCTACGAGCTGATCGGACGCCTGGATGGACAGCTCAGCGTGGAGCAGATCCTGAGCAGAATAAATGATGGAGAGGAGCAGAGGCTGACGCAGGAAGAGGCCATGTTGCTGCTGACCCAACTCTCAGCCATCGACGCAATGCGCAGCGATCTGCCTTCCGAAGCCAGAGACTTCTTCAAACGGTTTCAGCATGATCGGCGGTTGCGGCTGCAGCGTGCCGTCATGAACCCGCTCTCCATCCGTTTTCCGTTGCTCGATCCGGATCGCCTGCTGAATCGATTGCTGCCCTGGGTAACTCCCCTGTTTACAAGAGCCGGAGTGCTGCTTTGGCTGCTCCTGGTGGGATTCGCCGCTCTGCTGGCTCTGACCAACTTTCAGAGCATCACTCTGGCGGTCGATCCGGGCATACTTTCACCGTCGAATCTGATCCTGATGCTGGCGGTGTTCTGGTGTATCAAAACAGTACACGAGTTCGCGCATGCCTTTGCGGTAAAGGTGTGGGGCGGCGAAGTTCACGAAATGGGCATCACGCTGCTGGTGCTGGCGCCGGTTCCGTACGTGGATGCATCCGCTGCCTGGAGTTTCCGTGACCGGCACAAACGTGTGCTGGTTGCCGCCGTGGGTATTATGGTGGAGCTGTTCCTGGCTGCGCTTGCGCTGTTTGTCTGGTTGTCGGTTGAGCCAGGGCTGGTGAAGGATCTGGCACTCAATGCCATGCTGATCGGCAGCGTATCGACGCTGTTATTCAATGCCAATCCGCTGTTGAAATTCGATGGTTATCACATGCTGCAGGATCTCATCGAGATCCCCAACCTCTCTTCGCGGGCCAGTCGCTACTATCTCTTTCTGATACAGCGATACCTGTTTGGTGTGGCTCAGGTGCGTTCACCGGTAACCGCACCGGGGGAACCGGCCTGGTTCGTTGTTTACGGGTTGGCGGCATTTCTCTACCGCATGACCGTACTGGTGGCGATCGTGCTGTTTCTGGCGCAACAGTACCTCTTCGTGGGCGTTGCGCTGGGATGCTGGGCGGTTGCCATGCAGATAGTCATGCCGCTGTTCCGCGCGCTCCGCTATCTGATGACCGGAGCGGCGTTGACAGGAAGGCGGGTGCGCGCGTCCATGATATCGGCGCTGTTCGCCGCCGTAGTTTCGGCCTCACTCATCTTCTCTCCGGTGGCCCTGACGACCAACGCCGAAGGTGTGGTCTGGGTATCCGATCAGGCCCGTCTATACGCAGGTACAGACGGTTTCGTCAGCGAGTTGCTGGTAAAGCCGGGAGAGAAGGTCAATGCGGGTACGCCGATTTTACGTATGCGTGCATCGCCACTGGAGACGCGCATCAAAGTGCTTGAAGCCAGGCACCGGGAGCTGGAGATCCGCGCCGCGTCTGAGCGCCTGACCAACCGTGTCTCTTCGGCAATAACCCGGGACGAAATAGCCACCATCGCATCAGAATTGGCACAGCTTCAGGAGCAGGCAGCGACGCTGCTGGTGAAGAGCGAAACGGGGGGTGTTTTCGTGCTGCCGGAAGCACAGCGCATCCTGGGCCGTCATTTTCGCCAGGGGGAGCTGATCGGATATGTGATAAATCCGGGGGGTATGATCGTAAGAACTGTTGTTCCCCAGGCTTCCATCGGGCTGGTGCGCCGGAGAGTGGAGCGGGTGGAGGTGAGACTGGCCGAACGTCTGGGCGAAGCCGTGCAGTCCAGTGTTCTGCGGGAGACGCCGGGAGGCAGCACCGCATTGCCGAGCCGCGCCTTGGGCGCGGCAGGCGGGGGAACAATCGCGGTCAAGCCCACGGAGGATGGCGGATTGACTGCCGCCGAAAAGGTGTTCCAGGTGGATCTGGAACTACCTGAGGACCTCCCGGTCAGCGGCGTCGGCCAGCGTGCCTATGTACGCTTCGAGCATGGCGCAGAGCCTTTGGCCGATCAATGGATCCGCAGCGGCCGGCAGCTGCTGCTGAGTCGACTCGCTCTTTGACAAACCGCCACAATCGATAAATAAGATTGATATAACTTACTGAGTTTTTTGTTCTTTCAGCTACCATCATCATTGCCGACGAACATCGGTTACCCAACCGATTGATCGTGCAGGGGATCTCCGTTTCACTCCGCTCTCTGCCCCTCAATAACTAAAGTATTTGTAAACTGAGACGATGATTAATACCAGTTGAAGGCAAACGTATCTGACTCTCCAGTAGATGTTTCGAGTGAAAATAATAGCGCGGGCAATCACAATAATCCTCGGCGTGACTTTACTGGCTTCGGGCATCGAAGCTGCGGAGAGTCCGGCAGCGGCCGGAGGGGGCGGTGACATTCCGGAACTTGACTGCATCATCGAACCCAGCGAAATAGTCGACATCGGCAGCGCCGTGCCCGGTGTGGTCGAATCGATTCTGGCTGATCGCAACGATCAGGTCGCAAAGGGAACGATCATCGCCCAGCTGGAATCAAGCGTTGAGCGCGCCGCGCTGGAACTCTCCAGGGAGCGGGCGAACCTGAATACGGCAATCGAACTGCGCCAGGAGGGAGCCCGCTTCGGCCACCTCACGCAAAATCGCAACAGCTCCCTGCTGCAGACCGCGGCGATCTCAAAACATGAACTCGATACAGTGGTTAGCGAGACGCGCATTGCCGAGCTGCAGGTGCGTCAGGAGCTCGACAACAAACGTATCGCAGGGCTGGAGCTGGTGCGCGCCGAGGCGATGCTCGACCGCCGCACCATCCGCAGCCCGGTCGATGGCGTGGTGACGGAGCGCTTCAAGTCTGCAGGTGAGTATATCGACGACGAGCCTGTGATGCGCGTGGCGCAACTGGACCCCCTGCACGTGGAAGTGATCGTATCCACCGACTATCTGGGCCGCATCAAGCCCGGCATGCAGGCACAGGTGACTCCCACTATCCCTGAAGCAGAAACCTTTATGGCAACTGTTGAGCGGGTTGACCGGGTTTCCGATGCAGCCAGCGGAACCTACGGTGTACGCCTGAATCTGGCTAATCCGGGTTATAGGATTCCCGCCGGATTGCGCTGTCGCCTCGGATTCGTTCCGCAGATGCAGGCAGATGTCGCAGCGGTGGCGGAGGCTGCAGGAAACCCGGTAGATACAGAAGCGACTGAAATTGCAACGGTCGCGGAAAGTTTGAAAGCCACAGAAGACGCAATGGTGGATGGGGCAGCGAAACTCATGGATGTTGAAGCAGCGGCCGAGGTCTCAGAGGATACCCTGGTGGTGGAAACCGAAGAGGTTGCAGTGCCAATTCCGGTTAAAACAGTGGAAATGGCAGTTGCGGCGGCTGAACCGGGCGCACCGAAATCAACCGAACAGGCAGTTGCGGCGGTTCAAGACACCGCTGTTTCAGATTCGACGCTCCCCACTCGGGATTCCACCCTGGATTTCGAATCGGTGCCGGTCAGCAAAAAAGAGCAGCCCGCTTCCTGTCATACCATTGGCCCATTCAGCAGGGAGAGCATTGCCAGACGCTGGTTCGATGGATTGCAGGAGGTGTCGCAGAATCTGACACTGCGCAATGAAACCCAATCAGTCGAAGGGGACTTTATTGTATTGGCCTCGGTCGAGCCCACCCCCGAGGCGCTTGAAATGCTGCTCGACAGGCTGGATAGAGCTGGCATCACCGATCGATACCATTTTCGCTCCGGTGTGAGAAAAGGGAGCGTCTCTCTTGGTCTTTACAGCAATCACGGAACGGCCGTCAAACGCCAGCAAGAGTTGGCTGAGAAGGGTTTTGCGTCTGAGGTCACACCGCGTTCTGTCACGAACAAGCAGTACTGGTGGCTCGATCTCTCCCTGCCGGCCGGTGCAGATCTTCCCAAGTGGGTCAGTCAGCTGCCCGCCCGCTCATCGGTAAAATCGGTAATCTGCCCTGCGCAATTTGCCCAGCGTTGATCAGGTCGATTTCCGCAGACTCCGGAAAAGGTTTTATCCCTTCTCCCTTCGAGAGGGTGTCGTAAAACACCCTCTCGAAGGGAGAAGGAACACAATCTATTACGACACCCTCTCAAAGGGAGAAGGTACGCAATCTTTTACGACACCCTCTCACGAGGGAGAGGGGGTTTTTGCGACACCCTCTTTTCAGGGAGAGGAGGGTTATCTGGCGAACACTAACTACTTATATTCCCTGTATTTTTTTTGCTCATTGCCGATACCACCATTGGGATTCTCCAAATCATGTCTGCGGTGTGTAGAGGAAGCTGGGTATGGGATCGTCAAAAAAGAAGCAAAAGACCAGGAATCGCGCAAATCCCCTTATCGAGGCGCTCGAACCCAAATTGCTCTTCTCCGCCGATCTGTTTGGCGCAGCCGTCGACGGGTCCGGTGCCGACGACCCGGTTCAGGCATTGCTTGATGGAAGTGTTGCGCTGCAACCTCAGACTGATACGAATCCTGATGATCATCTGGTGGTGCAGTCCGATGCTGTCACTCCCTACCTGCTCGATGAATCCGAATACCATTCGCTGATAGGGACGGATGACAGCAACCGGCTGCGCAGTGAACTGGTCTTCGTCGATCCTGCCACCCCCGACTATCAACAGCTGCTGGACGATCTGCTCTCCCGCGAGGACGACAACCGCCAGATCGAGGTGGTGCTGCTCGAAGCCGACCGAGACGGCGTTGCCCAGATCGGCGATGTTCTTGCCGGATTCCGGGATCTGGACGCGGTGCACATCATCTCCCACGGCAGCGACGGTGCGATCCGGATCGGTAACAGCACGCTCGATCAAACGACTCTCAACGCCGCGTCGGAAGAGATCCGGGGCTGGAGTCAGGCATTCAATGTTGATGGTGACCTGCTGATCTATGGGTGTGATCTGGCGTCGACGGCCATTGGTGAGCAGTTCATCGACAGACTTTCCATATTGACCGGCGCCGATGTGGCGGCTTCGGATGATCTGACCGGCCATCAGAGTCTGGACGGGGACTGGGAACTGGAGTACAGGGCTGGATCTATCGAAACGGCGTCTGTTCCCAGCCGGTCCGTACAATCTGAATGGTTCGCCACCCTGGCAACAGATGTGCTCACCGGTTCCTGGTCGGGGGTTGCACCTTACTCCAGCACCACAACGGCAGCATCTCCTGTAAGTGTAATTGCCTCATTTACCACGCCGGGAAATACGGATGTTCAGATTATGGGAACGGATAGTCTGACCAACCAGTCTTTTTTCAGCAATGCATCGGCCGAGGGATGGAGCAGCCTGGATGCCCGCATCGTCTGGGATAGCAATCCTGAGATGAGCACCAGTTCCGCCCAGTCCGACGCGGGCACCGCTACGGTAACTTTTACTTTCGATAAGGTGGTTACCAATCCGATTTTGCATATCGATAGGTTGGGTGGGTCAGCCTCGTCGCAGGCTAACTCCAGCGAATGGACAGTAACCACAGCCGGTGCGACCCTCACCAAGCTGGCTGGTGTCGGTCACTTTCAGGTCGATGCCGACAAGTTTTACCGTGCTCTGGTAGGCACTCCGAACAACAATTCAGAGGCTTCCGCCGATCCGAACCTGGGGACTGCGGCCGGTTCAGTGCAGATCAACGGTACCTTCACCAGTCTGTCGTTCGATGTAACCGGTATCGGGGTCGAGGGCACCGGAGCAGATCGTTTGGAGATGGCATGGGAAGTCTCAGCTTCCGATACAACGCCATCGGATCTGGCGGCAACCTTCACCGACAATGGAGGCCTCAGTCTCAACAATGACGGCGGCAACGATGCTTACGTCATTGCCGATGATGGGGGAAGCGTGCTGGGCGGATTATCCTCTTTTACGTTGGAGATGCAGTTCTCTTCAACACAGCTGGCTACGGACTCGCCACTGATTTCTTACGCGACCGGTTCAACCGGCGATCTGAGCAACGAACTGCTGGGGATTCTCACCAGTGACGGATACCTGAAGGTTCATCTTGCAGGCGAGAATCAGATATTTTCCAACTTTAATTTTTTCTCACTCAATGATGGGCTTCGACACTCAGTCGCCTTAACCTGGTCAAACACCAGCGGTGACCTGGAAATTTTTGTGGATGGTCAGTCCAAAGGCGGGGGGACAGGGCTTGCAACCGGGCAGACGCTGGATCCCGGCGGTGCTCTGGTTTTCGGTCAGGAGCAGGATTCCGTTGATGGCGACTACATGTCCACACAAACGCTGAAAGCGACCTTGTACGACATTCGCGTATTTGATGATGTTCGTACCGGCTCCGAGATCCTATCCAACTACGACAGTACACTGCCTTATGACGAAGGTGGCTTGCTAGCGAACTGGATCTTCAACAATCTCTCAACCAACGGCGTTATTGTCGATGCCGTTAGCGGCAATAATTTGACTGTGAAGCATGCTGCCGGCGGCGGATTCGTACCCAGCACCCCGGAAATTACTTTTGAATTGAATGAAAATGCCTTGACAGGCACGGCCGTCGGCAGCATCTACGGCACGGATGCCGAACGCGAGGCCAGGATTAACGCACTGCTTGCCGCCGATGCAAACCTGACTTACAGCGAGATGACGGGTAAGTTCTACAAAACGGTCAATTCACTGACGGATTGGTCTTCCGCGAAAACGGCAGCTGAAAGCACTACGCTTGCAGGAGTCAACGGCCAGCTGGTCACCATCCGGTCCGCGGCGGAGAACGAGATCGTCCAGAATCTGGCGCAGCCGCTGTCGGGCAGCGTCTGGCTCGGTGCGACCGACCAGACTGTCGAAGGGACCTGGCGCTGGCTGTCGGGCGGAACGGATGCAGACCAGTTCTGGCTGGGGGCTGAAACGGGTGGCAAGTATGGCGCCAGCTACCAAAATTGGAACGCTACACAACCAAATGATCTCGGCGGTGTAGAGGATGCGGCGAGATTGGATGGCAGCAGCGGCGAGTGGTACGACGCGCCAACGACCGCCTCCAACCACTACTACGTGGTCGAATGGAACGCCGACGAAGTCCTCGATGCCACCGATGCGCTGACCTATACGATCCAATCGCAGACAGTCAGCGGTGCATTTGCCATTGACGCCGACAGCGGCCGGATCACGGTCGCCAACGGTTCGCTGCTGGATTATGAAACCAACGCGACGCATACGCTGACCGTGCGTGTCACTGACGTTGACGGCAACAGCTACGACGAAGCCTTCACGATACAGCTCCACAACCAGGGCGGAGAGCCGACCCAGACGCTTCCCGGCGCGCAGAATGTAAACGAAGACGGTACGTTGGTCTTCTCCACCGGCAACGGCAACGCCGTCAGCGTCAGCGACACGGGCAGCGCTGACGGACGCCTGCAGGTCACGCTGACCGTCACTAATGGCACGTTGACGCTGTCGCAGACCACCGGTCTCTCTTTTCCCGGCGGCAGCAACGGCAGTGCCTCGATGGTGATTCAGGGCGGCGAAAGCGATATCAACGCAGCCTTGCAGGGGATGATCTATGCACCCACAGGTGATTATGCCGGCAGCGCCAATCTCCAGGTGACCACCGCGGCGGCGGCAAGTCTCGAGGGCCACTACACCTTCGATGCTGGGAACGCCGTGGATGACAGTGTCGGAGTGTCGCAGGATGGAGTATTGATCGACAACGCAACCACGGTGACCGACGGCACGCGGGGTGAAGTGCTGAGTCTGGATGGTACCGATGACGGCGTCACGATCAGCGGCCGCTTCGGTGATCCGCAGAATGTGACGCTGGCTGCCTGGGTGAATCTGAATGCGGCCGATAGTGAAGGCGCGGAGGTGATCAGTCTCGGTGACAGCGTTATTTTGCGTCTGGATGCCTCTTCCGGAGGCTATGGTGTGATAGGAAGTTTCAGGGAGGCCGGCGATTGGGTGGACGCAAAGTCTTTTCAATTTGTCGCGGGTGATGGATGGCATCACGTTGCCTACTCTGTGGATACGACGACGAATGTTCAGAGCCTGTATATCGACGGCGTAGTGGCTGCGCAAACCAACAGTACCTCGGCAGTTGTTTATGACCTGGGTAGCGATACAACAATCGGCAAGCACGGCAACGGAGAAACCACTTGGGACTTCGACGGAAAAATCGATGATGCGCGCATTTACACCCGCGCCCTGAGTGCCGACGAAATTGCCGCATTGGCAGCCGATCAAACCAGTGTGACCGGCAATGTGTTGATCACTGTCGATGCAGTGAACGACATCCCAATCCGAACCGCCGGCACGCTAGCAAATCTGACAGTAGCGGAAGATTCCGGGCTTACCTCATTGGGATTGGGCACAGTTGCCTACGGTCCGGGCGGCGGTGCCGACGAGAGCAGCCAGACCCTCACCTATTCGGTCACGGCACTGCCGGATTCCAACATCGGCGACGTGGTGCTTGCCGATGGTACGACCAAGGTAACCATAGGCGCCTATACGCTTGCGCAGATTCAGGGGATGCAGTTCAAAACAGCAGCTGATGGCAGCGGAGTAACCGCTTTTCAGTTCAATGTCACCGACTCCGGCGGAACCGATAATGGCGGGGTGAACAGCCTCTCGCAGTTCATTCTGATCACGGTTAATTCCACTGAAGACACCCCTGTTGCGAAGCCTGACACAGTTCATCTGGTTTTCGATGGTGATGACTTTATCCAAGTGGCGGATCATGCCAGCCTGCAGATGACCAACAATCTGACCATGGAGGCCTGGATCAACCACAGCGGCAACGGGACAGGAACTCAGATCATACTCAACAAGGAGGGTGAATATGAGGTAGGCATCACAGCCGATACGGGAGAAATCAAGTGGGCGATCGCGGATACGGTTCCAACATGGGCGTGGCACAACACAGGCCACTTTGTGACCGCAGGGGAGTGGACACATGTTGCGGTGACTTATGACGCCATCGCCGGAGAAGCCAAGACTTATATCAATGGCGAATTGGTGGAAACATTTTCCCGCTCCGGCGCTATCGGCGATGTCTATACCCAATACGATGATCTGTATATCGGTGGCCGCCAGAATGCGGTAACTCAGCGGTTTGACGGTCAGATAGATGAAGTGAGGGTATGGAATACGACTCGCACCGATATTGAACTCCAGACGAATATGAACAGTCTGCTGTCTGGTGCAGAAGCAGGTCTGGTCGGCAACTGGCGTTTGGATGAAGGAAGCGGCGTGGTATCGATAGACCACTCATCCTTCGCCAACAATGGCCTGCTTGGAGGTGCTGAAGGGGTCTCTGCGGCACCCGTCTATCAGGGTTACCAGACGGATCAGGACTCCTCCCTCTCTATTACAGCTTTATCGGGCGTTCTGGCCAATGATTTCGATGGTGATAACGACGCATTGACCGCAACCAATCTCGATACATCAACCACACTTGGTCTGGTTACGCTCAATGCCGATGGCAGCTTCACCTACGATCCCAACGGCCAGTTCGACTACCTCGCTGCCGGTGAGCACGCCATTGATACTTTTACCTATACGGCTAACGATGGCAAAGGGGATTCGAATGTAGCGACGGTGACCATTACGATAACCGGTGTAAATGATATGCCGGTGGCGAGCGGCAACACCGTGGTGGCGTTGGAAGATGTACCGCTGGTGATAGGACCAAGCGACTTTCTGTTCAGCGATGCGGAGGGCGACAGCCTGCAGTCGGTGACGATCAGTGGTCTGAATCTGAACGGTGGCACGCTGACACACACGGGCGGCACGGTGACGGTGACCAACGGCATGACGGTGACAGCGGCAGAGCTGACGGACCTGACCTTCACCTCGGCGTCGAACAGCTCGACCGACTGCAGCTTCAGTTACACGGTCAACGACAGCGGCAGCGGTGTCACCAGCGGGACGATGAACATCACCGTGAATCCGGTGACCGACCTGACGGTGACGGACGAGAGCTTCAGCACGAATGAGGACACGGTGCTGAACGCGGATGTCTCGACCAACGACAGCACCACCTCGGGCGGGAGCCTGAGCTACGCGCTGGATACCGATGTGAGCAACGGCACGCTGGTGCTGAATGCGAACGGCAGCTTCAGCTACACGCCGGATGCG
>JACKMX010000001.1 GCA_024235175.1 Chromatiaceae bacterium | reverse complement strand
ACACGGTGCAGCCGCTGCGCGTTGCCAAGCAACAGGCGCCAGCGCAAAGCGCGCCAGTTTGGACCTATGACGAAATCATCGCCGCGCTAGGTAGTTGCGAAGACGCCGAGCGTTTTGCCGACCTGCAGGACGCCGGGCGGTCTGTTTACGGCACGCTGGACAAAGAGCAGAAAGCGGCACTGACAAAGGCAATCAACGCGGTAAAGGAAACATTGCAATGCTAATCATCACACGCAAGCCCGGCGATGTCGTTTGTATCGGCAAGGACATTGCGGTAACGGTCCTTGATGTAAACGGAAAGCAGATCCGCATCGGAATTGACGCGCCGATGGATGTGCCAATCGAGCGCGACAATATCAAGAGTCGGCCAGTGAATTGGAATAGGCGTGGAGGGTGATATGGACACGAAAGAACAAGCACGGAAGCTGATCCCTTTGCTGCAGGCTTATGTAGACGGGAAGACGTTGCAGTGGCGGCAAACAAGCAGGGAGTGGCTCGTAACCGAGCAATATCCAACCATGTGGAGCAACCTGGACGACTGGCGCGTGAAACCTGAGCCGAGGGAGGTTGTGAGATTTCTCTCCATATTTGCGAATACGAAGCACCGATGGGTTTCGGTGCCGGATGATTGGGATTGTGAAAAGGTTCGTGTGATCGAGGTGCTAGACGATGACGAATGAGCGCCTTGTTACACGCCGACCTCTATTCAAATTTTATTGGGTTTCGCGCGCTTGCTATGAGCCGCCTGGACTGTGGTTGCGTATTGGGCGTGAGCATTACCACATCATAGCAATGCCAGCTAAACGCGTATAACGCCATTGTAACCGGACGACATGGAGCGCCAGCGGAATGGCGTTCCGAGTTAACAAACTTGTTAGCCGTGGAGGGTTGACAGATGACAGACGGCCAGAAAACTAGGTGGATAGTGACCATCGAAGTTGAAATGAATATATCCGATGAGCAGGTCATCGAGGAAGCCGTAGACCTTGTGAGGTGGCACTACCAGCCCAAAAAGCTCGGCGGCGGGGTTGGTAACAAGGGCTGGTATTCTGCGAAGTCTATTAGCTACAAGCTGACACGCGCCTAACGCCAGGGTAAGCGGCGCTGGCGTAGCCAGCGTCCGAATTAACGAACAGAGTGAGTGAATGCCATGAGCGAATTGTTAGGCGATGAGAATCTTCCAAAAGAATCGACCCTAGAAGAAGAACTAAAAAACTGCTTCGGCGATTGGGACGGTGACTTTGATGTTGATATTGAGCAGGAGAGCAGACATCAAGGCTGGGACTATTTCTCTGTGATTATCGGGCATCGAACGCTTGGCGAAGATTACAACTTCAGCGCCCGCGTGAACGACAACGGTGACTGCGAAATGGATTACGCCGACGACTGCTGGCAAGACATCGACAAAGGCAACATCTTCGCGTGGATGTGGTTTGAAACTGCGCAGAGGAAACCGAGTGACGAACGCGAGCCGCCGACATGCGGCGAACATGGAGACTGGTAATGGCAATCACTAAAGGCTTCGGAATGTCGATCGACACCGATGGATTCAAGGTGCGCAAATGGGTAATGAAGGACGGCGTGAAATATTGGCTGGATGAATGCGAGGAAGCGCCAGACGACGAACCAGACTTCGGCGACTACTGCCACGACTGCGGCGAGGATACTTGCTGCTGTGACTTGGACGCCTAACGATTTTGTTCAGCGGCCTGAGCGGAGCGAAGGTCTGGCTGCAAATACTTGTTATATGCGATTTTGGAAATAGGTGAATGAATGAGTTGGCACTTTTCTCTGGCGCTGGTGGAGGAATACTGGCAGGCGAATTACTCGGATGGCGATGTGTCTGCGCTGTGGAGTGGGAGCCATACCCCGCAAGTGTTCTCGCAATGCGACAGAATGATGGACTTTTGCCAACCTTCCCGATCTGGAATGACGTGCGAACCTTTGACGGAAAGCCTTGGCGTGGACGTGTTGACGTGGTTTCTGGGGGATTCCCCTGCCAGGACATTAGCGGCGCCGGAAAAGGGGCAGGAATCGAAGGCGAAAGAAGTGGGCTTTGGCACGAAATGGCAAGAATTATCGACGAGGTACGACCCCAATACGCATTCGTGGAAAACTCACCTCTGCTTGTGGGAAGAGGACTTGCCGTGGTACTCGGTGACCTTACCGAAATGGGGTTTGATGCAAGATGGTGTGTGCTGGGAGCTCACGAAGTCGGAGCACCGCACGAGAGAAAACGCTGCTGGGTTGTGGCCAACGCCCGTGAAAACAGACGGGTTTGCGGTGGGGTGGTGCCTGACCTCAATAGAGAGGAAAGAGAAAGGAGAATGCAGACCTTCTGGAGCGAAGATTGGCAGCGGTTTGAAATATTTCAGAAAAACGGAAAAGTACCTAAGCAATGGCTATCCGAACCCAGCACTAACGGAATGGCTGATGGGGTGGCCTGCCAAGTGGACAGACTTGCAGCCACTGGAAACGGACAGGTGCCGCAATGTGCAGCGCAGGCATGGCGGTTGTTGAGCATTTAACGACAAGGGTCAGCGGACCCGAGCGAGCGCAGCGAGTGAGGTGTCCGCTGCACCCGCTTGTTATAAGGAATTTTGACGATGAAACCACTATTTATACCGCTCAACACTGAATATTACGAAGCCTTTAAATATGGCACCAAAACAGAAGAATTGCGGGTTTACGGGCCACGATGGAATCACGATACCTGCCAAGAGGGCAGAGAGGTGATCATTTCCAAGGGCTACGGCAAACAGAACCGAATGAAAGGCCGGATCTGGAAGTTTAAGAAACAGCATGGGTCCTTGTTTGGCTCGACATACAAAGCTGCTATCCAGGCTGTGTACGGGACGCTGGATGTTGATATTGCCTGCATCTCTATCGCGGACCTGGAGCCTGTTTCCTTATAACGCCAAGGCAACAGGCGACGATCGGAGCGAGGAGTCCTAGTGAGCAAAGCGAACGAAGTTGGCCGCCTTGTTAGGCGTGATGTTCGCCAGGATCGCGTAGACCGAGTGCTGCGCGTTGCGCCTGGATTGCCAAACCCTGAGACATTCCACAGTGACGGCGCTACATGGATTAGACCGTGCTGCAAATCGACGGCAAAACAGCGTGCATGGCTGCACGCGGCAGGGTTTGAATGGAAAAGAGGGTACTGGGTGATACCACCACTTGAGGGAAATTGATGATGAGCCTTAGAAAACGATTGCGCAGAGCGCTGCTATGGGCTGATGTTGATCAGGCATGCGAATTGAAACCGTTGCACTGGTACCAGCGATTCTTCCGCTGGCTTGGGTGGCCTTGATTC